>NZ_CP021435.1 GCF_002549795.1 Halomonas beimenensis | reverse complement strand
TCTAAACCTGTTTATCCACAGATGATATCCCCACTAGTAATAACAAGGCATCATAAAAGACCCACTATAGTAATGACGATTGCGGAGCGCCCGCCGGCAGCCAGCCTCCCATGCCGATACCGAGAACGGAAAAATTGCGCGTCCGGCTCGAAATCACTACAATTTCCGGTCTTGAGCCGAATCCCCCCGGATTCCCCACCGGAACCCGGGCGCCTCTGAATCGCCGATTTGTTCCAAAAACCACGTGGGAATAACGAGTTATGAAACGCACCTTTCAACCCAGCGTTCTCAAGCGCAAGCGCGCGCATGGCTTCCGTGCACGCATGGCCACCAAGAACGGTCGCGCCGTCCTGGCTCGCCGTCGTGCCAAGGGCCGCAAGCGCCTGAGCGCCTGATCGCGGACTTCGCGTGTCCTCTCAGGGCTATTCCCGGCGGCTGCGACTGCTGACCGCCGGGGACTATCGACGTGTCTTCGAAACGGCTGTCTACAAGGTCCACGGCAAGGGGCTGATGGCCCTGGCCACCCCCAATGGACTGGGACATCCTCGTCTCGGTCTGATCTTCAGCAAGAAGAACGTGCGTCGTGCCGTCGACCGCAATCGCCTGAAGCGCCTAGCGCGCGAATCCATCCGACTCCGCCAGCATCGACTGCCCGCTGTGGATATCGTGCTGCTCGCCAGACGCGGCGTCCACGAACTGGACAACGACACCGTCCACCGCCAGCTGCACTGCATGTGGAAACGGCTGGAACGCGAGGCGCGAAAGTCGGCGGATGCCTCACCCGAGGCCCTGGCGGCGAATCGACGATGAGATGCCCTGACAGCCGCTGTCGGCACCAGACGGAGCCTGCATGCGCATGACCACGCGAGACGCCTCCTCGCTTGACGCCGCAGCCCCGAACCTCGAGGCTCGGCGGACGTACGTTAGCCTGCCCTCGGCAGGCTTTCGCGTATGTCGGGCGGGCAACCTGCGTTGCGCCATCGGATTGTTCATCACCCATCGGGCAGAACCCTCATGGACGTAAAACGACTACTCTTGCTGATTCCCCTGGCGATCCTCGCCTACCTGATCGTCGTACAGTGGAATCAGGATTACGGCCAGGTGGCCACGGCACCGCAGGCCCCCGCCATCACCGGCGACGCCCAGGCGCCCGCGGCTGCCGATGGCGACGACCTCTCGGTACCGGCCGAGCGCCGTGGCGCCGACGACATCGCCGGCGGCATTCCTGGCGAGGCCGCGGCGACCCGGAGCCGAGACCTGGTGGCCGTCACCACCGACGTGCTGGACCTGCGCATCGATCCCCAGGGCGGCGACATCGTCTACGCGGCCCTGCCCCAGCACAAGTTTGCACTGGATTCGGAACAGCCCTTCGTGCTCCTGGCGGACAATGCCTCGCTCAGCTACGTGGCTCGCTCCGGTCTCCAGCTCGAGGGGCATCAGGGACGGATCACCTTCAGCCCCGAGAAGACCGAGTACCGCCTCGCCGACGGCCAGGAGCGGCTCGAGGTCGACCTGACCGCCACCCTGGACGGCGTCGAGGTGATCAAACGCTTCTCCTTCGAGCGAGACAGCTACGCCGTCGGGGTCGAGTATCTGGTCGCCAACCGGGGCGAGGCGCCGGTGACCGCCCGTTTCATCGGCCAGTTGGCTCGAGACGACAGCCCCGATCCGTCGTCGGGCCCCAAGCTCGGCATGCGCTCCTTCCTGGGCGCCGCCTATTCCTCGCCGGAGACCCGCTACGAGAAGATCGATTTCGAGGCCATCGAGGAAGGCAACTTCGAGAACCGCGACGTCGAGGGCGGCTGGGTCGCCATGATCCAGCACTACTTCGCCTCCGCCTGGGCCCCGCCCCAGGACCAGCAGAACCTCTACTACGCCACCACCGACGCCCGCGGCCGCCACGTGGCCGCCTTCGCCGGCCCCACCCAGAGCGTGGCCGCAGGAGGCGAGGCAGCCCTGGCCGCGACCCTGTACATGGGGCCCAAGGTGCAGGATCGCCTGGAAGAGGTCGCCCCGCACCTGGAGCTGACCGTGGACTTCGGCTGGCTGTGGTTCATCGCCAATCCGCTGTTCTGGCTGCTCGACCACATCCATGACCTGATCGGCAACTGGGGCTGGTCCATCGTCATCCTGACCCTGCTGGTCAAGGCCGCCCTCTGGCCGCTGTCCGCCAAGGCCTACAAGTCCATGGCCCGCATGCGCAAGCTGGGCCCGGAGATGCAACGCCTCAAGGAGCAGTACGGCGACGATCGCCAGAAGATGTCCCAGGAGATGATGAAGTTCTACCAGAAGGAGAAGATCAATCCTCTGGGGGGCTGCCTGCCGATCCTGGTGCAGATGCCGGTGTTCATCGCCCTGTACTGGATGCTGCTGGAATCCGTGGAGCTGCGCCACGCGCCCTTCGTGTTCTGGATCCAGGACCTGTCGGTGAAGGATCCGTTCTTCATCCTGCCGATCCTGATGGGTGCCTCGATGTTCGTGCAGCAACTGCTCAACCCGACCCCACCGGATCCGACCCAGGCGAAGATCATGAAGATGCTGCCCATCGTCTTCACCTTCTTCTTCCTGTGGTTCCCGGCCGGCCTGGTGATCTACTGGGTGGTGAACAACATCACCTCCATCGCCCAGCAGTACGTGATCACCCGCAAGATCGAGGCCGATCCCAGCGTCGGCAAGGGCATGAAGACCAAGTAGCGCAGGGGACTTCCGTTCCCCCGCACCAGACCCCGCCCCGGCGGGGGTCTGGCGTTTCCGGCACCCGGCGCGGACAATGGCGACGCGTCTCACTCGAGGAGTCATCGATGGCCGAGAGCCTCTATCCCCAGGACACCATCGCCGCCCTGGCCACCCCGCCGGGACGAGGCGGCGTGGGCATCATTCGCGTCTCGGGGCCGGCCTGCCGGGCGATCGCCGGCAGCCTGCTGGGACACTGCCCCGAGCCGCGCCATGCCCTCTACGGGCCCTTCCGGGGCTCACAGGGCATGATCGACGAGGGGATCGCGCTGTTCTTCGAGGGCCCGCACTCCTTCACCGGCGAGGACGTGCTGGAGCTCCAGGGCCATGGCGGTCCGGTGATCATGGACCTGCTGCTCGAGCGTTGCGTGATGCTGGGGGCCCGACTGGCACGCCCCGGGGAGTTCTCGGAGCGGGCCTTCCTCAACGACAAGCTCGATCTGGCCCAGGCCGAGGCCATCGCCGACCTCATCGAGGCCAGTTCCCGGGGTGCCGCGGAGAATGCCCTGCGCTCCCTGCAGGGAGAGTTCTCGCGCCGCGTCGAGGGCCTGGTACAGCGGCTCATCGAGCTTCGCATGTACGTGGAGGCCGCCATCGACTTCCCCGAGGAGGAAATCGACTTCCTCGCCGATGGCCATGTGGCCGCCAGGCTGGGCGAGGTCAAGGCCGAGCTCGCCGAGGTGCGGGCCGCCGCGGCGCAGGGGGCCCTGATGCGCGAGGGCATGAACGTGGTCATCGCCGGGCGCCCCAATGCCGGCAAGTCCAGCCTGCTCAATGCCCTGACCGAGCAGGAGACCGCCATCGTCACCGAGATCGAGGGCACCACCCGCGACGTGCTGCGCGAACACATCCACCTGGACGGCATGCCGCTGCACGTCATCGACACCGCCGGCCTGCGCGATACCCCCGACGCCGTGGAACGCATCGGCGTGGCCCGAGCCTGGACGGAGATCGAGAAGGCCGACCGGGTCCTGCTGCTGGTCGACGCCACCACGACCGACGCCGTGGACCCGATGGCCATCTGGCCGGAGTTCGTCGCCCGTCTGCCGGATGCCTCGCGGCTGACCCTGGTGCGCAACAAGGTGGACAGCAGCCGCGAGGCGCCCGGCTTCGACTCGTCCACAACCACCCCGGTCGTTCGGCTCTCGGCGAAGACCGGAGAGGGTGTGGATAACCTCAAGGAGCACCTCAAGGCGGTCATGGGCTTCTCCGCTACCACCGAGGGGCGCTTCTCCGCCCGTCGGCGCCACCTGGACGCCCTGGACCGGGCCGAGGTCGCCCTGGAGAACGGTCAGGCTCAGCTGGCCGGCTACGGGGCGGGTGAGCTGCTGGCGGAGGACCTGCGCGACGCCCAGCAGGCACTGGGGGAGATCACCGGCGAGTTCAGCGCCGACGACCTGCTCGGCGAGATCTTCGGCAGCTTCTGCATCGGCAAGTGACGGCCGGCCGGGCGTTTGCCGTGAGCGCTGGCGCACGGCGCGGATCCGGCGACAGCTCCGGTGAGCCGGCCCCTCGCCTTCCAACGTTGATTGCCCTGGGTCGTTGGCCGGCGTGAGCCTTGCCCCACCGACAGCGGGGAGGGACCTTCACTCTTCTACCCACCAGTCGCCTCGATGACGGCAGGCCTCCCCCAGCAGCGGACTCACGAACGCCATGGCATCCTCCAGCCGTAGCTCCAGTCCCCAGGGAGGATTCACGACCAGCATGCCGCTGCCGTACATGCCATCCTCCTCCCCCGGCGGCGCCAGCGTCAGCTCGCTGCGCCAGATCTTGCGCAGGCCGCCATCGCGAAGCCCCTCGAGCAGCGCCCGATGGCGGCCGGCAGGGAGCAGCGGGTACCAGATCAGCATCAGCGCATGGCGAGCCTTGCGCATGGCCTGCAGGACGGCCTCCGCCACCTCGCCGTACTCCGCCTTGCGTTCGTAGCTGGGGTCGATCAGCACGCAGAGCCGTGGCGTGCTCACGGGCAGCCCCTTGAGCAGCCCCGCCAAGCCATCGCCATGGATGCGACGGGCGTTCTCGGGAAGTTCCTGACCGGCCAGGTGGCCATGTTCCCCGGGATGCAGCTCGAAGAGACGAAGCCGGTCCTGGGGCCTGAGGCGCCGGGCCAGCCACCAGGGGGAGCCCGGGTAGCGATCGAGCCCCGAGCCGGCCTGGACATCGGCCAGGGCCGCCAGCCAGGCGCCCAGCAAGGGATCCTCGGCGAGACCTGCCCGGCCCTGCCAGAGCCGCGCGACCCCCTGGCGGTACTCCCCCAGTCGCGCCGTCTCCTCGGCATCGAGGGGATAGAGGCCACGACCGGCATGGGTGTCTATATACGTAATAGCTGAATCTTTACGTAACAGGTGGTCGATGACGGCGTAAAGCGTCAGATGCTTGTGGACGTCGGCGAAGTTCCCCGCGTGGTAGGCGTGTTGATAGGACAGCATGGCTCGGGTCACGGTGGTGGAAAGAAAAGGCCCGCCCTCCGGAGGAGGGCGGGCCGCTGGACGTACGACGGGATCAGCGCTGGGCCAGCGGGCTCAGGGTGATCTCGACACGCCGATTCTGGGCGCGGCCGGCTTCGGTTTCGTTGCTGGCCACGGGCTGGTTCTCGCCATAGCCGCTCATGTAGAGCCGGTTCGGCGACACCCCACTCTGGGCAAGGTAGTTGCCCACGGACTGGGCACGACGCTCGGACAACCGCTGGTTGTAGGCGGCATCGCCGGTGCTGTCGGTATGGCCGGCGATGTTGACCCGCGTCTCCGGATACTGCAGCAGCACCGAGGACACATCGTTGAGGGCATTTCGCGCGGTCATGGTCAGCTCGCTGGAGTCGAACCCGAAGGTCACGCTGCTCGGCATGTTGAGGATGATGTCGTCACCGCGACGCTCCACCCCGATACCCGTGCCCTGCATGCTCTGGCGAAGCTGTTCTTCCTGCTTGTCCATGTAGGCACCGATCCCGCCCCCCGCGGCGGCCCCCACGGCGGCGCCGATCAGCGCACGGTCGCGACGACTGGTACTGCCGTCACCGCTCAGGGCGCCGGCGGCGGCCCCCACCATGGCCCCGATGGCAGCACCGGTGCCGGTATTGCTGCGCCGGGTCTCGCCGCTATAGGGATCGGTGGTGGTGCACCCCACCAGCAGGGCAGCGGCGGCGAGCGGCGCGATCAGGCGTACGGTTCTGGTCATGGCGTCATCGACTCCTTATCGACGGTTGGCATCCTGCACTAGCCCGAAGGGTCGATCAGGGCCAGCAGCTCGTTCAAGAATAATAGACCCTGGGGCGACGCCTGAACCCTCTCGGCCTCTTCCATCAAGAGTCCTTTTTTCCTCGCCTCGTCGAGACGCCCAAGCAGTGCCTGGGCCGGGCGACCGGTGTGGGCCGACCAGGACGACAGCGGCACCCCATCGGTCAGGCGCAGCACGTTCATGGCGAACTCCAGGGGCAGTTCCTCGGCCGGGATCGGCGCACGGCCGGCCAGGAAGCCCCGCGGATCCCGCTGCCGTCTCAGGTAGGCCTCGGGCTGGCGGGTCTTCCAACGACGCTCGATGTGGAGCCCACCCTCTGCCTCGACGCTGAGCTTGGCATGGGCTCCGGCGCCGATCCCCAGATAGTCGCCGAAACGCCAATAATTGAGGTTGTGACGAGATCGCCGCCCGGGCCTGGCATAGGCGGAGATCTCATAGCGCGAGAGGCCCGCCGCCTCCAGGCGGGCATGCCCGAGGTCCTGGATATCCCAGAGCACCTCCTCCTCGGGCAGGACGGGGGGCCGGGAATGAAACTCGGTGTTCGGCTCCAGGGTCAGCTGGTACCAGGAAAGGTGCTCGGGGGAGAGGGCGAGCGCCAGCTCCAGATCGGCTAGAGCCAGCTCGGGAGTCTGGTCCGGCAGCCCGTGCATCAGGTCCAGGTTGAGGTTGTCGAACCCCGCCTCACGAGCCTCGTTCACCGCGGCACGAGCATCGTCTCCCGAATGGATGCGCCCGAGCGCCTCGAGCTGCGCGTCCTGGAAGCTCTGCACCCCCAGGGAGAGACGGTTGATGCCCACCCGGCGGTAGCCGGCGAACCGACCACGCTCCAGGGTTCCCGGGTTCGCCTCGAGGGTGATCTCGATATCGGCGGCCATCGGCAGACGCTCGGCCACGGCGTCGAGTAGCCGCCCGTAGAAACCGGCCGACATCAGGCTCGGCGTCCCCCCGCCGATGAAGACGCTGACGAGCTCCCGGCCTCGCGCCAGGGGCAGATCGGCCTGCAGGTCCTCGATCAGTGCCGAGAGGTAGTCCTCCTCGGGCAACGCCCCCGAACGTCCGACTCCGTGGGAATTGAAATCGCAGTAGGGACACTTGCGCACGCACCAGGGGACATGCACGTAGAGGGACAGCGGGGGCAGCGAATGACTCATGACGATAGTGGACGAGCCTCCAGCTTGGCGACCAGCGCCCGCAGGGCCTGCCCACGGTGACTCAGGCGATTCTTCAGCTCGGCGGAAAGCTCGGCCGCCGACTGCCCCTGTTCGGGCACCCAGAACAAGGGGTCGTAGCCGAACCCGCCATCGCCCCGGGGTCGGGTCAGGATCTCCCCCTCCCAGCTGCGCTGCACGATGAGCGGGACGGGGTCCTCGGCATGCTGCAACAGCACCAGGACACACCAATAGCGGGCGGTACGCTGCCCCTCGGGGACGTCGGCCAGGGCCGAGAGCAGTCGAGCATTGTTCCGTTCATCACTCCTGGGCTCCCCGGCGAAGCGGGCCGAATGGATGCCGGGGCGCCCCTGGAGGGCATCCACGGCCAGGCCCGAGTCGTCCGCCAGCGCGGGCAGGCCACTGATTCGCGCGGCCTCCCGGGCCTTGAGCAGGGCATTCTCGACGAAGGTCAGCCCCGTCTCGTCGACCTCCGGCACCTCGAATGCCGACTGGGGGCGGACGGCGAGCCCCAGGGGAGACAGCAGTTGCTCGAGTTCTCGCAGCTTGCCGGCATTGCCGCTGGCCAGCACCAGTGGGGTCGTCATCGGATTCGCCTCGAAGGTCGTCATGCGTTGGCAGGCATTCTAAGGGCGACGCAGGGGGAGAGAAAGGCCGACCGGTACATGAGGAATTCCCTCCCAAGCATGGCCAGATGTCCTAGGCTGAAAAGCTGGCTGGCTGGAAAGGAAATATATGATGAGGATTCCATCAAATTTCTAGTATCCGAAGAATAATGAATCATATAAAGCCATGTTTATAAAGGAAGGAATGAAAGCTTGGGCTCAATCATTCTATGCAGGAACGGAGATATAACTAAAAGTTAGTAACAAAAGATTACACTACATCCGACACTTTGTAATGAAGAAGCGCCTGTGTCATGCAACGGGTTGGCCGTATCGCTTTGATATCATAGAGGTTGCATCATGGTCCCGGAAAAGCGTCTGATACTGCTGGTCACCGAATCCAATCCCCAGTCGCAGCTGTTCAGTGACTACCTTCATCAACAGCTCGAGTGTCCCGTCACCATCCTGGCACCAGGCGCCTCATGGAAACCCCGGGAGACGAATGGGGTCCTCGTGCTTCTCGATGCTGACCACATGGATGAGGCCACCATGCAGTCATGGCAGTCTCGCGCCGCCGAGCGTCCCAATACCTCACTGGCCGCCTTCAACCTGCGGGATGAGGATCATGCCGTGGAAACCCTGTCCTGCATGCACCTTCAAGGCATCTTCTATCGGAATGATTCCCTGCCCCTGATCTGCAAGGGACTCGGTACCCTGCTCGAGGGCCAGCTGTGGATGTCACGTTCGCTGATGGCCCGCATGCTGGAATTCTACCGGCGCCACCAGATCAATGCCTACCGCCCCGCCTGCGGCCTGACGCAGCGCGAGCTGGAGATCATCGGACTTCTGGGCTCGGGCGCTTCCAACATGGAAATCGCCGATCGGCTATTCGTCAGTGAACATACGGTGAAGTCTCACCTGTACAACATCTTCAAGAAGATCGACGTCCATAATCGATTGCAGGCGGTGAACTGGGCGAGGCAGAATCTCGGCGCCCCTCCCCCCATGACCGAGCGACGATCCAATGGTGCATGATACCTATCGATGAAAAAAATCATGCCCAACTCCCACTAGCAGGGTGCTAGCTTTTCAGCTGTGACACTGGTCGAACACTGTTTTCTTATTTTTTCATCATGTTTATATCAGGGACCAGACATGAAAGCGACACGCAACCTGATCGCTATTGGCCAGGAATCCGAGAACTTTCAGGGAATACTGCATCAGCTGGAGGAACATGAATGGAATGTCCACCGTGCCGCCACCATCCGGCAGGCCTGGAAAGCACTTCATGAAACCTCCTATCCTGTCGGCATTATCTACCTTGAAGACACCAGTGACGATCACTTGAGGGAAGTGGAAGGAATTATCAATGAGTTCATGACACGCTGGATCGCCATCGCCTCCCCGTCAGCATTGCATTCGTCCACGGTCTGCACGGCGATCAGCCGCCTTTTCAGCGGCATCCATATCTTGCCGATTGAAAATGGCAATTTATTGATATCATTAGAAAACCTCGCAGCACTTGCGAACCTGGACGCCAAACAAAACGTGTCTTCTCCCGAGACAGCCGAACCCCATGACTGTCGAATGGTCGGGTCGAGCTCGATCATGAAGTCGCTCTATCGGACCATCCACAAGGTCGCGGTGGTCGATGCGCCCGTGTTCATCCAGGGGGAATCGGGAACGGGAAAGGAGCTGACCGCCAGGGCGATCCACGAGGAATCATCGCGATCCGGCGAGGCATTCAATGCCGTGAACTGTGGTGCCCTTCCGGCCAACCTGATCCAGTCGGAATTGTTCGGCCATGAGAAGGGAGCCTTCACCGGGGCGAGCCAACGCAAGATCGGGATCATCGAAAGCACCCAGGGAGGCACCCTGTTCCTGGACGAGATCGGTGACCTGCCGCTGGACATGCAGGTCAACCTGCTGCGCTTTCTGGAGAACCACACCATTCAGCGCGTGGGGGGGTTGAAGGAGATCGAGGTCGATGTCCGGGTCCTGGCGGCGACGCATGTCGACCTCGAGCATGCGGTCGCCGAGGGGCGTTTCCGGGAAGATCTCTACCACAGGCTGAATGTCCTGCAGGTCAAGGTTCCCGCTCTCCGGGAACGCGGTGAAGATATCGAGACATTGGCCAAGTATTTCTTCAAGTGTTTCGCCAACGAGAAATCCATGCAGGTGAAGGGCTTCACGAAGGAGAGCCTGGCCATCATGCGGCTCTACGAGTGGCCAGGGAACATTCGCGAGCTCATCAATCGCGTCCGGCGCGCCATGGTGATGTGCGAGCACCCCCTGATCCGGCCCTCCGACCTGGGACTGGAGCGCCGTCACTCACCCTCCCGCTATGCCGAGAGTCTCGAAGAGGCCAGGGACATGGCCGAGCGCAGCGTCGTGCTGGCCGGCCTTTCTCGGAACTCCTTCAACGTCCAGCATGCGGCCCGGGAGCTAGGCATCTCCCGCGTAACGCTCTATCGCTTGATGGAAAAGCACCATATTCATCGGAATAGTGAAGAGGAAAGCCATCAGCATACGAGGGGACATGCAAAGGCACCCAATGTCGTCGACTTTTCCCCCCTCCACAAGAGCCGGTAGCAGGGACTTCTTGGCTTGTCCAGGCAAAGGGATGTTTTTTTATACCAAGAAAAAATAAGTCAATCCTGACTAAGGCATGAAGAGCCTTAGCCTGGAAGAATTCAAAATCACTAATAGCTGAATTTGTTCTATCCTGCATCTGTGACCCACTGGATCCTCAGGGGCAGATCACCAAGAGGCCTACCACCAAGGGATGAGGAACGATAACATGAGACTGGTCAAAACAGGTATCACGCTTGCCTTCAGCATTGTGCCGTTTTCTCTGTCCAGCCTGGCCATGGCTCAGTCTGGCACCGGAGACCCTGTCCAACCGGTGGGTCAGCGCCCTCCCCCCTCGGAGGAAGCGCCCGAGGTACGAGGCATCCCCGACATCGGGGGGGTACTGACGCCCAAGGGGCGGCTGGTCATCGAACCGGAATTCCAGTATTCCCATGCCAGCGTCAACCGACTCACCTTCCGGGGGATAGAGATCCTCGAGACCCTGCAGGTGGGCCTGTTGGCCGCCGAGGATATCGACCGGGATACCCTGACCGGATCCTTGACCGGCCGGTTGGGCGTCACGAACCGCCTGGAGCTTGAACTCAAGGTGCCGTACCTCTATCGCGATGATACCCGGGTCCTCGATGCCAACAATGACATTACCAGATCGGATACCGGCCAAGGGATCGGGGATATCGAGGCGGCTCTCCATTACCAGTTGAATAATCCTAGAGAGGGGAGCCCATTCTTCGTGGGCAACCTGCGCTACAAGTCGACGACGGGTGAAGGACCATTCGATATCGACAGAAATGCCGAAGGCACGCCTGAAGAACTCGCGACAGGTTCCGGCTTTCATTCGATCGAACCCAGCCTGACCATGCTGCTTCCTTCGGCACCGGCAGTATACTTCATGAACCTGGGGTACTTGTATAATTTCGATGATGACGTCAACGAAGCCATTGGCGATGACACGGTCGTGAATAGCGTCGATCCCGGCGATTCGGTAAGAATCAGCTTCGGTATGTCCTACTCCATCAACCCCAAGTCATCCTTCACCCTTGGCTACAAGAATGACTTCATTGGAGAGACGGAAACCACTATCACTCAAGACGGGTTGACGACCACACAGAATACCCAAAGCCTGAATGTTGGCTCAATGCTTCTGGGATGGGCTTATCAGTTTGATGACGATTCGGTGATCAATGCGAACCTGGAGTTTGGTATCACCGAGGATGCTCCGGATACGACCCTCACGCTGCGAGCTCCCATCGGACTGAATGTGTTCTGATAGTCGTCGATTGGAACAACACTCCAAAGGCTGCCAATTCGGCAGCCTTTTTTCCGCGACGTTCAGCGTGGAACTCCTTGCAAGGAGTTAAGGATCATCGTCCGTTGACGAGCGGCTCTGAGCTCTCCCAGGTTTCCGATATGCATACTGATATCGACCCTGTTATCTACACTCTGACCACTCGCATCCGTTGCCAGCGTACTGATGATGGCTTTGCGCGTGACTCTGTGCAAGGCAGCCAGCATGCCACCGCTCTCATAGTTGACGACCACGCCGGAAAAGTCTCCCAGGCCGGAAAGGTCGACATTCCCAGCAATATCCGAAGCACTGATGGCTTGGCCGGGTCCCACCAGAGTGACGACGCCTCCTGCACCAGGCCCTGAATAACCTCGGGAAATCACTTCCGGCCCTCGACCGGAAAAGGTGATCTCGGTTTCATAGCGCAAGCCATTGTTGATCAATGTCGTAAGCTTGGCGCCAAAGTTGATTTTCATGCCGGCCAGGTTGAATCCCCCACGAAGCTCCTCCATCCCGTCTCGCGGGATCTCGACGCCGCGATAGTAGATATCGTGGGTACCCGCCGACAAGATACCATCCACCGAATCAATATCACTGGACGCTGACCAGGCACTCGAAGCCAGCAACATCGCACATGCTGCCGCCAGCACTCCCTGATGCGGTTTTCGAGCCAAGCCATTCTTGATGCTCATGGTTGGTAACTCCTATGTAGATTACCGACCCAGTTCATTCCGTCCCGGTAGCGACAACAGGTATGAGCCGACTCCGCTTCGCTGAATCCCTTCCTCGAGGGGAGAGGCCGGACGAACCCGCCAGTCGCGGTCGTTGTTGAAATTGCTCTTGGCCATCTGCACCTCGTTGCGCACGCCAAGCACCGTATTGTTCCAGAGCGTCTCGAAGGTCTCTCTCGGTACCACGACGGTGCCGGCGGCCGGATCCCCCACCAGGACGTTCTGATTGTCCACTCCCTTCACGACCACGAAATGCTTGTAGCCTCCGGTGTTGATCAAGGTGATGGCCGGCACGCCGATCCGGATGAAGTCATCCAGGGATATCTCGAATCCATCCGAGCTCAGCCCTTGGGAATCCAGGTAGCGTTTCATGTCCAGCATGGAGAAACCGAACGTCTCGATCTGCTCCCTGTTTCCCGTCTCAATCATCTCCTCGAAGACCTCGGCCTCGGTTCTTGGCCGGTTGTAGTGATATGTCATCAAGGTTGCCACCGCCGCCGAGCCACAACTGAAATCGTATTGCTGACGCACCACGCCTTCCCAGCCGATTTCCGACAGGCTCTTGGTCTCGACCTGAAAGGTCCCGAAGGGATTGGCAATGATCACGGGACCGGCCTCGGCTGGCATGACAACGCCCCCACCCGTCAGGGTCAGAACCGCGACCGACAGGAGAGAGCGTTTGAACCACTTCATCATGGTCACTACCTCGGGTTGTCTGCATAGACTGCCGCTGCAGCACAGGACTTGGCACCTTCCAACGGTCACCTTGCCCACTCAGTTCGGGTTGGAAATATAGATGCTGATACCGATGGCGTTGTTGATGGCGTTGCCGTTTCCCGTTACGTTGCTGAAAATGCCGGTGCCGCTGTAATGGCCCAGGGCTCCCTTCTCGAAGGTGATGGCCCCCGACACCATATCGCCCGTCACATTTCCTGACCCAATGGTCGCGGCATCCATGTCCTGGATACTCTGCACGTTGACTCGATCCAGGAAGACATTTTCCTTGCCACGGGTGCTGTCGAGCTCCTCGACGGCCATGCTGTCCAGCATGGCGAAGCCTTGGGAAGTTTCCTGGCTGACCTCATCTGCAAAACCGAGGGTACTCAGGCTGGAGACTGCCACCAGGACGCCCAGGGCCCTCCAATCTCGGAGTCCTACTGTCATTGACCTCTTCATCGCCTTGCCTCCTGCGGATAACAATCCAGCTTGGTAAGGCAAGGAACCGGCGGAGAATAACTCCGCCAGTTCCTGGCTTAACAACCTATCTCCATTACTGGATTTAGGTTTCCCTTACAGGCCGTTGCCAACATTGCTGTTGTGAGCCGAGATGTTGGTGCCGGACAGCTGAGAGTTGTAGAAGCCGCTGGAGGCGTTCATGTTGGCGATGCCGCCATAGGCCCCGCCGGCCGCCACGGAGATGCTGGCCCCGCCGGTATACAGGGCAGCTCCTCCGCCGTTGCCGCCACTGGCACCATTGCCACCGTTGGCTCCGTTCGCCGCGGCATACCCAGCACCGGACTGAGCACCGCCGCCGCCGCCGCCATATCCGGCTGCACCGTCGCCAGCCACGGCACTGGCCCAGCCATTTCCGCCGTCGCCACCGGTACCGGTACCGGTACCGGTGCCTTGACCGGCACCTAGACCGGTTCCGTCCCCAGCGGTAGCGCTGGACCCGGCAAGGGAACCGGACTTGGCATCGGCTTCCTGGTCACCATCCAGGGCGGCACCGATGCCGGCACCCTGTCCGTTACCCAGGCCGAGCAATCCCAGGCCCACGCCGGTACCTACGCCGACGCCGGTGCCGGTGTTGTTGCCGTTGTCGTTGTTCCCAGCCAGGGCGGCGGAGCCGGACAGGGCAGCGGAGCCTGCATCGCCGCCTTTGCCTGCGCCGAGACCCACACCGGAGCCGAGGCCGACGCCGGCGGCGTCACCGCCCTTGCCGCCATCACCGATGACGAGGTTGGAACCACCCTTGCCGCCATCGCCTTCACCACCGGCACCACCGATGGCAGCGCTGACGTTGACGGCCACATTGGTGCCACCGTCTCCGCCATTGCCGCCCTCGGCGCCATTGCCACCACGGAGGAAGATGCCGCCCCCGATGACCACGGAGTTCATCTTCTGATGCGAGATGACGTTGATGTTGGTGTTGTAGGACTCGCTCATGGCCCAGGCATCGCCGCCGTCACCGGCAGGCCCACCGGCACCGCCATAGCCGGTGCCGATACCGGCCGCCGCGGCATGGCCGCCTTCGCCTTCACCCTTGCCGAAGATGCCATAATCGTTACCGGTGCCTTCGCCATTGGCCTCGGCATTGGCCGCACCCAGACCGTTGCCATCTCCACCGTTGCTATTGCCGCCGCTACCACCGACGGCCACGGCATCGGAGTCCACCCCCTGATACGAGAACTTCCCGTTGTTGTTCGGGTTGGCCTGGGCGGTGGAAATCGCCATGACCAGCGCCAGCAAGGAGGTACCTGCAATTGCATAAGCTTTCATGATGACTCTCCCCTTCGATTCGGCTGAATCCTTCTGCTCTCCTGCCAATCACCGGATCGCATGATCGATCGATGCCGGCGTTGGATATCGCGCCTGCTCAGCGAGAGGTCGATTCTTGATCCCTTGATGATCCCGCTCGCAGGCAATCAGACGGAGCATGTCTCGTGCCAGGTTTTCCCAACTCTTTGAAGGAAGGAAGAAAATTCATCAAGAGAGGCAAGGGAGGGGCTGGATCCATCGGTGAAGGAGGGGAGTCTCCCTGCCGAAGTGTCAGGCTGCTGAAACAAGGCCGCTGACACGGCGCCTGAAGGAGGTTATTTTTTCCTTTAATATCAAATAATTAACGTTAAGATACAGTCAGGAAACAAAGCTGTTGCAGACTTGGCACTTCCGACGACTTCCTGGCCAATATTCGCGAATTCAATGGGTTACGATGTATGAAAAAGGTAAATGCCGGATAGGCCGATGACAGGTTTTTGTAACACCGGCCAGGAAGGCAAGGGTGCGTCAGGGGAGTCGCTCGGGAGAGATGTACCGCTCATGGCCCGGCTAGACCGAGCCCTGAGCGAATGGTGGTGGGGAAGAAAGACTCAGCTCCAGTGAACATGTTCCTGGATCAGGCCGGCGAGGGTCTCGGCGGCGTTGTCCGCCGTGGTATCCAGGTGCACGAGATGCAGGCGCTCGTCGTCGGAGAAGGGCTCGAAGGCCGCCCGCTGACGCGACAGCACCGCCAGGCCGTCCTCCGCGGGCAGTGCCTGCCTGCGAGCCCGCTTGGTGATGCGACGCTGCAGGGTGGCCTCATCCGCCTCGAAGCTGACCAGCAACACCGGCAGGCCCCGGCTCTCGGCCTGGTGACGCAACAGGTTGCGCTGCTCCCGTGACAGGCAGGTGGCATCGATGCAGGCCGGGAAGCCGGCATCCAGCAGGAGACCGGCGCAACGGGCGAGTCGCCGATAGGTCAGGTCCGTGGCCTCCGCCGAGAACCTGTCCACAGGGGGAGCGCCGTCATCCACCTGGGGATAACCCGCCTCGAGGCGGCGTCGTTCGACGTCGGAAGCCAGGCGGACCGCCCCCAGGCGGGTTACCAGGTTGCGCGTGAACCGGCTCTTGCCGCTGCCGACCACCCCCACGCCGATCACCAGCGGCGGAAACCGGAACTCGGTATGGTGCTCCGCCAGTTCGAGATAGCGCCGCGAGGCACTCATGGTCTCCGCCAGCAGCGCCGGTCGCTCGTCATCACCGCCCGACTCCTCGAGGCGCCTCAAGGCACGGCGGGCGCCGGCCATGGCCTCGATGACCCGGTAGACCGACAGCAGGCGTGACGCCTCGTAGTCGCCGGTCTCGCGCAGGTAACCATCCAGGGCGCGCCGGGCCAGTCGTGGCTCGTCACGCACTTCCAGGCCCACCAGCAAGGAGGCCAGGTCCGCGGCCGGGTCCTGAATCACCCCGGCACCGAACCCTGCCAGGTCCCGATCGATGGCATTGGCCATCACGACCCGGCCCTCGACGACCAGTCGGCTCCCCTCATGGTCACAGGCCCAGCTATGGGCCAGGCGCTGCGCTCCCCGGGACTCGAGTACCGGCGCCAGCCGCTCGACGTTCTCGGTCAGCCAGCGGGAGAGCTCTCCCAGGCGTTGCCGGTCCTGTTCTCCCGTCATCAGCGATGTCAGCGCCCCGACCTCGGCCGATATCCTGTCGCGGACCGCCGCGAGCAGGCCGGTCCCGTCGGACTCCCCGTCACGATGATCGATATGCCAGTGCGCCAGCGCCTCGACCAGTCGATCGAGATCGAAGTCGCAGGCGGGCGCCTCTTGGGAGTGTCGCTGCTGCATCGCTTCTCTCCTTACCGGGACATCGATGCCGGTCAGTCCTCGCGCATCGCGGCGAAGACGGCCTCGGCCGCGTCCAGGGTCAGCTGGATGTCCTCCGGCGCATGGGCACTGGACATGAAGCCGGCCTCGAAGGCCGACGGGGCCAGGTAGACGCCGTGCTCGAGCATGCCTGCGAAGAAGCGCCGGAAGGCATCGCCGTCACAGGCCGTGGCCTGGGCGAAGTTGTCGACCCGGCTCTGACCGGTGAAGAAGACACCGAACATGCCGCCGGCCCGCTGGGTGATCATGTCGATGCCGGCGGCATCGGCGCGTTCCTGCAGCCCATGGCACAGGGTCTCGACCCGCTGGGCCAGGGCATCGTGGAAACCCGGCTCGCGCAGCTTGTTCAGCAGGGCGATGCCGGCCGCCATGGCCAGCGGATTCCCGGCCAGGGTGCCGGCCTGATAGACGGGGCCCAGCGGCGAGATGTTCTCCATGATGGAGCGTCGCCCACCGAAGGCACCCACCGGCATGCCGCCGCCGACGATCTTGCCCAGGCAGGTCAGGTCAGGCTCGATGCCGTAGTGGGCCTGGGCACCGCCCATGGCCACCCGGAAGCCGGTCATCACCTCGTCGAAGATCAACACGCTCTCATGACGGTCGCAGACGCGGCGCAACGTCTCGAGGAAGCCGGGCTGGGGGGGGATGCAGTTCATGTTGCCGGCCACCGGCTCGACGATGATGCACGCCACCTCGTCGCCGATCTCCTCGAAGCACTGCTCCACGGCATCCGCGTCGTTGTAGGGCAGGGTGACCGTATGCTCGGCCAGGGAAGCCGGCACCCCCGGGGAGCTGGGCTCGCCGTGGGTCAGGGCCCCCGAGCCCGCCTTCACCAGCAGCGAGTCGGAGTGGCCATGGTAGTTCCCCTCGAACTTGACGATCTTGTCGCGGCCCGTATAGCCGCGGGCCAGGCGGATCGCCGACATGGTGGCCTCGGTGCCGGAGTTGACCATGCGCACCAGTTCGATGCTCGGGATCATCTCGCAGATCAGGTCGGCCATGGTGGTCTCGATGGCGGTGGGCGTGCCGAAGGACAGCCCACTGTCGAGACGCTCCCGGACCGCCCCGAGGACATCGGGATCGGCATGACCGGTGATCATCGGTCCCCAGGAGCCCACGTAATCCACATAGCGCTTGCCCTCCACGTCGTAGAGGTAGGCGCCCTGGGCGCGCTCCATGAACACCGGCGGACGTTCCAGTCCCTTGAAGGCACGCACCGGTGAATTGACGCCACCGGGAATGTGTCGGCAAGCCCGTTCGAAGAGCTGGGCGGATGTGGTCATGTCAACCTCGTTTCCTGTTGAAGATAAGCGTCGTATCGGTCCGGAGCCGCGGCATGGCGGGCTCCGCCCTGTGGATAATTCTCTGGATAAGCATTTGACGAGCGGTGATCTCCCGGTGAACGTCGGGTAACGCCGCCGATGGCGTCGCGCTCCTGATACCTATTCTCGATGTTGCACTCCGCGATGACCAGCCCGCCGCTCGTCAGCTCCTGCTCTCCCCGTCGGCCGTGGCGACGGGGAGGCGCCAGAGGCGCCTCGGCAATCGCTGGTCCCGACCGGGTCGCCAGCCATGGGCCAGGGCCTCCCAGGTGAAGGCCTGGGCCTGCTCACAGGCCGACACCAGGGACTCGCCGAGCGCCAGCCGCGCCGCCAGGGCCGAGGCCAGGGTACAGCCGGAGCCGTGGTACTCACCGGCCAGCCGCGGCCAGCTCCACTGCCGGTCGCCATCCGGCACGTGCAGGGTATGCATCACTCGATCCGCCGGGACTCGCGCCTCCGGGGTGTCGGTGCCGGTGACCAGCACGGCCTGGCAGCCACGGTGCATCAGCGCCACCGCCCGCTCGGTGTCGTCCTGGCAATCATCCCCCGCCAGTCGGGCGAGTTCCCGGCGATTGGGCGTCAGAATATCCACAAGGGGAAGCAGGCGGCGGCGGACCGCCGCCTCCAGGGCGGGTGTGGACAAGTCGCTGCCCCCACCGGCCTTGAGCACCGGGTCGACCACCACGGGCACCCCGGGACGTCGACGCAGGATCTCCACCACCGCCTCCAGCGTCGCCTCGGAGGCCAGCAGGCCGACCTTGATCGCGGAGATCTCGATATCGGCCAGGGCATCCGCCATGTCGAGCAGGGTCTCCGGGGCCACCGGCTGGACGGACTGGACGTCCCGGCAATTCTGGATGGTGAGCGCGGTGGGCAGGGTCAGGGCCCAGCCGCCACAGGCGGCCACCGCCTCGGCGTCGGCCACGAGGCCGGCCCCGCCGGTGGGGTCGTGGCCGGCCATCACCAGGACCACCGGCAGATGGGGTTGCGTCTGGGGCATGGGCGTCATCAGAAGGGTTTCAGCACGGCGAGGAGAACGATCGCCAACAGGGCGATCACGGGCAGTTCGTTGAAGACCCGGAAGAAGCCATGGGGGCGTGTACAGCGCCCCCCGGCGAACTGCTTGAGATAGACCAGGCACACATGATGGTAGGCCACCAGCAGTGCCACCAGCGCCAGCTTGACGTGCAGCCACCCCTGGGTGAGCCAGCCGGGATTCAGCACCAGCAGCACGCCGCCCAGCCCCAGTACGGCGATCATCGAGGGCGTCATGATGCCGCGATACAGCTTGCGCTCCATGACGGTGAAGTAGTCGATGGCCTGGCGCTCGCCCCGGTCCCGGGCCATGGCGTGGTAGACATAGAGTCGCGGCAGGTAGAACAGGGCGGCGAACCAGGTCACCACGGCCACCAGGTGGAGGGCCTTGATCCAGGGGTACATATCGACTCCTCAGCCGGGGGGGGTATCGCTGTAGCGGTAGTAGCGCTCGATGGCATCCCGGGTGATGATACCGGAAATCCGCTTGTGCTTCGGCCGATGGCCGTGTTCCACGTAGAGGGCATCGGCGTGCTTGGTGTTGAGCCGGTCGAAGGCCTCGGAGAGGGTCGCCTGGAGGTGGATCGGCGCCAGGTCAAGACGCTGGCCGGGAATCTCCAGCAGGTCCAGTCGACCGTCCTTGCCGATCAGCTTGTCGTTCTCGTCGTGTTCCAGCATCCAGCGGGCCAGGTCGGCCGCCTTGAGGGCCAGGGCCGGCTTGGCGTCGCTGGAACGCTCGATCAGGATCCATACCGGCTTGGCCTCGAGCAGGGTGCCGGCCTGCTCGAGGGTCACCCTCCTGCGGGTGCGCACCAGGTCGCGCTCCATGACCGCGGGCACCGAGACCCGATTGAGTGCCTGCATCAGGGGCTGCTGGAGCGGATGCAGCCCATGGCGCGTGACGCTGACGAAGAAACCGTCACAGCCGCACAGCTGTCGCGAGGTCAGGCCGGCGACCACCACCGCCAGCATGCCGGGGAGGATCAGGTTGGGGTTGTGGGTCAGCTCCAGCAGGGCCATCAGGGCCGCCAGCGGCGCCTGGAGCACCGCCCCCATCATGGCGGCCATGCCCAGCATGGCATAGACGGCGGGACCGGCGGCGAGCTCGGGCATCAACTGGGCGCCGAGCAGGCCGCACAAGGCGCCGGCGGCGCCGCCCGACACCAGCACCGGCCCGATGATGCTCACCGGGATGCCGCAGGCCACGGCGAAGGCGGTGACCAGCAACTTGCCGAGGGCCACGGCGAGCAGCACGTCCAGGCTCAGCTCGCCGGCGATGGTCAGGCCCAGGGTGTCATAGCCCATCCCCTGGATCTGCGGATACCACCAGGCCAGGGCGCCCACCAGGCCGCCGGCCAGGGCGAAGCGCACCGCGAAGGGCAGGGGCCTGAGGCGATCCCCGGCCCGGGCCACCCTGACGAAGCCCCCGGCCAGCAAGCCGATGCCCAGGGCACTGACCACGATCCAGGGCAGGTTGAACAGCGATCCCAGCATGACGCCGCTCTCCTGGAAGGGCTGTTCGACCCCGAACACCGCCTGGGCCACCACCGCCCCCATGGTGGAGGCCAGGATCACCGGCATGAAGCCGGTGATGGTGTACTCCATCATCACCACTTCCATGGCGAAGATGACCCCGGCGATGGGCGTATTGAAGGAGGCCGAGATTCCCGCCGCGGTGCCGCAGGCCACCAGCACCCGCAGGCTGTTGTGGGGCAGGCGAAGGCTCTGGCCGAGGCCGCTGCAGGCCGCCGCGCCGAGGTGGATCGCCGGCCCCTCGCGACCCGCGGAGAGGCCACCCAGCACCGAAATCAGCCCCACCCACCACTGGGTGATCCAGTTGCGCAGGGGAAAGCGCCCCTGGTGATAGGTCAGCCGCTCGAGCACGTGCGCCACGCCGATCTGGCGCCCGGCCGGGGGGAGCCACCAGAGCCAGACACCGATCAGCGCCACCGCCAGCAGCGGCAGCAGGGCCCTCGCCCCCGGGGCGAGGCCCTCGAATGCCTCGGGATCGCCGCCGGGCAGGAAGACCATCGCGCCCAGCGCCAGCAGCAGGCGGAACAGCACCATCAATCCGCCGGTGATCAGCCCGGACACCAGGCCCAGCACGCAGAGCTGGGGCAGGGCATCCACGCTGGCCAGCTGGCGACGAAAACGATCGAGGCTGAAACAACGGGGTAGCGAGAGACGCGGCAAGGCAACCTTCCTGTTCGGTCCGACTCCCCCCGACCCTGGGTGGAAGCCTTCCCTCTTGTGTATCATATCCGGCAACAGAGGTCCCAGCGTCCACCATGAAGAGCAGGGCAATCGCAGCGGGGTCAGCCCCGATCGACAACGCTAACTGCGATCCCCCTACCAGTGAGGAGTCCATCGTGATCAAGGTCGGAATCGTCGGCGGCACCGGGTACACCGGCGTCGAACTGCTCAGGCTGCTGGCCCGCCATCCCGAGGTGCGCGTCGAGGCCATCACCTCGCGCAGCGAGGCCGGCCTGGGGGTCAGCGAACTCTATCCCAATCTGCGCGGCCACTACGACGACCTTCGCTTCAGCGAGCCGGACCCGGCCCGCCTGGCGGCCTGCGATGCGGTCTTCTTCGCCACGCCCCACGGCGTGGCCCACGCCCTGGCCGGAGACCTGCTCGACCGCGGCACCCGGGTCATCGACCTGTCGGCGGACTTCCGCCTGCGCGACGCGGCCGAATGGGAAGCCTGGTACGGCCAGCCCCACGGCGCCCCCGAACTGCTCGACGAGGCCGTCTACGGCCTGCCCGAGGTCCACCGCGAGCGCATCCGCCAGGCGCGCCTGATCGCGGTCCCGGGCTGCTACCCCACCGCCGTGCAGCTCGGCCTGCTGCCGCTGCTGGAGGCGGGGCTGGTCGACGCCGACCACGTCATCGCCGACTGCAAGTCGGGGGTCACCGGCGCCGGTCGGGGCGCCAAGGTGCCCTCCCTGCTGGCCGAGGCCAGCGAATCCATGAAGGCCTACGGGGCCTCGGGGCACCGCCACCTGCCCGAGATCCGTCAGGGCCTGGGCGATGCGGCCGGCGGCCCGGTGGGGCTGACCTTCGTGCCCCACCTGACCCCCATGATCCGCGGCATCCATGCCACCCTCTACGGCCGGCTCACCGGCGAGCCCGGCGACCTGCAGGCACGCTTCGAGGAGCGCTTCGCCGAGGAGCCCTTCGTCGACGTCATGCCGGCGGGGAGCCATCCCGAGACGCGCAGCGTCAAGGGCGCCAACGTCTGCCGCCTGGCCGTGCACCGGCCGGGCGACGGCGACACCGTGGTGGTGCTCTCGGTCATCGACAACCTGGTCAAGGGCGCCTCCGGGCAGGCCGTGCACAACCTCAACCTGATGTTCGGCCTCGACGAGCACGCCGGCCTCGACGCCCCGGCGATGATGCCCTGACATCTCCCCTCGCTCAGGGCCATCGAAGCGGGGGCTGGCGAGGGGCGCCGGGGACAGGACGAAGAGGGGGTCCTACGCCATGGGTGAGGAGCACTGCTCCGAACGGGTTGGCCATGGATGGCCAACCCAGGACCTGCAAGCAGAGCAGGAGGCGAGAGCGCCGCAGGGCGTCGGTAGCGCCCAGGGAAGGGTTTACAGCGCCCCCTCGGCGGTCCGGCGCTCCGGGACCTGTCCCCGGATCAGCCCCGAACGGGCGCGATAGCTCTGTCCCACCTCCAATAGTTGACCCTTTTGCTCGGGGTTGGGGATAATCGTCTCCTGCAAGACATTCACCGATTCCGGGGAGGTCACCCATGAGCGGTGCCGCTACCTTCGTTCCGACCCCTCTACTGCTGTCCGACAGCGCCAAGGCGCGGCTTCAGGCCTTGATCGAGGAGGAAGGCAATCCCGATCTCAAGCTTCGGGTCTACGTGACCGGCGGCGGCTGTTCCGGCTTCCAGTACGGCTTCGACTTCGCCGAGACGGTGGCCGAGGACGATACCCTGGTCGAGTTCGGCGAGGTCGCCCTGGTGGTCGACCCGCTCTCCTACCAGTACCTGGTGGGCTCCACCGTGGACTTCGAGGAAGGCCTGGCCGGCGCCCGTTTCCTGATCCAGAACCCCAATGCCACGACCACCTGCGGCTGCGGCGCCTCCTTCATGGTCTGATACCCGGCGTTGAATCGCCTCCCCCCGAGCCCCCCCGCAGAAACTTGACGCCTACCCGGCGACTCGCCATGGTTGATTAGGTAATGCAAAAACTAATCGAACCATGGAGAGTTTCATGAAAGGTCAACTCAAGGCGGCTTCGCTGGCCTCCTGTCTCGGCCTGGCCCTGGGCCTGTCCGCCACCGCCAGCGCCGACAACCACGTCCTCGACGTGGTCACCGACCCGAGCTTCGTGCCCTTCGAGATGATGGACCAGGACACCGGCGAGATGGTCGGTTTCGACATGGACATCATCGCCGAGGTAGCCGAACGCGCCGGGTTCGAGTACAACCTGCGCACCATGGACTTCAACGGCATCATCCCCGCCGTGCAGACCGGCAACGTCGACATCGCCATCGCCGGGATCACCATCACCGACGAGCGCGCCGAGATCGTCGATTTCTCCGATCCCTATTACGACAGCGGCCTGCGCCTGCTGGTCAACGCCGACGACGACAGCATCCAGAACGTGGAAGACCTGGAAGGCAAGTCCGTCGGCACCAAGATCGGCTCCACCAGCTACGACTTCCTCCAGGAGAACCTCGGGGACGCCGCCGACATCACGCCCTACCCCGGCTCCAGCGACATGTACATGGCCCTGCTGGGCGGCAGCGTCGACGCGGTCTTCTATGACGCCCCCAACGTCGGCTACTTCTCCCAGACTCGCGGCGAGGGCCGCACCCAGGTCGTCGGCCCGCTCTACGAGGGGCAGCAGTACGGCATCGTCTTCGTCAAGGGCAGCGAATGGGTCGAGCCCGTCAACGAGGCCCTGGCGTCCATGAAGGAGGACGGCACCTACGACGAGATCCACGCCAAGTGGTTCGGCAGCCCCAGCGGCGAATGATCCTCCAGGCGTCAACCGACGGGGTCGGGTCCCATGACCCGACCCCGTTGCGTTGCGATCCCCTTGTCCCTGTGCACCTTGACGGAGATCCCTCGTGGACGTCACATTCGATTTCGACTGGCAGGCGGCCTTCGCCTCCATTCCGCACCTGCTGACGGGTATTCCCTATACCCTGCTGATCTCCTTCGTCGGCCTGGCCATCGGCTTCATCATCGGCATCGTCTTCGGGCTGCTGCGCATCAGCCCGGTGAGCTGGCTGCGCCTGCCCGCCGTGGCCTATATCGAGATCTTCCGCGGCACCCCGGTCCTGGTTCAGGTGCTGTTCATCTTCTACGGCCTCCCCCAGCTGCTCGGCGGGCCCATCAACGCCCTGGTCGCGGGCATCGCGGCCATCGCGGTCAACTCCGGCGCCTACATCTCGGAGATCGTCCGCGGCGGCGTGCAGTCCATCGAGCGGGGCCAGCGCGAGGCGGGCCTGTCGCTGGGGCTGTCCCGGCGCCAGACCTTCCGCTACATCATCTGGCCCCAGGCCCTTCGGCGGATGATCCCGCCGCTCGGCAACCAGGGCATCATCAGCATCAAGGACACCTCGCTGTTCTCGGTCATCGGCGTCGGGGAGCTGGTGCGCCAGGGCCAGGTCTACATCGCCACCACCTTCAACGCCCTGGAGGTGTACCTGATGGTCGCCGCCCTCTACCTGGTGATCACCCTGTCGCTCTCCTTCGCGCTGCGCATGCTGGAGCGCAAGGGCCTGGTCGGACAATAAGGAAGGCATGACATGAACGACGAGACGTCCAAGTCCGGCGGCGAGCCCATCGTGCGCCTGGACAAGGTCAACAAGTACTTCGGTTCCCTGCATGTGTTGAAGGACATCGACCTGGAGGTCACGCCCGGGGAGGTGGTGGTGATCATCGGCGCCAGTGGCTCCGGCAAGTCGACGCTGATCCGCTGCATCAACGGCCTCGAGGAGTTCCAGCAGGGCGCGCTCGAGGTCGACGGGAACCCCCTCTTGCCCCACGGCAAGGCCACCAAGACGCTGCAGAAGATCCGCACCGAGGTCGGCATGGTCTTCCAGCAGTTCAATCTCTTTCCCCACCTGAGCGTGCTGGACAACGTGACCCTGGCGCCCATGAAGGTGCGCGGCCTGAGCCGCGAGGATGCCATCAAGATCGCCGAACGCCTGCTCGACCGGGTGGGTATCGGCGACCAGGCCCAGAAGTACCCCTCTCAGCTGTCGGGGGGCCAGCAACAGCGCGTGGCCCTGGCCCGTGCCCTGGCCATGGAACCGCGGCTGATGCTCTTCGACGAGCCCACCTCGGCGCTTGACCCGGAGATGATCGGTGAAGTGCTGGACGCCATGCGCGAGCTCGCCAACGAGGGCATGACCATGCTGGTCGTCACCCACGAGATGGGCTTCGCCCGCGAGGTCGCCGACCGCGTGATCTTCATCCACAAGGGCGAGATCGCCGAGGAGGGCCCGCCCGAGACGATCTTCGATTCCCCCCAGGCGGAACCCACCCGCCAGTTCCTCTCACGGGTGCTCAAGCACTGACGAGACGTCGTAACCCGCCTCGAGTAGGCCCTGTCGGAGACGACAGGGCCTTTTTTTCGCCTGTGGACAACCACACAGGCCGAAAGCGCTCGACGGCCGCCATGGCAGGGCTGGGGACGAATCCGGCGATTGTTCACAGCTCCGGTGACAAGACCGGGAGAGGGCCGTGGACAAGCGGTGATTCCGCGAGCCTGTGGGCAACCCGGGCCATCATCCACAGGCCCCGAACACGACGTCCGCAGGACGCCCGCCGCTTATCCTCGCAAAGGTCAACACTACAAGCTGTTGATAAGAAAAGGAAAGATCCATTTTTCCACAAAAAGTATCCACACCAGTAGTTACTACCACAACAGAACTTCTCTTTATCTATCTGATTATTTGATTAGGGAAGAAGGTCCCGAAGGCAGGCCCGCGAGGAGGGGTGTGGAAAACCCTGACGATTACCCACAAGGGCGTTATACTGGCTGGCTGATTTCTCCCCTGACCCGCAACACTCGGCGCGACGGCGCCGAACGAGGTGAATCTTGGAGTACCCCGATCGCTTCGACGTCATCGTCATCGGTGGCGGCCATGCCGGCACCGAGGCCGCCCTTGCCGCGGCCCGCATGGGTTCCCGCACCCTGCTGCTGACTCACAACATCGAGACCCTCGGCCAGATGTCCTGCAATCCCGCCATCGGCGGGATCGGCAAGAGTCACCTGGTCAAGGAAATCGATGCCCTGGGCGGCGCCATGGGACTGGCCACCGACCTGGGTGGCATCCAGTTCCGGGTGCTCAACGCCCGCAAGGGGCCCGCCGTACGGGCGACCCGAGCCCAGGCCGACCGCGTCCGCTACAAGGCAGCGATTCGCGGGATGCTGGAGAACCAGCCCAATCTGACGCTCTTCCAGCAGGCGGCCGGTGACCTGATCGTCGACGGGGATACCGTGAGAGGCGTCGTCACCGAGAGTGGCGTGCGCTTCCTCGGCGAGACGGTGGTGTTGTGCACAGGCACTTTCCTCGGCGGGGTTATCCACATCGGGTTGGACAACAGTCGCGGCGGACGCGCCGGCGACCCGCCTTCCAACGCCCTGGCCCAACGCCTGCGGGCCCTGCCGTTCCGCGTGGATCGCCTCAAGACCGGTACCCCGCCCCGGCTCGACGCCAAGAGCGTGGACTTCTCGGTGCTCGAGACCCAGCCCGGGGACTCACCGACGCCGGTGATGTCCTACCTCGGCGACCGCGACATGCACCCCCGGCAGGTCAGCTGTCACATCGCCCATACCAACGAGCGGACTCACGAGATCATCCACGCCAACCTGGATCGCTCGCCGATGTTCTCCGGGGTGATCGAGGGAGTCGGGCCGCGCTATTGCCCCTCGATCGAGGACAAGGTCCACCGCTTCGCCGACAAGGCGAGCCACCAGGTCTTCGTCGAGCCCGAGGGCCTGGATACCCACGAGCTGTATCCCAACGGCATCTCCACCTCGCTGCCCTTCGACGTCCAGCTGCAGGTGGTGCGCTCGATTCGTGGCCTGGAGAACGCCCACATCACCCGGCCGGGCTATGCCATCGAGTACGATTTCTTCGATCCCCGCGACCTCAGGCACTCGCTGGAGACGAAATTCATCCACAACCTGTTCTTCGCCGGCCAGATCAACGGCACGACCGGCTACGAGGAGGCCGGTGCCCAGGGCCTGCTCGCCGGGCTGAATGCGGCTCGGCGTGCCCAGGGACTCGACGCCTGGTGGCCGCGTCGCGACGAGGCCTACCTCGGCGTGCTGGTGGATGACCTGATTACCCTGGGGACCAGGGAGCCCTATCGGATGTTCACCTCCCGCGCGGAATATCGGCTGCTGCTGCGCGAGGACAATGCCGACCTGCGCCTGACCGAGGCGGGGCGGGCACTCGGCCTGGTGGACGAGCGCCGCTGGCGCGTCTTCAGCGAGAAGCGCGAGGCCATCGAGGCGGAGAGTGCCCGACTCAAGGCCAGCTGGGTCCAGCCGGGCAGCGACGCCGCGGCTCGAATCGAGGCCAAGACCGGCGGTTCCCTGGGCCGGGAGTACAACCTCATGGACCTGCTCAAGCGCCCGGAGCTCGGCTACGACGACGTGGCCGGGCTGGTCGGCGAGCCGGTGAGCGACGAGCGGGTCGCCGAGCAGGTGCAGATCCAGGCCAAGTACCAGGGCTACATCGATCGCCAGCAGGCCGAGATCGACAAGCTCAAGCGCCACGAGGCCACCCGGTTGCCCGAGGATCTCGACTACGCCCGGGTCGAGGGGCTGTCCAACGAGATCCGCCAGAAGCTCGCCGAGGCTCGCCCGGAGACCCTGGCCCAGGCGTCCCGGATCTCCGGGGTGACCCCGGCGGCGGTCTCGATCCTGCTGATCCATCTCAAGAAGCGTCGCCTGCTCGACGAGACCCGAGTGGCCAACGGATGACCGCAAACGACACGACCCTCGGGGCCCGGCTGGACCGGGGCCTGGACGAACTCGGCCTGGAGGTGGCCCCCTCGCGCCGCGATCGGTTGCTGGCCCTGGTGGGGCTGTTGCACAAGTGGAACCGCGCCTATAACCTCACCGCGGTACGCGATCCTCAGGAAATGGTCGCTCGGCACCTGCTCGACAGCGCCGCCGTGCACCCCTTCGTCCGCGGCCCGAGGCTGCTGGACGTGGGCGCGGGCCCCGGGTTGCCGGGGCTGGTCCTGGCGATCCTCGACCCGACGCTCGAGGTCACCCTGCTGGACAGCAACGGCAAGAAGGTGCGCTTCCAGCGTCAGGCGGTCATGGAGCTGGGCTTGCCCAACGTCACCCCGGTCCAGGCCCGGGTGGAGGCCTTCGACGCCCCTGCGGGCGGCTTCGATCAGGTGATCTCCCGTGCCTTCGCCAGCCTCGGGGATTTCGTCACCCTGAGCGCCTCGCTGCCGGCCGAAGACGGCCAGTGGCTGGCCATGAAGGGGCCGGCCGTGGAAGATGAGCTCGGCGGCCTGCCCGAGAAGGTCGCGGTGGTGGCCAGCCATGAGCTGCGGGTTCCCTTCGAGGCCGGCCACCGCCGCCTGGTGATCCTCGAGCGTGGCGGATCCGTGCCCGCCTGAGGCGGCCCGCCGTCGAGCCGCGAGTGCACTCAGTCTCCCAACGCAAGGAAGTCGCCGTGACCAAGATCATCGCCTTGACCAACCAGAAGGGGGGCGTGGGCAAGACCACCACCGCCGTGAACCTGGCCGCCAGCCTGGCCGCCCTGGACCGTCGCGTGCTGCTGGTCGACCTGGATCCCCAGGGCCACGCCACCATGGGCAGCGGTGTCGACAAGCACGAGCTCGATGGTAGCGTCCTGGACGTGGTGCTCGGCGAGCGCCGACCGTCCGAGGTGATCCTCGACTGTCCCGAGGCGGGCTATGCCCTGCTGCCGGGCAACGGCGACCTGACCGCCGCGGAGGTGGAACTGCTGGATCGTGACGAGGATCGCGAGCGCAGCCTGGCCAAGGCCCTGGAAGAGCTCGACGGCGAGTACGACGCGGTGCTGATCGACTGCCCGCCCTCGCTGAACATGCTTACCGTCAACGGCCTGACCGCCGCCCACGGCGTGCTGATCCCGCTGCAGTGCGAGTTCTATGCCCTGGAGGGCCTGTCGGCGCTGCTCGACACCGTCGAGCAGATCAAGGACAGCGTGAACCCGCGACTGGATATCCTCGGCATCCTGCGCACCATGTACGACTCGCGCAACAGCCTGACCCGCGACGTCAGCAAGCAGCTGCGCGACTACTTCGGCGACGCCCTGCTCAAGACCACCATCCCGCGCAACGTGCGGGTGGCCGAGGCGCCGAGCCACGGCCTGCCCGTGACCAAGTACGCCCGCTTCTCGCGGGGCAGCCAGGCCCATCGGGTGCTGGCCAAGGAACTGATCCGACGCCTGTCGTTGTAGTCCACGCCGCCCCGGCGTGACCAGTAGTGAGGGAAAGTCGATGACGCGCAAACAACGCGCCCTGGGACGTGGCCTGGATGCTCTGATCGGTGCCGGGGCCCGCCGCCGCGAAAGCCTGGACCTGCCCGAGGCCGGCGGCGAGCCGGAGGCCGCCGAGGTCAACGGCGCCACCCCCGAGCTCCGCCCCGACGAGCGCCTCGAGCGCCTGCCCCTCGGCCAGCTGAGCCGCGGGAAGTACCAGCCGCGCCGCGACATCCAGCCCGAGGCCCTGGAGGAACTGGCCGACTCGATCCGCGCCCAGGGGGTCATGCAGCCCATCGTGGTGCGTCCCATCGGCGAGCGGCGCTACGAGATCATCGCCGGCGAGCGCCGCTGGCGGGCGGCCCAGCTCGCCGAGCTGGACGTCATCCCGGCGGTGATCCGCGAGGTCTCCGACGAGGTGGCCCTGGCCCTGGCCCTGATCGAGAATATCCAGCGCGAGAACCTCAATCCCATCGAGGAGGCCATGGCGCTCAAGCGCCTGCTCGACGAGTTCGAGCTCACCCAGCAGCAGGCCGCCGACGCGGTGGGCCGCTCCCGCGCCCAGGTGGCCAACCTGCTGCGCCTGCTGGCCCTGGATCCGGAGGTCCAGACCCTGCTGGAGCGCGGGGACCTGGACATGGGGCACGCCCGGGCCCTGCTGGCGCTGTCCGGCGCCAAGCAGCGCCAGGCCGCCCATGAGGTGGTCAACAAGGACCTCACCGTCCGGGCCACCGAGGCCCTGGTCAAGCGACTCGCCCAGGGAGAGCCGAAGGCGGCGGACAAGCCGGCGACCAGTCCCGACGTGGCGCGCCTGGAGTCCCGCCTGGGCGAGCTGCTGGGCGCGCCGGTGAAGATCCAGCACGGTCGCGGGGGCAAGGGGCGGGTGACCATCCGCTACTCGAGCCTCGACGAGCTGGACGGCATCCTCGCGCATATCCGCTGAGGGGCGTTTCAATTAGCAAGCTAAGAGGGTTCCGCGAAGATTTCTCGACTTTTAGTCGTAAGCTGGCGCGATATCGTGCGACATCGCCCCGAGATCGGTTGAAGCCGTCGAGGGGCTTCCCTATAATCGCGCCGGACCCGCCGTTGGCATCCTGAGCGGCGCGGTCCAGGAGGCGAACGGGACGCCAGTCGTCGGCAGCATTCACGGAGACCCCATGGCAGCCAGGATCAAGCGTCCCAGTGTCCGGCGACTGCTGCTGGCGCAAAGCGCGGCAGTCTGTCTGGTCACCGCCTTCGGTGCCTGGTCGGGTGGCTACCCCGACGCCCTCTCGGCCCTGCTGGGAGGCCTGGTAGCCTTCCTGCCCAACGCCTATTTTGCCTGGCGAGTCTTCCGCTATCAGGGAGCTCGGTATTCCAGGAAGATCGTCAACAGCTTCTATCGCGCGGAGGCTGGGAAGTTCGGTTTGACGGCGGCTCTGTTCACGCTGGTGTTCGTCACAGTGCCCCCCTCAAACCCCGCTTTCTTCTTTGGCGCTTACGTGGTGACGCTGTTCGTCCACTGGCTGGGGCCCTGGCTGCTGCGGCGACCGTCACACACCTGAAATCGAGGCAGATCATGGCAGGCAACAACCCGACTCCCACGGAGTACATCCAGCACCATCTGCAGAACCTGACCTTCGGCAACCATCCGGAGCACGGCTGGACCATCGCCCACTCGGCCGAGGAGGCCTCCGAGATGGGCTTCTGGGCCATTCACCTCGACACCCTGGGCTGGTCCATCGGGCTGGGGCTGCTGTTCGTGCTGCTGTTCCGCAAGGTGGCCGTCAAGGCGACCACCGGCGTGCCCGGCGGGCTGCAGAACTTCGTCGAGCTCATGGTCGAGTTCGTCGACAACTCCGTGAAGGACACCTTCCACGGCAAGAGCCAGCTGATCGCGCCGTTGTCGCTGACCATCTTCTGCTGGGTCTTCCTGATGAACCTCATGGACCTGGTCCCGGTCGACTTCCTCCCGATGCTGGCCCAGAAGGTCGGCGCCATGTTCGGCGCGGATCCGGCTCACGTCTACTTCAAGGTGGTGCCGACCACCGACGTCAACGCCACCCTGGGCATGGCGCTGTCGGTGTTCGCCCTGATCATCTTCTACACCATCCGCGAGAAGGGCTTCTCCGGCTTCATCGGCGAACTGACCCTGCACCCGTTCAGCTCCCCCAACAAGCTGGTCCAGGGTCTGTTCGTGCCGGTCAACTTCCTGCTCGAGGCGGTGACCCTGCTGGCCAAGCCGATCTCGCTCGCCCTGCGTCTGTTCGGCAACCTCTATGCCGGCGAGCTGATCTTCATCCTGATCGCCATGATCGGGCTCTGGCAGCTGCCGCTGCACTTCACCTGGGCGGTGTTCCACATCCTGGTCATCACCCTGCAGGCCTTCATCTTCATGATGCTGACCATCGTCTATCTGAGCATGGCGGTGGAGAAGCACTGACGCTTCACCCTTAACCTCAACCACTCAACCCTTAACCACTAACCTCGAAACTAACTGGAGAACCACCATGGAAGCACAAGTTCTGGGTCTGACCGCCGTCGCCGTGTCCCTGCTGATCGGTCTGGGCGCCCTGGGTACCGCCATCGGCTTCGGCCTGCTGGGCGGCAAGTTCCTGGAAGGCGCCGCGCGTCAGCCGGAAATGATCCCGATGCTGCAGGTCAAGATGTTCATCGTCGCCGGCCTGCTGGACGCCGTGACCATGATCGGTGTGGGTATCGCGCTGTTCTTCACCTTCGCTAACCCGTTTGTCGGTTAACTCGTCGCGGTCGCAAGACCCGTCGAGCCCCTAACCCCAAACACGTGACGCGAGAGGTGCTGGCGTGAACCTGAACCTTACCCTGATCGGCCAGGCTATCGCCTTTGCGTTCTTCGTCTGGTTCTGCATGAGGTTTGTATGGCCGCCGGTCATGCAGGCCCTGCGGGATCGTCAGAAGAAGATCGCCGATGGCCTGGACGCTGCCAGCCGTGCTTCACGCGATCTCGAACTGGCCGAACAGCAGGCCAACGAGACGCTGCGTGAGAGCAAGGAGCAGGCGGCCGAAATCCTGGAGCAGGCCCACAAGCGGTCCAACCAGATGATCGACGAGGCACGTGAGCAGGCTCGCCAGGAAGGCGAGCGCATGATCACCCAGGCCAAGTCCGAGATTGAGCAGGAAATGAACCGCGCGAAGGATGAGCTGCGCGAGCAGGTCTCGCGGCTCGCCGTGGTGGCTGCGGAGCGGATCCTGGAGTCCTCCATCGACGAGAAGCGGCACGCAGAGCTCGTTGACAAACTCGCCGAAGAGCTTTGAGGAGGTGACCCATGGCGGAACTGTCTACCGTCGCTCGCCCCTACGCCAAGGCGGCCTTCGAACGCGCAGTGGAAAGCCAGGCGCTCGATGACTGGTCCGGCATGCTCACCACCGTGGCGCGTGTCGTCGAGAACGACGACATGCGCCGTCGAGTGCTGGGCAACCCGCGGCTGTCCAGCGCGCAGCGGGCGGACACCCTGATCGAGATCTGCGGCGATGCCGTCAACGACGACGTCCGCAACTTCGTGCGCCTCGTCGGCGAGAAGGGCCGCCTGCTGGCCCTGCCGGCCATCGCCGAGCAGTTCGAGCTGCTCAAGGCCCAGCAGGAGAAGCGCATGGACGTCGATATCGTCTCCGCCTTCCCGCTGGACGACGCGCAGCAGGAAAAGCTCGCGAGTGCGCTGGCCAAGCGTCTGAACCGCGAAATCTCCATTACCACTCAGGTGGATGCAAGCCTCCTGGGGGGCGTGATCCTGCGCGCCGGCGACACCGTCATCGACGGGTCGGTGCGTGGTCGACTGAACCGCCTCCACGAGGCCCTTTCCGCCTGAGTCTGAGGGACATGGCATGCAGCAACTGAATCCTTCCGAGATCAGCGACATCATCAAGCAGCGCATCGAGAAGCTGGATGTCGCATCCGAAGCCCGCAACCAGGGCACCGTCGTCAGCGTGTCTGACGGTATCGTGCAGATCCACGGTCTCGCCGACGCGATGTTCGGCGAAATGATCGAGTTCCCCGGCGGCATCTACGGCATGACGCTGAACCTCGAGCGCGACAACGTCGGCGCCGTGGTGCTGGGCGACTACCTGCAGCTCGAAGAGGGCATGACCGCCCAGTGCACCGGCCGCATCCTCGAGGTGCCGGTGGGTCCCGAGCTGCGCGGCCGCGTGGTCGACGCCCTGGGCAACCCGATCGACGGCAAGGGCGACATCAACGCCAAGCTGACCGACGCGGTGGAGAAGGTCGCCCCCGGCGTCATCACCCGTCAGTCCGTCGACCAGCCGATCCAGACCGGCTTCAAGTCCATCGACTCCATGGTGCCGATCGGCCGTGGCCAGCGCGAGCTGATCATCGGCGACCGCCAGATCGGTAAGTCCGCGATCGCCATCGACGCGATCATCAACCAGAAGGGCACCGGCGTCACCTGCGTCTACGTGGCCATCGGCCAGAAGCAGTCGACCATTGCCAACGTGGTGCGCAAGCTCGAGGAGCATGGCGCCATGGAACACACCATCGTGGTCGCCGCCGGCGCCGCCGATCCGGCCCCGATGCAGTTCCTCGCCGCCTACTCCGGCTGCACCATGGGCGAATACTTCCGCGACCGCGGTGAAGATGCCCTGATCGTCTACGACGATCTCTCCAAGCAGGCCGTGGCCTATCGTCAGGTCTCCCTGCTGCTGCGCCGTCCGCCGGGGCGCGAAGCCTTCCCGGGCGACGTCTTCTACCTCCACTCCCGCCTGCTCGAGCGCGCCGCCCGGGTGAACGCCGACTACGTCGAGAAGTTCACCGACGGCGAGGTCAAGGGCAAGACCGGCTCGCTGACCGCGCTGCCGATCATCGAGACCCAGGGCGGCGACGTCTCGGCCTTCGTTCCGACCAACGTGATCTCCATCACCGACGGTCAGATCTTCCTCGAGACCGACCTGTTCAACTCGGGCATCCGTCCGGCCATCAACGCCGGCCTCTCGGTGTCCCGTGTCGGCGGCTCGGCTCAGACCAAGATCATCAAGAAGCTCGGCGGCAGCGTGCGCCTGGCCCTGGCCCAGTACCGCGAGCTGGCGGCCTTCGCCCAGTTCGCCTCCGACCTGGACGAGGCCACCCGCAAGCAGCTGGAGCACGGTCAGCGCGTCACCGAGCTGATGAAGCAGAACCAGTACTCACCGATGTCCGTGGCCGAGATGGCGATCTCGCTGTTCGCCGCCAACGAGGGCTACCTCGAGGACGTCGACGTCAAGAAGGTGCTGGACTTCGAGCGTGCCCTGCAGGACTTCATGAAGTCCGAGTACGCCGAGCTGCTCGACAAGATCAACCAGACCGGCGACTACAACGACGAGATCAAGGACGGCCTGAAGGCGGGTCTCGACAAGTTCAAGGCCACTCAGAGCTGGTAACCCCGCCGGCCCGCCTCCTTCTCCGGGGGCGGGCCCTGGAGCTTTCTGAGGGCCACGAACAAAGGTAGATCGCTATGGCAGCTGCAAAAGAGATACGCACCCAGATCGGGAGCATCAAGAACACGCAGAAGATCACCAGTGCCATGGAGATGGTCGCTGCGTCGAAGATGCGCAAGGCGCAGGACCGGATGAAGGCCAGCCAGCCCTACGCCAAGCAGATCCGCAAGGTCGTGGGCCACATCGCCGATGCCAACCCGGAGTACAAGCATCCGTGGATGGAGGAGCGCGAGGTCAAGCGGGTCGGCTACATCGTCGTCTCCAGTGACCGCGGTCTGTGCGGTGGCCTGAACGTCAACATGTTCAAGGCCGTCGTCAAGGAGGCCCAGGCCTGGCGCGACAACGGCGCCGAGCTGGACTTCTGTGCCCTGGGCAGCAAGGCCACCGGCTTCTTCCGCAAGTACGGCGGCAGCCTGGTCGCGGCCAAGAGCGGCCTGGGCGAGGCCCCCGAGGCCGACGACCTGATCGGCAGCGTGAAGGTGATGCTGGATGCCTACGACGAGGGCAAGCTGGACCGCCTGTACGTGGTGTTCAACGAGTTCGTGAACACCATGACCCAGAAGCCGGTGGTCCGCCAGCTGCTGCCCCTGTCTCCCGAGATGGGCGCCGAGGCGCAGAACGAAGAAGACAAGCGTCCCCAGAGCTGGGACTACCTGTATGAGCCGGATGCCAAGGAGCTGTTGGATAGCCTGCTCGTGCGTTTCGTCGAGGCGCAGGTCTATCAGGCGGTGGTCGAGAACGTGGCCTGCGAGCAGGCCGCGCGGATGATCGCCATGAAGAGCGCCACCGACAATGCCGGCAATCTGATCGACGACCTGGAGCTGGTGTACAACAAGGCCCGTCAGGCGGCCATCACCCAGGAAATCTCCGAGATCGTCGGTGGCGCCGCCGCCGTATAACGCCGAGGAAGGGAGCGCCCCTTCCGGCAACCGGGTTTCATTTGCAGGTATTTGAGAGGAACCAAGATGAGCGGACGTATCGTACAAATCATCGGCGCGGTGATTGACGTAGAGTTTCCGCGGGACGACGTGCCCAAGGTCTACGACGCGCTGAAGGTCTCCGCCCAGGAGACCGTTCTCGAGGTCCAGCAGCAGCTGGGCGACGGCGTGGTGCGGACCATCGCCATGGGCTCCACCGAGGGGCTGAAGCGTGGCATGGACGTCACCAACACCGGCGACGCCATCTCCGTGCCGGTCGGCAAGGAGACCCTGGGTCGCATCATGAACGTCCTCGGCGAGCCGATCGACGAGGCCGGCGAGATCGGCGAAGAAGAGCGCATGCCGATCCACCGCAAGGCACCGGGCTACGCCGACCAGGCGGCCACCAGCGAGCTGCTGGAGACCGGCATCAAGGTCATCGACCTGGTGTGCCCCTTCGCCAAGGGCGGCAAGGTCGGCCTGTTCGGCGGTGCCGGCGTCGGCAAGACCGTGAACATGATGGAGCTGATCCGCAACATCGCCACCGAGCACAGCGGCTACTCCGTGTTCGCGGGGGTCGGCGAGCGGACCCGTGAGGGCAACGACTTCTACCACGAGATGCAGGAGTCCAACGTCCTCGACAAGGTGTCCCTGGTCTACGGCCAGATGAACGAGCCGCCCGGGAACCGTCTGCGCGTGGCCCTGACCGGCCTGACCATCGCCGAGAAGTTCCGCGATGAAGGCCGCGACGTCCTGCTGTTCGTCGACAACATCTATCGTTACACCCTGGCCGGCACCGAGGTGTCCGCGCTGCTGGGCCGCATGCCCTCCGCGGTGGGCTACCAGCCGACCCTGGCCGAGGAGATGGGTGTCCTGCAGGAGCGCATCACCTCCACCAAGACCGGCTCCATCACCTCCGTGCAGGCGGTATACGTGCCCGCGGACGACCTGACCGACCCGTCCCCGGCCACCACCTTCTCGCACCTGGACGCCACCGTGGTACTGGCGCGCTCCATCGCCGAGCTGGGTATCTACCCGGCCATCGACCCCCTGGATTCCACCTCCCGTCAGCTGGATCCGCTGGTCATCGGCGACGAGCACTACAACGTCGCCCGCGGCGTGCAGGGCGTGCTGCAGCGCTACAAGGAGCTCAAGGACATCATCGCCATCCTGGGCATGGACGAGCTGTCCGACGAGGACAAGCAGACCGTGGCCCGGGCGCGTAAGATCCAGCGCTTCCTGTCGCAGCCGTTCTTCGTCGCCGAGGTGTTCACCGGTTCCCCCGGCAAGTACGTGTCGCTGAAGGAAACCATTCGTGGCTTCCAGGGCATTCTCAACGGCGAGTACGACGAGCTGCCGGAGCAGGCCTTCTACATGGTCGGCACCATCGACGAGGCCGTCGAGAAAGCCAACCAGATGAAGTAATCCCTCCACCTGGGAGACGTCATCATGACGAAAACCTTCAAGTGCGAGATCGTCAGCGCCGAGGCGTCGATCTTCTCCGGCGATGCCGAGCAGGTCGTGGCGGCCGGTCGCATGGGGGATCTCGGGGTGCTGGCCGGCCATACGCCGCTGCTCACCGAGTTGGCCCCCGGTCCGGTGCGCATCGTCCGGGGTGGAGGTGAAGAGGATCACTTCTATGTCTCGGGCGGCTTCCTCGAGGTCCAGCCCGAGGTGGTCACCGTGCTCGCCGACACCGCCGTGCGCGCCGACGACCTGGACGAGGCCGCCGCCGAGGAGGCTCGCCAGCAGGCGCTCAAGGCCATGCAGGACAAGTCCGCGGAGATGGACTACACCCGCGCCACGGCCGAGCTGGCCGAGGCCATGGCCCAGCTGCGGACCATCCAGCAGCTGCGCCGCAAGGTGGGCCGGAGCTGACGCCCGCGTCCATCGCGTGTGACGATCGCGCCCCCCGGCCTCGTGTCGGGGGGCGCTTTCGTTTCCGGTGTCGGCATCGGGAGGACGAGGTTCATGCCACTGAATGACGCCCTGAAGCGCCACAAGACCGAACTGCTCGACGCCCTGAAGGCGGACGACCGAGCATGCCTGGAAAGCCGGCTCCCGGAGCTGCGATCGGCGGACATCGCGGAGATTCTCCAGGACCTGCTGGAGGACGAGGACCTGCTGCGCGGTCGCGCCCTGCTGGAGCGGCTGCCCCTGGAGCGGCGCGCCAGCGTGCTCGGCCACCTCCATGGCGAGGAGCAGCTCGCCATCACCGAGGCCCTGGGCGACGACGCCCTGCTGGCGGTGCTCGAGGAGATGGGGGCCGACGAGCGCACCGACTTCTACAAGCTGCTCGACGATGACCGCCGCGAGGCGCTGCTGCGGCGCATGGCCCGGCAGGAGCGCGAGGAGCTCAAGCGCCTGGCCAGCTACGAGGAGGGCACCGCCGGGGCCCTGATGACCTCGGACTACGTGGCGATACCCGCCGGGATGACGGTGTCCCGGGCGCTGATGCGGGTCCGCCAGACCGCGCCGGACGCCGAGACCGTCTATCAGCTCTACGTCGTCGATACCGAGGGCCGGCTGGCCGGCACCCTCTCGCTGCGTCAGTTGATGGTGGCGCGCCCCGGGGCCCGGGTCGACGACCTGATGATCCATGACGTCATCCATACGAGCGTGGACACGCCCCAGGAGGAGGTCGCCCGGGTGGTGGCCCGCTACGACCTGCTGGCGCTGCCGGTGATCGACGAGGCCCGTCGGCTGGTGGGCATCGTCACCCACGACGATGCCCTGGACGTGATGGAGTCCGAGGCCACCGAGGATATCCACAAGGGGATGTCCATCGGGGCCCTGGAGGACGGGGTTGGCCGGGTGCCCCTGTGGAGCCTCTATCGCAAGCGAGTCACCTGGCTGGTGCTGCTGGTGTTCGGCAATCTCTTCTCCGGCGCGGGCCTGGCCCATTTCGAGGACACCATCGCCGCCCAGGTGGCGCTGGTGTTCTTCCTGCCGCTGCTGATCGGCAGCGGCGGCAATGCCGGCGCCCAGGCCGCCACCCTGATGGTGCGCGGCATGGCCACCGGCGACGTCGGGGTGCGCGACTGGGGCAAGCTGCTGGGTCGGGAATTGCTGGTGGCCGGCTCGCTGGGGCTGACCATGGCGCTGGCCGTGGCGCCCATCGGGGTCATCCGCGCCGGCGAGGCGGTGGCCATGGTGGTGGCGCTGAGCATGATCGCCATCGTCCTCTTCGGCAGCCTGCTGGGTATGTGCCTGCCCTTCGTGCTCGATCGCCTGGGCTGGGACCCGGCCACCGCCTCGGCGCCGCTGGTGACCACCCTGATCGATGCCTCCGGGGTACTGATCTACCTGAGCATCGCCACCCTGATCCTCGCTGGCTGAGGCGGCGGACAGGCGGGCCCGGAACCTGTATCCTCTCCCATCGGCCGTCATCGCCGCCCCGACCGCTCGACCGAGACGCTCCATGGATTGGTTACAGATCGTCCTACTCTCCATCGTCCAGGGATTGACCGAGTTCCTGCCGATCTCCAGCTCCGCCCATCTGATCCTGGTGCCGGTGCTGACCGACTGGCCCGACCAGGGCCTGGCCTTCGATGTGGCCCTGCACCTGGGCAGCCTGATCGCGGTGGTGCTCTACTTCCGTCGGGAGCTCGCCGCCATGACGGCCAGTTGGGGCCGTAGCGTCGCGGGCCGGGGCACCGACGAGGATGCCCGCCTGGCCTGGTGGGTGATCCTCGCGACCATCCCGGTGGGCCTGGTGGGGCTGGCCTTCAAGGATGCCATCGAGGTGGTGATGCGCTCGCCGCTGGTGCTGGCCGGCGGCCTGATCGGCTTCGGCCTGCTGCTGGGCTATGCCGACTGGCGGCATCGCGGCACCCGCAGCGAATACCGGATGCACTGGCGGGATGCCCTGGGCATCGGCCTGGCTCAGGCCCTGGCGCTGATTCCCGGAACCTCCCGCTCCGGGATCACCATGACGGCGGCGCTGTTGCTGGGGCTCTCCCGGGAAGCCTCGGCGCGCTTCTCCTTCCTGCTGTCGATCCCGGTGATCGTGCTGGCTGGGGGGCTGGAGACCCTGGAGCTGCTGGAGGCATCGACCCCGGTGGCCTGGGCCGACCTGGCGATGGGCACCCTGCTGTCGGGAATCAGCGCCTACCTGTGTATCCATTTCTTCCTGGTGTTCATCCGGCGGATCGGCATGCAGCCCTTCGTGGTCTATCGGCTGATCCTGGGAGTTGCCCTGATCTGGCTATTCGGCTGAGGAAGCACTGATTTATTGCTGCGCTCGACGACCCACAAGGATGTGGGAAGTGCGTTGGTTCGTCGGGAACGAACCTAGCGATCCTGGCCGTCGGCGGTGCCGAGGTGTCGGACCATCGGAATCCTCATGTAGCAGGCTACATTCCGGTTGACTCGGAACCTTCGGTTCCTCTCCCCTTCGGGGCCATCCTCCGGATTTTTGTCGCTTCGCTCGGTTCTGCGCTCCGGCGACAACCAAACTAGGCGTTCCCGCCTCTCGTCGCTCGCGACATAAATCAGCGCATCCTTCGGTCTTTTGTTGTTGGAGCCCTTATGTCACTCCTTAACTATCGCCTTGCCTTCCTGACGCTGCTGCTGGTCGTCCTGCTGGCCGGCTGTTCGGAGCGCACGCTGGAGACGCCGGTCACCCTCGAGGGCGACATCTTCGGCACCTATTACCAGGTGACCCTGGCCGAGCCGATCACCGCCGAGCGACGCGATGCGCTCGAGGACGGCATCCTCGCCGAACTGGAGGCCGTCGATGCCGCCATGTCGACCTATCGCGACGACGCCGAACTGGTGGCCTTCAACCGGGCCCCGGTCGGGGAGTGGCAGACCCTGTCCAAGCCGCTGATCGAGGTGCTGGCCATCGCCCGGTCGGTCGCCGAGGCCAGCGACGGGGCCTTCGACGTCACCGTGGGGGGGCTGGTCAACCTGTGGAGCTTCGGCCCCGAGGCGCGCCCGCGGGAAGTGCCCGAGGAGGCGCTGATCGAGGCGCGGCTCGCCGAGGTGGGCATGGAGACCCTGGAACTGGAGGTGGACGAGCGGCGGGCGCGGCGGCTGCGCGATGTCTTCGTCGACCTGTCCGGCGTGGCCAAGGGCCATGCCACCGACCGGGTGGCGGCCTATCTGGCGCAGCAGGGGCTGGAGGACTACCTGGTCAATATCGGCGGCGAGCTCAAGGTCGCGGGGTTCCGCGACGGCGAGGCCGAGCCCTGGCGCATCGGCGTCGAGGTGCCTCAGGACGGCCGGCCCCAGGCCCGGCACGTGCTGCCCCTGGAGGATGCCTCGGTGGCCACCTCCGGCGACTATCGCAACTACTTCGAGGCGGACGGTCGCCGCTACTCCCATACCATCGATCCGCGCACCGGGCGCCCCATCCGCCATCGCCTGGCCTCGGTGACCGTGGTCCATCCCTCCAACGCCCGTGCCGACGCCTGGGCCACGGCCATGTCGGTGCTCGGCGAGGACGAGGGCATGGCCGTGGCACGCCAGCAGGGCCTCGCCATCCTGATGCTGGTGCGTGAGGGCGATGACTGGGTGAGCCTGGCCAGTCCGGCCTTCGCCGAGCGTTTCGGGCGCGAGACGCTGCAGGCCATGGGCGTCGAGGTGGTCGACGGGGCACGGCTTGTCGACCGGGCAGGCGGGGACATGGATGCCGACACCCCGAACGCACTAGAATGAGCCGAATTCCCCCGATAGATGGACAAGGAGTCACGATGAGCCTCGACGTGGTGATACTGGCGGCCGGGCAGGGCACCCGGATGCGTTCGACGCGGCCCAAGGTGCTGCACCGGCTGGCCGGCAAGCCCATGGTTCGCCACGTGATCGATACCGCCGCCGGACTGGAGGCCGAGCGAACCCACGTGGTGGTGGGACACGGCGCCGAGCAGGTCCGCGAGGCGCTGGCCGACTGCCGGGTGCGCTTCGCCCTCCAGGCGGAGCAGAAGGGCACCGGTCATGCCGTGGCCCAGACCCTGGATGCCCTGGGCGAGGGCAAGGTGCTGGTCCTCTACGGCGACGTGCCCCTGATCCGTCGCGAGACCCTGCGAGACCTGCTCGACCGGGTCGACGAGCGGCACCTGGGCCTGCTTACCGTGACCCTGGAGGACCCTACCGGCTATGGCCGCATCCTCCGCGACGAGGCCGGCGAAGCGGTGGCCATCGTCGAGCACAAGGATGCCTCCGAGGCCGAACGCGCCGTGCGCGAATGCAACACCGGCATCATGGCCATGACCGCCCGCCAGCTGCGTCGCTGGCTGCCGCGTCTCTCCGCCGACAACGCCCAGGGCGAGTACTACCTGACCGACGTCATCGCCATGGCCGCCGCCGAGGGCGTGAGGATCGCCACCGCCCAGCCGACCCGGCCGCTGGAGGTCGAGGGCGTCAACAACCGGGCTCAGATGGCCCGCCTGGAGCGCGCCCACCAGCGCGATATCGCCGAGGCGCTGATGGCCAAGGGCGTGGCCCTGCTGGATCCCGAGCGCCTCGATGTGCGCGGCACCCTGACCTGCGGCCACGACGTGGAGATCGACGTGGGCTGTGTCTTCGAAGGCGACGTCGAGCTGGGCGAAGGGGTGCGCATCGGTCCCCATTGCGTGATTCGCGACAGCCACATCGGCGCCGAGACGGTGATCGAGCCCCACAGCGTGATCGAGGGAGCCGTGGTCGCCGGCCACAACCGCATCGGCCCCTTCGCCCGGCTGCGGCCCGGTTCCCGCCTGGCGGTGGGCGCCAAGGTGGGCAACTTCGTCGAGACCAAGAACGCCGAGGTGGGCGAGGGCAGCAAGATCAACCACCTGAGCTACGTGGGCGACGCCCGCCTGGGGCGCGACGTCAACGTGGGGGCCGGCACCATCACCTGCAACTACGATGGGGCCAACAAGCATCGCACCGAGATCGGCGACGGCGCCTTCATCGGCTCCAACACCGCCCTGGTGGCGCCGATCAGCGTGGGCAAGGGCGCCACCGTGGGCGCGGGGTCCACCCTGACCCGGGACGTGGCGGACAATGCCCTGGCGGTGAGCCGGGCCCGCCTGATCAGCAAGGAAGACTGGCAGCGACCCGTCAAGAAGAACGACCTCTAAGGAGCAAGCTATGTGTGGCATCGTCGGCGCCGTCGCCCAACGCAACGTCCAGGGCATCCTCCTCGAGGGGCTCAAGCGGCTGGAATACCGCGGCTACGACTCCGCGGGGCTCGCCGTCCTCGGCCGGGATGGCCGCCTCTCGCGCCGCCGCGCCCTGGGCAAGGTGGCGGCCCTGGAGGCCAGGCTCGCCGAGTTTCCCCTGGCCGGGCACAGCGGCATCGCCCATACCCGCTGGGCCACCCATGGCCGGCCCAGCGAGGAGAACGCCCACCCCCACCAGTCCGGCGACCGCCTGGCGGTGGTGCACAACGGCATCATCGAGAATCACGAGATCCTGCGGGGCGAGCTCGAGGCCGCGGGTTACGGCTTCGCCTCCGAGACCGATACCGAGGTGATCGCCCACCTGATCGAGCGGGAGGCCCGGGAGGGTGACCTGCTGCAAGCGGTCCGGCGAGTGCTGGCGCGCCTCGACGGCGCCTATGCCCTGGGGGTGATCCACGCCGACGAGCCGGACGTGGTGATCGGGGCCCGCAAGGGCAGCCCCCTGGTGGTGGGGGTGGGCATCGAGGAGGCCTTCCTGGCCTCCGACCCGCTGGCGCTGTTGCAGGTCACCGATCGCTTCATCTACCTGGAGGAAGGCGACGTGGTGCGGCTTTCCCCCGGCGGGCGAGTCGAGGTGTTGGATGCCGCCGGGACGGCGGTGGAGCGCCCGGTGCAGACCTTCGAGCACGGTGACGGGGCCGCCAGCAAGGGCGACTACCGTCACTTCATGCTCAAGGAGATCCACGAGCAACCGGCGGTCATCGCCGCGGCCCTGGAAGGGCGGCTGGGCGAGCGCAGCGTGCTGGTCGAGAGCTTCGGACCCGACGCCGAGGCGTTGTTCGCCCGGGTCAAGCAGATCCACCTGGTGGCCTGCGGCACCAGCTATCATGCCGGCATGGTGGCCCGCTACTGGCTGGAGCGCTACGCCGGCGTCCCCGTCCAGGTGGAGGTGGCCTCGGAGTATCGCTACCGTCGGGTGGTGGTCCCCGAGGACACCCTCTTCGTCACCCTTTCCCAGTCGGGGGAGACCGCCGACACCCTGGCGGCGCTGCGTTTCGCCAAGGAACTCGGCTACCTGGGGAGCCTGGCGATCTGCAACGTGCCGGGCAGTTCGCTGGTGCGCGAGTCCGACCTGACGCTGATGACCCAGGCTGGGCCGGAGATCGGCGTGGCCTCCACCAAGGCGTTCACTACCCAGCTGGTCGCCCTGACGCTGCTGACCCTGGCGCTCGGCCGCGTCCGCGGCCAGGACGCCGACGAGCAGGCCACCCTGGTCGAGGCCTTGCGTCGCCTCCCCGGGCAGGTGGCCAGGGTGCTGGCGCTGGACCCGGCTATCGAGGCGCTTTCCGCCGCCTTCGCCGAGAAGTACCACGCCCTCTTCCTGGGCCGTGGCGCCCACTTCCCGGTGGCCCTGGAGGGGGCCCTCAAGCTCAAGGAGATCTCCTACATCCACGCCGAGGCCTATCCGGCCGGGGAGCTCAAGCATGGCCCCCTGGCGCTGGTGGACGGCGAGATGCCGGTGATCGCGGTGGCGCCGAACGACGAGCTGCTCGAGAAGCTCAAGTCCAACCTCCAGGAGGTCAGGGCCCGGGGCGGCGAACTCTTCGTCTTCGCCGACGAGCAGGTCGCCCTGGCGGATGGCGAGGGGGTCCGGGTACTGCGCCTGCCCCATGTCGAGGACGCCCTGGCGCCCATCCTCTACACGGTGCCGCTCCAGCTGCTGGCCTACCATGTTGCCGTCCTCAAGGGCACCGACGTGGATCAGCCCCGTAACCTGGCCAAGTCCGTGACCGTGGAGTGAGGCCCGTCCCTGCGTCCGGCGATGCATCGTCGGGAGGCCCCCCGCCGCGCCTGTACCTGGGGCTGCCCATGTGGGCCAACCCCGACTGGCGCGGCGGCCTCTATCCGCCCCACGGCGGCCAGGCGGGGCAGCTGGGCGACTATGCCCGGGTCTTCTCCGCGGTGGAAGGCAACACCACCTTCTACAGCGGCGCCCCCCGGCCCGAGACGGTGGCGGCCTGGGCGCGCCAGGCACCGCCGGGCTTTCGTTTCTGCTTCAAGCTCCCCGCCTCGCTCACCCACGACAGGCGTCTGGCCGGCATCGAGGCCGATCTCGAGGCCTTCCTGGCGGCCCTCGAGCCGCTGGAGGATCGGCTGGGGCCACTGATGGTCCAGTTGCCCCGGGACTTCGGGGCCGAGGCCCTGCCTCGTCTCGAGGCGCTGCTGACCCGCTGGCCTCGGGGTCTGCCCTGCGCCGTGGAAGTGCGTCACAGCGATTTTTTCCACAAGGGTGAGGTCGAGAGAGGGCTCAACAGGTTGTTGATAACTCATGGCGCGAACCGGGTCCTGCTCGATGTCCGCCCGCTGTACTCCACGCCTGCCGGCGACCATGCGGGCATGCGGCAGGCCCAGGCCGAGAAGCCGAAACGCCCGCTACACGTGATTTCCACGGGAGATTTTCCGGTCATCCGCTTCATCGGCCATGTTGACGAGGCGACCAATCTCGGCTATTTCCGGCCCTGGATCGAGCGTCTCGCTCTGTGGATAAAACAGGGGAAAACCCCTTTCCTCTTTGTGCATACGGCGGATAACCGCCGTGCTCCCGAGTTGGCGCGTCGGCTCTATGGCGCGGTCGCCGAGCGCGCCGGCCTCCCCGGCTTGCCCCCTTTCCCCGGCGAGCGGCAGGTGTCGTTGTTCTGATCGCTGTCATGGCCGGGCCAAGGTTTTCGCGCCATGGCTGGCCACCAAGCGTATGATCGGATATTTTTACGGCTCGATCGTCACTTGCCATGGAATATTGTGGAAATCTGCGCCTATCCCGCGTGATTCCCGTCATATTCCCCCAGAGGTTCCCGCCGCCAGGCGGCGGGAGCGTTGCCTCGGCAGCGATCCTGCTTGGCATGCGTTATGCCCTTGAATGCGGTTTCCCGCGATCCGGGACGCCGCGGACGTGGCGACTACAACCACAACCCCGTCATCGCATCCGATCGATCGGTGGCGACACGTATCTTCAGGGTGAAATATGTCCATCAAGCAACACCAACACGCGCACTGGTCCTCACGGCTGGCCTTCATCCTCGCGGCGACGGGCTCCGCGGTCGGCCTGGGCAATATCTGGAAGTTTCCCTACATGGTGGGCGAGAGCGGGGGCGCGGCCTTCGTGCTGGTCTACCTGTTGTGCATCGCGCTGATCGGCCTGCCGATCCTGGTGGCGGAATGGCTCATCGGCCGCCGCGGCCAGAACAACCCCGCCAACGCCATGGCCGACCTGGCCAAGGCGGCGGGCAAGCCCAAGGCCTGGATGCTGGTCGGCGTCAGCGGCATCCTCGGCGCCTTCCTGATCCTGTCCTTCTACAGCGTCATCGGCGGCTGGTCGCTGTATTACACTCTGAACTCGGTCACCGGCGCCTTCAGCGGGCAGGATGCCGACGGCATCGGTGAGCTGTTCAACGCCATGCTGGCGAGTCCCGGCCTGCTGCTGGCCGGTCACTCGGTGTTCATGCTGCTGGTCATCGGGATCGTGGCCCGCGGCGTCACCAAGGGCCTCGAGGGCGCCGTGCGCACCCTGATGCCGGCGCTGGGTATCCTGATGGTGGTGCTGGTCGGCTACGGGATGACTACCGGCCACTTCGGCGAGGCCCTGGCCTACCTGTTCAACCCGAACTGGAGCGCCCTGTCCGGCGAGACCGTGCTGGCGGCCCTGGGCCATGCCTTCTTCACCCTGTCCCTGGGCATGGGCATCATGATGGCCTATGGCTCCTACCTGGGCGAGGAGGTCAACCTGCTCAAGACCGCCCGCACCGTGGTGATCATGGACACCGTGATCGCCCTGGGCGCCGGCCTGGCGATCTTCCCGATCGTCTTCGCCAACGGTCTCGACCTGGCGTCCGGCCCGGGGCTGATCTTCGTGACCCTGCCGCTGGCCTTCGGCAACATGGGGGCGGGCATCGTCCTGGGGCTGATGTTCTTCCTGCTGCTGACCTTCGCCGCCCTGACCTCGGCCATCTCGCTGCTGGAGCCGGTGGTGGAGTTCGTCGAGGAGCGCACCCCGCTGTCTCGGGTGGCGTCCACCCTGGTGGCGGGGATCGCCGCCTGGGCGCTGGGCATCGCGGCGCTGCTGTCGTTCAACCTGTGGAGCGACCCGGTGCTGTTCGGCCTGAACGTCTTCGACCTGCTGGACAAGCTGACCAGCAAGTTCATGCTGCCGCTGACCGGTCTGGGGGTGATCCTGTTCACCGCCTGGCAGCTGGATCGCCATGCGGTGGCCAAGGAGCTGGGTCTCTCCGGCGCCGGCGAGACCCTCTGGCACGCCGTGACCCGCTTCATCGCGCCCATCGGCGTGGCCGTGGTGTTCATCTCCAGCCTGTAAGCCAGGCCGGCCACCTTGCCCTTGCGAGCCCCGCCCCGTGCGGGGCTCGTCGCGTCTGGCCTAGTGCATCTCGTCGTCGTCGTCCTCCGGCAGGTCGGCGATGTCCTGGCTGAGGCGCTTGAATTCCTCGTGAAGCTCGATGCCGCGGCGGGCGCGCAGGTTGCGCTGCGCCGCGGTACGGGTGCGTTGTTCGTGTTCGGCGACTTCCATGCTCATGAAGATGTCGAGAAGTTCGCTCTTGACGGAGGTTAACCGTTCGACATTGCGCATGATCGACTCTCCTGTCTGCAGTGAAGGTGCCGGCATCGATGACGCTGCGCGACACTGCAATTCTTACTATACCCCACTTGACAGAATGATGAATATCGGGGCGCCAACGCCTCGGCGGGCCCGGAGTGCCCATACCGTCCGCGTTTGGGGCATACTGTTCAGGAAGAATCCCGATGTTCCACAAGGAGTGCCCCGTGAGCCTTGGCCTGTTCGATGAAATGAGACGCCGCATGGAGCACTTCCGCCGCTCCGAGCAGAAGGTGGCGCGTTTCGTGCTGCGCAATCCAGAGGAAGTTATCCACATGCGCATCGTCGACCTGGCCACCGAGGCCAAGGTCAGCGAGCCCACGGTGGTGCGCTTCTGCCGGGCCCTGGGCTGCAACGGCTTCCAGGACTTCAAGCTCAAGCTGGCACAGATGCTGGCCACCGGCAGCCAGTTCGCCCAGTTCTCGATGAACGACAGCGACTCGGTGGCGGAATTCTCCCAGAGCATCTTCGATTCCACGGTCGGCACCCTGCTGTCGGTCCGCGACCGCCTGGACAACGAAGCGTTGAGCCGGGCCATCAACGCCCTGGCCATGGCCAATCGCGTGGAGTTCTACGGGTTCGGCGCCTCGGGGGCGGTGGCCTTCGATGCCCAGCACAAGTTCTTCCGCCTGCAGATCTCCACCGCGGCCTATGCCGATCCCCACATGCAGAACATGTCCGCGGTGACCCTCAAGGAGGGCGACGTGGTGGTGGCGATCTCCCAGACCGGCCGCACCCGTGCCCTGGTGGCCAGCGTGCGCCTGGCGCGGGAGGCCGGCGCCACGGTGATCGGCCTGTGTCCCAGCGGTTCGCCGCTGGCGGAGGAGGTGACCCTGCCGCTGTACATCGACGTCCACGAGGACACCGAGATCTACACCCCGATGAGCTCGCGGATCGCCCATCTGGTGCTCATCGACGTGCTGGCGGTGGGGGTGGCCAAGACCCGGGGGCCCAAGCTGGCCGAGCAGCTCAAGGCGGTGAAGAAGAGCCTCAATCCGCTGCGTTTCCCGGAGCCGGAGTAGCCCTGAGCCGGGCTTCGCCCGGAGCTGGAAGCCTTAAGCTTGAAGCTGGAAGAAAACCCTTGACCCAATAGGGCAGAGGAGCAGGTTGTTTTCCAGCTTCCAGCTCGCCCCGCGTCCGCGCGGGCGGATATGGTAAGCTGTTCGCCCATTTTCCGAGCAGCGATGCCTTCCCGCTATGGACGACGTCACGGCGATTCTCGACCACATGAATCCGGCCCAGCGCGAGGCCGTGAGCGCCCCTCAGGGCAACATGCTGGTGCTGGCCGGTGCCGGCTCGGGCAAGACCCGGGTGCTGGTGCATCGTATCGCCTGGCTGATGCAGGCCGAGGGCCTGTCGCCCTATGCGGTGCTGGCGGTGACCTTCACCAACAAGGCGGCCCGGGAGATGCGCACCCGCCTGGAGGCCCTGCTGGGCATCTCGCTGCGCCATGTCTGGGTCGGCACCTTCCATTCCATCGCCCATCGCCTGCTGCGTACCCACTGGCAGGACGCCCGTCTGCCCCAGCACTTCCAGATCATCGACAGCGATGATCAGCTCAGGCTGGTCAAGCGCTTGCTGAAGGATCACGGCGTCGACGACGAGCGCTTCCCGCCGCGCCAGGTGCAGTCCTTCATCTCGGGCTGCAAGGAGGAGGGCCTGCGGCCCCACCAGGTGGATGCCCACGGCGACGCCTACCTGAGCCAGATGGTCGACCTCTACGAGCGCTACCAGCTGACCTGCGAGCGCGGCGGCCTGGTGGACTTCGGCGAGCTGCTGCTGCGGAGCCTCGAGCTGCTGCGTGACAACCCGCCGCTGCTGGCCCATTACCAGGAGCGCTTCGGCCATGTGCTGGTCGACGAGTTCCAGGACACCAACACCCTGCAGTACGCCTGGTTGAAGCTGCTCACCGGCATGAAGACGCCGATGACCGTGGTCGGCGACGACGACCAGTCGATCTACGGCTGGCGCGGCGCTCGGGTCGAGAACATTCGCCGCTTCGAGCAGGAGTTCCCGTCCACCAGGACGGTGCGCCTGGAGCAGAACTATCGCTCCACCAGCGCCATCCTCGATGCCGCCAATGCCCTGATCCGCCACAACGCCGAGCGCATGGGCAAGGAGCTGTGGACCGCCGGCGACCGGGGCGAGCCGATCTCCGTCTACAGCGGCTTCAACGACCTGGACGAGGCGCGCTTCATCGTCGATACCATCCGCGAGAAGGTCGAGGAGGGCACCAACCGGCGCGAGATCGCCATCCTCTACCGGTCCAACGCCCAGTCCCGGGTCATCGAGGAGACCCTGATCCGCCAGGGGGTGCCCTATCGCATCTACGGCGGCCAGCGTTTCTACGAGCGCCTGGAGATCAAGAACGCCCTGGCCTACCTGCGACTGCTGCTCAACCGTGACGACGATGCCTCCCTGGAGCGGGTGATCAATGTCCCGGCCCGGGGCATCGGGACCCGCACCGTCGAGGTACTGCGCGAGCGGGCGCGGCATGCCGGGATCTCCCTCTGGCAGGCGCTGCACGACGCCCAGCTGGACGGCATGCTCAAGGGGCGGGCCGTCGGCTCGGTGAAGGCCTTCGCCGACCTGATCGAGCGCCTCGATGACGAGACCTCGGGGCTGGCGCTCCACGAGATCATCGACCATGTCATCGAGCGCTCCGGCCTGGTCGAGCACCATCGCAACGAGAAGGGCGAGAAGGGCCAGGCCCGGGTCGAGAACCTCGAGGAGCTGGTCACCGCGGCCAAGGCCTTCACCCAGGGCGAGGCCCTGGCGCCGGTGGAGGCCGGTGAGGGCATGGCCGCCCTGGAGGGCTTCCTCGCCGAGGCGGCGCTCAACGCCGGCGAGCACGAGGCCGACGAGTTCGAGGACAGCGTGCAGCTGATGACCCTCCACTCGGCCAAGGGCCTGGAGTTTCCCGTGGTCTTCGTCGCCGGCGTCGAGGAGGGACTCTTCCCCCACCGGATGTCCCTGGAAGAGCCGGGGCGTCTCGAGGAGGAGCGCCGGCTGTGCTACGTGGGCCTGACCCGGGCGATGAAGAAGCTGTATCTGACCCATGCGGAGCTGCGCCGCCTGCACGGCAAGGAGACCTTCCAGCGCCCGTCGCGCTTCCTGCGCGAATTGCCCGAGGAATTCCTCGAGGAGGTGCGGCTACGCGGCCAGGTATCGCGCCCGGTCACCGCCTCGCGCCCCGTTCCCGGCCTCCGCCAGGAAGGCGTCAACGGCGGCGACGAGCTGCCGTCGCTCAGCCTGGGCCAGCGGGTTCGCCATCCGGTGTTCGGCGAGGGCGTGATCCTCAATGCCGAGGGCGAAGGCGAGCGGGCGCGGGTCCAGGTCAGTTTCGAGGGCGAGGGCGACAAGTGGCTGGTGCTGGGCTTCGCCAAGCTGACCCCCTTGTGAGCGACGAATACCGCCGGGATTCCGGCGGGTTATGCCACCTTGGTGCGCTTGCCGGTCAAATCGTCCTTCCCGCATACTGCCTGACCGGACACCGGTGCCGACCGGCACCCTGCACAATAATCACCAAGGAGCCGCCCTCGTCATGGAGCGTCGCAACTTCCTCAAGACCCTGGGTGCCGGCACCGCCGGCGCCATCGCCGCCCCCTTCGTCAACACCGCCTCCGCCCAGGAGACCATCACCTGGAACATGGTGACGTCCTGGCCGAAGAACTTCCCGGCCCTGGGGACCGGGGCCAACGACTTCGCCGAGCGCATCGAGCGCATGTCCGGCGGGCGCATGCGCGTCCGGGTCCACGGCGCCGGCGAGCTGGTGCCGGCCCTGGAGGTGTTCGATGCGGTGGCCTCCGGGACCGCCGAGATGGGGCATTCCGCCTCCTACTACTGGCGGGGCAAGGTCGCCGCGGCCCAGTACTTCACCGCCGTGCCCTTCGGCATGACCACTACCGAGACCAACGCCTGGCTCTACTACGGCGGCGGTCAGGCGCTGTGGGACGAGCTCTATGCCGAGCACAACCTCAAGCCCTTCGCGGTGGGCAATACCGGTACCCAGATGGGCGGTTGGTTCAAGAAGGAGATCGGCTCGCTCGCGGACATGCAGGGACTCAAGCTGCGCCTTCCGGGCCTGGCCGGCGAGGCGATGAACGGGATCGGCGTGACCACCCTGACCATCCCGGGCAGCGAGATCTTCACCGCCATGCAGACGGGGGTGCTCGACGCCGCCGACTGGGTCGGGCCCTACAACGACCTGGCCTTCGGTCTGCACCAGGTCGCCGACTACTACTACACCTCGGCGTGGAACGAGCCCAGCGCCATCCTCGAGGGCACCGTGAACCTGGATGCCTGGAAGGCGCTGCCGGACGACCTCAAGGCGGTGGTGAGCGAGGCGGCCCGAGCCTCCAACCTGGCGATGATCAGCGAGTTCGCCTACCGCAACGCCGAGGCCCTGCAGACCCTGGTCGACGAGCACGGCGTGAAGCTGCGCTCCTTCCCGGACGACGTCATGAGCGCGCTGCACGAGTCCTCGCGGACCGTCCTCCAGAACCAGGCGGACAACGACGAGGCCTCGCGTCGCATCTACACGGCCTATCGGGACTTCCAGCAGAAGGTCCGCTCCTTCACCGACGTGGGGGAGTTCGCCTACCTCAAGGCCCGGGATCGCCTGAGGGGATGAGGCACGATCGCCCCGGTTGCCGGGGCGATCGCTCAGCCGCCCTGCCGCGCCGCCCGGATCCGGCCGTTCTCGTCCAGCGCGACCATGACGAAGCGGCCCTCCGTGACCTTGTGCAGCTCCTGGGGATCACGCTCCTGGGGAGCGCGGCTCCAGACTTCCACGTCGACCTTGATCGAGCTGTGGCCGATCTCGCGGACGTCGGTGAAGATGTTGACCGTCGAGCCGACCCGTACCGGGCACAGGAAGTCCATGGCCTCGATGGCCACGGTGGCGGTGCGGCCCCGGGCGACCCGCCCGGCGGCCAGCTCCGCGGCCTGGTCCATATGGGACACCAGCCAGCCGGCGGGGATATCGCCGTGAAAATTGGTATCCTGGCGACTGGCCACCAGCTTCAGGGTCAATTGGCCGCGGGGTGACGGGATATCGTCGAGTTCGCTCATGGAATCAGCTTGCCTGGCTTGTTGTTGTGGGGTGGCGGCGAGTGTGCCGAAACGGGCCCCTTGAATCGGCGAGCCATGATAAACGGCAAGGGCCCGTTCCCACCAGTTTTGCGACATCATGCCACGTTATGGCGCCCCTCGGGCGCGTCTGGAGAGAGACCGCATGAGACTGGCCCTTCCCCGGCGGCTACTGATCGGCCTGTGGTCCCTGGCCATGGGCTGTGCCGCCCTGGCGGCCGAGCCCCCCGCCGGCACCCTGGACACCGTCGGCTCCGACACCATGGCGGGTCTGATGCTGCGCTGGGGAGAGCGTCTCGCCCGGGAGCATCCCGGGGTAGGCGTGCAGCTCCAGGCCAGCGGCTCGGCCAGCGCGCCACCGGCGCTGACCGCGGGTACCGCCCTGGTGGGGCCCATGTCCCGGCCCATGACCGAGGCCGAGCGCGAGGCCTTCGAGGCACGCTACGGCTACCCTCCCCGGGAGGTGCTGGTGGCCCGGGATGCGCTGGTGGTGGTGGTGCATCGGCACAACGCCCTGCCGAGCCTGTCCCGGTCCGAGCTCGACGCCATCTTCTCGGAGACCAACCGTTGCGGGGCCGAGGCGGGCATCCGGCGCTGGCAGCCGCTGGGGCTCCAGGTGCCCCGCGGCCGCATCGTGCTGCATGGGCGCAATGCCGTGTCCGGCACCCATGGCCTCTTCCGACGCGAGGCCCTGTGCGGCGGCAGCTTCCGTCCCGAGGTCAACGAGCATCCGGGATCGGCCGCCGTGGTGGCGGCGGTGGCCGCCGATCCCCGCGCCATCGGCTACGCCGGGCTCAACCATTTGACGTCCAGCGTGCGTGCCGTGCCGTTGCGTGACGAGCGAGGACGGCGACAGGCACCCGACCCGGCCGCCGTGCGGCGCGGTGACTACCCTTTCGCCAGGGACCTGCGCCTTTACCTCAACCTGGCGCCCGGTGACTCCCTGCCCCCCGCCGAGCGCGCCTTCGTCGAACTGGTGCTGTCGGAGGCGGGACAGGCCATCGTCGAGGAGCTCGGCTTCGTGTCCCTGCCGCCCGATGTCGTGACCCGTCAGCGTCGCCGGCTGGGCCTGGGGCTGGGGCGCGACGACGGATAGGCTGTCACCCCGCTGTCATGACAATGTCGTACTTTTGCGCTAATCCACCCACGCGACCCGGGCCGCCATGAGCCAACCTTCCGCCGTCACGCCGCTGAGACATCGCCTGCGCCAGGGCCGCGACCGACTGGCCACGCTGCTGATCACCGCCGGGGGGATCGGCGTGATCGCGGCGGTGATGGCCATCGGAGTCTTCCTGGTCGTGGAGGTCGTGCCGCTGTTCTGGTCGGCCGCCGGCGGTGCGGAGGTCAGTCTCGGCGTGCTCTGGCTGCCCCAGGAATATCCGGGGCTCGAGGCCCCCGTCCATCGCTGGCAACCCACCCTGCCGGCCAGCGATCCGGGGCCTCGCTTCGGCATGGCGCCGCTGGCGTCGCGCACCCTGGAGGCCGCCGCCTGGTCGCTGGTCATCGCCGTCCCCCTGGCCCTGGGGGCGGCGGCCCACTCGGCGCTGTTCATGTCGCGCCGACTGAGGGCCCATCTCAAGCCGACGCTGGAGCTGATGGAGGCTCTGCCCGGCGTGGTCATCGGCTTCGTCGCCGGCCTGGTGCTGGCTCCCTGGCTGGAGCGGCATCTGGGGTTCGGTCTGACCCTGGTGATGCTGCTGCCCCCCGGCCTGCTGCTGGCCGGCGGCCTGTGGGGACGGTTGCCCGCCAGGCTCCGGCAGTATCTGCCGTTGGGCTGGGCGGCCTTGTGGTTGTTGCCCTGGATGGGAATGCTCTGGGCGCTGGCGCTGTGGCTCGCGCCCTGGCTGGAGGCCTGGTGGTTCGACGGGGATCTGCGCGCCTGGCTGGAGACCAGCCTGGGCCTGGACTATGCCAACCGCAACGCGCTCATCGTCGGCATGGCCATGGGCTTCGCGGTCATGCCGAGCATCTATGCCCTGGCCGAGGATGCCCTGTCGGGCGTGCCCAAGAGCCTCGCCGACGGCGCCCAGGCCCTCGGTGCCTCGCGCTGGCAGACGCTGTGGCGGGTGGTGCTGCCCGCCGCCAGCCCCGGCGTCCTCTCGGCGGTGATGATCGGTGCGGGCCGTGCCGTGGGCGAGACCATGATCGTGCTGATGGCGAGCGGCAACACGGCCCTGATGACGGCGAGTCCCTTCGACGGGCTCCGCTCCCTGGCCGCCAGCATCGCCATCGAGCTCCCCGAGGCCGCCCCGGGGGGCACCCATTATCGCCTGCTGCTGCTGGCCGCACTGCTGCTCTTCGCCTTCACCTTCCTGGTCAACACCCTGGCCGAGGTCGTGCGTACCCGCCTGCGGCGCCGCTACCGGCGCCTGGGAGGGGCGCCGTGAGCCGGTGGTGGCAAGGACGGGCCCGTCTCCCCAGGGGAGAAGGCCCCTGGGCCTGGCTGGCCGCCGGCAGCGTGACGCTGTCGGTCGCGCTGCTGGCACTGCTGCTGGGATTGCTGGCGATCCGCGGCCTGGGGCACTTCTGGCCGGGCGATATCGCCCTGGTCACCCTGGAGGACGGCCGTCAGCTGGCCGGTCGCGAGGTCAAGGAGGTGCCGCTGCCCGATGGCGAGGGCCGGGAGCGACTCTATCGCACCGGCAATCGCGAGCTGGATGGCGACATCTGGGCCTGGGTGCCCGTGGCCGCGATCGAGACGGTGAGCCATCCCCGTGAGCTGGTATCGCTGGAGCGCCGGCACTGGGGGGAGCTGGTGGGGCGGCTCGTGGCCTGGGTTCCCGAGCAGGGCCCTCGGCTCGAGGGCGAGGCGGCCTGGTCGGCCCTGCAGTCGCGCCTGGGGACCCTGGAACGGCAGCGCGAGGCCCTCGAACGCTGGCGCGAGCAGACCCTGTCGCCCCTGGTCCGGCGGCTCGAGTCGGGGGAGGCGGATGCGGCGGCGACCGATGCCCTGCAGGCCCTGCAGGCACGGCTGCGAGAGCGACGGGCGGCGATGGCCGGCGATCGGCTGATCCTCGCGACCGCCGATGGGCGGCGTCTCGTGCAGCCCGTCGAGGAGGTGCTGAGGGCCACCCGGCCCAATGCCATGGGCGTGCTCGCCAAGCTGGGGGCCTGGGGCCGAGGAGCCTGGCGGTTCCTGTCCGAGGGCCCACGGGCCGCCAACACCGCCGGGGGCGTCTGGCCGGCGATCTTCGGCACCGTGCTGCTGGTCATGGTGATGTCGCTGCTGGTCACGCCCTTCGGCGTGCTGGCGGCGGTCTACCTCAATGAGGTGGCCCACCAGGGCCGGCTGACCCGGCTGGTCCGGATCGGGGTGCGCAACCTCGCCGGGGTGCCGTCCATCGTCTACGGCGTCTTCGGTCTCGGCGTCTTCGTCTACGGCATCGGCGGGCGCCTGGACGCCTGGTTCTTCGCGGACACCCTGCCCTCGCCGACCTTCGGCACGGGGGGGCTGTTGTGGGCCTCGCTGACCCTGGCACTGCTGACGCTGCCGGTGGTGATCGTGGCCACCGAGGAGGGGCTGGCGCGCATCCCCGACCGCCAGCGGGAGGGCGCCCTGGCCCTGGGGGCGACCCGACTGGAGATGCTGAGCCGGGTGGTGCTGCCGATGGCCACCCCGGCCATGCTGACCGGGATGATCCTGGCCGTGGCCCGGGCGGCGGGGGAGGTGGCGCCGCTGATGCTGGTGGGAGTGGCCAAGCTGGCGCCCCAGGTGCCGGTGGACGGCGACTTCCCCTTCCTGCATCTTGAGAGGAAGTTCATGCATTTGGGGTACCATATCTTCGACGCGGCCTTCCATGGCGGCGATGTGCAGGCGGCGATGCCGCTCATCTACGCCACGGCCCTGCTGCTGGTGCTGGTGATCCTGTTGCTTAACCTGACTGCAATATTTCTGCGTCATCATCTGAGGTCGCGCCACGGGACCCTCTCGCAGTGTTGAGGCGAGGCCGTCGCGCCAAGGGGTAATCGATGCCGGTCATGCGGGAGCCGGCTCCCTCTCGGGGAGCCTTCGTCGACTTCGCGCCCGAGGCCACCAGCCTGGAGGTCTCGGGCTTCGGGCTGCGCTACGGCGACAAGCCGGCCTTGCGCAACCTGACGCTGCGGGTGCCGCGGCATCGGGTCACGGCCTTCATCGGGCCATCCGGCTGCGGCAAGTCGACCCTGCTGCGGGCCCTCAACCGCCTGCACGACCTCAACGAGGAGGTGCAGTGGGAAGGCAGGATCCGCCTCGAGGGACAGGACATCCATGCCCCGGAGGTGTCGGTCGCCGAGCTGCGCCGACGGGTGGGCATGGTCTTCCAGGCGCCCAACCCCTTCCCGATGTCGATCTACGACAACGTGGCCTTCGGGCTGCGCCTGCAGGGCGGCATGCGCAAGCGACGCCTCGACGACACCGTCGAGTGGGCGCTGCGTTCGGCGGCCCTGTGGGACGAGGTGAAGGACCGGCTCCAGGCCTCCGCCTGGTCGCTGTCCGGCGGCCAGCAGCAACGCCTGGTGATCGCCCGGACCCTGGCGGTGGGGCCCGAGGTGCTGCTGCTCGACGAGCCGGCTTCGGCGCTGGATCCCATCTCGACGCTCAAGGTCGAGGAGTTGATCCGCAACCTGAAGTCGAGCCTGACCCTGGTGCTGGTCACTCACAACATGCAACAGGCGGCTCGGGTCTCCGACTACACCGCCTTCCTGCAGGACGGCGAGCTGGTGGAGTACGCTCCCACCGACACCCTCTTCACCAACCCGCGCCTCAGGCGCACCGAGAATTACATCACCGGACGCATGGCTTGACGCCCTGGGTCCCGAGGAGAGCCTCATGGACATCACCAGCGATATCCACAGCCAGCATATCTCGCGGCAGTTCAATCATGAGCTCGAGGAGCTCAAGACCCACCTGATGGCCATGGGCGGCCTGGTCGAGAAGCAGGTGCAGGACGCGGTGCGTGCCCTGCTCGACGGCGACTCCTCCCTGGCCGAGCGGGTGGTCGAGAACGATCGCGCCGTCAACGACATGCAGATCAAGATCGACGACGAATGCACGCGGGTCCTGGCCCGTCGCCAGCCCGCCGCCTCCGACCTGCGCCTGGTCCTGGCGGTGATCCGCGCCGCCTCCGACCTGGAGCGCATCGGTGACGAGGCCAGCAAGATCGCCCGGAATGCCCTGGAACTGGTGGAAAACCACGACGGGACCCGGGGCTTCGTCGAGGTGCGCATCATCAGCGAACACGTGCGCAAGATGGTGCGGGACGCCCTGACCTCCTTCGCCCGCTTCGACACCGAGCTGGCGCTCAAGGTGGTCCAGGAGGACGAGCAGGTCGACAACGAGTACCAGAGCGCCATGCGCTCGCTGATGACCTTCATGATGGAGGATGCCCGGGCCATCTCCCCGGTGCTCGGCATCATGTGGATCCTGCGCGCCCTGGAGCGCATCGGTGATCACGCCAACAACCTGGCCGAATACGTGGTCTACCTGGTCAAGGGGCTCGACATCCGTCACCAGGATCCGGATGATCTCGGCGACGAGGTGCTCGGCGACGGCTAAGCCCGTTCGCCTGGCCCTTCCTGTGCCGGCCGTCGCCCCGCGGGCGACGGCCGGCGTCGTCGTGATGGAGGAAAAGACACTCATGCTGGATGCCTTCACGGCGCTGAGCCGGGGGACCCGACTGGTCTATGCCCCGGGACTGCGGCGCTACGTGTTCCTGCCGATCCTGACCAACCTGGTGGTCTATGCGGTCATGCTGGCCTATGTCCTCAGCCACTTCGGCGGCTGGCTGGAAGGCTGGATGGGGATGGTACCGGCCTGGCTCGACTGGCTGTCCTGGCTGATCTGGCCGCTGTTCCTGATCAGCCTGGTGGTGATCGTGTTCTTCAGCTTCACCCTGGTGACCCACCTGATCGCCGCGCCCTTCTACGGCTTCCTGGCCGAGAAGGTCGAACGCGAGGTCACCGGCCAGCCCCCGCTGGACGATCGCGGCTTCCTGCGGGCCGCCGTCGATGCCCTGGGGCGCGAGCTGGTCAAGCTGGCCTACATCCTGCCGCGCATGGCGGTGCTGTTCGTGATCAGCTGGGTGCCGGTGCTCAACCTCATCGCCCCCGTGCTCTGGGCGCTGTTCTCGGCCTGGACCCTGGCGATCACCTACCTCGACTACCCGATGGACAACAACAAGGTGTCCTTCGCCGACATGCGCCGGCGCCTCGGCGCGCGACGCTGGGCGACGCTGAGCTACGGCGGCTGGGTCACCCTGATCACCTGGCTGCCCCTGGCCAACCTCTTCCTGCTGCCCGGGGCGGTGGCCGGCGCGGTGCTGATGTGGGATCGGCATTACCGGCATCTCGCCCCCTCGGCCGGCTCCCCGGTACCGCCGGTTCGCTGAGGCGCCGACGCCTCGAGTCAGGCACGGCGGCAGTCGACCTGGGGGCGGTCGTCGACCAGGCGGCCGGCCGGGAAGACGCAGCGGAAGGTGGCGCCCTCGCCGGGCCTGGAGTCGATCTCCAGGCGGGCGTCGTGGCGCAGCAGCACGTGCTTGACGATGGCCAGCCCCAGCCCGGTGCCCCCGGTGGCGGTGCTGCGGCCCTTGTCGACGCGGTAGAAGCGTTCGGTGAGTCTCGGGATATGCAGGGGGTCGATCCCTTCGCCGTCGTCCTCCACGTCCAGGCAGGCGCCGTCCCGGCAGGGGCGCCAGCGCAGCACGATATGGCAGTCCTCGCCGGCATAGCGCACCGCGTTGAAGGCCAGGTTGGAGACGGCGCTGTGGAGTTCCTTCTCCGAACCGAGCAGGCCCCTTGTCTCCGTGACCTCCACCTCGATCCGGTGGTGTCCCCCCGAGAGGGCCTCGGCGTCCCGACGCACCGTCTCGAGCAGGCTGGCCGGATCGAGGCGGGCGTCGTCCTGGCCGCCCTGGTCGTTCTCCAGGCGTGACAGCAGCAGCAGGTCGTTGACCAGGTTCTGCATCCGGGTGGTCTGGCTCTGCATCTGCTGCAGGCCGCGGGCCAGGCGCGGCGGCAGCTGCTCGGCCATGTCGCCGTAGGTCTCGAGATAGCCCGCCAGCACGGTGAGGGGGGTGCGCAGCTCGTGGGAGACGTTGGCGACGAAGTCCCGGCGCATCTCCTCGAGGCGATGAAGTCGCGTGATGTCCCGGGCCATCACCAGGCGCTCGTCATCGCCGTACAGGGTGATCTGGAACTGCAGGATCATCCGCTCGTCGATGGGCGAGGGCAGCGTCAGGGGCTCGCGGTAGTCCCGGGCGTGAAAGTAGTCGACGAAGCGCGGGTCCCGCAGCAGGTTGGTGATGTGCTGGCCGCGATCATGGGCGGGCTGCAGGCCCAGCATGCGCTCGGCGGCGCTGTTCCACCATTCCATGTCGCCGTGCCGGTCGAGCATGACGACGCTGTCGCGCATCGCCTCGGAGGATTCCTGGATGCGTCTCAGGGTGTCGCGCAGCCGGCGCTGGGTGATGCGCTGAGCCTTCTGGTAACGGTAGAGGCGATCGAAGAGTTCGCCCCAGAGTCCCGAGGCGGAGGGGGGCTCGTCATGGGGATGGTGGGTCAGCCATTCCTGCAGGGCGTGCAGCCGGCGCAGCTGATAGGCGAGGTAGAGGCCCAGGGCCGCCGCCACCCCGAGGCCGATGGCGTCGAAGGGCCAGCCGACCAGCAGGCCGATGGCGACCAGTGCCGCCAGCCTCCAGAGCTCTCGTCGCCACAGCCGGTTCACGTCAGCCCTTGGCGGAGAAGCGGTAGCCGGTGCCGCGTACGGTCTGGATCAGCTGCTGGTGGGGCTCGCCCAGGGCCTTGCGCAGGCGGCGGATGTGCACGTCCACGGTGCGTTCCTCCACATAGACGTTGCCGCCCCAGACCTGGTCGAGGAGTTGGCCACGGGTGTAGGCCCGTTCCTGGTGCGTCATGAAGAACTGCAGCAGCCGGTACTCGGTGGGGCCGATCTCCAGGGACTTGCCGTCGACGCTGACCCGGTGGCTGACCGGGTCGAGTACCAGGCCCTCGACCTCCACCGGTTCCTCCACGCCCCGGGGGGTGGCACGTCGCAGCACCGCCTTGAGGCGAGCCACCAGCTCCCGGGGGGAAAAGGGCTTGGTGATGTAGTCGTCGGCCCCGGATTCCAGCCCCTGGATCTTGTTGTCCTCCTCGCCCTTGGCGGTGAGCATGATGATCGGCAGCTCGGCGGTGCTTTCGTCGCGCTTGAGGCGGCGGGCGAGCTCGATGCCGCTGGTGCCGGGCATCATCCAGTCCAGCAGGACCAGGTCGGGCTGGTGGTCGACCACCATGGCGTGGGCGGTCTGGGCATTGTCCGCCTCGAGGACGCGATAGTCGGCCATCTCCAGCGCCACGGCGATCATCTCGCGGATCGGCGCCTCATCATCGACGATCAGAACGGTCTTGGCGGTCATCCCGGGGCCTCATGGTCAAGGTCAATGACAGGTTGGTGACGATGACAGCATGTCCTTGTGACAATACCGTGACAGTCGTCGCCTGTCGCCCTCGCTCAGCTCCCCGGGCCGGGCCAGAGGGCCAGGGCCACGCCGGCGAATACCAGCAGCCCCGACCAGTGGTTGTTGAGGAAGGCCCGGAAGCAGCGCTCGCGTTCCCGCCCGCGGATCAGCCGATGCTGGTGGACGAAGGTGGCCGCCATGGCCGCGAGCCCGAGCCAGAAGAAGCCGCCGAGGCCCAGGTGCTGGCCGGCCCAGCCCAGCAGCCCCAGGGTGACGAGCTGCAGCAGGCCGATCATCAGGCGGTCGGCGCGGCCGAAGAGCACGGCGGTGGACTTGATGCCGATCCGGAGGTCGTCGTCCCGGTCGACCATGGCGTATTCGGTGTCGTAGGCCACGGTCCAGGCGAGGTTGGCGGCGAACAGCAGCCAGGCTTCCATCGGCACCCGGCCGAGCACGGCGCCGAAGGCCATGGGGATCGCCCAGGAGAAGGCCGCGCCCAGCACCACCTGGGGCAGATGGGTGTAGCGCTTCATGAAGGGATACACCGCGGCCAGCACCACCCCGACCAGGGAAAGCATCACGGTGAAAAGGTTGGTGAAGCACACCAGCACGAAGGCCGCCGTCACCAGCACGCCGAACAGCACCTGGGCCTCCCCCTCGGCGATGCGGCCCGTGGCCAGGGGGCGGTCCCGGGTACGCTTGACGTGTCCGTCGAAGTGGCGATCGGCGTAGTCGTTGATCACGCAGCCCGCGGCCCGCATCAGGTAGACCCCGGCGACGAAGATCAGCAGCAGATGGCGCTCCGGCAGGCCCTCCGCGGCCACCCACAGGGCCCAGAGGGTGGGCCACATCAGCAGCCAGGTGCCGATGGGCCGGTCGAGGCGGGTCAGGTGCAGGAAGTCGGGCAGCCGGGCCAGCCCCTTGGGGCGCATCAGCGTACGTTCCATCTGGGTCTCTCGGTTGGTCGAAAGGAGTAGGGCAAGGCTAACGTGGCGGGAGGGCCAGGTCATCCATCATGGCCTCCAGGAAGAACTCCTGCACCAGCACCGCGAAGCGGCCATGACGGAACACCGAGCGTCGTCCCCAGGGGCCGGGCGCGGCCCGGAAGGGCGCGGGGTCGGCGCTGACCTCGATGGGGCCGCGCTCCAGGTCCGGCTGGCGGAACAGCCAGCTGCCCAGCGAGCGTTCGCCGAGGCGGTCGAGGCGCTGGCCTCGCAGGCGGTTCAAGGGCGCCACCGAGCGGGCCACCACCCAGGTGCGGTCGTCGAGATGCAGGGCGACCTCTCGCAACCAGGCCAGGCGTGTCGGGCTGAGCCCGAGGGCCTGGGCCTCGTCTCGCCGCGGGCGGCCCAGTCGCTGGTCGAGCAGGCGCACCCGGAAGCGGCGGGGGTACCCGGCCTCGGTCAACCGCGCGGTGAGGGAGTCGCGGGAGGCGACCCAGCGCCACCACTCGGGACTCATGGCCGGACGGGCCGCCGCCAGGGGTCGCCATCGGGGGACGATAGCCGGGCCGTTGCTCAAGGGTCACTCCGCATCCAATCCAGGGGGCGGCTAGTGTACCATGTCGCGCCGAGACGCCATCCCGTGGCGGCCGTCCGATAACGGCCCGTCGCGTCCCTCTCAGCGAGGAAGCCCATGACCGCTCCCCTGACCATCATCGGCTCCGGCATGGCCGGGCTTGGCCTGGTGCGCCAGGTCCGGGCCCTGCAGCCCGAGCGCCCCATCACCCTGATCACCGCCGACGGCGGCGAGGACTATTCCAAGCCGCTGCTCTCCACCGGCTTCGCCAAGCGGCTGCCTCCCGAGCGCCTGGCCGCCCGGGATGCCCTGGAAGTCGCCGAGACGCTCCGGGTGGTGATGCGCACCCACACGCGGGTCGACGGCATCGACCCCGTGGCGCGAACGCTCGCCATCGGCGCCGAACGACTGCCCTATGGCGAACTGGTGCTGGCCACCGGCGCCGTCCCCGAGCCGCCCTTCGCGATTCCCGAGGCGGTGGCCGACCGGGTCCATACCATCAATGACCTCGACGATTACCGGACCTTTCACGGGGCCCTGGCGGCCCTGGGACGTCCGGCGCGGGTCGCGATCGTCGGTATCGGGCTGGTGGGCTGCGAATTCGCCAACGACCTGGCCGCCGGAGGTCATCGGGTCGAGCTGGTCGCCCCGGAAGCGGCCCCCCTGCCCAGGTTGTTGCCCGAACCCTTGGGACGTGCCCTGGGCGAGGCCTTCGTCGAGGCCGGCATCCGGCTCCATACCGGCCGCCTGGTCCAGGAGCTGGCGGCCATCGGCAGTCGGGTCGGGCTGGCCCTGGACGACGGCACGGCCCTGGAGGCCGATCTGGTGCTGGTTGCCACCGGCCTGAGACCCCGCAGCCAGCTGGCGGCGGCGGTGGGCGTCGCGGTGGGGCCGGCGGGGATTCACACCGACCGCCATCTCGCCACCTCCGTGCCCGGCATCCATGCCCTGGGGGATGTGGCCTGCGTCGACGGTCTCAATGCCATGTACGTCCAGCCGCTTCAGGCCGGCGCCAAGGCGTTGGCCCGGACCCTGGCAGGCACGTCGACCCCGGTGAGCTACGGTCCCTGGCCGGTGCTGGTCAAGACCCCGTTGCTGCCGGTGGTCTCGCTGCCCCCGACCTCGCCCCCGGACCGCTGGCGGATCGAGGGGGAGGGGCGGGACCTGAGCGCCCTGGCCGAGGATCAGGACGGACGTTTGATCGGATTTGCGTTGACAGGCGCCTGCGTACGTCGGAAAGTCGAACTGGCGCGGGCTGCACCGCCGTTGCTAGGCTAGTGTCGTCAACGACGGCGCCCCCGGCGTTGCCACGTCATTCGCATATCGCCGCGACCTGGGCCTGGCGGCCATGGCAAGGGGCCGTATGCGAGTGATGTCTCATCTCCGACCCAGCGAACAACAAGCGGCCGATGGGACCATCGGCCGGAAGTCACACCAGGAGGGCTGTATGCGCAAACCAGAACTCGCCGCGGCGATCGCCGAGCGTGCCGATCTTTCCAAGGACAAGGCCAGCCAGGTGCTGAACGTCATCCTCGACGAAATCACCGGCAGCGTCTCCGATGGCAAGGACGTGTCACTGATCGGTTTCGGCACCTTCACCGTGCGCGAGCGTGCCGCCCGCACCGGCAAGAACCCCCAGACCGGCGAACCCCTGACCATTCCGGCCAGCAAGACCGTGGCCTTCAAGCCGGGGAAAGGGCTCAAGGACGCCGTCACCAAGTAGGACGACCCGCGGCCCGCCCGGGCGGGCCGTGATGATCACTTCCCTTCCCACGGACGGAATCGCGATGAAGCTGCGACTGATGCTCTGGGTGCTGGGCGTGCTGCTCAAACGGGCCCTGAAGCGCAAGGCCGCCTTCCGCGAGCGCCTCGCCGAACTGCGCTCCCTCGACTGGGGCATCGGCACCGAGGACCTCCGCATCGCCCGACACTACCGGATGGCCCCCCAGGGCATCGAGACGGGGCCCGGCCTGCCGGTGGACCTGGACCTGGAATTGCGCTTCGAGGACGTCGACAGCGCGATCCGCATACTTCGCAAACCCACCCAGAAGGCCTTCCTCGACGGCATGATGGCCGGCCACGTGCGCCTGGTCGGCGACGCCGGCGACCTGCAGAAGCTGCAGAGCCTGCTGCGGCATCTGTAGCGCTGAGCTACAAGCTACAAGCGCCGAGCTACAAGGAATCCCCTTGTAGCTTGCCCCGGTCGCTTACACTGCTTTGCAGCTTGCAGCTTGCAGCTTGCAGCTTGCAGCTTGCAGCTTGCAGCTTGCAGCTTGCAGCTTGCAGCTGTCAGACCTGTCCATACCGCCCCGCTTCCTCGCCCAGCCAGCGGCGAATCAGCGGTCGGCTGGCCTCGGGATGCTGAGCCAGCAGGGCCTCGGCCAGCGGCGAGACCCGGGGCAGTAGGTCGGCGTCGCGTTCCAGGTCGGCGATCTTCATCTGGGCCAGGCCCGTCTGTCGGGTGCCCAGCACCTCGCCGGGCCCGCGCAGAGCGAGATCCTCCTCGGCGATGCGGAAGCCGTCGGTGGTCTCGCGCATCACCGTCAATCGCCGCCGGGAGGATTCCGACAGGGGCGGATGGTAGAGCAGCACGCAGAAGCTCTCGGTGGCACCGCGGCCCACCCGGCCGCGCAGCTGATGGAGCTGGGAGAGCCCGAGACGCTCGGGGTTTTCGATGATCATCAGGCTGGCGTTGGGCACGTCCACCCCCACCTCGATGACGGTGGTGGCCACCAGCAGGTCCAGCTCGCCTTCCTTGAACGCCGTCATCACCTCGGCCTTCTCGCCGGGTTTCATGCGGCCGTGAACCAGGCCGATGGCCAGCTCCGGCAACGCCTCGACCAGCTCGTCCCGGGTCGCCTCGGCGGCCTGGCACTGCAGGGCCTCGGATTCCTCGATCAGGGTGCACACCCAGTAGGCCTGGCGGCCCTCGGCACAGGCATGGCGGATGCGGGACACCACCTCGGGGCGGCGCTCGTCGGGCACCACCACCGTCTTCACGGGGGTCCGGCCGGGCGGCAGCTCGTCGATCACCGACACGTCCAGGTCCGCATAGGCGCTCATCGCCAGGGTGCGGGGAATGGGGGTGGCGGTCATCACCAGCTGGTGGGGGGTCAGTCCGCCGGCCTCGCCCTTCTCCCGCAAGGCCAGGCGCTGGTGGACGCCGAAGCGGTGCTGTTCGTCGATGATCGCCAGCCCCAGTCGCTGGAAGTGCACGTCGCCCTGGAAGAGCGCATGGGTGCCCACCACCATCTGTGCCCGGCCGTCGAGGATCGCCGCCTTGGCGTCGAGCCGAGCCTTGCCCTTGAGCTTGCCGGCCAGCCAGGCCACCTCGATCCCCAGTGGTGCGAACCAGGCCTGGAAGGCCCGGTAGTGCTGTTCGGCGAGGATCTCGGTGGGGGCCATGATGGCCGCCTGGCAACCTCCGGCGATGGCCGACAATGCCGCCATGGCCGCCACCACCGTCTTGCCCGACCCCACATCGCCCTGGACGAGGCGCAGCATGGGGCGCTCGCTCGCGAGGTCGGCGCGGATCTCGTCCAGCACCCGGCGCTGGGCGCCGGTCAGCGAGAAGGGCAGCTGGGTCAGGAAGCGGGCCTGCAGGCCGCGGCCATCGGGCAGCGGCGGGGCACCATCCTCCTGGATGCGCAGTCGGACCTCGCGCAGGCTCAGCTGGTGAGCCAGCAGCTCTTCCAGGGCCAGGCGCCGGCCGGCCGGATGACGACCCTCGGCCAGGGCCGTGGGGTCGGTCTCCGGCGGGGGATGGTGCAGCACGCTCAGGCAGTGGTGCAGCTCGGGCAGCTCGAAACGGCGCCTCAGCGACTCGGGAAACCACTCCGGCAGCGCCTCGGGGGCCGCCTCGAGCCGGGCCAGGGCCTGGTCGATCAAGGCGCGCAGGCGTGCCTGGTGCAGCCCCTCGGTGGTCGGGTAGATCGGGGTGAGGTGATCCTCCATCGGTGGCGCGCCCTCGCCGATCAGCCGGTATTCCGGGTGGTACAGCTCCAGGCCGGTGGCGCCGGCCCGGGCCTCGCCGAAGGCGCGCACCCGCGTCCCCGCACGGAACTGCTGCTGCTGGGCCGGGGAGAAGTGGAAGAAGCGCAGGCTCAGGATGCCGGAGGCGTCGCGCAGGCGCACCAGCAGGCTGCGTCGGCGGCCATGGACCACCTCGGCGGCCATCACCTCGCCCTCCAGCACGGCCTCGTCGCCGGACCGCAGGGTGGCAATCGGCGTGATGCGGGTGCGGTCCTGGTAACGCAGCGGCAGGTGGAACAGCAGGTCGGCGACGCTGGCCACGCGCAACCGGGCCAGCTTGGTGGCCAGCGCCTCGCCGACGCCCTTGAGGTCCGTGACGGGGGCGTCGAGGTCGCTCATGCCGATTCGGGCTCGGCTGCGCGGCAGTGCGCGATGGCCTCGGTGACGGCGTCGATGGCCTGGGGGCGCGGAAAGCTCGCCCGCCAGGCGATGGCCACGGTGCGGCTCGGCCCCGGGGGCGAGAAGGGGCGGCTGATCAGCAGGCCGCTCTCGTAGTGGCCGGTGCCGACGGCCGAATGCGGCAGCACGGTGATGCCCAGGCGCGAGGCCACCATGTGGCGAATCGTCTCCAGCGAGCCCCCCTCGGCGGTGAGGGTGTTGTGGGGGCTGTTGAGCTTGTGGCTGATCGCCGGGCAGGCCTCGAGGATCTGGTCGCGGAAGCAGTGGCCCTCGCCGAGCAGCAGCAGCCGCTCCTTGAGCAGGTCCTCCTTGTCGATGCTCTCGCGCGCCGCCCAGGCATGGTCGGCCGGCATCAGTACCTCGAAGGGCTCCTCATAGAGGGGCTTGGTCACCACGTCGGTCTCGGTGAAGGGCAGGGCCACGATGATGGCGTCGAGCTCCCCGCTGCGCAGCTTGCGGCGGAGGTCGCCGGTGAAGCCTTCCTCGATGTACAGCGGCATCTGCGGAGCGAGGCGCGTCAGCTCCGGCACCAAGTGCGGGAAGAGGTAGGGGCCGATGGTGTAGATGGCGCCGAGGCGCAAGGGGCTCGCCAGCTGGTCGCGGCCGGCGGTGGCCAGTTCCTTGATCACGCTGCTCTGTTCCAGCACCCGCTGGGCCTGCTCGACGATCTTCTCGCCGAGCGGCGTGACCTGGACGGTGGACTTGGAGCGCTCGAACAGCGCCACGCCCAGCTCCTCCTCGAGCTTCTTCACCGCCACCGACAGGGTCGGCTGGGAGACGAAGCAGCGTTCGGCGGCGCGCCCGAAGTGGCGCTCCTGGGCCAGGGTTACGATGTAGCGGAGTTCTGTTAGAGTCATCTCGGTGCCGGGGCTTCCTCGATTGTGCGTTGCGTCGCGGGCCCCAAGAGACAGGGCACCCCAAGGGTAATAGGGACTTTTTATCAGGGGGCGAAGGAAAGGTGAAGACGACGACGCTGATTCTGGGCTGTGGAGATATCGGAACGACCCTGGGCCAGGAACTCCTGGCGGCCGGCCAGCGGGTCATCGGGGTGCGCCGGCAGGCGGGCAAGCTGGACGGCAGCGGTCTCGAGGGGGTAGCGGCGGACCTGGGCGATGCCGCCGCGCTCGCCGAGCTGCCGGATGCCGACATCCTGGTGTACGTGGTCAGCGCGGACCGTTTCGAGGAGGCCGCCTACCGAGCCGCCTATCCCGACGGGCTCAAGGCGATCCTGGGCGAATACGGGGCGCGGCAGCGCCCGCCCAAGCACGTCTTCTTCGTCTCCTCGACCAGCGTGTATGCCCAGCAAGGCGGGGAGGTCGTCGACGAGACCAGCCCCACCCAGCCCACCGGTTTCTCCGGGCAACTGATGCGCGAGGCCGAGCAGGCGCTGATCGAGCATGAACTGCCGGGAACGGTGGTGCGCTTCTCCGGGATCTACGGCCCGGGGCGTGATCGCCTGATCCACCAGGTCGGCGAGGGCCGTATCGCCCCGGCGACCCCGGCGATGTACTCGAATCGCATTCATCGCGATGACTGTGCCGGGGTGCTGGCCCACCTCATCGAGCAGGCGCTCGCCGAGGAGGCGCTGCACCCGCTCTACCTGGCCAGCGATTGCGAGCCGGCGCCCCTGCACGAGGTGATGGCCTGGCTGGCCAAGCAACTCAAGGTCGAGGCCACCGAGACCATCCAGTCGCCGCTGCGGCGTCGGGCCAGCAAGCGCTGCGACAACAGCCGCCTGCTCGAGAGCGGCTATCGGTTCCGCTACCCCAGCTACCGCGAAGGTTACGCACAGGTGCTGCGTGAGCAGGGCTACCTGCCGGCGACCACTTGACCCGGGCCGTCGGACCCTTGTTCAGAGGGCCTGGCGATAGACCAGCGAATAGATCTCGAAGCCGTCGTTGGGCCAGTCCATGTGGGCATTGGAGTGGTGCACGGCGGCGACGCCCATTTCGCTGCCCTGGCCCAACCGGATGCCCAACGCCAGGCGGTTCTCGAACTGGAAGGCGTTGGACAGCGCCTGCCCTCCCAGCTCCGTCTCCAGGAAGAGGGCGCCCCCTACGCCGGCCTCGAGGAAGACCGGCCCGCCGACGGCGTAACGCAGGGCAGGAGTCAGTCGCCAGGCGGCGTTGTCGTCGCCGTCGTCCCCGGGCAGCAGGAGCAGGCCCGTGCCGAGCCGCAGGGCGAGGCCGGGGTGCCAGTGATCGAGATCGACCAGGGTGTCGAGGTTGACGCTCAGGGCGAGGCTGCCCTCGCTGGTGGAGCCGAGTTCCAGGCTGGGGGCGGCGGCCCCTGGCGGGGCGACCAGCAGGGCCAGGCAGGCCGCGAGCGGCGGGACTAGCGGCTTGGGAGACATGGCGACTCCTCGGGGATGGTCGTCCGGGCCAGAGAAGCGTAATGGCTGCCTCCCGGCGTGGTGACCGACTGTATTAGCTCAACCCGAGTATAGTCCCATGTCAGGGAGGCGTCCGGCAGCCCGGGTCCCGGCGGACGCGGCGCCCGGCGCAGCAGGGTGATGTGGGGGGCGAAACGCGCGGGGCGTCCCGACACTCCCATCCCTTCCAGGCCCTCCCAGAGCTGGCCCTGCAGGTCTCTCAGGGCCGCTTCTCCCTCGGCCCCGCCGACCCAGACGATGCCCCGTCGCCGGAAGCACCCCCAACGATCCAGCCGCCATTGCCCGGGCAGGATCGAGAAGCGTGCCAACCAGTCACCGATCTCCGTGGCTCGGGTTTCCGGTTGCTCGCCCAGGAAGGCCAGCGTCAGGTGAAAGCTGTCGTCGGGCATCCGGCGACCGCCGCAGCGGGTGCGGGCGGCATCCGCGAGCTCGCCGAGCCGCCGGCGCAGCGCCGGCGGCGGGACCAGGGCCAGGAAGAGGCGCATGGGATCGATGCCTTAGATGCTCGGAGGAAAGCGTGGATTCATGTCGCGAGCGATGAATCCGCCTTTCCTTAGTCGCCGATGACCAGCACGGCCTCCGCCTCTACCTGGCTGCCCTTGGGCAGCGCCTTGACGCCGACGGCGGCGCGGGCCGGGTAGGGGGCCTGGAAGTACTCCTCCATCACCCGATTGACGATGGCGAAGTTGTCCAGGTCCACCAGGTAGAGATTGAGCTTGACCACGTCCTTGAGGCCGCCGGCCGCTTCCTCGCAGACCGCCTTGAGGTTGCTGAACACCTGGCGGGCCTGGGCCTCGAAGTCGTCGGAGACGATCTCCATGGTGGCCGGGTCCAGGGGAATCTGGCCGGAAAGGTAGACGGTGTTGCCGGCCTTGATGGCCTGGGAGTAGGGGCCGATGGCGGCGGGAGCCTGATCGGTATTGATGACGGCCTTGTTGCTCATGGTGGTCTCCGTATTGTTGGCGATGGATATCCAATGACGTCCCGGCCCGCCGCGGCCACGGCGGGCCGGGACGGGAAGGGGTCAGTTGCTCAGGCGGGTGATCCTGCCGACGTGGGACAGGTTGCGCAGGCGCTTGATGATGCGGGCCAGGTGCACGCGATTGCGCACGGACAGGGTCAGGTTGACGATCGACAGCCGGGCGTCGCGCTCCTCGATGCCGATGCGCTCGATGTTGGCGTCGGCGTCGGTGACCAGGCTGGCCAGTTCGGCCACCAGGCCGCGACGGCTCTCGATCTCCAGGCGCAGCGGCACCGGGAAGTCCTCGTCCGACTCGTCGGACCACTCCAGGGCGAACAGCTTGTCCGGGTCGCTCTTCAGCTCGGCCAGGTTACGGCACTCCGCCCGGTGCACCACGATGCCCTTGCCCACCGAGAGATGGCCGATGACGGGATCCCCGGGCAGCGGATGGCAGCAGCGGGCGAACTTGATCACCATGCCCTCGGCCCCGCTGATCACGATGGGACCTTGCCGGTGCTTGCCTCCCGGGGCCGGCGACTGCTCGCCGTGCTGGAGGTCCACCAGCCGCCGGGCCACGACATGGGCGACCCGGGTGCCCAGGCCGATGGACTCCAGCAGGGCATCCTCGTTCTTCAGCCCCAGTTCGGCCAGCAGGGCGTCCAGCGGCTTGGCCGGAAGCTCCTCCAGGCTGGTCTCGAACTCCGCCAGGGCCTTGTTGAGCAGGCGGCGGCCCAGCTGCACCGCCTCGGTGTGCTGCTGGTGCTTGAGGGCGTGGCGAATCGCCGAGCGCGCCTTGGCGGTGACGACCACGTTGAGCCAGGCCAGGTTGGGGCGTGCCCCGGGGGCGGTGATGATCTCCAGCGTCTGGCCGCTCTGCAGGCGGGTGGAGAGCGGGGCCAGGTGGCGGTCGATGCGGCAGGCGATGCAGCTGTTGCCGATGTCGGTGTGCACGCTGTAGGCGAAGTCGATGACCGTGGCGCCCTGGGGGAGCTCCATGATGTCGCCCTTGGGCGTGAAGACGTAGATGTCGTCGGGGAAGAGGTCGTTCTTGACGTGCTCGATGAACTCCAGCGAGTCCCCGGCATGGCGCTGCATCTCCAGCAGTCCCTTGACCCAGGCGCGGGCCCGGGCATGGCTGCCCTCGGCGATGGGGTGCTCGGTCTGGCCGGCCTTGTAGAGCCAGTGGGCGGCGATGCCGTTGTTGGCCATGGCCTCCATCTCTCGGGTGCGGATCTGCACCTCGATGGGCATGCCGTTCGGCCCGAACAGGGTGGTGTGCAGGCTCTGGTAGCCGTTGGCCTTGGGGATGGCGATGTAGTCCTTGAAGCGACCCGGTACCGGCTTGTAGAGGTTGTGGACCACGCCGAGGATGCGATAGCAGCTGTCGACGTCCTCGGCGATGATGCGAAACCCGAAGACGTCCATGATCTCGGCGAACGACTTCCGCTGGTCGCGCATCTTCTTGTAGATCGACAGGAGGTGCTTCTGGCGGCCCACCACGGAGCCCGACAGGCCATCGTCGTCGAGGCTCTGCTGCAGGCTGTTCTGGATCTGGCGGATCGCCGAACGCCGGTGTCCCCGGGCGCTGGCGACGGCACGCTTGATGCGCTCGGCGCGCATCGGATGCAGCGCCTGGAAGGACAGGTCCTCGAGCTCGACGCGAATGGTGTTGATGCCCAGCCGATTGGCGATCCGGGCATAGATCTCCAGGGTCTCGCGGGCGATGCGACGCTTCTTCTCGGGGCGCAGTGCGCCCAGGGTGCGCATGTTGTGCAGGCGATCGGCGAGCTTGACGATGATCACCCGGATGTCCCGGGACATCGCCAGCACCATCTTCTGGAAGTTCTCCGCCTGGGCGACCGCCTTGTCCTCGAAGGTGATCTGGGTCAGCTTCGACACGCCGTCGACCAGCTCCGCCACCGCCTCGCCGAACTGCTCGCCCAGGGCTTCCTTGGAGACGCCGGTGTCCTCGATGACGTCGTGCAGCATGGCGGCCATCAGGCTCTGATGGTCCATGTGCATGTTGGCCAGGATGTTGGCGACCGCCAGGGGGTGGGTGACGTAGGGCTCGCCGGAACGACGGCGCTGGCCGTCGTGGGCCTGCTCGGCGTAGTAGAAGGCACGCTTGACCTGCCGGATCTCGTCCGGGGGAAGGTAGCCGCCGAGGCGGTCGGCCAGGTCATCGATGGTGAACATGCGGCGCGCCCTGAAGGTTACGTGATGGCCCGGAAGATGGCGTCGACGGCACGACGTAGCGCGGCATCACTCCTCGGCGGGGATGCCCGGCTCGCCCTCGGCCCGGTGCCGTGCCGGTGCCTCCAGGGGTTCATCCAGTACGCTGGAATCCACCAGGCCCTCGGCGATCTCGCGCAGCGCCATCACGGTGGGCTTGTCGTTCTCCCAGGGCAGCAGCGCATCGCGGGAGCCGCGAGCCAGCTGGCGGGCACGCTGGGTGGAGATCATCACCAGCTTGAAGCGGTTTTCGACGTTTTCCAGACAATCTTCGACTGTGACTCGCGCCATGGATGCCTTCCTGAATGCTGACGGGCGAAACCCCGGTCGACGCCGCTGCGCCCCGGGGGTTCCGCCGATGAATAGATCGAATAGGTTACTCGACGCCCGGTTCCCCTGACAAGAGCGCCGCCAGCAGCGGGGCGTGGCGCTCGCGCATGCGCTCGCGGGTCAGGCGTCGGGCGATCACCAGCGACTGCAGCTCGCGCAGGGCGGTGGTGAAGTCGTCGTTGATCACCAGGTAATCGTACTCGTCATGATGCGACATCTCGGCGACCGCCTCGCGCATGCGCGAGGCGATGACCGCGTGCTCGTCGGTGCCCCGTCCCGACAGCCGGCGCTCCAGCTCCTGCCGGGAGGGGGGCAGGATGAAGATCGACACCGCCTCGGGCAGCTGCTCGCGGACCTGGCGGGCCCCCTGCCAGTCGATCTCCAGGATGACGTCCTGGCCGGCGGCGAGCAGGTCCTCCACGGCGCGACGGGACGTGCCGTAGTAGTTGTCGAACACCCGGGCGTGCTCGAAGAAGTCGCCCCGGGCGATCATCTCCTCGAAGGCCGCCACGTCGACGAAATGGTAGTTCACGCCGTCGACCTCGCCCTCGCGACGCGGCCGGGTGGTGTGGGAGACCGAGACCTGGATGCCGTCGAGGCTTTCGATCAGTTCGCGCACCAGGCTGGTCTTGCCGGCACCGGAGGGAGCGGAAACGATGAAGAGCGTACCTTGGGGCATGGCGAGTCCTGAGCTGACAAGGGTGAGCGACTGCGGGAAAGGCCGGAGTATCGCACAACTGGCGTGCCGCCCGCAGCACCCGGGCTCGGGGGGCGAGGCCCGGGCGATGGGGATGTCGGCGCCGGGGGGTCAGCAGGAAGTCGGGGCGTCGTCGGAAGGGGAGGGGGCCGGGTGCCATCGCCCCAGGTCCTCGGCGATGAGCTCCAGGGCGTACTGGGCCGCCACCGAGTTGCCGCTGGCGTCGAGGGCCGGCGACCAGGCGCAGATCGACAGTCGCCCCGGGACGACGGCGACGATGCCTCCGCCCACGCCGCTCTTCGCCGGCAGGCCCACCCGATAGGCGAAGTCGCCCGCGGCGTCGTACATCCCGGAGGTGAACATCAAGGCATTGATGCGTTGCGCCATGGCGGGCGGGATGAAGCGCTCCCCGGTGGTCAGGGCGCGGCCGTCCGCCGCCAGGTAGTTCAGGGCGACGGCCAGGTCGCGACAGCTCATGCGCAGCGCGCAGCAGGCGAAGTAGGCGGTCAGGACCTCGTCGACCTCGTTGTCGAGGTTGCCGAAGGCCTTCATCAGGTAGGCGGCGGCCGCGTTGCGGGCGCGATGGCTCCACTCCGACGCCAGGACCTCGTGATCGATCAGCACCCCGGGATTGCCGGACAGCGTCCGGGCGATGTCCTGCAGGTGCTTCGCCGGCGTGGCGAAGGCGCCGACCAGGTGATCGGCGACCACGATGGCGCCGGCGTTGATGAAGGGGTTGCGGGGCTTGCCACGCTCCGTCTCGAGCTGCATCAGCGAATTGAAGGGCATCCCCGAGGGGTTGAGCCCCACCCGCTGCCACAGCGCATCGCCATGGGTGCGCAGGGCGAGGCTCAGCAGCAGGACCTTCGACAGGCTCTGGATCGAGAAGGGCGTCTCGGCGTCGCCGGCCGTGTAGAGCTGGCCGTCGTTGGTGCACAGGGCGAGACCGAAGCGCTCGGGATCCTGGTTAACCAGGGCCGGGATGTAGTCGGCGATCCGGCCCGTGCCGAGTCGCGACCTGGCCCGCTCGGCGATCTCGTCCACCCAGGCCTGCAGCGTCGGCGAGTGGCCGGGCCGCGGCCGCGGGGCAGGGAATGAGGTGGGCATCCTGGGACCTCGACAGGCGAAAGGGCCCGGACGGTGCCGGGCCCGGGTCGGTTCATCGGGGGGCCGGTGCGGCCTCGGCGGCCCGCTGGGCCCGCTCGCGGTCCTCGGGCTCGATCTCCCAGGCGGCGGCATCCACGTTCAGGTCCTCGAAGCGGGCGGCGTCGAAGATCGGCTGCTTCACCCCGTCCCGGATCTGGCCGTCGAAGTCCCGCATGAAGCGCAGCCCCGGCTTGAACAGCAGGATCAGGGCGACGAGGTTGGCCAGGGCCAGCAGCCCCATGGTGGTGTCGGCGAAGGCGAAGACGGTGCCCAGGTCGGTCATCGCCCCCCAGGTGCACAGGCCGATGATGGCGATGCGGAAGGCATTGAACAGGGTGCGGTTGCGGTGGCTGAAGAAGTCGAGGCTGTTCTCGCCCAGGTAGTAGTTGTAGAGGATGGTGCTGAAGCCGAAGAGCAGCAGCGCGATGCTGACGAAGCTGCGGCCCCACTCCCCCACATGGTCGGCCAGGGAGGCCTGGGTCAGGGCGATGCCGTCGATCCCGGCGCCGGCGGCCGGATCATAGGCCCCGCCGAGCAGGATGATGAAGGCGGTGGCGGAGCAGATGATCATGGTGTCGATGAACACCGAGAACGCCTGGACGATGCCCTGGTTGACCGGGTGCGGCACGTAGGCGACGGCGGCGACGTTGGGCGCGCTGCCCAGGCCCGCCTCGTTGGAGAACAGCCCGCGCTTGACTCCCATCAGGATGGCTGCGCCGATGCCGCCGCCGATGGCCGGCTCGAGGCCGAAGGCGCTGTTGACGATCAGCATGACGACGTCCGGCAGCCGGCCCAGGTTCAGCGCCAGGACCACCAGGGCGATCAGCAGGTAGCCGCCCGCCATCACCGGGACCAGGACCTCGGTGACCCGCGCGATCCGCTTGACGCCGCCGAAGACGATCAGTCCCACCAGCAGGGCCAGGGCGAGGCCGGTGACGTGGGCCGGGATGCCGAAGGCATCGTCGAAGGAGGTGGCCACGGCATAGGACTGCAGGGCGGTGAAGGCGAAGCCGAAGGTGGCCAGCAGCAGCACCGAGTAGAGGGCGGCCAGCCAGTTCCAGCGGCGGCCGAGGCCCCGGGCGATGTAGCGCGCCGGGCCGCCGCGGTAGGTGCCGTCGGGCTCGGCGGTCTTGTAGGCCTGGGCCAGAGTGCACTCGAGGAAGCTGGTGGCCATGCCCATCAGGCCGACCACCCACATCCAGAAGACGGCCCCCGGGCCGCCGAGGGTGATGGCCACGGCGACGCCGGCGATGTTGCCGCCGCCGACCCGGCCGGCCACCGACAACAGCAGGGCCTGGAAGGAGCTCAGGTGGCCGTGCCGGTCCTTCTTGAAGGCCTGGCTGGCGCTGAGGATGCGGAACATGCGTCCGAAGTAGCGGAACTGGACGCAGCGCGAGGCCAGGGTAAAGCCGATGCCGACGGCGATCAGCAAGGCGATCAGCACCTTGCCCCACAGCAGGTCATTGATCAGATCCAGCATCCGGCACCTCCCTGCTTGGCGCTTGTGGTGGTGCGGGGTGCGGTCGCGGCCATGCCGGCCGCCTTCGTTGTTGTTGGCATGGGTCGTCGAACCTCTTGCTCTTGAAGGATGGCGACTCCCGTCGGGGAGCCGTCCTATCCAGAGCAAGGCGCGTGCCAGTCGGGCGAATCTCTCTTGGGTGGTTGAATAAAAAGGGGATTCTTATGATGCCGGCGGCGAGGCAGGGCGACGAAGGGCTATAACCCGGGACCGGACAGTGTCGGAGTTCTCATCTTAAGGTATTGAAATAAAAGGATTATTCGAGGCTATAACCTAGGTTATGGCCACCGCGAGGTTATAGGGGTTCCGGGCCGCTCTCGCGCATCTTCTTCAGCCGCTTGCTCAACGCCGGCTGGGAGATGCCCAGCAGCCGCGAGGCGATGGACTGATTGCCCTCGGCCCGGCGCATGGCCTCGTGCACCAGCAGGTCGGCCACCTCGTGCAGCGTCGGCAGGGGCTCGTCCGGGGCGAAGACCGCGCGCTCCGTCGCGCCGTTCTCCGTCGGCGAGGGGGGCGCCTGGGACGGGTCGATGGCGCGCTTGAACACCTCCATGGACAGCGTCCGCGAGCGGTGGACGCTCATGGCGTCGTAGGCCATGGCGCGCAGCTCCCGCACGTTGCCGGGGAAGGCGTAGTTGGCCAGCAGCACCGGCAGCTCGGGGGGGTAGGTGGGCCGGGCCTTGCCGAGTTCGTCGGCGGCCTCGGCGAGGAAGTGATCCAGCAGCAGCGGGATGTCGCCCTTGCGCCTGCGTAGCGGGGGGATCTGGACCTGGTGGGTGCGCAGCCGGTAGTAGAGGTCCTTGCGGAAGCTCCCCTCCCGCTGGCGGGCGTCGAGGTCATGGTGGGTGGCCACCACGATCCGCGCCCGCATCCGCTTGGGCCGGTCGCTGCCCAGGGGGTAGTACTCCCCTTCCTGGAGTAGCCGCAGCAGCTTGACCTGGGAGGCCATGCTGAGATCGCCGATCTCGTCGAGGAAGAGGGTGCCCTCGGCGGCCTGCTCGATCATCCCGGCGCGCGCCTGGTCGGCCCCGGTGAAGGCGCCCCGCTGGTGGCCGAAGAGGGTGTCGGCGAAGACGTTGTCGTCCAGGCCCGCCACGTTGACGCAGACCAGCGGGCCGGGGCGCTCGCTCAACTCATGGGCCGCGCGGGCGATGAGTTCCTTGCCGACCCCGCTCTCCCCGCCGATCAGCAAGGGCTGACTGCTCGGGGCCACCGACTCGAGGTACTGGAAGACCGAGCGCATGCCCTTGTCGTCGGTGACGAGGCGAGCGAAGGCCTCGGGGCGCTCGAGGGTATCGTTGAGGAAGCGCCGGCGCAGCTCCTGGTTCTCGTGGCGCAGCTCCTGCAGGCGGATGGCACGCTTGATGCCCTCGATCAGCCGGTCCTGCTCGTCGGTCTTGACGAAGTAGTCGAAGGCGCCGAGCTTGATGCAGTCGACGGCGGTCTCCACCTGGTTCAGGCCGCTGATCACGATGACCCCGACGTCCGGATGCTCCTCGACGATGCGACGGAGCAGCTCTTCTCCGGACAGGTGGGGCATGGTCAGGTCCAGGGTCACCAGGCCGATGTTCTCCCGGGCCAGGATGTCCATCACCTCGCGGCTGTCCTGGCAGCGATGGAGGTGGGTGATGCCACCGCTGCGCTCGAGCGCGATGCTCAGGCTGCGCAGGAAGGAGGGTTCGTCGTCGACCAGCAGGAGGCCGAACGAGGGATAGAGGTTCATGCTCATCGGTCCGCTTGCATCCAGGGGGTGTCGGTCGCCGGCCCGGCAGTGTCTGCTGCCGGGGCCACGGGCAGCGTCAGGGTGACGGTCGTGCCCTCGCCGGGGGACGAGTCGAAGGCCAGCCGGCCCTGGTGCTCGCGCACGATGCCGGCGGAGACGGACAGGCCCAGGCCGGTGCCGCCGCACTCGCGCCGGGTGGTGAAGAAGGGATCGGTCAGCCGGTTGATCGCCTCGGGATCGATGCCCCGTCCCTCGTCGCGTACCTCCAGGGCCACCTCCTCGTCGCCGGCCAGGTAACGGGTCGTCAGGCGGATGCCCTGGTCGCGCCGCTCCAGGGCCTGGCAGGCGTTCAGCACCAGGTTGATCACCACCTGTTCGATGCGCTGGGCATTGCCCTGGATGTCGGGCAGGTCGTCGGCGTAGTGCGGCTCGAACCGGTCGGTGGCCTTGCGGATCGAGTTGTCCACCAGGCGCACCGCCGTCCCGACCACCTCGTTGAGGTCGAGACGCTCGCCGAGGTCGCTGTCGCCCTGTCGCGCGAAATCCTTGAGGTCGCCGACGATGCGCTTGATGCGCTGGGTGCCCTCCAGCATCTCGTCGAGCATGGAGGGAATCTCGTCGCGCATGCGCGAGTAGGGCAGGCCGCCGAGCGGGAAGTCCCCCTGCTGGCGATGGTGCTCGTCGAGCACCGGTCGGGCGTCGGCATAGGCGTCGCGCAGCACCGGCAGGTTCAGCAGCAGCAGGCTGCTGGGGTTGTTGATCTCGTGGGCGACGCCGGAGACCAGGATGCCCAGGGACGTCATCTTGTCGGCCTGGATCAGCTGTTGCTGCTGTCGGCGCAGCTCCTCGGTACGGCTGGCCACCTCCCGCTGAAGCATGCGGTTCCAGACCACGATGCCCCCCAGGATCAGCAGCAGCAGGCCGGAGGCGATGGCCCCGACCAGGCCGATGCGTTTCCAGGGGATGCCGTCCGCCTGTTCCAGGGGGCCCAGCCACTTGTCGTAGATCGCCTGGTGGCGGCCGGTGTTCTTGAGGATGGCCAGGCCCTCGCTGAACTGGGCCAGCAGGTCGGCGTTGCCCTCGCGGACCGCATAGCCGTAGCGCAGCGAGAAGGGCCGGGCGACGGGTGCCAGGTTGGTGAGCCCCAGTTCCCGGCTCAGGTAGAGGGCCGGCAGGTTGGCCACCAGGGCATAGTCGTGCTGGCCGGCGGCCAGCGCGCGCATCGCGTCGGCATGGGTGTCGGTGGTGACCAGCTCGGCCCCCACCGCCTGGTCGATCAGGTAGTCGTGCATGATGTCGCCGCGCTGGACGATGACCTCCTTGCCGCGCAGCGCCTCCAGGTCCTGCACGGGCGGCGTCCCACGCCGGGCGAAGATCGACTGATGGACGATGGCGTGGGGCGGGGCGAAGTCGAAGGTGGCGTCGCGCGGCTCGGAGTAGGACATGCCCTGGAGCACGTCGATCTCGCCGCTCTCGAGCCCCTGGCGCATCTCGTCCCAGTCGCCCAGCGCGATGCGCACCTCGATGCCCATCACCTCGGCGATGGCCCGGGTGAGCTCCACGTTGTAGCCGGCGGGACGGCCGTCCTCGTCGAGGAACTCGTAGGGCGGGTGGTAGCGATCCCCGCCGACCACGATGGTCTTGTCGTCGTCCTGAGCCAGGCCGGTGGCCGGCAGGGCGAGGAGGCAGGCGAGCACCAGGGAGGCGAGCCGCCACTGCATCATCGCGGTAAGCATCCCCCCACGAGACAAATCAATCCAGTTTGCTTTCATCTGCAACCTATTCGCGCCCGGTAACGGGGAGGGAGTCCTGAGCTGCGGTAACTTGGGGCCACTCTCATAGGCAATTCGGTAAGGCAAAGTACCACGTCGTCAAGAGGCCTTTTCGTCCCCTCGCCAGCTTCCGCCCAAATGTCTAGAAATGTCTAAGGCTCAGCCCTTAGACATTCTCCATCTCTTGCCTTCTGGCTCTATAACACCTTGATTTTTAAGGGATTGAAGAAGGTTTTTGACCTTGTGGCTCTTCTGGTGTTCGTCTAGGATATCCGGCAGTTTGTCTAGCAGCAGCGCATCGATATCCTTGCGCCGGGCCTCGCCGAATTCCTCGAGGTAGTCGCAGATGAGCTGCTTGTAGGGCTGGTCATCAAAGCCTCGATTGCGGATGTATCGGGCCTTCTCATCACTGTGGCGGGCCACGTGCGCAGAGATGTGGAAGTTGGGCTTCCTGCCTTCGATCAGCCCCTGTCGCTTCAGGTGCCTGGCTTGTTCATCCGTCAACGGCTTTCGTTTCTGCACCCGGTCGAGCAGGATGATGTCGTCCAGCGTCAGGTCCGGCAGCTCGGCCAGCTTCCTGGCGTAGTTGAGATCGACGACACGCCCGGTGATGGTCACCTGGACTCGATCCTGGTCGAGCTGGTACTCCGGCAAGGGGAAGAAGCGGTTCTTCTGGATGACGAACATCTTGCGGATGCCGCTGCCGATGGTGTCGATCATGTTGAGGTTGACCATGGCATCCGTCAGGAAGCGATTCCGGTAACGTGACTCTGGTGCGTCCGCCTGGATCACTCTCTCCACGGACCCGGGAATGAAGCGTCCGGGGTTGCTGAAGCACAACCTGCCATCCTCGAATTCCACCACCGCGATCTTGCCGCCCAGCTCGTAATCCTGATGCGCGATGGCGTTGTTCAGTGCCTCGCGGATGATGAAGGGATCGTACTGATCGACTTCCTCGGGGAACAGGCTGCCATCCGCCATGTAACGGTACTTCAGATTGCGGATCTTGCGGAACACCTGTTCGGCGCTCATGAGCAGCGGGCAGGTGAAGTGCTCGTAGTCCCGCTCCAGCCCATCCCGATCCTTCAGGATCCAGGTGATGGTGGGGGAGGCAGGGTTGAGCCAGTGGGAGGCTTCCGGCTTGCCCAGCAGCAAGATGGCGGCTCGGGTGACCTGCCCCTGGATCGTGATCTTGGCCTTGTTCAGGAAAGTCGCATCGTCCCAGAGGTAGGCTTCCTCGGCGAGTCTGGGATGCTTGGTGGCGTATTCCTGGCGTGCCAGGGCGATCGCCTCCTCGCTGAGGTCGTCGAGGGTGGCGCCCTGGCAGATTTCGGCGCTCCAGTCGTGCTGGCGATTCTGATGACGGATGCGCTCGATCTCTTCGATGGAGAGTGGACCGAGGGATTCCCCATCGCGGCCGTAGTAGCGTCCGTCCCAAGCCACCGGCATGCCCCGCGGCGCCGCCGGTATCTCGAACAGCAATACCCGGCCATCCCGATGTCGTACGGTGTGAATCTCGATAAAGGTCAAGCGATGGGTGGTCTTGTCGGCGACTTCCTTCTTCAATGACTGAAGTTCCTTGGGACTCTCCCGGAAGCGGGTGCCGATCACGCGATGATTGTCCTTGACACCGAAAACCAGCCAGGCGCTCGTGAGGCCCTGGAGGTTCGCCTCATTGCTCAATGCCGAGACGTACTTGCCAAGCTTGTCGAAACTGAAGGTGTTCTTGGCTTCCTTGAACTCGACGATCTCGCTTTCACCGGCTCCGGCGAGTAGGCGTCGTAGCAGATATTCGGGTTGCATCAGGCGACTTCCCCTTCCCTGACGGCGGGCTCGAGGTCCGCCCTGACGCACTTGCGTTCGCTGGTCCAGCTCTGGCCGTAGAGAAAGGCAACAAGGCGGTCATGGACGGAGTGATTCACGTTGGCGGAACCTTGATCTGTCCGGCCATCACTCGATGTTCTGGATCTGCTCGCGCATCTGCTCGATCAGCACCTTGAGCTCCACGGCGCAGCGAGTGGATTCGGCGACCACCGACTTGGACGACAGGGTGTTGGCCTCGCGGTTGAGCTCCTGCATCAGGAAGTCCAGGCGCCGGCCGATGGGGCCGCGCTGGGTCAGCTGGCGCTCCACCTCGTCGACATGGGTCTCCAGGCGATCGAGCTCCTCGGCCACGTCGGCCTTCTGGACGAGCAGCACCAGCTCCGCCTCCAGGCGCTGGGGGTCGAGCTCGGTGCGCATCTCCGCCAGGCGCTCGAGCAGCTGGTGGCGCTGGCGCTCGAGGATCTCGGGCAGCAGGCGGCGCACCTCGGCGACCTGGTCGCGCACGCCATCCAGGCGCTCGCGGATCAGCGCGGCCAGCTTGTCGCCCTCCCGGGCGCGCCCGGCGACCAGGTCGTCCAGGGCCTCCTGGAACAGCGCCCTCGCCTCGGCCTTGACGGTCTCCAGGTCGGGGGCGGGGGCCTCGAGCACGCCCGGATGGTCGAGCAGCGCCAGGGCGTCGGGAAGGGGCGCCTGGGGCACCTCATCGTGGATCTGGGCGAGGGCGTCGATCAGGGCATCGAGGCGTGCCTGGTTGACCTGGAGGGTGGTGCCGGTCTCGGCCGGGTCGAAGCGTAACTGGCACTCCACCTTGCCCCGGGCCAGGCGCCCTCGCAGGGCGTCCCGGAACTCGGGCTCCAGGTCGCGGAGCGCCTCCGGCAGGCGGAAGTGGGGCTCGAGATAGCGCTGGTTGACCGAGCGCAGCTCCAGCTGAAGCCGGCCCCAGTCACCGTCGCGGTCCTGCCGCGAAAAGGCCGTCATGCTGTGGACCATGGGAAGACTCCTGGGATGCCGTCGGTGAAACAGTAGGGGTATCGCAGTTAGCGTTGTCGTGCGGGGCTGATCCGTCGACAGGTCTGCGAGGGGGCGCTGTGAACCCCTCCCTGGGCGCTACCGACGCCGTCCATGGCGTAGGACCCCCTCTTCGACCTGTCCCCGGCGCCCCTCGCCAGATCCGACTGCGATTGCCCTGAGTGAGACAGGCAGTGTAAACGATTCCGCCCCCGGACCGTGTAGAATGGTCGCCATTCCATCCCCCGACTTCGAGAGAGGTGCCATGTCCTCGGACATTCGGCGTCCCAGCGGACGCGCCCCCGACCAGCCCCGTGAGATCCGCCTGACCCGCGACTATACCCGCCACGCCGAGGGCTCGGTGCTGGTGGAGTTCGGCGACACCCGCGTGCTGTGCAACGCCAGCGTCGAGGCCGGCGTGCCGCGCTGGCTGCGCGGCAAGAAGCAGGGCTGGGTGACCGCCGAGTACGGCATGCTGCCCCGGGCCACCCACACCCGCGGCGGCCGCGAGGCCACCCGAGGCAAGCAGGGCGGCCGCACCCTGGAGATCCAGCGGCTGATCGGCCGCTCGCTGCGGGCGGCGGTGAACCTCAAGAAACTCGGCGAATTCACCATCACCGTGGACTGTGACGTCATCCAGGCCGACGGTGGCACCCGCACCGCCTCCATCACCGGCGGCTGCGTGGCCCTGGTCGACGCCATCCGCTACCTGCAGCGCGAGAAGCTGATCAAGGGCGATCCCTTCCACCAGCTGGTCGGCTCGGTCTCGGTGGGCCTGTTCAAGGGCGTGCCCGTGGTCGACCTGGACTATCCGGAGGACTCCAGTGCCGATACCGACATGAACGTGGTGATGGCCGAGGGCGGCGGCCTGATCGAGGTGCAGGGCACCGCGGAGTCGGGCACCTACGATCGGCAGCAGCTCAACGCCATGCTCGACCTGGCCGAGCGGGCCGGCGAGTCGCTGTTCGCCCACCAGCGCGAGGCCCTGGGCATCCGCGGGTAGCTTCAAACGCAACACGCCGGCTCCAGGCCGGCGTGTTGCGTCGCGGGGCGCGACGGCGACGAAGGGAGGCGTGTCAGAGCGTCAGGTCGTACTCCACGATCAGCGGCGCGTACTCGGAGAAGGTCGCATCGTAGTCGATCCAGGCGTCGATCACGTGGCGACGGAAATTGGGGCCGACCAGCTGGTAGTCGATGCGCCAGCCCTCCTGGCGTTCCCGGGGCTGGTCCTGGTCCAGCGCCGGCCACCAGGTGTACTCGCCGGCGTCGCGGTTGATCTCGCGGAAGGTGTCGATGAAGCCGGTCGGGCCGAGCACCTGGTCCATCCAGGCGCGTTCCTCGGGCTTGAAGCCCGGGGTCGTCTGGTTGTCCGCCCAGTTGGCCAGGTCGATGGTCTTGTGGGCGATGTGCCAGGTCCCGCAGATGATGTATTCCCGGCGCTTGCGGGCCATCTTGGCCAGGTATTCCTGGTACTGGGCCATGAAGGCCTGCTTGGCGGCGGGATCGCTGCCGTCGGGCATCAGGAAGCTGGCGATGCTGAAGCGATCATAGTCGGCCTGCAGGAAGCGGGCCTCGTGGTCGCACTGGGGGAAGCCCAGGCCATACATGATCGCCTTGGGGATCTTGCGGCAGTACAGCCCGACCCCGGAGAACCCGTCCTGTTCGGCGTCGAGGAAGTAGCCCTCGTAGCCTTCGGGATAGAGGATGCTGTCGTCGAGTTCGAAGCTCTTGGCCTTGAGATTCTGCACGCAGACGACGTCGGCATCCTGGTTGGCCAGCCAGTCGAGGAAGCCCCGACCCACCGCCTCGCGGATGCCGTTGACATTGATGGTGGCGATTTTCATACATGGTCCCTTTTGCGTCGCGCGTGTATGATACCCGACGTTTCGACGTTTGGGTAAATGGCGTCAGTCGATAAACGTGATAGGAGGCTCCGTGGCCGCATCGACCCTGCAACCCTACCAGCAGGCCTTCATCGAGTTCGCCATCGAGCAGGGCGTGCTTCGCTTCGGCGAGTTCACCCTCAAGTCCGGGCGAGTCAGCCCCTACTTCTTCAACGCCGGGCTGTTCAAGACCGGCCGTGCCCTGGCCCAGCTGGGGCGCTTCTATGCCCAGGCCATCGCCGACAGCGGCCTCGAGATCGACGTCCTCTTCGGCCCGGCCTACAAGGGCATCCCCCTGGCGGCCTCCACCGCCGTGGCCCTGGCCGATCACCATGATCGTGACCTGCCCTATGCGTTCAACCGAAAGGAGGCGAAGGCTCACGGCGAGGGCGGCAACATCGTCGGTGCCGATCTCGCGGGGCGCATCCTGATCGTCGACGACGTCATCACCGCCGGGACCGCCATCCGCGAGGTGATGGGGCTGATCGAGGCCGCCGGAGCCCGCGCCGCGGGCGTGGTGGTGGCCCTGGATCGCCAGGAGCGCGGCGGGGACGACGCCGATCCGCGCAGCGCCATCCAGCAGGTGGAGGCGAGCTACGGCATGCCGGTGGTGAGCATCGTCACCCTGGACATGGTGCTCGAGTACCTGGAGCTCCACGCCGGCGAGGCGCTGCGTGGCCATGCCGAGGCGATCCGCGCCTATCGCGACCGCTACGGCGTGCAAGGAAGCTGAGAGCCGGCCGGTCTTGACCGAGATCCACCGCGACGCCCGGTCAAGCCCGACAGGCTCCCGATCGAGACGAGGAGTGCGATGATGAAAGTGATGACCCCGGTGCTGGCGGGCCTGAGCCTGGCCCTGTCCACCCTGAGCTGCCAGGCCGGCAGCCTGGACCTCAACCTGAGCGACGAGGCGGTGCAGTTCGCGGCCAGCGGCGAGCTCGCCCAGGGCATCGCCGTGGGCGGCGGCCTGCTCGACAGCGAGGATCGCGTCGACACCAGCGCATTGCATGCCCAGGTGCTCGGCGTCGAGCGCAACCGGCGCTACGATATCGGCGTGGGCGCGCGCTGGACCCAGCTGGACACCGATGCCGGCGACGGCGGCGGTCTGGGCCTGGGCGGTTACGGCTATGCCTACGTGCCGCGGATGCCGGCCCTGTCCCTGGGGGGCTACGGCTTCTACACGCCGAGCGTGGTGACCACCAGCGACCTCGACCATGGCCTGGAATACGGCCTCCGGGCCCGCTACGGCTTCACGCCCAACGTGGACGCCTACGTGGGCTATCGCCGGCTGCGCGCCGACTTCGACCATGCCGGCGGGACCCGCACGCTGGACAGCGGGGCCCATGCCGGGGTTCGCCTGGTCTTCTGAGGCCGCGGACACCGCCGACCAATCACGACTCGGGCCCCGTCAGGGGCCCGAGTGCGTTACCGCCCCGACATATCAGGAACTCCCGATGCTCGACGTGGTGCTCTATCAGCCCGAGATCCCGCCCAACACCGGCAACCTGATCCGCCTGTGCGCCAACACGGGGTTCCGGCTGCACCTGATCGAGCCCCTGGGCTTCACCCTGGACGACAAGCGCCTGCGTCGAGCCGGACTCGACTACCACGAGTGGGCGCGGGTGCGGGTCCATCCGGACTGGACGGCCTTCCTCGAGACGGTGGCACCGGCGCGGGTCTTCGCCGTTTCGACCCGGGCCCGCACCGGCTATCATGAGCCGGCCTATCGGGAAGGGGATGCCCTGGTGTTCGGTCCCGAGACTCGTGGCCTGCCCCAGGCCATGCTGGATGCCCTGCCCGAGGGGCAGCGCCTGCGCATCCCCATGTTGCCCGAGAGCCGCAGCCTGAACCTGTCCAATGCCGCCGCGGTGCTGGTCTTCGAGGCCTGGCGCCAGCAGGGGTTTCCCGGGGCCGGCCATCCGGGGGCCGGCCTGCCGGGAGCCGGTCATCCGGAAGCCGATCCGAGGCGCCCCGAGGCCACCCGCGAGACCGTTCCGAGGGAGAGCGAATGACCCCCAGCATCGCCGGCCGCCTGGCCAAGCTCAATCCCCGCCAGCAGGAGGCCGTGCGGGCCATCGACGGGCCCTGTCTGGTGCTGGCCGGCGCCGGCTCCGGCAAGACCAGCGTGATCACGACCAAGATCGCCTACCTGGTCCAGGAGTGCGGCATGAGCGCCCGGCGCATCGCCGCGGTGACCTTCACCAACAAGGCCGCCCGGGAGATGAAGGAACGGGTCGGCAAGATGCTCCAGGGCCGCCAGGGCCACGGCCTCACGGTCTCCACTTTCCATACCCTGGGGCTCAACATCATCCGCGGCGAGCTCAAGACCCTGGGCTACAAGCCCGGCTTCTCGCTGTTCGACCCGGAAGACGCCAAGGCGCTGCTGCGCGACCTGATGAACAAGGACGCCCAGGTAGATGCCGAGGCGATCAACCAGGTCCAGGGGATCATCTCCAACTGGAAGAACGACCTGGTGCTGCCGGGGCAGGCGCTGTCCCATGCCGGCAGCGAGGACGAGCTGTTCGCCGCCCGGGTCTACGAGGCCTATGTGCGCCACCTCAAGGCCTACAATGCCGTGGATTTCGACGACCTCATCCTGCTGCCGGTGACCCTGCTGCGCGACGATCCCGAGGCGCTGGCCCGGTGGCGGCGCAAGATCCACTACATGCTGGTGGACGAGTACCAGGACACCAACGTCAGCCAGTACCAGCTGGTGCGCCTGCTGATGGCCGAGCGCCAGACCTTCACCGTGGTGGGCGACGACGACCAGTCGATCTATGCCTGGCGGGGGGCCCGGCCCGAGAATCTGGTGACCCTCGGCGAGGACTTCCCGCGGCTCAACGTCATCAAGCTCGAGCAGAACTACCGCTCCACCGGCACCATCCTGCGCGCCGCCAATACCTTGATCAGTAACAACCCCCACGTCTACGAGAAGACCCTGTGGTCGGAGATGGGCCAGGGCGAGGCGATCCGGGTGGTGGTCAACCGCCACGAGGAGGCCGAGGCCGAGCGGGTGGCCAGCGAGATCCTCACCCGGCGCATCAAGGAACGGGCCGAGTGGCGCGACTTCGCGGTGCTCTACCGGGGCAACTTCCAGGCCCGGCTGCTGGAGCTCAAGCTCCAGCACTACCAGATCCCCTACAAGCTCTCCGGCGGCACCTCCTTCTTCTCGCGCAACGAGATCAAGGACGCCATGGCCTACCTGCGGCTGCTGATCAATCCGGCCGACGACAACGCCTTCCTGCGCATCGTCAACGTGCCGCGCCGCGAGATCGGGCCGACCACCCTGGAGAAGCTGGCCAACTACGCCACCGAGCGGGGCGGTTCGCTGTTCGCCGCCTGCCAGGAGATGGGGCTGGCCGAGCAGCTTCCGACCAGAGCCGTCGAAAGGCTCGGGAGATTTACCCACTTCATCGAGGGGGTGCGCCGGCGCATGGACGGCGGTGACGCCATCGCCGCCATCCGCGAGATGCTGCGCGAGATGGACTACGAGGCCTGGCTCTACCAGAACGCCAGCGCCCCGACCATCGCCGAGCGGCGCATGGCCAACGTCTGGACCCTGGTCGACCAGCTCGAGAAGTCGATGCAGGCCGACCCCGAGGACAACACCGCCAGCACCGATACCGAGACCGACGACGTGGAGGCGGCGATCTCGCGGCTGGTGCTGCGCGACATCCTCGAGCAGCAGGCCGAGGAGGACGACTCCGACCGGGTGCAGCTGCTGACCATGCACGCCTCCAAGGGCCTGGAGTTCCCGCATGTCTACCTGATGGGGCTCGAGGAGGAGCTGTTGCCCCACCGCAATGCCATCGAGGTGGGGACCGTGGAGGAGGAGCGCCGCCTGGCCTACGTGGGCATCACCCGGGCGCGACGCACCCTGACGCTGACGCTGGCTCGCCAGCGCAAGGCCTACGGGGAGCTGATGGACTGCACTCCCAGCCGTTTCCTCGACGAGCTGCCCGAGGACGCCCTGGAGTGGGAGGGCCGCGCCGATCGCGAGGACCCGGAGAAGAAGCAGGCCCGGGGGCAGGACGCCATCGCCGGGTTACGCTCGCTGCTGGGATGATCCGGCCGCCAAGCGCCAAGTGACAAGTGAGCAGAGGCGGGAGACGAGGGGCGTCGAATCCCTTGCGACTCGCAACCTCGGCTTGGCCGCTGATGGTGGATGCGCTATCGCTTATCGACACCGATCGCCGGAAAGCAAGCGGGGCGCCCTTGGGCGCCCCGCTGTCGTGTCGGCTCGTCGCCGCCTTACTGCACGGAGCCGACCAGATGATCGACGGCCGCCTTGACCTCGGCATCGGACAGGCCGGGGTTGCCGCCCTTGGCGGGCATGGCGTTGAAGCCGTTGATGGCATGGTCGTAGAGGGTTTCGGTGCCCTGCTCGAGCCGCGCGGCCCAGGCCTCGGCATCGCCCTTCATGGGCGCGCCGGCGGCGCCGGTATCGTGGCAGGCCATGCAGACGCTGTTGTAGATGGCGGCGCCGTCGATGCCGGCGGTGGCGGGCTCGGCACCCTCGCCCCCGGAAGCGGCGGCCTGGGCCTCACCGCCGCCGGTGGCCTCGGTGGGCACCTCCATGACCGGCTCGACCAGGTGGGCCACGGCGGCCTGGACTTCCTCGTCGGAGAGGTTGGGATTGCCGCCGCGGGCCGGCATGGCGTTGTAGCCGTTGATGGCATGGCTCACCAGGGTCTCGAAGCCCTGGTCGGTGCGGTCGCCCCAGGCCGCCTCGTCGCCGCGCACCGGCGCACCGGCGGCGCCGGTCTCGTGGCAGGCCATGCAGACGCTGTCGTAGATGCTCGCGCCATCGACGGCGCCGGAGGAGGCGCTACCGCCACCACCGCTGGCCGCCATGGCGGTCCCGCAGTCCTCGCCCTGGAGGCACAGCTCGCCCACCGGTTCGAGACGTTCGGCGATGGCCTCCCGGTCCACGTCCTCCTGGGCGAACGCCATGCCCGTGGTCAGGCCGAGGGTGGCCAGGCACCCCATGATCAGCTTGCTGGATTTCACTCTCACCACCTCTTGACGGTCTTGTCATCGAATCACGGTCGGCATCACGACAGCCGGAGGACGCCATGACGCGCACAATGCGCGCCAGTATACCGGCATCGCCAACCGCTGGAAAATGCCGCGAGTCAACTCGCCCGGGTCCGGACAGGGGCCGAACGCCTCGGGTGTCTGGACAGCGCGAAGGCGGCACGGTAGGATGTGCCACGCCTGATGGCGATCCCCATCGGGCACCGCGCGCCCTTAGCTCAGCTGGATAGAGCGTCGCCCTCCGGAGGCGAAGGTCAAAGGTTCGAATCCTTTAGGGCGCGCCAAGCTTCCCGGGGCCCGCGAGACATCGCGGGCCCCTTTCTTTTCCGGATCCGCTCACTGCCTCGTGGCCGGCCAGGGTGTTGCCATGCTGCCCGACTACTCCGGGGTCGCCTGGACCCTGATCGTCCTGTCCACCTACCTCACCGGGATCTCCAAGGGCGGCTTCGCCGGGGGCTTCGGTTCGCTGTCCGTGCCCCTGATGGCGCTGGCCATCGGGCCCATCGAGGCGGCGGGGCTGCTGCTGCCGCTGTTGCTGGTGATGGACTTCCTGGCGGTGAAGGCCTGGCGGGGGCATCAGGACGTGATCGAGGTGAAGCGGCTGGTGCCCGGCATGGCCATCGGCGTGGTGGCGGCGACCCTGGTGGCGGGCAGCCTGGACGAGGACCATGTTCGCCTGCTCCTCGGCGTGATCTCGCTGCTGTTCGTCGCCTACATGATCCTCAAGCCCGCCGCGTCCCGCCCGATCCCGGCGTTCTGGGCCTGGCCCGCGGGAATCGCCACCGGCATCACCAGCTTCATCGCCCATGCCGGGGCGCCGCCGATGAACCTTTACCTGGTGCCCCGGCGACTGCCCAAGATGGCCTTCATCGCCACCACCACCCTGGTGTTCGCCGCCGTCAACGTCATGAAGCTGCCGCCCTACCTGTGGCTCGGCGAGATCAACCTGACCAGCCTCTGGGCCTCGGCGGCCCTGGTCCCGGTGGCCTGGGCGGGGGTGCGCAGCGGCCTGTGGCTCCAGCATCGGGTCAACGAGCGGCTCTTCTATCGCCTGGTGGTGCTGGTCATGGCCATCGTCGGCGTGCAGTTGATCATAAAGGCCTTTCCCTAGTACGAAAAAAACCCCGCTCAAGCGGGGCGAAGAGACGTCAGGACGCCTTTACTTGCAGGGAAACCGGTTACTGCTTGACGATCCACTCATGAGCCGGGTCGTTCTGGAATTTCCATTCGCGTTTGGGCCCGGCCATCACGTTCAGGTAATAGAGCTCATAGCCGTGCGGCACGCCGGCGGGATGATAGCCCCGCGGCACCATCACGCAGCAACCATCCTCCACGCTCATGGTCTCGTCCAGGGAGCGGTCGTCGGTATAGACCCGCTGGAAGGCGAAGCCCTGGGACGGGTTCAGTCGGTGATAGTAGGTCTCCTCGAGGATCGACTCCTCGGGGAGGTTGTCCACGTCATGCTTGTGGGGCGGATAGCTCGACCAGTTGCCCGCCGGCGTGTAGACCTCGACCACCAGCAGGCTGTCGGCCGGTTCGGAGTCGGGCAACACGTCCTGGATATGGCGGGTGTTGCTGCCGGTGCCGCGTGTACTCTGCTTGATCTGGTCGGGGGTGATCAGCCGCGGCGCATGGTTGCCATGTCCCGGGGCGCTGCATACCGCCAGCTCCATGTCGGTGGTTGCCTCGACGCTGAAGCTGACGCCGTCGGGCAAGTACACCGCATAGGGAGGCACCTTCTCGAAGATGTCCATGCGCTCGCCGATGTCTGCCCAGCGGTGGTCGCCACTGGACACGGTGGCACGACCGGACAGGATCACCAGGCAATGTTCACGGTCGCCGGTATGGCCTTCGATCTGTTGGCCCTTGCTGAGCTTGTGCACACGGAAGCCGACATGCTCCCAGCCGGCGGATTCCGGGGTCACCTCGAGGACCTTGCCTTGTTCATCGGGCGGCGTGGGGCGAACCAGTAGCGAAGTCATGGCTGTCCTCCTCTGATTGAGTCGATGACGTAGCGGGCCTCAACGAATCTCGTCGAGCGCCACGGGACGCCGCTCCTGCAGCGAGCGTTGCGCGGCCTCGGCCAGCCGCAGGGCCTCCAGGCCGTCATGAGCACCGGCCAAAGGGGGACGCTGCTCTTTCCAGGCAGCGACGAAGTCGTCGATCTCGTTGCTGTAGGCCTGGGCGTAGCGTTCTAGGAAGAACCACTTCGGCTTGTCCTCCACCTGGCCGGGTTCGCCGGTGAAGCGCAGCCGGGTTTCGGTCTCATTCTGGGCCTGGAGCATGCCGGCGCTGCCGAAGGCCTCGATGCGCTGGTCATAGCCGTAGCAGGCACGACGCGAGTTGCTGATGTGGCAGAGTCGACCACTGGCCGTCGCCAGGGTGACCATGGCGGTATCCACATCCCCGGCTTCACCAATCGCCGGATCGATCAGGCAACTGCCATGCGCTTGCACTTGAACGATCGGTTCATCGAGCAGCCAACGGGCCATGTCGAAGTCGTGGATCATCATGTCGCGAAACAGGCCGCCGGAAGCACTGACATATTCGGCAGGAGGCGGCGCAGGGTCCCGACTGATGATGGTCAGCGTCTCCAGATCGCCGATCCGTCCATCCGCGACGGCTTGTTTCAGGCCGGCGAATTGGGGGTCGTGGCGGCGATTGAAGCCCAGGGCGCAGGTCACCGGGTGTGCCTCCAGCACCCTCAACGCCTCTGTTGTGCGTGCCAGGTCGAGGGCAATCGGCTTCTCGCACAACACCGCCTTGCCGGTCCGAGCGGCCCGCTCCAGATAGTCGGCATGAGTGGGCGTACTGGAAGCGATCAGCACGGCATCGATGTCGTCATCCTCGAAGATGGCCTCGGCCTCGATGGCCCGCGTTCCGTACTGATGGGCGAGGGTCTCGGCAGCGTCGGCATGGAAGTCGGACACGGCGGCCAGGGTGACATCGGGGCTGCGGTCGATGGTCTGGGCGTGAACCTTGCCGATGCGACCGGCACCGATCAGAGCGAGTCTCATAGTGGTTCCTCCACCAAGTGGGTGATTGATGTTGTTGTTCCGGCAGTATCAGGCGCGTTCCTCGTCGTCGGGTCGGGAGGCTTGCTCCCGGGCCTTGTCCTTGCGCATACCCAGCGCGATGGCCAGCGTTTGGGCCAGGCAGAGTGATGCCGTCAAGCCCCGGAAGCTCTTGACCTCCGCCTCATGGACGACCAAGGCAACGTCGGCAAGGCGCGCCAGGGGACTGAGGCTCGAGTCGGTGATGACCACCATCGGAACGCCACGGTGACAGGCCTGCTCCGCTGCCTGGCGGCTCTCCTCTGCATAGGGCGAGAAGCTGACGGCGATGAGGGCATCCTCCGGACCGATCGCTCGCACCTGCTCGCCGTACATGCCTCCCAATCCATTGACCAGGAAGGCGCGCTTTTCGATGTGGTGCAGCGCATAGGTCATGTAGCTGGCCACGACGAAGCTGCGGCGAGCCCCCAGCACATGAATGGCAGAGGCCTGCTCGAGGATCTCCAGGGCCTGTTCCAGGTTCTTCGGATCGATACGTCCCGGCAGCTGCTCCAGCGCCTCCCGATTCGCCTCCGCGAACTCCCATAGCAACTGGGTACTGTCCGGCGTCTCGCCGGTGGCCGAGCGCACGGCTCGAATTCGCTCGGTGTAGTTGGGGAGTTCATCCACCAGGCGCGAGCGAAAGAGCTGCTGCATCTCGGAGAACCCCTTGAAGCCGCAACTGTTGGCGAAGCGGATCAGGGTCGAAGGCGTCACCTCGGCCTCTTGTGCCAGCTTGGCCACGGTGGCAAAGGCGACCTCCTGGGGGTGATCGAGCAGGAAGCGGGCCGTCTGCTGCAAGCGGCGGCTCAGTGACGGGTAGTCTGCCGTGATGCGGGCTTCGAGCTCCTCGAAGTTCTTGGGTGTCTGATTCATTGGAGGTTCCTCGCCATTGCCGGGCCATGGAAGGTGGCTCTCACATGCTCCCGAACAGTCTAGTCATTATGGAATGAATATTCCATTCATACCAAAGTATAGAATGTTCCATTTGTCTTTTTCGTGAAATGGAATCTATATTTCATTTTGCCAGCGCCCTTCGCGCAGTCGACACCACAACCATAAACACGAGGACATTTCTCATGGCACGTCTTTCCCACTGGTTGCTCGCCTCGACCACCGCAGCCCTCCTGGCCGGGCCGGCCCAGGCGCAAGAAGACAACAATCGCTTCGTCATGGTCACGCACGGTGTCCCCTCCGACCCCTTCTGGTCCGTGGTCAAGAACGGTGCCGAGGATGCCGCCGATCTGGTGGGCGCCGACTTGGAGTATCGCGCTCCCTCGACCTTCGACATGGCCAAGATGCAGCAACTGGTCGACGCAGCCGTCGCCTCGAACCCCGATGGCCTGATCGTGTCCTTCACCGATGAGGACGCCCTCGGCGGTATCGTTCAGCGTGCGTCCAACAACGGCATTCCGGTTATCACCATCAATTCGGGTGGCGATGTTGCCAGCCAGTACGGAACCCGCCTGCACATCGGCCAGAGCGAGTACGAGGCGGGCAAGCAGGCCGCCGAGCGCATGCAGGAGATGGGTGTCGAGAAGGCGGTTTGCATTAACCATGAGCAGGGCAACCAGGGGCTCGACCAGCGATGCGATGGGTTCCTCGAGGGCTTCGACGGCAATGCCGAGCAGTTGGCGACGACGTACGACCCCACCTCGATTCGTAATGCCATCGTGGCGTATCTCAATCAGAACAGTGATGTGCGTGGCATCCTGACCCTGGGAACGGTGTCCTCTGAACCGATGTTGCAAGCCATGCGCGAACAGGGCGCTACCGATATGTTCACCCTGGGCACCTTCGACCTGTCGCCCAGCATCCTGGAGGCCGTGGCTGCCGGGGAGCTGAACTTCGCCATCGACCAGCAGCAATACCTGCAGGGCTACCTGCCGGTCATGTTCCTGGACCAGTACGCCGAGCATGGCCTGCTGCCCGCCGGGGACGTGCCCACCGGTCCCGGCTTCGTGACCCAGGACAATGCCGAGCAGGTCATCGAGTTGAGCAAGCAAGGCATCCGCTGATCACCACCTAACCGCAAGGGCCCGGCTTTCCCGGGCCCTGGGAGTCGACCATCATGCAGTCCAATACTTCCCCTCAACCCTCATCCCCGGCGGCGGCACAGCAGGATGAGCGTATCCAGAGGGTCCCCTTCTGGAAGAAGGCTCTGAGCCGTCCCGAACTGGGCGCCTTGGCCGGCACCGTGCTGGTGCTTGCCTTCTTCATCGTCGCCGCAAGCGGCACCGGCATGTTCACCCCGGCCGGTATCGTCAATTTCCTCGAGGTGGCAGCCCAGCTGGGCATCATCGCCACTGCCGCCGCCCTGTTGATGATCGGCGGCGAGTTCGACCTCTCGATCGGCTCCATGATCGGCCTGGCCGGCATCCTGATCGCCATCCCCGCCGTGGAATACGGCTGGCCGCTGTGGTCCGCCATCCTGCTGGCCTTCGCCTGCGCGGGCCTGGTGGGCTGGATCAACGGCAATCTGGTCAACAAGACGGGTCTGCCATCCTTTATCGTGACCCTGGGCTTCCTGTTCATCCTGCGTGGTCTGGCCATCGGCATCAGCCGCCTGCTGACCGGTCGCACCCAGATCGGCGGTGTTCATGATCATATCCCCGGTGACTGGTTTGCGTCCCTCTTCTCGGGTGAGGTGGCCACGGGGCTCTTTGCCTGGATGGCCGAACAGGGCTGGATCGCCACCAACTTCGCCGGTAACCCGCTCGTCACTGGTATCCCGGTATCCATCGTCTGGTGGCTGGGCCTGACCGCAGTGGCGACCTGGGTGCTGCTATGCACGCCTTATGGCAACTGGATCTTCGCCAGCGGTGGCGATGCCAACGCGGCACGTAACTCCGGCGTGCCGGTTCACCGGGTCAAGATCTCGCTGTTCATGTTCACCGCCTTCTCCGCAACCATCTTCGCTTGCCTCCAAGTGATGGACACCGGCTCGGCCGACACCATCCGGGGTCTGCTCAAGGAACTCGAGGCGATCATCGCGGTGGTCATCGGGGGCGCCTTGCTCACCGGCGGCTATGGCTCGGCCATCGGCGCGGCGCTCGGCGCGCTGATCTTCGGTCTGGTGCAGATGGGCATCTTCTACACCGGTGTCAACACCGACTGGTTCCAGGTCTTCCTCGGCGTGATGCTGCTGGTGGCCGTGCTGTTCAACAACTTTATGCGCAAGAAGGCGATGGAGGCCAAGTGAGATGAGCGAACGTACGCCCATGATCGAGATGCGCAACGTCAGCAAGCACTTCGGCAGTGTCATCGCCCTGAGCGACATCTCGATGAAAGTCTTTTCCGGCGAAGTCATGTGCCTGCTGGGTGATAACGGCGCCGGCAAGTCGACCCTCATCAAGACACTTTCGGGAGTGCATCGTCCTACCGAGGGTCAGTTGCTGCTGAACGGCGAAGAGGTGCGCTTCAAGTCCCCTGCCTATGCTCTCGATGCCGGTATCGCGACTGTCTTTCAGGACCTGGCGATGATTCCCTTGATGTCGATCACCCGGAACTTCTTCATGGGTCGCGAACCCACCATCGGCTGGGGCCCCTTCAAGCGTATCGACTGGAAGCGTGCCGACCGTATCGCCAAGCAGGAAATGGCCAAGATCGGTATCGACGTTCGCGATCCCAGCCAACCGGTGGGCACTCTGTCCGGCGGTGAACGCCAATGTGTAGCCATTGCCCGAGCGGTCTATTTCGGCGCCAAGGTGCTGATTTTGGATGAGCCGACCTCGGCACTGGGCGTCAAGCAGGCCTCGGTGGTGCTGCGCTACATCGCCAAGGCACGGGCCGACGGCCTGGCGGTGATCTTCATCACACACAACGTCCATCACGCCTACCCTGTCGCGGACGCCTTCACATTGCTGAAACGGGGCGGAAGCCTCGGCTCCTTCCGCAAGGAAGACATCAGCCGAGAGGAAGTGCTGAACATGATGGCCGGTGGCGCCGAGCTGGAGAGCCTGGATGCCGAACTGGCCGAGTTCCAGCGCAGCGACCAGCAGGACCAGCAGGCCTCGAGTGCCAATACGACACCCCTGAGTCGGGCGTCAAACGCATGATCGCAGACGGAATGACCGGCCAGGATGGCGGCCAAGCCACTTCGTTTTCCCAAGGGTAATGCTGATGAACGAGAGCAAGAAGACGTCCCCCTTCACGATGGCAGTCTGCGCCGAGATGGTCTTCCTGGATCGGCCCATCGCCGAGCGAGTGCGCAAGATCGATGCCCTGGGTTTCCAGGTGGAAATCTGGGACTGGACGCGCCACGACATCGATGCACTGGCAAACACCGGAGCCACCTTCTCCTCCATGACCGGCTATATCGAGGGAACCCTGGCGGACAAGGACGGCGCCGATCGCCTGGTCGAGACGGCCAAAGAGTCGATCTCGGTGGCCAAGCGCCTGGGCATTCCTCGCCTCAACCTGCATGGCACCGGGCTCGATGGAAAAGGTCTGCCGGTCAAGCCGGCCACCCAGGTGTCGGGAGCGATGTGGATTCGTGCTCACGACACGCTCAACCGCCTGGCTGACCTGGGAGAGGAGCATGACGTGACCTTTGTGCTGGAGAACCTCAATACCCAGGTCGACCACCCCGGAGTGCCCTTCGCCCGTGCCGAGGACGTACTGGAGTTGCTGGCCAGCGTCGATCGCCCGGAGGTGCGGATGATGCTGGATCTCTATCACGCCCAGATCGGCGAGGGGAACCTGATCGAACTGTTGCGTCGCGCCGCTCCCTATATCGGCGAGATCCAGGTCGCCGATGTGCCGGGCCGCTGTGAGCCCGGTAGCGGGGAGATTCACTACCCGGCCATCGCCCGGGTGCTGAACGAGATGGGCTATCGGGGCACCGTCGGCCTGGAAGGGTGGGCATCACAAGAGGATGAGCTGGCCCTTCAGCGTTTCAAGGATGCCTTCACCCTTTGACCATCAATGGAAAACAGCGTCGTAGCGCCACGGTAGTGTTCCACCCAGTCACCTTTTCGGGATGAGGCGCGAATCAACTGCGACGCGGAGAGACGATATGCAAGAAGCCAACACCAACAACAGACCGCTGGATCTGATCTGCCTGGGCCGCGTCGCCGTCGATCTCTATGCCGAACAGATCGGCAGCCGTCTGGAAGATGTCTCGAGCTTCGCCAAGTACCTGGGCGGCAGCTCCGGCAACATGGCCTACGGCACCGCCCGGCTGGGCCTGAAATCGGCCATGCTGTCGCGGGTCGGTCACGAGCAGATGGGCAACTTCGTGCGCGAGGAGCTCGATCGTGCGGGCGTCGATACCAGCGCCCTGCAGACCGACCCCGACCGCCACACCGGCCTGGTGCTGTTGGCGCTCAAGGATCGCGATAGCTTCCCGTTGCTCTTCTACCGCCGCGACTGCGCCGACATGGCCATCGATGCCGAGGCCATCGACCCGGCTTTCATCGCCCGCGCCAAGGCGCTCGCCATCACCGGCACCCACCTGTCCAGCGAGACCACCGCCAGGGCCTGTCGCAAGGCCCTGGACGCCGCCACCGAGCACGGCGTCGAGCGGGTGCTGGACATCGACTACCGTCCGGTGCTCTGGGGCCTGACCACCCCCGGCGACGGCGAGACCCGTTTCATCGCCGACGAGAAGGTGACGGACGACCTGCAGAAGTGGCTCGGCGACTTCGACCTGATCGTCGGCACCGAGGAGGAGTTCCATATCGCCGGTGGCAGCACCGATACCCTGGCCTCCCTTCGCGCGGTGCGGAGTGTCAGCGACGCCACCCTGGTATGCAAGCTCGGTGCCCTGGGCTGCGTGGTCTTCGAGGGCGAGATCCCGGCGCGCATCGAGGAAGGCATCCTGGTCGAAGGGGTCAAGGTCGAGGTGCTCAACGTCCTGGGCGCCGGCGATGCCTTTATGAGCGGTCTGCTGCGTGGCTGGCTGAGGGGGGAAAGCTGGGAGACCAGTGCGAGCTACGCCAACGCCTGCGGCGCCCTGGTGGTCTCGCGCCATGGCTGCGCCCCGGCCATGCCCACCGAGGAGGAGCTGTTCGACTACCTGGGCCGTCGGGCCACGGTGCCACGCCCCGACCAGGACGCCCACCTCAACCACCTGCATCGGGTGACCACCCGTATCCCTGCCGATTGGCCTGAAGTCTGCGGCCTGGCCTTCGACCACCGTCGTCAGCTCACCGACATGGCCCGCGAGGTCCATGCCGACCCGGCGCGTATCCCGGCGCTCAAGCGGCTGCTCGTCAGAGCCGCCGAGGAAGGGGCAAGGCGCACCGGAATCGCGAAGCCGGCCATCCTGGTCGACGACGTCTTCGGCCAGGATGCGCTGAACGATGCTACCGGCAAGGGCTGGTGGATCGGTCGCCCGGTAGAATTGCCGAGCTCGCGCCCGCTGCGCTTCCAGCATGGTGATGACCTGGGCAGCCGTCTGCGTCACTGGCCGCGCGAGCACATCATCAAGTGTCTGGTGTTCTATCACCCGGACGATCCGGTGACCCTGCGGCTCGATCAGGAGGCGCATCTCCGCCAGCTCTACCAGGCGGCCTGCGACAACGGACTCGAGCTGTTGATCGAGGTGATCCCGCCCGATCAGCGTGACGTCGACGATCACACCCTGGCCCGCGCCGTGCAACGGCTCTACCACCTGGGGATCCGCCCAGACTGGTGGAAGCTGCCGACGATGTCGGATGCCGCCTGGGACGAAGTGAGCCAGGCCATCGAGACACAGGACCCGCACTGCCGTGGCGTGGTGCTGCTGGGGCTGGACGCGCCCATGGAGGACATGAAACGCGGCTTCTCCGCCGCCGCCCGCAATGGCCAGTGCAAGGGGTTCACCGTAGGTCGCACCCTCTTCGCCGGCCCCAGCCGCGAGTGGCTCGCCGGCAGTATCGATGACGCCGAGCTGGTCGATCAGGTGGCGAGCAACTATGCGGAACTGATCGAGGCATGGCGCCGGTTGCGCCAGTCCCAGCCCATTAGCGAGGAAGTCCTGTCATGAGCACCATTCGACTCACCATGGCCCAGGCTCTGGTCAAGTATTTGGCCGCCCAACGCATCGAGCATGACGGTGCCGAGGTGGCGCTGTTCGAGGGTGTCTTCGCCATCTTCGGCCACGGCAACGTGGCCGGTCTCGGTGAAGCGCTCTATCACGCCCAGGAGGACCTTCCCACCTTCCGCGCCCATAACGAGCAGACCATGGCCCACGCGGCCATCGCCTTCGCCAAGGCCAACGGTCGACGCCGGATGATGGTGGCCACCAGCTCTATCGGCCCCGGGGCCACCAACATGGTCACCGCCGCCGGCCTGGCCCATGCCAACCGCCTACCGGTTCTCCTGTTGCCCGGCGATACGTTCGCGACCCGTGCCCCTGATCCGGTGCTCCAGCAACTGGAGCACTTCGGTGATCCCTCAATCACGGTCAATGATTGCTTCCGGCCCGTGTCGCGCTACTTCGATCGAATCACGCGACCCGAGCAGCTGATGACCAGCCTGCCTCAGGCGCTGGCAACCCTGCTCGACCCGGAACATTGCGGCCCGGCGACCCTGGCACTGCCCCAGGATGTGCAGACCTTCGCCTATGACTACCCGGTGAGCTTCTTCGCGCCCCGGGTACACCGCATTCGACGTCCCCAGCCGGATTCTCGCGAGCTCGAGGAAGCCATTGCGGCACTCATCCGCGCCGAGCGTCCGTTGCTCATCGCCGGCGGCGGGGTTCATTACGCCGGTGCCTGCGAGCGACTCGCCGAGTTCGCCCGTGCTCACGGTGTACCGGTCGCCGAAACCCAGGCCGGCAAGGGGGTTCTTCCCGATGATCATCCTTGTGCCGTCGGTGCGATCGGCGTCACGGGCAGCGCTGCCGCGAACCGGCTGGCCGAGCAGGCGGACCTGATACTGGCTGTGGGGACCCGCCTGCAGGATTTCACCACCGGGTCCCGGGCGTTGTTCGAGCGTGACGACCTGGCCCTGGTGACGCTGAACGTGGGTCGCTTCGACAGCCTGAAGCACCATGCGCTGCCACTGACAGCCGATGCCGAGGATGGCCTGGCGAAGCTGGCCGACGGACTCGGCGACTGGCGGGCCAGCGATGCCTGGCGCGAACAGGCGGGGAGCCTGAAACGCGACTGGGACGAGGTCGTCACCCGGGTCACCTCGGACGAGGGGCGCGACCTGCCCACCGACGCCCAGGTGATCGGCGCGGTGAACCGTCAGGCCGGTGAGGATGGCACCGTGGTTTGCGCCGCCGGCGGCCTACCGGGCGAGCTGCATAAGCTCTGGCAGTGCGCCGGGCCTGGGAGCTACCACGTGGAATACGGCTACTCCTGCATGGGCTACGAGATCGCCGGCGGGCTTGGCGTCAAGATGGCCCGGCCCGAGCGGGAGGTGTTCGTGATGGTGGGAGATGGCTCCTACCTGATGCACAACTCGGAGCTTGCCACCTCGGTGATGCTGGGCCACAAGCTGGTCGTGGTGGTGCTCGACAACCGGGGCTTCGGCTGTATCAACCGCCTGCAGCAGGCCACCGGCGGCGCCGGCTTCAACAATCTGCTCGAGGACTGCCGCACTGTCCCCGAGGGGGCGCCCAAGACCGACTTCGCCGCCCATGCTCGCGCACTGGGGTGCCAGGCCGAACGCGTTCGGGGCATTGCCGAGCTCGAACAGGCCCTTCAGCGCGCCCGCCAGTCCAGCACGACCTACGTGATTGCTTTGGATACCGACCCTCTGCCCAGCACCGACGAAGGTGGTGCCTGGTGGGAGGTGGCCGTGCCGGAGGTGTCCTCTCGCGAGCAAGTGCAGAAGGCCTACCAGGGGTATCTCGAGGCCAAAGGGCACCAGCATCGCTGAGTGGTCAGCGCCTCTGCCGATCCTACCCATTTTTCGAATCATCGAGGCGGGCCTTGGGTCCGCCCAACAGGAGCATGCCCATGTCCACCGTACGCCTGGGGATCAACCCCCTGACCTGGACCAATGACGATCTGCCGAGCCTGGGCGGCGACACGCCGCTCGAGGTCTGCCTCGAGGAAGGACGCGAGGCCGGCTTCAGCGGCTTCGAGCTGGGCCACAAATTCCCTCGCATGCCGGAGGCGCTGTCCAGGGTGCTGGGTCGTTATGACCTGTCGCTGGTCTCCGGCTGGTACTCGAGCCGGCTGCTGGAACGCAGCCCGGAGGAGGAGATCGCCGCAGTCGAGGAGCATCTCCAGCTGCTCAAGGCCTGCGGCGCCAAGGCGATGGTGTTCTGCGAGGTGTCCCACTGCATCCATGGCGATCAGGGGACCCAGCTGTCCCGGCGCCCCCTCCTCAGCGACACGGACTGGCAGCGCCTCACGGAGGGGCTGGACGTGGTCGGTGACTACCTCAAGGAGCAGGGCGTCCACATGGCCTACCACCATCATCTGGGCACGGTGGTGGAAAGCCAGGCCGACGTCGAGCGGTTGATGGAGAACACCCGCGACTCGGTGGGACTGCTGCTCGACCTCGGTCACCTGGTGGGCGCCGGCGGCGACCCGCTGGCCATCGCCCGGCGATACGCCTCGCGCGTCAAGCACGTGCACTGCAAGGACGTGCGTTTCCCGGTGCTGGACGAGCTGCGCAACCGGGACAAGAGCTTCCTGGACGGGGTGCTCGACGGGCTGTTCACCGTGCCCGGCGATGGCGACATCGACTTCCTGCCCACCCTGACGCAGCTCCGCGAGAGCGGCTACCAGGGGTGGCTTGTGGTGGAGGCCGAGCAGGATCCCAAGGTCGCGCATCCGCTGACCTACGCCCGCCTGGGCTATCGCAACCTGCGGGCGCTCGCCGAGCAGGCAGGCTTCACCATTACCGAATGAGCGGGTGAGGACACCCCACATCTTACGATCGATACCGGACACATCGAGGCTTACCCCATGAACCAGATCCATCATTATCTCAACGGCCGCATCGTCCAGGGCGGTAGCGACCGCTTCGGCCTGGTCTATAACCCCGCTACCGGTGAACAGAGCGCCGAGGTAGCCCTGGCCAGCGCCGATGAGACCCGCGAGGCGGTGCGCCTCGCCGATGAGGCCTTCGCCACCTGGTCGAAGGTCACGCCCCTGAAGCGTTCGCGCATCCTCTTCAAGTTCAAGGCGCTGGTCGAGGCACATGCCGACGAGCTGGCCCGCCTGATCTCCCAGGAGCACGGCAAGGTGTTCTCCGACGCCAAGGGCGAGGTGACCCGCGGCCTGGAGGTCGTCGAGTTCGCCTGCGGCATCCCGCATCTGCAGAAGGGCGAGCACTCGATGAACGTCGGCACCGGCGTCGACAGCTACTCGATGATGCAGCCGCTGGGCGTCTGCGCCGGGATCTCGCCGTTCAACTTCCCGGCCATGGTGCCGATGTGGATGTTCCCCATCGCCCTGGCCTGCGGCAACACCTTCGTCATGAAGCCGTCCGAGAAGAACCCGTCCACCCCGATGCGCCTGGCCGAACTGCTCAAGGAAGCCGGTCTCCCCGACGGTGTGTTCAACGTGGTCAACGGTGACAAGGAAGCGGTGGATGTGCTGCTCACCGATGAGCGGGTCGAGGCGGTGAGCTTCGTCGGCTCCACGCCAATCGCCGAGTACATCTACGCCACCGGTTCGGCCCACGGCAAGCGGGTCCAGGCCTTGGGCGGGGCCAAGAACCACATGGTGATCATGCCCGACGCCGATCTCGACCAGGCCGTCGGTGCGCTGATGGGCGCCGCCTACGGCTCTGCCGGCGAGCGCTGCATGGCCATCTCGGTGGCGGTGCCGGTGGGCGAGGAGACCGCGAGCAGACTGCGCGAAAAGCTCGTCGCCGAGCTCGACAAGCTGCGGGTGGGCCCGGGGCTCGTCGATGGCCCGGACAACGACATGGGGCCGCTGGTCACCCGGGAGCACCTGGAGAAGGTTCGGGGCTATATCCAGACCGGCGTGGACGAGGGCGCGGAGCTGGTGGTCGATGGCCGCGAGGCGACCATCGAGGGCGCCGGCGATGGCTTCTTCCTCGGCGGATCGCTGTTCGACCACGTCAAGCCGGGCATGCGCATCCATAGCGAGGAGATCTTCGGCCCGGTGCTGGCCATCGCTCGAGCCGCGAGCTTCGACGAGGCCGTGTCGATGATCAATGCCCACGAGTTTGGCAACGGCACTGCCATCTTCACCCGTGACGGCGATGCCGCCCGCCAGTACTGCGAGCAGATCCAGGTGGGCATGGTTGGCGTCAACGTGCCGATTCCCGTGCCGATGGCCTTCCACAGCTTCGGCGGCTGGAAGCGCTCCCTGTTCGGCCCGCTGCACATGCACGGCCCCGACGGTGTGCGCTTCAACACCCGCATGAAGACCATCACCCAACGCTGGCCCAGCGGCATCCGGGAGGAGACCAACCACTTCACCATGCCCACCCACTGATCCATACCCTTGCCAGCCACTTCCAGCGCCGGACCTTTCGGTCCGGCGCTGAAGGATCCGCACTAAGGAACCACCATCATGAAGGCACTCAATATCGGCCTGATCGGCACCGGCTTCATGGGCAAGGCCCATGCCATCGCCTTGAAGGCCGCCCCCACCGTCTTCTCCCTGCCGGCCCTCCCGGTGTGCGATCTCCTGGCCGAGGTCGATGACGAGATGGCCGCCCGCAAGGCCCGTGAGCTGGGCTTCGCGCGCTCCACCGGCGATTGGCGCGCACTGGTCGCCGATCCCGAGGTGGATGTGGTGGATATCTGCGCCCCCAACTTCCTGCACCAGGAGATGGCCCTGGCAGCCATCGCCGCCGGTAAACACGTCTACGCCGAGAAGCCGCTGGCCCTCTCCGCCGCTGATGCCCAGCAGATGGTCGAAGCAGCGGAAAGGGCCGGGGTGAAGACCCTGGTCGGCTTCAATTACATCCGCAATTCGGCCACCCGGCTGGCCCGCGAAATCATCGCCAGCGGCGAGATCGGCGAGTTGATCCACTTCCGTGGCCGCCACAACGAGGACTACCTGGCCGACCCGGCGAAGCCCCACGACTGGCACACGCGCCGCGCCACCGCCGGGGCGGGGGCGCTGGGCGACGTGGGCTCGCATATCCTCAACATGGCGGAGTACCTCACCGGCCGACGCATCCAGGAAGTCTTCGGTCAGTTGCAGACGGTGATTCCCAAGCGCCCGCTTGCCGACGGCAGCGCCGGCCTCGGCGAGGTGGAGAACGACGATCAGGCCCAGGCGCTGCTGCGTTTCGACGGCGGCCTGATCGGCAACATCGAGACCTCTCGGGTGGCCGTCGGGCGCAAGATGGGCCTGGCCTACACCGTCACCGGCACCAAGGGGACCATCGCCTTCGACCAGGAGCGAATGAGCGAGCTTCAGCTCTACAAGAGCGAGGGGCCCGAGGGGCGTCGGGGCTTCCGCACCCTGTTGATCGGCCCTGAGCACCCCGATTATGCGGCCTTCAGTCCCGCTCCCGGTCACGGCCTCGGCTACAACGATCAGAAGATCATCGAGATCCGCGATCTGGTGGAAGGCATCGTGACGGGTACTCCCCTCTATCCCGATTTCCGTGAGGCCTGGCGGGTCAACCGGATGATCGATGCCATCGAGACTTCTCATGCCGAGGGATGCTGGCTTCCGGTCTAGAGCGTTACCGGCTCCAGGGGGGCATCGATGTCCCGTTCGACTATGCGGATGTCGTTACCGGAATGCCGCCTCCCCCTGATGCGTTCCACGCTGCTCTTGAGGCCATAGGCGAGGTGCCCCGTGGCGGGCAGCGAAGGGGGGGAGATGACCGACTATATCCCGTTCGGCAACGACGAGTCGCTGACCCGTGAAGCTCTGCCGCTGGAGGGCCGCGACGAGGCGAGCCTGCCGCCCCCCGGCTCCCCGGACATCGTCATCGCCCGGGCCGTGCCGCCGCGACCGATCACCGAGGTGGCCGAGCGGCTCGGCATCGAGCCCGACCAGCTGCTGCCCATCGGCCACGACAAGGCCAAGCTGCCCCACGATTTCACCGCGAGTCTGGCCGAACGCCCCCAGGGCAAGCTGGTGCTGGTCACCGCCATCACCCCCACCCCCGCCGGGGAGGGCAAGACGACCACCACCGTGGGGCTCGGCGACGGCCTGAGCCGCCTGGGCCACAAGGCGGCCATCTGCCTGCGCGAACCGTCCCTCGGCCCCTGCTTCGGCATGAAGGGGGGCGCGGCGGGCGGCGGCAGGGCGCAGGTGATTCCCATGGAGGACATCAACCTCCACTTCACCGGCGATTTCCACGCCATCACCAGCGCCCACAACCTGCTGTCGGCGCTGATCGACAATCACCTCCACTGGGGCAACGAGCTGGGCATCGACCCGGAGCGGATCACCTGGAAGCGGGTGATGGACATGAACGACCGGGCGCTGAGGCATCTCACCGTCGGCCAGGGCGTGCCGCGTCAGGACGGCTTCGACATCACCGCCGCCTCGGAGATCATGGCGATCCTGTGCCTGGCGTCCGACCTGGCGGACCTCCAGCGCCGCCTGGGCGAGATCGTCGTGGCCCGCAACCGGGACGGCGCGCCGGTGCTGGCCCGCGACCTCAAGGCCGATGGCGCCATGGCGGTGCTGCTCAAGCAGGCCCTGGCCCCCAACCTGGTACAGACCCTGGAGCATAACCCGGCCTTCGTTCATGGGGGCCCCTTCGCCAACATCGCCCACGGCTGCAACTCCGTGATGGCGACCCGCTCGGCGCTGTCGCTGGCCGACATCGTGGTCACCGAGGCCGGCTTCGGGGCCGACCTGGGGGCCGAGAAGTTCTTCAACATCAAGTGTCGCCAGGCGGGGCTCGTGCCCGGCGCCGTGGTCGTGGTGGCCACCCTGCGCGCACTCAAGATGCACGGGGGCGTGGCGCGGGAAGCGCTGGGCGAGCCGAACCCCGCCGCCGTCCGTCGTGGGGCCCGCAACCTGGCCCGCCATGTCGAGAACATGCGGGACTTCGGCGTGCCCCTGCTGGTGGCGGTCAACCAGTTCGACCAGGATTCGCCGGCAGAGCACGCGGTGCTGCGCGAGGCCTGTGATGCCCTGGGGGTCGAGATGGTGGTCAGCAGTCACTGGCGAGATGGCTCTCGGGGCAGCGAGGCGCTGGCCGAACGGGTGGCGGCCTTGCTCGACGCACCGGCGACCCGGCTGTCCCTGACCTATGGAGACGATGTCCGGCTGGAGGACAAGGTCCGGGCCATCGCGACCCGGCTCTATGGCGCCTCGGACATCAGCCTCGAGGACAAGGCGCGTCGCCAGCTCGAGGAATACGAGGCCATGGGCTATGGCCATCTTCCGGTGTGCATCGCCAAGACCCAGTACAGCTTCGCCGCCGACCCGGCCATGACCGGCCTGGCCGCGGGGCATGTGCTGCCGATCCGCGAGACCGAGCTGGCCGCCGGAGCCGGTTTCGTGGTGGTGCTGTGCGGCTCGATCATGCGCATGCCGGGCATGCCCCGACGACCGGCCAGTGCCGGCATCCGGCTCGACGATCACGGCGAGATCGAGGGGCTTTCCTAGGAACCCCGACGGGCTCCTGGCCCTGCCATCGGCGATGAGCGGCGCGCGCCTGGTATACTGAAGGCGTGAGCAGGTCGGTGCCAGGTCGCCCGCTGGGGTAATGCCGGATCGAGAGTGGTTTGCTGAAGGAGTACGGTCGACACCCTGTTCGCGCTAAAGAACGCCTTGGCCTGGCCGACATCCAGTCCAGGCCAAGCACTTCGAGACGGCAGCGATGACGGGTGACGGTACACCACCAGTAGACGAGCGGCACGACGCCGGCACCGGACGGCATCCTCCCCTTGGGCGGCTGCCGGGCGCGCTGTCGCATCTTGCCGCCGAGCAGTCACCGGTGGGCATGGTGTTGCTGGACGACGAGCACTGCATCCGCTGGATGAATGCCGGCTTTCGCACCCTCCTGGACGGCATCGAAGGCGATCCCCTGGGCGCGCCCATCGGCGAATTCGTCACTCGCCCTCTCTTCCTGAACCCGGATCGCGCAGAGGCGCCCGACGCTCTGGGGGATGGTTGGCAGCAGGTTCGCCTCGGCGCCCCGGGGCGCCTGGTACTGGTGACCGCCAGCCCTCCCCGGGAGGCGGGGCTGCGCCTGCTGACCTTCGTCGATCCCCATGTCGCCTCGGGAACGGGATCGTCCGGCCTCGCCCGTCCGGGCGATCCGGTCACTCGACTGGCCAGCGTCTGGCTGTTCGAGGACCGCCTGCGCCATGCCCTGGAACGGGCACGACGCCCGAGCCACCGCGTGGCCCTGCTGCTGTTGCGACTGGATCACCGCGCATCGCTGCGCCATCGGCTCGGCGCGGAGGGCGTCGAGGCCCTGGTGCGGCAGGTAGAGCGTCGATTGACCCAGACCCTGCGCCAGGAGGACAGCCTCTCCCAGCTGGGGGATGGGTGCTGGGGAGTGTTGATCGAACACCCGTTGTCCCCCGAAGGATTGCAGGCGACGGCGTTACGTTGCCTGGAGGCCATGGATCCGCCCTTCCGGCTGGACGGCTGCCCCCAGCTGTTGAGCCTCTCCGTGGGGATCGCCATCGCCCCCGAGGACGGCGATACCGCCGAGGAGCTCCTGTCTGGTGCGGAGGCGGCGCTCGAGCGTGCCGGGCCCTCGCGTCACGCCTTCTTCGATGATGGCCTCAAGCGGCGGCTGGCGCGCGACATGGCCTTTCGCCAGGAGCTCCAGGAGGCGCTGCTGGACCCCGATCGCCACTTCCGGGTGCTCTACCAGCCGCAGATCGACCTGCGCTGCGGCCGCTGCGTTGGGCTCGAGGCGTTGGTGCGCTGGGAGCATCCCCGGCACGGTCTCCTCGCGCCCCACGACTTCCTGCCGGTGGTCGAGGAACTGGGTCAGCAGGTGCGGCTGGATCGCTGGGTCATCGCCGCTGTCGTCGCCCAGCATGCCCGTTGGCGCGCGCAAGGCTCATGGCTGGCTGACATGGGCGTGGCCGTCAATGCCGGCGTCGGCCTGCTCGACCAGGCGGCCTTCGATCGCCGGCCACTCGACGTCTTCCTCCGCCAGCAAGCCATTTCGCCCGGCTTCCTGACCCTCGAGCTGGCCCAGCAGGATCTCGCCGCCCAGGCCCAGGCCCAGGTTCACCTGCTGCATCGCCTGGCGTCGCTGGGCGTGGACCTGGTGGTCAACGACTTCGATGCGGCCTCCCTGGATCTCCCCGGCCTGGCGGCGCTGTCGGTATCGCGCGTCAAGCTCAGTCGAGGACTGAGCGATGCCCTGGTAGCGGGCGGGTCACGGGATCGGGTCGCCCTCGAGGCGCTGCTGCAGTGCCTGGCGGCGCTGCGTCTCGAGGCGGTGCTGGTTGGCGTGGAAACCGCGGCCCAGCTGAATGCCGCGGTCGCGCTGGGGGTTCCTCTGGCCCAGGGCAACCGTCTGGGTGAGCCACAGTCGGCGGAGGCCCTGGAATGCAGGCCCCAAGGCAGGCAGCTGCCGCTGTAGGGGGAGGGGACGGCCCGTGTCGGTCGATCGTCGCGAGCCAGGGGATCGAGCCGATGAGGCGAACGGCCCGTGTCGGTCCGATTCGATCAGTACGACATCGGCCGGAAAGCCGACAGATGCCTAAGCGCGGGCGTTCAGTCGTCGGGGTTGCAGTCCGGTACGCCCGTCGGCGGCATAGACGTCGGGATCGGCGAGGCGGTGGATGTAGTCGAGCATCTGCTGGTTGTGGGTCATGCGGAGTTCCAGCAGGCGGCCGTTGCGCTCGTTGAGCCGCGATATCTCGGCGGCGCTGGCCAGCAGGGTTTCCCAGTGGACCAGGCAGCCGGCATCCTCGGCGGCCTTCCCGGCACCTTCCGGTCCCTCGGCGTAACCGAGCCTTCCCTGTACCCTGGCCCGGAGCGTCTCGGTGGACTCGAGCTCGGTCTGCAGCCGAGTCTTCTCTTCGGCGATGGTCTGGAGGCGTTTGCCGTCGACTTCCCCCGCGACCAGCAGGCCCTGTTCCTCCTCCAGCAGGCACCTGAGCTCGTTCAGTCGCCCGACTTGTTCCTTGAGCAGGCGTTCCAGGCTCACTCCCGGTTGCCCCCCTGGGCCAGCAGGTCCTTCACGCTGTCGATCAGGCCGTCCGCGATACGATCCGGCTTGATCTCCAGGCGTCCTTCGCGGATGGCGTCGCGAACCTCGGCGACCCGGGCGGCATCGATGTCCTGGCTGGCGTTCGCGGCGCCCTGGCTCAGGTGGGTCATGGCCGCGGGGCTGCCGGCATCCTTCGTCGGAGCCTCGCTCCCGTCGGGCTTGCGAGCCGGCTGACGCTGCTCCAGCTGGCCGGAACGTAGCGGCTGATGGTTGTCGACTTTCACGTGAAGGGCCTCGTGACCGGTGCGTTACCTGGACTATCGGCGTCGGGGGCGAAAACTTTAATGGCGTCAGGCCGAGACTTCCAGTCTGGGCGGAGCGGTGTCAGTTGTCCACGACCAGTCGGCCAGGACCGACGATGCGCGCCTCGAGGATCCGGCGGTCCTCCAGCCGAACGCGGATCCGCTCGCCCCGACCGCCGGGGGCCAGCGCCTCGCCCTTTCGAGTCACGCGAAACCCGTCCCCGCGGGCCTCCAGGGTGACTCGATCGCCGCGATCCACCAGCCGGGGCGCGCGCAGTTGATGCGACAGCAGGGGACGGCCCGCGGCCAGGGGGCGGCGCGTGACCTGGCCGATCGCCGCCTGGGGGGCTCGCAGGGTGCCATGGGGCAGCCGGTGGAGCTCCCCGCGGCGTTCGGCGAGGTGGGCGAGGGTCAGTCGTTCGCCCGCCTCGAGGGCGGTGGCCGTCTCCAGGTAGCGGCCGATCACCACCACCTCGGCCTGGAGGTAGCGGGTCCGCCGGTCTGTCTCGCCGCACTTCACGCCGACCGACAGGCGGCCCAGGGGCGGGCGGGAGGAGGCCGGGAGGAAGGGTTCCGGCTGGCGGCATTCGGGAAAGTGCGCGCCGGGCGGGTAGAGGGTGACCTCGACATCGTCGCCCAGCCCGCTGGCCTGCTGCGTCAGGAAGGCTCGGGCCCTTTCCAGCCACTCTTCCTGGCCGAAGACCGGCAGGGCCTGGGCGCACAGCAGCATGGCCAGGCAAGAAGCCAGGAGTGTCGTGCGGCGAGGTCTGGGTGTGGTCCTTGGCGTCATGGCGTCGGAGCCTTCGGGAAGTCATCGGCGAGTCTAGCGCCGGGATGGCGTCGGGAATCCGGGAAATGGCCCAGATTACGTCGGCTGTTCATGCCTTTGGGGTGACGGGGTCCTGGCTATTCTCCACCCTCGACGAATTTCCATTTTCCGGGGAGCGCCGGATGATCGACCAGCTCGAAGCCGCCTTCAACTTCCACCAGCAGGCGCTGGGGCTGCGCCAGGAGCGCCAGAAGGTGCTGGCCAGCAACATCGCCAACGCCGACACCCCGGGCTACAAGGCCCGCGACATGGACTTCGCCAGCGAGCTCGACAAGGCCGTCCGGCATGGACGCGCCTCGGGTGGCGGGCTGTCGCTTTCGCGCACCGACGCGGGCCACCTGCCCGGCCAGGCGCTCATGGCGCCGAATCGCGAACTGCTCTACCGGGTGCCGGACCAGCCGAGCCTCGACGGCAATACCGTCGACATGGATCGCGAACGCACCGCCTTCGCCGACAACTCGGTGCGCTATCAGGCCGGCCTGACGATCCTCAACAGTCGCATCCAGGGCCTCAAGAAGGCCATGCAACCCGAATAAGCCAGGAGCGGCCCCATGTCGATGTTTTCCGTGTTCGATATCTCCGGCTCGGCGATGAGCGCCCAGTCGCAACGCATGAACGTCACCGCCAGCAACCTGGCCAACGCCGACAGCGTGGCCGGCCCGAACGGCGAGGCCTACCGCGCCAAGCAGGTGATGTTCGAGAGCCGGGCTCGCCATCAGACCGGCATCGGCGGAGTGGGCGTGCGGGAGGTGGTCGAGGATCCCTCGCCGCTGCGCCAGGAATACCGTCCCGAGCACCCGCTCGCCGACGACCAGGGCTATGTGAGCCTGCCCAACGTCGATCCCGTGGCGGAGATGGCCAACATGATCTCCGCCTCCCGCGCCTACCAGGCCAACGTCGAGGTCATGAACACCAACAAGCAGTTGATGCTCAAGACCCTGACCCTGGGCGAGGGCTGATCCCATGGCCAACGGCATCGATTCCAGCGTCATCAATAGCGTCAATGCCGGGGCGTCCGCCGGTGCCAGCCTCGGCCCTCGGCAGTCCGCCGAGCTGCAGGACAGCTTCATGACCCTGCTGGTCACCCAGCTGCAGAACCAGGATCCCCTGAGTCCGATGAAGAACGAGGAGATGACCTCCCAGCTGGCGCAGATCAATACCGTCAGCGGCATCGAGAAGCTCAACGAATCCCTGGGGGCCATCAACGATCAGATCGGTGCCGGCCAGACGCTCCAGGCCAGTGCCCTGATCGGCCAGGGCGTGTTGGTGCCGGGCGAGCGGGTGCTGCTGAGCCAGGGCGAGGAAGGCGAGGCGACCACCACGCCCTTCGGCGTCGAGCTGGCGCAGCCCGCCGACGAGGTCGTCGTGACCATCACCGACCAGGCCGGCCAGGTCGTCAACCGCTACGAGATGGGCGCGGTGAAGGCCGGCGTGGAGTCCTTCAGCTGGGACGGCCAGACCAGCGACGGCCAGACCGCCGCGGAGGGCGCCTACCGCGTGCGCGTCGAGGCGCGGCGTGACGGCGAGCCGGTCGCGGTCGAGGCGCTCAACTATGCCGTGGTCAACAGCGTCACCCCGCCCACCGACGGCGGTGAGGTGCGGCTGGACCTGGGCGCCGTCTTCGGACGGGTCGGACTCTCCGACATCAAGCAGATCCTCTAAAGGGGCGGCGGCACGCACCGACGCACAGAACACCAACGTTGTCAGACGCAGGGAAGAGAAATGGGTTTTTCACAAGCGCTTAGTGGCCTCAACGCCGCCGCCTCCAGCCTCGACGTGCTGGGCAACAACATCGCCAACTCCCAGACCGTGGGCTACAAGGGCTCCAGCGCCCAGTTCGCCGACGTCTTCGCCGGCTCCACCGGCCTGGGCACCAAGGTCGCGGCGGTGCTCCAGGACTTCGAGACCGGGAACCTCGAGGGTACGGGGCGAGAGCTGGATCTGGCCATCAGCGGCCAGGGCTTCTTCCGCTACGAGCAGGCCGGCGAGGTGGTCTACTCCCGCAACGGCCAGCTGACCATGACCGCCGACGGCTACCTGGAGAACGCCACCGGCGCGCGCATCATGGGCTACGGACTGAGCGACCTGGGCACCGTCCAGACCGGCGGCCAGCCGGAGGTGCTGCGGGTGGACTCCGGCGCCATGCCCGCCAGTGCGACCACCGGTGTGGCGACCACCTTCAACCTGGATGCCCGGGAAGAAGCCGGCGGCGACCTCAAGCAGGTCACGGCGCTGACCGACATGACGGATGCGACCTCCGAGGTCGCGCTCGATTACCATTTCTCGAACAACTTCTCGGTCTACGACTCCCTGGGCAATGCCCGCAACGTCACCGTCTATTACGAGAAGACCGCCGACAACGCCTGGACCGGCCGGGTGGTGATGGACGGCCACTACAACGCCGCCAACGACTTCGATGTCACCTTCGACACCAACGGCCAGCTGGATGCCATCGACGGCAACCCGGCCGACGACGTCACCAACATGCCGACCATCGATATCGCCAATGCGGCCACCACCCCGCTTGGGACCGGCCCCGCCGCCCTGGCCTTCGACCTGGACATCACCGGCTCCACCCAGTTCGGCAACACCTCCACCACCAGCGCCCTGAGCCAGGATGGCTACACCTCCGGCACCCTGGTGGGCATCGACATCGAGGGGGATGGCACCGTGGTGCGCAACTACTCCAACGAGCAGTCGCGCCCGGCGGGACAGATCGCCCTGTCCTACTTCCGCAACCCGGAAGGCCTGACGCCGGAGGGGGATAACGCCTGGGCGGCCACCGAGGCCTCCGGCCAGGAACTGCTGGGTGAGCCGGGCACCGGCGTGCTGGGCTCCGTGCAGTCCCAGGCCATCGAGACCTCCAACGTGGACCTGGCCAAGCAGCTGGTCGACATGATCGTCACCCAGCGGGCCTACCAGGCCAACTCCCAGACCATCAAGACCCAGGACGAGGTCCTCCAGGCCTCCATCAACCTGAGCCGCTAAGCCCGGGAGCCAGGCCATGGATCGCATCCTTTACACCGCCATGAGCGGCGCCCGCCAGAGCATGGAGCAGCAGTCGGTGGTCAGCCACAACCTGGCCAACGCCTCCACCACCGGCTTCCGCGCCCAGCTCCATGCCATGCGCGCGGTGCCGGTGCAGGGCGAGGCCGCCCTGCCCACCCGGGTCTCGGTGGCGGCCTCCACCCCGGGGGCGGACTTCTCCCCGGGCCCCCTCCAGACCACCGGCCGGCCCCTGGACGTGGCACTGCAGGGGGAGGCCTGGCTGGCCGTCCAGGCCTCGGACGGCACCGAGGCCTATACCCGGCGCGGGGACCTGCAGGTGGACGGCGACGGCCTGCTGCGCAGCGCGGGGCGGCCGGTGATCGGCCAGGGCGGGCCCATCCAGGTGCCGCTGGGCGCCGAGGTGTCCATCGGTAGCGACGGCACGCTCAGCGCCATCGCTCCCGGTCAGGGACCCGAGGCGATGGCCGCGGTAGGGCGGCTCAAGCTGGTCACCCCCGGCGAGGCCGGCCTGGTGCGCGGCGAGGACGGGCTCTTCCGGGCCGGCGGCGCCGCGCCCGCGGCGCTGCCGGCCGACGAGGACGCCCGGCTGGCCAGCGGCACCCTGGAAGGCAGCAATGTCAGCGCCGTGGAGACCATGGTGGCGATGATCGACGTGGCCCGTCGCTACGAGATGCAGACCAAGGTCATGTCCACCGCCGACGAGAACGCTCAACGCGCCAACCGCCTGCTCTCGATGAGCTGAGGTCCCGATTTCGAGGAATTCCCATGATCAAGTCACTGTGGACGGCCAAGACCGGCCTGGAAGCCCAGCAGGTCAAGCTGGACGTCATCTCCAACAACCTGGCCAACGTCAACACCAACGGCTTCAAGCAGTCCCGGGCGGTGTTCGAGGACCTGCTCTACCAGAACCTGCGCCAGCCCGGCGCCCAGAACAATGCCCAGGACCGGCTGCCGTCCGGCCTGCAGGTGGGCACCGGCGTTCGCCCCGTTGCCACCGAGCGCCTGCATACCCAGGGCGGGCTCGAGCAGACCGGCAACTCCCGTGACCTGGCCATCCAGGGCAAGGGCTTCTTCCAGGTGCTGATGCCGGACGGCACCACCGCCTTCTCCCGGGACGGCAGCTTCCAGCTGGACGCCAACGGCCAGATGGTCACCGCCAACGGCTATCCCCTCGAGCCGGCGATCATCGTGCCCCAGAACGCCCTCTCGGTGACCATCGGCGAGGACGGTACCGTCTCGGTCAAGGTGCCGGGCGACAGCCAACCCCAGCAGATCGGGCAGATCACCCTGTCCACCTTCGTCAATCCCGGCGGACTCGAGAGCCTGGGGGGCAACCTCTACGCCGAGACCGGCTCGTCCGGGCCTCGCAACCAGGGCATTCCCGGGATGAACGACGCGGGCAAGCTCCTCCAGGGCTACGTGGAGACCTCCAACGTCAGCGTGGTCGAGGAGATGGTCAGCATGATCCAGACGCAGCGGGCCTACGAGATCAACAGCAAGGCGGTGAAGACCAGCGACGAGATGCTGGCGCGCCTCGCCCAGCTGTGACCTTGAGCGATTCCAGGAGGCGGAGGGCATGACGGTCGGAGCACTCGGAGGCATCACGCGCCATCGCTGGCTCATGGTGGTGGCCCTGCTGGTGCTGGGCGGCTGCGCCCAGATTCCCCGCACCTCCGTCGTCGAGGAGCCCGAGCGGCTCGAGGTGCCCGAGCGCCCGCTGGCCCGGGCCAACGGGGCCATCTATCAGGCCCAGCGGGGCTATCAGCCGCTGTTCGAGGACCGTCGCCCCCGCATGGTCGGCGATATCCTGACCATCGTCCTGGACGAGGAGGTCAGCGCCAGCAAGAACGCCCGCTCCAATGCCGATCGGGACGGTTCGGCGGGGCTGACCTTCGACCAGTTGCCCGATGCCCTGGATACGCTGGCCGAGTACGGCTTCGACGTCGCCGGCGAGAGCGACTTCGAGGGGGGCGGCGGTGCCCAGGCCAACAACTCCTTCACCGGCAAGATCTCGGTGCGGGTGGTGGAGCGGCTGCCCAACGGCAACCTGCGGGTGCGGGGCGAGAAACGCATCGCCATCAACCAGGGCACCGAGTTCATCCGTTTCGGGGGCGTGGTCGATCCGCGCTTCATCTCCGGCCAGAACACCGTGCCCTCCACCGCCGTGGCGGATGCCCGGATCGAGTACGTGGGCGACGGCTACATCAACGAGGCCCAGCACATGGGCTGGCTGCAACGCTTCTTCCTCAATGTCTCGCCCTTCTGATGGTGGTCGCATGACGGCGCGCAAGCCCTTTCTCTCCGTGGTGATCCTGGTCCTGTCCTGCGTGATCGCCTTGCCCGCCCAGGCTGAGCGGCTGCGCGAGATGGCCAGCTTCGCCGGGGTTCGTGACAACGCCCTGGTGGGCTACGGCCTGGTGGTGGGCCTGGACGGGACCGGCGACCAGACCATGCAGGCGCCCTTCACCGGCCAGAGCCTGACCAACATGCTCTCCCAGCTGGGCATCACCGTGCCCCCCGGCACCAACATGCAGCTGCGCAACGTGGCGGCGGTGATGGTCACCGCCGAGTTGCCGCCCTTCGCACGGCCCGGCCAGCGGCTCGACGTGGTGGTGTCCTCGGTGGGCAACGCCGACAGCCTGCGCGGCGGGACCCTGTTGATGACGCCGCTCAAGGGGGCCGATGGCGCCACCTACGCCCTCGCCCAGGGCAACCTGCTGGTGCCTGGAGCCAGCGCCTCGGGCGGCGGGACCAGCGTGCAGATCAACCAGCAGGCCGGCGGACGCATTGCCAATGGCGCCACCGTGGAGCGCGAGGTTCCCCTGGATCTGGGAGCCAACGGCGGCCTGCTGGAGCTGCAGCTCGAGTCGGACGACTTCGGCACCGCCCAGCGGGTGGTCAGCGCCATCAACCAGGAGTTCGGTCGCGTCGTGGCCTCGGCCCGCAACGCCAAGGTGATCGCCCTGGACGGGCCTCGCGACGCCAATTCGCGGGTCAACTTCATGGCCCGGGTCGAGAACGTCCGGGTCACCCCCACCGAGGAACCGGCCCGGGTGGTGCTGAACTCGCGGACCGGCTCCATCGTGCTCAACCGGGCGGTCACCCTGCAGGAAGCGGCGGTGGCCCATGGCAACCTGTCCATCGTCATCGACACCGAGTTCGGCGTCAGCCAGCCCAATCCCTTCGCCGAGGGCGAGACCGTGGTGGTGCAGGACACCGAGGTCAGCATCCAGCAGCAGCCCGGCACCCTCAAGGTCGTCGAGGGCGCCGACCTGCTCGAGGTGGTGAACGCCCTCAATTCCCTGGGTGCCACGCCCAACGACCTGATGTCGATCCTCGAGGCCCTCAAGGCCGCCGGATCGCTGCGCGCCGAGCTGGAGATCATCTGATGAGCCTGGACGCCCCCGATGGCATGAGCAACCAACTGGCCTGGGATCTCCAGGGCCTGCAGCGACTCAAGCACAGCGCCCCCGGCGAAGGGCTGCAGGGCGCGGCGCGGGAGTTCGAGGCGCTGTTCGTGCAGATGATGATGAAGAGCATGCGTGACGCCGTGCCGTCCTCCGGGCTGCTCGACAGCCGCCAGACCGGTTTCTACCAGGAGCTGCTCGACAAGCAATGGTCCCAGGCCGTGGCCGATCGGGGCATCGGCCTGGCCGAGCGGCTGATGGCGCAGCTCGAGGGGCCGGCAGGCGGCCCTCGGTCCGCGGACGAGTCGGACATCGAGGCCTTGATCGCCGGCATCCCCCGCGGCACCCCCCGGCCGCTGACCGGGGCGCTGCGCCCGGAAACGTCCTCGACCGAGGAGCCACCCGCGACCCAGGCGTCCCTGCCGGGTTCCTTCCTGGACGAGCTTGAAGTCACGCGCCCGAACGCCGAGTCGGCCATCGCTCGCGGTGAGCCGGCCGGGCGGGAGCGCCCCGCCCACGTGCGTGACTTCGTCGAGCGCCTCGCCGCCCCGGCCCGGGCGGCCAGCCGCGCCTCCGGCGTGCCGGCGGAGCTGATCCTCGCCCAGGCGGCGCTCGAGACCGGCTGGGGCCGCCACGAGATCGCCACCTCCGAGGGCGGCAACAGCCACAACCTCTTCGGCATCAAGGCCGGTGGCGGTTGGCAGGGCGAGACCACCGAGATCCTCACTCACGAGGTCATCGACGGCCGTCGCCAGCCGGTGCGCGACCGCTTCCGGGTCTACGGCTCCTTCGAGGAGGCCTTCACCGACTATGCGCGGCTGATCGGCGAAAACCCCCGCTATGCCGGAGTGGTCGGCGCGCCCGGCCCCGACCAGGCGGCCCGGGCCCTGCAGCGCGGCGGCTATGCCACCGACCCGGCCTATGCCGACAAGCTGATCGCGGTGATGGACACCCTGGGCCCGCTGCCGGACGGCGCCTGGCTGGCCCAGGCTCCGGCGCGATGATCGCCTGCCCGGCAGGGCGTTTCGGCCTCAAGTTCGGCCCGGCGCGGCCGATATGACGTCCATCGGCACAAGGGAATACCGACATGAGCATCTTCTCCACGGGCCTGAGCGGCCTCAATGCCGCCCAGAACGCCCTGGCCACCACCAGCAACAACATCAGCAACGTCTTCACGCCGGGCTACAACCGCGAGGTCACCCTGCTGGCCGAGAGCAGCACCGGCACCGGTGGGGTCCAGGTCGAGGACGTGCAGCGCCAGTTCAACCAGTACGTCGCCTCCCAGCTGAACGCGGCCACCAGCAAGACCAGCGCCCTGGAGACCTACCGCAACCAGGTGGAGCAGATCGACAGCCTGCTGGCCGACCGCGACGCCGGCCTGGCGCCCCTGATGCAGGGGTTCTTCTCCTCGCTGGAGGATCTGGCCAGCGCACCGTCCGACCCCGCGGCACGCCAGGGCGTGCTGGGTACGGCGGACACCCTGAGCGCCCAGTTCCGCTCCTTCGACGGCTACCTGCAGGACATGCAGGAGGGCATCAACGGCCAGATCCGTGACGAAGTCACCCAGATCAACAACACCACCGAGCAGCTGGCCGGCATCAACCGCGAGATCGCGCTGGCCCGGGCCCGCAACGGCGAGGCGCCCAATGGCCTGCTCAACCAGCGTGACCAGCTGGTCCACGAGCTCAGCGAGCGCATGGACCTTCGCCTCAACGTCCAGGACGGCAAGTCCTATAACATCAGCCTGCCCAACGGCCAGCCGCTGGTGATGGGGGACCGCCGGTTCAAGCTCGAGACCATGGACGCCCCTAACGATCCCCAGCGAACCGTCCTCGGCTATCGGGATTCGGGGGGCAACCTCGAAGCGCTCGACGAGGACACCGTCACCGGGGGGACCCTGGGTGGCCTGATGGCCTTCCGCGCCGAGACCCTGGACAAGACCCAGAACCAGATCGGCCAGATGGCCGTGTCGTTGGCCGTGGCGGTCAACGCGCAGCATGCCGCCGGTGTCGATCTCGAAGGCAACCCCGGGGAGGCGTTCTTCACCGTCGGTGAGCCACGGGCCTTCACCCACGAGGGGAACCAGGGCACCGCCGAGATCGCCTCGGTCGCCTTCGATGCCGCCAATGTGGGCGAACTCCAGGCCAGCGACTACACGGTGCGCGTCGCGGCCGTACCGACCGCGGCGGCCACGGACTTCGAGGTGGTCCGCAAGGACAGCGCTCAGGCCCTCGATCCGACCGACGTGGACTACGATGCCGCCGCGGGCACCCTGAGCTTCGGCGGGATGACCGTCACCTTCGACGATACCGCCAACCTGGCCGCCAACGACCGTTTCGAGGTCCAGCCGGTGCGCCGCGCCGCGGCCGAACTGGAGGGCGCCCTCGACGACCTGGACAAGATCGCCGCCGCGGGGTCAGGCGGCGGGGCCGGCAACAACGAGAACGCGCTGGCGCTGCAGGATCTGCAGCAGCAGAGCATCGTGGGCGGGTCTGCCTCCCTGAGCGGGGCCTATGGGGCCATGGTCAGCGATGTGGGCAATCGCACCAACATCGTCCAGGTGAACATGGAGGCCCAGCAGGGGCTCAGCGAGCAGCTGCGGGCCGCCCAGCAGGCCGAGTCCGGGGTCAACCTCGACGAGGAGGCGGCCAACCTGATCCGCTACCAGCAGTACTATCAAGCCAACGCCAAGGTCATCGAGACCGGCCGCACGGTGATCGACACCGTGCTGGGCCTGCGCGGCTGATCAAGGGAGAGCGTTCGAGATGCGCATCAGCACCGTTACCATGTTCGAGCAGAGCGTGACCTCCCTGAACCGTCAGCAGGGAGACTTCCTCAAGGTCAGCGAGCAGATCGCCAGCGGCCGCCGGGTGGTCAACCCCTCCGACGATCCCCAGGCGGCCTCCCGGGCCGTGGGCGTCGACCAGGCCAGGGCGGTGACCCAGCAGTTCGCCGACTCCCGGGTCAGCGCGCGAAACTCCCTCTCCCAGGCCGAGAGCGTGCTCAACAGCGTCAGCGACGCCGTGACCCGGGCCAAGACGCTGATGGTCCAGGCCTCAAGCGACACCCTCAGCGACGTGGACCGGGAGTCCGTGGCCAGCGAGCTGCGCGGCGTCTACGAGGCGCTGCTCGGCCAGGCCAACGCCACCGACGGCAACGGGCGCTACCTGTTCGGCGGCTACCAGGACAGCAGCGCGCCCTTCGTCAAGGATGCCGCCGGCGAGGTCCAGTACGTGGGCGACACCAACGTCCGACGCCAGCGCATCGACGCCTCGCGGTTGATGGACGTCAGCGACCACGGTGAGGCGATCTTCCAGAGCGTGCCCAGCGGGGCCGGCTATGTCACCGAGGCCGATGCCGCCAACGCCGGCAGCGTGACCTTCAAGGGGCCCGAGGTCATCGACAGCGGCGATGCGGGCTACGGCGAACGCTACCGGGTCAGCTTCGACGAGGACGCCGCGGGTGACCCGACCTTCAGCGTTGAGGTCTACGACGAGGCCGGCGGTACCTGGAACGCCACGGCACTGACCGAAGAGGCCTACAATCCCGAGGTCACGGTGGTGTCGGTCGGTGGCCTCAAGCTGACCCTGGAGGGCGAGCCGGCGGTGGGCGACAGCATCACCATGGGACCCGCCGACGAAATGAACACCGATCTGTTCCGGACCTTCGAGAAGGCCATCGCCGCCCTGGAGACGCCCAACGCCACCGAGTCTGATCGCGCCAGCCAGCGCAACACCCTCAGCAGCGTGATGCGCGAGCTCGACAATGGCCTGGACAACGTCCTGACGGTCCGCGCCTCCATGGGCGCGCGGCTCAACGAGCTGGACGTGGTGGACTCGGTGGGCGGCAACCGCTTGCTGAACTACGAGCAGACCCTCTCCGACCTGGTCGACCTCGACTACGCCGAGGCGATCTCCGAGTACAGCCTGCGCCAGGTGGGCATGCAGGCCGCCCAGAAGACCTTCGCCGACATGAAGGGGATGTCGCTCTTCCAGTTCCTCTGACCCTTCGCGAACCCTGCCGGTCATGGTCTTGCCATGACCCCTTGTCCCGCCCCGTCGCATCCCGACGGGGCGGTTTTTTATCCTGAGGCTGCGGGTGCGAGTTACTGCCGGCCGGATCTGTCGGGTGCGCTCGCAGGCTCGCTTACCCGACCTACGCGGGCTTCGCAGGGGCCGCGTAGATACCGTCTCTCCCGACCGACCTCAACCCCCCGCAGGGATGGGTTGGGGTCGATACTCGGTTTGCGTCTTCAGGACGCCATAGGCGATATGCACCAGCTTACGCATGGCCGCCCCGAGGGCCGACATGCTGTGCTTCCCTCGTGCCTTCAGCCGGGCATATTGCGCCTGGATATCCGGGTTGTGTGTCATGGCCACCACGGCTCCCATGTACAACTTCCGACGCATCACGGCACTCCCCGTCTTGGAGAGGGTTGGTGTCTTCTTGACCGACGTGCCAGAGGTGTAATACGTCGGCACGAGCCCCAGGAAAGCGGCCGCCTGTCGAGCACTCTCGAATGGTCGGCTTCGCAGGACCGCGACCAGCCTTGTGGAAAGCCCGGGACCGATGCCAGGAATGCTCATCAGCAACTGTCGATCTCGTTTTAGATGATCATGGCGGTCGAGGTGCGTCTCGATCTCCTCCTGTAAGCGCTTGGCTTCGCGCTCCAGGGCCGCCAGGACATGGCCGATCGAGGTCTCGGCCCCTGTATCACGGCTGAATTGAGCTTTCTCGAGACGATTCTTTTCGCGCTGAATATCCTGATAAACCGCTTCGAGGCGCGCCACCAGGCGCTTCAGCTCACGCGTTTCTTCAGGCTCCGGTGTCCACCGCCGGTGGCTTCGGGACGCGCCGAACTCTGCTAGGACACGGCTGTCTGCCTTGTCCGTCTTGTGAAGGCGACCTGCACTCTTGGCATAATGATGCGCGTGTGCGGGGTTGAGCACGTAGACATTGACGCCAGCCTCATGGAGCCAATAAGCCAGGGGCTCATGGTAGATCCCCGTGGCTTCCATGTAGACATGCAACGCTTCGGGAGACTCACCGGTCTGCCGGGTCAGCCAGTCCAGCAGCGCTGGATAATCCTGGTGCCGATTGGTAAAGACCTTGGTTTTGACCTTGCCCTTCTCCATATCACGAAGCCAGAGGCAATCCAGTTTCTTCTTGCCGATATCGATGCCGATATGTGCCATCTCACCACTTTCCCTTGTGCGTACAGCCTCTCCTCGCCGGAAGGGGGCATTGGATACCGTTCAGGTTTGCGAGATAGAAGCCTGGGAGACCAATCTACGGAACAGGTTCGAAACCGTCAGGGTAGATCCGGGTTTCTCCCAGGCCGTGGGGGTGGTAGCTAATCACTCCCCACTGGAGAGACACAAGGGTGGATAAGCGTTAGCGCATCCACCTTGCTTCCGGCATTCAACCGGCCAGCGGGGCCAGGACGTCCAGGAAGCTCCTGAGGAAGGCCAGCCCCTGGGAGAAGAGGCGTTCCAGGAAGCGCGACAGGTCGGTCATCAGCACCATCAGCAGGATCAGTCCCACGGTCAGCGAGCTGGGGAAGCCGATGTTGAACACGGTGAGCTGGGGCGCCGAGCGGTTGAGGATGCCCAGGGACAGGTTGATGATCAGCAGCGCCGCCACCAGCGGCAGGGCCAGCAGCATGCCGGAAACGAAGATGGTGCCGCCATAGCGGGCCAGCATCTCGAAGGCGGCGGGATCGTAGCGGCCCAGGCCGATGGGCAGCGCCTCGAAACTGGTCGCCAGGATCTCGATCACCACCAGGTGGCCGTCGAAGGCCAGGAACATCAGCAGCGTGATCATGTAGAGGATGCGCGACAGCACCATCATGTTGGTGCCGCTGGACGGATCGAAGAAGGTGGCGAAGGCCAGGCCCATCTGCAGCCCGATGAACTCGCCGGTGGCCTGGACCACCACCAGGGTCACCCGCATGACGAGCCCCATGGCCGCCCCGATCAGCAGCTGCTCGACGATGATGCCGAGCCCGGCCCAGGAGATCAGCGGCACCTCCGGCATGGGCGGGATCACCGGCGCCATCACCACCGTCAGCGCCCCGGCCAGCCCCAGCTTGGCCTGACGGGGCACGCTGGAATGGCCCCACAGCGGCGAGGTGAGCATCAGGCCGGTGATCCGGGTGAAGGGCCACAGGAAGGCGACCAGCCAGGCCTGCAGCTGCGCGAAGGTGACCTCGACCATGCCTGCGACCGGCCTCAGGAGACCAGCGAGGGAATGCTGGTGAACAGCTCCCGGGTGAAGGTGGTGATCAGGGTCAGCAGCCAGGGGCCCGCCAGCACCAGCACGGCGAAGACCGCCAGGATCTTGGGAATGAACGACAGCGTCATCTCGTTGATCTGGGTGGCGGCCTGGAAGAGGCTGACCAGCAGGCCGGTGAGCAGGGCGGTGATCAGCAGCGGGCCGGCCAGCAGCAGGGTCACGCGCATGCCCTGGTAGGCGATGGTCATTACCGTCTCGGGGGTCATGGCATCCGTCCCGGGTCAGAGGTGGAGGGTCAGAGGTGGAGGGTCAGAGGTAGAAGCTTTCCGCCAGGGAGCCGATGATCAGCTGCCAGCCGTCCACCAGCACGAACAGCATCAGCTTGAAGGGCAGCGAGATGGTGATCGGCGGCACCATCATCATCCCCAGCGACATCAGGGTGCTGGCGACGACCAGGTCGATGATCAGGAAGGGGATGAAGATGGTGAAACCGATCTGGAAGGCGGTCTTCAGCTCGCTGGTCACGAAGGCCGGCACCAGCACCCGCAGCGGCACGTCCTCCGGCCCCTGCAACTCGCCGACCTCGGCCAGGCGCGCGAACAGCGCCAGGTCGGGCTCCCGAGTCTGGGCCAGCATGAACTCCCGGAAGGGGCCCTGGGCCTCACGGAGGAAATCGGGGAAGGCGATCTCGCCGTTGGACAGCGGGACCCAGGCCAGGTCGTACACCTCGCCGAAAACCGGCGCCATGATGAAGAAGGTCAGGAACAATGCGAGGCCGAGCAGGATCTGGTTGGGCGGGGTCGCCTGGGTGCCCATGGCCGTGCGCAGCAGGCTCAGCACGATGATGATGCGGGTGAAGCTGGTCATCATCAGCAGCGCCGCCGGCAGGAAGGCCAGCGAGCTGAGCAGCAGCAGGGTCTGCAGCGACAGCGACCATTTCTGGCCGCCGTCCTCCAGCGGCTGGCTGACCAGGCCGGGGATCTGCTGGGCCATCGCCAGGCCCGGCAGCAGCAGCAACAGGAGCCCGACCCAGCGGGCCGCCCGGCGACCGCTCCACCTCATGGACGGCTCCGGTCCCGGCTCGGTCCCAGGCCGGCGTTGTGGCGCATGGCTCGGGCGAACCGGGCGGCGAAGCCGTCGTCCGCCGGCGCGGGGTCTGTCGCGGGCTGCGTGTCCGCCGGGGCGGGCAGCTCGTGGAGCTTGCTGACCTGGCCGCCGCCGACGCCCAGTACCAGCCAGGTGGACTCGACCTCGACGATCACCACCCGTTCGCGGTTGCCCACCGCCGTGCTGCCGACCAGCCGGGGACGATGGCCCTGGCCGCGGTTAACGCCCCCCAGCCGCCGCAGCAGCAGGCTGCAGGCCAGGATGACCCCCAGCACCAGCGCCAGGGCCGCGGCGGTCTTGCCCAGGGTGGCCATGCCCACCAGGACCTCGCCGCCGGCGGCCAGGCCGTCGATGGAGGCGGACGGGCTGGAGGCGGACTCGTTCATCGGTTCAGTTTCTGGACCCGTTCGGAGGGAGTGATGATCTCGGTGATGCGGATACCGTACTTGTCCTCCACCACCACCACCTCGCCCTGGGCGATCAGGTAGCCGTTGATCAGGATGTCCATGGGTTCCCCGGCCAGGCCTTCCAGCTCGACCACCGAGCCCTGGGCCAGCTCGAGCAGTTGCTTGATGGTCAGCTTGGTGCGGCCCAGCTCCACGGTCAGCTTGACCGGGATGTCCATGATCATCTCCAGGTCCCGCGGCACGCCGCTGCCCTGGCCCTGTTCGAGGGGCTGGAAGACGCTCTCGCCCGCGGGCTGCGCCGGCTGGGACGATGCCGGCTCGGCCGGGGACTCCTCCTCCTGGGCGGAGTCGGCGGCGGCCTGTTCGGCCAGGGCCGCGGCCCAGGGATCCTCGTCCTCGCTCGGGGCGTCGTCGCCCTGCTGCTCCGACATGGCGGCGGCCCAGTCGTCGTCGAGATTTCGATCGGGCTTGTTGGGATCAGTCATGCTTGGCTTCCTTGGATGTCGTCTGGGACCCCTTGACGAAGGCGCTGGACGGCGCGTGGCCGGCCGCGTGGTCGAACAGCCGCAGCACGCGCAGGGCCCGCTGCTCGTGCTGGCTGCCGTACTCGCATTCCATCACCGGCACGCCATCCACGCTGGCGGTGACGGTCTCGGGCAGATCCAGGGGCAGCACGTCCCCGACCTTGAGGGAGAGGACCTGGGCGATCCGCGAGGGGATGTCGGCGAAGTTGGCGACCAGCTCCACCTCGGACTGGCGAATCTCGCCGGCCATGCGCTTCGACCAGCTGCCGTCCTGATCCTGATGGCCGTCGTTGAGCGGGTTGGTCAGGAGGTCGCGCAGCGGCTCGATCATCGAGTAGGGCATGCAGATCTGGAAGCTGCTGGCCAGGTTGCCGACCTCGAGGTTGAAGCTGGTGTTCACCACGATCTCGTTGGGCGAGTTGGTGATGTTGGCGAACTTGGACTGCATCTCCGAGCGCAGGTAGCTGATCTCCAGCGGATAGACCGACCGCCAGGACTCGCCGTAGGCCTCGATGGCCAGTTGCAGCATGCGCTGGATGATGCGCTGTTCGGTGTTGGTGAACTCGCGGCCCTCGGACTTGGCCAGGAAGCGGCCGTCGCCCCCGAAGAGATTGTCCACCACCATGAACACCAGGCTGGGCGGAAAGACGATCAACGCCGAGCCCTTGAGCGGCTTCATGGCGATGATGTTGATGTTGGTGGGGACCGGCACGTTGCGGGAGAAGTCGCTGTAGCTCTGGTACTTCACCGAGTCCACGGTGATGTCGGCGCTGCGACGGATCAGGTTGAACAGCCCCGTGCGGAAGTGGCGGGCGAAGCGCTCGTTGATGATGTCCAGGGCATGCAGGCGCTCGCGGATGATCCGGTGCTGGGAGGCCGGATCGAAGGGACGCACGTTGGGCTGCCCCCCGCAGCTGGCGGTGGGTTCGTCATCCCCGCTGACGCCCTTGAGCAGGGCATCGATCTCATCCTGGGACAGCAGGTCGTCTTGGGACATGGTGCGGCGCGATCCCGGTGTTATTGCACGATGAATTCGGTGAAGAGCACGTCCTCGATGGTCAGTTCGGGCTGTGTCTCCGCCATCGGCGCCTCGAGGGCGGCCGTCACCTGGTCGGCGAGGCGCTGCTTGCCGTCGGGCGAGGTCAGCTGCGCGGCCTGCTTGCCGGACAACAGGCTCAGCAGGCGGCTGCGGACCTGGGGCATGTGGGAGGTCAGCAGGTCGCGGCTCTGCTCGTCGGCCACCTTGAGCGAGATGCCCGCGTAGAGCAGGCGGGACCCATAGTCATCGTCGGCCAGGTTGACGGTGAAGGGCTCGATTTCGACGAAGATCGGCGCCTTGTACTCGATGACCTCCGCCTCCCGGGCCTGGGCCTGCTGTCCTCCGTCCTGCCGGGTGAAGACCATGAAGAGGGCCGCGGCCGCCGCCGATGAGGCGAGCACGACCAGCACCACCAGTAGCCACAGCAGCGTCCTTGAGCCTCCGCTGGATTTCGCCATTACCGTTCCTATGCTGAATGAGTCCGCCAATGCCGTCGGATTATGCCCGCCGACAGGTCGTGATGATGAACCGAACAGGCCCGCTCGAGGGGCCTATCTCCATACTTTGCGACGCCGGGCGCGGGGCTCAGGCGTAGAGGTCGACGCGCCCGTCGAGGCTCACGCCGGGCGTGGAGGCCTCGACCGTGCCGGCGAGTCGGGCCGCGTCCTCGCCCTCGGGGTCTTCGGGGGTGCCCGTGCCCTCGGCGAAGCGGGTGCCGTCGCCTTCGCCCTGGCCTGTGCGTTGCTCACCCACCGAGGTCTCGCCCAGGGCGATGCCCTGTTCGGCCAGGGCCTCGCGAAGCTGGGGAATCGCCTGTTCCACCGCCTGGCGGACCTGGGCATGGGCCGACAGGAACTGGGCCTGGGCGCCCTGGTCGCCGACCTTCAACGTTACCGACAGCGGGCCGAGCTCGGCGGGATGCAGCTGCATCTCGATGCGCTGCTCGCCCCCGCCCTGGCCGAGGCGAATCAGCTGTTGCCCCAGCTGGCGCGGCCAGGCCGGGCTGTTGACCGGCGCGGTCAGGGCGGCCTGCTGGGGAGCGGGCGGAGTGGCGCCCGGTGCGCCGGAGGCGGACCCCGGGAGGGCGCTGGACTGGCCGGAGAGACCGGCCTGGCCGAGGAGCGCGTTCGGGCTCTCCCCCGGAGCCCCCTCCCGGCGTGCCGTGAGGGCCTCTGCCATCGCCTGGGGCGACGGCGTGGCGGACGGGGTCAGCGGGGCTTGTCCGTCGGTGGCCTTGGCAGCGGTCTCGACGGCGGTCGGCAGCGGCGAGGAAGGTGGCTGCCCGGTCCCCGGGGCGCGGGGGGGCTTCCCGAGGGCCGAAGGGAGGGCGCCCTGGGCAGCGGGGTTGTCCGGCGTGTCTCGGGCCGTGGTGACGTGGGCGGTCGCCGGCTTGCCGGCGGCGAGCTGGGCCGTGGTCTGGTCCAGGGCCGGTGACATGACGGGTACCGTCGTCTCGGCGGCGACCTCGTCGGGAGCCTGTCCGGCGTCCTGGATCAGCGCCAGGCGCTCCATCACCGCCGTCAACCCGGGCGGTGGGGTGGCGTCGGTCTCGCCCTCGGCCGGCGAGGCGGCGGCCCGCCGGGCGGCCTCGGTGAGCTTCGCCAGCAGCGCCTCCGGCACGCCTGCCCCGGCGGGCAGGGTTGCCAGGGAGTCGAGGCCCTCGTTCAGGGGCTGGCCCGGTGCGTCCCCCTGGACCAGGGCGGCGAGCGCCGCCAGGGCCTGACGGCGTGCCTGCGGGGTCCCCTCGATGGCCTCGAGTCCCTCGGCCGGGCCCGCCGCTCCGGCCGGGGCCAGGGCGGCCAGGGCCGCGGCGAAGTCGCCGGATTCCGAGGAGGCTGGCGCGCCGTCGCCCCCCTTGGGGGCGCTCGCCTGTCCCTTGACGCCGGCGAGGATCTGCTGGATGTCCATGGAGGGTCTCCTTGTCCGTCAATACCCGCCCGGGGCGGTGTCGCGGCGCCCCCAGCGCTGGGTCACCAGCTCGTCGGTGGCGCGCTGCTCGCGACGCTGTTCGGCACGCCGATGGGCCTGGGCACGGCGCTCGGCGAGGGTGTCGTAGGAGGTCAGCCGGCGCTGCTCCTGCTGCCACTGGCGCTGGCTGCGCTCCACCCGCTGCCGTTGTTCGGCCAGGGCCTGGCGGGCCCGCTCGAGGGCCTCGTCCAGCGAGGCCAGGAAGCGCTGGTAGTTGTGCATGGTGGCCGGATCGATGCCCTGGCGCAGGGCCGCCTGGAGTTGCTGGGCGTACTCCCGGCGGTAACGCTGCAGGGACTCGAGCTGGGCGACGATCTGGGCGGCGTTCTGACGCTCGCCGGCGAGCTTCTGGCCGGCCTTGTCGCGGGCCTCCCGGGCCAGCTCGGTGAGGTTGTCCAGGGCGCTGCGACTCATGACGTACCTCCCAGGGCGCCGGCCAGGGCCTGTCGCGAGGCCTCCAGGTCGGCGCATTCCGCGATGTCCTGTTGCAGGAAGCCCTCCAGGGCCGGATAGCGGCGTACGGCCTCGTCCAGCTCGGGATCGTGGCCGGGATGGTAGGCGCCCACGCTGATCAGGTCACGGTTGCGCTGATAGCGGGAGAACAGGCCCTTGAAGCGCCGCGCCAGGTCGAGCTGGGGCTTGTCGCTGATGGCCGTCATCGCCCGGCTGATCGAGGCCTCGATGTCGATGGCCGGATAGTGGCCGGCCTCCGCCAGGGCGCGCGACAGCACCACGTGGCCGTCGAGGATGGCGCGCGCCGAGTCGGCGATGGGATCCTGCTGGTCGTCCCCCTCGGTGAGCACCGTGTAGAAGGCGGTGATCGAGCCGCCGCCGCGCTCGGCGTTGCCGGCCCGCTCCACCAGGCTGGGCAGCTTGGCGAACACCGAAGGCGGGTAACCCTTGGTGGCCGGGGGTTCGCCGATGGCCAGGGCGATCTCGCGCTGGGCCATGGCGTAGCGGGTCAGCGAGTCCATGATCAGCAGGACGTTCTTGCCCTCGTCGCGGAAGCCCTCGGCGAGCCGGGTGGCGTAGGCCGCCCCCTGCAGGCGCTGGAGCGGCGAGGTGTCCGCCGGTGCGGCCACCACCACGGCCCGCTGTCGGCCGTCGGGGCCGAGGATGTTGTCGATGAAGTCCTGGACCTCTCGCCCCCGCTCGCCGATCAGGCCCACCACGATCACGTCGGCCCGGGTGTAGCGGGCCATCATGCCCAGCAGCACCGACTTGCCGACCCCGGAGCCGGCGAACAGGCCCATCCGCTGGCCGCGCCCGACGCTGAGCAGGGCGTTGATGGCGCGGATGCCCACGTCGATCTGTTCGCTGATGGGGGCCCGGGACAGCGGATTCAGGGGCGGCGTGGCCAGCGGCGCCCGGGGCGCCTCGTCGAGCGGGCCTCGGCCGTCCAGCGGCTGGCCGTTGCCGTCCACGACCCGGCCCAGCAGGGCCTGGCCGAGCGGAAAGCGCCGGGCGGCATCGCCGGCCCCGTCGCCCAGCGGCAGGACCCGGGCGCCGGGGCGCAGACCGCTGATCTCGGCCAGCGGCATCAGGAACAGTCGCTCCCCGTCGAAGCCCACCACCTCGGCCTCGGCATGGCGTCGTCCCGGGCGGCCCTGGGCATCGGGCAGCTCGATGCGGCAGGCATTGCCCAGCGCCACCTGAAGCCCCACCACCTCGATCACCATGCCGGTGGCGCGCACCACCCGCCCGCTGGCCCGGCTGACGGGGAGCGGCTCGATCCGGGCGCGCACGCCTCTCAAGGCACGTTGCCAGCTGGCCTGATGGCGATTGAGGGTGGGGGCGTCGCTCATGGCCGACTCCGTCAGTCCTTGCCGTCGTTCTTGCGCGCCGGGCGGCGCTGGCGGACCTGATCCCGGATGGCCTGCCAGCGAGTCTCCCAGGTGGCATCCAGTTCGCCGTTGGCGCTGGTCACCCGGCAGCCGCCCCGGCTCAGCTGGTCATCGGGCTGGAGGCGCCAGCCGGCCGCTTCCAGTTCCTCGCCCAGGGTCTTGGCGACCAGGCGGTGATCCAGCGGGTGCAGCCACAGCCGCTGCTGGCCCACCAGGGGCGGCTCGGTATGCAGCAGCGCCCGCACCAGCTCCAGCACCTGCCGCGGCCGGGCCTTGAGGGCCTCGCCGGCGAGCTGTCGACCGGTGGCCAGGGCCAGGTCCACCAGGTCCTCGGCCACGGTCTCGTCGAGTGCCTCCAGGGCCTCGCCGAAGTGGCGGGCGAGGGGCGCCAGCGGCGCCACGGTCTCCTCGAGGCGGCGTTCGAGTTCCGCCTCGGCCTGGCGACGTCCCTCCTCGAGCCCCTGGGCCAGGCCCTCGGCATGCCCGGCCTCGCGTCCCTCGCGCAGGCCTGCCTCGTAGGCCTCGCGGCGCGCCTGCTCGCGCAGGGCGTCCAGGGCCTCCTGCTGGCGCCGTGCCTCCTGCTCCCGAGCCTGCTTGGCGGCATCGGCCCGCGTGTTGCGCGACTCGCTGCGCGACTCGCTCGGATCCCGCTCGGCAGGGCGTGCCGGGGCGCGCAGCTCGCCCATCTGCCAGCGTCGCCAGGGCGTCTCGCCCCCCAGCGTAGACGTCCGATCGGGCTCAGACATAGGTGTCGTCTCCGCCGCTCAGCACCACCTCGCCGGCGTCGGCCAGGCGCCGCACCACCTGGAGGATGGCCTTCTGCTCGGCCTCCACCTGGGAGACGCGGATCGGCCCCCGGGCCTCCATGTCCTCGCGGAGCAGGTCGGCGGCCCGCTGGGACATGTTGCGCAGGAACTTGTCCATGAGCGCCTCCGGCGACCCCTTCAGGGCCACCACCAGGGAGTTGGTATCGATCTCCTTGAGCACCAGCTGGATGCTGCGGTCGTCCAGGTCGATCATGTTCTCGAACAGGAACATCTCGTCGATGATCTTCTGGGCCAGGTCCTCGCTGTGGGAACGCACCGTCTCGATGGCGGCCTCTTCCTGGTGGCTGTTCATCAGGTTGAGGATCTCCGCCGCGGTGCGGGCGCCGCCCATCTTGCTGCGCTTGAGGTTCTGGCCATCGAGCATGTTGGTGAGCACCTCGGTGAGCTCCTGCAGCGCCGCCGGCTGGACCCCGCTGAAGGTGGCGATGCGCAGCACCACGTCGTTGCGCAGCTTGTCGTCGAACATCTCCAGCACGTCGGCGGCCTGGTGCCGCTCCAGGTGGATCAGGATGGTGGCGATGATCTGCGGGTGCTCGTCGCGGATCATCTCGGCCACCATCGAGGCCTCCATCAGGTTCAGCGCATCGATGCCCGAGCTGGTCCCCGAGGTCTCCATGACGTCCTCGATCAGGCTCGAGGCGCGCTCGCTGCCCAGCGCCTTGGTCAGCACCGAGCGGATGTGCTCGCTGGAGTTGAGGTTCAACGCGATGAATTCCTCGGTCTCGGTGCTGAAGTCCTGCAGCACCTGGCGCATCTCCTCGTGGGAGACCTGGTGCATGGTCGCCATCTCGACGCTCAGCGACTGCACCTCCTTGGCGGACATGTGCTTGAAGACCTCGGCGGCGCTGTCCTCGTCCAGGGCCAGCAGCAGGATGGCGCTACGACGCAGTCCGGTGATTTGCTTGGGCTTAGTCATCTTTGTTCATCCAGCCGCGTACGATCATCGCCACCATGCGCGGATCCTCCTGGGCCATCTCGCGCAGGTCGTTGAGGTTCTGTTCGTAGGCCGTGGCCCGCCGCTTGCGGCGCGGCGGCGCATAGGCGGCCTCCTCGCCGTCCGCGTGCTCCCCGGCCTCCTCCTGATCCGTCTCGTCGTCGCCGATGCGCGCCTGGAAGCCCGGCTGGGGCGGCACGCTGGCCGGGACCGGCTGTTCGGTGTAGCGACGGATGAAGGGCCGAAGGATCAGCAGGTAGAGCAGCAGGATGGCCAGTCCCACCAGCAGGTAGCGGCCCAGGCCGATGGCCAGCTGCTGCAACTGGGGCTCCTGCCACCAGGCCAGCTCGGGGGATGGATTCTCTTCCCGGGCGAAGGGGCTGTTGACCACGGCCACCTGGTCGCCGCGCTGCTCGGAGAAGCCCATGGCCTGTCGCACCAGGCGCTCGATCTGGGCGATCTCCTCCTCGGCCAGCGGGGTCGGCTCCATCTGGCCGCTGTCGGGGTTCAGCGTTTCGCGGTAGTTGACGACCACCGCCGCCGAGAGGCGTTCGACCCGGCCGCGACGGTGCTGCACGTGGGAGACCTGCCGGTCCACCTCGTAGTTGATGACGTCGTCCCGGCTCAGCCGCTGGGCGCTCTCCTCGGCCTGCGGCTCGGCTCCGCCGTCCTCGCCCTCGCCTTCACCCTCGGCGGCGATCGGGGAGGGGGCGGTACCGGGCGGGGTATTGCTCAGCGCACCCGGGATGCCACTGGCCAGGTCGCCCTGGCCGTCGAGATCGAGGTGGGTCTGGCGGCTGCGCACCGCCGCGGCGTTGGGGGGCTGGTTGGGCCCGAAGCGCTCGGCGGTCTCCTCGCGCTTGGCGAAGTCGATCTGGGCGGTGACCTGGGCCTTGACGTTGCGGCTGCCGAGGATCGGCGAGAGGATGCCCTCGATGCGCCGCTGGTAGGCGCGTTCCACCTCGGCGACATAGTCCAGCTGGGTACCGTCCAGGCCCAGGGCGCCACCGTCGGGGGTGGAGAGCAGCCGCCCACCCTGGTCGACGACGGTGACCGCCTCGGCCGTCAGGTCCGGTACGCTGCTGGACACCATGTGCACGATCGATTCGATCTGGCCTTCCCCCAGGGTGCGGCCCGGGTGCAGGGTCAACACCACCGAGGCCTTGGCCGGCTCGCGCTGGCGCACGAACACCGAGTCCTTGGCCAGCGCCAGGTGCACCCGCGCCCCGGCCACCGGTCCCAGGGACTCCATGGAGCGTGCCAGCTCTCCCTCCAGGCCGCGCTGGTAGTTGACCTGCTCGGCGAACTGGCTGATGCCGAAGGCCTGGTTCTCCATCAGCTCGAAGCCGACGTTGCCGCCTCGCGGCAGCCCCTGCTCGGCGAGCTGAAGCCGCAGGGGATGGACCCGGTCGCCGGGTACCAGCAGGGCCTGGCCCCCCTGGCTGAACCGGTAGGGGACGTTGCGGCTGTCGAGCTCGGCGATGATGCTGCCGCCATCCGCCTCGCTGAGGTTGCTGTAGAGGACGCGATAGTCGGGCGTTCGGGCCCAGATCAGCAGGGCGACCACCACGGCGATGACCGCGGCGCCGGCGATCAGCAGGGCGACGAGGGGACTGCCGCGCAGCTGTCGAGTCAGCTGCGCGAACGGGGATGACGGGGCCTGTTGGCTGCCGGTGGCGGAGGCGCCACTGCTCATGCGGGCCTCCCGGCGCGTCTGGTGCCTGGGCCCGCGAAACTGTTAGAAGGCATCGACTGCGTTCCATCCGTCGCGGTTGGCCACCCGGAAGGGGGGCGGAGCTGTGATGGAGGCCATTATCCGCAGCGCCTGTCGCCCCAAAGGTGAGAAAAGCCCCGGTTTTCCCCGGCAATTGGGTCCATGGCGAGGCGGGAGCGGCTGCTAGGCTGCGAAGCCTCCGAACACTCCCAGACCCGAGAGGTTAGCGATGAGCGCACCCGCCCTGGCTTCGGCCCTCGCCCAGATGCAGTCCCTGGCCACCCAGGCCGGCGGCGACGCGACTCAGGGACAGCGGCTCGACACCACCGTGGGGGAGGGTGGCTTCGTCGGCGAGTTGCAGGCCTCCGTGCAACGGATCAATGCCCTCAAGCTGCAGGCAGACGCCAAGGCCCAGGCCTTCCAGGCCGGCGCGCCCGGGGTCGAGCTCAACGACGTCATGGTCGACATGCAGAAGGCCAGCGTGGCCACCGAGATGGGCATCCAGGTGCGCAACCGCCTGGTCACCGCCTACAAGGACGTGATGAACATGCAGGTGTGAACGGTCAGGCCTCGAGCCGGATCAGCTTGCCCTGCAGCTCCTCGAGCCGCTCGGCGATGCGCAGCACCTCCTCGGCGGGGATCTGCCGGATCGTCTCGCCGGTTTCCCTGTCCACCAGGCGGGTCACCAGCCGCGAGGTGGCCTCGTCGAGCTCGAACTCCACCCCATAGGGTCGCATCACCTCGTTGATGCGCTGGACGGGGGCCACCAGCTCCCCCCGGTGAGGGGTATCGCTGCCGGCGACGCCGTCCGCCGCCTCGGGCGGTGGCAGGCTGTCCAACGCCTGCTCCACCCGATCCCGGGGCTCGGCGGGGCGGGCGCCCCGTGTGGCATCGCTCGAGGGTATCTCGCCCAGTGGTGATGTCATCGTCTCTCTTCCTGTTCTTCTGTCGACGGGGCGTTGCGCAGGCGCGTCACGCGATCTCGAGACAGGCTATCGGCGCCAGGCGAGAAAGACTTTAATGACCCACGCAGAGGAGGCGCCGCCGGGTCACGGCGGCGCCTCCCGATTCAGAAGGTGTAGCTGACGCCGAGCAAGGCGACCGGATAGACCGGCAGCTCGTCCGCCTCGTCCTCGAGCCGGGCCTCCTCGTTCCGCAGGGCCTGGCGGAAATCATCGTCCTGGCTCTCGAAGTCCTTGGAGCTGCTCAGCTCCACGTCCACGTCGACCGCCATCACGCCGAACTCGGCGAAGAAGCCCAGCCCCTGTGCCTGACTGCTGCGCCAGCCCAGGCCGGCATAGGGCTGGACGCCGTCGGCGATGGTCAGGTCCCCCCGCAGCTCGCCCACGTCGCTGGCGGTGTAGGTCTGGCCGTCGAACTCGTAGCTGGCCCCTTCCTCGGCGGTGCCGGTCACGCGGGCGGACATGTCGGGCAGCATCGCGCCCAGGCTCAGGAAGAAGCTCCCCGCGAAAGGATGGAAATCCAGCTTCAGGGCCCCGGCGGCGATGTCCAGGTCCCCTTCGTAATGCACCTCGTCGGTGTCGTAGTCCCCGTCCCAGGTGAGGCCCCCTGCGTACTGCGCGGTGAGGCCGAAACGCTCGTGGAAGCGCCAGCTGACGTCCGCCCCCAGGCCGGTGGTTCCGCCCAGGCCGGTCAGTGCCACCCTGTCCTCGAAGGCCTGGGCCGATCCCGCGCTCAGGGTCAAGGCGGTCGCGATCAGGCCCGAGGCCATCATCTTGTTGATCATGCTGAAGTCTCTCGGTGATGGGGAGTTGTATGGACGAGCCCCTCTTATCGGCGTGATCCATCCAGACTTGAGGCGCGGATCGAGGGGCAGGGTCGCATGCCGACGGCGCGCAGGGGATAGAGGCAAGGTCGAAGAAGTAATTGCTAATTTATTGATGGGCATCAATGAAAGTCGCTTGAAGCCGCCCCGTCGGCTCTGTCGGCGGCATCTTTCACTAAGCTCCCTGTTCGTCGAATAAGCACAAGAACGACGGGAGAGCCCATGCGACGCAACCTGCCGGTCACGGATCACGAGTATCCGATCGGGGAGCACCAGAACCTCATGTCGCGGACCGACCTCAAGGGACGGATCACCTATGCCTCGCCGGCCTTCGTCGAGGTCAGCGGGTTCGACCATGCGGAGCTGATCGGTGCGCCTCACAACCTCATTCGTCACCCCGACATGCCCGAGGCGGCCTTCGCGGACCTCTGGGCGACCCTGCAGGCCGGGCTGACCTGGACGGGGCTGGTCAAGAATCGACGCAAGGACGGGAGCTTCTACTGGGTCAAGGCGCACGTGGTGCCCCTGGTCCACCAGGGCGAGGTCCAGGGGTATACCTCGGTTCGGATCAAGCCCTCCGATGCGGAGCGCCGGCTGGCCGAGTGGGCCTACCCTCGACTGCGCGAGGGGCGGACCCGGGGCATCGCCCTGCGGCGCGGTCGGCTGAGCGTGTCGGGCCCCCTGGGCCGACTCGGGCAGCGGCTTCCCAGGGGCGTGAGCGCCGGCCTGTGGGGGGTGGCGGCCTTGGCGGTGATCTCCGCGGGGCTGGGGGTCGTCTGGGGGTGGCCCGGGCAACTGGTCGGGATCCTGCCCCTGCTGGCCCTGTGCGCCTCGATCCAGAGCCGGCTGGGACGCTCTTCCCGCCGGCTCGAGGATTTCGCCATGCAGATCGCGGCGGGCAACCTCCAGGCCGAGCTGCCGCCGCCCGGCAACGACGAGCTGGGCGAAGCCCTGCGGTCCCTGGGGCTGATGCGCCGCAGCCTGGCCAATATCTGTGCCGATATCCATGCCACCCTCGATCGGGTCGAGGCCGATACCCGCACGCTCGGCCACGATCATCTCGACCTGGCCCGGCGCCTGCGCGAGCAGTCCGGGCAGTTGCAGGCGACGGCCGGAGGCATGGAGGAACTGGCGACCACGGTGCGGCACAACGCCGACCACACCGCCCGCGCCGAGGAGGGGGCCCGGTCGGCGCGTGACGCCGTGACCCGCGGTGGCGACGAGGTGCAGCGCCTGGTGGCTCGGATGGCGGCGATCTCCCGCAGCGCGGGCCAGATGACCGAGGCCCTCGAGACCATCGATGCGATCGCCTCCCAGACCAACCTGCTGGCGCTCAATGCCTCGGTGGAGGCGGCCCGGGCCGGCGCCTCCGGTCGCGGCTTCGGCGTGGTGGCCCATGAGGTGCGTGCCCTGGCGGAGCGTTCTACCGCCTCGGCCGAGCGGATCCGGGAGCTGATTCGCGCCACCCTGGGCGAGATCGAGCAGGGCCAGGCGCAGCTCGAGCGGCTGAGGGCCGGCAATCTGGGCATCGTCGAGGCGGTGGCCGACATCGACGAACGGATCGGGGAGATCGGTCTGGCCTCCCGGGAGCAGGCGCGAGGCTTCGACGAGATCAACGATGCCGTGGCCGCCATGGATCGCATCACCCGGGAGAACGCCGCCGGGGTCGGGCACTGCGAGGAGTTGGGGGATCGGCTATCCGACCAGGTCCGATGGCTGGATCGGGCCATCTCCTCGTTTCGTGAGCCGGAGGCCGGAAAGGAGTTCGTGTCGCGCGAGCGGCGTCGTCGGGCCCGACAGGCGACGTCATCGACGCCGCCGGCCTCGGTTCCCGAGCCGGCGCACGCCGGACAGCCGGTCCTCGAGGCACAGGGAAGCGCAGAGTAACCAGGACGGAGACAGCATCATGACCGTGAAGGAAAGGGAGCCTTGCATACACGATCGACCGGCAGACGAACCATACGCGGGCGAGCGAGACGTCGCCGGCCTGCGGGCCCGCTATCGACAGCTCTACATCGCCGTGGAGCAGAGCCCGGTGGCCACCGCCATCACCGATATCGACGGGCGCATCGAATTCGTCAACCAGCGGTTCCTTGACGTCACCGGCTACGCCAGGGAGGAGCTGCTGGGTCGCACCCCGGCGGTGATCCAGTCCGGGCAGACGCCCGACGCGGTCTACCGGGATCTCTGGGAGACCCTGCGAGAAGGGCGGGTCTGGCAGGGGGAGCTGCTCAATCGCCGCAAGAACGGCGAACTCTACTGGGAGTCGGAGGTCATCACCCCCATACGCGACGCCCGGGGCGACATCGTCAACTTCGTCGCGGTCAAGGAGGACATCACCGAACGCAAGCGGCAGGAGAACGAGCTTCGGCTGCTGGCGATGGCCTTCGAGACCGGCCAGGCCACCCTCATCACCGATGCCGAGATGCGCATCGAGAAGGTCAACCAGGCCTTCACCGACATCACGGGGTATCGGGAGGCGGAGGTCATCGGCCGGACCCCACGCATCTTCAAGTCCGGCCGGCACGACGCCGGCTTCTACGCGGCCCTGTGGGACGCCCTGCTGGCCACCGGGCACTGGCAGGGCGAGATCTGGAACCGCAACAAGCATGGGGACATCTATCCGCTGTGGCAGTCCATCACCGCGGTCCGCGGGGACGACGGGGAGATCCGCAACTTCGTGGCGGTCTTTCACAACATCGCCGAGCGCAAGCGCATGGAGCGCGAGCTGGAGCATCAGGCGACCCGGGACCATCTGACCGGTACCCACAACCGCCGGGCCTTCGACGCGGCGATGCGGCAAGCCATCCGGCGGGCGGAAGCGGGTCACGAGCCCTTCTCGTTGCTGATCTTCGATATCGATCACTTCAAGGCCGTCAACGACCACCATGGTCACGATACCGGTGACGCCATCCTCAAGCGCCTGGCCGAGCGCGTGGAGGACTCGCTGCGCAGCACCGACATGCTGGCCCGCTGGGGCGGGGAGGAGTTCACGATCCTCCTGTCGGACACTTCACTGGCGGGGGCGGCCAGCTTCGCCGAGCGGTTGCGTCGCCAGGTGGCCGAGTCCCGCTTCGAGGGGCTGGCCATCACCGTCAGCCTGGGGATCGCCGGCTATCGGCCCGGCGACGACCTGGACGCCGTGCTCGCCCGGGCGGATGAGGCGCTCTACCGCGCCAAGGCGGATGGCCGCAACCTCGTGCGCCTGTCTCGCGGGGTAGGATGCCATGCGAGTTGAGCGGGAAGCGGGATGGCGCGACAGGAGGGCGGTCGGGTGGATGGCGTGACCGAGGAGGAGTGCCGGCCGCGTCACTGTGGCTGCGATGGCGAAGCGTCCGTCGAGGCGCTGGTCGCGGAGAGCTTCCATCATGCCGGGGAGGCGATGCTCATCACCGCGCAGGACGGTCGCATCCTCGCGGCGAACGAGGCCTTCCGGGCGATGACAGGGCAGGCGCACGAGGCGATGATCGGCGAGCCCCTGGAGCGCTTTCTGCTGCGGGAGGCCCAGTCCCGGGACGCGGACGACGCACCGGGCCGGCGACAGGTGAGCTACCGCAACGCCCTGGGCCGGGTCTGCCCGGCGATCATGTCGCGGGTCCCCGTCCAGACTGAGAACGGACGCCCATGCCATCACGTCATCACCCTGGTCGACCTTGCGACCCATGGCGACCGGGACGGTCCCGGGGCGAGCCATCACGACTTCGATGCCCTCACCGGCCTGCCCAACCTGCAGCTGCTCACCCGGCTGATCCAGGAGGCCATGCACCGGGTGCGTCTTCGCGGCGGACGGCTCACGGTATGCTCGCTGGACATCGATCACTTCAAGCAACTCAACGACCGGCTGGGCCAGACGCTGGGGGACCTCGTGCTCTCCACCTTCGCCTATCGCATCCGTCAGCTCCTGCAGGATGACGACATCCTGGCGCGCATCGGCGGGGATGAGTTCGTCCTGCTGCTGCACCACGGGACCGACGAGGCCGATCTGGGTCGGCTCCTCGAGGCCATTCGCCGCCCCCTTCGCCTCGGGGAGCGGACGCTGCAGCTGACGGCCAGCCTGGGGGTGTCCAGCTTTCCGGGCGACGACGTCGCCGGCGATGTCCTGCTGCGTCATGCCACCCAGGCGATGTACCGAGCCAAGCAGCGCGGCCGCAACACCTTCCATGTGTTCGATCCGACCCGGGACCGGGAGCTGCAGGTGCGACAGGAACGGCGCCAGCGTTTCGCCAGGGCGGTGGCCGACCAGGAGCTCCGCCTGCACTACCAGCCCCAGATCGACATGACCGACGGTCGGGTCATCGGGCTGGAGGCACTGGTCCGCTGGCAGCATCCGGAGGAGGGCCTGCTGAGTCCTGCCGCCTTCCTGCCGCTGGTCGAGGGGTCGTCCCTGGAGTCGGTGCTGGGGGAGTGGGTGATCGATCAGGCCCTGAGGCAGTTGTCGGCCTGGCAGTCGGATGGCCTCCCGCTTTGCGTGCACGTGAACATCAGCCCGGCCCACCTGCTCGCCGAGGACTTCACCGAGCGGCTGGCGAGCCTGCTGCAGCGCCACGACCGGGTCCCCCGGGGTCGCCTCAAGCTGGAGGTACTCGAGACCGCGGCCATGCACGACATCGAGGCCGCCCAGGCCGTGATGCGCCATTGCCAGGCCCTGGGCATCGACTTCGCCCTCGACGACTTCGGTACCGGCTTCTCGTCGCTGACCAACCTGCGCCGGCTGCCGGTGGACCTGATCAAGATCGACCAGAGCTTCGTGCGGGCCATGCTCGACGACCCCGACGACCGGGCGATCGTCGAGAGCGTGGTCTTCATGGCCCGGCGCTTCGGCCGACCGCTCCTCGCGGAAGGGGTGGAGACCCTGGCGCACGCCCGCGCCCTGGTGGCGCTGGGGTGCACCCTCGCCCAGGGATACGGCATCGCGCGCCCGATGCCCGCCGCCTCCCTGCCCGCCTGGCTGAGGGAATGGTCGGGACGCCACGGCTGGCATGCCATCGGAATGTCATGAATCGCTGATATAACGCCGCCCTGACTCCGGCGATTGTCTTCCATCAGCGACAGGACTTCCCCATGCGGCTTCTCGATCGAATGACCATCCGGCTCAGCTGGTTCCTGGTACTGGTCGCCTTCGGCGCGATCATCCTGGGCACCGGCGCCCTCGGCCTCTACGCCAACCACCATGGGCGGAGCGCCTTCGAGACGCTGCGCGAGGTCCAGGTGTCCCAGTCCCGGGCCCTCAACCGGGCCTATATCGCCACCCTGCGTGCCCAGGTGGCGATGGATCGTGCCGCCCACCTGATCCGGGTGCCCTCCTTCGATCGTCCCGGGCCGGTCCTGGAGCAGGCGGACGCCTACATGGACGAGGCCAAGGCGGCCTTCGAGCGATTCCAGGCCGTCCCCGTCGCCCCGGGCCAGCAGCCGGCGAAGGAGACGCTGGTCTCGCGCTTCCAGTCGCTCTACAGCACCGGCCTGTCCCTGCAGCGGATGCTGCTCGAGGAAGGCGATGCGGGGGGCTACGATTCGGGCAAGTCCCGGGTCAGCGGCATGAGCCAGGCCTTCATGGACGCCGCCGATGCCTTCTTCGCCGCCTCGGCCGAACGTGGCGACGGCCTGGCCGAGCGATTCAACGCCATGGCCGGGTGGCTCAACCTGGCCCTGGCCGCCGCCCTGGGCGTGGCCCTGGTCATCGTCCTGGTGGTGGTCTGGGGTGTGCGTGCGAACGTGCTGCGGCCGTTGACCCGAATGATCGAGCACTTCCGGCGCATCGCCGACGGCGACCTGGCCACGCCGGTGGAGGCCCGGGGGGACAACGAGATCGGCCAGCTCTATGGCGAGCTCGACGGCATGCGCGAGGCGCTGGCGGCGACCGTGGAACGGGTCCGCGACGGCAGCCACCGGGTGCTCGCCGGGGCGGCGAGCATGAGCGAGGGCAACCAGGAGTTGTCGGCCCGCACCCAGCAGCAGGCCGCCTCCCTGGAGCAGACCGCCGCCAGCCTCGACGAGATGACGGCCTCGGTGGCCGACAACACCGGGCATGTCCGCGAGGCCAACGAGCTGGCCGAGCACGCCACCGGCAGGGCCCGAGAGGGCAGCGAGGTGGTCACGGCCTTCGTCGAGACCATGGGGGAGATCCACCAGCGCTCCGGGCGGATCGGCGAGATCGTCGGCCTGATCGACGACATCGCCTTCCAGACCAACCTGCTGGCGCTCAACGCCTCGGTGGAGGCGGCCCGGGCCGGCGAGCACGGCCGCGGCTTCGCCGTGGTGGCGGGCGAGGTCCGCTCCCTGGCCGGACGCAGCGCCCAGGCGGCCAAGGAGATCCGGGAACTGATCGAGGCATCGCGGGCCAGCGTGGAGCGGGGCAACGGGTTGTCGCACCGCGCCGGCGAGGACATGACGGCCATCGTCGCCGCCATCCAGGGGGTCGGCGAGCGTATCGACCAGATCGCCCATGCCTCCGCGGAGCAGCACCGGGGCCTCGAGCAGATCAATCAGGCCATGCACCAGATGGGCACCGTGACCCAGCGCAACACCGCCATGGTGCAGCGGGCCAACCGCACCGCCCTGACCCTGGAGGAGGAGGCCGAGCGGATGCGGGCCTTCACCGCCCGCTTCGCCCTGGCGCCGCCCCAGGCAGAGCCGGCCGTGCCCGCCGAGCCGGCGGCCGAGCCTTCGGCTTCGGAATGGGAACCCCGGGCGCTCGACGCCCTGCCGGCCTGAGGAGTCCCCCATGCCAGACGCGATCCGCGAGCCGGCACGCCAGACCGGCGGCGCCATGATCGATCACGAGGCACGGGAGCTGGACCGCATCCTGGGCGAGGGGCGGATCACCCCGCTCTTCCAGCCCATCGTCGATGCCGGCTGCCAGGGCATCTTCGGCTACGAGGCCCTGGCCCGGGGCCCCTCGGACTCCCCGCTGCACTCGCCGCTGACGCTGTTCGACACCGCCAAGCATACCGGGCGCCTGGTGGAACTCGACCTGCTGTGTCGCCGCCTGGCCATCGAGGCCTTCGCCCGGCTCGACCTGCCGGGCCGGCTCTTCCTCAACGTCATGCCCACCTCGCTGCTGGAGCACGACTTCCAGGAAGGGCTGACCCGGGCCTTCCTCGACGGCGTGGGGCTGTCGCCGGAGCGGGTGGTGATCGAGCTCACCGAGCACCTGCCGATCCACGACTATGCGCTGATGCGCCAGGCCGTCGACCACTACCGGCGCATGGGCTTCCAGGTGGCCCTGGACGACCTGGGCGCGGGCTACTCGAGCCTGCGCCACTGGGCCGAGCTGCGGCCCGATTTCGTCAAGGTGGATCGTCACTTCGTCCAGGACATCGACCGCGACCCCGGCAAGTGCCAGTTCCTGAACTCCTTGCTCGAGGTGTCGCGCAGCCTCGGTTGCCGGGTCATCGCCGAGGGCATCGAGACCGACGGCGAGCAGCGCTGCCTGTGGGGCATGAACTGCACCCTGATGCAGGGTTACCACTTCGCCCGGCCGGCCCTGGACCCGCCGCGTCGGCTCGAGCCCTCTGGTTCGGCCCTGCCGTCGATTTCGGGCACCTTCGGCACCAGCGCCGCCATGCTGTGCCGCCATCTGGGGCCGGTGGCCCAGGGCACCCCCGTGCCCGAGGTGGTGGAGCGCTTTCGCCGCGACCCCGAGCTGCGTTGCCTGGCGGTGCTCGATGACGACCGGCGACCGGTGGGGCTGGTGCGCCAGCACGAGTTCCTGGGCCTGTTCACCAACCCCTTCAGCCACGCGCTCCACGCGCGGCGCGACATCGATACCCTGATGGATCGCCGCATGCTGGTCGTCGAGGAGTCCATGCCCCTGGAGGCGCTCAGTCGACGCGTCACCGGCTCGCCCAAGGGCCGCCGCGACGACTTCGTGATCGTGGACGGCGCGGGGCGTTACCGGGGGTTGGGGCAGGTCATCGACCTGTTGCGCGAGATCACCGCGCTGCAGGTACGCAGCGCCCGTCAGGCCAACCCCCTCACCGGCCTGCCGGGCAACGAGGTGATCAACGACACCCTGGCCGCCCGGCTGGCCGAGGGCGCCCCCTTCGCCGCGGTCTATGCCGACCTCGACCACTTCAAGGCCTACAACGACGCCTACGGCTATGCCCAGGGCGACCAGGTGATCCTGGCCCTGGCGCGGAGCTTCCAGCAGGAGGCCGGCGACGACGGCTTCGTCGGCCATGTGGGCGGCGACGATTTCATGCTGGTGTTGCCGGACGAGGCGGGGCGGGCCCGCTGCGAGGCGATCCTGTCGCGCTTCGAGCGCTTCATCCCCAGCTTCTACTCGCGGGAGCATCGCCGGGCCGGCGGCTTCCCGGCGCGCAATCGGCAGGGTGAGGCCGTCTTCGTGCCGCCGATGACGCTCTCCCTGGCCTATCACGCCGTCTCGCCCGGCACCGGGCGCACCGCCATGGACATCGCCAACGTCCTGGCCGAGCTCAAGGGGCAGGCCAAGCGCCGACCGGGCAACAGCCTGTTCATTGATCGGCGTCAATGAAGAAATCCTGATTTAGCTGTTCTACCCTGGTGGTTAGGGGCTAGAGTAACGAGTTTTCCCTTGATCCTTCTCAAGGAGCGACTCGGATCACGACTTCATGACGCAAGACTTCCCCATCGAGCGCATCATGCAGACCGGCCTGCTGAGCTGCGGGCCGGCGACCCCGCTGTGCGAGGCCGCTGCCCGCATGAGCGCGCGCTGTTGCAGCTCCATCCTGATCGTGCAGGACGGCAGGACCCTGGGCATCTGGACCGAGCAGGACAGCCTGGCCATCGACTTCGCCGACCCTGCCATGGTGCGTCGGCCGATCGCCGAGGTGATGAGCCAGCCGGTGGCCCGCCTGCCTCGCCATGCCACGGTGGGCGAAGCCGCGATGCGCTTCGCGGTGGAACGCTGTCGCCACTTCCTGGTGGTGGATGACGCGGATCGGCCCCTGGGGATCGTCAGCCAGACGGACGTGGCCCTCAACCAGGGCCTGGAGCCCTACCTGCGACTTCGCGAGGTGCATGGCGCCATGCGTCGCTCGCCGTTGGTGCTGCCCGGCGACCTGAGCCTGGCCGAGGCGGCGCGTCGGATGCGCCAGCGTGGCGGCGATGCCGCCGTGGTCGGCGGCGACGGCCAGGAGCTCGGCATCCTCACCGAGCGCGACCTGGTGCGCTTCGTCGCCCGCCATCCCGGCAACGTGCCGGTGGGCGAGCTGGCCAGCCGGCCGCTGCTGACCATCGGCGCCAACGATCCCCTGATCCAGGCCCGGGAGCTGCTGGTCGGCCAGGGCATTCGCCACCTGGCGGTACTCGACGAGGCGGGCCGGGTCGACGGCCTGCTGGGCTTCCAGGACATCCTCGCCGGGGCCGAATACGGCTATCTGCAGGACCTGCGCGAGGCCCTCGAGCAGCGCGACCAGGCCCTGGCCAAGTCGCGGGAGAACCTGCAGCTCGCCGAGCGGGTCATCGACGCCTCCCTGGAGGGGATCATCATCACCGATCCCCAGACGCGCATCGAGTTCGTCAATCCCGCCTTCACCCACATGACCGGCTACAGCCTCGAGGACGTGGCCGGCCACACCCCGGCCATCCTGTCCTCCGGCCGGCACGATGCGGCCTTCTACCGCGACATGTGGCAGTCGCTTCAGGAGAGCGGCTTCTGGCGGGGCGAGATCTGGAACCGTCGCAAGAGCGGCGAGCTCTACCTGGAGCTGCTGACCATCTCGGCCATCCACAACGAGGCCGGCGAGGTGAGCCACTACGCGGCGCTGTTCACCGACATCACCCATATCCGGGAGAACGAGGAACAGGTGCGCCGGCTGGCCTACTACGATCCGCTGACACGGCTGCCCAACCGCCGTCTGCTGGACGATCGCCTGTCGCTGGCGGTCCGCCATGCCCATCGTCACGGCCGTCGACTGGCGGTGCTCTTCCTCGACCTGGACCACTTCAAGCGGGTCAACGACTCCCTGGGCCATGCCCTGGGCGACGAGCTGCTGGTGAAGCTCACCGGACGGCTGAAGCAGCACCTGCGGGAGGACGACACCCTGGCCCGGCTGGGCGGCGACGAGTTCCTCGTGCTGCTGCCCGACGTGCAGGAGATCGACGAGGTGACCCGGGTGGCGCGGCGGCTCATCGAGTCGGTGAGTGCTCCCTTCGAGCTGGGTCGGCACCGCTTCCGGGTCGGCTGCAGCCTGGGCATCAGCCTCTACCCCGATGACGGTGACGACGCCGAGGCGCTGGTCCAGCGGGCCGACGCGGCCATGTACCGGGCCAAGCAGGAGGGTCGCAACACCTACCGGCTGTTCCGCGCGGAGATGCACGTCAAGGATCATCACGACCTGGCCCTGGAGACGGCGCTGCGCAACACCGCCGAGACCGGCGACGGGCTCGCCGTCCACTACCAGCCGCTGGTTGACCGCGACAGCGGCGAGGTCCACGGCGCCGAGGCGCTTCTGCGCTGGACGAGCTCCGAGTTCGGTCCGGTCTCGCCGGGGGACTTCATACCGCTCGCCGAGCGCTCGGGGCTGATCCTGCCGCTGGGGCGCCGGCTGATGCACCTGGTGGCCGGTCAGCTCCGCGACTGGCGCGAGTCCGGCCTGTCGCCGCCCCGGGTGGCCATCAACCTCTCGGCGCGGCAGTTCTGGCAGAGCGATCTGGTAGCCGAGGTACGCCAGCTCTACGAAGACTACGACCTGCCGCCGGGCCAGATCGGCTTCGAGCTCACCGAGAGCACCCTGCTCGACAAGCACCAGCAGGCCACCGACACCCTGGCGGCGCTGCGCGAACTGGGTTGCTACATCGCCATCGACGACTTCGGCACCGGCTACTCCTCGCTGAGCTACCTTCACCAGCTGCCGGTGACCACCCTCAAGATCGATCGCTCCTTCGTCCGCGACCTGGGGGTCTCCCGCAGCAGCGGGGCCATCCTCGCCGCGGTGACCGGCCTGGCCCGAGAGCTCGGCCTTCGGGTCGTGGCCGAAGGGGTGGAGACCGAGGCCCAGCTCGAGGCCCTGAGGGACTACCACGTGACCCTGATCCAGGGCTTCCTCACCGGCCGGCCGGCGCCGGCCGAGGACTTCGAGGCGCGTTATCTGAGATCGGCGCTGGTGCGGACCTAGGCGGACGCCCGGCGGAGTTCTTCCGCGGGCTCCCCTCGTGGGAGCGCTCTTCAGAGCGCGATCCGCCGCGCCAGCGGCGGTCTCTCCCGTCGCTATCGGGGCTTCTTCAATCCTTTCAGGAAGTCGCCGATGTCGAGCAACTCGCTCGAATCGGCGCTCGCCCCTCCGCCCCGAGTCCGCCTGTCCGTCGCCTGACAGCGCCGGGTCGGGGGCTCCCGTCCTTCCGGGCTGACCTCCAGACCGGTGGCGACGATCGAGACCCGCAGCCGCCCTTCCATCGACGGGTCCAGTGCCGTGCCCACCACCAGCATGGCCTCCTCGCTGGCGAAGGTCGCGACCTGGCGGCCGACCTCGTCGAAGTCCGCCAGGCTCAGGTCCGGGCCGGCGGTGATGCTGACCAGCACGCCGGCGGCCTCGGCGAGGTCGGTGGCCTCCAGCAGGGGATGCTCCACGGCCGCCTGCACGGCCTCGCCGGCGCGCCCCTCCCCGTGGCCCTCGCCGGTGCCGATCCGGGCCCGGCCGGGGTGGCGCATCACGGCGGCCACGTCGGCGAAGTCGATGTTGATCATGCCGGGCTTGGTGATGACCTCGGCGATGCCGGTGACCGCCTCGCGCAGGATGTCGTTGACCGCCGCGAAGGCTCGCATCATCGAGGCGCTGGGGCCCAGCGTCGGCAGCAGGCGGTCGTTGGGGACCACCACCAGGCAATCCACCCGGCCGTTCAGGGCCTCGATCGCCGCCTCCGCGGCCTGGCGGCGCCGCGTGCCCTCGAAGGTGAAGGGGCGGGTCACCACCGCCACGGTCAGCAGGCCCATCTCCCGGGCCAGGTCGGCGATCACCGGAGTGGCGCCGCTGCCCGTGCCACCGCCCATGCCGGCCATCAAAAACAGCATGTCGGCCCCGGCCAGCCGGGCGCGCAGGGCGTCTCGGCTCTCCTCGGCGGCGCGCCGGCCGGCCTCCGGGTCCGCCCCGGCGCCCAGCCCGCGGGTGATGGCGCCGCCGATGGCCAGCGCCGAGGCCTGCGGCAGGGCATCGAGGGCCTGGCGGTCGGTGTTCACGCCGATCATGTCGATGCCGGCCGGCTCGGTGGTCTCGAGCAGATGGCGGATGGCGTTGCCGCCGCCGCCGCCGACCCCGACCACCTTGAGGGAGGCCGGGTATTCCTGGGGAGTGTGCGGGTCGCTCATGCGTCCTGTCATGGAGTGGGTCACGGGAAAGGAATGTCTCCCCCCATCATCGGCGAAGCCGCATGCATCTTGAAACCCCGTCCGGGGAGACGGGCGAGCGCCACTCGGGCCTCAAGTTCCTGCGTCCTACGCCGATAGTCGTAGGACGTCGCCGCCTGGCACCCGGGCGGCGGCGCATAACAAACTCCATACCCACGAGAGTGATGATGCTGACTTCCCTGAGACTGAGAATCCTGATCGCCACCCTGGTGGTGATCGCCGTGGCGTTGATCCTCAACGGCGCGGCCAGCTACCTCACCGTCAAGTCCCACAACGACGACCAGATCGCCCAGCAACTCGACTCCATCGCCCGCGGCAATGCCCTGGCGATCGAGGAGTGGATCGCCGCGCGGGCCAGCATGGTCGAGGCGACGCGCGAGCCGGTCATCGGCGACGCACCCCGGCAGGCACTGATCCAGCTGGCCGAGTCCGGCGGCTTCCTGTCGGCCTATCTCGGCAAGCCCGACGGCAGCCTCGTCTCCTCCGACGGCTGGGTACCGCCCGACGACTACGATCCCCGCCAGCGCGGCTGGTACCGTGCCGCCACCGAGCAGGAGCGGACCATCGTCTCGCTGCCCTACGTGGACGCCAACACCGGCGGCCTGGTGGTCACCTTCGCCACCCCGGTGGAGCGCAACGGTCGCCTGCAGGGCGTGATCGGCGGCGACGTGCTGATCGACAAGCTGATCGAGCAGGTCGGCGGCATCCGGCCCACGCCTTCGAGCTTCGCCTTCCTGAGCAGCGGGGGCGAGACCCTGATCGCCCATCCCGATCCCGACTTGACCCTCGAACCCCTGACCCGGGTGAGCGAGCAGCTGACGCCGTCGGTCATCGCAGAGCTGGGGCGCAGCCCGGAGGCCTGGAATCGGGTGGCCGTCGACGAGGCCGACAAGCGACTCGCCGTGACCCCCATCGCTGGCACCGACTGGGAGCTGGGCGTGGCCCTCGACGAATACGAGGCCACCGCCGGCCTGCGTGGGATGATGAGCGCCTCCGCCATCACCCTGGTGGTGGTGGCCCTGGGCGCGGCCCTGATCCTCGGGGGGCTGCTCAGGATTGCCTTCCGTCGCCTGCTGGCCACCCGGGATGCCATGGAGAACGTGGCCAGCGGTCAGGCCGACCTGACGCGTCGTCTGCCGGAGGACGGCAACGACGAGGTGGCCCAGATCGCCAACGCCTTCAACCGCTTCGTCGCGCGCATGGAGTCGGTGATGCTGACCATTCGCGACAGCAGCGAGTCGGTGCGCGTGGCCGCCACCGAGATCACCCAGGGGGGACAGGATCTCTCCCGGCGCACCGAGAACGCCGCCTCCAGCCTGCAGCAGACCTCCGCCTCCATGGAGGAGATCACCAGCACCGTGGAGCACACCGCCGAATCCTCCCGGCAGGCCAACGGCCTGGCCGAATCGGCCAGCGACGTGGCGCGTCGCGGCGGCGAGGCGGTGACCCGGGTCGTCACCACCATGGACGGCATCACCGACGCCTCCCGCCAGATCGGCGAGATCGTCAGCGTGATGGACTCCATCGCCTTCCAGACCAACCTGCTGGCGCTCAACGCCTCGGTGGAGGCGGCCCGGGCCGGCGAGCAGGGTCGCGGCTTCGCGGTGGTGGCCGGCGAGGTGCGCCAGCTGGCCAGCCGTAGCGCCGAGGCGGCCAAGCAGATCAAGGGGCTGATCGACACCTCGGTGGAGCGCACCGAGGAGGGCGCGGCCCAGGTACGCGAGGCCGGCGACACCATGCAGGAACTGGTGGAAAGCGTGACCCGGGTGGCCGACGTGCTGGCCGAGATCACCGCCGCCACCGGGGAGCAGAGCGACGGCATCGGCCAGGTCAACGTGGCGGTCTCCGAGCTCGACCGCATGACCCAGCAGAACGCCGCCCTGGTGGAGGAATCCACCACCGCCGCCGAGCAGCTCAAGGACCAGGCCGACCGCCTGGCCGAGGCCGTGGGGGGCTTCACCCTGAGCCGGCATGCCCACGAGGCCCTGGCCGACGACTCGTCGTATCAGGCCCTGCCGGGACGGGTGGCCGAGCCGGCCTGAGGCAAGTCCTCCAGCTCGCTACGCAAAAAGGGTGCCGATCGGCACCCTCTTGCATTGCGCTTTGCAACAGAGTGGAAACGCAGCCGTAGGCCGGAAAAACGAGCCTGCGAGTGCATCCGGCGGTCCCCGAGCCGGGTAGTGGTGAATGCGCTAACGCTCATCCCGTATCTGTCTGGTCACATCGGCCGCTTCCCGGTGAAATGCAAGGAACCCTGGAACCGGTGGGGAAGTGGTGCTGGGCAGGAGCGCAGCTCGCTGCGCGATAACCCGGTTCTTCTTCTTGCTGTCGCTTCGCAATGAGGCCAATCAAGACGACTTCAGCATGGCCAGGGTCTGTTCATGTTGCTGCTTGAGTGCCGACTCGAGGATCTCGTTCAGCTGCTGGTAATCCGCCGGCATTGCCTCATCCATACCCGTCGCCTCGAAGCGCTCCAGTAATGCTCGGGTATCCTGAATCACAGCATCGAGCTTCTCGATGACCTGCTGGTGTTCTTTGCCGGTCAACGGGAAAGTTCCTGGGCACGACGGTAGAGTGCCCAGGCGCTCTCGACAGCAACCGCCTCATGGGCATCGAGTGTCAGCACGGCATTACCCTCGCTATGACGGCCTTGGGCGGCATCCTCCAGCTGCTGCGAGTACCGCTGCATCAGGTGCTCGAGGTTCATGCGAATCATCGAGATCTCCAGCTCGAACTCGATCTTCAGCTCTTCCAGCCTGGCTTTCTCGGCCTCGTCGGTGCAGCGCTCGATCCGGCCCTGCAGCGTGCCATCCACAAGGCGTTCAGTAGCCTTGAGCTTGGGGATAAGGTCGTAGACGACCTCGCGGGTCGTGATCGTCTCGGGGAGGGCGTGCATTATCATTCCCTCAATGCATCGGGACCCTGCCGGGCGTCCGTTCGTGGGACATGGACCTCTCCTGTTCCGGGCCCTTGCCCTCAGCCCAGCAGGGACAGCACATTCTGAGGCAGCTGGTTGGCCTGGGCGAGCATGCTGTTGCCGGCCTGCTGGAGGATCTGGGCCTTGGTGAGCCGCGAGACTTCCCGGGCGTAATCGGCATCGAGGATGCGTGAACGAGCCGAGGCAAGCTGTGTCTCGGCGGTCTGGCTGGTCTCGATGACCGAGTCGAGGCGATTCTCCATGGCGCCCAGGTGGCTGCGCTTGCTGTCGACCATGGCGATGGCCTGATCCAGGGCTGCGAGCGGATTGCGGGGGTGCTTCAGGCGGATGTCCTGGTCCACCTCGGTGATATTGATGGTGGTGTGCGCCACGCCGTCGTCCAGGGCGCCGTCGGCATCCGTCTGGACCGTGACGTTATAGCCGCTGTCCAGGGTCTGGGTGGGGTGATAGATGATCACCTCGCCGTCACCGTTGACGGTCTTGATCAGGATATCCCCGTGCTCGTCGTCGACCAGGCTGGCCACCTTGTAGGCACCGTATTCGGACTCGCTGTCCGGCAGGTCGAAGTAGTAGTTGCCGTCGCTATCCTCCCGCAGGACGTCGCTGAAGGATTCGCTGTTGGCATCCGTGTAGTTGACCTGGACGTTGCGCGGATCGAGGGTCACGGTCGAGGTGCCGGAGACCCGTTCCACTGCGTGAGCGCCGGCATCGTAGGTCACCGGCGAATTGTTCGTCGCCGAGACGGTGACGCCGCCGGTCGTCCCGTCGGGCGCGGTCTCGACGCTGACCTCCGCCTCGTAGTAACGATAGACGCCGCCGCCTTCGTCGACCTCGATCATGTACCGGTCGCTGGCGTCATTGCGTTGCATCAGGCGGGTGCTGCCGGCGAATGCGCTGCCACTACTATCCTCGAAGCCGGGGGTGACGCCGGACAGGTCCGTGGTGGGGGCCTGGTTGACGGGGCTCGTCTCGCCGGTCAGGTCCAGTCCCGCGAAGGCCTCGTTGGTCTCGGCGCCCAGGGTCAGGGTCGTGACCTCCGAGGGGGGCGTGCCCGTGGTCGTGGTGGAGGCAGTGTCCAGCCGGTAGTAGGCGGTGCCGCCATCGACCGTGGCACTCAGATAGAGATCGCCATCCGGATTCTCCACCAGTTCGCCATCGGTCAGGGCGGCCCCACCGGCGTCCTCGAATCGCACCTGATCGTAGTCATCGAGCTGGTAGGTGGTGCCGTCGACGACGAAGTCCTGATCCGCCGGGACGGCCGAGTAACCAGGACCCGGCAGGGCGCTACTGGCCTGGTGGACCTCCATCTGGTTGGTTCCGCCCCCGTCGGTCGTGAAGTTCAGCTCGGCATCGTAGTAGCGCACGATACCGTCCTTGGACTCCCGGATCAGGTAGCCGTCCGCATCCTCGACCAGGGTGCGGCTGGCCCCGTCGGAGAAGGCGTTGCCGCCGCTGTCATGGAAGGTGGGTGAGCCACCGATCGTCGATGTCGTCAGGGAGGTGACCTCGTCATAGAGTCGGGCGCTCGTCGACACGTCGACCGTGCTCTGGTCGGTGGACGTCTCGTGGTGAGCGCTGACCCAGGCATCGTAGAAGACGGGATCGCCACCTTCCTCGGCGCTGACGTAGTAGCTCGACCCATCCCACATCAGGGCCGGGTTGCTGGCGGATACGCCGCTGTAGGTCACGGTGGTGTTCGGGTCATCGAGCACGATGTGTCGCGCGTAGCCCTGCAGGGTGTCGCGGTCGGTGACGTCCCCCTCGATGCCTGCGACGGTGAAGTCCTCGAGCCCCAGGGACTCGACGCTGAACCCGGGCGGTGTCAGGTTGAGATCCAGCTGTTCCTCGTCCTGGGTGCCGACCTGCAGGCCCAGGCGTCCCGCCTGGCCGTTCAGCAGCGGTATGCCGTTGTAGCTGGCCGACTCGGCCAAACGATCGATTTCCTTGAGGTTCTGGTTGATCTCCGCCTGGATGGCGTCGTTATCATCCCATTGCAGGCTGCCGTTGAGCCCCTGCACCGTCAGCTCGCGAATCCGGTGGAGCCGCTCGTTGATCTGGTCCAGGGCGCCGTGAGCGGTCTGGGCCAGGGAGACGCCGTCATTGGCGTTGCGCTGGACCTGGGCATGGCCATTGATCCGGCTCGTCATGCGATTGTCGATCCCGAGGCCGGCTGCATCATCCTTGGCCCCGTTCACCCTCAGGCCCGAGGACAGCCGCTCCATCGCGGTGCTGAGGGTGTTGCTGGCGCGACTCTGATGTTGCTGGCCCTTGAGAGCCGGCAGGTTGGTCTGGATCGATGCCATGATTGCGTCCTTGCAAAGGCGGTGTGTCCAAAGAGGTATGTCGGCAGCTTCAAATGCAACTTTAGCGAATATCGAAACAGTGCTGTTGATGGCAGCCGATGCGGGATTCTTTGGGTGTCAACGGTCATCGCAAAAAAATCTCCGGCTGCCCCTAAAGTCCTGCCCATGGCCGCCGTTAAAGGGAGTAACGGCCAACGGCGCCGTTGCGGCAGGCCCGGAGCGCCGGGACCTGGAACCCTGGTGCAGCGGGCCCGCCAATGGAGCCCTCAACAGCTTGGAAGGAAATCACCATGTCCGTGATCAACACCAACATTACCTCGATGATCGGCCAGCAGAACCTGACCGAGTCGAAGAACGCCCTGGCCACCTCCATGGAGCGCCTGTCTTCCGGTCTGCGCATCAACAGCGCCAAGGACGACGCCGCTGGCCAGGCCATCGCCAACCGCATGAGCGCGCAGATCACCGGTCTGAGCCAGGCGCAGCGCAACGCCAACGACGGTATCTCCGTGGCCCAGACCGCGGAAGGCGCGCTGAACCAGGTCAACGACAACCTGCAGCGCATTCGTGAGCTGAGCGTTCAGGCCCAGAACGACACCAATAGCCAGGACGACCTGGAGTCCATCCAAGGCGAGATCAACCAGCGTCTCAACGAGATCGATCGCATCTCCTCCGAGACCAACTTCAACGGCACCAAGGTGCTGGCTTCCGATACCAAGTTGGAGATCCAGGTCGGCGCCAACGACGGCGAGACCATCGAGGTCTCGCTGGAGGAGATCAACGCCGATACTCTGGGTCTCGACAAGTTCAATGTCGATGGTCCCGAGAATGCAGCGGCAGCTACGAATGCTAATGCAGATGATTTATCAGATGCAGATGACTACCTTAGTGGTGCTGTCAGCACCGATGTTGGTGAGTTTGGTGACGTAGCAGCTATGACTGGTGGTGATTTCGGTTTTTCCAGTTCAGGGGCTGCAGGGCTTGCTTCGTCTTCAATTTTGGTGGATGACAATGGCAACCTCTACGCTCAAGTACAGCTTGATGGAAGCAAGATGAACGATACTGATATCGAAAATCTTGCCGAAAACGGTATTAGATTCAATACTAGTGGCACTACCAATGTCTATATGGCATTGGATGCTGAAGATGCAGCTGTTGCTAATGGTGGCGTAGGCACCCTTACTTTCGATGCTACAGGCACTGGGACGGCAAACGCTGATGGTAATCTTGCCAACCTCAGTTTCGAGCGTAGTGAAGGTGAGTTGTCCACCCTCGATGCTTCTCTGAACCAGGTGGATAGCCTACGTTCAGACTTGGGTGCCATCCAGAACCGTTTCGAGTCGGCCATCACCAACCTGGCGACCAACGAGACCAACCTTTCGGCGGCTCGCTCGCGCATCGAAGACGCCGACTACGCTGCCGAAGTGGCCAACATGACTCGGTCTCAGATCCTGCAGCAGGCGGGTACCTCCGTCCTGGCCCAGGCCAACCAGATCCCGCAGAGCGCTCTCTCGCTGCTGGGATAAGCGGCCGCTCCCTCTCCCCTAAAGGGGTTCATGGAACGGGATAGCCATCGGCTATCCCGTTTTTCTTGGCTTTGCGGGACATTGGGGACGTTAGCATATCGGTAATACCATCAGGATTGGGAGAAACGTGCTATGTCCAAACGCAAACGCCGCAATGGAACAGCATCGAAGCCGAACCGACAGGTGCGTGCCGACCAGCTCGAAAGCCTGGCGAACGACTTCCTTATCCACTATCGGGCCAAGCAGCTGGATACCGCTGTGCCCCTGGCTCGTGAGATCACCGAACGCTATCCCAGGGCGTCATTCGGCTGGAAGGCCCTGGGGACTGCCCTGATGGAATCGGGCGATGCTCAGGGCGCGGTGGCGCAGCTTGAGCATGCCCTTGAGTTACAGCCCGACAACAACGAAACCCTGACCAACCTCGGCAAGGCATTGCAACAGCTGGGGCGCTACGAGGAAGCCGAGGCTCGGCTGAACCAGGCTCTCGAGCAGGACGCCGACAACTACCAGGCCAATATGCACCTGGCGGGCATCCACCAGCAGCGCGGTCGTCATGATCGAGCCTTGGAACATTACGAACGCTCTTTGGAAAGCCTGCCGGATGCCGTCTTGGCGAAAATGCGCAAGGCATCCTTAATGGTCGAACGGCGGGACTACGATCAGGCCCTGGCCATTCTTGAGCCCCTCGCCGAACAGCATCCCAAGGCCGTCGGGGTGCTGACCAACCTGGCCAACCTCTATGGTACTATGGGGCGTTTCGATGAGGCCGAAGCCCGCTACCGTCGAGCTATCGACCTGCAGCCCGATGCTTGGCTGGCCTTCTCCAACTACTATTTCACCGCCCACTACAATCCGCGTCATGAACCCGATACCCTCTTCGCCATCGGTCGGCAATGGCAGCAACGATATGCGCCGACTGTGCGTCCCGAGCGGCCGGCCACTGATCGCTCTGCCGCAAGGCCGCTACGTATCGGTCTGGTGTCGGCGGGCCTGAAGACCCACCCGGTCGGCCAGATGATCCTCGGTGCTCTGGAGCATTTACCCAAGGGGCAATTCCACCTATACGCCTATTCCGACAGCCTGGTGGACGACGCGACTGCGCGTCGCCTCAAGCCCCTGATGGAGCAGTGGCACGAGGTGCCGCATACCTCCCATCCGGATCTGGCCCGGATGATTCGCGACGATGCCATCGATATCCTGATCGACATGACGGGCCATACCTCAGGCAGCCGTCTGCCGGTGATCGCCGAGGAGCCGGCGCCGTTGATCGTCAAGTGGGTGGGCGGGCTCTTCAATACCACCGGCGTCGAGGCCGTCGACTATCTGCTCTCCGATGTGGTGGAGACGCCCCAAGGCAGCGATGACCATTACCTCGAGAAGCTGATCCGCCTGCCGGACGACTATATCTGCTATACACCGCCCCGGCACCTGACCGATGATCCCGGTCCACTACCCGCCTTGGAGAACGGCTCCATCACCCTAGGGTGCTTCAACAACCCAGCGAAGATCAACGAAGTATTGCTCGAGCAGTGGGCGACTCTCATGCACCAGCTGCCCGGCTCTCGTCTTCTGCTCAAGGGCGGGCAGTATACGAACGCTGACTACTGCGATCGTTTGTACTGGGTCATGGAAGAGCATGGCATCAACCGTGAGCGCATCCTGCTCGAGGGACCTGCACCTCACAAGGAGTTGGTCGCCACCTATCGGCGCGTGGATATCGCCTTGGATCCCTGGCCCTACTCCGGCGGCCTGACTACTTGTGAGGCTCTCTACATGGGGGTGCCCGTGGTCACCCTGCCGGGGCCGAGCTTCGCCGGCCGGCACAGTGCCACTCACCTGGTCAATGCTGGCTTACCGGAACTGGTTGCCGGCGATTGGGAAGAGTATCGCCAGCGTGTGATCGAGCTGGCCTCCGATCTGGAGAGTCTGGGTCGCATTCGACAGCACCTGCGCCAGGTGTTGCTGCAATCCCCTGTCTGCGATGGACCGCGTTTCGCGCACCATCTGACCATCGCTCTGCGGGGGATCTGGCAACGTCACTGTGAAGGAAAGGCGCCACAGACGCTGACCTTCGATAAGGAAGGAAAAGCCTGGTTCAAGGGCGAGCAGAAGCCGGTCCAGCTACCGGAAAGCGACTTTCCGGAGGACGGCTTCCAGTGGCGCTTCGAAGGCAAGATCATCGCCATGGATAATGGTAGCCGGCTATTGAACAGCGAGGTCGTCGGACAGATGTTGCAGCGCGGTACCATGGAGCTGATTGCCTTCGATCCCGCCAGCCGAGCCTTACAGGCCCCGCTCAAGAAGCAGGAGGGAGTGCACTATTACCCTAATGCGACACTCGGCGATGGTGCACCGGGGACGCTCTATGCCTGCCAGGACCCGGAGCAGAGTGGCACGCTCATGCCTTTGCAGGATGAATACTTGCCGGAAGGCGTCAAGAATGGGAATCGTCTACTAACCCGACTTCCCATCAGTACTGTGTCGCTGAACAAGATCGAGGGACTGCCTTCTCTCGACTGGCTGGTACTGGATGCCATGAATGACAGTGTCTGCATCCTCGAGCATGGGGGAGACAGGCTATGCAATACACTCTTGCTTCAAGTCCGAGTAGTTTTCCAGCCCACTCATGATCGGCAGCCGAACCTGGCGGAAGTGAGTCACTGGGCGACCCGACATGGCTTTCGCTTCTATCGGCTGAACGACCCTCAACATTGCAGCCTCTTGCCTTGTGATGTATCGCCAGAAGAACGTCAGGCAACGGAGCTGTATAGTGCCGACGCCCTTTTCCTACCAAGCCACGAGAGACTGCAGGAACTGACACCGGCACAATGCACGAAGCTAGCCTTCCTGCTACACACGGCCTTCGGTATTCGCGATATGGCCTACCGGTTATTGCTTAATGAAGATCAGCAGTTGGCAGAGCAGTATTTAATAAGCCAAGGGTTGGTTAGTATGCTGGATAACCAGCTACCGGCCGAATCTCCGGCGGTCTCTCCCAAAGAAGAGGAGACCATCGCTGATGAACTCGATAGGCTACTCAACAATGATTTTTGAGACGCGATGATGATGCCATTAGTGAACAAAAAACCAAGCGGGAACGCCGCCCTTCGGATAGGGCAAGACGTTAAGGGACCGTCGACCGGGGAGAGTGAATTTCTGACTCTTCTCAAAACGGCAAAGAAGAGCGAGCTTGCGGCGCTGGCCAAGCTCCTGATGCCGTTTATTGCCGATGCCGAGTTGCGTCAGGTTCGCGTCTGGGGGGATAAAAGTCGCCTTCATCTAGATAGAATTACAGTGTCAGTGAACGATTTGCTGGTTAACACCCGGTCGGGACATGTCACAGTGGAAGAGGACTGCTTCTTTGGTCACCGGTGCATGTTACTCACTGGGACTCATGACTACTCGAAGACCGGGCGGGACCGCTTGGTAACGGTGCCCGAGGAAGGGCGAGATATCCACATCGAGAGAGGAGTGTGGTTGGGTTCTGGGGTAACGGTCCTCGGCCCTGCAGTCATTGGTGAGAATGCCGTCGTGGCTGCGGGAAGCCTTGTCACAGGGGATGTGCCACCCAATACCATCGTCGCTGGCCGGCCGGCAAGGCCTGTAAAAATGATCGATGGGACACCCGTATGATCCGTTCGACCAAAAATCTCGTCTTCACCGTCACGCATGGTAGAACAGGCACCACCATGCTGACTGAAGTCTTCAAGATCTTCGATGACACGCGCTCAGAGCATGAGCCAGAGCCAAACTACGCAACATTCTTGCCCCGAGTTAAAGCGGATCCACGACATGCGCTGAAGTTCCTTGAAGGCAAGCTGAACCACATCGAATCAATTCGAGAATCCAACTATGTCGAGACCAGTAATGTCTTCGGAAAAGGCTTCCTGATTCCTCTCCTAAGGATGGGTGTTTTTCCTGGGTTGATTTTTCTTAATCGTGACTTTCGGGAGACGGCGAAGAGTCTCTACAAGCGGGGTAGTACGCCAATGCGTACCACTCGAGGATCCCATTACTCGTCAGATCCGCGAGTGCCGGGAAGTCTCCCTCTGTTCTTGCCCGATGAATTGTCCGACTATCAGCTTTGTTTCTGGGGTGTGCTGGACTCTTATTATAGACAGTTGCAGGCCAAGGATATCTATGATCAGGAAGGGGGGGTGTATAGCTGGGTGACTGCTGATGACTTTCATGACTTCAATCATACCCTTTCGGTGGGCCATCGATTTGGATTGAGAGCGAAACACGTCGAGGTTGCTAGGAGAATGCATGCGGAGGTGGTGGGGAGGCACCACAATCCCAACAAGGGGGGAAGAAGCTCCGAGGGCATGGAGTTCACTGAGCCTGAAATAGAAGTGCTCGACAGAGTTTCATTTTATTCGCCACGCTTCATAGACGCCGTGCTATCTAGTGATTTCATCGCTAGTGATGTGGTGTCAAGGATACAAGGTGTTGTCCAGGATGAAGTTCACGATCGAGGCTAGATAGCCTCAGGGTTGTGCACCGTTCTGCCGCCAAGGCTGTCATTGCATGATGCCAATGATCGATGTGGTGATCGAGCTGTCGCCTGACGCCTGCCTGGCCCACTACGAGGGCCGGGTGGGCATGGTGCATACCCGCAGCCTGGACGGGCGCAGCGTGGCGTTCCCCGCCGAGGCACTACGTCGGGTCGTCACCCATGATGGGGTCCATGGCATCTTTCGGCTGCACTTCTCGGCGGAGGGGCGCTTCGAGTCGATCCGTCGGCTGGGTGGCGCGGGCTGAGCGGCTCGTCCCGCCCGCTGGCATCGAACCGCATCCTTTCGACCGAAGGGGAGTTTCCATATTAACTTCGGCCATATAAGTTAACCCTTCAGATATAACCGGATGCCGCCGGCCCTATGGAAGCCCGGCTTGAAGGCGTCTTCGAGAGAAAGTGTTCCAGGATGGAGGCCCATGCATCGACGTGAACTGCTCAAGGCCATGGCCGGCCTGGCCGTCGCCCCGCTGGGGCTGCAGGCGTGCTCCGTCGGCGAGCCGCTGGTCATCGGCCTCCATCCCTGGCCCGGTTATGAGCCGCTCTACCTGGCCAGCGCCTTCGACTGGCTGCCACCGTCCGTCGTGCTTAGGGAGGGGCGCAGTGCGGGAGATTCCCTGGCCGGCCTGCGCCAGGGAGCCCTCGATGGGGCCGCCCTGACCCTGGACGAGGTGCTCAAGGCGCGGGCGGAAGGCATCCCGCTGACGGTGGTCGCCGTCTGCGATGACTCGGTGGGAGCCGACATGGTGCTGACCCGTCCCGGTATCGAGCGGTTGAGTGACCTGGAAGGACAGCGCATCGCCGTGGAACGCACGGCCGTGGGCAATCTGGTGCTGTCGCAGCTGCTGGAGGCGTCGGGGCTGTCCCGGGATCAGTTGACCCTGGTCGACATGGCGCCGGACGAGCAGCTCCCTGCCTGGCGGGCGGGAAGCATTGACGCCGCCGTCACCTACGAGCCCATGGCCACCCGCTGGCGGCGGGAGGGGGCGGTGCGCCTCTATGACAGCAGTCATTTTCCGGACGTCATCCTCGATGTGCTGGCGATGCGGCGCGATCGCCTGCGCTGGCGGGAGGGGGCGGTGAAGGCCCTGGTCGCCGGCCACTTCCGTGGGCTCGACCACCTGCGGATCAGTCCCCAGGACGCCATGCAGCGCATCGGTGCCTGGCGCGGGCTGGGGTTCGACGAGGTGCGGGCCTCCTATGCCGGACTGGAGCTCCCGGGGCGCGCCGGCAATCGGGACTATTTCGGACCGGGCGGCGACCTGATGAGCGCGGCGCGCCTGCTCAACGAGGTCATGGTGGCCGAGGGGATGCTGGTGCGCCCGGATGATCTGGCGACCCTGATGACGCCCCGTTACCTGCCCGAGCCGGGGGAGGCCGTATGAGCCCGCCGCGTTGGCTCCTTGGCTGCCTGATCTGGCTGGCCGGGCCCGTCATGGCGGAGACCACCCTGACGCTGGGGGTCTTCGCCTATCGGCCCGAGCCGGTGATGACGGCCCGCTATCAGCCCCTGGCGGATTACCTCGGCGAGCGCCTGCCGGAGCACCGTGTCGCGCTCGAGGTCATGAGTCTCGACGAGATCGAGGAGGCGATCGCCCATCGGCGCCTCGACCTGCTGATGACCAACCCCAGCCACTATCTTCAGGTGCGCAGCCGCAACAGCCTGACCGGCGCCCTGGCCACGGTCATCAATGCCGAGGATGGTCAACGGGTCAGCAGCCTGGGCGGGGTGATTGTCAAGGCGAGCGGCAACGACGACATCCAGCGGTTCGAGGATCTGGAGGGGCGCCGCGTCGCGATCCCCGGCCGGCGCTTCCTGGGCGGCTACCAGACCCAGGCCTTCGAGCTGAAGGAAGCCGGGCTCGACCCGCAGCGTGATATCGAGACGATCGTCGCCGGCAGTCATGATGCCGTGGTACAGGCGGTGCTGTCGGGCGAGGCGGAAGTCGGCTTCATCCGGTCCGGTATTCTGGAGCGGCTGATCGCGGAGGGGCGTCTCGACCCCGGGCAACTGACGGTAATAACCCCCCAGGCCTTGGCAGACTTCCCGTTCGTGGTTTCCACGCGGTTGTATCCCGAGTGGCCCTTCGTGGTCATGCCCCAGGTGCCGCCGGAGACGGTGCGCCGGGTCGCCGTGGCACTGTTCACGCTCAAGCCCGAGCATCGCGCGGCCCGGGCGGCGCATATCGCCGGCTTCGCCCCGCCCCAGGACTATCTGCCGGTGGAGAACCTGGCGCGCCGTCTGCGGCTGCCGCCGTTCGATGTCGTCCCCGACTTCACCTGGCGCGATATCTGGGAGCGCTACCACGGCTCCCTGCTCGGCTTCGCCGCCGCCGGTGCCCTGGTGGCGGTCCTGCTGGTGATGCTGGCGCGTCGCAATCGCTTGCTGCGCCATCAGCAGCAGCGTCTGGGGCTGCTGGCGGGGGTCTTCACCCACTCCCATGAGGGCGTGATGATCACCACGCCCCGAGGCGACATCCTGGAGGTCAATGGCGCCTTCAGCCAGATCACCGGCTATGCCCGCGAGGAGGTGATGGGTCGCAATGCCAGCATGCTCAGCGCCGGCCGTCATGACTCGGCCTTCTACGCCGCCCTCTGGCAGTGCCTGGAGGAGACGGGCCACTGGGACGGCGAGGTCTGGAATCGACGCCGGAACGGCGAGGTCTACCCCCAGCGATTGACCATCAGCGCGGTCACCGATGACGGAGGCACGGTGCAGCGCTACGTGGGCCTGATCTCCGACATCACCCGGATCAAGCAGCACGAGCGGCAGCTGCGTCACGCCGCCCAGCATGATGCCCTCACGGGGCTGCCCAATCGCCAGCTGCTCGCGGACCGGCTGCGTATGGCCATGGCCCAGACGGATCGGCGAGGAGGGCGACTGGCGGTGGTCTTCATCGACCTGGACGGCTTCAAGGCGATCAACGATACCCATGGCCATGCCAGGGGAGACCGCCTGCTGGTCGCCCTGGCCGAGCGCATGCAGGGCGAGCTCCGCGCCAGCGATACCCTGGCCCGCCTCGGCGGCGACGAGTTCGTGGCGGTGCTGGTGGATCTCGCCGGGGCCGAGGAGGGCGAAGGCGTCCTGACGCGCTTGCTGGAGGTAACCTCGGCGCCGGTGGAGATCGACGGGCGTCGACTGCAGGTGTCGGCCAGCCTGGGAGTGGCCTGTTACGGGGCGGGCGACGGGATCGACGCGGACCTGTTACTGCGTCGCGCGGACCAGGCCATGTACCTGGCCAAGGAGGCCGGAAAGCATTGCTACCGGGTCTACGAGGCCCCCCGCGAGGAGGAGGGAGCTCCGCTGCCGTCACCCCAGGATTCGTCGTAACGCGCTCGTATGGCCCCCGAGGGACGGGGCGCCGGTGCAGGGGACCAAGAATCGCTCAAGCTCTCGCCCCTGCTGCCGATGGTGATCCTGTCGAGAACCAGGATCACCAGGAGAGGCGCAGGGATGGCAGAGGACGGTTACACCCGGGTAGAGAACCCCATCGAGATCGAGGCCCTGATCGAGGCGTTGATCGGCCCGGGCGGGGCTTCCCTGCAGATGGGCGAGCATGGCGAGCCGCTGCCCGTGCTGGTGACCGAACAGCAGCCCGGCGAGGCCCTGGTGCTGGACATCAGCGCCATCCGGGAGGTGGCCGGCGAGCTCAAGCGAGGCAAGGGCTTCCGCGTGCTGGGCCAGTCACACGGCAAGATGGTGCGCACCCCGGAGCTGGCCATGGAAGAGTGTCGCCAGCTCGATGGTCGCCTGGTCTGCCGCTGTCCCTATCCGCTCACCCTCGAGGTCCTGCAGCGGCGCGAGTCCTTCCGTGCCCGCCTGCGCCTGGGCATGGAGGTGGGCGCCATCCTCAGAGACAACCAGGGCCGGACCGCCCAGGGCGACCTCAAGGACCTGTCCCTGGAAGGCTGCCGGCTGGAACTGCCCCTGGCGGCCAGCAGCCTGCTGGGCGAGTCGCCCCTGCCGCTGGAGATCGAGCTGTGCTTCCCCGACGGCACGCGCTTCCTCGTGAAAGGCAAGGCGCGTCATCGTCGGGTCGATACCGAGCGCCAGGTGGTCGCGGCGGGGTTTCGCTTCGAAGGCAACGGTCCCGAACAGGAACGCCGGCTCTGGCATTTCGTGCGGGAGATCGAGCAGGAGGCGGCGCGCCATGCCGAGGGGGGCGAAGCCTCGCGGCTGCCCTCGTTGCTCTTCCAGGGCACGGCCGCGACCGCCCCGGAAGTCGGGCGGCGTAACATGCAGGCCTATGCGACCCCGATGGCCAGGCGCCTGTCGCGCATCGCGGGTTACCTGGACGCCCAGATCCTGGAGCTGCAGGACGACGGGGTGGTGGACTCCGTGCAACTCTCGCGTCATGCCGACCGGCTGATGATGCTTCACGAGGAAGATCGCGAGGCCCTGCTCTTCGCCACCCATTGCCTGCATGACGAGTCCTGGCTGGTCTGTCATGGCCTGGGGGTGGCCGCTCATCTTCTGGACCTGGTGGGGCAGGCCTCGGTGCCGCGCGAGCTGCGCAAGGCCCTGGTGGCCTGTGCCATGGTCCACGACCTGGGCAAGGCCCTGCTGCCCGCCGAGCTCTGGCAACGGGGTGCGTCGGACGGGGCGAGCGCCGAGCTGCACGAGCACGTCGCCCGGCTGGAGGCGCGGATGGGGCACTGCCAGTGGCTGTCTTCCGCCGTCTTCGCCTCGGTGGTGCGCCGCATCAACGAGCGCCTGGACGGCAGCGGCTACCCGGCCGGGCTGTCAGGCGGCGAGCTGGGGGAGCTGGAGCGTGCCGCCGCCGTGGTGGATCGGGCGGATAGCCTGCGTCGCCCGCTCGACGGGCGCCCCGCCTGGCGGGTCGGGGCCATCTATCGCCATCTGCTCGACCGCGAGTCGGCCTACGATCAGCGCTGGGTGAAGCGGTATATCCGGCGCTTCGGCCTCTATCCGATTGGCTCCCTGGTGCGCTTCGAGAGCGGCCAGCTGGCCTGGGTACAGCGGCTGGACGATCAGGGGCGCCCCTTCCAGGTGCAGCTCACCGAGAAGGTCGAGCCGCCCGGCGAGAACCTGGGGGAGGTGCTGCGCGGGGAGGTGACCCAGAAGCTCGGCGAGCCCCGGGAGGAGGTGCTGGTAACAGGCTGAAGCCGGCGGGGCGCCTGACGGCGCCAATCGCGCAGAAAATATGCGCTCCCACATGACCCTGTCGGTAGTCCGTCGGTGTCACGCATCTCTGTGAAGACCCTAAAGTCGGCGCGGTAGTCGTCGATAACGAGAAATAGCCCGTTCGGCAAGGTCTGCTCGGTCCAATGCCGCCATTCGTCCTTGCCAGACTACTCGCATACAGGAAGGAAGCGTCATGGCCTCGATTTCATCGTTGGGTATCGGCTCGGGAATGGACCTCAACGGCCTGCTCGACCAGCTGAGAAGTGCCGAGCGGCAGCAGCTCGAACCCCTGGTCGCTCAGCAGAAGAGCTACCAGGCGCAGGTCTCGGCCTTCGGCAAGCTGGAGAGTGCGCTCTCCTCCTTCCAGGACGCCGCGGCCAAGCTCAACGATACCTCTCTCTACGAGAGCCTCTCGACCAGTGTCACGGGGGAAAGCGTCACCGCCTCGGCTTCCAGCGAGGCCCAGTCTGGCACCTATGACGTCAACGTCACCAACCTGGCGCGAGCCCAGAGTATCGCCACCGATGGCTTCGCCGCCCGTGACGCCGAGCAGGGTTCGGGCACCATGACCATCGATGTGGGGACCGGCGGCCAGGCCCAGGCCCTGACCATCGATATCGCCCAGGCCGACAGCACCCTGGAGGGGATCCGCGACGCCATCAACGCCGAGGATGCCGGGGTCACCGCCAGCATCGTCAACGACGGCGGAGCCAGCCCGTATCGTCTGGTGCTCTCCAGCGACGAGACCGGCACCGAGGCGGCGATCCAGTCCGTCGCCTACGCCAGCGACGCCGGGGACACGGCCCTGGATGACAAGCTGTCTTTCGGGGGGAGCGGCACCATGGCCGAGACGGTTGCCGCCGAGGATGCGGCACTCACCGTCAATGGCATCGGCATCACCAGCCAGTCGAACACCGTGGAAGGCGCCATCCAGGGCGTGACCCTGGAAATCGCCGAGGCAGGCGAGTCCACCGTCAAGGTGGAGCAGGACAACCTGGCCGTACGGGATGCCATCTCCGGTTTCGTCAAGGCCCATAACGATCTGCAGGGCACCATCGACAAGCTCACCAGCTTCGATGGCGAGACCGGGGCGGCCGGCACCCTGCTGGGAGACGGCACCCTGCGCAGCGTCGAGTCGCGGCTTCGTGAGGTGCTCACGGACACCGTCGACGCGGGAACCTTCGACCGTCTCACCGAGGTGGGCATCAGCCGCCAGCTCGATGGCACCCTGGAGCTGGACGATGAGACGCTCGACGACGTCATTGCCAACGACCGGCAGTCGCTGATCGACTTCTTTGCCGGCACCGACAGTGCCGATGGCCTGAGCGATACCCTCGACGGCACCCTGGGGCGCATCCTCGATGATGGCGGCACCCTGGACAATGCCACCACGGGGCTGGAGTCCCGGATCGAGGGGCTGGACGAGCGCAAGGCCCGCATGGAGCGATCCATCGACCGGACCATCGAACGCTATCGCAGCCAGTTCGGTCAGCTGGATAGCATGATCGCCAACATGAACCAGACCAGTACCTACCTGGCCCAGCAGTTCAGCTCGCTCAATGCTCAGCTGGGCCAAAACTGACGACAAGCGCCTTAGCCATGCCGGTGTCGAGCCGCGCATGGGGCGGCAAGGAGGACGACGAACATGAACGCGATGCGGGGAGCGGCCGCCTACGGGCGAGGAGCCAGCACCTATGCCAAGGTCGGGGTGGAGAGCGGCGTGATGTCCGCCAGCCCCCACCGGCTGATCGTGATGCTGTTCGATGGCGCCCAGGCGGCCATCCGGGCGGCGCGGATCCACCTGGAGGCCGGCAACATCGCCGAGAAGGGGACCTCGATCTCCAAGGCCCTGGATATCGTCAACAACGGCCTGGCGGCGGCGCTCGACGCCGAACGGGGCGGCGAGGTGGCCGAGAACCTGGCCTCCCTCTACGACTACATCGTCCGCCTGCTGCTGTCGGCCAACCGGCACAACGACGTCGACAAGCTCGACGAGGCCGAGCGGCTGCTGGACGATATCGCCTCGGCCTGGCGCGAGATCGAGCCCCAGACCGCGGAGGGCTGACATGTCGGCGAGACAGGAGGAGACGCAGGGAGCGGCAGAGATCATCGCCGGCTACGAGGCCTTGCTCGCGATCAGCGAGGCCATGCTGGCCGCCGCCCGCGACGCCGACTGGCCGACCCTGGTGGAGCAGGAGACGGATTACGTCCGCCGGGTGGAGCGCCTGTCTCGCCTGGATGCCGAGCATCCGCTGGACGAGCATCGGCAGCGGCGCAAGGCCGAGCTGCTGGAGCGCATCCTCGATAACGATCTGGAGGTGCGCCAGCGCCTGATCCGTCGCCGGGACGAGCTGGGCGAGCTGATCGGCACGTCCCGTCGGCAGCGGGACCTGCAGCGCGCCTATGGCAGTGGCCGCGTCCTCGCCGCCGAGGCTCGCTTCGGCCAGGGCTCCTCGTGAGCGGCATTACGCCCCTGATCGATACCCTCCTGCACCAGGTGCTGGGCAAGCGGGCCGACGTGCCGCCGGCCAAGCCCCTGAACCAGCCGGTCAAGCCCACCGCGCCTTCCGAGGCGCCCCGGGCCGTGCACAGCGACTCGCGGCTCGATGCCCGCGCCCCGGCGCCCACCTCGGGGGATGTCGCCAGGGGCCAGTCGCCGGGCACGCGCCCCCTGCCGGTCTCCGCGAACGCCCCGCCCTCGGCCCTGACCCATCTCAGCGGCACGGCGCGCACCATCGGCGATCTGCTGGTGCGCTTTCCCGCCCCTGCCTCGGCGGTCTCGCCCGCCGCCCCCTTGATGGCGGCGGGCGAAACAGCCGCTCCCGCCCTGCTGGCCCAGCGGATCGAGGGCAGCATCCGCGACAGCGGCCTGTTCTACGAGTCGCACCTGGCGCGCTGGTACCAGGGCAAGCTGCCGCCGTCGCAGCTGATGCGCGAGCCACAGATGCTGCGTACCCGGGAGTTCCTCCCGCTTCCCACCAGCCCGGCACAGGGAGCCGTCGTCCCGGGAGGTGGACAGCTGCCGTCCCTGGCCGCGCGGGTCCAGGCCCTCACTCCGCCCGTGCCGTTCCTGCCCCCCGCCCTTCATCCTCGCGGCGAAGGCATGCCGCCGGCGGCTCTCCAGGCAGCGGCTCCTGCCGCGAAGTCGCCGGTCGCCCCCGGTACGCCGACGACGTCCCAGCCGCCGGCCGCCCAGGCCGGTGATCCGGTCGCCCGGGGGGCGGCCGAGGCCGTGCGCGGCCAGGCCCCGGACGCCCCCGTCGAGGGGGGGCGCCTCATGGGGCGCGGGGAGCCGGTCCACGAGAGCCTGCAGAGCCTGGTCCGCCACCAGCTGGAACTGCTGGCCGCGCCCAGCCTGCGCTGGGAGGGTGACGTCTGGTCCGGGCTCTTCATGGCCCTGGTGATCCAGCTGCCCCAGGGGAGGCGCGACGGCCGGGAGGACGACGAGAGCGCCGCCGACCGGGCTCGCGACGAGCAAGGCGGTTGGCGCTCGAATCTGGAGCTGGAGGTGGCAGGCCTGGGGCCGATCAAGGTATCGCTGTACATGAAGGACGAGGCCCTGGATATCGACCTGCGGATTCGGGATGAGGGCATGCTGCCCCGTCTCGAGCATGGTCTCGAGACCCTGCGGCAACGGCTGAGCGGGCATGGCTTCGAGGAGGTGAGATTGCGCCTCGGTCCCATGGCGAGCGAGGAAGCGACATGAGCGAATCCGACCGGCAGGCCCGGCGCCAGGCCGTGGCGTTGGCCTACCAGGAGGCGGAGGGGGCGCCGCGGGTGGTGGCTCAGGGCTATGGCGAGCTCGCCGAGCGCATCGTCGAGGAGGCTCGGCGGCAGGGCGTCCATGTGCATGATGCGCCCGAGCTCGTGGGCCTGCTGATGCAGCTCGACCTGGACGAGGAGATTCCGCCCCGGCTCTATCAGGTCATCGCCGAGCTGCTCGTCTGGGTGCGGGAGATCGCCCAGGGCGACGCCCCATAAATGTAAGTAATTGTATACATATGTAATGATTCGTTATTGTCGCGGCGGGCGAAGGTCCTTTGCTGTGACTGCGTAATCGCTTAATAAGATGTTTTGATGGCGCTTTTTTAGAAAATTGACCTAGATCAAGTTCCCAGCGTTGGCCAGCGTTGGCAAAGGGGTATTGCAACGAATCAGACCCCATAGACAATGTGATGAAAATGAAAACAAGCGCCTGTATGTTGTGCTTTTCGTGACATCGGGCCTTCGCCCCGACGAGCACGGCGCCAAGACCGTGACGTGTAAATAATTCAATAATAGCAGGGAATTATGACTACCAATCCGCATGTCGACGAGATTCGGGAGATGAATCTCGCCTACCTTCTGCTCGCCCAGCGGTTGCTCAACGGCGACCGGGTCGAGGCCATGTTCCGCCTCAAGGTCGACGAGGAGATGGCCGATCTGCTGGCATCATTGAATGCCCAGCAGCTGGCCCGGCTGGCCAACACCAACCAGCTCCTCTGTCACTTCGGTGGGGAGAGTGCCGAGCAGCTCCGCCAGGTGGCCGACAACCCCCGGGACCAGGGGCTGGCCCATTTCCACTCCTCGCTGCTGATGGCGTCCCGCTCCATGCTGTCTCAGGGAGGCGAGCATGTCGGCTAAGAGTCTGCTGGACGAGCTGCAACAGGTGCAGCTCGCCATCGAGCTGATCGAGCTCGGGGCCCGCCTCCAGGTGCTCGAGACCGAGACCGACCTCAGCCGTGCCCGCCTCATCCGGCTATTCAAGGAGGTACGTGGCATGTCGCCGCCCAAGGGCATGCTGCCGTTCTCCACGGACTGGTTCATCACCTGGATGCCCAACATCCATTCATCGCTGTTTTACAACGTCTACCGCCGGCTGCTCGAGGACCACGGCTGCGAGCGCATGGAGGCCTTCATCAAGGCCTATCGGCTGTACCTGGAGCAGGTGGCCATCGACGACGGCGAGGCGGTGCTGGGGCTGACCCGGGCCTGGACCCTGGTGCGCTTCTTCGAGAGCGAGCAGCTCCAGCTCTCCGAGTGCGGGCGCTGTCGCGGCCACTTCGTGGCCCATGCCCACAGCCCCACCCATGACTATGTCTGCGGCATCTGCCAGCCCCCCTCCCGGGCCGGCAAGACCCGCAAGCGTCGGGCCTCGGCCCAGGCGAAGGGGCCCTCCCTCGTCGCGGCACGCCAGGCATGAGCCTGCGCCGGGAGGGACTCCTCCCGGCGCCAACTTTCTCCCCCCTCGACCCTCAAGTCCTGCCCCTCACCGGCCGATAACCCTCTCAGTCGCGTCACTCACGTTACGGGAAAGGATATCGATCGTGCTGATCGCCATTGGTTACCTGATCGTCCTGTTGTCGGTCTTCGGCGGCTTCGTGCTGGCCGGGGGGCACCTGGGCCCGCTCTTCCAGCCCTTCGAGCTGCTGATGATCGGGGGCGCCGGACTCGGTGCCTTCATCGCCGCCAACAACGGCAAGGCCCTCAAGGCGTCCTTCCGTATCTTTTCCCGGCTACGCCGTTCCAAGAAGTACGACAAGGCCCTGTACCTGGAGCTGATGGCGCTGCAGTACAAGATCCTGGCCAAGATCCGTCGCGACGGCATGCTCGGCATCGAACGCGACATCGACAATCCGCAGGAGAGTGCGCTCTTCAACGAGCATCCCAGGGTGCTCGCCGACCCCATGATCATGGCCTTTCTCACCGACTACCTGCGGTTGATGGTCAGCGGCAGCATGGATCCCATGGAGATCGACGAACTCATGCTCCATGAGATCGAGGCCTTCGAGCAGGAGGCCCATGTGCCGATCGATGCCATCCACAAGGTCGGCGATGCCATGCCGGCCTTCGGCATCGTCGCCGCCGTGATGGGGGTGGTGAAGGCCTTGAGCGCCGCCGATGCCAGCCCGGACCAGCTGGGCACCATGATCGCCCACGCGCTGGTCGGCACCTTCCTCGGCATCCTGCTCGGCTACGGCTTCATCCTGCCGCTGTCCAGCCGCATCGAGCGCCAGGCCAAGGAAGCCGAGAAGATGCTCCAGTGCATCCGCGTGACCCTGCTGGCGAGCCTGCACGGCTATGCCCCCCAGCTCGCCGTGGAGTTCGGCCGCAAGGCGGTGCATACCGCCGACCGCCCCGGTTTCAGCGAGCTGGAGGAGTACGTGCGTGAATCCAAGGCCGGCGTGGGGAGCGCATGAGCCAGGGGGATAACCGGCGGCCGATCGTCATCCGGCGCAAGAAGGTCGTCAAGGCCCATCACGGCGGCAGCTGGAAGATCGCCCTGGCGGACTTCATGACCGCCCTGATGGCGCTCTTCCTGGTGCTGTGGATCCTGTCCCAGGCCGGAGGCGAGGGGCGCGCGCAGGTGGCGGAATACTTCAGCACGCCCCTGGTGGCGGCGATCGCCGGCGGCGACAGCCAGGCCATGAGCGAGAACGTCATCCCGGGGGGCGGCCCCGATCCGATGTTCACCGACGGCGAGCGGGCGCGCATCGACCTGCGCCAGCGCACCCGGCCCAGCGAGCGCCAGCGACGCGCCTTCCGCGACCTGCAGGCGCGCATCGAGGCGGCGATCGAGGCCGATCCGGACCTCAAGGAGCTGCGCGACCAGCTGCGCTTCGACATGACCCCCGAGGGGCTGCGCATCCAGCTGCTCGATACCGAGCAGCGGCCGATGTTCGAGCTGGGCAGCGACCAGGTGGCGCCCTACATGCGGGACCTGCTGCGCCTGATCGCGCCGCTGCTCAACGAGCTGCCCAACGACCTGAGCATCAGCGGCCACACCGACAGCCTGGCCTATCTCAACGGCTACCGGGGCTACAGCAACTGGGAACTGTCCACCGACCGGGCCAACGCCTCGCGGCGCGAGCTGGTCGCCGGCGGGCTGGACACCGGCAAGCTGCTTCGGGTGGCCGGCTTCGCCGACCAGGTGGTGATGCCGGACACCGAGTCCAGCGACCCGATCAACCGGCGCATCGAGCTGCTGGTGCTGTTCGAGGAAGTCGCCGAGCGCATCCGCTCGCCGCGGATCGTCGACGGGGTCGGACTGCCGTCGACCCTGGGGCGAGGTAACCGCCCGCCGTCGGGCACTGCGCCGCTGGAACGCTTCAACGACAGCCTGAGCGAGGCCTTGGGCCCGGACGCATCGCCCTGAGGGGCCACAATCATCCAGGGTGGGGAAACGCATGGATATCACCGATTTCTATGACACCTTCTTCGAGGAAGCCGAGGAGCTGCTGGCCGACATGGAGCGCCATCTCCTCGAGCTCGATGTCGAGGAACCGGACGCGGAGCAGCTCAATGCCATCTTCCGTGCGGCGCATTCCATCAAGGGAGGCGCCGGCACCTTCGGCTTCGACGTCCTGCAGAAGACCACGCATCTCTTCGAGAACCTGCTGGATCACACCCGCAAGGGCGAGCTGACCCTGCGCCGGGATATCGTCGACACCTTTCTGGAAACCAAGGACATGCTGCACGACCAGCTGGACGCCTACCGCAACGACGAAGCGCCCGACCAGGAGGCCTTCGAGCGCATCTGCCAGACCCTGCAACAGCTGGCGCTGGAGGAGATCGGCCAGGAGCTGGAGGGTGCCGGCGACACCCCGGGTGCCGCCGGGGCCGCTGCCCCGAAGCCCGAGCCGATCCCTGAGCCGGCTCCCGAGCCCGAGCCGGCCGCCGGCGAGGCGGCCACGGGCTCGACCCGCCTGACGGTGTCCCTGCTGGGGGTCGGCGACAAGGACCGCGGCCTGCTGGTGGAGGAGCTGGAGCAGCTCGGGGAGATCCAGGCCCAGGAGGGCGATGCGGCCTGCTACCGGGTGACCCTGACCACCTCGGCCGCCGCCGAGGACATCGAGGCGGTGATGTGCTTCATCGTCGAGCCCGAGCAGTTGAAGATCGAGCCGGTCGGGGAAGCGACGACCGGCGCTGCGGCGGCCGCCGAACCCGCCCGGGCCCCGCAGGACGCCGAGCCCGAGGCCCCGCCGGCCCCCGCCGAAGCCCCGAAGCCGGCCACCGAGGCCCCGAAGCCCACCGCCGAGGCTCCCGAGCCGGCCGACAAGCCCAAGGCCAGGAAAGCCAAGAAGGCCAAGGCCGGCGGTGGCGAGTCGACCTCCATCCGCGTCTCCGTGGAGAAGGTCGACCAGATCATCAACCTGGTCGGCGAGCTGATCATCACCCAGTCGATGCTCGACCAGACCGTCAGCGAGCTGGACAACGTCAACCACAGCGGCCTGCACAACGGCATGAACCTGCTGCAGCGCAACGCCCGGGATCTCCAGGAAGCGGTGATGTCGGTGCGCATGATCCCCATGGACTTCGTGTTCAGCCGCTTCCCGCGCGTGGTGCGCGAGACCGCCGGCAAGCTCGGCAAGGAGATCGAGCTGGTCACCGAGGGGGCGGCCACCGAACTCGACAAGAGCCTCACCGAGCGCATCATCGACCCGCTCACCCACCTGGTGCGCAACAGCCTGGACCACGGCATCGAGGCCCCCGACGTGCGCGAGGCCGCCGGCAAGCCGCGCACCGGGCGCCTGACCCTCTCCGCCCAGCACCAGGGCGGCAACATCCTGATCGAGGTGAGCGACGACGGCGGCGGCCTGAACCGGGAGAAGATCCTCGCCAAGGCGCGGGAAAGCGAGCTCAACGTTTCCGACAGCATGAGCGACGACGAGGTCTGGCAGCTGATCTTCGCGCCGGGCTTCTCCACCGCCCAGGAGGTCAGCGACGTCTCCGGGCGCGGCGTGGGCATGGATGTGGTCAAGCGCAACATCCAGGGCATGGGCGGCAACGTGCAGATCATGTCCAAGCCCGGCGAGGGGACCACCATCCGGATCGTGCTGCCGCTGACGCTCGCCATCCTGGACGGCATGTCGATCAAGGTCGGCGAGGAGGTCTTCATCCTGCCCCTCTCGGCGGTGCTGGAGTCGCTGCAGCCGTCCAAGGAGGACCTCTACGCCATGGCCGGCGACGACGTGGTGCTCAAGGTGCGCGACGAGTACCTGCCGGTGGTGCCCGTCCACGAGGCACTGGACGTGACCGGCGCGCGCACCGAGCTCGACGAGACGATCGCCGTGATCGTTCAGGGCGAGGGCCGCCGCTATGCCCTGCTGGTGGACGAACTGGTCGGCCAGCAGCAGGTGGTGGTGAAGAACCTCGAGACCAACTACCGCAAGGTGCCCGGCGTCTCGGCGGCGACCATCCTGGGCGACGGCAGCGTGGCCCTGATCCTCGACATCACCGACCTGCATCGCCTCAACCGCTCCAAGAAGGAAGCGCGGCGCGGCCAGCGCGCCGCCGCCCCCACGACCCTTACCCGCAAGGAGGTAGAGCCGTCATGACCACCCCGACCACCGAGGCCGCCCTGGCCGCCACCGAGGATCAGAACCGCGAGTTCCTGGTGTTCTCCCTGGGGGACGAGGAGTACGCCATCGACATCCTCAAGGTGCAGGAGATCCGCGGCTACGAGAACGTCACCCGCATCGCCAACGCCCCGGAGTTCATCAAGGGGGTGACCAACCTGCGCGGCGTGATCGTGCCCATCGTCGACCTGCGCATCAAGTTCCACCTGGACAAGGTCGAGTACGGCGGCCAGACCGTGGTGATCGTGCTCAACGTCGGCGAGCGCATCGTCGGCATCGTGGTCGATGGCGTCTCCGACGTCATGACCCTGACCCCGGAGCAGATCAAGCCGGCCCCGGAGTTCGGCGTGACCCTCTCCTCCGATTACCTCAGCGGCCTGGGCAGTCTCGAGGACCGCATGCTGGTGCTGGTCGACATCGACAAGCTGCTGACCAGCCAGGAGATGGCCCTGGTCGACTCGGTGGGCGAATAACCCCGCCGAGCCCGATACCCACGACCCATGCGAGGTGAAGCGTGCGCCAACTGACAACCACACAAAAACTCTGGGCCTCCCTCGGACTCATCTGGCTGGCCATGGTGCTGATGGTGGCCTGGGGAGCCTGGGACAACCGCCAGACCATGCTCGAGGAGCGCCGGGACGCCCTCCAGGACTACGTCGCCCTGGCCAAGAGCGTGATCGCCGGCCAGGCCGAGCGGGCCGAGGCCGGGGAGATCGGCGTCGAGCAGGCCAGGGAAAGGGCCGCCGCCATCATCAAGGGCATGCAGTACGACGGGGGGCGCGGCTACCTCTACGTCTTCAACGACGACTTCGAGCTGCTCAGCCACCCGCGGCTGCCGGTGGGCACCGAGGTCGGCGATTTCCAGAACGTCGAGGACCGCTACCTCTTCCGGGAGTTCGCCGAGGACGTCGCCTCCGACGACGGCTACGTCGACTACCTCTGGCCCCACGAGGAGGGCAGCGAGCCCTCGCCCAAGTCCTCCTACCACGAGCGCTATGCGCCCTGGGGCTGGACCATCGGCACCGGCGTCTACATCGACGACATCGACGCCGCCTTCGTGGCCTCGCTGACCGGCAGCCTGCTGGCGCTGCTGGTGATCGGCATCCCGGTGAGCCTGGTGATGGGGCTGGTGATCCGCGGCGTGACCCGCGCCCTGGGGGGCGATCCCCGCTACGCCGCCGAGTCGGTGCGTGCCATCGCCGACGGCGACCTGACCCGGGAAGTGCGGGTCCGGAAGGGCGACGAGGGCAGCCTGCTGTTCGACATCGAGCGCATGCGTCGGGCCCTGGCCACCACCATCGGCGACATCCATCGCGACACCTCGGCGGTGAACGACGAGGTCGAGTCGCTGGGCGAGGGCAACGACGAGCTGGCCACCCGCACCGAACAGCAGGCCTCGGCGCTGGCAGAGACCGCCTCGAGCATGGAGGAACTCACCACCACGGTGGGCCACAACGCCGAGCACGCGGACACGGCCCGGGAGGTGGCCAGCGAGACGGCCGCCAATGCCGCCCGCGGACGCAAGGCCATGGAGGACGTGGTGGCCTCGATCAACGAGATCAACGACAGCGCCGCCCAGATGAACACCATCGTCGACACCATCGACGCCATCGCTTTCCAGACCAACATCCTGGCGCTCAATGCCTCGGTGGAGGCGGCCCGGGCCGGGGAGCACGGCCGTGGCTTCGCCGTGGTCGCCGAGGAGGTGCGCAAGCTGGCCAGCCGCTCGGCCTCGGCGACCCAGGAGATCAAGGCGCTCATCGAGCGTTCCGACGGCAAGGTCGTGGAGGGCAGCCGGCTGGTCAAGGAGACCGACGAGATCATCGCCGGCATGGCCAGCGACATCCACAAGCTCAGCGGCCTGGTGGACGAGATCTCCACCGCCACCCGCGAGCAGAGCCAGGGCATCGAGCAGGTCGGGGTCGCCGTGACGCAGATGGATCGCATGACCCAGCAGAACGCCGGCCTGGTGGAAGGCAACACCAACGCGTCCCGGCGCCTGGTGGCCCGCGCCCAGCACCTGCGCGAACGGGTGGCGCACTTCCAGCTCGCCAGCCGGCCCGGCGCTCCGGCCCCGGCGGCCCTGCCGGCCGGCCAGGAAGCCGAGGCGTGGGAGCCGGCCGAGGCCTGAGTCGTCATCCAACCGATCACCGGGGCGGCCGGCGCCGCCTCCTGACAGGGAGAATCCTGTGAAGCTTCTCGACAACATGACCGTCCGGGTCAGCTGGAGCCTGGTGCTGGCGGTCTTCGCCATCCTGGTGATGATCCTCAGCGGCCTGGGGCTCTACACGGTGCGCTACAGCGAGGAGTCGCTGCGCACCCTCAACCAGGTCAACGTCGATCAGCAGTCCGCCCTCAACCGGACCAACTCGCAGATGCTGTTCGCCCAGATGGAGCTGCGCAACCTCCACGCCCGCCTGGTGGAGGCCGTCTGGCCGGATGATCGCGAGGCGGTCAAGGCCGAGGCCGAGGCGATGGCCGGCACCCTCGACGAGATCGAGGCGACCTTCGAGGAGTTCCTGGCCCTGCCCCGCCAGGACGGCCAGGCGGCACTGATCGAGCCTCTCGAGGAGAGCTTCACGGCGCTGATGAGCGAGGGCCTGCGTCCCCAGCGACAGGCCCTGGCGGAGGGCAGCGCCCAGGCCTTCTCGGACCTCCACGAGGACGTGGAGCGCCTGACCCAGGTGTTCTACGACGAGGCGGTGACCTTCTTCCGCGATGCCGAGGACAACGGGCATGACCTGTACGTCGGCTTCTTCGACAAGGTGGGCCTGCTGCAGGGCCTGATGATCGCCGCCCTGGTGGTCGCCGCCCTGACCATTGCCGTGGTGCTGTGGGGCGTGACCGTCAACGTCATCCGCCCGCTGGGCCGCCTGGTGGGCTACTTCGAGCGCATGGAGCAGGGCGACCTGGCCCAGGACATCCCGCGGCTCGGCAACAACGAGATCGGGCGCCTCTACGGCTCCCTGGCCCAGATGCAGCAGGGCCTGGCCGAGACGGTGGGCAGCGTTCGCGCCTCGAGCGACTCCATCTACCAGGGCACCCAGAGCATCGCCAGCGGCAACAACGACCTCTCGTCGCGCACCGAGCAGCAGGCCGCCTCCCTCCAGGAGACCGCCTCCAGCATGGAGGAGCTGTCCTCCACCGTGGGCCAGAACGCCGAGAACGCCCAGCAGGCCAGCCAGCTGGCCGCCGAGGCCTCGCGCACCGCCCAGCAGGGCGGCGAGGTGGTCGGCGAGGTGGTGACCACCATGCACGAGATCAGCCGGGGCTCCCACCGGGTGGCCGAGATCATCGGCACCATCGACTCGATCGCCTTCCAGACCAACATCCTGGCGCTCAACGCCTCGGTGGAGGCGGCCCGGGCCGGCGAGCACGGCCGCGGCTTCGCGGTGGTCGCCCAGGAGGTGCGCAACCTGGCCAGCCGCAGCGCGGACGCGGCCAGCGAGATCCGTACCCTCATCGAGTCCTCGGTGAGCCAGGTCGAGGCCGGCACCGCCCGCGTCGACCAGGCCGGCCGGACCATGGAGGAGATCGTCGCCGCCGTGCAGCGGGTCAGCGACATCATGGACGAGATCGCCGCCGCCTCCACCGAACAGAGCAACGGCATCTCCCAGGTCAACGACGCCGTCACCCAGATGGATCAGGTCACCCAGCAGAACGCGACCCTGGTCCAGCAGGCCGCCAGCGCCGCGACCCAGTTGGAGGCCGAGGCCGGCCGCCTGCGCGACGTCACCCGCCGCTTCCAGCTCAAGGAGGGAGCCGCCGCCCCGCGCCTCGGGTCCCGGGGCGGCGATGCCTCGAGCGACGCCGACCTGGCGCGCTGGATGCCGTCGCTGGTCGCGGCCCCGGCATCGGGCAAGACGCCCGCCAAGGCCGCCGACACCGGCCGCCCGGAGGCCCCCGAGGACGACTGGGAATCCTTCTGACCCCAGCATAGGGCGCCGGCCGGGGGGGCGGCGCCATCCCGCAACAACACCGACAAGCGGCCACCCCATGCCGCGGCAGGGAAAGGACGATATGCGCAATAATCAACCGGTCACCCAGCGTGAATACGAGCTCCACGAGGATCACTTCCTGATCTCGCGTACCGACCTCAAGGGGCGGATCACCTACGCCAACCCGGCCTTCGTCGAGGTCAGCGGCTTCGGTCGCGAAGAGCTGGTCGGCGCACCCCACAACCTGGTGCGCCACCCCGACATGCCGCCGGCAGCCTTCCAGGACCTCTGGGACACCCTGCAGGCCGGGGAGTCCTGGCAGGGCCTGGTCAAGAACCGCCGCAAGAACGGCGACCACTACTGGGTCAATGCCAGCGTCTCGCCGATTATCGAGGACGGCGAGGTGGTCGGCTATGCCTCCATGCGCACCAGGGCCGAGCGGGCGGATATCGAGCTGGCCGAGGCGGTCTATGCGCGGATGCGCGAAGGCCAGAAGAGCGGCTACACCCTGAATCGCGGGCAGCTGGAGCGCCGCGGCCTGGTCGGCCGACTCGGCCGGATGAGCCTGCGCACCATGCGCGCCAAGATCGTGGCCATGGTGCTGGTGGCCGGCGTGCTGCTGGCCACGGCCGGGGGTCTGGGCCTGTTCGGCCTGGATGCCGCCGGGGATCGGCTGCAGGCGCTCAATAGCGACGGCCTGCAGGACGTGGCCCGACTGCAGCAGATCGACCAGGTGGTGACCCAGAGCCACCAGGCCCTGACCAGCCGCGAGCCCTTCCAGCTGATCAACGAGCGGGAGGAAGTGGTCGCCCAGCTCGAGGAGGCGGACGCCCGCCTGGAGACCCTCTGGACGCGCTATCGGGATCGCGACCTCAACCATACCGAGGCCGCCGACGCCTTCGCCGAGCGGCTCGGCAACTATCGCGAGGCGGGACTCGAGCACGCCCTGACGCTGATGAAGGCCGACGACAACTTCAAGGTATTCTCCGAGCTGCCGCCCCATGCCCAGCAGATGCGCGACTGGGGCAACGGCCTGTCGTCCCGGGTCAATGACCTGATCGCCGCCAAGCAGCAGGCGGCCAGCGCCCTCGCCGGCGAGGCCCGGGAGGCCCAGCGGCGCATGACCCTGATCCTGGCCGCCATGCTCGGTGCCGGCCTGCTGGTGCTGGGCGGCCTGGGCCTGGTGATGCTGCGCGCCCTGCAGCGTCCGCTGCGCGACGCCGAGCATTTCACCCTGCAGATCGCCTCGGGCAACCTGGCCGCCACCGCGCCGCGCCGCCAGCGTGACGAGGTCGGTCGCATGCTCGGCGCCCTGGACCTGATGCGCAAGAGCCTCGGCAGCATCGTCGGCGACGTCAACGACGGCGTCGGCCGCGTGGCCCCGGCGGCCCGGGACATCGCCTCCGGCAACGAGGAGCTCGCCTCGCGCACCGAGCAGCAGGCCGCTTCCCTGCAGCAGACCGCCTCCAGCATGGAGGAGATGACCACCACGGTGCAGCACAACTCCGACAATGCCCGTCAGGCCAGCGGCCTGGCCTCGGACAACGCCACCCGCACCCAGGAGGCCGGCGAGCTGATGCAGCAGCTGGTCGGCACCATGGGCGAGATCACCGACGGCTCGAAGAAGATGACCGAGATCATCGACGTCATCGACTCGATCGCCTTCCAGACCAATATCCTGGCGCTCAATGCCTCGGTGGAGGCGGCCCGGGCCGGCGAGCAGGGCCGCGGCTTCGCGGTGGTGGCCGGCGAGGTCCGCAACCTGGCCGGCCGTTCGGCGTCCGCCGCCCAGGAGATCAAGGCGCTGATCGACGGCTCCGCCCGGCAGATCGACGGCGGCGCCGAGCTGGTGAAGCGCGCCGAGGCCTCGCTCGGCGAGGTGCTCGAGGCCTCGACCCGGGTCAACGACATCATGGGCGAGATCACCGCGGCCTCCGAGGAGCAGAGCAACGGCATCGGCCAGATCAACCAGGCCGTGGTGGAGATGGACCAGGTGACCCAGCAGAACGCGGCCCGGGTGCAGTCCTCGGCCCGCGCGGCGGCCGAGCTCGCCGCCCAGGCCGCCGAGCTGGCCCATGCCGTGGCGGCCTTCCGCCTGCGGGGGGCCGGCCAGGAACGGGCGCCGTCGCTGGCCGAGCGACGCGCCGCCGCGCCCGCCAGGGAGCTGCCCCCGTCATCGTCCGCCCCAGAGCGGCCGGCGTCTTCGGCCATGACCCGCGCATCGGCGCCGGCCGTGGAGGAATGGGAGGAATTCTAAGGTGACAAGGGACCTGCTCACCCCGGAACCGGGCGGCTGGGCGAGCGGCGGTCAGCTCGAGCGCGATCTCGAGCTGACCGATGCCGACTTCGCCAGGATACGCCAGCTCATCTATCAGCGGGCCGGCATCGTGCTGGCCGAGCACAAGCGCGAGATGGTCTACAGCCGGCTGGCGAAGCGGCTGCGCCACCATGGCCTGATCCGCTTCTCGGACTACCTGGCCCGCCTGGAGCGCCAGCCCGAGGCCAAGGAGTGGGAGGCCTTCACCAATGCCCTGACCACCAACCTCACCGCCTTCTTCCGCGAGGCGCATCACTTCCCCCTGCTGGCCGATCACGTGCGCGGCCGGCGGGGTCCGGTGCGGGTATGGAGCGCGGCCGCCTCGACCGGCGAGGAGCCCTATTCCATCGCCATGGCGCTCACCGAGGCGCTGGGCTCCCGGGGCGGGGAGGCCGAGGTGGTGGCCACCGACATCGACACCGAGGCCCTGGAGAAGGCCCGTGTCGGCGTCTACTCGATGGAGCAGATCCACAAGCTCGACGAGGGCCGCATCAAGCGGTTCTTCCAGCGTGGGCGGGGGCGCCACGAGGGCCTGGCCCGGGTGCGACCGGAGCTCAAGGCCATGGTGGCCTTCGAGCCGCTCAACCTGCTGGCGCCGTCCTGGCCGGTGAAGGGCCCCTTCGATGCCATCTTCTGTCGCAACGTCATGATCTACTTCGACAAGGAGACCCAGGCACGGATCCTCGAGCGTTTCGCCCCGCTGCTCAAGCCCGATGGACTGCTGTTCGCCGGGCATTCCGAGAACTTTTCCTACACCACCGACGCCTTCCGGCTGCGTGGCCAGACCGTCTACGTGCGCCAGCCGCGGTGCTGATGCCGCGTTAAAGAACCCCGGAGGCCGGCCGATAGAGCCCTTATTGACCGGTGACGGCGGCGAGCCGCCCGCCACTGTGTAGAGGAGATGCCCCTTGAGTGCACCCAAGATCAAGGTGCTGTGCGTCGACGACTCGGCGCTGATACGCGACCTGCTGACCGAGATCATCAACAGCCAGCCCGACATGGAAGTCGTCGCCGTGGCGCCGGACCCCATCGCGGCCCGGGACCTGATCAAGCGACACAACCCCGATGTCCTGACGCTGGACGTCGAGATGCCGCGCATGGACGGCCTCGACTTCCTCGAGCGCCTGATGCGCCTGCGTCCCATGCCGGTGCTGATGGTCTCGTCGCTGACCCAGGCCGGTTCCGAGATCACCCTGCGGGCCCTGGAACTCGGGGCCCTGGACTTCGTGGCCAAGCCCTCGCTGGGCATCCGCAGCGGCATGCAGGCCTACGCCGAGGAGATCACCGACAAGCTGCGGGCCGCCGCCCGCTCGCGCCCCCGCCAGGCGCGTCGCCGCGATGCGCCGGCCCCCCGGACCCTCAAGGCGCCGCTGGTGTCGAGCGAGAAGCTGATCATCATCGGCGCCTCCACCGGCGGCACCGAGGCGATCCGCAGCGTGCTCGAGCCGCTGCCGCCCAACAGTCCGGCGATCCTGATCACCCAGCACATGCCGGGGGGATTCACGCGTTCCTTCGCCGAGCGGCTCGACCGCCTCTGCCAGATCTCGGTCAAGGAGGCCCAGGACGGCGAGCGGATCCTGCCCGGCCACGCCTACATCGCCCCGGGCGACACCCACCTGAAGCTGGCCCGCAGCGGGGCCAACTACGTGGCGCGCCTGGACGCCGGGCCGCCGGTCAACCGCCACCGGCCCTCGGTGGACGTGCTCTTCGACTCGGCCGCCCAGCAGGCCGGGCGCAACGCCATCGGCGTGCTGCTCACGGGCATGGGCAAGGACGGCGCCGCCGGCCTGCTGAAGATGCGCCAGGCCGGCTCGCCGACCCTGGCCCAGGACGAGGCCAGCTGCGTGGTCTTCGGCATGCCCCGGGAGGCGATCGCCCTGGGGGCGGCCTCGGACGTCGTCGCCCTGGACGAGGTGGCGCCCCGGCTGCTCAAGCTGGTCGCCGCCTCCGGCCGGGCGCAACGGGTCTGAGAATTCACTGGCAAAGGAGCCATCGCGATGCTCTCGCTCTTACGCAATCTCCGCATCAGCCGGGCCGTCAATGCCGTTCTGCTCTGCTTCCTGACCTTCCTGATCGTGGTGGCGGGCCTGGGCTGGATGGCCAGCCGCTCGGCCAGCGAGACCCTGGTCGCCCTGGACCGGGTCAACGTCGACCAGCTCAACGAGATCAGCCGTGCCGACTCGCTGCTCACCGGTGCCCTGGTGGACCTGCAGTCGGCCTCCGGCCACTTCCTGATGGGGCGCACCAGCCAGGCGGACAAGAGCCTGACCACCGCCCTGGACCAGATCGAGCGGGCCCAGGCCCGCTTCGAGACCTTCGCCGCCGTGCCGGCCGTCGCCGAGAGTGCGGCCATGGTCGAGGCGGTCGAGACCCGTTTCGCCGAGGTGCTGGATCTGGTGCGTGAGGGGCACGCCACCCTGGATCAGGTGGACACCCAGGGCTTCGCCCAGCTGCGCCAGCGCATGGTCGAGCCCCAGGAGGCCCTCGATGCCGCCCTCACCGACTTCGTGCGCCACGCCGATGCCCAGGGTGAGGCCATGATGGCCGACTACCAGGCCATGCAGACCCGCTTCACCTGGCTGGGCATCGCCATCCTGGCCGCGGCGGTGATCATGATGCTGCTGCTCTACCTGGGGATGCGCAGGGTGCTGGTGCTGCCGCTGCGCCAGGCGGTGGCGAACCTCGAGCGGATCGCCCAGGCCGACCTGTCCGAGGAGATCCGGGTGTTCAGCCGCAACGAGATCGGCCAGCTGTTCGCCGCCATGCGCGACATGCAGAGCAGCCTGGCCGGTATCGTCGGCGACGTGCGCCAGGGCAGCGGGGCCATCCACGGCCGGGCCCGGGAGATCTCCAGCGGCAACGCCGATCTCTCCTCGCGGACCGAGCAGCAGGCCGCCTCCCTGGAAGAGACCGCCTCCAGCATGGAGCAGATCACCGCCACGGTGCGCCAGAACGCCGACAACGCCCGCCAGGCCAACGGCCTGGCCCAGGAGGCCACCCATACCGCCGAGCGGGGCGGCGAGGTCGTCCAGCGGGTCGTGCAGACCATGCATGGCATCGCCGGCAGCTCCCAGAAGGTGGCCGATATCACCGGCGTCATCGACTCGATCGCCTTCCAGACCAACATCCTCGCGCTCAACGCCTCGGTGGAGGCGGCCCGGGCCGGCGAGCAGGGCCGTGGCTTCGCGGTGGTCGCCGGCGAGGTACGCGAGCTGGCCAGCCGCTCGGCTTCCGCGGCCAAGGAGATCAAGGAGTTGATCGAGGGATCGGTGACCCAGGTCCAGGAGGGCTCGGCGCTGGTCGAGCAGGCCGGCCAGACCATGGAGGAAGTGGTGGCCTCGGTGCGCCGGGTCACCGACATCATGGATGAGATCTCGGCGGCGTCCCAGGAGCAGAGCGACGGCATCGAGCAGGTCAGCCAGGCCGTGGGCCAGATGGATCAGGTGACCCAGCAGAACGCCTCCCTGGTCCAGCAGGCCTCCAGCGCGGCGGCCGCGCTCGAGGAGCAGGCCACCCGCCTGGAGCGGGCCGTGGCGGTCTTCCGCCTGGCCCAGGGCGATGCCGCCACCCTGCCCGCCGCACCGTCGCCGGCGTCGGTGTCGGCCCCCAGCCGGTCGACCCCGGCGGCCCAGCCGGCCCGGCGGGAAAGCGCCGTCGAGGCGCTCGCCGAGGATGACTGGGAAGAATTCTGATAACCGCCGGCGGCGCCGCCGCCGGCCACCCCTTGCCACGATACCCAGAGAAGAGGAATCCCGATGGCGGACAAGAACATGAGCATCCTGGTGGTGGATGACTTCCCGACCATGCGTCGCATCGTGCGCAGCCTGCTCAAGGAGCTGGGCTTCACCAACGTCGACGAGGCCGAGGATGGCCAGGACGCCCTGAACAAGCTCAAGGGCGGCGGCTTCGAGTTCGTGGTGTCCGACTGGAACATGCCGAACCTCGACGGCCTGGAGATGCTCAAGCAGATCCGCGCCGACGACGCCCTGAAGGACCTGCCGGTGCTGATGGTCACCGCGGAGGCCAAGAAGGAGAACATCATCGCGGCCGCCCAGGCCGGCGCCAGCGGCTATGTGGTCAAGCCCTTCACCTCGGCGACCCTGGAAGAGAAGCTCAACAAGATCTTCGAGAAGCTGGGCATGTGACATCCGCCGGGCCCGTGGGCCCGGCCACCAGGAGACGCGATGATGAGCATCGAGACGCAGCCTGGCGAACACCAGGCGGGTGGGGACGAGCTGGTCCAGCGCATCGGGCACCTGACGCGCATGCTGCGCGACAGCATGCGCGAGCTGGGCCTGGACAAGGAGATCGAGCGGGCGGCGGATGCCATACCGGATGCCCGGGATCGCCTCAGCTATGTGGCGACCATGACCGAGCAGGCGGCGGAGCGGGCGCTGAACGCCATCGACCGGGCTCAGCCCCTGCAGGATCGGCTCGGTGAGCAGGCCGAGTCCCTGGACGCCCGCTGGGCCGAGTGGTTCGCCGAGCCCAAGGAGCTCGACGAGGCCAAGGAATTGGTCAAGGATACCCGCGGCTACCTGGCGGGGGTGCCGGAGGCCACCCAGGCGACCAACAAGCAGCTGCTCGAGATCATGATGGCCCAGGACTTCCAGGACCTGACCGGCCAGGTGATCAAGAAGATGATGGACGTCATCCGCGAGATCGAGCACCAGCTGGTGCAGGTGCTGATCGACAGCGTGCCGGAGGGCGAGGCCCGGGAGAACATGCAGCGTCGCGCCGACGGCCAGCGCGAGACCGATGCCAAGCGCCGCGAGGACCTGCTCAACGGGCCCCAGGTCAAGCCCGAGGCGGACGACGTGGTGGCCGACCAGGATCAGGTCGACGATCTTCTGGATCAGCTAGGCTTCTAGTCGACCGCCCTCCCTCCCCGACAGCGTCATGCGAGAAGGCCGGCACGCGTGGATAAGCCCACGAAAACCGGCCCTTTTCGCATGACCGCCCCTTCCTCCCTCCCCGGATAATGGCCAGGGTGCGCACGAGTGCCCGGTGATTGGCCATGGCCGACGAGACCAGCGACGACGAGAAGACCGAAGAGGCGACGCCCCGACGCCTGGAGAAGGCGCGCGAGGAAGGTCAGGTGGCCCGCTCCCGCGAGCTCGCCACCTTCATGCTGCTGCTCGGCGGCGTGATCGGCCTCGGTGCCATGGGCGGCACCCTCTACGACCAGCTCGGCGGCGTGATGGAGCAGGCCTTCCTGTTCGAGCGCCGCCAGGCGATGGAGACCGCGCCGATGCTGGTCGAGGCCCTGGCCATCGGCCGCAGGACGCTGATCAGCCTGCTGCCGCTGTTCCTGCTGCTGACGCTGATCGCCCTGGTGGCCCCGGCGCTGCTGGGCGGCTGGGTGATCTCGGCCAAGTCGCTCAAGCCCCAGCTGGGCAAGCTCAACCCGCTGAAGGGACTCAAGCGCCTCTTCGGCACCCAGGCCCTGGTGGAGCTGGCCAAGGCCATCGCCAAGGCGCTGCTGGTGGGCGGCGTGGGGGTGGCCTACCTCTACCTGCATCGCGGCGACTTCATGGCGCTGATGAGCATGCCCATCCGGCAGGCTCTGGCCGAGGCCATGTGGATGGCCGCCGAGGCCTGCGGCCTGATGGTCATGACCCTGCTGGTGGTCATCCTCATCGACGTGCCCTACCAGCTGTGGAGCCATGCCAAGAAGCTGCGCATGTCCAAGGACGAGGTGAAGCGCGAGCACAAGGAGTCGGAGGGGGATCCCCAGGTCAAGGGCCGCATCCGCCAGCAGCAGCAGGCCATGGCCCGGGGACGGATGATGAGCCAGGTGCCGGAGGCCGACGTGGTCATCACCAACCCGACGCATTTCGCCGTGGCGCTGAAGTACGAGCAGGCCGGCATGGCGGCCCCCAAGGTCGTGGCCAAGGGCGTCGACGCCGTGGCCCCCCGGATCCGCGAGGTCGCCGAGGAGGCCGGGGTGCCGCGGCTGGAGGCCCCGCCCCTGGCCCGTTCGCTCTACCACCACGTGGACCTGGAGGCCGAGATCCCCGCCGATCTCTACACGGCGGTGGCCGAGGTGCTGGCCTGGGCCTTCGGCCTGAAACGGGTCGCCGAGGAAGGCGGCGCGGCGCCGCCGACCCCGGAGAACCTGCCGATTCCCGAGGCCGTGGCGGCCCCGGCGCCCGGCACCGATAGCAACGAGGCACGCTGATGAAGGCCCTGAGCCACTACCTGCCGCGACGCAACTGGATGGCCGACGTGCCCATGAAGGTGCTGGCCGGTCCGCTGCTGATCATCATGATCCTGTCGATGATGATCCTGCCGCTGCCGCCCTTCGCGCTGGACCTGCTGTTCACTTTCAACATCGCCCTGGCGGTGATGGTGCTGCTGGTCAGCATGTTCACCCAGAAGCCCCTGGACTTCGCCGCCTTCCCGGCCGTATTGCTGTTCACCACCCTGCTGCGCCTGTCGCTCAACGTGGCGTCCACCCGGGTGGTGCTCATGGAGGGCCACCAGGGCGGCGACGCCGCCGGCAAGGTCATCGAGGCCTTCGGCCAGTTCCTGGTCGGCGGCAACTTCGCCGTGGGCCTGGTGGTCTTCCTGATCCTGGTGATCATCAACTTCATGGTCATCACCAAGGGCGCCGGGCGCATCGCCGAGGTAGGGGCCCGCTTCATGCTCGACGCCATGCCCGGCAAGCAGATGGCCATCGACGCCGACCTCAACGCCGGCCTGATCGGCGAGGACGAGGCGCGCCAGCGCCGCGCCGACGTGTCCCAGGAGGCCGACTTCTACGGCTCCATGGACGGCGCCAGCAAGTTCGTGCGCGGTGACGCCATGGCCGGCCTGGTGATCATGGTGGTCAACATCATCGGCGGGCTGCTGATCGGGCTGCTGCAGCACGACATGGCCTTCGGTGATGCCGCCCGCACCTATGTGCTGCTGACCATCGGCGACGGCCTGGTGGCGCAGATTCCGGCGCTGGTGATCTCCACCGCCGCCGGCGTGACCGTGTCCCGGGTCACCACCGACCAGGACGTCGGCCAGCAGATGATCGGCCAGCTGTTCGTCAATCCCCAGGTGATGCTGCTGGCCGCCGGCGTCATGGGGCTGCTCGGCCTGGTGCCGGGCATGCCCAACCTGGTGTTCCTGCTGTTCACCGCCCTGCTCGGCGGCCTGGCCTGGTGGATGATGCGCCAGAAGGAGCGCGAGCAGGTCGCCGAGCAGACCCAGGCCGCGCCGCCCCCGGCCCCGGAGGCGCCGGAAGCCAGCTGGGAGGACGTCCAGCTGGTCGACACCCTGGGCCTGGAGGTCGGGCACCGCCTGATCCCCATGGTCGACGCCCAGCAGAAGGGCGAGCTGCTCGGCCGCATCAAGAGCGTGCGCAAGAAGTTCGCCCAGGAGGTCGGCTTCCTGCCGCCGGTGGTGCATATCCGCGACAACCTGGAACTCTCGCCGAACGCCTACCTGATCACCCTCAAGGGTGCCGAGGTGGGTCGTGCCGAGGCCTTCCCCGGGCGCTGGCTGGCCATCGATCCCGGCCAGGTCTCCGGGGAGCTCCAGGGCACCCCCACCGAGGATCCGGCCTTCGGCCTGCCGGCGGTGTGGATCGACACCGAGCAGCGCGAGCACGCCCAGGTCTACGGCTACACGGTGGTGGACGCCAGCACCGTGGTGGCCACGCACCTCAACCACCTGCTGCACCGCCACGCGGCCGAGATGCTCGGCCGCCAGGAGGTGCAGAAGCTGCTCGACAAGCTGGGCGAGGACCAGAAGCCGCTGGTCGAGGAGGTGGTGCCCAAGGCCATCTCGCTCACCGTGCTGCAGCGCATCCTGCAGAACCTGCTGGAGGAAGACGTCTCGATCCGCGACATGCGCACCATCCTCGACGCCCTGGCCGAGCATGCGCCCCAGCAGCAGGATCCGGGCGAGTTGACCGCCGTGGTACGCCTGGCGCTGGGTCGTGCCATCACCCAGCAGTGGTTCGCCGGCCACGAGACCCTCAACGTCATGGGCCTGGACGCCAACCTCGAGCAGGTGCTGACCCAGGCCATGAACGGCAGCGGTGCCCTGGAGCCGGGGCTCGCCGAGACCCTGATGCAGCAGGCCGAGCAGGCCCTCCAGCGTCACGAGGCCAGCGGCGAGCCGCCGGTGCTGGTGGTCCAGCACCCGCTTCGCCCGGTGCTGGCGCGCTTCCTGCGCCGCCGCCTGCGTCACCTGGTGGTGATGTCCCAGGCCGAGATTCCCGATGACCGCACCCTGAGGGTCACCACCCCGATCGGAGGACAGTGAGCGAGATGAGCGTCATGCGATTCGTGGGCGCGACCAGCCGCGAGGCGATGCGCCAGGTCCGCGCCGCCATGGTCGAGGATGCCCTCATCCTGGCCAACCGCCATACCGAGGCGGGGGTGGAGATCCTGGCCATGGCCGACGAGGCCGTGGAGGCCATGTCCGAGCAGGCGGCTCCCGCCCCCGCGCCGCCCCCCGAGGCCGAACCGCCGTCCCCGGCGGCGGCGCCGCCCCATGCCGAGGCCGCCGGCCCCGCGGCCGACTTCCAGGCCATGAGCGAGCGGCTGCTGCGCGAGATGCAGGACATGCGTTCGCTGCTGGCCGGGGAGCCGTCGCCCGGCCCGTCGCCGGTCGAGTCGGGGCAGGGGACGCTGGCACGGACCCTGCGTGAGGCCGGTTTCGGTCGCACCGTCGCCGCCGAGCTTCTGCAGGGGCTGCCGCAGGCGTTGGCCGGCCCCGAGGGAGAGGGCGAGGCCGGACGCGCCTGGCTGGCTCGCCGCCTGGCCGCCCGCCTGGACGCGGACACCGCCGCCGAGACCTTCTTCGACACCCCCGGCATCCTCGCGCTGGTCGGGCCCACCGGGGTCGGCAAGACCACCACCACCGCCAAGCTGGCGGCGCGTTTCGTGCGGCGCCACGGCGCCGAGAACGTCGCCCTGGTGACCACCGACGGGTTCCGGGTCGGGGCCCACGAGCAGCTGCGTATCTATGCCGAGCTGCTGGGCATTCCGCTGCATGCCCTGGCGCCGGAGCAGTCCATCGACGACCTGCTCGCCGAGCTGGCCGGTCGGCGCTTCGTGATCATCGACACCGTGGGCATGAGCCAGCGTGACCGGCGCATCATCGCCCAGGCCGCCCAGCTGCAGGGCGGCGCCGAGCGGGTGCGCATGCTGCTGGTGCTCAACGCGGCCAGCCAGCCCGGCACCCTGGAGGAGGTGGCCACGCGCTATCGCCAGGCCGCCCGGGCCGCCGGCGTCGCCCTGGATGACTGCCTGCTCACGAAGCAGGACGAGGCCGGCCAGCTGGGCCCGGCCCTGGACACCCTGATCCGCCACGGCCTGCGGCTGCTGTTCGTGTCCACCGGCCAGCGGGTGCCGGAGGACCTGGAGGCGGCCGACGCCACGGCGCTGGCCGAGGCGGCCCTGGCGGCCCGCCTGCCCGTCGAGGCCGAGGGCGCGTCGGCGACCGCGCCCTTGGCCGTGTCGCCCTGGGCGGGCGAGCTGCTCGGCCAGGGGCGTCGCCTGGGCCTGGTGCTGTCCGCGCTGCGTCGGCGCCTGACCGGTTTCGCGACCCTGGAGGCGGCCTGGGACCTCTCGGCCCTGCCGGCGACCCTGCAGGAGGCGCGCCTGGGCGGACTGCTGGAGGCGCCGCCCGAGCCGCTGGCCCGGGTGGGCATGCTCTGGGCGGCCCGCCGCAACCTGCCGGGCGCCGACTGGGCGATGCCCGACCTGGGGGTGGACGCCAGGGGTGGCTGGCTGGTGCTGCCCGACCTGCAGCATCGCCAGCCCGCCGGCTGGCCGGCGCGGCTGGCCGAAGCCCGGGCGCATCGGGGCGTGGGCGTCCACCTGCTGCCTGGCCTGCCCGACGCCGAGACCTGGCTGTGGCTGGACGAGTGCCGGTCTGCCTGGGTCGGCCAGGCGCGGCCCGGGCAACGGGTCCAGCACGCCGGCGAGCGGCGGCCGCTGTCGGGGCTGGCGGCGCTCGCCGAGCCGGTCGGCGAGCGCGACTGCCGGTTCCGTGGCCAGGCCGCCCGGGCGCGGTTCGCCCGCTTGCCCGTGGAGGCCGGTCCCGCCGGCCGGCGGGGCGGTCCGGCCGCCACGCCGATGGTGGCCTGGTTCGCCCGGCTGGACGACCCGGAGAGCGGCCGCACCCTGGGATGGCGCTACTGGCTGACGCCGCTGCGGGCGGCGGAGGACGCCCTGCCGCTGCTGGTGGGAGGGCTGCACGGCGAGGCCCTGCCCCGCCAGGTGCGCCGGGCCTGGGAGCGACTGGACGAGATGCTGCCGGCGGAGACCGATCGTGAGGTTCGCCAGCTGCTGGCCGGCGGCCTGGCCGCCGCGGCCACGCACCTGGATCAGGCCGACGACGCCGAGGCGGACGAGCTGCGCCGCGAGCTGCTGGCCCTGGCGGGAGGGCGTCGGCGACGGCGCGAGGCCGCGTTGCTGGAGGCCCTGTGCTATCTCGGCACGGCGCGCGATGCCATCCGCCATGTCGGGGCGGCCGGCCTGGAGGGGCTGCGGTGATCGCCGGGGATCAGGCGGCGGGGCTGCGGGCCTGGGCGCAGCAGGAAGGGCGTGACCCGGCAGCGTCCCGGGAGGCCCCGGCCGACCCCGCGCCGGCGGTGGCGCCACCTCCGACGACGACCACCCTGGTGGTGGTCGGTCTGCCGGGGACCTCGACGCGCCAGGTCGAGCGGGTGTCCGTCCTGCTCGAGCACTGGGCCGACCAGGGGCGACGCTGGGTGGGCGACCCCCGGGGCTGGAAGGTGGTACCGCTCGCCGTGACCAGCCCCCACCTGGGCGTGCTGGCCGAGCAGCAGAAGCGCTGGGCCCTGTGGGTCGATGCCGATGCCGAGGCCTTCCGCCGGGCCATGGCCGTCCTCTCGAGGCTGGTGGCCGGCGGCGGGCCGCGGCGCCTGCTGGCGGTGCATCCACCGGACCTGCCACGGCAGGGGCTGCTGGAGAACCTGCGCCAGGCCGCCCGCCACTACCTGGGCGTCGACCTGCTGGTGATGGCATGAGGCGCCTGATCCGTGGGCTGGTGCTGTGCGGCCTGGTGCTGGCCGCCGGGGCGGCCCAGGCCGCCGGCAGCTGGGTGGCCACGGCGCCTCCGGTGCGCGTGGCGATGGCCGATCGGGAGGCGGCGAGCGCCGCCCTGGTCCCCGGCGACGGCACGGCCGGACGCATCGCCGAGGTGCGCTGGCGCTACCGGCGCCCGGCCGGGGCGGCCCTGCGGGCGCGCCTCTGCCACCCCGGAGGCTGCATGCTCCTGCCGGGTCGGCGAGGGCGCAGCGAGGCCCTGGCCGGCCTGGCGGCCGAGGCGCCGCTTCGATTTCGCTTCTCGCTGGCCCCGGGGCAGGCACCGATCACCGTCCAGGGACTGCAGGTGATCGTGAACTATCGGTGAGGTTCGACGAGCCGCGAGGCAAGACGCATGTACACAGCACAAGGCAAGATCAGACAGGACGACCTGCTGGACGACTATATGCCCCTGGTGCGCCGTCAGGCGCTCAGCCTTCAGGTGCGATTGCCGGCCAGCATCGAGCTCGATGACCTCATCCAGGCCGGCACCGTGGGGCTGCTCGAGGCCCTGGGCCGCTTCGATGCCGCCCAGGGGGCGAGCTTCGCGACCTTCGCCAGCCAGCGCATCCGCGGCGCGATGCTCGACGAGCTGCGCAGCCGCGACTGGCTGCCGCGCAGCGTCCGGCGCAACGCCCGGGCCGCCGACGAGGCGGCGCGCCGGCTCGAGCAGGAACTGGGGCGGCCGGCAGAGGAGGGTGAGATCGCCGCCGCGCTGGACATGGACATCGAGGCCTACCGCCGCCTGCTCAACGACACCAACAGCGGCCAGCTGCTGCCCTTCGAGGAACTGATGGCCGAAGGGGGCGAGGGGCGACTGGTGGAGGACGGCACCCCGGAGACGCCGTTCGCCCGGCTGGTCGACCAGCAGCAGCGGGCCCGCCTGGTGGAGGCCATCGAGGCCCTGCCGGAGCGCGAGAAGCTGCTGATGGCGCTCTACTACCAGGAGGAGCTCAACCTCAAGGAGATCGGGGCCGTGCTCGGCGTCACCGAGTCCCGGGTCTGCCAGCTCCACAGCCAGGCGGTGGGGCGGTTGCGCGGCAAGCTCCGCGACGGCTGAGACGGGAGCGTAGGTCGGGTAAGCGAGCTTGCGAGCGCACCCGACTTACCCGCAGGGCAATCGCTGTTGGAGCTGGCGAGGGGCGCAGGGGGCAGGTCGAAGAAGACCTGTCGACGGATCAGCCCCGAGCGAAAACGCTAAATGCGATAGCCCTGGACACACCCGGCTGCCCACCCATGGGTAAAGCCATCGGCGATCGGGCCGATGAATAGTCATTGACCGTCTTTTCCTAGACAGGGAGTCCCTCATGAACCCGTCGACGCTGATCGGGATACTGGCGAGCATCGTGCTGCTGGCGAGCGTGCTGCTGTTCACCGCCGAATCGCCGCAGAGCTTCGTCAACCTGCCCGGCCTGGCCATCGTGCTGGCCGGTACCCTGGCCGCCACCTTCATCAGCTACCCGCTCAAGGAGGTGGTCCGGGTGGTCCGGCTGGTGGGCCTCGTCTTTCGCCGCGAGAACACCTATACCCGCGACGACATCAAGGAACTGGTGGACATGTCGCGGTTGTGGTTCAAGGGCGACGTGCGGGCCGTGGAGGCGGCACTCGACAAGACCCGTAACCCCTTCCTGCGCACCGGGATCCAGCTGGTCATCGCCAACACCAAGGAGGAGGAGATCTTCGACCTGCTGCGCTGGCGGATCGCCCGGCTCAAGGCCCGGGAGCACGCCGAGGCCCAGATCTTCCGCACCATGGCCACCTATGCGCCGGCCTTCGGCATGATCGGCACCCTGGTGGGGCTGGTGAACATGCTCGAGGTGATGGAGGCCGGGGACCTGAACGTCATCGGCCCGCGCATGGCGGTGGCGCTGCTCACCACCTTCTACGGCATCCTGCTGGCCAACCTGGTGTTCAAGCCCATCGCGGTGAAGCTCGAACGGCGCACCGAGGAGCGCCTGATCGCCATGAACATGGTGCTCGAGGGCATCTCGCTGATCACCAAGCGCCGCCTGCCGTCCTTCATCGAGGAGACCCTCAACTCCTTCGTCGCCAACTACCATGACGAGATCCGCGACCCCGTCCGCCCGTCGGAGCGCGAGTCGGGGGAGGCCGGTCAGGGTGCTTGACCGGGACACCCGCCAGGCCCTCGTGCCCCTGGGGCAGGGCGGCGAGGAGGGCGAGAGCTGGCTGATGAGCTACCTGGACGTGCTCACCCTGCTCATCACCCTCTTCGTGCTGCTGTTGTCCATGGCCAGCTACGGGCTGCCGGCCGGGGAGGCGGACCGCGAGGTGTCGACCGACGCGAGGCGTGCCGCCCAGGCGGTGGCCGAGGGCCTTCGGCCCCGCCACGATGGTCTTCAGCCGCGTTTCCAGGGGCTCTCGATCGACGGCGTCAGCGTCGAGGCGACGCCGGGGGAGATCACCCTGCGCATCGAGGATCGGCTGCTCTTCGCCAGCGGCCGGGCCGGCCTGACCGAGGGCGGCCGGCGGGTGCTGGACCGCCTGGCCGAGACCCTGGCGGACCTGGAGGGACGCATCTCGGTGGAGGGCCATACCGACAGCCTGCCCATCGCCACCTCGCGGTTCCCGTCCAACTGGGAGCTCTCCACCGGCCGGGCCAGCGCCGTGGTGCGTCACCTGGCGGCGGCGGGGGTGGCCAGGGAGCGGCTGAGGGCCATCGGCTATGCGGACACTCGCCCCCTGGCCGACAACGCCACCGCCGAGGGGCGGGCCGCCAACCGGCGGGTGGAGCTGGTGCTGCGCCGGCCCTCCCGCTGATCCACCCGGGGGAACTCAGGGGGCGTGGCCGGGCACGGCCTGGCGCCCGTACCAGGCCAGGAAGTCCGCCGCCGGCAGGGGGCGGGCGAAGAGGTAGCCCTGACCCAGCGGGCAGCCCATGGCCTCGAGCAGCCGGGCCTGGGCCTCTTCCTCGATGCCTTCGGCGATCACCTCGAACCCCAGGCCGTGGGCCAGCCGGGTGATGGTGGTGGCCAGGTGCCGGGCCTCGGGGTCGTCCACCAGGTCCATGACGAAGGCCCGGTCGATCTTGATCAGGCTCAGCGGCAGCGTCTTGAGGTAGGCCAGCGACGAGTAGCCGGTGCCGAAGTCGTCGACGCCGATGCCGATCCCGGCATCCGCCAGGGCGCGCAGCTGCCGGCGGGCCTGGTCGACATCCGCCATCAGCCCCGACTCGGTGACCTCGATCGACAGGCAGTGATGGGGCAGGCCCAGGCGGTCGAGGCGACCCAGCAGGGCCTCGGCGAAGTCCGGCCGGCACAGCTGACGGGGGGCGACGTTCACCGCCAGGGAGAAATCGCTCGTGACAGCGCCCCGGGCGCGCCACTCGCCGAGCTGGGTGAGGGCGGTCTCCAGGACCCAGTCGCCGAAGTCGAGGATGTCGCCTGTTGCCTCGGCCAGGGGGATGAAGCGCCCCGGCGAGATCGTGCCCAGTCGTGGGTGGTGCCAGCGCAACAGGGCCTCGGCACCCACCGTCTCCCGGCTCCCCAGGGTCAACTTGGGCTGGTAGACCAGCGACAGCTCGTTCCGGCCGGCGGCGCCGCGCAGGGCATGCTGGAGCTGCAGGCGCTCCCGCTGGAGCCTCTCCAGCTCCGAGCAGTGGTGCCTGAGGCGTTGCCCGGAGTCCATCGGCGGCAGGGCCAGGGCGGCCATGTGGGCCAGGCGCTCCGGACTGACCGACCGGGCCTGGCCGATCCCCACCCGGGCCCGCACGGTCAGCCGCAGGTCCTCCACCCCGTGCTCCCGCTCGAGGCGTGCGAGCAGCTTCCTGGCCAGGGCCTCGAGGGCCGCTTCGCTAGCCGGCGCCCGCACGATCACCAGCAGGCCGCCGCCTCCCCAGATTCCCAGCAAGGCCCGCTCCGGCAGGGCGGGACGCATGACTTCGGCGAGCGCCTTGAGCAGGCGCTCGGCGGTGGTGTGCCCGTGCAGCTGCACCACGTCCCGGAGGTCGTCGATGGCGATGAAGAGGGCGCCCGACGCCAGGCCGGCATGCTGCCATTCACGCAGGTGGCGGGTCAGTTCCCGCCGGTTGGGCAGCCCGGTGATGGGGTCGGTGCGCGACAGCCGTTCCAGCTCACGGGTGCGCGCCTCCACCTCCCGTTGCAGGCGGTCGGCCTGCTCGCTGCGGGTGGCGAAGCGGTGCTCCAGGTGCAGGGCATTGCGGATGCGCTGCAGGACCTCCCCGTAGTCGAACGGCTTGGTGATGATGTCGTGCACCCCCTGGGCCAGCACCCGGCGCCGGGTGGCGTCGTCGGCCTGGGCGGTGAGCACGATCACCGCCGGCGCCTGGTCGCCGAAGGCGTCCTTCAGCTGGGCGATGACCGCATAGCCGTCCAGGTGGGGCATGCGCAGGTCCAGCAGGATGAGGTCCGGCCGCCGGGCGCGGCAATGGTCCAGGACCTCGCGGGGGTCCTCCAGGCCGGCCGCGTTCTCGAACCCCTGGTCCTCGAGCAGGTCGAGCAGCAGCTCCACGTTCACGGGGTTGTCGTCGACCACCAGCAGTCGCTTCTCGCGCAGCGGCGTATCAGGCATGCGTCGCTTCCTTGCCGTCCTGTGGTTTCCGTGACTCGGCACCGGGCGCCGCGGCCGGGAGCTCGAACCAGAAGGTGCTGCCCGCCCCCGGGCGGCTGGTCACCCCGACGTCCCCGCCCATCGCCTCGACCAGCTCCCGGGTGATCGCCAGGCCGATGCCCGTGCCCTCGATGGGGCCGTGTTCGGCCCCCAGTCGCTGGAAGGGCTGGAACAGCGCGGCCTGGCGAGCCTCGGGAATGCCCGGCCCGGTGTCGCGGACGGCGACCCGCCAGCCCGGCGAGACCCGGCACAACTCGACGTGGACCTCGCCGCCCTCGTGGTTGTACTTGATGGCGTTGGCGATCAGGTTGTAGAGGATCTGGCGCAGCCGGGTGGCATCGGCCTTCACGAGGGCGTTCGCCGGGGCCGGTGTCCGGTGCAGACGGATGCCGGCGAGCCGGGCGGTGCCCTCCAGGGCGTCCAGGGCCTCGTCCACCGCTCCCGCCAGCTCCACGGCTTCCGGGGTCAGGGAGAGCCGGCCGGCCTCGCTTCTGGCCAGGTCGAGGACATCGTTGATCAGCCCGAGCAGGTGGCGGCCGCTCTTCTCGATCTGGGCGACCTGCCGACGCTGGCGCTCGTTCAAGGGCTGGCGCTGGCTGTTGGCCAGCAGTTGGGCGAACCCCAGGATGGCATTGAGCGGCGTTCGCAGCTCATGGCTCATGGAGGACAGGAAGTCGCTCTTGGCCCGGCTGGCCCGCTCGGCCTGATCCCGGGCCTCGGCCAGCGCCGCCATCACGCCCTCCCGCTCGGCGATCTGACGATGGAGGTTGATCAGCAGGGCGCAGGTCGCGGTGAAGGGCTCGAGCCAGTCGACCAGCGCGTGGTCATAGGGACGGCGACCATTGGCGATGGCCAGCATGCCGAGGATCCGGTCCCCGTCGCGGATGGGAACGCCGAGGAAGTTGTCCAGTGGCGGATGCCCTGGCGGGAAGCTGCCCTCTCCCGCTTGCGCCGTCAGGTCGTCCCGGATCGTCACCTCGCCATGGGCGAACACCCGGCCCAGCAGGCTGTCCGGGTTGGAGAGGGTCATGTCGCCGCTGCGCAGCCGCTCCATCAGCTGGCGCGAGGCGGCGCTCCAGGACAGGTCGGTGATGGCGTGGATCTTCAGGGCCGGTTGGTCGCCATCGTCGATTGCCTCGCCGAGCAGGGCGTGGTCGCTGTCGGTCAGCTCGCACAGCGCCTTCAGCAGGAAGTCCCAGAGGCGCCGGCCGGACATCAGCGCCGGGTAGTCGGTGATGCCCCGGTGCAGGACGCGAAGCAGGGCCGCCTGGCGCCGAGCCAGGGTGGTGTCCCGCCCGACGCCGACCACGCCACGGATCTGCGCCTGGTCATCGCGCAGCGGCGACAGGGTCAGCTCGTAGTGCCGCCCTCGGACGGGGGGCAGGTCCAGCCGCTGGGGGATGCCGTCGCGCATCACCGTGCGCTCGGCGGATTCGAGGCGCTCGATCAGGTCGGCGGGCAGACGGTCGGGGTAGCGGTCCAGAGGCAGGTCCGGGCGCGTCATCTCCAGCAGGCTCAGGCAGGCCTCGTTGGCGCCCAGGAAACGGCCGGAGGCGCTGCGCGCGAAGATGGGGTCATGGCTGCCGTCGATCAGGGCCCTCAGAAATTGTCGCTCCTTGTGGACCGCCTCCCGGGCGGCGTGGATCTCGCTGAGATCGGTGAGGATGCCGAGAAACTCGGTGATCTCGCCGCTCTCGTCCCGGATGGCGCTCACGGCCAGGTGGATCGGCACGGGGCGTCCGTCCCGGTGGCGAGCCTCGACCTCACGGCCCTGACCGATGATGCGCGGCGCCCCCCCGGCCAGGAAGCGTGCCAGGTAGCCATCGTGTTCCCGCGCCACCGTCGCCGGCATCAGCATGCTGACGTTGCACCCCAGCAGCGCCTGCCGCTCGTAGCCGAGCAGCGACAGCACATGGGGGTTGGCATCCAGGATGGTGCCTCGGGTGTCGATGCGCACGATGCCGGTGGCCGACTCCTGCAGCAGGGTCTCCAGGCGGCGGGTGGTGCGCTCCTGGTGGCGGGCGCGTCGTTGGTCCTGCAGCAGGTCCTCCACCTGGCTCGCCAGCAGGGCCAGACGGCGACGCTCCTCCGCGCCGAACGCGCGGGGGCGATGGTCCAGCACACAGAGGGTGCCCACGACATGCCCACCGTCCGGGGCCAGGGGGTGGCCGGCGTAGAAGCGCAGGCCCTTCGGCCCCGCCATCAAGGGATGGGATCGGAAACGGCGGTCCTCGTGGGCGTCCTGGATCACCAGGGGGGCGCCGTCGGTCACCACCCGGTCACAGGGAGAGTGGGCGCGGGGCAGGGCCTGCCGGGACCACCCCCGACGGGACAGGCACCACAGCCGCTCCCGGTCGACCAGCGAGATCAGCGCGACGGGGACCGCGAGGCATTCCCCGGCCAGGATGGTCACCCGGTCCAGCGCCGGCGACGGCGGGAGATCGAGCGCTTCCAGATCGTGGAGGGCGTGAAGGCGTGCCGCCTCGTCGCCGGACATGGCATGGCGGGGCATGGGCTGACTCCTCGGGTCGTGATGGCCGCGGGCGGCCCCGGTCGTCCTGAAGGTATCGGCGCGTCGGGGCGAGACTTGAATGCTCGCCGGTCATCACTGGACCGCCATCGAACTGGCCATGCACGAGCCGTTCGAGGCCACCTGGCCCGGCCTTCGGTGCCTTGGACCACCGGACCCGTCGCCGAGGGCCCGCGTTCGGCGAGCGCCGGTGGCGGGTTTGACAAGGGCGGTGCGTGACGGCCAGGCTTTATATAAGTTAATTCTTACTATACTGCCTTCGGATGACGCTTCATGGCATGGCACGGCGCTATACTCGGAGCCTGGCCAGGGTTACTGCCCTTGGCTTGGCCCCGAGCGATCCGGGACCATCAACTTTTGCCTTCCGCTCCCCGGTGAGATGAGGTGATACCGGCCTGTCGGGCCGGCCTGGGGGCCCGGGAGACTCACAGGGACGTGACGCATGACGATGTCGACCGATGCGCAGGAGGCCTTCCAGGGGTTGGCGGATAGCCTGTCGCCGGAGGACCGGCGGGACTTCTTCCCCCAGCTGGCCGAACGCCTGGCCGAGCTGCTCGACGCCGATCACGTGCTGGTCGCCCGGACCCTGCCCGACGGTCGCCGGGTGCGCTCCCTGGGGGCCTGGTCGCGGGGCGGCAGGCTCGAGGCCTTCGACTACGACCTGGCGGGCACCCCCTGCGAGCGTGTCATCGACCTGGAGCCCTGCCGGTTTCCCGAGGGGGTCCGCGAACGCTTTCCCGAGGATCGACTCCTCGCCGACATGGGAGCCGAGGCCTATCTGGGGGTGCCCATGTTCGCCCCCGACGACCGCCTCCTGGGGCTGGTCGTCGCCCTCTACGAGCGCCCTGTCCACGAGACCGGCCTGGCCCTGGAGGCCCTGCGCATCGCCGCCTCCCGGGCCGGCGCCGAGCTGGCCGGCCAGCAGGCCGAGCGGGCCCTGAGCCGTACCCACCGCGCCCTGACGCTGCTTCGCCTGGTCAATCGGGCGGTGATCCGCGCCACGAACGAGCCGAGGCTGCTCAAGGAGATCTGCCGGCTGGCCACCGGCCAGCAGGGGGGGTACCGGATGGCCTGGGTGGGCTATGCCCTCCATGACGAGGCGCGCCGGGTGATGCCCCAGGCCTTCGCCGGCCTCGAGGAGGGCTACCTGAACGAGGTCTGGTTCAGCTGGGATGCCGATTCGCCCCAGGGACAGGCGCCCGCCGGCCGCTGCATCCGCACGGGGCGGCCGGTGGTCCTCGAGGATCTCGTCCCCGATCCGGCCTATGCCCGCTGGCGGGAAGCGGCGCGCCGGCGGGGCTATCGCGGGGTGATCGCCCTGCCGTTGCGGGATGGGGACCGGACCTTCGGTGCCCTGATGCTTCTTCAGGGCACGGTCGGCGGGGTGGCGGACGAGGAGCTGGCCCTGCTCGAGGAGCTGGCCGAGAACCTCGCCTTCGGCCTGCGCACTCTCAAGGTGCAGACCGAACGGGAACGTACCCAGAAGGCGGTGCTGGACATCGCCGAGGCCTTGACCGCCCGCAGCGACGCGGCCTTCTTCGCGCAGCTGGTGCGGCACATGGTCGACGCCCTGGGCGCCGATGCCGGCTTCATCTCGCGCCTGGAGGGCGGCGAACCTCCCATGGCCACCACCCTGGCGGGGATCGTCGACGGCGAGCCCGCGGCGCCCCAGCGTTACTCCCTGGCCGGCAAGCCCTGCCACGTCGCCTTCGAACGCCGGGAGTTGATCGTCGACGACGGCCTCCCCGAACGTTTCCCCGGCGTCGAGCTGGTCGAGACCCTCGGCGCCCGTGCCTATGCGGGGCGACGCCTGGATGACGCCGCGGGGCGGCCGATCGGCTCGCTCTTCCTGCTCTATCGCCGGCCGATGCTCGACACCGCCATGGTCAGCCACCTGCTGCGTATCTTCGCCGCCGGCGCCGCCGCCGAGCTGGAGCGCCATCGCAGCGAGGCCCACATGCGTCACCTGGCCTACTACGACAGCGGCACCGGCCTGCCCAACCGGGCCTGCTTCATGGAGCGCCTCCAGGAGGCCGTCGCCCGGGCCGGGCACGGCGGGTATCGGCTGGCCCTGCTGTTCCTCGACCTCAATCGCTTCAAGGAAATCAATGACAGCCAGGGGCACGACGTCGGCGATCGGGTGCTCCGGCAGGTGGCCGGCCGCTTCCAGGGGGGCCTCGGCGAGGGGGCGAGCCTGGCCCGCCTCGGCGGCGACGAGTTCGTGGTGATGCTCGAGGACACGGACGCCTGCACGGCCGAGGCGATGGTGGCCCGGCTGGCGCGTTCCCTGGAGGAGCCGATCGTGGTCGGGGAGCGGCGGTTCTCGCTCGAGGTGAGCATCGGCGTGGCCTTCTATCCCGATCATGCCGACGGCCCGCGGGAGCTGCTCAAGCATACCGACATCGCCATGTATCGGGCCAAGCAGGCCGGGGTCGTCCACCGTGTCTATGATGCCGCCATGGGCGAGGCCATGGCCCGGCGCCTGAGCCTGGCCGGTCGGCTGGCCTCGGCCCTGGCGGAGGGAGCCCTGGCGCTGCACTATCAGCCCTGCGTGGACATGGCGAGCGGGACCCTGATCGGGGCCGAGGTGCTGTGTCGCTGGCAGGATCCCGAGCTGGGCTGGATCAGCCCGGCGGAGTTCATCCCCATCGCCGAGGAACGCGGGATGCTGCCTCGCCTGGGAGAATGGGTGCTGCGCGAGGCCTGCGCCCAGCGGGTCGCCTGGCGTGGTGCCGGCCTCGAGATGCCGGGGCGGCTGCACATCAACGTGGGGGCCCAGCAGCTCGAGGACCCCCGGCTCTCCCAACGGCTTGCCGGGATCGTCGAGGCGGCCGGCCTCTCGCCGTCGGTGATCGGGCTGGAGCTGACCGAGAGCGGCTTCATGGCCGATCCCGAGCAGGCCGTGGCGGTGACCCGTTCGCTGCGCGAGGCCGGGTTCGCCCTGGCCATCGACGATTTCGGGACCGGCTACTCGTCGCTCGCCTACCTCAAGCGCCTCGCCGTGGACACCGTGAAGATCGACATGTCCTTCGTGCGGGACATGCTCAGCGACGACAACGACCGCGCCATCGTCACCACCATCATCGCCATCGCCGAGAGCCTCGGCCTGGCCACCCTGGCCGAAGGCGTGGAGTCCCGGGCCCAGGCCGAGGCCCTGCTGGCGCAGGGCTGCCGGCATGGCCAGGGCTTCCTCTTCGACCGGGCCCTGCCCGCGGAGGCCTTCGCGGAGCGCTGGCTGGTCGCCGGCTGAGTGCCGTCAGCCGGCTCGGCAGAGCCGATCCAGGCGATCGAGGGCGGCCCCGGCCCCCGTCAGGCTGAAGACCATGAACCAGGGGTCGTTCTCACCGCGGTGGATGCGCAGCCGCAGCACCTCACCGCCGCGCATCTCGTCCAGCAGGGCGCCGGTGTCGGGGAAGGCGAAGCGCACGTAGAAGCCGCTGTTGCCGCGCTCGGTGATGAAGGCGGCCTCCCCGGTATGCACCCAGCCCTCGTCGACCAGCAGGTCCGCCGGCACCCGGTTGACCGTGGCGCTCTCGGCCTGGACCTCGCCGAGCTCCACCCGCATCTCCAGCCAGGGCCGCGCGCAGGCCCCGGGGGTGGCGTTGACGCTGAACACGCTGTCGCGGTAGCTGTGCTGTTCCAGCGCCCGGACGTGACGCTCCTCGCCCAGGGTCAGGCGCAGCGAATGCCAGTCGCCATGCGACCGGACGGCGTCGGTGTTGAACTGGCCGGCCAGGCTCGGCCCGGCGAGGGCCAGGCCCAGCAGCCAGGCCGGCAGGCCGAACGAGGGGCGACGACGTGAGGACATGGGCACTCCCGGGGCCAAGGACCCCGGCAGGCTAGCATATTCGCGACGGACACCGGGATCGTCAGGGCGAGTCGGTCATGTCGCCGTGGGCGCCATGGTCGCCCTGAGGCGTCATCCCGCCGTGATCCTCGGGGCCTGGCCCCCGGGACGGCTCGCCGCGCCCCAGTCGGCCGAGCAACGCCAGGTCGATGTCCGCGTAGGCGATCACCTCGCCGCCGTGCGCGTCGCGGAAGGCGTCGGCATCCTCGCGGCCGGCGAAGGACGCCAGGGTGTGGCCCATGGAGCCCCGCCGGTCGTGGCCGACGACGTACCAGGCCTCCTCGGCGCGAATGAAGGCCTCGTCGGCTGGCCGGCCCCAGGTCGTCTTGCCGATGTCGTGGACGTAGGCATGGCTGAGCCGGCTGGCGTTCTCCGGTTGCGCGAGGAAGACGAACAGTTCCAGGGTCGAGCAGAACTTGCGTGGCCTCTCCGCGCCATCCAGAAAGGCCTCGCCCTTGGGGCCGGGGTGCTCGGTGATCAGCATCCCGCAGACATGGCAGCTGTCACCGGAGGCGATGGGCTCGGGCGCGGCCAGCGCCGGAGGGGAGGGATCTCCCCCGCAGCCGGCGAGGGCGAGCAAGAGCAACAGCATGGAGAACGGGCGGATCATGTCGATGTCCTCGGGATCAGGCTTCGCGGCGGTGGAAGCGCAGGACGGCCAGGCCCAGCGGCACCAGGATCCAGGCCAGCAGGATCGGGACCAGCAGGGCCGGCCGGAAGAGGTCGCCCCGGGCGATGCCGGCCAAGCCGGTGTAGTCGCGAGCGGCCTCGAAGCCGGCCAGGTTGATCAGCCGGAAGCACTCGGTGGGATTGAGCAGCAGCAGCCAGGGCAGCCAGTCGCCGCCTTGCTCGACGCTCACCAGCAGCGCCAGCAGCCCCAGGTCGAAGACCAGCACGAACAGGAACCAGACGCCCAGGGCCAGGCCCGCCGCCCGGGCCTTCTCGGTGGCCCCGGCGCTGATCAGGTAGGCGAAGGCGATGAACACCCAGCCCAGCAGCACGCTGCTGACGATCAGCAGGCCCATCCCGGCGACCAGTTCCGCGAGGGCCACCCCCTCGGCTCCCAGCGCGATCACCGCCCCGGCGACGCTGAAGCCGAGCACCGTGGCCGCGGCGAGGATCAGGCCGTGACCCAGGAACTTGCCCAGCAGCAACTGGGGGCGGCTCAACGGATAGGTCAGCAGCAACAGCAGGGTGCCCGCCTCCTGTTCGCCGACCACGGCGTCGTAGGCCAGCAGCAGGGCGATCAGCGGAATCAGGAACACCGCCAGGGTCGACAGGCTGACCAGGGTGGTGGCGAGCGACGCGAAGCCGAGCCCGCCGCTGGCGGCGGCGCCGAACCAGGCGATGCCCACGGCCAGGGCGGCCAGGATCAGGGCGATGGCCAGCACCCAGCGATTGCGCAGGCCGTCGCGGAACTCCTTGCCGGCCAGCGTCAGGATGGCGTTCATGGGGCATCTCCTCGTCTCTCCCGCGTGCCGAGGCGCGAGAAGTGGGCGTAGAGGGTCTCCAGGCTCGGCGGCTGCAGCTCGATGTCCTCGACCCCGGGGATGGCGGTCAGTCGCCTGAGCACCGCGAGCTTGCACTCGGCGGGCACCGAGAGGGAGACCTCGTGGCCATTCAGGGGGCGGGCGACGATCCGCGCATCCTCCCAGGTCGTCCGCCAGTCCCGGTCCGCCAGCCGCCCCCGGGCGCGAATGGTCAGCGGCAGGGCCGCCTCCGTGCGCAGCCCGTCCAGGCTGCCCAGGGCCAGGCGATGGCCGTCGCCGAGGATCAGGGCGCGGTCGATGTAGGGCTCTACCCCCGGCAGGACGTGGGACGACAGCAGCACGGTGCAGCCTCGTTCGCCGAGCTCGCGGACCGTGTCATAGAAGTCCCGGGTGGCGGCGGGGTCGAGCCCGGTGGTGGGCTCGTCGAGCAGCAGCAGGCGGGGGGCGCCGAGCAGGGCCTGGGCCAGGCCGAGGCGCTGGCGCATGCCCTTGGAGTAGGTCTTCACCCGGCGCCCGGCGGCCGTCGCGAGGCCCACCCGCTCGAGCAACTCCTCCGCCTGCCCGGCCGCGGCCCGCTTGAGCCGGGCGAAGAAGTGCAGTACCTCCCGTCCGGTAAGCTGCTCGTAGAAGCTGACGTTCTCGGGCAGATAGCCCAGATGCCGGCGAAGCACCGCCGCGTGGCGGCCATCGGGACGGCCGCCGAGTACCTCGAGGCGGCCCGCGCTCGGGGTGAGCAGTCCGAGGATCAGCTTCATGGTGGTGGTCTTGCCGGCCCCGTTGTGGCCGAGCAGGGCCAGCACCTCTCCCTCTTCCACGGCGAGATCGAGGCCCGCGAGTCGGGTCAGGCCGCCCTGGCGCAGGCTCACGTCATGCAGTTCGATGATCGGTCTCATGCGTCGGCCTCCGCGAAGACGGGGGGAGCCATCAGCGGCGCGCTGTCCTTGACCCCCTGGGGGCGGAACACCGGGAACCGGCGCTGTACCCAGCGCAGGGCCAGCACCGCGGGGCTGTGCATCAGCACCCGGGCGACCGGATAGCGCCACAGCAGGCGGTCCATGGCATCGTTGGGCTCATAGGGCGTATCGCCGATGCCGTCGCCGGCCAGGTCCCAGCCCAGATAGTCGCTCCAGTAGTTGCCTCGGCCATTCTCCGACCACTCCTGGGCGCGGGTGGCCACGTACATGACCTGCTGGCGGTTGGCGATGAAGGCGTTACCCACCATGGCGTTGTCCTCCGATCCCGCGGTGAGATGGATGCCGATGTCGCTGTCGGCGAAGCGGTTGCCCTCGAAGCGGTTGAATTGGGCGTTGTAGACGAACAGCGCCTTGCCCTCGCCGCCCTGGACCACCAGCCGTCCGTCGTCGCCGCGCGGCTGGCGGATGCCGGTGACCCGGTTGCCGCGCAGCAGGCTGTCGGTGATGTTGTTCATCAGGATGCCGTAGTGGCGGTCGTCCTCCGAGCGATTGCCGATGACGGTCAGCCGCTTGGATTGCATCAGCGCGTAGCCGGTGCGGGTGTGGCGGGTCAGGTTGTCTTCCAGGTGATTGTCGTGGGCGTACATGTAGTGGACGCCGTAGCGCAGCTCCTGCAGGCGGTTGCCGCGCAGCAGGCTGTTCCGGCTGGTGTCGATGTAGATGCCGTCGCGGACCCCGCGGATGTCGTTGCCTTCCACCCGGGCGTCCGCGACGTTGAACAGGTGGATGCCGTTGCCGCGATCCTGGGACCGCAGCGTGGCATCGCCGCGGATCCGGTTGCCGATCACCGCGACGTCGTGCACCGCGTCGAGTCGGATGCCGAAGCCGGCCCCCGTCAGGCGGTTGTCGCGGATCAGGCTTCCGGTCGCCGTCTCGCGGACCAGGATGCCGGTATCCATGGCGGTCAGGTCGCGGCCCCAGTCCTCGATGGTGAGTCCCGAGAGCACGATGTCCGGGGCGGCCAGGGTCACCGCATCGCCGGCATCGCCGCCGTCGATCACTGCCCTGCCCTGACCCTGCAGGGCCAGGGACTTGTCGATGATCAGCGGCCCCGGATAGCGGCCCTCGGGCAGCAGCAGGGTGTCGCCGGCCTCGGCCTGCTCGATCAGCGGCTGCAGCGATGCCCCGGGGGTCGCCGTCCAGGTGGCCGCCTGGACCATCGACCCCGGGAGCAGGCCGGCGGCGGTGCTCAGCAGGGCCATGGCGATCAGGTGAATGCCTCGCTTCATCGCGGCTCCGGTCATGGGGGGCCGAGCGGACTCGGCCCCGGTGGGGATCAGGCCTTCTCGACCAGCATGCGTCCCGTCATCTCCATGTGCATGGCATGGCAGAACCAGTTGCAGTAGTACCAGTGCACGCCGGGCCGATCGGCCACGAAGGTGACGCTGGCGGTCTGCTGGGGGCTGATCTCCATGGACACCCCGTGATTGACCAGGCAGAAGCCATGCGTCAGGTCCTCGACCTGGTCGAGGTTGGTGATGACCACGGTGACCTCGTCGCCTTGCCGGACCTTGAACTGGGTCAGGCCGTACTGGGGCGCGATGGAGGTCATGTAGACCCGCACCTTGTTGCCGTCGCGGATGACCTTGTTGTCCCGCTCCAGGGTGATGCCGTCGGCTTCGGCCATGGCCCGGGTCTCGGCGAAGAAGGGATCGTCGCGGGTCCAGACGCGGCTCGGGCTGAGCTGATCGGCCCGCAGCAGGATGCAATCGTGGGGCTCGGCGTAGGTGGGCCCGTCGTGGACCAGCTTCATTTCCTCGCCGGAGATATCGATCAACTGGTCGTTCTCCGGATGCAGGGGGCCCACCGGCAGGAAGCGGTCCTTGGAGAACTTGGAGAGCACCACCAGCCACTTGCCGTCGGCGTCGCGGGACTCGGTGAGGCTGGCGTGGTTGTGACCGGGCTGGTAGTGGACGTCGAGCTTCTGGCGAATGTAGTTGACCTCCTCGCCGTTGTAGGCGCGGATGGCATCGGCGATGTTCCACTTGGCCACCTGGCTGTCGATGAACAGCGTGGTGTAGGCGTTACCGCGGCCGTCATAGGTGGTATGCAAGGGCCCCAGGCCCAGCTCCGGCTCGCCGACCACGGCGTCGCGGGGGGCGATGGCGTCATCGAACAGCGCCGGCAGCTTGTCGATGGCGATGATCGACACCGTCGGCGAGAGCTTGCCGTTGGCGATGAAGTACTGGCCGTCCGGCGAGGTGTTCAGGCCGTGCGGGTTCTTGGGCACGGGAATGTAACGGGTCAGCCGGGATCCCTTGCGACCATCGAGCACCGGCACCTCGGAATCGCCCAGGGTCTGGTACTCGCCGGCGGCCACCGCGGCCTCGATGGCCTCGACGTCGAACACCACCACCCAGTCGCGTTCCGCGCGCATGGTGTCGGCCAGCGTCATGCCCTTCTCGGAGTTGTAGCAGGTGGAGGCCACGAAACGGCCGGTGTAGTCGGCGTCGGTGTTGTCCAGGTTGCCGTCGACGATCACCTGCCAGGCGACCTTCATGTCTTCGGCGTCGATGCCGTTGAACATGGTGTAGTAGTTGTCGGGGCTCTCCAGGTCACGACCGTCGTTGAGCTGGGGGATCGGCAGCTCGGCGTTGGCGAAGACGTACTTGGTGTGCGGTACCTTCTGCAGGCGCAGGCCGTGGATCGCCTGGACGTTGGGGATGGTGATGATCTTGTCCGTCTTCATGATGTCGAGACGGATCCGTGCCACCCGGGTGTTGGCCTTGTCGTTGATGAACAGGTACTTGCCGTCGTAGCGGCCGTCGGTCATGGAGACGTGCGGGTGGTGGGCATCGCCATTGAGGAAGCGGCTCGACTCGCCCAGTACCCGCTTGGATTCGTTGGTGATGCCCCAGCCGCTGGCGCTGTCGACGTTGAACACCGGGATGCGCATCAGCTCGCGCATGGACGGCACCCCCAGCACCCGGACCTCGCCCTGGTGTCCGCCGCTCCAGAAGCCGTAGTACTCGTCCAGCTCGCCCGGGGCGACCTCGATGCCGTCCTCGCCGGCGGCACGCGCCTGGCGGCTGTTGATCAAGGCGCCGGCACCGAAGCCGCCGGCCAGGCCGGCGCCGGCCACGCCGGTTACCGCGCTGTTGCGCAGGAAGTGCCGGCGGCCGAGGTTCTCGATGTCCTTCTTCTTCTCGCTCATGGTTCAGTCCTCCTGGTGAATCGGGATTGGCTGCAGCTTCGAGGATCCGGCCTGGCCGGAGTCGTGGGTCTCGGCGCCTGGACGGGCACCCGCCAGGCGTGCCGCCTTCTCGTAGCGCTTGCGGCGCTTGATCATCGGCGGACAGCGCCGGTCGTCGTGATAGGTGACCTGGCAATCGAGACAGTAGTGGCACTCGTTGGCGTTGATGCGACCGTCGGGGTGGATGGCCGCCACCTCGCACTCGTTGGCGCAGATCTGGCAGGGCGTGCCACAGCTGCCGCGATGGCGCTTGAGCCAGTCGAAGAGGCGAAGGCGGGCGGGCACCGCCAGGCCCGCTCCCAGGGGACAGACATAGCGGCAGTAGAACTTGTGGTTGAACGCCGAGACCGCCACCAGGCCCAGGGCATAGAGCACGAAGGGCCAGTCGCGCTGGAAGCGCAGGGTGATGGCGGTCTTGAAGGGTTCCACCTCGGCGTAGCGTTCGGCGGTGCCGAGGGAGTGCAGCGAGAGGGCGAACAGTCCCAGCAGGATGATGTACTTGATGGCCCAGAGCCGCTCGTGGAGGCCGAAGGGGATCTGGATCTGCTTCACCCCCAGCCGGCGGGCGGCCTTGTTGACGAGGTCCTGCAGGGCGCCGAAGGGACACAGCCAGCCGCAGTAGACCCCGCGTCCCCACAGCAGCAGGCTGACGGCCACGAAGCACCAGAGGATGAACATCATCGGGTCGATCAAAAACGACGACCAGCTGAAGTCGGTGATCAAGGCGTTGGTGAAGGTCAGGACGTTGACCACCGAGAGCTGGGCCAGGCCATACCAGCCGATGAAGACCAGGGTGTAGACGAGGAAGCCGAGGCGGAGCGGGGCCAGGACTCGCGGATAGCGCACCAGCACGTCCTGGAACAGCATGATCCCGGTGAGCACCAGCAGGCCGGCGCCGAGCACGCCGATCTGGAAGGCCTTGTCGTGCCACACCCGTACCCAGACGGGACGCTCGACCACCGGCTCGGGGCGCTCCACATAGGCATCGGGCACCCGGTAATCGGCGCTGAACCGCGTGAACTCCGTATCCAGCGGTCCCGAGGCGCGACGGACCAGCAGGTTGAGCTGCCAGGGGCGGCCAGGGTCGAACCCGGCCTCCTCGCGGATGACGAAGATGTCCTTCTCGGTCATGCGCGGCATGCCGTCGAGGGCGAGCCGGCCGAGCCGCTGGTGGTCCCGGTCGTGGAAGGTGATGGTCCGGCCGTCCTGGCTCACCTCGATGCGGTCGAAGATGCCCCCTCGCACATAGCCCGAGCCCTTGAAGGAGTAGTCGCCACTGGCCATCAGGGCGATGGCATGCTCGCCGGCCTCGAGCTCGGCCATCAGCCGATCGTAGCCCCGCTCCCCCAGCAGGTTGCGTCCGGCGGTGGGCGCGTTCAGGTAGCTGTAGTAGAGGTCGATGAAGGTCTTGTCCGGGGCCTCGGGCGTGTGCAGGTAGTCCTCGGCAGGGGTGCCGACGAAGGCGGCGTCGACCTCGCCGTGGGTCAGCCGCAGGCGGCGGATGGTGCCGTCCCCGGTCAGCGCCTGCCAGTCGGCCTCGCGGAAGACGTCGGGCCGGACGGTCGCCGCGGGCTGTGCCGAGGGATCCTCGATGAGGCCCAGGTCGGCGGCGACGCGGCGGGCGGCGCGCATGATGGTGTCATTGACGACGATGACCGTGACCGTTGCCCCGGAAATCGCGTCGAGGTTGTCACCGATCTTGAGGGCGTCGGTGACATGATGGGGCACGTGGGCACCGGCGAAGTCCTGGAGCTTTCGGTCGGGAATCCCCACCAGCATGATCGGCTCGGCGTGGTCGAGGACCCTGGCCATGGTCAGCCGGCCGTCGGGATCGATGCCGACCAGGAGGTTGACCGGTTTGCCGGAATAGGCCGGGATGGGCGCGATGTCGACGGTCTCGAAGGCGTAGCCGAGCAGCTCGTCGCCGGCATAGACCTCGTTGACCGGGGACTCGGTCGCGGCCGGGGCCAGGCGGTCGGCACCGGGAAAGCCGCTGTGCACCTCGCTCGCCGTCATCGCCAGGGCCGGGAAGGTCAGGCAGACGCCGATCAGGCACAGCAGCAGCCGGCGGAGCATGAACGAGCATCGGGGCCAGGGAAGCGGCATGAGAGGGATCCCGAGACGGAGGGGCTGGGGCGTGACGGCCGCCGGTCGCTTCGCCGACCGGCGAGCCGGGGCGGCGAAGCGGCCGGGAGGTCAGGGCGTCAGGCTGGCGTAGTAGGCGGCGATGTCGGCGATGTCCTCGTCGGAAAGCGCCTGAGCCTGGGGGCTCATGATGGCGGACATGCCGCCGCCGCGCTCCCCGGCCCGGTAGGCCTTGAGGGCGCTCTCCAGGTAGGTGGCGGACTGGCCGGCGAGGTTGGGATAGATGGGCGACGTTCCCTTGCCGTCGGTGCCATGGCAGGCGGCGCAGGCGGTCGCCTTGGTTTCGCCGGCGGCCGAGTCTCCGGCGGCAAGGGCATCGACGGCCAGGGCGCTGCAGCCGATGAGGGCCAGGATCGCAAGCGTCTTCATAACGAGCCTCCAGAATGCATCTTTTTGTGCTGAAAGAAACCCGGCATCGGCGTTGCTGCCCCGGGCGGATGCCTTCATCTTGCCAGCCCACCCGAGCCTGACGCTTGACCTGGATCACTTTCCGGCGAGACGTCCCTTCCCGGGCATCCTGGTCACTCAGATGCCGGCCCACCAGCGGTAGCCGCGGTCCTCCCAGAAGCCGCCTCGGCCGCCGCCGATGTGCGCGAAGCTGTCCACCAGTTCCAGGCGCATCAGGTACTTGGCCATCTTGTAGCCCAGCTGGCGTTCGGCGCGCAGGCGCAGGGGGGCGCCATTGGCGATGGGCAGGGGGGCGCCGTTCAGCGCGTAGGCCAGCAGGGTCTGGGGATGATAGGCCTCGCGCATGTCCAGGCTCTCGTAGTAGCGATCCCCGCCGGGGAAGCGGTCGGCGCAGTGGAAGACCACGAAGCGGGCCTCGTCCTTCACCCCCACCCGGGCCAGCAGGTCCCCCAGCACCACGCCGGTCCACTGGCCGATGCAGCTCCAGCCCTCGACGCAGTCGTGCCGAGTGATCTGGGTGCGCGAGGGCAGGGCCCGGAGCGCCTCCAGCGAGAAGGCCTGGGGGCGCTCGACCAGGCCGTCCACCTCCAGGCGCCAGGCCCGGAAGTGGCCCGCCGCCAGCCGCATGTAGGCCCGTTCCCGGGGGAAGGTGGTGCCGTTGGGGCGGAAGGTCGGAGCGATGTCGGCGGGCGTGTATTCCCGGGCTAGGGCCTCCCGGGAGGCGAGCAGCCGGTGGGCCCGTTGGGTCAGGGCCTCGCTGGCGTCGAACAGCGGCTGCAGGGTGCCGCTGCGCGAGAGGCGGTCGCAGCCGCCCAGCAGCAGGCTGCCGGTGGCCAGCAGGGAGCCCGCCAGGAACCGGCGGCGCCGCTCATCAGGAGGTCGGGTCATGGCGAGACTCCTCTTCCGGGGGCAGCACATAGCGCCCCGTGATCATCGATCGCAGGTTGTTGACGACGCCGGAGGCCAGCACCATCGACACATGGATCACGAAGAAGGCCAGCAGGGCGACGGCGCAGAGGAAATGGAGGGTGCGGGCGCTCTGACGGCCGCCGAAGACGTCCAGCAGCCAGGGCCAGGCGGCGTCCATCGTCGGCGACATGGTCAGGCCGGTGAGCACCACCAGCGGGGCCAGCACGAACAGCACCGTCAGGTAGGCCAGCTTCTGCAGGAGATTGTAGTGGCGGGCCGCCTCGCCCCGGGGGAAGCGCAGGCGCAGATGGTCGATGAGGAGGGTGCCGAGGTGGCGCCATTCCGTGGTGCGGGGCAACAGCCGGCGGCGGAGCCGGCCGCCGATCACCAGGTAGAGCAGGTAGGCGACCAGCAGGGGCACGAAGAGCCAGGCGGCCAGGAAGTGCCACTGTCGGCCCATGGCCAGCCAGCGCGGACCGGGCAGGGTGGCCCAGGCGGGAAAGGCGCGCCGGTCGCGGTCCCCCTCGGGACCGGAGACTCCCAGCAGGCCGGTGGTATCGAACCGCCAGCCGCCGAGTTGCGTGATCCCCCGCCACTCGCCGTCCTGTCGCTCCGCGCCGATCGACAGGGCGGGGCTGTCGAAATGCGAATCCTTGCCCCAGTAGAGGGCCGGATGGGCATTGAATATCTGCAACCCGCTCATCAGCAGGATGACCAGGCAGAGGACGGTAAGCCAGTGCCAGAGCCGCGTGAACAGCGAGTGTCGGCGGATCACCGTCTTCGAGCGGTCGCGGGTGGGATGGTGCATGGCGGACATGTCGTAGCCTCTCCGGGACGGCCAGGGGCGGGAAACGGGGCGGCCGGCCGGGAGACGGGCCCGGCGGCCGATCGCGGGCGCCGAGCCTCACATCTCGCCCTCGCCCTCCATCGTCTCCCCTTCTTCTTCCATCGGCATCGCGTCGTCATCTTCCGGCTTCATGGGCAGCTCCTCGCTCATCGCCTCACCCTTCATGGCCTCGCCGGTCATCGCTTCACCGGCCATGGCGTCCTGCTCCATGCCGTCGCCTTGCTGCATCATGCTGTCGCCTTGCTGCATGGCGTCCTCGTGATGGTCGGCCAGGGCGGCGGCCGGCAGCAGCAGGGCACCGCCGAGCAGCAGGATGGCGAACGTGGCGGGACGGGCGCGCTCTCGAATCAACATCGCATACCTCCAGGCTTGTCCGAGCCAGCGGCGGAATGCCGACATGGCAGCTTTCACGCTAGTCGGCCGTCCCGGCGTATTCATCACGAAATCATCACGGCCGTGGTGACGGTTTCGTGATGCATCCGGAGCCTCGTGGTTCTAGAGTGGAATGCCGAACCGCCCTACAAGGTCAGCCCATGCCCTACCGGATTCTCTGCGTCGAGGACAATCCCGACATCGGCAAGCTGCTCGCCGAGCGTCTCGGCGAGGCCGGCTATCGCTGTGACTGGGTCACCGACGGCGAGGCGGCCCTGGCGGCGCTGGACGCCGCCTCCCCCGAGGCGCGTTACGATCTGGTGATGCTGGACCTGATGCTCCCGGGCCTCGACGGCCTGGAGGTGTGTCGCCGGCTGCGCCGGCACGATGCGCGGACGCCCGTGCTGATGGTGACCGCCAAGGCGTCGATGCGGGACGTGGTGAGCGGGCTCGAGATCGGCGCCGATGACTATGTCACCAAGCCCTTCCAGCTGCCGATCCTGCTGGCCCGGGTCCAGGCCCTGCTGCGCCGGCTGCAGGGCGCGGCGCGGGAGGAGCTCACTCCCCCGGCCCCCATCGTCCAGGGGCCCCTGATCATCGATGTCGATCAGCACCGGGTCACCCTGGCCGGGCGCCCGATCCAGCTGACCGGCAAGGAATTCGCCCTGCTGACGCTGTTCGCCCGCCATCCCGGTCACAGCTTCAGCCGAGGCGAGCTGCTCGATCGGGTATGGGGGGAGGAGTTCGATGGCTTCGACCACACCGTGAACACCCACATCAACCGCCTGCGCAACAAGCTCGAGGACGATCCGGCCCAGCCGCGCTTCATCCAGACCGTGTGGGGCGTGGGCTACCGCTTCGTGGTCCCGGAGGAGGCATGAGCGCCCTGTCGAACCGCCTGGCCGGCTGGGCGCGCAGCCTCTATGCCCGGATCGCCCTCGTCTACCTGAGCGGGCTGCTGCTGCTCTCGGTGGCGGTCGCCTGGCTGGCCACCAGCCAGTTCGACCAGCTGAGCCGCGAGTTCCAGCAACGGCAGGAAGCGGGACTGGCCGGCAACCTGGCCCGGGTCATGGCGCCTGCCCTGGACGCGGGGGCGGACAGCCCCGCTGCCCGGCGCATGGCGCGCCATATCGTCGCCATCAATCCCTCGCTGTCGCTCTACGTGCTCGACGACCGGGGCCGGGTGATCGCCGACTATGCGCGGCCGCCCTGTGGCCTCGGCAGCCGGGTCGAGCTCGCGGCCATCGAGGCGCTGCTGGGGGAGTCGCCGATGCTGCCGGTGCTGGCCTCCTCGCCCTGCGGCGGGGAACCGGGCGTCTTCTCGGTGGCGAGGATCCGTTACGGACCCGAGGGCCGGCCGGGCTACCTCTATGCCGACCTGAACAAGGCCAGCGAGGCCTCGATGGTCGCCATGCTTCGCACCAGTTCCATCACCCGCACCCTGGTGGCGGCGGGGGGGCTGGCGGTGCTGATCGCCGGACTGCTCGGCCTGGTCTGGTTCGCCCTGCTGACCCGGCGCTTCTCGCGGCTGACCGGCGCCGTCCAGCGCTTCGCCCGGGGCGAGTTCCAGGCGCGCCTCGTCGATCCCGGTCGCGATGAGCTGGGACGGCTGGGGCGGGCCTTCAACGACATGGCCGGCACCATCGAGGCGCAGCTACTGGCATTGCGCGAGACCGATCGTCAACGACGCGAGCTGGTGGCCAATCTCTCCCACGACTTCCGCACGCCCCTGACGTCGCTGCGCGGCAACGTGGAGCATCTGCTCGAGCGCGAGGACCTGACGGTCGAGGAGCGCCGGCGGCGATTGACCGGGATCCTCGACAACGTCGGGCGGCTGACACGGCTGGCCGACCAGCTCTCGACCCTGTCGCGACTCGATGCCCACGACCGGCCGTTGCAGCGCGAAGCCTTCTCGCTCGCCGAACTCGCCCACGACATCGCCGGCAAGTTCCAGGACCAGGCGAGGCGCCGGAACATCGCCCTGGAGGTGACGTGCGATCCCGGCCTGCCCCGTGTCGAGGCGGACCTGGGACTGATCGACCGGGCGTTGGCCAACCTGATCGACAACGCGATGAAGGCGACGACGCCCGGCGGGCGGGTCTGGCTGTGGGCTCGGGCCGAGCCCGGGGACGGGGTGCGGGTCGCGGTGAGCGACGACGGTGTCGGCATCGCCCCGGACGAACTGCCCCTGGTCACCCAGCGGTTCCATCGCACTCGCGACGGTCGGGCCCGGGGCGAAGGCTCCGGACTTGGCCTGTCGATCGTCAGCGAGATCGCCGAGCGTCATGGTACCCGCCTGGCCATCGACAGCGTCCCCGGGCGGGGGACCACGGTGAGCCTCTGGTTGCCGCTCGCCGATACCCTTCACGGGCCGGGTGACGCGGCTCAGGCCTGAGGGTCGGCGGCGTCGGGCAGTGGATCCTCGAGGTGCAGCAGCTGGATCAGGCCGGTGCGCTGGGGGCCCAGCAGGTCGGCGAGGGTGTAGCGGTCGAGCACGCCGAGGAAGGCCGCCAGGGCCTCGGCGAGGATCGGCTTGAGCCGGCAGGAAGGGGTGATGACGCAGTCGTTGTCGTCACCGAAGCATTCCACCAGCCCCAGGTCGCGCTCGGTGTCCCGCACCAGGGCGCCCAGGCAGATGTCGGCCGGGGCCCGTCGGAGCAGCAGGCCGCCGTGCTTGCCGCGGATGGCGGTGATGTAACCCCGGTGGTTGAGATCCTGCACCACCTTCATCAGATGGTTGCGTGAAATCGCGAAGCGCTCGGCGATCTCGGTGATGGTCGAGCGCTCCTCGCCGCGAATGGCGAGATAGATCAGGACGCGTAGTGAGTAGTCGGTGTAGCGGGTCAGGTGCATGGGGCTTCCTGGTCGACGGGCAGGGGAGCGCAGGACTCCCGGGCGGATGCCGGGATTCTATCATTGACAGACCGTTGAGTCGGATCCTGGCTCGCCTTCGCTATAAAAGATTCATATTGAATGCCAGATATTATAGCCGAGGCTCGCAGGCAAGGCGCGAGGCGCCGATCTACCTCGAATTGACCTGGGTCAGCTACCTCGAGAAGGGTACCGACGCCCGCCGGTGCCGGTGGCATACTGCCCCGAACAGGGCGGGGGACCCCGCCCACGGCTTCCAGAGGCAACGACCGATCATGCAAGATTCCCTGACCTTCGACCGTCCCCTGGTGGAGAAGTACGACCGGCCCGGTCCCCGCTATACGTCCTACCCCACGGCGCCGCAGTTCCACGCCGCCTTCGCCGAGGACGAGTACCGCGCGGCGGCCGAACGCAGCCATCGCCAGGAAACGCCCAAGCCCCTGTCGGTGTATGTGCACATCCCCTTCTGTCACAGCCTCTGCTACTACTGCGCCTGCAACAAGATCATCACTCACAACACCGAGCGGGCCGCCGCCTATCTCGACTGGCTCAAGCGCGAGATCGAGCTGCAGGCCGCCCTGTTCGACGACGATCGTCGCCTGACCCAGCTGCACCTGGGGGGCGGCACTCCCACCTACCTGAGCAACGCCCAGCTCGGGGAGCTGATGGCGGCCCTGGAGGATGCCTTCCATTTCGCCCCGCTCGAGGCGCGCGAGTTCTCCCTGGAAGTCGATCCCCGCACCGTGACGCCGGCTCAGATCCATGAGCTGCGCGCTCTCGGCTTCAATCGCCTGAGCTTCGGCGTGCAGGACTTCGATCCCGATGTCCAGCAGGCGGTCAACCGGGTACAGAGCGAGGCCCAGGTGGTCGAGCTGGTGGCCGCCGCCCGTGAGGCCGGCTTCCGGTCGGTAAGCGTCGACCTGATCTACGGCCTGCCCCTGCAGACGGTGGCCAGCTTCGATGCCACCCTCGACAAGATCATCGCCCTGAGGCCGGATCGGATCGCCGCCTACAGTTATGCTCACCTGCCCGAGCTGTTCAAGGCTCAGCGGCTGATCCGCCCCGAGGACATGCCGCCCCCCGAGCGCAAGCTGGAACTGCTGGAGCTGACCATTCGCCGGCTCACCGAGGCCGGCTACGTCTACATCGGCATGGATCACTTCGCCCTGCCGGAGGACGAGCTCAGCCGGGCCCGGGAGGACGGCACCCTGCAGCGCAATTTCCAGGGCTATTCCACCCAGGCCGACTGCGACATGATCGGGCTCGGCATCACCGCCATCGGCAAGGTCGGCGACAGCTACAGCCAGAACGTCAAGGACACCGCCCAGTACCAGGCACGCCTTGAGGCGGGGCGGTTGCCGGTGATGCGAGGCTACCGGCTCAGCGACGATGACCGGCTGCGGCGCGACGTGATCCATGCCCTGATGTGCCACGGCGCCGTCGACTTCGCCGAGATCGGGGCTCGCTACGGCATCGACTTCCGGACCTACTTCGCCGAGCCCCTCGAGACGCTGACGGAGATGCAGGAGGACGGCCTGATCGCCCTCACGAGCGATCGTCTCGAGGTGCTGCCGGCCGGGCGTCTGATGATGCGCAATGTCGCCATGGCCTTCGATGCCTACCTGGCCGCCGGCCAGGGCCGCTACTCGCGCACCGTCTAGGTGTGTAAACCCACCAGGTTGTTCACGGAAAGTCCCAGCCGACTAATCGGAGGCTGATAATTCAGACTGGCATGTGGCCGATGCCAGTTGTACTGGTGGAGCCAGGCGGGCAGATGCTCGCCTCGTTGCTCTGAGCTCTGATAAGACCAGGCATAGGCCCATTCGCGCAGGGCGGTTTGAATGAACCGCTCTGCCTTGCCATTGGTACGGGGCGTAAAGGGGCGAGTGCGCTTGCGTTTCAGCCCTAATCGGCGGCACAGGCGGCGGAATGGCTTGGACTTGTAGCATCCGCCATTGTCGGTCAGTACCCGGCTAAAGTGGACCCCCAGACGCCTGTAGTACCGCACGGCCTGCAGCAGCGCACGGCAAGCGCTCCACTTGGTCTCATCCGGCAGGATGGTGCTGAAGGCCACTCGCGAGTGGTCGTCGATGGCCACATGGACGTACTCCCAGCCAGCGCCTCGTGTGTTCTGCTGGCGATTGCCGGTGACACGATGCCCTGGGCGCTCGAAGCGGCCGAGCTTCTTGATGTCCAGGTGCAGGAGCTCTCCCGGGGCGTCATGCTCGTAGCGGTTCTCGAGAGGAGCGGGCGCCAAGACCGAGAGACGATTCAGCCCCTCGCGCTCAAGGAGTCGCGCGACCGTACTGTGTCCGATGCCCACCTGTTCGGCAATCTGGCGGTAGGTCTGGCGCTGCCGGCGGCGTGCGATGACCTGCGCGCGGATCGCGTCTGGGGTCTCATGAGGACAACGGCATGGGCGAGAAGAACGGTCCAGGAGACCGGCCTCGCCCTCGTCCCTGTAACGGCGTACCCACTTGTAGACCGTCCGCACACTGACGCCTTGCGCCTGGGCCACCTCCGCTGGCCGAAGCCCTTCCCTGATGACTCGGCGGACCAGCAGGGCTCGACCATGCACTGTGAGACGGGCATTCTTATGGGTGTTCATCCGGGCCTCCTGGAGGTTGGTTTGGGTCGCACCTCCAATTGTCCGGGTAGGTTCCGGATGAACAACCTACCGAGAGATCACATCTAGGCGCCTGTCGGGCTTAACGCTGATCTACTGCGAATCCCGGGTTGTTGGCCAACTTCATCGATCCATTTCGTTATATAGCGCGCTATTCGTCTCAATCGATCGATGAATTTGACTCTAAGTCCGTGATTCTCGTGACGATCGGTCAAACCCGACAGACTCCTGGCAGCCTGCCCCATTCGTCGGCCTCGGTCTCCCTGGACCGAGGCTGAATCCTCTCAGGGCGCCTATATCAGGTTTCTCCCTCTTCCTCTCCATCCTTTCCTGCTGTTTTTCGATCGAATATTCAGCCGAGTTTCCGATGGAGAACTTTTCATTGGATAACGATGCTATGAAGGCATGTAACAAAATGTGTCTTTGTGCATTCTGCCGCGGGAGCAGGCCTCCTGGCGGCGAGGGAGGGGGTGGCTATGCAAGGGTTCAAGTTGGCTGCCTTGGTGATGGCGATAGGCTGTGCGTCAGTCTCGGGGGCGATGGCGCAATCGGTCACGGACAGTAGTACCGGCACCGTGCTGTCGGACGAGGAGCTGTCCAGAATCGCCAACGACAGGCTGACGGAAACGACGCGATCAGGGGAAGGGGCCGATCGGACCCTGAGCGACGAGGAGATCACTCAGCTGCTCAGGACCGGTCCTGAAGGCGAGGCGCTGACCGACGAGCAGATTGCCAGGTTGCTGGAAAACCTGCCGCCGCCTGCCGCCGGCGGTGGCGGCGGCGGAGGCTGCGGCGGAGGAGGCGGTTCCCTGGAGGGTTGTGACAGTGCGCCCTTCCTCAGTGCCGTGGCCGTGGCGCCGCCCGTCGATGAGCCGCCCGATGACGGCGACGACGACGACGGCGGTGATGACGACGGCGGTGATGACGGTGACGGAGGTGACGACGGAGGGGATGACGGCGGCAACGGCGACGACGGCGGCAACGGAGGCGGCGACGGCGGTAACGGCGGCGACGGAGGTTCCGGTGGCGGCGGCGGTGGTACCGGTGGCGGTGACGGCGGCGATGCCGGCTCCGGTGGTGCCGGTGGTGGTACTGGCGGCGGCGACGGCGGCGATGCCGGTTCCGGTGGTGCCGGTGGTGGCAGCGACGGCGGCGATGCCGGCGCCGGTGGTGACGGTGGCGGCAGCGGCGGCGGTGACGGAGGCGATGCCGGGTCCGGTGGTGCCGGTGGTGGTACCGGCGGTAGTGGTTCCGGTGGTACCGGCGGCGGTGCCGGCGGTGGCGGCGATCGTGATGGAGCCGGAGGCGATGGCGGCAGCCCGGGAGCGGGAGGGGGCGCCGGTGGCACCGGTTCCGGAGCGGGCGGCGGCATCGGTGGCGGAAGCGCCGGAGGCTGACCGATCCCCGTTCCTGCGACGGCTCGCAATCTCAGAGGCGCCCGGCCAGCCAGCCGGGCGCCTTTTTCGTTAGAGCTCCGCTCGGCGACCAGGCCCAAGATAAGGTGTGTCGATCGTGATGATGAACTATATATGGTAGTCGAGAGCCGCGATACGGGGATGAGTTGACGCGTGTCAGTGCCGCTCCCGATGCGGCGTCCTAGCATGGGGGTCTTCGTCCCCAAAGGAGCCCATGCCATGCCCTTGCCCGCCTTGCCCCTGCCCACCGCGACCGCACCGGCGCGCTTGCTGGGCACGCTTCCCCTGGCCGTCAGGCGCCCGTTGGTCGAGCCCTGGCTCAATCGCAGCTTCGCCGTTCCCCTGGCGGAGGGGGAATTCGACGCGCTCGAGGGTCGGCGCGTCCGGCTGCAGGTGACCGACCTGGGGCTCTCCCTGACCCTGACCCTGGCCCGGGGGCGCCTGTCGCTGACCGATGCCCCCGGCGAGGCGGCCATCCGGGGGGGCTGGCGGGAGTTCCTGTGCCTGGCGACCCGGGGAGAAGACCCCGATTCCCTCTTCTTCCAGCGTCGCCTGTCCCTGGAGGGGGATACCGAGCTGGGACTGACGGTCAAGAATCTGCTCGACGGGCTGGAGGAGGGGCTGGCCCAGGGGCGGCTGGGAGAATGGCTGGTGCGCCTGGAGCGCCTGGCCCGCCGAGATCGTTGACGCCCATACCGCGAACGGGAGAGACCGAATGTCTACATCCGCCAAGGATGCCCCTGCCGTCGAGGAGGTGCCCATCCAGGCGCCCTCGCTCGACATCTGGGATACCAAGTATCGTCTCAAGGACCGCCACGGCCGTCCGGTGGACGCGGACCTCGCCGCCACCCGCGAGCGGGTGGCCCGGGCGCTGGCCGCGGTGGAAGGCGAGGCGGCCGACGCCTGGCTACCGAAGTTCCGCTGGGCGCTGGACAACGGCGCCATTCCCGCCGGCCGTATCGTCGCCAACGCCGGCGCCGAGCACGTCAAGCCCGAGGTCAGCCTGATCAATTGCACGGTGTCGCGGACCATCCGCGACTCCATGCGCGACATCCTGGAAGCCGTGGTGGATGCCGGCATGACGCTCAAGGCGGGCTGCGGCATCGGTTACGAGTTTTCCACCCTGCGCCACAAGGGCGCCTTCGTGTTCGGCGCCGGTGCCGGCACCAACGGCCCCCTGGCGTTCATGGATATCTACGACAAGATGTGCTTCACGGTGGCCTCGGCGGGCGGGCGTCGCGGGGCGCAGATGGCGACCTTCGACGTCGGGCATCCGGACGTGCGGGCCTTCATCGAGGCCAAGCGTGAGGCGGGTCGCCTTCGCCAGTTCAACCTCAGCCTGCTGATCACCGACGAGTTCATGGAGGCGGTGCGCGGCGACGCCGACTGGCCCCTGGCCTTCCCCCTGCACCCGAAGGAGAAGGACGACGTCGAGGAAGACGAGCTGGTCTATCGGGACTGGCCGGTGATCGAGGAGGGCTACACCCTGGACGACCAGGGACGGGTCGCCTGCCGCATCGTCGAGGTGGTCCGGGCCCGCGAGCTCTGGGACACCATCATGCGCTCCACCTACGACTTCGCCGAGCCGGGCTTCATCCTGATCGACCAGGTCAACCGGATGAACAACAACTGGTTCTGCGAGGAGATCCGCGCGACCAATCCGTGCGGGGAACAGCCGCTTCCGCCGGAAGGCGCCTGCCTGCTGGGCTCGATCAACCTGACGCGCTTCGTCCTCGACCCCTTCGGCGACACGCCGCGCTTCGACTGGGCGCGCTACCGGCAGGTGGTGGCCATCTTCACCCGCATGCTCGACAACGTGGTGGAGATCAGCGGCCTGCCGCTGGAGGGCCAGCGCCGCGAGATCGAGGCCAAGCGACGCCACGGCATGGGCTTCCTGGGGCTGGGCTCGGCGCTGACCATGCTCAAGATGCCCTATGGCTCGCCGGAGTCGCTGGCCTTTACCGAGGAGGTCAGCCGGGTGATGGCCGTCGAGGGCTGGAAGCAGGCCCTCGAACTCTCCCGGGAGAAGGGCATGGCACCGATCCTCGCCGAGGACTTCGCCATCACCCCGAAGATGCTGCGCGAGCGGCCGGAGCTGGCGAACGACGGCTACGAGGTGGGCGATCGGCTCCCCGGGCGCATCCTGCACGCCCGCTACAGTCGCTACATGCAGAAGGTCGCCGAGGTCGAGCCCGAGCTGGTGGCCGAGCTCGCCGAGCATGGCGCCCGTTTCACCCATCACAGCTCCATCGCGCCCACCGGCACCATCTCGCTGTCGCTGGGCAACAACGCCTCCAACGGCATCGAACCGTCCTTCTCCCACCGCTACTACCGCAACGTCATCCGCGCCGGGCGCAAGACCAAGGACCAGGTCGAGGTGGTGTCCTTCGAGCTCGCCGCCTATCGGCACGTCGTCGCGCCGGAGGCGGTGGAGAGCGAGCTGCCGGACTACTTCGTCACCGCCGATGCCGTCTCGCCCGCCCAGCACGTGGCGGTGCAGGCCGCCGCCCAGGCCTGGGTGGACTCGGCAATCTCCAAGACGGTCAACGTGCCCACCGACTTCGCCTTCGCGGACTTCAAGGACCTCTACCTGGACGCCTACGACAGCCAGCTCAAGGGCTGTACCACCTTCCGCTTCAACCCCGAGGCCTTCCAGGGGGTGCTGGTACGCGAGGACGATCTCAAGAACACCACCTATGTCTTCGAGCTGGAGAACGGCGAGACCGTCGAGCTGGCCGGGGACGAGAAGGTCCTCTACGAGGGCGAGGAGCACACCGCGGCGAACCTCTACGAAGGACTCAAGGAGGGGACCTATGGCAAGTGGTAAGCCACGCCCCTCGGGGCGCGTCACGACTGTGAGCCGGCCTCGCGCGATCCCTGATTCCCTATTTCAAGGAGCCCGTCGATGACCGTCGAGATCACCTCGAAGATCGTGTCCTACAGCGTCAAGAAGGCGGTGGAGGAGCCGCCGCTGGCCGACGAGAACCCCTTGACGGTCCGCATCCCCTCGCGCCCCGAGGGCACCCTGGAGGCCGTCTCGGAGAAGATCTCCTACGTCGGCGCCGAGGGCCGCAAGAAGGTCTACCTGCTGGTGTCCTTCATGCCGGTGGAGGGCGTGCTGGGCGGCAAGCGGGTGGTCATCGAGCGCCCGGTGGAGTTCTTCTTTCCCTCCGGGCAGCTGTCCAGCGAGCACCAGTGGATCACCGCCACCATGCGCAGCCTGTCGTTGGCCGCGCGGGGCGGCTATGTCACCCAGGCGGTGGCCGACCTGCGCAAGGTGGCCTGGGACAAGGGGCTGGTGCGCTGCGGCATGAACCGCTGGGGCAAGCCGATGTTCCACGACTCCGAGGTCGCCGCCATCGCCTGGTCGATCCAGCAGATCCTCTATCGTCGCGGTTTCCTGGATCAGGACGGCCATCAGGTGCCGGTGGAGGAACTGGTGCACCGCCATGCCCAGCGACTGGCCAGCGGCCACCCCTGGCAGCCGCCGAGCCCGGAGGAGCAGGCCCAGGCCGAGCGCGATGCCGAGGCGAAGCAGGGCAAGCCGACGGTGGTGGGGCAGTGTCCCGAGTGCCGGGGGGACCTGATCATGATGGACGGCTGCCCCACCTGCTACGCGGGTTGCGGCTGGTCCAAGTGCGGCTGAGTGCAGCGGCGCCCGCCTCCGGCGGGCGTCATGGCCGGGAGCTCAGTGGCGCAGGGCCAGATGGTCGAAATGCGGGCACAGCCGCCGCGCCAGGGCCTCCAGGGTTTCCCGGGAGGGGGCCCCTGGAACCGGCCGGCAGTAGTCGGGATCCTGGCAGCGTTCGGTGCGGGCCACCTGCAGCGCATAGCGGCGCACGCCGCAGTCGGCCAGGGTCATCGCCAGGCGTTCGACGTCGGCCAGCTCGAAGTCCCGCCAGTGCACCGTGGTGCGGCACTCGAAGGCGACGTCGCCGGCCAGCAGGGCCTCCAGGCTGCGGGCATGGCGTCGCCAGACCCCCGGCCGGCCGCCGATGCGGTCGAAGTCATGTCCCCTTCCCTTGACGTCCAGCGCCACCCAGTCCAGCCAGGGCAGCAGTCGCGCCAGACGCTCGGGATAGGGGCCCGCCGTGTGCAGGCCCACCGACAGTCCCAGGCCGCGTACCCGGGCCACGGCCTCGGGGAGATCGGCGTGCAGGGTCGGCTCGCCGCCGCTGAAGACCACCGCCTCCAGGCGATCCAGGCGGCTGGCCAGGTACGTTTCCACGGCCTCCCACTCGCCGCTTTCCCCTCGGCGCGGGGCCATCATGGTGCCGTTCTCGCAGTAGCCGCATTGCAGCGGGCAGCCCTGCAGGTAGATCACCGCCGCGCGGCGGCCCGGGAAGGCCTCGGCGTCCAGGGTGGTGAACCCGGCCAGGGGCAGGCGCAGGGCCCGGGCGGGCTCGGTGTCCAGGGACAGGGCGGGGATCAGCATGACGATGCCTCCTCGGTGCGGCGGGCCATGCCCGCCCCGCCGTGCCAGTAGCCGTCGCAGAGGCTGGCATCGACCAGGCGCAACGGGTCGGGGGCCGGCGGCTCGCCACGGCGAGCCGCATCATAGGCCGCCACGATCTCCGCCATGCCTGCCGCCCGGGGGCTCAGGCGGGCGGCGGCCACGCCCATGGCCTGCATGGCCGGCAGCTCGTGGCGCAGGTCCTGGCAGGCGCCGGACAGGGTCTGGATGCCGTTCAAGGTGAACACTTCCTGGCCTTCCTGGGAACGCAGCGCCAGGCCCTCGGGATAGTCCTGACAGACGAAGCCGCAGCGATCCTTGGGACGCCGGTGGCGCCGGGCGGTGAAGCAGCGTGAGGACCAGGCCAGCGGTAGGTGCCCATGGGCGAACACCTCGCAGGGCGACTCGACGCCCTGGGCGCGACAGTCCTCGAGCAGTGTCGACAGGGCCTCCCGGGACATCTCCACCGGGGCCTGCCAGGCCTGCATGCCGGCGCGTTCGAGCACCGCGATGGCCTGGCGGTTGTAGAGGTTGAGGGCGGCGCCACCGACGAAGGGCAGCCCGCGCTCGATCAGTCCCTGGAGGGCGCTCTGGTCGTTGGCCTCCACCAGGAAGTCGCCGTTGTCGCATAGCTTGCGCAGGTCGCGAAGGTCGGCCTCGGACTCGATCAGCGTCTGGGAGGCCAGCACCACCCGCTTGCCGGCCTGGGCCAGTTCGCGGCCGAGGCCGAGCCAGTCGTCGAGCTTCATGTCGCGACGCCGCGAGCAGACGCTTTCCCCCAGGGTGACGGTGTCGACCGGCCAGTCGGCGGCCTCCCGATAGAAGGCCTCGTAGCGCTCCCGGGACCAGTAGAAGAGCACCGGCCCCAGGGTCAGTTCCAGTGGCGTGTCACGCATGGCGGACTCCTATTTCCAGCGACGCTCGTAGGCGCCCAGGGTGGTGGTGGTGCCCTCGGCGACGCCGCCGAGGCCGGCGAGCCAGGCGGGGTCGGGATGGAAACGCGCCGGCTCCCGCGCGAGGCGGTCCAGGGCCTGGCGCCAGATGCCGGCCACCTTCGACACATAGGCCGGGCTGCGCTGGCGCCCCTCGATCTTTACCGCGCTGATGCCGAGCTCGGCGAGCTCCGGCAGCAGCTCCAGGGTATTGAGGCTGGTGGGTTCCTCGATGGCGTGGTACGTCTCGCCGTCCACCGCGAAGCGCCCCTTGCACAGGGTCGGGTAGCCGGCCCGTTCGTCGTCCGCATAGCGGTCGATGAGCACGCCACCGAGCCGCGACTCGAGCCCGTCGGGCGTCTCCTCCCAGCGGACGTGTCCGGCCGGCGAGCAGACGCCGCGGGTGTTGGGCGACTCGCCGGTGAGGTAGGAGGACAGGTAGCAGCGTCCCTCGGCCATGATGCACAGGCTGCCGAAGGCGAAGACCTCCAGCTCCACCGGGCTCTGCTTCGCCAGGTCGCGGACCTGGGTGATCGACAGCACCCGCGGCAGCACGGCACGCTTGATGCCGAAGTGATCGTGGTAGAAGCGTAGCGCCGCGTGGCTGGTGGCCGAGCCCTGCACCGAGAGGTGACGCGGGAGATCCGGGTGGCGGGTCGCGGCATACTCCAGCAGTCCCATGTCGGCCAGGATCAGGGCGTCGACGCCGAGATCGGCGGCCTGGTCGACGGCGCGGGCCCACTGGCCCCAGCCGTCGGGCTGGGGATAGGTGTTGATCGCGCAGAACACCCGCCTGCCCCGGGCCTGGGCGTAGGCGATGCCGTCCCGGGCGCGCTGGTCGGTGAAGTTGAGGCCGGCGAACTGGCGGGCGTTGGTGGCGTTTCGGAAGCCGAAGTAGACGGCGTCGGCCCCCTCATCCACGGCGCGCTTGAGGGCGGGCAGGTTGCCGGCGGGGCAGACGAGCTCCATGGCGGTCTCCTGGCGATGAATACCCGACCATGCTAGTCGCCCATACCTTCATCGCCATTGACCCGGGTCATGGCGGTCCCTTGTTGAGGGCGCGGATCGGCATGACGCCATGTCGCCGGGCTTTCCCGGGGGAGGCAACGGAGACTACCCTGCCGTCAACGGTCCCCAAGTCTTCCGAGGAGTCCCATGGCCATCCAGAATTTCGTCGACCTGCTCGAGGAGGCGCGTCGCCAGGCCGAGCCGCAGCGCCTGCTGTTCGTGATGGTGCGCGCCGAGCTGCCCGATCACCCCAGCGAGGCGCAGCGAGCGCGCTTCGAGGCGGGAGAGGGGGGCGTGCTGACACCGGTGCTGTGCGTCGACAAGACGCCCGACGAACTCACCGGCATGGCCCCCCTCGTCGAGGAGGCCTGCGCGACGGGGGTCGACTGGGATATCGCCTTCGTCGGAGCCCTGGATGACCCCGGGAGGGAGGCCGACGTGGAGCCACAGCTGCAGCGGATGGTGGAGTCGCTGAAGATGGGCAACATCGACCGCTTCCTGGCCTTCGATCGTCAGGGCGAGGTGGTCAGCTTCCAGTAGGCCGCGATCGGGGCTCGCTGACGGGGCGCCTCGGCGCCGCCGTCCGGCGGAAGCGCCCGACAGCCGGCTCCGCCGACCCGACGGCGGGAAGCGGATCGTCGGCCCGCCGGTCGAGCACGCCGTATCCCCGGCAGGCGGGGTCAGCGGTTCAGCATCCGGAGATACTGCTTCAGCACCATGGCATTGTTGTGCCGCTCGTCGCGGGAGGCGTACACCAGCGTCACCCGCTGCTTTCGCGCGCGCTCCGCCAGGCCGCGCAGGCGCCCGCGGCAGGCGCGCAGTTCGGACAGATAGCGGCGCCGAAACTCCCCCCAGGACAGCTCGCCGCCATGAAAGGCCCGGCGCAGTTCAGCGCTCGGGGCCGCCTCCTTGGGCCATTCGTCGATGCGCGCCTGAGCCTTGGGGACCCCCCTCGGCCAGATCCGGTCGACCAGCACGCGGTAGCCATCCGCCGGCTCGGGCGGGTCGAAGGCCCGCTTGAGGACGATACCCATGGTTCGGCTCGCCTCGATCGTGTGATGCGGGGCCGGGCCCTCAGAAGACCCAGACGATGGCCATCAGCAGCCCCCAGGCCAGCACGCCGGAGGCCATCACCGTGTAGGTCACGGACTGGGTGACCACGTCATTTTCCTCGCGTTCGCAGAGGGCCTGGAGGCCGTGGTAGACCAGGCTGCAGGAGATGCCCAGCGCCACCAGCACCGCCAGCACATTGAGCAGGAGGCTGGGGATCAGCAGCACGATCGCCGAGGACCACAGCGGCAGCGGGGCCAGGGCCGCCAGCAGATAGGCATCGTGATAGTCGATGGACAGCTCCCGGGTCGCGTTGACCACGGCATGGATCAGCCAGCCCATGACGAAGAAGGTCAACAGTTCGGCCAGGAAGAGGATGGTGGTGATGAAGCGCCACTGGCGCTCGGCGAAGCCGGCCACGAAGGCGTCGCCGTAATGAGTGCCGGCATAGTAGAGCAGCAGCGGCGGCAGCAGCGACATGGGCAGCACCACGCCCCAGGCCAGGGTCGCGATCGAGGGCTTGCGTTTCTGCAGCTCCTTCCAACCCGCCAGACGGGTGAAGGGCAATCGGATGACGGTGATGGGGTTCATGGTCCGGCCTCGCGTCTGTTCGTTTCCGGGTTGGCAAAAAAATATCATCTCATGATACTTTATGATCAGGTTTATGCCCCGTCAGGCCTTCTGTCAAGGCGGGAAGCGCCGCCATCACTGGAGCATGCCATGCCGGATGCGTCTCCCCTGACCAAGCAGGATTTCCAGCGCCTGTCGCACTTTCGCTATCAGCTGCGCTGCTTTCTCAGGCAGAGCGAGGACATCTGCCGGGAGCATGGGCTGACACCCCTCCAGTACCAGCTGCTGCTGCACCTGATGGGATTCGAGGGCCGTGAATGGGCCACGGTGGGGGAGCTGGCGGAGCGCCTCCAGGCCAAGCACCACGGCACCGTCATGCTGGTGGATCGCTGTGAGGAGCTGTCGCTGGTCGAGCGCCGGCCTGGACGGGCGGATCGTCGCCGGATGGAGGTGCACCTGCTGTCCCGGGGCGCCGAGCTGGCACGGTGCATCGCCGAGCGGCACCAGCCGGAGCTGCATCATCTCCAGGAGGAGTTTCACCTGCCCGGCTGGCCCGAACTCTCTGCCGAATGACGAGGGTTGGGGCGAAGCGCACGGTCGAGACGGCCGTTCGGCGCCCCGTTCCCGACGGAGAAGGCCGCGGATGGGCGATATCACGACGGGCTGCCGATCGCCCGTTTCCGGCCAGGGATCGGTGGGCCGAGGCGATCGGGGGCCGCTGAATCGAAGCGGCCCGGGCGCCGGGCGCCCGGGCCGGGGAGCGATCAGGCCGCGTCGAGGGGCCGGGACGGGCCGAAGTGCTCGAAGTGACGGCGCTCGGCCGGAACGCCAAGAGTCTCCAGGGACTGGTCGATGGCGGTCATGAAGCCCTGGGGGCCGACGAAGTAGCAGCGGGCGTCCGCGGGCAGGTAGCGGGCCAGCAGTTCGCGATCGATGCGGCCGGCGTGGTCGGCACCGTCGCCGCGCTCGTGAACGGTCACGGCGGTCAGCCGCTCGGGATGCTCGGCGGCCAGGGTGGCCACCTCCTCGGCGAAAGCCTGGTGCTCGGCATCCAGGGCGGCGTGGAGGTAGACCACCTCGCGCCCCTGGCTGAGGGCCTGCCGAGCGATCGGCAGCAGCGGCGTCTGGCCCACGCCGCCGCTGGCCAGCAGCAAGGGATCGTCGCCGTCCACCAGGGTCAGGTCGCCGGCGGGGGGCAGCAGCTCCAGGGTGTCGCCCACGCCCAGCACGTCATGCAGGTGACGACTGGCGTGGCCTTCCGGCTCGCGCTTGACCGAGATGCGGTACGTCTCGCCGTTGGGCGTCGCCGACAAGCTGTAGTGGCGATAGACCGGCTCGCCGTCGATGACCAGTCGTACGCCGATGTACTGGCCGGGCTGGTGGTCGGCCACCGGGGCGCCGTCGGTCGGGGCGAGCACGAAGGAACGGATCACCGCGCTCTCCTGACGGATCGCGGCGATGCGGAACTCCCGCGGGCCGCGCCAGCCGCCCGCCTGCTGCTCGAAGTCGCGATAGCGATGCTCCTCCAGCTCGATCAGCAGTCCGGCCAGCTCCTCGTAGAGCGCGCCCCAGGCGTCGGCGATCTCCGGCGTCACGGCATCCCCCAGGACCTCGCCGATGGCGGCCATCAGGCATTCGCCGACGATGGGATACTGCTCGGGACGGATGTCCAGGGAGACATGCTTGCTGACCGCGGTGGCCAGGGCCTCCCGGGCGCCGGCGGGATTCCCGCGCAGCCCGACGTAGGCCAGCACCGCCCCGGCGAGCGCCCTGGGCTCGCCGGCGCCGGCCTGGTGGGCCTGGTTGAACAGCGACTTGACCTCGGGGTAGCGCGAGAACATCAGCGGGTAGAACCGCTGGGTGATGGCATCGAGGTGTTCGGCGACCACCGGGGCGGTGGTCTCGATCAGGCGTTCCTGGTCCGGTGTCAGCATGGGGGCTCCATTGTGTTGCGTTATTAAAGAGGCATAAAAAATACATCTATTGGGGCGCGACCGCGACCCCGCACCCGGGGCAGATTGTCGCAGGCGGCGATTGCCTTGATGTCGGTCAAGGTTGGCGGGCTCAATCTCCCTGCCGCTCCCGGAGCGGTACGGGCCGGGCTAGGCTGAAGACAGGGCCGGCCGGTGCAAGGCCCGAGGAGGGAGCGTGGACATCATCAAGATCTTCGATGCGAGCTTTGCCCGCGCCCTGGCACGGGAGATCCAGGGGCACGGCTTCTTCGATGCCTTCTATGCGCGCTTCCTGGCCGCCTCCCCGGAAGTCGCGGAGAAGTTTCGCCACACCGACATGCACCGCCAGCAGGCCATGCTCAAGAAGGCCTTCTATCATCTGGTGTCCCTCTATGCCTCGAGCCACGCCGACCACTACCTGGATCAGGTCGCCATCCGGCATGGTCGCCATCACCTCGATATCCGCCCGGGCCTCTACGACCTGTGGCTGGAGACCCTGTTGGCGACGCTCCGGGACTATGATCCGGAATGCTCGGACGAGGTGGAGCTGGCCTGGCGGCTGGTGATGGCCCCGGGCATCGTCTACATGAAGTTCCACTACGACCGCGACGACGTGGTGGACCATGGCGAGGCCCCGCCTGCGACATAAAGATGCATATTTGATGCATGTCATAGTGCCGGCCTCTCGGCCTGACGCACAATGGCCTTGTCCAAGCGTTTCCGTCGGGTACCCGTCATGACCGCCATCCCCTTTTCCGTCTCGCGCCTGGCCCTGGCCCGCCTGGCCTTCCGTCCCTTCTTCCTGCTGGCCGCCCTGTTCGGCATCGCCGCGCTGATGGTGTGGCTGGCCTTCTGGCACGGGGATGTCCTGCTGCGTCCCCACGGCGGCATGCTCTGGTGGCACCAGCACGAGATGCTGTTCGGCTTCGGGGCCGCCGTGGTGGCGGGCTTCCTGCTCACCGCGGTGCAGAACTGGACCGGACGCCCGAGCCTGCGCGGGGGGCCCCTGCTGGCGCTGGTGATGCTCTGGTTGGCCGCGCGCTGGGTGCTGGCCTTCCCCATGGGACTGCCGGCCTGGGGGCCGATGCTGATCGACGCGAGCTTCCTGGCGGTGGTGGCCGGGGTGGTGGCTCGCCTGGTGATCGTCGCTCGGCGCTGGCGCAACCTGATCCTGCTGCCGGTGGTGGCCTTGCTGATCCTGGCCAACCTGGCCATGCACCTGGGGATCCTCCAGGGCGATGGCCTGCTGGTGCGTCAGGGAGCCCACCTGGCGGTGCTGCTGATCACCGCCCTGATGGTCGTCCTCGGCGGCCGGGTGATCCCGATGTTCACCGCCAACCGGCTGGGGCGCGCCAAGCCTAGGCCGCTTCCCTGGCTGGAAGGCCTGGCGCTCGTCGGCATGGCCGCGGTGCTGGTCGCCCAGCTCGCCGTCCTGCTGGGGGCCGCGCTGCCCGGCGAAGCGATCGCCGGCCTGATGGGGGTGGCGGCGCTGGCCAACACCCTTCGCCTGGCGCGCTGGGGCGGGATTCATACCCTGGGCGAGCCGCTGCTCTGGGGGCTGCATGCCAGCTATGCCGCCATCCCGGTCGGGTTGGGCATGTGGGCCCTGGCGGCCCTCGGCCTCTTGCGGGTAGAGCTCGCCGTGCATGCCCTGACCATCGGCGGCATGGGCACCATGATGCTGGCCATGATGTCCCGAGTCTCGCTCGGGCATACGGGACGTGCCATCGAGACCCTGCCGGGCATCGGCGTGGCCCTGGGGCTGCTGGTCGCCGCCGCACTGCTGCGTTCGCCGGTGCTGGCGCTCTTCCCCGGCCTCACTCACCTGACCTACAGCGTGACCATCATCCTGTGGTGTCTGGCCTATGCCATCTTCCTGCTGCACTATGGGGTGCCCCTCGCGACCCCGAGGGTCGACGGCAAGGACGGCTGACCGCATGGAGCACTATTTCCTGATCAAGCACCTCCACATGACCCTGGCCGGGCTGAGCATCACCTTCTTCCTGGTGCGGGCCTGGTGGGCGGTACGTGGCTCGCCCCGGCTCGGCCGGCGCTGGGTCCGGGTGCTCCCTCACCTGATCGACACCGCCCTGCTGGGGCTCGGCGTCTGGCTGATGGCGAGCCTCGCACTCTGGCCCCACCAGCAGCCCTGGCTGGCTGCCAAGCTGCTCGCCCTGGTCGCCTACATCGGCCTGGGGACCCTGGCCATCAAGCGCGGGCGAACGCCCGTGGGGCGCGGGGTGGCGGCGCTGGCCGCCCTGGCCACCTTCGCCTACATGGCGGGGGCGGCCATCCAGCATAGCCCCTGGTCCTGGCTGGCCTGAGCGGGCGCTTCCTATACTGGGTGGCACATTCCCCCTCAGAAGGATGTCCGAATGGCCAAACAGGAGCTTCCCGCCGGCGCCGGCCAGGTCGCCGAGCAGTATCCCGAGGTCTGGGAGGCCTTCACGGCTCTCGGCAAGGCCTGCGCCGAGACCGGCCCCCTGGACGAGCGCACCCGTCGCCTGGTCAAGCTCGCCCTGGCGGTAGGCAAGGGATCCGAAGGGGCGGTGCATTCCCACGTCCGTCGGGCCCTGGCGGAGGGCGAGTCCCCCGAGGCCCTCAAGCAGGTGGCCCTGCTGGGCATTCCCACCCTGGGACTGCCCGCGGGCGTGGCGGCGCTGACCTGGATCGGCGACATCACCGACGACGCCTGATTCCCCCCGATTCCGGCCGGGCGACATCACCGCCCGGCGGTTCGCCCCCAATCCCCACTTCTTGATCGATGTCATGGTGTTCCAGGGCCCCGGGGCGCTACCATTAACATGCATTTCCAATACATGTTAATGGCGCGGCCCGACGGCGGCGCCCAGCGAGCGAGGGGGAAGGTCCATGGCCGAAGGTCTCACCAAGTCGGCGGCCCGCAACATCTTCTATGGCGGGTCGCTGTTCTTCTTCCTGCTGTTCGCCGCCCTGACGGCGCACAGCCACTGGTACATGGTCTCCGAGTCCACCGACCAGGCCGGGCTCAGCGAGTCCGTGAAGCACGGCAAGGAGGTCTGGGAGGAGAACATGTGCATCAACTGCCACAGCATCATGGGCGAGGGCGCCTACTTCGCGCCGGAGCTCGCCAACGTCTGGACGCGCTACGGCGGACGCGAGAACCCCGAGGCGGCCCGCGCCGGCCTGGCCGCCTGGATGCGCGCCCAGCCCCTGGGGGCGCCGGGACGGCGCCAGATGCCACAGTTCGACCTCGATGACGAGGAGATGGATGCCCTGATCGACTTCCTGCAATGGACCGACGGCATCGACGACCAGGACTGGCCACCGCACCCCGCCGGCTGAGCGCTTCGTTCCGGATTCGACCGTTGGAGTCGGGCTTTTCCGGCGACAAGTCCCGGTGTGCCGGACCATCGCGAGGGCGCTGTGAACCCTTCCATGGGCGCTACCTTTGCCCTGCATCGCTAACGCATCCTGCGTCGCTTGCAGGGCCTGGGCTGACCATCCGTGGCCAGCCCGCTCGGCGGGAAGAACATTCGCTGGACGTTCTTCACTTTCCGCCTCGCCCATGGGTAAAGGACCCTCGCTTCGCCTTGTCCCCGGCGCCCATTACCCCAGGGAGTCCGGCAATGCGAGCTTCGGATGACGCAAGGAGAATCACCGCGATGAGATACGAAACCCAGAGGGTGGCCCTGCCCTTCTTCATGGTGGCGATGGCGCTGTTCGCGCTGCAGATCGTCTTCGGGCTGCTGGCCGCCACCGTCTATGCCTGGCCGGAGTTCATGGCCCAGCTGATGCCCTTCAACATCATGCGCGTCAGCCACACCAACCTGCTGATCGTCTGGCTGCTGATCGGCTTCATGGGCTGCACCTACTACCTGATGCCCGAGGAGGCCGAGCAGGAGATCCACAGCCCCGGACTGGCCTACCTGCAGCTGGCGATCTTCGCCTTCGCCGGGGCCGCCGCCCTGGTCGGCTACCAGTTCGGGATCCACGAGGGCCGCGAGTTCCTCGAGCAGCCCTTCTGGGTCAAGGTGCTGATCACGATTTCCTTCCTGATGTTCCTCTTCAACACCAGCATGACCCTCGCCAAGGGGCGCAGGACCGCCATCAACCGGGTGCTGATGCTGGGCCTGTGGCTGGCCGCGGTGTTCTGGCTGTTCGCCTTCTACAACCCGTCCAACCTGGCCGTGGACAAGCTCTACTGGTGGTGGGTCGTGCACCTCTGGGTGGAGGGCGTCTGGGAGCTGATCATGGCCTCGCTGCTGGGCTACCTGCTGATCAAGATGACCGGGGTCGATCGTGAGGTGATCGAGAAATGGCTGTACGTCATCGTCGGCCTGTCGCTGTTCTCCGGCCTGCTGGGCACCGGCCACCATTACTACTGGATCGGCGCGCCGAGCTACTGGCAACCCATCGGCAGCATCTTCTCCACCCTGGAGGTGATCCCCTTCTTCGCCATGGTGGTCTTCGCCTTCGTGATGTTCTGGAAGGGCAGCCGCAACCATCCCAACAAGGCCGCCATGCTCTGGACGCTGGGCTGCCCGACCATCGCCTTCTTCGGCGCCGGGGTCTGGGGGTTCATGCACACCCTGTCGTTCATCAACTACTACAGCCACGGCACCCAGGTCACCGCGGCCCACGGCCACCTGGCCTTCTACGGCGCCTACGTGATGCTGATCCTCGGCGTGATCACCTTCGCCATGCCGTCGCTGCGGCGCACCCAGCCCTACAACCAGGTGATGAACATGTGGGGCTTCTGGATCATGACCTCGGCCATGTGCTTCATGACCTTCACCCTGACCTTCGCCGGGGTGGTGCAGACCCATCTGCAGCGGGTGCTGGGCATGAACTACATGGAGGTGCAGGGCCAGCTCGAGCTCTTCTACCTCATGCGCCTGGGGGCCGCCCGGGCGGTGGCCGTCGGGGCGGTGCTGCTGATCGTCGCCTTCTTCGGCCGGGCGCGCGAGCAGGTGCCGGCCGGCGGCACCCAGTTGACCGCCGGGACCGGCCCGCTCTGACTCGGGATGGCCCCCGGGGGCCATCCGCGCTTCACCGACTCGGGAGAGATCTCATGTCCGTTTCCTCACTGGCCGCCGCCTCCGGCGAGCGCGAGGCCCCCTTCTACCGGAGCGTCGGCAACGAATGCGGCCTGTTCGAGCAGGCCTTTCGCCAGCGCCTGCCGCTGCTGCTCAAGGGCCCGACCGGCTGCGGCAAGACCCGCTTCGTCCACCACATGGCCGCCAGGCTCGGCAAGCCGCTCTACACGGTCGCCTGCCACGACGACCTGACCGCCGCCGACCTCACCGGCCGCTACCTGCTGCAGGGCGGCGAGACCCGCTGGGTCGACGGGCCCCTGACCCGGGCGGTGCGCGAGGGGGGGATCTGCTACCTCGACGAGGTGGTGGAGGCCCGCAAGGACGTCAGCGTGGTGCTGCACCCGCTCACCGACGACCGTCGCCTGCTGCCCCTGGAGCGTACCGGCGAGCTGCTCGAGGCGCCGGACGACTTCATGCTGGTGGTGTCCTACAACCCCGGCTACCAGCACATCCTCAAGTCGCTCAAGCCCAGCACCCGCCAGCGCTTCGTGGCGATGGCCTTCGACTTCCCGCCCCCCGGCGTGGAGCGCGACATCATCGCCCGGGAGAGCGGCCTGGCCGCCGAGCGCTGTGCGGCCCTGGTCAACCTGGCCGCCAGCCTGCGCGCCATGAAGGGCCAGGACCTGGAGGAAGGCGTCTCCACCCGGCTGCTGGTCTATTGCGCCACCCTGATCCAGGGCGGCATGCCGATCCTGGAGGCGGCCCGGGCCACCCTGGTGGAGCCGCTCTCCGACGACGTCGACGTGCAGGACGGGCTGCTGGAAGCCATTCGCGCCACCTTCGGCTAAAGGGTGGAATTAGAACTGGCTGCCAAGCGCGTTGAGATGAGCGCCGGGGGCAAGGCGGAGCGAGGGTCTTTTGACCAGGGGTGAGGCGGGTTCCGCCGAACGGGTTGGCCATGGATGGCCAACACCGGCCCTGCAAGCGGCGCAGGATGCGAGAGCGCCGCAGGGCAAAAGTAGCGCCCAGGGAGGGTTCACAGCGCCCTCGCGATGGTCCGGCACACCGGGGCTTGGCGCCGGAAAAGCTCATCTCTTGTCTCTTGCGTCCGGTGGTGAAGAGGAGCGTTTAGATGCTCGATTTTCTGGAGGTCGAGGAGTTCGTCGGCCGGCACTGGCACCGCTGGGCCTCAGGCGCGGCGAGCTACCCCGACCACCCCGAGGCGGCGGTGCGGCTGGAGACGCTGCGCCCCGTGCTCGGGGTCTTCTTCCGCGCCGGCGGCGGCGAGGCCGGCATCGAGGTGGGGGCCATCGCCGCCCGGGCCTCCGCCCATCGGCTGAGCCTGCGCCAGCGCCTCGGCCTCGACGAGGAGGTGCTCGACCAGGCGCGCCGCGACGAGGAGCACCTGCTGCTCCCGCCCCGCATCGCCCTGTTCGACCAGGCGGCCCTGAACCGGGACCTTTATCTCTGGCTCACCGCCTACCTGGCCGAGGCGCGGCCGATCGAGCCGCCGGACGATCCGCTGCAGGCCGACCTGCTGAGGCTGCGCGAGGCTCGCCGCACCACCGGGAAGGCCCTGGCCCGCTTCCCCGGCCTCGCCGCGCGCCATGCCCGGCTGTGCCGGGCCCTGCTGGGAATCCGCCCTTGGCGCCGGCGGCTGCCTCCCCTGGAGGCGGCGCTGGAGGCGGCGCTGCGGGCCGAACTCGGCGAGGCGCCGCCGACGGACGGCTGGGCCGGGGCCATGCACCGCGTCGTCGTCGACGAGACGCTGGACCTGGCGGGCTTCCAGGCGCCGCGGGGCTATCGGCCGCCACTGCCGGTGCCGCTGTGGGGCCGGGCCGAGCGTTTGGGCACCCGGGAGGCGAGTCGCCCCGAAGCGGGGGAGGACGAGGTTCCGGGACTGTCGCCGGATGCCCGGGAGGACGATCATGGCAAGCGCCGGGCCGACCGTCGCGAACAGGATCAGGCCGACCGGGACGATCCGCTGATCCTCAACGCCTCGGAGAAGATGCTTTCCTGGGCCGAGATGGTGAACCTCAATCGGCACGTGGAGGACGAGGAGGAGGAAGAGGCGCGCCAGGCCGCCGACCAGATCGACGAGATCGTGCTCAGCCCGCATCGCAAGCGGGCCGGCTCGCGGCTCAAGCTCGACCTCGACCTGGCGCCGGGCGAGGCCGTCGGCGATCGGCTTCGCGGGCGACACACCTATCCGGAGTGGAACCATCGTCGGCAGGCCTACCTGCCCGACCATTGCGTGGTGATCAGCGGTCTCCAGGACGAAGAGGGAGAGGCCTGGTCGCTCGACGAGACCAGCCGGCGCCGCATCCGCCGGGTGCGGCGCGAGTTCGAGGCGCTGCGGCCCAGGCGCGAGACCCTGCGCGGCCAGCTCGACGGTCATGAGCTGGACACGGACGCGCTGATCCGCTCGCGCTGCGACCTGGCCGCCACCGGCGAGGCCAGCGACCGCTGCTACCTGGACAGCCGCGCCCAGGCCCGGGATCTGGCGGTGTCGATCCTGGTGGATGTCTCGCTGTCCACCGAGGCCTGGCTGGAGGACCGCCGGGTGCTGGACGTGGCCAAGGAGGCGCTGCTGGCGCTCGGCCACGGCCTGGCCGGCTGCGGCGACGACTACGCCATCCACACCTTCACCTCCCAGCGACGCCACAGGGTCTGGGTGAACACCCTCAAGGGCTTCGACGAGCCCATGGGCGAGCGGGTGGAGCGGCGCGTCGCGGCCCTGCGGCCCGGCCACTACACCCGCATGGGCCCGGCCATCCGTCACCTCACCCGCGAACTGGCCGAGCGGCCCAACCGGCACCGCCTGCTGCTGCTGCTCACCGACGGCAAGCCCAACGACACCGACTACTACGAGGGGCGCTACGGCATCGAGGACACCCGCAAGTCGGTGCTCGAGGCCCGGCGCCAGGAGGTGCGGGTGTTCGGCGTGACCATCGACCGGGAGGCGGGGCGCTACCTGCCGCACCTGTTCGGCCGCGGGGGCTACGCCATCGTGCAGCGTCCCGAGCACCTGTCGCTGGCGTTGCCGGGCATCTACCGCCAGATCATCGCCACCTGAGGCATCCCCGAGGAGGTTCGCCATGCCATCCCATGTCCGACTCGCCCTGGCCGTGGTGGCCTGGCTGCTCGCCGCCACCGCGGTGACGCTGCCGCTGGCCTGGGGGATCCATACCCGGGACTGGGGCGTGGCGCTGATGCTGGCGGTGCCCGTGGCGGTCTACGGCCTGCTGTGGCTGGGCCGGGGCCTGGAGGCCTGGGCTCGCACACCGCCGCCACCGGACGGCCCTTAGCCGGGCGAGATCCCCCAGCGCGCGGCCAGGTAACCGCCGGCGATCAGCGCCAGGGTCAGGGCCAGCAGCCCGACGAAGGCACCCCGCCAGGCGGAGCCGGCGGCGCGCAGGTTCAGGTAGACCATCAGCAGCCGGTGCGCCTTGAAGGCGGTGGCCAGCAGCACCAGGCCCGCCGACCAGAGCGGCAGGGCCTGCCACTGGGCCGCTTCCTCCAGGCGTGCCGAGAGCATGGAGACCAGCGTCAGGACCATCAGCGTGGCCCAGGCGATGAGCAGGCGGCGGGCGCCGGGCAGTGTCGTCATGGTTACCTCATCGGAGCGACGTCGGCGACGCAGGGCGCCTTCAGCAAAGGAGAGCGCCCTTAGCGCAAGAGATAGAGCAGCGGGTAGAGCAGGATCCAGATCAGGTCCACCAGGTGCCAGAAGGCGGCGGCGGTCTCGACGTTGTCCGTCGACAGGCGCCAGGTCACCAGTGCCAGCAGCGCCATCCCGAACAGCACGTGGGCGAAGTGGAAGGCGGTCAGGCCATAGTAGAAGCCGAAGAAGAGGTTGGTCTCCGGGGTGAGGCCGGCGGCCAGCTTGTCGGCGTACTCCAGCCCCTTGATCGTGCAGAAGACCGCGCCGAGCCCCAGGGCGGCGCCCAGCCAGCGGCGGGCGTGGCGTCGCCGGCCGGCGGCGATGGCCTCCACGGCCAGGGCGGCGGCGAGCCCGCTGGTGAGCAGCACCAGGGTATTGAGCCCGCCCATCAGCGGGTCGAGGTGGCGCTGGGCGGCGTCGACCCGGGCCGGGGCGGCGGCGCGCTGCCAGGCGTACAGGGCGAAGAAGGCGGCGAAGACCAGCAGTTCGCTGAGGATCAGCACCCACATCAAGGGATTGCCGGGCAGGGCGGCGAACGGTCCCCAGCCGGGATTCGGCAGCCCATCGCCGTGGGGGCGGGCCTCCGACACCGTCAGCCCTCCAGGGTGACGGCGGCACCGCCGAAGGCGAGACTCTCCGGGTGGGCGATGGGCCGGTTCGCCAGCAGGCGGTGGAGGCCGACGCCGCAGCGGCCCACCATCCAGGCCAGGCAGGCGGTGAAGAACAGATAGCCGTAGCTCCAGGACACGGCGGCGGGCAGGCCGAGCCATCCCAGCAGCTGCCAGGCGCCCAGGCCCAGGGCGCCGCCCGCGGCGCCGAGCCAGAAGGTGCGGATCTGGAAGCGCAGGTGGCTGTCGATCCAGCCGGCCACCCGGCCCCGACGCCGGTGCGCGATGACCGCGCCGAGCGGGGCGGTGATCACCGCCATGACGCTGCCCAGGAAGAGCCCATAGACGATCAGTGCGGTGCCGCGTCCGGGAGACTTCTGCAGGGTGGCCGGGGCGTCGGCGAGATGAGCGGGCATGGCGCACCTCCTTGAAGAAGTGTTTGAAATGGCACTTTATGCGATCGGAGCCAGGATCGTCCCTGTCCTGGATCAAGTCGGCAGGCGGAAACAAGAATGCCGCCCGCAGGCGGCATTCACGGCGTCGGGGACGGGGATCAGGCCCCGGCCTCGTGGCCCGGTCGCGCCGATGACGCGGCCCGCTCGTCACGGAGCGGAGGACGGTTGCCGACATCCTGGATCTCCGGCAGGTAGCGGTAGCGTTCCTCACCGAGCTCCGGCAGGCGGCGGCGTTCCATGCGGCGGATGGCGCCGTGCATCCAGAGCAGCGACACGGCCACCAGCACGAAGAGCACCATGTAGGAGCTGGTCCAGACGCCGGTGAGGTCGAGCACCGCGCCGAAGATGATCGGCAGGAAGAAGCCGCCCAGGCCGCCGATCATGCCGACCAGGCCGCCCACCGACCCCACGTTCTCCGGATAGTAGACCGGGATGTGCTTGTAGACCGCGGCCTTGCCCAGGGACATGAAGAAGCCCAGCAGCACGGTCAGCACCACCACGCCCCACAGCGGCATCGCCAGGGAGAAGGCGATCTGGCCCTCCTTGCCCTCCACCACGTAATGGGTCTCGGGATAGGCGAGCAGGAAGAGGCAGACCAGCGAGGCGATGAAGGTCAGGTACATGATCGACCGGGCGCCGTAGCGGTCGGACAGCCAGCCGCCCAGGGCGCGGAAGACGCTGGCCGGCAGGGTGTAGAGGGCGGCCAGGGACCCGGCCACGGCGATGCTGACGTCATAGGCGCCCACGTAGTAGCGCGGCAGGTAGGAGGCCAGGGCGACGAAGGCGCCGAAGACGAAGAAGTAGTAGAGGGCGAAGCGCCACACCTGCAGGTACTTCAGCGGCTCCAGTTGCGCCTTGGCGGAGGTGGCCTTGCCGCCCGCGCCGCGCCGGGCGCGGGTCAGCGGGTCCTCCTTGGCGAACACCCAGAAGCCCACGGCGACCACCGCCAGCACGATGGCGTAGACCACCGCGGTCTGCTCCCAGCCCAGGGCCAGCAGCAGGAAGGGGGCGGCGAAGTTGGTCACCGCGGCCCCGGCGTTGCCGGCGCCGAAGATGCCCAGCGCGGTACCCTGCTTCTCCTTCTCGAACCAGTAGGAGGTGTAGGCGATGCCGACGATGAAGGAGCCGCCGGCCAGGCCCACGCCGAGGGCGGCGACCAGGAACATCGCGTAGGATTCGACGTAGGACAGCAGGAAGACGCAGGCCGCGGTGACCAGCATCAGCACGCTGAACACCCGGTGACCGCCGAACTGTTCGGTCCAGATGCCGAGGAAGAGCCGGCTGATCGAGCCGGTGAGAATCGGGGTGGCCACCAGGATGCCGAACTGGGTCTCGTTGAGGCCCAGGTCCTGCTTGATCTTGATGCCGATGATGGAAAAGATCGTCCACACCGCGAAGCAGGTGGTGAACGCCAAGGTACTGAGTGTCAGCGCCCGGATCTGCTGTGGCCGGGTCACCCCCTCGAGGTGTTTCATGTCGAGCCTCCTTCGGCGATGCATGAATGGTCGTCTTCCAGACTGGCAGGCGGGGGACGGAGGATATTGACGTGTATCAAGTCTGCGCTGCCGCTACCCCTTGATATTCCAGGCCTATCTCCTTGGAGGTAGGTCGGGCCTGCCCCCTTCGGCGTCCTGCCGGGGCGTGAACCGCGACGACCGGGCCGCGGGGCCCGGTCGTGAGTGGCGGGGTGGGTGTCGCCCGGCTCAGGGGTTCTTCACGTAGGCGTTGCGGCGCAGGTAGAACCACCAGTTGACCACCAGGCACAGGGCGTAGAAGACCGCGAAGCCATACATGGCCATCTCCGGGGTGCCGGCCTTGATCTGCTCGCCCATCACCCGCGGGGCGATGAAGGCGCCGTAGGCGGCCACCGCGGAGGTCCAGCCGAGCACCGGGCCCTTCTGCTGCAGGTCGAAGATGAAGCCGATGCTGCGGAAGGTGGAGCCGTTGCCGATGCCGCTGGCGGCGAACAGCACGATGAACAGCAGCAGGAACATCCAGAAGTACTGGTTCGGGTCGGTGGCGTTGTAGGCCAGCATCATCACGTAGCCCACCGCGGCGGAGGCCAGGACCATCACCACGGAGATGGCCTGGGTGACGATGGCGCCGCCGACCTTGTCGGAGATCCAGCCGCCCACCGGGCGGATCAGGGCGCCGACGAAGGGCCCCATCCAGGCCCAGGTCAGGGCGCTGGGGGCGTCGGGATTGGCCACGCGGGTGACGGTGCCGTCGGCGGCCACCTCCATCATGTTGCCGAAGATCACGGTGATCGACAGCGGCAGGGCGGCGGAGAAGCCGATGAAGGAGCCGAAGGTGGCGATGTAGAGCACCGTCATCGCCCAGGTGTGCTTGTTGGAGAAGATTGCGAACTGCTTCTGGATGTTGGGCTTGATGTCACCGGGAATCAGCCGCAGCAGGCCCAGGGTCAGGGCGATGGTCAGCGGCAGGGCGAGCCACATGTTGAGCCAGCCCAGGGCCGCCACGCCGATCACCGCGGTGATCAGGCCCACGCCGTAGAGGCCGAGGATCTTGCCGAAGGCCTGCAGGGGCGAGCCGGGGTTGGGGGTGATGGCGCGGATGTTGTTCATGCCGAACCAGCCGGCGAAGGCCAGCGGAATCAGGAAGACCAGCCAGATCAGGCCGGCGTTCTGGATCCAGGTGTCGGTGCCCGCCTCGATGCGGCCGATCAGGGTGCCGCTGGCCTTCTGCAGCTCCATCGGCTCGCCGCCCAGGGCGCCGAACAGGCCGACGGTCATCACCAGCGGGATCAGGATCTGCATGGTGGTGACGCCGAAGTTGCCCAGGCCGGCGTTCATCCCCAGCGCATAGCCCTGCTGCTTCTTCGGGTAGAAGGTCGAGATGTTGCTCATCGAGTTGGCGAAGTTGCCGCCGCCGATCCCCGAGAGCAGCGCCAGCGCCTGGAAGACCCAGAAGGGCGTGCCCGGGTTCATCAGCGCCACCCCGGTGCCGAGCGCCGGCAGCATCAGCAGGGCGGTGGTCAGGAAGATGGTGTTGCGCCCGCCGGCGATGCGGATCATGAAGGACGCCGGGATGCGCAGGGTGGCCCCGGACAGGCCGGCGATGGCGGTCAGGGTGAACAGCTGGTCCACCGTGAAGGGAAAGCCCAGGTTGCGCATCTGGGTGGTGATCATGCCCCACATCAGCCAGACGGCGAAGCCCATCAGCAGGCTGGGGATGGAGATCCACAGGTTGCGATTGGCGATCCGCCGTCCGGTGCGTTCCCAGAACGTCGGATCCTCGACGTCCCAGTGGTCGAGGTCGGCGTTGGCCCGGCCCGGCGGGCGCTTCGGCTCGCCTTCCCAGCGGGCGGAATCGGCACTCTCTCGGCTCATGGTGTGTCCCCCTTGATGGTCTTTCGGTGGGCCCCGTCATGGGGCTTTGCAGCGAAAGATACGCCGGGGACAGGACTGGCGAAACGGGCTGAAAATGCCAGGAAAACAGCGGGATACCACTAGAGGGGTAGTCGGGGGTAGGCGTCGCTTGCCCGCCATATCAAGGGCTTAGCCGAACCGGGCCCGGGGTGGGGGAGCCCTCGGGCGACGCCCGGGGGCATTGGAGGTATCCACACAGAACCCCGGGCGTCGCCCGATCGATGCGTCAGACGGTCGGGCGGCCTACTTGTCCACACCCTCCTGCACGGCCCACACCGCGGCCTCGACCCGGGAGCGCAGGTTGAGCTTCTTGAGCAGGTGCTTGACGTGGACCTTGACCGTGCCCTCGGTGATGTCGAGCTTGCGGGCGATCAGCTTGTTGGACAGCCCCGCGGCGAGCTCGCGCAGGATCTCCCGCTCCCGTTGGGTCAGGCTGTGGATATCGGGGGTGGCCGGCTGGCTGCGCTGGTTGCGCAGCGCCTCGGCGAGCAGGGCGGTGAGGCTGTCGCTGATCACCATGCGGCCGAGTGCCGCCTGGCGCAGCTGGTGGACCATGTCGTCCGGATCCATGTCCTTGAGCAGATAGCCATCGGCCCCGGCGCGCAGGGCGGCCACCACGTCCTCCTCGTGGTCGGACACGGTGAACATCACGATGCGACCGGCGAAACCGTCCTCGCGCAGTCGCTTGAGGGTCTCGATGCCGTCCATGCCCGGCATGTTGAGGTCGAGCAGGATCAGGTCGGGGTCGAGCGCCTTCGCCAGGCGCAGCCCTTCCTCGGGTTCGCCGGCCTCGCCGGCCAGGGTCATGTCATCCTCCAGCTCGAGCAACTGGGTGACTCCACGGCGCAGCAGGGGATGGTCGTCGATGATCAGGATCGAGGCGCTGTCTTGGGCGGTGCGGGTCATCCTGTGGGTCCCTGTCGAGGAATGAGCGGGCCACCTGGAGGAAGACGCCGAGCGACATCGGGCGCAGCCATGAGTCCGGATCCTCCTAGGCGGGTTGCTGGGTGATCAGTCTAGCCGTCTGGGGCGTGAAGCCGACCGAGACGAGGGTACCGCCGGCCTGGCGATTGCGCACCTGGAAGTCGCCGCCCAGGGTATCCGCGCGGTCGCGCATGATGACCAGGCCATAGTGCATGGGGGGCGAGGTGTCATCCTCCAGCCCGATGCCGTCGTCCTCGACCATCACCTCGAGGCGGGCCTCGGCGAAGCGCACCGTGACGGCGGCCCAGTGGGCCCGGGCATGCTTGTGCACGTTGGCCAGGGCCTCGCGCACCACCTGCAGGACATGGATCTCCTCGTTGGGGTTGAGCAGGTGGGGAGGCACGTCGAAGAACAGCTCGACCGGGAAGCCCAGGCGCTCGCTGAACTCCAGCGTGGTCTGGCGCAGCGCGCTCTGCAGGCCGGGGCCATCGAGGCGCAGCCGGAAGGTGGTGAGCAGTTCGCGAAGCTGACGGTAGGCGCTGTCGAGCCCGGTGCGCAGCTCGTCGAACACCGGCGCCTGGGTCTCCCTCGGGAGCTCCTTGGCCTGCATGCGCTCGAGCCGGGCGACCTGCATCTTCAGGTAGGACAGCGACTGGGCCAGGGAGTCGTGCAGTTCCCGCGCGATGATGGTGCGCTCGTTCATCAGCGTCACCTGCTGCTCCTCCTCGATGCGCCGCTGCAGGTAGACCGCCGTGGCCAGCTGGTCGGTGAGGGTGTAGAGCAGGCGTCGGGTGCTGTCGTCGAGGCCGGTGTCCCGGGGATACCAGACCTCCAGGGTACCGAGCAGGGTGTCGCCGACGCTGACCGGCAGCAGCAGGCACTCCGCCTCGTCGTTCTCCGCCAGCGACAGCGGCTCGGGATCGAGCAGGCAGGCATGGCAGTCGTGGTCCCGGCAATAGGTGGGCCGGGACCGGGAATGGGTCGCCAGGATGGGGACCTCGCGCTGGTCATAGGGATCGTGAAGCGCCAGTCCCATCGGGCCGATCCCCAGCAGATCCTCCAGACGACGCAGCATGGGGGCGGCACTGGCACAGAGATCGTTGCCCCCGCCGTAGAGGGCCCGGCTGCCGTCATGGAGGATCTGCATGGCCTCGTTGCTGCGGGCCAGCTGACGCTGCTTGTGCGAGACCCGGGCCTCGAGCTCGGCGTAGCTGGCGCCGAGTTCCGTGGCCATGGTGTCCAGGGTCCGGCCGAGCAGGGCCAGCTCGTCGCTCCCCGAGAGTCGGGTGCGGTAGCCGAAGTTGCGGCGGCCGGCTTCCCGGGCCTGGACCACCAGCTGGTGCAATGGCCGAACCAGGTTGTAGCGGATGTCGTAGAGGGCGATGGCCACCACGACCACGGTCAACGCCAAAAAGAGGATCTGCAGGGCGCCGAGCAGCTGGATCTTGGCCTCGCTGTTCTGCTCGAGCAGGCTCACCAGGCGATCGATCTCGTCCACCAGCCCCTCCAGTTCGCGGGTCAGGGGAGGGATCGCGGCGTCCCCGCCGGCGACGGCCTCGACGACGCGCGGTGCCAGCTCGCCGGCCCAGCGAGCCTCGAGTCGGTGATACTGGGTCAGCAAGCGGTGTCCCTCGGCCCCCGGCAGGGCGCCGGTCAGGTCGGGACTGTCGAGGCGCTCGGCGAAGCGCTCGGCCAGCGTCTCGACGCGATCGCGGCGCTCGGCGCTCGGCGCCCGGTCATAGCGCTGCAGGGCGGCGACGACCTGATAGGTGTTCATGCGCAGCGAGCCGGCCAGGTTGATGGCGGCGGCGTCGCCCCGGCTGCTGCCGGCGATCCAGGCGGTCACGGCGATGCTCACCAGCGCCATGGCGCTGATCGCCAGCAGCGAGCCGATGATCCGAGCCACCAGGGAACGCTGGAGCAGTTTCATGGGACCTCCGGGAGGACGCGAAGCGTGGGCAGGAGCGGTGTTACGAGGGGGCATCGCCGGTGTGGCGACCGCCCACCATTCAACGAATCGTGGCTCCTGAATGCCACTATACCCTAGTAGGTAGGTGTCGCTCCCTCAAAGGCATACCTCCCATGCCCTTTTGACGCCCCTCCCGGCGCTCACGAGAATTCGGGTATCGTCCCGTGAGTCCCGACCATGAAACGCGCCGATTCCGCCCTCGTTCCCGGAGGAGTGCCCGTGCCGGAGCGCCAGGGCGAGCCGTCGCCGCCGCTGGGCTATCGTGCCCTGGTGGTGGTGGTGCTCTCGCCGCTGGCCTTCGCGCTGGTGTTCGCCTGCTGGACCCTGTTCGCCGTGCTCGGCCTCGAGCTGCGGCGCGACCTGGCGCTGCCCCCGCTGGCCTTCGCCGGCCTGCTGGCCATGCCGTTGCTGGCCGGGGCACTCGCCAGCCTGCCGGCGGCCCTGCTGGCCAGGCGGCTGGGGGGACGCCGGGTCATGCTCGCTTGCCTGCTGGTGATCTGTCCCTTCCTGTGGTGGATCGGCCATGCCCGGCACTACCCGGAGTTCCTGCTGGCCGGCCTGGGGATGGGCGTGGGGGCCGGGGCGCTGGCCGCCGGGCTGGTGCACGTGGCGAGGCTGGGGCCCTCCCGGCATGTGGGCCTGGCCCTGGGGCTCTACGGGGCGGGCATGGTCGGCGCGGGACTCGGCTATCTGCTGCTGCCGCTGGTCAGCCAGGCCTATGGCTGGCGGGTCGCGCCGCTGCTCTACCTGCTGCCGGTCGTGCTGGTGGCGGGCCTGCTCTGGCTGTTCGCCGACGACGCCGAGGCCCCGCGGTCCGGGCGCGAACCGGGCCTGGCGGCGGCGCTGTCCGCCGGGCTGCGCCGCCTCCAGGACTGGACGCTGTGGCGGCTGGCGGTGACCTACGGCTTCTTCTTCGGGGCCTTCGTCGGCCTGGCGCTGTGGCTGCCCGGCGAACTGACGGCCCGCTACGGCCTCTCCCTGCAGGCCGCGGCCCTCTGGGCGTTGCCCTTCCCGCTGGCGGTCGGGGCGGGGCAGGTGCTGGGCGGCGCCCTGGCCGATCGCCGCGACTTCCGCAGCCTGCGCTGGTGGGTGAGTGCCTTCGTGCTGGTCTGTCTCTTCCTGCTTTCCTACCCCCCCTTCGAGATGGTGATCCATGGCGTCCATGGTCCCCTGGCGCTGCGCTACGACGCCCCCCTCTGGGGGTTCGAGCTGCTCCTCGTCCTGATGGGGCTGGCCATGGGCCTGGGCCTGGGCAGCCTGATGCGACTGATCCATCGGGACCACGGTGACGACATGGCCCTGGTGGCCGGCCTGGCCCTGACCCTGGGCGGGCTCTTCGCCGCCCTGCTGCCGCCGGTGTTCGTGCTCGGCAGCGCCTGGACAGGGCTGTCCACCGCCGGCTTCATGTTCCTCTACGCCGCCCTGGTGGCCTGCATGCTGGTGATGCTCGCCGATCATGCCCGCGGCCCTCGCCCCTGACTTCGCAGATTTAGCGTCACACCCCCGGCTGACGTGGGAACGCAGCTCCGCTTGGCGATATGCCTCGGCCTGGTCCGGGCGTCGGCGGCGCCATCGCCGATGCGCCGGACCGGCTCCGAAGAGAACGTCCGCACGGAAGGCTACCCCCTGGGGCATCCGGCTCCGCTGCGCCATCGGCAAGCCTTCGGATGCGGCGGGACCGAGCCTGTTCCTGCCGCCTTCCGCCCCTCCCGCCAGGGGCTTATCCCCAGGCGAAAGGCCTGCCTATCCCCTTGGGGGTAGCGGCGAGGTATATGGAGGTAACCAGGCAGTAATCGGCGTGGCGATCACCCAGAATCGGCTCCAGCGACCCTGGCCGTGAAGGCGACGGCGCAGGACGGGTGACCGAGGGGTCACGCATCAATTCGAGGAGCCTGGAGAGCGACCATGAGTCACTTCATCGATCGGCTGAACTTCTTCCGCAAGGCACGCGAGCCCTTCGCCAACGACCATGGCGAGCTCCGCGGCGAGTCCCGGGGCTGGGAGGACGGCTACCGCCAGCGCTGGCAGCACGACAAGATCGTGCGTTCCACCCACGGGGTGAACTGCACCGGGTCGTGCAGCTGGAAGATCTACGTCAAGAACGGCCTGGTCACCTGGGAGACCCAGCAGACCGACTATCCCCGGACCCGGCCCGACCTGCCCAACCACGAGCCGCGGGGCTGCCCGCGCGGGGCCAGCTACTCCTGGTACATCTACAGCGCCAACCGCCTGAAGCATCCCCTGGTGCGCAAGCCCCTGCTCAAGCTGTGGCGCGAGGCCCTCGCGGCCAAGGGCGATCCCGTGGACGCCTGGGCCTCCATCGTCGAGGACCCGGCCAAGGCCAAGCAGTACAAGCGGGCCCGGGGCATGGGCGGCTTCGTGCGTGCCGACTGGGACGAGCTCAACGAGCTGATCGCCGCCTCCAACGTCTACACCGCCAAGCAGTACGGTCCGGATCGCATCATCGGCTTCTCGCCGATCCCGGCCATGTCGATGGTCTCCTACGCCGCCGGCAGCCGCTACCTGTCGCTGATCGGCGGGGTCTGCATGAGCTTCTACGACTGGTACTGCGACCTGCCGCCGGCCTCGCCGATGACCTGGGGCGAGCAGACCGACGTGCCGGAGTCCGCCGACTGGTACAACTCGGGCTACATCATCGCCTGGGGCTCCAACGTGCCCCAGACCCGCACCCCGGATGCCCACTTCTTCACCGAGGTGCGCTACAAGGGCACCAAGACCGTCTCCATCACCCCGGACTACGCCGAGGTCTCCAAGCTCACCGACGAGTGGCTGTCCGCCAAGCAGGGCACCGACGCGGCGCTGGCCATGGCCATGGGGCACGTCATCCTCAAGGAGTTCCACCTCGACAAGCCCAGCGCCTACTTCACCGACTACGTGCGGCGCTACACCGACATGCCCTTCCTGGTCGAGCTCGAGGCCCGGGAGGACGGCAGCCATGCACCCGGCAAGCAGCTGCGCGCCAGCGACTTCGCCGACGGCCTGGGGCAGGACAACAACCCCGAATGGAAGACCGTGGCCTGGGACGAGACCCGCGACCAGCTGGTGGTGCCCCGCGGCTCCATCGGTTTCCGCTGGGGCGAGGAGGGCAAGTGGAACCTCGAGTCGCGCAACGCCGAGGGCGACGAGATCAAGCCGCGGCTGAGCCTGGCCGAGGCCCATGACGAGGTGGCCCGGGTGGCCTTCCCCTACTTCGGCGGCATCGCCCACGAGCATTTCGATCACGTGAAGAGCGGCGGCGCCAGCGACGAGCTGCTGTTCCACAGCCTGCCCGCCAAGCGCCTGACCAAGGCCGACGGCAGCGAGGTCCTGGCGGTCACCGTGTTCGACCTGATGTGCGCCAACTACGGCATCGATCGCGGCTTCGGCGAGGACGACGGCGCCACCTCCTACGATCAGGTCAAGCCCTACACCCCGGCCTGGCAGGAGAAGATCACCGGCGTGCCCGCCGAGCAGTGCCTGCGCATCGCCCGGGAGTTCGCCGACAACGCCGACAAGACCCACGGGCGTTCCATGATCATCGTCGGTGCCGGGATGAACCACTGGTACCACATGGACATGAACTACCGCGGCCTGATCAACATGCTGATCCTGTGCGGCTGCATCGGCCAGAGCGGCGGCGGGTGGTCCCACTACGTGGGCCAGGAGAAGCTGCGCCCGCAGACCGGCTGGCTGCCGCTGGCCTTCGGCCTGGACTGGCAGCGACCGCCGCGGCACATGAACTCCACCTCCTTCTTCTACAACCACTCCAGCCAGTGGCGCTACGAGAAGCTCGAGGTCAAGGAGATCCTCTCGCCGCTGGCCAACCCGGCCGACTACTCCGGCAGCCTGATCGACTTCAACGTGCGCTCCGAGCGCATGGGCTGGCTGCCCTCCGCCCCGCAGCTGGCGACCAACCCGCTGCGCCTGGCCAAGGCCGCGGAGGCCGCGGGCCTGTCCACCAAGGACTATGCCGTCGAGCAGCTCAAGAAGGGCGAACTGGCCTTCGCCGCCGAGGACCCGGACGACCCGCAGAACTTCCCGCGCAACATGTTCATCTGGCGCTCCAACCTGCTGGGCAGCTCCGGCAAGGGCCACGAGTACATGCTCAAGTACCTGCTCGGCACCCGCCACGGCATCCAGGGCAAGGACCTGGGCGAGGACGGCGGCCAGAAGCCGGAAGAGGTGAAGTGGCACGAGCAGGCCCCGGAGGGCAAGCTCGACCTGCTGGTGACCCTGGACTTCCGCATGTCCACCACCTGCCTGTACTCGGACATCGTGCTGCCCACGGCGACCTGGTACGAGAAGGACGACCTCAACACCTCGGACATGCACCCCTTCATCCACCCGCTGACCGCGGCCACCGACCCGGCCTGGGAGTCGCGCAGCGACTGGGAGATCTACAAGGGCATCGCCAAGGCCTTCTCCAAGGCCTGCGTGGGCCACCTGGGCGAGGAGACCGACCTGGTCACCCTGCCGCATCAGCACGACTCCCCCGCGGAGCTGGCCCAGCCCGAGGTCAAGGACTGGAAGAAGGGCGAGTGCGAGCCGATTCCCGGCAAGACCATGCCGGCGCTGATCGAGGTCAAGCGCGACTACCCGGCCACCTATGAGCGCTTCACCTCCGTCGGCCCGCTGCTCGACAACCTGGGCAACGGCGGCAAGGGCATCAGCTGGAAGACCGAGAAGGAAGTCGAGCTGCTCGGCAAGCTCAACTACGTCAAGACCGAGGGGCCGGCCAAGGGGCGTCCGCGCATCGAGTCGGCGATCGACGCCGCCGAGGTGATCCTCACCCTGGCCCCGGAGACCAACGGCCAGGTGGCGGTGAAGGCCTGGGGGGCGCTCTCGAAGATCTCCGGCCGCGATCACACCCACCTCGCCGAGCCCAAGGAAGAGGAGAAGATCCGCTTCCGCGACGTGGTGGCCCAGCCGCGCAAGATCATCTCCAGTCCGACCTGGTCCGGCCTCGAGGACGAGCACGTCTCCTACAACGCCGGCTACACCAACGTCCACGAGCTGATTCCCTGGCGCACCGTCAGCGGTCGCCAGCAGTTCTACCAGGATCACGCCTGGATGCGCGCCTTCGGCGAGAGCCTGCTGGTCTACCGGCCACCCATCGACACCAAGGCGGCGGTCAGCCTGGCCGAGCCCAAGGGCAACGGCAACCCGGAGATCGCCCTGAACTGGATCACCCCGCACCAGAAGTGGGGCATCCACTCCACCTACAGCGACAACCTGCTGATGCAGACGCTGTCCCGGGGCGGGCCCATCGTCTGGCTGTCCGAGGACGACGCCCGCGCCATCGGCGTCGAGGACAACGACTGGATCGAGCTCTACAACGCCAACGGCGCCATCGCCGCCCGGGCGGTGGTCAGCCAGCGGGTCAAGAACGGCATGGCGATGATGTACCACGCCCAGGAGCGGATCCTGAACATGCCGGGCTCTGAGGTCACCGGGACGCGCGGCGGCATCCACAACTCGGTCACCCGCGTGTGTCCCAAGCCGACCCACATGATCGGCGGCTACGCGCAGCTGGCCTACAGCTTCAACTACTACGGCACCGTCGGCTCCAACCGCGACGAGTTCGTCATCGTGCGCAAGATGAAGAAGATCGACTGGCTGGACGGCGAGGGCAACGACTATGAGCAGGAGGCCGTGAAATGAAGATTCGTTCCCAGGTAGGCATGGTCCTGAACCTCGACAAGTGCATCGGCTGCCACACCTGCTCGGTGACCTGCAAGAACGTCTGGACCAGCCGCGAGGGCGTGGAGTACGCCTGGTTCAACAACGTCGAGACCAAGCCCGGCATCGGCTATCCCAAGGAATGGGAGAACCAGAGGAAGTGGAACGGGGGCTGGCTGCGTCGCAAGGACGGCCGCATCGAACCGCGCATCGGCGGCAAGTGGCGGGTGCTGGCGAACATCTTCGCCAACCCCGACCTGCCGGAGATCGACGACTACTACGAGCCGTTCACCTTCGACTACCAGCACCTGCACACCGCCAAGCAGGGCGAGCACCAGCCCACCGCGCGGCCGCGCTCGCTGATCTCCGGCCAGCGGATGAACAAGGTCGAGTGGGGCCCGAACTGGGAGGAGATCCTCGGCACCGAGTTCGCCAAGCGCCGCCGCGACGCCAACTTCGAGCAGGTACAGGCCGACATCTACGGCCAGTTCGAGAACACCTTCATGATGTACCTGCCGCGGCTGTGCGAGCACTGCCTGAACCCCACCTGCGTGGCGTCCTGCCCGAGCGGGGCGATCTACAAGCGCGAGGAGGACGGCATCGTCCTGATCGACCAGGACAAGTGCCGCGGCTGGCGGATGTGCATCTCCGGCTGCCCCTACAAGAAGATCTACTACAACTGGAAGACCGGGAAGTCCGAGAAGTGCATCTTCTGCTACCCGCGCATCGAGGCCGGCCAGCCCACGGTGTGCTCCGAGACCTGCGTGGGCCGCATCCGCTACCTGGGCGTGCTGCTCTACGACGCCGATCGCATCGAGGAGGTGGCGAGCTCCCCGGACGAGCGTGACCTCTACCACCGCCAGCGCGAGATCTTCCTCGACCCCTTTGACCCCGAGGTGATCGCCCAGGCCCGGAAGGACGGCGTGGCCGACAGCGTGATCAAGGCCGCCCAGGAGAGCCCGGTCTACAAGCTGGCAATGGACTGGGGCCTGGCGCTGCCGCTGCATCCGGAGTACCGCACCCTGCCGATGGTCTGGTACGTGCCACCGCTGTCGCCGATCCAGTCGGCGGCCGAGGCCGGCCAGGTCGAGTACGACGGGGTGCTGCCGAAGATCGAGTCGCTGCGCATCCCCGTGAAGTACCTGGCCAACCTGCTCACCGCCGGCGAGGAGGAACCGGTAGTGCTGGCCCTCAAGCGCCTGATGGCCATGCGCCTCTACATGCGCGGCAAGCACGTGGAGGGCGCCGCCGACGCCGCGGTGCTCGACGAGGTCGAGCTCACCGAGGCCCAGGTGGAGGAGATGTACCGGTATCTCGCCATCGCCAACTACGAGGATCGCTTCGTGATCCCCACCAGCCATCGGGAGCTGGCCACCGAGGCCTTCCCCGAGCGTGGCGGCTGCGGCTTCAGCTTCGGCGACGGTTGCCACGGCGACACCGGCCAGAGCCTGTTCGGTGGCCGCAAGCAGACCACCACCCTCGTCAAGTCGGTGGAGGTCTTCGATCCCCACGCCCAGAGCGAGGGTCGGCGCGATGAGACAGCCGAGGAGGCCCGTCATGGCTGAGACCGCCCCCATCGCCACCGCCCCGGCGGACGACATGCTGAGCCTGCGCGTGCTGGCCCGGCTGCTGGACTATCCCACGGAGGCGCTCCAGGGCGCCGCCGGGGAGATGATCGAGCTCCTCGATGCCGAACGGCGCTGGTCTGCGTCGCTGCGCACCGCCCTGATGGACTGGTGCCAGCGCCTGGCCGAGGCCGAGCTGATGGAGCTCCAGGCCGAGTACGTGGCGCTCTTCGACCGCGGCCGCGCCACCTCGCTGCTGCTCTTCGAGCACGTCCACGGCGAGTCACGGGATCGCGGCCAGGCCATGGTCGACCTGCTGGCCGAGTATCGCGCCGCCGGCTTCGAGATCGATGCCCGGGAGCTGCCCGACTACCTGCCGCTGTTCCTGGAGTACCTCTCCACGCGGCCCGAGGCCGAGATCGGCCGCTGGCTGGGCGAGATCCGCCACATCCTGGCCAGGCTCACCGCCCGACTGGAGGAGCGCGACGCCGACCACGCCCTGGCGCCCCTGGCCCTGCTGGCGCTGATCGGCGCCGAGGGGGACGTGGACGCGCACCGGGAGCCCGTGAAGGAGGAGACCCGGGACGACACCCCCGAGGCCCTGGACGCGGTCTGGGAGGAGGAGGCGGTCCGCTTCTCCGCCGCCTCCGACCAGGACTGCGCCCTGCAGTCGGCGGAAGGTCGCCGGCTGGTCGAGCGCAAGCACCAGGTCTCGAGCGACCCCGTCAAGATCATGCCCGGCGGCGGCTCGACCGCCCGCGCCGTGAGCGATCGCTAAAGGAGAACCGTCATGTTTGGCGAATACCTGCAACACCTCATCTACGGCTATTACCCCTACCTGGCCGGTACGGTGTTCCTGGTCGGCAGCCTGCTGCGCTACGACCAGGGCCAGTTCACCTGGAAGACCGGCTCGAGCCAGATGCTCTCGTCGAAGAACATGCGCCTGGCCAGCAACCTCTTCCATATCGGCATCATCGTGATCTTCTTCGGTCATCTCTTCGGCATGCTGACGCCCCACTGGGTCTATGCGCCCTTCCTCAGCGCCGGGACCAAGCAGGTGATCGCCATCGTGGTGGGCGGCATCGCCGGGGTGATGTGCCTGGCCGGCGGCGCCATGCTGCTGCATCGTCGCCTCACCAACCCCCGGGTCCGGGCCTCCTCGAGCCTGATGGACACCCTGATCCTGGCGCTGCTGGTGTTCCAGGCGGCGCTGGGCGTCACCACGGTGTTCTTCTCCCTGGGCCACCTGGACGGCGAGATGATGCTGACCCTGGCCGCCTGGGCCCAGGCCATCGTCTTCTTCGGCGGCGGCGCCGCGGACTACATGGCCGAGGTCTCCTGGATCTACAAGCTGCATGTCTTCCTGGGGCTGACCATCATCCTGCTCTTCCCCTTCACGCGGCTGGTGCACGTGTGGAGCGTGCCGCTGGGTTATATCACCCGCCGCTACCAGCTGGTTCGCAAGCGGGGCTGAGACCCAGCAGACACGGGGCCGGGCTTTACCGGCCCGTGACCGCAGGCGGGCCGAGAAGAGATTCGAGGAATTGACCATGCAGAAGATCGATATCGAGCAGATTCCGGGGAGCGCCGCGCCGCCCCCGATCCGGGTCGGCGAGGCCCGCATCGACCAGGCCGCCATCGCCCAGGAGATGCAGTACCACCCCGCCGACAGCGCCGGCGATGCCCAGCTCAAGGCGGCCCGGGCCCTGGTGGTGCGCGAGCTGCTGCGCCAGCGGGCCGGCCGGCTCGGCCTGGCGGTGGACGAGGAGGCCGACGTCGAGGCCTCCATCGCCGCCTTGCTGGAGCGGGAACTGGACGTGCCCGAGCCCGACGAGGCGGATTGCCGGCGCTTCCATGCCGCCCATCCGGCACGCTTCAGCGAACCCACCCGGCTGCGGGTTCGCCATGTGCTGCTGGCGGCGGCCCCGGACGACGCCAGGCATCGCGACGGGGGGTACCGGCTGGGCGAGAAGCTCATCCAGCAGTTGCGCGAGGCCCCGCAGCGCTTTACCGAGCTGGCCCAGCGCCATTCCGACTGCCCCTCCCGGGACGACGGCGGGGAGCTGGGCTGGCTGGTGCCCGGCCAGACCGTGCCCGAGCTGGATCGCGCCCTGCAGCACCTGCCCGAGGGGCTGCATGGCCGGCCGCTGGCCTCCCGCTACGGTTGGCACGTGGTCTCGATCGATGCCCGGGAGGAGGGCCGTGAGCCGCCCTACGAGGAGGTCGCCGAGCGGGTCCGCCACAGCCTGCGGGAGCAGGCCACCCGCCGGGCCCTGCGCCACTACCTGCTGGCGTTGGAGGCGGAGATCGGCGTGGAGGGCATCGAGCTGGACGATGACAGTGCCAGCGCCCTGATGCAGTGACTTTCGGTGGAAAAGTGCCTGCGCTCGGCCATACGGCGTTGAGAATCGGATCGAAATGCTCATTTAGGCACATCTAAACTCCGCATTCTCACCGATTCTCGCCTTGTCTGGCCATCGCTCGTCGACTTTTCCCCTCGAAAGTCAGTCCCTGAATGATTCTGCAGACGCCGCCCGCGGCCGGGCGGCGAGGAGGCCCTGATGTCCCATGTTTCCGCCGATGCCCCCTTCGTCCCCCTGGGCATCGCCGTGCTGACCGTGTCCGATACCCGAGGCTTCGAGGAGGACGGCAGCGGCGACCTGCTCGGCGAGCGCCTCACCGGCGCCGGCCATGCCCTGGTGGAGCGTCGCATCGTGCCCGACGACGTCTACCGCATCCGTGCCGTCATCTCCGCCTGGGTGGTGCGTGACGACATCCAGGCCGTGCTGGTCAACGGTGGCACCGGCTTCACCGACCGGGACACCACCCCGGAGGCCCTGGCGCCGCTGTTCGACAAGGCCATCGATGGCTACGGCGAGCTGTTCCGTCACCTCTCCCTGCAGAGCATCGGGACCTCCACCGTCCAGTCCCGGGCCGTGGCCGGGGTGATCGACCGCACCCTGGTATTCGCCATGCCCGGATCGCCCAGGGCCTGCGCCACCGCCTGGGACGGCATCCTGGCCGAGCAGCTGGATGCCCGCACCCGACCCTGCAACTTCGTCGCCATGGTTCGGCCGGCGACGCCGCGCTGCGCCTCCCGCCAGGCCGAGGCCCCCGTGCCGGGAGTCGAGGCATGAACTGCGGGTGTGACACCGTCTCCCGAGCCCGGCTGCTGGACCTCTTCGATGCCCGGGCCTTGATGACCGCCGCGGCCACCCCGGTGGCGGGCGTCGAGCGTCTCTCCCTGGACGAGGCCGCGGGCCGGGTACTGGCCGAGGAGGTACGAGCCGTGCTGGACCAGCCCGGCGTCGACAACAGCGCCATGGACGGCTATGCCCTGCGCCTCGCGGACCTCCGGGACGAGGGCGGGGCACTGCCGGTCCGCCAGCGCATCCCCGCCGGTGCCGGCGTGCAGCGGCTGGTCGAGGGGGGCTGCGCGCGGATCTTCACCGGGGCGCCGGTGCCTCGGGGCGCCGACGCCGTGGTGCCCCAGGAGCGCGTCGAGCTCGACGGGGCGGGGCGGGTGGTCTTCCCGGGCGACATCGCCCCCGGGGCGAACATCCGCCGTCGTGGCGAGGAGCTCGAGGCGGGGGAGCCCCTGCTGCCCGCCGGGACGCGGCTGACGCCCGCCGCCATCGCCCAGCTGGCCGGGCAGGGCCTGGCGAGCCTGACCGTGCGCCGGCGGGTCCGGGTGGCGCTGATCAGCACCGGCGACGAGCTGATCGAACCCGGCGAGGCCTGGACGCCGAGCGCCGTCTACAACAGCAACGCCGCCATGCTGCGCGCCCTGCTCGCCGCCCAGGGCGTCGAGGTGCTCGACCTGGGGGCGGCGCCCGACACCCCCGAGGCCCTGGTGGCCGCCTTCACCCGGGGACGCGACGAGGCCGACCTGGTGCTGTGCACCGGCGGCGTCTCGGTGGGCGAGGAGGATCACGTCCGTTCCGTGCTGGAGCTCCTGGGCGGCCTGGTCTTCCACGGTGTGGCCATCAAGCCCGGCAAGCCCGTGGCGCTCGGCTACCTGGGCGCCTCCCGGGCCACGGGGACACCGCTGGTCGGTCTGCCCGGCAATCCGGTGGCCTCCCTGGTGGGCTGGCAGTTCCTGGCCCTGCCGCTGGTGCAGGGCCGCCAGGGCCGCACCCCGCCGCCCCTGCAACGCTTCCCGGTGCGCGCCGGCTTCTCTCGCTCGGCGCCCCGCGGCCGCCGCGAGCTGCTGCGGGTGGTCCTGGACTGGGCCGGGGAGGTCCCGGTGGCACGCCTGGCCGGCGGCCAGGGCTCGCACATGCTGAGCGCCGCCCGCCAGGCCCATGGCTACCTGATCATCGATCCCGATACTCCCGTGGAGGAAGGCCATGCCTACCGCTACTGTCCCGTCACCCAGTTCCTCGACTGAGCTGCTGCTGCGCCCCCGCCAGCTGACCGACCTGGTCCGCGGCGTGCCCTGGCTGCAGGGCCTCGACGACGAGGGCCTGGCGAGCCTGCTGGCGGACTCGCGGGTCCGCACCCTGAAGAGTCGCGAGTGGCTCTTTCGCCAGGATGCCCCGGCCCACTGGCTGTACATCGTCATCAGCGGGGCGGTGCGGCTGGTGCGCGCCGCCGGCGACGGCGGACTGGCGACGATCCGTTGCGTGGAGCGCGGCGGCCCCCTGGGGGAGCTGAGCATGGTCGCCCGGGAGGGGAGCTACCTCTACTCGGCGGAGTCGTTGCGTCGGACCCAGGTACTGGCGATGCCCGCGGCGCGCTGTCGCGAGCTCTTCGACGCCCAGCCGGCCTGCCGGGCCGAGTTCATGAGCCGGTTGGCGCTCGAGCTGACCGAGCGCCTGGAGGATCTGGCCTTGCTCACCCAGGCCGACGCCATGGCCCGGCTGGTCAGCTACATCCTGCGCCAGCTGCCCCCGGGCCGCGCCGGCGATCCGCGGGTGGTGCGCCTGACGATTCCCAAGTGCTGGCTGGCCGCGCAGCTGGCGATGACGCCGGAGACCCTGTCCCGACTGCTGGCGCGACTGCGCGAAGCCGGCGCCATCAACGTCGAACGTCATCGCCTGGTGGTGCTCGACGAGGGCAAGCTGCGCGACATCATGCTCGCCGACGACTGATCCGAACCCAAGGGAGGTATCATGTCCCGACCCACCAAGCCGGATGTCCTGGTGTATGCCTGCTCCGGGTGCTCCGATGTGGCCCAGCTCGCCAACGACGTGGCCCTGCGTCTCGACCATGGCGGCCTCGCCGAGATGTCCTGCATCGCCGGAGTGGGCGGCGGCGTGCCCGGGCTGGTGCGCACCGCGCGCTCCGGTCGCCCCGTCGTGGCCATCGACGGCTGCCAGATGCACTGCGCCCGCCACTGCCTGGACAACGCCGGGGTCGCGCCCACCGAGCACGTGCGGCTCTATGAGCATGGCCTGAAGAAGCGCAAGGGGCGGCTCTACGACGAGGCCACCATCGATGCCGTCACCGAGCGGGTCGGCGAGATCATCGCCCGGCTGAAGGTGGAGGGCTGAGGCGGGGCCGACGTCGGGCAAGCAGGGAAGAGATGAAAAAGGGGGTCGCCTTTTCGGTAGGCCGCCTTCGGCGACTCTGCTTAGATGGGGACGGTCAATGCCCCTCGGAGCCTGTCGGACCCAACGGCCATCGGCCTCGACGATCGGTCGTCGCCGGCAGCCGCCTCGACGAGGGGTTCCGCCATCGCAGGAACCACTGCCAAGGACCCCGCATGAACAGTACCCCCACGGATATCGTGTCTCGCGACGAGATCCGCGACCGTTTCTCCCGAGCCATGTCGGCCATGTACCAGGCCGAGGTACCCCAGTACGAGACCCTGCTCGAGCTCGTCGAGCGCGTGAACCGCGAGACCCTGGAACGCGATCCCGCCCTGGCCGAGCGGCTGGACGCCCATGGCGAGCTGGACCGCCTCGGCGTCGAGCGCCACGGGGCCATCCGCGTGGGCAGCGCCGACGAGCTGGCCATGCTGCGCCGTCTGTTCGCCGTCATGGGGATGTACCCGGTGGGCTACTACGACCTCTCCGAGGCCGGGGTCCCGGTGCATTCCACCGCCTTCCGCCCGATCGACGACGCGGCCCTGGCCCGCAACCCCTTCCGCATCTTCACCTCGCTGCTGCGCCTCGAGCTGATCGAGAGCGAGGCGCTGCGCGAGCGTGCCGCGGCCATCGTCAAGGCGCGCGACATCTTCACCCCGGGGGTGCGCGAACTGATCGCGCTCGCCGAGGGGCAGGGCGGGCTCACCGATGACCAGGCCGAGCGCTTCGTCGCCGAGGCGCTGGAGACCTTCCGCTGGCACCGCGACGCCACCGTGGACCTCGCCACCTACGAGGCGCTGCATGACGAGCATCGCCTGATCGCCGACGTGGTCTGCTTCCGCGGGCCGCACATCAACCACCTGACCCCGCGGACCCTGGACATCGACGAGGTCCAGCGGCGCATGCCCGAGGCGGGCATGAACCCCAAGGCGGTCATCGAGGGACCGCCCCGCCGGGCATGCCCGATCCTGCTGCGCCAGACCAGCTTCAAGGCGCTGGAGGAGTCGATCCGCTTCGCCGGCGAGCGACAGGGCACCCACACCGCGCGCTTCGGCGAGATCGAGCAGCGCGGGGCGGCCCTGACCGCCGAGGGCCGGGCGCTCTACGACAGCCTGCTGACGGCCTCCCGCGAGCGGACCCGGGGGCTCGACAACGAGGCGCACCAGCGCGTGCTGGCGCAGGTCTTCGCCGACTTCCCCGACGACGAGGCCGAGCTGCGCCGCCGGGGGCTGGCCTTCTTCGAATACCGTCTCACCGAGGCGGGCCGCGCCGCCGGCAAGGTGGACGAGACCGACCTGGAGGCGCTTATCGCGCGGGGCCTGGTGGCGGCCCGTCCGATCACCTACGAGGATTTCCTGCCGGTGAGCGCCGCGGGCATCTTCCGCTCCAACCTGGGGGACGGCGGCGGCGAGGCCTACGCCGGCAACGCGAACCGCGAGGTCTTCGAGGCGGCCCTGGGCGCCCCGGTCACCGACGAGCTGGCGCTCTATGCCGAGCGCGAGCGGGCCTCCCGGGTGGCGGTGCTCGCGGCCCTGGGCCAAGCATGACCTGGCACTCCCGCCGATCCTGGGGGGCGACGGGAGTGTCGCCCGCTCCCTCTGGCGCGTGGGCGTCCAGCGGCTAGGCTGAGATGGTCGTGCGCCGGCGTCCCGGCGCCCCCGATGCGGCCGGCCCCTTGGCCGCCCGGGTCGCGTCTCGGCTATGATGTCGACTCGCCCATGGATCGGGATCCCCATGCCGCTGCTCGACGCCCTCTCTCCCCTCGGCGGCCACCTCGGCCTGCTGCTGATCCTGCTGTCGGTGCTGACCTCCGCGTTTACCGCGGCCTTCGGGGCCGGGGGCGGCGTGCTGATGATCATGGCCCTGGCCCAGGTCATGCCGCCGGCGGCCCTGATCCCGGTGCACGGCATGGTGCAGCTGGGCTCCAACGTGGGGCGCATGGCCATGACCTGGCGCCACGTCGATCGGGCCACCCTGCTGGCCTCGCTGCCCGGCGTCGCGCTGGGGGCGGTGGCCGCCGCCTGGCTGCTGATCCGCCTGCCCGCCGGGGTGCTGGAGCTGTGCATCGCCGCCTTCGTGCTCTTCACCCTCTGGGGCCCCGGCCTGCCCAGGCGGGCCCTGGGCGGGCCGGGGACCCTGGTCATGGGGGCCGCCACCACGCTGCTGTCGAGCCTGGTGGGGGCCAGCGGCCCGGCGGTCGCCGCCTTCATCAAGCAGCGCCAGGAAGGCCGGATGGCCAAGGTCGCCACCTTCTCCGCCTGCATGATGGCCCAGCACCTCACCAAGGCGTTCGTGTTCGGGGTGGCGGGCTTCGTCTTCCGCGACTGGCTGGGCCTGATCCTGGCCATGGTCGCGGCCGGCTTCCTGGGCACCTGGCTGGGCCTGAACGTCCTGCGCCGACTCTCCGACCGGCGTTTCGATGGCGTCTTCCGCCTGGCGCTGACCCTGCTCGCCCTGCGCCTGGTCTGGCTGGGCCTCCAGCGGCTCTGAGGCGCCTGATCGACCCCTGCCCGGCCAATGGGCGTTGAATGCCGCCGCTGAAGCGTCGGCCGGAGGGGGGCGACCATGGCGTATGCTGGATATCACCGCCGGCCGATATCGGGACCTCCATGCCGCGTCGTTCCTTCTCCCTCCAGTCGTTGACCGCCCTGGCGATCGTCGGCCTGATGCTGGTCCTGGCGACGGTGCTGCTGTGGCACGGCGGCCGGGGAGCGGATCGCCTCCTGGTCAACGCCGTGCGGGACACCGGCCGCCAGCTGGCCGAGACCACCGAGGAGCGCTCGCGACGGCTGATCGCCCCGGCCCGGGTGGTGGTTCGCCTGCTGGCGCGCGACAACCTGGTCGCGGAACGGCTCCTGGTCGATCGCCTGGCGGCCCTGCCCCTGCTCGCGGCCGCCCTGGACGCCCACGAGGTGGCCAGTGCCGTCTATATCGGCTATGACAACGGCGATTTCCTGCTGCTGAGGCCGGTGGCGCGGGTCGCCGAAGAGCACCTGCCGCCCATCGCCGGGGTCGAGCGGGCCCGCTATCTGGTGCAGGCCGTCTCCCGGGATCCGCGCGGTCGGCGCTACGGCGAATGGCGACTCTACGACGCGGACCTGACGCTGCTCGGGCGGCGCGCCATGCCGGGCTACGATTTCGACCCCCGTACCCGACCCTGGTACCGCGAGGCCATGACCGGGGAGGGGGAGCGCCTGACCGATCCCTATGTGTTCTTCACCACCCGTGAGATCGGCGTCACCCTGTCCCGGCGCAGCGATGACGGCCGGGCGGTGGTGGGGATGGACGCCTCCCTGGCGGATCTGGGCAGGGAGATGGATTCGCTGCGGCTGACCCCCGGGACGCGACTGGCGGTGGTGTCCGGCAATGATCGCCTGCTGGCCTACCCCGACATCGAGCGACTGCTGGTCGAGGCTCCCGAGGGCCCGCGACTGGCCAGCCTGGAGGAACTACGCGACCCGGTCCTGGCTCGGCTGAATCGACTCGGCCAGGAGGGCGAGTCGGTGCGGTTCCGGGTCGAGGGCGAACCCTGGTTCGGGATGCGCCTGCCGTTCCGGGCCCTGGAAGGGGCCCAGGCCCATCTGCTGCTGGCGGTCCCTGAGCGCGAACTGATGGCCGGCAGCCGACGCCTGCTCTGGCAGCGCTCCTTGGTCGCCGGCGGGCTGGTGCTGGCCCTGCTCCCCTTGGGCTTCTGGGTCGGCCACCGCCTCGGTCGGCCCCTGCGTTCGCTGGCCGACCAGGTCCGCTCCCTGGCCGGATTCGACTTCGAGGCCTATCGGGGCACGGGCTCCCCCGTGCGCGAGGTCCAGCAACTGGGCAAGGCCCTGGAAGACATGGCCGGCAGCATCTCGGACTTCCAGCACATGACCCGGACCCTGAGCAGCGAGCCTCGACTCGAGGCCATGCTCGTCGGCATCCTCGACGACCTGCTGCGCATCACGGCCAGCCGCCATGGCGCCATCTACCTGGAGGACGAGGCCGACGCCTCTCGCTTCGATTGCCTGGCCGAGGTCGGGGCCGGCCTGGACGGGGAGGCCCTCCCCGAGCGTCTGAGCCTGACGGCGCCCGAGGAGGCCGGCCTGGAGGTGCTGGGCCAGGAGCTCGAGGCCAAGGGCTATCTGGTCCAGCCGCTGCGCAACCGCAGCGGCCACCGCCTCGGGCTGCTGCTGCTGGCCAGGCGGGGCGATGCCGAAGGCGGGGACGACCAGCCCTGGCGGCGCTTCGTCGAGGAGATCTCCGGGGCGGCCGCCGTGACCATCGAGATGCGCCGGCTGCTGGAGGGGGAGAAGCGGCTGCTCGATGCCATCGTCGAGCTGATCGCCGGCGCCACCGATGCCAAGTCGCCCCACACCGGGGGGCACTGCTCCCGGGTGCCCCAGCTCGCCGAGATGCTGCTGGAGAGCGTCGATCGGGCGCGCAGCGGCCCCTTCGCCGAGGAACGGGTGGACGAGGACCGCCGCACCGCCTTCCATCTGGCGGCCTGGCTGCACGATTGCGGCAAGCTGACGACGCCCGACGAGGTCATGGAGAAGGCGACCAAGCTGGAGACCCGCTACAACCGCATCCACGAGATCCGCACCCGCTTCGAGGTGCTGTGGCGCGACGCCGACATCGCCTACTGGCGGGGCGTCGCCCAGGGCGGGGACGCCCAGGCCCTGGACGAGACCCGGGAACGGCGCCGGCAGGAGCTTCAGGCGGCCTACCGCCTGGTGGCGGAGATCAATCGGGGCGGGGAGCGACTCGACGCGACGCGGCTCCAGCGCCTCGACGAGATCGCCGACTGGCGCTGGTGGCGGCACTTCGACGACCGGCTCGGGCTTTCCGAGGACGAGGCGCAGCGGGCGTCCCGGGAGCCGGAGGTCACGCTGCCGGCGGAGGAGCGGCTGCTGGCCGATCGGCCCCGGCATCGTATCGACTGGGCCGTCAAGCCGCCGCCGGTGGCGCCGGACGATCCCGCCAACCGCTGGGGCTTCGCCATGCAGCCCCCGGAGGTGGCCGGTCACCAGGGGGAGCTCTACAACCTGAGGGTGAGTCGCGGCACCCTCAACGAGGTGGAACGCTTCCGCATCCAGGAACACATCGTCCAGACCATCATGATGCTGGAGTCCCTGCCCTGGCCGGCCCATCTGCGTCACGTCCCGTCCATCGCCGGCAACCATCACGAGCGCATGGACGGCCAGGGCTATCCGCGCCGGCTGGTGCTGGCCGAGGCCAGCCTGGAGGAGCGGATCATGGCCGTGGCCGACGTCTTCGAGGCCTTGACCGCCGCCGATCGCCCCTACAAGCCGGGCATGACGCTGTCTCGCTCGCTGTCGATCCTGGCGGGCATGGCTCGGGAAGGGCACCTCGACCCCGAGGTGTTCGGGCTGCTGCTCGACAGCGGCGTCTGGCGGGCCTATGCCCGGCGCTTCCTGGCCCCGGAGCAGGTCGACGCGGTGGACATCGAGGCGCTCAAGGTCGAGGCCGGCCTGGCCTCTCACGAGGCATGAAAATGCCCGGGCGAGGCGCTTTTCACCCTGTACAGCCTCGGACCCTGCGTCATAATGCACTGATACAGGGAACCGAAAAATCAGGGGAACATCGATGCTGCCCACGACGACCTCACCGTGGCGTCTCGGTGCCGTCATCGCGCTGCTGGCCGGCTGGCTGCTGGCCGGCAGTGCCCAGGCCGAAAACCCGCGCTATGCCGGCATCGTCATCGACGCCGACAGTCATGAGATCCTCTATGCCGAGAACGCCGACGCGCCGCGCTACCCCGCGTCGCTGACCAAGATGATGACCCTCTACCTCGTCTTCGAGGCCCTGGAGGAGCGCAGCCTGAGCCTCGAGCAGCCGCTGCCGGTCTCGCCGACGGCCGCGGCCATGCCGGCGACCAAGCTCTATCTCCGGCCCGGCGATCGCCTCTCCGTGGAGACCGCCATCCAGGCATTGATCGTGCGCTCGGCCAATGACGTGGCGGTGGTGGTCGCCGAGGCCCTGGGTGGCAGCGAGGCGCACTTCGCCCGGATGATGACCGACCGGGCCCGGGCACTGGGGATGCACGACACCACCTTCCGCAACGCCTCGGGCCTCCCCGACGACCGCCAGGTCACCACGGCTCGGGACATGGCGATCCTGGCGCGCCGCCTGATGCTCGATTTCCCCCAGTACTATCCCTACTTCGCGAAGCAGAGTTTCCGCTGGCGAGGCAAGACCTACCGCGGCCACAACCGGCTGCTGGCGAATTACCCGGGCGCCGACGGCCTCAAGACCGGCTTCATCCGAGCCTCGGGCTTCAACGTGGCCACCTCGGCGGTGCGCGACGGCCGGCGCATGCTGTCCGTGGTGATGGGCGGCTTCACCGCCGCGTCCCGGGACGCGCACATGGCCGACCTGCTGGATCGGGGCTTCGTCCGTGCCTCCCTGGCCGATGGTCACGGTTGGCTGGCCCACACCCGGATCGCCGACGGCCGGCTGATGCCGGCGTCGGTCGGCCCCGTGCCGTCCCGCGAGCGGATGCTGGCCAGCCTGGACACCGTGGGCGCGGCCGAGGCGCCGGCGCCCACCCCGGCCAGCCGGTCGAGCACGGTGGCCGCGCCCTCTCCCGTGTCCACCTCGCCCCCGACCGGGACGCCCGTCCGCCCCTCCGCGACCGAGACCCTGGTGGCCGCGTCGGCGTCGGGGGCAAGGGGGGGCTCGGCTCCCGCCGCCGACCCGATCCGGGAAATGATCGCCGGGGGCGATGCCCCGGGCGCCAGCTGGGGCGTCCAGGTGGGCGCCTTCCGCGATGCCGAGGATGCCCGTCGCCTGGCGGACCGGGCCGCGGCCCGGCTCGCCGTGGAACTGGCCGAGGCCCGGATCGCCGTGCCGCGAGCCGAGGGCGCCGGCGTCTATCGGGCCCGGGTGGTGGACCTCCACGAGGGGCAGGCTCGCCAGGCCTGTCGTCGCCTCCAGGCGCAGGGGATGGAGTGCATGGTGGTTCAGGCCTCCCTGTGACAGGGCTTGCCCTCTGCGGAACGACCCCTTAGCGTGTTCATGATCCCGCCACCCCGTCGGCTCTGCCGTCGGGGTGGCGTTGTCTCCATCCGACGAGCACGCAAGGAGGCGTTCGCCATGTCGTCGTCGCTGAAGGGCATCCTGTTCATGTGCGGGGGCGTGTTGTGCCTGGCCCTGGGGGACGCCCTCACCAAGTGGCTGGGCGAGACGCACTCGCCGCTGCAGATCATCTTCTTCCGCACCCTGGTGTCGCTGCCGCTGATCGCCCTGATCGCGCGCTACAACGGCGGGCTACGCACCCTGGCGACGCGTCGGCCGGGGGTGCACCTGCTGCGGGGACTGATCTTCGCCGCCACCATGATCTGCTTCATGTGGGGGCTGACCCTGTTGCCCCTGGCGGAGACCACCGCCATCGCCTTCGCCGCGCCGCTGTTCGTCACCCTGCTGTCCGTGCCGCTGCTCGGCGAGCGGGTCGATCGGCCGACCCTGATGGCCACGGCCCTGGGCTTTCTGGGGGTGCTGGTGGTGGTGCGTCCCGGCGGCGAGAGCTTCCAGCCCGGCGCCCTGGTGGTGGTCGCCGCGGCGGTCTTCTATGCCCTGACGATGATCACCGCTCGCCGTTACGGGGCGCGGGAGCACCTCTGGGCCATGGTCTTCTACACCACCCTGGTGCCCCTGCTGGTTTCCGCCGTGACCCTCCCCTGGGTGTGGCAGACGCCGGCTCCCTGGCACTGGCCGGCCTTCGTGGTGGCGGGCTTCCTCGGGGTGGGCGCCATGACCGGCCTGACCCTGGCGTTCCGGTACGCGCCGGCGGCGCTCGCCGCGCCCTTCGACTACACGGCGCTGCTGTGGGCGGTGCTGCTGGGCTGGTGGTTCTGGGACGAGGTGCCGGACCTCTGGGTCTTCGTCGGCGGCACCCTGATCATCGTCAGCGGCCTGGCCATCGCCTACCATGAGCGGCGCACCTCCCTGAATCGGCGCCCCGCATCCGGCGCCTGACCCGGCGGCCGGCCCGCGCGGGCCGGTCAGCGGCGCGGGAAGGCGCGGGCGGCGGCCTCGGGATCGGGCGTGCCGCAGATGGCGGACACCACCGCCAGGCCATCCGCGCCGGCCCGGCGCACGGCTGGGACGTGCTCGGCCTTGAGCCCGCCGATGGCCACCGAGGGCAGCGGGCTCGCCGCCACCAGCTCGGCCAGGCCCTCGAAGCCCAGCGGCTCGGCATGATCCCCCTTGGTGGGGGTGGCGAAGACCGGGCCCAGTCCCAGGTAGTCGAGCCGCCCCTTGTCGATCCGGGCCAGCTGGTCGAGGGTCTGCACCGAGAGGCCGAGGATGGCCTCCGGGCCCAGCGCGGCTCGGGCGTCGGCCACCTCGCCGTCGTCCTGGCCGATGTGCAGGCCGTCGGCGCCGCTGGCCAGGGCCACCTCCAGGCGGTCGTTGATGATCAGCGGCACGCCGCTGCCGGCCAGGGCGGTCTTCAACCGCCGGGCCAGCGGGACCAGCTCGGCGTCGGAGACGTGCTTGTCGCGGAGCTGGACCACGCTCACCCCGCCGCGCACCGCCGCCAGGACCGTCTCCTGCAGGCCGTGGGCCGCGCAGAGATCGGGATCGGTCACCAGGTAGAGGGAGAGATCAAGGCGCATCGGTGACCTCCAGGCGGGCACGGTCGGCCAGGGTGGCTTCGTCGAGGGCGTACAGGGCATCGAGGAAGGCGACGGCGAAGCTCCCCGGCCCCGGGGCCCTCTTGCCGGCTTCTTCCCCGGCCGCCGCATAGGTCGCCAGGGCCGCCGCCGTGGCCTCGAAGGGATCCTCGGCGCCGGCCAGGAAGGCGCCCACCACGCCGGTCAGCGAGCAGCCCAGGGCCGTCACCCGGGGCATCAGGGCATGGCCGCCGGCCACCCGGGCCAGGCGCCGGCCGTCGGTGATCAGGTCCACCGCGCCGGTGACCGCCACCACGGCCGCCTGCCGGCGAGCCAGGTCGACGGCGGCCCGCTCGGCGGCCTCGCTGGAATCGGTGCTGTCCACGCCGCGGCCGCCGGCGCCTCGCGCCGCCAGGGCCATGATCTCCGAGGCGTTGCCGCGAATCACGGTCGGCCCCGGCTCGAGCAGGCGGGCGGCGGTCTCGCGGCGAAAGGCGGTGGCGCCCACCGCCACCGGGTCCAGCACCCAGGGCGTGCCCGCCGCCGAGGCGGCGCGGGCCGCCTCCACCATGGCCTCCACCCAGTGGGGCGAGAGGGTACCGATGTTCAGCGTCAGGGCGTCGGCCAGGCCGGCGAACTCGGCGGCCTCCTCGCGGGCATGGACCATGGCCGGCGAGGCGCCCAGGGCCAGCAGGACGTTGGCCATCGGGTTCATGGCCACATGGTTGGTGATGTTGTGGACCAGCGGTCGGGTCCGGCGCACCCGGGTCAGGTGCGGGACGGGATCGAGGGAATGCATCGGGCCTCCTGGCGGCGGGAGGCGCGGGCCCGGGGGGCCGGCACGACTCCCTCCGCCGGCATTATCCGGGTCAGGTGATGAGGGTGCGTCTCAGCCGGTCCGCCGTGGCGTGCCGGCGCCCCTGTCGTCGGGCCTCACTATCCCCCCTTCCCCGAGGCTTGTAAAGCCGCCGGTCTGCGGCGTCTGGCCCCGGGGCCAGACGAAATCGACATGAGGCCCGAGCGAAATGTCATGAGCGGAGCCCTCCCGGCGCCGAACCCGGAATAACTATAATTATCACTACCCATCCGTCGGGCTGGGGGTGGGCCGGTCGTCGCGAGGATCACGGATTTCGCGTCGGCCGCCGGTCCGGGGGCCATCGTGGATCGACCTTCCGCCCCAGGGGCTGCCGGCGACCGGAGCGAGGCTGGCCGTGACATGGCCAGGCGACAGGTCGAGGGGAGAGGCATGAACGACGAGTCGAGTCGAGCGGGGCGTCACCGTCGGCGTGCCGCCTGGTCATGTGGCCTGGCGGCGGTGGTGCTGTCGTGCTGGGCGACCGCGGCCCAGGCCCATGCGCCCCATGCCTGCCCGCCGGACCTGCCCGAGACGCCCGCGCTCGCCGAACACCTCGAGCAGCGCAGCATCGACGCCGGCGAGGTCGGCTTCGACCAACTCTTCGCCCATGGCCGGGCGCTCTTCGTGGCCAAGTTCAATCTCTGCGATGGCCAGGGGCGGCCGGCCGCCACCGGCATCGGCGAGAAGCGCGCGCCCGACGAGCCGGCCTTCATCCGCACCTCGGGGCCCGACGCCAACGCCTGCTCGGGCTGCCACATCGAGCCCCGGGTGGGCGGCGCCGGCGAGTTCGTCGTCAATGTCTTCGTGCTGTCCCAGGTGCGGGATCCGGTGATCACCAGCGTGCGCCACGAGTTCAGCAACGAGCGCAACACCCTCGGCATGTTCGGGGCCGGCGCCATCGAGATGCTGGGGCGCGAGATGACCGCCGACCTGCGGCGCCAGGCCGATGGCCTGGCGGACGGCGACTGGGTGCTGACCTCCAAGGGAGTGGACTTCCCGGTGACGGTGTCCCACGGCGAGGTCGTGGCCAGCGAGGGGGTGGATCCGGACCTGGTGATCAAGCCCTTCCATCAGGCCGGGGTCAAGCGTTCGCTTCGCCAGTTCACGGTGGATGCCATGATCCAGCATCCCGGCATGCTGGCGGAGGAAGGCTTCGGCCTCAATCCCGACAAGGGGCGGGAGGCGGACTTCGACGAGGATGGCGTCGAGCGGGAGCTGACGGTGGGCGACATCACCGCCATCAGCGTCTTCCAGGCGGCCCTGGGGGTGCCGGGCCGGCGGTTGCCGCTGGATCCGGAAGCGGCCATCAGTGTCGCCCGGGGCGAGCGGCGCTTCGCGGACATCGGCTGCACCGGCTGCCATGTCCCAGCCATGCGCCTGGAGGACCGGCGCTTCGTCGAGCCCTATGCCCTGAACCCGCCGGGCTTCTTCGGCGATCCGGAGCGGTCGGTGGCCTTCGACATGACCCGCGAAGGCGAAGGGCCCTACCTGGAGCCGAGGCCGGAAGGCGGGGCCATCGTCCGGGCCTATACCGACCTCAAGCGTCACAACCTCTGCGACCCACCGGGCATGGCGGGCGCGATCCGCCACTTCTGCAACGAGTACCTCGACCAGGGGCGCCCCGACCAGGGCGAGCTGCCGGGGTCGGAGTTCTTCATCACCCGCAAGCTGTGGGACGCGGGCAACTCGGCGCCCTACGGGCATCGAGGCGACCTGATCACCCTGACCGAGGCCATCCGGGCCCATGGCGGGGAGGGACGCCCGAGCCGGGACGCCTTCGTCGCCCTGCCGCTCGAGGAGCGCCGGGCGATCATCGCCTTCCTGAAGTCCCTGCAGGTCCTGCCGGCGGGGTCGCCCCGGCTGGTGGTCGAGCCTTGAATAGGGGCGGTCGCGAGGTCACGCGGCCAGCTGCAGCGCCACCAGGGTCAGCAGGCTGGCCTGGGTGAAATGGTGAAGGCGGCTTTCCCGTCCGTTCGCTTGCTCGCCGTCGTCGGGCGTGACCTCCTCCGGCCACAACAGGGCGATCGCCGCCGCGGCCAGGCTGGCCAGTCCCAGGGGCATGCCGCCCACGCCCCAGCAGGCGATCAGCCAGCCCGCGGCGAGCACCAGCACGCCGGCCAGCACCAACCAGACGGCGCGGTGCAGGGTGTCTTCCAGGAGGGTCGTCATCGGCGTCGTGTTCATGGTGAGTTGTCCCGGTGTCGTTATCGTTGTGGCTCCAGATGAAAGCACGATACCGGCGTTGGCTTAACGCGGGCTTAAACAACGATGACGGTTCGGTGTCAGGGGCGAGGCAGTCGCACCACGACCCGCAGGCCACCCCCCGGGGCCGCTTCCAGGCTCAGGCGCCCCCCATGGCGCGGGACCGGGCGATCGACGATGGACAGGCCCAGGCCGGCGCCGGCGCCGGGCCCGGCGCGGTGGAAGCGCGCCAGCACTCGGCCGCGCCGTTCCGCGGGGATGCCGGGACCCTGATCGTCCACCCGCAGGACCACGGCATCGGGCTCCGGGGTCAGGGCGATATCGACCCGTCCCCCGGTCGGGGAATGCTGCAAGGCATTGCCGACCAGGTTCTGCACCAGGGTGAGGATGGCGCCCGGTTCGGTGGAGAGCCGCCAGTCGGCGGCCTCGTCGGCGTCGAGCCGGATGTCCTGGCCCTGTTCCGAGGCCAGCGGAAGCAGCTCGGCCAGGGCCTCGCGCACCTCATGGAGCAGGTCGGTCGCCTGGCTCGGGGCGTCCTCCTCCTGCTCGGGGTCGAGCCGGGCCAGGGTCAGTAACTGGGCGACCAGCCGCGTGGCTCGGGCCACGCCGGCGCGCAGCTGGGTCAGTGCCTCCCGGCGGTCGGCCGGGTCCTCGCTGGCCAGGGCGTTCTGGGCATGCAGGTCGAGCACGGCCAGGGGCGTGCGCAGCTCATGGGCCGCATCGGCGATGAAGCGTTTCTCCCGGGTTCGCAGGTCGCGGATCCGCGCCAGCAGCCGATTCAGGGCCCGGGTGATGGTAGCCAGCTCCCGGGGCAGGGGCGTGTCCGGCAGGGGGCGAAGGTTGTGGGGGTCCCGGCTCTGGATCTGGGTGGCCAGGCGCGACAGCGGCCTGAGCCCCCAGCCGATCGCCCACCACAGCAGCCCGGCCAGCACGGGCAGGCCGAGCAGGTCCGGCGCCAGGGTGCGCAGGGCGATGGCGGTGACCAGCTCGCCGCGCACGTCCTCCCGCTCGCCGACCAGCACCCGCAGGCCGTCCCCAGGGCCGCTCAGCGCGAACACCCGCCACTGGTGATCGTCCAGGCCCACGTCCTCGTAGCCGTCCCGGCGGGCCGTGAAGGGCGCCATGGGAGCGCTTGCGGAGCGCAGCAGCAATCGCTCGCCCCGCCAGATCTGGAAGGCGACCTTGCCCTCGTAACGGTGCCCGGCGATCCGCTGGTCGGCCTGTTCGGCCCGCTGCAGGGCACTGTCGAGGCTGGCCAGCAGGGCGTCTCGCTGGACCTCGCCCAGCGGGGCACGCATCAGTCCCTCCAGCAGCCGGGCGTTCTGGGCGAGGCGGGCATCGAAGAGTTCCTCCACCTCATGGGCCGCGTCCCGGTAGCTGGTGAGGCCGATGACCAGCATGCTGGCGGCGAAGACCCCCAGCACGATGCCCAGGGTACGGCGACGGATGGAGGTCATGCGTCCGAGTCCCGGGGCGCCTTGTCCATGACGTAGCCGATGCCGCGCAGCGTGCGGATCAGCTCGGGGAAGAGCTTGCGGCGCAGGTGATGGACATGCACCTCGATGGCGTTGCTCTCCACGTCCTCGTCCCAGCCATAGACCAACCGGGTCAAAGTGTCGCGGGTGAAGACCCGTCCCGGGTGGCTGAGGAATTCCTGCAGCAGGCTGAATTCCCGACGCGACAGCGAGACCGGCTCGCCCCGGTAGGTGACCCGGCGACTGCCCGGGTCCAGCACCACCCCCCGGTGATGGAGCTCGCTGCTGGCATGGCCCTGGCTGCGACGCAGCAGGGCGCGCAGCCGGGCCTTGAGCTCGGCCACCTCGAAGGGCTTGATCAGGTAGTCGTCGGCGCCGGCGTCGAGGCCCTGGATGCGGTCCTCGATGCCGTCCCGGGCGGTCAGCACCAGCACCGGCACCCGATTGCCGGCCCGGCGCAGGCGCTCGAGCAGGGTCACGCCGTCGAGCCGGGGCAGGCCCAGGTCGAGGATGACCGCATCGAAGGGTTCGCCGGCCTGGAGGGTGGCCAGGGCGGCGGCGCCGTCGTCGAGGAGGTCGACGGTGTAGTGTTCCGGTTTCAGCGCCAGTCGGATGCCCGACGCGAGGCTGGGATCGTCCTCCACCAGCAGTATGCGCATGGCCGTTCCTTGTCAGTGGTCGAGCTCGTCGAGCAGGGCCCGGATCTCGGCGCGCCGCCCGGCGTCGGCCCGCTCGCGGCCCGGCCGCGGGGCGGCCTCCAGGGCCTGACGCAGGGCCCGGCGGGCCTGGTCGTCGTGCCCCTGCTCGTGCAGATAGTCGCCCCAGAAGTAGAGGCTGTCGAGCCCGTCGGGGGAAACGGCCAGCCCGCGGCGCAGGTAGCGCTCGGCACGGGCATCGTCGCCGAAGGACAGCGGCCAGCCGGGCACCTGGTAGTAGAGGGCCCCGAGACTGGTATAGGCGGCGCCGTCCAGGGCCAGGGGATCCAGGGACAGCGCCTTCTCCAGGTCGGCCCTGGCCTGCTTGACCAGGCTCAGGGCGCCCAGGCCGCCGGTGGCGCCGGCCTGGGTGGAGCGCACGATGCCGGCCCAGGCATGCAGCTCGGCCGCCTCGGGATGGGCGGCCAGGGCGCGGTCGGCCTCGTCGGTGAGGGCGGCGTAGGCCGCTTCGCGCCGTTCTTCCGGCAGGGCATAGCGAATCTCGGCCCAGCGGGTCTGGAGCCGGTCGACCATGGAAGCCACCTCGGGGTCCATGGCCAGGGCGACGGCGCCCGGCCAGCCGGCCAGGGCCACGAGGATCAGGGTGGCGGCGTGACGTTTCATGGGGCATTTCCTCCCTTGGGCGCGATGAAGCGCCGAACGGTGGGCAGCTGGCGACGCAGGGCGGCATCGACCAGCCCCGGGGCGAGGGCGTTGAGCCGGGCGAGGAAGGGTTCGGCGCCGCCCAGGCGGGTCTCCTTCCGGCCCCGCTCGATGGCGCGCCGAACCTGACGGGCGACCGCCTCGGGCGGATCCATGGCGTTGCCCAGGGCCTCGTTCAGCGCCTCCATGGCGGGCGCGTTCATGGCGGTCCGGGTCGCTCGGGGCGCGATGTAGAGCACCCGCACCGGGGTGTCGGCCAGCTCCCGGCGCAGCGCCTGGCTGAAGCCGCGCAGGGCGAACTTGGTGGCGCAGTAGCCGGCCTGGCCCGGATAGCCGATCTCGCCGAAGGCCGAGCCCAGGTTGACCAGCCGGCCCCGTTCCGCCCGCCGCAGCTGGGGCAGCAGGGCGTGGGTCAGCTGCAGGGTGGCGGTCAGGTTGGTGGTCACCAGGCGTTCGAGGGTCGTGTCGTCGCAGGCCTCGAAGCTGCCGGCCCAGTTCACGCCGGCGGCATTGATCAGCATGGTGCAGCCCTGCCGCTCGGCGGCCATCGCCAGGCGGTGGCGATCCTCGGCCCGGGTCAGGTCGGCCGGCTGGGCGGTCACCGACGCGCCATGCCGGCGGCACAGCGCCTCGAGGGGTTCCCGTCGTCGGCCGGTGATCACCAGCCGCGCACCGGCGCCGGCGAGTTCGTCCACCAGGGCCCGGCCGATGCCGCCGCTGGCGCCGGTGAGCAGGACACACTGGGTGGACCAGCCCCCCCTGAGGCGATCGCGATCAGGCCAGCGCATCGGCGAGCTCCCGGGTGGCGTCTCCGCCCTGGCAGCGCGCGGTGATGCCCCGGAACATGGCGCCGTAGAGGCGATAGACCATCCGCGCGGTCTCGATCACCTCGGCCAGGTCGGCGTCCTCGAGGCGATCGATCAGCCCCTCGAAGAAGGCCAGGTGGCCGATGTCCAGGCTGCCGTGGGAGGTCAGGTAGCGCAGCGCGTCGTCGGGCAGGCCGAGGCTCGCCTGCAGCCGATCGGCGGCCCGGGTCGCGACCGCGGTACTGGTCCCTTCCAGCACCTGCACCATGCCGAAGAAGCCCACCGGGTTGCCGTGGGCGATGCGATCGCGGACGTAGGCCACCATCAGCGTCGTGGCCGGGTCCGGGGTCGCCGCGGCGGCCGCCTCGGGATCGCCGCCGGCGGCCCGGATGTCGTCGAGGATCCAGCGTTCATGGCCGTGCTCCTCGTCGATGTATTCCACCAGCGCCTCGCGTAGCCAGCCGAGGCGCTCCGGCAGGCGCGCTCCGCAGGCCATCATCAGCGGCACCGTGAAGCGCACGTGGTGGTAGGCCTGGCCGAGGAAGGCGAGGTACTCGTCGCGATCGACCTCGCCCTGCAGGGCGCGGGTCACCAGGGGCGCGGCCAGCAGCCAGTCGCGTTCGTCGCGGGTGGCCGCCTGGAGTCTCTGATACGGGGTCATGGGGTCACTCCTTGGGCATCGGGATGGCGGAGCCAGCCCGGGTAGGTCTCGAGGATGGTCGAACGACGCAGCCGGCCGTTGGCCGTCAGCTGGCCGTTGGCCGGGGTGAAGGGGGCGCAGCGTCGCCAGGTCCCGATGCGGGCATAGTCGGGCAGGGAATCGTTGGCCGCGGCGATGTCGGCCTCGATGACGGCGTCCGCGAGGTCGGGACGGGCGGGCACGATCAGTGCCCGGTTCTCGGTCAGGGCCTCGCCGTACACCAGGGCCTGGGCGATGGTCGGTCGAGTGCAGAGCACGCCTTCCACCCACTGGGGGTCGACGTTGCGGCCGTAGGCGGTGATGAAGACGTCCCGGCGGCGGCCCTCCAGCACCAGCGCTCCGTCCTCCCAGCGGCCGAGATCGCCGGTGGCATGCCACTCGCCCGCCGGCGGCTCGCCCAGGTAGCCGAGCAGGGTGGCACCGGCGACCTCGACCTCGCCGTCGCGACGCAGTCGCACCCGGGCATGGGGCAGCGGGGGGCCCACGCCGCGATGCGTCGCGCCGGGACGGTTGAGGCAGACCACCGAGGCACACTCGGAAAGGCCATAGCCCTCGACCACCGGCCAGCCGCCTTCCTGGGCCCGCCGGCAGGCTGGCCCGGCCAGCCGGGCGCCCCCCACGGCGACCAGGCGCAGGCCGGTCGGGGGAGTGGGGGACGCCTCGACCAGGGCCTGGAGCTGCTGGGGAACCAGGATCAGGCTGTGGGGCCGGTGGCGAACGATGGCGGCCAGGGCCGTGTCGGCATCGAAGCCGCTGGCCCCGCGCCAGCCCACCTCGGCGGTGCCGGGCAGGGCGACGCTCGCGCCGATCCACAGCGGCAGGTAGAGGCCGCCCAGGTTCTCGAGCAGGGTCGCCAGCGGCAGCATGGCCAGGTGCCGTTCGATGGCGGCCGGGGCGATCGCCTCGGCCAGGCTCGACATCACGGTCAGCACCGTCCGGGTATCCAGGCAGACGCCCTTGGGGGTGCCGCTGGTGCCGGAGGTGAAGGTGATGCGGGTGGTGCCCGCGTGAAGGGGCGGCGGGGCGGTCACCGGTCGGGTGGCCAGTGTCCGCGCTCGCGTCGGAACGAAGCCGTGCGCTTCGGCCCCCGGGCCGATCCAGGTGTCCAGGCCGGCCTGCTCGACGAGGTGACGGCGCTGGGCGTCGTTGAAGAAGCCGGGTATCGGCACCGCGACCCGGTCGGTGGCGAGCAGCGCCAGGTCCCACAGGGCCCAGTCGAGCCCGTTGTCCAGCGCCAGCCCGACGCGGCGTGCGTCGACGTCCGCGAGGCATCGCGCGCGTCGCCGGATCTCGGGTTCGAGTCGGCCATAGCGCAGCCGTCGGCCGTCGTCGCTCAGGGCCGTGGCCCCGGGACGCGCCGCGGCATGCTCGGCGAGGCGAGCCAGGAAGACCTCACGCGGGGCGGGCATGGGCGGGCTCCGAATCCATGGAGGCGGGCAGTAGGCCGGCGGCCCTCAGCCGCTCGCGCGCCAGCTGCAGGTCCCCGGCCATCACCCAGGGATGCCGATCGTAGTAGTGCCCCCAGTCCGCGCGCTCCTCTCCCAGCCAGGCCGGATCGGCGATCCGCAACGGCAGCAGTTCGATGCCCAGGCGCCGGATGCCGTTGATCACCGTCGGGATGGCCGTGAACAGCACCCAGCGCAGCCCCTCCGAGGCGAGCTGGTCGATCAGGTGCAGGAAGAGATGGCGCTGCAGGCCGTGACGCGTGCTGGCGAGGTTGCCGATCTCGACGATCTCGCGCCGGGCCACGGGAACGCCGAGGGCACGGCTCAGGCAGGTCTCGGCCGGTGCGTCGAGATAGCCTTCCTGGAACAGCGGGGTCCGTTCGGCTCGTTTCACCCCCACCGCGGCCAGCGGGGTGTCGCCCTGCCAGAGGCCGAACAGCCGCGGCAGGAAGCGCGTGATGCGGGCATGGTGCTCGTTCGCGAAGCACGCCTGGATCAGGCGCTCCAGGCGTTGACGGTCCGAGCCGTGTCGGGCTTCCCGCCAGGTCAGGGGCGGGGCGGGCCGATCGTGAGAGGCGGGAGCGGGCATCTCGGGGTCTCCATGAGGATTCCCCGATAGTGTGGGTGGTGCAACTTAACGGAGGCTTAAGCCTGGGGAGGCGCGGGAGCGACGTTCGCCCGGCCGCTTCAGGGGGCGGGGGCGGCGGCGCCCAGGAAACGCTCCTGCCAGTAGTCCAGCGACAGCGAGGTGATGGTGACCCGGCGTCCGCGTCCCGGGGCATGGATCATCTCGCCGTCGCCCAGGTAGATGCCCACGTGGCTGGCCTTGCCCCGGTCGGCGGTGTCGAAGAACAGCAGGTCCCCGGGGCGGGCCTCCTCGGTCGGGGGCAGGCGCTCGAATTGGTGGCGGGAGGTGCGGGGCACCGGGATGCCCGCCCGGGCATAGACCCGCTGGACCAGGCCCGAGCAGTCCACCCCGTCCTCGCCGCTGCCGCCGTAGCGATAGGGCGTCCCGAGGGCTTGGCGTGCCTCGGCCAGTATGAGGGCACGATCCATCGACAGGCCCTCGCCGTCACGGGTGGCCATCTGGGGGCCGGCACAGCCGGCCAAGGCCAGCAGCAGGCCCAGCATGAGGGGCAAGCGGCGGAGGGACAGCGGGCCGGATGAGGCGAGGTTCGGCGGCATGGACATCTCCCTTGTCGTCCGCTTCCACTCTAGCCACTCGGCCCGGGTCTGTGAAACTCAGCGGAAGGAGATGCGCGTGCCGTAGGTGAGCATCTCGTCGGGGGTCAGGGCATGGCCCGGCACGCCGATCATCTCGTCGCCGCACTGGTCCGCCCAGGTCAGGACGCCGTGGGTCAGGCCCAGGTCGCCAAGCAGGTCCTGGATCTCGCCCGTTCCCATGAAGGTGCGGGTCTTGCCTTCATGGTCGGAAAGGGTGGAGACGCCTTCGGCATGGTGGAAGCGCACCGTGTAGATGCCGTCCATGGACTCGACCTCGACGATGGGCGAGAGGCCATGGGAAAGGGCATGGGCGAGTTCCTTGAGGGTGATGTGATCCCCCAGGGACGGTTCGGTGTGGGACATGGCGGGCTCCCTGTCGGTGGGTCGGTGTATAGATAATGTAGAAGCCCCGGCGACGAGTCGCCAATGCCATGTCGTTTCCGGGACGGTCCCGGGAAAATGGCGTTCGCTCGCGCCCCCTGGATCTTGTCGGTTTCTTGGGTCTTGTACAGATTGTGTATCATTGTGGCGTGAGCCGTGGCTCGTCGCCGGGTGGAAAAGCCCGGCCATCGTCGCCATATCCTGTTACGAATCCGCGCGGACAAGGAGATCCCATGAGCTTCCAAGGTGAGCAGCATCCCGGCGTCAAGACGCCGACCGCCGATACCGATGGCTTCCGCCTGAACCACACCATGCTCCGGGTCAAGGACCCCGAGGCCTCCCTGGCCTTCTACTCCCGGGTCTTCGGCATGCGGGTGTTGCGTCGTCTCGACTTCGAGGAGATGCGCTTCTCGCTGTATTTCCTTGCCAGGCTCGAGGACGGCGATCGCGTGCCCGAGGGGACCGACGAGCGCACCGTCTGGACCTTCGGCCAGAAGGGCTTGCTGGAGCTGACCCACAACTGGGGCACCGAGGATCAGGCGGACTTCGCCTACCACGACGGTAATGCCGAGCCCCAGGGCTTCGGTCATATCTGCTTCTCGGTGCCGGACCTGGATGCCGCCGTGGCCTGGTTCGACGCCAACGAGGTGGAGTTCGTCAAGCGGCCCGACCAGGGCAAGATGAAGGACGTGGTCTTCGTCAAGGACGTGGACGGCTACTGGATCGAGGTGATCGAGGCCGCCCGCATGGCCGGCAAGGGCGACTGACCCGGCCGGGCTCACCGAAACATCAGATCGCCGTAGCTCCAGATCAGCGTCCCCATGACGATGGCCAGGTAGCAGACATAGGGGATCGAGTGCCAGACGCGGCCGATCCAGCGCACCAGGGGCGCCGGTGGGTGGCCGTCGCGCCCCGCCTGTCGTTCCACGCAGCGCAGCCAGTAGCTGCGGTGGTACTGGACGCCCACCGCGAAGAGCACCATCAGGGCACCGGACCGCTGGAACCACTGGCCGTCGCCGGTGACGTGGCTGGCGTAGGCGGAGACGATCACGGGCAGGGTGGCCAGCACCATCATCAGTCCTTCCAGGGCATAGTCTCGCCCGGAAGGTTCGGTGCCCGGTCGAGATGGCGAGGGCGTGGGCATGGGGCCTCCCGTCGGTGACTGCGCGCCTCGCGGGGGCGCGCCTGTCACTTGGTGGGGGCCGTGGCGCCTTCCTTACGCCATGGCCCCGAAGCGTTGACGCAAGGGGGGAAGGCCGCACTTGTCGAGCCCGCTGGCGAGCTTTAGGGTCATGGCGTGTTTCACGATGGCGCATCCCGCCAAGGAGTCCCCATGAAGTTGTCTCATCGCCCTCTTTCGCTGGCCCTGGCCGGCTCACTGCTCGCCATGGGTGGCCTGGCCCAGGCCGCAGAGCCCGCCCAGGTGCGCTTCTCCGTGCCGGCCTGGCCCGGCGTGACCGTCAAGACCGCCCTGGCCTCCACCCTCCTCGAGACCCTGGGCTACGCCCCCCAGCAGGCCGAACTGGGGTCCACCATCACCTACCAGGCCCTGCAGCAGAACGAGCTGGATGCCTTCCTCGCCGCCTGGCTGCCCGCCCAGCAGGGCATGTACGACACCAGCTTCGAGGGCGAGGACGCCAAGCTCGTCGACCTGGGCAACAACGTCGATGGCGCTCGCCTCGGCTTCGCCGTCCCCACCTATGTCTACGAGGCGGGCCTGACCTCCGCCGAGGACCTGGACAAGCCCGAGTTCGCCGACAAGCTGGATCGCACCATCTACTCCATCGAGGTGGGGTCCGGCATGAGCGACACCCTCAACGAGGCCGTGGACGCCGACACCTACGGCCTGGGCGACTGGCGGCTCTCCGAGACCTCCACCCCGGGCATGCTCAGCGCCGTGGACAGCGCCATCGATCGCGAGGAGTGGATCGTCTTCGCCGGCTGGACGCCGCACTGGATGAACATCGAGTACGACGTCCGCTACCTGGACGATACCCAGGACATGTGGGGACCGGAGGGCGGCCGCAGCGACGTGCGCACCCTGGTGACCCGGACCTTCGCCGAGGCCAACCCCAACGCCACCCGGCTGCTCGACCAGCTCTCGTTCACCGCCGACGACCAGAGCGCCATGATCCGCGGCTTCAGCTACGAGGAGCGCGAGCCGGATGCGGTGGCCCTGGAGTGGCTGCGGGAGCACCCCGCCGAGACCAAGGCCTTCCTCGAGGGCGTGACCACGCGTGACGGCGAGCCGGCCTGGCCGGTGGTCCGGCAGGCGCTGGAGATCCCCGAGGCCTGAGCCCGATCCTGGCCGCGAGACGACGAGGCCGCCCCCCTGCCGGGGCGGCCTCGTTGCGTTCGGCGGCGGGACTCAATGGAAGGCGTAGGCGTCCATGGCCAGCGCCCCGTGCTCCACGCTGTGGTGGAGCCGCTCGGCTCGGTCGCCGGCCCCCATGGCGACCAGCAGGGGCTGGAAGTGCTCCGGGCTGGGGTGGTTGTCCCGGGCCCTGGGCGCCGTCTCCCAGGCGAGCAGGGCCCCGCGGTCGCCGGCCGCCAGGCGGTCGTGCACCCAGTCGCCGAAGGCGGTGACCCAATCCGGCACTGGCGCCTCGAGCGTGTCCAGCGCCATGAGGTTGTGGGTCAGGCTGCCCGAGCCGACGACCAGCACGTTCTCCTCGCGCAGCCCGGCGAGCCGCTCGCCGAGGCCGACGAGCTCGGCGTTGGACCAGGCCACCGGCAGCGACAGCGAGACCACCGGCACGTCGGCCTCGGGGAACATCAGGGACAGCGGTACCCAGGCGCCGTGATCCAGGCCGCGTTCGGTGGGGACGGCGTCCAGCTCCCGGGCCAGCCGCCGGGCCAGCTCGGGATCGCCTGGCGCGGGGTATCGGCACTCGAAGAGCTCGCGGGGGAAACCGCCGAAGTCATGGATCGTCTCGGGGCGGGCGCTGGTGCTGACGCTCAGGCGCCGGCTCGCCCAGTGGGCGGAGACCACCAGGATCGCCGTGGGGCGCAGCGTCTCGCCCAGCTCGCGCAGGAAGGCATGGGCCGGGGTCGGCGTCAGCGCCAGCATGGGCGAGCCATGGGAGAGGAAGAGGCTGGGTAGCATGAGGGACTCCGGGACACGAGCCGACCACGCCCGAGGGGCGTGGCCGGCGAGAGGGTGAGAGGAAGCTCAGGCGAGGCGGGGGCTGAGCACCAGACGGCCGCCGCCGAGACCGGCCTGGGCCAGCAGGGCCAGGGCCCAGAAGACCGGGTATTCCCAGCCGCCGCCTTCGCTGGAGAACACCCAGCCGTTGCCGGCGTGGGCCCAGGCGGCGCCGAGCAGCACCGGCACCAGGGCCAGGCTCACCCAGCGGGTGTAGACGCCGAGGATCAGCGCCAGGCCGCCGCCGACCTCGGCGAGGATGGTCAGGTAGGCCAGCACGGCGGGCAGGCCCAGGGACTCGAAGAAGGCCACGGTGCCCGGCACGGTGAAGACGAAGACCTTGAGCAGGCCGTGGGCCAGGGTGGCGACGCCGAGGGTCAGGCGGAGCAGGGTGATGGCGTTGTTCTGCATGGGGAAACCTCCAGGGGCGTTGTCGCGTTATCGCGTTGTCAGGGGTTGGGCGTACTCTAGCCCCGGAGGAGGTCGGGATAATCTGCTGGTGATGAACATCACTGTTGCGTAATGGGCGACAATGTCAGGTCCCGTTCCCAGACCGGCGGGTCGCCCCAGGCCTCGGCCAGGTAGTCGAGGAAGGCCGTCACCTTGGCGGGCAGGTAGCGTCGGGCCGGGTAGACGCCGTAGACCGTCAGCACCTCCGGGGGCGTCTCGGGCAGCAGCGGCACCAGCCGGCCCGCGCGCAGGCTGTCGGCGACCAGGAAGCTGGGCTGCTGGGCGATGCCCAGGCCGGCCTCGGCGGCCGGCGTCAGGACGTCGCCGTTGTTGCTGTCCAGGGGCCCGGACACCGTCAGGCGTTGCCCGTCCACCCGCCAGTCCCCGCCCCGCGAGGTGAGGTAGCGCAGGCAGCGATGGTCGGCGAGCTCCGCCACCGAGCGAGGCTCGCCATGGGCCGCCAGGTAGTCGGGGGAGGCGCAGAGCACCATGCGACAGCGGGTCAGGCGCCGGGCCACCAGGCTGGAATCCGGCAGGGCGCCGATGCGGATCGCCAGGTCGTAGCCCTCCTCCAGCAGGTCGACGCGCCGGTCGTTGAGGTCCAGGCGGACCTCGAGGTCGGGGTGCTCGGCCATGAAGCGGGCCACCAGCGGCGAGAGATGGCGGATGCCGAAGCTCATCGGGCCGTTGAGGCGCAGCCGGCCGCGCACCTCGCAGAGCCCGGCGCCGGCCTCGGCCTCGGCGTCCTGCAGGGCCTGCAGGATACCCTGGGCCCGCGCCAGGTAGCGCTCCCCGGCCTCGGTCAGGTGCAGCCGCCGGGTGGTGCGCTGCAGCAGGCGCACCTGGAGGTGGGCCTCGAGCTCCATGACCAGCCGCGAGACGCGGGTGCGCGACAGGTCCAGGGCCTCGGCGGCCCGGGTGTAGCTGCCCAGCTCGGCGACCCGGACGAAGGCGGTCATGGCATCCAGCAGGTTCATCCTCGTCTCCTGTTCTCAATACCCGGTCAGTTCCAGATACCCCACCCCGCGAGGCTCGCCGGTGGCCCGGTCCCGAACGGTGACCGCGCCCTCCCAGTAGGGCACGGCGGTGGGCATCCAGCGCTCGGGGTGGCGGGCGGCGACCTCCAGGTCCAGGCCCCGCTCCGGCAGGGCGAGCCGCCAGCGCAGCGGCAGCTCGTGCCCGGCGACCTCCCGGGTGGCCAGCGGCGTCAGGCGCAGGTCCTCGGGGCCCAGGGAGATCACCGCCCCGTCCGGGGCGATCCAGCTGCCCGAGAGGACATCGCCGTCGTCGCCCCGCAGGCGGAAGGCCATCAGCTTGTGGCCGTCGTCCAGGTGCAGGGCCAGCCAGTCCCAGCCGGCCTGGCCGGGGCCGAGCAGCTGGCTGCTCCACTCCCGGTCCAGCCAGGCGCGGCCGGTCACCGGCACTCGCTCGCCGTCCAGCACGACCTCGCCCGCCACCCGGTAGAAGGGCTGGCTGACGTACATCGAGCCCTGGCCGCCTTCGGCCTTGCGACTGAAGCCTGCCTCGCCATGGCGCACCAGCGGGCCCTGGGCGTCGAGGGCCAGCCGGAGGCCGAAGGCGTCGTCGCCCCGCCCCGCCGAGGCGCTGACCGCCAGGTGGTCCAGGGCGTCCGCCCCCGGGGCCTCGCTCCGGCTCGCCAGCGTCCAGTCGTCCAGCCAGGAGCGAAAGGGGCGGACGGTGACGCCGGCCTGGCGAGCCTCGGGCGCCCGGGGCGCCGCCGTGCCCCGGGCGAAGCGCTCGGCGACCCGATGGCTCGCACCCCGGGAGACGGCCAGGTGCGCCATCCACAACTGGTCCGCCGCCCAGGGGCCGGGCTCGCCGAGCGAAGACGGAGGACGACCGGCCCGGCGGAACAGGGTCCACTGGATGCCCAGGGGCTCGCCCTCGGCGTCTTCCAGGTTGGCGGTCAGGTACCACCACTCCAGGCGATAGTCGGGATGGGCGCCGTGATCCCCGGGGAAGCGCAGCGTCACCTCCGGGCCGGCCTGGCGGAAGCCCTCGGCGTCGGCCCCCAGGCCGGCGAAGCCGGCCTGCCCTTCCGGCGGCGCCTCCCCGCAGCCCGCCAGCAGCATCACGAGCAGCCCGGCGACCAGCCGTCTCATGGGCTGTCCTCCTCGGCCAGCAGGGCCCGCGGCGGGGTGCGCCACAGGCTCACGGCCGGCAGGGCGGCGGCGAGCAGGGCCACCCCCAAAGCGGTGGCGAGCGTCACGGCCAGTGCCCCGGGGAAGACGTGCAGCGGCAGCCGCCAGCCGAAGGCCGCCACGTTGATCTCTCCCACCAGGCAGGCGGTGACGGCCACCCCCAGCGGCAGGGCCAGCAGCCCGGTGACCAGCGCCGCCCCGCCGAGCTGGGCGAGCTGGACTCCGGCCAGCCGCCCCCGGGGCACGCCCAACGCCCAGAGGGGCGCCAGCCGGCGGCGGCGTTCCCGGCCCTGGGCCAGCAGGCTGGCCAGCAGCGCCAGGGCCGCCACCCCCAGGGTCAGGGCGTTCAGCGCCCGGGTGATGGCGAAGGTGCGCTCGAAGACGTCGACGGCCAGGCGCTTGACCTGGCGCTGGTCGCGGACCGTCACCTCGCCGCCGAAGCGCTCGGCCAGGGCGGCGGTCAGGCCGGCGGTGTCCGCGTCGGGGCGAAGCGCCACGCCGAGGCCGCCGGGCCTGGCATCGAAGCGGCGATGCAGCACCGGCGTGGCCAGCAGCACCTGGCTGCGGGGGTTGCCGTAGTCCGGGTAGACGGCGGTCACTGCCAGGCGCACGGGGCCATCGGGGCCGGCCAGGGTGAGGCGACTTCCCGGGGTGATCCCCTCGGCGATGGCCAGCTGCTCGTTGACGAAGGCGTCGCCCGCCGCCAGCGCCGTCCAGGCCGGGGCGCGGCCGTCGCGGTTGGCGAGCAGCGGCCAGGTGGCCGTCAGGCGCTCGCCCGGGGTGATGCCGAAGAGCTCGACCGGCCGGCCGGAGGCGGCGCCGTCGACGGCCTGGAGGGTCGTGTCGCCGCTGGCGGTGGGCAGTCGCTGGGCCACCTCGGGGCGATCCGCCAGCCAGGCGTCCAGGGCCTCGAGGCGGGCCGGTGGCGGGGCCAGGTAGAGATCGGCGACCAGGCGACGGTCCAGCCAGTCCAGGAAGGTCAGGCGGAAGCCGCCGACCATGCTGCCCACCCCCAGGTTGGCCGAGAGGGCGATCAGCAGCGCCATCATCGCCAGCGCCAGGCGCGGCAGCTGCAGCTGGAGGTCGGCCAGCGCCCAGTGGCCCAGCGGCCAGGGGCGGGCCAGCCGGCCCAGGCCGGCCAGTGCCGTCGCCAGCAGCGGCGGCAGCCAGAGCGCGCCGGCCAGCAGCAGCGCCGCGACGAGGGCGAAGGCGGCGATCAGCCCCTCGCCGGGCGCCCGCCCGGCCAGCCAGGCCCAGAGGGCCAGGCCGAGGGTCGCGGCGCCCGCCCCGGCCAGGGCCTGCCGGGTCAGCTGGCGGTGGAAGCGCCCGCGCCAGGCCTGGGCCTGGCCCAGGGCCAGCACCGGCAGCCGGGCGGCCCGCCACAGCACGCCGCCGCCGGCCAGGAAGAGCCCGCCCAGCATGACGCCCAGCCCGCCCAGCCAGTAGTGCCAGGGCAGGCGGAGGCGGGTGCCGATCTCGGTGCCGTAGAGGCTCGCGAGGCTGGCGGCCACGTCCGGCAGCAGGGCTCGGGCCAGCCAGACCCCGCCGAGGATGCCGGCCAGGGCCCCGGCCAGCCCCAGCAGGCAGAGCTCGAGGGCGAGCAGGCCGACCAGGTGGCGGCCCGGGACGCCCAGGGCCCGAAGGGTGCGCAGCAGGCCGAGGCGCTGCTCCAGGGCCAGGCCCAGCGCCGCCTGGACGATGAAGAGCCCGACGATCAGCGCCAGCAGGGCCATGGCGGTGAGGCTGAGGTGGAAGCTGGCGGTGAGTTCTCCCGGCGAGAGACGCGCCTCGGCCCGGGTCAGCGCATAGCCCTCCGGGGCCGCGGCCAGCTCACCGGCCGGGGCCACCAGGCGGTCGAGCCGCTCGCCGCGGCCCAGCAGCCGGGCCGCGGCGGCGAGGTCGGTGACCAGGGTGGCCGGCGGCAGCGAGGGGGCCAGGGCCAGGGGCGGCAGGCGCCGCCCGTCGGCCAGGCGGGGCTCGGCCCCGGGGGCCGTCTCGCGGTCGAGCCCCAGCGCCGCCAGGGTCTCGGGCGCCACCCGGGTCTGCCAGGGCGGCGACAGCCAGGCGCCCAGCCTCGCGCCGCCGGGGCCCAGGGGGCCGTCGCCGGGCAGGGTCAGGGGATCGAGCCCGATCAGGGTCAGCCGCTCGCCCCCGGCCGCCTCGATCTCGCCCTCGAGCCAGGGCGAGACCGGCAGGCCGGCCCGGCGCAGGGCGATGAAGTCGTCCCGGGTCAGGGGGGCGCTGTCCCGGCGCTCGAGGGTGTCGAGGCCGCTCGAGAACAGCGCCTCGGCCCGGGCGTAGCTGTCCCGGGCCGAGGCGTTGATCGCCTGGACGCCGCTCCACAGGGCACCGGCCACCCAGAGGCCCAGCAGCAGCAGGACGAGCTGGGCGGGATGGCGCCGGTAGTGGGAGAGCAGGGTCGCCAGCGCGACGCCGAGCCCGGTCATGGCGGCGGCTCCGCGAGGTGGCCATGGGAGAGCCGAAGGCGACGGTCCAGGGGCGCGGCGACCGCCGGGCTGTGGGTCACCACCAGCAGGCCGCTGCCGGCCTCGTGCACCAGCTCCAGCATCAGCGCCAGCACGCCTTCGGCGGTGGTCTCGTCCAGGTTGCCGGTGGGTTCGTCGGCGAGCAGCAGGGCCGGCCGGGGAGCCAGGGCGCGGCCGATGGCCAGGCGCTGCTGCTGGCCGCCGGAGAGCCGTTCGGGATAGTGGCGCTCGCGGCCGGCGAGCCCCAGGCGCTCGATCAGGTGCGTCGTCCAGCCCGGGGACTCGCGCCCAGCCAGGCGTGCCTGGAGGCGCAGGTTGTCGATGACGTTGAGGCTCGGCACCAGGTGGAACTGCTGGAAGACCAGGCCCAGGGTCTCGCGACGCAGGCGGGCGCGGTGGGGCTCGCCCAGGGAGGCCAGGGAGGCGCCGGCCAGGCGCACCTCGCCCTCGTCCGGCAAGTCCAGGCCGGCGGCCAGGTGCAGCAGGGTCGACTTGCCGCTGCCCGACTCGCCCATCAGCGCCAGGCTCTCGCCCGGGGCCAGGGTCAGGTCGACGCCGGCCAGGACCCGCAGCGGCCCCTGGGGCGTGGCATAGGCCTTGTGGACCCCTTGGAACTCGAGCATGGCGGCCTGTCCTTCCCTGAGGCGGTGGGAACGATCCTCCCATAAAAACGGCGCCACCCGAAGGCGGCGCCGCGTCAGGCCAGGAGGGGGGCCGGCTCAGTGATCGTGGTCGTCGTGCTCGTGCTCGTGGTCGTGGTCGCGCTCGTGAGCGGGGTCGGCCAGGGCATCGTGCAGCAGCCGGGCGTTGTGGTGCAGCATGCCCAGCCAGCTGCTGGCCTCGCCCTCGCTGGCCAGGGCGTCGGCGTAGAGGGTGCCGGCGATCGGCAGGCCGGTCTCCTCGGCGAGCTGCTCGATCATCGCCGGGCTGGTCATGTTCTCGTGGAACAGCGCCCGGACGTCGCGCTCGCGGATGGTGTCGATCAGCCGGGCCATGTTGGCCGCGCTGGGCTCGGCCGCGGTGGACAGCCCCGTCGGCGAGAGGAAGGCGACCCCGTAGGCCCGGGCGAAGTGGCCGAAGGAGTCGTGGCCGGTGATCACGCTGGTGTGCTCGGGGAGCTCGTCCATCATCGCGCGGATCTCGGCGTCCAGGGCGGCGATCTCCTCCAGGTAGCGGGCGGCACGCTCCCGGTAGGCGGCCTCGTGGGCCGGGTCGGCACCGATCAGGCCGTCGCGGATGTTGGTGACGTAGACCTCGCCGAGGCCCAGGTCCTGCCAGGCGTGGGGATCCAGGCCGCCATGGTCGTGATCATGGCCGTCCGCCCGGGCCGCGTGGTCGTCGTGCTCGCCCCCGTGGTCGTCGTGGCCGGGCTCCTCGGCGGGGGCCTCGTGATCATGCTCCTCGTCGCCGTGGGCGTCATCCTCCCCGGCCGCCAGCGCGGCCTCGATGCCCGCGGTGGCCACCACCGTCGGGCCGGCGTAGTCGCTGGCGTCGACCAGCCGTTCCATCCAGCCCTCGAACTGCAGGCCGTTGAACACCACCAGGTCGGCCTGGGCCAGGGCCCGGGCGTCGGTGGGCCGGGGGCTGTAGACGTGGGCGTCGCTGTCCGGGCCGACCAGGGCGGTGACCTCGACGTGCTCCCCGCCGATCTCCTCGACCATGTCGGCGAGGATGCTGAAGCTGGCCAGCACCTGGACGCGCTCGTCGGCGACGGCGGGGCCGGCCAGGAGGAGGGAAGCGCCGGCGGCGAGCAGGGCGGCGGGCTTGGCGAGGGGCATGGCAACGGACTCCTTGTCAGCGGTTCGAGGAAAGGGGGGCGTTCAGGGGCGCGGCCCGGCGGCGCCAGCGGGCGCTCAGGCTGTGCTGGCGGCCGAACAGCGCCGAGAGCACGTAGGCCACCCCGGCCAGCAGGATGATCGCCGGGCCCGAGGGCAGGCTCAGGTGGTAGGAGAGCAGCAGGCCGCCGGTGCTGGCCACCAGGGCCACGCCGATGGCGATGGCGATCAGGCCCTCCAGGCGCTGGCTCCAGAAGCGGGCGGTGGTGGCCGGCAGCATCATCAGGCCCACCGCCATCAGGGTGCCGAGCGTCTGGAAGCCGGCGGTGAGGTTGAGCACCACCAGGCCCAGGAAGACGCCGTGGACCACGCCGCCGCGGACCCCCTGGCCGCGCAGGAACAGCGGGTCCAGGCACTCGACCACCAGGGCGCGGAAGATCACCGCCAGGGCCAGCACGATCAGGCTGGCGATGCCGGCGATCAGCAGCAGGGCGGTGGTGTCCACGGCCAGGATCGAGCCGAACAGCACATGGGTGAGGTCCACGCTGCTGCCGCCGAGCGACACCAGCATCACCCCCGCGGCCAGCGAGATCAGGAAGAAGCTGGCCATGGCCGAGTCCTCCCGGTGGCCGGTCATCTGGGAGACGCTGCCGGCCAGCACCGCCACCAGCAGCCCCGAGAGGATGCCGCCGAGGCTCATGATCGGCAGCGAGAAGCCGGCGAACAGGAAGCCGAGCGCCACCCCGGGCAGGATGGCGTGGGCCATGGCGTCGCCGATCAGGCTCATGCCGCGCAGCATCAGGAAGACGCCCAGCGGCGGGGCGGCCAGGGACAGCGCCAGGCCGGCGACCACGGCGCGCCTCATGAAGCCGTACTCGAAGGGGGCGAACAGCCAGGCGTCAAGCAGTGCCAGCATGGGAGGCCTCGGGGAAGTCGATGGGCAGGCGCGGGGCCTTCGGGGCCTGGCCGGTGGAATGGTCGAGCAGGGCCTCGGGGCTGACCCAGCGGCCGTGGCCGCCGGACAGCATCAGCACGTCGTCGGCCAGGTGGGCGAGCTGTTCCAGGTCATGGAGCACCACCAGGATGGTGGTGCCGGCGCGGGCCATGTCGCGCAGCACCTCGGTCAGCACCTCCACCGTCTCGCTGTCGACGTTGGCGAAGGGCTCGTCGAGCAGCAGCAACTCGGCCTCCTGCATCAGGGTGCGACCGAGCAGGGCGCGCTGGCGCTGGCCGCCGGAGAGCTCGCCGAGCTGGCGGTGAGCCAGGTGGGAGATGCCCAGCCGGGCCATGATCTCGCGGCCGCGGCGGTAGTGGGGGCCGCAGTAGCCCTTGAGGGCGCCATGGCTCGGCCAGGTGCCGGTCATGATCAGCTCCTCCACGCTCATCGGGAAGGAGAGATCCAGGGCCAGCTGCTGGGGCAGCCAGGCGCAGCGCTCCCGGGGCACGGTGCACTCCACCCGGCCGGCCACCGGATGCAGCATGCCCATGATGGCGGCGATCAGGGTGCTCTTGCCGGCGCCGTTGGCGCCGATCAGCGCGGTGATGGCGCCGTCCCGGAAGCTGCCGTCCAGGTGCTCGAGCAGCGTCTGGCCGCCCCGGGCGAGCTGGAGGTCGTGGAGCCGCAGGCGCGCCATCAGTGCCAGCCTCCCGCGGCCCAGGCCACCGCCAGCCAGAGGGCGGCCACCGGCGCCGCGGCCAGCAGCAGGCGGCGGCCCGCCGAGAGCGACATCAGCGAGAAGTGACAGGGCCCCTCGGGGCGGTGGCGATGGGGTCGATGCGCCATGGGGAACGTCTCCGAAAATCTGGCGGAGGTTATAACATAACAATATCAGGGCTCGCCAGCGTCGAGTGAGGCCGGCCGGACTCAGTAGCGGAGTACCACCCCCAACCGTTCGGGGGTGATCACCCAGGCGTATTCGCCCTCGAGCGTGAGGTCGCCCAGCGACAGCCGCGCCGGCTGGAAGCGGTTCACCGCCGCCAGTGCCTGACCCGGTTGGGTGCGCAGCTGCAGTTCCCCGACCAGCATGCCGGTGGCGAAGTTGATCGCGCCGTCCTCGGGGCGGTCGTCGCCGACGCCGATTGCCAGGCCCGCCACGCCGTTGACCGCCAGGGATCCCAACCGCGCGCGCCAGCCACGGCGCCGGCGCTCTTCCTCGGCCACCGCCTGGATCAGCCGGCGGGCGTCATCGAGATCGCCCGCGCCCTCCCGCAGTCGCCGATAGGCCGCCGGATGCGGCTGGCGGTCGAGCAGCAGGCCCCCCAGGGCGATGGCCGATTTCACCGTGCCCACCCGCGCGTCGAAGCGCTCGTCCGCATCATCGCCCTCGCTGGCCTGCCAGGCGTTCCACGCCAGGCTGCCGGCATAGATGCCCGTCCAGCTCAGCTGCCAGAGGTTGGCCTGCCGGGCACCCTGGGACAGGGCCTCCTCGTAGGCCTGCCACTCGGCCGATGGCGACTGAGCGAGGGCCGGAAGGGGCAGGCAGAACAGCAGCGGGGCGAGGGAACGCAGCAGGCGTCGCGGCATCGGCTATCTCCCGACTCGTTGGGCACTGGCATCCTAGCACCGAGGCGCATCGGAATGTCGGCCCCATGGCGGCAAGTGCCGCGTCAGGGACGACCTGACCGAGTCCCTGCCGGGCGCGCTACGCTGCCCGGCCTCCATCCCCGTATCCCGAAAGGAATCGGCTTGCCCGGCAAGACTCATCGGCGTTCCCTGCTCACCGGCCGCCTCGAGGTGGAGCGCCTGGACAGCGACGCCCTGGGCGATCTCGACATGGTCAGCGCCGGGGTGGTCTACCCCTTCTGACGGGGCTCAACGGGGCTTGCGGGCGATGAACTGGACCACCGCCCCGGGCCCGGTGTGCCCCTTGCCTTCCTGCACGTCGCGCTCGATCTCGCGGCTGAGCAGGATCTCGAAGTCGGCGAAGGCGGCGTCCAGCTCGGCGGCGGTCGGGGTGCGGTCCGGGGTGTCCGGGCCGCCGGTGTCGCGGGGCACCTGGTCCGGGGTGTAGGCCTCCAGCATGAGCAGGCCCCCCGGCCGGAGGGTGCGGGCCACCTGGCGGTGCAGGTGCGGCCGTCCGGCCTCGGTCACGTGGCAGAAGATCGACACCACGGCGTCGAAGGCCTCGGCCGGGAAGACATGCTCGGTGAGGTCGGCGTGCAGGAGCTCCAGGGCCACGCCCTTCGCCTCGGCCAGCCGGGCGGCCTTCGCCAGGCCGACCCGGGAGCCGTCCACCGAGGTGACCTCATGGCCCAGCCCGGCCAGGTAGACCCCGTTGCGGCCCTCGCCGTCGGCCAGGCACAGCACCCGTCGGGGCGCCGGGCCGAGCCCCTCGACCTGCTCGCGCAGGAAGTCGTTGGGCTCGGTGCCGTAGAGATAGTCCTCGCGGTCGTAGCGCTCGTCCCACATGGGAGTTTTCCCGTTCATGAACAATTCCCTATTCCTGTATCACTTGGATGGTGCCCCACCTCAGCCCCAGCGGATCCAGGGCGTCAGGGCCTCGCGGTTGGCGATCTCGATCTGCTGGGCACGGGGCTCCGCCTCCACATGGTGCGGGTTCACGCCCAGCTCGCGCAGGGCATAGAGCACCAGGGGCCCGCGGCAGTGCAGCGTCAGCTCGCCGTCGCGCATGCCGTAGTCCCTGGCCAGCATCTCGCGTTCCTCCGGGGGCAGGCGGCGATCGGGGATCAGGCTTACCGCGACCCGCGTCTGCCAGGCCTCGTCCTCCTCTCCGCCATGAGCCCCTAGCATGGGGCCATTATCCTCCGGCAGGCCGCGGAAGCGGCTCAACACGAAGTCCCGATAGTCGCGGTGCTTCTCGCAATAGGCCCGCACATGCCAGCGCCCGGCGGCGAACACCAGGGTGTGGGGCACCAGGATGCGCTCCTCGCCCCCGGGGCTGGTGAAGGAGGCGTAGGTTACCTCCAGCCGGCGGCCCGCCCGGGCCGACTTCACCAGCTCGCGCACCACGCCGGGGTCCACCGCCCGGCTCGGCAGCGGCAGCGATTCGGTATCCGCCGCCCCCAGGCCCAGGCCGGCGAAGGGCGAGTCCAGGTCCCGATGGGCGCCGAGCAGCTGCAGGTACTCCTCTACCCGGCCCCGCGTGAAGCGCGGACGGAACGCCGCCTTAGGCCGGAAGCCGCGGCGCGACTCGTCGTAGGCCAGGTTATCCGGCACCGCCTCGCGATAGCGCCGCAACACCTTCTGCGCCTGCTGTCGGCCGATGCCGAAGGCCGCACCGAGCTGCGAGGCCGCCACACGGCCCTCCCAGAACGCCAGGATCTCGATCAGCCGGTAGCGGGCCAGGGTGTCCCAGGGCAGGGTGACGTGATCGGGCATGAGGTCTCCTTCCTTGGTTGCCGACCCGGATCAGGACCGGGCTGAAAAGTATGGTGGATGCATCCCCAGGTGTGGCGAAGGTGAATGTAGAGTGCTTGTATGGAGGTGCAGGCGCAACGGATCCGGGAGACAGGGATGTCGTATTACCTCTACTGGGGCAAGGCTAAGCCGAGGGACGGGGACGATAGCTGTCATCTGTTGCCGTTTCACAGCCTGGATGTGGCAGCCGTGGGCTGGCTCCTGTTCAAACCGGGGCGGCCCTTGGCTCAACGGCTTTCAACATACCTGGACCTTTCCCCTGATGCCTTGCGGCGCCTCCTCGTCTTCCTGCTGGGGTTGCATGATCTTGGCAAGTTCGCGCGTGCCTTCCAGGGCGTGGCGCGGCCCGAGGACATCCCGCTGGTGCCCCCGATCGAGCGACTGGCCTATACCGAGCGCCACGATCGGCTTGGAGCCCTGCTATGGCAGGCACGTTGGATCGAATGGCTGCGGGACGGCACCTTGCAATGGCCTGGCGACATGCCGCCGCGACGCGAACGCCTCCAACTGAGTGAGACTCTGCGTGCCCTGTTGGCGCCGATGTTCGGTCACCATGGCCAGCCGGTGGAGCCCGGTCGGCTGGAGCTGACGGAGTTCTTCGGCGATGACGATATCGCTTCCGATAGCGAAGCGGCGCGTCGATTCGTCGCCGACTGGGCGGACCTGATCGAGCTCGACTGGCCGGTCGACAAGCTGGTCTCTAAGGAGTGGCGAGAGGCCTTCCTGACAGTGAGCTGGACGGTTGCCGGCTGGGCGATCCTCAGCGACTGGCTGGGCTCGAACCGTGACCGTTTTGCCTACTGCCAGGCGGCGATGCCGCTGGCCGAGTATTGGCCCAAGGCGCTCAGATACGCCGAGCGAGCGTTGGAGGAGGCGGGGTTCGCGCAACCTCCCGAGCCGGTGCCCTATGCCGGGCTGGCCGACTGGTTCGGCGACCAATCGGTCACGCCGACGCCCTTGCAGAAGGAGGCCGAATCCCTGTCGATCGGCGAGGGACCTCAACTCTTCATCCTCGAGGACGTGACCGGCGCCGGGAAGACCGAGGCGGCTTGCATCCTCGCCCAGAGGCTGCTGGCGGCGGGGCATGGCGAAGGGCTCTATTTCGCGTTGCCGACCATGGCGACCTCCAATGCCATGTATGAGCGCCTCGGCCACTTGCACCGGCGCTTCTATACCGAGGCGTCGCGTCCTTCCTGCGTGCTGGCTCACGGTGCTCGGGAACTGAACGACACCTACATGCAGGCCGTGGCCGCGGAGCAGCCGGAAGACCGGGACTACGCCGCCGACGACATGACGGCCACCACCCGCTGCAATCGCTGGCTGGCCGATTCGCGCAAGAAGTCGCTGCTGGCCGATGTGGGAGTCGGCACCGTCGATCAGGCGTTGATGGGGTTGCTCCCCTTTCGCCACCAGTCGCTGCGCCTGTATGGCTTGGCGCGCAAGGTGCTGGTCGTCGATGAGGTACACGCCTACGACCATTACATGCAGACACTGCTCAACCAGCTGTTGGCCCATCACGCCCGTCAGGGCGGTAGCGCCATCCTGCTGACGGCCACCATGCCACGCGCCATGCGTGAGTCCCTGGCTGCGGCATGGCGCGAGGGGTTGGGGCAGGCACCGGCCGCGCTTCAGGAGGAGGACTTCCCGCTGTTGACCCAGGTCGGTCATGACCTGAAGCGGGAGGTTCCGCTGGCCAGCCGTCCCGAAGTGTCGCGTGAGATAGGCATCGACTGGCTCGCCACGGAGGAACAGGCGGTCGATACCGTGATGGCGGCGATCGAGGCGGGGGAGTGCGTTGCCTGGGTGCGCAACACCGTGGACGACGCCATTCGTGCCTACGAGCAGGTATGCCGGCGTCATCCCGATCCCGAGCGCTGCCTGCTGTTCCACAGCCGCTTCGCGATGGTGGATCGTCAGCGGATCGAGTCTGACGTGATCGAGCGGCTGGGCAAGACCTCTACTCCCGACCAGCGACGCGGCCAGGTCCTGATCAGTACCCAGGTCTTCCAGGAATCGCTCGATTGCGATGTTGACCACATGGTCAGCGATCTGGCCCCCATCGACCTGCTGATCCAGCGCGCCGGACGCCTGCAGCGTCATGTACGCAGCCCGCGTCGCGCCCCCGTGCTTTCTGTGCTGGCTCCCGAGTGGAGCGATGAGCCGGATGCCCAGTGGCTGAAACGCACCCTGCCGGGTACCCAGGCCGTCTATCGCGATACGTCCTTGCTCTGGTTGACCCAGCGCGTGTTGCGGGAGCTGGGCGCGATTCGCATGCCCGATCAGGCTCGGACCTTGATCGAGAGCGTGTATGGCGGGGTCGTCGATCTGGTGCCGGATGGCCTGCAGGAGGCGCGCATCGAGCAACACGGCATGAACCGCGTGGCCGGTGCGATGGCGAACTTCAATGCCCTGACCTTGGAGCAGGGTTATCTCCGCCATCCCGAGGCCGATCAGTGGCAGGAGGAGCTGGAGATCGGCACGCGGCTGGTCGACGAGCCGACGCTGAATGTCGTGCTGCTCGAGCGCACGGCCGAGGGCGAGCTGACGCTATGGGCCGAGGGCGAGCGCCACGCCGCGATGCTCAGCCAGGTGAAGCTACGCCAGGGCCAGGCGGAGAAGCTGGCGGGTTTGCCGGGTGGCTATCAGGCCCAGTGGGAAGCCCTCCAGGAGCGCCACAAGGCATTGCGTTTCACGCAGCCTTGGCTGGTCGAAGCCGATACTACCTGTGGCTATGACTCTCACTGGGGGCTGGTCTTCTCGGCGTCTCCTGCAACAACGACAACCTAAAAGGAGGTTTGGGTGAATCTGCTCAATGATCCATGGTTGCCTTTCCGCACCAAGGAAGGTGTCACCATCTATCGGCCGCCCACAGCGATGGCCGATCCCGAGGTCGTCGATCTCGCCCTGCCCCGGGCCGATTTCCAGGGCGCGGCCTACCAGTTCCTGATCGGCCTGCTGCAGACGGCGTTGCCGCCGCAGGATCACGGTGACTGGCTGGATCGCTTTATCGAGCCGCCCGGCGTCGATGAGCTGGCAACCGCCTTCGCCCCCTTCGCCGATGCCTTCGAGCTGGATGGCGATGGGCCTCGCTTCATGCAGGACCTCGATCCGCTCGACGACGTCAAGGACGGCACGGTCAGCGGTCTGCTGATCGATGCGCCTGGGGCCAACGGCATCAAGAACAACACCGACTTCTTCGTCAAGCGTGGGCGCGCCGAGGCGATGTGCGAGGACTGTGCGGCACTGGCCCTGTTCACCATGCAGATCAATGCCCCTGCCGGTGGGGCAGGCATTCGTGTCGGCCTGCGAGGCGGCGGGCCGTTGACTACCCTGGTGCTGCCTGAGGCGGCCGATGCCAACCTGTGGTCCCGCCTGTGGCTGAACGTCATGACCCCCAGGGCGCTGACGCGATCCGGGCAGTCATGGCAAGCGCCTCGCGCAGATGACGACAGCCTGTTCCCGTGGACGGCGCCGACCCGGGTCAGCGACAAGAAAGGGACAGAGGTTTTCCCCGAGGGCATGCATCCGCTGCATCCCTACTGGTCGATGCCGCGCCGTTTCCGGCTGCTTTTCGAGGACGAGGCATGTCGCTGCGATATCTGTGGGCGTGAAGTCGTGCGCATCGTGCGTCGTATCCGCGCCAAGAAGCAGGGAGCCAACTACGGAGGGCCCTGGCTGCACCCGCTGACGCCCTATCGCCGCGACCCCAAGAAACCCCATGAACCACCGCTGTCCACCAAGGGACAGCCCGGTGGCCTGGGCTATCAGCACTGGTCAAACCTGGTGCTTCACGATGCCGACGCCAGCGGCGCCTTGCCTGCCCTGGCGGTGCAGGACTACGTCTCGCAGAAGGTGTTGGCCGTCGATGAAGAACGCCGAGCCGGGGAAGATATCGCGGCGCTGCTCAAGCATGCCCGGCTATGGGCCTTCGGCTATGACATGGACAACATGAAGCCCCGTGGCTGGTACAGCGTCGAGATGCCGCTGGTGGCCGTGCCTCCCGCACAGCAGGAGCGGTTGCGTGGCTGGGTACATAGCTTCACCGATCTGGCTCGTCAGGTTGCCTGGATGGTGCGCACCCAGGTCAAGAATGCCTGGTTCGATCGTCCCTCGGAAGCCAAGGGGGACATGAGCCATATCGATCAAGCATTCTACGACGCCACGCACGGCGCCTTCTTTAGCGCCTTGTTCGGTTTCCAGAAGACACTGGCGGAAGCCGATGACACGCCGCGTTTACCTTCCGAGGTGGCCGAGCAGTGGTATCGCATCCTGAAGCGCGAGGGGATGGCGCTGTTCGAGGAGCAGGCGCTGAGCGGGGCGCTGGAGGCGGCGGACCTGCAGCGTGCGACCGCGGCTCGGCGGCAATTACAGAGCTTTCTGGTCGGGCGCAGCAAGGGCAGCAAGGCCATTCGTCAATTTGCCGAAACCGGCGGCTTCGCCTTGATCGCCGAGCCGGCAACCACCGAAGAGGGCATGTCATGAGTGAAACGGAACTCACACCCGCAGCAGAGGCGCCACCGCGAGTGCCCGAGCGGTTGTATGCCATCGACCGCAGGAAAGCCGATGCCCTGCGGTGCTGGTGGCAGCGTTTGACGCTGTCCGCAGAGGCGTTGAAGGCCTATACGAATGTCCCGCCCTGGCCCAAGGGCATGCGGGCGACGTTGCGTCGCTGCGACACCATCGAGGCGGCCATGCTGACGGAGGCCTTTCGCCATCTATGGAATTTATTGCCGAAAGACGATCTTTCGGAACGGCAGCGCGACCAGCACTTGCAGACCTGGTCCTGTATCGCGCTCGTGGTGGCCGAGCTTCGCGAGGAAGCGCCCAAGATGCCGTTGGGAGCCGGTCTCGGTCGGCAGAAGCGTGAAACCGGTAAGCCGTACATGAGCGAGCTGCGCTTTCAGCAACTGATGACATCTCGCACGCCAGAGGAACTGGTGCAGCGCCTGCGCCGCGCCCTGGCGCTGATCGACAAGCGCGGCGTCAGCGTCGTGCACCTGGCCGACAACATCGCGCTGTGGTGGCGTGAATACCAAGGCGGGATCTCGTCGCAACCTACCCGACGCCTAGGCTTTATCTGGGCCAACGACTACTTCGGTGCCACGGCCGGCTATCGGCAAGACAACCAGTGATCCGTCAACCACGACAGGGAGCCAACCCCATGAGCGACTTCATTCAACTGCACCTGCTGACCGCCTATCCGCCGGCCAATCTCAACCGTGACGACCTGGGCCGCCCCAAGACCGCCATCATGGGTGGCGCCAAGCGCCTGCGTGTCTCGTCGCAGAGCCTCAAGCGGACCTGGCGGACCTCGGCGCTGTTCGAGGAGGCCGTGGGCCAGCATCGCGGCATGCGCACCAAGCAGGTGGGTGTCCAGGCCGCGAAGCGTCTGCAGGAAAAAGGCGTGAAAGAGAAGGACGCCCGTGCCTGGGCCACGGAGATCGCCAAGGTCTTCGGCGATGTGGCCAAGGGAGAGCTGGAAACCAGCCAGCTGGTTCACGTCGGTCCCGAGGAGCAGGCCGCGGTCGATGCCCTGGCCGACCAGCTGGCCGACGAGAATCGGGCGCCGGAGAAGGAAGATCTCGATCTGCTACGCCACAAGCCATCGGCCGTGGATATCGCGCTGTTCGGCCGCATGTTGGCGGCATCTCCGGCCTTCAATGTCGAGGCTGCCTGCCAGGTCGCTCATGCCATTACCGTGCATGCCGCCGAAGTCGAGGACGACTACTTCACGGCGGTGGACGACCTGAATACCGGCGACGAGCATCGCGGGGCGGCGCATGTCGGCGAGGCGGGTTTCGGCGCGGGTCTGTTCTACGGTTATGTCTGCATCGATCGCGGGCAGCTGATCGAGAACCTCGGCGGCGACGAAGCACTGGCCGATCGGGCCATCGCGGCCCTGGCAGAGGCCGCCGTGAAGACCTCGCCCAAGGGCAAGCAGAATAGCTTCGGCTCCCGCGCCCACGCCAGCTACGTGCTGGCCGAGAAGGGCGACCAGCAACCACGCTCGCTCTCGGCGGCCTTCCTGCGGCCCGTCCCCGGCCAGGATCAGGCGCTGGATGCCATCGGCCGGCTGGAGCGCCAGGCTCAGGCGTTCGATGATGCCTACGGGCCGGGCGCCGAACGGCGTTTCATCGTGGCCGCCGACCCTGACTATCGGGAACCGTGCCTGCGGGGAGATGTGGCCATGGGTAGCCTCCCCGAGTTGATCGACTTCCTGTCCAGCGAGCAGTAAGGAGCCGTCATGACGGACTATCTGGTCTTTCGGCTCTATGCGCCGCTTGCCAGCTGGGGCGAGGCGGCGGTGGGGGAGTCACGTCCCACCGCGACCTACCCGGGGCGCAGCGCCATCATCGGGCTGCTCGGTGCGGCATTGGGCGTACACCGGGATGACGATGAGGAGCAGCGCCGGCTGAGCGATAGCGTCGGCATCGCCATCAAGCAGCGCTCTCCCGGCAGCCTGTTGCGTGATTACCACACCGTGCAGGTGCCGGCCTCACAATCGAAGGTGACGTATCGCACCCGGCGGGATGAACTGAGTGCCCCGCGCAAGGTCATCAACACCATTCTCTCCAGCCGCGACTATCGCTGCGATGGACTCTGGACCGTCGCCATCTGGTTGACGCCTCAGGCGGAGCTAACGCTCGAGGACCTGGAAAGGGCGCTCCAGACCCCGTATTTTCCGCTCTATCTGGGGCGCAAGGCATGCCCGCCGGCGGCGCCGCTGGCCCCTCGATTGGAGGCGTTCGTCCAACTGCGAGACGCCCTGGATGCCAGCTTCCCTCCGCTATGCGGGAAGGATCAGGAGGAGGAGCGTAGGGCTCTGAGACTGCCGGAAAACGCGCTCTACGCCTGGGAAGGGAAGGCCGATTCCCTGGATGGCTACGACCAGGGCGTGGAGTCCAGCGAAGTCTGGGATGTGCCGCTCAATCGCCGTCGCTGGCAGTTCGGGCCACGTGCCGAATTCCGGCGCATTGTGCGGGCAAGGGAGGATGGCTGATGTATCTCTCACGCGTACGTGTCGATCTCAATGGCCTTTCCCGGGGAGCTCTGTTCGAGATCATGGGCGGTGGCGCCTACGCCGCCCACCAACTCCTCTGGCGGTTGTTTCCGGAGCATCAAGGCCAGCGGCCGTTCCTGTTTCGCCAGGAAATGGACGAACCCGAGGAAGGGGGAGCGCCAAGGGGCCTGCCGCTGTTCTATGTGCTGTCGGATCGCGAGCCGGTGCCGATCCCGGGACTGCTCGAGGCGCAGTGCAAGCCGTTTTCGCCGACGCTGGAGGCCGGGGAGCGGCTCGCCTTTCGCCTGCGGGCCAACCCCACCGTGGCGAAGTCGGTGGCGGGTAAGCGTGGGCAACGTGCCGATGTGCTGATGGCGGCAAAGTACCCCTTCGAGGCGGGCAAGGAGCGGACCAGCCAGGCCTGCATCGAGGCGATGGACGATGCCGCTCGTCAGTGGCTGGCGGAGCGTGCCGAGTCCTGGGGGTTCCGCTTGCCGGTCGAGCCGGAAGTCGGGGCCTATCGGCAGCATGCCTTGCCGAAGGACAAGGGCCGTCCTATCCGCTTCTCCAGCGTCGACTACGAAGGCTTGCTGGAGGTCGCCGACCCGGGGCGCTTGATAGAGACGCTGGCTCAGGGCATCGGGCGTGCCAAGGCATTCGGCTGTGGCTTGATGCTGATTCGCCGACCATAGCGACACTTCCCAGGCAGGGAGGCCAATATGGGCTTTATTCCGCTCAAGCCGATCCCCGAGAAGGATCGCATGTCGATGATCTTCGTCGGCATGGGACAGATCGATGTGCGAGACGGCGCCTTCGTCGTCATCGACGAGGTGAACGGGGAGCGCATGCATATCCCCGTCGGCTCGGTGGCCTGCCTGCTGCTCGAACCGGGCACCCGCATCTCGCATGCCGCCGTCAAACTGGCATCGGTCGTTGGAACCCTGCTGATCTGGGTCGGTGATGCGGGCGTGCGTCTCTACAGCGCTGGTCAACCGGGAGGTGCCCGCTCCGACAAGCTACTCTATCAAGCCCAGCTGGCGCTGGATGACTCGCTGCGGCTCAAGGTCGTGCGCAAGATGTTCGAGCTGCGCTTCGGCGAGCCGCCCCCCTCGCGACGCAGCGTCGATCAGCTTCGTGGCATGGAAGGCGCCCGGGTACGCAAGACCTATCAGCTGCTCGCCAAGCAGTATGGCGTTAAATGGGAAGGGCGTCGCTATGACCCGACACGCTGGGATGCGTCGGATGTGGCCAACCAGTGCCTGTCCGCCGCGACGGCTTGCCTTTACGGCATCACCGAGGCGGCGATCCTGGCGGCAGGCTATGCGCCGGCCATCGGTTTCCTGCACACCGGCAAGCCCCAGAGCTTCGTCTACGATATCGCGGACATCGTCAAATTCGAGACAGTGGTGCCCGCCGCCTTCCGTGTGGCAGCGCGCAATCCGGTGGCGCCCGAACGCGAGGTACGTATCGCTTGCCGAGATGCCTTCAAGCAAACCAAGCTGCTGCGGCGGCTGATCCCGATGATCGAGGAGGTGTTGGCGGCCGGCGAGATCGAGCCGCCGCCTCCGGCGCCCGAGGCCATGCCGCCGGCCATTCCCGAGCCGGAGTCTGTCGGAGACCAAGGACACCGGAGCAAATGATATGGCGATGTTGGTGGTGGTGACCGAGGCAGTGCCACCGCGCTTGCGTGGTCGGCTCGCCGTGTGGTTGCTGGAGATTCGTGCCGGCGTTTACGTCGGTGATGTTACCAAGCGCGTGCGCGAGATGATCTGGGAGCAGGTCAACGCCCTGGCCGAGGACGGCAATGTCGCCATGGCCTGGGCCAGCAACCATGAATCCGGCTTCGAGTTCCAGACCTATGGCGCCAACCGCCGCGAGCCGGTCGATCATGATGGGCTGCGGCTGGTGCGTTTTCTGCCGCCTCAGCCAACTGACTGATTTTTCAGGATCTTTAACAATGTAGTCTGGTTAAACAGTAAGCAAAATCGCTGGTGGAATTTCCGCCGGCGATTTTCTTCTTTATAAACAATTGACTACAATTAGTCCGATCCCCGCAGGCGCGGGGATAACCCGTCTGCATCGTGTGTCGCTCCTGCGGCTTTCCTCCGATCCCCGCAGGCGCGGGGATAACCCGATTGTCGCCTTTAGTGACTTCGTTAGCAGGAACCGATCCCCGCAGGCGCGGGGATAACCCGGTGCCGGTCAGGGCTCCCTTGGCGAGGTTGCGCCGATCCCCGCAGGCGCGGGGATAACCCGGCCGAGGGGGAGGTGGCCCGCCTGCTGGGCGACCGATCCCCGCAGGCGCGGGGATAACCCGATGCGGTTGATGAGGTCGCCACGCGGCAGGTCCCGATCCCCGCAGGCGCGGGGATAACCCGTCCACGCGCCCCCTCGGCGCGGACCTGTTCGACCGATCCCCGCAGGCGCGGGGATAACCCGATGAGAGCGCGCACAGGATTGACTACACTCTTCCGATCCCCGCAGGCGCGGGGATAACCCGACGAGACCTCCGCTGTCCGAGTGGCGCTTGAACCGATCCCCGCAGGCGCGGGGATAACCCGATCCTGATACTGCCCCCACCGGGGCCGGTGAGCCGATCCCCGCAGGCGCGGGGATAACCCGGGGTATCGTTTTTCAGTTCATTGTCTTGAGGTCCGATCCCCGCAGGCGCGGGGATAACCCGGTCTGAGGCCCGTTTTTCGTGCTCACATGACGCCGATCCCCGCAGGCGCGGGGATAACCCGCCGTCCAGTTCGGTGTGGATCAGGCGCCCACTCCCGATCCCCGCAGGCGCGGGGATAACCCGTGCTTGTTACCACAGGGCCGTGGTGGTCGGGTCCGATCCCCGCAGGCGCGGGGATAACCCGCCCGACAGGCGCGCATACCAGATTCTTGTCCGCCGATCCCCGCAGGCGCGGGGATAACCCGGCCACGGCGTCGATGCCGTCACGGCCGACGTGCCGATCCCCGCAGGCGCGGGGATAACCCGAACAGAACTGGCGGGCGGGCCCGGGCCGTGGCCCGATCCCCGCAGGCGCGGGGATAACCCGGCGAAACCGCCGTCATGGTAGCGCTGGACCCACCGATCCCCGCAGGCGCGGGGATAACCCGGCGTGGCCACCTGGCAGTGGGAAGCCCACCAGCCGATCCCCGCAGGCGCGGGGATAACCCGATTGCCGAGGCCCTGGGGAAGATCGAGGACCCCCGATCCCCGCAGGCGCGGGGATAACCCGGCAGGTGTACCGCTCAGTGAGTACCGAGCGGCCCGATCCCCGCAGGCGCGGGGATAACCCGACTTCATTCTCGGTCGCATTCTGGCCAAACGACCGATCCCCGCAGGCGCGGGGATAACCCGCGCTCCGACTGGATCGATGGCCCCAGTACCGTCCGATCCCCGCAGGCGCGGGGATAACCCGTCAGACATGATCAAGGACGACGAACGGGTCTTCCGATCCCCGCAGGCGCGGGGATAACCCGGGTACGTGTTCTGGTTCCCCGAAGATGACTTCCCGATCCCCGCAGGCGCGGGGATAACCCGCGGGCGAAGCGCCCGTCGCTCGGCGGGCTGGCCCGATCCCCGCAGGCGCGGGGATAACCCGGCGGACATGTCGGCGATCCGCTGGGCCTTGGCCCGATCCCCGCAGGCGCGGGGATAACCCGTCCTGCGCCATCAGGCCAGTGACGCGAGCATCCCGATCCCCGCAGGCGCGGGGATAACCCGGTTTCCTTACAATTAACGTTTAAAATCCTTTACCGATCCCCGCAGGCGCGGGGATAACCCGTACCTCGAGCACGAGATCCAGGACAGCGACGCCCGATCCCCGCAGGCGCGGGGATAACCCGGCGGGGATCATGAGGACGCCTCCTGCCCTTTGCCGATCCCCGCAGGCGCGGGGATAACCCGGCATCCGGCTCGTGGAAGCCCGGCAGGGGCGCCCGATCCCCGCAGGCGCGGGGATAACCCGGCTGTGGCCGATCACCACCCCGGACTGGCACCCCGATCCCCGCAGGCGCGGGGATAACCCGCTGCCGTTCCCGCTGCAGCTCGACATCCTGGTCCGATCCCCGCAGGCGCGGGGATAACCCGACACGTAGACGTTGTCCCCACCGGCCAGGCCCCCGATCCCCGCAGGCGCGGGGATAACCCGCCGTTATCAGAGCGCCCCTTCATCTTGCCGATCCGATCCCCGCAGGCGCGGGGATAACCCGAAATCGACCATTGGTCCCGCGCCGGTCGACACCCGATCCCCGCAGGCGCGGGGATAACCCGGTCTAGGTCGGACAGGATGATGCCTAGGTCTTCCGATCCCCGCAGGCGCGGGGATAACCCGTTTCAGAATTGCCAATATACAGATCGGTTATACCGATCCCCGCAGGCGCGGGGATAACCCGTTCTTTCTGCTCACCGCACCAACCCCGCTTAACCGATCCCCGCAGGCGCGGGGATAACCCGTGAGCCGTAACCCATTTGACAATGGCCGACTGACCGATCCCCGCAGGCGCGGGGATAACCCGACCTGGCTGGGCCAGGGCGGGGCGCTGGACGACCGATCCCCGCAGGCGCGGGGATAACCCGACTCGGGAGCGTTACCCGTCGGACGCACCACACCGATCCCCGCAGGCGCGGGGATAACCCGGGTCGGACGAGCCGCCCCGCCAGGAGCAGACACCGATCCCCGCAGGCGCGGGGATAACCCGCCTGAAGAAGTGATGTAGCGTCCACCGCGCCGCCCGATCCCCGCAGGCGCGGGGATAACCCGGCCATGTGCTGTTCTTCTACAAGCGGCTGGGACCGATCCCCGCAGGCGCGGGGATAACCCGATGGATACCGTCGCTCTGAATGCGCTGGCTGACCGATCCCCGCAGGCGCGGGGATAACCCGGCTTACGCACGCGGCGGGCGCATCAATGCCCCCCGATCCCCGCAGGCGCGGGGATAACCCGATGCCATCATCATCTATCGCGTGGTGCGTGCGCCGATCCCCGCAGGCGCGGGGATAACCCGTCGACAGGTCAATAGGAGGTGTCAAGCAGGCTCCGATCCCCGCAGGCGCGGGGATAACCCAGTGTGGCCTTGACGTCGGCGATGGATGTGAGGCCCGATCCCCGCAGGCGCGGGGATAACCCGATCGCCTCCGAGACGAGGTGAGAGCCCTGATCCCGATCCCCGCAGGCGCGGGGATAACCCGTCAGTGATGTGACCTTGGAAGAGGGACTTGCTCCGATCCCCGCAGGCGCGGGGATAACCCGGCCGATGACCTGACGGTGATCCTCACGGCCAGCCGATCCCCGCAGGCGCGGGGATAACCCGGCGTCGGCTGGGTGACGGGGGAATCAGGCGGCCCGATCCCCGCAGGCGCGGGGATAACCCGGTGACTGATACCGTTGCCGACATCGGGAATCCCCGATCCCCGCAGGCGCGGGGATAACCCGCCCCAGGCGAGAGCCCAGACCGTGAGGGTAGGCCGATCCCCGCAGGCGCGGGGATAACCCGCCGCCGATCGACGACGTGCTGGTGGGGCTGACCCGATCCCCGCAGGCGCGGGGATAACCCGGTCCCCGCGGTCAGCGCAGGACAGGAGACTGACCGATCCCCGCAGGCGCGGGGATAACCCGGCGCCGAGCCGGTGCCGATCAGCCCCAACCGGCCGATCCCCGCAGGCGCGGGGATAACCCGCACCGAACCGCCATAGGTGGGATGGCTGGGTTCCGATCCCCGCAGGCGCGGGGATAACCCGCGCTCAGTGATACACTTGATGGCCTGAGACTCCCGATCCCCGCAGGCGCGGGGATAACCCGCTGTGCCTGTTCTTCGGGTGCCGGACGGGGGACCGATCCCCGCAGGCGCGGGGATAACCCGGATGGCAAACACCACCTCATGGTCGACCAGCACCGATCCCCGCAGGCGCGGGGATAACCCGTCCAGCACCGCCTCCTTGGGGGCGTCATCGTTCCGATCCCCGCAGGCGCGGGGATAACCCGCCCGAGTCGGACATCACCTTCGAGCTGGATAGCCGATCCCCGCAGGCGCGGGGATAACCCGATCGACACCGAGGGTCATGAGTGCCAGGTGATCCGATCCCCGCAGGCGCGGGGATAACCCGCTGGCCCGGGACGGCGGCTGGCGACGCGAGCGCCGATCCCCGCAGGCGCGGGGATAACCCGGACCTCGAGGAGTTCCGCCGTGGCGAGCGCGCCCGATCCCCGCAGGCGTGGGGATAACCCGGACCGTATCAATTCGATGAACGCGGCGTTCTGCCGATCCCCGCAGGCGCGGGGATAACCCAAATCTCTGCCACGCTGAAAGAGGTGGTCAAGACCGATCCCCGCAGGCGCGGGGATAACCCGTCCGGCCTCATCGTGGTGGACCATTATGGTTCCCGATCCCCGCAGGCGCGGGGATAACCCGTCAATACTGATCGTCATGACGGCCTCGCGTGGCCGATCCCCGCAGGCGCGGGGATAACCCGAGCCGAGGGTAGGTCCAACGTATACAGATGGACCGATCCCCGCAGGCGCGGGGATAACCCGACGTGGTAGTCCTCGCCCTGGATCTTGGCGTCCCGATCCCCGCAGGCGCGGGGATAACCCGGCTGCTTACCCCGATAGACCGCCGACGAGGCGCCGATCCCCGCAGGCGCGGGGATAACCCGCCCAGCTTGGGCCACGACCCGCAGCGCCGCGACCGATCCCCGCAGGCGCGGGGATAACCCGCGCGAGAACGCGAGAGCGTCGATAAACCAGCCCCGATCCCCGCAGGCGCGGGGATAACCCGTGTCGCCCAGTAGCCCGACGCCACCACGTCTGCCGATCCCCGCAGGCGCGGGGATAACCCGCAGAGCGAGAAGCCGCCGGAGCGGCGCTATCACCGATCCCCGCAGGCGCGGGGATAACCCGTCGATCTCGATAGTGCTGGCCGAAGCGATCCGCCGATCCCCGCAGGCGCGGGGATAACCCGAGCTCGGCGTAGGTGGTGCGCGAGACGGCAGCCCGATCCCCGCAGGCGCGGGGATAACCCGTAATGCGGATATTTATAAGAGCGAGGCAGATGCCGATCCCCGCAGGCGCGGGGATAACCCGGCTTCCACGGTACCAGCCAGAGCGTTCAGCTCCCGATCCCCGCAGGCGCGGGGATAACCCGCTGCTGCCCTGGGAAAGCGCCGCCAGCTGCATCCGATCCCCGCAGGCGCGGGGATAACCCGCGCCAGATCGACTTCTCTACTCGAGCATTCGGCCCGATCCCCGCAGGCGCGGGGATAACCCGCGGCCAGTCACCAGCAGAGATCCTGGCCGAGGCCGATCCCCGCAGGCGCGGGGATAACCCGGGCGACGTAGCCACCGGCACCGCCTTCATTGCCCGATCCCCGCAGGCGCGGGGATAACCCGATGACCCGCTTTTTGTTGATCCAATTGTTAGTCCGATCCCCGCAGGCGCGGGGATAACCCGCTGGCGGCGCAGGCCATCAAAAGCGGCAGGGGCCGATCCCCGCAGGCGCGGGGATAACCCGGCCCCGGACAGGCCGCGCGTGACCGAAGCTGCCCGATCCCCGCAGGCGCGGGGATAACCCGCAGACCATCCTGGTGAAGCGGGAGGTCACCTACCGATCCCCGCAGGCGCGGGGATAACCCGGTCGCGGATGGTGAACGGCATCGGCAGCTGCCCCGATCCCCGCAGGCGCGGGGATAACCCGCGGGCAGCAGCGAAATGAGAGCGGGCATGACACCGATCCCCGCAGGCGCGGGGATAACCCGTCGGGCAGCTCGGAGACGGCCTTGATCGGCTGCCCGATCCCCGCAGGCGCGGGGATAACCCGGCGATGGGCGCCACCAAGCGGCAGGTGGTCGACCGATCCCCGCAGGCGCGGGGATAACCCGCTGACCAGCATTTTCAGCGGCGCAGCCGGGGCCCGATCCCCGCAGGCGCGGGGATAACCCGGAGGCTGACCCGTGGAAGGCTGGATTGTGCTGCCGATCCCCGCAGGCGCGGGGATAACCCGTTCTTATTACCGTTCGCGATATTATCGATGAGCCGATCCCCGCAGGCGCGGGGATAACCCGGCGCGGATCTCGCCGCGGCGCTTGTCGTCGTTCCGATCCCCGCAGGCGCGGGGATAACCCGGCGGCCCGCGACGTTCTCGGTCTGGATCTCAACCGATCCCCGCAGGCGCGGGGATAACCCGACTACGCCCCAGCCAGGGACGGCAACGACCGCCCGATCCCCGCAGGCGCGGGGATAACCCGCGGCCCCACATGCGGCCCAGGCTGACGATCCACCGATCCCCGCAGGCGCGGGGATAACCCGGCCGAGCCCGCCCACGTGCAGGACAACCGGCTCCGATCCCCGCAGGCGCGGGGATAACCCGGAGGCCGCCTGGATCGCCGCCAGCGGCGCCGCCCGATCCCCGCAGGCGCGGGGATAACCCGGATTCAGCGATAGATACCTGAAACTCCCGCGTCCGATCCCCGCAGGCGCGGGGATAACCCGGAGGGCTGGTCATGTCCCTACTGGGCAATCTCCCGATCCCCGCAGGCGCGGGGATAAACCGGAGAATTCCAACTGTTCGTTGACCAGTCCCCGCAGGCGCGGGGTTGATCCGTCCCCAGAGCGCTACCCGGAGCTGCAGCGCGCCCGATCCCCGCAGCCGCGGGGATACTGTACTCAAGCTCATACTCTAAGCCCTGCCCAAGGCCCGATGCTTCGCGGCTGCCTTTCCGGCCGCGACGTGGTTTCATGAACCTGATCGAGCCGTGATTAAGGAGAAGCGCCCATGACGACGACATCCCCCTATGAGAAGGCGCTGGCTGGCCTGGACGCCCTGCACGCGGAGGATCCCCGCCGGGTGGAGGTCGATGGCGAGTCGCTGCCCCTGGAGCTGTGGCATGCGGGTCGCATGACCGCCTGGCTGGAGCGGCTGGTGGAATCCCCGGACGAGCTGGTGCGCCTGGCGGTGCGCGGACAGCACCTGCAGCGCTGGCAGGTGCCCCGCGGCGACTACCCGGAGGGCCGGGTGGGCTACCTGACCTGGCGCCGCGACCAGGGCCAGCGGGCCGGCGAGCGGACCGCCGAGGTGATGCGCGAGGCGGGCTATGACGAGGCGTCGGCCGCGCGGGTGGCCAGCATGATCCGCAAGCAGGGCCTGGGCCGCGACGAGGGCACCCAGGCGGTGGAGGACTGCGCCTGCCTGGTGTTCCTGGAGAACTACTTCGCCGACTTCTCGAGGCAGGTCGACCACGATCACCTGATCCGCATCGTGCAGAAGACCTGGAAGAAGATGTCGCCCCGGGCGCACGAGCTGGCGCTGGGACTGCCGATGACGGCCGAGGCTCGCGCCCTGGTGGAGGAGGCCCTGGCGGGTTGAACCCGGGGAGCCTGCCGGGCCTGATGCCGATCCGCGGCGACGTCCGTGCGTCACCCCACGATCGGTCGTGTCCGACAGGCTCCTGGCCGCGGTCGGGTCTTAGTCCAGCAGCGGGGCCATGCCCTCCAGGTAGGCCGCGCCGTTGGTGCGCACCCGCTCCCGGTCGAAGGCCTCGGAGCCCAGGTGGACCTCCTCCAGGGTGCCTTCCAGCCGGTAGACCTCCTCGTGGATCCGCCCCAGGGCGTTCTCCATGGTGTAGGAGAGCCGGTGGATCCTGGCCAGGTCGGCGTCGCTGAGCTCGCCCTCCAGCAGCTCGGCGAGCTCCCGGTTGGCGTCGCCGGCGTTGGCCACGGCCTCGGCCATGGTCTCGGCGGGCTTGCCGCTGAAGTGATCGGCGCGCTCCTCGTCGGCCAGGGCGGGGGTGGCCACCAGGCCCGCGAGCAGCAGGGGAAACAGGTATCGACGCATGGAAACTCCTTGCAGGATTGTTGAGAACGTGTCGCGTTCGCATATGCTGTTCCGTCGTCTCCTCCCTGGCAACCCCCATCTGGCTGTCACTTGATCCGGGTCAGTCGGTCGCATCGCCGCTCTCTTCCCCCGTCCCCTGAGGCTTGTGGATGACTTGACAATGGCCGGCTTCGCCGCCATTGTTGCAATTGATAATCGTTATCATCAATTGCGTCTATCGGGAGGGCGGCATGGCCTATCACATCAGGACGGCGTTTCGCGGCAGCAACCCCACCCTGCAGATCTGCGACGTGAGCTCGGGCTCGGTGCGCATGGCCTGGGAGTACCCCCGGGAGGCGAGCCGGGACGAGGACCCGGAGCTGGCGGCGATGCGCCGGGAAGAGGCCATCCATGAGCTCTTCCGGCGGCTCTTCCTGCTCACCACCGAGCAGTACCTCAATGGCGAGCTGGACGTGATGCCGCGGCTCGGCGCCTGGCGCCGCTAAGCCTCGCCGGAATGCCGGGTGTCGCGGGGGAGGTGCACCTCGAGGACGTCGTCGCTCTCGCAGGGCTTGCCGTGGCGCAGGCTGAGCCGGCCCGCGGTGAGGTCCATCACCACGGCGAACAGCGTCTCCATGCGCTCCTCCGGGGACTGGTCCGGGTTGAAGTGCCGGCAGATCGACAGCGGGGCGTCCTCATGGTCGGCGAGGATCTCGAACAGCGCGCCCGCCTCGATGGGCTCGCCCAGCGGCAGCCGGTCGCGCAGCAGCCGGTCGATGCGGGCGAGCCGGGGGCGGGAGTCGGGGCGCGGGAAGTCCTCCACCTGGCAGGTGGCGGTCTCGGCATAGAGGTGATTGGTGTGGGTGACGGTCCCGCCGCGGGGCTCGAGGACTCCCGGCAGTCCGGGGTGAACCTCGAAGCCGGTGGCCTGGCCCACGCCGCCGGCGATCAGGAAGTGGGCGGGCGCGCAGACCCGGTCCTGGGTGGCCACCCGGACGGCGCGGTCGAATGTCTCGGCTTCGAGGATCTTGCGCAGCGCCACGTGGATGGGCAGGCCTTCGCCGCAGGTCCGTGAACGGATGGCGTTGAGGCAGACCCCGATGCCCCGGTCGTTCAGGCCGATCTTGGCCACCATGCCGGCCTCGCCGACGCTGACCAGCGCCGGGGCATCCTCGGGGCGCAACTCCAGGGCCACGACGTTGTGCAGCTGGTCGGTGCGCCAGTCCCAGTTCTGGGCCAGCCACTGGCGACCGTCGCGGTTCAGCGAGAAGGCGGTGCAGCCGCCGCTGGCCTGGGTCAGCGAGATCTCGCTGCGGCAGTTGAGGGTGACGATGTCGCCAAGCTCCAGGCCGGCGCCCCGGGCGATGCCGTCCATCTCGTCGAGGATCGCCGGGAAGCCCCGCTCGATCATCGGCAGGAAGCGCTCGGCGGCGGTACGCGCCTCGTCCCAGCCGATGCCGACGAAGTCGCGGAACAGCCGGTCGTAGACCTCGAGGCTGTGGGTGATCAGGGCGGCGTGGGTTCGGCCGTGGGCCTCGCCGATCTCGCCGCGATTCCCGGAGAAGACGTTGAGCTGCATGGTGACCTCACGGCAGGGGGCTCGTGAGATCACTCTAGCATGGGGAAAAGACGCCGCGCCGGATGGGCCGGCGCGGCAGGGGATCAGCTCTTGCGGGCGGCGTCGTAGACGGCCCGATCCAGCTCGCCTTCGCTCTGGCCGACCAGGGTGGTGACCATCAGGTCGCCGGCCACGTTCACGCTGGTGCGGGCCATGTCGAGGATGCGGTCGATGCCGGCGATCACCGCGATGGCCTCCAGCGGCAGGCCGATCTGGGCCATGACGATGGACAGCATCACCAGGCCCGCCCCCGGTACGCCGGCGGTGCCGATGGAGGCCAGGGTACCGGTGGCGATGATCATGCCGTAGTCCATGAGGCTCAGGTCGACGCCGAGCAGCTGGGCGATGAAGACCGCGACCACGCCCTGGTAGATGGCGGTGCCGTCCATGTTGATGGTGGCCCCCACCGGCAGCACGAAGCCGGCCACGCCCTCGGAGACGCCGAGGTTCTTCTGGGCGCAGCGCAGCGAGACCGGCAGGGTGCCCGAGGACGACGCCGAGGAGTAGGCCACCACCAGGGCGTCGAGGATCCCCTGCAGGTAGCGCACGGGGTTCAGGCGGCCGAGCAGGGCCAGCAGGCCGGAGTAGACCAGCAGCACGTGCACCACGCTGGCCAGGTAGGCCACGCCGATCACCTTGGCCAGGGGCAGCAGCACCTCGAGGCCGTAGTTGCCGGCCACATGCGCGATCAGGCCGAAGACGCCGAAGGGCGCCAGGGCCATGACGAAGTTCGTCAACTTGTACATGGCCTCGGCGAAGCTCTCGAAGACCCGCCCCGCCGGCTCGCCCTTCTCGCCGATCAGGGTCAGCGAGATCCCGAGCCCGATGGCGAAGACGATGATCTGCAGGATGTTGCCGCTGGCCAGGGCGTCGATGGGGTTGCGCGGCACCAGGCCGACCAGGATCTCCACCAGGCTCGGCGCCTCCTTGGCCTCGACGCCGGACTCGAAGCTCATGTCCAGGCCCGCGCCGGGCTGGAAGAGCCAGGAGGCGAGCAGGCCGATGGCGATGGCGAAGGCCGTGGTCACCAGGTAGAGCACGATGGTGCGGGCGCCGATGCGGCCCATCTTCTGCGGGTCGCGCATGGCGGTGATGCCCACCACCAGGGTGGAGAACACCAGGGGCACGATCAGCATCCTGATGGCGTTGATGAAGATATCGCCCAGCGGCTTGAAGACGCTGGCGTCCTCGCCCAGCAGGGCGCCGGCCAGCACGCCGAGGACCAGGCCGGCGAGGATCTTCTGCCACAGGGGAATGCGCCGCCAGAGGCTGTCGCCGGCGGCCGTCGCGGAATGGGACAAGGGAGACTCCTTTCTGAAAATGAGGCGCTTGGATAGTGGATATCAATAGCGGTAGGCGATTTTACAGAAAGGAATCATGCATGACTTGCAGAAATGTGCCTGAAATTACCGTGAGCGGCTCACAGCGTCTCGTCGAGCAGGGCCTGGAAGGCCGCCCAGGACTTCTCGTCCGCCCGGGCCTGATAGCGCTCGGTGTCGAAGACGGTGAAGGCATGGGGGGCCCCGGAGTAGATCTCGATCTCGTAGGGGACCCCGGCCGCCTCGAGCTGGCGGGAGAGCGCGACCACGTCCTCCAGGGGGATGGCCTCGTCTGCGCCGCCATGGGCGACCAGGATCGGCGGGGTGTCGGGACCGTAGCCCTGGCCCGCGGGCGTCGCCAGGCCGCCATGGAAGGTGGCGTAGCCGTGAACGTCCCGCGCCTCGCCACTTCGGGCCAGCTCCAGCACCACGGCGCCGCCGAAGCAGTAGCCCATCACCACGGTGGGCAGGGCCGCCCCCTGGGCTCGGGCCACCGTCAGGCCGGCCAGGGTCAGCGCGCGCATGCGCTCGCGATCCTCGTAGAGTCGGGCCGTCTCGGCCTTGCGGGCCGCGGTCTCCACCGGCCGGTTGCCCTTGCCGTAGAGGTCCAGGGCGAAGGCGTCGTAGCCCTGGGCGGCCAGCATGTCGGCGCGGCGGCGCTCGTAGTCGGTGAGCCCGTCCCAGTCGTGGATGATCAGCACCGTGCCCCGGGCCTCGTCGTCGGCCGGGGCGAAGTAGCCGGTGAAGGTTTCCTCGCCGACGCCGTAGTCGAGCGGCTGACCGGCCTGGGCGACAAGGGGGAGGGCGGCGAGCAGCAGTGGCAACAGGGGGCGTGTCATGGCGACCTCTCGGATCGGCGGAAGAGGCTCTCAGTATAGGACGGCAGGCTGCATCAGCGTTGAAGCACCCGTTCGATCTCTGATGCGAGAGGCTTCTTCCTTGCTGATCAAGGTGTTGCAAGCCGGGAAATGAGCGACAGCGTTGGCAGGAGGGGGTTGTGTTTTGTCCGCCGTCCTTCCAGATTGGTGGGGTGTGTGATCCATGCAGTTCATGATCCGAGCAACCAGAGCGAGACCAACAATCATGAAGAAACGCGTTCTAGCGACGGCGGTGGCCGCGTCCACCCTGGCCCTTTCCGGCATGGCCCAGGCCGAGGTCAAGATCGGCTTCCTGGGCGGCTTCACCGGGGGCATCGAGAGCCTGACCCCGCCGATCTTCGACGGCGCCAACCTGGCGGTGCAGCAGATCAACGAGCAGGGCGGCGTGCTGGACGGCCAGGAGATCGTCATGCCCACCGGCGATACCACCTGCTCCGATGCCTCGGCGGCCTCCAACGCGGCCGACCGCATGGTCAACACCGAACAGGTCACCGCCATCGTCGGCGCCCTGTGTACCGGTGCCACCGTCGCCGCGGCCAACAACGCCGCCATTCCCGGCGGCGTGACCATGGTCTCCCCGGCCTCCACCGCGCCGGCGGTCACCGAGCTGGACGACAACGACCTGGTCTTCCGCACCGTGCCGTCCGATGCCTTCCAGGGCGAGATGCTCGCCAAGCTGTTGCTCGACAAGGGCATCCAGGAAGTCGCCGTCACCTACGTCAACAACGACTACGGCCGCGGCCTGGCGGATGCCTTCGTCGCGGCCTACGAGAGTGGCGGCGGCACCGTGCTGGAGAACCTCGCCCACGAGGACAACCGCGCCGACTACCGCTCCGAGCTGGGCACCCTGGCGGCCACCGGCGCCCAGACCCTGGTGGTGCTGGCCTATGCCGATACCTCCGGGCAGACCGTGCTGCGCCAGGCCTACGAGAGCGGCATGTTCACCCAGTACGTGGGCGGCGACGGCATGGTCGGCGACAGCCTGGTCGACGCCATCGGCGCCGACGTGCTCGAGGGCATGATCGCCACCCGCCCGGGCAGCCCCGAGCTCCCCGGCACCGCCATGTTCAACCAGCAGGCCCAGGCCGCCGGCATCGACCCGAGCGCGGTCTTCGCGGCCCAGGCCTACGACGCCGCCTTCCTGCTCGGCCTGGCCATCGAGCAGAACGGCAACGCCGAGCGCGAGGGCCTCAACCAGGCGCTGCGCAGCGTGGCCACCGCCCCGGGCGAGGTCATCCTGCCCGGCGAATGGGAGAAGGCCAGGGAGCTGATCGCCGCCGGCACCGAGATCAACTACGAGGGCGCCTCCGGCACCCACGAGTTCGACGCCAACGGCGACGTGCCGGGCGTGGTGCAGGAAATGGTCGTCGAGGACGGCACCTTCACCATCCAGGGCTACGTCGACGCCGACGACTGATCGCCGCTACTCAAGGCGCACCGAAGGCCCCGGCGGGTAACCGCCGGGGCCTTTTCCGTCAGGGGCGAGGGGGCAGGAGTGAGGCGTAAGGGGTAAGGAGTCAGGATTGAGGAAGAGGACGTAGGGAGATAAGCGACAGCGCATCTACCGTAAGGTGGGTGCGCCCGCAGGCTCGCTTACCCACCCTCGCCCCTCGCACCTTGCCAACGAAAAGGCCCCGGGGGGTGCCCGGGGCCGGAAGGGGAGGCGGCGGTACCTCAGTCCACGTGCTTGACCTTCTCGGGCAGCAGCCCCTTGGGCGCGAAGCGCAGCACCAGGGTGATCAGCAACCCGATGACGAACACCCGGGCCTGCAGCGCCCGGCTGTCCAGGCTCGCCGGGGCCTCCCAGCCGAAGGCGCCCTCGCCGAAGTTGACCACCAGCTCCATGACGAACAGCGCCAGGGGCTCGGACATCAGCCAGATGACGTAGACCGCCAGGGCGCCGAAGATGGTGCCCAGGTTGTTGCCGGGCCCGCCGAGGATGACCATCACCAGCACCAGGAAGGTGTGGTTCAGCGGCAGGTAGCCCTGGGGGTCGAAGAGGCTGTTGAAGCTGGCCAGCACGGCGCCGCCGATGCCCATCAGGATGCAGCCCAGCACGAAGATCTCGAGACGACGCTTGTTGATGTCCTTGCCCATGGCGGCGGCGGAGATCTCGTTGTCGCGGATGGCGCGGATCATGCGGCCCCAGGGAGCATGGTAGGCCCGGTGGAGCAGGAAGAAGATCACCGCGATCATCACCGCCGTCACCGAGAAGTACAGTGCCCGGGCCAGGGTGAAGCCCACCTCGGCGGGGCCCGGCACCGGCCAGGGCAGCTGCGAGTACGTGGCGGTGCCGCGGGTCAGCCAGTCCGAGTTCTTGAGGAAGGCCTTGATGATCTCGGCGATGCCGATGGTGGCGATGGCCAGGTAGTCGCTGCGCAGGCCCAGGCAGACGTGGCCGATGAAGTAGCCCACGCCGCCGGCGAGGGCGCCGCCGATGATCCAGCCCACCCAGGCGGGCAGGCCCAGGCCGCCGATGAAGCCGGCCTGGTCCTCGATCTGGCCCGCCACGTCGCGGAAGGCGCTGATCACCACCAGGTAGAGCACCACGGCCAGCACCACGGTGATCAGGGTGCGCAGCCGTTTCGGCACGCCGAGCCGGTCGAGGCGCGAGGCGCCGACGACCAGCAGCACGGCGCCGACGATATAGGCCAGCACCACGCCCAGCTCGCCGGGCAGCTCCGAGCCCCAGAAGGCCTCGTTGACCGGCACGCTGAAGAACATGGCGCAGAAGCCGCCGAGGGCCACGAAGCCCATGACCCCGGCGTTGAACTGGCCGGCATAGCCCCACTGGATGGTCAGGCCCAGGGCCAGGATGGCATAGCAGGCGGCCTCCACCAGCATGCGGGTGCTGTAGGCGGCGCCCATGACGCCGTAGACGCCGAGCACGGCGACCAGCAGGGCCACGAAGAGAATGACCTCGCGCAGCGGGAAGCGGCGCGGGGCGGCGACGGTATCGGTGCGTGTCGTGCTCATCAGATCACCTTGCCCTTGAAGATGCCGGTGGGGCGCCACACCAGGATGGCGACGAGGATGAAGAAGGGCACCACGATCTTGTACTCGGTGCCGACGAAGGCCAGGTTGCCCGCCTGGGCCAGCCAGTCGGGCAGGCTGTCACGGAAGGGCCGCAACAGGACGCTCCAGTTGAACACCGCCAGGGTCTCGGCGAAGCCCACCACGAAGCCGCCGGCGATGGCGCCGTAGGGATGCCCCACGCCGCCGACGATGGCCGCGGCGAAGATCGGCAGCAGCAGGAAGAAGCTCAGGTCGGGCTTGAAGGTCACGTCCAGCGAAAGCAGGGTGCCGGCGATGGCCGCCAGGCCGCCGGCGATCACCCAGGTCACCGCGACGATGGTGTTGGTGTTGATGCCCGAGGCCTGGGCCAGCGCCGGGTTGTCGGACATGGCGCGCATGGCCTTGCCCAGCCGGGAGCGGGACAGGAAGAAGTGCAGCCCCACCACGCAGACGATGGTCAGCACGAAGAGATAGAGCTGGGGCTCGGTGACCACCACCGGCACGCGCACGCCCTCGATCGGCAGGGCGAGGCGGAAGATCTCCTTGCGGTCGTCCACGTAGAGGCTCTCGCCGCCGGTGCCGGCGAACAGCCGGATCAGGCCCTGCAGCATCAGGGTCACGCCCAGCGAGCCGATGACCATGACGATGGGCTTGACCCCGTGGGCGCGCAGCGGCTTGTAGAAGGCCCGGTCGATGCCCACCGCCAGGGCGGCGGTCAGCACGATGGCCAGCGGCAGCATGATCAGCGGCGTGGGCACGCCGATGGCGGCGCCGGCCTGGGGAAAGAGGGTGGTCAGCAACAGCACCATGAAGGCGCCGAAGGTCATCATGTCGCCATGGGCGAAGTGGGCGAAGCGCATGATGCTGAAGATCAGCGTCACGCCCACCGCGCCGATGGCGTAGATCGAGCCGGTCACGCTGCCGGCGATCACCACGTTGTTGATGAAGAAAACGAGTTCGTTCACGGGACGTCTCCGATGTTCCGTCGTGGCGGGCTCAGCCGCCCAGGAAGCTCTTGGCGACCTCGGGGTCGGCCAGCAGGGCCGCGCCGGTGTCGGTGAAGCGATTCTGGCCGGCGGCCAGCACGAAGCCCTTGTCGGCGATGGCCAGCGCCTGCTTGGCGTTCTGCTCGACCATCAGGATGCCGACGCCGGCGGCGTTGACCTCCTTCACCCGCTCGAAGATCTCGTTCATGTACAGCGGTGACAGCCCCGCGGTGGGCTCGTCGAGCAGCAGCAGGTCGGGTTCGGGCATCAGCGCCCGGCCCATGGCGACCATCTGCCGCTGGCCGCCGGAGAGCTCGCCGGCGGGCTGGTGGCGCTTGTCGTAGAGCGGCGGGAAGAACTCGTAGACCCGCTTGAGCATGCGCTTGACGTTGGCGGGCTTGAGGTAGGCGCCCATCTGCAGGTTTTCCTTCACCGTCAGGCTCGGGAAGACGTTGTATTCCTGGGGCACGAAGCCCATGCCCTTCTGGACGAGCTTGTTGGGCGGCAGGTTCTGGATGGGCTCGCCGCGCAGCAGGATCTCGCCCTGGTTGACATGGAGCAGGCCGAAGACGGCCTTGAGCATGGTCGACTTGCCGGCGCCGTTGGGGCCGAGCATGACGCCGATCTCGTCGGCCTCGATGGCCATGTTCACCCCGTTGAGGATGTTCATGCCGCCGTAGCCGCCATGCACGTCGCGTGCGTCGAGTAATGGCATAGGGGGTAGTCTCTGCGTTGTCGTTATCGGGCGGGATCCGGCCGCCCGGCCTTTGTTGTTGTGCCGAGATGGAACTCGGGCGACGTCGAGGCCCTCAGGCCGCGGGAGAGCCGAAGTAGGCCTCGATGACCTCGGGGTTGTTCTGGATCTCCTCGATGGTGCCCTGGACCATGACGCTGCCCTGGGCGAGCACGATGACCGGGTCGCAGAGCCGGGCGATCATGTCCATGTCGTGCTCGATGACCAGGAAGGTGTAGCCCATCTCGCGGTTGAGCCGCTCGATGTTGCCGACCAGGTCGCCGAGCAGGGTGCGGTTGACCCCGGCGGCGATCTCGTCGAGCAGCACCACCTTGGCGTCGGTCATCATGGTCCGGCCGAGCTCGAGGAGCTTCTTCTGCCCGCCGGAGAGGTTGCCGGCGAGCTCGTTGCGGACGTGGTGCAGGCCCACGAAGTCGATGACCTCGAGGGCCCGGCGGCGCACCTCGGCCTCCTCCAGGCGCACCAGCCCGGGCTTGAACCAGGTGGAGAAGAGGTTCTCGCCGGCCTGGCGGGGCGGCACCATCATCAGGTTCTCCAGCGCCGTCATGTTGGAGAACTCGTGGGCGATCTGGAAGGTGCGCAGCAGGCCCTTGTGGAACAGCGTGTTGGCCGGCTGGTTGGTGATGTCCTCGCCGTCGAAGACGATCTGGCCGCTGTCCAGCGGCAGGGCGCCGGCGATGATGTTGAACAGCGTCGACTTGCCGGCGCCGTTGGGGCCGATCAGGCCGGTGATGGAGCCCTGCTCCACCTGGATCGAGCAGTCGTTGATGACCTGCAGGCCGCCGAAGGCCTTGTTGACGTGCCGGACGTCGATGATGGCTGACATGTCACACCTGTGCTGTGTTGTTCGTTGTTGTGGGGGCGCGGGATCACGACTCCTGGCGTTCGGCCAGGAAGGTGCGGCCGGCGGCGAAGGCGCCGACGATCACCACGGCGCCGATGGTCGGGATCCAGTACCCCTCCACCTGGGGGATGGTGCGCAGGAAGACGAAGGCGACCGCGGCCGGGGCCACGAAGCGCACAAGGAAGCGCCAGACGCTGAACCAGGTCTCGTTGGTGCGCATCTCCTTCATCACCTCGCCGTGGGTCAGGGCCCAGCCGGCGAAGAGCGCGATCAGCAGGCCGCCGAGCGGCATGAAGATGTTGGTGAGCAGCTCGAGCAGGCCGAAGGCGCTGCGCCCGAAGAGGCTGTGGAAGACGGTGCCTTCGGCCATCAGGTTGAAGCTGAACACCGTGAGCAGGCCCAGCGCCCAGCTGGCCACCACCATGGCGGACACGGCCTGGGGGCGGGTGAGGTCGAAGCGCTCGACCAGGAAGGCGGCCACGGGCTCGATCAGCGAGATCGAGGAGCTGATGGCGGCGCCCAGCACCAGCACGAAGAAGACGCCGCCGAGCAGGGCGCCGCCGGGCATCTCGGCGAAGGCCAGGGGCAGGGTGATGAACATCAGCCCCGGCCCCTCGGCGGGATCCAGGCCGGCGCCGAACACCAGGGCGAAGATCGCCAGGCCGGCGATCATGGCCACGGCGGTGTCGACCACGGCGATGGTGAAGGCGGTGCGGGTCAGGGAGGCCTCGCCGGACATGTAGGCGCCATAGGCCATGATGGCCCCCATGCCGAGGCTCAGGGTGAAGAAGGACTGGCCCATGGCTTCCAGCCAACCCTCGAGGCTGAGGTCGGCGAGGTGGAAGGTGAACAGGAAATCCGCGGCGCCTTGCAGGTCGCCGATGGCCGCCGCGTAGACCAGCACCACCATGAGGATCACGAACAGCGCCGGCATCAGGATGCGCAGGCCGTTCTCGATGCCGCGGTGGATGCCCAGGCCGACGATCAGCGCCGAGGCGCCGATGAACAGGGTGTGATAGAGGGTCAGCAGCGGCGGCGAGGCCAGCAGGGCGTCGAAGCCCGCGGCGATGGTCTCGGCATCGGCGCCCTCCAGGCTGCCGGTGAGCATCTTGCCGGTGTAGTGGATCGCCCAGCCGGCGATCACGGAATAGAAACTGAGGATGATGAAGGCCGAGGCGGCGCCCAGCCAGCCGATGGATTCCCAGCCCCGGGAGGTCTTGTGGGTGCGGGTCAGGAAGCGCATGCCCATGATCGGGCTGCGCCGACTGTTGCGGCCGAGCATGATCTCGGCGATCAGGATGGGGATGCCCACCGCGAAGATGGTCAGGGCGTAGATCAGGATGAAGGCGCCCCCGCCGTTCTCGCCGGCCAGGTAGGGGAAGCGCCACAGGTTGCCGAGCCCCACCGCCGAACCGACGGCGGCCAGCAGGAAGGTTCCCTTGTGCGTCCAGACGTTGTGCGTGCTCATCGGGTGTCCGCAATAGCGTGCCGGCCTTGTGGGCCGAGATGTCCTGCGCTGGGATGTCCAGCTCGCTGGTCGTCACTTTGCGACATCGAACGGCCGCTTGACTAGTCGACTTGCGTTTAGGGGGCGTTGGCGATGCCGGATGGTAATCCGGGCCGCGACTCAGTCCCGATCGTCCTCGCCCTCCTCGGGGTGCCGGGGTTCCATGGCCCGATAGGCGTCGGGCAGCCGGACCATGTCCCCGAGCTCCAGGTCGCCGACGCTCTGCTTGCGACGCCCGTTGTCCTTGGCGATCAGCGCCACCACCTCGCCGATGCTGGTGTCGTCGACTCGGGCCTCGACCCTGACGCGGACCGTGAAGCCGCGGAAGAGCGCGCTGATGATGCTGCCCACATGGGGTTCCGGGGTGTCCTGGGGATGGTCGGCATAGTAGTCCAGCACGCTGGCGCGGCCGGGCTCGTCCCACTCGACGTGCTTGTGCATCGGGCTGGTCTCCACGGGGTCAAGGCAGCTTCAGCATAGCTCCCGCGATGCTGCCGGGGCCACCAGCAACGAGCCCGCCGAAGGGGCGGGCTCGTTGCTGCGTCGATGCGAAGGGCGCGCTTACTTCTTCTTGGCGCGCTTGCGCTCGTTCTCGGTGAGCAGCTTCTTGCGCAGGCGGATGTGGTTGGGGGTAACCTCCACCAGCTCGTCGTCGTCGAGGAACTCGATGGCCTGCTCCAGGGTGAAGCGCACCGGCGGGGTCAGCACCAGGTTCTCGTCGTTGCCGGAGGCGCGCATGTTGTCGAGCTTCTTGGCCTTGGTGGGGTTGACCACCATGTCCTCGGCGCGGTTGTTGATGCCGACCAGCATGCCCTCGTAGACCTCGGTGCCGTGCTCGACGATCAGCTTGCCGCGATCCTGCAGGGCGAACAGCGCGTAGGCCAGGGCCTTGCCGCTGACCATGGAGACCAGCACGCCGTTGCGACGCTCGATGGAGGCATCGGGCTTGAGCGGCCCGTAGTGGTCGAAGCGGCTGGTGAGGATGCCGGTGCCGGAGGTCAGGGTCAGGAACTGGCCGCGGAAGCCGATCAGCCCGCGGGCGGGGATGATGAAGTCCAGGCGGACCCGGCCCTTGCCGTCCGGGTTCATGTTCTTGAGCTCGCCCTTGCGGTAGCCGAGCTCCTCCATGATGGCGCCCTGGTGCTGCTCCTCGCAGTCGATGATGACTTCCTCGTAGGGCTCCTGCTGCTCGCCGTCGATCTCGCGGACGATCACCTCGGGGCGGCCCACGGCCAGCTCGAAGCCCTCGCGGCGCATGGTCTCGATCAGCACCGAGAGGTGCAGCTCGCCGCGGCCGGAGACGATGAACTTCTCCGGGCTGTCGCCCTGCTCGACCCGCAGCGCCACGTTGTGGATCAGCTCCTGGTCGAGGCGATCCTTGATGTTGCGGCTGGTGACGAACTTGCCGTCCTTGCCGGCGAAGGGCGAGTCGTTGACCTGGAAGGTCATGGACACGGTGGGCTCGTCCACCGACAGCGGCGGCAGCGCCTCGACGGCGGCCGGGTCGCAGAGGGTGTCGGAGATGGCCAGGTCATCGATGCCGGTGATGCAGACGATGTCGCCGGCGGTGGCCTGTTCGGTCTGGACCCGCTCCAGGCCCAGGTGGGTCATCACCTGACCGATCTTGCCGCGGCGCTCCTTGCCTTCCTTGGTGACCACCACGACCTGCTGGTTGGGGCTGATGGCGCCGCGGGTCACGCGGCCCAGGCCGATGACGCCCACGTAGCTGTTGTAGTCCAGCGCCGAGATCTGCATCTGCAGCGGGCCGTCGAGCTGCACCTTGGGCGGCTCGACGATGTCGACGATGGCCTCGAACATCGGCGTCATGTCGTCGGCCAGCTGGTCCGGCTCGGGACCGGCCACGCCGTTGAGCGCCGAGCAGTAGATGATCGGGAAGTCGAGCTGCTCGTCGCTGGCGCCGAGGTTGTCGAAGAGGTCGAAGATCTGGTCGATGACCCAGTCCGGGCGCGCCCCGGGACGGTCGATCTTGTTGACCACCACGATGGGCTTGAGGCCCTGGTCGAAGGCCTTCTGGGTGACGAAGCGGGTCTGGGGCATCGGGCCGTCGACGGCGTCGACCATCAGCAGCACCGAGTCGACCATGGACATGACCCGCTCGACCTCGCCGCCGAAGTCGGCGTGTCCGGGGGTGTCGACGATATTGATGTGGTAGTCGCGGCCTTCGGGGTCCTGCCAGCGGATCGCCGTGTTCTTGGCCAGGATGGTGATGCCGCGTTCCTTCTCCTGGTCGTTGGAGTCCATGATCCGCTCCTGCCCCTCGGCCTTGCGGTCCAGGGTGCCGGACTGCTGGAGGAGCTTGTCGACCAGGGTGGTCTTGCCGTGGTCGACGTGAGCGATGATGGCGATGTTGCGAAGATTCTCGATCACGACGGGATCCTGCTGGGAAAAGTGGGGCCGCATTATAGGGTCAGGACCGGGGCGCTACCAGCCTTGTCGACGGCAGAGTGCGGCAGGCCGGGCCGGGGCCCATGGATTCAAGGACCTGGAGAAGTGCCGAGGGTTCCGTCGGGTGGCGCGGGGACAGGAATCCGGAATGCACTCGTTTGGTGCATCGGGATGTCGCGTGCGCCACATGAGGGCATTTTTTCCGCGCCAGAGGCCGCCAGGAACCGGGCGGACGATGGCGCTCGACACTGCACTCTCCTGGGGCATAATTTTTTCTCCTTTTTTAACAGCTGGTTATGGGTGGGGAGGCGGCGATGCCCGGCATCTTGGCACGCCTCCTGCTTTATCTTGGCCAGTGCCATGATCGTGCATGGCGTCGTGGGCAGGCCGCCCACGGCATGCTACAACGTCGACTGGACACAACCGCCCGGCGACAGACAACAAGCGGATTACCCGATAACCAGCCTTATTCAGTAGTGGAGGACCACATGTCCGAGAAGACGCTCGCCCTGATCGAAGAGCATGATGTGAAGTGGGTCGACCTGCGTTTCACCGACACCCGCGGCAAGGAGCAGCACGTCTCCATCCCGGCCCGGGACGTGGACGAGGAGTTTTTCGAGAACGGTCAGATGTTCGATGGCTCCTCCATCTCCGGCTGGAAGGGCATCAACGAGTCCGACATGATCCTGCGCCCGGACGACGGCACCGCCTTCCTCGACCCCTTCACCGAGGATGCCACCCTGGTACTGCGTTGCGACATCATCGAGCCGGCCACCATGCAGGGCTACGAGCGTGACCCGCGCTCCATCGCCAAGCGTGCCGAGGCCTACCTGAAGTCCACCGGCCTGGGCGACACCGCCTTCTTCGGCCCCGAGCCCGAGTTCTTCATCTTCGACGAGGTGCACTGGAAGGCCGACATCGAAGGCGCCATGTACAAGATCACCTCCGAGGAGGGCGCCTGGGCCACCGACCGTCCCTTGGAAGGCGGCAACCTGGGCCACCGTCCGCGGGTCAAGGGCGGCTACTTCCCGGTGCCCCCGGTGGACAGCTTCCACGACATCCGCAGCGCCATGTGCAACACCCTGGAGGCCATCGGCCAGCAGGTCGAGGTGCACCACCACGAGGTGTCCAACGCCGGCCAGAACGAGATCGGGGTGAAGTTCAACACCCTGGTCAAGAAGGCCGACGAGGTCCAGGAAATGAAGTACGTGATCCACAACGTGGCTCACGCCTACGGCAAGACCGCCACCTTCATGCCCAAGCCGCTGGTCGGCGACAACGGCAGCGGCATGCACGTCCACCAGTCCTTCTGGAAGGACGGCCAGAACCAGTTCGCCGGCGACGAGTACGCGGGTCTCTCCGAGATGGCGCTCTACTACATCGGCGGCATCATCAAGCACGCCCGGGCCCTGAACGCCTTCACCAACGCGTCCACCAACTCCTACAAGCGTCTGGTGCCGGGCTTCGAGGCGCCGGTGATGCTGGCCTACAGCGCCCGCAACCGCTCCGCGTCCATCCGCATCCCCTACACCGCGAGCCCCAAGGGCAAGCGTGTCGAGGCCCGCTTCCCGGATCCGACCGCCAACCCCTACCTGTGCTTCGCGGCGATGCTGATGGCCGGCATCGACGGCATCAAGAACAAGATCCACCCCGGCGACGCCATGGACAAGAACCTCTATGACCTGCCGCCGGAAGAGGGCAAGTCCATCCCCACCGTGGCCAACAGCCTGGATCAGGCCCTGGAGTCCCTGGACAAGGACCGCGCCTTCCTGACCGAGGGTGGCGTCTTCACCGACGAGATGATCGATGCCTACATCGAGCTGCTCGAGGAGGACGTGGAGCGCCTGCGCATGACCACCCATCCGGTCGAGTTCGACATGTACTACAGCTGCTGAGTCCGCGCGGCGCCCTGGGCGCCGCGCCCCGGCACCAAGAGGCACGCCCCCGGGCGTGCCTCTTTTCGTTTCGTCAGTGAAGCAGCATGTGCCCGCCGATGCCCAGCGCGAACCCCAGCACCGCGCCCAGCGGCGGGCCCCAGTGGCGCTCGAGCCGGGCCTGGGGGGGCGAGGTCCTGGAAGACCGAATAGAGGATGCCGCCGGCGGCGAACAGCATGATCGCGCCCACGGCGGCGGGGTAGGCGGCCAGCCACCAGTAGCCGCTCAGGCCGGCCAGCGGCCCCAGCCAGGCCATGGCGAAGAACAGCCCGAGCAGGCGACGGCGGGAGTAGGGCGTGCCGTCGCGGAGCTCCCGGTAGGCATTGAAGCCCTCGGGCAGGTTCTGCAGCGCCATCAGCAGGGCGAGCAGCGCTCCGCCGCTGCCGCCGTAGGCGAAGGCCGCCCCCAGGGCCATGGCCTCGGGGACGAAGTCGGACAGCATGGCGGCGAGCTGGCTGGCCGGAGTGCCGCTTCGGGCGAAGCCGATATCCAGCCCCATGAACGCCAGGCCGCCGGCCAGGAAGCAGAGCATGGCAGGGGCCAGGCTCAGGTCGTCGAAGCTGTTGGGGACCAGCACCAGGGCCACCGCCGAGAGCAGGGCCCCGCCGCCGAAGGCGATGATCCCGTGGCGCAGCTCCGTCTCCAGCCAGTTCGGCCCGATGCGTTCCTCCAGGGCGATCCAGCCCCCCAGGGGCATCGCCATGCCCGCCGTCAGCGTCAGGGCCGCGACCGTCTGCCAGGCTTCCATGCCGTCTCCTCCGCGCTTCGCCGTTTCACGCCCATCCTAGCCGGATACGAGGAGAGCGCGAAGGCGTATTCCTTGGCCGGCCACTTCTGGACTAGGCTTGGAGGAAACGGCGTCGCCGTGGCTAATTAAGCGGAGCCGGCGCACTTCGGTCACCCAGGAGAGACCCATGAAGCAGGCAGTCGTGATCTTGGCGCTGGGGCTGGTGATGAGCCTGCCGGCCGCCGCCCAGACCATCTACCGGACCACCGATGCCCAGGGCAACGTGATCTTCACCGATGATCCGGCGCGCGGCGGCGAGAAGGTCGAGCTGGATCCCCTCACCGTGGTGCCCGCCCGGGAACGCACCGCACCACGAGCGCCCGTGGTGCAGGGCGGCGGGGTCCCGGCGCGGACCACCGCCGAGCCCGGGCAGCCGTTCATGCCCTATGACATCTTCTCGATCCTCTCGCCGGAACAGGAGACGACGCTGCCGACCGGTGCCGCCGGCAACGTCCAGGTGCGGCTGGGCATCCGCCCGGAGCTGCGCGAGGACCATCGGGTGCGGCTGCTGCTGGATGGCCAGGTGAGCCAGTCGGCCATGCACACCGATACCTTCATGCTGTCCAACCTGAACCGAGGCGAGCACGTGATCCAGGCCGAACTGCTCGATGCCTCCGGCGCCGTGCGGCATCGGACCACCCCGGTCACCCTCTACGTGCAGCGCGCCAGCGTCAATCTGCCGCAGAACCCCAACAACCCCGGCGGTTAGCTGCCCCCTCGCCGGCCACATCCGCCGCTGTGTCCGGACGGCTCCCCGAGGCCCTGCCATGCCCCGCCGCGTGACGACGGGCGTTTCGATGCCTTCGATCATGCCGAACGGGTGAAGGAAGGCAGCGCCTTCCGGCACTCCGACCGGGTCAGCGGCGACCTGCCGCCGGAGGAGGAGCCTTCCGAGCGGGGCCCCTTTCCACACCCGCATCCTCATCCGCCCCACCGGCCCGATGCCCCTCCCGGGGACGCGCCTCATCCCTGAGCCGCTGCCCGGGAGTGCGTGCACCAAAGCGGTGCACTAAGATGGTGCATGGGACGGGGGATGGATCCCGTCCCGGCCCCGGCAGGGCGCCTTCTCCAAAGTGGCGCGCTTCTTGCAGCAAACAAGGGGGATACGCCCCGGGGCGATCCTTCCTTTCAATGCCGGGAATGCACCATGTATCAACGCCTGATGGAACATCTCACCACCGCCGTCCTGCTGCTCGACGGCGAGCTGCGCCTGCGCTGGATGAACCCGGCGGCGGAGGCGCTGCTGGCCCTGAGTCGGGCCCGGGTGACCGGGCTGGTCCTGCCGGATCTGGTGAACGGCGAGGAAGACATCGGTGCGGTGCTCATCAAGGCCCGTGACGAATTCCATCCCTTCACCCAGCGCGAGGCGCGCCTGTTGCTGCCGACCGGCGAGGCCCTGACCGTGGACTACACGGTGACCCCGCTGTCGGCGGACGAGCTGCTGCTGGAGATGGAGCCCCGGGACCGCCTGCTGCGCATTTCCCGGGAGGAGGCCCTGCAGACGCGCCAGGAAACCATCAAGGTGCTGGCCCGGGGACTGGCCCACGAGGTCAAGAACCCCCTGGGCGGCATCCGCGGCGCCGCCCAGCTCCTGGAACGGGACCTGGAGAGCCCCCAGCTCACCGAGTTCACCCGCATCATCGTCGAGGAGGTCGACCGGCTGCGCGACCTGGTGGATTCCATGCTGGGCCCCAACCGGGTCAACCGCCACGAGCCGCTCAACATTCACAAGGTGCTGGAACGGGTGCGCGCCCTGCTGGGGGTGGAACACCCGGAGGTGATCATCGAGCGGGACTACGATCCCAGCCTGCCCGACCTCACCGGCGACGAATCCCAGATGATCCAGGCCATCCTCAACGTGGCGCGCAATGCCGTGGAGGCCATGACCGAGGCCGGCGTCGCCGGCCCCACCCTGGTGCTGCGCACCCGCGCCCGCCGGCAGTTCACCCTCGGCGCCGAGCGCCATCGGCTGGTCTGCGAGGTGGGCATCATCGACAACGGCCCCGGGATCCCCGAGGCGCTCAAGGAGACGCTCTTCTACCCCATGGTGTCCGGCCGTGCCGAAGGCAGCGGCCTGGGGCTGTCGATCGCCCAGTCGATCCTGCACCAGCACCAGGGGTTGATCGAGTGCGATTCCGAGCCGGGCCACACCGAGTTCCGACTGCTGATACCGCTGGAGAGAGCCCATGACTGAAGCCGCTCGCGTCATGGTCGTCGATGACGACCGCGCCATTCGCTGGGTGCTGGAGCGGGCCCTGGCCCAGCCCGACCTGGCGGTCGAATGCGTGGAACGGGCCGATCGGGTGCTGGAACGCCTCCTCGAGGATCCGCCCGACGTCCTGGTCACCGATATCCGCATGCCGGGCATCGACGGCCTGGACCTCATGGCCCGGGTGCGCGAGGCCCATCCGGAGCTGCCGGTGATCGTGATGACCGCCCATTCGGACCTGGACAGCGCCGTGGCCTCCTACCAGGGCGGGGCCTTCGAGTACCTGCCCAAGCCCTTCGACGTGGACGAGGCGCTGGCCCTGGTCCGCCGGGCCGTGGCCCATGCCCGCGAGCGCCAGCGCCCGGTCCATGCCCCGGATGGCCTGGACACCGAGATCATCGGTGAGGCGCCGGCCATGCAGGAGGTGTTCCGCGCCATCGGCCGCCTCGCGCAGTCGCACATCACGGTGCTGATCAACGGCGAATCCGGCACCGGCAAGGAGCGGGTCGCCCAGGCGCTGCACCAACACAGCCCCCGGGCCGGCAAGCCGTTCATCGCCCTGAACATGGCGGCGATCCCCCGGGACCTGATCGAGTCCGAGCTGTTCGGCCACGAGAAGGGCGCCTTCACCGGGGCCACCGCCCAGCGGCAGGGCCGCTTCGAGCAGGCCGACGGCGGCACCCTCTTCCTCGACGAGATCGGCGACATGCCCGCCGAGACCCAGACTCGCCTGCTGCGGGTGCTGGCCGACGGCGAGTTCTACCGGGTGGGCGGCCACACCCCGGTGAAGGTGGACGTGCGCATCATCGCCGCCACCCACCAGGACCTCGAGCACCTGGTCGACGAGGGGCGCTTCCGGGAGGACCTCTTCCACCGCCTGAACGTCATCCGGGTGCACCTGCCGCGGCTCGCCGACCGGCGCGAGGATATCCCGCGCCTGGCCCGCCACTTCCTGGCCGAGGCGGCCAAGGAACTGTCCACCGACGTCAAGGTGCTGACCCCCGAGGCCGAGGCGCACCTGACCCGGCTGGCCTGGCCGGGCAACGTCCGCCAGCTGGAGAACACCTGCCGCTGGCTGACGGTGATGGCCTCGGGACGCGAGGTCCTGGTGGAGGACCTGCCGCCGGAGCTGCGCGAGGGCGACGAGGGCGGCGCCGCCGGCGACTGGCGGCTGGCCTTCCGGGACTGGGCGGACCGGGCCCTGGCCGCCGGCCATACCCACCTGCTGGAGGAGGCGGTGCCGGACTTCGAGCGCATCCTGATCGAGACGGCGCTCAAGCACACCGGCGGGCGCAAGGGCGAGGCCGCCGAGCTGCTGGGCTGGGGGCGCAATACCCTGACCCGCAAGCTCAAGACGCTGCTGCCGGAGATGGCGGAGGATTGAGGGAAGAGGGGCTTACTGCCGAGTGGCAAGTACCAAGTAGCGAGTGGAAAGTGACAAGGGGCGCCGGCCAACACCGGGGCTCCTTGTCGTCTCGGCGCGAAGGACAAGCGAGCCTGCGAGGGCATCCGGCAGGCGGTTCGCGCCACGCGCCATAGGATGGATAAGCGTTAGCGCATCCACCGATTACGACCAGGCGCCGAGTAGCAAGGGGCGAGTGAGAAGGGGAGGGGCACCTCGTAGTGAGGTGCCCCTGTCGTTGGGGGACGGCTCAACGGTCGGGATGGCCCCCTATCGGTCGCGGTCGAGTGGCCGGGTGCGCTTCTCCAGCCAGGCCAGGGCCTGGCCCTCCAGCTTGGGGGCGAGGCGTTCGCGGACCTCGGCATGGTAGGCGTCGAGCCAGTCGGCCTCGGCGGCGTCGAGCAGCGTGACGTCGATGCAGCGGGTGTCGATGGGGCACAGGGTCAGCGTCTCGAAGCGCAGGAAGTCGCCGAACTCGCTCTCCTCGGCCGGGCGGTTGGCGGCCAGGTTCTCGATGCGGATGCCCCACTGGCCCGGCCGATACACGCCGGGCTCGATGGAGGTGATCATCCCCGGCCGCATGGCGGTATGGGGCGCCGCCGGCGCGGACCAGGCGATCACCTGGGGGCCCTCGTGGACGTTGAGGAAGTAGCCGACGCCATGGCCGGTGCCGTGGCCGTAGTCGCGGCCGCTGGCCCACAGCGGTGCCCGGGCGATGGCATCGAGGTGCGGCGAGGGAATGTCCCGCGGGAAATGCGCCCGGGACAGGGCGATGGTGCCCTTGAGCACCCGGGTGAAGTCCTCGCGGTGGGCGTCGGTGATGGTGCCCACCGGCACGACGCGGGTGATGTCGGTGGTGCCGCCGTGGTACTGGCCCCCGGAGTCGATCAGCAGCAGGCCGTCGCCCTCGATGACGCTGTGGGCCTCCGGGGTGGCCCGGTAGTGGGGCAGGGCGCCGTTGGCGTTGAAGCCGGCGATGGTGGCGAAGCTGCGACTGACGAAGCCGGGACGGGCGGCCCGGGCGGCGGTGAGCTTCTCGTCCACGGTCAGCTCGGTGACTCGCCCGCCCCGGGCGAGGGCGTCCTCCAGCCAGGCGAAGAACTCGCACAGCGCGGCGCCGTCCTCCTCCATGACCTCGCGAACGTGGGCCAGGTCGGCGTCGCTCTTGCAGCCCTTGGCCAGGGTGCTGGGCTGGTAGGCCTCGACCAGGGTCGCGCTCTCGGGCAGCGCCCGGCGGGTACCCAGGGTGAGCTTGGCCGGGTCGAGCAGCACCCGCGCGCCTTTCGGCAGCTCGCCCAGTCGGCGATGCCAGTCGGCGTAGTCCGCCACCGCGATGCCGTCGGCCGCCAGGGCCTCGGTCAGGGGAGCGTCGAGCTTGTCCGGCGCGACGAACAGGGTGGCCGAGTCACGCCCCACCAGCAGGTGGGCCAGGAACACCGGGTTGAACTCCACGTCGGCGCCGCGCAGCTGGGTCAGCCAGGCGATGTCGTCCAGGGTCGAGATGGGGTGCCAGTCGGCGCCCCGCTCGGCCATGGCCGCGCGCAACCGCGACAGGCGCTCGGCGCGGGACTCGTCCAGGTAGGCGGGAGGATGGGCGTAGAGCGGTGCCTCGGGCAGCGCCGGGCGGTCCGGCCAGATGGCATCGAGCAGGTCCAGGTCGCCGCGCAGCCGGATGCCCGCCGGGGTCAGGTGCCGCTCGAACTGGCGGGCGCTGGCCAGCGACACCACGTCGGCGTCGAAGCCGACCGTGGCACCGGCCTCGAGGTGCTCGGCCAGCCAGCGCACCGGGGCATCGGCCTGGCCGGGCTGGAGCTTCATCAGGTCGATGCCGCTGCCCGCCAGCTGGGCCTCGGCCTGGACCCAGTAGCGGCTGTCGACCCAGACCCCGGCCGCCTCCTGGGTGACCACCAGGGTGCCCACCGAGCCGTCGAAGCCGGACAGCCAGGCGCGGCCGGCCCAGTGCTCGGGCAGGTACTCGGAGTTGTGGGGATCGGAGGACGGCAGCCACCACGCATCGATGCCATGCTCGCGCATGGCGTCGCGCAGGGCGGCGAGTCGGGCCGCGGGGGTCGAGGGGGCTTGGCTGGGCATGATGGGCTCCGGTTCTGGGTGGACGGTGCCGGGCCGGCCGCACGACCGGCCCCGGGGGAGGATCGGCTCGCCCCGGTACGCAAAGGGAAAGGTGATTCTAGCAGCCCGCTGGCGGGCTGTGCTGGCCGGTGCCCGGTGGCGATGGCAAAGCGCCGCGCCCCGGTGCCAGAATGGAGGCCTCAAGGAGAGAATGCCCATGACGCAGATGACCTGGGAGCGGCTGCTCGACCCGGCCCGGCTGCACGACAAGCGCGGGGTGGCTCGCGACGAGGTCGGCCGCAGCCCCTTCCACAAGGACCACGACCGCATCGTCTTCGCCGGTTCCTTCCGTCGCCTGGGGCGCAAGACCCAGGTGCACCCGCTCACCGACAACGATCATATCCACACCCGGCTGACCCATTCGCTGGAAGTGGGGTGCGTGGGCCGCTCGCTGGGCATGAGCGTCGGCGAGGAGCTGCGCCATCGCCTGCCCGAGTGGATCACCCCGGCGGACCTGGGGGTGATCGTCCAGGCCGCCTGCCTGGGCCACGACATCGGTAACCCACCCTTCGGCCATGCCGGCGAGTACGCCATCCGCGACTGGTTCAAGCGGGCCGAGGTCGACGGCAGCGGCTTCCTGGAGGGATTGAGCGACGCCGAGCGGGCCGACCTGCTCACTTACGAGGGCAACGCCCAGGGCTTTCGCATCGTCACCCAGATCGAGTACAACCAGTTCCGCGGCGGCATGCGGTTGACCGCGGCGACACTGGGCACCCTGCTCAAGTATCCCTGGACGGTGGCCCATGGCGGCAGCGCGGGCAAGTTCGGCTGCTACCAGAGCGAGACGCACCTGCTCGACGAGGTGGCCGGCCGGCTGGGCCTGCTGCCCCGGGGCGATCAGCGCTGGTGTCGCCACCCCCTGGCCTGGCTGGTGGAGGCCGCCGACGACATCTGCTATGCGCTGCTGGACCTGGAGGACGGCCTGGAGATGGGCATCCTGGGGTTCGACGAGGTCGCCGAGGTGCTGATCCAGATCGCCGGCGGCGAGCCGCCGGACTTCCCGACCATGCAGCAGCAGGGGGTCTCCCAGCGCCGCCGGGTCGCCGCCCTGCGCGGGGCCGCCATGGAGCGGGCGGTGACCGAGGTGGCCAAGGTGTTCGTCCAGCACGAGGGCGAGCTGCTGGGCGGCCGCCTGGAGCAGGACCTGCTCGAGCTCTGCCACCCGGACCTGGACTGGGGGGTGAAGTCCGCCAAGCAGCTGGCCCGGGAGCGCATCTTCCGCAACGAGCGCAAGGCCAAGCTGGAGATCGGGGCTCATACGACGTTGGGGATCCTCCTCGAGGCCTTCATCGGCGCCGCCCATGAGCTGCACCACACCGGGCGCTCCACCTTCAAGCACCAGCGGGTGCTGGCGCTGATCGGCGAGAACACGCCACGTCCCTCCTGGTCGCTCTACGACAGCTACCGGCGCATGCTCGACTTCATCGGCGGCATGACCGACCACTATGCGGTGGACCTGGCCCAGGAGATGGGCGGGCGCCTCAGGGGCGACTGACGGCGCTCAGGCCGTCATCTGCAGCGGCGGCTCCCCGTCCGGATCCCGATCGTCGTCGCCCAGGCCCAGGACGCGCTGGATGGCCGCCCCGATACGGCGGCTGCTGTCGGCGATGCCCTGGTTGCCGAACAGCCGGTTGAACTCGAAGACGTAGGGATGGCCGTCGACCATGGCGATGTCGAAACCGGCGTGGTCGATGTGGAGCGCCCGGGCCAGGCGACGGGCCAGGGCGAGGGCCGCCTCGGGGATCGCGGCATGTTCGATGCGCCCGCCCTGGCTGACATTGGCCCGATAGCCGCCCAGCGGGGTGTGGCGCCAGTAGGCGGCGATCACCTCGCCGCCGACCAGCACGATGCGCAGGTCGCGGTCGATGGGCAGGCGGGCCTGGGCATAGAGCACCGGCTCCTCGGCGACATGCTCGATCAGCGTCGCCCGGGAGTCGATCAGCCGCACGCCCTCGCCCATGGCGCTCTTGATCCGCTTGGCGATGAAGGGATAGCCGAACCGCGCCTCGACGTCGTCGAGCGCGGCACGGGAGGCGCCGCGGATCTCGGTGGGCGGCACGTGCTCGGGGCACACGGCCTGGAAGGCGCGGGTCTGCTGGACCTTGTCGTGGCCCAGGTGGTAGCTGGCCAGGCTCGGGAAGATCCGCGCGCCGAGGCCGTAGACCAGGGCGTTGACCTGCCAGTACTCGGGGAAGAGCAGCCAGTCGGCCTGGCGGATCTCCTCCAGGTGCTCGTACATGCGCTCCGGCTTGATATAGCGCACGCCCGGGATGCCGAGGGTGCGAAATACGTCGAACGTGATGAGTTTCATGGCGATGAAAAGGGCATCTCCTGCGAAGGCGACGGATTATTATCCGCCGGCACCTCGCTGGCAAGCGTTATTGTGCACCCCCCGGCGCGCCGTCGTCCTGGCGCTCGGGCTGGGGTTGGCCCTGGTGATCGGGGCCGGAGAGCCCCGAGCCGATGGGCTGGCTCTCGAAGGCGTCGATCACCATACCCTGGCGCTGACCTGGCATCCCGGCTTCTGCGCCAGCCGCTCGCGGCCGCCGCGGGAGTGCCGCGAGCCGAGGTTGCGCCGGGGCACCGAGGACGGCTTCGTGCTGCACGGCCTCTGGCCGTCGCGCCCGGCCCGGCGGGCGGAGCGGGGCGTGACGCGTCGGGAGTGGCGGCGACAGGGCTGTTTCCTCGAACGACCCCGGCCGGACGGCGGTTTCTGCCGGGCGCACCCGGCACTGGCGCTTCCCGAGGCGCTGGGGGGGGAGCTGGACCGGTACATGCCCGGCCGGGCGAGCTGCCTGGACCGATACCAGTATGCCAAGCATGCCGCCTGCCTGGCGCTGCCGGCCGAGGCCTACTTCGCGACCGCGCTGGCGCTCCAGGCGGCGGTCAACGACAGCGCCTTCGTCGACTTCGTGGTGCAGCACCGGGGCGGAGAGGTGGCGCGCAACGCCCTGATCGGCGCCTTCGAGGCCGCCTTCGGCCAGGGCACGGGGCGAGCGTTGCGCCTGGTGTGCCGGGGACGCGGCCAGCGGTTGCTGACCGAGGTGCGCATCGGCATCGAGGCCGAGGCCCTGGAACGCTTCCCCGCCGCCGATACCCTGGTGCGGCAGGCGAGGGGCCGCTGTGCGGCGCGGGTCCGCATCGCGGCCTTCGAGTGAGGTCGCTCGAGATCAGGCGGGGTCCGTGGCCACGGCGGGAGTCGCCTCGCCGGCGCGTCGGTGGAGGGCGGCGATCACGGCGTCGTGAGTGGCATCGTCGAGCACGCCCAGGCGTTGCTCGGCCAGCCGATCGGCCAGGGCGTCGCCGCTGACCACCAGCAGGTCCTCGGCCGCCTCGGCCTCGGCGATCCGCCAGCCCGGCAGGGCCAGCACGCCCTTCACCGGCACCACCCGGCCCAGCTCCCGCTCCAGCCACACCGACAGCCAGCGCACCGCGCGACGCGTCTCGCGCATGGGGCGCCGCTCGAACCCGTTCGGGAAGCGAAGCCGCTCGCGCTCCACCGTGACCCGGTTGTCCTCCTCGCCGGAGGGCAGGACGGCCGGGGTGCGGCCCCGGGTTTCGATGACGAAGACGCCGTGGGGCGTCACCGCGACGTGGTCCAGGGTATCGTCGGCGCCGGGCACGTCGTGAAAGACGTAGTAGGGATGGGCCTCGGGGCGGATCAGCCGCTCGAGCTCCTGGCCCACCGCCAGTTCGCAGGCCAGTCCCAGCTTGAGTCGGCGAATGCGCTGGAAGTCGCGGATCAGTCGGAAGCAGAACACCAGCACCAGCACCGCCGACAGGGCCCCGTAGAAGGTCCATTCGAGCCAGTTCTGCTGCGGGGCGAAGAGCATGCGCCCCATGCCGTAGACCAGTGGCACCATGATGACGATGGGGCCCAGGGCGCCGTTGAGGAACAGGCCGGCGAAGGCGCGGTCGAGACGGTTGCGCAGCGACTGTCCGGGCTCGCGCAGCGGGTGGGCGTCGAAGGGGGAACTGACCCGGGCGTCATGGAGGTTGCGCAGGGCCACCACGATCACCGCGGTGGCTGCCAGGGGGAAGAGGAAGATCAGGGGAAGCAGGTATTCCAGCCAGGCCATCGGGAGTCCTTGCCCGTGGGTAACCCCTGCATTCTAGACAACCTTGGGCCCCCGGGGCCATGCTCGGTTCGTACGAGGGGCCGGTCGCGAGGGGCAAAGCGTGAAGGGTGAAGAGACAGGCCACGAACCGCCAAATTTGAGTGAGGGGTTAAAGGCGAGGAGTGAGGAGCGAGATGAGCGATATCGAGGGCAACCCGAGCCCTTCCGGCCCCGGCCTCGAGGCCCTGGTAGACTTCGTGGCCCGCACGCCACGCCTGGCCGTGCTTACCGGCGCGGGCATCAGCACGGCCAGCGGCATCCCCGACTACCGGGACGATCAGGGCGACTGGAAGCGCTCGCCGCCGATGCGTCATCAGGTCTTCATGGCCAGTCATGCCGCCCGCCAGCGCTACTGGGCCCGGGCGCTGATCGGCTTCCGTGCCCTGCAGGAGGCCCGGCCCAATGCCGCCCATCGTGCCCTGGCCCGGCTCGAGGCCTCCGGTCGCGTGGCCGGGGTCATCACCCAGAACGTCGATGGCCTGCATCGCCGGGCCGGTTCGCGGCGGGTGATCGACCTGCACGGCCGTGCCGACCTGGTGCGTTGCATGGGCTGCGGGGCGACGCGGATGCGACACGACCTGCACGCCGAACTGGCCCGGCGCAATCCCGACTGGCTCGAGGCCGGTGCCCGGGCGGGCCCCGACGGCGACGCCGACCTGGAGGCGGACTTCACCCGCTTCCGCGTGCCGGCCTGCACCCGCTGCGGCGATGGCATCTGGAAGCCCGACGTGGTGTTCTTCGGCGACAGTGTGCCCAAGGCCCGGGTGGCCGACGCCTTCGCGCTGCTGGAAGAGGCCGACGGGCTGCTGGTGGTGGGCTCGTCGCTGATGGTCTATTCCGGCTTCCGCTTCGCCCGGGAGGCCGCCCTGGCTGGCCGGCCCGTGGCCTGCCTGAACCTGGGGCGGACCCGGGCGGACGATCTCTACTCGCTCAAGGTCTCGGCCAGCGCGGAGACGGGGCTGACCGCGCTGCTCGAGGGGCTTGAGAAAGTGGTGCCCGGTCCAGCCGATCGGTCCCGATCCGTGTAGCCGAGCACGGTCACTGCTCGGACCTGGCTAGCCGCCGGCCAGCTTGACCTTGAACCCCTGCTTCTCGAGTTCGACCTTGAGGATCTCGCGCTGGTCGCCCTGGATCTCGATCACCCCGTCCTTGAGGGCGCCGCCGGTCCCGCAGCGCTTCTTGAGGGTCTTGGCCAGGGCCTTGAGCGCCTCGGCCTTCAGGGGCACGCCCTCGATCAGGGTCACGCCCTTGCCCTTGCGGCCCTTGGTCTCGCGGCGCAGGCGCACGATGCCGTCCAGGCTCGCCAGGCGCGCGTCCTCGGCCGCCTCGGCGCACCGGCAGTCGGCGAGGGGCTCGCGACACTCGGGGCAGATATCGCCGTGTTCGGTGGAGTAGACCAGGCCGCGCAGCTGGTCCTTCAGGGATGCCATGGGGCCTCCTGGATGGTGCGGATGATGCCTCGATGATACGGGGCGGAATGCCGGCGGTCGATCCGGTCGACACCCTGCCGGCCGATCGTTCGGTCGATGTCCCGCGGCAGGATCTCCCGGCCATGCTCGAGTTGGCCTGTCCTCGGTCGGGGCCTCGAACGACGAGCCCGGGGGCTGCCGGATGCCGGCCGCTGCCTGAACCCATCGCCGTAGTGGCGTTCGCGGTCACCGGGGGCTGATGCCTATACTGACGGCGCGTCCCGGCCAGGAGCAGGTCCGTGAATCTCGAACGCGTCGTCTTCGGCTTTTTCATCATCCTTACCCTGAGCCTCAATTACGCGTTCGTGGTGGGGGGCGTCGAGACCCCTGAGCACCATAATGTCTGGATTCTCACGTTCACCATCATCGTCAATCTGGTCGCGATCGGCCTGAAGCTGGGGGATCGCTCCCAGATCGGGGCGCTGCTGCTGGCGTCCGGCCTGGTGGCCGGGTTTCTGCTGATCACGGCCCGTGTCGTCTGGATCGTCGCGGAACCCGCTGGCGGGGGCGGGCCGGGACCTGCCGACATGGCCGATATCGTCTCGATCGCGACGGGAGCGCTGGTCGCGAACATCGTCGCGACGACGATCCTGGTGGGCGATACGCTGCTCTCGCGTCGCTAGCGCGGTCGCGATCCGGGACAGGCAGGGGGAGGGTTGAACGCATGACGCCGACCTCCGATCTCGACCGCGTGACGATGATCGTCCTGCGCTACATGCGCCGGCCGCTGTTCGCGCTGCTGTTCGTGTACTCGGTGGGCATCCTGGGCATGGCCCTGATGCCAGGCCAGGTCGTCGATGGCGAGACGACGCGCATGAACCTCTTCCATGCCTTCTATTTCTTCACCTACACGGCGACCACGACCGGGTTCGGCGAACTGCCGAACGGCTTCAGCGACGAGCAGCGCCTGTGGACCATCTTCTGCCTCTATACCGGCGTCATCGCCTGGTTCTACGCGATCGGCTCGCTGATCGGCCTGGTGCAGCATCCCCATTTCATTCAGGCCATGGACCGGTTCCGGTTCGCCCGCAAGGTCGAGCGTAACGTGGCCCCTTTCGTCATCCTCTGCGGTTTCGGCGATACCGGCAGCCTGCTGGCGCGGGGCCTGAGCGACCACCATATGCGCGCGGTGATACTCGACTCCGACCTGGAACGCATCAAGGCTCTGGGCGTGCGCGACTACACGGTCCCGATGCCGGGACTCCATGCGGATGCCAGCGCGCCGAAACACCTCCTGGCCGCGGGGGTAGCACACCCGGCATGCCGGGCCCTGGTCACGCTGACGAACGATGACGACGTCAACCTCAAGATCGCGGTGATGGCTCGGCACCTGAATCCTCGTCTCCGGGTCATCTGCCGTTCGACCTCGGCCCGCCACGAGGCCAACCTGCGGGCGCTGGACAACGTGACGGTCGTCGACCCGTTCGAGATCTTCGCCCAGCTCGTCTACTGGGCGATCGCACGGGCCGAACTGCACAACCTCAATGCGTGGTTCGTGGGCGTGCGTGGCGTCGAGCTCGGAGCGCCGTTACAGGTCCCGCGGGGCGACTGGGTCCTGTGCGGGTATGGACGGATGGGGCACTGCATCCATCGCCACCTACAGGCCCATGGCATCGGCGTGCGCATCATCGACCAGGACGTGGACGCCTCGGAGGTCGGAGAAGGGACGGTCGTGGTCCAGGCGCACGCCGATCATTCCGCCCTGGGGGCGGCGGGGATCGGCGACGCGGCCGGGGTCGTCGCCGCGACGGACCATGATTCCGACAACCTCAATACGCTGCTGGCGGTGACGGCCTTCAATCCGGAGGCGTTTCGCATCGTGCGCCAGAACAGTCACGAGAACCAGGTCGCGTTCGATGCCGCCCGGGCCGACCTGGTCCTCCAGCACAGCCTGACGACGGCGCGCCGGATCCTGAAGCTGCTGATCTCGCCCCTCGTCCAGGAATTGATCGACTGGCTGGCCGACCGCGAACCGGTCCTGACGGAAGAGCTGGTGGCTCGTCTCCAGGTGGCGATGGGGGCGGCTCCCCCGCACCTGTGGTCGATCAGGCTGGTCCCGGGGGAGGCCCCGGCCGTGACCGACTACCTGGCCGATGAGGGGGCGATCACGCTCGGTGCGCTGTGTCGCGATGCGCGGGCGTTCCCGTCGAAGCTCCCGTGCGAGGCCCTCGCGATCCGCCGGGCGGGCCGGTCGATCATGCTGCCGAAGGGGGAACGTCCCCTCGAGGCCGGCGACGAGATTCTGTTCTGCGGCGTCCAGTGGGTGGAGCCCATGCTGCAGGCGACGCTCCACAATCCCTATACGCTTCGTTACGTCGTCACCGGGGTCGATGAGCCGCGCGGGTACCTGTTCACCTGGTTCAAGGACCGGTTCAGGGGGGCATCGAAGCGAGCGTGAGGCGAACCGTCCAGCGTCGGCCGCTGCCCTGACTCCTGGGGGCCATCGGGCTGCCAGCGCGATGGGGCATGCGAGTCGCCTGTGCCGGAGGGCTCAGGCCTGGGAGGCGGCCAGGGTGCGGTCCTGCTCCAGCCGGCGGATCACGGTGGGCAGCTGGAACATGCTGGTGATGGTCAGGGCACCCTCCGGGGTCTCCTCGGCGTCGGGGAAGCGGTTGAGGTGGATCACCGTCATGCCGGCGGCCAGGGCCGCCTTGACCCCGACGATGGCGTCGTCGATGGCCACGCAGTCCTCGGGGGCATAGCCCATCATCGCGGCGGCATGGCGGAACAGGCAGGGGTCGGGCTTCCAGCACTGGGCCTCGTAGGCGCTGAACAGGTGCCGGCCGAAGACCGCCTCGAGCTCGGTGGCGATCAGCGAGGTGCGGATCTTGTTCACCGGGCCGTTGGAGACCACCCCCATGGGGTGGCCGGAGAGGGCGGCCAGGGCCTCGGTGGCGCCGGTGATGGGCGTGAGCTCGGTGGCCAGCCGGCGGTTGAGGTTGGCGCGCATGTCGCGTTCCAGGACCTCCAGGCGCTGGGCATCCACGGTGCCGTGGCGCCGCTCCAGCTCGGCGACGATGTGGCGGAAGCGGGCGCCGCGAAACTCGCCGGTGTAATCGCTGGCGCGGAAGGGCAGGCCCACGGCGGTCAGGCTGGTCTCCATCTCCGAGGCCAGCAGCGGCTCGCTGTCGACCAGGGTGCCGTCGCAATCGAAGAGCAGGCAGAGTGGGCGTGCCATCACCGTCACCTCGCGGGTGTCTCAAATCAGCTACAGGGCTATTGTGTCATATCGGCCGCGTTCATCCTTAGTTTAAGACGAATTTTTCGACTTTGTGAACAGTGTTTTTCAATTCAACATTTGGTGCACGGTTGCGCCGTGCCGGTGTCGGCGGGCCGTTGCGTCGCCCATGGCCGCCTCAAGGTGAGGCGACGACCAGCATCAGCGCCCCGGCCAGGTAGCAGCCGGCGATGGCCAGGCTCTCGAAGCCGATGCGCCCCGGGCCCAGGCGCTCGCGATGGATCATGCCGACCATCAGGATGGCGGTCATCAGCAGCGACAGCGCCACCCACAGTGCCACGCCGTCGGGGATGGCGTGGTAGATGGAGCCGCCCCGGTAGGCGAGGTCCGAGGCGGCCATGAAGAGGGTGTCGAAGGCATTGCCGCCGATGATGCCCGCCACCGCCAGGGTCAGCGCCCCCCGGCGGACCGCCGCGATGGTGGTGACCAGCTCCGGCAGCGAGGTGACCACGGCGGTCATCAGTGTCCCGACCACCGACTGGCCGAGGCCGGTCTCCGCGGCGATCACCGCCGCGGCCCCTTCCATCAGCCAGCCGCTCACGCCCAGCGCCAGGGCCAGGCCCGCGAAGCTCAGCCACAGGGCCAGGGCCGAGCGAGCCAGGGCGCGCGGGTCCGGCAGGTCCGGGGCGGTCTCCCGGGTCTGGGCGGGCCGCCACATGGGCTGGTCCCGGGTGCGCTCCGCCAGCCGCAAGCCGAAGAGGTAGACGAGCACCATCAGCGGGGTGACCGGGTGGACCGCCAGCAGGGTCCAGTCCGGGGCGAAGCGTCCCACCAGCACCAGCGCCAGCAGGCACAGCAGCAGCCCGCCCTGCAGCAGGTTGCCGAGGGAGGCCGCGGCGTGCTCCAGGTTGGCGCGGCGGTAGACCAGGTCGGCGACGGTCAGGAAGAGGGTCTGCACGGCGATGCCGCCCAGCGCGTTGCTCATCGCCAGGACGGGGCGGTCGGCCAGCGCCGCGGAGACCGACAGCACCAGGCCCGACAGCGAGGTGGCCATGCCCATCAGGACGGCGCCGGCGATGGCCTCGCCGAGCCCGGTGCGGTCGGCCAGGTCGTCGACGATGCGGGCCAGTTGGGTGCCCGCCACGCCGATCACCAGGGTGCGGGAGGCGAACCGGGTGAAGGCGACGCCCAAGGGCATGGCACTCAGCATCGACGCCCCCCGGATGCAGGAGCAGGAGTGGTGACGCGGCCTTCCATGGTGGCCTCCTCGGTTGTCGGCGTGTTCGCCGCTTGAGGGTAGGGCCTGGAACGCGAAAGGGCGACCTCTCGGGCCGCCCTTTCAGGATCTGCCAGGCAGGGGATCACTTCACCCGCGGGTCCAGCTCGCCGCGCTCGTAGCGCAGGAACATTTCCTCGAGGTTGATCGGCTTGATCTTGCTGGCCTGGCCGGCGGTGCCGAAGGCCTCGTAGCGGGCCTTGCAGACGTCCTTCATGGCCGCGGTGCTGACCTTGAGGAACTTGCGCGGGTCGAACTCGGCCGGGTTCTGGGCCAGGAAGCGACGCACGGCGCCGGTGGAGGCCAGGCGCAGGTCGGTGTCGATGTTGACCTTGCGCACGCCGTGCCTGATGCCCTCGACGATCTCCTCGACCGGCACGCCGTAGGTCTCGGGGATGGCGCCGCCGAACTCGTTGATCACCTCGAGCCACTCCTGGGGCACCGAGGAGGAGCCGTGCATCACCAGGTGGGTCTCGGGGATGCGGGCGTGGATCTCCTTGATGCGCTGGATGGAGAGAGTGTCGCCGGTGGGCGGCTTGGTGAACTTGTAGGCGCCGTGGCTGGTGCCGATGGCGATGGCCAGGGCGTCCACCTGGGTCGCCTTGACGAACTCGGCGGCCTCTTCCGGGTCGGTGAGCAGCTGGTCGTGATCGAGCTTGCCCTCGGCACCCACGCCGTCTTCCTCGCCGGCCATGCCGGTCTCCAGACTGCCCAGGCAGCCCAGCTCGCCCTCCACGGAGACGCCGCAGGCATGGGCCATCTCCACGGTGCGGCGGGTGACCTCGACGTTGTAGGCGTAGTCGGCCGGGGTCTTGCCGTCTTCCTTGAGCGAGCCGTCCATCATCACCGAGGAGAAGCCCAGCTGGATGGAGCGCTGGCACACGGCGGGGCTGGTGCCGTGGTCCTGGTGCATGACCACCGGGATGTGCGGGAACTCCTCGACGGCGGCGAGGATCAGGTGGCGCAGGAAGGGCGCGCCGGCGTACTTGCGGGCGCCGGCGGAGGCCTGGACGATCACCGGGGAGTCGGTCTCGTCGGCGGCCTCCATGATGGCGCGCATCTGCTCGAGGTTGTTGACGTTGAAGGCCGGCACGCCGTAGCCGTGTTCGGCGGCGTGGTCCAGCAGTTGGCGCATGCTGATCAGTGCCATGGAGTCACCTTATGTTGCGTGGGGAGCGCGGCGGGCCGGCGCCGCGTCCGTCTCGATAGTGTCAGGGGATTAGCGGGCCGCGGCTTCCAGGGCGGCCACCGCCGGCAGGGTCTTGCCTTCCACGTACTCGAGGAAGGCGCCGCCGCCGGTGGAGATGTAGGAGACCCGATCCGCGATGCCGTACTTGTCGATGGCGGCCAGGGTGTCGCCGCCGCCGGCGATGGAGAAGGCCTCGCTCTCGGCAATGGCCCGGGACAGGGCCTCGGTGCCATGGCCGAACTGGTCGATCTCGAACACGCCCACCGGGCCGTTCCACAGGATGGTGCCGGCGGCCTTGAGCTGCTCGCCGAGGCGGGCGGCGGTCTCGGGACCGATGTCGAGGATCATCTCGTCGTCGTTCACCTGGTCGACGGGCTTGGTCACGGCGGAGGCCTGCTCGGAGAACTCGGTGGCGACCACCACGTCGGTGGGCAGCGGGATCTCGACCTTGGCCATCAGCGCCTTGGCCGCCTCGATCAGGTCGGCCTCGTGCAGCGACTTGCCGACGTTGTAGCCGGCCGCGGCGATGAAGGTGTTGGCGATGCCGCCGCCGACGATGATCCGGTCGCACTTCTCGGACAGGGCGTTGAGGACCTCGAGCTTGGTGGAGACCTTGGAGCCGCCGACGATGGCGGTCATCGGCCGCTTCGGGGTAGCCAGCGCCTTCTCCAGGGCCTCGAGCTCCTGGGCCAGCAGCGGGCCGGCGCAGGCCTCGGGGGCGAAGCGGGCCACGCCGTGGGTGGAGGCCTGGGCGCGGTGGGCGGTGCCGAAGGCGTCCATCACGTAGACGTCGCACAGGGCGGCGTACTGCCTGGCCAGCGCCTCGTCGTCCTTCTTCTCGCCCGGGTTGAAGCGCACGTTCTCGAGCAGCACCACCTCGCCCTCCTCGAGGGCGAGCTCGGTGCCCAGGTAGTCCTTGACCAGGCCAACCCGGCGCTCGAGCAGGCCACCCAGGTGGTCGGCCACCGGGGCCAGGGAGAACTCCTCCGCCGGCTCGCCCTCGGTGGGGCGTCCCAGGTGGCTCATCAGCATCACCTTGGCACCGGCCTCGAGCGCCGCCTCGATGGTCGGCAGGGCCGCCCGCAGGCGAGCATCGCTGGTCACCTTGCCGTGCTTGACGGGCACGTTCAGGTCCTCGCGGATCAGCACCCGCTTGCCGCGGAGGTCGAGGTCGGTCATCTTGCGCACGTTCATGGAAGCAGATTCCTCGTCTGGGAAAGCCGAAGGGGGATCAGGCGTCGGAGGGTGGCACCGGGCCCAGCCGGGCGATGCGACCGGTGACGTCGAGCATGCGGTTGGCGAACCCCCACTCGTTGTCGAACCAGCACATCATCTTGATCAGGCGGCCGCCGGCCACCCGGGTCTGGGTGGCGTCCACGATACCGGAGCGCGGATCGTGGTTGAAGTCGACCGAGGCCATGGGCTCCTCGGTATAGCCGAGCAGGCCCGCGAGCCGTCGCCGACTGGCCTCGCGCAGCAGGGCGTTCACGGCGCGGGCCGAGGTGTCGGTGCGCACGCAGATCGACAGGTCCATGGCCGAGACGTTGATGGTCGGGACCCGCACGTGCAGGCACTCGAAACGCCCGGCCAGGTGCGGCATCAAGCGGTTGATGCCGCGGCCCAGGCCGGTGTCCACCGGCACGATCGAGTGCATGGCGGAGCGGGTCAGACGCAGGTCGGTCTGGTGGTAGGCATCGATCACCGGCTGGTCGTTCATTGCCGAATGGATGGTAGTGGTGACGCCGTGCTCGATGCCCAGGGCCTCGTCCAGCACGGTGAGCACCGGCACCAGGCAGTTGGTGGTGCAGGAGGCGGCGGAGATCACGCGGCAGCGCGGGGTCAGGTCGGCGTCGTTGATGCCGCTGACGATGGTGGCGTCCACGTCGCTCTCGGCGGGCTGGGAGAACAGCAGCCGCCCGGCGCCGGCCGCCAGGTGGGCCTCGGCGGTGGCCCGGTCCTTGAAGCTGCCGGAACACTCCAGCACCAGGTCGATGCCGAGCTCGTCCCAGGGCAGGGCGGAGGGGTCGCCCTCGGAGAGCACCCGGATGGGATGGTCGTCGATCACCAGGTGGTCACCCCGCACCTCGACCCGGCCGGGAAAGCGGCCATGGGTCGTGTCGTAGCGGGTCAGGTAGGCGATGGTATCGAGCCCGGAGAGCTCGTTGATGGCCACCACCTCCAGCTCCGGCGCGTCGCGCTCGACGAGCGCGCGCAGCACGCACTGGCCGATGCGGCCGTAACCGTTGATGGCGATGCGTAGGGCCATGGCGTTGCCTGGGACTCCTGGCCGGTGGGCGGAAACCCGCGATTCTAGCGCAATTCGCCGTCCGCGTCGCGGCCGTGCCGGGGGACTTGAAAACCGTCCGGGTGCTCCTATCTAGGATGATGAGAGGGCGACATTCGCCGCCTTCCGTCTCGAGTCATCACAGAGGTGACAGGAGGTGTTCGACATGTTCGGAGATCTCAGGCGTTTCGATCCTGCGTGGGCGCCCGGGGGCGACTGGTTCCGGCGCTTCTTCGACGAGATGTGGCCGGACCCGGGAGCCGCCGACATCCGGTCGGTGCCCCGGGGCAGCTTCCCGATGATCAACGTGGGGCGCACCGACGATGCGGTGCGGGTCTATGTGTTCGCGCCCGGGCTCGCCGCCGAGGAGCTCGAGGTCAGCCTGCAGGACAACGTGCTGACCGTCAGCGGCCGTCGGGGCGGCGGGGCCGAGGCGGACACCGGCGAGCGCCGTACCCACTTCCGGCGCGAGCGGGCGGCCGGCGAGTTCAGCCGATCCGTGTCCCTACCGGAAGGCCTGGACCCCGACCGGGCCGAGGCCCGTTTCCGCAACGGCGTGTGCGAGGTGGTCCTGCCCAAGCGCGAGGAACTCAAGCCCCGCCGCATCGATATCCAGGCGTCCTGAAGACGGTGCATCCCGAGGAGGTGAGTCGTCATGAGTGAAGTCGCCAAGCGTGAAGAGAACCGTGCCCCGACCGAACGTCGAGAGCGGCGGATGGATGCCCTGCTGCCGCCGGTGGATATCTACGAGGAGGACAATGCCCTGCACCTGATCGCCGACATGCCCGGGGTGCAGCGGGACACCCTGTCCATCGAGGTCAACGACAACGTGCTGAGCCTGGAAGGCGAGGTGGCGCTGGAGGTGCCCGAGGGGCTGACCTCGATCTATGCCGAGGTGCGCGCCCAGCGCTTCGCCCGCCGTTTCACCCTCAGCCACGAGATCGACATGGACGCCATCCAGGCGAGCATCGACCAGGGGGTGGTGCACCTGATCTTGCCCAAGAAGGAGACCCACCGACCCCGCCGCATCGACGTCAAGCCGGCCTGACCGGGCCTTCCCGGTTCGCCCCCGTCCTCGGGGGCGATTTCCTGTCGGCGCCATGCCCGGTCGCGCTCGATCCTCTACGCTGGAACCATGCCGAGGACACAACGGGGGGGAGCGGGCATGACCGATATCGAATGGTTGCTGGGCGAGGAGGCCGAATCCCTGCTCGGCCACGTCTGCGAGGGCGTGCGCCGGGAGGCCCTGCATCTGCCGGGGCCGGACTACGTCGACCGGGTGCTGGCCCAGGGGGATCGCGGTCCGGCGGTGCTGCGCAACTTTCAGGCACTGATGAACCATGGCCGCCTGGGCGGGACCGGTTACCTCAGCCTGTTGCCGGTGGATCAGGGCATCGAGCATTCCGCCGGGGCCTCCTTCGCGCCCAATCCGCGCTATTTCGATCCGGCCAACATCGTCGAGCTGGCCCTCGAGGGCGGCTGCAACGGGGTGGCCTCGACGCTGGGCGGCCTGGCTTCGGTGGCGCGGCGCTACGCGCACCGGATCCCCATGCTGCTCAAGCTCAACCACAACGAGACCCTGACCCTGCCGGCGATGTACGACCAGACGCCCTTCGCCAGCGTGGAACAGGCCTTCGACATGGGCTGCGTGGCGGTGGGGGCCACCGTCTACTTCGGCTCGCCCGAGAGTCGCCGCCAGATCACCGAGATCGCCGAGGCCTTCGAGCGGGCCCACCAGCTCGGCATGGTCACGGTGCTCTGGGCCTACCTGCGCAACCCCGCCTTCAAGCAGGAGGGGCGGGACTACCATACCGCCGCCGACCTCACCGGCCAGGCCATCCACCTGGCGGCCACCCTCAAGGCCGACATCGTCAAGCAGAAGCAGGCCGAGACCAACGCCGGCTACCGGGACCTGGGCTTCGGCCACACCCATGCCAAGGTCTACGACGAGCTGACCTCCGACCACCCCATCGACCTGGCCCGCTACCAGGTGGCCAGCTGCTACATGGGGCGGGTGGGGCTGATCAACTCCGGGGGCGCCTCCGGCGGCGAGAGCGACCTGGCCCAGGCGGTGCGCACCGCGGTGATCAACAAGCGGGCCGGCGGCATGGGGCTGATCTCCGGGCGCAAGGCCTTCCAGAAGCCCATGGAAGAGGGCGTCGCGCTGCTGCACGCCATCCAGGACGTGTACCTGGACGAATCCGTGACCATCGCCTGAAGATAGGCTACTACTCCGTGCCTAGGCGCCGGGATGCGCGGAAAATAGGCACGGAGCAGTCAAGAAATGGGGGCAGCGTTTTTTTCTCGCTTAAGAACGACTCAGTTAAGTGATTGCTCCTATGTGGAGAGCAGTCTTTCTTTAAGGCCATTAAAGTGCTACGCAGCTTGTATGATGCCCCGGTTAATGAGTAAGTGTTCTACAGTCATTGGCGAAACGCCATACTTATCCGATATGTCCTCAATGAAATCTTCATTGCTGGGCTCGTCACCGATTTCCTCTTTTATGGAGCTGAAGGGGCATAGAAACTCTTGAGCAAACGCTCGTTGAAAGCGTTGCCGAGATGTGCCACTACGCGTGATCGGCAATAAGTGGTCTGAGGGGGACGAAATTAGGTTGTCAGCTAGTACTCTTGCCAAAGCAAAGCGGCGGCCCTCCAGTCGCTTCCCACCGAGCGAGATGCGTAAGTTTTCGTCGGTGCGCAGCCCAACTGATAGGTGGCTATCGTGGGAGTTGCTGCCTAAAACATGACGAGGAAGTTGGAGTAGCTCTAGTAGTTGGTTGTCAGAAATAGGTCCATTGCCAAGCCTCCACTGCTTTCTAGCTAAAGCTGCGGCATCGGACGCTCGGCGCCAAACGGCTTGATTTTTCGGTATTTTTTCGATGGCAGTCTTTAGGCTTTTATCATCCGGAGGAAGCTTTCCTTTGGTGCCATTATTTATTTCTACTTCCAGTTTTTTTAGTAGTGATAAGGATTGGCTTCTCCCTTCTGCAGCAACTTCGTTTATGGATTCTTTTCCTAGCTCATTGAATCTATTTATAAGGCTTGAAATGATTTCATCAGGAGCCTGGTCTGGGTCGTATCCTAACAATGCTTCCAGGCGGCGCCATGTTGACAGATTTGTGTCGTTGCGCTCTTCAATGATTTCATCCCACAGTTTTGCCACATCCTCTCGGTACTTTGAGTGGAGGAGATGTGTTGTTACTTTAGACATGAATTTATCAATACCTTGTTCGAAAGCTTCTGCGGGCACCCACTCGTCAAAATGCGATACGAACTTAACAGGCATGCCGCTACCTTGTGATCTAGTAGGGCGAGATCGGAAGTGAACAAAGTCTCCATCGCTAGCAATTGAAACATTAGGCCACGCAATGCCGTTGCCAATGGAGGGGAGAAAATGACTCATTTTCCAGTCATGACTGGAAGTGATCGCTGGCTCCCACCGTAGACGCCACCAGTTTATTGCAATCCATTCTGCAAAGATATCCATGGGGGCCAGCAAATGATCGCGCAGTTTCCCTGTGCCAAGCTCTATGAGAGTGGTGGCGATTTGATCATTGATACTTAGGCGCCACTCAGCTAATGTGGGGTTGGTTCCCTCGTTAGCTTCGTCCGCGTGGCACCAGTGCGCACTAATATCAATTGGTTGATTCATTGTTACCTCTCTGGTGCCAAACTTTGAGTACTATATCTCTCATAGGGTCACCTTCTGGCATTGGGTAGCCGTGGTAGGTGCCTTGTTGTACATTTTCTAGTTGTGCTTCCAAGGGCACCCCCTCTTTGCTAACAGACCAGATATTTTGAGGGTAGCCCTCTTTTTTCTGTTGGCTGATTAATCCTCTCTTGGCTCCTTCTTTTAGCAGTGCGAGAGCAATCTGTTTTGTAAAGATGCCTGCCGTGTCGCAAAGCGTCTTGTCAGCCCTTGGTAGAGCCGGTGGTGTGAGGCCAAAGTCGCCAGGGTTCCGTTTATGTTCCGGATTCCCCCCATAGCTAACACTCTTGTAGAGCTGTTGGCAAACCTCGGCATCCGCCGGCTCTTTTAGTGATCGCTTATAGTTGAAGCGTCCAGCTCGTCTCGGTTTCATATTGCCTTGGAAAAGTGGCTTGTTTGTCCAAGTTATGCCGAGGTTTCAGATCGGCTACATAAGTCGAGGACGGGCAACCTTTTGATTATAAGTCATTTTTCATAGGGCACGGCAAATGCCGTGCCCTTTCCAGTGCCGTGACGGCCGCGATCAGTCGTCGGCGGCGTCGTCCAGCAGCTGCTCGGCCTCGGCCACCAGGTTCTCCACGGTGAAGCCGAAGTGCTTGAAGAGATCGCCGGCCGGGGCGGACTCCCCGAAGCTGTCCATGCCGACGATGCGGCCTTCCAGACCCACGTACTTGTACCAGAAGTCGCGATGGCCGGCCTCGACGGCGATGCGGTTGCCGACCTCGGCGGGCAGCACGGCCTGGCGATACGCGGCGTCCTGGGCGTCGAAGGTGTCGGTGGACGGCATGGAGACCACGCGCACCCGGCGGCCGCTCTCGGTCAGGGCGGCGGCGGCGTCCATGGCCAGGCCGACCTCGGAGCCGGTGGCGATCAGGATCAGCTCGGGGGTGCCCTCGCAGTCCTTGAGCACGTAGCCGCCGCGCTGGATCTCGCCCAGCTGGGACTTGGTGCGTTCCTGGTGGGGCAGGCCCTGGCGGGAGAAGACCAGGGCGGTGGGGCCGGCGTGGCGCTTGATGGCGACGTCCCAGGCGGCGGCGGTCTCCACGGCGTCGCAGGGGCGCCAGGTGGAGAGGTTCGGGGTGGAGCGCAGGGTGGTCAGCTGCTCCACCGGCTGGTGGGTGGGGCCGTCCTCGCCCAGGCCGATGGAGTCGTGGGTGAAGACGTAGACGGCCCGCTGGCCCATCAGCGCCGCCATGCGCACGGCATTGCGCATGTACTCCATGAAGATCAGGAAGGTGGCGCCGTAGGGCACGAAGCCGCCGTGCAGGGCGATGCCGTTCATGATCGCGCCCATGCCGAACTCGCGCACGCCATAGTGCAGGTAGTTGCCGCCGGGCTCGGTGGCGTCGATGGCGCGGGCGCCCTGCCAGAAGGTCAGGTTGGACGGCGCCAGGTCGGCGCTGCCGCCGAGCAGCTCGGGCAGTTGCGGGCCGAGCGCGTTGAGGCAGGCCAGGGAGGCCTTGCGGGTGGCCGGGGACTCGGCCTTCTCCTGGGCCTGCTCGATCAGCGCCTCGCTGGTCAGCTCGACGGGCAGCTCGCCCTTCTGGCGGCGCAGGAATTCCCGCGCCAGTTCCGGATGGGCCTCGGCGTAGCGATCGAAGCGCTCCTGCCAGGCCGCCTGGCGGGCCTGGCCGGCCTCGGTGGCGTCCCAGCCCTGGTAGAGCTCCTCGGGCACGTGGAAGGGGGCGTGGGGCCAGTCGAGCCGCTTGCGGGCCGCGGCGACCTCGTCCTCGCCCAGCGGAGCCCCGTGGCACTCCTCCTTGCCCTGCTTGTTGGGGGCGCCGAAGCCGATCACCGTCTTGCAGATGATCAGGCTGGGCTTGTCGTCCTGGCTGCGCGCCAGCTCGATGGCGGCCTTGACCTCGTCGGGGTTGTGGCCGTCGACGTTGGGCACCACGTGCCAGCCGTAGGCCTCGAAGCGCTTGGCGGTGTCGTCGGTGAACCAGCCCTCGACCTCGCCGTCGATGGAGATGCCGTTGTCGTCGTAGAAGGTGATCAGCTTGCCCAGCTTCTGGGTGCCGGCCAGGGAGCAGGCCTCGTGGGAGATCCCTTCCATCAGGCAGCCGTCGCCGACGAAGCAGTAGGTGTAGTGATCGACGATCGCATGGCCCGGGCGGTTGAACTGGGCGGCCAGGGTGCGTTCGGCGATGGCCATGCCCACGGCGTTGGCCAGGCCCTGGCCCAGGGGGCCGGTGGTGGTCTCGATGCCCGGGGCGTAGCCGAACTCGGGGTGACCGGCGGTCTTGGAGTGCAGCTGGCGGAAGTTCTGCAGCTGCTCCAGGTCGAGGTCGTAGCCGGTCAGGTGCAGCAGGGAGTAGAGCAGCATGGAGCCGTGGCCGTTGGAGAGCACGAAGCGGTCCCGGTCGGGCCAGTGCGGGTCGGCCGGGTTGTGCGCCAGGTAGTCGTTCCACAACACCTCGGCGATGTCGGCCATGCCCATGGGCGCGCCGGGGTGGCCGGACTTGGCCTTCTGGACGGCATCCATGGACAGGGCGCGAATGGCATTGGCCAGTTCGAAACGGGACGGCATGGGGGTCAGCTCCTCGCCTGCGGCAGATAGTATGCGGTGACACGGTCTGGCCAGGGGGCGTGGCCGGACGTGGATCCTGGCTGGGATGCGCCGCGGGACGGGGCGGCGCGGTCGATTTCGGCCGCTCATTGTCGCCGAATGGGCCCCGGCCTTCAAATCCGCGCCCGCTCGCGCGCTAGGAAGGCGCGGGGCGAGGGTGTAGAATCCGCCCCCAGCCGGCCCGCCCGGGCCAAGGCGCGCCGCTCCCCGACTCGCGGGGCCTGCGCCACTCCATTACCCTGGCTTCGAGCCCAGACGCCGTCATCCCACTTCCAGAGGGTCGAGGACGCCATGAGCGAATACTCCCTGTTCACCTCCGAATCCGTGTCCGAGGGGCACCCGGACAAGATCGCCGACCAGATCTCCGATGCGGTGCTCGATGCCATCATCGCGCGAGACAAGAATGCCCGGGTGGCCTGCGAGACCATGGTCAAGACCGGCGTGGCCATCGTGGCCGGCGAGATCACCACCTCCGCCTGGGTCGACCTGGAGGAGCTGGTGCGTCGGGTGATCCTGGACATCGGCTACACCTCCTCCGATGTCGGCTTCGACGGTGAGACCTGCGGCGTGCTGAACCTGATCGGCAAGCAGAGCGTGGACATCGCCCAGGGCGTCGACCGCAGCAAGCCCGAGGATCAGGGCGCCGGCGACCAGGGCCTGATGTTCGGCTACGCCACCAACGAGACCGAGTCCTTCATGCCGGCGCCGATCCACTACTCGCACCGGTTGGTGGAGCGCCAGGCGGAGCTGCGCCATCACGGCCTGCTGCCCTGGCTGCGCCCGGACGCCAAGAGCCAGCTGACCTTCCGCTACGACGAGCACGGCAAGCCCTGCGCCGTCGATGCCGTGGTGCTGTCCACCCAGCACGACCCGGACATCGACCAGGAAGAGCTGCGCAGCATGGTCAAGCGCGAGATCATCGAGCAGGTGATCCCCGCCGAGTGGCTCACCGAGTCCACCCAGTACCACATCAACCCCACCGGCAAGTTCGTCATCGGTGGCCCGGTGGGTGACTGCGGCCTGACCGGACGCAAGATCATCGTCGACACCTACGGTGGCATGGCCCGTCACGGCGGCGGTGCCTTCTCCGGCAAGGACCCCTCCAAGGTCGATCGCAGCGCCGCCTACGCCGGCCGCTACGTGGCCAAGAACATCGTCGCCGCCGGGCTGGCCGAGCGCTGCGAGATCCAGGTGTCCTACGCCATCGGGGTGGCCGAGCCGACCTCGGTGTCGGTGAACACCTTCGGCACCGGCAAGATCAGCGACGAGCGCATCGTCGCCCTGGTGCGCGAACACTTCGACCTGCGCCCCAACGCCATCACCCGCATGCTCGACCTGCTGCACCCCATGTATCGGCTGACCGCGGCCTACGGCCACTTCGGTCGCGAGCCCTTCGAGACCAGCTACACCTGGACCGACACCCAGGGCGAGCAGCACACCGAGACCTTCACCGCCTTCCCCTGGGAGAAGACGGACCGCGCCGAGGCGCTGCGCGGCGCCGCCGGCCTGTAGGCGCCGGGTCGAGGTCGCCGACGGGTCGGCGATCTCGCACACCGCTTGAGGGCCCCGCCCGGCATCGCCGGGCGGGGCCCTTTGCTAGGGTCGAGACAGGCCCCTGCCGGGAACGCTCGCCATGCGTCGCCGTCTCGCCATCCTCCTCCTCTGCCTGTGGTCCCTCCCGCTGCTCGCCGACTGTCCGGGCTGGTCGATCCCCCGCGCCGAGCGCGAACTGACGGCCCTCCACCAACGCCTTGAGGCCTGGAACGCCGCCTATCGCCGCGACGGCTCCTCGCCGGTGAGCGATGCCGTCTATGATCAGGCCAGCGCCCGGCTGAGCGAGTGGCGGCGCTGCTTCCCCGACCTGCTGCCCGCGGCGCCGCCGTCGGCGGGCCCGACCGGGGAACTCCGCCATCCCGTGCCCCAGGCCGGACTGCCCAAGCTCGATGGCGACACCGAGGTCCGAACCTGGCTGGCGAGCCATGACCATGTCTGGCTGCAGCCCAAGGTGGACGGCGTGGCGGTGACCCTGATCTACGAGGCCGGCCGGCTGGTACGCGCCATCAGCCGCGGCGACGGGGAGCGCGGGCAGGACTGGACGGCCCGGGTGCGCCGCCTGCCTGACGTGCCCGACCGCCTGCCGCCCTCGGCTCCCGACCGGCTGGTGCTCCAGGGGGAGCTGTATCGCCGCCTGGGGGGCCATGTGCAGGCGGAGGCCGGGAGTGCCGGGGCACGCAGCGCCGTGGCCGGCTGGCTGGCGCGGGAGCGCCTGGCGGACGGGCCGGCCGCGCAGATCGGCCTCTTCGTGTGGGGCTGGCCGGGCGGGCCGGCCACCATGGCGGCCCGCCTGGCCGGCCTGGAGGCCCTGGGGTTCGCCGATACCGCCTTGTGGAGCCGGCCCGTCGCCACCTTCGCCAAGGTGCAGCGGTTGCGCGAGGCCTGGTACCGCAGCCCGCTGCCCTTCGCCACCGACGGGGTGGTGCTGAAGGAGGGGCGGCGGGCGGCCCCTGGGCGTCGGGAGGCCGCGGCATGGAAGTACCCGGCCCGGGAGGCGCTCGCGGAGGTGCGCGGCGTGACGTTTCGCGTCGGCCGGACCGGACGGATCACCCCGCTGCTGCACCTGGTGCCGGTCACCCTCGACGGGCGCACCCTGCGGCGCGTGTCCGTCGGCTCGCTCGAGCGCTGGCGAGCCCTGGATATCCGTCCCGGCGACCGGGTGATCGTCGCCCTGGCCGGGCTGACCGTGCCGCGCCTGGAGGGCGTGGCCTGGCGGGCCGCCGAGCGTCCCGAGGTCGTGCCTCCGCCGGCCTCGGAGTACCATCCCCTCAGCTGCTGGCAGCCGCTGCCCGGCTGCGAGGACCAGTTCGTCGAGCGCCTGACCTGGCTGGGAGGCGAGCGGGCGCTGGACCTGCCCGGCCTGGGGCCAGGCACCTGGCGTGCCCTGGTCGAGGCCGGGCAGGTGGAGGGACTGCTCGACTGGCTGGCGCTCTCGCCCCGGGCGCTCGCCGGAGCGGACGGCATCGCCGAGGCGCGCGCCGCACGGCTGGCCGACGCCTTCCGCGATGCCCGGCGGCGGCCCTTCCCGGCCTGGCTCTCGGCGCTGGGGCCACCGCCCGGCTGGGACGCGGGCGACACGCCGGACTGGGCGACCCTGGTCTCGCGCTCGCCGGCCGAATGGCGGGCCCTGCCCGGGGTCGGCGAGGCGAGGGCCGAGGCGCTGAGCGACTTCTTCGCCCATCCCGAGGTGCGTCGCCTGGCGCTCCGGCTGTCGGCGGCGGGCATCGCCGGCTTCGAGCGTTGATTGTTCGCGGCTTTGCCGGCTGCCTATAGTGAAGGTCACGCTTTTCGCCGAGGAAAGAGGTGACACATGAACCAGCCCGCCGTATCCGCGCCCGACACCACGGATTTCAAGGTCGCCGACATCGCCCTCGCCGACTGGGGGCGGCGCGAGATCCGCATCGCCGAGACCGAGATGCCGGCGCTGATGGCGATCCGCGCCAAGTACCGCGACGGCCAGCCCCTGGCCGGGGCGCGGATCGCCGGCTGCATCCACATGACCATCCAGACCGCGGTGCTGATCGAGACTCTCGTCGACCTGGGGGCCACGGTGCGCTGGTCGTCCTGCAACATCTTCTCGACTCAGGACCATGCCGCGGCGGCGATCGCCGCCGCCGGGATTCCGGTATTCGCCTGGAAGGGCGAGACGGAGGAGGAATTCTGGTGGTGCATCGAGCAGACCGTCGAGGGCCCGGACGGCTGGACGCCGAACCTGGTGCTCGACGACGGCGGCGACCTCACCGCCCTGCTGCACGACAAGCGCCCCGAGTTGCTCGACGCCGTCCACGGCATCAGCGAGGAGACCACCACCGGGGTGCACCGGCTCCAGGAGATGCTGCGTGATGGCCGGCTCAAGGTCCCGGCGATCAACGTCAACGATGCCGTGACCAAGTCCAAGAACGACAACAAGTACGGCTGCCGCCACTCCCTGAACGATGCCATCAAGCGTGGGGTCGATCACCTGCTGGCCGGCAAGCAGGCACTGGTGATGGGCTACGGCGACGTCGGCAAGGGCTCGGCGGCCTCGCTTCGCCAGGAGGGCATGATCGTCAGGGTCGCCGAGATCGATCCGATCTGCGCCATGCAGGCCTGCATGGACGGCTTCGAGGTGGTGTCGCCCTACCGCGACGGCGTGAATCGCGGCATGGAGAGCATCGATCGCGAGCTGCTGGCCCGTATCGACCTGGTGGTCACCGCCACGGGCAACATCGACGCCTGCGACGCCCCCATGCTCCGGTGCCTGAAGCCGGGCGCGGTGGTCTGCAACATCGGCCATTTCGACAGCGAGATCGACACCGCCTACATGCGTCGCCAGTGGCACTGGGAGGAGGTCAAGCCGCAGGTGCACAAGGTCTACCGGGACAGCGATCCCGGGGACTACGACCCGGACAGTCGCGACTACCTGATCCTGCTCTCCGAGGGGCGGCTGGTGAACCTGGGCAACGCCACCGGGCATCCCTCCCGGGTCATGGACGGCTCCTTCGCCAACCAGGTGCTGGCCCAGCTCCATCTCTACGAGGGCCGCTTCGCCGAGCTCGACGCGGCCGGCAAGCGCGAGGCCCTGGACGTCTCGGTGCTGCCTCGGCACCTGGACGAGGAGGTCGCCCGCTACATGGTCGAAGGCTTCGGCGGCGTGATCACGCGCCTGAGCCAGGCCCAGTCGGACTATACCGGCATTCCCGCGGAGGGGCCCTTCAAGCCCGACCACTACCGCTACTGAGCCGCTTGATGCGGGCGGGCGGTGCCCGCCCCGGGAGGTCGCCGTGCCGGCGGAGCCGGAACTGTCGGCCGAGGAGCGTGACCAGCAGGCGCGTCTGAACGCGGCCCTGATGGCCTGCGGCATCATCGGCCTGCTGTGCTATCTGCCCTTCGACTACTGGATGGTGCCCGATCGCTGGCCGGCGCTGTGGGCCGGCCGCCTCGCCGTGGTCGGCCTGCTGATGGCATGCCTGATCTGGCAGCATCGCCGCCCGGCGCGCAGCGAACGAGCCCTGCTGGTCGGCGCCCTGGGGGCCGAGGTGTATTTCTCCTGGGGAGCCAGCCAGGTCACCGACGCCTTCGCCTTCTTCTTCTGGAACCAGAGCGTGGCGGTGGCGATGTTCGTGCTGCTGCCGGTGGTGGCCGTCTGGCGGTTGCGCTGCATGCTCGCGCACAATCTGGTCATGCTGGTCGCCTACACGGCCTGCTTCGCCCTCTGGAGCCCCTTCGACCCGGTCGAGCTGCTGCGCCTGGGCGGGGTCTTCCTGCTGATCGGCTGGCTGATCTCCCCGCTGCTGTGCTACGTGCGCTACGACGGTTTCCATCGTGCCGCCGCGCTGAGCCAGGCGTTGAGACGGCGCAATGCCGAGTTGACCGAGGCCAACGAGGCGCTGGCGGCCAGGCAACTGGAACTGACCCACCTGGCCAACTTCGATGCCATGACCGGCCTGGCCAACCGGCGATGGGGCATGACCTTCCTGCGCGAGGCCCTGGACGCCTGTCATCTCAAGCGCTGGCCCCTGTCGGTGCTGCTGGTCGACATCGACCGGCTCAAGCAGATCAACGATACCCATGGCCATGCCTGCGGCGACCGGTTGATCTGCCATGTGGCGGGCACCATCGCCGAGCAGCTCGGCCCCGACGAGCTGGGCTGCCGGATGGGCGGGGACGAGTTCCTGTTGATCCTGCCCGATACCGACGAGCCGGAAGCCATGGAGCGTGCCCGGCGCCTCGAGGCGGCCCTGGCCGCCACGCCCTGCGAGGCGGCGGCGGTGGAGGAGGCGAGCGTCAGCGTGGGGGTGGCCAGCTACCGTCCCTGGCTCGAGGGGGCGGCGGACCTGGACGAGCTGATCCAGCGCGCCGACAGCGCCATGTACGTCCACAAGCGTCATGCCCGGGAACGTTACCGGTCAGAACGCGATGCCGGTTCCGCCTGAGCCGGGGTCATGGGACCGTCATGGCGCCGCCAAGCGCCTGTCATGCCGTCGGGGCATCCTGGGCTCGTCACGCCAGGAGACCGTGCCCATGCCGACGCCCAACGCCCGTACCCTCTTCGTCTCCGACGTCCATCTCGGCACACGGGACTGCCAGGCGGCGCTGCTGGCCAGCCTGCTGCGCCGCGTGCGTCCCGAACGCCTCTACCTGGTCGGCGACATCGTCGACCTGATCGCCATGCGCCGTCGGGCGGTGCTGCCCCCGGACCAGCGGCGGCTCGCGGCGCGACTGCTGCGTCTGGCCCGCGGCGGATGCGAGATCGTCTACATCCCTGGCAACCACGATGCCGCCTTGCGCCGGCTCTGCGGCCTGAGGGTCCATCGGGTCCGCATCGAGCGGCGCATGATCCACGTCACCGCCGACGGGCGGCGGCTGCTGGTCAGCCACGGCGACGAATTCGATACCCATGTGCGTATCGCGCCCTGGCTGCTGGCGCTGGGCGACGGCATGCACCAGTTCGTGCTGACGCTCAATCGCTGGTGCAACCGCACCCGCGGGCTGCTGGGGCTGCCCTACTGGTCGCTGGCCAGCGCCCTGAAGCGGCGGGTCGGGGCCGCTCAGCGCTACATCGCCCAGTTCGAGCAGGCGGCGCTGCACCAGGCGGCCAGGGAGGGACTGGACGGCTATGTCGGCGGCCATATCCACAAGGCCGGCTTCCGCGCCCGTGATGGACTCCTCTACTGCAACGACGGGGACTGGGTGGAGCACTGCACGGCGCTGCTGGAAGGGGCGGACGGTCGACTACGGCTGATCGACTGGCGCGGGGAGGTGATCGAACGGGAACCGGTCATCGGTACCCTGACCGTCCCCGAGGGCGAGGCGCAGTCCGTCGCCGGGGCTGGCCCGCCTGACCCGTCGCTGCCCGTGTCAGCGCGTCTCGGGTGAGACCAGGGTCCGGCAGGCCGCCAGCAGCTCCTCCGCCAGGGCGTCGTCGTTGAGGGTGCGGGCGATCGCCATGCCGCCGATCAGGGCCACCGCCCGCTGCAGCGCCCTCTCACGGTCGGGCGAAGAGGCGTCGGCGTCCTGGCAGCGTGACACGAAGCCGGCGAACAGTCGGGTGTAGGTACCTCGGACCCGCTCGTCCTGCTGGGCGACATCGCTGACCAGGCAGGCCAGGGGGCAGTTGATGGCCTCGCCCTGGCGATGGGACTGGCTCAGGTAGCCGAGGGCGAGCGCCTGGGCAGTGACGCCCTCCAGTCGGTGGGCCTGGGCGTGGGCGGCGTGGTGGAGCGACTCGGCGTGGAGCTCGCCCTTGGACGCGAAGTGGGCATAGAAGGCCCCGCGTGTCAGGCCGGCGTGGCGCATGACGTCATCGATGCTCACCTCGACGAAGCCGTGGCGGGTGAACAGCGTCGCGGCGGCCTCCAGGATGCGTCGGCGAGTCCGGGCCTTGTGATCGGCGCTCCAGGGCATGGCGATTCTCCTCGTGGCTGATCCCGTCAGGATGGCATCTCGTCACCATATGTTCTTGAACATATGGTGACGCGGACTAGCCTGCCATCATCTCCCACCGAAGGAGTCCCGAGATGACCGCCTCCGTGCATATCGTCGGCCCCCAGTTCAGCACCTTCGTGCGCAGCGTCCAGCTGTGCTGCGAGGAGAAGGGCATCCCCTACACCCTGGGCCCCGAGGTCGACGGCCGGCCCGTCGCCCTGCATTCCCCGGCGCACTATGCGCTGCATCCCTTCGGCAAGGTTCCCATCCTGCTCCATGGCGAGCGCCGCCTGATCGAGACGCCCACCATCTGCCGTTACCTGGATGGCGCCTTCGAGGGGCCGGCGCTGCAACCCGAGGCTCCCTGGCCGCGGGCGCGCGTCGACCAGTGGACCGGGGTGCTCGCCGGCTACGTGGATCAGGCGCTGGTGCGTCGCTACCTGCTGGAATTCGTCTTCCCCAAGGGCGTGGGAGGCGCGGTGCGCCAGGACGCCGTGGCCGCGGCCCAGCCGGAGCTGGCGCGGGTGCTGGGGTTGCTGGAGGGCCAGCTGGCCGAGGGCGACTACCTGGTGGGCGACGACTTCACCATTGCCGATGCCATCGCGGCGCCCATGCTCGACTACCTGCTCGGCCTGGCTGCCGCGGAGGCCTTCCTCGCCGAGACCCCGCGCCTGGTGGCCTATATCCGGCGGCTTCAGGCCCGGCCCGCCGCCGCCCGGGTGCTGGTCGCGCCGGAGCTGGGCTAGCTGTGATCTCTCGGTAGGTTGTTCATCCGGAACCTACCCGGAAGACTGGAGATGCGAACCAACCAATCGCTCCAGGAGGTCCGGATGAACACTCACCAGAATGCCCGTCTTACCCCACATGGTCGAGCCCTGCTGGCACGTCGTGTCATCGATGAAGGGATACGGCCAAGGGAAGTGGCTCAAGCTCAGGGCGTCAGTGTGAGAACGGTCTACAAGTGGGTCCGCCGGTTCCGCGAAGAAGGCCTCCCGGGGCTTCAAGACCGCTCGTCGCGCCCGGGGCGGAGCCCTTGTGCCACCGATGCCGCCACCGTGGAGCAGGTCATCGAACGTCGTCAGCAGCGTCAGACCTATCGCCAGATCGCCCGGGCGCTGGGCATCGGGCAGAGCACGGTGGCGCGGATCCTCAAGCGCAAGGGGCTGAACCGGCTGGCCTTGCTGTCACCGGCAAGGCCTGATAACCGCTATGAACATGACGCGCCAGGGGATCTCCTGCACTTGGATATCAAGAAGTTGGGACGTTTCGAACGCCCGGGCCATCGGGTGACGGGCGATCGCCAGCAGAACACGCCCGGCGCGGGGTGGGAGTATGTCCATATCGCTATCGACGATCACTCACGGGTGGCCTTCGGCACCCTCTATCCCAATGAAACCGGTTGGAGCGCGTGTTACGCGCTGCTGGACGCGATGCGTTATTACCGGCGGCTCGGGGTTCGCTTCGCCCGTGTCCTGACCGACAACGGCGCCTGTTACAAATCCAAGGCATTCCAGCGCCTGTGCCGGCGCCTGGGGCTAACGCACAAGCGCACTCGCCCTTATACCCCACGCACCAATGGCAAGGCAGAGCGGTTTATTCAAACCGCCCTTCGCGAATGGGCCTATGCGCGGTCCTACGAGAGCTCGGAGCAGCGCCGGCAACATCTGCCGGCCTGGCTGCACCAGTACAACTGGCATCGGCCGCATGCCAGTTTGGATTACTGCTCTCCGGTTCACCGGTTAGGCCTTTCCGTGAACAACCTGGTGGGTTTACACAGCTAGCCGCCGACCAGGGGCAGCATCCAGCCCAGGTAGAGCGGAATGAGCAGGGGGGCGGCCAGGGTGGTGAGCAGCACCGCCAGGGCACCCTTCTCCGGGGCGATGCCGAGTTCCATGGCCACCACCACCACGTTGGCGGCCATGGGCACCACGCCCACCAGCAGCAGGGCCATGGCGAGCGCCGGCGAGATCCCCACCGTGGCCTGCAGTCCCAGTACGACGCCCAGCGCCAGCAGGGGCCAGACCACATAGCGTACCGCCACGCAGGCGCCGATGAAGCGCCAGTCCAGTTGGCGAATGGTGACCCGCCCCAGGGTCATGCCGATGATCATCATGCCGAGCAGGGTGTAGGTCGGCGGGAAGACCTCCAGCCCTTCCAGGACCGCCGGCGGCACGGCCAGACCGCTGCCTTCTACCAGCAGGGCCGCCAGGAAGGCGTAGATCAGCGGCAGGCGCAGGATCTTGACCAGGCTGTCGCGCACCGAGAAGCGGCCGCGGGCGCTCAGATAGAAGCCCAGGGTGAATTCGTACAGGGTCACGCCCAGCACGCCGAAGAGATAGAGCGTGACGCCCTCGGGCGGCAGCAGCACCAGCGCCACCGGCAGGCCGAAGTAGCCGGTGTTCCCCGTGCCGGCGGAGAAGGCCAGCACCGCGCTCTCCTCGCCGGGCAGCCTCCCGCGGGCCAGTCGACTGACTCCCAGGGCCACCAGGCAGGCGGTGACGAACAGCGCCGCGGTGATCAGCAGGTCGGCCGGCGTCGGGCCCCCCAGGATCAGCCCCCGGAAGAAGGTCAGCGGGGCGATCAGATAGATGAGGAGGGTGGCGATGGGACGGGGGTCGACGGCCAGTCGCCTGGCCACCAGCCAGCCCAGGGCCACGAAGGCCAGCAGGGTCCATAGCGGGCCCATCAGGGTGTCGGGGTCGAGGGTCATGCGTCGCGTCCTTGTCGAGCGGGCCCTCATGATGCCTGGCGGCGGATCGGCTGTCAGGCTCGGTCGGGCGCTCTTTAGCACGCCTGGTTATGGAAGTCCGGGTTTTTATATGAATGGAATCGATGCAGGATGACGAAACTTTCATTGGTCGTCCTCGGCCCGAGTCGTCACAATGGCGCCATCACCGCGCCGCCCGTCGCTCGCGCCCTGCGCCGCCGGACGGCGAACCTGGACACCGCCCGAACCACGAGGACCGGATCGATGAGTGCACACGAGCATCCGCTGGGGATCAGCTTCGAATTCTTCCCGCCCAACACCGAGGCCGGGCACGAGAAGCTGATGCGCACCCGGGATGCCCTGGCCGCCCGTCGTCCACGCTTCTTCTCCGTGACCTATGGTGCGGGGGGCTCGACCCAGCATCGTACCCTCAACACGGTGCGCGCCGTGCGCGAGTCGGGCTTCACCACCGCGCCGCACCTGTCCTGCATCGGCAGCGAGAAGGCGGCGCTGCGCGACCTGCTGGTCCAGTACCGGGAGGAAGGCATCGACAGCCTGGTGGCCTTGCGCGGGGACCTGCCCTCGGGCATGGGCGGGGTCGGCGAGCTCCGGTACGCCAACGAGCTCGTCGAGTTCATCCGCGAGGAGACCGGCGACCACTTCGAGATCGCCGTGGCGGCCTACCCGGAGTCCCACCCCCAGGCACCGAGCTTCGACCGGGACCTGGAGAACTTCGCCCGCAAGATGAAGGCCGGGGCCGACCTGGCCATCACCCAGTACTTCTTCACCGCCGACGCCTACTTCCACTTCGTCGAGCGGGCCCGCGCCCTGGGCGTTGAGGCGCCGATCGTGCCGGGCATCATGCCGATCACCAACTACACCAAGCTGGCGCGCTTCTCCGATGCCTGCGGCGCCGAGATCCCCCGCTGGATCCGCAAGCAACTCGAGGCGTATGGCGACGACAGCGCGGCCATCGCGGCCTTCGGCGAGGAGGTCATCTCGCGGCTGTGCCAGCGGCTGCTCGACGGCGGTGCCCCGGGGCTGCACTTCTACACGCTCAACCAGGCCGAGCCGACCCTCAAGGTGCTGGACAATATCTCCGCCTGAACCCAGCCGGCCGTAGGCCGGTCCTGGATTCCCGTCCGCATGACGAAGAAGGGCCCCGCCATCCGGCGGGGCCCTTCGCGTAGGTGGGGGAGGCGTCAGCCGGACGTCACCGGCTGGGCGCCGCCGCCGTTGCGGCCACGCTGGTACATCACCAGGGCCGCACCGATGGCCAGGCCGGCCACGTCGGTGTAGAGGCCGCCATAGATCATGCACAGGGCCCCGACCATCATCACCAGGCGCTGCCAGGCCTTCACCGGGCCGAAGAACCAGGCCTGGACGGTGGCGGACAGCAGCACGATGCCCAGGGTGGCGGTCACCCCGACTCGCAGGATCTGCAGCCAGGAGCCTTCCATCAGCATGGCCGGGCTGTAGAAGAACATGAAGGGCACGATGAAGGCGGCCAGGCCGATCTTGAAGGAGGCCACCGAGGTGCTCATGGCGTTGTCCCCGGAGATGCCCGCCGCGGCGTAGGAGGCCAGGGCCACGGGCGGGGTGATCGCCGAGACCACCGCGAAGTAGAACACGAAGAAGTGCGCCACCAGCGGCTGGATGCCGATCTCGATCAGGCCCGGGGCGACCACCGAGGCGGCCACCGCGTAGGCGGCGGTGGTCGGCATGCCCATGCCGAGCAGGATCGAGATGCACATGGCGAAGAACAGCGCCAGCAGCTGGCTGACCCCGGCCAGGCCGAGCAGCAGCGAGGAGAAGCGCGCGCCGACCCCGGTCAGGGCGATGACGCCGACGATCAGGCCGGCGCAGGCGCACACGGCGATGATCTGGATGGCCATGGTGCCGGCCAGCTGCAGGGCACGGAGGATGGCCGTCGGACCCATCTTGTTGGGCGAGATCCAGCTCACCACGGCGGCCGAGGCGGTGGCCAGGGTGCCGGCGCGGATCACCGAGTAGCCCATGAACAGGGCCACGATCAGGATGATGATGGGCGCGAACAGGTAGACCTGCTTGACCAGCTTCGAGAACAGCGGGATCTCTTCCTTGCGCATGCCGCGCATGCCCTTGCGGGCGGCCTCGAAGTCGACCATGCAGTAGATCGACAGGAAGTAGAGGATGGCCGGGATCAGCGCCGCCACGGCGATCTCGGTATAGGGGATGCCGGTGACCTCGGCCATGATGAAGGCGCCGGCGCCCATGATCGGCGGCATGATCTGCCCGCCGGTGGAGGCGGCGGCCTCGATGGCGCCGGCGCTGCGGGCCGGGTAGCCGACCTTCTTCATCAGCGGGATGGTCAGCGAGCCGGTGGAGACCACGTTGCCGGCGCTGGTGCCGTTGATCATGCCCATCAGGCCGGAGGCGAAGATCGACACCTTGGCGGGGCCGCCGCGGGCGCGGCCGGCGGCGGCGAAGGCGAAGTTGACGAAGTAGTCACCGACCTTCGAGGCCTGCAGGAAGGCGGCGAAGATGATGAACAGGATGATGTAGGTCGAGGACACCGCGGTGGTCGGGCCGAGCACGCCGGCATCGGTGTAGACCTGGCTGAAGAAGCGTCCCACCGAGAGGCCAGGATAGCCGAGGAAGCCCGGCAGGTAGGGGCCGGCGAACACGTAGACGAGGAAGATGCCGGCGATGATCACCAGCGCCAGGCCGGCGACGCGGCGAGTCAGCTCGAGGATCAGCGCGGCCCCGGCGATCGCCGCGTAGGAGATGCCCATGGGCGCGAAGGGGGTGCCGGTGGAGGCCCGCAGGGGGCTGTTGAACATCACCAGCAGGTAGCCGGCGCTGGCGACGGCGCAGACCATCAGCACCAGGTCCGCCGGGGAGAGCCGATGACGGTACTGGCGGTAGCTCCAGGACAGCAGGATGGCCGCGGCGGTGGCCAGCATCAGCGGGTAGCCGAAATGGAAGGCCTCGATGTGCGGCTCGATGCGCATGGCGCCGCCGCTCATGGCCCGCTGCATCAAAAAGACCTGGACCAGGGCGTAGCCCGCCGGGATGAGCAGGGCGTAGCTCAGCCACGCCAGCCAGGCCGGGGAGGGCTTGTGGCCGTCGTCGGCGAAGCGGGTGCCGGCGAACAGGCCGTAGCCCAGGATCAGGGCACCGCAGATGTGCACGATGCGGAAGGACCAGGTCTCCATCGGATAGAGGTTGAGCGACACCAGGTGGAAACTGGAGTAGGCGATGGCCAGGGCGCCGAACAGCAGCCACTGCCAGCCGGTGTAGAGGCGCCGGTTGGATTCCACGGCCTCTTCGTCCACGCCATCGGCGACGACGGGGCGAACCTCCTCGTCGTCACGGACGTCGTGACGGGGATCGTTGTGCTGGGACATGGGAGTCACCCTTGGGTGAGGGACGAACGTGCGGGGGGCGATCCCGCGCCGGCGGCGCGGGATCGCGGGCGGTCAACGGTTCAGAGCTTCAGGTCGTCGGGGATCTCGTAGCCGTTCTCCTCGTACCAGCGCACGGCGCCCGGATGGAAGGGCAGCACGGTGTTGTACTCGAGGTTCTCCGGGACGCTGAACTGGGCGCTGCGGTGGATGTCGCGCATCCGGTCGTTGTTCTCCAGGCTCAGCTTGGTGATCTCGTAGACGAAGTCCTCGGGGAGGTCACAGCCGGCGATGGTGAAGTTCCACATGGAGACGGCGCGCGCGTCTTCCTCGAGGGTCTGGTAGGTGCTGGCCGGGATCTGGAACGGCGACACCGGGAAGGCCTCGACGACCTGCTGCTGCTCCTCCTCGGTGAACTCGACGATGTTGACGTCGGTCTGCACCTCGAGCTGGCTGACCGCCGGCACCGGGATCCCGGCGGCGAAGGCGATGACGTCGATCAGGCCGTCCTGCAGCTGTCCGCCCAGGTCGTTCCAGCCACCGTTACGGGCCTCGAAATCCACCCCCAGCTCGACGAGGATCTTGGGGAAGTAGGTGTCGGAGGTGGAGGCCGCCGGGCCGAAGCCGATGGTGGCGCCGTCGGGGATGTCGGCGATCGACTCGATGCCGCTGTCGGCGAGGGTGGTGATGGAGAACGGCGTCTCGTACATCGGGAAGAGCGCACAGACGTTGTCCATCTTCACGCCGGGGGCCAGCGGGCTCTGGCCGGCCACGGCCTCGGCGGCCGGGCCCATGGTGGTCAGGCCCAGGGCCAGGTCTCCGGTGTGCACCAGGGCCAGGTTCTGGTTGGGCCCGCCGGTGACCTCGCCGCCGCCGGAGACGCCCAGTTCGTCGGCGATCAGGTTGGCCCAGCCGGAGCCGTAGACGAAGTAGGTGCCGCCCTGGCTGGCGGTGCCGACGGTGAAGCTCTCGGGCCATTCGCTGCGGTCGGCCTGGGCGCCGCCGGCGACCAGCAGGGACGCGGCCAGGGTACCGGTGAGGATCCGGGTAGTGGAGGACATGGCGTTTCTCCCGTTTTGGGTTGTGGTTGTTCGGCCTGGGGCCGTCGTTGCACGCCATGCCTGGAGCAATGGGCGTTCCATTGTTGTAGAAATCTTTTAAATTCAGTGTGTTATGGTTGACTCGTTCGACCTTGGTCGAAAGGCGGCGAGTCGGCCGAGGCTGGAAATCCGCACGCCGGGCCGGTTTGCCTGTGTGGGTTTCCGCACACGTGTCAGGCCGGGGGCTCCGGGGGAGGCGTCAGGGCCTCCAGCAGGCGGCTGGCCTGGTGGAGGTCGTTCATCAGCGAGGAGGCCTGCCAGGCATCCAGCCGCTGGCGGCGCAGGCGCTCGGCCAGCTCGTGCTGCCAGTGGCGCCGGACCTCCTCCAGGGCGGCGCCGATATGAGGGATGTCCGGGGCGTTGGCCAGGTGGTTGAGGCCCTCGGCCACGGCCATTCTCAGGTCGTCGTGGGCCTCGCGCAGGGGGCTGTCGGGGGCCGCGTGGCGCAGCAGGCTGCGCTGCAGCACCTCGCCGAAGCGCACCGCCTCGACCAGGCGCAGGCTGCGCTCGTAGAGGGCGGTGAGACGTGCCTCCTGCGCCTCGGTGAGCGGCACGTCGATGCGGGCATAGAAGCCGAGGATCTCGGCCAGCAGGGGCTTGATGCGCTCATGGTAGCGGGCGTTCACCGAGGGCCAGTCGTCGGGCTCGATGGGCGCCCTGGCCACGGCCCGGTCCGGGGGATGGCCGATCACCTCGGCGCTGGGCATGAGGATGGCCGCGCACAGCAGGTGGTAGGCCCGGCGCTCCAGGCGCCGGGCCTCCTGCTCAATGGCCGTCAAGGCGGTGTCGGCATGGGCCAGGGCGGTGTCGTCGAGATACCGCGCCTGGGCCGGATCGCGCCGCGCGGGGTCGGGCAGCCAGCGCTCCAGCAGCCCGGCCAGGCGGGGGATGAAGGGCAGCAGCAGCAGGATGCCGAGGCCGTTGAAGAGGGTATGGAAGAGGGCCAGCTTCAGTGTCCAGGCGGTCTCGCCCAGGCCGATTGCCCCGCCCAGGACATCCACCAGCCAGGCCAGCGGCATCAGCAGCGCCAGGGCCACGCAGGCGGTGATCAGGTTGAAGACCAGGTGGGCTCCGGCCAGTCGGCGGCCGGCGCTGCTGGCCCCCAGGGCGCCCATCAGGGCGGTCACGGTGGTGCCGATGTTGGCGCCGATGGCGACGGCCAGCGCCGGCAGGTACGGCAGCTGTCCCGAGGCCAGGGCGGCGAGGATGATCAGCAGGGTGGCGTGGCTCGACTGCATCACCACGGTGGCCGCGACACCGAACAGCACGAACAGTGGCCAGTGCCAGAAGCGTTCGCCGGCCAGGCCATCGAGTCGCAGGCCATCCTGCCAGGCCTCGAACCCGAGCTTCATGAAATCGATGCCGAGGAACAGCAGGCCGACCCCGAGCAGCAGGGCGGCGATCCCGGCCCGGGTGCCCTGCAGCACTCGACCGCCGATGAGCCCCAGTGCCAGCAGCGGCATGGCGTAGCGGGCCAGGTCGACCTTGAGGCCGAAGCCGGCGATCAGCCAGGCGCCGGTGGTGGTGCCCAGGTTGGCGCCGAAGATCAGCGCGATGGCGCCGGGCAGGGCGACCAGGCCGGCACCGACGAAGGACATGGCCAGCAGGGTCACCAGCGAGCTGGACTGGACCAGGGCGGTGGCCACGGCGCCGACCCCGATGGCCCGCAACGGGCCGCTTGTGGCGGCGTGGAGCCAGCGATTCAGGGTGCCGCCGGAGAGCCGCTTGATGGCGTCTTCCAGGTGGGTCATGCCCCACAGGAAGAGGCCGAGGCCGGCGGCCAGGGTGGCCAGGTCGAGCCGTGCCACCAGCAGTGCCGCGGCCGCCGCCAGGCCGAGCGCCTCGAGCACTCGACGGGGCGGGGCCGGGAGGCGGGCCGCGGCGGGGACCGGCATCAGGCCTTGGGATCGAGGATCTTCACGGTCTGCAGGTCGGAGGCCTGCGGCTCCTCGCGTTCCCGGTTGACCCGGGTCTCGAGCTCGGGAAGGGCCTCGTCCTCGATGGGCAGCTGCTCGAAGAAGTCACAGCTGACGCACTCGCGATAACGAATGCCGTGCTGTTCCCAGGCACGAATGCGATCCATCTCGGCGCAGCGGGGACAGATGACCCCGGCGATGAAGCGTTTCTGGACGGCCATAGTCTGGTGGGCTCCTGTGGGGAACTCTGCGTCGATCGGCATCACGGTGGATGCGCGGGTGTCGTTCACCCTATCACCGATTCCGGCGTGGCGGGACACCCGCCGATCCGGCGCGAAGGGGCCGAAGCAGGGAGAGCCGCCGGGGGACCCGGCGGCGCGGAGGGGCATGTCAGGCGGCGCGAATGCCGCTGTGGCGGAGCAGCGGCTCGACGCTGGGCTCCCGGCCACGGAAGGCCCGGAACAGCTCGGCGGCGTCCCGTGAGCCGCCACGCTCGAGGATCTCGGTGCGGAAGCGCCGCCCCGTCTCGGGGTCGAAGATGCCGGCTTCCTCGAAGGCGCTCCAGGCGTCGGCGGACAGCACCTCGGCCCACTTGTAGCTGTAGTAGCCGGCCGCGTAGCCACCGGCGAAGATGTGCCCGAAGCCGTTCTGGAAGCGGTTGAAGTCGGCGCGCGGCACCACCGAGACGGCGTCGCGCACCTCGTCGAGCATGGCCTGGATGTCCGCCGCGCTGGGGGCCGCCTGCTCCTGGTGCAGGCGGAAGTCGAACAGCGAGAACTCCAGCTGGCGCACCATGCCCATGGCCGACTGGAAGTTCTTGGCCGCCAGCAGCTTGTCGAACAGGTCATCGGGCAGCCGCTCCCCCGTGTCGACGTGGCCGGCGATCAGGTCCAGGCCCTCGCGCTCCCAGCAGTAGTTCTCCATGAACTGACTGGGCAGCTCCACCGCGTCCCAGGCCACGCCGTTGATGCCGGAGATGTCGGCGACGGTCTGACGGGTCAGCATGTGGTGCAGCCCGTGGCCGAACTCGTGGAACAGGGTGGTGACCTCGTCGTGGGTCAGCAGTGCCGGCCGGTCGCCCACCGGCCGGGTGAAGTTGCAGGTCAGGTAGGCCACCGGCAGCTGCAGCTCGCCGGCCTCCAGGCGGCGGACCCGGCATTCGTCCATCCAGGCCCCGCCGCGCTTGCCCTCCCGGGCGTAGAGGTCCAGGTAGAAGCCGGCGATGGGCGTGCCGTCCTCGAGGATGCGGAAGTAGCGCACATCGGGATGGTAGCGCGGAGCGCTCGCGTCCTCCTCGAAGCTCACCCCGTACAGCCGCTCGACCACCCGGAAGAGGCCATCCACCACCCGGGGGGCCGGGAAGTAGGGGCGCAGCTCTTCCTGGGAGATGGCGAAGCGCGCCTCGCGCAGCTTCTCGCTGGCATAGCCCACGTCCCAGGGCTGGAGGTCTTCCAGGCCCAGCGAGTCGCGGGCGAACGCCTGCAGGTCGGCGAACTCCTCGCGGGCCTGGGGCACGGCACGCTGGGCCAGGTCCTCCAGGAAGCCGATGACCTGGCGGGGCGACTCGGCCATCTTGGTGGCCAGCGAGTAGTCGGCGTAGGTGGCGAAGCCCAGCAGGCGCGCCAGCTCGTGGCGCAGGGCGAGGGTCTCCTCCATGATCGGGGCGTTATCGAACTCTCCGGCGTTCGGGCCCCGGTCGGAGGCCCGGGTGACGAAGGCGGTGTAGACCTCGCGGCGCAGCTCGCGGTCGTCGGCGTGGGTCATCACCGGCATGAAGCTGGGAAAGTCCAGGGTGAGGCGATACCCCTCCCGGCCCTTGGCCCGGGCGTTGGCGGCCAGGGTATCCAGGGCGCTGTCGGGCAGGCCGGCCAGCCGGTCCGCGTCGGAGAGGTCCAGGTGCCAGGCCTGGGTGGCGTCGAGCAGCTGGTTGGAGAAGGTGTTGGCCAGGCTCGAGAGGCGGGACTGGATCTCGCCGTAGCGGCGCTTCTGCTCGGGGGGCAGGTCGACCCCGGCCAGGCGGAAGTCCCGCAGGGCGTTGTCCACGGTGCGGCGCTGACCCTCGTCGAGCGTTTCCCAGGCGGGGCCGTCCTTGAGGGCCTGCCAGGCGCGGAACAGGCCCTCGTGCTGGCCCAGCCAGGTGCTGTAGTCCGAGAGCAGCCCGAGGCTGGTCTCGTAGGCCTGGCGCAACGCCTCGTTGTTCATGGTGCCGTTGAGGTGAGAGACCGGCGACCAGGCCCGGGAGAGGCGGTCGTTCAGGGCCTCCAGGGGCGCGGCCAGGCTCTCCCAGGTGCGGGCCCCCTCCTCGGCGCGGGCGACCAGGGCGTCGATGGCCTCGCGGTTCTCCGCCAGCAGGGTCTCGATGGCCGGCACCACGTGCTCGGGCTGGATCTCGGCGAAGGGCGGCAACGCATGGGCGTCGAGCAGCGGGTTCGTGGACATGCACACCTCGGGTCGCAATGGAAAACAAGGCTTAGATGCGGGCGGCCCGCCCGGGTTTCAATGTGCTAGGCTTGCGCCCTTTGCAACGACAGGCCGGAGACGAGGCGATGAACGAGACCCTGGAGCGCTGGAGCAGCCGCCGCGCCTTCATCCTGGCGGTGACCGGGGCCGCCGTGGGGCTGGGCAACATCTGGCGATTCCCCTATATCACCGGCGAGAACGGCGGCGCCGCCTTCCTGCTGCTCTACGTGGCCTTCGTGGTGCTGCTGGGCCTGCCGGTGATGATGGCCGAGATCCTGATCGGCCGCGCCGGGCGGCGCAGCCCCATGCAGTCGCTGGGCCACCTGGCGACCCAGGCGGGGCGCAGTGGTCACTGGCGCTGGCTGGGCCTGTTCGGTGCCTTCACGGTGTTCTGCATCCTGTCCTTCTACTCGGTGGTCTCCGGCTGGTCCATCGAGTTCCTGGTGTCGGCGATCAACGGCGACTTCGTGGGCAAGGGCGCGGCGGAGATCGGCGCCGGCTTCGATGCCTTCCTCGCCGACCCCTGGCGCATGACCTTCAACCATACCCTCTTCCTGGCGATGACCATGACGGTGGTGGCCGCGGGCGTGGCCAAGGGCCTGGAGCGGCTCAACAACCTGCTGATGCCGCTGCTCTACCTGCTGCTGCTGGTGCTGGCCGGCCATGCCGCCACTACCAGCGGCTTCGGCCAGGCGCTGGCCTGGCTGTTCACGCCGGACCTGTCGGCGGTCTCCCCGACGGTGCTGATCGCCGCCATGGGCCATGCCTTCTTCACCCTGGCGGTGGGGGCCTGCGCGCTGATGGCCTACGGGGCCTACATGCCGGACCACCAGAGCCTGCCCCGGGCGGCGGCCGGCGTCGCGGTACTCGACGTCACCGTGGCGCTGCTGGCCGGCATCGCCATCTTCTCGGTGGTCTTCGCCCAGGGCATGGATCCCGCCGAGGGGCCGGGGCTGATGTTCGTCACCCTGCCGGTGGCCTTCGCCGACCTGCCGCTCGGCGCCTTCTGGCTGTCGCTGTTCTTCCTGTTGCTGCTGATGGCCACCTGGACCTCCTCGATCAACCTCGCCGAACCCATGGTGGCCACGCTCCAGGGATGGGGGCTCGGGCGCGGCCAGGCCGCGGCGGCGGTGGGCGTCGCGGTCTGGATGGTGGGCATGCTCTCGGTCTTGTCCTTCTCGACCTTGGCCGACGTCCGGGTGCTGTTCGGCATGAACGTCTTCGAGTGGGTGACCACCATCCCGCCGGAGATCTTCCTGCCCATCGGCGGGCTCTTCATCGCCGTCTTCGCCGCCTGGGTGCTGCCCGAGCCGGTCGCCCTGCGGGCGCTGGACGCCGGCCCCCACGGCTTTCGCGCCTGGCGGGGGCTGGTGCGCTGGGTGTCGATCCCGCTGACGCTGGTAGTATTGGCATCGGGACTGATCTGACGAGAGAGGTGGACGATGAACGAGACGACGGCCATTCGCCCCTGGAAGGGCACGAGCCCCCAGCTGGGCGAGCGGGTCTACATCGATCCCGGCTGCGTGGTGCTGGGGGACGTGGTGCTGGGCGATGACTGCTCGGTGTGGCCGATGGCGGTGATTCGCGGCGACATGCACCGGATCCGCATCGGCGCCCGGGTCAGCGTCCAGGACGGCAGCGTGCTGCACATCACCCACGCCAGCGACTTCAATCCCGACGGCCACCCCCTGACCATCGGCGACGACGTGACCATCGGCCACAAGGCCATCCTGCACGGGGCCACCCTGGGTAGCCGCATCCTGGTGGGCATGGGGGCCATCGTCATGGACGGCGCCGTGGTCGAGGATGAGGTGATCATCGCCGCCGGCGCCGTGGTGCCGCCGGGCAAGCATCTGGCGGGCGGCCACGTCTATGCCGGCAACCCGGCCAAGGCGCTGCGCCCCATCAAGGAGTCGGAGCGTGCCTTCTTCCCCTATACCGCGGGCAACTACGTGAAACTCAAGGACGAGTACCTGGCCGCCCAGCACTGAGACCTCGTTACCAGACGCCAGGTGAGATGAGCGCCGGGGACAAGGTGAAGCGAGGGTCTTTTGACCATGGACGGCAAAAGTAGCGCCCAAGGATGGGTCTACAGCGCCCTCGCGAAGGCTTGTCGCCGGAGAAGCTCATCCCTTCTTCGGGCTTGGAAAGAAGTTCCAAACCGCCAATCGATTGTTTTCCTTGGCCATGCCGGGCGCTAAACTGGCGTTTTATCCAGTAGGTGAGGCGCCGCGGGCATGGCCGACTTCCGAACCCACCTCGGCGTGGCCGCGACCCTGGGCGCGGTGGTCGCCCACGGCGGCTGGCAGGCCGGCCTGTGGGGGATGGCCGAGGGGCTGCCCATCCTGGCCCTGGTGACCTTCGGCGGCATCCTCCCCGACATCGATGCCGACCGCTCCCGGGCAATTCGCCTGATCTTCAACCTGCTCGCCATTCCCGCCGTGGTGGCCGGCGCGCTCTGGCTGCAAGGCCGGCTCGAGCCCGGCCACCTGCTGGTGGCCTGCGGCGGCATCTACCTGGGCGTCCGCTACCTGGCCGGGGCATTGTTCGGTCGCTTCACCGTGCATCGGGGGATCTGGCACTCGCTGCTGGCCGCACTGCTCTGCGGCCTGACTGCCACCGCCCTGAGCCATCGGCTCTTCCTCCTGCCCGACCGGCTGGCCTGGGCCCATGGGGCGGCCCTGGCCCTGGGCTTCGTGATTCACCTGCTGCTCGATGAGCTGTACAGCGTCGATCTCACCGGGGCGCGCCTCAAGCGCTCCTTCGGCACCGCCCTCAAGCCCTTCGACTGGCGAGAGCCGGGCAACTCGCTGGCCATGCTGGCGGTCACCGCGAGCCTGTCGCCCTGGCTGCCGCCCTGGGAGCCCCTGCTTGCCCTGCTGGCTCAGGGTTCGGCGCTGTGGCGATAGTCCTCGGCTCGCAGGTGGTGCTTCCTGAGCTTGTCGTAGAGGGTCTTGCGGGGGACGCCGAGCGCCTCGCAGACCTCGGTGACCCGGCCGCCATGGCGGGCCAGGGCCTGTCCGATCAGGCTCTTCTCGAAGAGCTCGACCTGGCGCGGCAGGGGGAGGTCGCCGCCGTCGCTCTCGACGCCCTCCAGCAGGGCGTCGAGGCGGTAGTCGCAGGTGACCCCCAGCAGCACGTAGCGCTCCGCGAGGTTGCGCAGCTCTCGGACGTTGCCCGGCCAGTCGTGGGCGAGGAGGGCGGAGGTGCCGGCGGCGTCCAGCGGTGGCGCCTCCAGGCCGCTGCGGTTGGCGGCCAGCACCGCGAAGTGCTGGAACAGCAGGGGGATGTCCTCGCGGCGTTCGCGCAGCGGGGGGATCGGCAGGGTCACCACGTTCAGGCGATAGTAGAGGTCCTCGCGGAAGTCGCCGGCTTCGGCGGCGGCCCGGAGGTCCACCTTGGTGGCCGCGATGACGCGGATGTCCAGGGGCACCGGCTGGTTGGAGCCGAGCCGCTCGATGCTGCGTTCCTGAAGGACGCGCAGCAGCTTGACCTGCAGCGCGAGGGGCATGGACTCGATCTCGTCGAGGAAGACGGTGCCGCCCTGGGCATGCTCGAACTTGCCGATGCGCCGCTCCACGGCGCCGGTGAAGGCGCCCTTCTCGTGGCCGAACAGCTCCGACTCGATGGTGCTCTCGGGGACCGCGCCGCAGTTGATCGCCACGAAGGGCCCCTCGCGTCGGGCGCTGCGCTCGTGGATGGCCCGGGCGACCAGGTCCTTGCCGGCGTCGGTCTCGCCGAACAGCAGCACGTCGGCCTCCACCTGGCTGATGCGCTGGACCATGGCCGCGAGCCTCTGGATCGCCGGGGTGCGCCCCACCAGGCGGGGGCCGAGAGCCGACTGCTGGGCCTCGAGTTCGGCCTTGAGGGTACGGTTCTCCAGGCTCAGCCGGCGTTTCTCGATGCCGCGGCGCACCACCTCCACCAGGCGTTCCCCGGCAAAGGGCTTCTCCAGGAAGTCCCAGGCGCCGTCGCGCATGGCCTCCACGGCGGTGGAGATGTCGCCATGGCCGGTGATCAGCACCACCGGCAGGTCCGGGTCGCGCCCGCGCACCTCGCGCAGCAGCGTCATGCCGTCCATGCCGGGCATGCGGATGTCGCTGACCACGACCCCGGGGAAATCCGGGGTCAGGGCGGCCAGGGCTTCTTCGGCGCTCTCGTAGGCCTGGGGCGTGTAACCGGCCAGCTCCAGGGTCTGGCCGGCGGTGATGCGCAGGTGGGCCTCGTCGTCGATGATCATCACCGGGGTGGCCGGGGTGTCATGCATGGTGGGAATGCTCCTCCTGGCGGACCGGGTGGCCGGGATCCTCGTCCCGGGGCAGGGTCAGGGTAAAGCGCGCGCCGCCCTCGTCGACGTTGCCGGCCTCGAGCCGGCCGCCCAGGTCGTCGATGATGCGCGCCGAGATCGACAGCCCCAGTCCCAGGCCGCTGCCCGTGGACTTGGTGGTGAAGAAGGGCTCGAAGATCCGTGGCAGCTGCTCCTCGGCGATGCCCGGACCGTTGTCGGTCACCTCGATGCGCACCCGCGTCGCTTCCGGATGGATGCTCAGGGTCAGGCGGGGGGCCGGGGTCTCGGCCATGGCCTGCAGGGCATTGCCGATCAGGTTGACCAGCACCTGCTCCAGGCGCACCGGGTCGGCACGCACCCAGGTCTCGTCCTCGGGCCAGTGGCGGACCACCTCCACCGCGCCGTCGGCGAGTCGCGCCTGGAACAGGCGCAGGGCATAGTCGAAGCAGGCCGGCACCGAGACCGCGGTGAGGCGCTCGCCGCTCTTGCGCGAGAACTGGCGCAGCTGGGCGCTGATCTCGGCCATCCGTTCGGTCAGCTCGACGATCTGACCGAGGTTGGCGTCGGCCGCCTCCGCGCGACTGCGGGCGATGAAGGCGCGGGCGTTCTCGGCGTAGGCGCGGATCGCCGCCAACGGCTGGTTGAGCTCGTGGTTGATGCCGGCGGCCAGCTGGCCGAGCACGGCCAGCTTGGCGGCCTGGACCAGCTCGTCGCGGGTCTCGCGCAGGCTCTGTTCGGCACGGCGGCGTTCCTCGATCTCGTCGGACAGGCGCCGGTTGGTGGCGGTCAGGTCGCGGGTACGCGCTTCCACGTGGCGCTCCAGCTCGTCCCGGCTCCGGGCCAGGGTCTGGCGTTCACGCTCGGCGAAGCGCTCGCGCTCCCGGCGCAGGCGCCGTCGCTGCCAGCCGATGCCGCCGCCCAGGGCCACCAGGCCGTAGAGGCCGCCGGCCAGCAGGGCCGAGGTCCACTGGGCCTCCGCCACCGGCCCGAGCGGCTTGAGGATGTGCATGTTCCAGTCGAACGCCGGCATGGGGCGCGTGAGACTCAGGTAATGGCGGTTGGCCAGGGGGCCCTGGGTGAACGTCACCAGCCGGGTGCGGGGGCCGAGACGCTCGAGCCGACGCAGGCCGGTGGCCGGCAGGGGCTCGTCGGCGTAGCGACGCGAGGCCCGCAGGGCGGTGCGCTGCTCGGGGGTCAGGGGCTCGAGCGCCGTCAGCCGCAGCTCCGGCCGGCTGGCCAAGAAGACGATGTCGTCGCGGTCGGTGACCAGCAGCTCGGCGTCCTGTTCGGCCCAGCTGGCCTCGACGTCGTCGAGGAGCACCTTGAGGACCATGACGCCGTCGGGACGGGCGTCCGGGTCGGTCGCGTCCAGCCAGACGGGGGCCGAGAAGTAGTAGCCCCGCTCCCGGGACTGGACCCCGAGCCCGAAGAAGCGGCCGTTGCGGCCCTGCATGGCCTCCTGGTAGTAGCGGCGAAAGCGGTAGTTCTGGCCGATGAAGGTGTCCGGGCGGTGCCAGTTGCTGGCCGCCAGGGTATCGGCGTGACGATCGAGGAGGTAGATGTCGGAGACCCCGGCGGTGGCCCGGAAGCGGTCCAGCAGCCGGTTGAGCGGCATGGGGTCCTGGAGCTTGGGGGTGACCAGGAAGCGCTTGACCGCCTCGCGCGAGGCCAGCAGCTCCGGCAGGTAATCGTGGCGCGACAGGTGTCCGACCAGGCCGGCCGCGGAGAGGCGGAGCTCGTTCTCCGCATCGTCGCGCAGCGCGTCCAGGGCCTGCTCCCGGGCCACCTGGGCGGTCTGCCACATGCACAGGGCGAGGCCGGCCAGCCCCAGGGCCAGCAGCAGGCCGCGCAGCCGTCGGCGACGGGGCGAGGGGGGCGCGGAATCCGGCATGGCTCAGTCGTCGCCCGACGGCATGGCCTGGGCCCGCCGCAGGGAGCGCTGGGCTCGGGTCTCGGCCCGGGCCGCTTCCAGCAGGCCCTCCTCCACGTAGACCAGGTGGTCGTGGGCCCGGGTGCGGGCCTCCTCGGCCTTGCCCTGGAGGATGGCGTGGAGCAGGGCGCGGTGCTGGGCCATCAGCCGTTCCCGGGCATCGGGCTTGCCGAACAGGTGCTCGAGGTTCTCGACGATGCTCTTCTCCAGCAGGTGGAAGATCCCGCGGATGGTGTGCAGCAGCATGACGTTGTGGGCGGCTTCGGCGATGGCCAGGTGGAAGGCGGCGTCGGCCTTGGCCTCCTCGGCCGGGTTCCGGGCGGCGAAGCAGGCCTCGAGCTCCTCGAAGCGCTGGATCAGCACCGACTTGTCGGTGGGCGTCGCCCGCAGGGCGGCGTAGTAGGCGGACAGCCCTTCCATGGCGTCCCGAAACTCCAGCAGGTCCAGGTGGAACTCGCCGTGTCGGGAGAGCATCTCCAGCAGGGGGTCGCTGTAGCCGCTGTGCAGGTTCTCGGTGATGAAGGTGCCCCCTCCCTGGCGGCTGGTCAGCAATCCCCGGGCGGCGAGCTTCTGGATGGCCTCGCGCAGCGACGGGCGGGAGACACCGAAGCGTTCGGCGAGCTCGCGCTCCGGGGGCAGCCGCTGGCCGGGCTTGAGGCTACCCTCGAGGATCAGGGCTTCCAGGCGCTCGGTGATGACGTCGGCGAGACGCGGTTGGCGGACGGCTTGATAGGACATGGCGGAGCTTCCTGGGTACGGGGTCTGCGACGCATGGTAACCTCAAATAATTGGTATTACCAATATCCCCTGCCTGGCCCGGGTCGGGGCGGCTTCCTGGACCGCTGTGCTTCCACTGGCATTTCAGGGGGTTGCGACATGCAGTAGGGACGACTATACCAAGGTCTAGTCGTCTCGCGGCGCCGGGATTTGACAGTCATGGCCCCGGCCCATACTGTGCGATGACATCGCGGTGTCAATTGGTTTTACCAATTTTCTGCCGGGCGTCTCGAGGCGCCCGTTCCCCCCAAGCGTCAGGCGCCGAGGATTCCTGCCCATGACCCCTGTCAAACTCTACCCCGCCAAGCCCGACAAGGTGTACTTCTTCGGCACCTGTCTGGTCGACCTCTTCTTTCCCGAGGCGGGCCTGGATGGCATCCGCCTGCTCGAGCGGGAAGGGATCGAGGTGATCTTCCCCGAGGATCAGACCTGCTGCGGCCAGCCGGCCTATACCTCGGGCTACCAGGACGAGGCCCGCGCCGTGGCCGAGGCTCAGCTGGATCTGTTCCCCGAGCCGTGGCCGATCATCGTGCCTTCCGGGTCCTGCGGGGGGATGATGCGGGTGCACTATCCCGATCTCTTCGCCGACACGCCCCGAGAGGCGCAGGCCCGGGAGGTGGCCGGACGGGTCTTCGAGCTGACCGAGTTCCTGGTGCATGTCTGCCATCTGCGCCTCGACGATCGAGGGCCCGCCGAGAAGGTCGCGATGCATACTTCCTGCAGCGCCCGGCGCGAGATGGGGCTCGCCGACACGGGGCCGGCCCTGCTGGGCCGTCTCGCGGGCGTGGAGCTGGTGGAGCAGGCGCGGGCCGCGGAGTGCTGCGGATTCGGCGGCACTTTCGCGGTCCGTCACCCGGAGGTCTCCGGCGCCATGGTGGAGGACAAGAGCCGTGCCATCGAGGCGGCCGGGGCACAGCACTTCGTGACCTCGGACTGCGGCTGCCTGATGAACATCGCGGGGCGTCTCGAGCACCGCAAGAGTGCCGTGCGCGGCGAGCATATCGCCAGCTACCTGTGGCGGAGGACCTCATGAGCGTACAGACCTTCACGCCGCGGGCCTTCCACGAGCAGGCTCGGGAGGCCTTGGGCAATCCTCAGATCCGCGCCAACTTCCGCAGCGCCATGGACGGGCTGATGGCCAAGCGTCGAGACAGCTTCGGCGACTGGGACCTCGAGACCCTGCGCGAGCTCGGCGCCAGCATCCGGCTGCGGGCCCTGGCCAGGCTGCCCGACCTGCTGGAGCGGCTGGAGGCCAACTGCGAGGCCAACGGCATCCGGGTGCACTGGGCCGAGGACGGCGAGCACGCCTGTCGGCTGATCCGCGAACTGTGCGAGGCGCGCGGCGCTCGCTCGGTGATCAAGGGCAAGTCCATGGTCACCGAGGAGATGCACCTCAATGCCCACCTCGAGGCCGCGGGCATCCAGGCCCTGGAGTCGGACCTCGGCGAGTACCTGGTCCAGCTCAACGAGCAGACCCCCTCGCACATCATCATGCCCGCCATCCATCTCAATACCGACGAGATCGCCGACGTCATGCACGACAAGACCGGCATCGAGCGGACGCGGGATGTCGACGCCATGACCGCGGCGGCCCGGGCCCAGCTGCGCGAGCGCTTCATGGCCGCCGACGTGGGGATCTCGGGGGTGAACTTCGCCGTCGCCGAGACCGGTACCCTCTGCCTGGTGGAGAACGAGGGCAATGGCCGGATGACCACCACGGTGCCGCCGGTGCACATCGCGGTGACCGGCCTCGAGAAGGTGGTGGAGCACCTGCGCGACGTGGCGCCGCTCTATTCGCTGCTGACGCGCTCGGCCACCGGCCAGCATGCCACGACCTACCTCAACATGATCTCCGGCCCGCGCAAGGCGCAGGAGCATGACGGACCCGAGGAGGTCCACCTGGTGCTGGTGGACAATGGGCGCTCCGGCATCTATCAGGACGACGAGCTGCTCGACACCCTGCGCTGCATTCGCTGCGGGGCCTGCATGAATCACTGCCCGGTCTACACCCGGGTGGGCGGCCACAGCTACGGCACCACCTACCCCGGCCCGATCGGCAGTATTCTCTCGCCGCACCTGATGGGGCTCGAGGACACCAAGGATCTGCCCACCGCCTCGAGCCTGTGCGGGGCCTGCGGCGAGGTCTGCCCGGTGAAGATTCCGATTCCCGATCTGCTGGTGCGATTGCGGCGCGAGGCCGTGGGCGAGGGGCGCGGTAACGTGCGCGGCGCGGGGGCCAAGCGCTCGCGTGCCGAGCTGGTGGCCTGGAAGGGCTGGCAATGGCTGGCCACCCATCCCGGCGCCTGGCGTGGCGGGACCGCCATCGCCGGCAAGCTGCGTGCCCTGACACCGTCCCGGCTGGGCCCCTGGACCGAGTATCGCACGGCGCCCAAGCCGGCCAAGACCACGCTGCATACCTTGCTCAAGCAGCGTCGACACGAGGAGAAGGACGCATGAGTGCCCGTGAACGCATCCTCAAGCGCCTGCGCGAACGGGCCGACGGCCCCCTCGAGGCCCCGGAGAGCGAGTTCGCCGTGGTCACCGGGCGTGGCTGGACGCCCGAGGAGCGCCTGGCGCGCTTCGAGCACTGGATTGCCTCGGTGCATGGCGAAGTGGTCCATGTGAGTCGTGCCGACTGGACCGTCCGGCTCGCCGAGGTGTTGCGCGATAAGGGCGTGCGCCGGCTGGCGCTGGGCCGGGCGCATCCGGTCGCGGCCGAGGCGCGAGCGGCGCTGGCGGATGGCGAGGTCGAGCTGGTGGACGCCGATCGCGACATCGAGAGCTGGCGACGGGAGCAGTTCGAGCTGGTGGAGGCGGGGGTGGCCTCGTCCCAGGGCGGGGTGGCCGAGACCGGCAGCCTGTGGCTCTGGCCGACCCCGGACGAGCCTCGCTTGCTGAGCCTGGTGCCGCCGATTCATATCGCCGTGCTGGATGCCGAGGCCATCGAGGATACCCTCTTCGATGTCATGGAGGGGCAGGACTGGGCGGCGGGCATGCCCACCAACGCCTTGCTGATCTCCGGGCCGAGCAAGACCGCCGACATCGAGCAGACCCTGGCGTACGGCGTGCATGGCCCCCGCGAGCTGATCGTGCTGTTGCGGCATCCCTGAGCCTGCTTAAGCGTCCCGGCTTTTCCGCTATAGTGCTCCTGTCCCGCCGGTGCCCGGCGGGAGCATCTCACTGAGACGTAGGGAGACGAGACGTGAAACCCCAAGGAACCAGGAAGACTGCGCGCCGAGTCGCATGCGGCGTCGGCCTCGCCGGCTTGGCCCTGCTGGCCGGCTGCACCGAGGAGCCCCGCTTCGTCGCCGCGCCGGAAGTCACGGCGGGCAACGATATCCAGGGCGAGCTCACCTCCGCGAGCCCCCTCAACCTCAACGACGGTACCCGTCGCTCGGCGCACTGGCTCTGTGCGGCGGGGGAAGAGGAGACGCGGCGTTATACCCTGGAGGCCCCCTTTGCGGCGTCCCTGTCCGCCTTCGACGGCGAGGGGCGGTGGTTGGGTGCGGCCGACAGCCGGCCTGATGGAGCGGCGGCGACGCTGCTTCACGCGCCGGCCCGCGAAGCCTGTACCCTGGTGGTGGTCAGCGGGCGCGACGACGATGCCTTCGGGCCGTATCGGCTCGTCGCCGAGCCGGCGAGTGAGGCATCGGCCCTGGCGGCCGGGCGGCCGCTGGTGGGGACCCTGCAGGATGGGCAGGTCGATCATGCCCTGAGTCTCGAGCGCCCGGTGCACCTGAGCCTCGCGCTTTCCGGTGGGGAGGGGCTCGGCATGCGGCTCCTTGGCGAAGGCGTCTCCGAGTCCGCCCGGGCCTGTGCCCCGGGGGAACTGCGTCTCGACGCCTACCTCGAGGCCGGCGACTACCGGGTGCGGCTCGCGCCCGAGCGAGTCTCCGCCGCCGACGAGACGGCCGGTTGCGACCGAACGCTGCTCAGCACCGGTGGCGCCTACCGCCTGGTGGCCGACCAGCGCGATCTCGGCGACGGCCAGCGCAATGGCGGACCGCTGCGGGATGGGGATCGCATCCGTGGCCGCCTGGCGGGTGGCACGCCGAACGTCTATTCCCTGCACCTCGATCAGCCGTCGGAGGTGAGCCTCGGCCTGCGCTCCCAGGCGTTCGACACCGTGCTGCGCATCAGCGGCGAAGGAGCCGACATCACCAACGACGATGGCGGCAACGGCACCGACTCGCGTCTTGCCACGGTGCTGATGCCCGGCGACTACCGCGTCGAGGTGGACAGCTACTACGGCGGCGCCGGCGACTATGCGCTGGACATGGGGCGTCAGGATTTCAGCGGCGAGTTCCGCAACGACGGCGAGCTTTCGCCCGGGGAGGAAGTGCGTGGCCAGCTGACCGGGCTTGGCGAGAACCGCTACCGCTTCGAGGTGGACGAGACCGCCGAGGTGCGACTCGCACTGGATTCCCTCGACTTCGATCCCGTGCTGCGCCTGGTCGGCGAGGGGGTGGATGTCAGCGACGATGACAGCGGGGGCGAGCGCAATGCCCTGATCCAGACGGTGCTCGAGCCAGGCCGCTATACCCTGGAGGTACAGAGCTACAGCGGCAGTGGCGTCTATACCCTGCATGGCGAGCAGTCGGCCTTCGAAGGGCGAATGAGCGATGGCGGCGAGATCGTGCCGGGCGAGGTCATCTATGGACGGCTGCCCGCCGGTGGCAGCCTGACCTATCGGCTGGAGCTGGAGGCTCCGCGCAGCGTCGTGCTCGAGACGACCGCCAGCGGGGTGGATACCGTCTTGCGGCTGGCGGGCCAGGGGGTGGATGTGCAGAACGACGACGCCTCTGATCTGGGGCTCGGCTCGCGGATCACTCAGCGTCTCGAGCCGGGGACCTACACCGTCGAGGTGAGCGGCTTCGGCGGAGGTGCGGGCCTGGTGCGTCTGGCCGTTCGTGGCTGAATCCTCGGGGCGCCTGCCGAGGCGCCCCGACATTTCTGCGAGGCAGGGGTTGTGCTCTTCCCGGATAACCCGTAAAGTACGCCTCCGCTGCCGGCGACGGGTCACGTCCCAGGCGGTGAGGAGTGGCAGAAGTGCTTGTTTTGCCGAGGACTTTTCGAAGGTTTCGAGAATCGCCCGCTTGACAGGCTCGCCGGTTTCGGTAGAATGCCCGCCACTCGATCGGACGCCATCTCGCCGAGATGGTCGCGCGGTCACCCGGGTCGCTTCCTCGGAAGCGGTCGAAAAAACGGGTTTGACACGACGCGCCGATCGCGTAAAATACGCCTTCCTTGCAGGGCGCCGGCCAAGCGGACGGCAATGCAAGATGCTCCGCTCTTCACAAGAGCCCGGAGCCGCTCTTTAAAAATCGATCAGGTAATTCATGTGGGCGCTTGTCGGGATGTCGGTGACCAGTCACTGAATATCAAGGCAAGCGACTCGTCAAACGAGACGTTTGAACCTTGAGCCAGGTTTGGTTCCTGCCTTATGGAACTATCAAGCTTTTAAACTGAAGAGTTTGATCATGGCTCAGATTGAACGCTGGCGGCAGGCCTAACACATGCAAGTCGAGCGGAAACGATGGAAGCTTGCTTCCAGGCGTCGAGCGGCGGACGGGTGAGTAATGCATAGGAATCTGCCCGGTAGTGGGGGATAACCTGGGGAAACCCAGGCTAATACCGCATACGTCCTACGGGAGAAAGCAGGGGATCTTCGGACCTTGCGCTATCGGATGAGCCTATGTCGGATTAGCTAGTTGGTGAGGTAATGGCTCACCAAGGCCGCGATCCGTAGCTGGTCTGAGAGGATGATCAGCCACATCGGGACTGAGACACGGCCCGAACTCCTACGGGAGGCAGCAGTGGGGAATATTGGACAATGGGCGAAAGCCTGATCCAGCCATGCCGCGTGTGTGAAGAAGGCCCTCGGGTTGTAAAGCACTTTCAGTGAGGAAGAACGCTTGCGGGTTAATACCCCGCAGGAAGGACATCACTCACAGAAGAAGCACCGGCTAACTCCGTGCCAGCAGCCGCGGTAATACGGAGGGTGCGAGCGTTAATCGGAATTACTGGGCGTAAAGCGCGCGTAGGCGGCTTGATAAGCCGGTTGTGAAAGCCCCGGGCTCAACCTGGGAACGGCATCCGGAACTGTCAGGCTAGAGTGCAGGAGAGGAAGGTAGAATTCCCGGTGTAGCGGTGAAATGCGTAGAGATCGGGAGGAATACCAGTGGCGAAGGCGGCCTTCTGGACTGACACTGACGCTGAGGTGCGAAAGCGTGGGTAGCAAACAGGATTAGATACCCTGGTAGTCCACGCCGTAAACGATGTCGACTAGCCGTTGGGGTCCTCGAGACCTTTGTGGCGCAGTTAACGCGATAAGTCGACCGCCTGGGGAGTACGGCCGCAAGGTTAAAACTCAAATGAATTGACGGGGGCCCGCACAAGCGGTGGAGCATGTGGTTTAATTCGATGCAACGCGAAGAACCTTACCTACCCTTGACATCGAGCGAACTTTCCAGAGATGGATTGGTGCCTTCGGGAACGCTCAGACAGGTGCTGCATGGCTGTCGTCAGCTCGTGTTGTGAAATGTTGGGTTAAGTCCCGTAACGAGCGCAACCCTTGTCCCTATTTGCCAGCGATTCGGTCGGGAACTCTAGGGAGACTGCCGGTGACAAACCGGAGGAAGGTGGGGACGACGTCAAGTCATCATGGCCCTTACGGGTAGGGCTACACACGTGCTACAATGGCCGGTACAGAGGGTTGCAATGCCGCGAGGTGGAGCTAATCCCAAAAAGCCGGTCTCAGTCCGGATCGGAGTCTGCAACTCGACTCCGTGAAGTCGGAATCGCTAGTAATCGTGAATCAGAATGTCACGGTGAATACGTTCCCGGGCCTTGTACACACCGCCCGTCACACCATGGGAGTGGACTGCACCAGAAGTGGTTAGCCTAACTTCGGAGGGCGATCACCACGGTGTGGTTCATGACTGGGGTGAAGTCGTAACAAGGTAGCCGTAGGGGAACCTGCGGCTGGATCACCTCCTTAATCGACGACGTCGCCGGCACCCGGCAAGTGCCCACAATGAATTACCTGATCGGCCAGAGCAAAGACTGTTTGGGTATAGGCCCAGCGTGACCAATGGGTCTGTAGCTCAGTTGGTTAGAGCGCACCCCTGATAAGGGTGAGGTCGGCAGTTCAAGTCTGCCCAGACCCACCAAATTTTATCCAGTACGGCGTTGTTTTGTGACTCGCATAGCAGGCTATGCGTCGCCACAAAACGCCTTGTCCTGAATAAAATTTCCCATGTCGCGTGATGGGTGAGTCAGAGGGGCCTTAGCTCAGCTGGGAGAGCGCCTGCCTTGCACGCAGGAGGTCACCGGTTCGATCCCGGTAGGCTCCACCACGCTTGAGCTTGAAGCCGGAAGCTCGAAGAATCCCGACAGTCACTGAAGTTTTAAGCTAGACGCTTGAAAGGCAGGCCCTTTCTTCAAGCTTCCAGCTTAAAGCTTCTCGCTTTAAACGCTCTTTAACAATGTGAATCATGCTGACAAAGGCTCTTCCCGAGAGGGAAGGGCATGAGATACGTCTCAAGCGTATCCGGCAATTGTCGTTGTCGTCATCGCGGATCAGACCCCTTGGGGTTATATGGTCAAGCGATGAAGCGCATACGGTGGATGCCTTGGCAGCCAGAGGCGATGAAGGACGTGGAAGCCTGCGATAAGGCTCGGCGAGGTGGCAAACAACCTGCGACCCGGGCATTTCCGAATGGGGAAACCCACTCAGGGTAACCTGAGTATCCCGCACTGAATCCATAGGTGCGGGAGGCGAACCGGGGGAACTGAAACATCTAAGTACCCCGAGGAAAAGAAATCAACCGAGATTCCCCCAGTAGCGGCGAGCGAACGGGGACCAGCCCTTAAGCATGTGACCGGTTAGGCGAATGAGCTGGGAAGCTCAACGATACAGGGTGATAGTCCCGTAGCCGAAAGCCTGATCATGTGAAATCGAGTAGGTCGGGGCACGTGAAACCTTGACTGAAGACGGGGGGACCATCCTCCAAGGCTAAATACTCCTGGCTGACCGATAGTGAACCAGTACCGTGAGGGAAAGGCGAAAAGAACCCCGGAGAGGGGAGTGAAATAGACCCTGAAACCGTATGCGTACAAGCAGTGGGAGCGGGCGCGTCCCGTGACCGCGTACCTTTTGTATAATGGGTCAGCGACTTATTTTCAGTGGCGAGCTTAACCGTATAGGGGAGGCGTAGGGAAACCGAGTCTTAACTGGGCGACCAGTCGCTGGGAATAGACCCGAAACCGGGCGATCTATCCATGAGCAGGGTGAAGGTTGAGTAACATCAACTGGAGGCCCGAACCAGGATCTGTTGAAAAAGATTTGGATGACTTGTGGATCGGAGTGAAAGGCTAATCAAGCCCGGAGATAGCTGGTTCTCCTCGAAAGCTATTTAGGTAGCGCCTCACGTATCACCGCCGGGGGTAGAGCACTGTTTCGGCTAGGGGGTCATCCCGACTTACCAAACCGAGGCAAACTCCGAATACCGGTGAGTGCCAGCGTGGGAGACACACAGCGGGTGCTAACGTCCGTTGTGAAAAGGGAAACAACCCAGACCGTCAGCTAAGGTCCCGAAATCCTGGTTAAGTGGGAAACGATGTGGGAAGGCTTAGACAGCTAGGAGGTTGGCTTAGAAGCAGCCATCCTTTAAAGAAAGCGTAATAGCTCACTAGTCGAGTCGGCCTGCGCGGAAGATGTAACGGGGCTCAAACCAGGTACCGAAGCTACGGGTGCGTCGAATGACGCGCGGTAGAGGAGCGTCGTGTACGCCGACGAAGGTCAATCGAGAGGTTGGCTGGAGGTATCACGAGTGCGAATGCTGACATGAGTAACGATAAGGGGAGTGAAAAACTCCCCCGCCGGAAGACCAAGGGTTTCTGTTCGACGCTAATCGGAGCAGAGTGAGTCGGCCCCTAAGGCGAGGCCGAAAGGCGTAGTCGATGGGAAACGGGTCAATATTCCCGTACCTCACTGTATTGCGATGGGGGGACGAAGAAGGCTAGGTGAGCCAGGCGTTGGTTGTCCTGGTGAAAGTCAGTAGGCCGAGGAATCAGGCAAATCCGGTTCCTCAAGGCCGAGAGACGAGACGAACAGACTACGGTCTGGAAGTCATCGATGCCACGCTTCCAGGAAAAGCCTCTAAGCTTCAGATACAGTGGGACCGTACCCCAAACCGACACAGGTGGTCAGGTAGAGAATACCAAGGCGCTTGAGAGAACTCGGGTGAAGGAACTAGGCAAAATGGTGCCGTAACTTCGGGAGAAGGCACGCCGCCGTTACGTGAAGGCCCTCGCGGCCGGAGCGGAAGGCGGTCGAAGATACCAGGTGGCTGCAACTGTTTATTAAAAACACAGTACTCTGCAAACGCGTAAGCGGACGTATAGGGTATGACGCCTGCCCGGTGCCGGAAGGTTAATTGATGGTGTTAGCGTAAGCGAAGCTCCTGATCGAAGCCCCGGTAAACGGCGGCCGTAACTATAACGGTCCTAAGGTAGCGAAATTCCTTGTCGGGTAAGTTCCGACCTGCACGAATGGCGTAATGATGGCCACGCTGTCTCCACCCGAGACTCAGTGAAATTGAAATCGCAGTGAAGATGCTGTGTACCCGCGGCTAGACGGAAAGACCCCGTGAACCTTTACTACAGCTTCACACTGGACGCTGATGTTGCTTGTGTAGGATAGCTGGGAGGCTTGGAAACCCGGTCGCCAGATCGGGTGGAGCCGACCTTGAAATACCAGCCTGGCATCATTGGCGTTCTAACTCAGGTCCGTGATCCGGATCGAGGACCGTGTGTGGTGGGTAGTTTGACTGGGGCGGTCTCCTCCCAAAGCGTAACGGAGGAGCACGAAGGTACCCTCAGCACGGTTGGAAATCGTGCAATGAGTGCAAGAGCATAAGGGTGCTTAACTGCGAGACAGACACGTCGAGCAGGTACGAAAGTAGGTTCTAGTGATCCGGTGGTTCTGTATGGAAGGGCCATCGCTCAACGGATAAAAGGTACTCCGGGGATAACAGGCTGATACCGCCCAAGAGTTCACATCGACGGCGGTGTTTGGCACCTCGATGTCGGCTCATCACATCCTGGGGCTGAAGTCGGTCCCAAGGGTATGGCTGTTCGCCATTTAAAGTGGTACGCGAGCTGGGTTTAGAACGTCGTGAGACAGTTCGGTCCCTATCTGCCGTGGGCGCTGGAGATTTGAGAAGCGCTGCTCCTAGTACGAGAGGACCGGAGTGGACGTACCTCTGGTGTTCCGGTTGTCACGCCAGTGGCACTGCCGGGTAGCTATGTACGGACGGGATAACCGCTGAAAGCATCTAAGCGGGAAGCCCCCTTCAAGATGAGATCTCCCCGAGGCCTCGAGCCTCCTGAAGGGCCCAGCAAGACCAGCTGGTTGATAGGCCGGGTGTGGAAGCGCTGCAAGGCGTTGAGCTAACCGGTACTAATGGCCCGTGAGGCTTGACCATATAACACCCAAGTGGTCTGTCGATGACGGACGACAGCGGATACGCGAGACGTAGCTCGCCAGCATGATTCGCATTGCCCTTTTCGCCTGACGACCATAGCGTGCGGGAACCACCTGATCCCATGCCGAACTCAGCAGTGAAACCGCTCAGCGCCGATGGTAGTGTGGGGCCTCCCCATGCGAGAGTAGGTCATCGTCAGGCACTTACATAAAAAAATCCCCCGGGCTTGTCCCGGGGGATTTTTTTATGTCCGGGTATCGGGACAATGCCCTGACCTTGCCATGCGGTAACCGGTCGCTGAACACACCTTCTGCGAAGGGCCTTGGCCGGTGACAGTAGGTGCCCACGTAACAATAGATGGGCACCTATTCATGACATCCCCAAGCACCGAACGCGAGGTCCGTCGTCGCCGTCGCTATACCCCGTCGTTCAAGGCCAAGATCGTCGCGGCCTGCCTACAGGGCGACGCCTCGATTGCCCAGATCGCCCTGCAGCACGGGCTCAACACCAACCTCGTCCAGACCTGGATTCGCAAGGCCAAACGCCAGAGCCAACTGCCGACCGTGCCGGAGTTCGTGCCACTTCCGGCCCCGGCAGCAACGGCTGATTCCCCTACGCCTCCCACTTCCGCCGCGGCAATCCGGATCGAGGTGCCCTCGGCGCATGGCACGATCACCGTGCGTTGGCCGGTCGCCGAGGCGGCCCAGTGCGCGCAGTGGATGAAAGGGCTGCTGGGATGATCCGTATCGACGAGATCTGGCTGGCCACCGAGCCGCTGGACATGCGCGCCGGCCCGGATACGACGCTGGCTCGGGTGGTGAAGGTGTTCGGCGCGGCTCGCCCGCACTGTGCCTATCTCTTTGCCAACCGTCGCGGCAACCGCATGAAGGTGCTGGTTCACGATGGCCTGGGCGTCTGGCTGTGCGCCCGGCGTTTGAACCAGGGCAAGTTCCACTGGGCCGGTAACTGGCACGGCGATCGCGTCGCGCTGTGTTCCGAGCAGGTGACGGCGCTGGTGCAAGGCCTGCCCTGGCAGCGTCTCGGTGCCGACGGGGTGATCTCGGTCGTGTGATGAGCGGCACAGACTTGGCGGCCCGGCTATTCGCGGATGCGCTAATCCCGCTGTCGCCGGCGGGCTGGCATACTTGGCGGATGAAAACGCCGCCCGATCTGTCCCAGCTCACTCCCGATCAACTCCGTCACCTGGCGGCAACCCTGATGTCGCAGGTCGAGCAGCAGGAACAGGCACTGGCGCAGAGTCAGAAAACGCTGCGGCATACCGAGCAAGTCAATCAGAAGCTGAGCTACGAACTGGCGCTGCTCAAGCGCCATGCCTTCGGCAAGCGCAGCGAGCAGCTCAACGTCCTGCAGATCAGCCTGCTGGACGAGGTGGTGGATGCCGACATCGCCGCCATCGAGACCGAGCTGGAGGACCTGAAGCTCGCCTCCGCGACACCGACGCCCAAGAAGGCGCCCAAGCGCGCCCCCTTGCCGCCCGAACTCCCGCGCACCGAGATTCACCATGATCCGGAGAATGATCTCTGCGCGTGTGGTTGTCAGCTGCGGCGGATCGGCGAGGAAATCAGCGAGAAGCTCGACTACACGCCGGGCGTGTTCCACGTCGAGCGCCATATCCGTGGCAAGTGGGTCTGCGACCAGTGCGAGACGCTGACCCAGGCGCCGATGCCGGCGCAGATCATCGACAAGGGCATTCCCACCGCCGGCCTGTTGGCCCAGGTGCTGATCGCCAAGTATGCCGACCACCTGCCGCTCTATCGTCAGGAGCAGATCTTCGCCCGGGCTGGCGTGGCGATTCCGCGCTCCACCCTCGCCGAATGGGTCGGCGTCTGCGGCGTGCGGCTCCAACCGCTGATCGATGCCTTACGTGACCTACTGCTCAGCGAGCCGGTGCTGCATGCCGACGAGACCCCGGTGCCGATGCTGGCCCCGGGCAAGAAGAAGACGCACCGCGCCTACCTCTGGGCCTACGCCACCACGCCCTACGCCGGGTTGAAGGCGGTGGTCTACGACTTCAGCGAGAGTCGCGGCGGGCAGCATGCCCGTGACTTCCTCGGCGACTGGCGGGGCAAGCTGATCTGCGACGACTACAGCGGCTACAAGCAGAGCTTCGCCAACGGCGTCACCGAGATCGGCTGCATGGCCCATGCGCGTCGCAAGTTCGTCGACCTGCATGTGGCCGGCAAGAGCCAGATCGCCAAGCAGGCCATCGAGCTGATCGGCCAGCTCTACCAGGTGGAGCGCGAGGCACAGACGCTCACCGCGGAAGAGCGCCAACGACTGCGAGAGACACGAGCGAGGCCCATCGCCGACGCGCTGCACCGCTGGATGCTGGCTCACCGCGAGAAGGTGCCGAACGGCTCGGCGACGGCCAAGGCGCTGGACTACAGCCTGAAGCGTTGGGTGGCGCTGACACGCTACCTCGACGACGGCGGGCTGACGATCGACAACAACCGGGTTGAGAACCTGATTCGCCCCTGGACGCTGGGCCGCAGCAACTGGCTGTTCGCCGGGTCACTGCGCAGCGGCCAGCGCGCCGCCACCATCATGAGCCTGATCCAGTGCGCCAAGCTGAACGGCCATGAGCCCTACGCCTACCTGAAGGATGTGCTGGAACGGCTGCCGACACATAAGGCCAGCCAGCTCAGCGAACTCCTGCCTCACAACTGGCAGCACACCGACTGATTACCGGCAAGCGGTGTTGCCCGTTCGCTTACGCCATGCGGCCCGTTCGTCGGGATCGAACGGGAACCGCCCTAGCGGGCCCGCAGGGCGAGCCTCAGGGATGAGGCGGGCAGGGATGTGAAGCCGCGAAGCGGCGTCCCGAGCCCAGGCTCCAGCCCACGAAGTGGGCGCAGAGCGGATGGCTGCCCCGACGTCAGGCATCTATCCCGAGAAGACCCCGGTTGCGACAGCAGCCGGGGTCTTTTCATTTCGGCGCCCGCGATCCGGTCACAGAAGCCCCGGGCTCGAAGGCGTGTCCGGGGCCTTTCCATGTCCGGGTGCCGCCGGCAGGCTGTCGACTTTGGTGGCGTTGGCGCGGAAGGGCACAGGCGCCGGATTTCCGGGGTCGTGCAAGTTCCGATAGAATGTGAACTTTTCCCGTCAGGGGCATGCGCATGACCATCGGTGACCTGATTCGCCTGTTGAGCGACGGCGAGTTTCATTCCGGCGAGCAGCTGGGCGAGCGGCTGGGGGTGTCCCGCGCCGCCGTGTGGAAGCAGTTGCGCAAGCTCGAGGCCCTGGGCATCCCCATGGAGGCGGTGAAGGGGCAGGGTTACCGCCTCGCCGAGCCCCTGGAGCTGCTGGATGGCGGTGCCATCGTCGCCGGGCTGTCACGGGAGGCGAGGCAGTACATCAACCGCTTGTTCGTCGAGGAGACGCTGCCCTCGAGCAACCTCTTCCTGCGCGAGCGGTTCGCCCAGGGGGCCGGTCACGGCGAAGTCTGCCTGGTCGAGCAGCAGAGTGCCGGCAAGGGGCGGCGGGGGCGGACCTGGGTGACGCCCTGGGGGCGTACCCTGATGCTGTCGGTCGGCTGGCGAGTGGAGTCCGGCGTGGCCGCGCTGGAAGGTCTCAGCCTCGCCGTGGGCGTGGTCCTGGCCGGGGTCCTGGAGCGCCATGGCGTCCGTCCCCGTCTCAAGTGGCCAAACGATGTCCTGCTGGAAACCGATGCCGGCGAGCTGGGCAAGCTGGCGGGGATCCTCGTCGAGCTCAGCGGAGATGCCGCCGGTCCCTGCGAGGTGGTGGTCGGGATGGGAATCAACGTCGACCTGCCCGATGCCTTTCGAGCGGAGATCGAGCAGCCTGTAACCGCCGTGCGCGACCAGGCGCCGACCCTGTCCCGCAATGCACTCGCCGTGGAGCTGCTCGAGGCCCTGATGCCGGCGCTGTCCGCCTTCGAGCAGGAAGGCTTCGGCACCTGGCAGGAGGCCTGGAATGCACGGCACGCCTTCGCCGGCCGCGAGGTGGACATCATCCGCGGAGAGTGCCGCGAGACGGCGGTCGCCGAAGGGGTGGATGACTCCGGCAACCTCTGGGTGCGCGGGGATGCCGGCCGTGAACGGCTCGCCGGGGGCGAGATCAGCTTGCGGGGGCGTGGATGATCCTGGACCTCGATATCGGCAACACCCTGTCGAAGTGGCGGCTGAAGGATGCCGAGAGCAGCGAGATCCGTTCCCGCGGGGCCGTATGGACTCGCGAGGAGTGGAGGCCCGGGGCGGACATTCCCGACCTGGATGTGGTCGAGGCGGTGCGCATTTCCAGCGTGGCGCGCAGGTCGGTGCTGGCCCAGACGGTGGCCCTGTTGCGCAAGCAGGTCAGGGACGTCCATGTGGCGCGCTCCGAGGCCGAGGCGCTGGGCGTGACCAACGGCTACGAGGAGCCCGGCCGCCTGGGGGTCGATCGCTGGATGGGCGTGCTGGCCGGTTACCAGCTGGCCGGGGGCTGCTGCAGCGTCGATTGCGGCAGCGCCATCACCGTGGATTTCGTCCTGCCCGGAGGGCGCCATCTGGGCGGCTACATCCTGCCCGGGCTGCGGCTGATGAAGGAGAGCCTCAAGCTCGGCACTCGCAACGTGGCCATCGACCCCGACAGTGAGGCCGACGAGCTCCTGGCGCCCGGGACCAAGACCGTGGAGGCCGTCAATCACGGGATCTACATGGCGGCGGTGAGTGCCGTGAACCGTATCTACAGCGAGGTTTGCGACCGCGAAGGGGTGGCCCTGCCGCTGTTGTTGACCGGAGGCGATGCTCGCGTGGTCTCCCGGGGCATCCAGGTGCCCCATGCGGTGTGGCCGGACATGGTCTACGGCGGCCTGGAGGCCTGCTTCCCGCTGACCGCGGCGGAGCGGGCCGGGCGCATGGCCGGGGCGCCGGCGGTGCCCCGACCCTGCGCGCTGGAAAAGATTCGGGCGGGGCTTGCATTCTCCATGCTGCTTTGACACAATGCGTCGCGTTCCGGGGAGACGGGGGCGTCGAAGCGCTCACGACCGGTCAGGAAGATTGAGAAATCAATCACTTGACACCCAGAACAAAGGCGGTAGAATACATCGCCAGTTGGAGGGGTTCCCGAGTGGCCAAAGGGAGCAGACTGTAAATCTGCCGCGAAAGCTTCGAAGGTTCGAATCCTTCCCCCTCCACCAGGTTTCGCCGCGCCCGCCGAGGCGGGTGGTGGCAGCAAGAGTGGGCAGGCGGGCATAGTTCAATGGTAGAACCTCAGCCTTCCAAGCTGATGATGCGGGTTCGATTCCCGCTGCCCGCTCCAGGATTGCGAGTTTTGCTCATGTAGCTCAGGGGTAGAGCACACCCTTGGTAAGGGTGAGGTCGGCGGTTCAAATCCGCCCATGAGCTCCACATCGAAAAGGCGAGCCGAGGCTCGCCTTTTCTCTTTCTTCCCGGCACGGCTGGATGCCGGAGAAGGGGTTGCCATTCAGAGCGGTATCCGCTATGATGGCGCCCGCTGTCGCTCAGGTCGCCCGCAAAGGGTGGTCGCGGAAGCAGATACAGGCCAGTAGCTCAATTGGCAGAGCAGCGGTCTCCAAAACCGCAGGTTGGGGGTTCGATTCCCTCCTGGCCTGCCAGCCTTCCCCAGGCTGGTGTTATCTCTTTTACTTTCTTGATTCGATTGCCGCACCCTGAGGAGTCTCGTTTTCATGAAACATAACGCCGAGGTGCAGGAGTCGCGCCACGACGGGCTCAAGTGGGCGGTTGTCGTCATTCTGCTGGTTCTTGCCGTGGTCGGGAATGCCTATTTCGCCGACCAGGCGCTTCTCTATCGTGTGCTTGGCGTCGTCGTCCTGAGTGTGGCGGCGGCGCTGGTGGCGCTGACCACCACGAAGGGGCGTGAGCTGGTCGAGCTGGCCCGCAGCGCGAAGAAGGAGATTCAGCGCGTCGTGTGGCCGACCCGTCCCGAGACCGTGCAGACCACCGCCATCGTGCTGGTGGCCGTGCTGGTCGTGGGCCTGATGCTGTGGCTCATCGACACTCTTCTTGGCTGGGCGATGTCCGGCGTCATTGGTTAGGAGTCCTCATGTCCAAGCGTTGGTACGTCGTACACGCCTACTCCGGCTTCGAGAAGCATGTCATGCGCTCCCTCAAGGAGCGCGTGAAGATGTATGGCATGGAGGACCGCTTCGGCGAGATCCTGGTGCCGACCGAGGAAGTCGTCGAGATGCGTGACGGCAAGCGCCGCAAGAGCGAGCGCAAGTTCTATCCCGGCTACGTGCTGGTCGAGATGGAGATGGACGACGCTACCTGGCACCTGGTCAACGAGACCCCGCGCGTCATGGGCTTCATCGGCGGCACCAAGGAAAAGCCCGCCCCCATCACCCAGCGCGAGGCCGACGCCATCCTCAGTCGCGTCAAGGACGGTACCGACAAGCCGCGGCCGAAGACCCTCTTCGAGCCGGGTCAGTCCGTGCGCGTCATCGATGGCCCCTTCGCCGACTTCAACGGGGTGGTCGAAGAGGTCAACTACGACAAGAGTCGACTGCAGGTCAGCGTGTTGATCTTCGGGCGCTCCACGCCGGTCGAGCTGGAGTTTTCGCAGGTCGAGAAGGAATAGCTTCTCGTCGTCCGATGCACTTTTCGTGGCGGCCGCCCGCGGCGGCCGCCTTCACCGGGGAGCCGCAAGGCGCTATCACCCATCTGGAGTAAATCATGGCCAAGAAAGTCCAGGCTTACATCAAGCTGCAGGTTGCAGCCGGTAAAGCCAATCCGAGTCCCCCCGTGGGCCCCGCGCTGGGTCAGCACGGCGTCAACATCATGGAGTTCTGCAAGGCGTTCAACGCCGAGACCCAGGACATCGAACCGGGTCTGCCGACTCCCGTCGTCATCACCGTCTACTCCGACCGCAGCTTCACCTTCGTCACCAAGACGCCGCCCGCGGCGATCCTGCTGAAGAAGGCCGCTGGCATCAAGTCCGGCTCCGGTGAGCCGAACAAGACCAAGGTCGGTACCGTGACCCGTGAGCAGCTCGAAGAGATCGCCAAGACCAAGGAGCCGGACCTGACGGCCGCCGATCTCGACGCCGCGGTGCGTACCATCGCCGGTAGTGCCCGCAGCATGGGCCTGAACGTGGAGGGCCTCTGATCATGGCTAAGCTCAGCAAGCGCGCGCAGCAGATTCGCGAGAAAGTCGACGCCAGCAAGGCCTACGAGCTGGACGAGGCCGTGGCCCTGCTCTCCGAGCTGTCCACCGTCAAGTTCAAGGAGTCCCTGGACGTCGCCATCAACCTGGGCGTCGATCCGCGCAAATCCGACCAGGTCGTGCGCGGCGCCACCGTCATGCCGAACGGTACCGGCAAGGACGTCCGTGTCGCCGTCTTCACCCAGGGCGCCAACGCCGATGCGGCCAAGGAAGCCGGCGCCGACATCGTCGGCATGGACGACCTGGCCGAGCAGGTCAAGAAGGGTCAGCTCGACTTCGACGTGGTCATCGCCTCGCCGGACGCCATGCGCGTCGTCGGTCAGCTGGGCCAGATCCTCGGTCCGCGTGGCCTGATGCCCAACCCGAAGGTCGGCACCGTCACCCCGGACGTCGCCACCGCGGTCAAGAACGCCAAGGCCGGTCAGGTGCGCTTCCGGACCGACAAGAACGGCATCATCCATGCCACCCTGGGCAAGGTCGACTTCGACGCCGCCGCCATTCGCGGCAACCTGGAGGCGCTGATCGCCGACCTGAAGAAGCTCAAGCCGAGCACTTCCAAGGGTGTGTATTTCAAGAAGGTCTCCCTGTCCACCACCATGGGGCCGGGGCTGACCATCGACCATTCCGCTCTGGTCTGAGCCGAGTGGTCGAATCAGGCAAGAAGACTTTGCGGTCCCCGTGCCAAGCGGGCGGGGCACCGTCAAAGACCGCAGGTGCCGCCTCGTCACGACGGGCGGCTTAATCATCCCTTCGGGGAGGCCTGCGCAGATGGTGTGGCCGCCAGAACACTGGTGAGCACCATCACCCAGGACTCCCGGCACGTCGCCTGCGGGCCCGGCCGGGAGAGATGGTAACCACCGGAACCCCCTAGGGAGGTTCCGGCACGAAGGAGTGATCACCGTGCCACTAGCACTCGAAGGCAAGAAGGCCATTGTTGCCGAGGTCAGTGAAGCGGCCAAGGATGCTCTCTCCGTCGTCGTTGCCGATTCTCGTGGCGTCTCGGTCAGCAAGATGACCGACCTGCGCAAGCAGGCTCGCGAGAATGGCGTGCAGCTGCGTGTTGTCCGCAACACCCTGGCACGCCGCGCCCTGGAAGGCACTCAGTGGGAGTGCCTGAACGAAAGCTTCGTGGGTCCGACCCTCCTGGCCTTCTCCACCGAGCACCCGGGCGCCGCCGCCCGTCTGTTCAAGGAGTTCGGCAAGGACGAGAAGAACTTCGAAGTCAAGGCGCTGGCATACGAAGGCGAGTTCATCCCGGCAAGCGACCTGGACCGTCTGGCAAGCCTGCCGACCTACGACGAGGCCATCGCCAAGCTGATGTCCGTCATGAAGGAGGCTTCCGCCGGCAAGCTGGTCCGTACCCTCGCCGCGCTGCGTGACCAGAAGGAAGAGGCCGCCTGATCGGCGAACTCCCGCCCGTCGCGCGAATCGAACATTGAATCACCGAGTCGTCGGCTCGCCGAGGCTCCCGCAAAGTTAGGAACGTGAAAATGGCACTGACCAAAGAAGACATCATCAACGCCGTCGCCGACATGACCGTCATGGAGGTCGCCGAGCTGATCGAGGCGATGGAAGAGAAGTTCGGCGTGACCGCCGCCGCCGCCGTCGTGGCCGGCCCGGGTGGTGGCGAAGCCGCCGCCGCCGAGGAGCAGACCGAGTTCGACCTGGTGCTGACCGGCGCCGGCGACAAGAAGGTCAACGTCATCAAGGCCGTCCGCGAGATCACCGGCCTGGGCCTGAAGGAAGCCAAGGGTGCCGTCGACGGCGCTCCGGCGACCCTGAAGGAAGGCATGTCCAAGGAAGATGCCGAAGAAGCCAAGAAGAAGCTGGAAGAAGCCGGCGCGAGCGTGGAGCTCAAGTAATCCTTGTGCCCACGGCTTCACGCGCTGCGTAAGCTTCCACGGCTGGTGGCGGGACACCCGCTACCGGCCTTTTTCTGTTGTCACTAGCCGGTCGCCCGCCGGGCCACCGCTAGCCGAATTCCGACGGCGAGCTTCCCCTGGAGGCTTGCCGTCAGCGCCTGACGGAGCCGCGCCCGTCGGGTGGCGCCGACACGCATCGGTCACCCATGGTGAACAAGCTGGGGAATACAGATGGCTTACTCATACACTGAGAAAAAACGCATCCGCAAGGATTTCGGCAAACTGCCCCAAGTGATGGATGTGCCTTACCTGCTGGCCATCCAGCTTGATTCCTACTACGACTTTCTCCAGCAGGACCGCTCACCCGAAGAACGTCTCGACGTCGGCCTGCATGCCGCCTTCCGCTCCGTCTTCCCGATCGAGAGCTTCTCCGGCAATGCCGCCCTGGAATACGTCAGCTACCGTTTCGGCACTCCGGCCTTCGACGTCAAGGAGTGCCAGCTGCGTGGCGTCACCTACTCGGCCCCCCTGCGCGTCAAGGTTCGCCTGATCATCTACGACAAGGACTCGTCGAACAAGGCGATCAAGGACATCAAGGAGCAGGAAGTCTACATGGGGGAGATCCCCCTGATGACCGAGAACGGTACCTTCGTCGTCAATGGTACCGAGCGGGTCATCGTCTCCCAGCTGCACCGCTCCCCGGGCGTGTTCTTCGATCATGACAAGGGCAAGAGCCACTCGTCCGGCAAGCTGCTGTATTCCGCCCGGGTCATTCCCTACCGCGGGTCCTGGCTGGACTTCGAGTTCGATCCCAAGGACAACGTCTTCGTGCGCATCGACCGTCGCCGCAAGCTGCCGGCCACGGTGCTGCTGCGCGCCCTGGGCATGAGCGCCGAGGAGATCCTCGACGAGTTCTTCGAGACCAGCACCTTCCACATCGAGAAGAGCGGCTTCTCCGTGGAACTGGTGCCGTCGCGCCTGCGTGGCGAGACCGCGACCTTCGACATCAAGGACGGCGAGGGCAACGTCATCGTCGAGGAAGGTCGCCGCATCACCCAGAAGCACATCCGTCAGCTGGAGAAGACCGGCCTCGAGCGCCTCGAGGTGCCGATGGACTACCTCTTCGGCAAGGTGCTGGCCAAGGATCAGGTCGACCCCAACACCGGCGAGCTGATCTGCCCGTGCAACACCGCGATCACCCCGGAGCTGCTGGAGTCCCTGGGCCAGGCCGGGCTGACGCGCCTCGAGACCCTGTACACCAACGATCTCGATTGCGGTCCCTTCGTCTCCGACACCCTCAAGCTGGACACCACCGGTTCCCAGCTCGAGGCCCTGGTCGAGATCTATCGCATGATGCGCCCCGGCGAGCCGCCCACCAAGGAAGCCGCCGAGACGCTGTTCAACAACCTGTTCTTCACCGAGGACCGCTACGACCTGTCCGGCGTCGGTCGCATGAAGTTCAACCGCCGCCTGCGTCGTGACAGCGACGAAGGGCCGGGCGTGCTCGACCAGCGCGACATCCTCGACGTGCTCGGCGAGCTGATCAACATCCGTAACGGCTTCGGCGATGTCGACGACATCGACCACCTGGGCAACCGCCGCATCCGTTGCGTCGGCGAGATGGCCGAGAACCAGTTCCGCGTGGGCCTGGTGCGCGTGGAGCGTGCGGTCAAGGAACGCCTGTCCATGGCCGAGAGCGAAGGCCTGATGCCTCAGGACCTGATCAACGCCAAGCCGGTGGCGGCGGCGGTCAAGGAGTTCTTCGGCTCCAGCCAGCTGTCCCAGTTCATGGACCAGAACAACCCGCTGTCCGAGGTGACCCACAAGCGCCGCGTCTCCGCGCTCGGCCCGGGTGGCCTGACCCGCGAGCGCGCCGGCTTCGAGGTGCGCGACGTCCACGCCACGCACTACGGCCGGCTGTGCCCGATCGAGACTCCGGAAGGCCCGAACATCGGCCTGATCAACTCGCTGGCCACCTACAGCCACACCAACAGCTACGGCTTCCTCGAGACGCCGTACCGCAAGGTGGTGGACAGCCAGGTGACCGACGAGGTGGTGCATCTGTCGGCCATCGAGGAGGGTGACTTCGTCATCGCCCAGGCCTCGGCCACCGTGGACGAGGGCGGCAAGCTGGTCGACGACCTGGTACAGGTCCGCCACAAGGGCGAGACCACCTTCATGCGCCCCGAGCAGGTCACCCTGATGGACGTCTCCCCGCGTCAGGTGGTGTCCGTGGCCGCGGCCCTGATTCCCTTCCTCGAGCACGACGACGCCAACCGCGCCCTCATGGGGGCCAACATGCAGCGTCAGGCCGTGCCGACCCTGCGGGCCGAGAAGCCCCTGGTGGGTACCGGCATGGAGCGCTTCGTGGCCCGCGACTCCGGCGTCTGTGCCGTGGCACGCCGTGGCGGGGTGATCGACTCGGTCGATGCCAAGCGTATCGTGGTGCGGGTCAACGAGGACGAGATCATCGGCGGCGAGGCCGGCGTCGATATCTACAACCTGACCAAGTACCTGCGCTCCAACCAGAACACCTGCCAGAACCAGCGCCCGATCGTGCGCCCGGGCGACAGCGTGGCGCGGGGCGACATCCTGGCCGACGGTCCGTCCGTGGACATGGGCGACCTGGCCCTGGGCCAGAACATGCGCATCGCCTTCATGCCGTGGAACGGTTACAACTTCGAGGACTCCATCCTGCTCTCCGAGCGGGCCGTCCAGGAAGACCGCTTCACCACCATCCACATCCAGGAACTGACCTGCGTCTCCCGCGACACCAAGCTGGGCGCCGAGGAGATCACCTCGGACATCCCCAACGTCGGCGAGTCGGCGCTGGCCAAGCTGGACGAGGCCGGCGTGGTCTACATCGGCGCCGAGGTGGGCCCGGGCGACATCCTGGTGGGCAAGGTCACGCCCAAGGGCGAGACCCAGCTGACGCCCGAGGAGAAGCTGCTGCGCGCCATCTTCGGCGAGAAGGCGTCCGACGTGAAGGACACCTCCCTGCGTGCCCCCACCGGCATGAAGGGCACCGTCATCGACGTTCAGGTGTTCACCCGTGACGGCGTGGAGAAGGATTCGCGGGCGCTGTCCATCGAGCAGATGCAGCTCGACGAGGTGCGCAAGGATCTCCAGGAGACCTACCGCATCGCCGAGGATGCCACCTTCGAGCGCCTGCAGCGGACCCTGTCCGGCCAGGCCGTCAACGGCGGGCCCAAGCTCAAGAAGGGCGACGTGCTCACCGACGAGTACCTCGAGGAGCTGCCGCGCCAGCAGTGGTTCAAGCTGCGCATGCAGGACGAGGCCCTCAACGAGCTGCTGGCCCAGGCCGACGAGCAGCTGGAGCAGCGTCGCCGCGAGATGGACGAGCGCTTCGAGGACAAGAAGCGCAAGCTCACCCAGGGCGACGACCTGGCGCCGGGCGTGCTGAAGATCGTCAAGGTCTACCTGGCCATCAAGCGCCGCCTGCAGCCGGGCGACAAGATGGCCGGCCGCCACGGCAACAAGGGCGTGATCTCGGCGATCATGCCGGTCGAGGACATGCCGTTCGATGACAACGGCGAGCCCATCGACGTGGTGCTCAACCCGCTGGGCGTCCCGTCGCGGATGAACGTCGGCCAGATCCTCGAGACCCACCTGGGCATGGCCGCCCGGGGGCTCGGGGTCAAGATCGAGCAGCTGCTGCGCGACGCCCGCGAGCAGCAGGTCGGCGAGATCCGCGACTTCCTGGCCAAGGTGTACAACTCTACCTCCGGCACCCGTGTCGAGGACCTGGACTCCTTGACCGACGACGAGGTCATCGCCCTGGCCAAGAACCTCAAGGCGGGCGTGCCCATGGCCACGCCGGTCTTCGACGGGGCCCGCGAGCACGAGATCAAGCACCTGCTGACGCTCGCCGACCTGCCGGATTCCGGCCAGATGACCCTGTACGACGGTCGTACCGGCGATGCCTTCGACCGGCCGGTCACCGTGGGCTACATGTACATGCTGAAGCTCAACCACCTGGTGGATGACAAGATGCACGCGCGTTCCACCGGCTCCTACTCCCTGGTCACCCAGCAGCCGCTGGGCGGCAAGGCGCAGTTCGGTGGTCAGCGCTTCGGGGAAATGGAGGTCTGGGCCCTGGAAGCCTATGGCGCGGCCTACACCCTCCAGGAGATGCTCACCGTCAAGTCCGACGACGTGGAAGGGCGCACCAAGATGTACAAGAGCATCGTGGACGGCGACCACACCATGCAGGCGGGCATGCCGGAGTCCTTCAACGTGCTGGTGAAGGAAATCCGCTCGCTGGGCATCGATATCGAACTGGAGAGCTGAGGCTGCCGCTACGGCGCTTCGCAGAATGACGGTCCGCGGGGGCCAGCGCGCCCCCGCCCATGACAACTCCGCAACGGAGCCGACCCATGAAAGATTTGGTGAAAGTCCTCAAATCGCAGTCTCAGTCCGACGAGTTCGACGCGATCAAGATCACCCTGGCGTCGCCGGACATGATTCGCAGCTGGTCCTTCGGCGAGGTCAAGAAGCCCGAGACCATCAACTACCGTACCTTCAAGCCGGAGCGCGACGGCCTGTTCTGCGCCAAGATCTTCGGCCCGGTGAAGGACTACGAGTGCCTGTGCGGCAAGTACAAGCGGATGAAGCATCGCGGCATCATCTGCGAGAAGTGCGGCGTGGAGGTCACCAAGGCCGCCGTGCGCCGTGAGCGCATGGGGCACATCGAGCTGGCCAGCCCGGTCGCCCACATCTGGTTCCTGAAGTCGCTGCCGTCGCGCATCGGCATGTTCCTGGACATGACCCTGCGCGACATCGAGCGCGTGCTCTACTTCGAGAGCTTCATGGTCGTCGATCCGGGCATGACCACCCTCGAGCGCGGCCAGCTGCTCAACGACGAGCAGTACTTCGAGGCCCTCGAGGAGTTCGGTGACGACTTCGACGCCCGCATGGGCGCCGAGGCCGTCCAGGCCATGCTCAAGGACATCGATCTCGAGGAGGAGATCGAGCGGCTGCGCGAGGAGATCCCGCAGACCAACTCCGAGACCAAGATCAAGAAGCTGTCCAAGCGTCTCAAGCTGCTGGAGGCCTTCCAGGGTTCCGGCAACGACCCGGCGTGGATGGTCATGGAAGTGCTGCCGGTGCTGCCGCCGGACCTGCGTCCGCTGGTGCCGCTGGACGGCGGCCGTTTCGCGACCTCCGATCTCAACGATCTGTACCGTCGCGTGATCAACCGCAACAACCGCCTCAAGCGTCTGCTGGACCTCAACGCGCCGGACATCATCGTGCGCAACGAGAAGCGGATGCTGCAGGAGGCGGTGGACGCCCTGCTCGACAACGGTCGTCGCGGCCGGGCCATCACCGGCTCCAACAAGCGGCCGCTGAAGTCGCTGGCCGACATGATCAAGGGCAAGCAGGGCCGCTTCCGCCAGAACCTGCTGGGCAAGCGCGTCGACTACTCCGGGCGCTCGGTGATCACCGTGGGCCCGACCCTGCGCCTGCACCAGTGCGGCCTGCCGAAGAAGATGGCGCTCGAGCTGTTCAAGCCGTTCATCTACGCCAAGCTCCAGGCCAGCGGCCAGGCGTCCACCATCAAGGCCGCCAAGAAGATGGTCGAGCGCGAGCTGCCCGAGGTGTGGGACATCCTCGCCGACGTCATCCGCGAGCACCCGGTGCTGCTGAACCGCGCCCCGACCCTGCACCGCCTGGGCATCCAGGCCTTCGAGCCGCTGCTGATCGAGGGCAAGGCGATCCAGCTGCACCCGCTGGTCTGTGCCGCCTACAACGCCGACTTCGACGGCGACCAGATGGCCGTCCACGTGCCGCTGACCCTGGAAGCCCAGCTCGAGGCTCGGGCGCTGATGATGGCCACCAACAACGTGCTGTCACCGGCCAACGGCGAACCGATCATCGTGCCGTCCCAGGACGTGGTGCTGGGCCTGTACTACATGACCCGGGAGAAGATCAACGCCAAGGGCGAGGGCATGGTGTTCGCCGACCTCAACGAGGTCGAGCGCGCCTTCGGCACCCAGAGCGTGGCGCTGCATGCCCGGGTCAAGGTGCGCCTCGACGAGGTGGACATCGACGAGCAGAGCGGCGAGAAGACGCATAGCCGCAAGCTCTACGACACCACCGTCGGCCGCGCCCTGCTGTTCCGCATCCTGCCCGAGGGCGTGCCCTTCGAGCTGATCGATCAGCCGATGAAGAAGAAGGCCATCTCCAAGCTGATCAACGAGGTGTATCGTCGCGCCGGCCTCAAGCCCGCGGTGATCTTCGCCGACCAGCTGATGTACACCGGCTTCCGCATGGCCACCTGGTCCGGCGCCTCCATCGGCGTCAACGACTTCGTCATTCCCGACGCCAAGGCCGAGATCGTCGAGGGCGCCGAGGAAGAGGTCAAGGAGATCGAGGACCAGTTCTCCTCGGGGCTCGTGACCGCGGGCGAGAAGTACAACAAGGTGATCGACATCTGGGCGCGCGCCAACGACCAGGTCGCCAAGGCGATGATGGCCGGCATCTCCAAGGAGAGCGTCGTCGACCGCGAAGGCAACACGGTCGAGCAGGACTCCTTCAACAGCGTGTTCATCATGGCCGACTCCGGCGCCCGGGGCAGCGCGGCCCAGATCCGCCAGCTCGCCGGCATGCGGGGCCTGATGGCCAAGCCGGACGGCTCGATCATCGAGACGCCGATCGTCGCCAACTTCCGTGAGGGCCTGAACGTCCTCCAGTACTTCATCTCGACCCACGGCGCCCGCAAGGGCCTGGCGGACACGGCGCTCAAGACCGCCAACTCCGGTTACCTGACCCGCCGCCTGGTCGACGTGGCCCAGGACATGGTCATCACCGAGTCCGACTGCGGCACCGAGAACGGCCTGACCCTGCACCCGGTCATCGAGGGCGGCGACATCATCGTCTCCCTGGCCCAGCGCGTGCTGGGTCGCGTGGTGGCCCAGGACGTGGTCGACCCGAACACCGAGGAAGTGCTGATCCCCCGCGGCACCCTGCTCGATGAGGCCTGGTGCGCCGAGCTCGACACCATGGGCGTCGACGAGATCGTGGTGCGCTCGCCGATCACCTGCGAGACCACCCACGGCGTCTGCTCGACCTGCTACGGCCGCGACCTGGCCCGTGGCCATCAGGTCAACGTGGGCGAGGCCGTCGGCGTCATCGCCGCGCAGTCCATCGGCGAGCCGGGCACCCAGCTGACCATGCGGACCTTCCACATCGGCGGGGCGGCCTCCCGGGCCTCCGCGGTGGACAGCGTCCAGGTCAAGCACGGCGGCAAGGTCCGCCTGCACAACATGAAGCACGTGGAACGCGGCGACGGCAAGCTGGTCGTGGTCTCCCGTTCCAGCGCCCTGGCGGTGGCCGACGAGCATGGCCGCGAGCGCGAGTACTACAAGCTGCCCTACGGTGCCGAGCTGTCCGTCAAGGACGGCGAGACGGTGGATGCCGGCCAGACCGTGGCCAAGTGGGATCCGCACACCCACCCGATCATCGCCGAGGCCGAAGGTCAGGTGCAGTACGCCGACATGGACGAGGGCGTCACCATCCACCGCAGCGTGGACGAGATGACCGGCCTGTCCTCCATCGAGGTCATCGAGTCGGCGGCCCGTCCCATGGCCGGCCGCGACAAGCGCCCGATGATCCTGCTCTCCGACGAGGCCGGCAAGCCGGTGACCGTGACCGGTTCCGACACCCCGGTGCAGTACCTGCTGCCCGGCAAGGCCATCGTCACCGTGGACAACGGCTCCCGGATCGGCGTCGGCGAGGTCGTGGCGCGTATCCCGGTGGAGGCGACCGGCAACAAGGACATCACCGGTGGTCTGCCGCGGGTGGCCGACCTCTTCGAGGCGCGCAAGCCCAAGGAGCCGGCGATCCTGGCCGAGATCAGCGGCGTGATCAGCTTCGGCAAGGAGACCAAGGGCAAGCGTCGCCTGACGATCACCCCGGAGGACGGCGATCCGTTCGAGATGCTGATCCCCAAGTGGCGCCAGATCGCGGTGTTCGAGGGCGAGACCGTCGAGAAGGGCGAGGTGATCTCCGACGGCCCCAGCAACCCGCACGACATCCTGCGCCTGCTGGGCATCGCCGAGCTGGCCAAGTACATCGTCGCCGAGGTGCAGGACGTCTACCGCCTGCAGGGCGTGGGCATCAACGACAAGCACATCGAGGTGATCGTGCGTCAGATGCTGCGCAAGGTGGAGATCGCCGACGCCGGCGACTCCGAGTTCATCCCGGGCGACCAGGTCGAGCTGGTCCGGGTGCTCGAGGAGAATGCCCGCCTGGCGAAGGAGGACAAGTTCCCGGCCAAGTACCAGCGCCTGCTGCTGGGCATCACCAAGGCCAGCCTGGCCACCGAGTCGTTCATCTCCGCGGCCTCCTTCCAGGAGACCACGCGGGTGCTGACCGAGGCGGCGGTCACCGGCAAGCGCGACTACCTGCGCGGCCTGAAGGAAAACGTGGTGGTGGGACGCCTGATCCCGGCCGGTACCGGCCTGACCCACCATGCGGAGCGCCGTCGCAAGCGTGAAGACGCCGAGCGGCTGCTCCACCCGTCGGCCTACGAGGTCGAGCAGGAGCTGGGCGCCCAGCTCACCGCGCTCGACTCGGACGACGACGAGATCTGATGCCGTCCCCCGGCCGAGCGGCGGCGCCCTGCGGGGCGCCGCGCTTGACGGTCGATGGCGTCAGCCAGTAGAATGCGCAGCCTTTAACAGTGGGGCGGGTGCGCCCGCGCCTCTGGGAAAGGACCGCAAGACAGGAAGCGAACGGCTACTCGCTTCCGCCTTAGGCAACCCATTCGGAGCGATAAATGGCAACGATCAATCAGCTCGTGCGCAAGCCGCGCAAGCGCCAGGCCGCCAAGAGCGACGTGCCGGCGCTGCAGGCCTGCCCGCAGAAGCGCGGCGTCTGCACCCGCGTCTACACCACCACCCCGAAGAAGCCGAACTCGGCCCTGCGGAAGGTCTGCCGTGTGCGCCTGACCAACGGCTACGAGGTCTCTTCCTACATCGGCGGTGAGGGCCACAACCTCCAGGAGCACTCCGTGGTGCTGATCCGCGGCGGCCGGGTGAAGGACCTTCCGGGTGTCCGTTACCACACCGTTCGCGGCGCGCTGGACACCTCCGGCGTCCAGAACCGTAAGCAGGGCCGTTCCAAGTACGGTACCAAGCGTCCGAAGGCCTAAGCCTCTGCGCGGTATCGGCCACGGCCACCACAGAACATCGACATTGATACGGTCTGATAAGAGTAAGGTCGAGCGCCCCTGCGGTCGTCTCGGGTTTACCTGAAGGACCCTTCGGAAGAGGGCTTATCATGCCTAGAAGAAGAGTTGCGGCCAAGCGCGAGATCCTGCCGGATCCCAAGTTCGGAAGCGAGCGCCTGGCGAAGTTCATGAACCACCTGATGATCAGCGGCAAGAAGTCCGTAGCTGAGCGCATCGTCTATGGTGCGCTGGACAGGGTTGCCGAGCGTAGCAAGGAAGAGCCGCTGGAGATCTTCGACAAGGCGCTGGAAACCATCCAGCCCATGGTCGAGGTGAAGTCCCGCCGTGTCGGCGGCGCGACCTATCAGGTGCCGGTCGAGGTGCGTCCGTCCCGCCGCCAGGCGCTGGCCATGCGCTGGCTGGTGGACGCCGCACGCCGTCGCGGTGAGAAGACCATGGTGCAGCGTCTGGCTGGCGAGATGCTGGATGCCGCCGAAGGCAAGGGTTCGGCCGTCAAGAAGCGTGAAGACGTGCATCGCATGGCAGAGGCCAACAAGGCCTTCTCTCACTACCGCTTCTAATCCGAATCGCCAACCAACGGGAGTTACATCGTGGCTCGCAAGACTCCGCTCAAGCGTTACCGCAATATCGGTATCGTGGCCCACGTCGACGCCGGTAAGACTACCACTACCGAGCGTATCCTGTTCTATACCGGCCTCTCCCACAAGGTCGGCGAGGTCCATGAGGGCGCCGCCACCATGGACTGGATGGAGCAGGAGCAGGAGCGTGGCATCACGATCACCTCCGCGGCGACCACCTGCTTCTGGCAGGGCATGAACAAGCAGTTCGATGAGCACCGCATCAACATCATCGACACCCCGGGACACGTCGACTTCACCATCGAGGTGGAGCGTTCCCTGCGGGTGCTCGACGGTGCCGTCGTGGTGCTGTGCGGTTCCTCCGGCGTGCAGCCGCAGACCGAGACCGTCTGGCGTCAGGCCAACAAGTACGAAGTGCCGCGCATGGTGTTCGTCAACAAGATGGACCGCGCCGGCGCCGACTACTTCATGGTGCTCAACCAGCTCAAGGACAAGCTGGGTGCCAATGTCGTGCCGATCCAGATCAACTGGGGCGCCGAGGACGACTTCAAGGGCGTGATCGACCTCATCCAGATGAAGGCCATCCTGTGGGATGAAGACAACTTCGGGATGAACTACGAGCTGGTCGACATCCCCGCCGACCTCCAGGCCAAGGCCGAGGAGTATCGCGAGCACATGGTCGAGTCCGCCGCCGAGGCCTCCGAGGAGCTGATGGAGAAGTACCTCGAGGAAGGCGACCTGTCCGTCGAGGACATCAAGGCCGGCCTGCGTCGTCGTACCCTCGACAACGAGATCGTGCTGGTCACCTGTGGCTCCGCGTTCAAGAACAAGGGCGTGCAGGCGGTGCTGGACGGCGTCATCGAGTACATGCCGTCTCCCACCGAGGTCAAGGCCATCGAGGGCGAGCTGGACGACAAGGATGGCACCATCGCCACCCGCGAGGCCGACGACAACGCGCCCTTCGCCGCCCTGGCCTTCAAGATCGCCACCGACCCCTTCGTCGGCACCCTGACCTTCATCCGCGTCTACTCCGGCGTGCTGAAGTCCGGTGACAGCGTCTACAACTCCGTGAAGCAGAAGAAGGAGCGCGTCGGCCGTATCGTCCAGATGCACTCCAACTCCCGCGAGGAGATCAAGGAAGTGCTGGCGGGCGACATCGCCGCCTGCATCGGCCTGAAGGACGTCACCACCGGTGACACCCTGTGCGACCTGAACGACAAGATCGTGCTGGAGCGCATGGAGTTCCCGGATCCGGTGATCTCCGTGGCCGTGGAGCCGAAATCCAAGGCCGATCAGGAGAAGATGGGCGTGGCCCTCGGCAAGCTGGCCCAGGAGGATCCGTCCTTCCAGGTCAAGACCGACGAGGAAACCGGCCAGACCATCATCTCCGGCATGGGCGAGCTGCACCTGGACATCATCGTCGACCGCCTGCGTCGCGAGTTCAAGGTCGAGGCCAACATCGGCAAGCCCCAGGTCGCCTACCGCGAGACCATCCGCAAGAGCGTCGAGCAGGAAGGCAAGTTCGTGCGCCAGTCCGGCGGTCGCGGTCAGTACGGTCACGTGCACCTGCGCATCGAGCCGTTGACGGCCGAGGACAAGGGCGAAGATGAAGACATGCACTTCAAATTCGCTTCCGAAATCGTCGGCGGCGTGGTTCCCAAGGAATACGTGCCGGCCGTCGAGAAAGGGGCCTATGAGCAGCTCCAGAACGGTGTCATCGCGGGCTACCCGATGATTGACGTCAAGGTTACGCTGTTCGACGGTTCCTACCATGACGTGGACTCTAACGAGACCGCGTTCAAGGTCGCCTCTTCCATGGCGATCAAGGAAGGCGCTCCCAAGGCCAAGGCCGTGCTGCTCGAGCCGGTGATGAAGGTCGAGGTCGTGACTCCCGAGGAGTTCATGGGGGATGTCATGGGTGACCTGAACCGCCGTCGCGGTCTGGTCCAGGGGATGGATGACTCGCCCTCCGGCAAGATCATCCGCGCCACCGTTCCGCTGGCTGAGATGTTCGGTTACGCAACCGACCTGCGTTCTCAGACCCAGGGCCGCGCAAGCTACACCATGGAGTTTGCGGACTACGAAGAGGCGCCGTCCAGCGTCGTTGAAGCCGTCATCAACCAGAACGGTTAACCGTTAGCTAACGTAAAGAGGTCATAGCAGTGGCTAAGGAAAAATTTGAACGTTCCAAACCGCACGTCAACGTCGGCACCATCGGTCACGTCGACCACGGCAAGACCACGCTGACTGCGGCCCTGACTCGCGTTTCCGCGGAAGTCTTCGGTGGCGACGCTCGCGCGTTCGACTCCATCGACAACGCTCCGGAAGAGCGTGAGCGCGGTATCACCATCGCGACCGCCCACGTCGAGTACCAGTCCGAGGAGCGTCACTACGCTCACGTCGACTGCCCGGGGCACGCCGACTACGTCAAGAACATGATCACCGGTGCGGCCCAGATGGACGGCGCCATCCTGGTCGTGTCCGCCGCCGACGGCCCCATGCCGCAGACCCGCGAGCACATCCTGCTGTCTCGCCAGGTCGGCGTGCCGTACATCGTCGTGTTCCTGAACAAGGCCGACATGGTCGACGACGAGGAGCTGCTCGAGCTGGTCGAGATGGAGGTCCGCGAACTCCTGAGCGAGTACGACTTCCCGGGTGACGACACCCCGATCATCACCGGTTCCGCCCTGATGGCCCTGGAAGGCAAGGACGACAACGGCATGGGCACCACCGCCGTTGCCAACCTGATCAAGGCCCTGGACGAGTACATCCCGGAGCCGGAGCGCGCCATCGATCAGCCGTTCCTGATGCCGATCGAGGACGTCTTCTCCATCTCCGGTCGCGGCACCGTGGTCACCGGTCGTGTCGAGCGCGGCATCATCAAGGCCGGCGAGGAAGTCGAGATCGTCGGTATCAAGGACACCACCAAGACCACCGTCACCGGTGTCGAGATGTTCCGCAAGCTGCTCGACGAAGGTCGTGCCGGCGAGAACATCGGCGCCCTGCTGCGCGGCACCAAGCGTGACGACGTCGAGCGTGGTCAGGTCCTGGCCAAGCCGGGCACCATCACCCCGCACACCAAGTTCGAGGCCGAGGTGTACGTGCTGTCCAAGGACGAGGGTGGCCGTCACACCCCGTTCTTCAAGGGCTACCGTCCGCAGTTCTACTTCCGTACCACCGACATCACCGGTACCTGTGAACTGCCGGAAGGCGTCGAGATGGTCATGCCGGGCGACAACGTCAAGATGGTCGTCAGCCTGATCGCCCCGGTCGCCATGGACGAAGGCCTGCGCTTCGCCGTTCGCGAAGGCGGTCGTACCGTCGGCGCCGGCGTCGTGGCCAAGATCGTCGAGTAAGCCTGACGCTTCTCGAGTGATCGAAGGGGGCTCCTCGCGGAGCCCCCTTTCTGCGCACCGTCGCGAGGGGTTTGACTCTCGTCGGCGGCGCGCCTATAATGCGCATCCTTTGAATGCGTGGGTTGACGGCTCGCGCCGTCAAGATCCATTGGAGTTTAGGGCAAATGCAGAACCAGAAGATTCGCATTCGGTTGAAGGCTTTCGACCACCGCCTGATCGACCAGTCCGCCGCGGAGATCGTTGATACCGCCAAGCGTACCGGCGCCCAGGTGCGGGGTCCGATTCCTCTGCCGACCAATCGCGAGCGCTACACCGTGCTGATCTCGCCGCACGTGAACAAGGATGCTCGTGACCAGTACGAGATTCGTACGCACAAGCGGGTGCTCGATATCGTCGAGCCCACCGAGAAGACCGTTGATGCCCTGATGAAGCTCGACCTCGCCGCCGGCGTGGACGTGCAGATCAAGCTCGACTGATACCACACTAGACACTCGCGGCCCAGCGTTCACCCGCTCCCTGGAAGGTGTCCAGCAGCCGCCACGCCGGGATGGCGTCATACAACGTGCTAGTGGAATGCTCTGGAAAGGGCAGCCATAGCGGGTGACAGCCCCGTACACTATAGGAGACGTAGTAATGACTATCGGTTTGGTCGGTAAGAAGGCCGGGATGACCCGCGTCTTTACCGAAGACGGCGCCTCCGTGCCCGTGACCGTGATCGAGGTTGAGCCCAACCGCGTGACTCGCGTCAAGACCGTCGAGAGCGACGGCTACGCCGCGGTTCAGGTGACAACCGGCTCCCGCAAGGCCAAGCACCTCTCCAAGGCCGAGGCAGGTCAGTTTGCCAAGGCAGGTGTCGAGGCCGGTCGTTCGCTGATGGAGTTCCGCCTGGATGCAGGCGTCGAGGCTCCGGAAGTGGGCGGCGAACTCACCGTATCCCTCTTCGAAGCTGGTCAGCAGGTCGACGTGACCGGCACCTCCAAGGGTAAGGGCTTCCAGGGCGCCGTGAAGCGCTGGAACTTCCGCACCCAGGACAACAGCCACGGTAACTCCCTGTCCCACCGTGCCCCCGGTTCCATCGGCATGTGCCAGACCCCGGGTCGCGTGTTCAAGGGCAAGAAGATGGCCGGCCAGCTGGGCAACGCCCGCTGCACCGTCCAGAGCCTGGAAGTCGTCCGCGTCGACGCCGAGCGTAACCTGCTGCTGATCAAGGGTGCCGTGCCCGGCGCCACCGGCAGTGATGTCATCGTGCGCAGCGCCGTCAAAGCAGGCTGAAGGGGAAATTACCGATGAATCTGAATCTTGCAGGTGCAGGCGCCGGTACCGTCGAGCTGTCCGACGCCACCTTTGGCAAAGAATTCAACGAAGCGCTCGTGCACCAGGTCGTCACCGCCTATCTGGCCGGTGGTCGTCAGGGTACCCGCGCCCAGAAGAATCGTTCCGACGTGCGCGGCGGCGGCAAGAAGCCGTGGCGCCAGAAGGGCACCGGTCGTGCCCGCGCCGGTACCATCCGCTCGCCGATCTGGCGTGCCGGCGGCGTGACCTTCGCGGCCCGTCCGCAGGACTACACCCAGAAGGTCAACCGCAAGATGTACCGTGCGGCCATGCGCTCCATCCTCTCCGAGCTGGTGCGTCAGGATCGCCTGGTGGCCGTCGATGCCTTCGGCGTGGACAGCCCCAAGACCAAGCAGCTGGTCGCCAAGCTCAAGGAGCTGGGTCTGGAGAAGGTGCTGATCGTCACCGATGAGGTCGACGAGAACCTGTACCTCGCCGCCCGCAACATCCCCAACGTGGATGTGGTGGACGTCGCTGCCGCCGATCCGGTGAGCCTCGTCGCCTTCGACAAGGTCTTGGCCACCGTCTCCGCCCTGCGCAAATTCGAGGAGAAGCTGGCATGAACCAGGAACGTGTATTCAAGGTGCTGCTGGGCCCGCACGTGACCGAGAAGGCCGCCATGGCCGCCGAGCGCAACCAGTACGTGTTCAAGGTGGCAAGCGACGCGACCAAGCCGGAGATCAAGACCGCCGTGCAGGAGCTGTTCGGCAAGAAGGTCGACCGCGTTCAGGTGCTGAACGTGAAGGGCAAGACCAAGCGCACCGCGCATGGGACCGGTCAGCGCAAGGGTTATCGCAAGGCGTACGTCACCCTGGCCGCCGGCGAGACGCTTGAAGACTTCTCTGGCGCCGAATAAGGGCAGGAGCACGGATCATGGCAATCGTCAAGACTAAACCCACATCCGCCGGTCGTCGCCACGTCGTCAAGATCGTCGGCGAGGAACTGTACAAGGGCCGCGCCTACGCGCCGCTGCTCGAGAAGCAGTCCAAGTCCGGTGGCCGTAACAACAACGGTCGCATCACCACCCGCCACGTGGGCGGTGGTCACCGTCATCACTATCGGATCATCGACTTCAAGCGCAACAAGGATGGCGTTCCCGCCGTCGTCGAGCGCCTGGAGCATGACCCGAACCGCAGCGCCCACATCGCGCTGCTGAAGTACCTGGACGGCGAGCGCCGCTACATCATCGCCCCGCGCGGTGTGAAGGCCGGCGACCGTCTCGAGTCCGGCGTGAACGCGCAGATCCGCAAGGGCAACGCCCTGCCGCTGCGCAACATCCCGCTGGGTTCCACCGTGCACTGCATCGAGCTCAAGCCCGGCAAGGGCGCCCAGCTCGCACGCAGCGCCGGCACCAGCGCTCAGCTGGTCGCCCGTGAAGGCAACTACGCCACCCTGCGTCTGCGCTCCGGCGAGATGCGCAAGGTGCTGGCCGAGTGCCGCGCGACCCTGGGTGAGGTGAGCAACTCCGAGCACAGCCTGCGTCAGCTTGGCAAGGCCGGTGCGAAGCGCTGGAGAGGCGTGCGCCCGACGGTTCGCGGCGTGGCCATGAACCCGGTGGATCACCCGCACGGCGGTGGTGAAGGCCGCACCAGCGGTGGTCGTCACCCGGTGTCTCCGTGGGGTATGCCCACCAAGGGCCACAAGACCCGCAAGAACAAGCGCACCGACAAGCTGATCGTCCGTCGCCGCAAGGCCCGGAAGTAAGATCCCACGCCAAGATATCAAGAGGTAACGGCTGTGCCACGTTCACTGAAGAAAGGTCCCTTTATCGACCTTCATCTGCTGAAGAAGGTTGAGACTGCAGTGGAGAAGAACGACCGCAAACCGATCAAGACCTGGTCGCGTCGTTCCATGATCCTGCCCAACATGGTCGGGCTCACCATTGCGGTCCATAACGGTCGCCAACACGTCCCGGTGCACGTCTCCGAGGAAATGGTTGGCCACAAGCTGGGCGAATTCGCTGCTACCCGCACCTATCGCGGCCACGCGGCGGACAAGAAAGCCAAACGGTAAGCCGAGAGAGGATTAGAGATGGAAGTCACAGCAAAGCTGCGTGGCGCTCGTTTATCCGCCCAGAAGGCCCGTTTGGTGGCTGACCAGGTGCGCGGTAAGCCGGTCGCCGAGGCGCTCGACCTGCTGACCTTCTCCCCGAAGAAGGCGGCCAAGCTGGTCAAGAAAGTGCTGCAGTCCGCCATCGCGAACGCGGAAGAAAACAACGGCATGGATATCGACGAGCTGCGTGTCTCGACCATCTGCGTCGATGAGGGCATGACGCTCAAGCGCATCCGTCCGCGCGCCAAGGGCCGTGCGGATCGCATTCTGAAGCGCACCTGCCACATCACCGTCAAGGTAGCCGAGAAGTAGGAGTCGACCAGATGGGTCAGAAAGTCAATCCGACAGGCATTCGCCTGGGCATCGTCAAGGACCATGGCTCGGTCTGGTACGCCGAGCGTGGCGCCTATGCCGACAAGCTGAACAACGACCTCGAAGTGCGTCGCTTCCTGGAAGAGCGTCTGAAGAACGCCTCCGTGAGCAAGATCACCATCGAGCGTCCGGCCAACAACGCCCGCATCACCATTCACACCGCCCGTCCGGGCATCGTGATCGGCAAGAAGGGCGAGGACGTCGACAAGCTGCGTCGTGACGTCACTCAGATGATGGGCGTGCCGGTGCACGTCAACATCGAGGAAGTCCGCAAGCCGGAGCTGGACGCCCAGCTCGTCGCGCAGAACATCGCCGGCCAGCTCGAGCGTCGCGTCATGTTCCGTCGCGCCATGAAGCGCGCCGTCCAGAACGCCATGCGCCTGGGCGCCGGCGGTATCAAGGTGCAGCTCTCCGGCCGTCTCGGCGGCGCCGAGATCGCGCGCACCGAGTGGTACCGCGAGGGTCGCGTTCCGCTGCACACCCTGCGTGCGGACATCGACTACGCCACCTACGAGGCCAAGACCACCTACGGCATCATCGGTGTCAAGGTCTGGGTCTTCAAGGGTGAAATCCTCGGGGGCATCGAGGAGGTCCGTGCCAAGGCCAAGCAGCCGCAGGGTGCGCCCTCCAAGAAGAAAGGTTCCAGGTAAGGGGAGAGCGAGTCGATGTTACAACCCAAGCGTATGAAGTTCCGCAAGGTGCAGAAGGGCCGCAATCGTGGCCTGGCGCATCGCGGAAGCAAGGTGAGCTTCGGCGAGTACGGCCTGAAGGCCACCGGTCGCGGCCGCGTCACCGCTCGCCAGATCGAAGCCGGTCGTCGTGCCATCACCCGTCACGTCAAGCGGGGCGGCAAGATCTGGATCCGTGTCTTCCCCGACAAGCCGATTTCCAAGAAGCCGCTGGAAGTCCGGATGGGTAAGGGTAAGGGCTCCGTCGAGTACTGGGTCGCGCAGATCCAGCCCGGCCGTGTCCTGTACGAGATCGAAGGCGTTTCCGAGGAGCTGGCCCGCGAGGCGTTCGCCCTGGCTGCCCAGAAGTTCCCGGTCTCCACCACCTTTGTGAAACGGACGGTGATGTGATGAAAGCCCAGGAAATTCGTGAAAAGTCAGCCGAGCAGCTCCAGGAGCAGCTCATCGAACTCCTCCGCGAGCAGTTCAACCTGCGCATGCAGAAGGCCACCGGCCAGCTCAGCCAGACTCATCTGCTCAAGCAGGTTCGTCGGGATATCGCCCGCGTGAAGACTGTGCTCAACGAGAAGGCAGGTGTCTGAGATGGCCGAAGAAAAGAAAGCCCGTACGCTCACCGGCAAGGTGGTGAGCGACAAGATGGACAAGTCCATCGTCGTGATGATCGAGCGTCGTGAGCGCCACCCGATCTACGGCAAGTACGTCAAGCGCTCCACCAAGCTGCACGCCCATGACGAGGCGAACCAGGCCAAGGCCGGCGATACGGTATCCATCCAGGAGTCCCGTCCGCTGTCCAAGAAGAAGGCCTGGACCCTGGTCGAAGTCGTCGAACAGGCCAAGGGTTGATCGGCAAACGCCAGTCGAACCAGTGCAGTCAGTTTAGGTTTGGAGAAAACCGATGATTCAGACTCAGACAATGCTGGATGTCGCCGACAACAGCGGGGCGCGCCGGGTGCAGTGCATCAAGGTGCTGGGCGGTTCTCACCGCCGTTACGCCCGCGTCGGCGACATCATCAAGGTCACGGTGAAGGAAGCCATCCCGCGTGGCAAGGTCAAGAAGGGCCAGGTCCTCAAGGCGGTGGTGGTTCGCACCCGCAGCGGTGTCCGTCGCAACGACGGCTCGCTGATCCGCTTCGATGGGAATGCGGCGGTTCTGTTGAACAACACCAACGAGCAGCCGATCGGTACCCGGATCTTCGGTCCGGTGACCCGTGAGCTTCGGACGGAGAAGTTCATGAAGATCATTTCCTTGGCGCCTGAAGTGCTGTAAGGAGCGAGGCGGATATGCAAAAGATCAAACGTGACGACGAAGTCGTCGTCATCGCCGGCAAGGACAAGGGCAAGCGTGGCACCGTGAAGCGCGTCCTCAAGGACGACCGCTACATCGTGTCCGGTGTGAACATGATCAAGCGTCACACCAAGCCCAACCCCATGGCGGGACAGCAGGGCGGTATCGTCGAGCGCGAGGCTCCGATTCACGCGTCCAACGTGGCCATCTTCAACCAGGAGACCGGTAAGGCGGATCGCGTCGGCTTCCAGGTTCAGGAAGACGGTACCAAGGTACGTATCTACAAGTCGACGCAAGCGCAGATCGACGCCTAACGCGAGTCGGGTAGCAAAATGGCGAACTTGAAAGAACGTTATCAAAACGAGGTGGTGGCTCAGCTCAAAGAGCAGTTCAGCTACGCCAACGTGATGCAGGTGCCCCGGATCACCAAGGTGACCCTGAACATGGGCATCGGCGATGCGACCAGCGACAAGAAGCTGATCGAGAATGCCATCGGCGACCTGGAGAAGCTCTCCGGTCAGAAGCCGCTGGTGACCAAGGCGCGCAAGTCCATCGCGGGCTTCAAGGTGCGTGAAGGCTGGCCGATCGGGATCAAGGTGACCCTGCGCTCCGAGCGCATGTGGGACTTCCTCGATCGCCTGGTGAATATCGCGATCCCCCGCGTTCGTGACTTCCGTGGTCTCAACCCGAAGTCCTTCGACGGTCGTGGCAACTACTCCATGGGGGTGCGTGAGCAGATCATCTTCCCGGAGATCGAGTATGATAAGATCGACCGGATCCGTGGTCTGGATGTCACCATCACCACCACCGCCAACACCGATGAAGAAGGTCGTGCGCTGCTGAGCGCGCTGAACTTCCCGTTCAAGAAATAAGGGTGGGATCATGGCAAAGAAAAGCATGGTAGAGCGTGAAGCGAAGCGCGCGAAGCTGGTGGACAAGTACGCCGCCAAGCGCGCGGCGCTCAAGGCGATCATCCAGGACGTGAACGCTTCCGACGAAGAGCGCTTCGATGCGCAGCTCAAGCTGCAGCAGCTGCCGCGTGACTCCAGCCCGGTGCGCCAGCGCAACCGCTGCCGCGTCACCGGCCGTCCGCACGGCTACTACAACAAGTTCGGCCTCGGCCGCAACAAGCTGCGTGAAGCCGCCATGCGTGGCGACGTGCCCGGGCTCAAGAAGTCCAGCTGGTAACGCCACGTAGAATCATCAGGAGCGCAACGTAAATGAGCATGCAAGACACTCTGGCGGATATGTTCACCCGTATCCGCAATGCGCAGATGGCCACCAAGGAGACGGTTTCCATGCCGTCCTCCAAGCTCAAGGTCGAGGTGGCCCGCGTGCTGAAGGAAGAGGGCTATGTCACCGACTTCGCGGTCAGCGAAACGGCCAAGCCCGAACTGACCGTGACCCTCAAGTACTTCGAGGGCAAGCCGGTCATCGAGCATCTGCAGCGGGTCTCCAAGCCTTCCCTGCGCAGCTACAAGGGCAAGGATTCCCTGCCCAAGGTTGCCGAAGGCCTGGGTATCGCGATCGTCACCACCTCCCAGGGTGTGATGACCGACCGTGCGGCCCGCCAGGCCGGTGTCGGTGGTGAAGTCATCTGCACCGTATTCTAGGAGTTTGGAATGTCCCGCGTAGCCAAATATCCGGTAAAACTGCCCGCCGGCGTCGAGCTCAAGCTCGACGGCGACCAGCTGTCCGTCAAGGGCGGCCAGGGCACGCTGTCCATGACCGTGCATCCCGACGTGGTGATCGCCCAGGAGGAGGGTCAGGTGACCTTCCAGCCGAGCGAGAGCGCCAAGAGCTGGGCCATGGTCGGCACCACCCGTGCCCTGGTCCAGAACCTGGTCACCGGTGTCTCCGAGGGCTTCACCAAGTCGCTCGAAATCAATGGCGTCGGTTATCGTGCCCAGGCCAAGGGCCAGACGCTGAACCTGACACTGGGCTTCTCCCACCCGGTCGACTACGAACTGCCTGAAGGTGTCACGGCGGAAACGCCGAAGAACACCACCATCGTGCTCAAGAGCGCGGACAAGCAGAAGCTCGGCCAGGTTGCCGCGGAAATCCGCGCCTTCCGTCCGCCCGAGCCCTACAAGGGCAAGGGTATCCGGTACGGCGACGAGCAGGTCCGCCGCAAAGAAGCCAAGAAGAAGTAAGGCAGGGTTATGAACGCGAAGAAAGAATCTCGTCTCCGTCGTGCCCGCCGCGCTCGCGCCAAGATCCGCGAGCTGGGCGTGTATCGCCTGTGCGTCAACCGTACCCCGCGCCACATCTATGCGCAGATCATCTCGCCGGATGGTGGCAAGGTCCTGGCCAGCGCCTCCACGCTGGACAAGGCCCTGCGCGAGGGTGCGACCGGCAACGTCGACGCCGCCTCCAAGGTGGGCGCACTGATTGCCGAGCGCGCCAAGCAGGCTGGCATCACCCAGGTGGCCTTCGATCGTGCCGGTTTCAAGTACCACGGTCGCGTCAAGGCCCTGGCCGACGCCGCTCGTGAAGGCGGCCTGGAATTCTAAAGGGTTTTACGATGGCGAAGAACGAACAGCAAAGCGGCGATCTGCAGGAAAAGCTCGTGCAGGTCAACCGTGTCGCCAAGGTGGTCAAGGGTGGCCGGATCTTCGGTTTCACCGCCCTGACCGTCGTGGGCGACGGTAACGGTCGTGTCGGCTTCGGCCGCGGCAAGGCCCGCGAGGTCCCGGTGGCGATCCAGAAGGCCATGGACCAGGCGCGTCGCAACATGGTCAAGGTCAACCTCAAGGGCGGCACCCTGCAGTACCCGGTCAAGGCCCGTCACGGCGCCTCCAAGGTGTACATGCAGCCGGCCTCCGAGGGTACCGGCATCATCGCCGGCGGTGCCATGCGCTCCGTGCTGGAGCTGGCCGGCGTCCATGACGTCCTGGCCAAGTGCTACGGCTCCACCAACCCGGTGAACGTGGTGCGGGCGACCGTCAACGGTCTGGCCTCCCTGCAGTCGCCGGAAGACGTGGCCGCCAAGCGTGGCCTGCCTGTCGAAGCGATCACGGGGTGAGTACCATGGCAGCAACGATCAAGGTTACCCAGACCCGCAGCACCATCGGCGTGCTGGCCAAGCACAAGGCCACCATGAAGGGCCTCGGCCTGCGCCGCATCGGTCACACGGTCGAACTGGAAGACACCCCTGCCGTTCGCGGCATGATCCACAAGGTCAACTACCTTGTGCGTGTTGAGGGAGAGTAATCCATGAAACTCAATAGCCTGAGCCCGGCACCGGGCTCCAAGCACGCCGAGAAGCGCGTCGGCCGTGGCATCGGCTCCGGTCTGGGCAAGACCGGCGGCCGTGGCCACAAGGGTCTCAAGTCGCGCAGCGGCGGCAGCGTGAAGCCCGGCTTCGAGGGCGGTCAGATGCCCCTGCAGCGTCGTCTGCCGAAGTTCGGCTTCACCTCCGCGAAGTCGCTGGTCTCCGAGGAAGTCCGCCTGGCCGAGCTGGGCCGGGTCGAGGGCGACGAGGTCACCCTGGACACCCTCAAGCAGGCCAACGTGCTCAAGGACGCCACGCAGCATGCCAAGGTGATCCTTTCCGGCGATCTGAACAAGGCGGTCACCGTCCGCGGTCTCAAGGTCACCAAGGGTGCCCGTGCCGCGATCGAAGCCGCCGGCGGCAAGGTAGAGGACTAAATGGCCAAGTCAGGAAACATGCCGGCGATGGGCAGCGGTCTGGGTGAACTCTGGGCGCGTCTGCGCTTCGTGCTCCTCGCCATCGTGGTCTACCGTATCGGTGCCCACATCCCCGTCCCCGGTATCAATCCTGACCAGCTTGCTGCCTTGTTCAGGGAGCAGCAGGGCACCATCCTGGGCATGTTCAACATGTTCTCGGGCGGTGCCCTGGAGCGCATGAGCATCCTCGCCCTGGGCATCATGCCCTACATCTCGGCGTCGATCATCATGCAGCTGCTGACCGCCGTCTCGCCGCAGCTCGAGCAGCTGAAGAAGGAAGGTGAGGCCGGCCGTCGCAAGATCAGCCAGTACACGCGCTACGGCACCGTGCTCCTGGCCCTCGTCCAGGCCACCGGCATGTCCGTGGGCCTGGCGAGTCAAGGCATCGCCTACACGGCCGACTTCAGCTTTTATTTCACCGCCATCGTCACCTTCGTGTGCGGGGCGGTGTTCCTGATGTGGCTGGGCGAACAGATCACCGAGAAGGGCATCGGCAACGGCATCTCGCTGCTGATCTTCTCGGGCATCGTCGCCGGTCTGCCGGGCGCCGTGGGCCAGGCCTTCGAGCTGGCCCGCAACGAGGGCGCCTGGAACGTGCTGCCGCTGCTGGCGTTGTCCGTCCTGGGCATCGCCACCGTGGCCTTCGTGGTGTTCATCGAGCGCGGCCAGCGCCGCATCACGGTGAACTATCCGCGTCGCCAGGTCGGCAACAAGATGTACGCCGGGCAGAGCAGCTACCTGCCGCTCAAGGTCAACATGGCGGGCGTGATTCCGGCGATCTTCGCCTCGAGCATCCTGCTGTTCCCGGCCTCGCTGGGTCAGTGGGTCGGCGCCGGGGATGGCATGGAGTGGCTGCAGCGAGCGTCTCAGGCCCTGGGGCCGGGGCAGCCGCTGTACATCTTGCTTTTCGCGGCAGCGGTGGTATTCTTCTGCTTCTTTTACACAGCGCTGGTCTTCAATCCCAAGGATGTCGCCGACAACCTCAAGAAGTCGGGGGCCTTCCTGCCGGGCATCCGCCCCGGCGAGCAGACCGCTCGCTATGTCGACAAGGTCATGACCCGTCTGACCCTGTTCGGTGCCCTCTACATCACTGCCGTTTCCCTGATGCCCCAGTTCCTGATCGTGGCCTGGAACGTGCCGTTCTTCTTCGGCGGTACCTCCCTGCTGATCGTCGTGGTGGTCATCATGGACTTCATGGCTCAGGTGCAGTCGCACCTCATGTCGCACCAGTACGAGTCGGTGATGAAGAAGTCCAACCTGAAAGGCTACGGCAGCGGCGGCATCATGCGCTGAAGGCGCCGCAGGCCGAATTGGAGAGAACGATGAAAGTTCGAGCTTCCGTGAAGAAAATGTGCCGTAACTGCAAGATCATTCGTCGCAATGGCGCCGTGCGCGTCATCTGTAGCGAGCCGCGGCACAAGCAGCGCCAGGGCTGATCCTGACGCTGTCATGAACCGGGTGCCGGCATGCCCCTTGCCCTCTCGTGGGGAAAGGGGTATGCTGTTGCGCCTTTTGTAGATGACCAATCGAGCAAGCCGCTCAAATTTCGGAGTAAGCTGATGGCCCGTATTGCAGGCGTCAATATCCCGGACAACAAGCATGCGGCGATCTCGCTGACCTATATCTTCGGGATTGGCCGTACTCGCGCTCAGGATATCTGTGTCGCGGCCGGCATTGCGCCGACCACCAAGATCCAGGACCTGTCCTCTGAGGAAGTGGACACCCTGCGTTCCGAAGTCGGCAAGTACACCGTTGAAGGCGATCTTCGTCGTGATGTGACGCTGAACATCAAGCGTCTCATGGACCTGGGTTGCTATCGTGGTCTGCGTCATCGTCGTGGTCTGCCGCTGAACGGTCAGCGGACCAAGACCAACGCGCGTACCCGCAAGGGCCCGCGTAAGCCGATTCGCAAATAACACGCACGTTCTGCGTAACGACAGGAATTGACATCAACATGGCTAACCCGCGTAGCAACCGTAAGAAGGTTAAAAAGCAGGTAGTGGATGCCGTCGCGCATATCCACGCCTCTTTTAACAACACGATCATTACGATCACAGACCGCCAGGGCAACGCGCTCTCCTGGGCGACTGCCGGTGGTTCGGGTTTTCGTGGTTCTCGCAAGAGCACCCCGTTCGCTGCTCAAGTGGCAAGCGAACGTGCAGCGACCGCTGCAGCCGAGTATGGTGTGAAAAACGTCGACGTGCTGGTCAAAGGCCCCGGTCCGGGCCGTGAATCCGCCGTGCGTGCACTGAATGCCGCCGGCTTCCGCGTGCAGAGCATCACCGACGCGACGCCCATTCCCCACAATGGCTGCCGTCCGCCGAAGAAACGCCGCGTTTAAGGAGACAGATTCATGGCTCGTTATATTGGACCGAAGTGCAAACTGTCTCGTCGTGAAGGCACCGACCTCTTCCTGAAGAGCGGTGTCACTCCCTTCGAGAAGAAGTGCAAATCCGAGCAGATCCCGGGTGTGCACGGCCAGCGTCGTCAGCGGATTTCCGACTACGGCTTGCAGCTTCGCGAGAAGCAGAAAGTACGCCGCATGTACGGCGTGCTCGAGAAGCAGTTCCGCAACTACTACAAGGAAGCGGCCCGCCTGAAGGGCGCGACCGGCGAGCTGTTGCTGCAGCTTCTCGAATCCCGACTGGACAACGTCGTCTACCGCATGGGCTTCGGCGCCACGCGTGCCGAGGCACGCCAGCTGGTCAGCCACAAGGCCATCGCCGTCAACGGCAAGACCGTCAACGTGGCGTCCTACCAGGTCAAGCCGGGTGACGTGGTCTCCGTTCGCGAGAAGGCCAAGAACCAGGCCCGTATCCAGAACGCCCTGGGCATCGCCGCCAACCGCGGCGACGTGGCCTGGGTCGAGACCGACGCCAAGAAGATGGAAGGCACTTTCAAGGCTCTGCCTGAGCGCGGCGACCTGTCTGCCGACATCAATGAGCAACTGATCGTCGAGCTGTACTCGAAGTAATCCACGGCCAGGCCGTGCCGCCCTCCGGCGACGGGGGGCGGTCTTCACTACCGAGTATCCGTTTGGCAGCCTGAAAGGTATTCATCATGCAGCGTTCAGTGACAGAGTTTCTCCGTCCTCGCGACATCAAGGTCGAAGAGATCAGCACAGATCACGCGAAGATCGTGCTCGAGCCTTTCGAGCGGGGCTTCGGCCACACTCTGGGCAATGCACTGCGTCGCATCCTGCTCTCGTCCATGCCCGGCTGTGCCGTGGTGGAGGCCGAGATCGCCGGGGTCGACCACGAGTACAGCGCGATCGAGGGCGTCCAGGAAGATGTCATCGAAATCCTCCTGAACCTCAAGGACGTGGCGATCAAGATGCACAGCCGCGACGAGGCGGTGCTCTCGCTGAACAAGCAGGGCCCGGCCGTCGTGACCGCAGGTGACATCGCGCTCGACCATGACGTCGAGATCGTCAACCCCGAGCACGTCATCGCCCACGTCAACGAGGGTGCCGAGCTGAAGATGCAGCTCAAGGTGGCCCGCGGCCGTGGTTACGAGCCGGCGGACGCCCGCACCGACGCCGACGACGAGTCTCGTGCCATCGGCCGTCTGCAGCTGGATGCGACCTTCAGCCCCGTGCGTCGGGTCTCCTACTCGGTCGAGGCCGCGCGTGTCGAGCAGCGTACCGACCTCGACAAGCTGATCCTCGACCTGCAGACCGACGGCACCCTGGATCCGGAGGAGGCCATCCGTCGCAGCGCGACCATCCTGCAGGAGCAGCTGGCCGCGTTCGTCGACCTGGAGGCCGACAAGGAACAGGAAGTGGAGGAGGAAGAGGATCATATCGATCCGATCCTGCTGCGCCCCGTAGACGATCTCGAGTTGACCGTCCGCAGCGCCAACTGCCTGAAGGCCGAGAACATCTACTACATCGGGGACCTGATCCAGCGCACCGAGGTGGAGCTGCTGAAGACCCCGAACCTCGGCAAGAAGTCCCTGAACGAGATCAAGGACGTGTTGGCCGCCCGTGGTCTGTCCCTGGGCATGCGGCTGGAAAACTGGCCCCCCGCTAGCCTGAAGGACGACAAGGCCTCCGCGTGAGCGTCGACTCGAGTCCCAGTTTGGTAAGGAATCACAACCATGCGTCATCGTAAGAGTGGTCGTCACCTGAATCGTACCAGCTCGCACCGTCAGGCCATGTTCAAGAACATGTGCGTGTCGCTGGTCGAGCACGAAGTGATCAAGACAACCCTGCCCAAGGCCAAGGAGCTGCGTCGTCATATCGAGCCGCTGATCACCCTGGCCAAGCAGGACAGCGTCGCCAATCGTCGCCTGGCCTTCAGCCGCACCCGCTCCAAGGAAGCGGTCGGCAAGCTCTTCAACGAGCTGGGCCCGCGTTACGCCGAGCGTCCGGGCGGCTACGTCCGTGTGCTCAAGTGCGGCTACCGCACCGGCGACAACGCCCCCATGGCCTACGTCGAACTGGTCGACCGTCCGGTCGTCGAGGAAGCCGCCGAGGACTGATCCTCGCCCGGCCTTCCCGGTCCGACACCCCAAACCGGCTCCCTGCAGGGAGCCGGTTTTTTTTCGCCCGGCTCTCGCAGGCGGCGTGGCCCCGCCTCTGATCTGGGTCAATTTGAAGTCGACAAAAAATAATAACATCTACAATCAACCAAAGTATCACGCTGATAAGTGGAATGATGAACACCCGTGTGATTTACTCAACGCATCGGTCGGTCGTGGGGCTTCGCGCGCCCGCCGATCGCTGACCGCATGCAGGGTCGAGAGACACCGAGATGTTGCGTGTGCCAATACAACCAACAACGTGCATGACGTGAGGATTCCATGAAGACGATGTTCCCCTCGAAAGTCGCCGTGTTCGCCTCCCTGGCCGCGCTGGTCGCCAGTTCCGCGACCCTGGCCGACACCACCCGGATTCGCTTCCATACCTTCTACGGCACCGAGATGGACGAGATCGCCGAGAAGATGCAGGACCAGGTGCGCGAGGCCAGCGACGGCGAACTGCGCATCCACTACTTCCGCGGCGGCGAGCTGGTGGACAGCGACCAGTTCGTCGATGCCGTTTCCCGCGGCTCCATCGACGTCGCCTACGGCGTGGGCAGCTACTGGCCCGGCCAGGTCGACCTGGGCAACATCGAGGCCGGCCTGCCGGGGGCCTGGACCAGCACCGAGGAGGCGCGGACCATCTTCGAGGACAAGGGGCTCAACGAGCTCCTCGAGGACGCCTACGCCGAGAAGGGCGTGGTGCTGCTCGGCCATGGCTACGGCAGCAACTATGACCTGCTGACCAAGGAGCCGGTCTCCAGCCTGGAAGACCTGCAGTCGATGAAGATCCGCGCCACCGGCCAGATGGCCCGGGTGCTGCAGGCCTTCGACATTCCCACCGTCTACCTGCCTGCCCAGGAGCTCTACGTCGGGCTGTCCACCGGGGTGATCGACGGCGCCATCTACGGCGGGCCCGTGGAGTACGAGCAGCTCAAGCTCAACGAGGCCGCCGAGCACTACACCTTCCTGAACATGCTCAATCCCGGCTGGACCGAGACCGCCATCGTCAACGAGTCCACCTGGGAGGAGCTGTCCGAAGAGCACCGCGACATCCTGCGCGACGCCGTGGAGCAGTACGCCAGCGACATCCACGCCTGGCTCGAGGAGGGCAACCAGCGGATCATCGAGGAGGGCGAGATGTTCGAGTTCGCCTCGCTGCCCGAGGAGGATTCCCGGCGCCTGACCGAAGCCGCCCAGGTCGTCTGGCAGGAGGAGGCCGAGAAGTCCGAGCGTAACGCCCGGGCCATCGAGATCCTGGTCGAGAATGCCAAGGAACAGGGGCGTCTGTAGTGAGCAAGGTGAGCCGCTATCTGGTGGCCCAGGATGGCCTGTCCGACTGGGTCGGGCGGGTCGTCTCCTGGCTGACCATCGCGTTGATCGGCGTGCTGCTGTTCGAGATCGTCTCCCGCTACTTCCTGAACTCGCCGACGATCTGGGGCCATGAGCTGTCGACCATGTTCTACGGCGCCCTGTGCATCCTGGCGGGCAGCTATACGCTGCGTCATCACGGCCATGTGCGCAGCGAGGTGATCTACGGCCTGATGCCGCCCCGCCTCAAGGCCTTCTGTGACCTGGTGGTGTTCGGCCTGGCGCTGCTGGTGCTCGCCGTCTTCTTCCGCCTGGCGGTGGACTTCGCCTACGAGTCCTGGCGCACCGGCGAGTTTTCCAACATGAGCGTCTGGCAGCCGCCGCTGTATCCGATCAAGTCCACCATCCCCCTCGGGGTCGGCCTGCTGATGCTGCAGACCCTCGCCGAACTGGTGCGCGCCCTGCTGCGCCTGCTCGGCGTCGACTACGACGATCCGCGCGACGACGACTGATCCCCGACGGCGCCGCGCCCCGCCGGGCGCGGCCTCCCTCGCTATCACCGACATGCCCGGCATGTCCCGACAAGGTTTCCCCTTATGGCTGGATTGGAGCCTCTGACGATAACCGCCATCATGTTCGCCTCCATGCTGGTGCTGATGGCCATGGGCGCCCCCCTGACCTTCGCCCTGATGATCTCGGGCATGGGCAGCGCCTTCCTGATGTTCGGTCCCGGCGGGCTCGACCTGCTGCTGGCCTCGGCGTACGGCGCCATGGACAACTTCCTGCTGGTGTCCCTGCCGCTGTTCATCTTCATGGGGCTGGTGCTGGAGCGCTCCGGCATCACCGACGACCTCTTCGAGATGATCCACAAGCTGATGGGCGGGGTGCCCGGCGGCCTGGGCGTCGGCACGGTGCTGGTGTGCGCGCTGATCGCCGCCATGGCCGGGGTCTCCGGCGCGGCGACGGTCAGCCTGGGCATCATCGCCCTGCCGGCGATGCTCAAGCGCGGCTACGAGAAGCGTCTGGTGACCGGCACCATCATGGCCGGCGGCGCCCTGGGCTTCCTGATCCCGCCCAGCGTGCTGATGATCATCTACGCCTTCCTGTCCCGGGACTCCGTCGGCAAGCTGTTCGCCGCGGGCCTGGTGCCGGGGCTGATGCTGGCCGGGATCTACATCCTCTATATCCTGGTCCGCTGCCGGCTCCGGCCCGAGATGGGCCCCCCCGCGCCGCCGGAGGAGCGCTACGGTCTGGTCGACCGGCTCAAGGCGCTGCGCTACCTGATCGCGCCGGGCCTGCTGGTCGTCACCGTGCTGGGCTGCATCATCGGGGGCGTGACCTCGCCGTCGGAGGCCTCGGCCATCGGCGCCGCCGGGGCGCTGCTGATCCCGTGGCTGCGGGGGCGTGCCAGCTGGAAGCTGCTGCGCTATGCGATGCTCTCCACCACCAAGATCACCGGCATGCTGCTGTGGATCGCCATCGCCGCGGTCTTCTTCAGCAAGATCTACGTGGGGCTGGGGGCCGGGATGGTGGTCAGCGAGATGATCGAGGACTATGCGCTCTCGCCCTATGCGGTGATCATCGCCATGCTGGCCAGCTACTTCCTGCTGGGGATGTTCCTCGACGACTTCGCGATCATCTTCATCACCGTGCCGCTGTACGTGCCGATCGTCAGCGACCTGGGCTTCGACACCACCTGGTTCGCCGTGCTGTTCATCCTCAGCATGCAGTCGGCCTACCTGACGCCCCCGTTCGGCTACAACCTCTTCTACATGCGCTCGGTGGCGCCCTCGCACATCACCATCGTCGACATCTACCGCTCGGCGTTACCTTTCGTGATGTTGCAGGTCATCGGCCTGGCGCTGATCGTGGCCTTCCCCCAGATCGCCCTCTGGCTGCCCAACCAGCTGTTCTAGGACATCCCGGATCGCGCGACGAGGACGAACGCCGTCCCCCCGGGGGCGGCGTCGTTCGTCGGTCAATCCGGTCCGGCGGGGGCTAGGCCGGCGTACGTGGGGTGGGCTCGGCGGAATGGGCCTGTCGCTCCAGCAGGGGCTTGAGGAAACGCCCCGTGTGGGAGATCTCCTGGCGGGCGATCTGTTCCGGGGTTCCCTCGGCGATGATGCGTCCTCCCCCGGAGCCGCCCTCCGGCCCCAGGTCGATCAGCCAGTCGGCGGTCTTGATCACGTCCAGGTTGTGTTCGATGACCACGATGGTGTTGCCGTGGTCGCGCAGTCGATGGAGCACGGTCAGCAGCTGGCGGATGTCCTCGAAGTGCAGGCCGGTGGTGGGCTCGTCGAGGATGTAGAGCGTCTTGCCGGTATCGCGCTTGGCCAGCTCGCGGGCCAGCTTGACCCGCTGGGCCTCGCCCCCGGACAGGGTGGTGGCGCTCTGCCCCAGCCGGATGTAGGACAGTCCCACGTCCATCAGCGTCTGCAGGCGACGGGCGATGGCCGGCACCGGGGAGAAGAACTCCAGGGCCTCCTCGACGGTCATCTCCAGCACCTCGTGGATGCTCCGGCCCTTGTACTGGACCTCCAGGGTCTCGCGGTTGTAGCGCTTGCCCTTGCAGACGTCGCAGGGCACGTAGATGTCCGGCAGGAAGTGCATCTCCACCTTGATCATGCCCTCGCCCTGGCAGGCCTCGCAGCGGCCTCCCTTGACGTTGAAGGAGAAGCGCCCGGGCTTGTAGCCCCGGGAGCGGGCCTCCTGGGTGCCGGCGAACAGCTCGCGAATGGGCGTGAAGATGCCGGTGTAGGTGGCCGGGTTGGAGCGCGGCGTGCGCCCGATGGGGCTCTGGTCGATGTCGATGACCTTGTCGAGGTGATCCAGCCCGGCGATGTCGTCATGGGCCTCCGGGGTCAGGGTGGTGGCCTTGTTGAGCTCCCGGGCGGCGATCGGCATCAGGGTCGAGTTGATCAGCGTCGACTTGCCGGAGCCGGAGACGCCGGTGACGCAGACGAAGAGGCCCAGCGGCAGGGTCAGGGTGACGTCCTGGAGGTTGTTGCCTCGGGCGCCGGACAGCACCACCTGCTTCTCGGGATTGCCGGGGATCCGCCAGGGCGGCACCTCGATGCGCTTCTCGCCGGAGAGGTACTGGCCGGTGAGCGAGCCCGGCGTGGCCATGATCGCCTCGGGCGTGCCCTGGGCCACCACCCGCCCCCCATGGACCCCGGCGCCCGGGCCGATGTCGAGCACGTGATCGGCGGCGCGGATGGCATCCTCGTCGTGTTCCACCACGATCACGGTGTTGCCCAGGTCGCGTAGGTGCTCGAGGGTCTTCAGCAGCCGGTCGTTGTCGCGCTGATGCAACCCGATGGAGGGCTCGTCGAGGATGTACATCACCCCCACCAGGCCGGCGCCGATCTGGCTCGCCAGGCGGATGCGCTGGGCCTCCCCCCCGGACAGGGTCTCGGCGCTGCGTTCCAGGTTCAGGTAGTCCAGGCCGACGTTGACCAGGAACTCCAGGCGGGCGCGGATCTCGTTGAGGATCTTCTCGGCGATCTCGCCGCGCCGGCCGGGCAGGGTGAGCGCCCGGAAGTAGGCCAGCGCCTCGCCGATCGGCAGGTGCACCACCTCCGGCAGGGGGCGATCGTCGATGTAGACGTGGCGCGACTCCTTGCGCAGTCGCGAGCCCTGGCAGGTCGGGCAGGCCTGGGTGGCGATGTAGCGGGCCAGCTCCTCGCGCACGGAGCTGGACTCGGTCTCCCGGTAGCGGCGCTGCATGTTGGGCAGCACGCCCTCGAAGGGGTGCTGGCGGGTGACCCGCTTGCCACGGTCGTTGACGTAGGAGAAGGCGATGTCGTCGTGGCCGCTGCCGTGCAGGACGATCTCGCGCTCGTGGCGGGCCAGCTCCTGCCAGGGGGTCTCCAGGGTGAAGCGATAGTGATCGGCCACCGACTGGAGCTGATTGAAGTAGTAGACGCTGCGCCGGTCCCAGCCCTTGATCACGCCCTCGGCCAGGGACAGCTCGGGGTGGCTGATGAGCTTCTCCGGGTCGAAATACTGCTGGACGCCCAGGCCGTCGCAGCTCGAGCAGGCCCCGGCAGGATTGTTGAAGGAGAACATGCGCGGCTCGAGCTCGGCGATGGAGTAGCCGCACACCGGGCAGGCGAAGCGCGAGGAGAAGGCGATGTCCTCGTGTTCGCCCTCCATGAAGTGGATCACCGCGGTGCCGTCGGCCAGGCCCAGGGCCGTCTCGAACGACTCGGCGAGGCGCTGGGCCAGCCCCTCGCGGACCTTGATGCGATCCACCACCACGCTGATGTCGTGCTTGCGGTTCTTGTCCAGGGGCGCGAGGTCGTCGAGCTCGAGCACCTGGCCATCGATCATGGCGCGCACGAAGCCCTGGGCGCGCAGCTCGGCGAGCAGCTGCAGGTGCTCGCCCTTGCGACCCCGCACCACCGGGGCCAGCAGCATCAGCTTGCTGCCCTCCGGCAGGGCCAGCACCTGGTCGACCATCTGCGAGATGGTCTGGGCCTCGAGATCCTCGCCGTGTTCCGGGCAGCGGGGGGTGCCGGCCCGGGCATACAGCAGGCGCAGGTAGTCGTAGATCTCGGTGATGGTCCCCACCGTGGAGCGGGGGTTGTGGGAGGTGGACTTCTGCTCGATGGAGATCGCCGGCGACAGCCCCTCGATGTGGTCGACGTCGGGCTTCTCCATCATCGACAGGAACTGGCGGGCATAGGTGGAGAGCGACTCCACGTAGCGTCGCTGGCCTTCGGCGTAGAGGGTGTCGAAGGCCAGCGAGGACTTGCCGGAGCCGGACAGCCCGGTGACCACGATCAGCTTGTCCCGGGGCAGCTCGACGTCGATCTGCTTGAGGTTGTGGGTGCGGGCACCCCTGACCAGAATCCTGTCCATTCCCACCTCGCGGGCCACGGCAAAAGGTCGATTATACGAGCCCCCGCCATGCCCCGGCAAAGCCCCGCCCGGTTGGCGTCGTCGTTCGTGGGGGGCCGTCGACCCGGCCCCGGCGTCCCTCGTCGGATCTGACGGCGATGGCCCTGGTCCGGTGTCGGCTTTCCCTGGGGGGTGGCGAGCCGCTAGAATATGCGGTCCATTCCGGGCCGTCCGGCCCTGCCCACGGAACCGCGATCCGCTATGCGAAAGGTCTCAGGACTGCTGTTAGCCTCCGAGCGTCGTGCCATCACCGGCCTGGCCGGCCTCTATGCCTCGCGCATGCTGGGCCTGTTCATGGTGCTGCCGGTGCTGGCGCTGCATGCCGACGACCTCGCCGGCGCCACCCCGTTGCTGGTGGGCCTGGCGCTCGGCGTCTATGGCCTGACCCAGGCCGCCCTGCAGATTCCCTTCGGGCTGGTGTCCGACCGCATCGGCCGCAAGCCGGTGATCGCGATCGGCCTTCTGCTGTTCATGCTCGGCAGCGTCGTCGCCGCCCAGGCCGAGAGCATCGGCGGCGTCATCCTGGGGCGCTGCCTGCAGGGCAGTGGCGCCGTGGCCGCGGCGATCATGGCCCTGCTCGCCGACCAGACCCGCGAGCAGGTGCGCACCGCCGCCATGGCCACCATCGGGCTGTCGATCGGCGTGGCCTTCGCGGTGGCCATGGTGCTCGGGCCGCTGGTCTCGGCGCGCTTCGGCCTGTCGGGGATCTTCTGGCTCACCGCCGCCCTGTCCCTGCTGGGGCTCGCCGTGCTCTGGAAGCTGGTGCCCCCGGCACCACGCCGCCGGGGCCACCGGGACGTGGGACTCGATCGCGGCCAGCTCAAGGCCATCCTCGGCCGGCTGGATCTGTGGCGCATGGACGCCTCGATCTTCGCCCTGCACCTGATCCTGATGGCGATCTTCGTCGCCGTGCCCTTCCGGCTGGTCGAGGCCGGCTTCGCCGCCGAGGCCCATGGCTGGGTCTACCTGGGCGTGATGGCGCTCGCCTTCGTGGCCATGGTGCCGCTGGTGATCGTCGCCGAGAAGCGGCGCCGCATGAAGGCCATGTGCCTGGGGGCGATCGGCACCATCACCCTGAGCCTCGCCGGCCTGGCGGGGCTGGCCGACGGGGCCTGGGCCCTGCTGGGCTGGCTGCTGGTGTTCTTCGTCGCCTTCAACCTGCTCGAGGCGACCCTGCCCTCCATGCTCAGCAAGCTGGCGCCCGCCGGCGCCAAGGGTACGGCCATGGGCCTCTACTCCACCAGCCAGTTCCTGGGCGCCTTCCTGGGCGGGCTGCTGGGGGGCGCCCTGTCGCAGCAGTGGGGCTTGTCCGCGGTCTTCGTCGGCGCGGCCCTGCTGGGGCTGGCCTGGCTGGTGCTGATGGCCGGCATGGCGCCTCCGCGGCACCTGTCCAGCGAGGTGGTCGCCCTGGACGACAGCCACCATGATGATGCCCTGGACACCCTGATGGAGAAGTTCGCCCAGGTGGCCGGGGTCGAGGACGTCATGGTGGTGCCCGAGGAGCGCCTGGCCTACCTCAAGGTCGACCGCCAGCGCCTGGACGAGCGGGCCCTGGAGTCGTTGATCTCCCCGGGAGAGAAGCGGGACGGTACCTGAACCCGCCGGGTCGTGAGACCATGACACGAGGGCGGCCCCGTCAGCGGGCCGCCGAACCGCAGCATTACGTATTCGAGAAGGAGTCAACCATGGCCCGTGGCGTCAACAAGGTCATCCTCATCGGCAACCTCGGCCAGGATCCGGACGTGCGCTTCACGCCCTCCGGCACCGCGGTGGCCAACCTCAACCTCGCCACCACCGACACCTGGACCGACCGCCAGAGCGGTCAGCGCCAGGAGCGTACCGAATGGCACCGGGTGGTGATGTTCAACAAGCTGGCCGAGATCTCCCAGCAGTACCTGCGCAAGGGGTCGCGGGTCTATGTCGAGGGTCGCCTGCAGACGCGCAAGTGGCAGGACCAGAACGGCCAGGATCGCTACACCACCGAGATCGTCGCCAACGACATGCAGATGCTCGACTCCCGGAGCGGCGGCGAGATGGGCGGCGGCATGCCTCCCCAGGGCGGCAACTTCGGCGGGCAGCCCCAGCAGGGCGGCAACTACGGTGGCCAGCCCCCCCAGCAAGGCGGCGGCTTCGGCGGCCAACCCCAGCAGGGCGGTGGCAACTATGGCCGCGGCCAGCAGCAGCGCCCCGCGCCCCAGCCGGCGCCCAACCAGGGGGGCGGTCAGCAGCAGGGCGGCAACTTCGGGGCCCCGGACCCCGGCAGCTTCGACGACTTCGACGACGAGATCCCGTTCTGACATCGCCCGTCGGCGAGCCCTGAGGAGCCACCGTGAAGCTGCTGATCCTGGATGCCGGACACTGCCTGAGCCTCGCCCTGGCGAGGGAAGCCAATCGCCGCAGCGACGTGGAGCTGGTCATCGAGCCCCGGCTGTCGCTGAGCCCGGCGCGCCTCGACGAGGTGCGCCCCGATGCCCTGGTCATCCCGCCGCTGTCGCGACCGCTCAGTGCCGACCCGTCCGCCGTCACGGCCCATGCCGAGGCGGTGGAGGCCTGGATGGCGGCCTGCCGCGAGCGGGACGTCCCCCTGGCCTGGTGCGTGTCCGACCAGCTCTACGAGGACGGCTTCGACAGTCCCATCGACGAGCACGTGATCCCGGCGCCGCGCGACGAGGGGCTGCGTCGCCTGGTGGCCACCGGCGACCGGATCCGCGCCGAGCTGCCCCGTCACCTGATCGTGCGGCTGGGCCCGCTGTTCGCCCTGGAGGGCAGCCATGCCTGGCTGGGCGAGCTGCTCGATACCCTGGTGGACGGCGGGGACCTCCGCGCCGAGGCGGACGTCATCTTCTGCCCCACCTCCGCCGACGCCGTGGCCATGGCGCTGATCGGCATGCTCCACCAACAGTGCTGCGGCGCCGAGGCCTGGGGCAGCTACCACCTGGCCGGTACCGAGCCGGTGAGCGCCTACACCTTCGTGTCCATGGTCCGCACCCAGCTCGATACCCGCCTCGAGGGGCGCGGCGAGACCGTCGCCCTGGGAGGGGTCAAGGCGCTCAGCCACCACCATGACCAGCCGCTTCGCCGGGTGCTCAACTGTCGCCGGGTGCTCAACGTCTTCGGCGTGCACCAGAAGCCCTGGCGGCTCGAGGTCGGCCGCATGCTGGATGCCTGGTGCCTGGCCCGGGACGACGCCCCCGGCACCACCGAGGAGGCCCGCGACACATGAGCGTGATCCGCAGCATCGTCTTCTACATCGGCTACTTCCTGGCCATGCTGGTGTGCGGCGTGCTCTTCCTGCCCCCCGCGCCGCTGCTGCCGTTGCGGTCGCGCTATCGGCTGCTCAACCTCTACAACCACTTCATCGTCGCCTGGTTCCGCCTGGCCTGCGGGGTCCGCTACGAGATTCGCGGCCTCGAGCGCCTGCCCGCGGGCCCCTGCGTGCTGCTGGCCAACCACCAGTGCGAGTGGGAGACCATCTACCTGCAGCTGCTCAAGCCGCCGGTGTGCACCGTGCTCAAGAAGGAACTGCTGAACATTCCCCTGTTCGGCTGGGGCCTGCGCCTGCTGCACCCCATCGCCCTGGATCGCTCCAAGCCGGCGCGGGCCATGAAGCAGGTGCTGACCCAGGGCAAGACGCGGCTCGAGGAAGGGCTCTCCGTGCTGATCTTCCCGGAGGGGACGCGGGTCGCCCCCGGCAAGCGGCGCCGCTACAACAAGAGCGGCGCCGTCATCGCCTGCCGGGCCGGCGTGCCGGTGGTGCCGGTGGCCCACAACGCCGGGGAGCGCTGGCCGGGCCGCCATTGGGTCAAGCATCCCGGGCGACTGTCGCTGGTGGTGGGCGAGCCCATCGTCACGGCGGGCCGCAGCCCCGAGGAGGTGCTCGCCGAGACCGAGGCCTGGATCGAGGCACGCCTCGCCGAGATCTCCGAGGTGCCGCGTCCCGAGACGGAGGAGGCCGCCCGGCCCCGGGAGCCGGCGGCCAGCTGAGCTCGCCCCTGGCGGCGATGACCCAAGACCAAGAAAAGAGGCGCCCCGCGGGGCGCCTCTCTCGTCTGCCGGTGACGGCACCGGCCGCGTCAGTCGCGGTACTTCTGCAGCACCAGGCAGGCGTTGGTGCCGCCGAAGCCGAAGCTGTTGGACAGCACCCGCTCGATCCGGGCGTCGCGGGTCTCGGTGACGATGTCGAAGCCCTCGGCCTGCTCGTCGAGCGCTTCCACGTTGGCGGAAGCGGCGATGAAGTCGTGCTCCATCATCAGCAGCGAGTAGATGGCCTCCTGCACGCCGGTGGCGCCCAGGGAGTGCCCGGTCAGCGACTTGGTCGAACTCATCGCCGGGGTGGTGTCGCCGAAGACCTCGCGCACCGCCTTGAGCTCGGCCACGTCGCCTACCGGCGTGGAGGTGCCGTGGGTGTTGATGTAGTCGATGTCGCCATCCACGGTGTCCAGCGCCTGGCGCATGCAGCGCACCGCGCCCTCGCCGGACGGCGCGACCATGTCGTAGCCGTCGGAGGTGGCGCCATAGCCGACCAGCTCGGCATAGATCCTGGCGCCGCGAGCCTTGGCGTGCTCGAGCTCCTCGAGCACCAGCATCCCGCCGCCGCCGGCGATGACGAAGCCGTCGCGGGCCTGGTCATAGGGACGCGAGGCCTTCTCCGGCGTCTCGTTGTACTGGGTGGACAGCGCGCCCATGGCATCGAACAGGCAGGAGAGGGTCCAGTGCTCCTCCTCGCCGCCGCCGGCGAAGACCACGTCCTGCTTGCCCATCTGGATCTGCTCCATGGCGCTGCCGATGCAATGCGCGGAGGTGGCGCAGGCCGAGGAGATGGAGTAGTTCACGCCCTTGATCCGGAAGGGCGTGGCCAGGCAGGCGGAGACGGTGCTGCCCATGGTCCGGGTGACCCGGTAGGGGCCCACCCGGCGCAGGCCCTTGGCGCGCATGACGTCGGCGGCTTCCACCTGGTTGGCGCTGGAGGCGCCGCCGGAGCCGGCGATCAGGCCGGTGCGCTCGTTCGAGACCTGCTCCGGGGTGAGGCCGGCGTCCTCGATGGCCTGGGCCATGGAGACGTAGGCATAGGCCGCCGCGTCGCCCATGAAGCGTCGCAGCTTGCGATCGACCAGCGCCTCCAGGTCGATGTCGACCACGCCGGCCACCTGGCTGCGGAAGCCGAGCTCGGCGTAGTCGTCCTTGAAGCGAATGCCCGAGCGCCCGTTGCGAAGCGCCTCCAGCACCTGTTGTGCGTCGTTGCCCAGGCAGGACACGATGCCCAGGCCGGTGACTACCACTCGTCGCATGGGAGCCTCCTGTTCAGAAATTCGCGGTGGAGGTGAACAGGCCAACCCGCAGGTCATTGGCCTGGTAGATCTCGCGGCCGTCGACGGATACCGTGCCGTCGGCCATGCCCAGGATCAGGCGCCGGGTGATGATACGCTTGATGTTGATGCGATAGGTGACCTTCTCGGCATCCGGCAGGATCTGGCCGGTGAACTTGACCTCGCCACAGCCCAGGGCGCGGCCGCGGCCGGGGTGGCCCAGCCAGCCGAGATAGAAGCCGACCAGCTGCCACATGGCGTCCAGGCCGAGGCAGCCCGGCATCACCGGGTCGCCGGGGAAATGGCAGTCGAAGAACCACAGGTCCGGGCGGATATCCAGCTCGGCGATCAGTTCGCCCTTGCCGTGGTCGCCACCCTCTTCGTGGATGTGCGTGATGCGGTCGAGCATCAGCATGTTGGGTGCCGGCAGTTGGGCGTTGCCGGGGCCGAACAGCTCGCCACGGCTGCATGCCAGCAGTGCTTCGCGATCAAAGGAGTGTTGCTTGGTCACTGAATCGTTCCGAGTGTCGAGATGGTGGTATGCCGTGCGCAGACGGCATGCGGCCGCCCTGGCGGCTCCTAGTCTACTGTTCGCGTCCGGCGAATGCACGCCGGGCGCGGTTCCTGGCACATTCGCCCCCCGCTTGGGGTACAGTTATGTGCATTCTGGCCGATATAGGGTCAACGCCGCTCCTCCGCCGGACGAGCGTCATTCATCTCCCTGAGCCGAGGCCGACGCCATGTGGCCCGTCTTCTCTCTCAATCGCCCCCTGCTGTGGCTCGCCCTGGCCGCCCTCTCGGCGAGCATCTGGCTGCCCGACATCGGGTTGCGGCTGGCGGCCGTGCTGATCGCCGTGGTCGGCCTGTGGGACGCCTGGCGGCAGGTCCGCCAGGAGCACCTGCGGGCCCGCCTGGGGCAGGAGGCCCTGTCGCTGACCGAGGAAGGGGTGATCGTCACCGATGCCGCCAACCGCATCCTGGCGGTCAACCCGGCCTTCACCCAGATCACCGGCTACGACCAGGAGGAGGTGCGCGGGCTCAATGCCGCCTCGCTGGCGGCGCCGCGCCACGACAAGACCTTCTTCGAGCGCTACTGGCAGACCCTGCACAGCACCGGTCGCTGGGAGGGCGAGATCTGGAACCGGCGCAAGAAGGGCGACGAATACCCGGAGTGGCTCAAGGTCAAGGCGATCACCGACGACCAGGGAAAGGTACGCCACTACGTCTGCCTGTTCTCCGACATCTCCCTGCGCAAGGCCCGGGAGCGGGACCTGCGGCGCATCGGTTTCGAGGACCCCCTGACCGGCCTGCCCAACCGTCGCCGCCTGCACGACCTGCTGAGCTCCCGGCTGCGGCACCTCCTGGCCGGGGAGAGCCTGGACATGGCGATCATCGACATCGACGGCTTCAAGGAGGTCAACGACGGCCTCGGCGTCGAGCTCGGCGACCGGCTGCTGGCGCGGGTCGGCGAGCGGCTGGCCCGCCATGTGGCCGGCGGGGTGGTGGGGCGCCTGGGCGGCGACGAGTTCATGGTCATCCGTACCACCACCTTCGACGACCACGACAACTGGGTGGCCGGCCTGCAGGCGCACCTGGGCGAGCCCTTCGAGCTCGATGGCCAGTCGCTGCGCCTGGGGGTGACCATCGGCAGCTGTCGGGCGCCGGAAGACGGTCGCGACTCCGGGGTCCTCTTCCAGCGCCTGGAATCGGCGCTCTACACCGCCAAGCGCAATGGCCGGAATCACTGCCTGCGTTTCCGTCCGGCGCTGGACGTCCAGGACAGCCCCCGCCTGGCGCTGGTCAACGAGCTGCGCAATGCGCTGGCCACCGGCGGCCAGCTGGAGCTGCACTACCAGCCCCAGTATCGCCTCGAGGACGACGCCATGGCCGGGCTCGAGGCGCTACTGCGCTGGCGCCATCCCCGGGACGGGATGATCTCCCCCGGCGAGTTCATCCCCCTGGCCGAGCGCCACGGGCTGATGGCCTCGCTGGGCAACTGGGTGATCGACCAGGCCCTGGCCCAGCTCGCCCACTGGCGTCGCCAGGGCATGCCGGAGGTGCCGGTGTGGATCAACATCTCCGCCATGCAGCTGTTCCAGGGCGACCTGGAGGCGGCGCTCGCCTCCGGCCTGTCCCGGCACGACATTCCCGCCCGCCTGCTGGGGCTGGAGCTCACCGAGTCGGTGCTCCTGGACGAACGCGCCGGCGACGTGGCCCCGCGCCTCGAGGCACTGCGCGAACGCGGCCACCCGGTGGCCATCGACGACTTCGGCACCGGCTACTCCTCGCTGGGCTACCTCAAGCAGCTGCCCCTGGACAAGCTCAAGCTGGATCGCGCCTTCGTGCGGGCCCTGCCCGACGACCGGGCCGATGCCGCCATCGTCAGCGCCGTGCTGGCCATGGCCCGCGGCCTGGCCCTGGAGGTGGTCGCCGAAGGCGTGGAGACCGCGGCGCAGCGTGACTACCTGCGTTCCGTCGACTGCGAGCTGGTGCAGGGCTTCTTCTATGACCGACCCCTCAGCGTGGAGGCACTGGAGGGACGCTGGCGGGATCAGGCCTCAGCCGAGGCGGGAGCGGCCGACGACGAGGCGGCGGCCAAGGCGATGGCCTAGCCATCCGCACAGGGCGGCCCATACCAGGGCCTCGGTCGCCAGCAGCCAGGGGGCCAGCGCCACGTCCGCCAGCCGGGCGCCGGCGTAATAGGAGAGCGGCCCGCTGGTGGCGCCTCCGGCCAGCGCCAGCCAGGGGTGGCGCCACAGCCAGGCCAGGGAGTGGTGGAGCAGGGTGGCGAACAGCGGCCACAGCAGCCACAGCCAGAGCGGAAGCGGGCCCAGGGCGAGCGAGTCCGGCGGGAAGCGGAAGCCGCCGGCAAGGGTCAGGCCGCCGTCTACCGCCAGTCCCAGCAGGGCGAACCCCGCCAGCCAGCGCCCCTCCCCGGGGCGGGCCTGCCAGCGCAGGTGAGCCAGGATCACGCCACCCGCCACCGCCAGGCCCACCAGGCTGCCGCCCAGTACGCAGGCGAACCAGCCCAGCTGGAACCCCGCCAGGTTGGCGATCAGGCGCCAGGGGCGTCCGCGGCTCATGGCGCCCCCGACAGCGGCGCCGGCCGGGCGCCGGGCTTGGCCAGCAGCAGCTGGGCGGTGCCGATGGAGCGCTCCAGGAAGCCGCCCTCGCAGTAGCAGAGGTAGTAGCGCCACATGCGGATGAAGCGCTCGTCGTAGCCGAGCTTCCTGACGGTATCCAGGCGACTCTCGAAGCGTTGGCGCCACTCGCGCAGGGTGCGGGCATAGTGGGTGCCGATCTCCTCGAGATCCAGCAGGTTCAGGGAGGTGTGCCGGGTCAGGCCGTCCAGGATGGCGCGATGGGAGGGCAGGAAGCCGCCGGGGAAGATATAGCGCTTGATGAAGTCCACCTCCCGCTTGGCGACCTCGAAGCGCTGGTCGCGGATGGTGATGGCCTGCAGCATGGCCAGGCCGTCGTCGGTGAGCAGCCGATCCAGGGTGGCCAGGTAGGTCGCCAGGTACTGGTGGCCCACCGCCTCGATCATCTCCACCGAGATCAGCCGATCGAAACGTCCCTCCAGCTGCCGGTAGTCCCGCTTGAGCAGGGTCACCCTGTCCGCCAGGCCTTCCTCGGCCAGGCGCCGGGCGGCGAATGCGTACTGCTCCTCGGAGATGGTGGTGGTGGTGACCCGACAGCCCCGTGTCCGGGCGGCATGGATGGCCAGACCGCCCCAGCCGGTGCCGATCTCCAGCAGGTGATGGTGGGGCTGCACGTCCAGGCGGTCGAGCATCAGGTCCAGCTTGTGGGTGGAGGCTTCCTCGAGGCTGGCGCCGGGCCGTGGGAAGACGGCGCTGGAGTACATCCAGTGGCGCTGGTCGAGGAAGGTGGCGAAGAGGTCGTTGCCGATGTCGTAGTGGGCGGCGACATTGCGCTGCGAGCCCTTCAGGGTGTTGCGTCGAAGCTGGTTGAGCCCGGCGAGCAGCCAGCGTCCCAGCCGGGCGGCGCCGCCCTCGATCTCGCCGTTGACCCGTTCGAGGTTGGCGGCGAACAGCCGCACCAGGGTGACCAGGTCGTCGGCGTCCCAGTCGCCGTCCATGTAGGCCTCCGCGGCGCCGACGGTCCCGCCCAGGGCCAGCCGCCGCCAGGCGCGGTCGTCACGGATCACCAGGGTGACCGTCAGCGGTCCTCCGCCTCCCAGTCGATGGCGCCGATGGCCCTCGATCAGGGTGATCTCGCCGCCTTCCAGTCGATCCAGCCGATCGAGCAGGCGAGCCTTGAGCCAGCGCGACAGGCGATCGCCCCGGGCCGGCATCGAGTGGGTGTTGGCGGTACGAAGCGTGTTCACGGCGATACCTCCTCGTGACGGGGATGCTGATGGACGGGGACCCGCTTGAGCCAGAGGCGCAGCGCCTCGACGTGGATGGCGGCCAGGGTCTTGAGTGCCATGGTGGGGTGGCGGGCCAGGGTGACCAGCAGCACGCCGCGGGTGGCCGGCCGGCCCGAGAGGCTCAGGGTGGCGTCGAAGTGACGGGCCCCGTCCGCCCGGGGATCGCCCCGCCAGGCTTCCATGTGCATCGAGAGGTCCTCGCCGGGCGTGTCGAAGCGCCAGCGATAGCGCATGTCCATGGGATTGAAGGGCGAGACGTGCATGACCTTGTCGAATTCCGCCCGGTGACCGGGGCGGCCCGGGTCCACCCGGCAGGCGTAGGTGATGCGCTCTCCCCAGGGCGTGTTGGTCACCTCGCCGAGCAGTGCGCGCAGCTCGCCACGGGCGTCGTAGGCGTAGTACAGCGAGACGGGGTTGAAGCCCACCCCGAAGCTGCGCAGCTGGGTCAGCAGGCAGATGCGCCCGTCGGGGGCCTCGCCGAGGTGACGGACCAGCTCGGCCCGCACGGCGTCCTTGAGGGGACGGTCATGGGGCGCCAGGTAGTCCTCCCGGCGGAACCTCACCAGGGCCGGACGGCGGGCGCTGAATCCCGGCACCCCGTCGAACAGCTCGGGGAGTTCGTCCAGATCCAGCCAAGCCATCCACACCCGGTAGCGAAAGGCGTGGGCCCGGGGAAGGAAGCGGCGATGGCGCAGCCAGCCGCGATAGATCCGGGAGCGAGGGGCGCGCATCATGCCGGGGCCTCCAGTGCGTGCGGGACGTCACCATGGCGGGGCGTCCGTTCGTCGCAGCCCAGTGACCGGGCCACCCGCAGGGCACTCCAGACGCCGTCCTCGTGGAAGCCGTTGCGCCAATAGGCGCCACAGAAGTGAGTGCGCCAGCGGGGGCCGGAGATCTCGCCATGGCGGGCCTGGGCGGCCTGTCCGGCGAGGCTGAACTGGGGATGGGCATAAGTGTAGCGACCCAGGATGCGCTCCGGCGCGATGCTGGCGCCGTCGTTGAGGGTCACGCAGAAGGTCGCCGGCGCCTCGAGACGCTGCAGGATGTTCATGTTGTAGGTCACCGAGACCCGGGCCTCGTCGCCGCGGCCGTCGAGACGGTAGTTCCAGCTGGCCCAGGCGCGGCGTCGGCGGGGCAGCAGCCGGGTGTCGGTGTGCAGCACCACCTCGTTGTCCTGATAGGGCAGGGCGCCGAGGATCTCCCGCTCGGCCGGGCTGGCGTCCTCGAGCAGCGACAGGGCCTGATCCGAGTGGCAGGCCAGCACCACCTGGTCGAAGCGTTCCTCGCCGCGGGGGCTGCGCACCCGGACGCCCTCGGCTTCGCGCCGGATACCGGCCACCGGCGTCGCCAGGCGGATGCGCTGGGCATAGGGGGCCGTCAGGCCGGGGATGTAGGCCCGTGAGCCGCCGACCAGGGTGTACCACTGGGGGCGCTCGTTGACGGACAGCAGGCCATGGTGATGGAAGAAGCGCACGAAGAAGCGCGCCGGGAAGGCGCGGATGTCGCCCAGGCTCGCCGACCAGATCGCCGCGCCCATGGGCAGCAGGTAGCGCTGCTGGAAGGCGGGGCCGTAGCCGCCCAGGTCGAGGTAGTCGCCCAGGGTCAGGTCGTCGGGCAGTCGATCCTCGACCAGGGCCTCGGTCGCCTCGCGGTTGAAGCGCAGGATGTCGCGCAGCAGGCCATGGAAGCTGGGGCGCAGCAGGTTCGAGCGCTGGGCGAACAGGCTGGCCAGGCTGTGCCCGTTGTACTCGAAGTCCCGGGCCGTCTCGTGGACCGAGAAGCTCATCTCGGTGGGCTGGCTGGCCACGTCGAGGTCGGCCAGCAGGCGCCGGAAGTGGGGGTAGGTCCAGTCGTTGAAGACGATGAAGCCGGTATCCACCGCATGATGTTGACCGTCCAGCTCGACGTCCACGGTGGCGGTATGGCCGCCCAGGCGAGGCGCGGCCTCGAAGAGGGTGACCTCGTGGCGGGCCGAGAGGTACCAGCCGGCGGCCATGCCGGCGATGCCGCTGCCGACCACGGCGATGCGCTGGGCGGCGCTCCGCTGGCGGTCGTCCTGGCGGCGGTGGGCGATCGGGGCGAAGGGCAGGGTCATGACGAGGTCTCCGTGGCGGGGGCGGGGTCGCGGGCCAGGTGCCGGGCGAGGCGGAAGCGCACGCCCGGGGGCAGGATGCCGAGCAGCTTCAGCGGCAGGGTGAAGCGCCTCGGGAAGTGGATGTCCAGGCGATGGGCGGCCAGCCCGGCGAGGATCGCCTCGGCGGCCTCGTCGGCGCTCACGCGCATCGGCATCGGGAAGTCGTTGCGGTCGGTGAGCGGCGTCTTCACGAAGCCGGGGTGAATGAGGCTCACGTCGATGCCCTCGCCGGCCAGGTCGAGGCGCAGGGATTCCAGGAAGTGGCTCAGGGCGGCCTTGGACGCGCCGTAGGCCTCGGCACGGGGCAGGGGCAGGTAGGCCGCGGCGCTGGAGGTGGCGGCGAGCAGCGGGCGGCCGCCCTCGGCGCGGGCCCGTCGCAGCAGCGGCAGGGCGGCCTCGACCCCGTAGACGGCGCCGAAGAAGTTGGGGGCGAAGACGCGCTCCACCAGGCCGGTATCGAAGCGGCTCGCGTCCAGGTATTCACAGGTCCCGGCGTTCAGGATCGCCAGATCGAGGCCGCCGAAGTGCGTCGCCAGGCGATCGCCGGCGGCCATCACCGAGGCCCGGTCGGCGACGTCCAGCGGCAGGTTCAGGGCGTTGTCGTGTCCCCCGGCCAGGGCCTCCAGGGCGTCGGGATGGCGGGCGCTGAGGGCCACCCGATGGCCCCGGTCGAGCAGGCGGGTGGCCAGGGCGCGGCCGATGCCCGAGGTGGCGCCGGTCAGCCAGATGCGTTGGGTTCCAGTGGATGCGGTCATGTCGTCTCCCCGGGCCGGCAACGGCCCTCCCCGTGCGGATACGCGGGAGACGATGATCTGGTTTCAGCGCCCCGCGCGTCGCTTGATCAGGCGGATCGTGGGCCCGATCAGGGGCAGCTGCTCGTAGAGCAGTGCCCCGGCGTCGAAGTAGTCCCGGTGCTCATGGACTCGGCCGCTCCCGTCGCCGGCGAAGGCCAGCCTCGAGCAGCCTTCCACGGCGATCTCGCGTCCCCGCGCCAGGCGGGGGTGGGCGACATGCATCGTCCATGTCACGAAGGCCTGCTCACCGAGTCGTTGTCGTTGGTGGAAGCGGAATCGGCACCTTGTCACGTTTTCGTACAAGGAGGAGAAGTAGTCCTCCAGGGCATCTAGCCCCTCGATGCGGTGCAGCGGGTCCTCGAACGCCACGTCCTGAGTATATATCTTGTATAGATTTTTTGTACAGGATTTGTCTAGCTTGTTGTAGAAGGCGCAGAAGGCCTCCAGGTGGGCGTCCTGGGTCATGGCGGGCTCCGTGGGGTCAGGAAGCGGGCTTGAGGCCCTGGAAGGCCTCCAGCGCCCGGGCGCGGGCGGCCTTGTGCTCGACGATCGGCGCCGGGTAGCCGAGGCGCCGGCGTTGCTCCGGGCTCGGGGCGTGGCGGGCCTTGGCCGGCAGGTCGGCCAGCTCGGGCAGCCACTCGGCGAGGAAGCGCCCCTCGGGGTCGAAGCGCCGGGACTGGGTCGTGGGGTTGAAGATGCGGAAGTAGGGGGCGGCATCGGTACCGGTGGAGGCCGCCCATTGCCAGCCGCCGTTATTGGCGGCGAACTCGCCGTCCACCAGGTGGCGCAGGAAGAAGGCCTCGCCGCGGCGCCAGTCGATCAACAGGTGCTTGGTCAGGAACATGGCGGTGACCATGCGCAACCGGTTGTGCATCCAGCCGGTGGCGACGAGCTGGCGCATGGCGGCGTCGACGAGGGGGTAGCCGGTGCGGCCTTCGCACCAGGCGAGGAACCCCGGCTCGTCGTCTCGCCAGGGCAGGGCCTCGGTGTGGGGCTGGAAGGCGCGATGGCGGCAGACCCGCGGGAAGCCCGCCGCGACGTGGCGGTAGAACTCCCGCCAGACCAGCTCGTTCACCCAGGCGGCCAGGCCGGCATCGCCCTCGGCCAGGGCGCCGTCGTTCTCGGCGAGTACCGCCTGAAGGCACTGGCGATGGGAGATCATGCCCAGCGCCAGGTAGGGGGAGAGTTCGCTGGTCCCGCGCACGGCGGGGAAGTCCCGCTGGCCGGCGTAATGGCGAGCCCGGAAGCGCAGGAAGCGTTCCAGGCGGTCGCCGGCGGGGCCTTCCCCGGCGGGCCAGCGTCGGCCGTCGATCGGACGCTCCTCCAGCGGGGGCAGGTCGGGGATCGGCTCCGCGGCGATATCCAGGGCCGGCTGGGGGGGCGGGGCATCGCGCAGCGCCAGGCGTTCGGGAGTGAGCGCGCGGTGCCAGGCCCGGGCGAAGGGGGTGAAGACGCCGTAATAGTCGCCCTTGCCGGTGAGCAGCTCCCCGGGGGCGAAGGCGACGGCATCGTGATGGCCGCAAGCCTCCAGGCCGGCGGCCCTGAAGGCCTCCATCACCCGGGCGTCACGCCGGGCCTCGTCGAGCGGGTATTCGTGGTTGAAGTGCAGGGCGTCGGCGCCGGTCTCCCGGGCCAGGGCGATCAGGGTGGCCGGGGCCTCGTCGAAGCGTTCGATGTCCCGGTGGAGCAGCGGGATGTTCAAGCCGGCCAGGGCCTCGGCGAGGGCGACTACCCCGCGCTGCCGGAAGTCCAGCTGGTTGGCGCCATGGCCGTGTTCGCGCCACTGGGGCAGGCAGCGCAGGAAGACGGCCACCACCGGTCCCCGGCGGGCGGCCGCCGCGAGGGCGGTGTTGTCGTGGATGCGCAGGTCGCTGCGGAACCAGACCAGGGTGGTGGCCATCGCGTCCTCCCGTCAGGCCGCCTGGGTCAGCGACTGCAGCCGGGTCATGGCGCCGGGGAGGTCATCGCCGAGCACCTCGACGCCGGAGCCCGCGAGATCGCCTTCGCGGATCCGCGCCACCGGGCCGCACAGGGTCAGGGGGACCTCGAGCTGTTCGGCCAGGCGGGGCAGCTGGCGCCTGACCAGGTCGGTCTTCTCCGCCCGGCCGCTGGTCAGCAGCAGGGCGTCGGCCTGGAAGCGCTCCACCGCCAGGGGCAGTTCGCTCAAGGGCAGCGGTGCATCCAGCCATTGCACGCGGTAGCCCCTGTCACTGGCGGCCAGGGCGGCGAGCAGGCCCCAGAGCGGCCCGTCGTCGTCCGGCATGGGCAGGATCAGGAGCGTCGGGCCTCCCGCCTGGAGATTGGCATGGTAGAGGCGAATGCCGATGCGGGTGCGCAGGAAGGCCTCGAGGGTGCGACGCTGGAGGCCGGCGCCCAGGCGGTCGTCCCAGTGCTCCTCGAGCTCGCGGATCACCGGCTGCCAGAGTTCGTCGATGCAGGTGGTCACCGGGTAGAGCGCCATGGACTGGTTGAACAGGGCCTCCAGGCGGCCGAGGTCGAGGGCCTCGACGGCGGCGATCAGCTGGCGACGCTGGCTCTCCCAGTCCCCGGCGGCGGGCGGCGGGGACTCGACCGTCTCCGGCTGCTCGAGCAGCTCGCGGACCTGGCTGACCGGCACGCCGCGATTGAGCCACTGCAGGATGCGTTCGACTCGGGCAATGTCTTCCTTGGCGTAGAGCCGGTGACCCTTGGGGGTGCGCTTGGGCTGGATCAGGCCATAGCGGCGCTCCCACGCGCGCAGGGTGACGGCGTTGACGCCGGTCAGGCGCGAGACCTCGCGGATCGGATAGAGCGGCGTGTCGGCCGGGTGGTTCGCCTGATCGCTCATGCGCGCCTCTGCTTCGGTGGTGGGAATCGGCGGCCGGGCGGACCGGCCCTCAGGGGATAATTTTGTACAAAACTCCGTCGATGTACAACACAGCGGCCTCAGTCCGCCTCGCCGGCCTGCTCGGCGATCACCGCCGCCAGCGCCTCGACGAAGGCGGGGTGTTCCCCCACGGGCGGCAGCAGGGTGAGGTTCAACCCCGGGTGGGCCTCGCCCAGGACCGCCTCCTGGCCGGGGACGTCCTTGCGCAGGTGACGGCCGGCGGCGAAGAACAGCGGCAGGATCTCGGCACGTTCCACGCCCGCCTCGACGAGTTCCGCCACGGCGGTCTCCAGCGAGGGCTCGCTGAGCTCCATGTAGGCCAGCCTCAGTGGGGTCGCCAGTCGGTCGGCGAGCGCCTCGGCCAGTCGCTCGAAGGGGGCTCGCCAATGGGGGTCGCTGGACCCGTGGGCCAGCAGGATCAGGGCATGACGCATGTCAAAGGGTCTCCAGGATGGGGTCGGCATGGTGCCGGCACAGGAACTCGCCCAGGTGGTGGCCGGAGAGCCAGGCATCCTCGATACGGGCGCCTCGCCAGCCGTCGCCGCACAGCGCCAGGCCGGAGGCGTCGAGGCGAAAGTCCTGCCCGGGGATCGTGTCCGCCCCGGGGGCGACGACCGGTTCGGCATATCGCCAGCGATGCGCGTCGCTGGCCCGGGCCAGGGGGAGGAATGCCCCCTTGGGCAGGGCCGCATGGAGGGCATCGAGCAGCCGGGCGGCGGTGTCCCGGGAAGCGGCCTCCAGGTGGCGCTCGCTCCAGTCGAGGCGAGCCAGCAGCGTCAGGGTCTCCGGCTGGGCCGAGCGACCCGGCTTGGTGCGATGTCGGATGACCCGCCGCAGGGGGCCTTCGGCGATGTCCAGCACCGGCCAGTCGTCGGGAAGCCCCGGGATCGCCAGCGGGACGTCGAAGCTCGCCCAGGCCGCCCAGCAGGCACGCTGGGCAATCCCGCGACACTCGGCGGCCAGGTCCGGGGCGTGGGGTGCCGCCAGGGCCTCGGCCTGGGGCGTCGGCACGGCCAGGATCGCCGAGGCGAAGGGGCCGTGACGCGCCCCGGCCTGGTCGCGCAACCACCAGCCCGCCGCGTCCCGCGCCAGGCCGTCGATGCGTGTCGAGACCCGCAGCGCCAGGCCCCTGGCCAGGTGCCGGGTCACGGCGCTCATGCGTGGCACGCCGGTATGGCGCGGCCGGCCATCTGCCAGGCGCCGCAGGCGGCCGGCCTCCAGCCGCCAGAGCTCCCGGGGCCAGGGGGCGACCACCCCGGCCCGTTCCCAGGCCGCGACCTCGGCCCGAAAGCGCGAGTCCCCGGCACGCAGGCTCTGGGCGCCCAGCTCGACGATGGCGTCCTCCAGGCGTCGGCTCGACATCCGTCCGCCGGGGCCCCGCCCCTTGTCGAAGACGGTCACGCCATGGCCGGCGGCGGCCAGGACCCGGGCGCAGGCCAGTCCGGCGATGCCGGCGCCGATCACGGCATGGGAAGGCAGGTTTGCGGTCATGGGAGCTCATGCAGTCGGCCGGATTTACCGCTAGACTAGCAGAGGTGTATAACGCTTGTATAACACCACGGCATCAGCGAAGGGAGAGTCGGCATGCGCGTATTGATCACCGGGGGCAGCGGCTTCGTCGGCCAGGCCCTGTGCCGGCGGCTGGCGGACGCCGGCCACCGGATACAGGTCGTGTCTCGGGATCCGGCCCGGGCCAGGCTGCGCCTGCCCGAAGGCGTCGACATTCGGCGCGCCGCCACGGACTTCGTGGATACCCCGCCGGACGCCCTGGTCAACCTGGCCGGGGAGTCCATCGCCGCCCGGCGCTGGAGCGAGGCGCAGAAGGAGCGGATGCTCGATTCCCGGCTCAACGCCACCCGGGACCTGGTGCGTCTCTGCGAGCAGCTCCAGGCCAGCCGGGGCAAGGCTCCGACGGTGATGGTCTCGGCCTCGGCCATGGGCTACTACGGCGATCAGGGCGAGCGACTGGTCACCGAGGAGACGCCGCCCCACGACGAGTTCGCCCATCGCCTCTGCCGGCAATGGGAGGACGCCGCCCGGGAGGTGACCGCCCATGGTCCTCGCCTGGCGATCCTGCGGCTGGGCCTGGTGCTGGACGCCGGGGGCGGCACCCTGCAGAAGATGCTGCCGCCCTTCCGGCTGGGGCTGGGCGGCCGCTTCGGCGACGGCCGCCAGTACATGCCCTGGGTGCATCGCCAGGACCTGGTGAGCATGATCCTCTTCCTGATCGAGCGGGACGACCTGGAAGGCGCCTTCAACGGCAGCGCGCCGAATCCGGTGACCAACGCCGAGTTCACCCGGAGCCTGGCGCGCCACCTTCACCGGCCGGCGCTCTTCCCGGTCCCCGCCAAGGTCCTGGAGGTCGCCTTCGGCGAGATGTCGCGCCTGCTGCTGACCGGCGCGGACATGCGCCCGCAGCGCCTGGAGCAGGCCGGCTTCGTGTTCCGCTTCCCCACCCTGGACGAGGCGCTGGACGATATCCTGGGCTAGCAAATCCCTTTCGCGTTAACCTGACCCGAAACCACGAGCCCCCGCCGGCAAGCTGCCGGCGGGGGCTCGTGGTATGCCCGTGACGAGGGGGCTCGGGCCTAGCGGGTGTTCTCGTCGATGGTGACGATCACCCGCACCGCGTCCAGGCGCAGCCGCGTGCCCTCGATGGCCGCATCCAGGGCCGCGCGTTCCTCGCGCAGCGCGGTGAGCTCGTCCTCGCGCACCGCGGGATTGCGCCGCGCCAGGGCCTCCAGACGGGTCAGCTCGGCGTCGAGCTCGCCGCGCATGCGAGCCTGGGCCGCCTCGACGATGCTCGGCAGCTCCCGCTCGGCCTCGGCCTCGGCGCGGTCGAGCAGGTCCCGGAGCTGGTCGTGGCGGCTCTTGATCAGGTCCCGGGCCACCGCCTTCTTGACCTTCTGCAGGTTCTTGGAGAGCCCGGTGAAGGACACCTTGGCGGTCAGGTTGGCGCCGGACTCGTCGAGCAGCACCCGCACCGCGGTGGGCGGCAGGAAGCGGTTGAGGTGCAACCGCTTCGGCGCCGGGCAATGGGTGCGGAACACCAGCTCGGCCATCAGCCGGCCGCCGGGAATCGACGGGTGCTTGAGCAGCGCCAGGGCGGTGTTGCCCATGGTGCCGTCCAGGATGCGTCCCATCATCTCGCGTGCCAGCGGGTGCTCCCAGGACAGTCGCTGGACGTCGTCCCGGGCCAGGGCGCGCTCCCGGGAGAAGGTGGCGGAGAAGCCGTCCTCGCCCTTCACCAGACCCGGCAGGCCGTCGAGCATCTGCGGGCCGGGACGCAGGTGGACGAGGTCGCCCCCGATGTCCCGGGCGTCCACCCCGAAGATGTCCAGGGCCTGGTCCACGTAGCGGCGCAGGGCGCGGTCCTCGTCCAGCTCGCGGATGGCGGCGATGGTGGCCGCGGCGCGCTCGTGGCGGCAGGCGTTGAGCTCGAGCAGGCGGTTGCGGCCGGCGTCGCGTTCGGCGAGTCGGCTGTCGAACAGTGCGCGGGTCTCCTCGATGACCTCGTCCAGGCTCTCCTCGTCGAGCAGCGCGTCGGCCAGGGCGTCGCCGAAGGCCTCGAAGAGTTCCCCGCCCAGGCCGTGTGGCGCGTCGAAGGCGTCCATGCCCTCCTGGTACCAGCGCAGCAGCTGCTCGCCGGGGCTGCCGGCGAAGACGGGCGCATGGATCTCGATGGCGTGGCGCTGGCCGATCCGGTCGAGGCGGCCGATGCGCTGCTCGAGCTGGTCCGGGTGCAGCGGCAGGTCGAACATCACCAGGTGACGGCAGAACTGGAAGTTGCGGCCCTCCGAGCCGATCTCCGAGCACACCAGCACCTGGCAGCCCTCTTCGGGATCGGCGAAGGCGGCGGCCGCCCGATCGCGCTCCACCAGCGACAGCCCCTCGTGAAACACCGGGGCATGCACGCCGCCCAGCACCCGCAGGCCCTCGGCGAGCCCCAGGGCGGTTTCCCGGTCGTGGGCGATCACCAGCACCTTGTCGTCGCCGAGCTCGGTGAGCCGCTCGAGCAGCCAGGTGACCCGGGGGTCGAACTGCCACCAGGGCTCGCCGTTCAGGGGATCGTCGGCGAGCGCCCGGTACATGGCGTCCAGGTAGACCAGCACCTCGGGATGGTCGAGGCCGGTCTCGATCAGCAGCTCGTCCAGGTAGTCCTCGTCGCGTTCCAGGCGGCGCAGCACCCGCCGATAGGGGGAGGGCAGGTCCAGGCGCTCGACGTGCAGGCGTCGCTCGGGGAAGCCGCCCACGTGCCGGCGGCTGTTGCGGAACATCACCCGGCCGGTGCCATGGCGATCGAGCAGCTGGTCGCGCAGCTGATCCCGGGCGGTCGCCTGCTGGTCGGCGTCGCCCTCGGGATGGGCGAGCAGGTCGAGCAGCGCCTGGCTGTCGGGGTCGTCGACCACCGCGGCCACGGCGGCGCGATCCTCGGCGCGACGCTCGCCGGCCTCGCCGGGCAGGCGCTCGAGGGCGTCGATGGCGGCGGCGACCTCCACGTAGTGGCGCTCCTCCTCCTGGAAGGCCGCCAGGCTGTGATAGCGATCCGGGTCGAGCAGGCGCAGCCGCGCGAAGTGGCTGGCCTGGCCCATCTGCTCCGGGGTGGCGGTGAGCAACAGCATGCCGGGCACGGTGGCGGCCAGGCGCTCGACGCAGGCATAGCCGGGCCCCACGGCCTCCTCGGACCATTCCAGATGGTGGGCCTCGTCGACGATCAGCAGGTCCCAGTCGCAGGCCTCGGCCTGTTCCTGGCGGTGGGGATTGGCGAACAGCCAGTCCTGGCTGGCCAGCACCAGCTGGCCGGCCTCGAAGGGGTTGCCGGGGCCCTGGGCCTGGCTCTGCTGCTCGTCGAGCAGCGTGACCTCCAGCGAGAAGCGCCGCAGCAATTCCACCAGCCACTGATGGCAGAGGCTCGCCGGGACCAGGATCAGGGCTCGCTCGGCACGGCCGGTGAGCATCAGCCGATGCAGGATCAGGCCGGCCTCGATGGTCTTGCCGAGCCCCACCTCGTCGGCCAGCAGCACACGCGGCGCATGGCGACGGGCCACCTCGTCGGCGATGTAGGCCTGGTGAGGGATCAGGTCGATGCGCGGGCCGGCCAGGCCCAGGGCCGGACTCTGCTCGATCCGATGGTGGTGGTGCAGGGTGCGGAAGCGCAGGTCGAACCAGTCGTTGCGATCCACCTGGCCGGTCAGCAGGCGGTCCCGGGCCTGTTCGAACTGCATGGTGTCGGCGAGTCGCGACTCGGGCAGCTCGCGAACCTCGCCCTGGTCGTCCTCGCCGATGTAGACGATCAGGCCACCGGCCTCCTTGCTGTCATCGACGGTCATCCGCCAGCCCTCGGCGCACTGGATGCGGTCGCCGCTGCCGAACACCACCCGGGTCAGGGGGGCGTGCTGGCTGCTGTAGGTGCGGGTTTCCTGGCTGGCGCCGAAGAGGACGGTGACGCTGCGGGCGTCGCAGTTGAGGATGGTGCCCAGGCCGAGTTCGGCCTCGCCATCGCTGATCCAGCGCTGGCCGGGAGAGAAGTCGCTCATGGTGCCTCGGGGATGCTTGGGATCGGTTCTCGCGCCGCTGGCCACGCCCGGCCCTCGGCGACAGGGCGCGGTATCTTACAGCAAAGCCGGGCGCGGCTTAAGCCTCTCCTCAGCGGTTCCCCAGCCAGGCGTCCAGGGTGGCTCGGGTGACCTCGCCCACGTGCTGGTCGAGGGCCCGCCCCTCGGCGTCGAACAGCAGGGTGGTGGGCAGGCCCGGGGCGCCGCTCTCCACCATCAGCGTCTGGCGCGGGTCGAGCAGGGCATGGTCGAAGGTCAGGTCCCGGGCGTCGAGGTAGCGCACCACCGACAGCAGGTCCTCGCCCTGGTTGATCACCACCACGGTGACGCCGTCCCGGGCGTCGGCCTCGGCCAGCAGCGGCATCTCCCGCCGGCAGGGCGGACACCAGGTGGCCCAGAGGTTGAGGATGATCCGCTCGCCGTCGAGCTCGGCGAGGTTGACCGTCTCGCCGTCGAGGTCCTCCAGGGCCAGGTCCGGCAGCGCGCGCAGCGCCATGCCGCTGCCCAGCGGTGCCCAGACCACCAGCGCCAGCCACAGCAGGGCGGCGCCCAGCGTCAGGCCCAGGGCGCCGAGCAGGGCGGCGAGCCGGTCGCGCAGCGTCCAGGCGCTCCAGGCCAGGGCCGCGAGCAGCCCGAAGGCGCCGTGATAGCCCGGCTGCCACAGCTTGAGGACGTCCAGCGGCGCGTCCAGGTAGCTCGGCAGGTGCAGCGCCACATGACCGAGGCGGGCGCCGAGCAGCCAGGCGATCACGAGGCCGTTGAACCACCGGGCGTGTCGGCCCCGGGGCAGGCCCAGCAGGAAGGCACTGGCCGCCAGCAGCAGCAGGGCGCAGGCGAGGGCGTAGAGGCGGGGCAGGGCGATCAGCACGGGCCCCAGGGCGATGGCGTCCATGTCGGGGGAGGTCTCTCGAGCGCGGCTCGGCGCATCGCGGCCTGACCGGGTACACTGGGCGGATTCGTCTGACTCCAGCCTACTGCCGGCGGGCGGGGCTGTCATCCAGCGGGAGCATTCATGGCACGACAGGCCTTCGATACCCTGCGGGCCCTGGCCATTGCCAGCCAGGCCCTGGGCTTCATCCTCATCATCACCCTGGAAACCGTCATGGGCGACGCGGCACGGCCCTGGCAGGGCTGGACCCTGGCCGCCATGGTGGCGGCGGCGCTGTGGATCGCCCTGGTGCGGCTCTACCGGCGCAACAAGGCCCGCAAGGCCCTGGCCAGGCGCCTGGCCGACGTCGAGGACTGATCCCCCTTGACCCCGATCAAGCCGCGGGCCGGGAGGCCTGGTGCCGGCCGACTCAGCGACTAGTCTGAAAGGACACCGGGAGGCAGGCGCCTCCCCGCTTCGCAGTCTGCCAGGGGATCCACATGTACACATCGCTTCTCGTGCCCGTCGACGGCTCCGAGCATTCCGCCAAGGCCCTGGGCGTGGCCGCCCAGCTGGCCCGGGGCTCCTCCGCCAAGGTCTACCTGATGACGGTGGCCGAGTTCCCGCCCGAGAACATGGGGCTCTTCACCGGCGGCACGCCGGAACCCTTCACCGAAGAGGACCGGGAGAAGCTGGCCGCGGCCCTCAAGAAGGATGCCCGCCAGGCGCTGGACCGGGTCCAGGACATGGTCGACCTCTCGGGCCTCCAGGTGGAAGAAGTGGTCCGCCAGGGGCTGCCGGCGAAATGCATCATCAGGGAGGCCAAGACGCTCGGGGTCGATGCCATCGTCATGGGCAGCCGCGGCCTGAGCGACGTGCGCGGCATGATCTTCGGCAGCGTTTCCCACAAGGTCAGCCATGTCGCCGAATGCACGGTGATCACCGTGGCCTGAGGCGGCTCCCCTTCCGGTAAGGCGGCCGCCGCCCCCGCGGGGCGGCGGTCGTTCCCTTCGTGACGACACCATGTCACTGGTGTGTCGCGCACGTGACGTCGTTTGGCAAGTGGCTGATCCTCCAGCTTCTTTTCTTGAGGTCGCGCCGACGACGGCGCCCTGTCAGGCGAAAAATGTCACCGCACTGACATTGTCTAGACAAGTCGCCTTCATGTCCCCCCGCGACAATGACGCCATTCCCAGAGGAGAGGCGTCATGTCGATTCCCAGCATCATCGTCGAGCGGCTGAGCAAGACCTTCGGTCGGAGCCCGGTCCTGCGCGATATCGGCTTCGAGATCCATGCCGGCGAGATGGTCGCCCTGATCGGGCCGTCCGGCTCCGGCAAGTCCACCCTGCTGCGTCATCTGGTCGGCCTGACCCGGGCGGACCGCCACGGCGGCCGGGTCCGGCTGCAGGGGCGCGAGGTCCAGGCCGCCGGCCGCCTGGTGTCGGCTCGCCGGCATGAGCGTTGCCGCGTGGGCTACATCTTCCAGCAGTTCAACCTGGTGGGGCGGTTGAGCGTGCTGACCAACGTCCTGGTAGGGCGCCTGGGCCGCATGCCCCGGGGTCGCGCCCTGCTGGCCCGGTTCACCGAGGCAGAGCGGGCCATGGCGCGTCGCGCCCTGGCCCGGGTGGGCCTGGCCCAGCTGGCGGACCAGCGCGCCAACACCCTGTCCGGCGGACAGATGCAGCGGGTCGCCATCGCCCGGGTGCTGATGCAGGACGCCGAGATCATCCTGGCCGACGAGCCCATCGCGTCCCTGGACCCGCGCAGCGCCCAGGAGGTGATGCAGATCCTCCAGCGCATCCATGAGGAAGACGGTCGCACCGTGGTGATCACCCTCCACCAGGTCGACGTCGCCCGCCGCTTCTGCAAGCGCGCCATCGCCCTCAAGGACGGCCGCCTCTACTTCGACGGGCCCATCGGCGGGCTGACCGATGCCCGTCTCACTGCGCTCTACGACAACGCCGGGCTCGACGAGCTCAAGCCCCGTAGCCCAGCCACCGACCTCGCGGCGCCCGTCGGCGCCCTGGGCTGATTCCCGCAAGGCTTCATCACCCGAGGAGACCCATCATGTCACTCACGTCCTTCCGTCGCCTGACCCTGCCGCTGATCGCCGGTGTTGGCCTTGCGGCCAGCCCCTTCGTGGCCGCCGAGGAGCCGCTGAAGTTCGGCATCATTTCCACCGAGTCGAGCCAGAACCAGGCCCCGCTGTGGGACCCCTTCCTGGCCGAGCTGTCCGAGGCGCTGGATCGCGAGGTCGAGCCCTTCTTCGCCACCGACTATGCGGCGGTCATCCAGGCCATGCGCTTCGACCAGATCGACCTGGCCTGGTACGGCAACAAGTCCGCCATGGAGGCCGTGGACCGCGCCGGCGGCGAGATCTTCGCCCAGACCGTGGCCGCCAACGGCGCCCCCGGCTACTGGAGCCTGATGATCACCCATCAGGACAGCGAACTGGAGAGCGTCGAGGACGTCCTGAGCAACGCCTCCGAGCTGATCTTCGGTAACGGCGATCCGAACTCCACCTCCGGCTTCCTGGTGCCGGGCTACTACGTCTTCGCCCAGAACGGCGTCGATGCCGCTACCGCCTTCAAGCGCACCCTGAACTCCAGCCACGAGACCAACGCCCTGTCGGTGGCCAACGGCCAGGTGGACGTCGCCACCTTCAACACCGAGAGCATGGAGCGCCTGGAGGAGGTCCATCCGGAGAAGGCCGAGCAGCTCAAGGTGATCTGGCAGTCGCCGCTGATCCCTTCCGACCCCCTGGTGTGGCGCGAGAACCTGACCGACGAGCTCAAGGGCGAGCTGCGCGACTTCTTCTACGCCTACGGCGAGACCGAGGCACAGCAGGCGATCCTCGAACCGCTGCAGTGGTCCGGCTTCGCCCCCTCCACCAACGACCAGCTGCTGCCCATCCGTCAGCTCGAGCTGTTCAAGCAGCGTGCCCAGATCGAGAACGACGACAGCCTGTCCCCCGAGGCGCGCGAGGCCGCACTGGTCGAGCTCGATGCCCGCCTCGACGAGCTGAACGAGCGCCTCGAGGCCCTTCAGGCCTCGGAGCAGGGCGGCACCACCGCCCAGGCCAGCTGAGCCGCCCCACCCCACCGGAACACGGGAGGGGCTCGCCCCCTCCCCTCTGGAGCCAAGCCACATGAATCAGTCTTCCGTCCTCAACGCCGCCGCCGGCAAGCGTGGCTGGGGCAGCCTGCTGGGCTGGGCCCTGACCCTGGGCGTGCTGTCCTGGGCCTGGCAGGGCGCCGAGATGCAACCAGCCCTGCTGGTCGCCAACGCCGACAACATGGCCGCCCTGGCCGGCGACTTCTTCCCGCTCGAGTTCGGCAGCCTGGGGCACTACATCGATCAGATGCTGGTGACCATCCAGATCGCCATCTGGGGCACCCTGCTCGCCGTGCTGGTGGCCATCCCGGCCAGCTTGCTGTCCTCCGAGAACCTCACCCCCTGGTGGGTCCACCATCCGGTGCGGCGCCTGATGGACGCCTGCCGCGCCATCAACGAGCTGGTCTTCGCCATGCTGTTCGTGGTCGCGGTCGGCCTGGGGCCCTTCGCCGGCACCCTGGCGCTGTTCATCCATACCACCGGGGTGCTCGCCAAGCTGTTCTCCGAAGCGGTCGAGGCCAGCGAGGCCGGGCCCATGGAGGGCATCCGCGTCACCGGGGCGGGGCGCATCGAGGAGATCGTCTTCGGCCTGATCCCCCAGGTCCTGCCGCTGTGGATCTCGGTGAGCCTGTATCGCTTCGAGTCGAACATCCGCTCGGCCACGGTACTCGGCATGGTCGGCGGTGGCGGCATCGGCGTGGCGCTCTGGGAGACCATGCGCGGTTTCCAGTACGGCGAGACGGCCACCATCATGCTGGTGATCATCGTCGCGGTGACCCTGCTCGACATGGCCTCCCAGCAAGTGCGCAAGCGTTTCATCTGACACGGATGCTTCCTCGGAAGCGTTTCGCCTGGAGGCAAGATGTCTAGACAACTCTCCGCCGACGGCGCTGCCATCCCTCGCTACCGCGCCCTGGCCGAGACCCTGGCCCGGGAGGTCCGCTCCGACTACCGCCCCGGGGAGCTGTTGCCCGCCGAGGCCCGGCTGGCCAAGCGCTTCGGCGTCAACCGCCACACCGTGCGCCGCGCCCTGGACGAGCTGGTCGCCGCCGGCATGGTCACCCGCCACCAGGGGCGCGGCACCCAGGTCGTCGACCGCCGCCTCGACTACGCCGTCGACGCCGGCAGCAAGGTGACCCACAACCTGGCCGAGCAGGGCCTGGCCACCGAGACCTGTTGCCTGGAGCAGGGCCTGCGCGAGCCGCCCGAGGCGATCGCCCAGCGCTTCGGCCTGGCCCATGGCGAGCCCCTGCTGTGCGTGGAGACGGTGCGCCACGTGGACGGCGCCCCCCTGCTGCGACTGCGCCACTGGTTCGATCCCCGGCGTGTGCCGAGCTGGTGCGAGCGCTACCGCGGCGGCTCCACCCGGGCGCTGCTCGACCAGCACTACGGCCTGCGTCTGCACCGCCGCCGGGTGCGACTGGAGGCGCTTCCGGCCGATGCCGACGACAGCCGGCTGCTGCAGTGCCCCCACCGCGCGCCCCTGCTGGCGCTGACCAGCGACAACGTCGACGCCGCGGGACGCCTGGTGGAGGTCTCGGTCAGCCGCGCCCGCGCCGACCGGCTCGCCTACCACATCGACTTCGATCACCCCACCACGGACCCCGACGAGGTGTTCCCATGAACCCGACCCAACGCCAGCGCCTGTTGGCGCTGACCCCCCGAGACCGCCTGGAGACGGGCTGGGACGAGCTGGCCCTCGGAGTCGAGTACCGCTGCGTCCGCGGTCCCGACACCGGCATGGCCATGGTGCGCGGCCGCATGGGCGGCACCGGCAATGCCTTCAACCTCGGCGAGATGACCCTGAGCCGTGCCAGCGTGGCGCTGCACGACGACGGCACCCTGGGCCACGGCTGGGTGGCTGGCCGCGACCATCGGCACGCCGAGCTGATCGCCCTCATCGACGCCTGCGCCCGGCGGCCCGACTGGGCCGAGCGCATCGACGCCGAGCTGATGGCCCCCCTGGCCCGGGAGCTGGACGCGGCCCGCGAGCAGACCTCGCGCACCGCGGCGGCGACCCGGGTGGACTTCTTCACCCTGGTACGAGGCGAATGATGATGCGCTGGCCTGCCTTTTCCGACCCCGTCCACGACGGGCAACGCCACTTCCGCCGAGTACTCGCCGCCATGGCCGAGCCGGGGACCCTGCACGTCGCCGCGGCGCCGGCGGTGCCCGAGGACGCGGCCATCGGCCCGGCCCTGTGGGCGACCCTGCTGTCGCTGTGCGATCTCGACACCCGCCTGTGGATCGCCCCGGGCCTCGAGGCCGGCGGCCTCACCGGGGCGCTGAGCTTCCACACCGGTTGCCGGCTGACCGCGGCCCCAGAGGACGCCGACTTCGCCCTGGTCACCCCGGGCACCCTGGCCGAGCCGGCTCCGCTCTTCGCCGAGGGCAGCGACGCCTACCCGGACCGCAGCACCACCCTGCTGGTGGTCCTCGAGGCCCTGGCCGAGGGCGATGCCTGGCGGCTGGCCGGGCACGGCATTCCCGATACCCGCGGCCTGGACCTTGGCGAGGCGGGGCCGCTGATGACCCGGCTGGCCGCCAACCGGGCCCGTTTCCCGCGGGGGCTGGACGCCATCCTGACCTGCGGCGAGCGCCTGGCGGCGATGCCCCGCAGCACCCGCATCGAGGCCAATGTTGCCGACATTCGACAGGAGGAGTGCCCATGTACGTCGCAGTGAAAGGCGGCGAGCAGGCCATCGCCAACGCCCACCGCTGGCTGGCGGATCGCCGTCGCGGCGATCGCGACCGGGCCGAGCTCTCGGTGGACCAGCTCGCCGGCCAGCTGAACCTGGCCGTGGACCGGGTGATGGCCGAGGCCTCGCTCTACGACCCAGAGCTCGCTGCCCTTGCCCTCAAGCAGGCCAGCGGTGACCTGGTGGAGGCGGTGTTCCTGCTGCGCGCCTATCGCACCACCCTGCCGCGCCTCGCCGAGACCGTGGCGCTGGACACCGGAGCCATGAGGATCGAGCGTCGCATCAGCGCCACCTACAAGGACGTTCCCGGCGGCCAGGTGCTGGGGCCGACCTACGACTACACGCATCGCCTGCTGGACTTCCTGCAGCTGGCCGAGGGCGAGGTCCCCGAACCGGCTCGGGCCGAGGCGGCCCTCGAAGCCTGTCCGCCGATCCTCGAGCAGCTCGACGCCGAGGGACTGATCGAGCGCGAGGTGGACGACGGTGCCGCGCCTTACGACATCACAAGGGATCCGCCCGACTTCCCGGTGGATCGCGCCACTCGCCTGCAGATGCTGGCCCGGGGCGACGAGGGGTACCTGCTGGCGCTGGGCTATTCCACCCAGCGCGGCTACGGCCGCAATCACCCCTTCGCCGGGGAGATCCGCATCGGCCAGGTGGAGGTGGAGATCGTGGTCGAGGAGCACGACGGCCCGGTGTGCATCGGCGAGATCGCCATCAGCGAGTGCCAGATGATCAATCAGTTCGCCGGCTCCCGGGAGATGGCGCCGCAGTTCACCCGCGGCTACGGCCTGGCGTTCGGCCGCAACGAGCGCAAGGCCATGGCCATGGCGCTGGTCGACCGGGCGCTGCGCGCCGAGGAGCTGGGGGAGCCGGTGGAGAGCCCCGCCCAGCAGGCGGAGTTCGTGCTGGCGCACGCCGACAGCGTCGAGGCCTCGGGCTTCGTCTCCCACCTCAAGCTTCCCCACTACGTGGACTTCCAGTCCGAGCTGGAGCTGCTGCGCCGCCTGCGTCGCGCCCATGGCGAGCCTCAGTCCGGCGGCGACGAGGACAGCAGCGAGGTGGCCGATGGCGGAAGCGGGGCGCAAGCACCGGCGGACACCCACCCCCCCAGCGAAACCGAGCAGGTGGCCCCATGAATGGCTATAACTTCGCCTATCTCGACGAGCAGACCAAGCGCATGATCCGCCGCGGCCTGCTCAAGGCCGTGGCCATCCCCGGCTACCAGGTGCCCTTCGGCGGCCGCGAGATGCCCATGCCCTACGGCTGGGGCACCGGCGGCATGCAGCTCACCGCCAGCATCCTCGGCGAGGACGACGTGCTCAAGGTGATCGACCAGGGCGCCGACGACACCACCAACGCGGTGAGCATCCGCGCCTTCTTCGAGCGGGTCGCCGGGGTCGAGACCACCACCGACACCGCCGCGGCGGACGTCATCCAGACCCGTCACCGCATCCCCGAGACCCCGCTCTCGGCCGGCCAGGTCCTGGTCTTCCAGGTGCCGATCCCCGAGCCGCTGCGCTTCATCGAGCCCAGCGAGGAGGAGACCCGGGTGATGCACGCCCTGGAGGAGTACGGGGTGATGCACGTCAAGCTCTACGAGGACATCGCCCGGCACGGCCATATCGCCACCACCTACGCCTACCCGGTGAAGGTCGACGGCCGCTACGTCACCGATCCCTCGCCGATTCCCAAGTTCGACAACCCCAAGCTGCACATGAGTGATGCGCTGATGCTGTTCGGCGCCGGCCGGGAGAAGCGCCTCTACGCCATCCCGCCCCACACCCGGGTCGAGAGCCTGGACTTCGAGGATCACCCCTTCGAGATCCAGGCCTGGGACGCACCCTGCGCGATGTGTGGCGCCCGGGACAGCTTCCTCGACGAGGTGATCACCGATGACGCCGGCGGGCGCATGTTCGTCTGCTCGGATACCGACTACTGCCAGAAGTGCCGCGAGGAGGTGGCATGAAGCGTCCGCAACTCGAGCGTCCCGCCCTGCTGGAGGCGCGGGACGTGACCCGCCTCTACGGTCCCGGCAAGGGCTGCGAGGCCATCGACTTCACCCTGCATGCCGGCGAGGTGCTGGGCATCGTCGGCGAGTCGGGCTCCGGCAAGTCGACCCTGCTGCGCACCCTGTGCGGCATGGAGGCCCCGGACGCCGGTCGGGTCCTCTACCACGGCCACGAGGGCGAGCTCGACCTCTACGCCATCGGCGAGGCACGGCGCCGGGCGCTGCTGCGCATGGAATGGGGGCTGGTCCACCAGAACCCCCGCGACGGCCTGCGCCTGGGCGTCTCCGCCGGCGCCAACGTCGGCGAGCGGCTGATGGCCCTGGGCCAGCGGCACTACGGCCAGCTGCGCGCCGCCGGCCAGGACTGGATGGGGCGCGTGGAACTCGACCCGGGCCGCATCGACGATGCCCCCCAGCACTTCTCCGGCGGCATGCAGCAGCGACTGCAGATCGCCCGCACCCTGGTCACCCGCCCGCGGCTGGTGTTCATGGACGAGCCCACTGGCGGCCTGGACGTCTCGGTGCAGGCACGGCTGCTCGACACGCTGCGTACCCTGGTGCGCGAGCTGGGCCTGTCCGTGGTGCTGGTGACCCACGACCTGGCCGTGGCCCGGCTGCTCGCCGACCGGCTGCTGGTGATGCGCCGCGGCCGGGTGGTGGAATCCGGCCTGACCGACCAGATCCTCGACGACCCGCAGCATGCCTATACCCAGCTGCTGGTGTCGTCGGTGCTGACGCCCTGAGGAGCTCGAGATGACCGCCATGAACCAACCCTTCCTGAGCGTCGAGTCCCTCGACAAGACCTTCGTGCTCCATGGCCAGGACGGCCTGCGCCTGGAGGTGATGCGCGACCTGTCGCTGACCCTGGCGCCGGGCGAATGCCTGGTGCTGGCCGGGCGCAGCGGCATCGGCAAGAGCACCCTGCTGAAGATGCTCCACGGCAGCTACCGGGTCACCGGCGGCCGCCTGCGCCTGCACTTCGAGGACGGCGAGCTGGACCTCGCCGACCTGCCGGCCCATGCCTGGCACCAGTTGCGGCGGGACGTGATCGGCTACGTCAGCCAGTTCCTGCGGGTGGTCCCGCGGGTGCCCGCCGTGGAAGTGGTGATGGAGCCGTTGCTGGCCCGCGGCGCCGATGCCGCGGAGGCCCGCGGCAAGGCCGAGGCCCTGCTGGCCCGGCTCAACCTGCCCGAGCGGCTATGGTCGTTGCCGCCGGGGACCTTCTCCGGTGGCGAGCAGCAGCGGGTCAATATCGCCCGGGGCTTCATCGGCGAGCATCCCCTGCTGCTGCTCGACGAGCCCACCGCCTCCCTGGACGCCGCCAACCGCGACGTAGTGGTGGAGCTGATCCGCGAGGCCAAGGCCCGTGGCACCGCCATGCTCGGCATCTTCCACGACGAGGACGTCCGCGAGCGAGTCGCCGATCGCCTGCTGCCCCTGGACCGCCACATGCGAGCCCGTACCCGCCTGCCCGACACCGATCCCCAGGAGACGCCGTGATGACCGCCACCGAACAGGTCCTGACCAACGCCCGCCTGATCCTCGAGGACGAGGTCGTGGCGGGCAGCCTGGCCATCCGCGATGGCATGATCGCCGGGCTGGATTCCGCCTCCAGCCGTACCACGACGGCCATCGACTGCCAGGGCGACTTCCTGATGCCGGGGCTCGTGGAGCTGCACACCGACAACATGGAGAAGTACTTTCAGCCGCGACCCAGGGTCGCCTGGCCGAGCCGACAGGCGGCGCTGGCCCACGACGCCCAGATGGCCGCCAGCGGCATCACCACGGTGTTCGATGCCGTGGCCATCGGCGACGTGGACGAGCAGAGCATGCGCCATGGGGCGCTGCACGAGATGGTCGGCGCCCTGGCCGGCATCGTCGACGATGGCCTGGCCCGGGTCGACCATCGCCTGCACCTGCGCTGCGAGGTCTGCCATCCCGAGACCCTGGCGCGGTTCGACGAGCTGGCCGACTCGGCGTTGCTGGGGCTGGTCTCGTTGATGGATCACGCCCCGGGCCAGCGTCAGTTCGCCAGCCTCGAGGCCTACCGCACCTACTACCAGGGCAAGTACGGCCTCGACGACCAGGCCCTGGAGACCTTCATCGCCAAGCAGCTGGCCAACAGCGAGCGCTACAGCGGCGAGCATCGGCGAGCCATCGCCGAGCGCTGCCGCGCCCGCGGCCTGGCCCTGGCCAGCCACGACGACGCCACCATCGCCCACGTGGCGGAGAGCCGGGAGTACGGCACCCGGGTGGCCGAGTTCCCCACCACCCGCGAGGCGGCCGAGGCCTCCCACCGCCAGGGCATGGCGGTGATGATGGGCGCGCCGAACGTGGTGCGCGGCGGCTCGCACTCCGGCAACATCGCGGCCAGCGAGCTGGTGCGTCTGGGCGTGCTCGACATCCTCTCCTCGGACTACTACCCAGCGGCGCTGCTCGATGCGGTCTTCCGCATCGCCGAGATGGAAGGCGGCTACTCCCTGCCCCGCGCCGTGGCCACCGCCACGTGGCATCCGGCGGCCGCCGTGGGGCTGGACGATCGCGGCCGGCTGGCCGAGGGACTGCGTGCCGACCTGCTGCGGGTCAAGCCGGTGGACGGTCACCCCCTGGTGCAGCGAGTCTGGAGCGCCGGCAGGCAGGTGCACTGATGGGCCGCCTGGTCTACCTGATGGGGGCCAGCGGCGTCGGCAAGGACTCCCTGCTCGACGCCGCCCGGGCCCGCCATCCCGACTGGCTGGTGGCCCATCGCTACGTGACCCGCGACAGCGGCGGCACCGAGAACGGCGTGGCCCTGACCCCGCACGAGTTCGCCGCGCGCCGTCGGCTGGGCCTGTTCTGCCTGACCTGGCAGGCCCATGGCCTGGACTATGGCCTCGGCATCGAACTCGAGGCCTGGCTGGCCCGGGATCAGACAGTGCTGCTCAACGGCAGCCGGCGGGCCCTGCCCGCGGCCCGGGCACGCTTCGGCGAGACCCTGATGCCGGTGCTCGTCACCGCCCCCGAGGCGGTGATCGCCGAGCGGCTTAGCCGCCGCGGCCGCGAGGACGAGGTCCAGATCGCCGCCCGGCTGGCCCGCCATCGCGAGCTGGCCGCGGCCCTGCCCGAGCTGCCCCGTCTCGACAATGGTGGCGCCCTGGACGACGCCCTGGTCGCCCTGGGGGCCTTGCTCGAGGAGGCATGCCGGGCATGAACTTCCGCTTCGTGGGCACCGGCGACAGCGCCCAGGTGCCGTGCTTCGGCTGCGACTGCCCGGCCTGCGCTCGGGCCCGGGTGCTGACCAGCCACCGGCGCGGCCCCTGCTGTGCCGAGGTGCGCCTCAACGGTCGACGGGTGTTGCTCGATGCCGGTCGCCCCGACCTGGCCGACAGCTGCGAGGGCGAGCGCCCGTCCACCATCCTGCTCACCCACTACCATGCCGATCACGTCCAGGGGCTCTTCCACCTTCGCTGGGGGACCGGCGCGCCGATCCCGGTGCATGGTCCCAAGGACGCCCACGGCTGTGCGGACCTCTACCGACACCCCGGCGTGCTGGACTTCCGGCCCGGACTCAAGCCCTTCCGGCCGCTCGAGGTGGAGGGGCTGACGGTGACGCCGGTACCGCTCAACCACAGCAAGCCGACGCTGGGCTACTGCCTGGACGACGGGGAAGGGCGCCTGGCCTATCTCACCGACACCCTCGGCCTGCCCGCCGAGACCGAGCGTTTCCTGCGCGACTGGACGCCGGATCTGGTGGTCCTCGACGCCACCCATCCGGCCGCCCACCGCGAGCCGCGCAACCACAACAACTTGCCCCTGGCCCTGGAGATCCTCGAGCGCCTGGGGACGCCCCAGGCCTACCTGACCCATATCGGCCATGACCTGGACGCCGAGCGACTGGCCGCGGCCACGTCGTTGCCGGATCGGGTGGCCCTCGCCCACGACGGCCTGTCGCTGCAGGTGCTGAGGGGCGGAGCCATGGCCTGCGACACGGAGACCGCCTCATGACCCAACCACCCTCCGCCCGACTCTCCCCGGCCCCCCGGGTCGCCGACTCGGCTCGCCTGCATGCCGCCGAGCTGGGGCGCTGGACCGAAGTCGGGGAACGCTGCGTGCTCAACCACGTCACCCTCGGCGACTACAGCTACATCGAGCGCGACGGCGACCTGATGTACGCCGGGGTGGGCAAGTTCACCTCCATCGCCGCGAGCGTGCGTCTCAACCCCAGCAACCACCCCTGGTGGCGGGCCACCCTGCACCATTTCACCTACCGGCCCGGCAAGTATGGCCTGGGTGACGCCGCCGAGGGCCTGGACGCGGAGGTGTTCCAATGGCGCGAGGGCAACCGGGTGATGATCGGCCACGACGCCTGGCTCGGCCACGGGGTGATCGTGCTGCCCGGCGTGACGGTCGGCAACGGCGCCATCGTCGGCGCCGGCAGCGTGGTCACCAGGGACGTGCCGGCCTACCACATCGCGGTGGGCAACCCCGCCCGGGTACTGCGGCCGCGGTTCGAGGACCCGACCCTCGCCGACCGACTCGAGGCCCTGGCCTGGTGGGACTGGCCAGAGGCGCGCATCCGCGATTGCCTGCCGCTCTTCCAGCAGGGGGCCGAGGCCTTCCTGGCGGCGGTGGAATAAGCCGACGCCAGTCGCTTACTCATTCCCGGCACGGCACGCGGTCTCGGGGAAGGAGCGTGGCAGTCGGGGCTCCAGCAGGCGGGCCGCGTGAAGCACCCTCAGGTCGTCGAAGCGGGCGCCGACCAGCTGCAGGCCCACCGGCAGGCCCCGGTCGTCCAGGCCGCAGGGCATCGAGAGGGCCGGCTGCTGGCTGAGGTTGAAGGGATAGGTGAAGGGCGTCCACTCCATCCACTCCTGGTAGGGGCCGTCCGGGGGCACGTCGTGGCCCGCGGCGAAGGGCGACAGCGGCAGGGTCGGCGTGACCAGCAGGTCGAAGCGCCGGTGGAAGTCCGCGAGTTGTGCGGTCAGTCGCTCCCGGGCCCGGCAGGCGGCCAGGTAGTCGCGGAGGGGGAGGGTGGCGCCGCGACGGGCGATGTCCAGCAGCCCCGGATCGAGCCGGCGGCGCTGGGCCTCGCTCCAGGCGTCGAGCAGCTGGGAGGCCCCGGCGAACCACAGGGTGTTGAAGGTCGCCAGGGGGCAGGCGATGCCGGGGGCGGCTTCCTCGACCCGGGCACCGAGCTCCCGCAGCCGTGTCGCCGCCTCCCGCACCCGGGCGGCGATGTCCGGGGCCACCTCCACGTAGCCCAGGTCGAGGCTCAGGGCAATGCGCCAGCCCCGCAGGTCGGGAGGCGGCGGCGTCCGCCAGTCGGGCCGCCGGGGATTGCCCAGGTGGCCGTCCCGGGCATCGGGCCGGGCCATCGCCTCCAGCATCAGCACGGCGTCCTCGACGCGGCGGGCGATCGGGCCGAGGTGGGACAGGGTGCCCATGGGGCTGGCCGGCCACTGGGGGACCCAGCCGAAGCTCGGCTTGATGCCGACGGTGCCGGTGAAGGCGGCGGGGATGCGAATCGAGCCGCCGGCGTCGCTGCCCTGGTGCAGCAGCCCCAGGTTGAGCGCCGCGGCGGCGGCGGCCCCACCCGAGGAGCCGCCGGGCGTGAGGCGGGGGTTCCAGGGGTTGCGGGTCACGCCGGTCAGCGGCGAGTCGGTGACCGCCTTCCAGCCGTATTCCGGGGTGGTGGTCTTGCCGAGGATCACCGCCCCCGCCTCGCGCAGGTGGGCGGCGACGGGGGCGTCCTGCTCCCCGAGGCCCTCGGCCGGCGTGGTTCGCGAGCCCAGCCGGGTCGGCATGTCGGCGGTGCGGGTCATGTCCTTGAGGGTGACCGGGAGGCCATCCAGGGGACCGCGGGGCGTGCCGGCCTTCCAGCGCGCCTCCGACGCCCGGGCCTCGGCCCGTGCGGCGTCCGGCGACAGGTGGGCGAAGGCGTTGATCGCGGGGTTCTCGCGCTCGATGCGGGCCAGGCAGTCCTCGACCAGCGCCAGCGGCGAGAGGGCGCCGCGGCGGAACCGCTTGAGGGCCTCGGTCGCGGACAGGGAGATCAGGCTCTCGTATGGCCGGGGGGATGACATGGCGGCACTCCTCGGCGTCGGCGACATTCGGCATCACGGCAAGGGCACCCCGGAGCGCCGCGCCTGCCTTCAGTGTGGCCGATGGGAGCGGCATTCGGCAGGTCGAGGGGATAACGTTAGTCAAGCCTGACGTTAACGACAGTAATGTACGGTTTTACCAATCTGTCGCCGGGGCCATGCTGAGGGTGTCCCTTACTCGACAGGAGCCGAACCATGCTGGAGCCGGACACCTACCGGGATCCCGTGGCCGATGGGCCGACCCGGCTGAACGACCACTACTGGATGCCGTTCAGTGCCAACCGGGACTTCCGCGATCACCCGCGGATGATCGTCGCCGCCGAGGGGCGTTACTTCATCGACGACCGCGGTCGGCGGCTGTTCGACTCGCTCTCGGGGCTCTGGACCTGCGGGGCCGGCCACAACCGCGAGGCGATCCAGCAGGCGGTGGCCCGTCAGCTGGGCCGCCTCGACTACGCGCCCGGTTTCCAGGTCGGTCACCCGCTGGCCTTCGCGCTGGCCGAGAGGGTCGCCTCGCTGACGCCACCGGGGCTCGATCACGTCTTCTTCACCGACTCCGGCTCCGAGTCCGCCGACACCGCCCTCAAGATGGCCAAGGCCTACTGGCGGCTGAAGGGGCGTCCCGAGAAGACCCGGCTGATCGGCCGCGCCAAGGGCTACCACGGCGTCAACATCGGCGGCACCAGCCTCGGCGGCATCGGCCCCAACCGCAAGCACTACGGGCCGCTGCTCGATGCCAGCCACCTGCCGCATACCCTGCAGGCCGATCGACGCTTCACCCGTGGCCAGGCCGAGACGGGCGCCGAACTCGCCGACGCCCTGCTCGAGCAGATCGCCCTGCATGACGCCTCGACCATCGGCGCGGTGATCGTCGAGCCCATGTCCGGCTCGGCGGGGGTGATCGTGCCTCCCCGGGGCTACCTGGAACGCCTCCGCGAGATCTGCACCGCCCATGACATCCTGTTGATCTTCGACGAGGTGATCACCGCCTTCGGCCGCAGCGGGGCACGCACCGGCGCGGAAGCCTTCGGCGTGACGCCGGACCTGATGACGGTGGCCAAGCAGCTCACCAACGGCGCCGTGCCGATGGGAGCGGTGATCGCCTCCCGCGAGATCCACGATGCCTTCATGGCCGGCGGCGGGCCCCGCCATGCCATCGAGTTCCCCCACGGCTACACCTACAGCGCCCACCCGGTGGCCTGCGCCGCGGGCAGGGCCGCCCTCGAGCTGTTCGAGCGCGAGGATTTCCCGGCCCAGGTGCGGGCCATCGCCCCGGCCTTCGAGGACCGGCTGCATGCCCTCAAGGGCCGGCCTCACGTGGTGGACATCCGCAACTACGGGCTGGCCGGCGCCATCCAGTTGGCGCCCCGAGACGGCGATCCGACGATTCGCCCCCGGGACGCCCACCTGGCGCTCTGGGAGGCCGGCTTCTATGTCCGCTACGGCGGCGACACCCTGCAGTTCGGCCCGCCCTTCGCCAGCACCGCGGCCGAACTGGAGCGGCTCTTCGACGCCGTGGCCACCACCCTGGACCGGCTCGACTAGTCAGGCCGGTTCGTTCCGACGACGTCTTCAGACCCGCACCGCCGTGGCGGTGCGGGCCGGCCGCCCCGATGCCGGGGCGGCCCCCATCGACGCATTTCCCCCCCTCATGACAGGAGATCACTTCATGACCCGGATCCCCCACTGGATCGACGGCGAGCGCCTGACCGGCGAGCGCAGCCTGCCGGTCAGCAATCCCGCCACCGGCGAGACCATTCGCGATGTCGCCGACGGCGACGCCGCCACCGTCGCGCGGGCGATCGCCGCCGCCGAGGCCGCCTTCCCGGCCTGGCGCGACACCCCGCCGGCCAGGCGCGCCCAGGTGATGTACCGCTTCAAGCGGCTGCTCGAGACCCATGCCGACCGGCTGGTCCACCTGGTCAGCGAGGAGCACGGCAAGACCCTGGAGGACGCCCGGGGCGAGCTGCGCCGCGGCATCGAGAACGTCGAGTACGCCTGCGGGGTGCCGGAGCTGCTCAAGGGCGAGTATTCCCACAACGTCGGTCCCGGTATCGACGCCTGGTCGAACTTCCGGCCGCTCGGCGTGGTGGCGGGCATCACGCCCTTCAACTTCCCGGCCATGGTGCCGCTGTGGATGTATCCCCTGGCCATCGCCTGCGGCAATGCCTTCATCCTCAAGCCTTCGGAGAAGGCGCCCTCCGCGGCATTGGCGGTGGCCGAGCTGCTCGAGGAGGCCGGCCTGCCCCGGGGCGTGATGAACGTGGTGCAGGGCGGGCGCGAGACCGTGGAGGCGCTGCTCGATGCCCCGTCGATCAAGGCGGTGTCCTTCGTCGGCTCCACCCCCATCGCCGAGGCGCTCTATGCCCGGGGGGCGGCCGCCGGAAAACGCGTCCAGGCCCTGGGCGGGGCCAAGAACCATGCCGTGGTGCTGCCGGACGCCGACATCGACAACGCCGCCGGCACCCTGATGGGGGCGGCCTACGGCAGCGCCGGGGAGCGCTGCATGGCGATCTCGGTGGCGGTGTGCGTGGGCGACGATACCGCCGACCGGCTGGTGGAAGCGCTCAAGCCGAGGATCGATGCCCTCAGGATCGGGCCCGGCACCGCGCCCGGCCTGGACATGGGCCCGCTGGTCACCGCCGAGCATCGCGATCGGGTGCTGGGCCACATCGAGGACGGCCTGGCCGAGGGCGCCGAGCTGGTGGCCGATGGGCGGAGCCTGCGCGTACCCGGACACGAGGACGGTTTCTTCGTCGGCGGCTGCCTGTTCGACCGGGTGACCCCGGCGATGCGGCTCTACCGGGAGGAAATCTTCGGCCCGGTGCTGTGCGTGGTGCGCGTCGCGAGCCTCGACGAGGCCATCGCCCTGACCAATGCCCATGAATACGGCAACGGCACCTGCCTGTTCACCCGTGACGGCGAGGCGGCCCGGCGCTTCGCTGACGCCATCGAGGTGGGCATGGTGGGCATCAACGTGCCGCTGCCCGTGCCGGTGGCCCATCACAGCTTCGGCGGCTGGAAGCGCTCGCTGTTCGGCGACCTGCATGCCTACGGCCCCGATGCGGTGCGCTTCTACACCCGCCGCAAGGCGATCTCCCAGCGTTGGCCGTCCCGCTACGAGGCCGGTCAGGCGGAGTTCGCCTTTCCTTCCTGAGGAGTCCGGCACGCCACGGGGGAGACCCAGGCCTCCCCCGCGGATGTCGCCCCGGTGTTGCCGGAGGCGGGCCTGGCGCCTCAGGCCTCGCCTGGCGCGACGGCGGCATAGGCCACCATCTCGACGAGCATCTCTTCCCGGGCGAAGCCGGAGACGATGATGGCGGCCCGGTTGGGGTAGGGCTCGCGGACGTACTCGGCGTAGACCCGGTTGACCGTGGCCAGGTCCTCCCGGGCGGTGACGTAGATCAGCACCTGGGTCAGGGCCTCCGGGCCGGCGCCCGCCTTCTCCAGGGTGTGGACCAGGTTGTCCAGGGTCTGGCGAGTCTGGGCCTCGATGCCGCCTTCCACCACCTGGCCATCGGCACCGATGGGGATCTGGGCGGTGAACAGGATGCCGTTGCCGACGACGGCCCATTCCAGGGGCGCCTTGGAGGCGAAGAGGTCGGTGCGTACGGGATGAATCATCGGTCGGTGTCTCGTCTCAGTCGTTGTCGTGGGTGCCGGCGCCGGCGCCTTCGCGGGAGGCGTCGGTGGCCTCCACCAGCATGCGGGTGGCGAGGTGCTTGAGGCGTTCCCAGACGGCCTCTTCCACCTCGATGCCCTCTTTCAGCGCCTGGTTGCGGCAGGCCAGCAGGTCCGATTCGTCGTGGCGCGCCAGCAGGTCGTAGCGGTAGTCCGAGCGCATCGCCGGCAGCAGGTCGACGTGGTTGGCCATCACCAGGGTGATGCCGTCGTTGGGCTCGTTCTCCTCCGGCACCTCCTGTACCGCGTAGACGCGGATCTCCGGCGCCGAGCCATTGGCCCGGAAGCCCACCACCTGCTCGGTGAGCGGCTGCTGGACGTTGCGCCAGAAGGCGGTGACGTTCATGCCGCGGCCGGCCAGGCGGGCCAGGTAGCCCATGATCAGCTGGCGGTTGTGGCAGTGGCGGATCTTGGTCACCGAGAGCCCGCGGGCCCGGGCCTTGGCGAAGCCGAGCTCCAGGGCCAGGGTGGAGCTGCGCAGCACGCTCTGGCCATGGCCGTCGACCACCGCCAGGTCGCCGTCCTGGTAGAGCACGCTGGGCAGCTCGTCGGGATCCTCGTCGAGCAGGAAGTCCAGGCCGCGGTTCAGGGCGGCCAGGCCGCCGAGGCCGAAGCACTGCATCCAAGCGACCATGTCGGCGGCATCCGCGGCGTCGGCCTCCTCGAAGCCCATGCCGATGAAGGCCTTGCGGCACAGGCCCTGCAGCTCGTTGTAGGACGCCTTCATGATGTCTCTCCTGCGCCTTGTGGTTGTGCCTGCCCGATGCCCTCGGGCTCCAGCGGGAAGCTCCAGTCGTCGAAGTCGGCCAGGTCCCGGGGCTCGGCGTTGAGCTCCTCGACCAGGGGCGCGCCCTGGAAGAGGGTGATGCGCACCCAGCGGTCCGACTTGGGATCGAAGCGGCTGGCGCCGAAGAACGCCAGCTTGGTGCGCAGCAGGTGCATGGGTTTCATGTCCCGGTGCCAGAGGTTGGCGCGGATCTCCCCGTAGGGCGTCTCCACCATCGACTGGATGCGCCGCACGATGTCCTTGTGGCGCGGGTGGGCGATCAAAAACTCCACCACCAGGGCGCGGGGGTTGGCCTCCAGGAAGTCGCTCAGGACCCCGTGGGTGTGGTGGACCCGGGGCGCGATGGCCAGCGGCAGTTCCTTCTCGGCGCCGGGCTCCTCGCCGCGCACGCCGAGCCGGGGCTCTTCCTTCTCGGCGGAGCGATACCAGAACCAGTGGCGCGCCTCGGGACGGTCGAAGTCCTCGGCCAGGGCCCAGTCATAGTGCGTCTCGATCAGCTGCTTGAGGCGCACCAGCGGCATGTCCGGGGTCAGCTCCAGGCGCTCCTCGGTGCCCATCCGGTCCTCCAGCGGATCGACCCGCTCGGGGTAGAGCTCGATCAGCAGGGTGTTGACCAGCTCCTGGGCCTCCAGAGGCAGGGTGCGCGCGCTCCAGGCCACCAGCTGTTGCCAGAGGTCCGGCTCCAGCGGCATCTCCTCGAGCCAGGCGATCACCTCCGGCAGGGCCGCCCCCAGGGCGGCGTTGCGCGCGCCCTGGTCGGCATCCTCGCTGACCGTCTGCGCCAGGTGCCGCATGGCGCGCCGGGTCAGGGCGATCAGCCGCCGGCGGCTGTCCTCGTCCGGCGTCTGCGCCAGGGCCAGGGCCAGGGCGGTCTCCCGACAGGTCACCCACTGCTGGATCAGCTGGGGATGGTTGATCAGGAAGGGGGCCATGCCGAGCCCGGTGGAATTGCCGATGCCCAGATAGCGACGCAGCTCGGTGGCCATGGGCACCGCGGTCTCGGGCGCCCGGCGGCGGGCGATGTGCTCCACCTGCTCGATGGAGAAGTGGCGCAGCAGGTAGACCGCCAGCATCTGGGCCGAGAAGGGCCGCTGGAAGTCGGGATTGTCCCGCAGGCGGACGTAGTCGGCGATGCCGAACTTGCCGTTGCCGTAGACCGCCGTGGTCCGGTAGAGGTAGCCGACCCGGGTCAGCCAGGCCGGGTCGGGCTGGTCGCCGGCGGACAGCGCCTCCACGAAATGGGTGAAGTTGCGCAGGCTGCGGTTGGCCCGTGACAGCACCAGCAGGCGCGGATGCTGGCGCCCGGCCTCCTGCAGCGGCACGTTGGCGGCCATCTGCTCGAGCAGGGCGTCGTCCACGTCGCCCTCGACCACCCCGAAGGTGACGTCCCAGGCCTGGGCGATCACCCGGTCGGAGCGCTGATCGTCCTCCAGGTGCTGGGAGAAGATCACCCCGTGATAGCGGCCCTGGGGCGTCTGCAGCCGATAGATGGCGATGCCGTGCCCCTGATCATCCAGGTCGAAGCGGGCGCGGCTGATCTGCCAGCGCTGGCGGGCCATCTGGCGGATGAGGCTGCGCACGAAGCTCAGGCGGCTGGCCGGCAGGCTGCCCAGACGCTCCAGGTCCATGACCTCCTCGGCGGGGCGCAGCGGCACCGAAGCGGGGGTCGGGTAGGCGAACTCAGTCATGCTTCTGCTCCAGATTGCGACGCGTGGACAGGCCCTGGGAGCGGGCCATGGCAAGGGCGGCCTGGGGCCCGGTCCACAGGGAAGGCAGCAGCACCAGCGACACCGGAATGGCGGTGAGCACGATGAACTGCTGCAGCACGCTGATCTGGCCGGCCCCCATGTACAGCAGGATGCCCGCCATCAGCGCCATGGCGATGCCCCAGAAGGCCCGCACCAGGGTGCTGGGACGGTCGTGGCCGGAGCCCACCACGGCGATGGCATAGCTCATGGAGTCGCCGGTGGTGGCGACGAAGATGGTGGTCAGCACCAGGATGGCCAGCGCCATCAGGGTGCCGCCGGGCAGCGCCTGGGCCACGGTGAGGGTGGCCACGTCGAACTGGAAGTTGTTCAGCGCCTCGGTCAGGTCGATGGCCCCGGTCAGCTGGTAGTGGATGCCCGAGCCGCCCAGCAGGGTGAACCAGACGGTGGTGGCGATCGGCGCCATCACCGCCACGGCCAGGATCATCTGGCGGATGGTGCGGCCCCGGGAGATGCGCGCCACGAAAATCGCCATCAGCGGGCCATAGCCGATGAACCAGGCGAAGAAGAACACCGTCCACCACTGCATCCACCAGTCGGGCGCGGTCTCGGCGGTCATGGTGGCCATGGCGAAGAAGGAGGTCAGGTACTCGCCGATGCCCTGGGTGTAGGCGTTGGTCAGGAACAGCGTGGGGCCGAACAGGAAGATCACCGCGGCGATGGCCAGCGCCAGGAAGACGTTGAAGCGGCTGAGCAGCTGGATGCCGCGATGGATGCCGGTCACCGCCGAGGTCACGTAGACCGCGGCCAGGGCCACCAGGATCACCAGCTGGGTGCCGTAGCCCTCGGAGACGCCGAACAGCTCGTGCAGGCCGAAGCTCACCTGGGTGGCCAGGAAGCCGATCGGGCCCACGGTGCCGGCGACCACGGCGATCACGCACAGGGCGTCGACCACGCCGCCGAAGGTGCCGCCCATCACTCGCTCGCCGAGGACCGGGTAGAGCAGGGTGCGGGGCTGCAGCGGCTGGCCCTTGTCGTAGTGGGCGTGGGCCAGCACCACCGCGGTCAGCGAGCCGAGTACCGCCCAGGCCAGGAAGCCCCAGTGCATGAAGGACTGGGCCAGGGCCCCGGCCACGGCCTCGGCGGTGCCCGCCTCGGTGGAGAAGGCCGGGGGCGTGACCACGAAGTGATAGACCGGCTCGCCGGCGGCGAAGAACACGCCCCCGCCGGCCAGCAGGGTGCACATGATGATCGACAGCCACTTGAAGGTGCTGATCTCCGGCGTGGCGCGGTTGCCGATCTTGGCGCTGGCGGCGGGGGAGACAGCCACGCCGAGGCCGATGAAGAAGGTCAACAGCAACAGCAGCTGGAAGTAGGAGCCCAGGGTGCGGGCCGTCCAGGCGAAGCCGGCGCCGATGGCACCGGCCACCATGTCGACGTCATACAGCGACAGGGCGACGAACAGCAGGATGAAGCCCACGCTGAGCGTCAGCACGACGGGGTCGCCCAGGCGGTGCTCCCGCGGCGCGGAGACCGCTGGGGTGGCGATATTGTGTTGTGTCATGTCGATGGCCTTTGGCTGAAGGGCCCGGCGGGCCCGTTGTTATTGTCGGTCAGGCGGTCGGTCTGGTCAGGCGGCGACGTCCCCGGCCCCGGCCGGGACGGCGGCGCGCTCCAGCAGCTCGACCCAGTTGCGTCCCATGACCCGGGCGATCGAGGTCTCGTCGAAGCCACGCCGACGCAGTCCCGCGATCAGGTTCGGGAAGTCCCGGCTGTCCCGCAGCCAGGACAGGGGACGGGGCCAGTCGGCGTTGGCCTGGCTGCCTTCGCCGTAGTCCATCTCCTTGGACCAGCGGCCGTTGCGCATCCACTCCAGCACCGAGGTCGGCTGGGCCTGGCACAGGTCGGTGCCGATGCCGATGTGCTCGATGCCCATCAGGTCGGCGGTGCGGGCGACCATGTCGCAGAAGTCCTCGAGGGAGCAGTCCGGCCCGTTCTTCAGGTGGAAGGGGTAGGCCGAGAAGCCCAGGATCCCGCCGGACTCGGCGATGGCCCGGAGCACCCTGTCCGACTTGTTGCGCTTGGCCGGATGGAAGGAGGCCGGGTTGGCGTGGGAGATGATCACCGGCCGCTCGGAGAGCTCCACGGCCTCCAGGGTCGAGCGCTCGGCGCTGTGGGACATGTCGATGACCATGCCCACCCGGTTCATCTCGCGGATCACCTGGCGGCCGAAGCGGGTGATGCCGCTGTCCTCGGCCTCGTAGCAGCCGCAGGCCAGCAGGCTCTGGTTATTGTAGGTCAGCTGCATGATCAGCAGCCCCAGGTCGCGCATCACCGCGACCATGTCGATGTCGTCCTCGATGGGCGAGCAGTTCTGGGCGCCGAGGAAGATGCCCACCTTGCCGGCCTGGCGGGCGCGCTCGATGTCGCCCGGCGCGCGCACCGGCATGATCAGGTCGCCATGGGCCTCGAAGCGGCGGTTCCACTCGCCCAGGCGCGACAGGGTCTCGCGGGTGTTCTCGTGATAGACCAGGGTGGCGTGGACGGCGTCGACGCCGCCCTCGCGCATCTGCTCGAAGATCTCCCGCGACCAGTTGGAGTACTGCAGGCCGTCGACGATGAGCATTTCCTTGGACATGGGCGATCTCCTCAGGCCTTGACGTAGCAGGTCTTGACCACGGTGTAGAACTCGCGGGCGTAGCGGCCCTGCTCCCGGGGACCGAAGCTGGAATCCTTGCGGCCGCCGAAGGGCACGTGGTAATCGGTGCCGGCGGTGGCCAGGTTGACCATCACGCAGCCGGTCTCGGCGCGGGCCTTGAAGTCATTGGCGAGCTTCAGGGAGTCGGTGATGATGCCGGCGGTGAGGCCGAAGTTGGTGTCGTTGAGGGTGGCGATGGCCTCCTCGTAGTCGCGGACCTTGATCACGCAGGCGATCGGCCCGAAGACCTCCTCACGGTTGATGGCCATGTCGTTGCGGGTGTCGACGAACAGCGTCGGCGCCATGAAGAAGCCGTCGGTGTCGCGCTCCAGGCGCTCGCCGCCGAAGGCCAGAGTGGCCCCGTCGGCCTTCGCGCGCTCGACCCAGGCCAGGTTGGACTCCAGCTGGCGGGCATCCACGGCGGGGCCGATGTGCACGCCGTCCTCCAGGGCGTGGCCGACCCGGATCGTCTTCAGCTTGTCGATCAGCTTCTCGACGAAGGCATCGTGGACCGCCTCGGTGACGATGAGGCGCGAGGAGGCGGTGCACTTCTGGCCGGTGCCGGAGTAGGCGCCGGCGAAGGCGGCTTCCACGGCCAGGTCCAGGTCGGCGTCGTCGGCGACGATCAGGGCGTTCTTGGAGCCCATCTCCAGCTGGCACTTGACCAGGTTGCCGGCGGTGGCGGCGGCCACGCGGCGGCCCACGTCCAGGGAGCCGGTGAAGCTCAGGGCATCGATCTCGGGGCTCGAGATGAGCGCATCGCCGACGCTGCTGCCCGGGCCCATCAGCAGGTTGAAGGTGCCGGCGGGCAGCGCCTGGCGGCTGATGATCTCGGTCAGCGCCCAGGCGCTGGCCGGCACCAGGTTGGCCGGCTTGAAGATCACGGCGTTGCCGAAGGCCAGCGCCGGGGCGATCTTCCACACGGCGGTGGCCATGGGGAAGTTCCAGGGGCTGATGATCCCCACCACGCCCACCGGCTCACGGCGGGTGTCCACCTCGATGCCCGGGCGCACGGAGTCGACCCGCTCGTCGATCTGGCGCAGCACCTCGGCGGCGTAGTAGTGGAAGAACTGCGCGGAGCGATAGACCTCGCCGACACCCTCGGCGCGCGTCTTGCCCTCTTCCCGGGCCAGCAGTTCGCCGAGCTCGTCCTTGCGGGCGGCCAGCTCGTCGCCGATGGCCATCAGCACGCCGTAGCGCTGCTCCAGGCCGCTCTGGCGCCATTCGGCGAGGCCGCGCTTGGCGGCGGCGATGGCCTGGCCGGCGTGGTCGACATCGGCCTGGGCATACTCGCCGATCGCGTCGCGGGTGTCGGAGGGGTTGAGGTTGGTGATGCTGCCCTGGCCGTCGATCCAGGCGCCGTCGATGTAGAGAGAATGAACGTGGGACATGGGGACCTCCTGTGTGACGTTGCCGTCATCCTAGGCGAGGGTCCAAGATAAGGATAATCAATAAAAAAGATAAAATGATAAGAGGCTCTTACCGTTTCGCCATGCCGAGGTCGCCATGCTGCCCGAGCTCAAGATCCAGCCCCTGCGCTATGTCCTGGCCATCGTCGATGCCGGTGGCTTCCATGCCGCCGCGCGCCAGCTGCATCGCACCCAGCCGGCGGTCTCCATGGCGGTGCGGGAACTGGAGCAGCGCCTGGGCGAGCCGCTGTTCGAGAAGGGCGGCAAGGCGACCCTCACGCCCTTCGGGGCCTATTGCCTGCCGCGTTTCCGGGCGCTGATCAATCAGCACGATCGCCTGAGCCGGGAACTGGTCGCCCAGGTGGAGAAGCGGGCCGGCCATCTCGACATGGCGGCGGTGCCCTCGGTGGCCAGCCGCCTGATGCCGCGCCTGCTCGGCGATTTCATCGCCCGCTACCCGAACCTCAGGGTCAGCCTCCAGGACGGCAACGCGGACTTCGTCAGCCGGATGGTGGCAGGCGGCGAGGTGGACCTGGGCTTCACCAGCCTCTGGCAGCAGGACGACGACCTGGCCTTCCTGCCCCTGATGCATGATGCCGTGGGCGTGGTGTGCCGGGATGACCATCCGCTGGCCCAGCGCCAGGCCCTGGACTGGAGGGAGCTTCAGGGGCATGCGCTGATCCGCAACGGCACCTCGCGGCTGCTGGAGGGCACCGAGGCGGCCCCGCTGCTGGCCCAGAGCGCCTTCGATATCTCCAACATGATCTCGCTGACCGCCATGCTGGTGGCCGGGGTCGGCATCACCACCCTGCCGCGGCTGGCCTTTCCCGAGGAGTACGCGCGACTGCGCTTCATTCCCCTCGCGACCCCGTATGTCGAACGCGAGCTGGGCCTGCTCAGGCTCCGCCAGCGCAGCCTGTCGCCCGCCGCCCAGGCCATGGAGGCCTTCATCATCCATGAACTGAACGGCGAGCCGGCGGCAGAGTGAGTCACCAGGGAGGGCATGATCCCGACGCGGACGCGTGGCCAGGGCGAGGAGCCGCCGGCTGCTATCATGAAAGCCCTCGATGCCAGCCATCCGACGCCCTATCGCTGAGCGAAGGGAGGAGTGCCATGCCCCGGGAGCTGCTGTTGCTGCGTCACGGCAAGTCCGACTGGTCGACGCCGGTGGACGACGTCGACCGTCCCCTGAAGAAGCGCGGACGTCGCGGCGCGCGGCGCATCGGAGTCTGGCTCGCCAAACAGGGCAAGGTGCCCGAGCGGATCCTCACGTCCCCCGCCTTGAGGGCAAAGGCCACCGCCGAATTGTGCGCCGAGGCGATGGGGCTGGCTCCCGCCGTCGTCGAGGTCGAAGAGGACCTGTACGCGGCCGGTCCCGAGGCCCTGGCGAGGGTCGTGGCGCGCTGTCCCGACGTGACCTCGCGACTCATGGTCGTCGGCCACAATCCCGGCCTCGAAGACTTCCTGACCTGGCTGCTGCCCGAGCCGCCACCCGTGCCCGAGGACGGCAAGCTGCTGCCCACCGCCGCGCTGGCGCGGGTCGAGCTCGACGGGGCCTGGGCGTCGCTCGGCCAGGGGGCGGGGCGGCTGGTCGAACTCGTCACGCCACGCCAGCTGTCGTGAGGGCGAACCGGCGGTGGTACCGGGCCGGAGCGAGTGACCCCGGCCGGATGCCGGGGGCAATGCCGTGGGCCCGGCTGGGCTCAGCCGGCCGGGCCGATCAGGTGCTTGACCTCGAGGTAGCCGGCCATGCCCCAGGGGCCCAGCTCGCGGCCGATGCCGCTGATTCCGAAGCCGCCCCAGCCGGCCTCCGGCAGCACCAGCTGCTCGCTGTTGAACCAGACGCTGCCGGCGCGCAGCGCCCGACCGACGCGCCGGGCTCGCCCGGCATCGCCCGAGATCACGGTGGCGGCCAGGCCGAAGGCGCTGTCGTTGGCCAGCGCGATCGCCTCGTCCTCGCTCGCGACGCTTCGCGCGCAGAGGACCGGGCCGAAGATCTCCTCTTGCCATAGCCGGCTGTCGACGGGCACGTCGCGATACAGGGTCGGGGCGACGAACTCGCCCCGGGCGGGCAGTTCCCGGTGACGAGCGTCGCGCACCGCCGTGAGGCCCTCCTCGGCGGCGATCGCCAGGTAGCCCTCCACGACCTGGCGCTGGCGGGCGCTGGTCATGGGCCCCATGTCGGTGTCGTCGGCCAGCGGATCCCCCAGGCGAAGGGCGTCGATGCGCTCGGCGAGGGCCGCGTAGAGGGGCTCGGCCAGGGAGGCGTGGACGATCAGCCGCGAGGTGGCCGAGCAGATCTGGCCGCTGTTGAAGTAGATGCCGGCCATCACCCAGTCGGCGGCGGCCTCGACCTCGGCGTCGTCGAGCACCAGGATCGGCGACTTGCCGCCAAGCTCCAGCGACACGCCCCGCACGCCCTGGGCGGCGGCGCGCATCACCCGCTCGCCCACGGCGTTGCTGCCGGTGAAGGACAGCTTGTCGATGCCCGGATGGGCGGTCAGGGGCGCGCCGATGCTCTCGCCGTCGCCGTGCACCAGGTTGAGCACCCCGGGCGGCAGGCCGATGGCCAGGGCGATCTCGGCCACCGCCTGCTCCGGCAGGGGGGTGACCTCGGAAGGCTTGAAGACCACCGTGCAACCCGCCGCCAGCGCCGGGGCGATCTTCCAGGCGCTGGTCACCAGCGGGAAGTTCCAGGGGGTGATCAGGCCCACCGCGCCGGCCGGATCCTCGTAGGTGCGCGCCTCGATGCCGTCCAGGCCGTGTTCGACGCGGCGGCCCTGACGCGCTTCCAGGGCCCGGGCCTGGCCGGCGTAGTAGCGGTAGCAGGCGATGGCGTCGTCCAGGTCGATGCCGGCCTCGGCCAGGGCCTTGCCGTTGTTGGTGGCCGAGAGGCGCATCAGTGCCTCGCGCCGTTCGGCGAGGGCCTCGGCGAACGCCTCCAGGTAGGCGGCCCGGCGCTCGCCTCCCAGGGCCTGCCAGGCGGGCAGGGCGCGACGGGCGGCGGCCACCGCGGCCTCCTCGACGTCGGGATCGCCGGCGGTGACCTCGGCGATCTGCTTTTGGCGATAGGGATCGGTCACCGCCAGGGATCGCTTCCCCCGGGAGGGGAGCCAGTGATTGTCGATAAACTGCTCGGTCAGTCGTTGCACGATAAGGCTCCGAATCCGGGATCAGGCATGGGCGACGGCCGCGGTCCAGGCGGCGGCGTCGATCTCGATCAGCAGGGGGCCGTCGGCGGGTCGGCTGGCCAGGGCGTGGGCCAGCTCGACAGGAGTGGTGACGCGAGTGGCCAGGCACCCGAAGCCGTGGGCCACGGTCAGGAAGTCCGGTGCCTGGATGTCGACGCCGAGGCGGGTGACTCCGGCGTCTTCCATGAAGCGGCGGATCTCCTCATAGCCCTGGTTGTGCCACAGCAGGATCACCACCGGCAGGCGCTCCTCCACCGCGCAGGCCAACTCGGGCAGGGTGAACATCACGCCGCCGTCGCCGACCAGGGCCACCACCGGCAGGTCGGGGCGGGCGAGGCTGGCGCCGAGGGCCGCCGGCAGGCCGTAGCCGAGGGTCCCGTAGCCGGTGGAGGCATTGAAGAAGCGCCGCGGGGCCGGCTGGGCGACCAGGTGGTTGGCGGCGTAGGTGGTGGCGCAGGAATCGCCGACCAGGATCGCCTCGGGCAGGGCCTCGCGCAGCGTGTCGAACAGCGGCACATAGGGCGAGAAGGCCGGATCCCGGTCGAGTCCCAGGGCTTGCCGCACGGTCCGGGCGCGTTCGTCGCCGCCGCGGGCCAGACAGGTGCCCTTGAGGCGCGCCGCCAGGGACTCGAGGGCCAGGCCGGCGTCGGCGACCAGCGCCAGGTCGGCGGCCTGGTTGCGGGCCAGCTGCTGCGGGTCGAGATCCATCCGGATCAGCCGGCCGCCCAATACGAAGCCGTCGTCGAAGACCACGTCGTAGTCGGTCTCGCCGAGCTCGGTGCCGATGGCCAGCACCACGTCGGCCTCCCGGGCCAGCTCGCGTACCGCGGGCAGCGAGGCATTGGCGCCCAGGTCCAGGGGATGGTCGCGTCCCAGCAGGCCCTTGGCATTGATGGTGGTGACGGCGGGGGCGTCCAGGGCCTCGACCAGGGTCCTCGCCGCCCCGGGGCTGTCCGCGCAGCCGCCGCCGAGCAGCACCAGCGGCCGCTCGGCGCTGGCCAGCCAGGCGGCGGCCTCGGCGATGGCGTCCGGGGCCGGGGCGGCCTTGGCCAGCGGCGACCGCCGCCAGCGGCGAGGCGAGCTCACCGGGGCATCGAACAGGTCGATGGGGATCTCGATGTGCACCGGCCCCGGACGTGCCCCCTCGAACACGGCGAAGGCTCGGGCCAGCACCTCGGGCAACCCCTCGGGGTCGAGCAGGGTGTGGCTGAAGCGCGAGACGCCGGCCAGCAGCTGTTGCTGGCTGGGCAGCTCGTGGAGCCGGCCCTGGCCGCGCCCCAGGGTATCGCGGCGATTGACGCTGGAGATCACCAGCATCGGGATCGAATCCGCCAGCGCCTGGCCCATGGCCGTGGCGATGTTGGTCATCCCGGGACCGGTGATGATGAAGCACACCCCGGGCCGGCCGGTGGCGCGGGCGTAGCCGTCGGCCATGAAGCCGGCGCCCTGTTCGTGGCGCGGGGTGACGTGCCGGAGGCCGCTCCCCTCGCCGCCCTCGAGCCCGCGATAGAGCTCGATGGTGTGCACCCCCGGGATGCCGAAGACGGTGTCCACGCCATAGGTATCGCGTAGCAGGCGGATCAGCAGCTCGGCGCAGGTCATGGAGGTTGGGTGTTCCTGGTTCATGGGGAGGTTCCTCAGCCGACCAGCCAGTGAGCCATCACCACGATGATCGGCAGGGTGATGACGGTACGCAGCAGGAAGATGACCACCAGCTCCCAGAGCTTGAGCGGGATCTTGGACTTGAGCAGCAGGGCGCCGATCTCGGACATGTAGATCAGCTGCGTCAGCGACAGGCAGGCGATCACGAAGCGGGTCAGCTCGCTCTCGATGTCGCTGGCCAGCACCGCCGGCAGGAACATGTCGGCGAAGCCGACCAGGGTGGCGGGAGCGGCGGCCTCGGCTTCGGGGATCCGCATCCACTCCAGCACCGGCACCATCGGATAGGACAGCCAGGTGAACAGCGGCGTGAACTCGGCCAGCACCAGGGCCACGGTACCGATGGCGATCACCAGCGGCAGCAGCCCGAAGAAGATGTCGGCGACGTTGAACAGGGCATGGCGCAGCAACCGGTGCGGACCGGGCGCCTTCTCGGCCCGGGCCACGGCCATGCCCAGGCTGTAGCGCAGCAGGTTCTGGTTGCCGGTGTTCTCTTCCTGGATGCGGCAGCCGACCGGCTCATGGTAGGTATCGGGCTTGCGCGACAGCGGCGGCAGGCGCGGGACGATCACCGCGGCGACCAGGCCGGCGACGACCACGGTCAGGTAGAAGGGCACGAACAGATGGTTGATGCCGATGAAGCTGGTCACCAGCAGGGCGAAGGCGATGGAGACGATGGAGAAATTGGTGGCGATGGCCGAGGCCTCGCGGCGATTGTAGAAGCCCTGCTCGTACTGCTGGGTGGTGATCAGCACGCCGACGGTGCCGGAGCCCATCCAGGAGGCGGTGGCGTCGATGGCGCTGCGCCCCGGCAGGCCGAACACCAGCCGGAACGGCGTTCGCACCAGGCTGCCGATGAACTCCATGAAGCCGAAGTCGACCAGGAAGGGCAGCAGGATGGCGGCGAAGAAGAAGAAGGTCAGCAGCACCGGGGCCAGGTCGTTGAGCATCACCCCGCCGGTATAGGCGGCGGTGATGAACGTCGGCCCCACCTGGAAGAAGGTCATCAGCGCGAAGCCGGCGCCGAGGGCGCGCATCACCACCCACAGGGGGGCCACGTCGAACAGCTCACGGAAGACGCCTTCCCGGGCCCAGTCGGGCCGGGCGAGCTTCACGTATCCGGTCAGCAGGACCGACAGGCACAGCACGACCGTGGCAATGCCCGGCAGGGCATCACCGAGCAGCGCCTTGAGGCTCTCGGCCATCAGGCCCATGCCGATGTTGATGGTGTCGCCCGTCGAGAAGGGCACCAGGAAGAGGCCCACGCCGAGCAGCGAGGGGATCAGGAACTTCAGCAGGCCGTGCCGGCTGATCGGCGCGGCCTCGGCGGCGAGGGTCGAGGCGGAATCCAGAGAGGACGGCATAGCGTTTCCCTATTGGCATTGTAATCGTCGGGCCCGGCCTGCGGGCCGGGATGGCACAGGGTGGCTCAGTCGCGGCGCTTGACGCCGGGCAGCACGCACAGCATCTCGTAGAGCAGGGTCGCGCCCATCAGGGCGGTGTTGCCGCTGGGGTCGTAGGGCGGGGCGACCTCGACCAGGTCGCCGCCGACCACGTTCAGCCCCCAGGCGCCGCGGACGATCTCGAGCCCCTGCTGGGCGGTGAGCCCGCCCATCTCCACGGTGCCGGTGCCGGGCGCCACGGAGGGGTCCAGGCCGTCGATGTCGAAGGAGATGTAGACGGGGGCGTCGCCCATCTGCTCGCGGACCTCGGCCATCAGCGGCGCCAGCGACTTGTACCAGCACTGCTCGGCGGTGACCACGCGGAAGCCCTGGTCACGGCACCAGTCGAAGTCGTCGGCGGCGTAGCCGGTGCCGCGCAGACCGATCTGTACCACGCGACGGCTGTCCAGTAGGCCTTCCTCCTGGGCGCGGCGGAAGGGACAGCCGTGGGCCATCTCCTCGCCGAACATCTGCTCGTTGACGTCGGCATGGGCGTCGATGTGGATCAATCCCACGGGGCCGTGCTTCCTGGCGATGGCGCGCAGCAGCGGCCAGGTCAGGGTGTGGTCGCCGCCCAGGGTCAGGGGCACGCAGCCATGGGACAGCACCTCGTCGTAGTAGCGGGTGATGATGTCCAGGTTCTTGGGCAGATTGAAGGTGTTGATCGGCACGTCGCCGATGTCCGCCACCTGCAGGCTGTCGAAGGGCGCGGCGCGGGTGGCCATGTTGTAGGGGCGCAGCATGCGCGACTCGTCGCGGATCTGGCGGGGCCCCAGGCGGGTGCCTGGGCGGTTGGAGGTGCCGATGTCCATGGGCACGCCGATGAAGGCGGCGTCGAGGCCGGCGGCGGCGTCCTGGGTGGGCAGCCGCATCATGGTGGCCGGACCGCCGAAGCGCGGCATCTCGTTACCGCCCAGTGGTTGGTTGAAGTCGCTCACGTCAGGCTTCCTGGTTCGATGGATGTCCTTTTTCTCCAAGCAGGAAGCGTGCCATCTTTGTAATGAATTGATAAAACGGGTTTTTTCTAGCCATTGATACAAGAATGGATCACGCGCCCGGACTGGGTGATACAATGATGAATCATTGATCCATTCCTGTATCGGTAGCGTCCCATGAGCGAGATCGACGGCCTGATCCTGCGCACCATCATCGAGACCGCCCATGACCACTTCTTCGTGGTCGATGCCGACGGCCGGGTCCTGGATGTCAGCCCCGCGGCGGCGGCGGTGTACGGCATGTCCCGCGAGGCGCTCTGCCGGACCACGGTGCAGGCGCTCGAGGCGCAGGGGGTCCTGAAGCCCTCGGTCAGCCTGGAGGTGATGCGCACCGGCAAGCCCGCGCAGCTGATGCAGGAGACCGGGACCGGCCGGCGGGTCGTCGCCCAGGCTCATCCGGTGTTCCGGGCCGGCCGGCTCGCGGCCGTGGTCAGCCGCTCCATGGACCTCACCGACCTCCAGCTGCTGCAGGAGGAGTACGCCCTGCTGCAACAGCGCTTCAGCGACCATCTCAGGCGCAGCGGCGTGGCCGACGAGCCGGGGCTGGAGACGGAGCTGGATGACCTGGAGGTGCGCAGCGGCGTGATGCGCGAGATCGCGTTGCTGATTCGGCGGGTGGCGCCGACGGAGGCCACGGTGCTGATGCTCGGCGAGTCCGGCGTGGGCAAGACCGCCTTTGCCCGCCAGCTGCACCGCTGGAGCCCTCGCCGTGAGGGCCCCTTCATCGACGTGAACTGCGGGGCCATCCCGGAGAGCCTCTTCGAGTCGGAGATGTTCGGCTATCGGCACGGCGCCTTCAGCGGCGCCGCGCCGGGCGGCAAGGCGGGCCTCATGGAGCAGGCCGAGGGGGGCACCCTCTTCCTGGACGAGATCGGCGAGCTGCCGCTGCCCATGCAGACGAAGCTGCTCAAGGTCATCCAGGACGGCACCGTCACCCGCCTGGGCGACACCCGGCCCCGCCAGCTCGACTTCCGGCTCGTGGTCGCCACCAACCAGGACCTGGCCCGCCGCGTCGAGGCGGGGCTGTTCCGGCTCGATCTCTACTACCGCCTCAACGTCATCCCCGTGACGCTGCCACCCTTGCGCGAGCGTCGCGAGGACATCCCGGGGCTGGTCGAGCGCCAGCTGGAGCGCCTGAACCGACGCTATGGGCGCCACAAGATCATCGCGCGTGAGGCCTGGCAGGAGCTCATGGGCCGGGACTGGCCCGGCAACGTGCGCGAGCTGGAGAACTGGCTCGAGCGGGCCTGGCTGTCGGCTCCCGACGACGTGATCCGCGGCCGGGACCGGGGCGAGGACGTGCCTCGGGACGTAATGGCGCCCGTCCCCTCCGGTCACCGCGGCGACGACGCCCCGGCCGGGACGTCGATCGCACCCGGCGAGTCGCTCAAGGCCGCCCTGGCGCGCACCGAGCGCGAGATCCTGGCCGGGCTATGTGGCGAGTTGCCTTCGACCTACGCCATCGCCGACCGCCTGGGCATCAGCCAGCCCAGCGTGGTGCGCAAGCTCAGGCAGCATGGCCTGCGGATCGACCGCGGCATCTCCTAGCGGCGCGTTGCAGGGCGCGCGGGAGGCGCCTACCTTGAGGACGTTCGCCGGCACCGCCCCGGGACCGGCTCCTGTCATCATGAGAAGAGGGAACCCCTCATGTCCGATCGCCTGCTGCTGACCACCTCGTCCCACCTCGAGGGCTATCGCGTCACCGAGCACCTCGACATCGTCTCCGCCGAGTGCGTGTTCGGCATGAACGTCTTCAAGGACATGTTCGCCGGCCTGCGCGACTTCTTCGGCGGGCGCAACAAGTCCTCCCAGGATGCCCTGCGCGACGCCCGCATCGCCTGCCTGGACGAATTGCGCCGGGAGGCGGAGACGCTGGGCGCCAACGCGGTGATCGCGGTGGACCTCGACTACAGCGAGATCTCCGGCGGCGGCAAGTCGATGCTGTTCCTGGTGGCCACCGGGACCGCTGTGAAGGTGGCGCGGGCCTGAAAGTCGGGGCGGAGTGACAACGAAAAGGGCCCCGCGATCTCTCGCGGGGCCCGCTCCAGGCATTTGGCCTGGGGCTCGAGGCGCTGTCAGCTTGCCAGGGCGGCCACCACGGAGATCTCGACCAGCAGCTCCGGGCTGGCCATGCGCGCTTCCACGCAGGCCCGGGCCGGGGCCTTGCCTTCCGGCACCCAGGCGTCCCAGACGCGGTTCATCTCCTCGAACAGTGCCATGTCCTTGAGGTAGAGGGTCGCGGAGAGCAGGTGGCCCCGATCGCTGCCGACGCTCTCCAGCAGGGCATCGACCTTGGCCAGCATGGTCTCGGTCTGGCCGGTAATGTCGGCGTGGCGGTCCTCGGCCACCTGGCCGCACAGGTAGACGGTGTCGTGATGGACGACGGCGCGACTCATGCGCACGCCGGTCTCGAAGCGTTGCAGGGGCATCTCAGTTCCTCGTCGGAGTGTCGGGGTCGCTCAGGCTGGCCAGTTCGCCCAGGCTGAGCGGCTTGATCGGGGGACGGATGTGGTAGTAGCCGACCGCGGCGACCGGCTCGTTGCATTGGTCGGCGATGACCTGGGAGACCGTCAGGCCACACAACCGGCCCTGGCAGGGGCCCATGCCAGCCCGGCAGAAGGCCTTGGCCTGGTTGGGGCCGCGACAGCCGGCATCGGCGATGCGGCGTAGTTCTCCCGCCGTGACCTCCTCGCAGCGGCAGACCACGGTGTCGTCCTCCGGGACCAGGAAGCGCCGGGCCGGCCGGTAGAGCACATCCAGGAAGGGGCGGATGGCCAGGTGGGGCGCCAGTCGGGCGCGCACGGGGGCGGCCAGTCGGTCGCGCGCCTCGGTATTCACCCGGCCCAGCTGCCCGGCGATGCCGAGCACGGCCAGACGCCCGGATTCCTCGGCGGCCTGGGCACCGGCGATGCCGCCGGAGTCGCCGGCCACGAACACCCCCGGGCGCGACGTCTCGCCCCAGGCATCGAGTCGGGGGCGCCAGCACTGCTGGGCCTCGTCCCAGTCGTGGGCCAGTTCCAGGGCCCGGGTCAGCTGGACATTGGGCACCACGCCCTGGTGCACCAGCAGGGTCCGGCACTCCCGCTCGCGGGATTCTCCCGCCTGTCGGTAGCGCAGGTGCGTCAGGCGCTCCCCGTCGCGGGAGAAGGCCTCCAGGCCGTCGACGCCCTTGAGGTGAGGGATGCCGGCGCGGCGAATCTCCCGAAGCAACCCCAGGCCCTTGGCCAGCAGGCTCGGGTTCTTCAGTGCGCCGGGGAGATGGCGTGCCGCGCGGCGCCAGTTGCCACGGGGCGAGGTGTCGAGCAGGGCCTCGACCCTCACCCCGGCGCGGGCCAGCTGGGCGGCGACCAGCAGCAGCAGGGGGCCGCTGCCGGCCAGCACGATGGGCCCGGGGGGCGCCATGGCACTGCTCTTGAGCAGGATCTGGGCGGCCCCGCCGGTCATCACGCCGGGGAGTGTCCAGCCCGGGAAGGGGACCGGGCGTTCCTGGGCGCCGGTGGCCACCAGCAGTCGCCGGGTGCGAAGCCGCTGGCTCACGCCCTCACGGGAGACGTCGAGGCTCAGGTCGTCCTCGATGCCCCAGACGGTCGTGCCCGGCCGGTAGTCCACTCCGCTGCGCTCGAAGGCCTCGAGCAGGTCGCGGCCATGATAGTAGTCCTGGCCGAGGATGCGCTCGTCCGCCAGGGGCGCGCGGCCGATGGCCCGGTAGATCTGGCCGCCGGCTTCCTCCTGCTCGTCGAGCAGGGCGCAGCGCAGTCCCTGTCGATGGGCTTCTTCGGCGGCGGCCATGCCGGCCGGACCGGCGCCGATGATGATCAGGTCGTAGTCAGGCGTGGTCATGAGCGCCCTCCCCATGCATGTCGCGCGCCCCGCATTGCCGGCGGATCCGCATGCCGTCCCGGACGGGAATCATGCAGCCCTGCTGGTTGGGTGCGCCGTCGATCTCGATCAGGCACTCGAAGCACACGCCCATCAGGCAGTAGGGCGCCCGCGGCGAGGCATCGGCCGGCGTGGTGCGGGAGGGCAGCAGGCCCGCGGCCAGCACCGCCGCGGCGGCGCTGTCATGGGCGCATACCTCGACGGGCTCGTCCTCCACGAATACCGTCACCTGGGCCCGCGAGCGGTTGGGAAGGCGTTCAAAGGGCGAAGCGTTGGGCATGGAACTCCTCCAGGGGCAGGTCGGTGTCATCGCGGGCGATCCAGTCCGCCAGCGGTCCCTCATGCAGGGCGCCGAGCGTCACGCCACTGTGACAGGTGACGAGATAGGCGCCGGGGCAGTCCCGGGAGGCCTCGTAGACGGGGTAGCCGTCGGGCGTCATGACGCGCAGGGCGCCCCAGGCCCGGACCATCCTGACATCGCGAAGCAGGGGAAAGAGCCGCACGGCCCGCCGGGCGATATGCGCCATGACGTCGGTGGTGGTGCCGCTGTCGAAGCCGACGTCCTCCTTGGAGTCGCCGATCTGCACGGTGCCCTCGCCGGTCTGGCGCACGTGGCCGGTGGGGTAGTGCAGGAAGGGGCGCACCCGCTCGGCGATCAGCACCTGCCCCCGATTGGGGAACACCGGGGCCGACAGGCCGACCTGGGGCGCCAGCTCGCGATTGCCCAGGCCCGCGGCCAGTACGACCTTGGCGCATGACCAGGCGCCGGTCGGGGTGGTGATCCGGAAGGACTCGCCGTGCCGATCGATGGCCTGGACGCGCCCGCCGTTGTCGATCACCCCGCCCTGGGCGCGGAAGCGCTCGGTCAGGGCCCGCAGCAGCAGCAGGGGATTCAGGTGGCCGTCCTCGGGGCACCAGGTGGCGCCGCTGACCCAGTCGCCGATGTCGGGGAAGTAGTCGCGTACCTGAGGCAGGTCCAGGGTCTCGTGGGGATAGTCGCCGCCCGCCGCGTCGCGCATCCTGGCCAGCATCCGTCGCCTGGCCTCGAGTTCGTCCTCGGTGAGGCACAGATAGAGTCCGCCCCGCTGCTGAAGCTGGACATCGATGCCCGTCTGCTCCTGCAGGCGTCCGGCCAGGTCCGGCCAGAGCCGGGCCGACCGGCGGGTGATGCTCGCATAGGCCGGTTGGGTATCCCCCTTGCCCTGGACCCATACCAGCCCGAAGTTGCCGCGGGAGGCGCGCAGGGCGATGTCGCCCTCGTCGAGCACGGCGACACTCAGGCCATGGCGCTGGAGCCCCAGCGCGATGGCCATGCCGACGAGTCCGCCGCCGATCACGCATGCGTCGGCGCTACGCGAGCCGTTTCGTGGCCTTGGCGTCATCGTGGTTACCTGAATGATGAACGAGATGGGAGGCAGGGCCCGGCCGGACGGCCGGGCCCTGAGCGATCAACGAATGGCCTGGTCGAGCACCGAGTTCGCCCAGTCGGCGCCGATGTCCTCGAGGATGACCGGCCAGACGCTGTCGCGGACGATCTCGGCGTGCCCGGCGATCTGCTCGTCGGAGACCGGCACGATGGTGCCGCCGGCCTCGGCCAGCAGCTGCTCGTTTCGCGCCTGATCCGCCTCGGCGCCTTCCCAGCGCGCGGCCTCGAAACGGGCGGCGGCCTCGTCCAGGGCGACCTGCTCGGACTCGTCCAGCTCGTCGTAGATGTCCTGGTTGATCAGCAGGTACCACATCTCGAAGTGGGTATTGAGCGGCAGGTAGTAGTTGGTGACGTCGCGGAAGGAGGCGTAGTAGCCCTCGGCTCCCGAGCCCATGACGCCGTCCACCACGCCCGTCTGCACCGCGGTGAAGGCGTCCGAGAACGGCAGCGGCGAGCCGATGTAGCCGATGTTGTCGGCCATCAGCTGGAAGGACTTCATGGGCGGCACGCGCAACTTGGCGCCCTTGTCGGCGTTCGGGTCGGCGGCGTTCTCGACCTCGCTGTTCAAGGCCACGCCGCCGAAGTAGACCGGCCAGGCGGCCAGCACATGGATGTTCTGGTCGGCATAGATGCCTTCGACCTCCTTGCGCATCGGCGCGCCATCGCGGAAGACCTCCCGGGCTTCTTCCCAGCTCTGCACCAGGTAGGGCAGGTAGGCCAGCTGGAAGCGCTTGTCGGCCCCGGAGGAGGGGGGCTGCACGGCCATGTCGATGGCGCCGAGGCTGACACGTTCCTGCACGACCGTGTAGTCGCCCAGGGCGTTGGCCGGGAAGAGGCGCACGCTCAGTTCGCCGTCGGTCGCGGCCGAGACGTCCTCGGCGAAGGCCGTGGCGGCGTCATCGATGGCCGTGTCCTGGGGACGCACGTGGGAGAGTTTCAGGGTGGTGGCCTCGGCGGCCGAGGACAGGGCGGCCGCGAGGGCGACCGCGCCGACGAGGGTTTTCATCTTCATGGTTTTCATTGTTGTCTCCTGATGAGAGCGGGTGGACGATCAATAGCCGAACAGGCCGGGCAGGAACTCGGACAGGTCGGGCCAGGCGGAAACCAGCACCACCACCGGGATGTAGCCGAACAGGATCAGCGTCATGGCGGGCTTCACCACCTCGGTGAAGCGCACCTTGCCGATCCGGGAGCCCAGGTAGAGGATGCTGGCGTAGGGAGGGGTCACGCCGCCCATGGCGGTGTTGACGCCCATGATGGCGGCGAACTGCACGGAGCTGACCCCCAGGGCCTCCATCAGCGGCAGCAGCAGCGGCGCCGTGAGGATGATCGCGGTGATGTCGTTGACGATCATGCCGATGAAGAACAGCAGCAGGTTGACCAGAAGCAGCAGCACGAACTTGTCGTCGGTGATCCGGAAGATCAGGTCGACCAGGGCCTGGGGGATGCTCTCCATGACGTAGATCTGGCTGAGCATCAGGCTGAACAGGATCATGATCAGGATGGCGCCGACCGCGGTGGCGGATTCCTTGCCGGATTCCAGCAGGGTCCGCCAGTTGAGGCCGCGGTAGATCAGGAAACCCACCGGCAGCGCATAGATCACGGCCACGGCCGCCGCCTCGGTCGGCGTCATGATGCCGCCGTAGATGCCGCCCAGGATGATGATCGGCATCATCAGCGCCGGCAGGGCATGGCCGGTGCGGCGCCCGGCTTCCCGCATCAGGCGGTCGAAGGGCAGTGGGGCGTCGAGCTCCAGGTCGAAGCGGCGGGACATGAACATGTTCACCAGGCAGAAGTTGAACATGATCAGCAGGCCCGGCCCGAGGGTGGCGAGGAAGCTGGCCAGGATGGAGGTGTCGGTCACCCAGCCATAGACGATCATGGTCACGCTGGGCGGAATCAGAAGGCCCAGGATCGAGGCGTTGGCGATCAGGGCGGTGGAGTAGGCCCGCGGATAGCCCTTGCGCTCCATTTCCGGAATCAGCAGCGGGCCGATGGCGGCGATGCCGGTCAGGCCGCTGCCCGAGATCGCGCCAATGATGGCGCAGCTCACCGCCGCCACGGCGCCGAGGCCGCCACGGATTCGGCCGACGAAGACGTTGACGAACTTCAGCAGGCTACCGGCGATGCCGCTCACGCTCATCAGGGTGCCGGCGAAGACGAACAAGGGGATGGCCAGCAGCACCGGGTTGGTCAGTTGACTGAACCCCCAGACCATCATGCCGCGCATGGTGGCCTCCCCGATCACGGTCATCACCATCAGCGCCGCACCGAAGCAGTAGGGCAGCGGGACCCCGAGGGTCAGCAGCAGGATCAGGACGGCGAAGGCCAGCAGGGCAATCTCAATCATGGCGGTTGTCCTTGTGAGGTTCGGTGAGGACCTGGAACTCATGCACCTCGGAGGTTTCCGGGTAGGCCGGATCCTCCGCTACGTGGTCCGGTCGCGATCGAAGGCCGGTCAGGAAGGCGAGATTGCGCAGCAGGTGCCACAGCGTGAAGGCGATCATCAGGGCGAGGCCGAGGAAGAGCGCGGCCTCGTAGATGATCGTGGGCAGATAGAGGGTCGGTGTCTCCTTGTCGGCGCGAAGGGCGTAGGTGAAGTAGTCCCAGGCCCACAGGGCCAGCCAGCCGGAGACGATCACGCTCAGGGTATCGGAGAGCGCCTGGAGAATGGCGCGGGCACGATCCGTCTTGAGGAAGATGTCCAGCACGTTGGCGCGGATCTGGGTGTCCTCACGGGAGGCATTGACGCTGCCCAGGATGTAGAGCCACATCGTGGGGATCACGGCGACCTCCTCGAGGCCCATGACCGGCGTCTCGAACAGGTAGCGCGTGATCACCTGGATGAACTGGCAGAGCGCGACCGTGCTGATCAGCAGGGTGAGGGTGTAGCGAAAGAGTCGTTCCATAGGGCCGTTCTCGCTTGTTGTGGTTGTCTGCCGGGGCCGTGCGGCATACGTGGCAATGGTGGGTGGGGTGGTATATAACATCAAATCGTTTATCTGTATGATTTGATAACATCATGTTGTTATTTGCGGGGCAGGCATGGCCAAACTGACCTACCGCCAGATCGAGGCGTTCCGAGCGGTGATGATCAGCGGCACGACCAGTGGGGCCGCGGAGATTCTCTGCGTCTCGCAGCCGGCCGTCAGCCGCCTGCTGGCGGATTTCGAGGACACGGTGGGGGTGGCGATGTTCGAGCGTCGTCGGCGCCGCCTGCATCCGACGCCCGAGGCGCGGTTCTTCTTCGAGGAAGTGGAGCGTGCCTTCGTCTCCCTGGAACAGCTGTCGCGCGCTGCGGAGGAGCTTCGGGAGTTTCACCTCGGCTCGCTGAGGATCGCCTCCATGCCGGCGGCCTCGGTCGAGTTCCTGCCCGACCTGACGGACCGCTTCAGCCAGGAGCATCCGGGGGTGTCGGTTACCCTTCAGGTGCGCAGCACCCAGCAGGTGGTCGACCTGGTGGCCACCCAGCAGTTCGACCTGGGCGTGATTTCCGGGATTCCCCTCGACGATCCCGCGGTGGAGGAGCGTCCCCTGGCCGACAGCCGTCTGGTATGCATCCTGCCGCCGGAGCATCGCCTGGCCGGCAGGGAGGTCATCGTCCCCCAGGATCTCGAGGGCGAGGTGTTCGTCTCGCTGGGCTCGGAGCAGAGCATCAGGCACACCATCGACGGCGTCTTCGAACGGGCGGGGGTCCGGCGCCAGCTGCTGATCGACACGCAGCTGCATTACGCCGCCTGTGCCTTCGTGCTGGCGGGATCGGGCGTGTCGCTGGTGGATCCCATCACGGCTTGGCACTACCGCCGGTTGGGGCTGGTCGTCAGGCGCTTCGAGCCACGGGTACGGTACCGCTACAGCGTGATCTTCCCCCGGCAGCGGGGGCAGTCGGGGCTGACGAAGTCGTTCCTCGCGCTGCTGGACAAGGCGCTCGAGGGACTGGAGGTCGAGTCGGGTGGGCTATTCGAGTCGGGCAGGCAAAGGGGGCGGCAAGGCTAGAGTCCTTCCCTGGGCGCTGAGGCGGTGTCCCTGAGAGGGAACATCACACCCACTGAAAAACGGCCACCGCTCGTGTGAGCTAAGTGGCCGTTTCTACTGAATTCTGTGGTCGGAGTAGCAGGATTCGAACCTACGACCTCTGCCTCCCGAAGGCAGCGCTCTACCAAGCTGAGCTATACTCCGATGTTCGCCGTATGCCTCGGCGACGGATGAGCATTATACGGAATCGAATGACGGACGCAAGCCCCTTGCCCATCCTCGGTGCGAAATCAGTTGCGGCGCTCCACCGCCAGGCGGGCCAGCTCGGCCATGTTGTCACGGTAGGGCGACTCGGGCAGGGCGTCCAGCCGGGCCAGGGCCTTGGCGGACATCTCCTCGGCCTTGGCGCGGGTGTAGTCCAGGGCGCCGGTGTCGTCGACGATGGTCAGCACCTCGTCGAGCCGCTCCAGGCCGCCCTGGCGGATCGCCTGGCGGATCACCTTGGCCTGCTCGGGGGTGCCCGCGGCCATGGCCTGGATCAGCGGCAGGGTCGGCTTGCCCTCGGCGAGGTCGTCGCCGACGTTCTTGCCCATGGCCTGGGCATCGCCCTGGTAGTCGAGCAGGTCGTCGATCAGCTGGAAGGCCAGGCCCAGGTAGCGGCCGTAATCGCGCAGGGCGGCTTCCTGCTCCGGGGTGGCCCCGGCGATGATGGCGCCACTGTGGGACGCCGCCTCGAACAGCATGGCGGTCTTGCCCTGGATGGTCTCGAAGTAGGCGGCCTCGTCGACGTCGGGATTGCCGACGTTGGTCAGCTGCTGCACCTCGCCCTCGGCGATGGTGCAGGTGGCGGCGGAGAGCACCTCCATGATGCGCATGGAGCCCACCTCCACCATCATCTGGAAGGAGCGGGAGTACAGGAAGTCGCCGACCAGCACCGAGGGAGCGTTGCCCCAGGCGTCGTTGGCCGTCGCCTTGCCCCGGCGCATGTGGGACTCGTCCACCACGTCGTCGTGGAGCAGGGTCGAGGTGTGCATGAACTCGATCAGGGTGGCCAGCGTCACATGCCGGTCGCCCTCGTAGCCCAGCGAGCGGGCGGCCAGCAGCACCAGCAGGGGGCGCAGGCGCTTGCCGCCGCTCTCGATGATGTATTGGCCGATGGTCTCCACCAGCGGGACCCGCGAGGCCAGCTGCGCGAGGATGGTGCGGTTGACGGCGGCGAAGTCCTCGGCGACGACGGCGTGGATGGGGGAGGCCGGCGTGGCGGCGGCGAGCTGTGGCGACGAAGGGTTGGCTGACATGGAGGCGATATCGACGAAGTGGTGGGGGCGGCGTGCGGCCTTTATCTCCGGGACGCCGGCCTGGGATTGACGGTCATGCTATGGGGCCCCCCGAGGGGCGTCAAGGCAAGCGCCGCCTGGCCTTGCGCCGCGACGGGGCGGAGGGAGTGGTGGTTGTGCGGCGCGGCGCGTGCGGTTATAATCCGCGACCCACTCATCTCGCTCCCTGTCAGATGGCTGCCGGAAGGGGCGCCACTCGAAGCAGGTCGATGAAGAGCCAACCCCCGATGAGTTCCGGAGAGACAAGCATGTACGCAGTTATCAAGAGCGGTGGCAAGCAGTACCGCGTTCAGGAAGGCCAGACTCTCAAGCTCGAGAAGCTGGAAGTGCCGACCGGCGACACCATCGAGTTCGATGAGGTCCTGCTGGTGGGCAGCGACGACGACGTCAAGGTCGGCGCCCCGACCGTCGATGGCGCCAAGGTCTCCGCCGAGGTCGTGGCCCACGGCCGTGGCGAGAAGGTGCGCATCATCAAGTTCCGTCGCCGCAAGCACAGCATGAAGCGTCAGGGCCACCGTCAGTGGTTCACCGAAGTCAAGATCACCGGGATCTCCGCGTAAGCGTCAGTTCCCCTGAACGAGCGAGGTATTTGCAATGGCTCATAAGAAGGCAGCCGGCTCCACTCGTAACGGCCGCGATTCCGAATCCAAGCGCCTTGGCGTGAAGCTGTTCGGTGGTCAGGCCGTGACCCCCGGCAACATCATCGTCCGCCAGCGCGGCACCAAGTTCCATGCCGGCACCGGCGTGGGCATCGGCAAGGACCACACCCTGTTCGCCCTGGACGAAGGCGTGGTCAAGTTCGAGACCAAGGGTCCGAAGAATCGCAAGTTCGTGAGCGTCGTCTCCGCCTGAGACCGCCCGGACCCCTAGCGAGAAGGCCCCGCCATGGCGGGGCCTTCTTGTATCATGGCGGTATGTGCCGCCGGGAGAATGACAGATGCAGTTCGTCGACGAAGCCTCGATCATCGTGGAAGCCGGCAAGGGCGGCAACGGCTGCCTGAGCTTCCGCCGCGAGAAGTACGTGCCCAAGGGCGGTCCCGACGGAGGCGACGGGGGCCATGGGGGCAGCGTCTACCTGATCGGTGACGACGCCCTCAACACCCTGATCGACTTCAAGTACCAGCGCTTCTACAAGGCGCAGAACGGCCAGCCCGGGCAGGGGCGGCAGATGAGCGGCCGCGCCGGCGAGGATCTGCACATCAAGGTCCCGGTGGGCACCACGGTGATCGACGAGGACACCCTGGAGGTGATCGCCGACGTCACCGAGATCGGCCAGGTGGTGCTGGTGGCCCAGGGCGGCATCCGGGGGCTCGGCAACATCCACTTCAAGTCGTCCACCAACCGGGCGCCGCGGCGCACCACGCCGGGCACCGAGGGCGAGCGCCGCAACCTGCGCTTCGAGATGAAGGTGATGGCCGACGTCGGCCTGCTGGGCCTGCCCAATGCCGGCAAGTCGACGCTGATCCGGGCGGTCTCCGCGGCCAAGCCCAAGGTCGCCAACTATCCCTTCACCACCCTGGTGCCGAACCTCGGCGTGGTGAAGCTCGGCCAGCACGAGCACTTCGTGATGGCCGACATCCCGGGCCTGATCGAGGGCGCGTCCGACGGCGCCGGGCTGGGCCTGCGCTTCCTCAAGCACCTGACCCGCACCCGGCTGCTGTTCCATGTGGTCGACGTGGCGCCCTTCGACGAGTCCGACCCGGTGGAGGCCGCCGAGGCCATCGTCCACGAGCTGGGGCAGTTCTCGCCGACGCTGGCCGAGCGGCCGCGCTGGCTGGTGCTCAACAAGCTCGACCTGCTGCCGGCGGAGGAGCGCGAGGCCGTGGCCGACGAGATCGTGCGTCGCCTGGGCTGGGACGGACCGGTGTTCCGCGTCTCGGCGATCAGCGGCGAAGGCACCGATGCCCTGGTGCAGGCGGCGCATCGCTGGCTCACCGAGCAGCGTCGGCTGGAGAATGAGGACGAGGAGGCCGCCGAGCACGAGCGCGAGATGCGTCGGCGCATGGAAGACGAGGCCGTGGCGCGCACCGAGGCGCGGCTGGGCCGCAAGCGCAAGCGGGACGACGAGGATGACGACGACTTCGACGACGATGATTATGATGTCGAGGTCGAATACGCCCCCTGACGGGAGGGGAGCCGGCTGCACTCGGCCGGTTCACCAGGTCCAATCTTTTTGAAGGCTCGAGCCGAGGAACGGATGGAGAGCAGCGAACGGGTACCCGGCCGGGAGGCCCTGAAGGGCATGCGGCGGGTGGTGGTGAAGATCGGCAGCGCGCTGCTGACCAACGACGGCCGCGGTCTCGACGAGTCGGGCATCGGCGGCTGGGTCGATCAGATCGCCGCGCTGCACCGGCGCGGCGTCGAGGTGGTGCTGGTGTCCTCCGGTGCCGTGGCCGCGGGCATGGTGCGCCTGGGCTGGCAGGTCCGGCCCTCCGCGGTGCATGCCCTCCAGGCCGCGGCGGCGGTGGGGCAGAACGGGCTCACCGAGTGTTACGAGGGCCACTTCGCCCGCCATGGCCTGACCACCGCTCAGGTGCTGCTGACCCACGACGACCTGTCCAACCGCAAGCGCTACCTCAATGCCCGCTCGGCGCTGCGCACCCTGGTGGACCTGCGCGTGGTGCCGGTGATCAACGAGAACGACACCGTGGTCACCGACGAGATCCGCTTCGGCGACAACGACACCCTGGGGGCCCTGCGGGCCAACCTGCTCGAGGCCGACGCCCTGGTGATCCTCACCGACCAGGAGGGGCTCTTCGACGCCGACCCCCGCCACGACCCGAACGCCCGGCTGATTTCCGAAGGGCGCGCCGACGACCCCCGGCTGGCCGAGGTGGCCGGTGGGGGCGGCGCCCTGGGGCGCGGCGGCATGACCACCAAGGTCCGGGCGGCCAGGCTCGCCGCTCGGTCGGGGGCGGTCACCGTCATCGCCAGCGGCCGCCAGCCCGAGGTGCTGACCCGGCTGTCGGACGGCGAGCGACTGGGCACCCTGCTCACCCCCGAGCGGGCGCCTATGGCGGCGCGCAAGCGCTGGCTCGCCGGGCAGCTGCAGGTGCGCGGCACCCTGACCCTGGATGCCGGGGCGGTGAAGGTGCTGCGCGGCAGCGGCTCCAGCCTGCTGCCGGTGGGCGTCAAGGCGCTGTCCGGGGACTTCGTGCGCGGCGACATGGTGCTGTGCGTCGACGAGGCCGGCCATCGGGTGGCCAAGGGGCTGGTCAACTACGGCGCCGACGAGGCCCGGCGCCTGCTCGGCCAGCCCAGTCACCGGATCGAGGGCATCCTCGGTTACATGGAGGCGCCGGAGCTTATTCATCGCGACAACCTGGTCGTCCTCTAAGGAGGAAGGCCAGGTGTGACGCGGCCTGGCGCCTTGACAAGGCTGGCAAGGCGCCAGGCCGCGTGATAGGATACGCCATCCTCTCAGACACGGCCCGTACGCGACTGCGCCCCGATGCGCGGTCGGCCGGATGGCCAGGCCGACGGGGATTTTTTCTTTCCCTGTTGGATCAACATGTTATCAATGCCGCCCACCTCGGCGGCGACAACTTTCTCCAAGGAGACAGTCAGTGGCTAACAGCAAGCAAGCCCGCAAGCGCGCCCGTCAGGCAGAAGGCCGTCGTGTTCTGAAGGCGAGCCAGCGCAGCATGGTCCGCACCTACGTCAAGCGCGTCATCAAGGCCATCAACGGCGGTGACCACGCCCAGGCCATGGACGCCTTCAAGCAGGCCCAGCCGATCATCGACCGCATCGCCGACAAGGACGTGCTGTCCAAGAAGAAGGCCGCCCGCCTGAAGAGCCGCCTGAACAAGCGCATCAAGGCCCTGGCCGCGTAAGCACGCCGGACGCCTACGGGTGCCCGCCGCGCGCGGGCACGCCGACGAAAAACCGGCCTCGGCCGGTTTTTTTGTGCCCGATGATCCCGACCCCGAATCGTCAAGGAATCTCGTCGTGACCGATTCCAACCCCCAGCAGTCGCCCGACGCCGCGTCGTCGGGAAGCGAGGCCCGAGACCGGGAAGTGGTGCCCAAGGGCGGCGGCCTGATGCGCTCGGGGCTGATCGTCAGCACCATGACCATGCTCTCCCGGGTGCTGGGGCTGGCCCGGGACGTGGTGATCGCCGCCCTGTTCGGGGCGGGGCAGGGGGCCGATGCCTTCTTCGTCGCCTTCAAGGTGCCGAACTTCCTGCGTCGGCTGTTCGCCGAGGGCGCCTTCAACCAGGCCTTCGTGCCGGTACTGTCGGAGTACGCGACCCAGCGCACCCGGGCGGAGGTGCGCGAGTTGCTGGATGCCGTGGCCGGTAGCCTGGCCGCGGTGCTGCTGCTGCTCACCGCACTGGCGATGCTGGCCGCTCCCTGGCTGGTGTGGCTCTTCGCCCCCGGCTTCGGCCGCGATCCGGCGAAGCTGGCGCTCACCGCCGACATGCTGCGGTTGACCTTCCCCTACCTGTTGCTGATCTCGCTGACCGCCTTCGCCGGCAGCGTGCTCAACACCTGGAACCGTTTCGCCGTGCCGGCCTTCACCCCGGTGCTGCTCAATCTGTCGCTGATCGGTTCCGCCCTGCTGCTGACGCCGATGATGAGCGAGCCGGCCCTGGCGCTGGCCTGGGGCGTGGTGATCGCCGGCGCCGCCCAGCTGCTCTTCCAGGTGCCCTTCCTGGCGCGCCTGGGGTTGCTGCCGCGGCCCTGGCCGAGCTTCGCCCATGAGGGGGTGCGGCGCATCCTCAGGTTGATGGCGCCGGCGCTGTTCGGGGTCTCGGTGTCCCAGGTCAACCTGTTGCTGGATACCGTCCTGGCCTCGCTGCTGGCGGCCGGCAGTGTGTCCTGGCTGTACTATTCGGATCGCCTGGTGGAGCTGCCGCTCGGCGTCTTCGGCATCGCCATCGGCACGGTGATCCTGCCGGCGCTGTCCAAGCGGCACGCCGAGCAGTCCGGCGACCACTTCGCCCGCATGCTCGACTGGGCGATCCGGGCGGTACTGCTGCTCGGCATGCCGGCGGCCCTGGCCCTGGCGGTGCTGGCCGAGCCGCTGCTGATCACGCTGTTCCACTACGGCGCCATGACCGACCAGGACATCGCCATGGCCGCCATGAGCCTGCGGGCCTACGCGTTCGGCCTGGTGGCCTTCATGCTGATCAAGGTGCTGGCGCCGGGGTTCTTCGCCCGCCAGGACACCAGGACGCCGGTGAAGGTGGGCATCATCGCCATGGTCGCCAACATGGTGTTCAACCTGTTGCTGATCTGGCCGCTGGCCCATGCCGGCCTGGCGCTCGCCACCTCGCTGTCGGCCTTCCTCAATGCCGGCCTGCTCGGCCACCTGCTGCGCAAGCAGGGGGTACTGCACTTCCAGCCCGGCTGGGGACGCTATGCCGTCCAGCTGCTGGGAGGCTGTGCGGTGATGGGCCTGGGCCTGGCCTGGTTGGCGCCCGACTGGCAGGCCTGGCTCGACTGGCCGCTGTGGCGGCGCGTCGGCTGGCTGGCGGGGCTGGTGGTGGCCGGTGCCGGGGCCTACTTCGCCTGGTTGGCCGCCTTCGGGGTGCGGCTGCGCCACTTCCGCATGACCGGTTGATTCCCGCCCTCCCTCGGCCCGCTATGCTGGACACAGGATGGTGTCGATGGCGGGGGAGGGACCATGGAGCCTGCAAGACGACAGCGACGGGTGGACGGCGGCAGCGTGCGGCTGCTGCTGTTCCTGCTGGTGGGAGTGGCGGCGATCGTCACGCTGGTGATGACCCATGATCGCCTCGTGGCCCGGGAGGAAGGGGTCGACGCGGCCTGGGCCGACGTCGAGAGCAGCCTGCAGCGCCGAGCCGACCTGGTGCCCAACCTGGTGCGCAGCCTCCGGGCGCACATGCGCTACGAGAGCGAGACCCTGTTGGCCCTGGTCCGCGAGCGAGCCGAGGCCCTGCGGGAGGGGCTGGCGGACGGCCAGGCAGGCAAGGCCGCCCATCTCGCCCGGCTGGAGGCGGCGCTGTCCCGGGAGCTGGCCGTGGTGATGCCGCGCCTGGTGGCGATGCCCGAGCTGCGCAGCGGCGACCAGTTCCTGCGTTTCCAGGCCCAGCTCGAGGGCAGCGAGAACCGCGTCAATGTCGCGCGGTTGCGCTACAACGCGGCGGTCCGTGACTACAACGACGCCCTTCGAGGCTTCCTGGGCCGCTGGGTGGCGGGCTCCCTGGACCTGGCGCCGCGGGACTACTTCGAGGCAGGCCCCGGTGCCGGGGCCGCGCCCGAGGTGGCCTTCTAGTCATGCGCCCACTGCCGGCGGCCGGCATCGTCCTGCTGCTCCTCGGGCTCGGCGTGCTCGGCTGGCAGGCCGCGACCCCGGGCGCGGCCGTCTCCCCCGGCCTGGTCGATGACCGGATCGGCTTGCTGTCGGTGGCCGAGCGGCGGCGGCTGGGGACCTACCATGCCTGGTTGCGCGAGCATCACGGCATCGACTACCGGGTGGTCGTCGGCCGGGGACTCGGCGACCTGGACCGCTTCGCCCTCGACTATGTCGAGCGTCACGGGGTCGGCGGCGAGGGTGGCCGCGGGCTGCTGCTGGTGCTGGATCCGGCGGCGAACCAGGTCCGCCTGGAGGTGGGCTACGGCCTGGAAGGGCGCTTCCCCGACGCCTTCGCCGCCTACCTCCAGGCGCGCCAGATGACCGAGTTCTTCGCCGTGGACCGCGTGGCCGACGGCATCCTGGCCGGCACCGAGCTGATCCTGGCCCAGGCCGGCGAAGACGCCGTGCCGGCCATCGCCGGCAGCGGCGGGGCCGGGGCGCGCCTGCCGGCCCGGCTGGGTGCGGGGCGCGCCGCCCCCGGCGAGGTCCCGGTCGCCGTCGAGGCGGGGGCCACGCCCCGGGAGGTGCTGGCGACCTATCGGCGAGCCATGGCGCGGCGCAACGACAATCCCGACCTGGCGATCTACGCGCGCGAGACGCGACGCCTGCTCGCCGGCCGCCTGATGACCCCGGCCCAGATGGACAACGTGGCGAAGAGCCTGGCGGCCTGCCCCGTGGTCGACGAGCGCCGTGCCCCCGAGGGGCGGCGCGTGGTACTGCTGGCCGCATCGGGCGAGCGCCGCTGCCCGCCCTACTTCCTGGTACGCCAGGACGGGGCCTGGCGCCTGGATCTGGCGGCCATGGGGCGCGCGGTGCGCTTCGACCAGCGCAACCGGTGGCGCCTGGCGGCCGGGGCACTGGGCGCCTATGCGTTCGCCTTCGAGGAGGTGGCCCGGGAACCCTGAGGGCATCCCCCGCCCGTCGCCAGGCAATGACCAAGCCGCGCCGGCTGTCAAGGGGCCGCCGGTCCGTTATAATCGGGCACTTTCACCCCAGCGCGATGACGCCCATGCAAGTGATTCGAGGACTGCACAACCTGCGCGACGAGCATCGTGGCTGCGTGGCCACCATCGGCAACTTCGATGGCGTCCATCGCGGCCACCAGGCGATCCTCGATCAATTGCGCGAGCGGGCACGGGCCCTCGCGCTGCCGGTGACGGTAGTGGTCTTCGAGCCCCAGCCCCGGGAGTTCTTCGCCGGCGAGCAGGCTCCGCCCCGGCTCACCCGGCTGCGCGACAAGGTCGAGCTGCTGGCCGAGCACGGCGCCGATCGGGTGCTGTGCCTGCCGTTCAATGACGCCCTTCGCGGGCTTACCGCCCGGGAATTCATCGAACGGGTGCTGGTGCGTGGGCTCGGCGTGCGCCACCTGGTGGTGGGGGACGACTTCCGCTTCGGCTGCGACCGGCGCGGCGACTTCTCGCTGCTGGAGGTGGAGGGCGCCGGGCAGGGCTTCGGGGTGGAGCATACCCGCACCTTCCTGCTCGACGGCGAGCGGGTCTCGAGCTCGCGGGTTCGCACCCTGCTGACCAGTGGCAACTTCGCCCAGGCGGCGCGGCTGCTGGGGCGGCCCTACCGGCTCGGCGGCCGGGTGGTGCCCGACCGCCAGCTCGGCCGGACCATCGGCGTGCCCACCGCCAACCTGCCCCAGCCCGCCCGCTCGCTGGCCCTGCAGGGGGTCTACGCGGTGCTGACCGAGCTGCCGGACGGTCGCCGGGTCGAGGGCGTGGCCAACATCGGCTGGCGACCCACGGTGGGCAGCCACCGCCCGGTGCTCGAGGTGCATCTCTTCGACTTCGACGGCGACCTCTACGGCGAGTTTCTGACCGTGCTGCCCTGCGCCAAGCTGCGCGGCGAGGTGAAGTTCGACGGCCTCGACGCGCTCAAGGCCCAGATTCGTGCCGACCAGGCGCGCGCCCGGCGCTACTTCGCCGGAACGGACGACTCTCTTCCTCTGGCATCGGCGCCGCTGGCGCGCGAGGCCGTGATTTCCGATACCTCGGCGGGGCTGCCCGCCGACCACGACGACGGCTGACCCCCAGGATATGAGCGACTACAAGCACACACTGAACCTGCCCGAAACCGACTTCCCGATGCGCGGCATGCTGCCCAAGCGTGAGCCCGCCCGGGTGGCCAAGTGGCAGGAGATGGACCTCTACCATCGCCTGCGTGAGGCGCGTCGCGGCCGCGAGCTGTTCGTGCTGCACGATGGCCCTCCCTACGCCAACGGCAGCATTCATATCGGTCACGCCGTCAACAAGATCCTCAAGGACATCATCGTCAAGTCCCGGAACCTGGCCGGCTATGATGCGCCCTATGTGCCGGGCTGGGACTGCCACGGCCTGCCCATCGAGCACAAGGTGGAGACCACCCACGGCAAGCATCTCGAGCCGGCGAAGGCTCGCGAGCTGTGCCGCGAGTACGCCGCCGATCAGATCCAGGGGCAGTTGTCCGACTTCGTGCGCCTGGGGGTGATCGGCGACTGGGAGAACCCCTATCGCTCCATGGACTACGCCAACGAGGCCGGCGAGATCCGCGCCCTGGCCGAGATGGTCAAGGGCGGCTACGTCTTCAAGGGCCTGAAGCCGGTGAACTGGTGCTTCGACTGCGGCTCGGCGCTGGCCGAAGCGGAGGTGGAGTACGCCGACAAGCAGTCCGATGCCATCGATGTGGCCTTCCCCTGCGCCGAGGACGACAAGCTGGCCGCGGCCTTCGGCCTCGAGGCGCTCGACAAGCCCGCCGCCGTGGTGATCTGGACCACCACCCCCTGGACCATCCCGGCCAACCAGGCGCTGAATATCCACCCCGAGTTCACCTATGCGCTGGTCGATACCGGCGATCGCCTGCTGCTGCTCGCCGAGGAGCTGGTGGAGTCCTGCCTGGCGCGCTTCGGCCTCGAGGGCGAGATCGTCGCCACCGCCACCGGCGAGCGCCTGGACGGCATCGCGTTCGCCCATCCCTTCTACGAGCGCCGCTCGCCGGTGTACCTCGCCGACTATGTGGAGATCGACGAGGGCAGCACCGGCATCGTGCACTCGGCCCCGGCCTACGGCGTCGACGACTTCGTCACCTGCCGCGCCCACGGCATGGACTTCAGCGACATCCTCAACCCGGTGCAGGGCGATGGCGTCTACGCCGAGGACCTGCCGTTCTTCGGCGGCCAGCTGATCTGGAAGGCCAACCTGCAGATCGTCGCCAAGCTCGACGAGGTCGGCGCCCTGATGGCCCACAAGACCATCACCCACAGCTACATGCACTGCTGGCGCCACAAGACGCCGGTGATCTACCGGGCCACCGCCCAGTGGTTCGTGGGCATGGACCTCGAGGGGCATGACGGCCGCACCCTGCGGGACAAGGCGCTGGAGGGCATCGAGGCCACCGCCTTCACGCCGGCCTGGGGCAAGGCGCGCCTGCACGCCATGATCGCCAACCGCCCCGACTGGTGCATCTCCCGCCAGCGCAACTGGGGCGTGCCGATCCCCTTCTTCCTGCACAAGCAGACCGGCGAGCTGCACCCGCGGACCACCGAGCTGATGGAGGAGGCCGCCCAGCGCGTCGAGCGCGAGGGCATCGACGCCTGGTTCCGCCTCGACCCGGCCGAACTGCTGGGAGGCGAGGCCGCCGACTACGACAAGGTCACCGACACCCTGGACGTCTGGTTCGATTCCGGCACCACCCATCGCCACGTGCTGCGCGGCTCGCACCCCCACGGCCATGAGCAGGGGCCCCGGGCCGACCTCTACCTGGAGGGCTCCGACCAGCACCGCGGCTGGTTCCACTCCTCGCTGCTCACCGGCTGCGCCATGGACGGGCATCCGCCCTACAAGGGGCTGCTGACCCACGGCTTCACCGTGGACGCCCATGGCCGCAAGATGTCCAAGTCCCTGGGCAACGTGGTGGCGCCCCAGGAGGTGATGGACAAGCTGGGCGCCGACATCCTGCGCCTGTGGGTGGCCTCCACCGACTACGGCGGCGAGATGGCGGTCTCCGACGAGATCCTCAAGCGCACCGCCGACGTCTACCGGCGCATCCGCAACACCTCCCGCTTCCTGCTGGCCAACCTCAACGGCTTCGAGCCCTCGCGGGATGCCCTGGCCTTCGACGACCTGCTGGCCCTGGACCAGTGGGTGGTGGACCGTGCCGCCCAGCTGCAGGATCGCATCCGGAAGGCCTACGAGGAGTACCGCTTCCTCGACGTCTACCAGCAGGTTCATGGCTTCTGCGCCCGGGAGCTCGGCGGCTTCTACCTGGACGTGATCAAGGACCGCCAGTACACCACCCAGGCGGACTCCGTGGCCCGGCGCAGCGCCCAGACCGCCCTCTACCACGTCGTCCAGGCGCTGGTGCGCTGGGTGGCGCCGATCCTGTCCTTCACCGCCGAGGAGATCTACGAGCACATCCCCGGCGAGCGCGGCGACAGCGTGCTGCTTGAGGAGTACTACACGGGGCTCGGCACCCTGGCCGAGGACGCGCCGCTGGGGCGGGACTTCTGGGAGGAGGTGCTCACCGTCAAGCAAGCGGTCAACAAGTGCCTCGAGGAGGCCCGCAACGCCAAGACCATCAAGGGCAGCCTGGCCGCCGAGGTCACCCTCTACGTCGACGAGAGCCTGCAGGCGACCCTGGCCAAGCTCGGCGACGAGCTGCGCTTCGTGATGCTGACCAGCGAGGTCCACCTGGCACCGCTGGGCGAGGCGAAAGACGCCGAGGCCACCGAGCTCGAGGGGCTCAAGGTCGCGGTGGCGGCCAGCGAGCACAAGAAGTGCGAGCGCTGCTGGCACCACCGCGAGGACGTGGGGGCCCACGTTGGCCACGAGGACCTCTGCGGACGCTGCGTGAGCAACCTGCCGGATGGCCCCGGCGAGATCCGCCACTATGCGTGAGGGGGTCACCATGCCCGAGACCCCGAAGGGCGCCGCCGAGGCGGCACCCATGCACAAGCCGCTGCGCTGGCTGTGGCTGGCGGTCGCCTGGGTCGTGCTGGACCTGGGCACCAAGGCCCTGGCCTCGAGCCTGCTGGCCTATGCCCAGCCGGTGGCGGTGCTGCCCTTCTTCGACCTGACGCTGCTGCACAACACCGGGGCGGCCTTCAGCTTCCTGGCCGACCACCCCGGCTGGCAGCGCTGGTTCTTCGCCACCGTCGCGGTGGCGGCCAGCGTCGGACTGACCCTCTGGCTGCGCCGCCTGAAGGCCGACGAGAAGTGGCTGGCGGCGTCGCTGGCGCTGATCATCGGCGGCGCCCTGGGCAACCTCTACGACCGGCTGGTCCACGGCTACGTGGTGGATTTCCTGTCCTTCCATGTCGCCGGCTGGTACTACCCGGCCTTCAACGTGGCGGACATCGGCATCACCCTGGGGGCCATCGGGCTGATCTGGGAGTCGGTGTTCGGCGAACGCCGCCGTGCCCGGCGCCGTCCCTGAGGAACCCGAAGCGCGCCTCGTCATCCAAGCGGCAGCACCCCGTGCCCCGACAATTGCTTCGAGAGAGACTATGAGCGACCAACACGCCCACCGCATCGACGAGGGCATGGAAGTGACCCTGCACTTCACCCTCAAGCTGGAAGACGGTACCCAGGTGGACTCCACCCGCGACAAGGCGCCGGCCACCTTCCAGGTGGGGGACGGCAACCTGCCGCCGGGCTTCGAGCAACCGCTCAAGGGCCTCGGCGCCGGCGAGTCCGGCAGCTTCGAGATCGCCCCCGAGCATGGCTTCGGCCAGCACAACCCCCAGAACATCCAGGTGCTCAAGCGCGAGGACTTCGACAGCGAGGAGCCCGAAGTGGGCATGGTGATGTCCTTCGCCGATCCCTCCGGCGGCGAACTCCCCGGGGTGATCAAGCGCGTCGACGATGAACAGGTGGAAGTGGACTTCAACCATCCCCTGGCGGGGCGTACCCTGACCTTCGAGGTCGAGATCATCGACGTGAAGCCCGCCACCACCCACTGAGCGAGGCGTGGCTGCCGGGGTGTCGTGGCAGTGCAGCTTGCTTGCTGCGCGATGGCGGCGCCTCTCGACCCATCCCATGCAACGATGCCCAGCATCAAGGCAAGGCAAATCATGCAAATCAAGCTGGCCAATCCCCGCGGCTTCTGCGCCGGCGTCGATCGCGCCATCGAGATCGTCAACCGGGCCCTGGACGTCTTCGATCCGCCCATCTACGTGCGTCACGAGGTGGTCCACAACCGCTTCGTCGTCGACAGCCTTCGCGAGCGCGGGGCCGTCTTCGTCGAGGAGCTCGACGAGGTCCCGGACGACGTCATCGTCATCTTCTCGGCCCACGGGGTGTCCCGGGCCGTGCAGGAGGAGGCCGAGCGTCGCGGACTCAAGGTGTTCGACGCCACCTGCCCGCTGGTCACCAAGGTCCACATGGAGGTGCTGCGCTACGCTCGCCGCGGCCAGGAGTGCATCCTGATCGGCCACGAGGGCCATCCCGAGGTGGAGGGCACCATGGGGCGCTACGACACCTCCCACGGCGGGCGCATCTACCTGGTCGAGGACGAGAAGGACGTGGCCGACCTCGAGGTGAAGGACCCGGCCCGGCTGGCCTTCGTGACCCAGACCACGCTCTCCATGGACGACACCGCCCGGGTGATCGACGCCCTCCGCGAGAAATTCCCCGAGATACAGGGACCGCGCAAGGACGATATCTGCTACGCGACCCAGAACCGCCAGGACGCCGTGCGCGAACTGGCCGCCGGCTGCGACCTGGTGCTGGTGGTGGGCAGTCCCAACAGCTCCAACTCCAACCGCCTGCGCGAACTCTCCGAGCGGGTCGGCACCGCTGCCTACCTGATCGACAACGCCGACCAGATCGACCCGGCCTGGCTCGAGGGCGTGAGCGCCGTGGGCGTGACCGCCGGCGCCAGCGCGCCCGAGGTGCTGGTCAAGGGCGTGATCGAGCGGCTCCAGGCCCTGGGGGCGACCGCCCCGGAGGAGCTCGCCGGCCGCGAGGAGACCATCACCTTCTCCATGCCCCGGGAGCTGCGCGAACGGGTCATCGCCAGCGAGTGAGCCGGCAGGCCCCATCGCGACGGGAAAACGCCGCCTTCCCCGCCGGGAAGGCGGCGTTTGTGTGAAGGCTGTCCCTGCAACAGGGTGAGGATCCTCATGTCTGGCGAGTCAGGATTGATCGCTTCGGCATAGTCGAGCGGGAAGGCAGCCGGACATGATCGCCGTTGCTCCCTGCATGGCTAAGACCGATTGGTAATGACAACAGATGCCTATATTCCAGACCGAGCCGTCATACAGGCGAGTGGCACCTTGCCTAGGTCCACGAAGCCCGTGGTCACGGTATTCCTCGCCGCACCGTCACCAGGAAGGCCAGCCCCTCTGCCTGGCGGGAGGTTTGCCGGCGCTCACCCCAAGGATGGGAGATGTCACACTCGCCCTATCGGAGTCCCGGAAGTTGATACATACTGAAACCAAATGTAACCAGGGTGGAGAGGCACGCGGAGTGACCAGGACGACCCCCCCTTGCCAAGCAGGAGCCCAGCGTCACCGCCCCACGCGGGCGATGCTCGGCTTCACGCTGATCGAGCTGATGATCACCGTGGCGGTGATCGCCATCCTCGCGGCCATCGCCTATCCCAGCTATACGCAGTACGTCCAGGAGGCCAGAAGGACGGATGGCATGTCGGCACTCAGCAATCTTGCAGGCCAGCTTGAGCGTTGTTACACGGTCAGCAACGATTACACGGCTGGGAGCTGTCCCAGCGGAACTTCGACATCGGATGAAGGCTTCTACTCGGTCAGTATTACCGCCTCTGCTTCCAGTTACACCTTGACTGCATCACCGCAGGGAGCTCAATCCACCGATGACTGCGGAAACTTGACCTTGAATCATCAGGGTGTGAGGACTCCCGATGGCTGCTGGTGATAACAAAATGGGAGGATTCACCCTGATCGAGTTGCTGGTCACTCTGGCCGTCGGGGTGATTCTGCTAACGGTAGCCGTACCGAGTTTTCAGGGGTTGATCGCTCAGAATCGTCTGGAAGCGGAGTACTATCAAGTGCTGTCGGGGTTCCGGTTCGCTCGGAGCGAAGCCTTGAAAAGAAGGGAGCCAGTCACGGCTGTCATGACGCCAGATGGTGATGGAGCTGGCTGGAGGCTCGAGGTCAAGCTCGATGATGGGTCTGGTCTTGGTGCAATCGACTGTACCAGTACAGCCGACCCGAACTGTTTGATGGTTCGAAATCATGAGGGGGCGATACCTGCCCTCACCATCACCAATTCGAATGTCACGTTCAATGCAGTAGGTAGGCTGGTCTCCGGTGGGGGGAATGTCCAGGTAGATATCACGCACGATGGCGATACGCAGCAGGTCTGTGTCGAGTTGTCGGGAAATGTGGTGGGGCGCAGTTGTGCTTAAGTCATCAGGAATACGGTGGCAGCATGGGTTCACTCTTCTTGAAGTGTTGATCGCCGTGCTTGTTCTGTCGGTGGGAGTTTTGGGTTTGGCCGCCATGGAGCTCAAGGGGCTGCAGTCAACGGGCGTGGCGTATCAGCGCACCCTGGCAACGGCCGCCGCTCAGGATGGGGTAGAGCGACTCTGGGCCGAGTTGTGGAGCGATAACACGACCTGTCCTGCCCCTGCCGACGTCACTGCTGCTTGGTATGCTGCCTGGAACGGTATCCTCGAGGAGATGGAAGACAGTGGCTCAGACATCGTGGCCGATGCATCGGACCCTTGTCTTTATACGGTGACCGTACGGTGGAGTGAGGGGCGCTTTAGCAGCGAGACGGATACCGCGAGACTCGTCTACCGGGCCAAGTTGCCCGGGGGAGTGGCGCCATGAAAGCTGCTGGCTCAAGATCTCAACAAGGCTTCACCTTGGTGGAGCTGATGATCGCCCTGGTGCTTGGCCTACTGGTCGTGCTGGGTGTGTCACAGGTTTACTTGATGACTCTGCAGTCCTCCCGGGCGATTGCCGATGTCGCGGCTCGGCAGGAAGTGGTTAGCTATTTCAGCAATGTCGTGGGCAATGAAGTGCGTGCTTCCTTCACCGCTTATCCAGTGAGTGGTGGGGTGCCTGATGCCAGTGCGGGAAATCTTCAAATCAATTACACGGATGATGCTGCAGACCCACCTTTCAGTGAGCTCTATTGCCCTGCATCAGAGGCTTTGGAAGCCTTGGAGTATTACAGTGAAGAGGATGCCGGGTTGGGAGAAAGCTTTCTGGTGGTTGTTCCCTTCTGCTCCGTCAGCGGGAATACCGGTGCGCAGAGGGTCCTGTCCGGGGTTGATGGCCTGGTGTTCGATCGAGGCACGGATGATCGCTTCATCGATGTGACCATGACGCTGTCGAGTTCGGACAACACGTTTTCGAATGCGGCGGCTTCCAAGAACACGATCGAAATGCGGATGGTCAGCCATTCGGTGTCAATTTTTGACTGATGGTCTTGAGCCACTGGAGGTCTTATGAAAATCAAACAGCAGGGGATGGCCTTGACGGTCAGCCTGGTACTCCTGGTCGGTGCTCTGGTGGTGGCGGTAGGAGGGTTGCAGACGGCTCAGCTCGAAGAAGCTTCGACCGGGAATAATAGAGCCAGTGCCAATGCCTTGATGGCCGCCGAATACGGAGCATCGGAGCAGCTTGCTGCGTTAAAGAGTTCCGGTCAAGGTCCTTCGGATTTCTCTGACTGTACCGGTTCGCCCTCTTATGGCGGACTGCAGTCCGTCTCGAATACCCAGGATGCTACGGCAGGCTTTCGAGTGGAAACATGTCGTTCCGGCGTAGATGCCATTCGCATCACCGTTCAGGGTGAAGCAGGCCAGATCGTCCGGACCATCCAGATAGGGTATACACAGGCCGACTCAACCTTCCTCGGCCTTTCTACCATAAACTTTCCAGGGCATATCAATTCCTTTGATGCACCCAACTCCAACTCTTTCATCGTCGAGGGGGCGGTCGATGAAAGTGTGAGTGGTGGTCAACGTCCAGCGATCTCGACACACTCTCCTGATGATGATCCTAGTGATCCATCTGATTCCGATTATGATACCGTCGTGAATGCGATCGAGGGTGCGGGGCGTGAAGATAATTACAATGGGGGTATCTCTACGGAAGTCAGTGAAAGCCTGTTGACCGATCCGGCGGCTTTTTCACAATTCGTGGCTGATATAAAGTCGTATGCGAATGATCCTGGCAATTCTAATGGCCAGGTGATTTCTGAAATCGATACCACCGGAAACGACAAGACGAATCTGGATAACATGATCACGGTCGTGGAGGGGGATCTGACGCTGAGTGGCAACGCCAGCGGCTCGGGCATACTGATCGTGGAGGGCGACTACGGCACCTCGGGGACGCCACAGTTCGATGGCCTGATTATCGTTCAGGGCGATACCTTCGGCATCTCCGGGGGTGGGCATGGCGGCATGAACGGTGCCTTGATCATGGCGCCAATGCCGCTTGTGACCACGACGGACGAGCAGGGAAATACCCAAACGAACTATTCGGATGCCGATGTCGTCACCAACGGAGGGGGGAATGCGGCCTACTCCTACGATGCGGATGCACTGACGGCGGCCTTTAATCTCTTGCCGACGTCCCTACAGCAGGAGTGGATGTCCAATAATGTCAGCACCTATGCGGAGACGGAGGTCACTAGTTGGCAAGAGCTCCTGTAAGCTCTCCGGTACCTGAGACATAGACTTCGGAACGCGAATCTCAGCAGTCGGGCGATGTGGGTTCGGTGCGTACACGCCCAGTGTTTCCAATAATGGCCGTTGCACTTTCGCTATTTCGTCCACAGATCGCGAAAGTGCCGTTATAGCCTTGTGACCAGCCGATGGCCGAAAACCGGATCGGTCGGTCATTTCGGTTGAACGATACGGTGACGCCATCTACGGGGTGAAGCGCCTGCAGGATGGTGTTTTCGGCCAGGCTGCCCCCCGTTGCTTCACCCTCGACGATGACCCAATCCAATGACCAGTCGTTGAAGTTGCAATGGGTGTAGGTGGGGCCCTGGCTCGCGCATACCGATATTGTACTCCGCTTCATGATGGCAGCATTCCTCGCCAGGGACAGCGCCCTCACGATGCGCTGGGTTTCCGCGGCGACCTCGTTGCGGGCGCTGAAGCGCTGGAAGCCGGGCACCGCCCAGGTGGCCAGGATGACCAGCACGGTCAGGGCGACCAGCAGTTCGATCAACGTCAGTCCGCGCTGGCCGTCCTTTGCGGGGCCGTGCTGCGGGCCGGTATGGTAAGGTCTAGCGACGGCGTCGGCGACCATGTCGGGCCTCCCGGGAAGTGCCGCTTTCCATTGAGCTGACTCTTACTATCCGTCGGCCGCCGTGCCCCCTCCGTCAGTCAACTCGGACACAGCTCGTGAGCGATTTTCTCGTCGTGGGCGGGGGCGTCATCGGCATGATGACGACCCTGCAACTGGCCGATGCCGGCCATTCGGTGACCCTGCTCGAACGCGGCCGTTGCGGTCGTGAGGCTTCCTGGGCCGGAGGCGGCATCGTCTCGCCGCTCTATCCCTGGCGCTATACGGCGCCCATCTCCCGTCTTTCCGGCTGGTCGGAAGGCTACTACCCCGAACTGGCCCTGCGGCTGTACGAGGAAACCGGGGTGGACCCGGAGTATCGCCAGAAAGGCCTGCTCTACCTGCGCGTCGAGGACGAGGCGCGCGCCATGGCCTGGGCCCGGGAGGTGGGTAAGCCGCTGGAGCGGGTATCGGCCGACTTCCTCTATGCCAAGGAACCGGAAGTCGCCCCAGGGTGTCAGGAGGCGCTGTGGATGCCGACCCTGGGCAGCATCCGCAATCCGCGGCTCACCCGGGCCCTCCATGCCCGCTTGAGCGCGATGCAAGGCGTTACCCTGCGCGAGGAGTGCGAGGTGCGGGGCTTCCGCCAGGCGGGCGGCCGGGTGACGGCCGTCGAGACCTCTCAGGGCCCGGTGGCCGCCGATCAGGTCCTCGTCTGTGGCGGCGCCTGGGCGGCGGCTCTGCTGGAGGAGGTCGGGATCACGCTGCCGGTGCGCCCGGTGAAGGGGCAGATGATCCTCTTCAAGGCGCCGCCCGGACTGGTGAACCGCGTCGTGCTGATGGATGGGCGCTACGTCATTCCCCGGGCCGATGGCCGCGTGCTCGCCGGCTCGACCCTGGAGGACGCGGGATTCGACAAGACGGTGTCCGGAGAGGCGAGAGAGTCGCTCTGGGCCTCGGCCACCCGGATCGTGCCGGCGCTGGCCGATTGCCTGGTGGAGCATCACTGGGCGGGGCTGCGTCCCGGTTCGCCGGATGGCGTGCCCTTCATCGGTGCGGTGCCCGGTCTCGAGAACCTGCACGTCAATGCCGGCCACTACCGCAACGGCCTGGTGCTGGCGCCGGCCGCGACGCGGCTGATGGTCGATGAGTTGCTGGGCCGGGCGCCGATCCTCGACCCGGCGCCCTATGCGCTGGAGGGGCGATTGGCAGGGGGCCTGTAATCAGTTCTTCGCCCCCGGGCGTGACTACCATGGTGGGAGCGCAGCTTCGCTGCGCGATACCGCCCGAAGGGCGGTCCTCTCTGGCTCCGAGGGCGCCTGGCGGCGCCATCGCCGATGCGTCGGACCGGCTCTGAAGAGCGCTCCCACGAACCCCCGCTCAACTCCCGTCCCGTCGCTCCTCCAGGTACTTGTCGCGGTGATCCCGGGAACAGAACCATTCGCCCTTGTCGCGCAGGGCGTCGTCCTCCGGCAGGTGCACCTGGCACCAGGCGCAGCGCACCATCTGCCCGCCCTCGGCCCCCGCCTGGGCCACCTGCTCGCGGTCCAGCTTCCATTCGCGGTACATGCGATAGAGCTTGAGGCCGGCGAAGAACAGCACGGCGAAGACGATCAGGCGGATCAGCAAGAGATTCATCCTTCGGTGACTCCCTGGTGCGGGCCGGTCGCCTTTGCCACTCGACCGCCCTTGCGGGACAATGCAGGTATCACAGGATTCTCGAGAGATTTCTACGCCCATGCAAGACCTGACGCTGGTGATGGCTCAGCTGGACCCCCTGGTCGGGGACATTCCCGGCAACACCGACCGAGCCATCGAGACGGTACGAGAAGCGCGCATCGAGCATGGTGCCGACATCGTGGTGCTGCCCGAGCTGTTCCTGACCGGCTATCCGCCGGAGGACCTGTTGCTGCGCCCCTCCATGGAGACGCGCCTGCGTCACGCCCGGGCCCGGCTGGCCGAGAAGGTGGCCAGCGACGTCATGGTGATCGTCGGCTACCCGGGACGCCGCGAAGGGCAGAACTGGAACCTGGCCGGCGTGCTCTACAACGGCGAATGGCTCGACGAGTACGCCAAGCAGGCGCTGCCCAACTACGAGGTCTTCGACGAGCAGCGTTACTTCTCGGTGGGACGCAAGCCCCTGGTCGTGGAGCACAAGGGCGCCAAGCTGGGCATCCTGATCTGCGAGGACCTCTGGGCCGAGGCCCCGGTGCAACAGGCCAGGGACGCCGGCGCCGAGATCCTGGTGACCCTCAACGCTTCTCCCTTCCACCAGGACAAGCCCTCCGAACGCCTCGCGCTGCTCGAGCAGCGAGCGCGGGAGGTGTCGCTGCCGATCCTCTACGTCAACCAGATCGGCGGCCAGGACGAGCTGGTCTTCGATGGGGGCTCGGCCTGCGTGGACGCCCGGGGCGAGCTGCGGGTCCAGGCGCCGCACTGGGCGGTGGGGCTGATGCCGGTCCAGTTCGTGCGCGAGCAGGGTCGCTGGGTGCCGCAGCCCGGCGAGGTCGACGAGCCGGTGTCGCCGGAGGAGAACCTCTACTGCGCGCTCGTCACCGGGCTGCGCGACTACGTCAACAAGAGCGGCTTCCAGGGCGTGGTGCTGGGACTCTCGGGCGGTATCGACTCGGCCCTGTCGCTGGCCATCGCCGTGGATGCCCTGGGGCCTCAGCGGGTCCATGCGGTGATGATGCCGTATCACTACACCGCCGACATCTCCCGGGAGGATGCCGCCCAGCAGGCGCAGATGCTCGGCGTGGGTTACGAGGTGCTGCCGATCGAGCCGATGGTCGAGGCCTTCATGAGCACCCTGGCCGAGAGCTTCGCCGGCACCGAGCGGGACACCACCGAGGAGAACCTGCAGTCGCGCTGTCGTGGCGTGCTGCTGATGGCGCTCTCCAACAAGAAGGGCCTGATGGTGCTCTCCACCGGCAACAAGAGCGAGATGGCGGTGGGCTACGCGACCCTGTACGGCGACATGGTGGGCGGCTACAACGCCATCAAGGATGTCTACAAGACCTGGGTCTATCGCCTGGCCCGCTGGCGCAACACCCAGTCGCCGGCGATTCCCGAGCGGGTCATCGAGCGTCCGCCCTCCGCGGAGCTGGCCCCGGGGCAGCAGGACAGCGACTCGCTGCCCGACTACGACACCCTGGACGCCATCCTGGTGCGCTACATCGAGGGCGACATGAGCGCCGAGGCCATCATCGATGCCGGCTTCGACCGGGACGACGTCTACCAGGTGGTGCGCCTGGTCGACCGCTGCGAATACAAGCGTCGCCAGGCACCGGTGGGCGTTCGGGTCACCCGGCGCGGCTTCGGCCGGGATCGGCGTTACCCGATCGTCAACGGCTGGCAGCCCGGCGAATAGGTCCCTTCGCAGCTGTCAGCTACAAGGCGCAAGCTACAAGGAACCCCGAAGGCCTCGACCTTCGGGGTTCCTCGTTGTTGGGGACGTGACCATCCTGTCGACTTGCAGCTTGCAGCTGAGGTGGCCCTGAAAAAGTAGACACCTTGATCAGGCAGCGGCTTCAAACGCCTTGGGCGATACCCCGCCCAAGGCGCCATGCAGCCGCACCTTATCGTAATACTCTTCGATGTAGTACTCCGCCTCAGCCTGCAGTTCAGCACGACTCTGCCGTGCCAGGCGACGGAGCCACTCTTCCTTCAGCTGGGCAAAGAAACTCTCGGCACAGGCGTTATCCCAGCAATTGCCACGACGGGACATGCTCAACGTGATGCCTCGCTCCGTCAGCCACCGCATCACGTTCTCGCTGCGGTACTGCGCCCCCTGATCTGAATGGAACAGCATGCCTCCGCTTGAGGGCTGCCGCGCCGCCCAGGCCATCCTCAGCGCCCGCTCCACCAGGTGGCTGTCGTTGAGAGGCCCACCGGCCCAGCCGACGATCCGCCGGGAATACAGGTCCATGACGATGGCCAGGTACCACCAGCCTTCGTGACAGCGTACCTGTGTGATGTCCGAGACCCAGACGCGATTGGGCGCCGTCACATCGAATTCTCGGTTCAGCAGGTTGGGTAAGGCCGGCAGGCCAGGCTTGGGGCGCCGATAACCGGGGCGCAAGGCCCGTGTCGAGCGATAGCCCGCGCGCTGCAGGAGCCGCTGCACACGATTCTGGCTACAGGCAAAGCCCACGTTCACGGCCGCCTGCCAGAGTTTGCGATAACCTGGTACGCCTGCCTGCCGGTCAGCTTCGGCCAGCAGGAAGCGCAACAGGCGCTCGTTCTCCGTCACCTGGGGGGACGGTCGGCGACTTAGCCAGCGATAGAAGCCCGCCTTGGACACGCCGAGTACTCCGCACATCAAAACAACCGTCCAGCGTCGGGAGCGGTAGCGCTTGATGAAGGCGAACTTCACTTCGGGTCTTTGGCGAAGTACTCGTTGGCCTTTTTTAGGATTTCGACTTCCAGCTCGGCCCGCTCGAGACGCTTCTTGAGTCGCCGGTTCTCACGCTCCAGCTCATGCTGGCTCTTGTGGGGACCCGCGTTGGGCACCCCCTTGGGCTGGCGGTCATCCGTGGTCACGAGTTCTCGCCTCCATCGACCTAGCAGTTTCGGGTGTATCCCGAACCGCTCCGCTACGCGGGCCTGGGGTTCGGGGGACTCCAGCGAATGCTGGACCACATGGCGTTTGAACTCCAGGGAGAACTGGCGACGGGTTTTCAAGCGCATAGCACCTTACCTCCGGGTTGCAGGTAAGGTGTCTACAAATTCAGGGGCACTCCAAGCTTGCAGCTTGCAGCTTGCAGCTTGCAGCTTGCAGCTTGCAGCTTGCAGCTTGCAGCTTGCAGCTTGCAGCTGCTCAGGCCGAAATCGCCGGGGCGTCCACGTGGCGGGGCTGGAAGGTGCGGCCGTCCAGGCGTTCGTGATCCGGGGCGTTGTCGATCAGTACGCGCAGCGTCTCGCGGGCGCGTTCGCTCATGTCGAGGCCCAGGTAGCCCTCGACCATCACCGCCAGGGCGTCGCGCGTCGCCTCGGACTGCGGATAGTGCTCGATGACCCAGCGGCCGCGCTCCACGGCGGCCAGGTAGGCGCCCTTGCGCAGGTAGAAGTCCGCCACCTGCAGCTCGTGACGGGCCAGGACGTTACGCAGGTAGACGATGCGCTGGCGGGCGTCCGGCGCGTACTGGCTGTCGGGGAAGCGCTGGACCAGCTCGCGGAAGTCGGCGTAGGCATCCCGGGTGGCGCCCAGGTCGCGCTTGGAGATGTCGATCAGGCGCAGGCCTTCCAGGCTGAAGCGACCGGCCTGCCAGGCGGCCAGGCCGCGCAGGTAGTAGGCGTAGTCGACCTGGGGGTGGTCCGGGTGCAGGCGGATGAAGCGGCTGGCGGCGGCGCGGGCGGCTTCCCAGTCGTCGGTCTCGTAATAGGCGTAGATCAGCTCCAGCTGGGCCTGTTCGGCGGTCTCGCCGAAGGGGTAGCGGGTATCGATGGCCTCGAGCCGGTTGATGGCGGTGGTGTAGTGCCCGCTCTCCAGTGCGGTGCGACCTTCCTCGTAGAGCTGGCGCTCGGCGAGATCCGGGGCCTGCTCGTCGCCGGTGCTGGCACAGCCGGCCAGCAGGGCGGTCGCCACACAGATCGCGGCCAGGCGATAGCCGGTCGTGATAACGCGCATCGTGATCCTCGTGTCAAACAACCCGGGGTGGCCGTGCTAGAATCGGCCCGAATCCGCCCACTATAAAGCACCGCGTGGCAAAACGCAGTCATCACCCCGCCTGATGCCCGGCGTCGCCATCGCCCAGACGGACCCATCGCCGCCCCATGTCCCAGACCCTCGAAGCCCAGCAACGCGTCCCTGTGCACATGGCCGGTCTGCGCCTCGACCAGGCCGCCGCCGAACTCTTCGCCGACTTTTCCCGGGAGCGTCTCAAGGCCTGGATCAAGGAGGGCGCCCTCACCCTGGACGGCAACCCCGCCAAGCCCAAGGACAAGGTCTACGGGGGGGAGTCGCTGGCGCTGAGCGCGGTGATCGAGGACGACGCCCGCTTCGAGCCCGAGGACATCCCCCTGAACGTGGTCTACGAGGACGACGAGGTCCTGGTGATCGACAAGCCGCCCGGCCTGGTAGTGCATCCGGCCGCCGGGAATCCCGACGGCACCCTGCTCAACGGCCTGCTCCATCATTGCCCCGACCTGGCGGCGGTGCCCCGGGCGGGAATCGTCCACCGCCTGGACAAGGACACCAGCGGCCTGATGGTGGTGGCCAAGACCCTGACCGCACAGACCGCCCTGGTGGAGCAGCTCCAGGCGCGCACCGTGTCCCGGGAGTACGACGCCGTCGTGGTCGGGGTGATGACCGCCGGCGGCACCGTGGACGCCCCGATCGGCCGCCATCCCCGGGACCGCAAGCGCCAGGCGGTGAACGCCTCGGGCAAGCCGGCGGTGACGCATTACCGGGTGGTGGAACGCTTCCGGGCCCACACCCATGTGCGCTGCCGGCTGGAGACGGGGCGGACCCACCAGATCCGCGTTCACCTGGCGCACCTGCGCTACCCCTTGATCGGCGACCCCGTCTACGGCGGTCGCCTCAAGCTGCCGGCCGGGGCCGGAGAGACGCTGAAGGAGGTGCTGCGGGAATTCCCCCGCCAGGCGCTGCATGCCCGCAAGCTGGCCTTCGTCCATCCGGGCAGCGGGGAGACCCTGAGCTTCCGCGCCCCCCTGCCCGACGACCTGCTGATGCTGCTGGATTTCCTGCGCGACGACAGCGAGACGATGCGATGAGCGATGCCCTGGACCTGCGCCCGACCCTGATTCGCCCGGACTGGCCGGCGCCGCCCTCGGTGGCGGCCTGCGTCACCACCCGGGAGACCGGTCCCAGCCAGGGGGCCTTCGCCGCCTTCAACCCTGGGCTGCACGTGGGCGATAACCCGGCCCATGTGGCCTTGTGCCGGCGACAGCTCCACAAGGAAATCGGGGACGACCGACCCCTGCTGTGGCTCGATCAGGTGCACGGCGCCCGGGTGCAGCAGGGCTATTCGGCAGACCTGCCCCAGGCCGATGCTTCGGTGGCCTACGATCGCGGGCATGCCTGCGTGGTGCTCACCGCGGATTGCCTGCCCGTGTTCTTCTGTGACCGGGCCGGGCAGCGGGTCGGCCTGGCCCACGCCGGCTGGCGCGGTCTGGCCGGCGGTGTGCTGGAAGCCACGGTGGCGGCCATGGGCGTGCCGCCGGAGAGCCTGATGGCCTGGCTGGGCCCGGCGATTTCCAACGCACAGTTCGAGGTGGGGGCCGAGGTTCGCCAGGCCTTCGTCGCGGTCCAGCCCGAAGCCATCGAGGCCTTCGATCCCAGTCCCTACCGCCTGGGGCACTACATGGCCGACCTCTACAAGCTGGCGCGGCTGCGCCTGGAACGCCTGGGGCTGGACCATATCGGCGGCGGGCACTTCTGCACCGCCTGCGAGCCGCGCTTCTACTCCTACCGTCGCGACGACGGCGTCACCGGCCGCATGGCCAGCATGATCTGGCTACGCTAGCGCCGAGCCGCCAAGGACGGAGTGGCAAGTGACAAGTAGAAAGTGACAAGGGGTTACTTGTGGAGTGCCCCTGAATTTGTAGACACCTTACCTGCAACCCGGAGGTAAGGTGCTATGCGCTTGAAAACCCGTCGCCAGTTCTCCCTGGAGTTCAAACGCCATGTGGTCCAGCATTCGCTGGAGTCCCCCGAACCCCAGGCCCGCGTAGCGGAGCGGTTCGGGATACACCCGAAACTGCTAGGTCGATGGAGGCGAGAACTCGTGACCACGGATGACCGCCAGCCCAAGGGGGTGCCCAACGCGGGTCCCCACAAGAGCCAGCATGAGCTGGAGCGTGAGAACCGGCGACTCAAGAAGCGTCTCGAGCGGGCCGAGCTGGAAGTCGAAATCCTAAAAAAGGCCAACGAGTACTTCGCCAAAGACCCGAAGTGAAGTTCGCCTTCATCAAGCGCTACCGCTCCCGACGCTGGACGGTTGTTTTGATGTGCGGAGTACTCGGCGTGTCCAAGGCGGGCTTCTATCGCTGGCTAAGTCGCCGACCGTCCCCCCAGGTGACGGAGAACGAGCGCCTGTTGCGCTTCCTGCTGGCCGAAGCTGACCGGCAGGCAGGCGTACCAGGTTATCGCAAACTCTGGCAGGCGGCCGTGAACGTGGGCTTTGCCTGTAGCCAGAATCGTGTGCAGCGGCTCCTGCAGCGCGCGGGCTATCGCTCGACACGGGCCTTGCGCCCCGGTTATCGGCGCCCCAAGCCTGGCCTGCCGGCCTTACCCAACCTGCTGAACCGAGAATTCGATGTGACGGCGCCCAATCGCGTCTGGGTCTCGGACATCACACAGGTACGCTGTCACGAAGGCTGGTGGTACCTGGCCATCGTCATGGACCTGTATTCCCGGCGGATCGTCGGCTGGGCCGGTGGGCCTCTCAACGACAGCCACCTGGTGGAGCGGGCGCTGAGGATGGCCTGGGCGGCGCGGCAGCCCTCAAGCGGAGGCATGCTGTTCCATTCAGATCAGGGGGCGCAGTACCGCAGCGAGAACGTGATGCGGTGGCTGACGGAGCGAGGCATCACGTTGAGCATGTCCCGTCGTGGCAATTGCTGGGATAACGCCTGTGCCGAGAGTTTCTTTGCCCAGCTGAAGGAAGAGTGGCTCCGTCGCCTGGCACGGCAGAGTCGTGCTGAACTGCAGGCTGAGGCGGAGTACTACATCGAAGAGTATTACGATAAGGTGCGGCTGCATGGCGCCTTGGGCGGGGTATCGCCCAAGGCGTTTGAAGCCGCTGCCTGATCAAGGTGTCTACTTTTTCAGGGCCACCTCACTTGCTACTTTTGACTTTCTACTTGAGCCTCCGCTTGGCCGCTTGGCCGCTTGGCCGCTTGGCCGCTTGGCCGCGCCGCTTGGCCGCTTGGCCGCTTGGCCGCTTGGCCGCTTGGCCGCTTGGCCCTTGATCCACATCAATCCCCCTCGCTTTCCGATGCCTTCCGATGGCCCATACCTTGAAAGCCGGCCATCCTGACTCCATTGAGGATGTCAAGACGAATGAAACCGGGACAGGCGGCGCGTCCGAACGCGCCGTCCCCCCGACGGAGGAAAGCGAATGCGATTCGACAAGTTCACCGCCAAGCTGCAGAACGCCGTGGCGGATGCCCAGTCCCTGGCGGTGGGGCACGGACACAACCAGCTCGAGCCCGGCCATCTGCTGCTGGCGCTGCTGGACGCCACCGATACCGGCGTGAAGGCCCTGGTGCAGAAGGCCGGCGGTGACGCGGCCGGGTTGCGCGATGCCCTGGTGGGCCATCTGGACCAGCTGCCCCGGGTCAGCGACTTCGACGGCGAGGTGCAGCCGTCCCGGGACCTGATCAAGCTGTTCAACCTGACCGACCGCGAGGCCCAGAAACGGGGCGATCAGTACATCGCCAGCGAACTGGTGCTGCTGGCGGCCCTCGAGATGCGCCATGCGGTGACCAAGGTGTTGACCCAGGCCGGGGTGACCCGCAAGGCGCTGGAGACCGCCATCGACAGCGTGCGTGGAGGCGAGAAGGTCGAGGACCCCAATGCCGAGGAGAGCCGCGAGGCCCTGGAGAAGTACACCCTGGACCTCACCGAGCGCGCGTCCAGTGGCAAGCTCGACCCGGTGATCGGCCGCGACGACGAGATTCGCCGCACCATCCAGGTCCTGCAGCGGCGTACCAAGAACAACCCCGTGCTGATCGGCGAGCCCGGCGTGGGCAAGACCGCCATCGTCGAGGGGCTGGCCCAGCGGATCGTCGACGGGGAGGTGCCCGAGGGCCTCAAGGACAAGCGCGTGCTGTCCCTGGACATGGGCGCGCTACTGGCCGGCGCCAAGTTCCGCGGCGAGTTCGAGGAACGCCTGAAGGCGGTGCTCAAGGAGCTGGCCCAGGAAGAGGGCCGCATCATCCTGTTCATCGACGAGCTGCATACCATGGTGGGCGCGGGCAAGGCCGAGGGCGCCATGGACGCCGGCAACATGCTCAAGCCGGCCCTGGCCCGGGGCGAGCTGCACTGCGTGGGCGCCACCACCCTCGACGAGTACCGCCAGCACATCGAGAAGGACGCCGCCCTGGAGCGTCGCTTCCAGAAGGTGCTGGTGGACGAGCCGAGCGAGGAGGATACCGTGGCCATCCTGCGCGGGCTCAAGGAGCGCTACGAGGTGCACCACGGCGTCGACATCACCGACGGGGCGATCATCGCCGCCGCCAAGCTGTCGACCCGCTACATCACCGACCGTCAACTGCCCGACAAGGCCATCGACCTCGTCGACGAGGCCTGTTCGCGGATCCGCATGGAACTCGACTCCAAGCCCGAGGAGATGGATCGCCTCGACCGCCGGCTGATCCAGCTCAAGATGGAGCGCGAGCACCTCAAGAAGGAGACCGACGAGGCCTCCAGGAAGCGTCTCGAGTCCCTAGAGGAGCAGATCGCCGAGCTGGAACGGGAATACGCCGACCTGGACGAGATCTGGAAGGCCGAGAAGGCCAGCATCCAGGGCGCGGCCCAGTTCAAGGACGAGCTCGACCGGGCCCGGGTCGACCTGGAGCAGGCTCGCCGCCAGGGGGACCTGGCGCGCATGTCCGAGCTGCAGTACGGCGTGATCCCCGAGCTGGAGAAGAAGATCGCCGAGACCAGCGCCGCCGAGGCCGACGCCGACACGTCGAGCCACAAGCTGCTGCGCTCCAACGTCACCGAGGAGGAGATCGCCGAGGTGGTATCGCGCTGGACCGGCATCCCGGTGGCCAAGATGCTCGAGGGCGAGCGCGACAAGCTCCTGCGCATGGAGGAGGCCCTGCACGAGCGAGTCATCGGCCAGGACGAGGCGGTGACCGCCGTGGCCAACGCCGTGCGGCGCTCCCGGGCCGGTCTTGCCGACCCCAACCGACCCAACGGTTCCTTCCTGTTCCTCGGCCCGACCGGGGTCGGCAAGACCGAGCTGTGCAAGGCGCTGGCCAGCTTCCTCTTCGATACCGAGGAGGCCATGGTGCGTATCGACATGTCCGAGTTCATGGAGAAGCACTCCGTGGCCCGGCTGATCGGCGCGCCCCCGGGCTACGTCGGCTACGAGGAGGGGGGCTACCTGACCGAGGCCGTGCGCCGCAAGCCCTATTCGGTGCTGTTGCTCGACGAGGTGGAGAAGGCCCACCACGACGTCTTCAACATCCTGCTGCAGGTGCTCGAGGACGGCCGGCTCACCGACGGCCAGGGTCGCACGGTGGACTTCCGCAACACCGTCATCGTCATGACCTCCAACATGGGCTCGGACATCATCCAGCGTATGGGTGGTGACGACAGCGACTATGCCCAGATGAGGTCCGCGGTCATGGACGTGGTGGGGCAGCATTTCCGCCCCGAGCTGATCAACCGCATCGACGAGGTGGTGGTCTTCCATGCCCTGGTCCAGGAGCAGATCCAGGCCATCGCCGATATCCAGCTCGATCGCCTGCGCTCGCGCCTGGCCGAGCACGACCTGGGGCTCGAGGTGTCCCAGGAGGCCATGGCCCAGCTGGCCACGGTGGGCTTCGATCCGGTGTTCGGCGCCCGTCCCCTCAAGCGGGCGATCCAGAACCGCCTCGAGAACCCGCTGGCCCAGGACCTGCTGGCCGGCCACTATGCCCCGGGCGATGTCATCCGGGTCGAGGTCGAAGGCGACCATCTGGTCTTCCATCACTGAGACGACCGCCCGCACCGGCAAGGGCGCGGGCGGTCGTCATGACGGGGCGCTTCGTCGCTCCCTTGCCCGCCGGGGGGACCCCTGGCGGGCTTTTCGTTTCGGGGTAATCAGGCCTTTGCCCTGGCCTTCGACAGGTGCACGCGGCGCATGCCGACGCTTTCCCCCACCAGGTGCTTCTGCAGGTCCTCCAGGGAGACGTTTCGGGTTTCGGGCATCAGGACCATCACGAAGACCAGCTGAAGCAGCATCATCACCGCGAAGAAGGCGAACACCGGGCCGCCGCTGAAGGTGCTCAGCACCCAGGGCATCAGCAGGGTGATCAGGGCGGCGAAGATCCAGTGGATGGAGGCGCCGAAGGATTGGCCGCGGGCGCGGACATGGTTGGGGAATACCTCGGCGATGAACACCCAGATCACAGCCCCCTGGCTGATCGCATGGGCGGCGATGAACAGCCCCAGCAGCAGCGGCACCTCGATACCGCCCAGGGCGTCGGCGAAGAAGGCACGCGAGATCAGCACCAGCGACACCAGGTAACCGGCGGAGCCGATGAACAGCAGGGTGCGGCGGCCGAACCTGTCGATCAGCGACATGCCGAGCATGGTGAACACCAGGTTGACCAGCCCGATGCCGGCGGAGGACAGCAGCGCGGCCTGGCTACCGAGTTCGGCGGCCTCCAGTACTCGCGGCGCATAGTAGATGATGAAGTTGATGCCCGAGAGCTGGTTGAAGAAGGCGATCAGGAAGGCGAGCAGGATCGGCAGGCGGTAGCGCATCGAGAAGAATCGGGCATGGGCGCTCTGTTCCTCGTTCTCCGCGGCGCGAATGCGGGCGATCTCGGCTTCCGTGTCGGCGTCCGGTTCGATCATCCGCAGTACACGGGAGGCTTCCTCGACATCTCCGCGCTTGAGGATCAGCCAGCGCGGGCTGCGCGGCACCCGGGTGATCATCAGGGTATAGAGCAGGGCAGGCACGGCCTCGACGCCGAGCATCCAGCGCCAGGCATCGTCGCCGGTGACGACGCTGCTGATGACGTAGTTGGAGACGAAGGCCATCAGGATGCCGAACACGATGTTGAACTGGTACATGGCCACCAGGAAGCCGCGTTGGCGAGCGGGCGCGATCTCGGAGATGTAGGTCGGTGCGGCGACCGAGGAGATCCCGACCCCGATGCCGCCGATCAGCCGGAAGAAGGCGAACAGCACTGGATCGGAGACCACGGCCGAGCCGACGGCGGAGACCAGGTAGAGAACGCCGATCAGCAGCAGGGTGGCGCGCCGGCCGAGCCGGTCGGTTGGCCAGTTGCCGGTGATGGCGCCGAGCACGGTGCCCCACAGGGCCATGGACATGATCAGGAGGCCATGCTGGAGGTCGCTTAGCCCCCAGAGCGTCTGGATGGGCTTGTCGGCGCCCGAGATGACCGCGGTGTCGAAGCCGAACAGGAAGCCGGCCAAGGCCACGGTGATGGACCATTGCACGATGCGAGACATGGCGTCTCTCCTCCGGTGAGGTGTGAGTTGGTGTTGTTGGGTTGTCAGGTGAATCGATTCACTCGCTCGGCGAGAGCCCTGGCTCATCGCGGTATCCGGGTCAGGGGGCCATGTATGGCGAGCAGGTGAATCGTGTCACCTGCGTCATTGAAGCAGGGCCGTCATGAACTCGCGAGCCGAGAGGGGCTAGACTTTCGTCGCATCAGGCCTGGCCAGTCCCGCGGAATCGCCCGATTGGGGCGTCGGGAGGCGGGTAGCGGTTGACACTCTTCGGGGGCTATTGGAATCTTGACGATTCCTGATAACGGGCGCGGACTCCAGCGGGCAATCCCCCATCCCCGCGCGAAGGGTAGGCCATGGGGCCTCTACCCGCCGTAGGACTTCCGGGTCCGGGCCAACCGCCCGACCTGGCCAACGCCCCGACGCGGTGATCCGCCGTGATGAGAGTGCAGGCCCTATCCGGGTCTAACAACGCCAGGGTTTGGCATCAGGTGCCGGCGAGACCGGCAGCGGCATATCGCCGCACTCGACCCCGTGCCCGAGGAGGGCGCGGATCGCACTCGAGACCTCCAGGGGAGAAACATCTGTGGAACTGCTTTCCGGCGCGGACATGATCGCCCGCTTCCTTCAGGACGAGGGCGTCGAATACATTTACGGCTATCCCGGCGGCGCGGCGCTGCACATCTATGACGCCCTCTTCCGCCAGGACAAGGTCAAGCACATCCTGGTGCGCCATGAACAGGCGGCCACCCATGCCGCCGACGGCTATGCCCGGGCCTCCGGCAAGCCCGGTACGGTACTGGTCACCTCCGGTCCCGGCGCCACCAACGCGGTCACCGGCATCGCCACCGCCTACATGGACTCGATCCCCATGGTGGTGCTGTGCGGCCAGGTGATGAGCCATCTGATCGGCGACGATGCCTTCCAGGAAACCGACATCATCGGCGTGACCCGGCCCATCGTGAAGCACAGCTTCTCGATCAAGCACCCGACCGAGATCCCGGAAGTCCTCAAGAAGGCCTACTACCTGGCCTCCACCGGCCGGCCCGGCCCGGTGGTGGTGGACATCCCCAAGGACATGACCACCCCCACCGAGCGCTACGAGTACGTCTACCCGAAGAAGGTCAAGATGCGCTCCTACAACCCGGTGGGACGCGGCCATACCGGCCAGATCAAGAAGGCCGTGGAGCTGATGCTCAAGGCCCGGCGTCCGGTCTTCTACACCGGCGGCGGCGTGGTCACCGGCGAGGCCAGCGAGGGGCTGACCGACCTGGTCAAGCGCCTGGGCTTCCCCATCACCACCACCCTGATGGGCATCGGCGCCTTCCCGCAGAGCGATCGGCAATGCCTCGGCTGGCTGGGCATGCACGGCTCCTACGAGTCCAACATGGCCATGCACCATGCCGACCTGATCGTCGCCATCGGGGCACGCTTCGACGACCGGGTGACCAACAACACCTCCAAGTTCTGCCCCACGGCCAAGATCGTCCACGTGGACATCGATCCGAGCTCGATCTCCAAGACGGTGCGGGCCGACGTGCCCATCGTCGGGCCGGCGGGCAACGTGATCAACGAGATGATCAGCCTCCTGCAGGGCCGCGAGATCGCCAACCCCGATGCGCTCGAGGAGTGGTGGGAGACCATCGAGGGCTGGCGCGAGGAACGCCACGGCAAGCTCTACGAGCCGTCCAGGCCCGGTGAGCCGCTCAAGCCCCAGGAGGTCATCGAGGCCATCTGTCGGGCGACCCGCGGCGAGGCCTACGTGACCACCGACGTGGGCCAGCACCAGATGTTCGCGGCCCAGTACTACAAGTTCGACAAGCCCAACCGCTTCATCACCTCCGGGGGGCTGGGCACCATGGGCTTCGGCTTCCCCGCGGCCATGGGCATCAAGCAGAACTTCCCCGACGAGCAGGTGGTCTGCGTGACCGGCGAAGGCAGCTTTCAGATGATGATGCAGGAGCTGTCGACCTGTAAGCAGTTCGGCGGTGGGGTCAAGATCGTCAACCTCAACAATGCCTCGCTCGGCATGGTGCGCCAGTGGCAGGACCTCAACTACAAGTCCCGCCATGCGCACTCCTACATGGAGTCGCTGCCCGATTTCCAGAAACTCATCGAGTCCTATGGCTTCACCGCCCTGAAGGTGCAGACGATGGAGGAGCTCGAGCCGGCGCTGGAGAGGACCTTCGCCGACAAGGACGAGCTGGTGTTCCTCGACGTCGCCGTGGATCCCCACGAGCACGTCTATCCGATGCAGGTGCCTCTGGGCTCCATGCGTGACATGCTGCTTTCCAAGACGGAGCGGACCTGATGCGCCATATCATCTCGATTCTGATGGAAAACGAACCGGGCGCCCTGTCTCGCGTGGTGGGGCTGTTTTCCCAGCGCAACTTCAACATCGAAACCCTCAACGTGGCCCCCACCGAGGACGAAAGCCTGTCGCGGCTCACCGTGACCACCACCGGCGACGATCGGGTCATCGAGCAGATCACCAAGCATCTCAACAAGCTGATCGACGTGGTCAAGCTGGTCGACCTGACCGAGGGCAGCCACATCGAGCGCGAACTGATGATGGTGAAGGTCAAGGCCCTGGGGGCGGCCCGCGACGAGGTCAAGCGCACCGTGGACATCTTCCGCGCGCAGATCGTCGACGTGACGCCGAGCCTGTACACGGTTCAGATCACCGGCGATGCCGGCAAGCTCGACGCCTTCCTCGAGGCCATGACGCCGGTCGGGGTCCTCGAGGTGGCGAGGACCGGGGTCTCGGGGATCGCCCGCGGGGAGAAGGTCCTGTCCCTCTGATTGACTATGCCGCCCCGGTGGCGAACGAGCCATCTTCGCGCGGAACGTAAATCAACGTCTGCGCCCATCATGGTTGAAGATCCGCCGCCCTACGGGGCGGCGTTTTCTTGCGCTCAGCTTCGCTCCTCGACCTCGGCCCAGAGGGCGTGGAGCAGCGGGCTCTTCAGGCGCCGCTCGAGCACGCACAGCCCGACATCGTAGTGGGGGAGCTCCGGCTTCACCGGCAGTACCCGCACGCGTTCCAGCAGCGGGCTGTTGTCCAGCACGATCTTCGGGACCACGCCGATGCCGAACCCCAGCCCCACCATGCTGACGATGGCCTCGTGGCCGGCCACCTGGGCGTAGATGCGCGGCGTGATGCCCAGCGCCTTGAACCAGGTATCGGCATAGGTCCGCGACAGCCCGGCCTCGGAGAGGATCATCGGCACCTCGCGCCACTGCTCGGCGCTGGGGGACTCCGGTGCGGCCGGTATCCAGTCCTGGGAGTCCCGGGGGGCGATGAAGGCCAGCGGCGAGCGGGTGAGCGACTTGAAGGCCAGTGCCTCGGGGACCTGGCGGGGGCGGGGAGTGATCGCCATGTCTTCCTCGCCGGCCAGGACGCGGGCCATCGCCTCGGCGGGGTCGCCGGTGTGCAGCTTGAGCTCGATGCCGGGGTGGCGAGTGCGGAACTCGCTGAGCAGCTCGTACAGGAAGCTGTAGCTGGCGGTGACCGAGCAGTAGATGCTGATCTCGCCGGTCAGGGAGTGGGCGGCGCTCATCATCGACAGGCGCAACTGATCCCACTGCTCCAGGGTCTCCCGGGCGTAGCGCAGGAAGGTCTCGCCATGGGGCGTCAGGGCCACATGACGGTTGTCGCGTTCGAACAGCCGCACTCCCAGGCTCTCCTCCAACTGACGGATCGAGCGGGAGAGGGTGGAGGGGCTGACGTGACAGGCCTCACTGGCGCGTCCGAAGTGCAGGGTGTCGGCCAGGGCGAGGAAGTGTCTCAGGGGGCGCAGGTCCATGAAGGATAGTATTGCACAGAAAGAAACGTCACGTTGCAAATATAGCGTTTTACGCAACGAGGGGGCTGGCGTACAGTCGATGCATCGACCGGGACGCGTCCCGGAGCCCGACTCCCAGCGCCGCGACAAGACGGCGCGGGTGGCCATCGACGCTGACACCGACGTTCACCTTCATCTCCAGGAGCACCCTCATGCGCGTTTACTACGATAAGGACTGCGATCTCTCCCTCGTCCAGGGCAAGCAGGTGGCCATCGTGGGCTACGGTTCCCAGGGCCATGCCCATGCCAACAACCTCAAGGAGTCCGGCGTCGACGTGACCGTCGCCCTGCGCCAGGGTTCCTCCTCCGCCGCCAAGGCCGAGGCCGCCGGTCTCAAGGTCGCTTCCGTGGAAGAGGCGGCCAAGATCGCCGACGTGGTGATGGTGCTGGCCCCGGACGAGAATCAGAAGGCCATCTACGAGCAGCAGATCGCTCCCAACCTGAAGCAGGGCGCGACCCTGGCCTTCGCCCACGGCTTCAACATCCACTACAACCAGATCGAGCCGCGCAGCGACCTGGACGTGATCATGATCGCGCCCAAGGCACCGGGCCACACCGTGCGTTCCGAGTTCACCCGTGGTGGCGGCATCCCCGACCTGATCGCCATCCACCAGGATGCTTCCGGTTCCGCCAAGGAGCTGGCCCTGTCCTACGCCGCGGCGATCGGCGGCGGTCGCAGCGGCATCATCGAGACCACCTTCAAGGACGAGACCGAGACCGACCTCTTCGGTGAGCAGGCGGTGTTGTGCGGCGGTGCGGTCGAGCTGGTCAAGGCCGGCTTCGAGACCCTGACCGAGGCCGGCTATGCCCCGGAGATGGCCTACTTCGAGTGCCTGCACGAGCTCAAGCTGATCGTCGACCTGATGTACGAAGGCGGCATCGCCAACATGAACTACTCCATCTCCAACAACGCGGAGTACGGCGAGTACGTCACCGGCGGTGAAGTCATCAACGAGCAGTCCCGTGAGGCCATGCGCAACGCACTCAAGCGCATCCAGACCGGGGAGTACGCCAAGATGTTCATCAACGAGGGCAACACCAACTATCCCTCGATGACCGCGCGTCGCCGGCTCAACGCCGAGCATCCGATCGAGCAGGTGGGCGAGAAGCTGCGTGCCATGATGCCCTGGATCGCCGCCAACCAGCTGGTCGACAAGTCCAAGAACTGATCGCCCCCGGCGAACAGGCATCGTGGAGGGCGCGGTCATCCGCGCCCTCTTCTGCGTCCGGGGGCGATGAGTCAACGGCGGCAGTCCGTGTAGAATGGGGGGATTCCCAGTCGAAACGGATGACAGAGATGAGCCAGGACTCCCGCAACAGCGACCCAGAGACGCACGATTCGGAAGGCGATGATCTGGCGAAGACCTTCATGCGCGAGTCGGAAGTGGTCGAGGAGGCCATGGAGGGCGGCAAGAAGGTCCGGCGCAAGGGCATCTACCTGCTGCCCAATCTCCTGACCACTTCGGCGCTCTTCTCCGGATTCTTCGCCGTGGTCGCGGCCATCAACGGCGACTTCACTGCCGCCTCGGTGGCCATCTTCATCGCCATGGTCCTGGATGGCCTGGATGGCCGGGTCGCACGGCTGACCAACACCCAGAGTGCCTTCGGCGCCGAGTTCGATTCCCTTTCCGACATGCTGTCCTTCGGGGTGGCGCCCGGACTGGTCGCTTTCACCTGGATCCTGCAGGACGTGGGCAAGACTGGCTGGGTGGTGGCCTTCCTCTACGTGGCCTGCGCGGCCTTGCGCCTGGCCAGGTTCAATGTCCAGATCGGCAGCGTCGACAAGAAGTGGTTCATCGGCCTGCCGAGCCCGTCGGCCGCGGCCGTGGTGGCGGCCAGTGTCTGGACCTTCCATAACTTCGATGCCGATGCCTTCGGCTTCAAGCTGTTGATGCTCTTCGTGGTCGGGGCCGCCGGCGTGCTGATGGTCAGCAATATCCGCTACTACAGCTTCAAGGACATCGACCTCAAGGGGCCGGTCCCCTTCGTCATGTTGTTGGCCATCGTGCTCGGCTTCGTGGTCATTTCCATCGAGCCCTCGGTGATGCTCCTGCTGCTGTTCGGCACCTATGTCGCTTCGGGACCGGTATTGGCCTTGCTTCGCAAGTTGCGTTAGGCCTCCGGCCTGGAATGCGAGTGGTCTGCCTTTGACGCCCGCCATGCGCGGGCGTTGTTGTCTTCCTGTTCGCAGGTTGAGTTACCCACAGGCGGGCTATGTGACGACGGGTTGTGGATAGCTGATGGCGTGGTCCGGTGGGAATCTTCAGAAAAGGCTTGCACCACTCCGCTGGAATCCGTAAAGTACGCATCCGCTGCCGGCGACGGGTCACGTCCCAGGCGGTGAGGAGTGGCAGAAGTGCTTGTTTTGCCGAGGGTTTTTCGAAGGTTTCGAGGATCGCCCGCTTGACAGGCTCGCCGGTTTCGGTAGAATGCCCGCCACTCGATCGGACGCCATCTCGCCGAGATGGTCGCACGGTCGCCCGGGTCGCTTCCTCGGAAGTGGTCGAAAAAACGGGTTTGACACGACGCGCCGATCACGTAGAATACGCCTTCCTTGCAGGGCGCCGGCCAAGCGGATGGCAATGCAAGATGCTCTTTAACAATCGATCAGGTAATTCATGTGGGCGCTTGTCGGGATGTCGGTGACCAGTCACTGAATATCAAGGCAAGCGACTCGTCAAACGAGACGTTTGAACCTTGAGCCAGGTTTGGTTCCTGCCTTATGGAACTATCAAGCTTTTAAACTGAAGAGTTTGATCATGGCTCAGATTGAACGCTGGCGGCAGGCCTAACACATGCAAGTCGAGCGGAAACGATGGAAGCTTGCTTCCAGGCGTCGAGCGGCGGACGGGTGAGTAATGCATAGGAATCTGCCCGGTAGTGGGGGATAACCTGGGGAAACCCAGGCTAATACCGCATACGTCCTACGGGAGAAAGCAGGGGATCTTCGGACCTTGCGCTATCGGATGAGCCTATGTCGGATTAGCTAGTTGGTGAGGTAATGGCTCACCAAGGCCGCGATCCGTAGCTGGTCTGAGAGGATGATCAGCCACATCGGGACTGAGACACGGCCCGAACTCCTACGGGAGGCAGCAGTGGGGAATATTGGACAATGGGCGAAAGCCTGATCCAGCCATGCCGCGTGTGTGAAGAAGGCCCTCGGGTTGTAAAGCACTTTCAGTGAGGAAGAACGCTTGCGGGTTAATACCCCGCAGGAAGGACATCACTCACAGAAGAAGCACCGGCTAACTCCGTGCCAGCAGCCGCGGTAATACGGAGGGTGCGAGCGTTAATCGGAATTACTGGGCGTAAAGCGCGCGTAGGCGGCTTGATAAGCCGGTTGTGAAAGCCCCGGGCTCAACCTGGGAACGGCATCCGGAACTGTCAGGCTAGAGTGCAGGAGAGGAAGGTAGAATTCCCGGTGTAGCGGTGAAATGCGTAGAGATCGGGAGGAATACCAGTGGCGAAGGCGGCCTTCTGGACTGACACTGACGCTGAGGTGCGAAAGCGTGGGTAGCAAACAGGATTAGATACCCTGGTAGTCCACGCCGTAAACGATGTCGACTAGCCGTTGGGGTCCTCGAGACCTTTGTGGCGCAGTTAACGCGATAAGTCGACCGCCTGGGGAGTACGGCCGCAAGGTTAAAACTCAAATGAATTGACGGGGGCCCGCACAAGCGGTGGAGCATGTGGTTTAATTCGATGCAACGCGAAGAACCTTACCTACCCTTGACATCGAGCGAACTTTCCAGAGATGGATTGGTGCCTTCGGGAACGCTCAGACAGGTGCTGCATGGCTGTCGTCAGCTCGTGTTGTGAAATGTTGGGTTAAGTCCCGTAACGAGCGCAACCCTTGTCCCTATTTGCCAGCGATTCGGTCGGGAACTCTAGGGAGACTGCCGGTGACAAACCGGAGGAAGGTGGGGACGACGTCAAGTCATCATGGCCCTTACGGGTAGGGCTACACACGTGCTACAATGGCCGGTACAGAGGGTTGCAATGCCGCGAGGTGGAGCTAATCCCAAAAAGCCGGTCTCAGTCCGGATCGGAGTCTGCAACTCGACTCCGTGAAGTCGGAATCGCTAGTAATCGTGAATCAGAATGTCACGGTGAATACGTTCCCGGGCCTTGTACACACCGCCCGTCACACCATGGGAGTGGACTGCACCAGAAGTGGTTAGCCTAACTTCGGAGGGCGATCACCACGGTGTGGTTCATGACTGGGGTGAAGTCGTAACAAGGTAGCCGTAGGGGAACCTGCGGCTGGATCACCTCCTTAATCGACGACGTCGCCGACACCCGGCAAGTGCTCACAATGAATTACCTGATCGGCCAGAGCAAAGACTGTTTGGGTCTGTAGCTCAGTTGGTTAGAGCGCACCCCTGATAAGGGTGAGGTCGGCAGTTCAAGTCTGCCCAGACCCACCAAATTTGCGCAATACGTCGTTGCTTTCCTCCTCGTGTAGCAGGCTACACGTCGGCGAAAAGCGCCTCGTCTTGTACAAATTCCCATGTCGCGTGATGGGTGAGTCAGAGGGGCCTTAGCTCAGCTGGGAGAGCGCCTGCCTTGCACGCAGGAGGTCACCGGTTCGATCCCGGTAGGCTCCACCACGCTTGAGCTTGAAGCCGGAAGCTCGAAGAATCCCGACAGTCACTGAAGTTTTAAGCTAGACGCTTGAAAGGCAGGCCCTTTCTTCAAGCTTCCAGCTTAAAGCTTCTCGCTTTAAACGCTCTTTAACAATGTGAATCATGCTGACAAAGGCTCTTCCCGAGAGGGAAGGGCATGAGATACGTCTCAAGCGTATCCGGCAATTGTCGTTGTCGTCATCGCGGATCAGACCCCTTGGGGTTATATGGTCAAGCGATGAAGCGCATACGGTGGATGCCTTGGCAGCCAGAGGCGATGAAGGACGTGGAAGCCTGCGATAAGGCTCGGCGAGGTGGCAAACAACCTGCGACCCGGGCATTTCCGAATGGGGAAACCCACTCAGGGTAACCTGAGTATCCCGCACTGAATCCATAGGTGCGGGAGGCGAACCGGGGGAACTGAAACATCTAAGTACCCCGAGGAAAAGAAATCAACCGAGATTCCCCCAGTAGCGGCGAGCGAACGGGGACCAGCCCTTAAGCATGTGACCGGTTAGGCGAATGAGCTGGGAAGCTCAACGATACAGGGTGATAGTCCCGTAGCCGAAAGCCTGATCATGTGAAATCGAGTAGGTCGGGGCACGTGAAACCTTGACTGAAGACGGGGGGACCATCCTCCAAGGCTAAATACTCCTGGCTGACCGATAGTGAACCAGTACCGTGAGGGAAAGGCGAAAAGAACCCCGGAGAGGGGAGTGAAATAGACCCTGAAACCGTATGCGTACAAGCAGTGGGAGCGGGCGCGTCCCGTGACCGCGTACCTTTTGTATAATGGGTCAGCGACTTATTTTCAGTGGCGAGCTTAACCGTATAGGGGAGGCGTAGGGAAACCGAGTCTTAACTGGGCGACCAGTCGCTGGGAATAGACCCGAAACCGGGCGATCTATCCATGAGCAGGGTGAAGGTTGAGTAACATCAACTGGAGGCCCGAACCAGGATCTGTTGAAAAAGATTTGGATGACTTGTGGATCGGAGTGAAAGGCTAATCAAGCCCGGAGATAGCTGGTTCTCCTCGAAAGCTATTTAGGTAGCGCCTCACGTATCACCGCCGGGGGTAGAGCACTGTTTCGGCTAGGGGGTCATCCCGACTTACCAAACCGAGGCAAACTCCGAATACCGGTGAGTGCCAGCGTGGGAGACACACAGCGGGTGCTAACGTCCGTTGTGAAAAGGGAAACAACCCAGACCGTCAGCTAAGGTCCCGAAATCCTGGTTAAGTGGGAAACGATGTGGGAAGGCTTAGACAGCTAGGAGGTTGGCTTAGAAGCAGCCATCCTTTAAAGAAAGCGTAATAGCTCACTAGTCGAGTCGGCCTGCGCGGAAGATGTAACGGGGCTCAAACCAGGTACCGAAGCTACGGGTGCGTCGAATGACGCGCGGTAGAGGAGCGTCGTGTACGCCGACGAAGGTCAATCGAGAGGTTGGCTGGAGGTATCACGAGTGCGAATGCTGACATGAGTAACGATAAGGGGAGTGAAAAACTCCCCCGCCGGAAGACCAAGGGTTTCTGTTCGACGCTAATCGGAGCAGAGTGAGTCGGCCCCTAAGGCGAGGCCGAAAGGCGTAGTCGATGGGAAACGGGTCAATATTCCCGTACCTCACTGTATTGCGATGGGGGGACGAAGAAGGCTAGGTGAGCCAGGCGTTGGTTGTCCTGGTGAAAGTCAGTAGGCCGAGGAATCAGGCAAATCCGGTTCCTCAAGGCCGAGAGACGAGACGAACAGACTACGGTCTGGAAGTCATCGATGCCACGCTTCCAGGAAAAGCCTCTAAGCTTCAGATACAGTGGGACCGTACCCCAAACCGACACAGGTGGTCAGGTAGAGAATACCAAGGCGCTTGAGAGAACTCGGGTGAAGGAACTAGGCAAAATGGTGCCGTAACTTCGGGAGAAGGCACGCCGCCGTTACGTGAAGGCCCTCGCGGCCGGAGCGGAAGGCGGTCGAAGATACCAGGTGGCTGCAACTGTTTATTAAAAACACAGTACTCTGCAAACGCGTAAGCGGACGTATAGGGTATGACGCCTGCCCGGTGCCGGAAGGTTAATTGATGGTGTTAGCGTAAGCGAAGCTCCTGATCGAAGCCCCGGTAAACGGCGGCCGTAACTATAACGGTCCTAAGGTAGCGAAATTCCTTGTCGGGTAAGTTCCGACCTGCACGAATGGCGTAATGATGGCCACGCTGTCTCCACCCGAGACTCAGTGAAATTGAAATCGCAGTGAAGATGCTGTGTACCCGCGGCTAGACGGAAAGACCCCGTGAACCTTTACTACAGCTTCACACTGGACGCTGATGTTGCTTGTGTAGGATAGCTGGGAGGCTTGGAAACCCGGTCGCCAGATCGGGTGGAGCCGACCTTGAAATACCAGCCTGGCATCATTGGCGTTCTAACTCAGGTCCGTGATCCGGATCGAGGACCGTGTGTGGTGGGTAGTTTGACTGGGGCGGTCTCCTCCCAAAGCGTAACGGAGGAGCACGAAGGTACCCTCAGCACGGTTGGAAATCGTGCAATGAGTGCAAGAGCATAAGGGTGCTTAACTGCGAGACAGACACGTCGAGCAGGTACGAAAGTAGGTTCTAGTGATCCGGTGGTTCTGTATGGAAGGGCCATCGCTCAACGGATAAAAGGTACTCCGGGGATAACAGGCTGATACCGCCCAAGAGTTCACATCGACGGCGGTGTTTGGCACCTCGATGTCGGCTCATCACATCCTGGGGCTGAAGTCGGTCCCAAGGGTATGGCTGTTCGCCATTTAAAGTGGTACGCGAGCTGGGTTTAGAACGTCGTGAGACAGTTCGGTCCCTATCTGCCGTGGGCGCTGGAGATTTGAGAAGCGCTGCTCCTAGTACGAGAGGACCGGAGTGGACGTACCTCTGGTGTTCCGGTTGTCACGCCAGTGGCACTGCCGGGTAGCTATGTACGGACGGGATAACCGCTGAAAGCATCTAAGCGGGAAGCCCCCTTCAAGATGAGATCTCCCCGAGGCCTCGAGCCTCCTGAAGGGCCCAGCAAGACCAGCTGGTTGATAGGCCGGGTGTGGAAGCGCTGCAAGGCGTTGAGCTAACCGGTACTAATGGCCCGTGAGGCTTGACCATATAACACCCAAGTGGTCTGTCGATGACGGACGACAGCGGATACGCGAGACGTAGCTCGCCAGCATGATTCGCATTGCCCTTTTCGCCTGACGACCATAGCGTGCGGGAACCACCTGATCCCATGCCGAACTCAGCAGTGAAACCGCTCAGCGCCGATGGTAGTGTGGGGCCTCCCCATGCGAGAGTAGGTCATCGTCAGGCACTTATTCCGAAAAGCTTCGGTCTGTAGGTGCCGTGGCTTGAGTAACCGCCGGAAATCTTCTGTTGACACGGAGCCGGGGTTACGTAGAATAAGCCTCCCTTGCAGGGCGCCGGCCGAGACGGACGGCAATGCAAGATGCTCTTTAACAATCGATCAGGTAATTCATGTGGGCGCTTGTCGGGATGTCGGTGACCAGTCACTGAATATCAAGGCAAGCGACTCGTCAAACGAGACGTTTGAACCTTGAGCCAGGTTTGGTTCCTGCCTTATGGAACTATCAAGCTTTTAAACTGAAGAGTTTGATCATGGCTCAGATTGAACGCTGGCGGCAGGCCTAACACATGCAAGTCGAGCGGAAACGATGGAAGCTTGCTTCCAGGCGTCGAGCGGCGGACGGGTGAGTAATGCATAGGAATCTGCCCGGTAGTGGGGGATAACCTGGGGAAACCCAGGCTAATACCGCATACGTCCTACGGGAGAAAGCAGGGGATCTTCGGACCTTGCGCTATCGGATGAGCCTATGTCGGATTAGCTAGTTGGTGAGGTAATGGCTCACCAAGGCCGCGATCCGTAGCTGGTCTGAGAGGATGATCAGCCACATCGGGACTGAGACACGGCCCGAACTCCTACGGGAGGCAGCAGTGGGGAATATTGGACAATGGGCGAAAGCCTGATCCAGCCATGCCGCGTGTGTGAAGAAGGCCCTCGGGTTGTAAAGCACTTTCAGTGAGGAAGAACGCTTGCGGGTTAATACCCCGCAGGAAGGACATCACTCACAGAAGAAGCACCGGCTAACTCCGTGCCAGCAGCCGCGGTAATACGGAGGGTGCGAGCGTTAATCGGAATTACTGGGCGTAAAGCGCGCGTAGGCGGCTTGATAAGCCGGTTGTGAAAGCCCCGGGCTCAACCTGGGAACGGCATCCGGAACTGTCAGGCTAGAGTGCAGGAGAGGAAGGTAGAATTCCCGGTGTAGCGGTGAAATGCGTAGAGATCGGGAGGAATACCAGTGGCGAAGGCGGCCTTCTGGACTGACACTGACGCTGAGGTGCGAAAGCGTGGGTAGCAAACAGGATTAGATACCCTGGTAGTCCACGCCGTAAACGATGTCGACTAGCCGTTGGGGTCCTCGAGACCTTTGTGGCGCAGTTAACGCGATAAGTCGACCGCCTGGGGAGTACGGCCGCAAGGTTAAAACTCAAATGAATTGACGGGGGCCCGCACAAGCGGTGGAGCATGTGGTTTAATTCGATGCAACGCGAAGAACCTTACCTACCCTTGACATCGAGCGAACTTTCCAGAGATGGATTGGTGCCTTCGGGAACGCTCAGACAGGTGCTGCATGGCTGTCGTCAGCTCGTGTTGTGAAATGTTGGGTTAAGTCCCGTAACGAGCGCAACCCTTGTCCCTATTTGCCAGCGATTCGGTCGGGAACTCTAGGGAGACTGCCGGTGACAAACCGGAGGAAGGTGGGGACGACGTCAAGTCATCATGGCCCTTACGGGTAGGGCTACACACGTGCTACAATGGCCGGTACAGAGGGTTGCAATGCCGCGAGGTGGAGCTAATCCCAAAAAGCCGGTCTCAGTCCGGATCGGAGTCTGCAACTCGACTCCGTGAAGTCGGAATCGCTAGTAATCGTGAATCAGAATGTCACGGTGAATACGTTCCCGGGCCTTGTACACACCGCCCGTCACACCATGGGAGTGGACTGCACCAGAAGTGGTTAGCCTAACTTCGGAGGGCGATCACCACGGTGTGGTTCATGACTGGGGTGAAGTCGTAACAAGGTAGCCGTAGGGGAACCTGCGGCTGGATCACCTCCTTAATCGACGACGTCGCCGGCACCCGGCAAGTGCCCACAATGAATTACCTGATCGGCCAGAGCAAAGACTGTTTGGGTATAGGCCCAGCGTGACCAATGGGTCTGTAGCTCAGTTGGTTAGAGCGCACCCCTGATAAGGGTGAGGTCGGCAGTTCAAGTCTGCCCAGACCCACCATTCTCTCGCTCAGTTGGTTGGAGCGCACCCCAGGGTGTGAAAGAGAGGAGGGTGAGGTCGCCGGGTTTCTTCAAGTCTGCCCAGACCCACCAAATTTGCGCAATACGTCGTTGCTTTCCTCCTCGTGTAGCAGGCTACACGTCGGCGAAAAGCGCCTCGTCTTGCACAAATTCCCATGTCGCGTGATGGGTGAGTCAGAGGGGCCTTAGCTCAGCTGGGAGAGCGCCTGCCTTGCACGCAGGAGGTCACCGGTTCGATCCCGGTAGGCTCCACCACGCTTGAGCTTGAAGCCGGAAGCTCGAAGAATCCCGACAGTCACTGAAGTTTTAAGCTAGACGCTTGAAAGGCAGGCCCTTTCTTCAAGCTTCCAGCTTAAAGCTTCTCGCTTTAAACGCTCTTTAACAATGTGAATCATGCTGACAAAGGCTCTTCCCGAGAGGGAAGGGCATGAGATACGTCTCAAGCGTATCCGGCAATTGTCGTTGTCGTCATCGCGGATCAGACCCCTTGGGGTTATATGGTCAAGCGATGAAGCGCATACGGTGGATGCCTTGGCAGCCAGAGGCGATGAAGGACGTGGAAGCCTGCGATAAGGCTCGGCGAGGTGGCAAACAACCTGCGACCCGGGCATTTCCGAATGGGGAAACCCACTCAGGGTAACCTGAGTATCCCGCACTGAATCCATAGGTGCGGGAGGCGAACCGGGGGAACTGAAACATCTAAGTACCCCGAGGAAAAGAAATCAACCGAGATTCCCCCAGTAGCGGCGAGCGAACGGGGACCAGCCCTTAAGCATGTGACCGGTTAGGCGAATGAGCTGGGAAGCTCAACGATACAGGGTGATAGTCCCGTAGCCGAAAGCCTGATCATGTGAAATCGAGTAGGTCGGGGCACGTGAAACCTTGACTGAAGACGGGGGGACCATCCTCCAAGGCTAAATACTCCTGGCTGACCGATAGTGAACCAGTACCGTGAGGGAAAGGCGAAAAGAACCCCGGAGAGGGGAGTGAAATAGACCCTGAAACCGTATGCGTACAAGCAGTGGGAGCGGGCGCGTCCCGTGACCGCGTACCTTTTGTATAATGGGTCAGCGACTTATTTTCAGTGGCGAGCTTAACCGTATAGGGGAGGCGTAGGGAAACCGAGTCTTAACTGGGCGACCAGTCGCTGGGAATAGACCCGAAACCGGGCGATCTATCCATGAGCAGGGTGAAGGTTGAGTAACATCAACTGGAGGCCCGAACCAGGATCTGTTGAAAAAGATTTGGATGACTTGTGGATCGGAGTGAAAGGCTAATCAAGCCCGGAGATAGCTGGTTCTCCTCGAAAGCTATTTAGGTAGCGCCTCACGTATCACCGCCGGGGGTAGAGCACTGTTTCGGCTAGGGGGTCATCCCGACTTACCAAACCGAGGCAAACTCCGAATACCGGTGAGTGCCAGCGTGGGAGACACACAGCGGGTGCTAACGTCCGTTGTGAAAAGGGAAACAACCCAGACCGTCAGCTAAGGTCCCGAAATCCTGGTTAAGTGGGAAACGATGTGGGAAGGCTTAGACAGCTAGGAGGTTGGCTTAGAAGCAGCCATCCTTTAAAGAAAGCGTAATAGCTCACTAGTCGAGTCGGCCTGCGCGGAAGATGTAACGGGGCTCAAACCAGGTACCGAAGCTACGGGTGCGTCGAATGACGCGCGGTAGAGGAGCGTCGTGTACGCCGACGAAGGTCAATCGAGAGGTTGGCTGGAGGTATCACGAGTGCGAATGCTGACATGAGTAACGATAAGGGGAGTGAAAAACTCCCCCGCCGGAAGACCAAGGGTTTCTGTTCGACGCTAATCGGAGCAGAGTGAGTCGGCCCCTAAGGCGAGGCCGAAAGGCGTAGTCGATGGGAAACGGGTCAATATTCCCGTACCTCACTGTATTGCGATGGGGGGACGAAGAAGGCTAGGTGAGCCAGGCGTTGGTTGTCCTGGTGAAAGTCAGTAGGCCGAGGAATCAGGCAAATCCGGTTCCTCAAGGCCGAGAGACGAGACGAACAGACTACGGTCTGGAAGTCATCGATGCCACGCTTCCAGGAAAAGCCTCTAAGCTTCAGATACAGTGGGACCGTACCCCAAACCGACACAGGTGGTCAGGTAGAGAATACCAAGGCGCTTGAGAGAACTCGGGTGAAGGAACTAGGCAAAATGGTGCCGTAACTTCGGGAGAAGGCACGCCGCCGTTACGTGAAGGCCCTCGCGGCCGGAGCGGAAGGCGGTCGAAGATACCAGGTGGCTGCAACTGTTTATTAAAAACACAGTACTCTGCAAACGCGTAAGCGGACGTATAGGGTATGACGCCTGCCCGGTGCCGGAAGGTTAATTGATGGTGTTAGCGTAAGCGAAGCTCCTGATCGAAGCCCCGGTAAACGGCGGCCGTAACTATAACGGTCCTAAGGTAGCGAAATTCCTTGTCGGGTAAGTTCCGACCTGCACGAATGGCGTAATGATGGCCACGCTGTCTCCACCCGAGACTCAGTGAAATTGAAATCGCAGTGAAGATGCTGTGTACCCGCGGCTAGACGGAAAGACCCCGTGAACCTTTACTACAGCTTCACACTGGACGCTGATGTTGCTTGTGTAGGATAGCTGGGAGGCTTGGAAACCCGGTCGCCAGATCGGGTGGAGCCGACCTTGAAATACCAGCCTGGCATCATTGGCGTTCTAACTCAGGTCCGTGATCCGGATCGAGGACCGTGTGTGGTGGGTAGTTTGACTGGGGCGGTCTCCTCCCAAAGCGTAACGGAGGAGCACGAAGGTACCCTCAGCACGGTTGGAAATCGTGCAATGAGTGCAAGAGCATAAGGGTGCTTAACTGCGAGACAGACACGTCGAGCAGGTACGAAAGTAGGTTCTAGTGATCCGGTGGTTCTGTATGGAAGGGCCATCGCTCAACGGATAAAAGGTACTCCGGGGATAACAGGCTGATACCGCCCAAGAGTTCACATCGACGGCGGTGTTTGGCACCTCGATGTCGGCTCATCACATCCTGGGGCTGAAGTCGGTCCCAAGGGTATGGCTGTTCGCCATTTAAAGTGGTACGCGAGCTGGGTTTAGAACGTCGTGAGACAGTTCGGTCCCTATCTGCCGTGGGCGCTGGAGATTTGAGAAGCGCTGCTCCTAGTACGAGAGGACCGGAGTGGACGTACCTCTGGTGTTCCGGTTGTCACGCCAGTGGCACTGCCGGGTAGCTATGTACGGACGGGATAACCGCTGAAAGCATCTAAGCGGGAAGCCCCCTTCAAGATGAGATCTCCCCGAGGCCTCGAGCCTCCTGAAGGGCCCAGCAAGACCAGCTGGTTGATAGGCCGGGTGTGGAAGCGCTGCAAGGCGTTGAGCTAACCGGTACTAATGGCCCGTGAGGCTTGACCATATAACACCCAAGTGGTCTGTCGATGACGGACGACAGCGGATACGCGAGACGTAGCTCGCCAGCATGATTCGCATTGCCCTTTTCGCCTGACGACCATAGCGTGCGGGAACCACCTGATCCCATGCCGAACTCAGCAGTGAAACCGCTCAGCGCCGATGGTAGTGTGGGGCTTCCCCATGCGAGAGTAGGTCATCGTCAGGCATCTATCCCGAGAAGACCCCGGTTGCGACAGCAGCCGGGGTCTTTTCATTTCGGCATCCGCCATGCCATTGAAGCGGGCCCTGACGATGCCAATCGTTCGGTGAAGCGTAAGCGAACGGGCAACACCGCTTGCCGGTAATCAGTCGGTGTGCTGCCAGTTGTGAGGCAGGAGTTCGCTGAGCTGGCTGGCCTTATGTGTCGGCAGCCGTTCCAGCACATCCTTCAGGTAGGCGTAGGGCTCATGGCCGTTCAGCTTGGCGCACTGGATCAGGCTCATGATGGTGGCGGCGCGCTGGCCGCTGCGCAGTGACCCGGCGAACAGCCAGTTGCTGCGGCCCAGCGTCCAGGGGCGAATCAGGTTCTCAACCCGGTTGTTGTCGATCGTCAGCCCGCCGTCGTCGAGGTAGCGTGTCAGCGCCACCCAACGCTTCAGGCTGTAGTCCAGCGCCTTGGCCGTCGCCGAGCCGTTCGGCACCTTCTCGCGGTGAGCCAGCATCCAGCGGTGCAGCGCGTCGGCGATGGGCCTCGCTCGTGTCTCTCGCAGTCGTTGGCGCTCTTCCGCGGTGAGCGTCTGTGCCTCGCGCTCCACCTGGTAGAGCTGGCCGATCAGCTCGATGGCCTGCTTGGCGATCTGGCTCTTGCCGGCCACATGCAGGTCGACGAACTTGCGACGCGCATGGGCCATGCAGCCGATCTCGGTGACGCCGTTGGCGAAGCTCTGCTTGTAGCCGCTGTAGTCGTCGCAGATCAGCTTGCCCCGCCAGTCGCCGAGGAAGTCACGGGCATGCTGCCCGCCGCGACTCTCGCTGAAGTCGTAGACCACCGCCTTCAACCCGGCGTAGGGCGTGGTGGCGTAGGCCCAGAGGTAGGCGCGGTGCGTCTTCTTCTTGCCCGGGGCCAGCATCGGCACCGGGGTCTCGTCGGCATGCAGCACCGGCTCGCTGAGCAGTAGGTCACGTAAGGCATCGATCAGCGGTTGGAGCCGCACGCCGCAGACGCCGACCCATTCGGCGAGGGTGGAGCGCGGAATCGCCACGCCAGCCCGGGCGAAGATCTGCTCCTGACGATAGAGCGGCAGGTGGTCGGCATACTTGGCGATCAGCACCTGGGCCAACAGGCCGGCGGTGGGAATGCCCTTGTCGATGATCTGCGCCGGCATCGGCGCCTGGGTCAGCGTCTCGCACTGGTCGCAGACCCACTTGCCACGGATATGGCGCTCGACGTGGAACACGCCCGGCGTGTAGTCGAGCTTCTCGCTGATTTCCTCGCCGATCCGCCGCAGCTGACAACCACACGCGCAGAGATCATTCTCCGGATCATGGTGAATCTCGGTGCGCGGGAGTTCGGGCGGCAAGGGGGCGCGCTTGGGCGCCTTCTTGGGCGTCGGTGTCGCGGAGGCGAGCTTCAGGTCCTCCAGCTCGGTCTCGATGGCGGCGATGTCGGCATCCACCACCTCGTCCAGCAGGCTGATCTGCAGGACGTTGAGCTGCTCGCTGCGCTTGCCGAAGGCATGGCGCTTGAGCAGCGCCAGTTCGTAGCTCAGCTTCTGATTGACTTGCTCGGTATGCCGCAGCGTTTTCTGACTCTGCGCCAGTGCCTGTTCCTGCTGCTCGACCTGCGACATCAGGGTTGCCGCCAGGTGACGGAGTTGATCGGGAGTGAGCTGGGACAGATCGGGCGGCGTTTTCATCCGCCAAGTATGCCAGCCCGCCGGCGACAGCGGGATTAGCGCATCCGCGAATAGCCGGGCCGCCAAGTCTGTGCCGCTCATCACACGACCGAGATCACCCCGTCGGCACCGAGACGCTGCCAGGGCAGGCCTTGCACCAGCGCCGTCACCTGCTCGGAACACAGCGCGACGCGATCGCCGTGCCAGTTACCGGCCCAGTGGAACTTGCCCTGGTTCAAACGCCGGGCGCACAGCCAGACGCCCAGGCCATCGTGAACCAGCACCTTCATGCGGTTGCCGCGACGGTTGGCAAAGAGATAGGCACAGTGCGGGCGAGCCGCGCCGAACACCTTCACCACCCGAGCCAGCGTCGTATCCGGGCCGGCGCGCATGTCCAGCGGCTCGGTGGCCAGCCAGATCTCGTCGATACGGATCATCCCAGCAGCCCTTTCATCCACTGCGCGCACTGGGCCGCCTCGGCGACCGGCCAACGCACGGTGATCGTGCCATGCGCCGAGGGCACCTCGATCCGGATTGCCGCGGCGGAAGTGGGAGGCGTAGGGGAATCAGCCGTTGCTGCCGGGGCCGGAAGTGGCACGAACTCCGGCACGGTCGGCAGTTGGCTCTGGCGTTTGGCCTTGCGAATCCAGGTCTGGACGAGGTTGGTGTTGAGCCCGTGCTGCAGGGCGATCTGGGCAATCGAGGCGTCGCCCTGTAGGCAGGCCGCGACGATCTTGGCCTTGAACGACGGGGTATAGCGACGGCGACGACGGACCTCGCGTTCGGTGCTTGGGGATGTCATGAATAGGTGCCCATCTATTGTTACGTGGGCACCTACTGTCACCGGCCAAGGCCCTTCGCAGAAGGTGTGTTCAGCGACCGGTTACGGTGAAGCTGAACTCCCACCATGCAAGACCACCATGCCGAGCTTGGCCGTGAAGCGAGTTCACGCGGAGCGGCGATATGCCCAATTTTTCTCCGACCGCCGGGAAACCGGACACCCCAGGGACTGTCCTCAGGGGCAGTACGCGCGCCTGCCCGCCTGTCGCATCCTGCCGACAAGACGGATTGGGCTTTCGGCACTCCCGTTGGCCGCATCGGCGAGGGAAGGCTAGCCTTTGTAGGCATGCAACCGAAAGGACCATCTCAGGAGGAGAGGACATGACACAGCGGGTTCTGCGTCAGTGGGCCATGGCCCTGCTCGTCGGCATGATGGCCATGGGGATGGCCGCCTGCGAGGGAGAAGCGGAGGGACCGGCGGAGGAAGCCGGCGAACAGGTCGACGATGCCATGGAAGACGCCGGTGAAGCCGTGGAGGAGATGGGAGAGGATATCCAGGAATCGGCAGAGGAGTCGGGCTACTAGCCCTGACGGCTCCACAGGCCGTCGGCGGATGGCCGGGCGAATGCCCGGCCTTCGTCGTTCAAGGGGCGTCAGGCGCCGGGATTCTGCTCGATGCCCTGCACATACCAGGGGGCGCCGTCGCGCAGCTCGCGCACCAGGTGCCAGGTCTCGTTGAAGGCGTTCTGTTCCCCGTTCTCGTCGATGATGCCGTGAAAGAGGACGGTGGCCTCGGCTTGGGCACCCACTTCCTGGACGCTGCCCAGCTCCGCGAAAAGGCGCACGATCTCGGTACGGTTGTTCGCGGGGTGCTGGTCGCGCTCCTGACGCAGGAGGTTGTAGAGCTCGGGCGTGACGTAGTCCTGGATCTGCGAGAAGTCGTTGTTGTCCCAGGCCCGCTGCAGGGTCATGAAGTGCTCCTTGGCCCCGCCGAGGAAGCGCTCCCGGTCGAACCAGGCCGGCTCCTGAGCCAGCCCGGCCCCGCCACCGAGAGGATTGGCCTGAAAGGCCTGGGGCCGTGCCTCGGGAGCGGGCTGTTGCGGACCGCCTGCCATGCTCGGTCGACGCCGGGCAAGGAGGCGCATCAGCAGGAAGATCGCGCCGCCGATCAGCAGGATATCGAACAGGCGAAGCTCGTCGAAGGCGCCGCCGAAGAACAGCGAGGCCAGCAGGCCGCCCGCCAGCATGCCCGCGAAGGGGCCGGCGAAGCGGGACAGGCCGCTGGATGGCCTGCGCTGTCCTGCCGCGGTACCGGTGGAGCGAGTCGTGGTGGCACTCGGCGAATCCACGGAGCGGGAATAGCTGCCGACGCTCTTGCCGCCGCCCAGGCGGCGTGCGTCGGCGTGGTCGACGGCCAGGCCGAAGCCCAGCACGCCGACGACGAGCATGACGAGGAGTTGACGCATCGAGGGGTCTCCATGAGGGGGCTGCGGGAGCCCGGGGTCTTTCGAAGCCACCATTCTAGCGGCTAACCTGATCCCTGGCATCGTCATCATGCCTGGAGGAAAACCGATGCGACTCAGACGGGAGAACAGCCTGTTGTTGATCGTCGATCTGCAGGAGCGGCTGTTGCCGGTCATCGACGGCGGCGATCAGGCGGTCGCCGAGGCGGCATGGCTGGGAGGGGTGGCCCAGGCCCTGGAGGTGCCGCTCTGGCTGACCGAGCAATATCCCGCGGGCCTGGGCGGGAGCGATCCGCGTCTGCTCGAGGGGCCGGGAGAGCACCAATGCTGGCAGAAGGTGCACTTCGATGCCCATGCCGAGCCGGCGTTTGCCGAGGCACTGGCCGGCAGCGGCCGGCATCAGGTGGTGTTGTGCGGGGCCGAGGCGCATATCTGCGTGCTGCAGACCGGCCTCGGGCTGCTCGAGGCGGGCTACGAAGTGGCCTGGTTGACGGAAGCGACGGTCAGCCGTCGTGCGGCCGAGGCCGAACTGGCCCGGCGACGCCTGGAGCGTGCCGGGGCCTGGGCGGTGAGCGCCGACATGGTGGCCTACGAGTGGCTGGAGCGCTGTGACGACGCTCGCTTCGAGGACGTTCACCGTCGATTCCTGCGACAGCGGTCGGCTCGCCCTCTGCGATTCTACTAGCGGTCCTGTTCGTCGCGGCAGAACACGAGGGTATCGCCCCGGGACTGGGCCGGATCATAGCGATACCCGGCCACGTCGAAATCCTTGAGTCCTTCGGGAGCGTCCAGGCGCTGGCGGATCATCCAGGCGGCCATCAGGCCGCGGGCCTTCTTGGCATAGAAGCTGATGATCTTGTACTGGCCGTTCTTCTCGTCCTTGAACACCGGCGTGATCACCCGGGCCTGCAGCCGGTTGGCGTCGATGGCCTTGAAGTACTCGTTGGAGGCCAGGTTGACCAGCACCTGGCTGCCACTGTTCGCCACGGCCTGATCCAGGGCGGCGGTCAGGGTGGGCTTCCAGTAGGCGTAAAGGTCCTTGCCGACGGGGTTGGCCAGCTTGGTGCCCATTTCCAGGCGGTATGGCTGGATCAGGTCGAGGGGGCGCAGCAGGCCATAGAGGCCGGACAGGATGCGCAAGTGATCCTGGGCGAAGGCGTTGTCTTCCTCGTCGAACGAGGCTGCTTCCAGCCCCACGTAGACGTCCCCCTGGAACGCCTGGGCCGCGGGCTTGGCGTTGTCCGGGGAGAAGGGGGGCTGCCAATCCGCGAAGCGGGCGGCATTGAGTCCGGCGATCTTGTCGCTGACCCCCATCAGCTCACCGATCTGTTGGGGAGAGAGGTCACGCAGGATCGTGATGAGCTCGCGGCTTCGGTCGAGAAAGTCCGGCTGGGTGTACTGGGGTGTGGTGGCCGGTGTCTCGAAGTCCAGCGTCTTGGCGGGCGAGATCACGCTCAGCATGGGGCGCTCCTGTGCCTGGGGGTTCGGGACGAGTATACCAGCCGTCCGCCGGCCCCGGGGGGGCATGGACCGCCATGCCCGGGGCCGGCTCGAGGCTCAGGGACAGGGGTTGGGAATCCGCCGATGCACGGCTTCGATGGCCTCGAGCACCTCGTCGGAGAGCCGCAGCGCCTCGCTGTCCAGGTTGCTTTCCAACTGCTCCATGGTGGTCGCACCGATGATGTTGCTGGTGAGGAAGGGGCGCGAATTGACGTAGGCCAGTGCCATTCGGGCCGGATCCAGATCATGCTCGCGGGCGATGTCCACGTAGGCACGCACGGCCTCGTCGGCGAGCGGCGTGTCGTAGCGCTGGAAGCGCTCATAGCGCGTCAGTCGTGCGCCCTCCGGCCTGGCGCCGTCGAGGTACTTGCCGGACAGCTTGCCGAAGGCCAGCGGCGAGTAGGCCAGCAGGCCCACGCCCTCGCGGTGGGCGATCTCCGCCAGGCCCACTTCGAAGGTGCGGTTGAGCAGGCTGTAGGGGTTCTGCACCGAGGCGACCCGCGGCAGGCCCAGGGTCTCCGCCAGGTGGAGGGCACGCATCACGCCCCAGGGCGTCTCGTTGGAGAGGCCCACCGCACGGATCTTGCCCGCCTCGACCAGCTCCTGCAGGGCCGAGAGGCTTTCCTCCAGGGGGGTGAGGCTTTCCTCGGGATCCGGAGTGTAGCCCAGGCGACCGAAATAGTTGGCCCGACGGTCGGGCCAGTGGAGCTGGTAGAGATCGATGTAGTCGGTCTGCAGGCGCGACAGGCTGTCGTCGACGGCGCGGTGGAGCTGGTCGCGGGTCAGGCGAGAGCCGCCTCGAATGTGCTCGAGGCCCGGGCCGGTGGCCTTGGTGGCGATGATGACGTCATCCCGGGAGCCGCGGCCCTTGAGCCAGCTGCCGATATAGGCCTCGGTGAGCCCCTGGGTCTCGGGCCGGGCCGGCACCGGGTACATCTCCGCGGCGTCGATGAAGTTGATGCCGAAGGCGACGGCTCGGTCCAATTGCTCATGGGCCTCGGCTTCGGTGTTCTGTTCGCCGAAGGTCATGGTGCCGAGGCACAGCCGGCTGACCTCGAGGCCGGTCTGGCCCAGCGGGCGGGTCTGCATCCGTCACTCCTGGATTGGCGTGGGCGATAGGCATCGCATGTTAGCCTTGGGGGCAGGCAACGTAAACGCCGAGGGGTTGAGTCGCCGCCTGGGCGGGCGTATGCTTGCCCACCCGTTGCCCCGGCGGAGGCCGGCGGGCCGCTCAACCCAGGATCGACGCCGGACACAGGGTGGTGCTCGACGTCATCTTTCGAACCACTGGACGCAAGGTTGTTTGCCATGCAGCAGGCATCGTCACTGTTCACTCGGCTCGAGTACCGTCTGGCGCAGCAATTGTTCCACACCCGTTGGCTGCCCCGCTCGCCGCGCACCCAGCGTCTGACCATGCACCTTTTCCAGCGCTGCGCCGATGCCGGCCACCCCGCGGCCCTGTCGCTCTACGGCCACATGCTCTTCCATCGGGGCATCACCCCCCAGGACAAGGCCCGCGGTGCCCGCTACGTTCTCGAGGCCGCCCAGGGCGGGGACCTTCGGGCCCAGTACCAGGCCGCCCAGATCTATGAGCATGGCTGCGCCCTCTACCCCCGCCGCGACGACCGCGCGGTGACCTGGTATGCCCGGGCCGGCGAGGCGGGCCACCCGCTCGCCGCCGAGCGTCTCGCCCGAGCCTACCGGCAGGGCGAGCTGGGCCTGGAGCAGGATCCCGAGCGCGCCGAGCACTGGCAGGCCCTGGCCGAGCGTCAGGCCGGTCTCGCCGAGTCGCTGGACATGGGCGAAGCCGGGACGCGACACTAGGATGATGGCTGCCTCACGACGAGGCGGAGACACCGGCCGCCAATGAGCGGTGGCTTTCATCATCAAGGACCCACCAGCCCGTGACGCTACCGACACTGCTGGATATCGAAGCGTCCGGATTCGGGCGCGGCAGCTACCCCATCGAGGTCGGCCTGGCCCGCCCGGATGGCAGCACTTGCGCCTTCCTCGTCCAGCCGCTGGCGGAATGGACCCATTGGGACCCCAAGGCGGAGCTTCTGCACGGCATCTCGCGTGGCCGCCTGGAGCGCGAGGGCTACCCGGTGCGCCAGGTTGCCCGCTGGCTCAACGACGAGCTGGCCGAGATCGGCGTGGCCTACAGCGACAGCTGGGGCTACGACAACACCTGGCTGTCGCTGCTCTTCCACCATGCCGGCATGTTGCCGGCCTTCCGCCTCGAGGCCCTGCGCCGCCTGCTCAGCGAGGCCCAGCTGGCCTGCTGGAGCGCCACCAAGGAGGCGATCATCCGCGAGCGGGGCATCCACCGCCACCGCGCGGGGGAGGACGCCCTGCTGCTGCAGCTCACCTATCAGCGCACCCTGACGCAGGCTTAGGCCGTGTCAGAACCGTCGGCGAGCGAAGGCTAGACAAGGCAGACATCAACGAAAAGCCAGAGTTTACGAGCGGTAAATGAGGACTAGGAGTTGATGATTAACGCCGTCTAGCCGAGCGCAGACACTTTTCGGATATTGCCTAGGTCTCTCCGGACACCTCGAGCAGCACCTTGCCGATATTGGCATCGCGCCTCATGTGAGCATGCGCCGCGTCGGCCTCGGCGATCGGCCAGGCACGCTCGATCAAGGGCACGATCTCGCCGTGGGCCAGGCGTGGCCAGACATGTCGGCGCAACTGCGCCAGGATCTCGCCCTTCCCCGCCGGCGGCCGTCCCCGCAGGGTCGAGCCGATCAGTCGCTGGCGCTTCATCAGCAGTCGGCCGAAGTCCAGGGGCGCCTGGCGTCCGCCCATGAAGCCGATCACCACCAGACGGCCGTCGGTGTTGAGCACCCGCTGGTTGTCGGCCAGATAGCTCGCCCCCACGGGGTCGAGGATGACGTCGACAGCGCCCCAGGCCTTGACGGCGTCCACGAAGCTGCCCTGGTGACGGCTCCAGCCTGCCTCGGCTCCCAGTTCGCGACAGGCGGCGAGCTTGTCCTCGCTGCCCACGGTGACGAAACAGGGATGGCCGAAGGCCCGGCACAGCTGTATGGCGGCGGTGCCTACTCCGCTGGCCCCGGCATGCAACAGCACCCGCTCCCCTGGGCTGAGGGCCCCCTCCATGAAGAGGTTGAGCCAGGCGGTAGCGAACGCCTCGGGCAGGGCGGCGCCCTGGCGAAGATCCAGCCCATCGGGCAGTGGCAGCACCTGGCGGGCGTCCACCACCACTTCCTCGGCATAGCCTCCGCCAGCGAGCAGGGCGCAGACCCGCTGGCCGGGGGGGAGCTCGGTGATGCCCTCGCCGGCCTCGATCACCGTGCCGCTGACCTCGAGACCCAGGATCGGCGAGGCGCCGTGGGGCGGAGGGTAGTGGCCGGCACGCTGCATCAGGTCGGCCCGATTGACCCCGGCCCAGGCGACCCGCAGGCGGACCTCGCCGGGGCCGGGGGCGGCGTGGGCGGGGGTCTCGCCCCAGGCGAGGCGGTCGGCATCGTGGTGAATGGCTAGCATGCTGTCGCTCCTCGATGGTGGGGGAAGTCGGCGACCGTCGTCGTGATCGATCGTCGCGGGGCGGCCGCAGGATACGGAGATCCCGCCGTTACCGTCGAGCGGCGTCCAGGCGGGCCTCGAGCGCCTCGATCAGCGCTTCCGGAGAGGTGGCATCGATCAGGTTCGCGCGGGTACGGGGATCCAGGAAGCCGTGGTCGACGGTGGCGTCGAGGAAGGCCAGCAGCGGGGCATAGAAGCCATCGGCATCGAGGACCCCGATGGGCTTGTCGTGCAGCCCCAGGTACTGCCAGGTCCAGGCTTCGAAGAGCTCTTCCAGCGTGCCGATGCCGCCGGGCAGGGCGATGAAGGCATCGCTGTGGGCGGCCATGCTGGCCTTGCGCTCATGCATGTTGCGCACTCGAATGAGCCTCGTCAGGCCATGGTGAGCCTGCTCGCGCTCCACCAGGTGATCGGGCATCACCCCGGTGACCTCGCCGCCGGCGGCCATCACGCTGTCGGCGAGCGCGCCCATCATGCCCACCCGGGCGCCGCCATAGACCAGGGAGTGGCCGCGCCGCGCCAGGGTGGCGCCCAGTGCCCGGGCCGCGGCGAGAAAACCCGGGTCGCGGCCTTCCCGCGAGCCCAGGTAGACGCAGAATCTCGACATGGTGTCCTCCTTGATGAGCCTTCTAGGTTAGCAGTCTGCCAGGCGTCGACGAACGGGGTGCGGGGCCGGGGTGACCCGGCCAGGACGCCGGCTCGCCGAACGATGGCACGAAAAAAAGGCGCCGGATGGCGCCCTTCGCTGTGAAAGCCGAGCGAGACTCAGCGCGCGCGGGAGGCGTCGCGCTTCATGGCCTGGCGCAGCAGGGCGATGCCGCCGACGCTGATGCCGATCAGGCTGGCGATCAGGGCAAGGCTGGCGATCACGTGGGCGTCGAGGTACATGGGGATCTCCTGTTGTGGTGTCGTCGGGGAGGGGGAGTCGTTCAGGGCAGGCCGTCGATGACGCCGTATTCGGCATCGAGCCACTGGCCGATGACGTTGTCGCCGCACAGGTGGTGGGCGTACTGGGTGTGGAGGCAGCGCACCTGGTCCCAGTTGGCGATGCCGCCGATGCCGCGTTCGCGCAGCACCTCGCCATAGCCGCGGCGATCGACCTCGTCACGCTGGGCCGGCGTCATGCATCGCCAGCGGGTGGCCACATAGTCCTCATGGCTGCGGTGATAGGCGGCCAGGAAGTCCGGATCCTCCCTCAGGCGGGCCTCGAGCGTCTTGATGACGCCGGCGGCCTCGATGCGGGAGAGCTCGATCTTGAGCCGCTCGGAACTCAGCCAGTAGAGGGTCGGGAAGGGCTTGCCATCGACGATGGGCGCCATGCGCAGAACCAGGGGCGTACCCTCGCCGTCGGTGGCGGCCAGCGCCTCGATGCCGCGGGGTGCGCGGCCGAGCTGCTCGGCGATGATGGCGAGCTGTCGCTCGTCAGGCATCGTGTCGGGGCGGATCACCATCGTCGGGGTCGTCTCGTATGAACTTGTTGGAGCGTCCTACGGCCCGGAAGAAGGTCCGGTTGAGCTGCTCGGGGGTGGGGACATAGTCCCAGTGCCGTTCGCAGTACTCGCCGGCGCGTGCCATCAGGACGTCATAGAGGCGGTTGAAGGGCGCATCATAATCGTAAGGGTCGGCTCCGAACAAGCGGATGTGGGGAAAGTCCGCGAAGCGTTCCAGGAAGAAGCGTTCCAGGTCGGCCTCCACGGCGCGGTGGCGGGCGACGTTGTCGGGGTCGAGCCAGAGGTCGTAGCGAATGGCCATCGGCGGCTCCCTCGGGTGGGCGGGCTCGGCGGGGCCGAGGCAGTATCTCTGGGACCGCGCCGGGCCCGGTTCGGCTCCCTGCACCCTCAGCGGCGAGCCAGGGGGGCGAAGCGGGCGGACAGCAGCCGGGCGAGATCGGCGGGGGCGAGCTCGAGTTCCAGTCCCCGGCGACCGCCGCTGACGTGAAGGCGGGACAGGCTCTCGGCGTCGGTATCGATGAAGGTCCTCAGGCGCTTCTTCTGGCCCAGGGGGCTGATGCCTCCCACCACATAGCCGGTGGCCCGCTCGGCCTCGGCCGGCTCGGCCATGGTGGCCTTGCGGGCCCCGGCCGCGCGGGCCAGGGCCTTGAGGTCGAGCTGGGCCGAGACGGGGACGATCGCCACCACCAGGCCGCCATCGTCGAGCTTCGCCAGCAGGGTCTTGAAGACCCGGTCGGGATCGAGGCCCAGGGCCTCCGCGGCCTCCTCGCCATAGGCGGGACGGCGCGGGTCGTGCTCGTAGCTGGCCACCGAGAAGGTCACGCCGGCCTTCTCCAGGGCCCTCACGGCCGGCGTCATGCGTCAGCGGCCTCCGTCTCCTGCAGGTGGGCCGCGAGGGCCTCGCGAAGCTCGCCGGCGATGGGGACCGCACGCTTGGCCTGGTGATCGTAGTGAACCAGGACGGTATGGCCGAGGTTGGCGAGCACGCCGTTCTGCCGGGCCTCCTGGGTCACGGTGAAGGAACTGTTGCCCAGCCGCGTCAGGTAGGTGCGGATCTCGATGTCGGCGCCGTAGAAGAGTTCGGCGCGGTAGTCGATCTCCATGCGGGCCATGATCAACCGCCAGCGTCCCGGGTCCAGGTCCGGCGTGAAGAGCTTGAACAGGTCGTTGCGGGCCAGCTCGAACCAGGCCGGCAGGCGGGTGTTGTTGACGTGCCCCAGGGCGTCGGTGTCGTAGAAGGCGGGCTCGATGGTGCGGGTGAACATGCGGGCTCCTCGTCGGACGATAGCCGGAATGGCCGGCCCATCAGCATTACTCCCGAGCAAGCGCTCGGTCAAGTTCAAGTCGCCGTGGCACGGAGGGCCTGCCACCAGGCCAGGCCGCGGGTCCAGGCGACGAGCCAGGCGGTGGCCGCCGCGAAGCCGATCAGGGTGCCCCAGGCCAGGCCCAGGGTGTCGTAGGTCAGGGAGACGCTCAGCGCATAGCACAGCAGCGAGCCGAGTCCGGCGGGGTAGTGCTTGATCACCGTGGCCACGGGCGCGGCGCCATGCGTCAGGTGGAGGATCACCAGGAAGGGGTACATGGTCACCGGGAAGGCGGCCATGACCCCGGCCCAGGCCGAGGGCAGCACATGGGCCAGGCCGGTGATCAGGAAGATGATACCGGCGGCCAGCCCGGCCCGGAGTGCCAGGGCGCCCCAGGAGAAGCCGCCCTTGGGCTGGGCGGCGATGTCCGGCACTCGGCGATAGAGCCGAATGAACACGGCGATCGCCACCAGGGTGGTCAGCGTACCGGTCAGGCGCGTGAAGTCGACCCGAGTCAGCAGCGCGCTCACGATCAGCCAGGCGACCAGGCCGGCCGCGGTGCCGGCGAGCACCCCCGGGAGCCCATCGCGGCGGGCCCCCAGGAGATAGCCGCCGCCGAGAGCGAGCGTGGCGGAGAAGCCGGCCAGGGTGTGCACGGCGCCTTCGGCGGCGAAGGCCGGGGAGATCTCCAGGCCGATGAAGAACAGGGCGATCGCCGTGCCCAGCGGATAGCCGGACAGCAGGCCGGCCACCCGGGTGCTGAGCCGCTCGGCGATCACCGAGAGTCCGAGCACGACCCCGATCGAGACCAGGAGCTTGGCGAGCTGCCAACTCAACGGAACGTCCATGCCGGTTCCCTTATCCTTGAGAGGAATGTCTGTCGTCGAGGCGCTCATGGCCCCTCATGATCTGTCGCCACCGCCACGCCCCGAACGGTGCGAGCTCTGCGGGCGGGCCGCGCCGCTCACCAAGCATCACCTGATCCCCCGCGCCCTGCATGGCAAGGCGCGTTACCGGCGGCGCTTCGACCGGGCAGAGCGCCTCACGGCGATCCTCTGGCTTTGCCACCCCTGTCACAAGCAGGTGCACGCGGTGCTGGGCGAGCGCGAGCTGGCCGAGCACTATCGTAGCCGCGAGGCCCTGATGGCGCACCCGTCGATCCGGTCCTTCGTGGAATGGCTGGCCACCAAGCCCGCCGGGTTCCGTCCCAAGCGGCCCCCCCGGCGGCGCTAGCGTCCGGGCCTACACCAGGCGCAGGCCCTGGCGGTCGGTCCAGGCCGCCTTCAGGGCGGCGTCCAGGGGCTCGCGAAGGTGGTCGGGCAGCGCCTCGGCGGCGGCCTCGAAGGTCGCCGGCTCACGGTTGCGCAGCCAGCAATAGGCCCAGGCGCAAGCCTCCGCGTCATCGGCGGGGACCGGTCGGGCGGGCATCTGGACCAGCAGGAAGACGGCGGTGCGCCCGGCCCAGAGCGGGACGTCGTCGCCGTGGCCGGGGCATGCCCAGTGCTGCAGGGTCGTCCCGCTGGGCGTGGCGTCGGGCTCGCCCAGCTTGGCGACCCGGGCGGTCTCGGTCAGGATCAGGGCCAGGCGATCCGCATCGCCACGCCCCAGGTCCAGCCAGCGGGCGATCACCGCCGGGAGGCCGTGGCGTACCTTGGCATAGAAGCCGCTTTGCGGCATGGTTTCGTTCATTCGTCATGACCTTTCGGAACAGGGAAAGCCGATGAGCTTCGATTTTGCCACGCCCGTGGAGCGTCGCCACCCGTCGGGGGGCGACTGGCCCTCCCAGAAATGGCATCACTACGGGGAAGACGTGCTGCCGCTGTGGGTGGCGGACATGGATTTCCGTTCGCCGTCGGCGGTGATCGAGGCCCTGCACGAGCGGGTCGAGCACGGCGTCTACGGCTATGGGCTCGTGCCCGACAGCCTCAGGCAAGCGCTTTGCGACTGGAGCGCCGAGCACTATGGCTGGACCATCGATCCCGGCTGGCAGTTGTGGCTGCCGGGCGTGGTGCCCGCGCTGCACATGGCGAGCCTGGCTCTGACCGAGCCGGGAGAGGGCGTGCTCACCGTGACCCCCATCTATCCGCCCTTCCTCCAGGTGGCCGAACGCACCGGCCGGCTCCCCCAGCAGGCCGCCATGCGCCCCCCCGAGCAGACCGGAGGCGACTGGCGCCTGGACCTGGAGGCCCTGGAGGCGGCCATCACCCCGGAGACCCGGCTGCTGCTGTGGTGCCAGCCCCACAATCCCACCGGCCGGGTATGGCGTGCCCAGGAGCTCGATGGCCTGGCCGCACTGGTCGAGCGCCATGATCTCATCGTGGTCTCCGACGAGCTGCACTGCGATCTGCTGCTCGACGAGGGCGCTCGCCACATCCCCCTGGCGGCGGCCTATCCGGCGCTCGCCGAGCGCATCCTGACGCTCTGGGCCCCGTCCAAGACCTTCAACCTCGCCGGCCTGACCACCGCCTGCGCGGTGATTCCCAATCCCGAGATGCGCCGCCGCTATGCCGCCCTGGCCAAGGGGCTTCAACCGGATGCCAATGTCCTCGGACTGGTGGCGGCGGAAGCCGCCTATCGTCACGGCGACCCCTGGCGCCAGGCGTTGCTCGAGACCCTCCGCGGTCACCGCCGGCGGCTGGTCGAACGGGTGGCCACCTGGCCAGGGGTGTCGATGGCCCCTCCGGCGTCGACCTACCTGGCGTGGCTGGACCTGCGCGAGGCGCCGGCGCTCGAGGAGACGGACAAGTCCCCCCAGCGGGCGTTGCTGGAGTGGAGCGGGGTGGCCCTGTCGGACGGGGCCGCCTTCGGCTGGCCGGGCTTCGTGCGGCTCAACTTCGGCACCACCGCCGCTCAGCTCGAGGAGGCCCTGTGCCGCCTGGACGGCGTCCTCGGGCGGTGAGGCACGAACCGACGCGGCCGCCTCGAGGGCGGCCGTGTCGGGACACTCAGTAGAGCTGAGCGAAGAGCTTGCGGCGGTAGGTCACCGTCAGGGGATGATCGGCGCCCAGGGCGTCGAAGACCCGCAGCAGGGTCTTGCGGGCGGCATCGTCGCCATAGGTGCGATCCTGCTTCATCAACGCCAGCAGCGCCTCCAGGCCGGCCTCGTACTGGCCGTCGGCCACCTGGCGAAGGGCGCGCCGATACTTGGCCTCGCTGTCATCGCGGCCTTCCAGGGCGGCGAGCTCTTCGGCGGTCGGCGCCTCCTCGCCGAACTCGATGCTGGCGCGCACTCCCCGGGCCGCCGGTGCATCGCGTTCCTCCGGCGGCAGGCCGTCCAGCAGGGCGCGAGCCTCGGCGGCCTCGCCGGCGGCTACCAGGGTGCGGGCCAGTTCCACCTGGTAGGGGGCGTGGTCCGGCCACTGCTGGACGAGCTCCTCGTAGATCCGGCGGGCGGTGGCGATATCGCCGGTCTCCAGGGCGGCGGCGGCCTCCTCCTCGGGGCTCATCTGTGCCGCCTCGGGGGCCGGGAAGTACTGGCCCAGCCACTCCCGGATCTGCTTCTCCGGCAGGGCCCCCTGGAACTGGTCCACCAGGCCGCCCTGGCTGATCAGCTTGACGTCCGGCACCGAGCGAACCCCCAGCTGTCCCGCGATATCCTGGTTGTCGTCGATGTTGAGCTTGGCCAGGAGGAAGGCGCCGTTGTATTCCTGGGTGAGCTTCTCCAGCACCGGCATCAGGTTCTTGCAGGGCTCGCACCAGGGTGCCCAGCAGTCGAGCAGCACCGGGACCTGCATGGAGGTCTCGAGCAACTGCTGAATGTTGCTGCGGTCGACGTCGATGATCAGGTCGTCGCGGGACTGTTCCGCGCCCTGGGCTGCGGCGGCTGTCGTTTCGGCGTTGCTGTCGGAGGTGAGCGGTTCACCGGTACGGGGATCCACGATCGGCATGATGGTCTGGCCTTGGATGAGGATGAGTTTGCAGATGAGATGCGGGTGATGAGGGAGAGATTCAAGGGGTGAGGCTCAGGGATGGGGCGTGAGGGAACCGACGACCGTCGTCGGCCCATGAAAAAAGCCGACGCCATGCAGGCATCGGCTTTTCCTGAAACTTGGTAGCGGGAGCCGCCGGGGTTGAAGCGAGAGGGAACCGACGACCGTCGTCGGCCCATGAAAAAAGCCGACACCCGGAGGTATCGGCTTCTCTCTGATGTTTGGTAGCGGGGCCGCCGGGGTTGAGGCGAGAGGGAACCGACGACCGTCGTCGGCCCATGAAAAAAGCCGACGCCATGCAGGCATCGGCTTTTCCTGAAACTTGGTAGCGGGAGCCGCCGGGGTTGAGGCGAGAGGGAACCGACGACCGTCGTCGGCCCATGAAAAAAGCCGACACTCGGAGGTATCGGCTTTTTTCTGATGTTTGGTAGCGGGGGCCGGATTTGAACCGACGACCTTCGGGTTATGAGCCCGACGAGCTACCAGACTGCTCCACCCCGCATCGATGTGGGCACATTATACATGGGAAGTGACGTGGGTCAACAGAGGCTTTTCGACACTCGAGTTGTCCGCGCCCCCTGGTCCATACTCGGCTTGAGCTGTCACGAGAATGACAGCCTGGGCGACCATACTGTCGCCGAGGGACGGGGCCGCCGGCCCTGTCATCGGTCGTCAACCATCAGGGAGAGTATTAATGACAACATCCACTGCCGTAGCCTGGGTGACCGGAGGAACCGGAGGCATCGGGAGCGCCATCTGCCGCGCCCTGGCCGATGCCGGCTATCAGGTAGTCGCTGGGTACCACAACCCCGAGAAGGCCAAGGCCTGGCTCGAGCAACAGAAGGCGGATGGTTACGACAACATCGCGCTGTCCGGCGTCGACCTCTCCGACTACGATGCCTGCATGGCGGGGGCGAAGGAGATCCATGACACCCATGGTCCCATCAGTGTGCTGGTCAACTGCGCCGGCATCACCCGAGATGGCACCCTCAAGAAGATGACCTCGGAGCAGTGGAGCGAGGTCATCGACACCAACCTCAACAGCGTCTTCAACACCTGCCGCAGCGTGATCGAGGACATGCTCGAGCAGAGCCATGGACGCATCATCAACATTTCCTCGATCAACGGCCGCAAGGGCCAGTTCGGTCAGGTGAACTACGCCGCGGCCAAGGCGGGCATGCATGGCCTGACCATGTCCCTGGCACAGGAGACCGCCACCAAGGGCATCACGGTCAACACGGTGTCGCCGGGCTATATCGCCACCGACATGATCATGAAGATTCCCGAGAAGGTCCGTGAGGCGATCCGGGAGACCATCCCGGTCAAGCGTTACGGGACGCCGGAGGAGATCGCTCGCCTGGTGGTCTTCCTCGCCGACAAGGAATCCGGTTTCATCACCGGGGCCAACATCGACATCAACGGCGGGCAGTTCATGGGCGGATAAGCGTTCCTGCCCGGCACACGGCCACGAGGAGAATCGACGGCGCGAGGCTTGGGCCTCGCGCCGTCGCGTTGGGCTCAGGGGGGCGGGAGCTGGGTCAGGCTCTCCAGGCTGCGGTCGAGTTCGGCGACCTCGCGCTCCCACAGAGAGGGCGGAAGCGGTCCCGTGGCCAGCAGCTCGCCGAGCACGCCGTGCAGCTCCTCGGCGCGGGAGGGGGGGCGTCCCAGGTTCTCGTTGAGACGCTCCACCTGGATCGCCAGGCGCAGCGGGTCGTCTCGGTGGTTGACCGGGTCGCCGGCCAGCACGGAGAGGTGGACGCGCAGCCTCGCCAGGCGTTCCTCGACCTCCTCGGCCGGAGGCGGGGCGGCTCGCGCCGCGTTGCGCCGATCATGGGCCTGCCGGAGGGTCTCGGGCAGCGACAGCCCGTCGGGAAGGGGGACGACCCGTGCCTCCCCTTGGGCGAGGCGGTTCGCATCGGCCTCCAGGTGGGCATCGAGCAGCGGGCGAACGTGACGCCAGCGCTGGACCTCCTCCATCAGCGCCAGCCGCTCCAGGCGCTCTCGCCGGGCTCGCACGATTCCGGACCAGCGCCGACGCATGCCCTCGCTGCGCCGGCCAGAGGGCAGGGGCTCCAGGGTCGAGGCCTCCTGGATGGCCGCCTCCAGCTGGGCTTCCTCACTGCTGTGGGCCGGCTGCCAGGCATCCAGGCGGTCGATGAGTGCCTGCATGGCATCCAGCCGTGCCCGGGCGCGCTGGGCCTGGTCGCTGCGGGCGGCATCCCGGCGCGCGAAGATGTCGTCGCACAGATGGCGGAATTCCCGCCACAGGGTCTGCTCCACGCCCTTGGGCGCTCGGCCCAGCTCGCGCCAGCGACGCTGCAAGGCCTTGGCCTGCTCTGCCTGTCGGGCCGGGGCGAGGTCCTCGCGGTCGCGCAACTCCCGGGCCGATTCCACCAGTCGACGCTTGGCCTCGGCGATCTCGGCGGCGCGGCGCTCGATCAATGCCTGAAGGTCGTGGCGAATCCGGCCGAAGCGTCGCCCGATCGCCTCCGCCTCCTGCCTCGGCACGGGCGACAAGTGGCGCCACTGCTGGCGGGCCCGGTCCCGGATTTCGCGCAGGGCATCGGGGTCGGACTCGGCGGCGGGCTGGGCCAGCAGAGTGTCGAGCTGATCGCACAGGGCTTCTCGCGCCGCGAGATTGTGGCGGCGTTCCCGGTCCCGACGGGCCCGCCAATCGCCGAGCCGCTCATGGATCCGATCCGAGGCCGCCCGAAAGGTCGCGGATTGCTCCCGGTTGGCCGCCGCGTCGCCGAGGTCCCGCCACTCCTTGACCAGCTGGCGATGGCGCCGATCCAGTTCGGCGTCGGTGAGCCCGGTGTCTTCCGCCAGCGCCTGGATGGCCTCGCATAGCTGGTCGCGCTTGGGCCCGGCGACGAAGCCGCGCCAGTCGCGGAGCTGCGCCAGGCGGGCCCCGAGCCGCTTGAGCCGGGAGCGCTGCGTCCCCGCGTGCTCCGCGGGCAGCCCCTCCAGCTGCTGGCGCAGGCGCTGGTGGAGCCGGCTCGCCCCCTTGAAGGCCCCGCTCTCGAGCAGTCGCTCCAGTCGATCGAGGTCCTCGGAGAAACGCGACAGCCGCACGTCCAGGGGCGCCTCGTCGGCCGGCTGGGCGGCCAGCTGCCGGCGAGCGCGCTGCAGCAGTGCCGCCGGGGGCAGGTCCTCGGGCCAGCCGCAGGCCTCGACGAGGGAGGCAAGGCGGTCGCGATCGCCGTCCTTCAGGGCCTGCTCGATGGCATCGGCCCGCTCGTCGAGGCGGACCCGAGCCTGGACGATGTGTTCGTAACCGGCGAGGGCGGCATCGTAGCGCCGGCGAAGCCCGGCATCGGCGAGGTGATGCTCGGAGAGGGCCTGCCAGCGGTTGGCCAGCAGCTGCTTCTGGGCGCGCAGGCTGGCGATGTCCTGGTCGGCCAGTTGCTCGCCGTGTCGCAGGCCCTCGAGGCTTTCCTCCAGGGACTCGACCAGGGCTTGTCGGGCCTGGTCGGCGTCCTCCCGGCGACGCTCGGCGGCGTCCTGGGCATGCTCGTGGGCCTCATGGTCGCTGATGACCTTGCGGCATCGCTGGCAGGCGTCCTGGTAGCGCCGCTCCTGCTCGGCATCCGCCAGGTCCTCCATGGCGTTCCATTCGCGCATCAGGTGACGGAAGCGGCCGCCGTACAAGGGTTCCCAGGTCGCCTGGGCGTGGGCCGCGAGCCGCTCGAGCAGGGTCTCCCGCCGGGCCCTGGCCGCCGCCAGGGAGGCCGCGTCGGCGCGCCGGCGATTGAGGCGTTCCCGTGCCTGGCGGGCGACCTGCCGGTCCCGGCGGGCCTCCTGGACCAGGCGCTGCAGTCCGGTCTCGCTCTCGACCCGCGCGGCGGCGGCATGGCGTACCGCCGCGATGCCGTTCTCGCAGGCCTGACGGATCAGGGTCGCCTCGTCGGAGAGGCGGGCCAGGGCGGCCAGGCGCAGTTGCTGGTTGTCCCCTTCCAGGGCGATGCGTTCGGCGAGCTCGCCATCGTCGAGCGATTCGACCAGGGCGATGCGTCGAGGCAGTTCCGGCCCGCCGTCCCGACCGCACAGCAGGACGGCGAGGCGGTCGCGCAGTTCGGGGGAGTCGCCGCCTTCCCGGCGCAGGTCGAGCAGCCGCTCGGGGTCCGAGAGAAGCGCCAGGGCGGCTCGGCGCACCGCGGCGTCGGTATCGACGGCGAGCCGCTCGATCAGGCGGCGCTGGTTCGGCTGCAGCGGGTCGAGGCGGCCGATGGCCTGGCGGCGCACCGCGGGATCCGGGTGCTGCCAGCGGGGGGCGAACAGGCGACGAAGGAGTCCTGGCATGAGGGGTCCTGGAATGGGTCGACATCCGTCGCGGTCCTGCCGATCGCGGCGACGGGGATCATGGACTTATCTAAGCATGCGACGTGCCGGCAGAAAAGTGGGCTTCGAGCCGACTGTAGCCGTCATGAGACACTGACAAGGCAGGCCGGCCTGCCTTATGATCGGTTGCGGGATCGAGATCGCTCGCTTAGCTTGGGAGCAGGCCCTCGACCATCACCCGACGTGGAGTTCGGCAATGAGTCTCAAAGTGGACAGGGACGGCATGGCATTCACCTTCAAGGGCGGCATGCTGCCGATGACGGTCATGGAACTGAACAGTGCCGATCCCGAGCGTATCCGCGAGCAACTCGCCGGCAAGCTCAGCCAGTCCCCCGCCTTCTTCCAGCACACCCCCGTGGTGCTCAACGTCGAGCGCCTCGACGAGCCGCACCTGGCCCTCGAGCGGATCTGCGCGGTCTGCCGGGGGCACAAGCTGTTGCCCGTGGCAGTGCGCGGCGGGGCGGATCCGGTCAAGCAATCGGCCTGGGCCCTGGGCCTGGGCTGGTTCCCGCCCCAGGAGGCCTCGCGGCCCCGCTCCCTGGAGGGCGTCCCCGCTCCCCAGGCCGAGGCGGCCGACCCCGCGCTCGACGAGGCGGAGGGGGAGCCCGCCCCGGCGGCGGCCGGCACCGGGGGTCGGATCTACCGGGGCACGGTACGTTCCGGCCAGCAGGTCACCGCGCCGGAAGGCGACCTGGTCGTGGTGGGAGCGGTGAATGCCGGGGCCGAGGTGCTCGCCGCGGGAAGCGTGCATGTCTACGGCGCATTGCGCGGGCGGGCCCTGGCCGGCATCCACGGCAATCCCGAGGCCGGCATCTTCTGCCGCGAGCTGCGCGCCGAGCTGCTCTCGGTGGCGGGCAACTACAAGCGCCTCGAGGACATCGACCCGCGACTGCTGGGAACCGCCGTCCAGGTCCGCCTGGAAGACGATCAACTGGGCATTACCGCCCTGGAGTGACGCGCGGACTCGATCCGGCGGCCTGACCCGGTCCTGCCGCCTTTTCCATCACACGACAGACAGGATGTGACACTTGGCCAAGATCATCGTTGTGACCTCCGGCAAGGGTGGGGTCGGAAAGACAACCAGTGCTGCCGCCATCGCCACCGGCCTGGCGCTGCGTGGCCAGAAGACCGCGGTCATCGATTTCGACGTGGGCCTGCGGAACCTCGATCTGATCATGGGGTGCGAGCGCCGCGTGGTCTACGACCTGGTCAACGTCATCCAGGGCGAGGCCGGCCTGAATCAGGCGCTGATCCGCGACAAGCGGGTCGACAACCTGCACATCCTTCCCGCCTCCCAGACCCGGGACAAGGATGCCCTCACCCTGGAAGGGGTGGAGACCGTCCTCAATACCCTGAACAAGGATTTCGATTACATCGTCTGCGACTCCCCGGCGGGGATCGAGCGCGGGGCCCAGCTGGCGATGTACTTCGCCGACGAGGCCATCGTGGTGACCAACCCGGAGGTCTCGTCGGTACGTGACTCCGATCGTATCCTGGGGTTGCTGGCCTCCAAGACGCGCCGGGCCGAGCGGGGAGAGGATCCCGTCAGGGAGCACCTGCTGATCACCCGCTACAACCCGAACCGGGTCGACAGCGGCGACATGCTCAACCTCGAGGACATCCAGGAGATCCTGGCCATCGACCTGGTCGGCCTGATCCCCGAGTCCGAGGCGGTCCTGCGGGCCTCCAACCACGGTATCCCGGTGACCCATGACGAGGCCAGCGATGCCGGCCAGGCCTATGCCGACACCGTGGCCCGCCTGCTGGGCGAGGACGTCCCGTTGCGCTTCCACGAGTACCAGAAGAAGGGGCTGTTGAGCCGCATGTTCGGAGGAGGTCGTCGGTGAAGCTACTCGAATTCCTGAAGCGCGAGCGCAAGAAGTCCGCCTCGGTCGCCAAGGAGAGGCTGCAGATCATCGTGGCGCATCAGCGCAGCCAGCGCGGCCAGCCGGATTACATGCCGATGCTCGAGAAGGAGCTGCTCGAGGTGATCCGCCGCTACGTCCAGGTCGATGACGATGCCATCAACATCAGCCTGGACAGCGAGGACAACTGCTCCGTGCTGGAGCTCAACGTCACCCTGCCGAAGGCGTGAGGCGGCGGCTGAGCCGTCGCCGGGCCTGTGCTAGGCTTGGGGGCCATTTCCCCATGCCTGCTCGGAGAGCTCGCCCATGGCGCAGTCGCAAGCCGCCCCCTTGACCTTCCTCTGGCACGACTACGAGACCTTCGGTGCCGACCCGCGTCGGGACCGGCCTTCCCAGTTCGCCGCCATTCGCACCGATGCCGAGTTCAACGAGATCGGCGAGCCCCTGGAACTCTTCTGCAAGCCCGCCGACGACTATCTGCCGCATCCGCAGGCCTGCCTGATCACCGGCATCACCCCTCAGCAGGCGCGTCGCCGTGGCCTTCCCGAGGCGGAGTTCGCCGGTCGCGTCATGGCGGCGATGAGCGAGCCCGGCACCTGCGCCCTGGGCTATAACAGCCTGCGTTTCGACGACGAGGTCAGCCGCCACCTCTTCTACCGTAACCTGCTCGACCCCTATGCCCGGGAGTGGCAGAACGGCAACTCGCGCTGGGACCTGATCGACGTGGTGCGGGCCTTTCATGCCCTGCGCCCGGACGGCATCGAGTGGCCGACCCGGGAGGACGGCACGCCGAGCTTCCGCCTCGAGGACCTTACCGCCGCCAACGGTATCGAGCATGCCGGGGCTCACGACGCCCTGGCCGACGTGCGGGCGACCATCGCCCTGGCTCGACTGCTGCGCGACCGCAACCCCAAGTTGTTCGACTACCTGCTGGGCCTTCGCGGCAAGCGCCAGGTGGCTCGCCAACTGGACGTGCCCGGGCGAAAGCCGATGCTGCACATCTCGCGGCGCTATCCGGCGAGCCGCGGATGCAGCGCCCTGGTGATGCCGCTGGCCGAGCATCCCACCAACCCCAACGGGGTCATCGTCTATGACCTCTCGGTGGATCCCGAGCCATTGCTGTCCCTGACCCCCGAGCAGATCCGCGAGCGGGTCTTCGTCAGCAACGACGACCTGGCCGAGGGGGAGACGCGGATCCCGCTCAAGGTCATCCACATCAACAAGTGTCCGGTGGTGTTGCCGCCCAGCGCGCTGAAGGACACCGCCGGGCCCCGTCAGGGAGAGTATGGCGAGCTCGTCGCACGGCTGTCGCTGGACATGGACGCCTGCCGCCGGCACTGGAAGACCCTGGCCGAGCATCCCGAGGTGGTGGCCCGCGTCGGCGAGGCCTTCGCCGCCCCGCCCCCGGGGCCGCCCCGGGACCCCGACCTGATGCTGTACTCCGGGGGGTTCTTCTCGCCGTCGGATCGCCAGCAGATGGAGCGGGTCCGGGCCGCGGATCCCTGGGACCTGGTGGACGCCCGCTTCGCCTTCCAGGATCCTCGCCTGGAGGAGATGGTGTTCCGCTACCGGGCGCGCAGCTACCCGGATACCCTGACCGGCGAGGAGCAGGCCCGCTGGGAAGCCTTCCGCTGGGAGCGCATCAACGACCCGGCCATCGCCGGCTTCGCGCTGAAGGACTTCGCCCGGGAGATCGAGCGCCTGAACCAGTCGCCGCTCGGCGACCGGGAGCGCCAGATCCTCGAGGAGCTGGTGATGCATGTGGAGGCCATCATGCCGCCCCAGGCCTTCGGCTGACTCCTGCTCCCCAACGACGGCGCCCGGCCAGTTCAACTGGCCGGGCGCCGTCGTTCCGGCTCAGCTTTCGCCGTCGGGAAGCGGCGGTAGCTCGGCCTTGAGCGCCATGACGTCGCTGGCGTCATCGCCCGGGTCATGGGTGATGTGCACCACGCCGCCGTCGACCAGGCGGGGCCAGATCTCGCGCAGCGTGTCTGGCGTGACCGCCAGGACCCGTTCGGCCAGCCGCTCGCGCCGGTCGAAGCCGGTATCGTCCATGGCCAGGGCACGCCACAGGCGGTTGGTGCGCTCGGCGAGGCCGGTATCGCGGGTGAGCAGGTCGTCATGGACGGCCTGGCGATAGGGCGCGAGATCGCGCTCCTCGAGAGCCTCGAGGCGTTCGGCGAAGTCGCCCAGGAAGGCGTCGATGCGCGCCTGGATGGTGGCGCTGTCGGTGCTCGGGGACTGGACCAGCAGGCCGATACCCGGGGCGTCCAGCAATGGCCGGTAGCCGGCGTTGACCACGTAGCCCAGCTGCTCCTCGGTGCGCAGCCGCTGGTAGAAGGGCGTCTCCAGCAGCCTGCCGAGGACCGCGAGACGGGCCTGATTCGCCAGGGACCGGTCCGGTCCCTGCAGGTAGCGCATGACAAGGAACTCGTCCCGCGAGGTGTCCGGCGTCAGGGCCGGCAGGCCGGCTTCGGCCTGAAGCGGCGTCAAGTCGGGGATGGCTGCCGCGGGAAGCCGCGGAGCCAGGGCCTCGGCCACCGTTCGGGCCTCGCGGGTGGCGGCCTCGACGGTCTGGTTGCCCACCGCCATGGCCTCCAGGTGAAGCTCGGCGAGGAAGGACTCGCGGAACGCCTTCAGGGTGGCCGCATCGAGGTCGCGGCTCGCCGCGAGCAGCGCTTCGGTGGGCCACTGCGGGCGGATCAGGGTCTCGGCCAGGGTGCGATCGGCCTGCCGGTAGAGGGCGTCCTGGGGCGCGTTGCGCCACTCCCGGTGCAGCCGGTGGCGTACCCGGGCGACGTCGGCGTCCTCGATCTCGCCCTCGCGCAGCTGCTCGAGGACGCGGTCGATCAGCAGCCCCTGGCGATCCCGCCAGCCGGAGAACGACAGGGTGATGCCCCGGGCGTGGGCATAGGCCTCGAAGCGGTGGCCGGCCAGCCGTGCCGGGTAGAGGGCCTCGTTGAGGCTGTCCTGGAGCCAGCCGGCCAGCAGCCGGGCCAGCGCCGCCTGGCGGGCATCGCGGCCGGCGGCCGGGTGCTGGAGACTGAAGCGCCACTCGACTCGGGGCGTATCGAAGCTGGCGTCGCGCATCTGCCAGAAGTCGAAGGCCGGCGTGTCGATGCGTCGTACCGGAGCCTCGTCCTGACCGTCCAGCAGGGTCAGGTCCCCGGCGATGTAGGGGTTCGGCAGCGGCAGCGACAGGCCGGCCAGGGGTTCCGCGTCGCCGGCGTCCGGGGACACCGGCGTCCACGGCACGTCGAACCAGGGCGTGGTGCGCTCGCCGGTCACCTCGGGGCCGCTGTACAGGCGCAACATGTTGTCCGGGCGCAGGGCCGCCAGCCAGGTGTCGATGCGCTCGGCATCGAAGCCGTCCATGCGATAGAGCGCATAGCTGACGTCCTCGACCGGATAGCGGGACAGGTTGGTGGCCAGGCGCATGGCCTCCCGCATCGGGGCGCCGTGCTGCTGGAAGCGGAACTCCTGCTCGGCGAGGCGGGCCTGCTCGTCGTAGCGCCAGGGTTCGAGCCCTTGGCGGCGGATCAGATCGATGGCGGCGAACAGGCTGGCCTGGATGCGGTCGAGTTGGTCGGCGCCCGCCGGTGTCAGGCTGATATCCACGCTGAGCAGCGCGTGCCTGCCGTCGCTGCGGTCCAGGCCGGCGGACAGGCCGTCGGCCCAGCCGGCCTCGCGCAGCGCCTGCAGCAGGCTGCCTTCCCCCTCGTGGCCGAGCAGGTTGGCCAGGTAGGTGACCGGCTTGAGCCGGTAGGCCTGGAGCGGATCGGGGACCGGGAAGTAGAAGGTCAGCCGGCGGCTGTCGCGCAGCGAGCGATGCTCCGCGGCGGCGGGCAGCCGGGCGTGGTCGGCCAGCGGTACCGTGATCTCCGGGCGGGTCAGGCCGCGATCGGGCACCGCGGCGAAGTCCTCGGTGATCAGCGCCTCGAGCTCGTCGAGGGGCTGGGGAGCCACCACGGCGAGATGCATCACGTTGGCGTCGTAGTGCCGCTCGTAGAAGTCGATCACGCGTTCGCGCAGTCCCGGCTCCCCCTCGGGCCGGTCGGCCAGGGTGTCCCGACTGCCCACCGAGAAGTCGTTGGCCGGATGCTCGGGGTTGAGCAACTGGTCGAGGACATCGTGGTGGCGACGGGCCGCATCGCGCTTGCGCGCCATGTACTCCGAGTGCACCACCTGGCGCTCGCTCTCGAGTCGGTCGGCGTTGAACAGCGGATCGATGAAGAAGCGGCTGAAGCGATCCAGGGCGCCGGCCAGGGCGTCGGGCTCCACCGAGAAGAAGTAGTTGGTGTCCTGAGTGGCGGTGTAGGCGTTGTGCTGGCCGCCATGCCGGGACAGGTAGCCCTGGTACGCATCGGCGGCGGGGTAGGGCTCGGTGCCCAGGAACAGCATGTGCTCCAGGAAGTGCGCCAGCCCGGCCAGGTCGGCCGGATCCTGGGCGCTGCCCACGTCCACGTTGAGCGAGGCGGCGGCCTTGTCGGCCTCGGGGTCGCTGACCAGCAGGGCGGTGAGGCCGTTGTCCAGGGTCAGCACCCGAAAGTCCCGGTCGTCCGCGGGGCTGACGTGGGGGACGGCCTGCATCGCCACTCCGGCCTCTGGGGTGGCGGTCGTCGCCTGGGCGAGTCCGGCGGCGGGCAGCAGCGGGCCCGCGACCACGGCCAGGCGGGCGACCGGGAAAAGGCAGGCGTCTCGAATCATGATCACTCCTTGAGGGCTGTCTGTCGCAGCATGGGGCCGGTGGGATGGGCGCAGGCGGCCTCCTGGCGGCTGGGATCGTTCACTCGTCTTGATACCGGAAAGGCGCCCAAGAGTTCCCCCGAGGCCGGCACGAGCAGCTCGCGCAGCCGCTCCTCGGGAGTTGCCGGGTCCAGCCAGGTCGGGACATCCGCGGCGTCGATCACCGCCGGCAGACGGTCGGTGAGCGGGGCCAGCAGGGGGTTGGCGGGGACGGTGATCAGCGCGAAGGAGTCGTTGTACTCGGTGAGGCTGGTGTGGAAGCGACACCACAGGCCGGCGAGCAGCAGCGGCCCGCGGTCGGCGCGGGTGACCAGGAAGGGCTGCTTGCCCCGGGGCTGGGGCTTCCAGACGTAGACGCCTCCCGCCGGCACCAGGCAGCGTCGTGCGGCAAAGGCGTCGCGGAACATGGCACGCTGTTCCAGGGATTCTGCCCGGGCGCAGTGGGGCGCGTGGTCGAGCACCTTGAGCCAGGGCGGCGTCAGGCCCCAGAAGGCCCGCCCCAGGCGGGGACGCCCCGCCTCCGGCCGGATCAGCGACAGCGGGCGGCGCGGGGCCAGGTTGACGCCGGTGATCGGTGTCTCGTCCATCGCCAGGGACGGCAGCAGCCTCGTGAGGTCGAGGGGCGGGATATAAAGACGGCCGGCCATGGAACCTCCGGGAACAGGGAGCGTCAGGGTAACCAAGACCTCATGGCGAGGAAAGCGCCGCGCTCGCCGGGCTTGCGTTGGTCGACAGGCGCGATATCCTAGCGGAAACAGTGTTTTCGATAAGTCTCGTCGTCACTGCCCGCCGCGGTAATGCCGTTCCGTTCTCTCCCCGTCCCGTGAGGAAGTCGATGGCTCGTCCCAGACAGCACGCCCCGGAGGCCCTTCATGCCCAGGTGATGGCGGCCTGCGACGCCTGGCTTCAGGAGCAGCCCGTCCATACGCTGTCGCTGCGCTCCCTGGCGCGGGAGGTCGGCTGCGCCCCGAGCACCCTGCTGAAGCTCTATGGCAGCTTCCACAACCTGCTCCAGCACGTGAACATCGAGTCCCTGGCGCGCCTGCGCGCCGCCATCGATCCCCTGCTCGCCGAGCCGACGCCCGAGGAAAGGCTCAAGGCGCTGGCGCGGGCCTACTGGGAGTTCGCCCGTCGCGATGCCTTCCGCTGGCAGCTGTTGTTCGACTATCCCCTCGCCCAGGAGGGTGAGCTGGATCAGCGCCAGAACGAGATGATCGAGGCCCTCTTCCTGCGAGTGGAGAACACCCTCAAGGAGTACCAGCCGGCGCTGGACGACCTCGAGGCGCGCCGCCTGGGCCGGACCCTCTGGGGCAGCGTCCATGGCCTGGTGCAGTTGGGGCTCAACGAGCGGCTGGGCTACTGGCAGAGCGAGCCGCTGGAGGTGGACGAGCTACTGGATCAGCTGCTGACGACCATGCTCGCGGGGCTGACGGCGAGGTCCGCGGCGCCTTGAAGGGGCTGCTGGCATGGGGGGCGCCGGTCGCCTTGATGGTGGCGGCCCTGGCCTGGGGCATGCGCTCCCCTCGGCGGGCCCTGCGCCGACTGGTGTTCCTGGCGATCCACCTGCTCTATCGGTTGCGCTTCCGCGGTCGTCATCACATCCCGGCCCAGGGGCCCGCCCTGGTGGTCTGCAATCACGTCAGCTTCGTCGATGCCATGGTGGTGGGTGGCGCCAGTCCGCGCCCCTTGCGCTTCCTGATGGATCGTCCGATCTACGAGTCCCCCTGGTTGCACTGGCTGTTCAAGCTGGTCGGCGCGATTCCCGTGGACTCCGAGCGCAGCGATCCGGGCGGCTTGCGCCGGGCCCTGGAGCAGGTCAGCCGGGCCCTGCGCGCCGGCGAGGTCGTGATGCTCTTCCCCGAGGGGCGGCTGACGCCGGACGGCGAGGTGCACCGCTTCCGTCGGGGGTTGGAGTTGATCCTGGCGCGGGACCCGGTGCCGGTGGTCCCGGCGGGCCTGGCTGGCCTCTGGGGGTCCTGGACCTCCCATCATGGCGGCCGGGCCCTGACCAAGCTGCCGCGTCGCTTCCGGGCCCGCGTGGCCCTCTTCTTCGGCGAGCCGCTGCCCGTCGGGGCCGCCGAGCGATCCCGGGTCGAGGCGCGGGTCCGGGCGCTCAAGGCCGAGGCCGACGACTGGGTCGCCGGACGCTGAGTTCAGGCCTGGGCGACAACCGGGCGGCGCACCGCCTGCCAGCAGCGCGCCGAGGTGATCAGGTTGTCGCGCACCTCGAGGATCTCCATGCGCACCGCGCCGATCTGCAGGCAGGCAGGGCCGTCGGGGAAGGACTCCAGATGCTCCAGGATCAGGCCGTTGAGGGTCTTCGGGCCGTCGGTGGGCAGGTGCCAGCCCAGGGACTTGTTGATGTCGCGGATGTTGGCGGTGCCGTCGATGACATGGCTGCCGTCCTCCTGGGGGTGGATCTCCTGGTCCTGGCCGGCCACGTCGGTGGTGAATTCGCCGACGATCTCCTCGAGGATGTCCTCGAGGGTCACCAGCCCCTCCACGTCGCCGTATTCGTCCACCACGATGCCGATGCGCCGCTTCTGCTTCTGGAAGTTGAGCAGCTGGGTATGCAGCGGCGTCGATTCGGGAATGAAGTAGGGCTCCCGGGCCTCCTGGACGATGGCCGCCTTGGTGACCTCGCCGCGTGACAGGAAGCGCGCCGCGTTGCGCAGATGCAGCATGCCGATGATGTTGTTGATGTCCCCCTTGTAGACCGGCACTCGGGTATGCTGGCTGGTGCGAATCTGGGTGAGGATGTCGTCCAGGTCGTCGTCCAGGTCGATGCCCATCACCTCGTGGCGGGGGACCATGATGTCGTTCACCGTGACGTTCTCGAGATCCAGGATCGATACCAGCATGGCCTGGTGGCGGCGGGGAATCAGCGGGCCCGCTTCGTGGACCACGGTGCGCAGCTCGTCCCGGGTCAGGTTGTCGCCGCCGGCTTCCAGGGTCTTCACCCCGAGCAGGCGCAGCAGGCCGTTGGAGATGGCGTTGACCAGCCATACCAGGGGATAGAGCAGCTTGAGCAGCGGTTCCAGGACCATGGAGGCCGGGTAGGCGATGCGCTCGGGCTTCACCGCGGCGTAGGTCTTGGGTGTGACCTCGGCGAAGATCAGGATCACGATGGTCAGGATCAGGGGCGCCACCGCCGGCCCGGTCACCTCGCCGAAGAAGTGGATGGCCAGCACGGTGGCGATCGCCGCCGCCAGGTTGTTGACCAGGTTGTTGCCGATCAGGATGACGCCGATCCGCCGGCCAGGCCGCCCCAGCAGGCGCAGCACGCGCTGGGCTCGACGCTCGCCCCCGCCGGCCCGGTGGCTCAGGCGATAGCGGTTGATCGACATCATGCCGGTCTCGGAGCTCGAGAAGAAGGCGGAAAGGCAGATGAGCAGCAGCAGCAGGCCGAACAGCAATCCCAGAGGGAAGTCGTCGCTCAAGTCTAAGGATCCTCAATCGCGTATCAGGCTTGAGTTGTAGGGAGGGTGCCGGGCGGTGTCAAGGACGCGCCAGCAGGACCTCCAGCACGAACTTGCTGCCGAAGTAGGCCAGCAGCAGTAACAGGCAGCCGCCCAGGGTCCAGCGCACCGCGCGCAGGCCCCGCCAGCCCAGCCAGTGATGACCGGCCAGCAGGGCGGCGAAGAGCACCCAGGCGGCCAGTGACAGCACCGTCTTGTGGATCAGGTGCTGGGCGAACATGTCGTCGACGAACAGGAAGCCGCTGGCGATGGACAGGGTCAGCAAGGCCATGCCCGCCCAGACCAACTCGAAGAGGATGCGCTCCATGGTGGTCAGCGGCGGCAGCGACTGCACCACGCCCCGGAAATGATGATGGCGCAGGGCCTGGTTCTGCACCCCGAGCAGCACGGCCTGGATGGCGGCGATGGCCAGGAGGGCGAAGGCCAGCGCCGCGCTCAGGGCATGCAGGGCGATGCCCGGGGTCATGCCGGTACCCTTTTCCGGGCTCGGCATGCCGGTGGCCAGCAGCAGGGTCACCCCGGCGAGGGGAAACAGGCCCGTGGCGACATTGAGCACCGGCTTGAACAGGCTCACCCCCAGCAGCACCAGGACCGCCAGCCCGCTGGCCAGAACCGCGCTGGTGGTCACTCCCGGCAGCAGGGTCTCGCCCTGGGTGAGCAGTCCTACCGCCAGCGGCAGGTGGCAGAGCAGCCCGAGTGCGCCGAAACTGCGTACCAGGGCGGCCCGGGGAGGCACCCGCCGTGCCAGGACCAGCCCCTGCCAGGAGGCGGCCGCGAGGTAGAGGATGAAGGCCATGACCGCAAGTGGGAGCGCGTGCATCGATTGCTATCCGTGCGCCTTCGCCAGCGCCTGACGAGATGGAAATGGAGCGGCCACTATACCGAATCCTCCTGGCGGCGGACAGCCGCAGCGCTCGGCCGCCCGGGGAGGCCGGTGCCATGGAGAGTCGTGGCCACAAGGCGTATAATTTCGGGCCATTGCAGGAGAACCCCTCTCCCGTGTCGCCACGGGGGGTCCAATCCGGCGGTTCTTCCGGCCATCGTTTGCGGAGAGGCCCATGTTCCAGAATCTCAGTGATCGTCTGTCCCAGACGCTCAAATCGATCAAGGGTCAGGCCCGCCTGACCGAGGACAACGTCAAGGATACCCTGCGCGAGGTGCGCCGGGCCCTGCTGGAGGCCGATGTCGCCCTGCCGGTGGTCAAGGCCTTCATCGACCGGGTGCGCGAGCGCGCCGTGGGCCAGGAAGTGTCGAAGAGCCTCTCGCCGGGCCAGCAGTTCGTCAAGATCGTCCAGCAGGAGCTCGAGGCGATCATGGGCGAGGCCAACGAGGGCCTGAGCCTCAAGGGCAAGCCCGCCGTGGTACTGATGGCGGGTCTGCAGGGGGCGGGCAAGACCACCTCCGTCGCCAAGCTGGCGCGCTACCTGCGCGAGCGCGAGAAGAAGAAGGTGCTGGTGGTGTCAACCGACGTCTACCGTCCGGCGGCCATCGACCAGCTGGAGACCCTGGCCGGGGAGGTCGAGGTCGAGTTCTTCCCGTCGCGCAGCGACCAGCAGCCGGTGGCCATCGCCGAGGCGGCGATCAAGCACGCCAAGATCCAGTTCCACGACGTGGTGCTCGTCGATACCGCCGGCCGCCTGGCCATCGACGAGGCGATGATGGACGAAATCCAGGCCCTGCACCGGGCGGTATCGCCGGACGAGACGCTGTTCGTGGTCGACGCCATGACCGGCCAGGACGCCGCCAACACCGCCAAGGCCTTCCACGAGGCGCTGCCGCTGACCGGGGTGATCCTCACCAAGGCCGATGGCGACGCCCGGGGCGGGGCCGCCCTCTCGGTGCGTCACATCACCGGCAAGCCGATCAAGTTCATGGGCGTGGGCGAGAAGGTCGATGCCCTGGAGCCCTTCCACCCGGACCGGGTCGCGTCGCGTATCCTCGGCATGGGCGACGTGCTGTCGCTGATCGAGGAGGCCGAGCGCACCGTCGACAAGGGCAAGGCCGAGAAGCTCGCCAAGAAGGTCAAGAAGGGCGACGGCTTCGACCTCGAGGACTTCCGCGACCAGCTCCAGCAGCTCAAGAAGATGGGCGGCATGGGCGGCCTGCTGGGCAAGCTGCCCGGCATGGGCCAGATGGCCGAGATGGCCCAGGGGCCGGGTCCCGAGAAGGAGCTCGGCAAGCTCGAGGCGCTGATCAACTCCATGACGCCCCAGGAGCGGCGCAAGCCGGAGATCATCAACGGCTCGCGCAAGCGCCGCATCGCCGCCGGCGCCGGCTTGCAGGTGCCCGACCTCAATCGCCTGCTCAAGCAGCACAAGCAGATGCAGAAGATGATGAAGAAGGCGGGCAAGAAGGGCGGCATGCAGAAGATGATGCGCGGCATGTCCGGCATGATGGGCGGCGGCGGCCCCGGTGGTCCCGGCGGCATGGGCGGCCCGGGCGGCATGCCCTGGCGCTGAGCCGCCCGTGCCGGGCGGTCTGGCCAAAAAGGTTTCCAAGCCGGGGAGATTTCCGTAGAATGCGGCGTCTTCACTGGCAGGCCCGCGGCGCGACGCGGGCATCGTCGTGACCGAACGACCCGGCGGCGCGCCTGCGGTGTGCGGCCGAACCGATTGTCGAGGGCTTCGGCCCCGACCGACAACCTCCGAAACTCAACCGAAGGACAGTCAACGCATGGTTACCATTCGTCTGGCACGTGGTGGCGCCAAGAAGCGTCCCTTCTACCACCTGACCGTGACCGATTCCCGCAAAGCGCGCGACGGTCGTTTCATCGAGCGCCTGGGCTTCTTCAACCCGGTGGCCCGTGGCCAGGAAGAGCGTCTGCGCATCGATCTGGATCGCGTCAAGCACTGGCAGGATCAGGGCGCCCAGCTGTCCGGCCGCGTCGCCGAGCTGGTCAAGGAAGCCCGCAAGCAGGCCTGAAGCGCCTGACGGCCCGAATGTCTGACGCAGGACCGGCGATGAGCGCGAGCGTCGAGCAAGGCCAGGCCGACGACCATGTGGTGCTGGGGAAGTTGACCAGCCCCTACGGCGTCAAGGGCTGGCTGAAGGTGTACTCATACACCAGCCCCATGGAAGGCATCCTCGAGTACGGTGACTGGGTGCTTCGCCACCATGGTCGGCTGGAGCGCCATCGTCTCGCCCAGGGACGCCTGCATGGCAAGGGCCTGGTGGCCCGCCTGGAGGGCGTCGAGGATCGCAGTCAGGCCGAGGCCCTGGCCGGCGCCGAGGTGCTGTTGCCCAAGGCCGAGCTGCCCGAGCTCGAGGGCGAGGACGACTACTACTGGTACCAGCTGGAGGGCCTGCGGGTCGTGACCCGCGACGGCGTGGTGCTGGGGCGCATCGACTACCTGTTCGAGACCGGCGCCAACGACGTCATGGTCGTGAAGGGACGGGGCGAGGACGCCGTCGATGATCGCGAGCGGCTGCTGCCCTTTCTGCCCGGCGAGGTCGTGCAGGACGTCGACCTGGAGGCCGGGGAGATGACCGTCGACTGGGATCCGGACTTTTGAGCCGGGACGAGGCGGCGATGTGGGTCGGCGTGGTGTCGCTGTTTCCCGAGATGTTCGAGGCCCTGACCCGTCAGGGCGTGACGGGCAGAGCGGTGGAGAAGGGGCGCATCGCCCTGGAGTTCTGGAACCCCCGGGACTATGCCACCGACCGGCATCGCACCGTGGACGATCGCCCCTATGGCGGCGGCCCGGGGATGCTGATGAAGGTCGACACCCTGCGCTCGGCCATCCACGACGCCCGGGTGCGGGCCGAGGCCGTCACGGGGCAACGCCCCAGGGTGGTCTACCTGTCGCCCCAGGGGCGGCGGCTGGATCAGCGTGGTGCGCAGGCACTGGCATCGGGTCCCCCCCTGGTGGTGGTGGCCGGACGCTACGAAGGCATCGATGAGCGGGTCGTGGAGGCCGACATCGATGAGGAATGGTCGATCGGCGACTATGTGCTCAGCGGCGGCGAGCTGCCGGCCATGGTGCTGATCGATGCCGCGGCAAGGCTGGTGCCCGGGGTGCTGGGCCATCAGGATTCCGCGGTCGAGGACTCCTTCAACGACGGGCTGCTGGACTGTCCGCACTACACTCGCCCCGAGGTCATCGACGGGCGGCGAGTGCCGGAGGTTCTGCTCAGCGGTCACCATGGCGCCATCCGGCGCTGGCGGCTGAAGCAGTCCCTGGGGCGGACCTGGCTCAGGCGGCCGGACTTGCTGGAGGGCAGGGAGCTGACCGCCGAGGAGCAGGCCCTGCTCGAGGAGTTCATCGAGGAACACGCCGAGTGAGGCGGAGGTGCAGGACGTCCCCGAAAGGCGACGGACCTGTGTCACCAACAGCACTCCCGCGCTCTCGAGCCTGGCTCGGGCGCCGGGATCACGATTCGCCGGCCATCCATAGCCGGACCGGCGAGTCAAAGAACGTTATCGAGGAGTTATCGTCATGAGCAGCAAGAACAAGGTGATCCAGGCGCTCGAGGCCGAGCAGATGAGCAAGGACGTGCCGGAGTTCGCCCCGGGCGACACCGTGGTCGTCCAGGTCAAGGTCAAGGAAGGCAACCGCGAGCGCCTCCAGGCCTTCGAGGGCGTGGTGATCGGCAAGCGCAACCGTGGCCTGAACTCCGCCTTCACCGTGCGCAAGGTCTCCCATGGCGTCGGCGTCGAGCGGACCTTCCAGACCTACAGCCCGCTGGTCGACTCCATCAGCGTCAAGCGTCGCGGCGACGTGCGCCAGGCCAAGCTCTACTACCTCCGCGAGCGCAGCGGCAAGTCCGCCCGCATCAAGGAAAAGCTGGCCTAAGGCGATTGCCTGCCGGCATGCGGTGACGTGGCGCGCCACGCACCGATCGCGAAACCCCGTCACCGCACCCGCGGGGCGGGGTTTCGTCGTTATCGGACAGGGAGGAAGGCGGTGACGATCGACGACGAGCCCGGGGCCCTGGTGGAGGCCTTCCTCGACGACCTCTGGCTGGGGCAGGGGGCCAGCGACCATACCCTGACCGCCTATCGGCGCGATCTCATGGCCTGGGCGGCCCGGCTCGCCGAGGGCGAGCGGAGGCTGCTGGATCCCGGAAGCGAGACCCTCCCGAACTGGCTGGAGGAACGCCGGGTGGCCGGCTACCGACTGCGCAGCAATGCCCGGCTGCTGTCGAGCCTGCGCCGCTTCTATCGATGGGCCCTGGCCGAAGGGCGTCTCGACCATGATCCCCTGGCCGAGGTGCGCCTGCCTCGGGTGCGGCCGTCGCTGCCGGATACCCTGGAGGAGGGCGAGGTGGAACGACTGCTCGCGGCCCCGGACGTCGACAGCGACCTGGGGCTGCGGGATCGCACCATGCTCGAGGTGCTGTACGGCGCCGGGCTCCGGGTCAGTGAACTGGTCGGCTTGACCACCGATGCCGTCAACCTGCGCCAGGGCGTGGTAAGGGTCCGGGGCAAGGGCGACAAGGAGCGACTGGTGCCTCTGGGGGAGGAGGCCGTGGACTGGCTCACTCGCTACCTGCGCACCAGCCGCGGGGCCCTGATGCAGGACGTGACCCGGCCGGCCCTGTTCCCGGGGCGAGGCGACGCCTGCCTGACCCGGCAGGCCTTCTGGCACCGCATCAAGGCACATGCGCGAGCCGCCGGCATCGACCGGCCGCTGTCGCCGCACACCCTGCGACACGCCTTCGCCACCCACCTGTTGAATCATGGGGCCAACCTGCGTGTCGTACAGCTGCTGCTCGGTCACAGCGACCTGTCGACCACGCAGATCTATACCCATGTGGCGCAGGCCCGGCTGGAGGCCCTGCACGCCGATCACCATCCTCGAGGCTGACTCATGACATCAACCTTCCGCGCCCTGGGCGCCGCCCTCCTCACCGCGCTCGCGTTGCCTGCCCTGGCCCAGGACGAGGCCGCCCAGCGACTGGCCGAGACCCTCCGGGTCGACGGTCGCCCCTTGCCGGTGGAACGGGTCGAGACGACCCCCCTGGCGGGCTTCTACGAGGTGCGCCTGGAAACCGGCGAGCGCTTCTATACCGACGACGAGGGGAGCTACTTCCTGGTCGGTGACCTCTACGAGAATGCCGAGGGGGGACTGGTGAACCTCTCGGAGCAGGCCCGCAACGCCGAGCGCGCCGCCCGCCTGGCGGCGATTCCCGATGCGCAGCGGGTGAGCTTCCGAGGCGCCGACGAGCCTCGGGCCCGGATCACGGTCTTCACCGACACCACCTGCCCGTATTGTCGCCGCTTGCACCAGGAGGTGCCCCGGCTCAACGAGCTGGGCATCCGGGTCGACTACCTGGCCTTTCCCCGTGCCGGCATGAACTCGCCGGGGGCACGGGAACTGCAGCGGGTGTGGTGCGCGGACGATCCGAGCGAGGCCATGGCCGCGGCCAAGCGGGAAGAGGCCTTCGAGGGTGACGCGGCCTGCGACAATCCGGTCGAGGCACAGTATCATCTGGGCATGGAGCTCGGCGTGCAGGGCACGCCGGCCATCGTCCTGCCCGATGGACGCCTGGTGCCCGGCTACGTGCCGGCGGAACGCCTGGCGGCCATGCTGGGCCTGCACGACTGACCACCGCGCCACGCAAGCGCCGGTGGCGGGGCCTTTGCCCCACCAACGCTGAGACACACGCCAGAACGAGGGGAATGACATTGAAACCGGTGAGAGTGGGAATCTGTGGCCTGGGCACCGTCGGTGGCGGGACCTTCAACGTGCTGACGCGCAACGCCGACGAGATCGCCCGTCGGGCGGGGCGGCCCATCGTCATCGAGCAGGTGGCCTACCGCACCCCCAATCCCGAGTGTGACGTCACCGGCATCAAGACCACCCAGGACGTCTTCGAGGTCGCCGCCAATCCCGACATCGACGTGGTGGTGGAGCTGATCGGCGGCTATGACGTGGCCAGGGAACTGGTGCTGACGGCCATCGACAACGGCAAGCACGTCGTCACCGCCAACAAGGCGCTGATCGCGGTGCACGGCAACGAGATCTTCCAGGCCGCCCACGAGAAGGGCGTGATCGTGGCCTTCGAGGCCGCGGTGGCCGGCGGCATCCCGGTGATCAAGTCGCTGCGCGAGGGGCTGGGCGCCAACCGCATCGAATGGCTGGCCGGCATCATCAACGGGACCGGCAACTTCATCCTCACCCACATGCGCGACGAGGGCCGGGCCTTCGAGGACGTGCTCGCCGAGGCCCAGGCGCTGGGCTATGCCGAGGCCGATCCCACCTTCGACGTGGAAGGCATCGACGCCGCCCACAAGCTGACCATCCTGGCCTCCATCGCCTACGGCGTGCCGCTGCAGTTCGAGAAGGCCTATACCGAGGGCATCTCCCGGGTCACCGCCGAGGACGTGGAGCAGGCCGACAACCTGGGCTACATCATCAAGCACCTGGGCATCTCCAAGCGCACCGACGAGGGCCTGGAGCTGCGCGTGCACCCGACCCTGATCCCCAAGGAACGGCTGCTGGCCAACGTCCATGGCGTCAAGAACGCCATCGCCGTGATGGGGGACGCCGTGGGGCCGACCCTCTACTACGGCGCCGGTGCCGGTGCCGAGCCCACCGCCTCGGCGGTGGTGGCCGACGTCCTCGACGTGGCCCGCGACATCACCACCGACCACCACTATCGGGTGCCCTACCTGGCCTTCAGCGGCATCGGCGAGGGCGACGACCAGCCGCAGATCCTGGCCATGGAGGAGATCAGCACCGCCTATTACCTGCGCCTGCTGGCGGTGGACCGTCCCGGCGTGCTGGCTCGGGTCGCCACCATCCTCTCGGACGAGGGCATCTCCATCGAGGCGCTGATCCAGAAGGAAGCCACCGAGGGCGAGCTGGTGCCGATCATCCTGCTGACCCACCGCACCCGGGAACGGCACATGAACGAGGCGATCCGCAAGATCGAGTCCATGGCCGACATCGCCGGTCCGGTGACGCGGATCCGGGTCGAGGCCCTGGACGAGCACGAATAAGCCGGGCTGCGCCCGGAGCCGTAAGCCATAAGCTTGAAGCTGGAAGAGACAATCAGCGGATTCTGAAGGGCTTGTGGCGGCCCAGGGCTGTCGCCGCTTTCTGTAGCGAGGGGCGCCGGGGGCAAGCCGAAGAGGAGGTCCTATGCCAGGGATGGCATCGGTAGCGCCCAGGGAAGGGTTTACAGCGCCTCCTCGCGGCTTGTCGCCGGATCAGCCCCGAGCGAGCAAAGGAACCGAATGATGCGCTATATCAGTACCCGCGGGCAGGCGCCCGCGCTGTCCTTCGAGGAGGTCGTGCTCACCGGCATGGCCAGCGACGGCGGCCTCTACGTGCCGGAGACCGTTCCCCAACTCACCCCCGAGGAGCTCGCCGACATGGCCGGCTGCTCCTATGCCGAGATCGCCTTCCGGGTGATGAAGCCCTATGTGGGCGGCGAGATCGACGACGACACCTTCCGCGCCATCGTCCACGAGGCCTATGCCACCTTCAGCCACGATGCCGTGGTGCCGCTCAACCAGCTCGATGCCAACCACTTCCTGCTCGAGCTCTTCCACGGCCCCACGCTGGCCTTCAAGGACGTGGCCCTGCAGCTGCTCGGCCGACTGCTGGATCACTTCCTCAAGAAGCGCGGCGAGCGCGCGGTGATCATGGGGGCCACCTCGGGCGACACCGGCTCGGCGGCCATCGAGGGCTGCCGCCATTGCGACAACCTGGACATCTTCATCCTCCACCCGCATAACCGGGTCTCGGAGGTCCAGCGTCGCCAGATGACCACGGTGCTGGCCGACAACGTCTTCAATATCGCCATCGAGGGCAACTTCGACGACGCCCAGGCCATGGTCAAGGCCAGCTTCGCCGACCAGGGATTCCTGAACGGCACTCGCCTGGTGGCGGTGAACTCGATCAACTGGGCGCGCATCATGGCCCAGATCGTCTATTACGTGGCCTCCGCCGTGGCGCTGGGCGCGCCGCATCGCCCGGTCAGCTTCTGCGTGCCCTCGGCCAACTTCGGCAACGTCTTCGCCGGCTACATGGCCCATCGCATGGGGCTGCCGGTGGAGCGCTTCGTCATCGCCACCAACGCCAACGACATCCTGCACCGGACGCTGACCGACAACGACTTCTCCAAGCGGGACCTGGTCGCCACCCTGGCGCCGTCCATGGACATCGTGGTGTCCTCGAACTTCGAGCGCCTGCTGTTCGAGGCCTACGAGCGGGACGGCACGGCCGTGGCCGAGCTGCTGGAGCGCTTCCAGCACGAGCCTGCCGCGCTCGCCGACGCCCCGCTGGCGCGGCTGCGCGAGAAGTTCGCCAGCCACAGCACCGACGATGCCACCATCCTGGAGGTCATCCGCGAGGCCCATCACCGCACCCAGGAGATCCTCGACCCCCATACCGCCACCGGCTATCGCGCCGCCGAGCGCGAGCGGGGCGATGCCGCCGTGCCCATGGTGACCCTGGCGACCGCCCATCCGGCCAAGTTCGCCGAAGCGGTGGTCAAGGCCGGTTTCCCCGGGGTGCCGCTGCCGCCGCACATGGACGACCTGCTGGAGCGCGAGGAGCGCTACGCCGTCCTGCCCGCCGCCCTCGAGGCGGTGCAGGAATACGTCGCCGAGCACCGCCGTTAAAGCCGTAAGCTTTAAGCCGGAAGTGAAAAGCAGTGAGGGGCGCCGGGGGCAGGCCGCAGAGGAAGCCCTTCGCCAGGGATGGGGTGACAGCGCCTCCTCGGTGGTCCGGCACTCCGGGGCCTGTCCCCGGATCAGCCCCGCTTGATCCCCCGTCTGGCTGAATTCGATATTCCATCCAAAGGAGTCGGGCTTGGATGCCGTGACCGATCCCCACGACCTGCATGAACGCCTCGAACCCCGGATCCTGCCGCGCCCTCGCGATGCGGCCCTGGAGGCCCGCGCCCTGGAGGAGGGACTGACGCCGCTGCAGGCCCGGGTGCTGGCCGGGCGCCTGCCCGGTCATGTCGGCGAGCTCGCGCCCCTGGTATCGCCGAGCCTGCGCCACCTGGCGCACCCCGAGCGGCTGGCCGACGGGCGCCGGGCGGCCGAGCGCATCGCCCGGGCGGTGGTCGAGGGCGAGCACATCGGCATCCTCACCGACTACGACGTGGACGGCATCACTTCCCACGTGGTGATCCGCCGGACCCTGCACGAGCTGTTCGGGGTGCCCGAGTCACGGCTGCACAGCCTGATCGGCCATCGCATCCATGACGGCTACGGCATCAGCCTGCCGCTGGTGGAGCGTACCCTGAGGCTCTCGCCGCGGCCCAGCCTGGTGATCACCGCCGACTGCGGCAGCAGCGACGAGCCGCGCATCGCGCGACTCAAGGCCGCCGGCATCGATGTGGTGGTCAGCGACCACCATGCCCTGCCGGTGGAGGGGCCGCCGGCCTCGGCCTTCGCTACCGTCAACCCGACCCGTGACGACTGCGACTACCCGGATCCCACCATCGCCGGCTGCATGGTGGCCTGGCTGGTCATGTCGCTGACCCGGGCCGTGCTGATCGAGTGGGGTGCCCTGGGGCCGGACACCCCCAAGCTGTCGCCCTGGCTGTCCTACGTGGCCCTGGGCACGGTGGCGGACTGCGTGTCGCTGGGCGGCAGCGCCGCCAACCGGGCCGTGGTGGCCCAGGGCCTGACGCTGATCAACCGCATGGAGGCGGCCTGCTGGCGGGCCATGGCCCAGCGCCTGGGCGCCGATAGCGTGCCCTTCGACGCCGAGACCCTGGCCTTCCAGATGGGGCCCAGGATCAATGCCCGCTCGCGGCTCGACGATCCCTACGCGGCGCTGCACTTTATGCTGGCCGAGCAGGATCATGTCGCGCAGCGCTACCTCGAGGTGCTGGATCGGGACAACCAGTCCCGCAAGGCCATCGAGGCGGAGATGACCGAACGGGCCAAGGGGCTGGCCCGGCCCCGGCTGGCCGAGGGAGCGCCGGCCCTGGTGATCTTCCTCGAGGACGGCCACGCCGGTGTCCAGGGCATCGTCGCCTCCCGTCTGGTGCAGGCCTTCGGCCGGCCGAGCCTGGTGCTGACTCCGGCCGCCCAGGCCGGCATGCTGACCGGCTCGGGACGCTCGATCGAGGCGCTTCACCTGCGGGATGCCCTGCAGCGAGCCCACGACCTCTCGCCCGAGGCCCTGCCGCGCTTCGGCGGGCATCGTGGCGCCGCCGGGGTGGGGGTGCCGGTGGAGTCCCTCGAGGCCTTCCGCGAGGCCTTCCTGCGGGCGGTGGCGGAGCAGCTGGGTGACCTCGAACTCTTCCCGAGGATTCTCACCGACGGCGCGCTCGAGGCCCACCAGCTCGACCTCGCCACCCTCGACGAGCTCGAGGCCCTCGGCCCCTACGGCCGGGAATTCGACCCGCCGTTGTTCGAGGGCGAGTTCCTGGTCGAGGCCCTGCGCCCGGTGGGCGCGGACGGCAGCCACCTGATGCTCGAGCTGTCGGCCGGGGCCGTGTCCGTGCGTGCCATCTGGTTCCGGGCGCTGACCCCGGGGGAGGTGCCGGCCTTCGGGATCGGGGACCGCCTGCACTGTGCCTACAAGCTCAACCGCAACCGCTGGCGGGGGCGCGAGGCGCTGCAGCTGATGGTCGAGCATGCCGTCCCGCTCGATTGAGGCCTGGTATACTGCAGCGCATCATCGAGGCCGGCGTCGCCGGCCTTCGTCTTTCCATCACCCAAGGAACGTTCATGGACCCCAAGGAGCTGCCTACCGACCCGCATCGCCTCTACGAGGATCTCCTGGCCATGCTGTTGGGCACCCTCTTCGTCGCCCTCGGCGTCAACTTCTACACCGAGGCGACGCTGCTCACCGGCAGTACCGCCGGCATGGCCCTGCTGATGCAGTACGCCACCGGCTGGAGCTTCGGGCTGCTGTTCTTCCTGCTCAACCTGCCCTTCTATGCCCTGGCGATCCGACGCATGGGCTGGAACTTCACCCTGCGCACCTTCGTGGCCATCGGCCTGGTCTCACTGTTCTCCGAGCTGACCGGGCAATGGATCGCCATCGAACGCCTGCATCCCCTCTATGCGGCCCTGATGGGCGGCAGCCTGATCGGCCTGGGCATGCTGGTGCTGTTTCGCCACCGCACCAGTCTCGGCGGCATCAACATCCTGGCGCTCTTTCTCCAGGAGCGCTACGGCTGGCGGGCGGGCTACGTGCAGCTGGCCATCGACGGCATGATCCTGCTGGTGGCCTTCTTCATGCTGCCCCTGGACAAGGTGGCGCTGTCGGTCTTCGGCGCCCTGGCCATGAACCTGATCATCGCCCTGAATCACAAGCCGGGGCGCTATCTGGGGGTGAGCTAGCTGTGTAAACCCACCAGGTTGTTCACGGAAAGTCCCAGCCGACTAATCGGAGGCTGATAATTCAGACTGGCATGTGGCCGATGCCAGTTGTACTGGTGGAGCCAGGCGGGCAGATGCTCGCCTCGTTGCTCTGAGCTCTGATAAGACCAGGCATAGGCCCATTCGCGCAGGGCGGTTTGAATGAACCGCTCTGCCTTGCCATTGGTACGGGGCGTAAAGGGGCGAGTGCGCTTGCGTTTCAGCCCTAATCGGCGGCACAGGCGGCGGAATGGCTTGGACTTGTAGCATCCGCCATTGTCGGTCAGTACCCGGCTAAAGTGGACCCCCAGACGCCTGTAGTACCGCACGGCCTGCAGCAGCGCACGGCAAGCGCTCCACTTGGTCTCATCCGGCAGGATGGTGCTGAAGGCCACTCGCGAGTGGTCGTCGATGGCCACATGGACGTACTCCCAGCCAGCGCCTCGTGTGTTCTGCTGGCGATTGCCGGTGACACGATGCCCTGGGCGCTCGAAGCGGCCGAGCTTCTTGATGTCCAGGTGCAGGAGCTCTCCCGGGGCGTCATGCTCGTAGCGGTTCTCGAGAGGAGCGGGCGCCAAGACCGAGAGACGATTCAGCCCCTCGCGCTCAAGGAGTCGCGCGACCGTACTGTGTCCGATGCCCACCTGTTCGGCAATCTGGCGGTAGGTCTGGCGCTGCCGGCGGCGTGCGATGACCTGCGCGCGGATCGCGTCTGGGGTCTCATGAGGACAACGGCATGGGCGAGAAGAACGGTCCAGGAGACCGGCCTCGCCCTCGTCCCTGTAACGGCGTACCCACTTGTAGACCGTCCGCACACTGACGCCTTGCGCCTGGGCCACCTCCGCTGGCCGAAGCCCTTCCCTGATGACTCGGCGGACCAGCAGGGCTCGACCATGCACTGTGAGACGGGCATTCTTATGGGTGTTCATCCGGGCCTCCTGGAGGTTGGTTTGGGTCGCACCTCCAATTGTCCGGGTAGGTTCCGGATGAACAACCTACCGAGAGATCACAGCTAGCAGCCTGTCGGGCTTAACGCTGATCTACTGCGAACCCCGGGCTTTCGGCCAACGGTATTCGATCCATGTCGTTAAATAGCGCGCTATTCGCCTCGATCGATCGACCCATTTGACTCGAAATCCGTGATTCTCGTGACGATCGGTCAAACCCGACAGGCCGCCAGGGGGCTCAGTAGTTGGGCCAGACCCCGGGCGTGGCCAGTGCGGTAGGCCGGATAAACGAGCCTGCGAGTGCATCCGGCGGGCTTCGAGCCGGGATCATGGTGGATGCGCTAACGCTTATCCCCCTACCGTCAGGGGCTCAGTAGTTGGGCCAGACGCCGGGCGTGGCCAATTCGAGCAGATGGCCGTCCGGGTCGCGGAAGTACAGACTTTCCCCACCGCGTGGCCAGTGGGTGCGGCCCTCGATCTCGACGCCGTGGTCGCGGAGCTGGGTTTCCCAGCCGGGCAGGTCGTGGCTGGCGATGGCGAAGGCCATGTGCACCCGGCCGGCGCCGTCGTGGGGCGGGATGGTTCCCATGTCGTCGGGGAGCACCACGGTGTCCAGGGTCTCGCCCCGCAGGAACAGCAGCAGCACCGAGCCCGCCCCGGCATCGTAGGCGGTGAAGCGGTGGTCCGAGGTGAAGGGCGCGAGCCCCATCACCCCCTCGAAGAAGGTCTGGGCCCGGGTCATGTCCTCCACGTAGAGGGCCGTCTCCAGCACGCCATTGAGTTCGGGCATTCGCCGTCCTCCTCGGAACCTCGATGCCTTCAGCCTAGCAGCCAGAGGCCCCCAGGCGGGCCCACCTGGCCGGCCTCCCCTAGGGGGCCCCCTAGGCGGGCCCCCCTAGGTGGCCCCCCAGAACCACCAGGCGATCAGCGCGATCAGCGACAGTCCGGCGAGATTGATGATCCAGCTCATGCGGGGGACTCCTGTGGCACGTCAGGCGAGCGGGCGGGACGAGTGGCGCGCGGCGAGAACCAGCGCAGGCGGTTGGCGTTGGCGACCACGGTGATCGAGGAAGCCGACATGGCGGCCCCGGCGATCATGGGGGAGAGCAGGGTGCCGGTGACGGGGTACAGGACCCCGGCGGCGATGGGAATGCCCAGCACGTTGTAGCCGAAGGCGCCCGCCAGGTTCTGCTTGATGTTGATCAGCGTGGCCCGACTGATCTCGATGGCGTCGGCGACGCCGTGCAGGGAACCGCGCATCAGGGTGATGCCGGCACTCTCGATGGCGACGTCGGTGCCCTGGCCGATGGCGAAGCCCACGTCGGCCCGGGCCAGGGCCGGGGCATCGTTGATGCCGTCGCCGACCATGCCGACCACCTCGCCGTCGCGCTGGCGGCGCTCGATCTCGGCATGCTTGTCCTCGGGCAGCAGGCCGGCGCGGACCTCGTCGATCCCCACCTCGGCCGCGATGGCCTCGGCGGTGTGGGCGTTGTCGCCGGTGAGCATCACGACTCGCAGGCCGTCGGCCTGGAGCCGCCGGATGGCTTCCACGGCGTCCTCGCGCAGGGGGTCGCTGATCCCGAAGACGGCGGCGAGGCGTCCGTCGATGGCCAGGTAGACCACGGTGCGGGCCCGGCCCTCGAGGTCCGCGGCGATGGCTCGCCCCGGCGCCAGGTCCACTCCGTCCGCTTCCAGCAGCCGCGGGTTGCCCAGACGCAAGGTCCGGCCGTCGGCGGTGCGGGCGGTGACGCCGCCGCCGGTCACGCTGTCGAAGTCATGGATCTCGGCGGGCTCGGCGCCATGTGCCTCCGCATGGGCCAGCAGCGCGGTGGCGAGGGGGTGCTCGGAGCCGCGCTCCAGCGCCGCCACCAGGGCCAGGACGTCGCCGCGGTCGTCGGCCAGGATCTCCGTTTCGGTGACCCGGGGCTTGCCCTCGGTGAGGGTGCCGGTCTTGTCCACCACCAGGGTGGTCAGCCGGCTGGCGGTCTGCAGCGCCTCGCCGCTGCGCACCAGCACGCCGTGCTCGGCGGCCTTGCCGACCCCGATCATGGTGGAGATGGGCGTGGCCAGGCCCAGGGCACAGGGGCAGGCGATGATCAGCACCGTGGTGGCGGTGACCAGCATGTGCAGCAGGCGAGGCTCGGCGCCGAGGTTGTACCAGGCCAGGGCGGTCAGCACCGCGACGATCATCACCGAGGGCACGAAGATCCCCGACACGGTGTCGGCGAGCCGGCCGATGGGCGGGCGAGAAGCCTGGGCCTGGGCGACCTGTTCGGTGATCCGGCCGAGCCGGGTATCGGCACCGACGCGCGTCGCCCGATAGACGAGCCCGCCCCGGCCGTTGACAGTGCCCGCGCTGAGCTCGTCGCCAGCCGCCTTGGCCACCGGCACCGGCTCGCCGGTGAGCATGGATTCGTCGATATGGCTTCGCCCTTCCAGCACCTCGCCATCCACGGGCAGGCGCTCCCCGGGGCGCACCCTCAGGCGGTCGCCCTCGCGCACCTCGTCGATGTCGACCTCGAACTCGCGACCCTCGCGGATCACCCGGGCCGTCCGGCTCTGCAGGTCGAGCAGGCGCTTGAGCGCATCGCTGGTCCGTCCGCGGGCCCGCAGCTCCAGGGCATTGCCCAGCAATACCAGGCCGATGACCATGGCCGAGGCCTCGAAGTAGATCCCTCGGGCCGCCTCGGGGAGCCCCTCCGCGAAGGCCACCACGACCATGGAGTAGCCCCATGCGGTACCGGTGCCCATGGCGATCAGGGTGTCCATGTTGGCCTGGTGATGGCGCAGGTTCTTCCAGGCATTGACGAAGAAGTGGCGCCCCGGCCCGGCCATGACCGCCAGGGTCAGCAGTCCCACGGCCAGCCAGTAGAGCCGGCCGCCGCCCGTCGGCTCGGGGTGATGGACGAACATGCTGGCCATCAGGGGCACGGCCAGGGCCAGCGCCAGGGCACTGCCCCGCAGTCGACGCCGGTACTCGGCGGCATCACGCTCGGCGCGCACCCGCTCCGCCTCGCGCAGGTCGACGATGGGCTCGGCGCCGTAGCCCACCGCCTCCACGGCGGCGATCAGGGCCTGGTCATCGGCGCTGCCGCGGATCTGGGCGGTCTGGTTGGCCAGGTTGACCGTGGCCGTGTCGACCCCCGGGGTGCGCTCGAGCGCCTGTCGCACGCTCTTCACGCAACCGGCGCAGGTCATGCCCTGGATCGACAGGCGCCGGGTCGCCATGCCCGACCCTCGCTCGGAGGCGGTGCCGGCCTCGTCGGACGGCGGAGGAGCGGGCTCGTCCCCTTGCGACCCGGGCGGATAGCCGGCCGCATCCAGTGTGGCGTCCAGGCCTTCGCCATCGAGCCGGGTGACCACCTCGAGCCGCTTCTCGGCCGGAGTGCCGGTCACCTCGGCGTCCGCGTCGCGAGCCTGGATGGCCTTGCGCATGCGTGAGACGCAGCCCTGGCAGCTCATCGCAGGAATGTGACGGACATGGCGGAAGGTCGTCGATGGCTCGGGCGACTCCGGTGGGTAGCCGGCCTGCTCGAGCGCCTCATCCAGGCAAGCCCCGTCCAGGCGGGAAACGACCTCGAGGCGCCTCTCGGCGGGGACGCCGGTCACCTCGGCGTCCGGGTCCCGGGCCCGGATGGCATCCCGCATGCGCGAAACGCAGCCCTGGCAGTTCATGCCGGGCACCCGGCGAGCGTGGCGATGGCCGGTGCTCATCAGCGAATCTCCTTGTCCAGCGGTTCCCTCTGCTCGGGAAAGCTCTCGATCAGTCGGCACAGGCTGTGGCCGTCCGGCGTACCGTCGGGCATGTCACGCCAGGCCTCCATCGCTTCCTCCATGCGGGTGGCCAAAGCTTCCAGCTCACGGATGCGCGCGCGGATCTCCGGCAGCCGATGGGCCAGCAGGTCCCGAACCAGGGGGCAGGGCGAGTCGCCGCGGTCGGCCTGCTCCAGGATCTCGCGGATCTCGGCCACGCCGAACCCCAGGGTTCGAGCTCGCTGGATGAAGCGCAGCCGGTTGAGCTCCTCGCCGTCATACAGCTGATAGCCATTGTCGGGATGGCGCCTGGGGCGCAGCAGGCCTTCCCGGGTGTAATGACGCACGGTCTCGGCAGTGACGCCGGCGCGGCGCGCGAGTTCGCTGACCTTCATTCCCTCGCCTCCTCGATCTGGGGTGATCAGTGTAAAACCTCTGGGTAACACAAAGGTCAAGTGGCGGCTCGACGGCTGCAGGGTGGCGTCGATGGCACCTGGTTAAGTGTTTGAAAGATGGTGGTATCAAACGGTCGTGCAACTAAAGTATTAGCGATTTTGCTATTTAAACGAACGTTTGGCCTTGATCCGGGCGAGGGGGTAAGCAAACACTGAAGGCTCCACCGCCAAGCTGGCAAGCAAGAGAATAATCGGTCCACCCATCACAAGGATGCCTTGCTCCATGCAGAACAAGTTCAACAAGCTCACCGTCGCCGTTGCGCTGGCGTCCGCAGCCCTGGTCTCCGCCCAGGCGGCGGCCTCCGGCTTCCAGGTCCGCGAGCAGAGCGCCAAGACCCTGGCCAATGCCTTCTCCAGTGCCGCCGCCGGTGCGGAAGACGTCGGTTTCATGGCCTACAACCCGGCGGCCATCGGCCATCTCGATGGCCGCCAGGTCGCCGGTGGCCTGGCTTTCATTAATGCGGACTTTGAGCTCAGCGATGCCTCGGCTTCTAACTCAGGATTCAGCTATGGCGAGAATCAATCCGGTCAAGGCGGCGAGTCGGCGTGGGTGCCGAGCTTTGCCGCCAAGACGCAATTGAGCGAGCAGTGGGACCTGGGCCTGGCGATCTACTCGCCCTACGGCCTCTCCACCAAGTACGACGAGGACTGGATCGGTCGCTATCACGCCATCGAGACCGAGCTCAAGACGATCGATATCCAGCCCACCCTCAACTACCGGGCCTCCGAGCGTCTGAACCTGGCGGTTGGCCTGAGGGCTCAGTATGCGGATGCCACTCTATCCAATGCCATTGACCTGGGAGCACAAGCAATGGATCCAGGGGCGCATGATGGATTCGCCGAGGTTACGGGCGATGACTGGGGGTATGGCTATACCCTGGGCGCCCTCTTCCAGGCCACCGAACGAACTCGCCTTGGCATCAGCTATCGCTCCGAGATCGACCTGACACTTGAGGGGGATGTGGAATTCCGTGCTGAGGATGCCACCGGTCAGACGGTGCTGGATGGGGCGAGAGCGGGGAATACCCTTAGGAATGGTGGGGGGTCAGCCGAGCTGACTACGCCGGCCAGCTTGAACTTGGGCGTCCATCACCAACTGACGCAACGCCTGGCGCTGATGGCCAATGCCGAATGGACCGAGTGGAGCAGCTTCGACGAGCTGGTGGTCGAGTTCGAAGATGATACGGACGATAGCGTGACCGAGGAAAAGTGGGACGATACCTGGGCCTTCTCGTTGGGCGCCAACTACGCCTTGAACGACCAGTGGCTGCTGCGCACCGGCCTGGGGATCGACGAGACGCCGGTTCCTAGCGGGCGTTTCCGGACCCCGCGGGTGCCGGATGCCGACCGCCGCTGGCTGTCGCTGGGTGCCACCTGGATGCCGACGCCGGAGCTGGGAGTGACCGCCGGTTACCTGCATGTCTTCGGTGATGACGTCACCATGGATCAAAGGCAATCCGACCCAGGCAATGATGGCCGTGGTGACTTGCAGGGAGATTACGAAGTCGAGGCGGACGTCTTCGCCCTCTCGGTGGACTACCGGTTCTGAGCCCGGCGCGCCATGACGGCCGATCCCGGGCCGTCATGGCGCTCCAGTCATGCAGCCCCTCCGGCGTCTGGCCGGATCCCCTGACGTCCGATGCCCCGCCAAGTCGGGCACCGCCGGTTCTTCTCGCCTTTCATCCATCAAGCAGGGACAGGTTCTGACATTACAACGATAAGCGTAGGTCGCTACGCATTCGGCAGGAAGGGTGTCGTGTTCCCGAGAGGGGCCATCGCGGTGGCGTCTCGATACGACGGAAAAGGAAAGCCCTCCATGACCCACAAGACCCAGACACTGCTTGCCCTGACCTGTGCCCTCGGTACCGCCGGGGGCTGTTCCTCGGCCATGGCCGGGGGCTTCGAACTCACCGCCCAAAGCATCGCCTCCCAGGGCACGGGGCACGCCGGGCGCAGCTCCAACGTCCAGGATGCCACCATCGTCTTCGGCAATCCCGCCGGCATGGCCTTCCTGGACCGGGCCCAGCTCTCCACCGGCCTCACCGGAGTGCAGGCGGGCACCGATATCCGCCGGCCTTCCTCGGATTTCTCCACCGATGCGGAGGCGAGTCTCGCCCTGCTGCCCTTCCTCTCCGTCGCCATGGGGCCGGGTAGCCTGGGGCCCGTCGCAGGCCACACCGACGGCGACATGGTGCCCGCCTCGCTGATCCCCTACGCCTTCTATGCGCACCCCGTGAGCGACCGGCTGAGCCTGGGGGTCGGCGTCTACGCGCCCTTCGGGGCCAAGACCGACTACGAGGACGACTTCCAGGGGCGCTATCATGGCACCCTCACCGAACTGACCGTGGTCACGGCCCAGCCGACCCTGTCCTATCGGCTGACCGACGACCTCTCGATCGGTGCCGGGGTGACCTATAACCGCGCCGAGGGCGAGCTGGCGGCCAAGGTGCCCGACGTCGAGGAGGCCGCGAGCGGCACGCCGCCCTCGCCGGAGACCGACGAGGAGGTCGGCGTGGCCGGCGACGACGATGCCTGGGGGTATCACCTCGGCCTGATGTATCGACCCTCCGAGGCCACCTCGATGGGACTGACCTATCGTTCGGCCGTGGATTTCACCCTGGAAGGCGAGATCGAGACCACGGGCTTCGTCCAGGATCGCCTCCCCAACCAGCCCGGCAGCCTGGATCTCACCACGCCGGAATCGGTCAGCCTGTCGCTCACCCATCGAGTCTCCGAGCCGCTGACCCTGATGGCCGGCGCTGCCTGGACCCGCTGGAGCCGGTTCGAGGAAATCGCCATCGATGGCGAGACCTCGGGCGACCGGGTCATCGTCGAGCCCCAGGCCTATTCGAATGCCTGGGTCTATTCGGTGGGGGCCGAATACCGGGTCAACCCCCGGCTGGCGCTGCGGACGGGCTTCGCCCTGGACGACACGCCCACCAACGACCGCACCCGCAGCGTTCGTGTCCCCTCGGACGATCGACGGCTGTTCTCCCTGGGGCTGGGCTGGACGCCCTGGCCCGAGCTGACGGTCGATCTGGCCTATACCTACATCCGGGAGGAGCCGACGTGGGTCGACCAGGCGCGGGCCTACAGTGGCTCGAGCCGGGTGGCGGGGCTGGTCGATATCGACGCCGATGCCTCCACCTACTTCGGGGCCGGTTACGAGACCGAGGCCCATGCCCTGGGCGCGGCCCTGACCTATCGCTTCTGAACGCCCGCCTCTCCGGCGACGGCTCGACCACGGGGCGGGCCGTCGCGGTGACGCCATGCCCGCCTCAGGCGGCCTCGGCGTCGAGGAACGCCGCGCGCATCAGCTCGAGGGTGTCGACCAGGGCGCGAACCACGGCCAGGTCGTGGCTGATGAACAGGATGGCCATGCCGGAGCAGCGCTAGGCGAGGATCTGCGACTGGACGGTGACGTCCCGTGCCGGGCGGGATGGCCGGTGGCGGTGCATTTCGCTACAATAGGCGTCTTTTCTCCGCCGCCGGCCCTGGGCGCCGGCGCGCGCCTCATCTCTCTTGGATTCAGGCGAACGCCATGCTGGAAACCAACCCGATCAACCACCTCATCAAGGACCTGTCTGAGCGGACAGATGTCCTGAGGGGGTATCTTTGACTATGCCGAGAAGAAGGATCGGCTAGAGGAAGTCACCCGCGAGCTCGAGGACCCCGGCGTCTGGAGCGATCCGGACTACGCCCAGAAGCTGGGCAAGGAACGGGCGACGCTCGAGACGATCGTGTCCACCATCGACGAGCTCGACCAGGGCCTGGCCGACAGCCAGGACCTGCTGGAGCTGGCGGAGATGGAGGAGGACGAGGGCACCATCGAGGAGGTCCAGCGCGAGCTGGACGGCCTGCAGGCCAGCCTCGAGAAGCTCGAGTTCCGGCGCATGTTCTCCGGCGAGATGGACGAGAACAACGCCTATCTCGACATCCAGGCGGGCTCCGGCGGCACCGAGGCCCAGGACTGGGCCAACATGCTGCTGCGCATGTACCTGCGCTGGTGCGAGCACCATGGCTTCAAGGCCGAGATCATCGAGCTCTCCGCCGGCGAGGTCGCAGGGATCAAGTCGGCCACCGTGCACGTCCAGGGCGAGTACGCCTTCGGCTGGCTGCGCACCGAGACCGGCGTGCATCGCCTGGTGCGCAAGAGTCCCTTCGACTCCGGCGGTCGCCGTCACACCTCCTTCGCCTCGGTGTTCCTGTCGCCGGAGGTGGACGACAGCTTCGAGGTCGAGATCAACCCGGCGGACCTGCGGGTCGACACCTACCGCTCCAGCGGTGCCGGCGGTCAGCACGTCAACACCACCGACTCGGCGGTGCGGATCACCCACGAGCCCACCGGCATCGTGGTGGCCTGCCAGAGCCAGCGCAGCCAGCACGCCAACCGCGACTTCGCCATGAAACAGCTCAAGGCGAAGCTGTGGGAACACGAGATGGACAAGCGCAACGCCGCCAAGCAGGCCGCGGAAGACTCCAAGGCCGACATCGGCTGGGGCAGCCAGATCCGTTCCTACGTGCTGGACGACCAGCGCATCAAGGACCTGCGCACCGGTGTGCAGTCGAGCAGCTGCGACAAGGTGCTGGACGGCGATCTGGACCAGTTCATCGAGGCCAGCCTCAAACAAGGCCTATAGCCCCTAGCGTCGGGCGACGGGCCGCGAGTGGCGGGCAGCCAGCCTGCGTCCATCGCTCGCGGCCCGTCGCTCGTAGCCCGTAGCCCATTCTTCACAGGTAGCGACATGGCCAACCAGGACACCCCCCAGGACGAGAACCGTCTGATCGCCGAGCGCCGTGCCAAGCTGGCCGAGCGCCGCGAGCGGGCCGCCGCCGCCGGCGGCAGCGCCTTCCCCAACGACTTCCGGCGCGACAGCCAGGCCGCCGAGCTCAACGCCGAGCTGGGCGACAAGGACAAGGCCGAGCTCGAGGCGCTGGCGCGGCCGGCGGCCGTCGCCGGGCGCATCCTGCGCAAGCGTGGTCCCTTCATCGTCATCCAGGACGTTTCCGGCCAGATCCAGCTCTACGTCGACAAGAAGGGCCTGCCGGCCGAGGTGCTCGAGGACATCAAGGGCTGGGATATCGGCGATATCGTCGCCGGCCGCGGCCCGGTGCACAAGTCGGGCAAGGGCGACCTCTACGTGTTGATGGAGGAGGCGCGGCTGCTGACCAAGAGCCTGCGCCCTCTGCCTGACAAGTTCCACGGGCTGACCGACATGGAGGCGCGCTACCGCCAGCGCTACGTGGACCTGATCATGAACCCCGACTCGCGCCGGGTCTTCGAGGCCCGCGCCGGGGTGATCAGCGCCATGCGCCGCTTCTTCGAGGGGCGTGACTTCATGGAGGTCGAGACGCCGATGCTGCAGCCGATCCCCGGCGGCGCCACGGCCCGGCCCTTCATCACCCACCACAACGCGCTGGACATCGACATGTACCTGCGCATCGCCCCGGAGCTCTACCTCAAGCGCCTGGTGGTGGGCGGCTTCGAGCGGGTCTTCGAGATCAACCGCAACTTCCGCAACGAGGGGCTGTCGACCCGGCACAACCCCGAGTTCACCATGGTCGAGTTCTACCAGGCCTATGCCGACTATCATGACCTGATGGACCTCACCGAGGCCATGCTGCGCACCATCGCCCAGGAGGTGCTGGGCACCACCACCGTGGTCAACACGGTGCGCGACGCCGAGGGCGAGGTGCTCGAGACCTTCGAGTACGACTTCGGCGCCCCCTTCAAGCGCCTCAGCGTCTTCGACGCCATCCTCGAGCACAACCCGGACATCCGTGCCGAGGCCCTGGCCGACGAGGCCGCGGCCCGCCAGATCGCCGAGTGGCTGGACATCGACGTCAAGGATGGCTGGGGGCTGGGCAAGGTGCAGATCGAGATCTTCGAGAAGACCGTCGAGCATCGCCTGCAGCAGCCGACCTTCATCACCGACTACCCGACCGAGGTCAGCCCCCTGGCCCGGCGCAAGGACAGCGATCCCTTCGTCACCGAGCGTTTCGAGTTCTTCGTCGGCGGCCGCGAGATCGCCAACGGCTTCTCGGAGCTCAACGACGCCGAGGACCAGGCCGAGCGCTTCGCCGCCCAGGCGGCCGAGAAGGAGGCCGGGGACGACGAGGCCATGTACTACGACGCCGACTACATCCGCGCCCTGGAGTATGGTCTGCCGCCCACGGCGGGCGAGGGCATCGGCATCGACCGGCTGGTGATGCTGCTCACCGACAGCGCCTCGATCCGGGATGTGCTGCTGTTCCCGGCGATGCGCCCAACCGGGGACTGAAGGCGCTGCGCGTCGGCCAGGCGGCGTTGCGCGGGGATTCGCTTTGCTCATGTACAAACTCGTACATTCCGCCAGCGAATCCCCGCGCGCCTGGCCTGGACCTAGCTCGCCGCCTTTCGCTTGCCCTGGTGTGGCCATGAGAGACCGAGTGCGGCTGCTCGGGCGTTTAGTGTTGGTAAGGGGCGCCCCGAGCGCCCATAATGGCAGCGTTTCGACGTCGAGGAGACCGTGATGAAACTGCTCAACCGCTCCGCCCTGAGCGTCAGGCCGACCCAGCACTTCGTCGACTGGATCAACGCCCTGGAACCCACCCTGGGCGACGACGACCTCTCGCTCGAAGACGTCGAACGGGAAAGCACCGTCTACCTGATCCCGGAGATGGACACCCCCGAGGCCCTGGAGGCCTTCGTCCGCGAGCGCTACCTGGAGATCCTCGAGACCGAGCTGCGAGCCTGGGAGGAGGACGAGCGCCATTGGCCGGAGACCCTCGACTGGGCGCTCTTCCAGCGCTTCCTGCGCTTCGAGCACAGCTACCTGGCCATCGACCTCGACGACGAGGCGCCCCTCGAGGTCGCCGAAGTGGATGACAACCTGCTGCTGGAGATGGATCAGGACTGATCCACTCCGATCGGCGGTGCCTCCGAGAAAACCGACCCCGGCCGGTTTTCTCGCGATGACAAGTTTCCTATGAGCCGACTCTTCTCGACCCGCCCCGGCGACGACGGTCTGCCGGGACCCGAGCGCCGGCTGGCCGTGCTGGCGCTGATCCTCGGCACCACCATGGCGGTGGTGGATACCACCATGGTCAACCTGGCCCTGCCATCCATCGCCGCCGACCTCGGCGTGGCGCCGGCGCGGGCGGTGTGGGTGACCAACCTCTTCCAGGTGGCCTGTGCCGCCTTCCTGCTGGTGTTCGCGGCGCTGAGCGAACTGGTCAGCCGTCGTCGCCTGTACGTGGCGGGACTCGTGGTGTTCGCCATCGCGGCCCTGGGCAGTGCCCTGTCGCGCAGTCTCGAGACCCTGCTGGTGTTTCGAACCCTGCAGGGCGTGGCGGCCGCGGCGACCCTGTCCATCGGTCCGTCGCTGTATCGCTCCATCTTCCCTTCGCGCCTGCTGGGCAGCGCCCTGGGGCTGAGTTCCCTGGTCGTGGCCACCGGCTACGCCATCGGGCCGGCCCTGGGCGGAGTGGTGCTCTCGGTGGCGAGCTGGCCCTGGCTGTTCGCCCTGCCGGTCCCGCTCGCCCTGGGGGCCGTGGGACTGGCCTGGAAGGCGCTGCCCAGGGAAACGGGCCGGCGCGGCGGCTTCGACGGCCCGGGAGCCGTGCTGGCCATGACCATGCTGGCGAGCTTCTTCTGGGCCATGGATCGTGCGGGGGACGGCGGGAGCCTCCCGGAGGCGCTGGCCGGGCTCGCCGCCAGCCTGATCGCCGGCGTCGGCTTCGTGGCCCGCCAGCGCCGGGCGCCCCATCCGTTGCTGCCCCTGTCGATCTTCCGCAGTCCACGCTTCAGCCTGGCCGTGCTCGCCTCCGGGCTGGTCTTCGTCGGTCATGGTCTCGCCTTCGTGGCCCTGTCCTTCCTCTACCAGCAGGGGATGGGCTTCACGCCGCTGGAGACCGCCTGGCTGTTCACGCCCTGGCCGCTCACCATCATGCTGGTGGGGCCGCTGGCCGGCCGCCTGGCCGACCGGGTCAATCCCAGCCTGCTGAGCTCGGCGGGTATCGCCCTGCTGATGGCCGGCCTGGCAAGCCTCGCCTGGCTCGATGCCGAGGCCGGGGTGCTCGACTGCCTGTGGCGCACGGCCCTGTGCGGCCTGGGCTTCGGGTTGTACCAGCCGCCCAACAATCGCGAGCTGATGGCCAGCGTGCCCGCCGAGCGCAGCGCCAACGCCTCGGGCGTGATGAGCACCACCCGTACCGTGGGCCAGTCGCTGGGGGTGGCCCTGGTCGGTGCCTGCCTGGCCGCCGGCGTCCCGATCCAGGCGACCCTGTGGGCCGGGATGGCGGCCACGTTGCTCGCCATGCTGGCCAGCCTGGGGCGCGTCGGCCTGGCCGGCGAGGCCATGCGTGCCCGTCGTCGTGCCGCGGCCGAGCGCGTACAATGAGCGCAACAATCACCAGCGGGAAGCCGACATGAGCATCCAGTCGACCATCGAAGATAAGCTCCAGGCCCTCGAGCCCACCTTCCTGACGGTGGAGAACGAGAGCCACAAGCACAACGTGCCGCCGAACTCCGAGACCCACTTCAAGGTGACCCTGGTCTCGCCGCGTTTCGAGGGCATGATGCCCGTGAAGCGCCACCAGCAGATCTACGCCCTGCTGGCCGACGAACTGGCCGGCCCCGTGCACGCCCTGGCGCTGCACCCGTACACGCCGGCGGAGTGGCAGGCGCGTGGCGAGGCCCGCCCGGATTCCCCGGACTGCCGGGGCGGCGGACGCTCGTGACCACCGAGCCCCAGCGGCTGCAATACCTGGAGGCCATGGGCCTGACGGCCTGGGTGGCCCGCTACCGGCTGCCCAATGCCCGGGAGACCGAGGCCTGTGAATGGGAGCCACCGGCCACCCCCGAGCGCCAGGCGCCCGGGGCGCATCTGCATGCCCTGCTGGAGCGCCCGGAGGAGACGCCCCCCGCGCCGCCGGCCGCCCCCGAGGCCGAGCCGCGGGAGCGGCCCCCGGCCGGCCCGCGCAAGGCCCGGGCCCTGCTCGGCGATCTGGCGCCCGAGGAGGCGCCCCCGACGCCTGCCTCGGACGCTACCCCCGAGACGCCGGACGCCGCGGGACGCGAACCTGCCGAGGCCCTGCGTTTCACCCTCCAGGTCGCCTGCCTGGATGGCCGCTGGCTGGTGATCCTGCCCGCCGAGGCGGCGCCGGGGCGGACCGAGCAGCGCCTGCTCGTCAACCTGCTGCGGGCCGCCGGCGTGAGGCCGGAGCAGCCGCCGGCCTTCGAGGCCTTCCGCTGGCCCCAGGTCGAGGGCCTGCCGGTGCAGGCGCCCCTGGAAGAGGCCCGCGAAGGGCTGCAGGCCTTCCTGGCAGGGCGCCGCCGCCGGGGCTGGACGCCGGAGCGGTTGCTGGTGTTCGGCGACGACGCCACCCTGGCGACCCTGCTGGCCATCGAGGGCGAGCACTGTCCCCTGCTGGACCTGCCTGCCTGGCAGGGACCGTCGCTGGCGACGCTGGCCGGCAGCGCCGACGCGAAACGGGCCTTGTGGCCCAGGCTGGCCGGCTGGCGTCGGGCCTGGCTCGGCGAGGCGGGCGACGATGCCTGAGCCGCGGTTGCTCCGGCTGACCCCCGCCGACCTGCCGAGCCTGGTCGACCTGGAGGCCGGGGGGCAGCCCCAGCCCTGGTCGGTCGGGCAGCTCGAGGCGGTCCTGGCCTCCGACGTCCATGCGGTCATCGGCCTGGAAGGCGCCGAAGGCTTGGTCGGCCACGCGGTCGTGGCCCGACAGCCCTTCGACGCCGAGCTGGAGGCCATCCTCGTGGCCCCCCGCTGGCGGGGGCATGGCCTGGCGAGGCGGTTGCTGGAGGGCGTGCGCGAGACGGCCCGTCGATGGGGCGTCGAGCGCCTGCTGCTGGAGGTTCGGGCGGGCAATGCCCCGGCCATCGCCCTCTATCGGCGGGCGGGGTTGGTCGTGGACGGGCGCCGGCGGGGCTATTACCCGCCCCTTGCCGGCGCCGAACGGGAGGACGCGTTGCTGATGTCGTGCTCCCTGGAGGGCGCTTAACCGGGCTGCTGCTCGGCCGGGGTGCCGGTCTCGACGTCGTCGAACCGACTCAGCAGGGCGGACAGGCGGCGCTCCCAGTCCTCGCGCTCCTGCTTGAGGCGGGCGTTTTCCTCGCGCAGCTCCTCGGCTTCCATCTTCATCAATTCCAGGGCCTCGACGGCGCTGGTGACCTTCTGTTCGAGCTGGTTGAAGAGTTCGATGCTCATCCGTTTCTCCTGGCGATATCCGGGGCCCGTGATTGGCGTCCTGCAGCGGCAGCGTAACCCCGAGCGCGGGGCTCAGCAAGCGTCGCCGTCGGGCGACGGCTCGGCCTCGACGAGGCGGTGGTAGAGCCGACCCGTGCTGTCGCCCGCGCGGACCTCCCGGTGCAGCGACCAGCCGCTCGGCACCTCGGGGGATAGCGCCGATTCCGCCTCCACATAGATCCAGGCATCGTCGGCCAGCCAGCCGGCCTCGAGCGCCGCACAGCAGGGGGCGACCAATCCCTGGCGGAAGGGCGGATCGACGAAGGCCAGTGTGAAGGGACGGGGCGGGCCGGCAAGGAAATGCCGGGCGTCGTCGACCGTGACCTCGGCCCGGTCGATGCCCAGGGTGGACAGGTTGTCGGCCAGGACCTCGGCCACCCGGCCGTCGCGCTCCACCAGCACGGCCTCGGCGGCGCCCCGGGACAGGGCTTCCAGTCCCAGGGCGCCGGTGCCGGCGAACAGGTCCAGCACCCGGGCTCCGGGCGTCGCGGCGGCGAGCCAGTTGAACAGGGTCTCGCGGACCCGGTCGGGGGTGGGGCGAAGGCCGGGACTGTCCGGCACCGGCAGCAGTCGCCGGCGGTGCTCGCCGCCGATGATGCGCAGCCGGCCGTTGCCACGGCGAGGGGAGGCGCCCTTCCCGGCGCGGGAAGGCTTGGCGGAGCGGGAGTGGCGTCGTCGGGTCATGGGCGCCGATTGTAGCGGGCGGCTTGTCCACAGTCATGGTGCGCGATGGTAGGATGTGGCGATTCGTTCACCCGCGAGGCTGAATCCCCCCATGTTCGGTTTTCTCAAGCGCAAGAAGAAGCAGGAAGAGCAGCAGCAGGACCCCCAGGCGCGGCCGGAATCCTCGGCCGAGCAGGAGGAGGCCGAGGCCGCCTCGGGCTCGCCTGAGGCCGACGAGGCGGCGGCCGGCTCCGAGACCGCCGCGACCGAGGCCGAGCCGGCACCGGAGGCCGAGAAGGCCACTGAGCCCGAGAAGGCATCCGCAATCGAGCCGGTGTCCGAGCCCGAGCGAGCGCCGCAGCCTGCGCCGGCTCCCGAGCCCGCCTCGCCGCCCAAGGCGGCGCCCCGGGAGAAGCCCAGGGCCGAGAAGAAGGGCTGGCTCGCCCGGATGCGCGAGGGGCTCGGCAAGACCCGGGCCAACCTCACCGAGGGGTTGGCCGGACTCTTCCTGGGGCGCAAGCAGATCGACGACGACCTGATGGAGGAGCTCGAGACCCAGCTGTTGATGGCGGACGTGGGCATCGAGGCCACCACCGAGATCATCGATCGTCTCACCGAACGAGTCTCGCGGAAGGAGCTCAAGGATCCCCAGGCCCTCTACCAGGCCCTGCAGGACGAGCTGGCGACCCTGCTCGAGGGGGTGACTCGGCCGCTCGAACTGCCGCCCAAGGGCCAGGGACCCTTTGTGATCCTGGTGGTCGGCGTCAACGGCGTCGGCAAGACCACCACCATCGGCAAGCTCACCCAACGCTTCCAGCGCGAGGGGCGCAGCGTCATGCTGGCCGCCGGCGACACCTTCCGGGCCGCCGCCGTGGAGCAGCTCAAGGTATGGGGCGAGCGCAACGACGTCCCGGTGATCGCCCAGCACACCGGCGCCGACAGCGCCTCGGTGGTCTATGACGCCCTGGCCGCGGCCCGGGCGCGGGGCGTCGACGTGCTGATCGCCGACACGGCCGGTCGGCTGCATAACAAGGCTCACCTGATGGAGGAGCTCAAGAAGGTTCGCCGGGTGATGGGCAAGCTCGACGAGCAGGCTCCCCACGAGGTGATGCTGGTGCTCGACGCCGGTACCGGGCAGAACGCCCTCTCCCAGGCCGCGACCTTCAACGAGGCGGTGCCGGTCACCGGCATCACCCTGACCAAGCTCGATGGCACCGCCAAGGGCGGCATCATCTTCGCCCTGGCCCAGCAGCTGGGCACCCCGATCCGTTTCATCGGCGTCGGCGAGACCCTGGACGACCTGCGGCCCTTCGCCGCCCGAGAGTTCGTCGACGCCCTCTTCGATCGGGGTGACGCCGAGGCATGATTGCCTTCGAGCACGTCGGCAAGCGCTACGGCGGGCGTTTCGAGGCGCTCGCCAACCTCGACTTCCGGGTGCGGCGTGGCGAGATGGTCTTCCTCACCGGTCACTCGGGGGCCGGGAAGAGCTCCCTGCTGCGCCTGATCATGCGCCTGGAGCGCCCCAGTCGGGGGCGTATCCTGGTGGCCGGCCACGACATCGACCGGTTGCATCCCAGTCAGGTGCCTTTCTATCGCCGCCAGATCGGGGTCGTGTTCCAGGACCACCAGCTGCTCTACGACCGCTCCATCTACCATAACGTGGCCCTGCCGCTGGAGATCCAGGGGACCGAGCCCCGGGAGGCGGCACGTCGGGTGCGGGCCGCACTGGACAAGGTGGGCCTGCTGCACCGCGAGCAGGCGTTGCCCATCGAACTGTCCGGCGGCGAGCAGCAGCGGGTGGGCATCGCCCGGGCGGTGGTGAACAAGCCGGCCCTGTTGCTGGCCGACGAGCCGACCGGCAACCTGGATCCCCAGCTCTCCGCCGACATCATGGCGCTGTTCGAGGATTTCCATCGCATCGGCACCACGGTCATGGTCGCCAGCCATGACCTGGCCCTGATCGCCCGGCTGCGTCACCGCACCCTGCGCCTGCATCAGGGGCGCCTGGTGGCCGACGAGGAGGCTGCATGACTCGCGATGCCACCACTGCCCGCGGCGCCCGCCATCACCGTGCCACCCCCGGTTCCCGCTGGCGGGGCTGGTTGCGCCACCATCGGGCCATGGCCCTGGACAGCGCCCGCCGGCTGCTGCGCCACCCCCTGGGCAGCCTGTTGACCATGCTCGCCATCGCCATCGCCCTGGTGCTGCCCGCCGGCCTGTGGTTGAGCCTGGACGGCGCCCGGCTGCTCGACGCCGAGCTCGACGAGAGCGCCACCCTGACCGCCTACCTGGAAACGCGTATCGACGCCGCCGAGGCCGGTCGCGTCGAACAGGCCCTGGCGGCGAGTCCCGGCGTGGCCAGCACCCGGCTGATCACCGCCGCCGAGGGGATGGCCGAGTTCCAGCAGGTCCTGGGTCTCGATGAGGCTCTGGCACGGCTTCCCGCCAATCCCCTGCCCGCCAGCGTCGTGATCCGTCCCGAGGATCCCGATCCGGCGGCGGTGGAAGTCCTGGCCCGGGAGATCGCCGAGGTACCCGGGGTCGACGAGGTGCGCCTGGACCTGGCCTGGCTCGAGCGGCTGCGTCACCTGGCCGAGCTGGGCCACCGGGTGGGGCTGGGGCTCGCCGTGCTGTTCGGCCTGGGCGTGCTGCTGGTGGTGGGCAATACCATCCGCCTGGCGGTGGAGAACCGCCGCCAGGAGATCGAGGTGGTGACCCTGATCGGCGCCACCCATGCCTTCGTGCGTCGGCCCTTCCTCTACAGCGGCGCCTGGTACGGGCTTGGCGGCGGACTCCTCGCCTGGGGCCTGCTGACCCTCGGCAGCGACTGGCTGGCCGCGCCGGTCTCGGCGCTGGCGGCCAGCTACGGGGCCAGCTTCCGGCTGCCGGGACTGGGCCTCACGGGGTCGGCAATGCTGCTGGGCTGTAGTACACTGCTGGGCTGGCTGGGCGCCTGGATCGCCGTGAGTCGGCACCTGGCGCAGATCCGGCCCCGCTAGCCGGGCATCGCGCGACGCGGACTCCGGCGCGAGGTGCTATGCTGGCGATGCCGCCGAGCCATCGGCGGGAAGCAAGGGAACCGAAACAGTGTTTCGCCGTCTAAGGCGGCGACTACGGATGACACACGGTCTTCGATGGAGACAACCTGCACATGAGCACCAGTCTTCTGCCGGTGGGCCACCTTTCCCCGGGCCACGATCTCAACGGTTACATCCAGGCGGTGAACGGCATTCCCATGCTCTCCGTCGAGGAGGAGCGTGAGCTGGCCTTCCGCCTGCACGAGGAGGGGGATCTCGAAGCCGCACGCCGTCTGGTGCTATCGCACCTGCGTTTCGTGGTGCACATCGCGCGCAGCTACGCCGGCTATGGCCTGGCCCAGGCCGACCTGATCCAGGAGGGCAACGTCGGCCTGATGAAGGCCGTCAAGCGCTTCGACCCCAACCAGGGGGTCCGGCTGGTGTCGTTCGCCGTGCACTGGATCAAGGCGGAGATCCACGAGTTCGTGCTGCGCAACTGGCGGATCGTCAAGATCGCCACCACCAAGGCCCAGCGCAAGCTGTTCTTCAACCTGCGCAGCGCCAAGAAGCGCCTGGCCTGGCTGAACAACGACGAGGTCGAGGCGATCGCCAAGGATCTCGACGTCAAGCCCGAAGTGGTCCGCGAGATGGAAGGCCGCCTCTCGGCCCACGACGCCGGCTTCGACGCCGCCCCCGGCGAGGACGAGGAATCCGCCTATCAGGCGCCGGTGCACTACCTCGATGATGCTGGCCAGGATCCGGCCGCCCAGCTCGAGGACAGCGACTGGGAAGAGGACGCCACCCGCCGCCTGCAGCGGGCCCTGGAAGGGCTCGACGAGCGTTCTCGGGACATTCTCCAGCGGCGCTGGCTGGCCGACGACAAGGCCACGCTGCATGAGCTGGCCGACGTCTATGGCGTCTCCGCCGAGCGCATCCGCCAGCTCGAGAAGAACGCCATGAAGAAGATTCGCCAGCATATCGGCGACACCCTGGCGGCCTGACGCACAGCGCCGAGCTACAAGAAAACCCCGAAGGCTTGAACTGCACCCCGAAAGTTGGACACCCAATCCAACCTTCGGGGTTTTCTTTTCTGCGGACGATCTCACGCTGCTGACTTGCAGCTTGCAGCTTGCAGCTTGCAGCTTGCAGCTTGCAGCTTGCAGCTTGCAGCTTGCAGCTTGCAGCTTGCAGCTTGCAGCTTGCAGCTTGCAGCTTGCAGCTTGCAGCTTGCAGCTTGCAGCTTGCCGTTATGCCGTCTGGACGCCCTCGCGCATCAGCCGGGCGGAGAGGGCCGGCCACTGGTCCTCCCAGTGTCCGGTGGGCAGCCGGCGGAAGTCGCTGCGCACGTACTGGGCGATGCGGCCCTCGGCCTGGGCGACCAGCAGGTTGGCGGCGGCCGGGATGGGCAGGGCGGGCCGGAGCCCCTCGCGCAGCTCCGCCTCGCGCAGCACCTGCTTGAGCTGGGTCTCCAGGCGCTCGAAGAGCTGGTGGATGCGCTGGCGCAGCCGTGCCGTCTCGCCGGTCAGCACATCGCCGCCCAGCAGCCGCGACAGGCCGGGGTTCTTCTCGGCGAAGGCCAGCACCAGGGTGAGGATCTGGTGGCAGCGGGGCAGGGCCTCGGGAACCTCCTCGAGGATGCGGCCGATGCGTTCGAACAGCGTCTGCTCGATGAACTCGATGAGCCCCTCGAACATCCGGGCCTTGCTGGGGAAGTGGCGGTAGAGCGCGGCCTCCGAGACGCCGACCTGTCGTGCCAGGGCGGCGATGGTGATGCGCTTGCCGCTGTCTTCCTCCAGCATCAGGGCCAGCCCCTGGAGGATCTGCTCCCGGCGGCTGGGGGTGGGGGTTGCCTGCGTCATAGCGGTTCTTTTCTTGTCGGTCCTTGAGGGAAACCGGTCTCAGCCGGCTGATTCGTCGCTTCTTGCGTTGGTGATCAGGGTGCCCACGCCGGCGTTGGTGAAGATCTCCAGCAGGGTGGCGTGGGGCACGCGGCCGTCGATGATATGGGCGCTGGCCACGCCTCCCTTCACGGCATCCAGGGCGCAGCGGATCTTGGGCAGCATGCCGCCATGGATGGTGCCGTCGGCGATGAGGGCGTCCACCTGGGCGGTGGTCAGGCCGGTGAGCACCTCGCCCTCGGCATTCATCAGGCCGGCCACGTTGGTCAGCAGCATCAGCTTCTCGGCGTCCAGGGCCTCGGCCACCTTGCCGGCGACCAGGTCGGCGTTGATGTTGTAGCTGCGTCCCGCCTCGTCGATGCCGATGGGGGCGATCACCGGGATGAAGTCCCGGGCGGCGAGCATCTCGATCAGGTCGGTGGAGATGTGCTCCACCTCGCCCACGTGGCCGATGTCGATGATCTCCGGGGCGGTCATCTCGGGGCTCTGGTGCTCCACCTTGAGCTGGCGGGCACGGATCTGGGCGCCGTCCTTGCCGGTCAGGCCGATGGCCTTGCCGCCGCACTGGTTGATCAGGTTGACGATGCCCTTGTTGACCAGGCCGCCCAGCACCATCTCGACCACGTCCATGGTCTCGGCGTCGGTGACCCGCATGCCGTTGACGAAGCGCGACTCGATCTTGAGCTTCTCGAGCAGCTCGCCGATCTGCGGGCCGCCGCCGTGCACCACCACCGGATTGATGCCGACCTCCTTCATCAGCACCATGTCCCGGGCGAAGGAGTCGATCAGCGTGTCCTCGGTCATGGCGTTGCCGCCGTACTTGACCACCACGGTCTTGCCGGAGAAGCGCTGGATGTAGGGCAAGGCCTCGGAAAGCACCTCCACCACCTGGCGGGGGTCGCGGGTCTGTTCGGTCATGTCATCTTCCCTTTGTCGTCTCGTCGGGGCGGGTCACAGCGCGGCCTCGAGATCCGGCGCCACCTGCCGCAGGGCCCCGGCGAAGCGTGCCCGGATCCGCTCGAGGGCGGCCTCGCTCTTGCCCTCGAAGCGCAGCACCAGCACGGGGGTGGTGTTGGACGCCCGGCACAGGCCCCAGCCGTCCGGATAGTCCACGCGAATGCCGTCCAGGGTGGTCTTGACGCCATCCTCGCCGAAGTCGCCCTCCCGGGCCAGCCGCGCCACGAGGTCGAACTTGGTCTCGTCGGTCACCGCCACATTGATCTCCGGCGTACCCAGGTCCTGGGGGTAGCGGGCGAAGAAGGCGTCGGCGTCGAGGTCCTGGCGCGACAGCACCTCGAGCAGGCGGGCGGCGCCATAGAGGCCGTCGTCGAAGCCGTACCAGCGCTCCTTGAAGAAGATGTGGCCACTCATCTCGCCGGCGAGCAGGGCGCCGGTCTCCTTCATGCGGCCCTTGATGAGGGAATGGCCGGTGCGCCACATCTCCGGGGTGCCGCCGGCCTCCTCGATGACCCGGGCCAGGTTGCCGGTGCACTTGACGTCGAAGATCACCCGGGCCCCGGGATTGCGCTCCAGCAGGTCCTCGGCGAAGGCCATCATCAGGTGATCGGGATAGATCAGCTCGCCCTTCGGCGTGATCACCCCCAGGCGATCGCCGTCGCCGTCGAAGGCCAGGCCGATGTCGGCGCCGGTCTCCTGCACGGTGCGGATCAGGTCCACCAGGTTCTCCGGCTTGCCGGGGTCCGGGTGATGGTTCGGGAAGGTGCCGTCGATCTCGGCATAGAGCGGGATCGTCTCGACACCCAGGCGCTCCACCAGCGCCGGCTCGAGCTCGCCGGCCACGCCGTTGCCGCAGTCGACCACCGCCTTGAGCGGACGGTCGAGCGTGATGTCGCCGAGGATGCGCGCCAGGTAGGCCTCGCGGACGTCTTCCTCGATGAGCCGGCCCGCGCCCTCGGTCAGGTCGCCTTCCGCGAGGCGGCGGTGCAGGTCGGTGATCGCCTCGCCGGACAGGGTCTCGCCGCCCAGCACGATCTTGAAGCCGTTGTAGTCCGGGGGGTTATGGCTGCCGGTGACCATGACGCCGGAGGCGGTGCCGTCCAGCACATGGGTGGCGAAGTAGAGCACCGGGGTCGGCACCATGCCGATGTCGACCACGTCGCAACCGCTGGCGGTCAGGCCTCGTGTCAGGGCGGCCAGCAGGCGGGGGCCGGAGAGGCGCCCGTCCCGGGCGACCACGACCCGGTTCTCGCCCCTGGCTCGGGCGGCGCTGCCGATCGCCCTGCCGATGCCCTCGACGCCGGCCTCCGCGGCGCTGTCGTCGACGATGCCGCGGATATCGTAGGCGCGGAAGATGGAGGCCGGGGCGGGGCAGGTGTTGGCTGTGCTCATGATGTCGTCGTCCTTGTTCATTGGCGTCCCGAGTGACCGAAGCCGCCTTCGCCCCGGGCGCTGGCATCGAAGTCGTCGACCACCTCGAGCTCGGCCTGTACCACCGGCACCAGGACATACTGGGCCAGGCGCTCGAAGGGTTCCAGGGTGAAGGTCGCGTCGCCGCGGTTCCACACCGAGATCATCAGCTCGCCCTGGTAGTCGGAATCGATCAGGCCCACCAGGTTGCCCAGCACGATGCCGTGCTTGTGGCCGAGCCCGGAGCGGGGGAGGATCATGCCGGCGAGCCCCGGGTCGGCGATATGGATGGCCAGGCCGGTACGCACCAGCTCGCAGGCACCGGGTGCCAGGGTCATTGGCTCATCCAGCAGGGCGCGCAGGTCCATGCCGGCGGAGCCGGCGGTGGCGTAATGGGGCAGGTAGTCGCGCATCCGTTCGTCGAGCAGCTTGACGGCGAGGCGGGGGCGGTCGGGAAAGGTCGGCATCGGGAGTTTCCAGCTGAGGTCGGGGAATCAGGAACGGTCGGTGGCGGCCAGGCGCTCGAGGGCCCGGCGGAGCACGGCCTCGGCCAGGCGCGCCTTGGGCTGCGGCGGCAGGTCCTCCTGCCCCTCGCCCTCGGCCTCCCGCCAGAGCAGCAGGGCGGCGTTGTCATCGGCGCCGAAGCCCAGCCCCTGGCGCGAGACGTCGTTGGCCACCACCATGTCCAGGCCCTTGCGGGCGAGCTTGTCGCGGGCGTAGGCCTCCAGGTCGCGGGTCTCGGCGGCGAACCCCACCACGTAGGGGCGGTCGGGGCGCGCGGCGACGGAGGCGATGATGTCGGGGTTCTTCACGAGGCGCAGGGTGAGGCCGTCCTCCCCCTCGCGCTTCTTCAGCTTGTGCTCGGCGGGCGCCTCGGCCCGGTAGTCGGCCACCGCGGCGCAGCCGATGAAGAGCGCGCACTCGCCCGCCAGGCGGTGGGCCGCGTCATGCATCTCCCGGGCACTTTCCACGTCATGGCGTTCCACGCCGATGGGCGTGGCCAGGGCCACCGGACCGCTGATCAGGTGCACCCGGGCGCCGAGGGCCGCCGCGGCGGCGGCCAGGGCGAAGCCCATCTTCCCGGAGCTGTGGTTCGACAGATAACGCACCGGATCCAGGGGTTCGCGGGTGGGGCCGGCGGTGATCACCACGGTCAGGCCGTCGGCCGGACGGTCCTCCGGCGTCGACAGGGCGGCCAGCAGGGCCTCGGGCTCGAGCATGCGCCCCGGTCCGACGTCGCCGCAGGCCTGGTCACCGCTGTCCGGGCCCAGCAGGCGCCAGCCGTCCTCGGCCAGCCGGCGCGCGTTTCGCGCGGTGGCGGGGTGACGCCACATGGCCTGGTTCATGGCCGGGGCCATGACCTTCTCGGCGTCGCTGGCCAGGCACAGGGTCGTGAGCAGGTCGTCGGCGTGGCCCTGGGCCAGTCGCGCCATCAGGTCCGCGGTGGCCGGGGCGATGAGGATCAGGTCGGCCCAGCGGGCCAGCTCGATATGGCCCATGCCGGCCTCGGCCTCGGGGTCGAGCAACGAGGTGCGCACCGGCTCCCCGGTCAGCGCCTGGAGCGTGAGCGGTGCAATGAAGGCCTGGGCGCCCTCGGTCATCACCACCCGCACCTCGTGCCCCGCCTGCCTGAGCAGACGGGCGAGCTGGGCGCTCTTGTAGGCGGCGATGCCGGCGCTGATGCCGAGCAGGACGCGTCGGCGGGGGACTGTCGACATGGCGGTATCCGAGCGTGAATCTGGGCGACTACCTTACCATTCGGCCGCCAGCTTGCGTAGCCGCGCTCACGCCACGACGCGCCGGCTACACTAAGGCCAGGACGAGCCGGGCAAGGAGGCCGAGATGTCGATTCGCGACTGGCCGGAGGGCGAGCGCCCCAGGGAGAAGTTGCTGGCGCTGGGGGCGGAGGCGCTCTCCGATGCGGAGCTGCTGGCGATCTTCCTGCGTGTGGGCGTCTCGGGGCGTTCGGCGGTGGACCTGGCCCGGGACCTGCTGTCTGCCTTCGGCGGCCTGCGCCCCTTGCTCGAGGCCGAGCGTGCCCGCTTCTGTGCCGAGCGTGGCCTGGGCGAGGCCAAGTTCGTGCAGCTCCAGGCGGTGCTGGAGCTGTCCCGGCGCCACCTGGCCAGCCGCCTCGACCGCGAGGGGGCGCTGACTTCGCCGGCCCTGGTGCGCGCCTATCTGGCCTCGCGGCTGCGTCATCTCGGCCACGAGGAGTTCGCGGCGCTGTTCCTCGACAGCCAGCACCGGGTGATTCGCTTCGAGTCGCTGTTCCGCGGCACCCTGGACAGCGCGTCCGTCTATCCCCGGGAAGTGGCCCGGCGGGCGCTGGAGCTGGGCGCCGGTGCGCTCATCCTGGCGCACAATCACCCTTCCGGCGTGGCCGAGCCCAGCGACGCCGACCGTCGCATCACGGAACGGCTCAAGGAGGCCCTGGGGCTGTTCGAGATCCGGGTGCTGGACCATTTCGTGGTCGGCGACGGCGAGGTGGTGTCCTTCGCCGAGCGAGGGCTGATATAATCCGCCGCGTCGCTTGTCTGGCATCGCCGACTCTGGTATAAAGTGCAGCCTTTGAATTCCCTTGGGTCAAATGACAACGGGGTCGTCCCGGTTTGCCCGACAGGTTTTGAACAACTCGCCAAGCGGTTGGAGGCTCTCATGTCCAAAGTATGTCAGGTTACCGGCAAGCGCCCGGTGACTGGTAATAACGTCTCACACTCCCAGCGCAAGACGCGTCGTCGTTTCGTGCCCAACCTGCACAGCCACCGTTTCTGGGTGGAGTCCGAGAAGCGCTTCGTCAAGCTGCGCGTCTCCTCCAAGGGCATGCGCATCATCGACAAGAAGGGCATCGAGGCGGTGCTCAGCGACATTCGCAAGCGCGGCGAAGCCGTCTAAGCGTACCCAGCAAGGGAGAAGACTCATGCGTGACAAGATTCGAATGGTGTCCAGCGCCGGTACCGGCCATTTCTACACCACCGACAAGAACAAGCGGAACACCCCGGACAAGCTCGAAATGAAGAAGTACGACCCGGTGGTCCGCAAGCACGTGATGTACAAGGAAGCCAAGATCAAGTGATCGCGGGGCCGAGCGCAGCCGCGCATCGGCCTTGCTCGAAGGCATCCTTCCGCAGGTTGCAAGGCCTGTCCGCCAGAACCCGGCCCCATGGTCGGGTTCTTGCGTATTGATCCCATCGGACTTCCCCATGCCAGAACTGCCCGAAGTCGAGACCACCCGACGTGGCATCGCCCCTCACGTGGAGGGACGCGAGATCACCGAGGTGATCGTGCGCCAGTCCCGCCTGCGCCTGCCGGTCCCCGATGACCTGATCGATCGGCTGGTGGGCGCCCGCATCGGCACGCTCTCGCGGCGGGCCAAGTACCTGTTGATGCCCTTCGAGGGTGAGCCCGCCAGCCTGCTGTGGCACCTCGGCATGTCCGGAAGTCTGCGCATCGTCCGGCTCGGCGAGCTGCCCAGGAAACACGACCATCTGGACCTGGTGATGGCGGACGGAGCCGTGCTGCGCTATCACGATCCCCGTCGCTTCGGCTTCGTCGACTGGCTGGCCGGCGATGCGACGCAGGATTCGCGCCTCGCCAGGCTGGGCCCGGAGCCGCTCTCCGAAGGCTTCGACGGGGAGCGGCTGTATGCGATGTCCCGGGGCCGCCGCCTGGCCGTCAAGCCATTCCTGATGGACAATGCCGTGGTGGTGGGCGTCGGCAACATCTATGCCGCCGAGGCCCTGTTCCTGGCCGGGATCGATCCCCGCCGGGCCGCCGGACGGATCTCCCGGGAACGCTACACCCGGCTGGCGGCCGCGGTCCGCGAGGTGCTGGCCGCCGCCATCACTCAGGGCGGCACCACCCTGCGCGACTTCGTCGGGGGGACCGGCGAACCCGGCTACTTCGCCCAGCGCCTCAACGTCTACGGGCGCGACGGCGAGCCCTGCCGACGCTGCGGCGCCGACCTGCGCCTGGTGATCCTGGGGCAGCGGGCCAGCGTCTTCTGCGGCCAGTGCCAGACCTGACGGCGGCCCCGTTCCCGTATCGACGCGCCGACCGGACCCGGTTCCGGTGGTGCTCCCTGAATGCCCTCATGACGAGAGTTCCGACATGACCGCCCTACGCTCACTGCGCCTCAAGAAGAACGCCGATCGCCGGCTCAAGGCCGGCCATCTCTGGCTGTATTCCAACGAGATCGACACCGAGGCCACCCCGCTCAAGGCCTTCGCCCCCGGCGAGCAGGCCGTGGTGGAGGCCGCGAACGGCAAGCCGCTGGGCGTGGCCTACGTCAATGCCCACTCGCTGATCTGTGCCCGGCTGGTCTCGCGGGATCCGGGTCAGGGGCTCGACCGCTCGTTGCTGGTGCACCGGCTGAACCAGGCCCTGGCACTGCGCCAGCGGCTCTTCGACAAGCCCTTCTATCGCCTGGTGCATGGCGAGGGCGACCTGCTCCCGGGACTGATCATCGACCGCTACGGCGACATCCTGGTGGTGCAGCTCAACACCGCCGGCATGGAGGCAGTGCTCGAACCCCTTCTCGATGCCCTGGAGAAGGTGCTCGGCCCCCGGGCGGTGGTGCTGCGCAACGACACCGCCGGCCGGCGCCAGGAAGGCCTGGCCGACGGGGTCGAGGTGATCCAGGGGGAACTGCCCGAGGCCGTCGAGCTCGAGGAGAACGGCGTGCGCTTCATCGCCCCGGTCCTCGAGGGTCAGAAGACCGGCTGGTTCTTCGACCATCGCGCCAACCGGGCCTGGCTCAACGGCCTCGTGGCCGGCAAGCGGGTGCTGGACCTGTTCAGCTACGTGGGCGGCTGGGGAGTGCAGGCCGCCGCCCATGGGGCCAGCGAGGTGCTCTGCGTGGACGCCAGCGACCCGGCCCTCGAGCGGGTCGCCGAGAATGCCGCGCTCAACGGGCTGCACGAGCAGGTCGCGGTGGGCGAGGGCGATGCCTTCGAGGCCCTGGCCGCCCTCAAGGCCGACGGCGAGCAGTTCGACGTGGTGATCCTCGACCCACCGGCCTTCATCAAGAAGCGCAAGGACATCCCCGCCGGCGAGCGCGCCTATGGCAAGCTCAATCGTGAGGCCATGCGTCTGCTGGGGCGCGACGGCCTGCTGCTCTCGGCCTCCTGCTCCATGCACCTGGCCCCGGAACGGCTGGTGGACGTGGTGCGCGGCGCCGCACGCCACCAGGATCGCCACGCCCAGATCCTCTTCCAGGGCCACCAGGGGCCGGATCACCCGGTGCATCCGGCGATTCCCGAGACCTCCTACCTCAAGGCGCTGGGCGTGCGCGTCTTCCGCGACTAATCGTGGCGGAGCCGGGCTCCGGTCCGGCTCTTGCCCGTGGCGAGCTGCCCGATGAGTGACTTCGACTTCGTTCGCGTCTTCGCCCATGCCAACCCCCTGCTGGTCGGCCATGGAGCCAACCTGCTCGAGGCCGCCGGCATCCCCGTCGAGCGACGCAACCTGACGCTGGGCGGCGCCGCCGGCGAGCTGCCTCCCGGAGAGTGCGAGCCGGAGGTCTGGGTGGCGCCGCACAACCGGCCCCGGGCCGAGGCCTTGCTCCGCGAGGCCCTGAGCGAGGGCGACGACCGGCCGCCCTGGACCTGTTCCGGCTGCGGCGAGCGTCTGGAAGGCGTGTTCGACACCTGCTGGAACTGCGGCCGTGCCCGGCCCTGAATCCCGTCCGAGGAGACACGCGCCATGTCCTGGGACCTGCCCACTCCCTTCGTGATCGATATCGAGGTCGAGGCGTCGCACCTCGACGAGTTCGGTCACGCCAACAACGCCGAGTACCTGCGCTGGGTGGAGCGGGCGAGCTGGGCCCACTCGGCCACGCTCGGGCTGGACCTGGCTCGCTACCGGGCGCTGGACCGGGCCATGGTCGTGCATCGCCACGAGCTGGATTATCTGGCGCCGGCCTTCGTCGGAGACCGGCTGCGGCTGGCCACCTGGATCGTCGACTGCGATGGCCGCCTCACCCTGACGCGACGCTTCCAGCTGTGGCGGCCCCGCGACGGACGGACCCTGTTGCGGGCTCGCACCCGCTTCGCCTGCATCGCCCTCTCCAGCGGTCGCCCCCGCCGCCTGCCCGAGGTCTTCCTGGCCAGCTACGGTCGAGCGATGGTCAAGGAATGATCGTCCGTCGAGTCGATTTCTGTTTTTCTTCCTCTTGGTGGTGGAATTTTATGGGTCGCCGGGGTTTTTCCTGAGATTTTTGTCTTTTTGTTCCGTGATCTCACCGTGATCGTTCTGTTGTGCTGTAATGAGGTGACACGCCGTTGTCATCCCCTGTTCATGCACCGGAGGACTTTCCATGAAGATCGCCGTCCCCAAGGAAATCAAGAACCACGAATACCGTGTCGCCCTGACTCCCACCGGCGCCCGGGAACTCGTCGCCCGCGGCCATGAGGTGACGGTCCAGGCCGGTGCCGGGGAAGGCGCCGGTTTCCCGGATGCCGACTACGAGGCCGCCGGGGCACGCCTGGAGGGCGACGTGGCCAAGGTCTGGAGCGAGGCGGAACTGATCCTCAAGGTCAAGGAGCCCCAGCCCGAGGAGGTCGCGCGCCTGTCCAAGGGGCAGACCCTGTTCACCTACCTGCACCTGGCCGCCGAGGAAGACCTGACCCGCGGCCTGATGGAAAGCGGCGCCACCTGCATCGCCTACGAGACCATCACCGCGCCCCAGGGCGGCCTGCCGCTGCTGGCGCCGATGAGCACCGTCGCCGGCCGCATGGCCGTCCAGGCAGGTGCCCACAGCCTGGAGAAGGCCCAGGGCGGCGCCGGCGTGCTGCTGCCGGGCGTACCGGGCGTGGCCCCGGCCAGGGTCACCGTCATCGGTGGCGGCGTGGTCGGCGAGAACGCCGCCCGCATGGCCCTGGGGCTCGGCGCCGAGGTCACCGTGCTGGACAAGTCCATCCCGCGCCTGGAAACCCTCGACGATCGCTACCAGGGCCGCATGAAGACCGTCTTCTCCACCGCCGACAGCCTGGAAGAGGCGGTGCGCGAGTCCGACCTGATCATCGGCGCCGTCCTGGTGCCCGGCGCCGCCGCGCCCAAGCTGATCACCCGCGCCATGCTCGCCGACATGAAGCCCGGCAGCGTGCTGGTGGACGTGGCCATCGATCAGGGCGGCTGCTTCGAGACCAGCAAGCCCACCACCCATGCCGAGCCCACCTATGTGGTGGACGGGGTGGTGCACTACTGCGTGGCCAACATGCCGGGCGCCGTGGCGCGGACCTCCACCCAGGCCCTGACCAACGCCACCATGCCCTTCGTCGTCGCCCTGGCCGACAAGGGCTGGAAGCAGGCGCTGGCCGACGATGCGCACTTCGCCGAAGGGCTCAACGTCCACGAGGGGCAGGTCACCTACCCGGCCGTCGCCGATGCCTTCGGCCTCGACTGCGTGGAGACCGCCAAGCTGATCGGCTAAGGCCGGACCGGCAGCCGACGAGAGGCCGGGGCTCCCGCGAGGGGCCCCGGCCTTTTCGCGTGCCTGCCGTGGCATCGGCGTCGGAGGGATCGCGGGACCCGTCGGCATCGGCTGGCCGGTCGCCTTGATCGGGGCGCCGCGTTACCATAGCGGGCATTCGAGAGTCAGCAGAGTCCCGCTTCCATGACCGCAACGTCCGACAAGACCCGCGTCCTCACGGGCATCACCACCACCGGCACGCCCCACCTGGGCAACTACGTCGGAGCCATCAAGCCCGCCATCGCCGCGAGCCAGGACCCCAGCGTCCAGTCCTACTATTTCCTCGCCGACCTGCATGCCCTGATCAAGTGCCAGGATCCCAAGCGCGTCGAGCAGTCCCGCCTGGAGATCGCCGCCACCTGGCTGGCGCTGGGCCTGGACACGGACAATGCCGTCTTCTATCGCCAGTCGGACATCCCCGAGATCCCCGAGCTGACCTGGATGCTGTCCTGCGTCTGCGCCAAGGGCCTGATGAACCGCGCCCATGCCTACAAGGCGGCGGTGGCCGAGAACGAGGAGGCCGGCAACCAGGATCCCGACAAGGGCATCACCATGGGGCTGTTCGGCTATCCGGTGCTGATGGCCGCGGACATCCTGATGTTCAACGCCCAGCGCGTGCCGGTGGGGCGCGACCAGATCCAGCATATCGAGATGGCCCGGGACATGGCGGGGCGCTTCAACCACCTCTACAAGGGCCAGTACTTCACCCTGCCCGAGGCGGTGGTGGACGAGCGCGTCGAGGTGCTGGGGGGCCTGGACGGCCGCAAGATGTCCAAGAGCTACAACAACACCATCCCGCTGTTCGTCTCCGAGAAGAAGCTGCTCAAGCTGGTGCGCAAGATCAAGACCAACTCCCTGGAGCCCGGCGAGCCCAAGGATCCGGATACCTGCACCCTCTTCCAGATCTACTCGGCCTTCGCCACCGCCGAGGAGGCCGCGGCCATGCGTGCCGAGTACGAGGGCGGCATCGGCTGGGGCGAGGCCAAGAACCGGGTCTTCGAGTACCTCAACGCCCATCTGCGCGAGCCCCGGGAGCGCTATCAGGCGCTGCTGGAGGACCCCGGCCACATCGAGGCGGTGCTCCGCCAGGGCGCCGAGAAGGCCCGGGCCGAGGCCGCGCCCTTCATGGATCGCCTGCGCCAGGCGGTGGGACTCGGCCGCTTCGTCTAGCAGCCTGTCGGGTTTGACCGATCGTCACGAGAATCACGGATTTCGAGTCAAATTGATCGATCGATTGAGGCGAATAGCCCGCTATTTCACGAAATGGATCGAATCAAGTTGGCCGAAAAGACCGGGATTCGCAGTAGATCAGCGTTAAGTCCGACAGGCTGCTAGCCTGAAAGACGCCGGTTCGGCCGACGCGCGACGCCCCGTGTCCATGACCGGGGCGTCGTCGTGATAGAGTAGCGCCCAAGGTGCCAGCAGAGCGCCACCTATACGGCCCGGATTTCCGACCTAGCACGAGACGATTCGATGACCAGTGAAGCCAAGCGCCCCCTCTATGTGCCCTACGCCGGGCCCCCCTTGCTCGAGATGCCCCTGCTCAACAAGGGGAGTGCCTTCACCCACGAGGAACGCCGTGAGTTCAACCTGATCGGCCTGCTGCCCCAGAACGTCGAGACCATCGAGGAGCAGGCGGAGCGGGCCTATCGCCAGTATCGTCAGTGCCAGAACGACCTGGATCGCCACATCTACCTGCGCGCCATCCAGGACGACAACGAGACCCTCTACTTCCGGCTGGTGTCCGAGCATCTCGAGGAGATGCTGCCGATCATCTACACCCCCACGGTCGGCCAGGCCTGCGAGGAGTTCTCCAACATCTATCGCAACCACCGGGGCCTGTTCATCTCCTACCCCGATCGCGACTACATGGACGATATCCTGCGCAGCGCCACCAAGGACAAGGTCAAGGTGATCGTGGTCACCGACGGCGAGCGGATCCTGGGCCTGGGCGACCAGGGCATCGGCGGCATGGGCATCCCCATCGGCAAGCTGTCCCTGTACACCGCCTGCGGCGGCATCAGCCCGGCCTACACCCTGCCGATCACCCTGGACGTGGGGACCAACAACGAGGCCCTGCTGGCCGACCCGATGTACATGGGCTGGCGGCATCCGCGTATCGCCCAGGAGGACTACGACGCCTTCATGGCCGAGTTCATCGCCGCGGTGAAGCGTCGCTGGCCCCACGTCCTGCTGCAGTTCGAGGACTTCGCGCAGACCAACGCCCTGCCGCTGCTCGAGCGCTACCGCGACGAGCTGTGCTGCTTCAACGACGACATCCAGGGCACCGCCTCGGTCTGCGTGGGCACCCTGCTGGCGGCCTGTCAGGCGCGCGGCGAGGGCATGGGCGACCAGCGGGTGGTGGTCGTGGGCGCGGGTTCGGCGGGCTGTGGCATCGCCGAGCAGATCGTGGTGGCCATGCAGGCCGAGGGGCTATCCGAGGCCGAGGCCCGTCGCCGCCTCTTCATGGTCGATCGCGAGGGCCTGGTCACCGAGGACCAGGCATGGCTGCGCGGCTTCCAGCGCCGCCTGGCCCAGGACCCGGCGCTGGTCGCCGACTGGGACGGGCAGTCGCTTCGGGAGGTGGTCAAGCGGATCAAGCCGACCGTGCTGCTCGGCGTCTGCGGCCAGAAGGGCATCTTCACCGAGGAGGTCATCCGCACCATGCACGAGGGCTGTGCCTCGCCGCTGGTGATGCCGCTGTCCAACCCGACCTCACGGGCCGAGGCGGTGCCCGAGGACGTGATTCGCTGGACCGACGGCCAGGCCATGGTGGCCACCGGCAGCCCCTTCCAGCCGGTGGAGTACCAGGGGCGTCGCTATCCCATCGCCCAGTGCAACAATGCCTACATCTTCCCGGGGATCGGCCTGGGCGGGCAGGCCTCGGGGGCCAAGCGGGTCACCGATGCCATGCTGATGTCGGCCTCCCGGGCCCTGGCCCGCGAGGCCCCGGTGGCCAAGACCGGCCAGGGCGCGGTATTGCCGGCGCTCTCCGATATCCGTGAGCTGTCCAAGGCCATCGCCTTTGAGGTGGCGGCGCAGGCGCAGCAGGAGGGCGTGGCCCTGCAGACCGATGGCCCCACGCTGCGGGCGGCCATCGAGCGCAACTTCTGGACGCCGGTGTATCGGCGCTATCGCCGCCGGTCCTTCTAGGGGCGGACGGCGGGCCACTAGCCCGAAGCCCGAACAAAAAACAGGCCCCGCCGGGCAACCGGCGGGGCCTGTCGCTTCCTGGGTGCCTCGGATCGGCCTGGTCAGGCCGACCCAATCATCTTGCGCAGCACGTAGTGCAGGATGCCGCCGTGGCGGTAGTACTCCAGCTCGTTGGCGGTATCGATGCGGCACAGCGCCTCGAGCGTCTTCTCGCCCTTGTCGCTCTCGATGGTCACCTCGACCTTGCCGCCCGGCGTGAGGTCGGCGAGGCCGGTGATGGACACCCGCTCGTCGCCGGTCAGGCCCAGCGTCTTGCGGCTCTCGCCCTCGGGGAACTGCAGCGGCACCACGCCCATGCCGATCAGGTTGGAGCGGTGGATGCGCTCGAAGGACTCGGCCAGCACGGCACGTACCCCGAGCAGCCGGGTGCCCTTGGCCGCCCAGTCCCGGCTGGAGCCGGTGCCGTATTCCTTGCCGGCGATCACCACCAGGGGCGTGCCGTCGTCCTGGTACTTCATGGCCGCGTCATAGATGGCCATCTGCTCCCCGGAGGGGACATGGCGGGTCTCGCCGCCGACCACCCCATCGAGCATCTCGTTCTTGATGCGCACGTTGGCGAAGGTGCCGCGCATCATGATCTCGTGGTTGCCCCGCCGCGAGCCGTAGGAGTTGAAGTCCACCGGCTTGACGCCGCGTTCCTGGAGGTAGCGGCCCGCCGGGCTGTCGGGCTTGATGGCGCCGGCCGGGGAGATGTGGTCGGTGGTCACCGAGTCGCCGAGCAGGGCCAGGATGTGGGCGTGGGCCACGTCCTCCACCGGGGCCGGGGTCTTGCCCATGCCCTCGAAGAAGGGCGGGTGCTGGATGTAGGTGGAGTCCGTGGACCACTCGTAGACCTGGCTTTCCGGCACCTGGAGCCCCTTCCAGGTCTCGTCGCCCTCGAAGACCTCGGCGTATTCCTTGCGGAACATCTCGGTCTTGACCTTCTCGACGGCCTCGGCGATCTCGGCCTGGGAGGGCCAGATGTCCTTGAGGGTGACGGGCTGGCCGTGACGGTCGACCCCGAGCGGGTCCCGGGCCAGGTCCTTCTGGACGTTGCCGGCCAGGGCGTAGGCCACCACCAGGGGCGGCGAGGCCAGCCAGTTGGTCTTGACCAGGGGATGGATGCGGCCCTCGAAGTTGCGGTTGCCGGAGAGCACCGAGGCCACCGTGAGGTCGCCGTCGGTGATGGCCTGCTCGATGGGCTCGGGCAGCGGCCCGGAGTTGCCGATGCAGGTCGTGCAGCCATAGCCCACCAGGTTGAAGCCCAGGGCATCCAGGTCCTCCTGGAAGCCGCCGGCCGCCAGGTAGTCGGTGACCACCTTGGAACCGGGGGCCAGGGAGGTCTTGACCCAGGGCTTGGTGGTCAGTCCCTTCTCCCGGGCCTTGCGGGCCAGCAGGCCGGCGGCCAGCATCACGCTGGGATTGGAGGTGTTGGTGCAGGAGGTGATGGCGGCGATCACCACGGCGCCGGGGTCGAGGCGGAAGGCCTCCCCGTCCAGGCTGACCTCCTGGCTGTCGTGATGCTCGTAGCTCTCCTCGACGCCCACGGCGGTCTGGCCGCCTTCGGAGAACAGCCGGCCCTTGTCCTCGGAGGGCGTGAGGGTCTTGCCGTCGTCGTCCATCACCTGGGCGAAGGCCCTGGGCATGTCCTTGAGGGCGACCCGGTCCTGGGGCCGCTTGGGGCCGGCCAGGCTGGCCTCGACCTCGCCCATGTCCAGCGCCAGGGTATCGCTGTAGACAGGCTCGTGGCCGGGCTCGCGCCACAGCCCCTGAGCCTTGCAGTAGGCCTCGACCAGCGCCACCTGGGCGTCGTCGCGACCGGTCAGGCGCATGTAGCGCAGCGTCTCGTCGTCCACCGGGAAGAAGGCACAGGTGGCCCCGAACTCCGGCGACATGTTGGCGATGGTGGCGCGGTCGGCCAGCGGCAGGTCCTTGAGGCCGTCGCCGTAGAACTCGACGAACTTGCCCACCACGCCGCGTTCGCGCAGCATCTGGGTCACCGTCAGCACCAGGTCGGTGGCGGTGATGCCCTCGCGCAGCTTGCCGGTGAGCTTGAAGCCCACCACCTCGGGGATCAGCATCGAGACCGGCTGGCCGAGCATGGCCGCCTCGGCCTCGATGCCGCCCACGCCCCAGCCCAGCACGCCCAGGCCGTTGATCATGGTGGTGTGGGAGTCGGTGCCGACCAGGGTATCGGGATAGGCTAGCGTCTTGCCGTCCTCCTCCTTGGTCCATACCGTCTGCCCCAGGTATTCCAGGTTCACCTGGTGACAGATGCCGGTGCCCGGCGGCACCACGCGGAAATTGTCGAAGGCCTGCTGGCCCCAGCGCAGGAACTCGTAGCGCTCGCGGTTGCGCTCCATCTCGATGGCGACGTTGTCCTTGAAGGCACTGGGGTTGCCGAACTCGTCGACCATCACCGAGTGATCGATGATCAGGTCCACCGGGGACAGCGGGTTGATGCGCGAGGGCTCCTCGCCGAGGGCGGCGACGGCGGCCCGCATGGAGGCCAGGTCGACGACCCCCGGGACCCCGGTGAAGTCCTGCATCAGCACCCGGGCCGGGCGATAGCCGATCTCCCGGCTGGAGGTGGCCTCCTGCTGCCAGTCGACCAGGGCCTGCATGTCCTCCCGGGAGACGCCTTCCTGGCCGGCGAAGCGCAGCTGGTTCTCCAGCAGGATCTTCAGGGTCATCGGCAGGCGGTCGATGTTGCCCAGCGTCTCCGCGGCCTTGGGCAGGCTATGGTAGTGGTAGGTGGTGCCGGCGGCCTCGAGGGTCTGCAGGGTCTCCGGTAGGGACTCGGTGCTCATGCTGTCCTCCTTTCACGGGGGAATGAACGAACCATCCTGGTCCTGCGGGACTACATGGTCATGATAGATGGCCTTTTCAACCGACGCGTTCGCAGCGTTCCTCCTCTTCGCCCTTGAAATGCCTCGTGCCACCCCCCATATTGCGTTTCTGCGATCCCAGCCCCGGGAGGAGCCGTGCACGAGGAAGAGCTCGAGAGTCGGACGGTGCGCTGTCCTTATTGCGACACCGCCTTCGACCTGCAGATCGATGCCTCCCAGGGCAGTCATGCCACCTGGGAGGACTGCCCCAACTGTTGCGCCCCGATACAGCTTCGTGTCGAGGTGTCGCCGATCAGCGGCGACCTCGAGTCGGTCACCCTGGGGCGTGACGATGACGTCCTGTGACAGTCCCCGGGTCCCGGCTATGGGTCGCCGGACGAATGATAGCTATTGGCTATATGCGCCATTGAATCGGTCTAATGGCGCGAAGCCTCAACCTGCCCTAGCGTAGGCATCTCGTTCCACACACCCCTGAGTGTCATCAACGACTGCAAGGAGATTTGCATGAGCGTACTGGTTGGACGTCAAGCCCCCGACTTCGAGGCCGCGGCCGTCCTGGGCAACGGCGAGATCGTCGAGAACTTCAAGCTTTCCAGCGGGCACGGCAAGCTGCGGGTCCTCTTCTTCTGGCCGCTGGACTTCACCTTCGTGTGCCCGTCCGAGATCATCGCCCACAACAATCGCCTGGAGCAGTTCAAGGAGCTGGGCGTCGAGGTGATCGGCGTGTCCATCGACTCCCAGTTCACCCACTACGCCTGGCGCCAGACCGCGCCGGAGAAGGGGGGCATCGGTGAGGTCGGCTTCCCGATCGTGGCCGACGTCAAGCACGAGATCACCCAGGCCTACGGCATCGAGCATCCGGAAGCCGGCGTCGCCATGCGCGGCTCCTTCCTGATCGACGAGGACGGCATCGTCCAGCACCAGGTGGTCAACAACCTGCCGCTGGGCCGCAACGTCGACGAGATGCTGCGCATGGTCAAGGCCCTGAAATTCCACCAGAAGAATGGCGAAGTCTGCCCGGCCGGCTGGGACGAAGGCCAGGAAGGCATGAAGGACACCGCCGAGGGCGTCGCCAAGTACCTGGAGTCTCACTTCAACGAGCTCTAAGCGACCGCGGCATCTACCGGGGCGGCCTGAGGGCCGCCCCGGCTCGATTCCCCACAGCGGCCTTGGCCATGTCGATGCGTCGTCGGCATCGCCCAGCCCGTTGGCTTTCCCCACCTTACACATGCGAGGTCACCATGAGCGAAGCGCGCCACGAACGCCTGATCATCCTCGGTTCCGGCCCGGCCGGTTACACCGCGGCCGTCTACGCGGCCCGGGCCAACCTCAAGCCGCTGCTGATCACCGGCATGCAGGCCGGCGGCCAGCTCACCACCACCACCGACGTGGACAACTGGCCGGGGGATGACACCGGCGTTCAGGGGCCCGAGCTGATGGAGCGCATGAAGCGTCATGCCGAGCGCTTCGATACCGAGGTGCTCTTCGATCACATCCATGAGGTGGAGCTGCGCGAACGGCCCTTCACCCTCAAGGGAGACAACGGCACCTACAGCTGTGATGCCCTGATCATCGCCACCGGCGCCAGTGCCCGCTACCTGGGGCTGGAATCCGAGCAGAAGTTCATGGGGCAGGGGGTGTCCGCCTGCGCCACCTGCGACGGCTTCTTCTACCGCAACCAGGAAGTGGTGGTGGTCGGCGGCGGCAACACCGCCGTGGAGGAGGCGCTGTACCTGTCCAACATCGCCGCCAAGGTGACCCTGGTGCATCGCCGCGACGCCCTGCGCGCCGAGAAGATCCTCCAGGACAAGCTGTTCGAGAAGGCCGAGCACGGCAACGTCGAGCTGGTGTGGAACCACACCCTGGACGAGGTGCTGGGCGACAACACCGGGGTGACCGGCGTGAGGCTCAAGTCCACCCAGGACGGCAGCACACGGGAACTCGATGCCCCGGGGGTCTTCATCGCCATCGGCCATAGCCCCAATACCGGCATCTTCGAGGGGCAACTGGAGATGAAGGGGGGGTACATCACGGTCCAGTCCGGCCTCGAGGGCAACGCCACCGCCACCAGCGTCCCCGGCGTCTTCGCCGCCGGCGACGTCATGGACCACGTCTATCGCCAGGCGGTGACCTCGGCGGGCACCGGCTGCATGGCGGCCCTGGACGCCGAGCGGTATCTGGATGAAATGAGCTAGAAGTCGGAAGAGCGCCGCTTCGCGGCTGGAAGAGGGAAGCGAACCCCGGAGTAGCAAGGGTGGCTTCCAGCTTCCAGCTGTCGCGGAGCGGCTAGTAATGCGGCGGCACCTCGTCCTCGGGGCGGGGTGTCGTCGTGTCTGCCTCCTGGAGGGCGCGCTGCTGTTCGCGGAGCTTGTTCTGCATCAGCTCATTGAGCCGCTCCAGCTGCATCAGCCGCCGTTCCTGCTGGGCCACCGCCCGGTCCAGGGTGTCGAGCCAGTGTTCCTGGTAGGCCAGCCGGCTCTCCAGCGCCTCCAGCCGAGCCTCCGGCGTGGAGGGCGTGTCGTCGTCGCGCATGATAGACTCCTTATGCTGCGCCACCGTTCACCGTGGCAAGGCGCGTTCCCGGGTCGGGGGCGGCTTCGTGTCGTCCGGTGCCTCGACCCCATCACATCCTGTCCCATGACAAGAGGGCATCCGAAGTTTATGAATCGAAAGGTCGTGTTTCGTTGCAGTATCGTCAGTCTGTTGCTGGCCGCCCCGGCGCCCCTGCTGATCGCCCTGTTCGTGCATCTCACCGGCGGGGCATTGTCCCGCGAGCTGTTCGCCAGCCTGGAGGTCGGCGGTGTGGCCGTGGTCTATGTCGCCGTGGCCCTGGCGGTCTTCCTGCTGTTGCTCGTCGCCACCCTGGCGATCAACGCCCTGACGCCCCAGCTGGTCAATATCGCCGAGGTCGAGGATGATGACCGCGAGATCGGCGAGGTCAAGTGGTTCAACGTCAACAAGGGCTATGGCTTCATCACCCGCGACAGCGGCGAGGACGTCTTCGTCCATTTCCGCGCCATCCGTGGTCGTGGCCACCGCACCCTGGCCGAGGGCCAGAAGGTGAAGTATCACGTGTCACGCAACGATCGGGGGCTTCAAGCCGACGACGTCACCGTCATTACGTGACGGAAAGCGGCTGCGCTCGGCCATACGGCGTTAAACATCGGCTCAAAGTACTCATTTACTTCAGTAAACTCCGTCTTTTGACTCGCGACCTCCATGTCGCTCGCTCTTCGAGCAGCGGAGTTGCCCAAATCGGCAGTCCTTGTCGATTTGTCGCCGATGTTTGCCTTGTCTGACCTTCGCTCGCCAGCTTTCTGAGGCTTTTGGATCTCAGCAATCGAATAACGACGCCCCGCTCCATCGGGGCGTCGTCGTTTCCGGGCTACTGCCCTGAATCCGGCCAGTCGATGGTGGCCTCGCTGCCGTCGGGCAGGACCCGCAGGAAGCGGTCGGGGTCGTCCCCGGGCTGCCAACCGCCCAGCGAGCAGCGCACCTCGCAGCCGAGCCGGTCGGCGGCCTCGCGGGCACAGTCCGCGTCGGTGGGCCAAGGGGTCTCGGGGCTGTCCAGCCACAGGCTGGCGAAGCCGTCGGCGGCCTTGTCCACCAGTAGCACGGGGATCTCGACCCCGCCGTGGCTCCCTCGGGTGCGCCAGCGGTGCTTTCCGGCCGCGGCCAGGGGAACGGCATCGAGGGTCTCGACGAGCCAGGCGTTCAGTGCCTCCAGGTCGGCACGGGCCAGGTAGACCTCGATATCGGGATAACGGGTGCCGCTGTCGTCTGCTGCCATGGGATCCCTCAGGTTCGGGCGCTGTCGTCGACGAACAGCCGCATCAGGATGGCTTCGTAGACGCGGCTGAGGTCGTCGAGGTCGGCGGCACGTACCCGTTCGTTGACCTTGTGGATGGTGGCGTTGATCGGGCCCAGCTCCACCACCTGGCTGCCCAGGGTGGCGATGAAGCGGCCGTCGGACGTTCCGCCCGCCGTGGAAAGCTCGGGCCGGTGCCCCAGCACGTCCTCCACGCCGCCCAGGGCGGCGTCCACCAGCTCGCCCTCCGAGGTCAGGAAGGGCTCGCCGTTGAGGGTCCAGTCCAGGTGGTACTCGAGGCCATGCGCCTCGAGGATGCCCTCGGTGCGTGACTTGAGCGTCTCGTGGTCGAGCTCGGTGGAGTAGCGGAAGTTGAAGACCACCTCCACCTCGCCGGGGATGACGTTGGTGGCGCCGGTGCCCGCGCGGATGTTGGAGATCTGGAAGCTGGTGGCCGGGAAGAAGGCGTTGCCGCCGTCCCAGTGCTCCCGGGCCAGGGCATCCAGGGCCGGCGCCACCTGGTGGATGGGGTTCCGCGCCAGGTGCGGGTAGGCCACGTGGCCCTGGACGCCCTTGACGTGAAGCACCCCGCCCAGCGAGCCGCGGCGGCCGTTCTTGATCACGTCGCCGAGGCGCTCGGTGGAGGACGGCTCGCCGACGATGCAGTAGTCCAGGCGGTCGTGGGCCTCGCGCAGGTGCTCCACCACCGCCCGGGTACCGTCCACCGCCGGGCCTTCCTCGTCGGAGGTGATCAGGAAGGCGATGCGCCCCGGGTGGTCGGGATGGGCGGCGACGAAGCGCTCCACGGCGGTGACCATGGCGGCCAGGCTGCCCTTCATGTCGGCGGCGCCGCGGCCGCAGAGCATGCCGCCGGCGTCGATGCGCGGCTCGAAGGGCGGGTATTCCCAGTGCACGTGGGGGCCGCTCGGGACCACGTCGGTGTGGCCGGCGAAGGCCAGCACCGGTCCATGGTGACCGTGGACGGCCCAGAAGTTCTCGACGTCGCCGAAGGGCAGGCGCTCGACCTGGAAGCCGAGACGCGACAGACGCTCGATCATCAGGTCCTGGCAACCCAGGTCGTCGGGGGTCACCGAGGGGCGGCGCATGAGCTCCATGGCGAGCTCGAGGGTGGGGGACAGGGAGGAGTCGGTCGTGATGGCGGTCATTCGGGCTTCCGGCAGGCCGGACCCCGGCGCCCAAGGCGCCGGGGCAGGGCTCATTGGTTGGCGTGCAGCGCTTCGTTGAGGGCGATGGCGCTCTTGTTGGTCAGGCACTCGATGCGGCCGTTCCGGGAGTTGCGGCGCAGCAGCAGGTCGTCCTGTCCCGCCAGCTCCCGGGCCGACACCACCTGGGCCTCCTGGCCCTGGTCGTCGAGCACCGTCACCTTGGCGCCGGCGGTGATGTAGAGGCCGGCCTCCACGGTGCAGCGGTCGCCCAGCGGGATGCCGATGCCGGCGTTGGCGCCGATCAGGCAGCCCTCACCGACCTTGATGACGATGTTGCCGCCGCCGGACAGGGTGCCCATGGTGGAGCAGCCCCCGCCCAGGTCGGAGCCCTTGCCGACCATCACGCCGGCGGAGATGCGTCCCTCGATCATCCCCGGGCCCTCGGTGCCGGCATTGAAGTTGACGAAGCCTTCGTGCATCACGGTGGTGCCCTCGCCCAGGTAGGCGCCCAGGCGCACCCGGGCGGTGTCGCCGATGCGTACCCCGGCGGGCACCACGTAGTCGGTCATCTTGGGGAACTTGTCCACGCAGTCCACCGAAAGGGAACGGCCTTCCAGGCGCGCCTTGAGGCGACGGGCCGGGAGTTCCTCGACGTCGATCGGGCCCTCGTTGGTCCAGGCGATGTTGCGCAGCAGGCCGAACATCCCGGTCAGGTCGACGCCATGCGGCTTGACCAGGCGGTGGGACAGCAGGTGCAGCTTGAGGTAGACCTCCGGGGCGCTCTCGGGCGGGGTGTCCTCGGCCAGGAAGGTGGCCACCAGGGGCCGCTGGCTGGCCGCCAGGGATTCGGCGAGCCCGGCCTGGTCGGTATGGCCGGCCTCGTTGAGGGCGGCGGCCAGTGCCTGGCACTGCTCGGGCAGGAAGCTCACCGCGGCGTTGCCGGCGGGGGCATCGAGCACCTTGGCGGCGGCCTCGACCAGGGCGGGGTCCGGGTTGAGCAGGGGGGCCGGGTAGTAGATCTCGAGCCAGTCGCCCTGGGTGTTCTGGGAGCCGATGCCGAGTGCAAAGCTGAGCATGATGTGTCCTCTCGCGTAGTGGGAAGGGTCGGGTCGGGACCCGCCTAGAGGTTGTCGTAGTCGCCGTCGCGGTAGCCGACGAGGAGGTCCTCGCCGGTGTCCAGCAACGGGCGCTTGATCAGGGTGGGGTGGGCCAGCATCAGGTCGCGGGCCGAGTTGGCGTCGATGTCCGCCTTGTCCGCGTCGGACAGCTGGCGCCAGGTGGTGCTGCGCTTGTTGAGCAGGGTCAGCACCGGGACCCGCTCGAGGAAATGCTCGAGCAACGGCGCCGACAGGCCATCCTCACGCAGGTCGTGGAACTGGAAGGGAAGGCCCTGGCCCTCCAGGGCCTTGCGCGCCTTGCGGCAGGTGTCGCAGTTCTTGATCCCGAACAGCGTCATCATGGGGTCGGTCTCCTGGTCAGGCGTGGCGTTCGACGTGTCGGCGCAGGCGCGGGGCGGCCTCGGCGGTGGCGTCCAGCTCGTCCACCAGGGCCAGGCGGATCCGGCCTGCCCCGGGGTTGACGCCCTTCTCGCCAGGCCGCCCCATGTAGCTGCCCGGCAGCACGCTGACGTGCTCCTCGGCGAAGAGCGATCGGGCGAAGGCCGCGTCGTCACCGTCGGGCACCGCCGGCCAGAGGTAGAAGCTGGCCTCGGGAGCGGGGAAGGCCATCACCGGCGCGAGGATCTCGGTCACGGCGGCGAACTTGGCTCGGTAGGCGTCCCGATTGGCCTTTACATGGGCCTCGTCCCGCCAGGCGGCGATGGAGGCGTGCTGCAGCGGCAGCGACATGGCGCAGCCATGATAGGTCCGATAGCGGCGGAAGGCAGCGATCAGCCCGGCATCGCCGGCCACGAAACCGGAGCGCAGCCCCGGCAGGTTGGAGCGCTTGGACAGCGAATGGAAGACCAGGCAGCGCCGGTAGTCGTGGCGGCCGAGCTCGGCGCAGGCCTGCAGCAGGCCCGGGGGCGGGGCGCTCTCGTCCAGGTAGAGCTCCGAGTAGCATTCGTCGGCGGCGACGATGAAGTCGAACTCGTCGGCCAGGGCGATCAGGCGCTTGAGCTCGTCGAGCGGCGTCACCGCACCGGTGGGGTTGCCCGGAGAGCAGACGAAGACGATCTGGACCTCCCGCCAGGCATCGGCCGGCACGGCCTCGAGGTCCGGACGGAAGCCGTGCTCGGCGCGGCAGTCCAGGTAGAGCGGTGTGCCGCCGGCCAGCAGGGTCGCCCCCTCGTAGATCTGGTAGAAGGGGTTGGGGACCGCCACGCGGGCCGGCCGGTGCCGATCCAGGGCCGCCTGGACGAAGGCGAAGATCGCCTCCCGGGTGCCGTTGACCGGCAGCACCTGGCCCTCGGCGTCCAGGCCCTCGAGGCCGAAGCGCCGCCGTGCCCAGTCGGCGATCGCCTCGCGCAGTTCGGGGAGGCCGGCGGTGGCCGGATAGCGGGCCAGCTCGTCGAGGTGCGCGCTCAGCGCCTCCAGTGCCCCGGCATAGGGCGGATGGCGAGGCTCGCCGATGGTCAGCGGGATGTGGGGCCGGTTCGCGGGCGGCGTCACGCCGGCCTTCAGCGCGGCGAGCTTCTCGAAGGGGTAGGGCTGGAGGGCGTCGAGATCGGGGTTCATCGGTGTCCAGTAGCGCCGTGCTCGGCGTCGTTATGATGGTGTCGGGCAAGTCGCCGATTATAGGGAAGCCCCGGGGACGCCTCAAACGAGGCGCTCAGCCGCTGACGTCGAGGACCTCGATCAGCCGCTCGCGCAGGCGCTCCTGGCGCTCGGGGTCGGTGAGCGGCCGGCCGGCCTTGTCGGTGATGAAGAAGACGTCCTCGACCCGCATGCCCAGGGTGGCGATCTTGGCCGCGGAGAGGGCGATGTCCTGTTCCATGAAGATGCGCCCGACCCGGGCCAGCAGGCCGGGTCGGTCGGGGGCGGTGAGCTCCAGCAGGGTGCGCTCGTTGGCCGGGTCCTGCTCGATGGTGACCTCGGTGGGCACCCGGAAGTGCTTGAGCTGGCGCGGGGTGTGCCGGGTGACGATCTGGGGATAGTCGTCCGGGTCGTCGAGTTCCTCCACCAGGTGGCGCCGGATCTCCTCCACCCGTGCCGGGTCGCGAATGGCCCGGTTGTGGTCGTCCAGCACGATGAAGGTGTTGAGCGTCCAGTCGTTGCTGGAGGTGGCGATGCGGGCGTCGTGGATGGACAGCCCGAGTTGCTCCATGGCCGCGGAGGTGGCGGCGAAGAGGTCCTCCACCGAGCGGGTGTGGATGAACACCTTGGTGCCGCCCTCGGCCATGTCGTCGGTGGGCGCGCTGATCATCACCAGCGGCAGTTCGCTGCCCTGGTGGGCCAGGATGCCCTGGGTCTGCCAGGCGATCTCGCTGGGGGCGTACTGCAGGAAGTAGTCCTCGCCCAGCGACTCCCAGAGGCGGTCGACCCGGGTCATGTCGGCGCCCACCGTGGCCAGCAGGGAGTACGCCTCGTCGCGGGTCTCGCGGACCGAGTCGTCGCGCTCCAGGGGGTTCTCCAGGCCGCGGCGCAGGGCGCGCTTGGTCTCGGCATGCAGCTGGCGCAGCAGCGAGGCCCGCCAACCGTTCCACAGGGTGGGGTTGGTGGCGGTGATGTCGGCCACGGTCAGCACGTAGAGGTAGTCCAGGCGCGTCTCGTCGCCGGCCGCCCGGGCGAACTCGCTGATCACGTCCGGGTCGCTGATGTCGCGCTTCTGGGCGACCATCGACATCAGCAGGTGGTGCTCCACCAGCCAGGCCACCAGCCGGGTATCGCGCTGGGAAAGGCCGTGGCGCTCGGCGAAGGCCTCCACGTCCCGGGCGCCGATCTGCGAGTGATCGCCGCCGCGGCCCTTGCCGATGTCGTGGAAGAGGCCGGCGATCCACAGCAGCTCCAGCTTGGGCAACTGCTGGATCAGCGAGGCGGCCACCGGGAAGCTCTCCCGGGCCTCCGGCTTGCGGAAGCCGTGGATGCACTTCAGCAGGCGCAGGGTGTGGGCGTCCACGGTGTAGATGTGGAAGAGATCGTGCTGCATCAGCCCCACCGCCTGGCCGAAGGCCGGCAGGTACTTGCCGAGGACCCCGTAGCGATTCATGCGCCTCAGCTGGCGGGCGACGTTGCCGCTGGAGCGCAGCAGCGCCATGAACAGCCGCTGGTGGCGCGGCTCCTCCCGGTAGCGATCGTCGATCAGGTGGCGGTGGTCGCGGATCAGGCGGATGGTGTCGGCGCGAACCCCCTCGATCTCCGGGTGCTCGGCCATCAGCAGGAAGAGCTCGAGCAGGGCCGAGGGATGCTCGCGGAACACCGCCCGGGAGCGGGCCTGGATATAGCCGCCCTTGATCTCGAAGCGCTCGTTGAGCGGGACCGTCTCCAGGGCCTCCCCGGCGCGCAGGATGACCTCGTCGAAGTGCTGGAGCAGCATGTCGTTGAGCCCGGCGAGCGCGGTGACGTGCCGGTAGTAGCGCTTCATGAACTGCTCGACGGCGAGGCGCTCCGGGGTGTCCTGGTAGCCGAACAGCTCGGCGATGGTGCGCTGGTGGTCGAACAGTAGCCGGTCCTCGGCGCGGCCGGTGAGCATGTGCAGGGCGTAGCGGACCTGCCACAGGAAGGCCTGGCCCTGGCTGAGGATGCGCAGCTCGGCATCGTTCATGAAGCCGATGGCGACGATGTCCTCGTAGCGCTGGGTGCCGAAGTGGCGCTTGGCCACCCAGCCGATCATCTGGATGTCGCGCAGCCCCCCGGGGGAGCTCTTGATGTTGGGCTCCAGGTGGTACTCGGAGTTGTTGAAGCGGTAGTGGCGCTTGATCTGCTCCTGCCACTTGGCCTCGAAGAAACGGTCCGCCGGCCACAGCCGCTCCGGGGCGATGCGTGCCTGCATGGCCTCGCGCAGGCTCTCCGGCCCGGCCAGGGTGCGCGACTCGATCAGGTTGGTGATCACCGTGACGTCGGCGGCGGCCTCGCGTTCGCAGTCGGCGAGCGAGCGCACGCTGTGGCCGATCTCCAGGCCGATGTCCCAGAGGAAGGTGATAAAGGCCGATAGTGGCTCGCGATAGGGATGGTCATCGTCCCCCTCGAGCAGCAGCAGCAGGTCGACGTCGGAGTGGGGGTGCAGCTCGCCGCGGCCGTAGCCGCCCACGGCGAGCAGGGCGATGCCCTCGGGCCAGTCATGCTGCTGCCAGGCGATCGCCAGCAATTGGTCCAGGCACCAGGCCCGGCCGTGCACCAGGTCGCGGATGTCGGTGCCGGCATGGAAGCGCGCATCGAGCCGCGTCTGAAGATCCGCCAGCGCCGCCTTGAACGGTGCGATGGGCGAGCGACTGCCGGTCAGCTCGGCGCGGAAGGCCTCGACGTCGAACAGCGTCTCGTCGGGCGTGAAGGCGTAGTGGTGCAGCAGCATGGCGGCCGGCTCAGCGCGACAGGAAGGTGAGGTCTTCGTCGCTGCGGGCGGTCAGCACCTCGACGCCGTTGGCGGTCACCAGCAGGGTGTGCTCCCACTGGGCGCTGAGGCTCTTGTCCTTGGTCACGGCCGTCCAGCCATCGCGCAGCACCTTGGTGCGGTGGTCGCCGACGTTGATCATGGGCTCGATGGTGAAGCACATGCCTTCCTCCAGGGCGATGTCCGCCTCCGGGGCGTAGCCGTCGTAGTGCAGTACCTGCGGGTCCTCGTGGAAGCCGGCACCGATGCCGTGGCCACAGAAGTCGCGCACCACCGAGTAGCCGTTGGCCTCGGCGTGCTTCTGGATGGCCCGGGCCAGCTCGGACAGGCGCACGCCGGGGCGCACCAGGGCGATGCTGTGGTAGAGGCATTCCTGGGTGACCCGGCACAGCCGCTCGCCCTGGATGGTCTCGCCGACGATGAACATCACGCTGGAGTCGCCATGGTAGCCGTCGGCGGTCTTCACCGTGACGTCCAGGTTCATGATGTCCCCCTTCTTTAGCTTCTTGCCGTCGTCGGGGATGCCGTGGCAGACCACGTGGTTGATCGAGGTGCAGATCGACTTGGGGAAGCCGTGATAGTTCAGCGGGGCCGGGGTGGAGCCCAGCTCGTCGACGATGTAGTCGTGGCAGAGGCGATCGAGCTCGCCGGTGCTGACGCCGGCCCGGACGTGGGGGGCGATCATCTCCAGGACGCTGGCGGCTTGGCGGCCCGCCTCGCGCATCTTCTCGATCTCGTCGGGCGTCTTGATGGGTACGTTCATGGAATCTCGGATTCAGGGGGTGGTGTCGCCGGACGAGACAAGGGTGGGGAAGGGCGTCGGCGACTTCATCTCGAAGGTGATCCATGGTATAAAGCTGCGCGCTTTCCTGCAATCGCCGATCCCCGGAGCCCTTCCCGGCCCGGCGACCCGGTGGGCGGAAGGCGGCGAACCCTAGCAATGCCTTGAAAACACACATGCACCGGCACATGGTCCCGGGTGCCGTCGAGGGCTCGACGGTCGGATCCATGGGGTGCATGGAGGCCTAACCCGATTCTCCAGGAGTCATCCATGGCACACGTCAACATGCGTGACCTGCTGAAGGCAGGCGCTCACTTCGGTCACCAGACCCGTTACTGGAACCCGAAGATGAGCAAGTTCATCTTCGGCGCCCGTAACAAGATCCACATCATCAACCTCGAGCATACCCTCCCGGCCCTGAACGAGGCCATCGAGGTGGTCGAGAAGATGGCGGCCGCGAACAACAAGATCCTGTTCGTGGGCACCAAGCGCAGCGCCAGCAAGATCGTCAAGGAAGAGGCCAACCGCGTCGGCCAGCCCTTCGTCAACCACCGCTGGCTCGGCGGCATGCTGACCAACTACAAGACGATCCGTCAGTCCATCAAGCGCCTGCGCGACCTCGAGACCATGCGCGAGGACGGCACCTTCGAGAAGCTGACCAAGAAGGAAGTCCTGATGGCGACCCGCGAGCAGGACAAGCTCGAGCGGTCCATCGGCGGCATCAAGGAGATGGGTGGCCTGCCCGACGCGCTGTTCGTGATCGACGTCGATCACGAGCGCATCGCCATCAACGAGGCGAACAAGCTGGGCATCCCGGTCATCGGCGTGGTGGACACCAACTCCGATCCGGACGGCGTCGACTACGTGATCCCGGGCAACGATGACTCCATCCGCGCCATCCAGATCTACGTCAAGGCCATCGCCGACGCCTGCGGTCGTGCGAAGGAAGGTCGTCCCGACGAGTTCGTCGAGGTCACCGAAGAGAACGCCGGCGACGCCGCCGCGGCCGAGTGATCGTCGGTCCGCCCGGGGCGGCGGCGGGGTCGCCAGGCGATGGCGGCCGGCCGCCGGGCCGGCAGGAGGGGGCTTCGGCCCCCTCCTGCTCGACGGGCGGGTGAAGGACTCGCTGGGCTTCCCCCCGGCGCCTATATTCCAGGTCGAACCATTCAGAGGTAACTACCATGGCAGCTATCAGCGCCTCCCAGGTCAAGGAACTGCGCGAGCGCACCGGGCTCGGCATGATGGAGTGCAAGAAGGCCCTCACCGAGGCCGGCGGTGACATCGAGACCGCCATCGAGAACCTGCGCAAGAACTCCGGCCTCAAGGCCGCCAAGAAGGCAGGCCGCACCGCCGCCGAAGGCGCCATCGTCACTCGCGTGGCCGAGGACGGCAGCTACGGCGTGATGGTCGAGGTCAACTCCGAGACCGACTTCGTCGCCCGTGACGACAACTTCAAGGCCTTCGCCGACCAGGTCGCCGACGCCTTCTTCGCCGCCAAGAGCGAAGACGTCGCCGCCATCATGGAAGGCGAGCTGGAATCCGCCCGCGAGCAGCTGGTGCAGAAGATCGGCGAGAACATCGGCGTGCGTCGTAGCGTCGTCGTCGAGGCGCCGGAAGGCGCCCGTGTGGGCGAGTACGTCCATGGCGGCCGCATCGGCGTGCTGACCGTCCTCAAGGGCGGCACCGCCGAGGCCGCCAAGGACGTCGCCATGCACGTCGCCGCCATCAACCCGGCCGTCGCTCGTCCCGAGGACATGCCCCAGGAGAAGCTGGACGCCGAGAAGGCGATCATCCTGGCCCAGCCGGACATGGCCGGCAAGCCCGAGAACATCGCCGAGAAGATGGTGCAGGGCCGCCTCAAGAAGTACCTGGCCGAGAACAGCCTGACCGAGCAGCCCTTCGTCAAGGACCCGAACCAGTCCGTCGCCGAGTACGTCAAGGCCGCCGGCGGCGAGGTCATCGGCTTCACCCGCTTCGAGGTGGGCGAGGGCATCGAGAAGGAAGAGGTCGACTTCGCCAAGGAAGTGATGGAACAGGCCAAGCGCAGCTAAGGCCGCCGGTTCCAGTGTGAAGATGGCGTGCGCGCAAGCGCACGCCTTCGCGTATCCGGCCGGTACGTCCGGCCAGCCAGATTCGTCGAGTTTCCGGGAGACACGCCATGAGCAGTGCCGAGCATGCCCACACCAAGTCCGACAAGCCCCGCGCCGAGGTATCCAAGTACAAGCGGATCCTGCTCAAGCTCTCCGGCGAGGCGCTGACCGGGGATGCCGAGTTCGGCATCGATCCCAAGGTACTGGATCGCATGGCGCTGGAGATCGGGCAGTTGGTGGGCATCGGCGTCCAGGTCGGCATCGTGGTGGGCGGCGGCAACCTCTTCCGCGGCTCCGCCCTGCACGAGGCGGGCATGGAGCGGGTCACCGGCGACCACATGGGCATGCTGGCCACGGTGATGAACGCCCTGGCCATGCGGGATGCCCTCGAGCGCTCCAACATCCGCTCACGGGTCATGTCGGCGATCCCCATGAGCGGCGTGGTGGAGCACTACGACCGGCGCACCGCCATCCGCTACCTGACCTCCGGGGACGTGGTCCTGTTCTCCGCCGGTACCGGCAACCCCTTCTTCACCACCGACTCCGCGGCCTGCCTGCGCGGCATCGAGATCGATGCCGACGTGGTGGTCAAGGCCACCAAGGTGGACGGGGTCTACGACAAGGACCCGGTCAAGCATCCCGACGCGGTCAAGTACGAGCAGCTGTCCTACGACGATGCGCTCGACCAGAAGCTCGGGGTCATGGATTTGACCGCCATCTGCCTGGTGCGGGACCATGACATGCCGGTACGGGTGTTCAACATGAACAAGCCGGGGGCGCTGCTGAACCTGGTGGTGGGCGGCCGGGAAGGCACGCTGATTGACAGAGGGTGAGATCGTGATTGACGACATCAAGAAGGACGCGGAAACCCGCATGAAGAAGAGCCTCGACGCTCTTCACCACAACTTCAACAAGATCCGCACCGGCCGGGCGCACTCCAGCATCCTGGACTCGGTGACCGTCGACTACTACGGCGGCCAGGTGCCGATCAACCAGGTGGCCTCGATCAACGTCGAGGACGCTCGCACCCTGACCGTGGTGCCCTGGGAGCAGCAGATGGTACCCAAGGTGGAGAAGGCCATCATGACCGCCGAGCTGGGGCTCAACCCCGCCAGCGCCGGCAACGTCATCCGGGTGCCGATGCCGATGCTCACCGAGGAGACCCGCAAGGGCTACATCAAGCAGGCCCGCCAGGAGGCCGAGAACGCCCGGGTCGCCGTGCGCAACGTGCGTCGTGACGCCAACAACGACATCAAGGCGCTGCTCAAGGACAAGGACATCACCGAGGACGAGGCGCGTCAGGGCGAGGATGCCATCCAGAAGCTCACCGACAGGATCGTCGCCGAGATCGACAAGGCCCTGGAGTCCAAGGAACACGACCTGATGCAGGTCTGAGGACGGGGCGGCGGCGCCCTCGGTGCCGCCGTTCATGGAACGCCTCCGTCCCACCCGCCATGCGAGACACCATGACGTCACCGCAGCCTCCCCAGCCCCGCGCCGACGGGGACACCCTGCCACGTCACGTGGCCATCATCATGGACGGCAACAATCGCTGGGCCAAGGCCCGGGGCCTGTCCGGCATCCGCGGTCATCATGCCGGCGTCGAGGCCGTGCGGGCCGTGATCCGTCGCGCCGCCGAGCGCGGCGTCGAGACCCTGACCCTCTTCGCCTTCTCCAGCGAGAACTGGAAGCGGCCGGCCGCCGAGGTCAACGCCCTGATGGAGCTCTTCCTGATGGCGCTCAAGCGCGAGGTCAAGAAGCTCCACCAGCACGACATCCGCCTCTCGGTGATCGGCGACCGGGCCGGCTTCTCCAGGGCCATCCAGAAGCACATCGACCAGGCCGAGGCGCTGACCGCCGATAACACCGGCCTGCACCTGGTGATCGCCGCCAACTACGGTGGTCGCTGGGATATCGCCCAGGCCGCCCGGCGCCTGGGCGAGCGCGTCGCCGCGTCCCAGCTGGCCGCCGCCGCCATCGACGAGTCCGCGCTGGACGGCGAGGTCAGCCTGACCGCCCCGGTGGACCTGTGCATCCGCACCAGCGGCGAACGACGCATCTCCAACTTCCTGCTCTGGCAGCTGGCCTATGCCGAGCTCTATTTCACGCCGGTCCTGTGGCCAGACTTCGGGGCCGAAGCCTTCGACGAGGCCCTGGCCGACTTCGCCGGCCGCAAGCGGCGTTTCGGCATGACCGACGAGCAGCTCGAGGCGCAAGGTGCTTAAGCAGCGAATCCTCACCGCCGCCTGGCTGGCCCCGCTGGCGATCGCCGGCCTGTTCGGGCTGTCGGGAGGCCCCTTCGCGGCCTTCACCGCCGCCATCGTGCTGCTGGCGGCCTGGGAATGGGCCAACCTCGCGGGCCTCGATCGGGGCTTCGAGCGCCTGGCCCCGGTGATCGGTCTCGGCGCCGTCCTGGCGCTGCTGTACCTGGCCGACATGAGCCTGTCCCTGTGGCCGCTGTGGCTCGGCGTGCTGGGCTGGCTGGTCAACCTCTACTGGGTGGTCGCCTATCCGGAGCGGCTCCAGCAGTGGCGATCCACCGGCATGCGCCTGGCCATGGGCCTGTGGGTGCTCGCCCCCGCCTGGGTCGGCTTCAACGTCCTGCGCGAGGCGGGCGCGGCCTGGCTGCTGTTCGTGCTGCTGATGGTGTGGGGCGCCGACATCGGCGCCTACTTCGTCGGCCGAAGCCTCGGTCGCCACAAGCTGGCGCCGAGCGTGAGCCCCGGCAAGACCCGTGAGGGCGTGGCCGGTGGCGTGGCGGTGACCGCGTTGCTGGCGCTGGCCTTCGCCGCCTGGCAGGGGCTCGCCCCCGGCGCCGCCCTGGGGCTGCTGGTGGCCACAGTGGTGGTCACCCTGGCCTCGGTGGTGGGCGATCTGCTGGAGAGCATGCTCAAGCGGCATCGCGGCCTCAAGGATTCCAGTCGGCTGTTGCCCGGCCATGGCGGCGTGCTCGACCGTATCGACAGCCTCACCGCGGCGGTCCCGTTGTTCGCCCTGTTCCAGGCGGGAGGGCCCTGGTCATGACTCAGCGACCGCGCGCCGTGACCGTGCTGGGGGCCACCGGGTCCATCGGCTCCAGCACCCTGGACGTCATCGCCCGTCATCCCGATCGCTATCGGGTCCACGCCCTGACCGCGCACCGCTCCCGCGAAACGCTGCTCGCCCAGTGCCGGGTGCATGCCCCGGCGCTGGCGGTGCTCGACCACGAGGAAGACGCCGCCTGGCTCCGCGAGCGGCTCCGCCAGGCGGGGCTCGCCACCGAGGTTCGCGCCGGCGCCGAGGCCCTGGTGGAGGTCAGCGAGGCGCCCGAGGTCGAGGTGGTCATGGCGGCCATCGTCGGCGCCGCCGGCCTGCTGCCGACGCTCGCCGCCGTGCGTGCCGGCAAGCGGGTGCTGTTGGCCAACAAGGAGGCCCTGGTGATGTCCGGGGCGCTGTTCATGGACGCCGTGGGGCGCGCCGGAGCGACCCTGCTGCCGATCGATTCCGAACACAACGCCATCTATCAGTGTCTACCCGTCGAGCATCGCGGCGGGCTGGCGCGTCACGGCGTCACCCAGCTGCTGCTCACGGCGTCCGGCGGGCCCTTCCGGGGCTGGTCGCCGCGAGCCCTGGCCGAGGTCACGCCCGAGCAGGCCTGCGCCCACCCCAACTGGTCCATGGGGCGCAAGATCTCGGTGGACAGCGCCACCCTGATGAACAAGGGGCTGGAGCTGATCGAGGCCTGCTGGCTGTTCGATGCCCGCCCCGACCAGATCCAGGTGGTGGTTCACCCGCAGAGCGTGATCCACTCGATGGCCGCCTACAGCGACGGCTCGGTGCTGGCGCAACTGGGCAATCCCGACATGCGGACCCCCATCGCCTACGGGCTGGCCTGGCCGGAGCGCATCGAGGCCGGGGTGGAGGCGCTGGACCTGTTCGCGGTGTCGCGGCTGGACTTCGAGGCGCCCGACGAGGCGGCCTTTCCCTGCCTGAGGCTGGCGCGGGAGGCCATGGCCGATGGCGGCACCGCCCCGGCGGTGCTCAATGCCGCCAACGAGGTGGCCGTGGCCGCCTTCCTCGACGGGACGCTGGGCTTCGCCGGGATTCCCGAGCTGGTGGCCCGGGTCCGCGAACGTTGCCCGGTGGAACCGGCCGGCGAACTCGAGGGGATCCTGGCCGCCGACGCGCGGGCCCGCCGCGAGGCCCGGGAGTGGCTGTCCCGCCGCTGATCGCGGCGGTCCCATTGACGAGGAGACTGCCATGGGGCTGATCCAGAACGTGCTGGCCGTGATCGTGGTGCTCGGCCTGCTGATCACCTTCCACGAGTTCGGCCACTTCTGGGTCGCGCGACGCTGTGGCGTCAAGGTGCTGCGCTTCTCCGTGGGCTTCGGCAAGCCGCTGTGGTCGCGGTTCGACCGTCATGGGACCGAGTTCGCCGTGGCGGCCATTCCGCTGGGCGGTTACGTCAAGATGCTCGACGAGCGAGAGGGCCCGGTGCCGGCGGAGGAGCGCCACCTGGCCTTCAACCGGCAGAACGTCTGGGCCCGGATCGCCATCGTGGTCGCCGGTCCCCTGGCCAATTTCCTGCTGGCCCTGGTGGCCTACTGGGCGCTCTTCGTGGCCGGCACCACCGTGGTGGTCCCGGTGATCGGCGAGGTGACCCCCGACTCTCCGGCCGCCCGGGGAGGGCTGGCCGCCGGCCAGGAGATCACCGCGGTACAGGGCGAGACGGTACGCTCCTGGGAGGAGATCAACCTCGAGCTGGTGGCCGCCATCGGCGCCAGCGGCGAGCTGACGGTACAGGCGAGGGACGCGGGGGCGAGCCATGCCCGGGAGCATCGCCTGCCGGTGGAGGACTGGCTGGTGCGCCAGGACCCGCCCCAGCCGCTGGCGAGCCTGGGCATCGCGCCCTGGCGTCCCCGGCTGCCCGCCGTGCTCGGCCAGGTGGTGGACGGCGAGCCCGCCGCGGCCGCCGGGCTCGCGCCGGGCGACGAGGTCGTGGCCATCGACGGGACGCCGGTGGAGGACTGGGGGCACTTCGTGGAGCGGGTGCGAGCCCGGCCCGGCGAGACCCTCGCCCTGGAGGTCCTGCGGGACGGCGAGCGGCGCTCGGTGTCGCTCACGCCCCGTGCCAACACCTTGCAGGACGGTACCACCATCGGCTACGTAGGCGCCGGGGTCCAGCCGGTCGAGTGGCCGGAGGAGTACCGCCGCGAGATTCGCTACGGGCCCCTGGTCGCCCTGGGGGAGGCCACGGTACGCACCGGGGAGATGACGGTGCTGACCCTGGACGCCATCCGCAAGATGGTGGTCGGGTTGATCTCGCCGTCCAACCTCTCCGGGCCCATCACCATCGCCCGGATCGCCGGGGACACCGCGCGTTCCGGCCTGGAGAGCTTCGTGAGCTTCCTGGCCTACCTGTCGATCAGCCTGGGAGTGCTGAATCTCCTGCCCATCCCGGTGCTCGATGGCGGCCACCTGATGTATTACCTGGTCGAGGCGGTGCGCGGGCGGCCGGTCTCGGAGCGCACCCAGGCGCTGGGGCTGCGCATCGGCCTGGCGCTGGTCGGCACCCTGATGCTGATGGCGCTGTATTTCGACCTGATGCGACTGTGGTGAGCCCTTGCCGGCGGGGCCTCGATGGCGATGGCCCCGCGTGCCTCGGCTTGTCAGTTACCCATGCGAATGTATAAGGTGCCTGTCTGGACAGGACGGCAGATCAACGCGAGCGAAACGACTGCATGAAGATCAAGACCATCGGACTGGCGGCGCTGCTGCTTGCCGGTGCCGGTTCGGCACAGGCAGACGCCTTCGACGTAACGGACATACGAGTGGAAGGCTTGCAGCGCGTTTCGGCAGCCTCCGTGTTCAATGCCTTTCCTGTCAACGCCCCGGATCGGGTCGACGAGCGCGAGCTCGCCGAGGCCGCCCGGGCGCTGTTCGCCACCGGCCTGTTCGAGGACGTCCGGCTGTCTCGCGAGGGCGGGGTGCTGATCATCGAGGTCGAGGAGCGTCCGACCATCACCCGCCTCGACATCGAAGGCAACAGTCAGATTCCCGACGAGGACCTGCGCCGCGGCCTGCGCGAGGCGGGCCTCGACGAGGGGCAGGTCCTGCAGCTGTCTACCCTGGAGGAGATCCAGCGGGAGCTGGCCGGCGTCTATCAGGCCCAGGGGCGCTACAGCGCCCGGATCGATACCGAGGTGGTCGAGCTGGGCGAAGGGCGCGTGGCGGTCGACATCACGATCGACGAGGGCGCGGTGGCCAAGATCCGCCAGATCAACATCGTCGGCAACGAGGCCTTCGACGACGAGACCCTGCGCGATGTCTTCGAGCTGGAGGATCGGCCGGGCTGGTTCTTCGGCTGGTTCTCCAGCGACGAGTACTCCCGCCAGGCCCTGGCCGGGGACCTCGAGCGGCTGCGCTCCTTCTACCTGGATCGCGGCTACGTCAACTTCAACATCGATTCCACCCAGGTTGCCATCAGCCCGGACAAGTCGCGGATCTTCGTCACCATCAACGTCAACGAGGGCGGGCGCTACCGCGTCGGGGACATCCGCTTCGCCGGTGACCTGCGTATCCCCGAGCGCGAGGCCCGGGAGTTGCTGGAGATCGAGACCGGCCAGGTGTTCTCGCGCAGCGACGTCACTGCCTCGACCGAGGCGTTGCGCTCGCGGCTGGGGGCCGAAGGCTTCGCCTTCGCCAGCGTCGACGGCATTCCCGAGACCCGCGCCGGCGGCGACACCGTCGACCTTACCATCCGCGTGGATGCCGGCCGCCGGGCCTACGTGCGCCGCATCGAGTTCGTCGGCAATACCACCACCCAGGACGAGGTGCTGCGACGCGAGATGATCCAGATGGAAGGTGCCCCGGCCTCCACCGAGTCGATCAGCCAGTCCCGGCAGCGCCTGGAGCGGCTGGGCTTCTTCAAGCAGGTCGAGGTGCAGACCGAGCCGGTCCCCGGCGCGCCGGACCAGCTCGACGTCACCTACACGGTGGAAGAGCAGCCGTCCGGCTCCATCTCGGCCAGCATCGGCTTCTCCCAGAGCGCCGGGGTCATCTACGGCGCCTCGCTGTCCCAGAACAACTTCCTGGGCTCCGGCAACCGCGTCAACATCGGCGCCCAGCGCAGCGATACCTACACCAACCTCAACTTCGGCTTCACCGATCCGTACTGGACCCTCGACGGCATTTCCCGTGGCTACAACCTCTTCTACCGGGAGACCGACTATGAGGACTCGGACATTTCCACCTACTCCACCGACGCCTTCGGCGGCGGGATCAGCTTCGGCTACCCGATCAACGAGCTGACCCGCCTGAACTTCGGGGTGGATGCCGAGGACCTGTCCATCAAGACCTTCAACGACACGGCCTCCGAGATCGAGCGCTACGTCCAGGATCAGGGCAACGATGCCCAGACCTTCAAGCTCACCGCCAGCTGGACCCGCAACGACCTCAATCGCGGCATCATGCCCACCGCCGGCAACTACCAGCGCCTGTCGCTGGAGACCACCGTGCCGGGCAGCGACGTCGAGTACTACAAGCTGCGGGCTCGCGCCCGGCACCTCTTCCCCTTCGACGAGGAGCAGACCTGGTCGCTGAAGTTCAGCGGCGAGCTGGGCTATGCCGACAGCATCGGCAACGACCCCTACCCCTTCTACGAGAACTTCTTCTCCGGCGGCCTCGGCTCGGTGCGCGGCTTCACCGGCAACACCCTGGGGCCGGCCACCACGCCCCGCGGCGACGGCGACGACAAGACCCTGGGCGGCAACATCCTGGTCGAGGGCAGCGCCGAGCTGATCTTCCCCATGCCCTTCGTGGAGGACAAGCGCTCGGTACAGCCCTCCCTGTTCCTGGATGCCGGCAACACCTATCTCTCGGAATGCTACGCCGTGCTGGACGGCGACAGTTCGAGTTGCGAATCCGGCGTCGACCTCGGCGAGCTCCGCTACAGCGTGGGCCTGGGGCTCTCCTGGCTCACCCCCGTGGGGCCGCTCACCTTCAGCATCGCCGAGCCGCTCAATGCCAAGGACGGCGACGACACCCAGTTCTTCCAGTTCTCGCTGGGTCAGACCTTCTGACCCGGTCCCCGACAAGGAGTTGATGACCATGCGCAAGCTGACCGCCGCCCTCTGCCTGGGGCTCGCCAGTGCCTTCGTCCTGCCGGCCCAGGCCGCCCAGGTGGCCGTGCTCGACTGGCGGACCGCCCTGATGGAGACCGAGGCCGCCCAGCGCTCCATGAACGAGTTCCGCAACCAGGTCCATGACCGTCAGCAGGAGGCCGAGGCGCTGGGTCAGGAGCTGCAGGCGATGCGGCAGCGCCTGGAGGAAGAAGGCGAGCTGATGTCCGAGGCCGAGCGGCGCACCACCATCGAGACCTTCCAGCAGAAGGGGCAGCGCTTCGAGCGGCTGCGCCAGGAACTGCTCCAGGCCCGACAGCAGGCGGAGCAGGCCTTCCTGCAGGAGGCCGAGCCCAAGCTGGATCAGGCGGTGCAGCAGGTCATCGACCGGCACGACGTGCAGGTGCTGGTGGACCCCAATGGCGTGGTGCATGCCGAGGGTGACCTGCCCAACCTGACCGGCGAGGTGACCGACATCCTCGACTCGCTCTACTGAGCGGGCCCCTCCTGACAGCGACACCGGGTTCCCATGACACACGACACCCCTTCCCTGACGCTGGCCGAGATCGCCGCCCGGCTGGGGGCCGGCCTCCAGGGCGACGGCGAGCGCCTCGTGCGCGGCCTGGCCACCCTGCGCGATGCCGGGCCCGATCAGGTGGCCTTCCTGGCCAATCGGGCCTATCTCAAGGACCTTCCCGGAACCCGGGCCGCGGCGGTGCTGCTGCATCCGGACCATGCCGAGACCTGTCCCACCGCCTGCCTGACCCTGGACAACCCCTATCTGGGCTATGCCGAGCTGTCTCGGCTCTTCGATCCCCTGGCCGGCCGGGAGGACGCGGGCATCCATCCCGCGGCGGTGGTCGCCGACGACGCCCGCCTGGGGGAGGGCGTGGCCATCGGCCCCCAGGCGGTCATCGAGTCGGGGGTCGAGCTCGGCGACGGGGTGGTCGTCGGCCCGGGCTGCGTGGTCGGCGCCGATACCCGCATCGGCGAAGGCTCACGCCTGCACGCCAACGTCACCGTCTACCACGGCGTGGTGGTTGGCGCACGGGTCATCCTGCACAGCGGCTGCGTGATCGGCGCCGATGGCTTCGGCTTCGCCCATGACGGGGCCGGCTGGCACAAGATCGCCCAGCTCGGTGGCGTGGTGCTGGGCGACGACGTCGAGGTGGGCAGCTGTTCGAGCATCGACCGCGGCGCCCTGGGCGACACCGTCATCGGCGAAGACGTCAAGATCGACAGCCAGGTGCAGATCGCCCACAACGTCCAGATCGGCGCCCACAGTGCCCTGGCGGGCTGCGTGGGCATCGCCGGCTCCACCCGCGTCGGGCGGCACTGCATGCTGGGAGGCGGCGTGGGGTTGTCGGGTCACCTGACGATCTGCGACGGCGTCCAGATCACCGGCATGAGCCTGGTCACCAACTCGATCCACGAGCCCGGCGTGTATTCCTCCGGGACCGGTGCCATGGAGAACGCCCAGTGGCGCCGCAACGCGGTGCGCTTCAAGCAGCTCGACGATATCGCGCGTCGCCTGCACCGCCTGGAAAAAGCCGGCCGGGGCGGTTGAGGCCTCGCCTTGGGGCGGTATAATCCTCCGCCCGTTCGTCGTCCGGAGGTCGACGACCGTGCCCGCGTCGCGGGGCGGGCATCCTGTCTTTTCAGAGGTCGCTACGATGGTAATGGACATCAACGAGATTCGTGAGTATCTGCCCCACCGCTACCCCTTCCTGCTGGTGGACAGGGTGACGGAGCTTGCCCTTGGCGAATCCATCGTTGCCTACAAGAATGTCAGCATCAACGAGCCGTTCTTCAACGGCCACTTCCCGCATCACCCGATCATGCCGGGCGTGCTGGTGATCGAGGCCCTGGCCCAGGCCTGCGGCATCCTCGGCTTCAAGACGGTCAACAAGCTGCCCGCCGACGGCTACGTCTACTACCTGGTCGGCAGCGACAACGTGCGCTTCAAGCGTCCGGTGATGCCCGGGGACCGGCTCGAACTGCGTGCCGACGTGATCCGCGAGAAGCGCGGCATCTGGAAGTTCAGCTGCAAGGCCTCCGTGGCCGGCGAGGTGGCCTGCGAGGCCGACATCATCTGTGCCGAGAGGAAGGTCGCTTGATTCATCCCACCGCCATCGTAGATCCCGGAGCGCGCCTGGCCGACGATGTCGAGGTCGGGCCCTTCAGCGTGATCGGCCCCGATGTGGAGATCGGGGCCGGCTCGCGCATCGGGCCGCACGTGGTGATCCAGGGTCCCACGGTGCTCGGCGAGCGTACCCGGATCTTCCAGTTCGCCTCGGTCGGCGAGGACTGCCAGGACAAGAAGTATGCCGGCGAGCCCACCCGGCTGGTGATGGGCGACGACAACGTCATCCGCGAGGGGGTCACGCTGCATCGGGGCACCATCCAGGATCGCGCCGAGACCACCATCGGCTCGCGCAACCTCTTCATGGCCTATGTCCATGTGGGCCACGACTGCGTGATCGGCGACGACTGCATCCTGGCCAACCAGGTGACCCTGGCCGGCCACGTGCGTCTGGGTGACTTCGTGATCCTCGGCGGGTTGTCCGCCATCCACCAGTTCTGCCGGGTCGGCGACCATGCCATGGCCGGTGGCGGCTCGATCATCACCAAGGACACCCCCGCCTACGTGATGATCAACGGCAATCCCGCCCAGGCCCACGGCCTGAACCTGGTGGGCCTGCGTCGCCGTGGCTTCGCCAAGGAGGCCATCCATGCCCTGGGCGAGGCCTACAAGCTGGTCTATCGCCAGGGAATGACCGTGGATCAGGCGCTGACCGAGATCCGCGCGCGCTACTCGCTGCCCGAGACCGAGGCCTTCGCCGCCTCCATCGAGGCCTCCACCCGCGGCATCGTGCGCTGAGCGGAGCGCGGCCATGACGATCGCGCGCGTCTACCTGGTCGCCGGCGAACTCTCCGGCGACATCCTCGGCGCCGGCCTGATGCGCGAGCTCAAGGCCCGTCACCCGGGCATCGAGTTCCGAGGCATCGGTGGGCCACGGATGATCGAGGCGGGCATCGACAGCCGCGTCCCCCTGGAGACCCTGTCGGTGATGGGACTGGTCGAGGTGGTCCGCCACCTGCCCGAGCTGGTGACGGTCCGTCGTCGCCTGAGGCGCGACGCCCTGGCGTGGGCGCCGGACATCATGGTCGGCATCGATGCCCCGGACTTCAATCTGGGCCTGGAACGCCAGCTGCGCGAGGCCGGGATCACCACCGCCCACTACGTCAGTCCCTCCGTCTGGGCCTGGCGCCAGGGGCGGGTCAAGGGCATCGCCCGGGCGGTGGACGCCATGCTCACCTTCCTGCCCTTCGAGGCCGCCTTCTACGCCCGCCATCGGGTACCGGTGGCCTACGTCGGCCATCCGCTGGCCGACGAGCTGCCGCTGGTCAACGACCGCCTGGCCGCCCGGGAGGCCCTGGGCCTGCCCGGCGAGGGATCGCTGCTCGCCGTGCTGCCGGGGTCCCGAGCCAACGAGATCCGCTTCCTGGGGGCGACCTTCCTCGATGCCGTCGAGCGCCTGTGTCGCCTGCGCGCGGGGCTGCGCGTGGTGATCCCCGCCGCCACCCCGGCACGCCGAGCCGAGCTCGAGGCGCTGCTGGACGAGCGCGTCGCCCTGCGCGAACGGGTGACCCTGGTCGAGGGGCGGTCCCGGGAGGCCATGGTGGCCAGCGACGCCGTCCTGCTGGCCTCCGGGACCGCCGCGCTGGAGGCCATGCTCTGTCACCGGCCCATGCTGGTGGCCTACCGCATGGCGCCGCTCACCCACTGGTTGGCCCGGCGCCTGGTCAGGACCGAGTGGATCTCGCTGCCCAACCTCATCGCCCGGGAGTCGCTGGTGCCGGAGCTGATCCAGGAGGCGGCCAGCGCGGAGGCCATCGCCGATCGCCTCGGCGCACTCCTCGACGACGGGGAGGGGCGGGCCGCCCTGGAGGCGCGCTTCGCCGAGATGCATGCCGGCCTGCGGCGGGACGCCAGCCGGCGTGCCAGTGAGGCCATCGAGGCCCTGGTGGAGGGCCGGGGACTGCCCGCCTCGGTGACCGCCGAGGCGGAGGAGGGCGGAACATGAAGGCCGAGGACCTGCCGCCCCTGATCATCGACTACGCGGGTCAGCGGCTGGCCGGCGTCGACGAGGTGGGCCGCGGCCCCCTGGTGGGGCCGGTGGTGGCCGCGGCGGTGATCCTCGACCCGAGCGCCCCCATCGACGGACTCACCGACTCCAAGCAGCTCTCCGCGGCCCGCCGCGAGGCCCTGGATGCCGAGATCCGGGATCGTGCCCTGGCCTTCGCCGTGGCCGAGGCCAGCCCGGCCGAGATCGACACGCTCAACATCTATCATGCGACGCATCTGGCCATGCGTCGGGCCATCGATGCCCTCTCGCCGGCGGCCGAGTACCTCCTGGTGGACGGCAACCGCCTCCCCGGGCATCATGTGCCCGGCCAGGCGGTGGTCAAGGGCGACGCCCGTCATCCGGCGATCGCCGCCGCCTCGATCCTGGCCAAGGTGGCCCGGGACGCCGGCATGCTGGCCCTGGATGCCCGCCACCCGGACTACGGCTTCGCCCGCCACAAGGGCTACCCGACGCCCGAGCATCTGGCCGCCCTGGAACGCCTGGGCGCGTTGCCCGAGCACCGTCGCTCCTTCGCGCCCGTCAAGCGCCAGCTGGCCTTGTTCTAGGGCCTCCGAGGCCCGCCTCCACCTTCACCAACACCCCGAGCTCGCCATGACCGCTCCCTTCGTTCATCTCCGCGTCCACAGCGAATTCTCCCTGGTCGACGGCCTGGTGCGTCTCAAGCCGCTGATCAAGACGGCGGTGGCCCAGGGGACCCCGGCGCTGGCGCTCACCGACGAGGCCAACCTCTTCGCCCTGGTCAAGTTCTACACCGGGGCCCAGGGCGCCGGGCTCAAGCCGATCATCGGCAGCGACTTCTGGCTGGCCAACCCCCACGACGAGGCCCATCCCTATCGCCTGACCCTGCTGGCGATGAACGATGCCGGTTATCGCAACCTCACCGAGCTGATCTCCCGGGGCTGGATGGAGGGCCAGCAGGGCGGCCAGGCCCTGCTGGACAAGGCCTGGGTACTCGCCCAGAGCGAGGGGCTGATCGCGCTGTCCGGCGGCCGGGAGGGCGAGATCGGCCGCCACCTGCTTACCGATCACCACGCCGAGGCCCGGGCGCTGCTCGAGGAGTGGCAGGCCGCCTTCCCGGGGCGCTTCTACCTGGAGCTGACCCGGACCGGACGGCCGCTGGAGGAGGAGTGCGTGCACCTGTCGGTGGACCTGGCCGTGGAGACGGATACCCCGGTGGTGGCCACCAACGACGTGCGCTTCCTCGAGCGCGAGGACTTCTGGGCCCACGAGACCCGGGTGGCCATCGGCGAGGGCAAGGCGCTGGACGACAAGCGTCGGGAGCGTCGCTACACCGAGGAGCAGTACCTCAAGAGCCCCGAGGAGATGGCCGAGCTGTTCTCGGACATTCCCGAGGCCCTCGAGAACAGCGTGATGATCGCGGCCCGCTGCAACGTCGACGTGCGCCTGGGCGAGATCTTCCTGCCGGAGTACGAGATCCCCGAGGGCATGACCCAGGACGAGTTCTTCCGCAAGATCTCCCACGACGGCCTGACCGAGCGCCTGGACTTCCTCTACCCGGCCGACCAGTACCCCCGGGACGGGGCCGAATACGCCGAGATCGACGCCCGCTACCGCCAGCGCCTCGACTTCGAGCTCGACATCATCGTCCAGATGGGCTTCCCGGGCTACTTCCTGATCGTGATGGACTTCATCCAGTGGGCCAAGGACAACGACGTCCCGGTGGGCCCGGGGCGCGGCTCCGGCGCCGGTTCCCTGGTGGCCTACGCCCAGAAGATCACCGACCTGGATCCCATCGGCTACGACCTGCTGTTCGAGCGCTTCCTCAACCCCGAGCGGGTCTCGATGCCCGACTTCGACGTCGACTTCTGCATGGAGAAGCGCGACCGGGTCATCGAGTACGTGGCCGACCGCTACGGCCGCAACGCGGTCTCCCAGATCGTCACCTTCGGCACCATGGCCGCCAAGGCGGTGGTGCGCGACGTGGCCCGCGCCCAGGGCAAGCCCTACTCGCTGGGCGACAAGCTCTCCAAGCTGATCCCCTTCGAGGTCGGCATGACCCTGGAGAAGGCCATCGAGGCCGAACCCCAGTTGCAGGAGTTCCTCGAGGCCGACGAGGAAGCCCAGGAGATCTGGGACATGGCCCTGAAGCTGGAGGGCATCACCCGGGGCACCGGCAAGCACGCCGGGGGCGTGGTGATCGCGCCCACCAAGCTCACCGACTTCGCGCCGCTGCTCTGCGACGAGGAAGGCAACGGGCTGGTGGTGCAGTTCGACAAGAACGACATCGAGGACGCCGGCCTGGTCAAGTTCGACTTCCTGGGCCTGCGTACCCTGACCATCATCGACTGGGCGCTGGAGATGGTCGACAAGGTGCGCGCCGCGGAAGGGCAGGGGCCGTTGGACATCGACGCCATCCCGCTGGACGACGTGCCCACCTTCGACATGCTCAAGAAGGCCGAGACCACGGCGGTCTTCCAGCTCGAATCCCGGGGCATGAAGGAGCTGATCAAGCGCCTGCAGCCGGACTCCCTGGAGGACATGATCGCCCTGGTGGCGCTGTTCCGTCCCGGCCCCCTGCAGTCGGGCATGGTGGACGACTTCATCAACCGCAAGCACGGCCGTGCCGAGCTCGCCTATCCCCACCCCGACTACCAGCACGAGCTGCTCAAGCCGGTGCTCGAGCCCACCTACGGCATCATCCTCTACCAGGAGCAGGTGATGCAGATCGCCCAGGTGATGGCCGGCTACAGCCTGGGCCAGGCGGACCTGCTGCGGCGCGCGATGGGCAAGAAGAAGCCCGAGGAGATGGCCAAGCAGCGGGTCGGCTTCATGGAGGGCTGCGAGGCCAACGGCATCGACCGCGACCTGGCCGGGAACCTCTTCGACCTGGTGGAGAAATTCGCCGGCTACGGTTTCAACAAGTCCCACTCGGCGGCCTACGCGCTGGTGTCCTACCAGACCGCCTGGCTGAAGGCCCATTATCCGGGGCCCTTCATGGCCGCGGTGATGTCCACCGAGATGGACAACCTCGACAAGGTGGTGCCGCTGATCGAGGAGTGCCGCCACCTGGCGCTGACCGTGACCCCGCCGGACGTCAACGTCGGCGGCTACAAGTTCACCGTCGACGACGAGGGTCGGGTGGTCTATGGCCTGGGCGCCATCCGTGGGGTGGGCGAGGGGCCCATCGGCGCCATCGTCGAGGCCCGGGAAGCGGAGGGCCCCTTCCGCGACCTGTTCGACTTCTGCCGCCGGGTCGACCCCAAGCGCATGAACAAGCGGACCCTCGAGGCCTTGATCCGCTCCGGCGCCCTGGACAACCTGGGACCCAGTCGCGCGATGCTGGCCGCGGCGCTGGACGACGCCCTCAAGGCCGCGGCCCAGAGCCAGACCAACCAGAACCTCGGCATGATGGACATGTTCGGCGAGGCCTTCGCCGCGCCGGACGAAGACGACGGCGACCCCTACGCCGACTACCGTCGGGTTCGCAACTGGACCGACAAGGAGCGCCTGGCCGGCGAGAAGGAGACCCTGGGGCTCTACCTCACCGGGCATCCCATCGACGAGTACGAGGGTGAGCTCGAACGCTTCGTCTCCACGCGCATCGCCGACCTCAAGCCGGCCCGGGAGCCCCAGCGGGTCGCCGGCCTGGTGGTGGGGATGCGCACCATGAAGTCCAGGCGCGGCGACACCATGGCCTTCGTGACCCTGGACGACCGCACCGGCCGCATCGAGGCCTCGCTGTTCGGCGAGCTCTTCGATGCCCTGCGCGGTCGCCTGGACACCGATCAGGTGCTGATCGTCGAGGGCGAGGTGCAGAGCGATGACTACTCCGGCGGGCTGCGCCTGCGCGGCAAGGAAGTCACGCCCATGGTCGACGCTCGCACCCGCTACGGTCAGGCGGTGGAGCTGTCCCTGGACGGCGAACGGATCAACGGCCGGCTGGTGGACAGCCTGCGCGACAGTCTCGATCCCTACCGCAGCGACGGCGGACTGCCCGTTCGCTTGCGCTATCGTACCCCCGAGGCCAGCGGCTGGCTGGAGCTGGCCGAGGAGTGGAAGGTCATGCCCTCCGACGAGCTGCTGATCGCCCTTCGCGAGGTGGAAGGCCAGGACGGCGTCCGCCTGCGCTACCGCTGAGCGACGCCCCCCGTGACCCGGCGGGGCGCTCGCCGTCCCGAGCGGCCGACAATGTGCACCCTGGGCGCCCTGCCTTGCGTGGGCGCGTCAGGGTGCGATAATGCTCCCCATTTGACGCTTCCCCCGGTCGCCTCACGGCCGACGAGACAAGGCTAGCCATGAATCCCAACTACCTAGACTTCGAACAGCCCATCGCCGAGCTCCAGGCCAAGATCGAGGAGCTGCGCCTGGTCGGCAACGACAGCCAGGTCAATCTCAGCGACGAGATCGGTCGGCTCGAGGAGAAGAGCCGCAAGCTGACCGAGTCGATCTTCAAGGATCTGACGTCCTGGCAGGTGTCCCAGCTGTCTCGCCATCCCCAGCGCCCCTATACCCTGGACTACCTGGAGCACGTCTTCAGCGACTTCGACGAGCTCCATGGCGATCGCCGCTTCGCCGACGATGCCGCCATCGTCGGTGGCGTGGCGCGCCTGGACGACAAGCCGGTGATGGTCATCGGTCACCAGAAGGGGCGTGACGTCAAGGAGAAGGTCCGCCGCAACTTCGGCATGCCGCGTCCCGAGGGGTATCGCAAGGCCTGCCGCCTGATGGAGATGGCCGAGCGGTTCAAGATGCCGGTGCTGACCTTCATCGACACCCCGGGGGCCTACCCGGGCATCGATGCCGAAGAGCGCGGCCAGTCCGAGGCCATCGCCTACAACCTGGCGGTGATGTCGCGCCTGCGCACCCCCATCGTCGCCACCGTGGTGGGCGAGGGCGGTTCCGGCGGGGCCCTGGCCATCGGCGTATGCGACGAACTGGCCATGCTGCAGTACTCCACCTACTCGGTGATTTCCCCGGAAGGCTGTGCCTCCATCCTGTGGAAGAGCGCCGAGAAGGCTTCCGAGGCGGCCCAGGCCATGGGCATCACCGCCGAGCGGCTGAAGGAGCTGGGCCTGGTCGATACCCTGATTCCCGAGCCCCTGGGCGGCGCCCACCGCCAGCCCGCGGTCACCGCCGAGCGGATCAAGGGCGCGTTGCTGGCGAGCCTCGACCGCTTGAACGGCATGGACATCGACACCCTGCTCGAGCGGCGGTACGAAAGGCTCATGAGCTATGGGGCCCCCGTCTGACGGTAGAGACGTCACACCATGTCCCTGCAAGCCCTGATCGATGACGCCCTGGCGGAGACCCCGCCGGGGCGTGTCGTCTGGGTGGCGCTCTCCGGCGGGCTCGATTCCTCCCTGCTGCTGACCCTGGCGGCTCAGGCCTGTCGCCGCCATCCACGCCCGCTGCGGGCGCTGCACGTCCACCACGGCCTCCAGGCGGCCGCCGACGGCTTCGAGACCCACTGTCGTCGGCTCTGCTCCCGGCTCGGGGTGCCGTTGATCGTGGAGCGCCTCGCCGTGGACCCGACGGCGGGACGGGGCCTGGAAGGCGAGGCCCGACAGGCGCGCTATGACGCCTTCGCCCGGCGCATGGGGCCAGGCCAGACCCTGTGGCTGGCCCAGCATCGCGACGACCAGGCCGAGACCTTCCTGCTGGCCGCCCTGCGCGGCGCCGGGCTCCGGGGGCTGGCCGGCATGCCCCGGGAGCGACGCCGCGCGGGCGCGCGCCTGGTCCGGCCGCTGCTGGGGATCTCCCGTGCCGAGCTGGAGGCCGAGGCGGCCCGTCGGGGCCTGTCCTGGGTCGACGACCCGACCAATGCCGACAGCGTCCAGGACCGCAACTTCCTGCGTCACCGGGTGCTGCCGGTGCTGGCCGACCGCTGGCCCCGGGCCGGCACGGCCCTGGCCCGCAGTGCGGCCCTGGCCGGAGAGGCGGAAGGGCTGCTGGAGGAGCTGGCCGGGGAGGACCTGACGCGCGGGGGCGGCGATCCCGGCCGTCTCGACGTGGCGAGCCTGCAGGCCCTGTCGCCGCCCCGTCGGCGTCTGCTGATCCGTCACTGCCTGGTCCGCCTGGGCCTGCCCTTGCCTCCGGCGAGGCGCCTGGCGAGCCTGCTCGACCAGCTCGAGGTGTCCCGGGACGCCGAGGTCCGCGTGCGCTGGAATGCCGCCGAGGCCCGGGTCTGGCGCGGGACGCTGTACCTGATGGCGCCGCCCGAGCCCCTCGCCGAGGACTGGCGGGCCGACTGGGACGGCCAGGCGCCCCTGGCGACGCCGCTGGGGCGACTCGAGGCCCGGCTCGAGCGCGAGGACGGCAGGCCGGCACGGCTGCGGCTCGCACCACGCCGGGGCGGCGAACGGCTCCGGCTGGCCGGGCGTGGCAGCCGGGACCTCAAGCGCCTGCTGCAGGAATGGGCGGTACCGCCCTGGGAGCGGGCCCGTCTGCTGGTGGCCTGGCAGGGTGACGAGGTGGCGGCGGTGGGCCGGCCCTCGGGCTGGCTGGCCTGCGCCGAGGGCTGGCGTCGCGGCTGAGCGGCTCAGTCGGTGTCGAGGGTCAACGTCAGCTCGGCCGCCTGCTGGTAGGCGACCTCCTGTTCCAGGTCGGCGAGCAGCAGGCTCGGTGCCTCCGCGGCGAGGCGCAGCCGCAGGGCCTCGCCGTCGGCCGCGAGTCGGGGCAGGGCGGGAGGCTGTTCGGGGCGGGAATGGTTGAGGATCACCGCCAGCCGCAGCAGTCGGGCCAGGCGGGCATGGGAGCGGCGCTCGGCGGCGGGCAGGGCCTGCCACTCCTTGACCGGGAACTTGCGCCGGTGGGCGCGCACCAGGAAGGCCAGCAGCCGCTGCTCCGGGCGGGAGAAGCCGGCCAGGTCGGAATGCTCCAGCAGGTAGGCCCCGTGCCGGTGGAACTGGCTGTGGGAGATGGCCAGTCCCATCTCGTGCAGCCGGCTGGCCCACTCGAGGAAGCGGGCCTGGTCCTCGTCCAGTTCCCAGGCCTCGCGCACCTGGTCCAGCAGACCCAGCGCCGTCGCGGCGACATTGTCGGCCTGGCGGGCGTCGACCCCGTAGACCCTTTCCAGGTTGGCCAGGGTCTTGAGCCGGGAGTCCTCGGGGCTGTTGCGTCCCGCCATGTCGTAGAGCACGCCCTCGCGCAGGGCGCCGTCGGAATAGCGCATCGCCTCCAGCTCGAAGGCCTCGAACACGGCGCCCAGGATGGCGATGCCGGCGGGGAAGACCCGGGCCCGGTCCGGCTTGAGCCCCTCCATGGCGACCTTGTCGAGGCGCTTGCACTTGAGCAGTCGCTTGCGCAGGTCTTGAAGCCCCTGACGGGTGATCACGCCCTCGGGGCTCTTGCCGGCGGCGGCGATCACCGCGGCGGCGGCCTTGATGGTGCCGCTGGAGCCCACCGGGTCGCTCCAGCCGAGCTTCTGGAAGGGGCGCTGGATATTGGCGAGTTCCGAGAGGGCGGCCAGCTCGGCACGGCGCATGCGCTTCTCGGTGATCTCGCCGTTGTCGAAGAAGCGGCGGGTGAAGGTCACGCAGCCCATGCGCAGGCTTTCCAGGGCCTGGGGCTCGAAGTGCTCGCCGATGATGAATTCCGTGGAGCCGCCGCCGATGTCCACGATCAGCCGGCGGCCTTCCTCGGCCACGGCGTGGGCCGCGCCGAGGTAGATCAGGCGGGCCTCCTCCCGGCCGGCGATGATCTCGATGCGGGTCCCCAGCAGGGCTTCCGCCCGGTCGATGAAGTCCTGGCTGTTGTCGGCGTCGCGCAGGGCATTGGTGCCCACCACGCGCAGGTCCCGCGGGGGAATGTCCTCCAGGAAGGGGGCGAAACGGGCCAGGCACTCCAGGGCGCGGGTCATGGCCGCCTCGTCGAGCAGGCCGTCCTCGTCGAGGCCGGCGGCGAGCTGCACCTTGTCCCCCTGCCGGGCGACCACCTGCAGGCGATCGTCCTGGTAGTTGGCGACGAGCAGGTGGAAACTGTTGGAGCCCAGATCGATGGCGGCGAGGCGGCGAGGTTCCGGGGCGATCTCTGGCGCGCTCGCGCTGGCGGCGGGCCGGTCCGTTGAGGCTGTCATGGCGGGTCCTTCAGGGTGACTGGGCAAAGGTTGCGGGCCGCTCCCGAGCATGTCAATCGTGCCGGTCCCGTGGGGGCGGGTATTGCGTTTCCCTGCGGCCTTGACTACTATCGAGTCGTTCGCCTGTTCCGAATGCTTCCCGACCGCTCACGGCGACTGCGCCGCGGTCACTTGTTTCCAAGTCGTCAGATAGCCCACTGCATCAGCCCGCGATCCTGACCGCAGGTCAAGACCCGCTGATTCAGGCGAAGAGAACCTGTCCCCTCGCTCCCGATACTGGCCCGGCATCCCTCGAGTGGTTGTCCGCCCGCGGCCATGAACCGTACCCGACGAGAGGCAACCTGTCCGGGCTCTGAACGCATCCACGCGGCGTCACCGTCTCGCCTCCTGTCCCATAGGGCGCATGACTGCCCGGCTTTTACGAGCAACTTCTGAACACACCGATGAATCTTACCGAACTCAAGCAAAAGCCCGTGCCGGAACTCCTGGAGATCGCCCGTGAAATGGGCATCGACAACCTGGCACGCTCCCGCAAGCAGGACATCATCTTCGCCATCCTCAAGAAGCACGCCAAGAGCGGCGAGGCCATCTACGGGGACGGCGTCCTGGAGATCCTGCAGGACGGGTTCGGCTTCCTGCGTAGCGCCGACAGTTCCTACATGGCCGGCCCGGATGACATCTATGTGTCGCCCTCCCAGATTCGGCGCTTCAACCTGCGCAAGGGCGACTCCATCTCCGGCAAGATTCGTCCGCCCAAGGAAGGGGAGCGTTACTTCGCGCTGTTGAAGGTCAGCGAGATCAACTTCGACAAGCCGGAGAACGCCAAGCACAAGATCCTCTTCGAGAACCTCACGCCGCTGTTCCCCCAGGAGCGGCTGCGCATGGAGATCGGCAACGGCTCCACCGAGGACCTCACGGCACGGATCATCGACCTCACCGCCCCCATCGGCAAGGGCCAGCGTGGCCTGCTCGTCTCGCCCCCCAAGGCGGGCAAGACGCTGATGCTGCAGAACATCGCGACCTCCATCACCCGCAACAACCCCGAGTGCCATCTCATCGTGCTGCTGATCGACGAGCGGCCCGAGGAAGTGACCGAGATGTCGCGGACGGTGCGTGGCGAGGTGGTGGCGTCCACCTTCGACGAACCGCCGGCCCGTCACGTCCAGGTGGCCGAGATGGTCATCGAGAAGGCCAAGCGCCTGGTCGAGCACAAGAAGGACGTGGTGATCCTGCTCGACTCCATCACCCGCCTGGCCCGAGCCTACAACACCGTGGTGCCGAGCTCCGGCAAGGTGTTGACCGGCGGTGTCGACGCCCACGCCCTGGAGAAGCCCAAGCGCTTCTTCGGCGCGGCGCGCAACATCGAGGAGGGCGGCAGCCTGACCATCATCGCCACGGCGCTGGTCGATACCGGCTCCAAGATGGACGAGGTGATCTTCGAGGAGTTCAAGGGCACCGGCAACATGGAGGCCCACCTGGACCGCAAGCTCGCCGAGAAGCGCGTCTACCCGGCCCTCAACATCCGCCGCTCCGGTACCCGCCGCGAGGACCTGATCGCCTCCGAGGAGGAGATGCAGCGCATGTGGATCCTGCGCAAGCTGCTCAACCCCATGGAGGACGTGGCGGCCACCGAGTTCCTGATCGACCGCCTGAAGGATACCAAGACTAACCTCGAGTTCTTCGAGGCCATGAAGCGGCGTTGATTCTGGCCTGCTGCGCTCGACGATACGGCGTTGGAAAACAGCTGGTGCGCCAGCCCGGTCAAGCGGCTCATTTACTAATGTAAACTCCGCTTTGGACTCGCGACGTCCATGTCGCTCGCTCTGCGAGCAGCGGAGCTGCCCAAATCGTCCATCCTGACGATTTGTCGCTGTTTTCCGCCTTGGCTGCGCGCCCCGGTCCGTCTTCGCTCGCAACGGCCAGCTCTCAACGCCTCGGCGCTCGTTGTCTGGACATGCCTGCCTACTTGGTCGCCGTCCCTCATCTCAACTGACACGGCACGCTGTATCGGAGAGGCCGGGGAGCCGCCCCGCAAGCCCTTAGCCGAGCGCTGGGGCTGAGCGAAGCGGCGCGCGGCGCCCGCCAGGGAGGGCGGGCGAGCGGTATCCGTGAGGGATTATGTTGTACCGCGACGCGCAGGCCGCGAGCGAAGCCTCAGGGTTTCGCTCGGCGTGGCGCCGGGGCGGCTTGCCGGGCTCGGCAATGACAGGACCAAGGCCAGGCGCAGCATCCTCGAGGGGCGGCATGCTATGCTGCCCCTTTCGTCGTTCAGGGAAGCGAGAAACCGCATGAAGTACCGGGACTTGCGCGAGTTCATCGCGGCACTGGAAGCGCAGGGCGAGCTCAGGCGCGTCACCGCCGAGGTGGATCCCTACCTGGAGATCACCGAGATCTGCGACCGCACCCTGCGGGCCGGCGGACCGGCGCTGCTGTTCGAGAACGTCAAGGGGCACGACATGCCCCTGCTCGGCAACCTCTTCGGTACCCCGAAGCGGGTCGCCCTGGGCATGGGCCAGGAGTCGGTGGACGCCCTGCGCGAGGTGGGCGAGCTGCTGGCCTTCCTCAAGGAGCCGGAGCCCCCCAAGGGCTTCCGCGATGCCCTGGACAAGCTGCCGGTCTACAAGCAGGTGCTGAGCATGGGGCCCAAGGTGCTGCGCCGTGCCCCGGTTCAAGAGAGGGTCCTCGAGGGCGAGGACGTCGACCTGGATCGCCTGCCCATCCAGCACTGCTGGCCCGGCGACGCCGCGCCGCTGGTCACCTGGCCGCTGGTGATCACCCGCGGCCCCCACAAGAAGCGCCAGAACCTGGGGATCTACCGCCAGCAGAAGCTCGGCAAGAACCGGCTGATCATGCGCTGGCTGTCCCATCGCGGCGGTGCGCTGGACTACCAGGAGTTCCAGCAGGCTCACCCCGGCGAACCCTTCCCGGTAGCGGTGGCACTGGGCGCCGACCCGGCGACCATCCTGGGCGCCGTGACGCCGGTCCCGGACAGCCTCTCCGAGTACGCCTTCGCCGGGCTCCTGAGGGGCTCGCGGACCGAGCTGGTCAAGTGCGGCCACGCCGACCTGGAGGTGCCCGCCTCGGCGGAGATCATCCTCGAGGGCTTCCTCTACCCGGACGACACCGCCCCGGAGGGCCCCTACGGCGACCACACCGGCTACTACAACGAGGTGGAGACCTTCCCGGTGTTCACGGTGACGCGCATGACCATGCGCCGCGAGGCCATCTATCACTCCACCTACACCGGTCGTCCGCCGGACGAGCCGGCGATCCTGGGCCTCGCCCTCAACGAGGTCTTCGTGCCCATCCTGCGTCGCCAGTTCCCCGAGATCGTCGACTTCTACCTGCCGCCAGAAGGCTGTTCCTACCGCATGGCGGTGGTGACCATGAAGAAGCAGTACCCCGGCCACGCCAAGCGGGTCATGATGGGCGTATGGAGCTTCCTGCGCCAGTTCATGTATACCAAGTTCGTGGTGGTCCTCGACGACGACGTGGACGCCCGCGACTGGCAGGACGTGATCTGGGCCATCACCACCCGCATGGACCCGGCCCGGGATACCGTGCTGGTGGAGAACACGCCCATCGACTACCTGGACTTCGCCTCCCCGGTGGCGGGGCTCGGCTCCAAGATGGGACTGGACGCCACCGGCAAGTGGCCCGGCGAGACCGATCGCGAGTGGGGCACGCCCATCGTCATGGACGAGGCGGTCAAGGCTCGCGTGAGCGAACGGTGGCACGAACTGGGCATCGACCCCCCTGACAGCGACAAGAGGCATTCATGACGGCAAGGACCCTGACCTGCCAGGTCGTCGAGGTCGAGGACCTCACCCCCGACGTCTTCCGGGTGCGCCTGGAGGGCCGCGCCGAGGCCATGGCCCACGAGCCGGGCCAGTATCTCGAACTGCAGCTGGATCCCGAGACCTGGGTCCCCTTCTCCATCGCCAATGCCCATCGCGGCGACGGGCGCCTCGAGCTGCACATCCAGCATTGGCCCGAGCGGGGCAACTCGGCGCGGCTGCGTGAACTGGTGGTGGAGGCCCATCACCTGACACTGCGCCTGCCGGGGGGCGACTGCGTGCTCGACCCCGACAGCACCCGACCGCTGCTGCTGGTGGCGGCGGGTACCGGCTTCGCCCAGATGAAGGCCATCGTCGAGGCGGCGCTGCACGACGATCCCGAGCGCGACATCGCACTCTGGTGGGCCGCCCGGGAGCGGCGCGACCTCTATCTGGAGAGCCTGGCCCGGGAATGGGCCGAGACTCACCCCCGGCTGTCCTTCCACGGCGTGAGCGAGCAGGGCATGGACGCCTCCTTCGATGCCGAGCGCATCCAGGGGCACCGGGGGCGCATCGACGAGGTCCTGGCCGAGTCCCTGGCCGACGTCGCCGGTCATGACGTCTATCTCTCCGGCTCGCCGGGCATGGTCTATGCCTGCGTCGACGTCCTGGCGTCGCTGGGGCTGCGACCGTCCCGGGTGTTCTCCGACGTCTTCGCCTATGCGCCCCGGGATCCCCTGGTGCCGACGGTGGGCAGCCTGGTGCGGGAGCGGCGGGCATGAGCGCCTCGCCGATCCTGATCACCGGCGGCGCCCAGCGCCTTGGCCGGCACTGCGCCGAGCGGCTCGTCGACGACGGGCACCCGGTGATCATCAGCTACCACCGCGAGCGCGACGAGCTGGAGGCCCTGCGCGCACGCGGCATCGTCACCCTGCAGGCCGACTTCGCCAGCGAGGCCGGCATCCAGGACTTCCTCGTGCGACTGCGCGCCGAGACCTCGTCGCTGCGGGCCATCGTCCACAACGCCAGCGACTGGGCGCCGGACACGACCGACGACGATGCCGGGGAGAACTTCGAGCGGCTGTTCCGCGTGCACATGCTGGCGCCCTACCTGATCAACCTGCATGCGCGCGACCTGCTCGAGGCCTGTGGCGAGCCGATGCGCGACATCGTGCACATGACCGACTACGTGGCGCGCAAGGGATCGCGCAAGCACGCCGCCTACGCCGCCACCAAGGCGGGGCTGGAGAACCTGACGCTGTCCTTCGCGGCGATGTACGCGCCCTCGATCCAGGTCAACGCCATCGCGCCGGCGATGATCATGCTCAACGAAGGCGACGACCAGGCCTATGCCGAGAAGGCGCGGGCCAAGTCCGCCATGGGGCTGATCCCCGGTCCCGGGGTGATCCACCAGAGCCTGCGCTACCTGCTCGATAACCGCTACGTCACCGGGATCACCCTGCCGGTCGATGGCGGCCGTCATCTTCGCTAGAATGCCGGTCATCCTGACGACAACACCGAGAGGACACCTTCAATGGCAGGACACGACGAGAACTTCAAGGACGACAGCGGCCTGCTGTCGGTCTTCCTGGGACTGGCGGTGCTGGTGGGCATGAGCGCCCTGCCGGCCACCATCGGCTGGGTGCAGCTGGCCACCGGCTGAGCCGGGGCCTTGTCATCCTGCCCGGGACAGGGCAGGATGAGTGAAGATTTCAGGAGACGCCCATGACACCGACGCTCGCCATGCCTTTGCGCCATCCCCAGACCGCCACCGAGGCGGGGGAGGCGTGTGGGAACGAGCGTGTCTTCGGTGTCTGCTTCTATTGGCCGGGCTACTGGTTTAGCGCCGGCGTGCCGGCGGCCCGGTCCTGACGCAGCGCAGGACGACGCCGCGAGGCACGCCCCGCCCAGGGTTGCCTCCGACACGCAGAACCCCCGGACGGCAACCCCGCCCGGGGGTTCTGCGTTTCGGCCCCCGATTCAACGGAGAGGAGAAGACCCATGACCGCAGTCGATCGCATCCATGCCGAGTTCCGCACCCTGGGACGGGATTATTACGGCTATGGCTGGCGATTTAGCGAGACGCGGTCGGGGCAGTGCGCCACCTCCGATCGTGAGTTCCCCGGTGGCACCACGACCAGCCGATGTTCCCGCTCACGGAGTTGATCCCCATGAACGCCCCGCTTTCCCTTGAAGAACGTGCTTCCCAGGCCGAGCTCACGCAGTCTCGACGCGCGTCCCTGCCCACCCCGGCCGAGCTCCAGCGGTCCCTGCCGCTCGCCCCCACCCTGAGCCGTCGCATCCAGGTCCAGCGCCAGGCCATCCGTGACGTCCTCGCCGGCCGCGATGACCGCCTGCTGGTGGTCGTCGGTCCCTGTTCGATCCACGACCCCGAGGCCGCCCTCGAGTACGCCCGCCGCCTGGCGGCCCTGGCCCCGGCCATCGACGATCGGATCCTGCCGGTGATGCGGGTCTATGTGGAGAAGCCGCGCACCACCGTGGGATGGAAGGGGCTGGCCTACGATCCCGACCTGGACGGCAGCGGCGACCTGGCCCGCGGCCTCGAGCTTTCCCGCTCGCTGATGCGCGAGATCGCCGGCCTCGGCCTGCCCGTGGCCACCGAGCTGCTGCAGCCGATGCTGGCGCCCTACCTCGACGACCTGCTGAGCTGGGTGGCGATCGGCGCCCGCACCACCGAGTCCCAGTTGCATCGCGAGCTGGCCAGCGGCCTGGAGGCCGTGGTGGGCTTCAAGAACGCCACCAGCGGGGACCTCCAGGTGGCGGTGGACGCCATGCGCGCCGCCGCCCATTCCCACCAGTACTTCGCCATGGCCCCGGACGGCCGGCCGACGGTGCGCGAGACCGCCGGCAATCCCCACACCCATGTGGTGCTGCGCGGGGGGCATGGCGAGCCCAACTATCGGGCGCCCCGGGTGGCGGCGGCCCGTCGCGCCCTGGAGGATGCCGGCCTGGCACCGCGCCTGATGGTGGACTGCAGCCACGCCAATGCCCGCAAGGATCACCGTCGCCAGAGCGAGGTGATGCTCGACGTCCTCGGTCAGCGGCTGGCGGGCGACGCCTCCCTGGTGGGACTGATGCTCGAGAGCCATCTCCACGAGGGCAAGCAGCCCCTGGCGCCCGGCAAGCTGCGCTACGGCGTCTCGGTCACCGACGCCTGCATCGGCTGGGAGACCACCGAGCACCTGCTGACCGCCGCGGCGGAACGTCTGAGGGACGCCTAGACGCGACTGTACCCGGATGGGGGATGTCGGGATAATCCCGGCATCCCCCTTGCCGTTCCGGAGTCACCGTCCCATGTCCTTCCTGCTCGAATCCCACGATCCCGATACCTATCGCCGGACCTCGCGGCGTGTCGCCCTGGCCATGGCCGGGCAACTGATCGTCTTCGGGCTGGTGTTCACCCAGCTGATTTCGTCCGCCTTCGGCTCGAGCTTCTGGCTCAATGCCCTGGGGGTCCTGCTGGGACTGGTGGCGACCAGCCTGGTGGTGATGGCGCTGCGCGACCGCCCCTGGATGGGCCCGGTCCGCTACGGCTGGCAGCTCAAGCAGGCGCTGTCGCGGGTCAGCGGCTACCTGCCGGCACTGCGCCGGGGCATGGAGGAGGGCGACGAACGCGCCCTGGCGGTGCTGGCCTTCTACCATCAGGGCATGGCCCAGCTCGCCGACCTGGAGGGGCGCACCCTGGACGATGATGCCGAGCTGCTCGCCGAGCGCCAGCGGGTGCGCCTGGCCCGGCAGGCGCAGGGCCTGCCGGAGCGGGTCGACGGCGCCGGCGACGCCGATCTGGCTGCCTTCAAGCGAGGCTAGGCCCGAGCCGCATAGGCATAGAGCAAGGTCTCCTGGGCGCTGATGGGCGCCGCCTCGCCGGGGGTCTGCTTGACGTAGGTGCCGTCGGGGCGCAGCAGCCAGCTCTGGCAGTTGTCCACAAGGTAGGTCTCCAGATCCTTGCGTACCTGGGCGGCGAGCTTCTTGTCCAGCAGCGGGAAGCAGGTCTCCACCCGGTGGAACATGTTGCGGGCCATGAAGTCGGCGCTGGAGCCCCAGGTCTCGGGCTTGCCGTCGTTATGGAAGTGGAAGACCCGGGTGTGCTCCAGGAAGCGGCCGATGATCGAGCGCACCCGGATGGACTCGGAGATGCCCGGGAGGCCGGGGCGCAGGCAGCACATCCCGCGGATGATCAGGTCGCACTCGACGCCGGCCTGGGAGGCCCGGTAGAGGGCCTGGATCAGCTTGGGCTCGGTGAGCGAGTTGCACTTGATGATCAGGTGGGCGCGCTTGCCCTTGCGGGCATGCTCGGCTTCCCGGTCGATCATCGCCACCAGCCGTTCGTGGAGGGTGAAGGGGGCGTGCAGCAGCTTCTCGATCTTGCGCGCCCGCCCCATGCCGGAGAGCTGCTGGAAGACCTTGTGCACGTCGGCGCACAGCACCGGGTCGGCGGTGAGCAGGCTGTAGTCGGTGTAGAGCTTGGCGGTCTTGGAGTGGTAGTTGCCCGTGCCCAGGTGGGCGTAGTGGCGCAGCTGGCCCTTCTCGCGGCGCACGATGTGCATCATCTTGGCGTGGGTCTTGTAGGCCATCACCCCGTAGATGACGATGGTGCCGGCCTCCTGCAGCCGCGAGGCCAGGGCCAGGTTGTCCGCCTCGTCGAAACGCGCGCGCAGCTCGATCACCACGGTGACTTCCTTGCCGTTGCCGGCGGCCTCCACCAGGGCGTTGACGATGGGGGAGTCGGCGCCGGTGCGGTAGAGGGTCTGCTTGATGGCCAGCACCGCCGGGTCCCGGGCGGCCTCGCGCAGCAGCTCTTCCACCGGCGAGAAGGAGTGGAAGGGGTGATGGAGCAGGATGTCGCCTTCGGCCATGGCCTGCAGCACGCTATCGCGTTTCCTCAGCGCCTTGGGCAGGCCCGGCGTGAAGGCCCGGTAGCACAGCTCCGGACGCTGCACCTCGCCCAGTACCGACATCATGCGGGTCAGGTTCACCGGGCCGTTGACCCGATAGAGATCGGTCGCCTCCAGCTCGAACTGCCGGAGCAGGAACTCGGCCAGGTCATCGGGGCAGTTGTCGGCGACCTCGAGTCGCACCCCGCTGCCGTAGCGCCGCGAGAGCAGCTCGCCGCGCAGCGCCGAGGCGAGGTCCGAGACGTCCTCCGGGTCCACCGAGAGGTCGGCGTTGCGGGTCAGGCGGAACTGGTAGCAGCCACGTACCTTCATGCCGGGGAAGACCTCCTCGGCATGGGCATGGATCATCGACGACAGGAAGACGTACTCGGTGAAGCCCTCCTCGCAGAGCTCGTCGGGCAGGGCGATGACGCGGGGCAGCGAGCGCGGCGCCGGCAGGATGGCCAGGCCGCCCTCGCGGCCGAAGGCGTCCTTGCCCTCGAGCTCGACGATGAAGTTGAGGCTCTTGTTGACCAGCCGCGGGAAGGGGTGCGAGGGATCCAGGCCGATGGGACTGATCACCGGCATGATCTCGGTCTCGAAGTAGTCCCGCACCCAGCCCTGCTGGGCCTCGGTCCAGTCTCCGCGACGCCGGAAGCGCAGCCCCTGGGCTTCCAGGGCGGGGATCAGCGCCTCGTTGAGGATGCGGTACTGACGCTCCACCTGCTCGTGGGCGATCTGGGCGATCTCGGCGAGCACCGATCTCGGCGAGCGGCCGTCGCTGCCCGGGGTCTCGTCGCCGACCAGGATCTGGTTCTTCAGGCCGGCGACCCGGATCTCGAAGAACTCGTCCATGTTCGACGAGAAGATCAGCAGGAACATCAGCCGGTTGAGCAGCGGGTGGGCCTCGTCCAGGGCCTGTTCCAGCACCCGCACGTTGAACTGCAGGTGCGACAGCTCGCGGTTGAAGTACAGGCCCGGGTCCGTCAGGTCGGCCTCCGGGTCCGGCAGCGCCTTGGGCTTGATGCCGGTGCGCGTCTGATTGAGCCGCGGCGCCGGGGGCTCGCCGGGCGTCTCCCCGCCCGGGAGCGGCTCCACGGTGGCGGGGGTATCGGGGCTGCGCGAATCATCCATGGGTGTTCCCTGTCGTCGGCCGGAAGGGGCACCCCGTCCGGCGGTTAGTCCGCGAGCAGTCTCGCCGCTCGCTTGGCGAAATAGGTCAGCACGCCGTCTGCACCGGCGCGCTTGAAGCACATCAGCGACTCCAGCATCACGGCGTCGGCGTCCAGCCAGCCGTTGTCGAAGGCGGCCATGTGCATGGCGTACTCGCCGCTCACCTGGTAGGCGAAGGTCGGGACCTTGAGCTCGTCCTTGATGCGCCGCACCACGTCCAGGTAGGGCATGCCCGGCTTGACCATCACCATGTCGGCACCCTCGGCCAGGTCCAGGGCCACCTCGTGGAGGGCCTCCTCGCCGTTGGCCGGGTCCATCTGGTAGGTGGACTTGTCGGCCCGGCCGAGATTCGCCGCGGAGCCCACGGCATCCCGGAAGGGCCCGTAGTAGCGCGAGGCATACTTGGCGCTGTAGGCCATGATCCGGGTGTTGTGCAATTGCTCCTGCTCCAGCACCTGGCGAATGGCGCCGATGCGGCCGTCCATCATGTCCGAGGGGGCGACGATGTCCGCGCCGGCCTCGGCATGGGACAGCGCCTGCTTGAGCAGGGTCTCGACGGTCCGGTCGTTCTGCACGTAACCGTCCTCGTCGAGGATGCCGTCCTGGCCGTGGCTGGTGTAGGGGTCGAGGGCCACGTCGGTCATGATGCCGAGCTCGGGCACGGCCGCCTTGAGGGCGCGCACGCTCCGCTGCACCAGGCCGGCGGCGCTGTAGGCCTCCTCCGCGAGCTCGCTCTTCAGGGCGGGGTCCACCACCGGGAAGAGCGCCAGCACGGGGATGCCCAGGTCTCGCGCCTCCCTGGCCTCCTCGATCAGCAGGTCCAGCGACAGGCGCTCGACGCCGGGCATCGAGGGTACCGCCTCGCGTTGTCCTTCGCCCTCGAGCACGAACACCGGCCAGATCAGATCGGCGGCGGTCAGGGTGTGCTCGCGCATCAGGCGACGCGAGAAGTCGTCACGGCGCATGCGACGCATGCGGGTGGCGGGGTACTGGCGGGAAGTCGTGAAACTCAAGGCATGCTCTCCGAACACGGGATCAGGGCCGCCAGCCATGAGTGTGGCGGCCCTTGATGACCAAACGATGACAGTCACTCGAGTATATCAGGGTGATCCGGGCGCGACAGACGCGCCTTGTCGCACCCCCGGCGACTCTCTAAAGTGATGGCTCCCCTTTACCCACCCTGCCGCCATGGGCAGGCAGAGCGTTCGAGGAGTACGAGAAGATGAGCAAACAGGTGGCGGTCATTCTGTCGGGGTGCGGTGTCCAGGATGGCTCGGAGATCTACGAGACCACCCTGACCCTGTTGCGCCTGGATCAACTGGGCATCGGGTATCGCTGTTTCGCCCCGGACATCGACCAGCATGACGTGGTCGATCATCGCCGCGGCGAAGCGGTACCCGGAGAGACGCGCAACGTGCTGGTCGAGTCGGCGCGCCTGGCCCGGGGCGAGATCGCCCCCCTGACCGAGCTGGAGGCCGATGACTTCGATGCCGTCATCCTGCCCGGCGGATTCGGGGCGGCCAAGAACCTGTCCGACTTCGCCGAGGCCGGGGCCGACCTCGTCATCCACGAGGATCTGGTCGAGGCGGTATCGGCCTTCCACGAGGACCGCAAGCCCATCGGCCTGATGTGCATCGCCCCGGTGATGGTGCCGCGGCTGCTGGGCCGCGGCATCGCCGTGACCATCGGCCACGACCCCGGCGTGGCCGGAGCGATCAGCAGCATGGGCGGCCTGCACCGCAGCTGCGGCGTGGAGGACATCGTGGTGGACTTCGAGAACCGGGTGGTGACCACCCCCGCCTACATGCTGGCGACCCGCATCGGCGAGGCCGCTACCGGCATCTTCAAGCTGGTGGACCGCATCGACGAGTTGATGGACTTGTAAGCGCCGAGCTACAAGCGCCGAGCGCCAAGGTACGAGTCGCAAGTAGCGAGTGACAAGTCGCAAGGAGCACCGAGCCCCTTGCGACTTTCTACTTGTCACTCGAACCCTGCTTGGCCGCTTGGCCGCTTGGCCGCTTCGAGCTTACGCCTCGTCCTCGTCGGCCGCCTCCGCGTCGCGCTTGCGGCGCACCAGGCGGCCGAACAGCAGGCCGACCTCGTAGAGCAGGTACATGGGCACCGCCAGCAGGCTCTGGGAGACCACGTCCGGCGGGGTCATCAGCATGCCGACCACGAAGCAGCCGAGGATCACGTAGGGCCGCTTGCGGGACAGGCTCTCCACGGTGGTCGCCCCGGTCAGCACCAGCAGGAAGGTGGCGATGGGAATCTCGAAGGCCACGCCGAAGGCGAAGAACAGCTTGAGGACGAAGTTCAGGTACTGGTTGATGTCGGTCATCACCGCCACCTGCTCCGGCCCGGTCTGGGTGAAGAACTGGAACAGCAGCGGGAAGACCACGTAGTAGGCGAAGGCGGCGCCGGCATAGAAAAGCACCACGCTGGAGGCCAGCAGCGGCAGCGCCAGGGCCTTCTCGTTGTCGTAGAGGCCGGGGGCGACGAAGGCCCAGGCCTGATGCAGCACGAAGGGCACGGCGATGAACACCGCCACCACCAGCGTCAGCTTGAACGGGGCCAGGAAGGGGGACGCCACCTCGGTGGCGATCATCTGGGAGCCTTCCGGCAGCAGCGCCATCAGCGGCTGGGCCACGAAGGCGTAGATCTCGTTGGCGAAGGCATACAGGCCGAGGAAGATCACCAGGATCACCAGCACGGCACGCAGCAGCCGCGAGCGCAGCTCGACCAGGTGCTCGATCAGCGGGGCCTGGGCCTGGCCGGGATTCCGGGAATCGTCGGAGTGGCTCATCGGGCGGCGGAGTCCTTGTGGGCATCGGTATCCTGGTCATCGGGCAGGCGAGCCCGGCTCAGGGCGTCGTCCAGGCGCTCCTCGGCGGACGGCGCGGGGGCGGCGACCCCCTCGGGCTCGTCGCCCTGCCGCCCGGCCTCACGGGGGGTGGGCTCGGCCGTTCGCTCGACATCGCGCTTGACCCGCTCGAGCCCCTCGTCGAGCTTCTTCTGCTGCTCATTGAGCTTCTGGCGCAGTTCCTCCGCCTCGAGCTGGGCGTTGATCTCGCGCTGCATGCCGGACACGGTACGCTTGATGCGGCCGACCCACAGCCCGAGGGTCCGGGCGGCCTTGGGCAGGCGTTCGGGGCCCAGCACCAGCAGGCCCACCACGCCGATGATCAGGAGTTCGAGGAAGCCGATGTCGAACATGGCGGCTTACTTGCGCTCTTCCTGTTCCTCGGTCTTGCGCTCGGCATGGACGTCGTAGGTCTCGCCCTGCTCGTCGTGGCGCACCTGGGCCTGGGGCTTGTCGTCGTCCTGGGCCTTGTCTTCCTCGTTCATGGCCTTCTTGAAGCCCTTCACGGCGCCGCCCAGATCGCCGCCGACGTTGCGCAGCTTCTTGGTGCCGAAGATCAGGATGATGATGCCGAGAACGATCAGGAGTTGCCAGATACTGATACCGCCTAACATAGGGTCTTCCTCAGGTTGTGGCGCCGGGGCGGGCCCGGGGGCGTCTAACGTTGCCGCGCGGCCTTCTCGTCATGGCCGGAGAGGCCGAAGCGTCGGGACAATTCGTCGAGGACCTGGGTGTGGTCGAGGCCCAGATGCGAGAGCATCACCAGGCTATGAAACCACAGGTCGGCCGTTTCGGCGATCAGGGCCTGCCGCGTGACCTCGTCGCCGTGCTCGGCATCCTTGGCCGCCAGCAGGGTTTCGGTGGCCTCCTCGCCGACCTTCTCGAGTATCTTGTTCAAGCCCCTGTGATGCAAGCTGGCCACGTAGGAGTCTTCGGGGGCGGCCTGGCGGCGGCTGGCGAGGACCTCGTCGAGGCGGTCGAGAATATCGCTCATGGCAGAAGGTTCCATTGCAGAGGGTGATCAATTCCAGGCCAGCAGGACCACGCCGATGGCGGCCGTGGCGAGGACCGGCCAGGGCTGACCGCCTGCCCATTCGACCAGCGGTTGCCAGGCGAGTGCCGTGGCCACCAGCAGGAGGCCCAGGCGCAGGCGTCGCTGGCGCTTGCCCTGATGGTCGAGCCGGCGGCGGATGGCGCCGATGGCCTCGCCCTGCCGACGCTGCTGCTGGTGGCCGTGCTCGGCCCGGGCCAGGGCCTGATGGGCCAGCACCGGCAGCTCGGGCAGCTGCCGGGAGAGTTCCGGCGCCTGGCGTTTCATGGATTCCCACAGCCCCCGGGCGCCGGCGCGCTCCTTCATCCACTGCTCCAGGTAGGGCTTGGCGGTGGTCCAGAGGTCCAGGTCCGGGTAGAGCTGGCGGCCCAGGCCCTCGATGTTGAGCAGCGTCTTCTGCAGCAGCACCAGCTGGGGCTGGACCTCCATGTTGAAGCGCCGGGCGGTCTGGAACAGGCCCAGCAGGACCTGGCCGAAGGAGATGTCCTTGAGCGGCTTCTCGAGGATCGGCTCGCAGACGGTGCGCACCGCGGCGGCGAACTCGTTGGCGCGGGTATCCTCGCCGACCCAGCCCGACTCGATGTGCAGGGCCGCCACCTCGTAGTAGTCCTGGTGGAAGAAGGCCAGGAGGTTGCGCGCCAGGTAGTCCTGGTCCTCCCGGGTCAGGCTGCCGACGATCCCGCAGTCGATGGCGATGTACTGGGGGTTCCAGGGCGTCTCCCGGGAGACGAAGATGTTGCCCGGATGCATGTCGGCATGGAAGAAGTTGTCGCGAAAGACCTGGGTGAAGAAGATCTCCACGCCGCGCTCGGCGAGCTTGCGCAGGTCGGTGCCCTGGGCCTGCAGGGCAGCGGTGTCGGCCACCGGCACCCCGTGGATCCGCTCCTGGACCATCACCCGCCGGCGGGTGAGCGGCCAGTGGATGGCCGGCACGAAGAGCAGCGACGAGCCCTTGAAGTTGCGCTTGAGCTGGGAGGTGTTGGCGGCCTCCTTGGTCAGGTCGAGCTCGTCGAACAGGGTCGACTCGTAGTCGCGCACCACTTCCACCGGCCGCAGGCGGCGGGCCTCCGGGATGCGAGCCAGGACGGCGGCGAGGCGGTACATCAGCGCCATGTCCTGGCGCATCACCCGCTCGATGCCGGGGCGGATGATCTTGACCACCACCTCCTCCCCGCCGGGCAGCCGGGCGGCGTGGACCTGGGCCACCGAGGCCGAGGCCAGGGGCTGAGGTGCGAAGTCGGCGAAGGCCTGGGTGAGCGGCATGCCGAGCTCTTCCTCCACCAGGGAGCGGGCCACTTCGCCGGGGAAGGGCGGGACCTGGTCCTGGAGGCGCTTGAGCTCGTCGGCGATGTCCTCGGGGAAGAGGTCGCGGCGGGTGGAGAGCACCTGGCCGAACTTGACGAAGATCGGTCCCAGGGCCTCGAGGGCCAGGCGCAACCGTTCGCCCCGGGGACGAGGGCCGATGGGCACCAGGCGCAGCGGTGACAGGGTCAGCAGCCCCCGCAGCCACCAGGGCAGCCGCTCCTTGGGGATCAGGGTGTCGAGGCGATAGCGGGTGACCACCCAGACGATCCTCGCGAGCCGTGGAATCATGCGCCGCCTCCTCGCTGGGTCAGACGGCGACGGAGACGTTCCAGACGCGCCTCGAGGCGGTCGGTGGCCACCTCCAGCTCGGTGAGATGATCCCGCAGGCCTTCCAGCTGGTGGCGGCCGGGCAGCAGCCGAGCCTCCTCGAAGACGTATTCGGCCACGTCGGCGCACAGCTCCTGGCGAGTTCGCAGTCCCCAGCGACCCAGGCTTCGCATGCCCTCGGCCAGGCTGTGGGCGGGCAGGTCGCCGAGCCAGCGAGCCAGTTCGCCCTCCCAGTCCAGGTCCAGGTCCAGCAGCAGGTCGCGGGCGGCCTCGAGCAGGGGAATCCGGCCGCGCACCGCCAGCTTGCCCTGGAACATCAGTCGCTCCACCGGGGCGCCGCCGAGCAGTTCGCCGAGGGTCTCGGCGTCGAGCTCGACGATGGCATCGAAGGCCTCCTCCGGCTCGTCGTCCGGGCGCAGCAGGTCCAGCCCCTGGGGATGAAAGGCCACGACCAGGGCCAGGGGCGGATGCTCGAGGCGCAGCAGGATGCGCTGGCCCGCCAGGCGGGCCAGGCGGGAAGGGGCGGCGGGATCGCGGGCGAGCAGGGCGTTCAGGGTGCGTTCCAGGCCGCCCAGCAGCAGGGTCGGTGTCAGCGCCATCACGACCTCACAGCTTGATGCCGCGATGCAGGGCGACGATGCCCCCGGTCAGGTTGGTGTACTCGACCCGCTCCAGCCCGGCGGCCTCCATCATGTCCTTCAGGGTTTCCTGGTCGGGGTGCATGCGGATCGATTCGGCGAGGTAGCGATAGCTCTCGGCGTCGCCGGCGACCAGCTGGCCCATGCGCGGCAGCAGGCGGAAGGAGTACTCGTCGTAGGCGCGGGTCAGCAGGGGGTTGCCGGGCTTGGAGAATTCCAGCACCAGCAGGCGGCCGCCGGGCTTGAGCACGCGAGCCATGGAGCGCAGGGCGGCGTCCTTGTCGGTGACGTTGCGCAGGCCGAAGGCGATGGTGATGCAGTCGAAGGTGTTGTCCGGGAAGGGCAGGGCCTCGGCGTTGGCCTGGACGTACTCGACGTTGCCGCCCACGCCCTGGTCGAGCAGCTTGTCGCGGCCGACCCGCAGCATGGACTCGTTGATGTCGGCCAGCACCACCCGCCCCCGGGGCCCTACCAGCCTGGAGAACTTCAGGGTCAGGTCGCCGGTGCCACCGGCGATGTCGAGCACGCTGTGGCCCGGACGCACCCCGGCGCGCTCGATGGTCAGGCGTTTCCACAGGCGGTGGATGCCGAGGGACATCAGGTCGTTCATGACGTCGTAGCGGGAGGCCACCGAGTGGAAGACGTGGGCCACGCGGGAGGCCTTCTCCTCGACCGGGACTTCCTGATAGCCGAAGTGCGTGGTGCGCTTGTCGCTGGGGGTCATGCGGGGGGAGCTCCCGAGTCAGCTGCACATGGAGAGGCGAGGCCCGGCGGCCCCGCGCGATGGGGCGCATTGTAGCGTCCTCCGGTCGCCCTTGTCTTGACGGCAGCCATGCTCGGCTCGCAGGGAAAGCCGAAGATTTCCGTCGTGAGCGAAGGCGGGTCGGTCGTCGCCGGAACGGAGGAGCCGGAGCTGACACGCCCGCTGGTAGGTTGGATAAGCCGAAGGCGCGTCCGACATGGCGGAGGTGCTGTCGGCCTCATCTGCCGGGTGCGCTCGCAAGCTCGCTTACCCGGCCTACGCGACTCCAGGAACTCGTCGCTTCCCCTATAGCTGCTTGATCTCGATGCCCAGCGGCTCCCGCGAGGCGCCGGCCTCCTCGAGGCGCTTCAGGTAGTCGGCCCAGTTGGCCTCCTGGTGGCGGATGAGGTCGTACAGGTAGTCCCAGCTGTACAGGCCGCTGTCATGGCCGTCGTCGAAGTGCAGCTTGAGGGCGTAGCGGCCGGCCTGGGTGATGTTGGCCAGGCCCACGTGCTTCTTGCCGACCTGCAGGGTCTCCTGGCCCTTGCCGTGGCCGCGCACCTCGGCGGAGGGCGAGAAGACCCGCAGGTACTCCACCGAGAGGCGGTGGCGCTCGCCGCCCTCGTAGGTCAGCTCCAGCTCGCGGGCCTGCTTGTGATAGTGCACCTTGACGGGAATCGGGGCGGACATGGGCACCTCCGGTGAGCTTGAACCCGGAAGCTTGAGGCTGGAAGTGACCCCCAAGGTGAGGCCGAGTCTTCCAACCTTCGCCGCGAAGCGGCGTCCTTCCAGCTTCAAGCTTACAGCTTATAGCTGGGTTAGAGAATATACCGCGACAGATCCTCGTCCATCGCCAGCTCGCCGAGCTGGGCATCGACATAGGCCGCGTCGATGGTCAGGGGGCTGCCGATGTCCGAGCCCTTGAAGGAGGCTTCCTCGAGCAGGCGCTCCATGACCGTGTGCAGGCGCCGGGCGCCGATGTTCTCGGTGCCCTCGTTGACCTTCCAGGCGATCTCGGCGATGCGTTCGATGCCGTCCTCGGTGAAGGCGATGTCGAGGCCCTCGGTCTTGAGCAGCGCCTCGTACTGGCGCGTCAGGGCCGCCGAGGGCTCGGTGAGGATGCGCTTGAAGTCCTCCGGGGTCAGGGCGTCGAGCTCGACCCGGATCGGCAGGCGACCCTGCAGCTCGGGGATCAGGTCCGAGGGGCGCGACAGGTGGAAGGCCCCGGAGGCGATGAAGAGGATGTGGTCGGTCTTCACCATGCCGTACTTGGTGGAGACGCTGGAGCCCTCGATCAGCGGCAGCAGGTCGCGCTGCACGCCCTCGCGGGACACCTCGCCGCCGCTGGACTGGCCGCTGCCCTTGGCCACCTTGTCGATCTCGTCGAGGAAGACGATGCCGTGCTGCTCCACGGCCTCGATGGCACGCTGCTTGATGTCGTCCTCGTTGACCAGCTTGGCCGCCTCCTCGTCGCGCAGCAGGGCGAAGGCGTCCTTGACCGCGACGCGACGGGTCTCGGTCTTCTGCTTGCCCATGTTCGAGAACAGGTTCTGCAGCTGGCTGGTCATCTCCTCCATGCCCGGCGGCGTCATGATGTCGATGCCCTGGCCCTGGGGCGTGACCTCGATGTCGATCTCCTTGTCATCGAGCTGGCCCTCGCGGAGCTTCTTGCGGAACGCCTGCCGCGTGGCGTTCTCGGTGCGCGGCTCGTGTTCCTGGCCGCGGGGCGGCGGCAGCAGGGCGTCGAGGATGCGGTCCTCGGCGGCGTCCTCGGCCCGGTGGCGGACCTCGTCCTTGGCCTGCTCGCGGACCAGCTTGATGGCGGCCTCGGTGAGGTCGCGGACGATGGATTCCACGTCCCGGCCCACATAGCCCACCTCGGTGAACTTGGTGGCCTCGACCTTGATGAAGGGCGCCCGGGCCAGCTTGGCCAGGCGGCGGGCGATCTCGGTCTTGCCCACGCCGGTGGGCCCGATCATCAGGATGTTCTTGGGGGTGACTTCCTGGCGCAGCTCCTCGTCGAGCTGCATGCGCCGCCAGCGGTTGCGCAGGGCCACGGCCACGGCCCGCTTGGCCTCCTGCTGGCCGACGATGTACTGGTCCAGGGCGTGGACGATCTCGCGGGGGGTCATGCGGGTCATGGTCAGAGCTCTTCCAGCGTGACGTTGTGGTTGGTGAACACGCAGATGTCGGCGGCGATCTCCAGCGACTTCTCGGTGATCTCGCGGGCCGACAGCTCGGTGTTCTCGAGCAGGGCGCGGGCCGCGGCCTGGGCGAAGTTGCCGCCGGAGCCGATGGCGATGATGCCGCGTTCGGGCTCCACCACGTCACCGTTGCCGGTGATGATCAGCGAGGCGTGCTTGTCGGCGACGGCCAGCAGCGCCTCCAGGCGGCGCAGGGCGCGATCGGTGCGCCAGTCCTTGGCCAGCTCCACGGCGGCCTTGACCAGGTTGCCCTGGTGCTTCTCGAGCTGGGCCTCGAAGCGCTCGAAGAGGGTGAAGGCGTCGGCGGTGCCGCCGGCGAAGCCGGCCAGCACCTGGCCGCGGTAGAGGCGGCGGACCTTGCTGGCGTTGCCCTTCATCACGGTGTTGCCCAGCGACACCTGGCCGTCGCCGGCCAGGGCCACCTGGTCGCCGCGACGCACGGAAACGATCGTGGTCATGGAGGGGACTCCTTAGGGGAGACGAAGACTCCCGATGACTTTGGAAACGCTCCACGGATGCCTGCGCGGGCGAATCGCTGCGTTGCGTGGTGCTCGAAATCCTCACATATCACTTGCATATGCTCCGGTTTCTGCGCTCCGTGCGCCTTGCGCTTCACTCCGCTCGTCGATCCGTGCAGCGATTCCCTTTTCGGCGCCGCGAGGGGCGGCGCCGTGAATGAGCTTCTGGGGAGGTGCGGGCGGGGGGGCCGGAATTCAAGCGGCAGGCGTCACTGCAGCTGGATCAGCAGCGGCTCGATGCCCTGGGTGGCCATCAGGTCCCGGGCGCGGGTCAGCTCGCGACGGTCATGGTAGGGCCCTACCTGAACCCGGTGCCAGCTGGTGCCGTCGCCGGTCTGGACTTCGCTGATCTTGGCCAGCAGCCCGAAGTCCTGCAGGCGGCCGGCCAGCCGGCGGGCGTCGTCCGGGGCACGGAAGGAGGCCGCCTGCAGCACGTAGCGCTGCCCCTCCTCGGTGGGCCGCGAGGCCGTCTCCACCGGGGCGCTGTTGGCGGCGATCACCCGGGCGATGGGGTCGTCCGCGGGTGCGGAGGCCTCGGTCTCTTCTGCCGCCTCCCGGCTCGGCCGCGGCGGCGGGGTCGCGGTGGAGGCCTGCTCCCCGGGGGCGATCACCTCGGACTCCGGCAGCAGGGTGTAGAACTCGAAGGTGGGCATGGGCGGCTCCTCCGCCTCCGGGGCCGCCTCGGCGGGGTCACGGCCCGACGAGTCGGAGCTGGTCGCCGGCCGGGGCGAGGGCATGAGCGGGCCGTCCTGCCAGGGGGCCGTGCCGTGCTGGTGCTGGGAGATCAGGAAGCCCGCGACCATGCCGGCAAGCCCCCACAGCCAGCCGGGCAGGGCCCGGCGCGGCGCCTTGGCCGGTCGCTTCCTGCTGCTGGTCGCGCCGCGCCTGCGGCTGGCGGGGGGCTTGCGGCTGGCCATGGCTCACATCTCCTCGGGGGCGCCGACGCCCATCAGGTCCAGGCCGTTGCGCAGCACCTGGCGGGCGGCCAGGAACAGCGCCATGCGGGCGTTGCGCAGGTCGTGTTCCTCGACCATCACCTTGACGGCGTTGTAGCAGGTATGGAATTCGCCGGCCAGGTCGAGCAGGTACTGGGCGATCTGCTGGGGCTCGCGGCTCTCGGCGGCGTGGGCCACCGCCTCGGGGTAGCGCGCCAGGCGATTCATCAGAGCCTTCTCCTGGTCGGTCTCGAGCCGCGACAGGTGCGCCATGGCCAGGGCGTGGTCGAAGGGTTGGTCGGCGGCCTCGGCCTTGCGCAGCATGCTGCAGACCCGGGCGTGGGCATACTGGATGTAGTAGACCGGGTTGTCGTTGGACTGGGAGCGGGCCAGGTCGATGTCGAAGGTCAGCTGGGAGTCGGCGCGGCGAGCGGCGAGGAAGAAACGGGTGGCGTCGCGGCCGACCTCGTCGATCAGGTCGCGCACGGTCACGTAGCTGCCGGCGCGCTTGGAGAGCTTCACCTCCACCCCGGAGCGGGTGACCATCACCATCTGGTGCAGCACATAGTCCGGCCAGCCCTGGGGAATGCCGGCTTCCAGCGCCTGCAGGCCGGCACGGACCCGCGTCACCGTGGAGTGGTGGTCGGCGCCCTGTTCGTTGATCACGGTGGTGAAGCCGCGCTGCCACTTGTCCAGGTGGTAGGCGACGTCGGGCAGGAAGTAGGTGTAGTCGCCGTCGGACTTGCGCATCACCCGGTCCTTGTCGTCACCGAAGTCGGTGGTGCGCAGCCAGACGGCGCCTTCCCGCTCGTAGGTGTGGCCGTTCTCGGCCAGGCGCGCGGCGGTGGCCTCGACCTTGCCGTCGCGGTACAGCGAGGATTCCAGGAAGTAGACGTCGAACTCCACCCCGAAGGCGCGCAGGTCCAGGTCCTGCTCGCGACGCAGGTAGGCCACGGCGAAGTCACGGATGGCGTCCAGGTCGTCCGGGTCGCCCTTGGCGGTCACGTGACGGTCGTCGGCGTGCACGGCCTCCCGGGCCAGGTAGGCGTTGGCCACGTCGATGATGTAGCCGCCCCGGTAGCCGTCCGCCGGCCAGCCTTCGTCCTCGGGATCGATGCCCTTGGCCCGGGCCTGGACCGACAGCGCCAGGTTGGTGATCTGGGCGCCGGCGTCGTTGTAGTAGAACTCCCGGGTGACGTCGTGTCCGGTGGCCTCGAGCAGGCGGCAGATGCAGTCGCCGATGGCCGCGCCGCGGCCATGGCCGACATGCAGGGGACCGGTGGGGTTGGCGGAGACGAACTCCACCTGAACCTTCCGGCCCTGGCCGGTGAGGCTGCGGCCATAGGCGTCTCCGGCATCCAGCACCTGGCGCACGACCTGGGCCGCGGCGTCGGTGGCGGCGAAGAAGTTGACGAAGCCGGGGCCGGCGATCTCGACCCTGGCCACGGCATTGCTCTCCGGCAGGGCCGCGACCAGGGCCTCGGCCAGCTCGCGGGGCTTCTTGCCGGCGGGCTTGGCGAGCATCAGCGCCAGGTTGGTGGCGTAGTCGCCGTGGGCCTTGTCCTTGGTGGGGTCGACCTTGATGGTCGGGGCGAGATCGGCGGGCAGGACGTCCTGGCGCTTGAGTTCGTCCAGGGCGCCCTCGAGCAGGGCGATGATGGTGTCTTTCATGAGGGATCGGATGTCCTGTGGCGCGGGCCGGTGTCGTTCGCCCGTCGGCGGGCATTTGGGCGCATATTATCGACAATTGGGGGCGGGCTTTAAACCCTCGCCCGACTTCGTCGGGAGCTGGACGATCGTCCGCTGCGCGGACGTAAGCTTGAAGCTGGAAGAAACCCCTTGACCCAGGCTGTGGCGACTTCTTGCTGCCTTCCAGCTTCCAGCTTCCAGCTTCCAGCTTCCAGCTTCCAGCTTCCAGCTTTCAGCTCAGCGTCTGCGGGTCGATATCCAGCGACCAGCGCACCCGCCGCGCCGCGGGCTCGGCCTCCAGCCAGGCAACCAGCCAGGCGCCGGCTTCGTGGAGCCGGCTGCGGCGCTCGGCGGTGAGCATGACCTGCAGGTGGTAACGGTTCTGGCGACGTTCCATGGGGGCGGGGACCGGCCCCAGGCAGTCCACCTCCAGGCGACGCCGGTCGAGATGGGCGCGCAGGGCCTCGGCGGCCCGGGCGCCGAGCTCGTTGACGGCTGCTTCCTTCGGGCTCTCGAGTCGCAGCAGGGCCAGGAAGCGGAAGGGCGGCAGGGCCGCGGCGCGACGCTCCTCCAACAGCCGCTCGGCCAGGGCGTCGTAGCCTCGAGCCGCCAGCAGCCGCAGGTTGGGATCGTCGGCGTGCATGGTCTGGACCAGCACCCGGCCGGGGTGGGCGGCGCGGCCGGCCCGGCCGGCCACCTGTTCGAGCAGCTGGGCACTGTGCTCCAGGGCGCGGAAGTCGCTGGAATAGAGGCCGGCATCGGCGTTGACCACCACGACCAGGGTCACATGGGGCAGGTGATGGCCCTTGGCCAGCATCTGGGTGCCTACCAGCAGGCAGGGTTCGCCTCGCCGCACCTCGGTCAGGGCCTGCTCCAGGGCATCCCGGCGCCGGGTGCTGTCGCGGTCGATGCGGTGGACGGGGATGTCGGGGAATCGTTCGGCCAGGGTCTCCTCGGTGCGCTCGGTGCCGCTGCCCAGGGGACGCAGGTCGGCGCTGCCGCAGTCGGGGCAGGCGTCGGGCAGGGCGCGGCGCCGGTCGCAGTGATGGCAGGCCAGCAGCGGCGGTTGCCGGTGCAGGGTCAGGCGCGCGTCGCAATGGTCGCATTCGGCCAGCCAGCCGCAGGCATGGCAGCTCAGGGTGGGGGCGAACCCCCGGCGGTTGATGAACACCAGTACCTGGTGGCCGGCGGCCAGGGTCGACTCGATGGCGTCGAGTACCGGCGGGATCAGGCCGCCCCGTCGGGGGCGGCCACGCAGGTCCACCAGTTCCAGGCGCGCCGGGGCGTGGCGGCTGGCGCGCCGGGTCAGGCGCAGGTGCTGGTAGTCGCCGGCCAGGGCGCGCTGGAGGGTCTCGAGCGAGGGCGTGGCGCTGCCGAGGACCAGCGGGATGCCGTGGCGATGGGCGCGGGCCACGGCCAGGTCCCGGGCGTGATAGCGCAGCCCCTCCTGCTGCTTGAAGGAGCCGTCATGCTCCTCGTCGACGATGATCGCGCCGGGGTGTGACAGGGGCGTGAAGATGGCCGACCGGGTGCCGATGACGATGGGCGCGCGGCCGCTGGCGGCGGCTTCCCAGGCATCCAGTCGCTCGTGATCGGTGAGCCCGGAGTGCAGCGCCACCACCGGCACCCGGAACCGGCTGCGGAAGCGGGCCAGGGTCTGGGGCGTCAGGCCGATCTCCGGCACCAGGACCAGCGCCTGCCGGCCCCGCGCCACCACCGCCTCGATCAACTGGAGGTAGACCTCGGTCTTGCCGCTGCCGGTGACCCCGTGCAGCAGGCAGGGATGGTAGGCATCCAGGCGCTCGTGGAGCACGGCCAGGGCGCTGGCCTGCTCGCGATTCAGGGGCAGGGCCGGCTCGGCCAGCAGGGACGCGGAAGGCGAAGGGGAGGCGGTGCGGGGCTCCTCGCGGCGCGCGACCAGGCCCTTGCGTTCCAGCGCCAGGAGCTGCTCGCGCCCGAAGGACTGGGCCAGGATGGCCTGGGTCACCAGGCCATGGGGATGCTGGCGCAGCATGGCCAGCAGCGCGGCCTGGCGCGGGGCCTTGGCCAGGCTCGGAACGGGATCCCCCTGGCCGTCGGCGGTGACCTGCCAGCGCTCGCGGGTCCGGGCTTCCAGGGCGCGCCCCTGGCGCAGCAGGGCCGGCATCGCCTGGTGCAGGGTATCGCCCGGCGCATGCTGGTAGTAGCGCGCGGTGAAGCGACACAGCCAAAGCCAGTCATCGGGGAGCGGCCTCTCGTCGAGGCAGGCCTCGACGGGCTTGAGGTCCGTCAGGGCCAGGTCGCTGGTGTCGCGGCATTCCAGGATCACCCCCACCACCCGGCGCCGCCCGAAGGGCACCCGGACCCGCAATCCCGGTTGCCAGCCGCACGCCGGAGGCGGGCCGCCGGGGCGGTAGTCGAAGAGGCGGCGCAGCGGCGAGGGCACGGCGACGCTCAGCACGGCGGGCGCCTGGGGGGAATCGGGCAATTGGCCTCCGGGGACGGCTCTGCTAGAATGCACGGCCGCCGCGTCACCCTGGGTGGGCGGCGCCCGGTTTGAACGTTCAGACAACCCGTATGCGGTGCCTGGCACGGGATCAGGTGGCGGCATACAGCGCAACGAGGCTCAAGATGAAACAAGGTATCCACCCGAATTACAAGACGGTCAGTGCGACCTGCTCCTGCGGCGCCACCTTCGAGGTCGGCTCCACCTCCGAGCAGGACCTGTACCTGGACGTCTGCTCCCAGTGCCACCCCTTCTACACCGGCAAGCAGAAGCAAGCGACCACCGGTGGTCGCGTGGAGCGCTTCAACAAGCGCTTCGGTGCCGCACTCAAGCGTTGAGATCCGCGCCGGCCATCGGCGCCTTCATCGCGAGACAGGAACCCGCCCCCAGTGGCGGGTTCTTTTTGTCTATGCTCAAGGGTGAAACGCCACGATAAGGAATCCTTTATGGCTGTGGGCGTCGCCATAAGTTGTGGCAAATATCGCTGATCGTCGGGAAACGTTGGCGAAGCTGCAGGCAATCGACCAAAGTTGAAAAATGGAATTTTTTTCTATAGCCTGGGCTTCCTACCACACCACTCTAGACCGGATCCTGAGCATGACAGACGCGAAGAGACAGGCGGCACTGGACTATCACGCGAACCCCATCCCCGGGAAGCTGTCGGTGGAGCTGACCAAGCCCACCGCCACGGCCCGGGACCTCGCCCTGGCCTACAGCCCGGGAGTGGCCGAGCCGGTTCGCGAGATCGCCCGTGACCCGGAGAACGCCTATCTCTATACCGGCAAGGGCAACCTGGTCGCGGTCATCTCCGACGGCAGTGCCATCCTGGGACTGGGCAATCTCGGAGCCCTGGCCAGCAAGCCGGTCATGGAAGGCAAGGGCGTCCTGTTCAAGTGCTTCGCCGGCATCAATTCCGTCGACCTGGAGGTCAATGCCGAGAGCCCCCAGGCCTTCATCGACACCGTGGCCCGCATCGCCGACACCTGGGGCGGCATCAACCTCGAGGACATCAAGGCGCCGGAATGCTTCGAGATCGAGCGCGCCCTGGTCGAGCAGTGCAACATCCCCGTCTTCCATGACGATCAGCACGGGACCGCCATCGTCACCGCCGCGGGCATGCTCAATGCCCTGGACGTGGCCGGGAAGTCCCTCGAGAGCGCCAGGATCGTCTGCCTGGGCGCCGGCGCGGCGGCCATCGCCTGCATGAAGCTGCTGGTCTCCTGCGGCGCCAGGGCCGAGAACATCGTGATGCTGGACCGCAAGGGCGTGATCCACAGCGGACGCGAGGATCTCAACCAGTACAAGGCGATGTTCGCGGTCGACACCGACAAGCGCACCCTGGACGATGCCATCGACGGCGCCGACGTCTTCGTCGGCCTCTCCGGCCCTGGCCTGATGACCGCCGACCATATCCGCAAGATGGCCGACAATCCGGTCGTCTTCGCCTGCACGAACCCGGATCCCGAGATCGATCCCGATCTGGCACGGGAGACGCGACCGGACGTCATCATGGCCACCGGTCGCTCCGACTACCCCAACCAGGTCAACAACGTCCTGGGCTTCCCCTTCATCTTCCGTGGCGCCCTGGACGTGCGCGCCACCCGGATCAACGAGGAGATGAAGGTCGCGGCGGTGCATGCCCTCAAGGATCTGGCCCGCGAGCCCGTCCCGCAGGCGGTCCTCGAGGCCTACGACAAGGCGAGCATGACCTTCGGGCGCGACTACATCATTCCGACCCCGGTGGACGTGCGGCTGCTGGAGCGGGTGTCCTCGGCGGTGGCCCAGGCGGCGGTGGACTCCGGCGTGGCGCGGAAGCCCTATCCGTCCCACTATCCGCTGAAGACGGTGGATGAGGTCTACGGCGGCTGATTGCCTGCAGCGAGCCTTCCCCCGACACGACGACGCCGGCCCGAGGGTCGGCGTCGTCGCGTTCGAGCTACCAGTCGTAGAGCAGCGAGACCCCGGTGGTGTGGTCCGTCAGGGCCGCGGCGTCCGCCGGCGGGCGGGAGTTGTGCTCGATCTCGTGGGAGATCCTGAGGGCCAGGTGGTCATTGAGGTGCGCGCTCAGGGCGCTCAGGGTGCGCGCCGTGAGGTTGGCATCGGTCTGCTCGAGCGACAATTCCTGGGTGACGGTCGCGTTCTCGGCCAGGGAGCCACGATAGTCCAGTGCCGCGTACAGCACGCCCAGGCGTCGATCGGCCCCCGCGCCTACGCTGTCGTGGCGATAGCCCGGTCCCGCCTCCAGCGCCAGTCGGTGGGGGGCGGCGTCCAGCAGGCGGCGACCGTAGCCGGCGATGGCCGCCAGCTGGTAGTCATAGCCGCCGAAGCGATCCTTGTCCCACCGGGCGAAGCCGAACAGGTAGTGGGGGCCCTCGATGTCATGGCGCTCGCGCAGGGCGAGCCGGTAGCGCTCGCTGCTGGTCTCCCCGTCGCGCGTCACCTGGCGGGCCTGGCCGCTGAGGCTGTGGACGAGGTCGCCGCTCAGCCAGGTCAGCCGGCCCTTGGCCAGCAGGGTCTGGCTGTCGGTATTGCCGGTCAGGCGGGTGAAGCCCAGCTCGGCCTCCCCGCTCCAGTCGGGGGTATCGGCCTGTGGTGCCGGCGGGGCATAGAAGGGGGTCGCCTGGGCGACGTCCAGCATGACCACGAGGCCGAGCCAGAGGGCATGCGTCGGCAGTGAGCTGGAGGGCATGGGGTGGCGCTTCCGGGCATTCGGGGATGACAGGGTGAGGGAGTCGAGCCCGAGGCGAGGCGACCCACCGGTCGCCTCGCCGGGCCGGTGGAATCAGAAGATGGCTTCGTAGGTGGCGGTGCCCTGGGAGCCGCTCTCCTGCTCCACGGCCTGGTCGACGCGCCGCGGCTGGTAGCCGGGCAGGTGATCGGCGCGGAACAGTTCCTCGATGCCGCCGGGCTGATCGTCGTGGAGCAGCCGGCCGGTGTCGGGGTCGACGCGACGCACCACGATCTCCTGGGGGCGCTCGGGCAGCCGCTCGGGGCGGCCGGCCAGGGCGCGACCCATGAAGTCGACCCAGATCGGCAGGGCGGCCTGGGAGCCATATTCGGCGGTGGGGGTGTTGTCGTCCTTGCCGACCCAGACGGTGGCCGCCAGGTCGGTATTGAAGCCGGCGAACCAGGCATCCCGCTGGTCGTTGGTGGTGCCGGTCTTGCCCACGATGTCCGAACGCTCGAGGCTCAGGGCGCGACGGGCGGTGCCCCGCTCGACCACGTCACGCAGCATGTCGCGCAGCAGGTAGACCGCCGCCGGGTCGGCGACCCGGGGGGCGACCCGGTAGGTCTCGCCGTCACGCTCCACGCGCTGTTGGTCGGGGGCGCATTCGCGACAGGCCACCAGGGGATCGGCTTCCTCGATCACCGTCTGATCCTCGCCGCGGGTCACCCGCTCGATCAGCCAGGGCTCCACCGCGAACCCGCCGTTGGCCAGGACGGCATAGCCACGGGTCATTTCCAGCGGGGTCAGGCTGGTGCTGCCCAGCGCCAGCGACAGGCCGTGGGGCAGGCGCTCGGCGTCGAAGCCGAACTCCTCCAGGAAGCCGATGGTGCGCTCCAGGCCCAGGGTCTGCAGCAGGCGGATGGTGACCAGGTTGCGGGAGCGGGCCAGGGCCACGCGCAACCGGGTCGGGCCGAGGAAATCGCCGCTGGAGTTGTTGGGGCGCCACAGCTCGTCGCTGCCATCCTGCATGACGACGGGCGCGTCGTTGATGATGCTGGCGGGATTCATCTCGCCGCTGTTGAGGGCCGCCAGGTAGACGAAGGGCTTGAAGATGGAGCCTGCCTGGCGGCGAGCCTGGGTGGCGCGGTTGAACTTGCTGGCGTTGAAGTCGAAGCCGGCCTGCAGCGCCAGGATGGCGCCGGTCTGGGGATCCATCACCACCAGCGAGCCCTGGGCTTCGGGCTGCTGCGACAACCGCCAGCTGCCGTCCTCCCGCTCGAGGATGCGCACCAGGTCGCCGGGGCTGGCGATCTCGGCCGCGGAAGAGGGGGCGGGGCCACGGCTGCGGGCGCTGCGATAGGGGCGCGCCCAGTCGAGGCCGTCCCAGGCCAGGGTGGCCACCTCCCCCTGGCGGGTCAGCACGCGCATCTCGCGGCCCTCGCTCTCCACCACGATCGCCGGCTGCAGCGGACCCAGGGCCGGCGTGCGTTCCAGCACCTGGAGCCAGTTGCTGACATCGCCCTCGATACCCTCCACCTCGGTCTGGCTGCGCTCGGCGGCGCGGCGGGCGGTGGCCATGACCTCGGGGGATTCGGCGAGCTCCTCCTCCAGCCCCTGGCGATCGGTCTGTGCCTGAGCCTCCGCCAGGCTGCGGGGAATCTCGCTCTGTTCCGGACCCCGCCAGCCATGACGGGTGTCGTAGGCGATCAGGCCCTTGGCGAGCGCCTGGCGCGCCAGCGGCTGAAGCTCGCTGTCCAGGGTGGTGGTGACGCGATAGCCGCCGGTGTAGGCGTCGTCGAAACGGTCGACGACGTACTGGCGCGCCATCTCGGCGACATAGTCGGCCGGGACCTCCGCCTGGGCGACGTGGCGACGGGCGGTGACCGGCGCCTGGACCGCCTCGTCGTAGGCGGCCTGGTCGATGAACCCCAGCTCGCGCATGCGAAACAGGATCCAGTTGCGACGGATCAGGGCGCGCTCCGCGTTGGCCAGCGGGTTGAAGGCGGAGGGGGCCTTGGGCAGGCCGGCGATCATCGCCTGCTGGGCGAGGGTCAGTTCCGACAGGGGGCGGTCGTAGTAGACCTCGGCGGCCGCGGCGATGCCATAGGCGCGATGGCCGAGGAAGATCTTGTTGACGTAGAGCTCGAGGATCTCTTCCTTGCTGAGGATCTGCTCCATCTGCAGCGCCAGCAGGATCTCGCGGATCTTGCGGGTGAAGGTCCGATCCAGGGTCAGCAGGTAGTTGCGCGCCACCTGCATGGTGATGGTGGAGCCCCCGGACTGGATGTCGCCCCCGCTGGCGATGAGCTCGACGGCCGCGCGGGCCAGGCCCTTGGGGTCGACGCCGTGATGATCGAAATAGCCCGCGTCCTCCGCCGCCAGGAGGGCCTGCACCATCTCCGGCGGGATCTCGTCGAACTCCACCGGCAGGCGCCGTTCCTCGCCGAACTCGCCGATCAGCTTGTCGTCCCGGGTGAAGATGCGCAGCGGAGTCTGCAGCTCGTAGTCCTGCAGCTGGCGAACGTCCGGCAGGCCGGGGGCGAAATAGAGGGCGGCCCCCACCACGGCCAGCACCGAGGCGGTCGTGAGCGAGATGAGCAGCCAGAAAGCCGAGAAGGTCAGGGTTCTTAAGAACTTCATGAAATGGCGGTATCCATGCTGGGAACGGAATCGATAGGGACGCGATACAGGGGGATGACGACGCGAGGGCCATTATAGGAAGCCGGTTGCGTGACCACCAGCGTTGACGCCTGGCGACACCGCTTCCGTGTGGGATTCGGCAATATCATGTAACCTCGAATTACAGGAACGGTACGAAGCGGCTGGTACCTTCGTCTGGAGCAGGGTCTGGGGCCATAACGAGCGGATTACCGCCAGGATCAGTCGGGGGCATGACCTAGATGGGATTCAGGGCATCCGGTAAGGGGCTTATCGGGATCGATATCACATCGGCCACCGTCAAGCTCATCGAACTCAAGCGGGCCGGCAGCGGCTATCAGGTCGAGAGCTATGCCGTGCGCCCGCTTCGCGAAGGCGCCGTGGTCGAGCGCCGTATCCGTGACATGGGCGAGGTCGTCGACGCCCTCAAACGCGCCGTGGATCATGCCAAGCCCTCGAGCCACCGGGTCTCGGTGGCGGTGCCGGCCAGTGCGGCGATCACCAAGACCTTGACGCTTCCCGCGTCGCTGGCCGACGACGAGATCGAGACCCGCATACAACTCGACTCCGACAAGCACATTCCCTTTCCGTTCAGCGAGGTGGCCTTCGATTTCCAGCGCCTGGGCCTCAACGCCCGCTACGGGGACCAGCAGGACGTGCTGCTGGTGGCCTGCCGCCAGCAGGACGTCGGCCAGCTGACCGAGGCGGTCAGGCAGGCGGGGCTGACGCCGGCCATGGTGGACGTGGAGACCTTCGCCATGGAGCGGGCCTATACCGAGCTGGCCTCCCAGCTGCCTCCCGCCGCCGGGCAGGAAGACTGCGTGGCACTGGTGGACATCGGGGCCAACATGAACGCCTTCCACGTCCTGCGCGACGGTCGCATCACCTACAGCCGCGATACCGTCTTCGGCGGGCGCGCCCTGACCGAGGAGATCCGCGACCGCTATGGGTTGAGCCTGGAGGAGGCGGGGCTGGCCAAGAAGCGCGGCGGGCTTCCCGAGGACTACCAGCGCAGCGTGCTCGAGCCCTTCCTGGATACCCTGGTGCAGCAGGTGGGGCGTTCGCTGCAGCTCTACTACACGGCGGGACGCAAGCACGAGGTGCGGCGCATGATCCTGGCCGGCGGTACCAGCGTGCTGCCCGGCCTGGCGGATCGTCTCGCCGAGGAGAGCGGGATGGAGGTGGTGATCGCCAACCCCTTCCGGCGCATGAAGGTGAATCCGCGGATCGACGTCCAGACCCTGGCCGGTGATGCCCCGGCCATGCTGACGGCCTGCGGCCTGGCGATGAGGGTGCGCTCATGACCATCGAGATCAACCTGCTGCCCTGGCGCGAGGAACAGCGGCAGCGGCGCAGCAAGCGGTTCTATGTCGCCCTGGCCCTGTCGGCGATGGTGGGGCTCGGCGGCGGCTATGCCATGACCTGGTACTACGACCAGCAGCTGCTGGCCCAGCAGGAGCGACATCAGCTGATCCGCGGCCGTATCGCCGAGCTGGACCGCGACATCCGGGCGGTCAGCCAGTACGAGGCGCAGATCGAGACGCTCAAGCGGCGCATCGAGGTGTTCCAGCGGCTGCAGGCCGAGCGTCCCCAGACCGTGCATGTCTTCAATGCGCTGGCGGCGAGTCTCGAGGACGGCGTCTACTACGCCAACCTCGCCCGCCAGGGCGATCGCCTGCGGCTGTCCGGGCTGGCCGAGGACAACCGGCGGGTCTCCGACCAGCTGCGTGCCCTGGAGGCATCGCCGGTGTTCGATGTGCCGGTGCTCTCCGAGGTGGAGTCCTCCAACGGCCAGCGCCGCTTCGACCTCAGCGTGGATCAGCACATGCCGGACGCGGAGAAGAAGGAGGTGGCGCCATGAACCTGTCCACCGAGCTGCGTCGCCTGCGTGACCTGGACTGGGGAGAGCTGGACATCAAGGAGTCCGGCGGCTGGCCCTTCCTGCTGCAGCTGATCTGCTGCGTGCTGGCCCTGGGGCTGACCTTCGCCGGCCTGTACTGGTACCTGGCGGCGCCCAAGGCCGAGGAGCTCGAGACCGCTCGACAGGAGGAGGCGCGGCTGTTGCGGGATTTCCGCAGCAAGGCGGCCCAGGCGGCCAACCTGCCGGCCCTGCGCGATCAGGTGGAAGAGCTGGATGGCCGGCTGGATGCCCTGGTCGCCATGCTGCCGAGCGGCCCCGAGATCCCGTCGCTGATCGACGACATCAGCCAGGCGGCCCTCGACAACCAGCTGTCCATCGACTTCATCCGGCTGCGCAGCCCCGTCAGCCAGGAGTTCTACGTGGAGCGGCCCTTCGATATCCGGGTCCGCGGCGATTACCACCGCATCGGCTCCTTCATCGCCGGTGTCGCCGATCTGCCACGCATCGTCACCCAGCACGACTTCGAGCTGAAGCCGGCAGGCGGTGGCCGGCTGGAGCTGTCGATGCTCGCCCGTACCTACAGCTATCGGCCGCCGGAGGCGTCGCCCGAGGAGGAGGGGTCGCAATGAGGAACTGGCTGCGTATCGGGGCCCTGCTGCCCCTGGCGCTGCTGCTCGGCGCCTGCCGCGACAACGATCTCGATAGCCTCGACCGCGAGCTGGCCGAGTTGCGGGCCGACCCGGGCGAACTGACGCTCGAGCCCTTGCCGCCGATGCCCGTCTACCGGTCGGTGGACTACCGCCATGCGGACCAGCGCAGTCCCTTCCAGGCCCGCCTGCCGGAGAGTCGGGAGCTGCCGGTGGGGGATACCGACCTGGCGCCGGATCAGACCCGGCCCAAGGAACCGCTCGAGGCCTACAACCTCGATCAGCTCGATCTGGTGGGTACCCTGACCGTGGGCGGTCAGCCCTCGGCCCTGATCAAGGCGCCGGACGGCAACGTGCATCGGTTGCGGGTGGGGGATCGCATGGGCACGGACTTCGGCCGGATCGTCGGCATCACCGAGGCCTCGGTGCAGCTGGTGGAGATCGTGCCCACCGGTCGCGGCGGATGGATCGAGCGCAGCACCCTGCTGTCGCTGGATGGCTAGACAATGACAACGCCGTGTCCCGTCGCCGAGGGGACATGGCTGTGCGAGGGGAGAAGGGAACCATGAAACCGATGATACGTGCTCTCGCGGGCCTTGCCATGCTGGTGATATCCACCTCCGTCCTGGCGGCCTCGACGCTGACCGATCTCGATTTCCGGCAGGGAAGCGGCGGCGAGCTGGAGGTGGACCTGGCCTTCGACGGGCCGGTTCCCGAGGTGCGCGGCTATCGCCTGGACGACCCGGCGCGCCTGACCATCGACCTGATGGACACGCGCAGCGCGCTGGAGCGTCGTCGCCAGGAGCTGGGCCTGGGCGGCGTGCAGCGGGTCACCGCCCTGGAAGCGGGGTCCCGGACGCGCCTGGTCTTCGATCTCGAGGGACCGCTGCCCTACGACACCGTCCAGCAGGGCGACCGGTTGCGCCTGTCCATCGGCGGCGGCGTCGCGTCGGCCCCGCCGAGCGCCCCGACCCGCCCCGAGAGCGCCTCGTCCCATGGCGCGCAGGCGAGCGTCACCGATATCGACTTCCGGCGCGGCGAGGGCGGCGCCGGACGCCTGGTGGTGAGCTTCGACCGGGCCGGCGTCGACGCCCGGGTCAGCGAGAGCGGGCGTTCGGACATCGTGGCCCGCCTGAGCGACGTGACCCTGCCGGCCTCGCTCAATCAGGTCTACGACGTCACCGACTTCGGCACGCCGATCCGGCGCATCACCCCCCGGGTCGGCCGAGACGGCGTGACCCTGGAGATCGAGGGGCAGGGGGACTTCGCCATGCTGTCCACCCAGAGCGGCCGACAGCTGACCGTTTCCGCGCAGCCGGTCACTCCCCAGGAGCGCGAGGAGCGGGTCCGCGAGCAGTTCCCCTACACCGGCGAGCGGATCACCCTGAACTTCCAGGACATCGAGGTTCGCTCGGTGCTGGCGATCATCGCCGATTTCACCGGCCTCAACCTGGTGGCCAGCGACAGCGTGACCGGCCGGGTGACCCTCAATCTCGAGGACGTGCCCTGGGACCAGGCCCTGGACCTGGTGCTGAAGAGCCATGGCCTGGCCAGCCGGCAGGAGGGCAACGTCATCGTGGTGGCCCCGGCGGCGGAGCTGGCCGAGCTCGAGCGCCAGGAACTCGAGGCCCAGGAACAGCTCGAGACCCTCGCCCCCCTGGAGACCGAGTACATCCAGGTGAAGTACGCCAAGGCCGATAGCCTGGCGACGCTGCTGCGCGGCGAGAGCGGCTTCGGCCTGCTCACCGAGCGCGGCCGGGTGGCCGTGGACCCGCGGACCAACACCCTGCTGGTGCAGGACACCGCCGAGCAGATCGATGCCATCCTCCGGACCCTGGAGCGGCTCGACGTGGCGGTCCGCCAGGTACAGATCGAGGCGCGCATCGTCATCGCCCGGGACAGTGCCACCCGGGAGCTGGGGGTCAACTGGGGGCTGTCGGGCGGTGGCAGCGACCGGCTCGACCTGGGGGGCGCCTCGACCGGGACGGCGGCCAATGGCGGTTTGACCGTGGATCTGGGGGACCAGCTGTCGCCCACCACCAACTTCGCCTTCGGCTATCTGTCGGGGGACGTGCTGCTCGACCTGGAGCTGCGCGCCCTGGAGAGCGAGGGCAAGAGCCAGACCATCTCCCAGCCGCGGGTGATCACCGCCAACCAGAGCACCGCGCTGATCAAGCAGGGCACCGAGATTCCCTACCAGGAGTCGACCTCCAGCGGCGCCACCAACATCGAGTTCAAGGAGGCCGTGCTGTCGCTGGAGGTCACGCCCCAGATCACCCCGGACAATCGCATCATCATGGACCTGGTGATCAACAACGACACCGTCGCCGATCAGACCTTCGGCGGGGCGCCCGCCATCGACACCAACGAGATCACCACCCAGGTGCTGGTGGACGACGGCGAGACGGTGGTGCTGGGCGGGATCCTGACCACCGAGCAGGTGCGCAGCCTGTTCAAGACGCCCTTCCTGGGAGACCTCCCGGTGCTGGGGAATCTCTTCCGCTATACCGAGGACACCAACGATAAGGTAGAGTTGCTGGTATTCATCACGCCCCGAATACTGGATGACAACCTGGCGATTCGCTGATGCCGGCACTACCCAACCTGATACTGATCGGCCCCATGGGGGCCGGGAAGAGCACCATCGGCCGCCTCCTGGCGGCCGAATTGTCGCGTGACTTCCTCGACAGCGACCACGAGATCGAGGATCGCTGCGGCGCCGATATTCCCTGGATCTTCGATGTCGAGGGCGAGGCGGGCTTCCGCGACCGCGAGACCCAGATGATCCGCGAGCTCTCCACCCGGGAGGGCGTGGTCATCGCCACCGGGGGCGGCGCCGTGCTGCGCGAGGAGAACCGCCGGATCCTGCGCGACAGCGGGACCGTGATCTACCTGTTCACCACCGTGGAGCAGCAGCTGCGGCGAACCGCCAAGGATCGCAACCGACCGCTGCTCCAGCGTGACGATCGCGAGCAGGTCCTCGAGCGGATGTTCGAGGAGCGAGACCCCCTCTACCGAGCCACCGCCGACCTCGTCGTGCGCACCGATCGTCGCGGTCCCAAGGCCGTGGTCAACGAGATCGTGCGTCGCGTGCAGCGACTGGTGGATCCCCTCCAATGCAAGGCCTGAACCATGACGCGACCCGATGATGTCCTGTGCACCCTGAAGGTGTCGCTGGGCGAGCGCAGCTACCCCATTCATATCGGTCCGGGGCTGCTGGGCGATGCCCGGTGGCTGGTGCCCCACCTGGCCGGGCGCCAGGTGATGGTGGTGACCAACGAGACGGTGGCGCCGCTTTACCTGGAGCGGCTCAAGGCCGCTCTGCCCGATGACCTGACGGTCCGCGAGCTGGTGCTGCCGGACGGCGAGGCGACCAAGACGCTGGAGAGCGTCGAGCGGATCTGGGATGCCCTGCTGGAGGCCGGTTTCAACCGCCGCTGCACCCTGGTGGGCCTCGGCGGCGGGGTGATCGGCGACATGGTGGGCTTCGCCGCCGCCTGCTACCAGCGGGGGGTGGCCTTCGTGCAGGTGCCGACCACCCTGCTGTCCCAGGTGGATTCCTCGGTGGGCGGCAAGACCGGGGTCAACCATCCCCGCGGCAAGAACATGATCGGCGCCTTCTGGCAGCCTCGTGCCGTGCTGATCGACACCGACACCCTGTCCACGCTGCCGTCCCGGGAGCTCTCCGCCGGCCTGGCCGAGGTGATCAAGTACGGCCTGATCCGGGACGAGGGCTTCCTCGCCTGGCTGGAGGCCCGCATGGCGGACCTGCGCGGGCTCGAGCCGGCCGCCCTGGCGCGGGCCATCGAGCGCAGCTGCAGCCTCAAGGCCGAGATCGTCGCCGAGGACGAGACCGAGCAGGGCGTGCGGGCGCTGCTCAACCTGGGGCATACCTTCGGCCATGCCATCGAGACGCATCAGGGCTATGGGCGCTGGCTGCACGGGGAGGCCGTGGGCACCGGCATGTTGATGGCCGCCGAGCTGTCGCGTCGCCTGGGCTGGCTCGACGAGGCGGACGTGGCGCGCACCCGGGCGACCCTGGAGGCCGCCGCCTTGCCCCTGGCGGCGCCGGCCGACATGACCGGCGAGGACTTCCTGGCCATCATGCGGCTGGACAAGAAGAACCTCGACGATCGACTGAGACTGATCCTGCTCGAGGGCCTGGGCAAGGCCTGCATCCATGACGAGACGCCCCCGGAGATCCTGTCGCGCCTGCTGGAGGATTTCCCCCGACGTTGATCCTCGCCCGATCATCGTGCCCGAAGCCGACGCCCGCTGCCCGCAGCGGGCGTCGTCGTTTGTCGCGGGCGTCGGCGTGTCCGCCCGTCGCGGGGGGGGGGGCGCGACGAGGGCAGGGAGTGTCAAGAATTCTGGAATTCGCATGCCATATGCAGCATCGGTATGGGGTGTAAGGGCGAGTTGCGACTAAAGTCTAGGCCGCGCTTGCTGGGCGGGCGCGGTAAGGAGGGGCTGTTGCAAGCCGTTGAGTTGTGGCGGTTTTTTTATTGAATGATTCGCCAAGTGGCGGATTTGGCAATGGTTTTTGGGGCGGTCTCGGGGGCGAGGCATTGCAGGAGCGGGGGGCGCTGGCTATTCTGTGAAACCTTTTGCCGCGCAGTCTCGATGCCTCGAAACGGGCATCGTGAAAAAAGAAAAACATATAAACATATCACAATCATCTGCGAAGACAACCCTTTAAACCTGAGGCACGCCCATGAACAGAGGTCTTCACCAACCCGGCGAGTTCCGTGACAACTGCGGGTTCGGCCTGATCGCCCACATGGAGGGCCAGGCCAGCCACGATCTGCTGCAGACCGCCATCGAATCGCTGACCTGCATGACTCACCGTGGCGGCATCGCCGCCGACGGCAAGACCGGCGACGGCTGCGGCCTGCTGCTGAAGATGCCTGAAGGCTTTATGCGCGAAATCGCCAAGGAATCTCTCGGGATTGAGCTGGGTGAGCGTTTCGCGGTGGGGGCGATCTTCCTGCCCGACGACGATGCCCGGGAGGCCCGCGGGCGTGAGACCCTGGAAGCCGAGCTCGAGGCCCGTGGGCTCAAGGTGCTGGGCTGGCGCGAGGTCCCGGTGGACCCTGCCGTCTGCGGCCCCATGGCGCTGGAATGCCTGCCGCGTATCCGCCAGGTGTTCGTCGAGCCCGGTGAGGCCGCCGCCGACACCTTCGACGTCGACCTGTTCATGGCCCGGCGCCGCGCCGAGCAGGCCCTGCGCGACGACGAGGACTTCTACGTCTGCTCGCTGTCCGCCGAGGTCGTCTCCTACAAGGGCCTGGTGATGCCGGTGGACCTGCCGGCCTTCTACCAGGACCTGGGCGATACGCGCCTGGAGACCGCCATCTGCGTCTTCCACCAGCGCTTCTCCACCAATACCGCGCCGCGCTGGCCGCTGGCCCAGCCGTTCCGCCTGCTGGCCCACAACGGCGAGATCAACACCATCCAGGCCAACCGCGGCTGGGCCAACTCGCGCAAGGAGAACTTCGTCAGCGAGCGCCTGCCCGACATCGCCGAGCTCGACGAGATCGTCAACACCACCGGCTCCGACTCCTCGAGCATGGACAACATGCTCGAGGTCCTGCTGACCGGCGGCATGGACCTGCATCGGGCGGTGCGCATGATGGTGCCGCCGGCCTGGCAGAACGTGGAGATCATGGACGGCGACCTGCGGGCCTTCTACGAGTACAACTCCATGCACGTGGAGCCCTGGGACGGTCCCGCCGGCGTGGTCATGACCGACGGCCGCCAGGCGCTGTGCATGCTCGACCGCAACGGCCTGCGCCCGGCTCGCTGGGTGATCACCAAGAACGGCTACATCACCCTGGCCTCCGAGATCGGCACCTACGACTACAAGCCCGAGGACGTGGTGGCCAAGGGGCGGGTCGGCCCGGGGCAGGTGCTGGCCGTGGACACCGAGACCGGCGAGGTGCTGCACACCAGCGACATCGATGAGCGGCTCAAGTCCGCCTACCCCTACAAGCGCTGGCTCAAGCAGGAGGCCAACTACCTGGAGTCGGCGCTCACCGAGCTGGCCCGCTTCCAGAACATGGATGCCGACGCCCTGGCGGTGCAGCAGAAGATGTTCCAGGTCAGCTTCGAGGAGCGCGACCAGGTGCTGCGGCCCCTGGCCGAGAGCGGTCAGGAGGCGGTGGGCTCCATGGGTGACGACACGCCCATGGCGGTCCTGTCCGGCAAGCATCGGCTGCTGACCGACTACTTCCGCCAGAAGTTCGCCCAGGTCACCAACCCGGCCATCGATCCGCTGCGCGAGTCGATCGTGATGTCGCTGGAGAGCTGCATCGGGGCCGAGCGCAACGTCTTCAAGGCGACGCCGGAGCATGCCCACCGGCTGATCCTGACCACCCCGGTGCTGTCGCCGCGCAAGTTCACCGCCCTGGTCACCCACGAGGACCCGGCCTTCGTCAGCCACACCCTGTCGCTGGCCTACGACCCCGAGGCCACCGGGCTCAAGGGAGCCCTCCAGGCGTTGTGTGCCCAGGCGGAACAGGCCGCCCGGGACGGCAAGGTGATCCTGGTGCTCTCCGATGCCGAGCTGCAGAAGGGGCAGCTGCCGATCCATGCCGCCCTGGCGGTGGGGGCCGTCCACCATCACCTGGGTCGCCTGGCGCTGCGCCCGCGCGTCAACCTGATCGTCGAGACCGGCTACGCCCGGGACGCCCACCAGATGGCGGTGTTGTTCGGCGTCGGCGCCACCGCCGTGTATCCCTGGCTGGCCTACCAGGTCATGGCCGACATGCACCGCACCGGCGAGTTGGTCGGCAACCCGGCCGACGCCCGCGAGAACTACCGCAAGGGGCTGCAGAAGGGGCTGTTCAAGATCCTCTCCAAGATGGGGATCTCGACGCTCGCCTCCTACCGCGGCTCCCAGCTTTTCGAGGCGGTGGGCCTGTCCTCCGAGGTCATGGAGCTGTGCTTCGCCGGCATGGCCTCGCGCATCGAGGGGACCGGCTTCGCCGAGCTGCAGTTGCAGCAGGAGCTGCTCGCCAAGGCCGCCTGGACGCCGCGCAAGAGCATTTCCCACGGCGGCCTGATGAAGTACGTGCATGGCCACGAGTACCACGCCTACAACCCGGACGTGGTCAAGGCCCTGCAGGAGGCCGTGCAGGAAGGCGACTACGCCAAGTGGAAGAAATTCGCCGCGCTGGTCAATGACCGCGAGCCGGCCACCATCCGCGACCTGCTCCGGCTCAAGCCGGCCGCCACGCCGCTGCCGCTGGACGAGGTCGAGGCGGTGGAGAGCCTGATTCCGCGCTTCGACAGCGCCGGCATGTCGCTGGGCGCGCTGTCGCCGGAGGCTCACGAGGCCCTGGCCCAGGCCATGAACGAGGCCGGCGGGCGCTCCAACTCCGGCGAGGGCGGCGAGGACCCGGCCCGCTACGGCACCATCCGTTCCTCCAAGATCAAGCAGATCGCCTCCGGGCGCTTCGGCGTCACCCCGGCCTACCTGGCCAACGCCGAGGTGCTGCAGATCAAGGTCGCCCAGGGCGCCAAGCCCGGCGAGGGCGGCCAGCTGCCCGGCGGCAAGGTCAACGAGCTGATCGCCCGGCTGCGCTACTCGGTGCCCGGCGTCACCCTGATCTCGCCGCCGCCGCACCACGACATCTACTCCATCGAGGACCTGGCGCAGCTGATCTTCGATCTCAAGCAGGTCAACCCGGACGCCCAGGTCTCGGTGAAGCTGGTCTCCGAGCCCGGCATCGGCACCATCGCCACCGGCGTGGCCAAGGCCTATGCCGACCTGATCACCGTGTCCGGCTACGACGGCGGCACCGCCGCGAGCCCGCTGACCTCGATCAAGCACGCCGGCAGCCCCTGGGAGCTGGGCCTGCCCGAGGTCCACCAGGCCCTGCGGATCAACGGCCTGCGCGACAAGATCCGCCTGCAGACCGACGGCGGCCTGAAGACCGGCCTGGACGTCATCAAGGCGGCCATCCTCGGCGCCGAGAGCTTCGGCTTCGGTACCGCCCCCATGGTCGCCCTGGGCTGCAAGTACCTGCGGATCTGCCACCTCAACAACTGCGCCACCGGCGTGGCCACCCAGCACCAGTACCTGCGGGACGAGCATTTCCGCGGCACCGTGGACATGGTCAAGCACTACTTCCGCTTCATCGCCGAGGAGGTGAGGGAGCTGATGGCCCTGCTGGGCGTGCGCCGGCTCACCGACCTGATCGGGCGCACCGACCTGCTGGAGGTCATCGAGGGCGTCACCGAGTCCCAGCGCAAGCTCGACCTGTCGCCGCTGATGACCAACGACTTCGTGCCGGCCGAGGCGCCGCAGTACTGCCGCGTCGACCGCAACGTGCCGCACGACCCGGGCGCCAAGAACCAGGAGGTGCTCGAGGCGCTGAAGGCGGCCATCGAGGACAGGTCCGGCGGCGAGTTCGACTTCACCATCACCAACTGCGACCGCTCCGTCGGTGCCCTGGCCTCCGGCGTGATCGCCAAGCGCTACGGCGAGGCGGGCCTCGAGGATGCCCCGGTGACCGCCCGCTTCCGCGGCGTGGCCGGCCAGAGCTTCGGGGTGTGGAACGCCCGCGGCCTAAACCTCTACCTGGAGGGCGACGCCAACGACTATGTCGGCAAGGGCATGAACGGCGGCAAGGTGGTGGTCGTGCCGCCCCGGGAGAGCCACTTCGAGAGCCACAAGACGGCGATCGTCGGCAACACCTGCCTGTACGGCGCCACCGGCGGCAAGCTGTTCGCCGCGGGTACCGCCGGCGAGCGTTTCGGGGTGCGCAACTCCGGCGCCCATGCGGTGATCGAGGGGGCCGGGGACCACTGCTGCGAGTACATGACCGGCGGCCTGGTCGCCGTGCTCGGCGAGACCGGCGTCAACTTCGGCGCGGGGATGACCGGCGGTTTCGCCTACGTGCTCGACGAGGACCGCACCTTCGTCGACAAGTACAACCATGAACTGGTGGAGATCCACCGCGTCAACACCGAGGCCATGGAGGCCCATCGGCGACACCTGAGGGAGATCATCGAGGAATTCGTCGCGGAGACCGGCTCCCAGCGCGGCCGCGACATCCTCGAGGACTTCAGCGACTTCATCCGCCACTTCTGGCTGGTGAAGCCCAAGGCGGCGAGCCTCGCCAGCCTGCTGGACGAATCCCGTCGGCGTCCCGAGTAAGCCCGGAGATAGGAGCACAGAACATGGCCAACCGTTTGAGCAACGACTTCCAGTTCATCGACGTGGGTCGCCAGGACCCCGAGAAGAAACCGGCCCGCACCCGGGCGAGGCAGTTCGCCGAGATCTACGAGCCGTTCAAGCCCCAGGAGGCGGCGGCCCAGGCCCATCGCTGCCTGCACTGCGGCAATCCGTACTGCGAGTGGAAGTGCCCGGTGCACAACTACATCCCCAACTGGCTGCAGCTGGTCAGCGAGGGCAACATCCTGGAGGCCGCCGAGCTCTCCCACCGCACCAACTCGCTGCCCGAGGTGTGCGGGCGGGTCTGCCCGCAGGACCGCCTCTGCGAGGGGGACTGCACCCTCAATGACGGCTTCGGCGCCGTGACCATCGGCTCGGTGGAGAAGTACATCACCGATACCGCCTTCGCCATGGGCTGGCGCCCGGACATGTCCAAGGTCACCTGGACCGACAAGAAGGTGGCGATCATCGGGGCCGGCCCGGCGGGGCTCGGCTGCGCGGACATCCTGGTGCGCAACGGCGTCAAGCCGGTGGTGTTCGACAAGTACCCCGAGATCGGCGGCCTGCTGACCTTCGGCATTCCCGAGTTCAAGCTCGAGAAGACCGTGATGGAGCGCCGCCGGGCGGTGTTCGAGGAGATGGGCGTGGAGTTCTGCCTGGGCGTGGAGATCGGCAAGGACATGCCGTTCGACAAGCTCCTGGAGGAGTATGACGCCGTCTTCCTCGGCATGGGCACCTACAAGTACATGGAAGGGGGCTTCCCCGGCGAGGACCTGCCGGGCGTCCACAAGGCGCTGGACTACCTGATCGCCAACGTGAACCACTGCCTGGGCTTCGAGAAGGACCCGGCGGACTACGTCTCCCTGGAAGGCCAGAAGGTGGTCGTGCTGGGCGGCGGCGACACCGCCATGGACTGCAACCGTACCGCCATCCGCCAGGGCGCGGCCGCGGTGACCTGCGCCTATCGTCGCGACGAGGAGAACATGCCCGGTTCGCGCAAGGAGGTGGCCAACGCCCGGGAGGAGGGCGTGGAGTTCCTGTTCAACCGCCAGCCGGTGGCGGTGGTCGGCGAGGACAAGGTCGAGGGCGTCAAGGTCGTCCGCACCCGCCTCGGCGAGCCCGACGAGAACGGCCGCCAGCGCCCCGAGGTGGTGCCCGGCTCCGAGGAGGTGGTGCCCGCCGATGCCGTGGTCATCGCCTTCGGCTTCCAGCCGAGCCCGGCGCCCTGGTTCGAGACCGTGGGCATCGAGCTCGACGAGCGGGGCCGGGTCAAGGCCCCCGAGCACGGCGCCTACGCCTTCCAGACCACCAACGAGAAGATCTTCGCCGGCGGCGACATGGTGCGCGGCTCCGACCTGGTGGTCACCGCGGTGTTCGAAGGCCGCCAGGCCGGCGAGGGCATCCTCGACTACCTGGAGGTGTGAGCCTCCCGCGAGCAGCAAGCGCCTAGCTACAAGCGCCGAGCCGGCAAAGGGGTAGCAAGTAGAAAGTGGCAAGTACAAAGTAGCAAGGGCCGCAGATCCCCTTGCTACTTTCCTCTTTCGACTCGAGACTGCGCTTGGCCGCTTGGCCGCTTGGCCGCTTGGCCGCTTGGCCGCTTGGCCGCTTGGCCGCTTGGCCGCTTGGCCGCTTGGCCGCTTGGCCGCTTGGCCGCTTGGCCGCTTGGCCGCTTGGCCGCTTGGCCGCTTGGCCGCTTGGCCGCCAAATTGAGCCATTGGTCGTATTCTGCTACGCTGTCGTCCCATCCTGGCGCGGCTTCCTGCCGGGCCTACCGATCACGTTTCGACAGGTTCTCCATGACACGATATATCTTCGTGACCGGCGGCGTTGTGTCCTCTCTCGGCAAGGGCATCGCGTCGGCTTCGCTGGCGGCGATTCTCGAGGCGCGTGGCCTCAAGGTCACCATGCTCAAGCTCGATCCCTACATCAACGTGGATCCGGGCACCATGAGTCCCTTCCAGCATGGCGAGGTGTTCGTCACCGAGGATGGGGCCGAGACCGACCTGGACCTCGGGCACTACGAGCGCTTCATCCGCACGAAGATGACCCAGGCCAACAACTTCACCACCGGCCGCGTCTACGAGCACGTGCTGCGCAAGGAGCGCCGGGGCGACTACCTGGGCGGCACCGTCCAGGTGATCCCGCACATCACCGACGAGATCAAGCGCCGGGTCTACGAGGGCGGCAAGGGCGCCGACGTGGCCCTGGTCGAGATCGGCGGCACCGTGGGCGACATCGAGTCGCTGCCCTTCCTGGAGTCGATCCGCCAGATCCGCAGCGAGCTGGGCGCCAGCCGGGCGATCTTCATGCACCTCACCCTGGTGCCCTATATCAAGACGGCGGGGGAAACCAAGACCAAGCCGACCCAGCACAGCGTCAAGGAACTGCGCTCCATCGGCATTCAGCCGGACATCCTGATCTGCCGCAGCGAGGTGGAGCTGGAGGAGACCGAGCGGCGCAAGATCGCGCTGTTCACCAACGTCGAGGAGCGGGCCGTCATCCCGCTGCAGGATGCCGACACCATCTACCGCATCCCGCTGATGCTGCACGAGCATCGCCTGGACGAGATCGTCTGCGACAAGCTGCGCCTGGAGGCCGACGAGGCCGACCTGTCGGAGTGGGTCCGGGTGCTCGATGCCAAGCTCAATCCGCTCAAGTCGATCAACATCGCCATGGTCGGCAAGTACATGGAGCTGCTCGACGCCTACAAGTCGCTCAACGAGGCGCTGATGCACGCCGGCATCCAGACCCGGGTGAAGGTCAACATCGACTACATCGACTCCGAGGACATCGAGCGCCACGGTCCCGAGCGGCTGGCCGGCAAGGACGCCATCCTGGTGCCGGGCGGCTTTGGCGAACGCGGCGTCGAAGGCAAGATCGCCACCGCGCGCTTCGCCCGGGAGAACAATATCCCCTACCTGGGCATCTGCCTGGGCATGCAGGTGGCGGTCATCGAGTTCGCCCGCCATGTGGCCGGCTGGGACGACGCCAACTCGACCGAGTTCACCCACGACACCCAGCATCCGGTGGTGGGCCTGATCACCGAGTGGCTCAATCCGGAAGGCAAGATCGAGCTGCGCGACGAGGCCTCCGATCTCGGCGGCACCATGCGCCTGGGCGGCCAGGTCTGTCGTCTGGCGGAAGGCTCCCGGGCGCGGGAGGCCTACGGTGACGAGGAAATCGTCGAGCGCCATCGCCATCGCTTCGAGGTCAACGACCAGTTCGTCGCCGACCTGGAGAAGGCCGGCCTGGTGGTCTCCGGTCGCAGCGTCGACAACTCCCTGGTGGAGATGGTCGAGCTCCCCGACCATCCCTGGTTCGTGGCCTGCCAGTTCCATCCGGAGTTCACCTCCACCCCCCGTGACGGCCACCCGCTGTTCACCGGCTTCGTCAACGCGGCCCTGGCGCACAAGGCGGCTCGCGCTCGCGTCCAGACCGCCCCCCAGGAGTGAGTGCCATGCCCGTCCCGGAACGCCTGATCGATGTCGCCGGCCTCCGGGTCGGCAACCACCGGCCGCTCGTGCTGTTCGGCGGCATGAACGTGCTGGAATCCCGCGAACTGGCCCTCGAGGTCGCCGAAACCTATGTCGAGGTCACCTCGCGGCTGGACATGCCCTATGTCTTCAAGGCCAGCTTCGACAAGGCCAATCGCAGCTCCATTCATTCCTTCCGCGGTCCCGGCCTGGAGAAGGGGCTCGAGATCCTGGCGGAGGTGAAGGAGCGCTTCGGCGTGCCGATCATCACCGACGTCCACGAGCCCTGGCAGGCGGCGCCCGCCGCCGAGGTGGCGGACGTCATCCAGCTGCCGGCCTTCCTCGCCCGCCAGACCGACCTGGTGGTGGCCATGGCCGCGACCGGAGCCGTGATCAACATCAAGAAGCCCCAGTTCCTGGCGCCCCACGAGATGCGCCATATCCTGCGCAAGTGCGAGGAGGCCGGCAACGACCGGCTGATCCTCTGCGAGCGCGGCACCAGCTTCGGCTACAACAACCTGGTGGTCGACATGCTCGGCTTCGGCGACATGAAGCAGACCGGCTATCCGGTGCTGTTCGACGTGACCCATGCCCTGCAGCGCCCCGGCCGGCGAGCCGACAGCGCCGACGGGCGCCGCGCCCAGGTCGCCGAGCTGGCTCGGGCCGGAGTGGCGGTGGGGCTCGCCGGGCTCTTTCTGGAGGCCCACCCGGACCCCGACCAGGCCAAGTGCGACGGCCCCTGTGCCCTGCCGCTCGCCAAGCTCGAGCCGTTCCTCGCCCAGCTCAAGGCCCTGGATGACCTGGTGAAGGGCCTGCCAGCACTGACAATAGAATAAGGCCGATTGCCCGGGCTGCTCCTGCAAGTCGAGAGAGAAATGCGGTTTCCCATTGACTCAATCAACGCTGACTGACTGAAAGGACGACTCAGAGATGACCAAGATTGTCGATATCCGCGCCCTCGAGGTGCTCGATTCCCGCGGCAACCCCACCGTCCAGGCCGAGGTACGCCTGGAGAGCGGCGCGGTCGGCGCCGCCTGTGCCCCGAGCGGCGCCTCCACGGGGTCCCGGGAAGCCCTCGAGCTGCGTGACGGCGACAAGGCCCGCTACCTGGGCAAGGGCGTGCTGAAGGCCGTGGAGGCCGTCAATGGCGCGATCCGCGAGCGGCTCATCGGCATGGACGCCCGGGATCAGCGTGGCCTGGACAATGCCATGCTCGAGCTCGATGGCACCGACAACAAGGCCAAGCTCGGCGCCAATGCCATCCTCGCCGTGTCCCTGGCCGCCGCCAAGGCCGCCGCGACCGCCAAGGGCATGCCGCTCTATGCGCACATCGCCGAGCTCTACGGTCAGCCCAGCCAGTACCGGATGCCCGTGCCGATGATGAACATCCTCAACGGCGGCGAGCATGCCGACAACAACGTCGACATCCAGGAGTTCATGATCCAGCCGGTGGGGGCGCCCGACTTCCGTGAGGCGCTGCGCATGGGGGCCGAGGTCTTCCACGCCCTGAAGAAGGTCCTGGCCGCGCGCGGGCTGTCCACGTCCGTGGGGGACGAGGGTGGCTTCGCGCCCAACCTGGCCTCCAACGCCGAGGCCCTGGCGGTCATCAAGCAGGCGGTGAGCGACGCCGGCTATGCGCTCGGCTCCGACATCACCCTGGCGCTGGACTGCGCCTCCTCGGAGTTCTATCGGGACGGCCAGTACAACCTCGCCGGCGAGGGCAAGAGCTTCGATGCCGCCGGCTTCGCCGACTACCTGGTCGAGCTGTGCGACCAGTACCCGATCGTCTCCATCGAGGACGGCATGGACGAGTCCGACTGGGACGGCTGGAAGGCGCTGACCGACAAGCTGGGCGACCGCGTGCAGCTGGTGGGTGACGATCTCTTCGTCACCAACACCCGGATCCTCAAGCGTGGCATCGACGAGCAGATCGGCAACTCCATCCTGATCAAGTTCAACCAGATCGGCTCGCTGTCCGAGACCCTGGATGCCATCCGCATGGCCCAGGATGCCGGTTTCACCGCCGTCATCTCGCACCGTTCCGGCGAGACCGAGGACACCACCATCGCCGACCTGGCCGTGGGCACCTCCGCCGGTCAGATCAAGACCGGCTCGCTGTGCCGTTCCGATCGCGTCGCCAAGTACAACCGCCTGCTGGTGATCGAGCAGGAGCTGGGCGATCGCGTGGACTACCCGGGCCGCGCCGCCATCAAGGGGCAGTGAACCGCCGAGGTCATGTAGGAGATCGCCTACAAGACGGCGGCGAGATGTGTGACATTTCGGTCGACGATGCCGGCGCCCATGGGGTGTCGGCATTTTTTTAACTGTATGATTTTTAGGTATTTTCTTGGGGTGCGTTGCCCTGTGGCGGGAGCGCGGGGCGACCCGGGGGTGGTTGAGAAGTCGCGCGAGGCTGCCAGAATGGATACCGGGACAAGGGAGAGAGGAACTCTCCCGGCAGGATGCCACGGGATGCAGTCTCGAGTGAGCCCGGTGCAGCAGGACGCCGCTTCCGGGCAGGGAAATCACTCAAGGAGCTCGAGCGGAGGGAGCCGCTCAAGGACGGCTAGGAGCGGGCGGCCAGCACGGCCGCCCTTTTTTGCCCGGTGTTCTCCTTCTACCGCAGTGCAAACGACGACGCCGAATGTCGGGAGACATTCGGCGTCGTCGTGTCTGCGTGGCCGACGGCGAAGCGGCGGTCGGCCTCAGCGCTCCAGGTGCTCCAGCTTGCCCGGCTTGCCGTCCCACTCCTCGGCGTCGGCCGGCGGATCCTGCTTCTCGGTGATGTTCGGCCATACCTCCGCCAGCTCGGCATTGATCTCGATGAACTGCTCCTGGCCTTCGGGAAGCTCGTCCTCGGAGTAGATCGCCTCGGCCGGGCACTCGGGCTCGCAAAGGGCGCAATCGATGCACTCGTCGGGGTGGATCACCAGGAAATTGGGGCCTTCGTAGAAGCAGTCCACCGGGCAGACCTCGACACAGTCGGTGTACTTGCACTTGATGCAGTTTTCGGTGACGACGAATGTCATGCCAGTCTCCCTTCCTCGGGGCCGGGGCGCGCCGCGGCCGATCGGTCTGAATGTTAAATTAGGTTATAAAAACTGTTGCTTTTATAATATGTGGAACTTTGTCGGACCATTCTAGTCGGCCCGCCGTGTCTCCCGCAAGCCGCGCCCTTACAGGCTCTCCTGCCAGCGGTACAGCCATTCCAGCGCCTGACGCGGCGTGACCTCGTCCAGCCGCAGTCCCGACAGGCTCTCCACCACCGGATGCGGGGCGCTGGCGAAGAGATCGGCCTGCTGAGGCGTCGCCCCGTCGAGTTCGGCGGAGACGGGGCGCTGTCCCTGATCGATCTCCTGCTGCTCCAGGGTGGCGAGCTTTTCCCGGGCCCGGGCGATCACTCCCTGGGGCACGCCGGCGAGCTGGGCTACCTGGAGACCATAGCTCTGACTGGCCGGGCCATCCTCCACCCGATGCATGAAGACGATGCCGTCCTTGTGCTCCGCCGCCGTGAGATGGACGTTGGCCACCCCCGGGGCCTGCTCGGCCAGGGCGGTCATCTCGAAGTAATGGGTGGCGAACAGCGTGAAGGCGCGGGTGCGGGTCAGGTGCTCGGCGCTGGCCCAGGCCAGCGAGAGGCCGTCGAAGGTGCTGGTGCCGCGGCCGATCTCGTCCATCAGCACCAGGCTGTGATCGGTGGCGTTGTGCAGGATGTTGGCGGTCTCGGTCATCTCCACCATGAAGGTGGAGCGTCCGCCCGCCAGGTCGTCCGAGGAGCCGATACGCGTGAAGATCCGATCCACCGGGCCGATGGTGGCGGCGTCCGCGGGGACGAAGCTGCCGGTATGGGCGAGCAGGGTGATCAGCGCCGCCTGACGCATGTAGGTGGACTTGCCCCCCATGTTGGGCCCGGTGATCACCAGCATGCGCCGCTCGTCGTCCATGACCAGGTCGTTGGGCACGAAGGGCGCCTCGCTGACCCGCTCGACCACCGGGTGGCGGCCGCCACGGATGGCGATCCCGGGTGACTCGGCCAGCGCCGGTCGCACGAAGTCCAGCGCCCGGGCGCGCTCGGCGAGCGCGGCCAGCACGTCCAGGGCGGCCAGCGCCCGACCGGTCGCCTGCAGGGGCGCGAGCTCGGCATTGAGATCGTCGAGCAGGCTCTCGTAGAGCAGCTTCTCCCGGGCCAGGGCACGGGACTTGGCCGACAGCGCCTTGTCCTCGAACTCCTTGAGCTCGGGGATGATGAAGCGCTCGGCGTTCTTGAGGGTCTGGCGGCGGATGTAGTCTGCCGGGGCCTCCCGGGCCTGGGCGCGGGGAATCTCGATGTAGTAGCCGTGGACCCGGTTGTAGCCGACCTTGAGGCCGGGCAGGCCGGTGCGTTCGCGCTCCCGGGCCTCCAGTCGCACCAGGTAGTCGCCGGCATGCTCGGCCAGGCCGCGGTGCTCGTCGAGCTCGGCATCGAAGCCCTCGGCGATCACTCCGCCGTCACGGATCACCACCGGCGGGTTCTCCACCAGCGCCCGGTCCAGGGTGTCGGCGAGGACGGGGTAGGGGCGGATATGGCGCTTGAGCTCGTCCAGGGCGGTGCCGTCATCAAAGCCGGCCAGTTCGGCCTCGAGGTCGGGCAGGGCGGCCAGGGCATCCCGCAGCCGGGCCAGGTCCCGGGGACGCGCGCTGTACAACGCCACCCGGGCGAGGATGCGTTCCACGTCGCCGATGGCCTTGAGCGTCTCCCGCAGCGGCTCGAAGCCGTCGCGGTCGAGCAGGGCGGCCACGGCGGCCTGGCGGGCGCCGACCCGGTCGCGGTCGCGCAGCGGGCGATTGAGCCAGCGCTTGAGCAGCCGCGAGCCCATGGCAGTGGCCGCGGTGTCGAGCACGCTGGCCAGGGTGTTGTCGACGCCGCCGCCCAGGTTGACGTCAATCTCCAGGTTACGCCGGCTGGCGGCGTCGATCACCACGGCGTCGTCGCGATTCTCCACGCCGATGGCGGTCACGTGGGGCAGGCGCGAGCGCTGGGTGTCCCTGGCGTAGTCGACCAGCACCCCGGCGGCCGTGATGGCCGCCTCCAGGTGGGCGCAGCCGAAGCCTCGCAGGTCGGCGACGGCGAACTGATCGCACAGGGTGCGGGTGGCCGACTCCAGGTCGAACAGCCAGTCGCTCTGGCGGCGCAGGCCGCGACGCTCCGCCAGGGCCGGGGGCAGGGCGAGGCTGTCGGGGATCAGCAGTTCCGCCGGATCGAGGCGGGTCAGCTCGGCCAGGGCCTCGCTCTCGCCTTCCACCTCGAGCACGCTGAAGCGGCCGCTGGACAACTCCAGCCAGGCCAGGCCCCAGCGCTCCCCGGCCGGATGCAGGGCGACCAGGAGGTTGTCGCGGCGGGCGTCGAGCAGGGCCTCGTCGTAGAGGGTGCCGGGGGTGACGATGCGCACCACCTTGCGCTCCACCGGCCCCTTGGCGGCGGCCGGATCGCCCATCTGCTCGCAGATGGCCACCGACTCGCCGGCGGCGACCAGGCGGGCCAGGTAGCCCTCGGCGCTGTGATAGGGCACCCCGGCCATGGGGATCGGCTGGCCCGCCGACTGTCCCCGCTGGGTCAGGGTGATGTCGAGCAGGGCCGCGGCGCGCTTGGCGTCTTCGAAGAACAGCTCGTAGAAGTCTCCCATGCGGTAGAAGAGCAGCACCTCGGGGTGCTCGCGCTTGATCTTCAGGTACTGGGCCATCATCGGCGTATGCTGCTTGGCGCTGGCCTGTGACATGGGCTTCCTTGACTGGCTGGGATGACGGTGAAGAACGAGGACTCGGGATGGCGTCTTGCACGCCATGCATATCGCGGACAAAGCCAGTATTCTACGCCCAAGGACGGCCGGCGTCAGGGTCGTCGAGATATCCTCAGGGCCGCTGACGGTGTTAGCGCGGGCTGATCCGTCGACAGGTCTACCGCCTTTCCTCTACGACCTGTCCCCGGTGCCCGCGCATCATGCTGTGCGGCGATCGCTTGGATGCGAGAACTTGGAGGGAAGCCGATGTCCGTATCGCCCGAAACCTATCGCCTCGCCGAGACGCTCGGCGAGCGATGCCGGGCCCGGGGCGTCACCGTGACCGCCGCCGAGTCCTGCACCGGCGGCGGGGTGGCCAGCGCCATCACCGAGGTCGCCGGCAGCTCGGACTACTTCGGGACCGGCTACGTCACCTACGCCAATGAGGCCAAGACGCGCCTGCTGGGGGTACCCGAGGCGCTGATCGCCGAGCACGGCGCGGTCAGTCGCGGGGTGGTGGAGGCCATGGTGACCGGCGCCTGCCGCGACAGTGGTGCCGACCTGGCCGTGGCCATCAGCGGCGTGGCCGGCCCCGGCGGCGGCAGCCCCGACAAGCCGGTGGGCACGGTCTGGCTGGCCTGGAGCGGGCCGGATCGGGTCCGCAGCGAGTGCCGCCACTTTCCCGGCGACCGCCGGGCGGTGCGCGAGCAGGCGGTGATCGCCGCCCTGGAGGGGCTGATCGCCCAATTGGAGAAACGCGACTGAGCGTCCGGCAGAAGGCTGGTCGAGCGCCGCCTTTTTCGTCATACTACTGTGCAGTCATACAGTGCTTTCGGTCGGGCCCAGCGGCCCGTCATTTCCATTTCTGCATCGTCAACGCCGTGCGCCACGGCGACCGCTTAGGAGACCCTCATGGCTCAGGACGACAACCGTTCCAAAGCGCTCAACGCCGCGCTTTCCCAGATCGAGCGCCAGTTCGGCAAGGGCACCGTGATGCGCCTGGGCGATGCCCCGCGCGTGGTGATGCCGTCGGTGTCCACCGGCTCCCTGGGCCTGGACGTCGCGCTGGGCATCGGCGGCCTGCCCTACGGTCGTGTGGTGGAGATCTTCGGCCCCGAGTCCTCGGGCAAGACCACCCTGACCCTGTCGGTGATCGCCCAGGCCCAGAAGCAGGGCAAGACCTGCGCCTTCATCGACGCCGAGCACGCCCTGGATCCGAGCTACGCCGAGAAGCTCGGCGTCAACCTCGACGACCTGCTGGTCTCCCAGCCCGATACCGGCGAACAGGCCCTCGAGATCTGCGACATGCTGGTGCGCTCCGGCGGCGTCGACGTCATCATCATCGACTCGGTGGCGGCCTTGACGCCGCGGGCCGAGATCGAGGGCGAGATGGGCGACTCCCACGTCGGCCTCCAGGCCCGGCTGATGTCCCAGGCGCTGCGCAAGATCACCGGCCACATCAAGAACGCCAACTGCATGGTGGTGTTCATCAACCAGATCCGCATGAAGATCGGCGTGATGTTCGGCAGCCCCGAGACCACCACCGGCGGCAACGCCCTGAAGTTCTACTCCAGCGTGCGACTGGACATCCGCCGTACCGGCTCGGTGAAGCAGGGCGACGAGGTCGTCGGCAACGAGACCCGGGTCAAGGTGGTCAAGAACAAGGTCTCCCCGCCCTTCCGCCAGGCGGAGTTCCAGATCCTCTACGGCAAGGGCATCTACCACGCCGGCGAGGTCGTCGACCTGGGCGTGCAGTGCGGCCTGGTCGACAAGGCCGGTGCCTGGTACAGCTACCAGGGCAACAAGATCGGCCAGGGCAAGGCCAACGCCGCCCAGTTCCTCGAGGACAACCCGACGGTGATGGAGGAGATCGAGAGCCAGATCCGGGCCCAGCTGCTGGCCACCCCCGAGCCCAAGGAGGAGGTCGAGGCGGAGGCCGGTCAGGCCGACGCCGGCGACGACCTGCTCTAGGCCATGCGCGAGCCCGACACGACGCCTCGCGAGGACGCCATTCGCCTGCTGGCCCGGCGCGAATACGCCCGGGCCGAGCTGCGCGACCGGCTCGCCGCCAAGGGGCACGAGTCCGCGGCGATCGAGGCCTGCCTGACGGAGCTGGCCGAGCAGGGTCTGCAGTCCGATGCCCGCTTCGCCGAGAGCTTCCTGAGGGCCCGGATCGCCCGGGGGCAGGGACCGGTGCGCATCCGCGCCGAGCTGTCCCGGCGCGGCATCGACGATGCCACCGCCCGGGCGGCCTTCGACGAGGCCCAGGAGGAGGTTGACTGGTTCGCCCTGGCCGCCGAGGCGCTGGCCCGACGCTTCGCCGGCCCCGCCGCCGGCCCCCGGGAGCGCGCCCGCCGCGAGCGTTTCCTGGCCGGTCGCGGCTTCGATTTCGACCAGCTCAGGCACGCCCTGGCGCATGCCTGGGACGACGCCTGATCCCCCCCGCCCTTTAGTCGCTTGACGACTGCGCTATAATAGGCCCCTTTGCGAACGCCCCGGGTGGCAGTCCGATGAGGCTGCAACGCCCGCCCAGCGGGCCACCATGCCTATCGCCACGGATACCCCATGAAAAGCGCAGACATCAGACAGGCCTTTCTGAGTTACTTCGAGGAGCAGGGACACACCATCGTGCCCTCCAGCTCCCTGGTGCCGGGCAACGACCCGACCCTGCTGTTCACCAACGCCGGGATGGTGCCGTTCAAGGACGTCTTCCTGGGACGGGATCCGCGGCCCTATGTCCGCGCCACCTCGGCCCAGCGCTGCGTGCGCGCCGGCGGCAAGCACAACGACCTGGACAACGTCGGTTACACCGCCCGGCACCACACCTTCTTCGAGATGCTGGGCAACTTCAGCTTCGGCGACTACTTCAAGCGTGATGCCATCCGCTTCGCCTGGACCTTCCTCACCGAGGTGCTGGGGCTGCCCCGCGAGAAGCTCTGGGTGACCGTCCACGTCAGCGACGACGAGGCCGAGCGCATCTGGAAGGACGAGATCGGCGTCGATCCCGCGCGCTTCTCCAAGCTCGACGAGGACAACTTCTGGCAGATGGGCGACACCGGCCCCTGCGGGCCGAGTTCGGAGATCTTCTACGATCACGGGCCCGAGGTCTGGGGCGGGCCTCCCGGCAGTCCCGAGGAGGACGGCGATCGCTACATCGAGATCTGGAACCTGGTCTTCATGCAGTACGACCGGGACGCCTCCGGCGAGATGCATCCGCTGCCCAAGCCGTCGATCGACACCGGCATGGGCCTGGAGCGCATCGCCGCGGTGATGCAGGGGGTGCACTCCAACTACGAGATCGACCTCTTCCAGTACCTGCTCGAGGCCGCGGCCCGGGCCACCGGCCACGACGACACCACCACGCCCTCGCTGCGGGTGATCGCCGACCACATCCGCTCCTGCGCCTTCCTGATCGCCGACGGCGTGCTGCCCTCCAACGAGGGGCGCGGCTACGTGCTGCGCCGGATCATCCGGCGTGCCATCCGCCATGGCCACAAGCTGGGCGCCAAGGGCGACTTCTTCCACAAGCTGGTGGGCGCGCTCGACGCCGTCATGGGCGAGGCCTACCCGGAGCTGCGCGAGGCCCGTCACCAGATCGAGCGGGTGTTGCACAAGGAAGAGGAGCAGTTCGCCCGCACCCTGGATCACGGCATGGGGCTGCTCGAGGAGGCGCTGCAGGCCCTGGAGGGCGACACCCTGCCCGGCGAGACGGTGTTCAAGCTCTACGACACCTACGGCTTCCCCTATGACCTGACCGCCGACGTCTGCCGCGAGCGAGGCGTCGCCCTGGACGAGGCCGGCTTCGAGCGCGAGCTCGAGGCCCAGCGCGAGCGCGCCCGCGCCGCCAGCCAGTTCGGCGCCGACTACGGCGCGGCCCTCGACCTCGAGGGCGAGACCGACTTCACCGGCTACGAGCGCCTGGAGGACCGGGCTACCGTGCTCTCCCTCATCGATCAGGAGGGCAATGGCCTGGCCAGGCTGCTGCCGGAGCAGCGCGGCCTGGTGGTGCTGGATCGCACCCCCTTCTACGCCGAGTCCGGCGGCCAGGTGGGCGACACCGGCTACCTGGAGCTCGACGGCGGCCGCTTCCTGGTCACCGACACCCAGAAGCAGGGCGGTCATCACCTCCATCACGGCGTGCTGCTGGAGGGCGAGCTCGAGGTCGGCGCCAAGGTGACCCCCAGGGTCGACCCGACCCTGCGGGCGGCCACGGTGCGCAACCACTCCGCCACCCACCTGCTGCACCAGGCGTTGCGCCTGGTGCTGGGCGATCACGTCCAGCAGAAGGGGTCCCTGGTCACGCCGGAGCGCCTGCGCTTCGACTTCAGCCACTTCGAGCCGATGACCGCCGAGCAGCTGGCCGAGGTGGAGCGCCTGGTCAACGAGCAGGTCCTGGCCAACGCCGAGACCCGCATCGAGCACATGACCCTGGACGAGGCCAAGGCGAAGGGCGCCGCGGCGCTGTTCGAGGCCAAGTACGCCGAGGACGTGCGGGTGCTGACCATCGGCGCCGACGGCTTTTCCGTCGAGCTGTGCGGGGGCACCCACGTGGCCCGCAGCGGCGACATCGGCTGTTTCCACATCGTCAGCGAGGCCGGCATCGCCTCCGGCGTACGGCGCATCGAGGCCATCACCGGCGAGGGGGCGCTGGCCTACTTCCGTGAGCAGGAGGCCCGGGTGGCCCGCCTCGGCGAGCGCCTCAAGGCCAAGCCCGAGCAGGTCGAGGAGCGCGTCGAGGCGCTGGTCGAGCGCAGCCGCAGCCTGGAGAAGGAGCTCGAGCGGCTCAAGGCCAAGCTGGCCAGCGCCGCCGGCAGCGACATGGTCAACGAGGCCCGCGAGATCAAGGGCGTGAAGGTCCTGGCCAAGCGGCTGGAGGGCGTGTCCGGCAAGGAGCTGCGCGGCATGCTCGACCAGCTCAAGAACAAGCTGGGCTCCGGCATCGTGGTGCTCGGCGTGGCCGACGAGGGCGCCGGCAAGGTCAGCCTGATCGCCGGGGTCACCGAGGATCTCACCGGCCGGGTCAAGGCCGGCGAGCTGGTCAACCATGTCGCCGCCCAGGTCGGCGGCAAGGGCGGCGGGCGACCGGACATGGCCCAGGCCGGCGGCAGTGACGCCGCGGCCCTGCCGGGGGCGCTGGAAAGCGTCCCGGTGTGGGTCGAGAAGAAGCTCTAGTCCGCGAGGGGCCGAAGGCGACGCTGCCTTCGGCCCCTCGTGTATCCGGCCTCCATCACCTTTCACTCATTCGAACGCTAACCCGACACGAGGGACATCGACACATGGCACTATACGTACAGAAGTTCGGCGGCACCTCGGTGGGCTCAGTGGAGCGCATCAAGGCCGTGGCCGAGAAGGTCAAGGGCTTCCGTGACGCCGGCCATCAGGTCGTGGTCGTGGTCTCCGCCATGAGCGGCGAGACCAACCGCCTGATCGGCCTGGCCAACGAGATCAACGACGAGCCCACGCCGCGGGAGATGGACATGCTGGTCTCCACCGGCGAGCAGGTCACCATCTCGCTGCTGACCATGGCCCTGCACAAGCTGGGCGTGCCGGCCACCTCCTACACCGGCTCCCAGGTCGGCATCATGACCGACAGCGCCCACACCAAGGCGCGTATCCAGCGCATCGAGACCGAGGACATGCGCCAGGACCTGGACGACGGCCAGGTGGCGGTGGTCGCCGGCTTCCAGGGCGTCGACGAGGAAGGCAACATCACCACCCTCGGCCGCGGCGGCTCCGACACCACCGGGGTGGCCCTGGCCGCGGCCCTGAAGGCCGACGAGTGCCAGATCTACACCGACGTCGACGGCGTCTACACCACCGACCCGCGGGTCTGCTCCCGGGCCCAGCGCCTGGACACCATCACCGTGGAGGAGATGCTGGAACTCGCCAGCCTCGGCTCCAAGGTCCTGCAGATTCGCGCCGTCGAATTCGCCGGCAAGTACAACGTGCCGCTGCGCGTGCTGTCCAGTTTCGAGGACGGCCCCGGCACCCTGATCGTTGCAGACTCCGACAAAGACGAGGACTCCATGGAAGAACCGCTGATCTCCGGTATCGCCTTCACCGCCAACGAGGCCAAGCTGACCCTGCTCAACACCCCCGACGTGCCGGGCGTGGCCTCGCGCATCCTGGGGCCGATCGCCGATGCCAACATCGAGATCGACATGATCGTGCAGAACGTGGCGCCGGCCGGCGACTACACCGACTTCACCTTCACCGTCGCCAAGGGCGACTACAAGCAGACCCTGCGCATCCTCGAGGAGCAGGTGCTGCCCGCCCTGGGCGAGGGCGAGGTCAAGGGTGACGACAAGATCGCCAAGGTCTCGCTGGTCGGCGTCGGCATGCGCTCCCACGCCGGCGTGGCGTCCAAGATGTTCCGCGTGCTCGCCGAGGAGAACATCAACATCCGCATGGTCTCCACGTCCGAGATCAAGATCTCGGTGGTCGTCGACGAGAAGCACATGGAGCTGGCCGTGCGTGCCCTGCACCAGGCCTTCGGTCTCGACAAGGACGACATCGAAAGCGAATAAGGCGCCGGATCCCGCCGTCAGCTTCTACGCTTGTAAGGAAGTCCTGGCTCGCCGTGACCGGGCTTCCTTTCAACGAGCCCATGCGATGTCATGGTCGGCGCCAGAAGCCAGGCGCGGCGCCCGCCGTCGCGGCCTGAGGTAGACGAGCATCCCGTAGTCAGACGTCTGAGAAGGAGATCAGTCATGCTCATCCTGACCCGCCGTGTCGGCGAAACCCTGATGATCGGGGACGACATCACCGTCACCGTCCTGGGCGTCAAGGGCAATCAGGTCCGCATCGGCGTCAACGCCCCCAAGGACGTTGCCGTGCATCGCGAGGAAATCTACCAGCGTATCCAGCGCGAGAAGACCGATGCGGATGCCGATGATGGCGAACCGGGGCTTTGAGCCTCGCCGCTCGCATCGCGCGAGAAAAATTGCCTGCGGTGCTGGACAATGCCCTGGCAAATCGGTAGGATACGCACCGTGCCGATGAGGGAGAGGTGGCCGAGTGGCTGAAGGCGCTCCCCTGCTAAGGGAGTAAGGGGTTTATAGCCTCTTCGAGGGTTCGAATCCCTCCCTCTCCGCCAAGCCGGCATGGTAGAAGGTTTGCGCCCGTAGCTCAGCTGGATAGAGTACCTGACTACGAATCAGGTGGTCGGAGGTTCGAATCCTCCCGGGCGCGCCATCTTCTCCCGTCAGGCATCCCGCGTCTCGACGCGCGATTGCCCCCGCGATGAACGCGTTCATTGCCGTCAGCGCCCGTAGCTCAGCTGGATAGAGTACCTGACTACGAATCAGGTGGTCGGAGGTTCGAATCCTCCCGGGCGCGCCAGATTTCGACCCGTCCTCCTCGTGAGGGCGGGTCTTCTGCTTTTCAGCCGTCGATTCTTCTCGCTAGCCGGACCGTCGTGCCCACAGAGGGGCCGGGGTCCGCGATCGTTTTGGGCGCCGTCGCACCGCGACGTGCGCCCATTTTTTTTGTCTTTGCGGATTGCCGTGGAGCGGGCAGGCCCCGTCCCGAGCCCGATGATGGTTCTCAGGCCGGGGTGCCGGCATGGGGGTGGGCGGGGCGCTGCAGGCCCTCCAGGAAGGCATCCAGGTCGGTGACTCGCCGCAGGGCCTGGAAGCGCCGTGCGGCTTCGGCATCCCGGCTGCGCATGTGATTCAGCCATTGCTTGAGCAGGGAAGTGACGATCTTGTCCGGGAGTGTGGTACGCTGCATCGCAGCATAGGCGGCGAGTATCCCGGCCCGTTGTTCCCAGGGCGTCGGCGCCAGGCGCTCGCCGGTGGCCTGCCAGTGGCGGATGCGCGGCGCCAGGCCGGGATCGGCGAGCGCACCGCGGCCGAGCATGACGTCGCGGCAGCCGGACAGGGTGCGGGCCTTCCAGTAGTCCTCGAGGGTCCAGATGTCGCCATTGGCGATCACCGGGATCGACAGGCGGCGGCGGATCCGGCCGATCCATTCCCAGTGCGCCGGAGGGCGATAGCCCTCGTTGCGGGTGCGTCCGTGCACCACCAGCTGTCGGGCGCCGCCGTCCTCGGCGGCCTGGGCGCAGGCCAGCGCCAGGCGGCGGTCGGCGAAGCCCAGCCGGACCTTGGCGGTCACCGGGATGGTGTCGCCCACGGCCTCATGGACGGCGGCCACGGCGGTGCGGACCCGCTGGGGGTCGCGCAGCATGGAGGCGCCACCGTCATGGCGGTTGACCAGCTTCGCAGGGCAGCCGAAGTTGAGGTCGAGGCTGGTGGCGCCAAGCGACAGCGCCTGGCGGGCGTTGTCGGCCAGGGCCTTCGGATCCGAGCCCAGCAGCTGCAGGTGGACCGGTTGGCCGGTCGGAGTGGTCGGGCGCTCGCCGAGCAGTTCCGGGCAGTGGCGATGGAAGACTCGCGGCGGCAGGCGGGTGTCGACGACCCGCACGAATTCGGTCACCGTCCAGTCGAAGCCGGCGGTGCGCGTCAGCAGGTCGCGGCTCACGGCGTCGATCACGCCTTCCATGGGGGCTAGGCCGATCCGGCCCTCATGTAGTAAATTAACAACTTTGACTTCCACCATGGCGCCATTGCGTTCCTGAGGGAGTGTGGCAGCTTATACGATCAGCATTCATGCGCAAGTCATCTCGATCACGTGATTTCCGTGCAAGGTGGCCGCGTACTCCAGGAGGTTTTTCTGCATGCAGGATACACAGTTATTGCATGAGGGGTTCGCCCTCATGGGGCTCGGCATGGGGTTCGTGTTTGTTTTTCTTACCGTGCTGGTCATCACCACCACCCTGATGTCCAAGGCCCTCGGGCGCTTCTTCCCCGAGCCGGCACCGGGGGCGGCCAACCCCCGTCCCGGCCGCGTGGCCCCGGCACGCGACGACGAGCTCATGGCCGTGCTGAGCGCCGCGGTGCATCGCTACCGCCGCGAGCACCGTCGCTGAGCCCCGCCCGATGTCTTCGCCTCCCCTTTCATCTACAACGATAAGGAACCGTTCATGACCGAGAACGCTCGCCCCCTGGGCATCACCGACGTGGTGCTGCGTGACGCCCACCAGTCGCTGTTCGCCACCCGCATGCGCCTCGACGACATGCTGCCGATCGCCGAGAAGCTCGATCGTGTCGGCTTCTGGTCGCTGGAGTCCTGGGGCGGGGCCACCTTCGACGCCTGTATCCGCTATCTCGGCGAGGATCCGTGGGAGCGGATACGGGCGTTGAAGGAAGCCATGCCCAATACCCCTCAGCAGATGCTGCTGCGCGCCCAGAACCTGCTCGGCTACCGCCACTACGCCGACGACGTGGTCGACCGCTTCGTCGAGCGCGCCCGGACCAACGGCGTCGACGTCTTCCGCGTCTTCGACGCCATGAACGACCCGCGCAACCTGGAGCGAGCCATCCAGGCGGTGCGCGCCAACGAGGGGCACGCCCAGGGCACCATCTCCTACACCCTGAGCCCGGTGCACACCCTGGACAGCTGGGTGGAGCTCGCCAGGTCCATCGCCGACATGGGGGCCGATTCCCTGGCGATCAAGGACATGGCGGGGCTGCTCAAGCCCTACGACGCCTATGAGCTGGTCTCGCGGCTGAAGGCTACGCTGGACATTCCCATCCACATGCAGTGCCACGCCACCACCGGGCTGTCCACGGCCACCGCGCTCAAGGCCGTGGAGGCCGGCATCGACAACGTCGACACCGCCATTTCCTCGATGTCCATGACCTACGGCCACAGCCCCACCGAGTCGGTGGTGGCCATGCTCCAGGAGACCGAGCGCGACACCGGCCTGGACCTCGAGGCGCTCGAGGACATCGCCGCCTACTTCCGCGAGGTGCGCAAGAAGTACGCCGCCTTCGAGGGGTCGCTCAAGGGCATCGACTCGCGCATCCTGGTGGCCCAGGTGCCGGGCGGCATGCTCACCAACATGGAGAACCAGCTCAAGGAGCAGGGCGCCGGTGACCGCCTCGACGACGTGCTCAAGGAGATCCCGCGGGTGCGCGAGGACCTGGGCTACATCCCCCTGGTCACCCCGACCTCGCAGATCGTCGGCACCCAGGCGGTGATGAACGTGATGATGGGCGAGCGCTACAAGTCCATCTCCAAGGAGGTGCAGGCGCTGCTCAAGGGCGAATACGGTGCGGCCCCGGCCGCCTTCAACGCCGAGCTCCAGGCCCGCGTGCTGGAGGGCGGCGAACCGATCACCTGCCGTCCGGCGGACCGGCTCGAGCCGGAGATGGATCGCCTGCGCGAGGAGCTGCGCACCAAGGCCCGCGAGGAGGGGATCCGCCTGGCCGAGGGCGAGCGCGAGATCGACGACGTCCTGACCTATGCGCTCTTCCCGCAGATCGGCCTGAAGTTCCTCAAGAACCGCGACAACCCCGATGCCTTCGAGCCGGCGCCCCAGGCCCCCGAGGCCCACGCGCCCCAGGCTCCGGCCAAGGCGCCTTCGGCGGCGCCCGCCGGCCCGGAGACCTACACCATCACCGTCAACGGCAAGCAGTACGTGGTCGAGGTCGCCGAGGGCGGCGAGATCGACCGGGTGCAGGAGCAGGGTGCCGCCCCGGCCCCGGCCCAGCCGGCGCCGGCCGAGTCCACGGGGGAGACCATCAGCGCGCCCCTGGCCGGCAACATCTTCAAGGTCAACGTCAGCCCGGGGGACAGCGTGGCCGAGGGCGACGTGGTGATCATCCTCGAGGCGATGAAGATGGAGACCGAGGTCCGTGCGGCCAGCGCCGGCACCGTCTCCGCCGTCAAGGTCAGCGAAGGCGACAGCGTGGCCGTGGGCGACGCCCTCGTCGTGCTCTGAGGGGCTGCACATGATGGAGAAGATACTGACCCTGTGGACCGGTTCGGGGCTCTACAACCTGAGCCCCGGCCAGGCCGTGATGATCGTGGTGGGGCTGCTGCTGCTGTGGCTGGCCATCGCCAAGAAGTTCGAGCCCTTGCTGCTGGTGCCGATCGGCTTCGGCGGCATCCTCGCCAACATCCCCGAGGCGGGGCTGGCGCTGACCGCCGAGGAGCAGGCGGCCCACCTGGCCCGGCCCGAGGTGCTCGAGCGGATGGCCGAAGCCCTGCAGCTGAGCCTGGAGCCCGGCGCCGGGGTCGAGGCCTGGCGCCATGGGCTGTCCGAGTTGCTGCACGGCGATGCCTCGCCGGAGCTGATCCGCGCCGCCAACGACGCCGCCATGGACGCGGGCTATGCCCATGGCATGCTCTACCACTTCTACAGCGTGGCCATCGCCTCCGGCATCGCGCCGCTGGTGATCTTCATGGGCGTGGGGGCGATGACCGACTTCGGGCCGCTGCTGGCCAACCCGCGCACCCTCTTCCTGGGCGCGGCCGCCCAGTTCGGCATCTTCGCCACCCTGCTCGGGGCGGTGGGCATGTCGGCCATGGGCTGGATGGACTTCTCGCTCAACCAGGCCGCCGCCATCGGCATCATCGGCGGCGCCGACGGCCCGACCTCGATCTACGTGTCGAGCATCCTGGCGCCGGAGCTGCTGGGGGCGATCGCCGTGGCGTCCTATTCCTACATGGCCCTGGTGCCGCTGATCCAGCCGCCGATCATGCGGGCGTTGACCTCCAAGCAGGAGCGCGAGATCGCCATGACCCAGCTGCGGCCGGTGTCCAAGCTGGAGAAGATCGTCTTCCCGCTCAGCCTGCTGATCCTGGTGGTACTCTTCCTGCCGGATGCCGCGCCGCTGCTGGGGATGTTCTGCTTCGGCAACCTGATGCGCGAGTGCGGCGTGGTGGAGCGGCTCTCCGACACCGCCCAGCATGCGCTGATCAACACCGTGACCATCTTCCTGGGCCTCTCGGTGGGCTCCAAGCTGATGGCCGATCGCTTCCTGGCGGTAGAGACCCTGGGCATCCTGGGGCTGGGCATGGTGGCCTTCGCCATCGGCACCGCCTGCGGCGTGCTCATGGCGAAACTGCTCAATGCGGTGAGCCGCATGCCCATCAATCCGCTGATCGGGTCCGCCGGGGTCTCGGCGGTGCCCATGGCGGCCCGGGTGTCCAACAAGGTGGGGCTGGAGTCCAATCCCCACAACTTCCTGCTGATGCACGCCATGGGGCCCAACGTGGCCGGCGTGATCGGCTCGGCGGTGGCCGCGGGCGTGATGATCAAGTACCTCGGCTGAACGGTCGCTCTCACCGTCCTGCCAACGGCGCCCCTCGGGGCGCCGTTCGTCGTTGGGGCGTCGCCGGGCGGGCCCGGGCCGGCGGCCTCAGGCGGCGTCGGGGTCGAGGGGGGTCAGGCGACCCTTGAGGCGGACCGAGAGCGGGGAGAGATCCCGTTCCTGGTCCCGCGGCCACCCCAGGGTGAGCACCACGCCCTCGGCGCCATAGTCGGCGGCCTCCACCGGAATGTCCTGCTCGGCGCACCAGGCCCGGACCGGGGCCTCCCCGGCAAAGTCGACCCGCAGGCGCAAGGGATCCCGTTCGGTGACCTCGCGGCGCGGCAGGACGTCCAGGGCATCGCTCACCGCCTGGGCGTAGGCGCGGGCCAGGCCGCCGGTGCCGAGCTTGGTGCCGCCGAAGTAGCGGGTCACCACACAGCCCACCTGGCCGAGCCCGGCTCCCTCGAGCACCTGGTACATGGGGCGGCCGGCGGTGCCGCCGGGCTCGCCGTCGTCGGAGAAGCCGATGGCGGTCTGCTCGCCGGGCGGGCCCGCGATGAAGGCGCTGCAGTGATGGCTGGCGTTCGGGTGGGCGGCCCGGGCGGCGGCGAGCAGTGCCTCGAAGGCGGCCGGATCGGGCGCATGGCAGATCCAGGTGAGGAAGCGGCTCTTCTCCACTTCCAGCTCGGTCTCCTGCCGGGCACCGGCGGCGAGGTCGGGGACGGGGTAGCGCATCAGGCGGCCAGGTCCGGTTGACGCACCACGCCCATCACCAGGCCCAGCACCTGGATGTCGCTGTTCTTCAGGTAGATGGGCGGCATGGCCTCGTTGGCCGGCTGAAGCCGCACGCCGGACTTCTCGATGTAGAGCTTCTTCAGGGTGACCTCCTGGTCGTTGATCATCACCACCGCGGTCTCGCCGTTCTCGGCGCTTTCGCGTCGTTCGATGATGATCACATCCCCATCGAAGATGTTGCAATCGATCATGGAGTCGCCGCACACCCGCAGGGCATAGGTGTTGCGCCGCACCATGCGACTCGGCACCTCGACGCTGCCCGCATCGATGCAGGCGTCGATGGGAATGCCCGCGGCGACACGGCCGAGCAGGGGAATCTCGACCAGCTCGTCGGCGGCGACGTCGATGGGGGCCCAGGCCTCGGCCAGGGGCAGGTTGGGCTGGCGGAACAGGTACTGTGGGCTGGGGCTCGGCATGGCGCGGCATCCCTCCGTCGGCAAGGACTGTCGATACATACAGTACATGGCCAGCATAGCAGGGGCGGGAGATCTGGCAAGGGATGGCCCTTCGACCTTCGGCGGGCACGGCTCGTGCGACCCCCTGACGCGCCCGCCCGACTGGCGATACCGCCCCTTTCCGTGTAGAGTTCCCGGCCAAATTCCCTTGCCCGGAGTGCGCCTTGAGCCTGCGCCTGCAAGCCCGACGGCTGGCCTGTGAGCGGGACGACCGCTGGCTGTTTCGCGACCTCGACCTGGAGATCCAGGCCGGCGAGATCCTGCGCGTCGAGGGCCCCAACGGCAGCGGCAAGACCACCCTGCTCAAGATACTTTCCGGACAGCTGGCGGACTACCAGGGTGAGCTCTTCTGGGACGGGGCGCCGCTACGCCAGGTGCGTCGCGACTTCCTCGCCAACCTGCTTTACCTGGGCCATGCGCCGGGTGTCAAGGCGGCGCTGACGCCGCTGGAGAACCTGGCCTGGTACCAGGCCCTGGCCGGCACCGTCGGGAACGAGGACGATCGTCTCGAGGCCCTGGCGGCGGTGGGGCTGGCCGGCTACGAGGACGTGCCCGCCGCCCAGCTGTCGGCCGGGCAGCAGCGTCGGGTCGCCCTGGCCCGGCTGGAGCTCACCCCGCGACCGCTGTGGGTGCTCGACGAGCCCTTCACGGCCATCGACCGGGAGGGCGTCGCCGCCCTGGAGGATCGCCTGGAAGCCCATACGCGACGGGGCGGCAGCGTGCTGGTCACCACCCACCACGCCTTGCGCCCCTCGGCGAACCTGCGCCGCCTGTGCCTGGGAGAGGGAGGTGATGGTGTCACGCGCTGAGCCGCGCCCCACCCAGGACGGGGGGCGGATGCCGCGGGTCGGGGAACCCGAGGGCGGTGTCATGGTCGCAATCCGGGCGACCCTGAGGCGGGATCTGGTACTGTTGCTGCGCCGGCGCAGCGAGGTGCTCAATCCCCTGGTGTTCTTCGCCCTGGTGATCACGCTGTTCCCGATCGGCATCTCGCCGGATCCGGAGCTGCTGGCCACCATCGCCCCGGGCCTGCTGTGGGTCGCGGCGCTGCTGGCCGCCCTGCTGTCGCTCGACGGGCTGTTCCGGGGCGACTACGAGGACGGCAGCCTGGAGCAGCTGCTGCTCTCGCCCCAGCCGCTGCCGGCCCTGGCAATGGCCAAGGTGGCGGTGCACTGGCTGCTCACCGGGCTGCCGCTGGCGCTGATGGCCCCGGTGCTGGGCATCATGCTGGCGCTGCCGGCAGGCAGCTACCTGGTCCTGGCGCTCTCCCTGGCGTTGGGCAGCGCCAGCCTGAGCCTGATCGGTGCGATCGGCGCGGCGCTCACCGTCGGCCTGTCCCGGGGCGGCGTGCTGCTCTCGCTGCTGGTGCTGCCGCTCTACATCCCGGTGCTGATCTTCGGCGCCGGGGCTGTCCAGGCGGCGATCCTGGGGGCCGGGGTCTCCGCCCATCTGGCCATTCTCGGCGCCCTCCTGGCGGTGGCGATGATCTTCGCGCCCTGGGCCATCGCGGCGTCCTTGCGCATCAGTATCAACGGTTGAGGTATCGACACGGCATCATGTGGGCCTTCATTCACAAGCTCGGCTCCCCCAAGTGGTTCTACGCCATCAGCGAGCGGCTGATGCCCTGGTTCTGGGTGGCCGCGGTGGCGCTGATCCTGATCGGCGGCGTCTGGGGGCTGGCCTTCGCGCCGGCGGACTACCAGCAGGGCAACAGCTTCCGGATCATCTACGTCCATGTCCCGGCGGCCTTCCTGGCCCAGTCCATCTTCGTGGCCATGGCCGCCGCCGGCTTCGTCTTCATGGTCTGGAAGATCAAGCTCGCCGACATGGCGGCGGCGGTGATGGCCCCGCTGGGGGCGGGCATGACCTTCGTCGCGCTGTTCTCCGGGGCCGTCTGGGGCGTGCCCACCTGGGGCACCTGGTGGCAGTGGGATGCCCGCCTGACCTCGATGCTGATCCTGTTCTTCCTCTACGTGGGGGTCATCGCCCTGCGCGGCGCCTTCGCCAGCCGCGACAGCGCCTCCCGCGCGGCCTCGGTGCTGGCCATGGTGGGCGTGATCAACATTCCCATCATCAAGTACTCGGTGGAGTGGTGGTACACCCTGCACCAGCCGGCCACCTTCTCGGTCACCTCGCGGCCGGCCATGCCCATGGAGATGTGGTTGCCGCTGCTGCTGATGGTGCTGGGCTTCTACAGCTTCTTCATCGCCGTGACCCTGATGCGCACCCGCAGCGAGATCCTGCGCCGCGAGTCCTCCAAGCGCTGGGTCCGCGAGCTGGTCGGGGAGGGACCCTGATGGCCTTCGAGTCCGTTTCCGCCTTCCTGGCCATGGGCGGCCACGCCCCCTATGTATGGACCGCCTACGGCGCCACGGCTGCCCTGCTGCTCGGGGTCGGCTGGCACGCCCGGGCCGAGCGCCGTCGGGTGATCCGCGAGCTCCGCCGCCGGGCGCGCCGCGAGCGACGCCAGGTCGAATCGACCCGGGTTTCAACCGACGAGGGACACGCCCGATGAGAGCCAAACGCAAGCAGAAACTCTTCGTGATCCTGGGGTTGGTCACCCTCGCCGCCATCGCCGTGGGCCTGACCCTCTACGCCCTGCGCAGCAACATCAACCTCTTCTTCAGCCCGGTGCAGATCGCCGGCGGCGAGGCGCCGGTCGAGCGCCAGATCCGGGCGGGGGGCATGGTCAAGGAAGGCTCGGTGGCCCGCGACCCGGACAGCCTCGACGTCGAGTTCGTGGTGACCGACTACGTCGAGGACGTGAGCGTGCGCTACAGCGGTATCCTTCCCGACCTGTTCCGCGAGGGACAGGGCGTGGTGGTGGTCGGCCGGCTGCAGCCCGAGGGCTGGCTGCGGGCCGACCAGGTGCTGGCCAAGCACGACGAGAACTACATGCCTCCCGAGGTGGCCCAGGCCCTGGAAGAGGCCGGCTATTCCCCGGAGGACTACCAGGCCCAGGCCGCCGAGGTGGCCGAGCGTCTCGACGCCGAGGACTGATCCGGAGCCCGCATGCTGATCCCGATGATCCCCGAAATCGGTCACTTCGCCCTGATCGTCGCCCTGCTGATGGCGACGGTGCAGGCGATCCTGCCGCTGGCCGGGACGGCCACGCGCCGGCCGCTGTGGATGGCCTACGCCCGGCCGATGGCCGCCGGCCAGTTCCTGTTCCTGGTGGTCGCCTACGCCTGCCTCACCGCCAGCTTCCTGCTCGACGACTTCAGCGTGGCCACCGTGGCGGACAACTCCAACTCCATGCTCCCCTGGTACTACAAGGCCAGCGCCGTCTGGGGCAACCACGAGGGGTCGGTGCTGCTGTGGAGCCTGATCCTCGGCGCCTGGACCTTCGCCGTCAGCCGCTTCTCCCGGGAGCTGCCCCGGGACATGCTGGCCCGGGTGCTGGGCGTGATGGGGCTGGTCTCCACGGGCTTCCTCGCCTTCGTGCTGATCACCTCCAACCCCTTCGCCCGGCTGCGGCCCAACCCCCCGGCCGATGGCGCGGACCTCAACCCGCTGCTCCAGGACTTCGGCCTGATTATCCATCCGCCGATGCTCTACATGGGGTACGTGGGCTTCTCGGTGGTCTTCGCCTTCGCCATCGCCGCCCTGCTGGGCGGCCGGCTGGATGCCGCCTGGACCCGCTGGGCCCGCCCCTGGACCAACGTCGCCTGGGCCTTCCTCTCGGTGGGCATCGCCCTGGGGAGCTGGTGGGCCTACTACGAGCTGGGCTGGGGCGGCTGGTGGTTCTGGGACCCGGTGGAAAACGCCTCCCTGCTGCCCTGGCTGGCCGGCACCGCCCTGATCCACTCCCTGGCGGTCACCGAGAAGCGCGGCGCCTTCAAGAGCTGGACGGTGCTGCTGGCGATCTCCACCTTCTCGCTGTCGCTGCTGGGCACCTTCCTGGTGCGCTCCGGGGTGCTGACCTCGGTGCATGCCTTCGCCAACGACCCGTCCCGGGGGCTGTTCATCCTGGCGCTGCTCGGCCTCACCGTCGGGGCCTCGCTGCTGCTCTTCGCCCTGCGCGCCCCGCGCGTCAGCCACCAGGTCGGCTTCACCTGGCTGTCCCGGGATGCCCTGCTGCTGATCAACAACATCCTGCTGGTGATCATGACGGTCACCGTGCTGCTGGGCACGGTCTATCCGTTGATCCTGGACGCCCTGGGGCTGGGCAAGATCAGCGTGGGCCCGCCCTACTTCAACGCGCTGTTCGTGCCGCTGACCGTGATCCTCTGCGTCTTCATGGGGCTGGGGCCGCTGGCGCACTGGAAGCGCACCGAGGGCCGTGCCCTGCTGCGTCGGGTCTGGCTCGCCGGGGCCGTCGCCCTGGTCGTCGCCGCCCTGGCGCCGCTGGCCTACGGCGGCGAGTGGAACCTCCAGGTCTCGCTGGGCCTGGCGGCGGCCCTGTGGGTGGTGCTGCCGCTGGTGCGCGACCTCTGGGAGAAGAGCCGCCATCGCGACGGTCGCCTGGCCGGCCTGCGTCGCCTGTCCCTCGCCCACTGGGGCATGGTGGTGGGGCACCTGGGCCTGGCGGTGACCATCGTCGGCGTCACCGTGGTGTCCAACTACGCCGTGGAGCGCAACGTGCGCATGGCGGTGGGCGACACCGCCAGGGTGGCCGGCTACACCTTCACCATGACCGAACTGGGCAGTCGACGCGGGCCCAACTACGTGGCCGACGCGGCCCATATCGAGGTACGCCGCGGCGACGATGCCCGCGCCTTCGTCATGACCCCCGAGAAGCGCCTCTATATCGCCCGGGGCATGCCGATGACCGACGTGGCGCTGCGTCCGGGCCTGTTCCGCGACCTCTACGTGGCGATGGGCGAGGACCTCGAGGACGGCAGCTGGGCCATGCGCATCCAGTACAAGCCCTTCGTTCGCTGGCTGTGGCTGGGCGGGCTGCTGATGGCCGCCGGCGGCATCCTGGCGGTGGTCGATCGCCGCTACCGGCGCGCGGCCACCGCCCGGGACCCGGAACGCCCCGCCCGGGAGGTGACCGCATGAAGCGCCGTCTGCTGTTGCTGTTGCCGCTTCTGGCCTTCCTGGCGCTGGGAGGCTTCCTCTACCAGGGCCTGTCGATGAACCCCTTCGAACGGGACTCGGCGCTGATGGCCGATCCCTTTCCGGCCTTCGAGCTGACCACCCTGGAGGATCCGTCGCGCACCGTGGACGAGTCTTTGCTCCGGGGCGAGGTCACCCTGGTCAACGTCTGGGGGGAGTGGTGCCCGACCTGCAAGCAGGAAATGCCCCAGCTGCTGGACCTCGCCGAGCGGGGCGTGCGCCTGGTGGGGGTGGACTACAAGGACACCCGGGAGAAGGGCCGAGCCTTTCTGGCGGAGTTCGGCAACCCCTTCGAGGTCAACGTCTTCGATCCCGACGGCGACCTGGGGTTCGAGCTCGGCGTCTACGGCGCCCCCGAGACCTTCCTGGTCGACGCGGAGGGCGTGATCCGTTATCACCATACCGGCTACATCAAGCCGGAGGACGTGCGTGAGGTGATCCTGCCGGAGGTGGAAAGATGGCGCGACTGATCCGGCCCCTGCTGGCCATGCTGGTGCTGCTGCCGCTGCTCGCCCAGGCGGGCGGCATCGAGGTGCGCCGGTTCGAGGATCCGGTCCTCGAGCAGCGCTACCAGTCGCTGACCGCCACCCTGCGCTGTCCCAAGTGCCAGAACCAGGCCATCGGCGACTCCGATTCGCCCATCGCCGGCGACATGCGCGACCGGGTCTACCGGCTGCTCCAGGACGGCCGCTCCGACAAGGAGATCCTCGACTTCATGGTGCGTCGTTTCGGCGACTACGTGCTCTACAACCCTCGCCTGGAGGGACGCACCCTGCTGCTCTGGGGGCTGCCCGCGGCCCTGGTGCTGCTCGGCGCCCTGGTGGTGGCCCTCATGGTGCGCGCCCGGCGACGTGCCTCGGCCCGGCGGTTGACCGCCGAGGAGCGCGCCCGGCTGGATGCCCTGATCAACCCTGAGAGGAACGAATGACCCTGCTTTGGCTCGCCTTCGCCATCCTGCTGCTGCCGGCGCTGTGGCTGCTGGTCGCCCCCCTGCGCCGTGCCGCCGTCGTCCGCCGAGCCCAGGCCGATTTCGAGGCCAACGACCGCACCGCCGAGCAGAACGTCGCCGTCTATCGGCGTCGGCTGGCTTCCCTGGAGGCCGCCCGGGACCGCGGCGAGATCGACGCGACGCGCTTCGAGGAGGACCGACTGGAGCTGGAGCGCAGCCTGCTCGACGACACGGCGGCGCAGGCGCGTTCGCCCCTCAAGCCGACCGCCTCGGGCAAGCTCGCGGTGCCGGTGGTGATGGTGGCCCTGGTGGTGGCCAGCGTGTTCTGGTACCGCCTGGAAGGCGCCGAGGGCGACCTGGAGATCCATCGGATCCAGCAGTCGGTCATGAACGATCCGGAGGCCTCATTGCCGGTACTGATCCAGCGCCTCGAGGAGCAGGCCGCCCGCCAGCCCGACAACCCCAACGTCTGGCGCTCGCTGTTCCCCCTCTATCGCGACAGCGGCCGGGCCGCCGAGGCCGATGCGGCCCTGACCCGACTGCTCGAGCTGGAGGGACGCGAGCCCTGGCTGCTGGCCGAGCTGGCCCAGCTGCGCTACTTCGCCGCCGGCCGGGAGCTCACCGAGGACGTCCAGGCGCTGGTCGACGAGGCCCTGGCCGCCGATCCCGGCCAGCCCACGGTCCTCGGCATGCTGGGCATCGAGGCCTTCGAACAGGGCGACTACGAGGTGGCCATCGACCGCTGGCGCCGCGCCATCGCTGGCATGAACGATCCCGACTCCGCCGACGCCCTGCGCGAGGGCATCCGGGTGGCCCAGCAGCGTCTCGGCATCACGCCCGAGTCCGCCGGCGAGGGGCCGGGTATCCGGGTGCGGGTCAGCCTCGACCCGGCCCTGGCCGAGCGCGCGGGCGAGGACGCCACGGTCTTCGTGGTGGCCCGTGACACCGCCGGGGAGCTGCCGCCGCTGGCGGTGGTCCGCACCACCGTGGGCGAGCTGCCGACCACCCTCGTCCTCGACGACGGTGATGCCATGGCCCCCATGGCGCGGCTGTCCCAGGTCGACCAGGCCCGGCTGGTGGTGCGGGTCTCGGTCAGCGGCCAGGCCGAGCCACAGCCCGGCGACCTCTGGGGACGTCGGGAGGCCGTGCCGGTCGGCGAGCCCGAGGAGGAGCCGGTGGAGGTGGTCATCGACAGGGTCGTCGAATAAGCCATGCGCCTGAAGTCGATTCGCCTGGCGGGGTTCAAGTCCTTCGTCGATCCGATCACCGTGCCCTTCGACGGCAACATGACCGCCATCGTCGGGCCCAACGGCTGCGGGAAGTCCAACATCATCGACGCCGTGCGCTGGGTCATGGGGGAATCCTCCGCCAAGACCCTGCGCGGCGAGTCGATGGCCGACGTCATCTTCAATGGCTCCACCGGCCGCAAGCCGGTGGGGCAGGCCTCGATCGAGCTGCACTTCGACAACCGTGACGGCACCATGGGCGGCCCCTATGCCCAGTACGCCGAGATCTCGGTCAAGCGCCAGGTCACCCGGGAAGGGCAGTCCACCTACTTCTTCAACGGCCAGAAGTGCCGCCGCCGGGACATCTCGGATCTCTTCCTCGGTACCGGCCTGGGGCCGCGCTCCTATGCCATCATCGGCCAGGGGATGATCTCGCGGCTGATCGAGTCCCGGCCCGAGGAGCTGCGTGCCACCCTCGAGGAGGCCGCCGGCATCTCCAAGTACAAGGAGCGCCGTCGCGAGACCGAGAACCGCATGCGCCGCACCCAGGAGAACCTGGAGCGCCTGGAGGACATCCGCGAGGAGCTCGACAAGCAGCTCGAGCGCCTCAAGCGCCAGGCCGACGCGGCCCGCCGCTATCAGACCCTCAAGCAGGAGGAATACCGGCTCAAGGGCGAGCTGGCGCTGCTGCGCGGTCGCGCCCTGAAGGCCAGCCAGGAGGAGGAGGAGACTCGCGTCCGCGACCTCGAGACCGCCGTGGAACGCGAGGTGCTGGGACTGCGCCAGTGCGAGACCCGCCTGGAGGAGGCCCGCGCCGAGCACGACCGGCTGGCCACGGAGCTCGAGGGCTATCAGCACCGTTTCCACGAGACCACCACCGCCATCGCCCGTCTCGAGCAGGACCTCGAGCACACCCGCTCCCGGGACCAGCAGCTGGCCCGGGACCTGGAGGCGGCTCGCCGGGAACTCGCCGACATCGAACGGCTCGGCGAGGACGACGGCGAGCGACTCGCCGGCCTCGACGACCGGCTCGAGACCCTGGGGCCCGAACAGGAAGAGGTGGCCGAGCGACTCGCCGAGCTGGAGGCCGCCCTGGAGGAGGCCGAGCCTCTCGCCGAGCAGGCCGACGCCGACTGGGAGGCCTTCGGGGAGACCTGGCAGGCCGACAGTCGGGAGGCCGAGCGCGCCCAGGATCGCCTGCGCGAGCAGGAGGCCCGGCTCGAGCGCATCGAGGCCGACGTCGGCAAGCGTCGCCAGCAGCGCGAGGAACTGCCCGACATCGCCGGCCTCCAGGCCCAGCGCGACGAGGTCGCCGAACGCCTCGCGGAACTGGACGAGCGCCTGGCGGAGAGCGAGGCGCGACGCGAGCAGTGGCAGGTCGGCCGCGATGCCGCACGCGAGGCCGTTCGCGAGGCCGAGGTGGCCCGCGAGGCCGACCGGCAGCGGCGCAGCACCCTCCAGGGCGAGCTGGCCTCGCTGGAGGCGCTGATCCAGGCGGCCCTGGCCGATCACGACGAGAGCCTGGACGATCACCTGGCCGAGCAGGGCCTCGGCGAGGCCCCGCGGCTCGGCGAGTGCCTCGAGGTGGAGGCCGGCTGGGAGGAGGTCGTCTCCTGGGTGCTGGCGCCCTGGCTGCGCGCCCGCCTCGCCCCCCTGGCCGATGGCGCGCGACTGCTGGCGCCGGCCCTGGCGCCCGAGCTGGGCCTGCTGGAGGCCGACGAGCGCGAGTCGCCGCTCGACAGCCTGGCCGCCAAGGTCTCGGGCGCCGGCGCCGCCGCCCAGTGGCTCGCCGGGGTGCGCTGCGTGGCGAGCCGCGAGCAGGCCTGGGCCGAGCGCGAGTCCCTGACCGCCGGGGAGAGCCTGATCACCGCCTGCGGTCTCTGGGTCGGCGACGGCTGGGCGCGACACCGGGGCCAGGACGAGGGCCCCGACGCCCTGCTGGTGAGCCGCCGCCGGGAGGCGGAGGTGCGAGAGGAACTCGGTGCCGTGGAAGCCCGCCTCGAGGAGCAGGAGGCACGGCTGGCCGAGGCGGCCGAACGCGTCGAGCGGGCCGAGCAAGGCCTGGAGACGGTGCGCCTGGAAGAGCGCGACCTGGAGCAGCAGCGCCAGCAGCTGGCGGTCCAGGACAGCGGCCTGGCCAGTCGTCTCGAGCATCTCCAGGGGCGGGCCGGGGAGCTCGCCGAGGAACTCGAGGGGCTGGCCGAGTCCGCCGAGGAGACCCGGCTGGCCATCGAGCAGACCCGCGAGCACTGGCAGGCCGCCATGGCCCGGCTGGAGGAGGGCGCCGAGACCCGCGAGCGCCTGGAGCGGGCTCGGCAGGAGGCCCGGGAGCGGCTGACCCAGCTGCGCAGCCAGCAACGGCCCCTGGCCGAGCAGGCCCAGCGCCTGGCCCTGGAACACCAGCGCCTGACCACCGAGCGGGCCGGCCTGGCCGAGCAGCAGGGGCGTTCCGGCGAGGCCCGCGAGCGTCTCGCACAGCGCTGCGCCGAGCTCGAGGAGGCCCGCGAGGCCCTGCAGGAACCCGACGAGGAACGCCGCGATCGCCTGGAGGAGCTGCTGCATCGTCGCGAGCGCGAGGAGCGTGAGCTGAACGAGGCGCGCTCCCGGGCCGCCGGCCTGGTGGAGCGGCTGCGCGAGGACGAGCAGGCCCGCCAGGCCCACGAGCGCCAGCTCGAGGGCATCCGCGAGCGCCTCCAGGAGGCGCGCATGCAGGTCCAGGCCCTGGCGCTCAAGGCCGAGACCCAGGACGAGCAGCTCCGGGAACTGGGCCACGACGCGGGCGCCCTGGCCGAGGGGCTGGATCCCAATGCCACCGAGTCGGCCTGGGAGACCCGTCTCGAGGAGGTCGGCGAGCGCATCCGCCGGCTGGGCGCCATCAACCTGGCGGCCATCGAGGAATACGACCAGCAGGCCGAGCGGCGCGACTACCTGGAGGCCCAGCACGCCGAACTGACCGAGGCCCTGGAGACGCTCGACCGGGCGATCCGTCGTATCGACCAGGAAACCCGCACCCGATTCCGCGACACCTTCGAGCGAGTGAACGCCGGCCTGCAGACGCTTTTTCCCAAGGTCTTCGGCGGCGGGACCGCATGGTTGACGCTGACCGGCGACGATTTGCTCGAGACCGGGGTGGCCATCATGGCGCGTCCACCCGGCAAGAAGAACAGCACCATTCACCTCCTCTCGGGAGGGGAGAAGGCGTTGACCGCGCTGTCGATGGTGTTCGCGATCTTCCAGCTCAATCCGGCCCCCTTCTGCATGCTCGACGAGGTGGATGCGCCCCTGGATGATGCCAATGTGGGACGCTATGCCAAGCTCGTGAAGGAGATGTCGGACTCGGTCCAGTTCATCTACATCACCCACAACAAGATCGCCATGGAGGCCTCGGAAAGGCTCATGGGGGTCACCATGCAGGAGCCCGGGGTGTCACGCCTGGTGGCGGTGGGCGTCGAGGAAGCGGCGGCGCTGGCCGAGGCCTGAAAGGCTTGAACGCGGGGGGGAAAAGGAGTAACAAGGAATACCATGATGATGCATTGCAAGGACGCACAGGGTTTCACGCAGGGCGATTGCGCAGGGCCGGTCGAGCCTCGTTGAATTTTTATCGGGCTTGACAAGTAAAAATCTGGTCCTTTTTTGGGCAATCGCGCTATGCTGATGTCGAACAACCATCAGGCATGGCGCCTTAGCATGAAGGCATGACGACCCATGGAACTTAGAGAGTGGCTGATCATTCTGGGGCTGGCGCTGGTGACCTTGATCGTCATCGACGGTGTGCGTCGCCTGCAGCGCCAGCGCCGTGTTCCGCGCCTCGACCAGGCCGAACACGACGCCTCGGGCCCCGTCCAGGACCCCGAAGAGGCGGCCCGCGAGGCCGAAATCAACTGGGAACTGCCCAATGGAGGGGCGCGAGTCGTCAGGCCCGCGGAAGACGGGGGCGTGACCCCCAAGCCCAAGCTCCAGCGCCAGGACCATCCCGGCCCCTCGAGGGTATTGTCCGAATTCCGTCGCCAGCACGTCGAGCCGACACCGGTCGAGCCGGCCCCGACTCCCGCCCGGCAAGAGGACAAGGCGGCCCCGGCGCCGGCTGCCTCCGCGCCCGAGGAGGAGGCCGAGACGGTATCGCACCCACCGGCCGACGAACGCGAGTCCCCGAATCGAGGCCAGGCGGAAGCCGAGCGTCGTGAACCGGCGCTCGATGCGTCCGACGAGGCCGCCCCCCGAGACGATGCGGCCAAGCCGGAGCCCCTGGTCGCCGATCCGGCGGATCACGACGGCTACGACGAGCAGGACTATCGCCTGGTCGACCTGGAAGGCATGGGGGACTCGCTCAAGAGCGGATCCCGACGCGTCGGATCCTCGGTCCAGAAGCTCGGCGCCTCCCTGCAGAAGAGCCTCGCCGAGCGTCGCGACCAGAAGCGTGCCCGGCGCGAGCAGGAGCAGGCCGAGAAGGCCCGGCGCGAAGAAGCGGCGCGCCAGCGAGAGGAAGCGGCGGCCGCGGAGCGCCGCCTGGCCGAGGACCAGGCCCGCGAGGCATCCCGCGCGCGCCAGGAAGCCGCCATCGACGCCGACGACCCCTTGTTCACGCCCTCGCGGCGGACGGTCGCGCCGGATCCCGAGACCGCCGCCTCCCCCGAGGCCGACGCCCGTGACGACGACGAGGTCGTGCGGACGCACCCCGTGCTCGAGAAGGCCCTGCGCCATGACGTCGACGCCGGCCATGCCCGCGATACCCTGAGCGAGGCCGAGGAACTCATCGTCATCAGCGTCATGTCCCGCGAGGAGGAGGGCTTCTCCGGTACCGCCCTGCTGGACCTGATGCTGGCCTGCGGCCTGCGCTATGGTCGCGACATGGGCATCTTCCACCGCTTCGAGACCGAAGACCCGGAGAGCCGCCTGCAGTTCTCCATGGTCAACGTGGTCAAGCCCGGGACCTTCCCCATCGAGGCCATGGACGACTTCCGCACCCCGGGCATCACCCTGCTGATGCCGCTGCCGGGCGCCGAGGACACCGCCGCGGCATTCGAGGCCATGGTCGAGACCGCCATGGTCATCGTGCGGCATCTGGGCGGCGAGCTGAAGGACGAGAACATGAGCGTCATGACCGCCCAGACCGTGGAGTTCGCCCGCCAGCGTGTCCAGGAGTTCGAGCGCCGGCACAGGCTCCACCGCTATCAGGTAAACTAAAGCCGGAAGCGAGAAGCCGGAAGCTGGAAGACAACCCCCGTGGGCTCACCCCACGGGGGTTGCTGCTTTGGTAAGCTAGGCGATCATGCCGGCTTCGAGCTTCGACGCCTTCGCTTTAGATCGAGACACGGAAGACATGACCCAGCCCGATCAGGATACCCGTGACGAGGCGGCGCGCCTGCGCGCCGAACTCGAGGACGCCAACTACCGCTACTACGTGCTGGACGCGCCACGCATGACCGACGCCGACTACGACCGTCGGCTGCGCCGCCTGCAGGAGATCGAGGCAGAATACCCCGAGCTCGTGACGCCGGACTCGCCCACCCAGCGGGTGGGGGCCGCCCCCGCCGAGGGATTCCCCGAGGTGGAACATGCGGTGCCCATGCTGTCGCTGGACAACGCCTTCGACGAGGAGGAGCTGTCGGCCTTCGTGCGGCGGGTGGCCGAGCGGCTGGAGGCCGATCCCGAGGGCATCGCCTTCTGCTGCGAACCCAAGCTCGACGGGGCCGCCGTCTCCCTGGTCTACGAGCACGGCGAGCTGACCACCGGGGTCACCCGCGGCGACGGCCGGACCGGCGAGGGCATCACCTCCAACCTGCGGACCCTGCGCTCCATCCCCCTGAAGCTGCGAGGGAATCGTCCTCCCGAACTGCTCGAGGTGCGCGGCGAGGTGATCATGAGTCACGAGGGCTTCGAGGACCTGAACGAGCGGGCCCGGGAGGAGGGCAGCAAGGTCTTCGCTAACCCCCGCAACGCCGCCGCCGGCAGCCTGCGCCAGCTCGACCCGCGCATCACCGCCCGGCGGCCCCTGGAGTTCAGCGCCTACCAGGTGGCGCGCATCGAGCCCGACGCCGGTGACGCCAGCCACAGCGAACTGATGGCGCGGCTCGCCGACCTCGGCTTCCGCAGCAGCCGCGAGCTCGAGGTGGTCGAGGGCGCCCGGGGCGTGATCGACTACTGCCGGCGGCTCGGCGAGAAGCGCGATGGCCTCGGCTACGACATCGACGGCGTGGTGATCAAGGTCGACGACCTGCGCCGGCAGCGCGAGCTGGGCTTCGTGGCCCGGGCGCCGCGCTGGGCCATCGCCTTCAAGTTCCCGGCCCAGGAGCAGACCACCCGGCTCAACGACGTGGAATTCCAGGTGGGCCGCACCGGCGCCATCACCCCGGTGGCCCGCCTCGAGCCGGTGTCGGTGGCCGGGGTCACCGTCTCCAACGCCACCCTGCACAACGCCGACGAGATCGCCCGGCTGGGCGTGATGATCGGCGATACCGTGGCCATCCGCCGGGCCGGCGACGTCATCCCCCAGGTGGTGCGCGTCCAGCGGGAGGATCGCCCCGACGATGCCCGGGAGATCGTCTTTCCGGAGCGCTGTCCGGTGTGCGACTCCCAGATCGAGCGCCTGGAGGGCGAGGCCGTGGCGCGCTGCTCCGGGGGCCTCTACTGCGCCGCCCAGCGCAAGGAGGCCCTGAAGCACTTCGCCTCGCGTCGGGCTCTCGACATCGATGGCCTGGGCGAGAAACTGATCGACCAGCTGGTGGAGCGCGACTGGGTGAAGTCGCCGGCGGATCTCTTCGGCCTGGCCGCCGAGGACCTGGCCGAACTCCCGCGCATGGGCCAGAAATCCTCCGAGAACCTGGTGGCGGCGCTGGAGAAGGCCAAGGCCACCACCCTGCCACGCTTCATCTTCGCCCTGGGCATTCGCGAGGTCGGCGAGGCCACCGCCGCCAACCTGGCGCGGCATTTCGGCAGCCTGGAGGCGCTGATGGCCGCCGATCGCGAGGCCCTGGAGGCGGTGGAGGACGTGGGCCCCATCGTCGCCGCCCATGTGCACACCTTCTTCCGGCAGCCCCATAACCGCGAGACCATCCAGGCCCTGATCGACGCCGGGGTGCACTGGGAGGAGACCGAGGTGGAAGCCGGGCCGACGCCGCTGGAGGGCCAGACCTGGGTGCTCACCGGTACCCTCGACACCATGACCCGGGACGAGGGCAAGGCCCGGCTCCAGGCGCTGGGCGCCAAGGTGTCGGGCAGCGTGTCGAAGAAGACCGCCTGCCTGGTGGCCGGGGAGGCCGCCGGCAGCAAGCTGACCAAGGCCGAGCAGCTCGGCGTGGAGGTGATCGACGAGGCCACCTTCCTCGAGCGGCTGGCCGCCTGGGAGAACGGCGAGGAGATCGGCGCATGAGCGGCGACCGCTTTATCGAGGTGCCCTACCGGATGCTGCCGGCAGACACCCTGGACGGCCTGCTCGAGGCCTTCGTCACCCGCCAGGGCTATGATACCACCGACACCGGCGCCGGCATGGCGGGGTGGGTCGCCGAGCTGAAGCGCCAGCTGGAGCGGGGCGAGCTGATCATCGCCCACGACCTGCGCACCGAGACCACCGAGGTGATGACCCTGGCCCAATGGCGGGCCTTCGGCCGTGACCTGGCCGACGACGAGGAAGAGGGCTAGCTGTGATCTCTCGGTAGGTTGTTCATCCGGAACCTACCCGGAAGACTGGAGATGCGAACCAACCAATCGCTCCAGGAGGTCCGGATGAACACTCACCAGAATGCCCGTCTTACCCCACATGGTCGAGCCCTGCTGGCACGTCGTGTCATCGATGAAGGGATACGGCCAAGGGAAGTGGCTCAAGCTCAGGGCGTCAGTGTGAGAACGGTCTACAAGTGGGTCCGCCGGTTCCGCGAAGAAGGCCTCCCGGGGCTTCAAGACCGCTCGTCGCGCCCGGGGCGGAGCCCTTGTGCCACCGATGCCGCCACCGTGGAGCAGGTCATCGAACGTCGTCAGCAGCGTCAGACCTATCGCCAGATCGCCCGGGCGCTGGGCATCGGGCAGAGCACGGTGGCGCGGATCCTCAAGCGCAAGGGGCTGAACCGGCTGGCCTTGCTGTCACCGGCAAGGCCTGATAACCGCTATGAACATGACGCGCCAGGGGATCTCCTGCACTTGGATATCAAGAAGTTGGGACGTTTCGAACGCCCGGGCCATCGGGTGACGGGCGATCGCCAGCAGAACACGCCCGGCGCGGGGTGGGAGTATGTCCATATCGCTATCGACGATCACTCACGGGTGGCCTTCGGCACCCTCTATCCCAATGAAACCGGTTGGAGCGCGTGTTACGCGCTGCTGGACGCGATGCGTTATTACCGGCGGCTCGGGGTTCGCTTCGCCCGTGTCCTGACCGACAACGGCGCCTGTTACAAATCCAAGGCATTCCAGCGCCTGTGCCGGCGCCTGGGGCTAACGCACAAGCGCACTCGCCCTTATACCCCACGCACCAATGGCAAGGCAGAGCGGTTTATTCAAACCGCCCTTCGCGAATGGGCCTATGCGCGGTCCTACGAGAGCTCGGAGCAGCGCCGGCAACATCTGCCGGCCTGGCTGCACCAGTACAACTGGCATCGGCCGCATGCCAGTTTGGATTACTGCTCTCCGGTTCACCGGTTAGGCCTTTCCGTGAACAACCTGGTGGGTTTACACAGCTAGCCCCCCTTCGGGCGATCAGGCGTGCTCGTCGGGGCCTCGCCGATGATCCCGGGATCGAAGGGCGGACGGGAGAAGATGCGCCGCACCATTGGCGCGAAATGCTCGAGGGGCCGGGTGGGGTAGTCAGGGTCGAAGGAGGCCTGGTCCCAGCGCTCGCAGAAGTCCACGCAGTCCTGATACCAGGGATGATCCCGATACCGGTCGCGCTCCAGCGGATCACCGCCGAAGTGGTGGATATAGTAGTAGTTCTGGAACAGGCCATGGTGTTCGATCACCCAGGCGACCCGGGCGCTGACATAGGGGCGGATGATCGAGGCGGCATACTGGGAATGGTTGTGCGGCGCCAGGTCGTCGCCCAGGTCGTGGATCAGCGCCGCGACGATCATCTCCTCCTCCTCGCCATCGTCCTCGGCACGGCTGGCGGACTGCAGCACATGCTCGAGACGCGAGACCCGATACCCGCTCAGGGTGTGCTCCAGTCCCCGCAGGGCGGCGAGGATGCGCTCGGGGAGCCCCTCGACGTAGGCCTCCTCCAGCCGTCCCAGCAGTTGGTAGTCCTCTCGGGTGCCGTCCTTCATGCGGGTGAAGCTCACCCGTGGGGTGTCGTCGTTGGCCATCGCGGATGGTCTCCTGTAAAGCGGTGCAAGGGGATCAAGGGGTCAGGGCGCGATACCGCCCGGCAGGGCCGTCCCGGTCGATGTAGCAGCCCTGCAGGTGGCGCAGCCCCTCGTTCGGATCGTAGGCGGTGCGTCCATGCAGCACGCGGTTGTTGTCGAACATCATCAGCTCGCCTTCGCGCAGCGCGAAGGCGATCCGGTAGCTCGGGTCGGCGAACAGCTCGCCGAGGCGGCGGCGGGCGCGATGAAACGCCCGGATGCGGGCCTCGTCCATCAGTGGCAGGGCGTCCAGCCGGGGGCTGTAGTGCACGCCCGTCAGGCGACCCCTTGCATCAAGGTGAATCATGGGGCGGCGCTCGATGAGCTCTACCTCATCGTCGACGAAGCGGAAGCGGACGGGGGTGCTGGCCAGCAGGCGGTAGCCCTCGGGATCCTCGGCCCGCAGCCGCTCGGCGACGGTGAGGCTGTCGACCAGGGTGGAGAGGCCGCCGGACGTTTCATTGCGCAGGCAGTGCAGCAGCTGGATGCCCGGCACCGGATTCCGGTAGGGATTGTCGGTATGCGGGGCCAGGGGCACCGGTCGATAGGCCAGGTCGTTGGACCCGGGACGAGAGAGGACCTCGAAGTACCGGCCGAAGTTGGTCGAGCGCACCCGGCCATAGGTCTCGCCGACCTCGACGAGGGTGCCGCCCGTCGTGGGAACCTTCTCGAGGACGAGTACCCCGTAGCGAAGAAAGGCCTCGAGGGAGGCCTGAAAGCGATCTGGATCCCCCATCCGCTCCCAGTCGAAGGTGAAGGCCGTGCGATCGACGCCGGCATCCCAGGGGAGTGGCGTCGGTAGTCCGTCGTCGGGGTCGAACTCGGCGGCCAGGCGCGTGAAGTCATAGTCTCCTCGATGGCCGTCGCTGAACGACAACCGGGCACGCCCCTCGTCCAGGGGCTCGGCGGCGATCAGCCCCAGGTCCTCCTCGAGGGCATGAGGATTGAACAGACGCTGTTGGGTCACCGCATCCAGGCTCTCGGCATCCTGGCAACGTTCGCGCAGCCACAGGGCGGGTAGCTCGATTCGCCGTCCGGCATCGACCACGAAGACCCGGGGGGGATGGGCCTGGACCTGGAAGCTCGGGTTCGACATCATGCTGGCTCTCGCTCGGGAAGATGGGATGAACACCAGTCTAGGGATGGCCACGACGACGGGAAGGAGGCGGCACCTTATGCGACTCATCGGGCCACCTTATGGCTGAAGGCTTCCGGGAGGGACTGCCGACTCTCAAGGCGCTCGTGGCCTTCGAGGCGGCGGTGCGGCTAGGCTCGCTCTCGGCGGCCGCCAGGGCGCTGTCCACTACCCAGCCGGCGATCTCGCAGCGCATCCGTGGCCTCGAGGAATCGGTGGGGCAGATCCTCTTCGACCGGGGCGGCGGCGGATTGCGTCCGACCCGTGAGGGGCTGCGTTTCTATGACGAGATCGCCCCTGCCCTGAAGACCCTCGAAGGGTCCATCGAGGCGTTGCGTCGCCGTGCCGCTTCCCCCCGCCCCCGGGTGCTGATCACGGCCGATTTCGGCTTCGCGCATCTGTGGCTGCTGCCGCGTCTCGCGCGCCTGGAGGCATGGGTCGAGGGAGCCGAGCTCGAGGTCGTCGCTGTTGATCGGCGCGATGAACCGACCGTCCGGGTCGCCGACATCAGCATCCAGTTCGACGAGCGCGTCGGGGGCGTCGACCGCTTCCATGCCGAGCGCGTCTTCCCCGTCTGCAGCCCGTCCTTCGCCGAGCGTCATGGCCTGAGTGTCGATGCCCCGCCTTCGACGTGGTCGGCCTTGCCCCTGTTGCACATGGACCGGCGCAACCCGCGCTGGATGGATTGGCGACGCTGGAGTTCGCTGGCCGGCCATGCCCATGTCGAGCCCGGTCGGCTGTTCTCCTACAACAATTACCCGCTGTTGATCGCCGCCGCCGAGGCCGGGGAAGGCATCGCCCTGGGCTGGTCGCCGCTGGTCGATGGCCTGCTGGGCGAGGGGCGGCTGATCCCGCTGGGACCGACGGTGACCCGGGAAAGCCACGGCTACGCGGTCGAGATGCGCCATGCCGACAGTACCCTGCTCAGGCGCATCGTCGACTGGGTGGATGCCGAGCTCTCCGCGCCTCCCTCCGCTGGCGATGCCATGACACGACCACCGTGACGGGCGGACCGGTGCAGGCGGCGGGGCTAGTCCAGCCGCTTGTGCATGCGCGACACCGCCAGGCCCAGCAGGATCGCCGTGAAGGCCGCCAGGGCCGCCACCGCCGGCCAAAGTTCCAGCAGGCCGGCGTCGCGCAGCATGATGCCCCGGACCAGGCGCAGGAAGTGGGTCAGCGGCAGCAGCTCGGCCAGCCACTGGGCGAGTCGGGGCATGCCGGCGAAGGGGAACATGAAGCCCGAGAGCAGGATCTGCGGCAGGAAGGTGAAGATGGCCATCTGCATGGCCTGGAACTGGCTGCGCGCCAGGGTCGAGAGGAAGATGCCGAGCGACAGGCTCGCCAGGATGAACACCAGCGAGGCCAGGTAGAGATCGGCGGGGCTGCCGCGCAACGGGACCCCGAACAGCCAGCGGCCCAGCCCCAGCACTACCGTCACCTGGACCAGGCCGATGGCCACGAAGGGCAGTACCTTGCCGAGCGTCAGTTCCCATCGGGACAACGGGGTGGCGATCAGCATCTCCAGGTTGCCGTTCTCGCGCTCGCGAACCAGGGCGATGGCGGTGAACAGCACCAGGGTCATGGTCAGGATGACGCCGATCAGCCCGGGGACGGTGTTGATCGGTGCGCGGCGCTCGGGATTGTAGTAGTTCACCACCTCGACCGGCTCGACCCGCGCCGTCCAGCCGGCGGCATCCGGTACCGGGAAGTGCCGCAGCTGCCGGGCGGCGGCCTGTACCGCCTGGTCGGCGCCGTCGACGATCAGCTGGACCGGCGGCCGGTCGCCACGCTCGAGCCGGGCCTCGAAGTCGACGGGCAGCACCAGCCCCACGTCGACCACGCCCCGGCGCAGCAGTTCGTCCACCGCCTGCGGCGTCGCCGCCCGCCGTTCCAGGGTGATCACCTGGGTCGCCTCGAGCTGGGCCACCAGCTCCCGGGAGCGGGCGGTATCGGCCTGGTCGACCACCACCGCCTCCAGGCCCCGTACGTCCAGGTTGATCGCATAGCCGAACAGCACCAGCTCCATCACCGGGATGCCGACGATCATGGCGAAGGTCAGGCGGTCGCGGCGCAGCTGGCGCAGCTCCTTGATCACGATGGCCAGCAGCCGGCGCGCCCTCATGGCCGGGCCTCCCGGTCGCGACGGGTGGCGGCCACGAAGACGTCCTCGAGGTTGACCGCATCCGGCGTCACCTGGGCCGAGAAGCCGGCCTCGCGCAGGCGGGCCTCGATCGTCTCCGGGGCGGTGGCGGAGGCGACCAGCAGGCGCAGTGCGCTGCCGATCTGGGCCGCCCCCAGCACCCCCGGAGTGGCTTCCAGCAGGCGACGCGCCCCCCGGGGACGATCGACCTCCACTCGCAGCGGCCGACCGGGCAGGTCACGCATCAGCGCCTGGGGACTGTCGTCGGCGACCAGCCGACCGCGGTCGAGGATCGCCAGGCGGGTGCAGCGCTCGGCCTCGTCCATGTAATGGGTGGAGACCAGCACGGTGGTGCCGGCATCGGCCAGCTCGAACAGCGACTCCCAGAAGTCACGGCGCGATTGCGGGTCCACGGCGCTGGTGGGTTCGTCGAGCAGCAGCAGGTCGGGGCGGTGGAGCACGGTCGCGGCGAGTGCCAGGCGCTGGCGCTCGCCGCCGCTCAGGGTGCCCGCCAGGCGGTCCCGGAAGGCCTCGAGCCGATAGCGCTGCAGCAGCGCCGACAGCCGTTGCCGGGTCTCGCGGCGCGGCAGCTCGTGCACGGCGGCCAGGAAGGCCAGGTTCTCGCGAACGCTCAGGTCGCGGTACAGCGAGAAGCTCTGGGTCATGTAGCCCAGCCGCCGCTTGAGGCCCTCGGCGCCGCCGGGCAGGGAGTGGCCGAGCACCTCCACCTCGCCCCGGGAGGGACGCAGCAGGCCGCAGAGCATGCGCAGGGTGGTCGACTTGCCCGAGCCGTTGGGGCCCAGGAAGCCGTAGACCTCGCCGCGCCGGATGGTCAGATCCAGCGCCTCCACGGCCGTCAGCTCGCCGAAGCGCTTGGCCAGGCCCCGGGTACGGATCACCGGGACGGCCTCAGCGGGCGTCATCGTCCGGCTCCACGCGCACCGGCAGGCCGGCCGGCAGCGTCCGGGCCGCTTGCCCCTCCAGGCGGGCCTCGGCGCGATAGACCAGCCGGCTGGCGGCCTCGCCGCTCAGCGCATAGAAGGGGGTGAAGGCGGCTTCCTGGCGGACATGGATCAGGCGCGCGGGGAAGGGCTCGGCGATCCCCTCGACCCGCACGCGCATGGCAGCGCCCGGCTGCAGCTCGGTGCGGCGGTCCACCGGGACGAAGAAGCGCGCATAGGGGGCCTCGCCGACCAGCAGGCTGACCACCGTGGCGCCGGCCGGCGGCTGGTCGCCGGGAGGGAAGGGCAGGGCGTCGACCCGCCCTTCCCGCGGCGCCCGCACCACCAGCCGCGCCCGGTCGAGGCGCAGCCGCTCGACCCGGTGGCGAGCCCGGGCCACCGCGGCCTCGGCCTGGTCCAGTCGCTCGCGGCGGGTGCCGGCCTCGAGCTCGGCCAGCCGGGCCCGTGCCGCGGCGGCCTCGGCCCGTCGGCGATCCCGCTCGGCCCGCGCGATGTCCCGGGCATCCTCCGCCATGGCGCCGCGCTCGAAGAGCGCCTGGCGGCGCCGGAAGGTCGTCTCGGCCAGGGTCAGCTCCGCCAGGGCCCGGTCGAGCTCGGCGCGGGCGGCCGCTAGGGGCTCGGGGCGGGGGCCCCGTCGCAGCTCGGCGAGACGGGCCTCGGCCTCGGCGAGTTCGCCGCGCGCGCTCGCCAGTTCCGCCTCGAGGCGTCGGCCGTCGAGCTCCAGCAGCACCTGGCCCGGGGCCACGCGTTCCCCCTCCTCGACGGCCCAGCGCCGCACCGGCTCGGAGGCCTCGGCGGGCAGGGCCAGGCGATCCCATTCCAGGGTACCCGGCAGTCCGGCCGGGGGCTCGCCGCAGCCGGCCAGGGCCAGCAGCAGTCCGCCGGCCAGCGCTCGCCTCCCTCGCCACCGCTTGACTTGCATCCTCGGCCTCCTGGCCATGCGATCCGTCATCGCCGGGACGACGGCCCATGCACAAAGCTGTAATGGGCTCCCGCGCCGAGATCAAGGGAATCGCTGATTTATGTCGCGAGCGACGAGAGGCTGGCTGACGCCGGAACGGCACTCGCAGCGAAGCGGAGAGAACGTCCGAAGGACGGCCCCGCAGGGGCGAGAAACCGAAGGTTTCGAGTCAACACCGGAGTTTACACAGCGGTAAATGAGGATGTTGACCGGGCTCGCGCGCGAGTACCGCCGGCGGCCAGGATCCCTAGGGTCGTTCCCTACGACCCCACGCACTTCCCACCTCCCTGTGGGTCGTCGAGCGCAGCAATAAATCAGCCCTTCCCGAGTCGGAGGGGGAGCTCACTGTCCACGAATCAGCTCGCGAATCAGCCGCCGGCCCGGGTGGAGATGATCGACCAGCGGGACTTCCAGGGGCAGGGGCTCGTCGCAGATCCGCGAGGCGAGCACCTCCGCGCACAGCGGCGCACTGGCCAGCCCCCGGGAGCCATGGGCGGCGTTGATCCACAGCCCCGAGCAGTGCCGGCCGGGGAGGTCCGGCACCCGGGTGGCGTCCTTGGCCAGGGGGGCGTAGTCGGTCCGCCAGGCCTCGGCATCGGGCACCGGCCCGGCATAGGGCGACTTGTCCGGGCTGGCGGCGCGCACGGCGGCGCGGCCCTCGAGGCGCTCCGGGGCGAGGTCGATGCCGGCCCCGGCCAGCGCCTCGGCATAGCTCGGCAGGGTGCGCGCGAGCTCGGCCAGGTTGGCGGCATGGTCCGCCTCGAGGACGGCCTCGTCGGTCTCCCTGGGGGCGAAGGTGGCGCCGAAGGTCAGGATGCCGTCCAGCGGCGGCATCACGTAGCCGCCGGCGCAGACCACCCGGGACGGGGCCGGCGCGTCCTCGGGCAGGCGCAGGCGCGAGACCTGGCCGCGCACCGCCTGCAGCGGCAGGGCGGCGGCTTGGGGAAAGCGATCGGAGCCTGTCGCCGCGGCGATCACTACCTGGTCGACCTCGAGCCGTCGGCGACCCGCGGGAGCGTCGAGGTCCAGGCACCAGCCCGCCTCGCCAGGGATGAGCTCGGTGACCTCGGCGCGCACCAGGGTCACCCCTGGCGTGGCCGCCAGGCGCTCGCAGAGGGCATCGGGGCGCACCCAGCCGGCCAGGGGGTAGTCCAGGCCGCCATGTTCGATCGCCATCTCGGCGAGCCGACTGGCCTCGGCCGCCGACACGGCCCGCACCACGCGCGCCGGCAGGGGATGATGGGCGAGGAAGCGCGCCTGGCGCCGGGCCTCGCGCTCGGTGGTGGCCAGTTGCAGGACCCCGCAGGGCGACCAGAGACGGCGCGCCGGATCCAGGGCCTCGAGCCAGCGCCGGCTGTGCAGCAGGCCCGCCAGGTAGGTTCGGCTCTGGAGGTTGGTCTCGGCGGCGAGCTTCACGTAGAGGGCGCCCTGGGGATTGCCGGAGGCCCCGGCACCGGGGCCTTCCCGGTCGATGAGGGTCACCGTCACCCCGCGCCGGGCCAGGGCGGCCGCGGTGGCGGTTCCGGCGATCCCGGCCCCGATCACCGCCACCCGCTCGGCCGCCGCCGGGGCCGGCGGGGTGAACCAGGGGGTGGCGGTCCGCCGGCCATCCAGCGGGGGGGCGGGGATCTCGCCGGCCAGCATCTCGCGCTTGCGTCCGAAGCCGGGGACCTTGCGCCAGACGAAGCCGGCGGCCCTCAGGCTGCGCTTGACCACCCCGGCGCAGGTGAAGGTGGCGAAGGTCGCCCCAGGGCGCGAGCGCTCGGCCATGGCGGTGAACAGTTCGGGCCGCCACATCTCGGGGTTCTTGGCCGGAGCGAAGCCGTCCAGGAACCAGGCGTCGACCCGACCGTCGAGCAGGCGCAGCCGCTCCACGGTGTCGCCGAAGTGCAGGTCCAGGGTCACCCGGTCGTCAAGCCAGAGCCGGTGGACGCCGGCCACCGGCTCCGGCCACTGGGCGAGCAGCGCCGCGGCCCGCCCGCCCAGGTCCGGCCAGGTGGCGAGCGCCCGGGCGAGATCCTCCCGGGCCAGCGGGTACTTCTCGGTGGAGACAAGGTGCAGCCTGGCGTCCGGCGGCGCATGGGCGTCGAAGCAGGCCCAGGCGCAGAGCATGTTGAGGCCGGTGCCGAAGCCGGTCTCGCCGACCACGAAGGGGCGCGCCTCGCGCCAGGCCCCGAACCGCTCGGGTAGGCGATTGGCGGCGAGGAAGACATGCTCGGTCTCGGCGCGGCCGTCGTGGCGCGAGAAGTAAACGTCGTCGAAGGCGGCGGAGTGCGGAGCGCTCTCGCCGCTGTCGTCCTGGCGCCAGTCGAGACGGGCGAGCTCCAGGCCGGCCAGCGGTGGCAGGGCGTCATGGGCGATCAAGGCGGGCTCCGGCAGGATGCGGTTGGTCAAGAATTGATCGATCTCGCCGCGGCGCCTTCGCCACTGGGCTGGCGCAAGGGGTCCGCGGCGTTTCAACAATGTTATCCACAGATGCTGTGGGAAACCTCCGGTGGATAACTCAAGGTAATGGGACGATCCGGGCAGCTTCGAGTCATGTCACGAGCGAAGATAGGTTGGTCGCCGCCGGAACGGAAACTCCGGAGTTTACACGGCAGTAAATGAGGAAGTTGAGTACCGCCGGCGGCCAAGATATCGAGCGCAGTAATGAATCGACGCTGCCCTAGGGCAGAACCTTCTTGAAGGGCTTCACCACCACCCTGGCGTAGACGCCGGCGATGACATAGGGATCGGCGTCGGCCCAGGCCTGGGCGCTGGCCTGGTCCTCGAACTCGGCGACCACCAGGCTGCCGGTGAACCCGGCCTCGCCGGGGGTCTCGCTGTCGATGGCCGGATGGGGGCCGGCCAGGACCAGGCGCCCCTCGTCACGCAGCTGCTCGAGGCGAGCCAGGTGGTCGGGACGGGCGGCCAGACGCCGCTCCAGGCTGTCGTTCGCATCTTCACTGATGATGGCGTAGAGCATCTCGGGATGTCCTCGGCTATTGACCTGTCGAACCAGTCGGCCGTCCTGGCCGCTTGGATCGTCGCCCGCGCCACACGGGCGCAGAGGCCTGGATCTGACGGCGGGTCGCGGGCTCGCGCCGGCCTGATGGCCGGCGGCGGCACGTCCCTGTGCCGCGAGTCACCCGGCATGAGGGCTTGCCGGGAGAAGGCGGCTCGCGCCGCCTGGGCGAGCGGGCTCGGTTGACCGGGGTGGGTCGGGCGAGCACCATGGACGCTATTCTGACAAAGTCACCTGCCGGCGTCATGCCAATGACAGCACTTCCCGTGCGCTTCGAGGGCGAGCCCCTCACCATCGACCTGCACATGCATTCCACCGCCTCGGACGGGGCTCTCCCGCCCGAGGCCCTGGTGCGGCTATGCGGCCAGCGGGGCCTGACCCATATCGCGCTGACCGACCATGACACCATGGCAGGCGTCGCCGCGGCCCGGCAGGCCGGGGCCTTGGCGGGGGTCGCGGTGCTGCCCGCCACCGAACTCTCCACCCAGTGGCGGGGCATCAATATCCACGTGGTGGGGCTGCTGCCGGAGGGGCCCCGGGGGCGGCTGCGCGACGGTCTCGTCGCCCAGGCCGAGGCCCGGGAGCGCCGCTCGGCGACGATCGCCGAGCGGCTGGAGAAGATCGGCCTCGACGATGCCCTGGCCCGCGCCCGGGCGCAGGCGGGATCGGACCGTCCCCTGGGGCGTCCCGACTTCGCCCGAGCCCTGGTGGCGGCGGGGCTGGTCCCGGACACCGCGGCGGCCTTCGCCAAGTACCTGGGCAACGGCAAGGTCGGCGACGTCAAGGCCCACTGGCCCTACCTCTCCGAGGCGGTGGCCTGGATCCTGGCGGCCGGCGGGGTGGCCGTGCTCGCGCATCCCCTGCGACACAAGCTCACCCGGCGCAAGCGCGGCCTCTTGCTGGACGATTTCCGCGAGGCCGGGGGCCAGGCCGCCGAGCTGGTCAGCGGTTTCCAGAATCCCGACGTCACGCGGGACCTGGCCCGTCAGCTCCAGGAGCGGGACCTGCTGGCCTCGGTGGGCAGCGACTTCCACTTCCCCGGTGGCCACCTGTCGCCGGGAACCATGAGCCCGGTGCCGCGCACCGCGGTGGCCCCGGTCTGGACCCATCCGCGCCTGGCCGCCTGGCGCGGCGAGGCGACCCCCGCGGCCTGAGGCCCACCTTTCACGATCGAGAACAGGGAGCGCCCATGAGCCAGTTCTTCCAGATCCATCCCGACAACCCCCAGAAGCGCCTCATCGACCGGGCGGTGCAGATCATCCGCGACGGCGGCGTGATCGCCTATCCCACCGACTCCGGCTATGCCCTCGGCTGCCACCTGGGGGACAAGAAGGCCGTGGAACGCATCAAGTGGCTGCGGGCCCTGGATGACAAGCACAACTTCACCCTGGTGTGCTCGGACCTGTCCGAGATCGGGACCTATGCCAAGGTGGACAACGCCGTCTTTCGCCTGCTCAAGGCCCACACCCCCGGGCCCTACACCTTCATCCTCCAGGCCACCACCGAGGTGCCCCGGCTGCTGCTGCATCCCAAGCGGCGCTCCATCGGCGTGCGGGTGCCGGACCACCAGATCACCCGGTCGCTGCTCGACGCCCTGGGCGAGCCGCTGATGAGCGTGACCCTGATCCCCGAGGACGAGGCCCTGCCGATGACCGACGCCGAGGACATCCGCGACCGCTACGGGGCCCACCTGGACCTGATCATCGACGGCGGGGCCTGTCATCTCGAGCCGACCAGCGTCATCGACCTGCGCGAGCTGCCGCCCAGGGTGGTCCGCGAGGGCCGGGGGGACGTCGCGCCCTTCCAGGAGTGAGTCCTGCACCGCCGGATCAGGAGGCGTCCGGCGGTGTCCCTTCCCCGTCGTCGTCCTCTCCGGACGCCCCCTCGAGGCGCGGATCCTGCGTATCCTCGTCCAACCAGGTGCCGCAGCGCAGGCAGTAGCGGGCGTCCTTCTCGTGGCGGTCGTAGCCGCAGCCCGGGCAGGCCTCGTCGGAATAGCGGTCGGCGCGGATCGAGCGGATCACCTCGGCGGAGAACACCCCGGTCGGCACGGCGATGATCGAGTAGCCGATCAGCATCACCATCACCGAGATCGCCTGGCCCAGCGGGGTCACCGGGGTGATGTCGCCGTAGCCCACCGTGGTCAGGGTCACCACGGCCCAGTAGATGGCGGTGGGGATGCTGGTGAAGCCGGCTTCCTCGGGCTCGATCAGGTAGACCAGGGAGGCGAAGATGGTCACCAGCATGAAGACGGTGAACAGGAAGAGGAAGATCTGGTGGCTGCTGCGGACCAGCGCCCCGATCAGCAGCCGGCCCTCGCCGACGAATTCCATCAGCCGCAGCACCCGGAAGATGCGCAGGGTGCGCAGCAGGCGCACCACCACCAGGGATTGCGCCCCCGGCAGGACCAGGGCCAGCCAGGTGGGCAGGATGGCCACCAGGTCGATGATGCCGTAGAAGCTCCTGAGGTACTGCCAGGGGCGCTCCAGGCAGTACAGGCGCACCGCCAGCTCGAAGGTGAACAGCAGGGTGAAGCCCCACTCCAGGCGGATGAACCAGGTACCGTAGTCGGTCCGCAGGCTGGGGATGCTCTCCAGCATCACCACCAGCACGCTGGTGAGGATCGCCCCGATCAGGGCGATGTCGAAGCCCTTGGCCAGCGGCGTGTCGGACTCGAAGATGATCTGGAAGACCCGCGTGCGCAGGCCCTCCGCGGCGGGCTTGAGATGCTCGTGGTTCACGGCAGGGTCCTTGGTCGGTGGCTCAGCCCAGCGCGACCCGTCCCGGCAGGCGTCGCGCCAGGGCCAGGGCGTCTCGGCCGAAGGCCTCGGTCAACCAGTGGGGCTGCTCCAGGGCCTTGGCCAGCCGGCGAGCGTCCTCGCCGGCCGCACCCTCCGTGGTCTCGGCCAGGCGCCGGAAGGCCTCCCGGGCCGCATCGCGCCAGGCGTCCTCGCCGGTGTCGGCCAGGGCGTCCAGGGCCACCACGGCGCGATGCAGCCAGGCGCTGGCCGTGCCGCCTTCCGGCAACGTCCAGCGGCCGGCGAGCAGGGCGGCGCCCCGGGCGGCCTTGCTGGTGTCCGAGGGGCGCAACGGCACCGTCTCCGCCAGGCTCTCGGCCAGGTCGAGCACGGCCGCCGCGTCGCCGGCCTTGAGCTCGAGCTCCAGCTCGCGAATGCTCGTGCTGTGCTCGTCGGCGCGGATCTCGCCGATGTCCAGGGCCACCTCGATGGTGGCGGCCTCGTCCTCCAGCCACCAGGTCTCCCGGGAGAAATCGGTGGAGAAGCGCGGCAGCAGGCGGCCCAGCACGCCCTCGCCGAGCGCCTGCAAGGGCGGCAGGTCGGCGAGGCGCGCCAGGTCGAGGCCCGGCCCCATCACCTCCCACTCCCACTCGCCCCGGCTCGACAGCCCGCCGCCGCCCTGGCCGCTGGTCTTGAGGGTCTGGACCAGCCGGGTGTCGTCATGACGCAGGCGCAGCGCCATGCGTGCGGCCTCCAGCTCGCCGTCGGGGGTATCGAAGTAGGTGTTGCCCAGGCGGGTCGTGCGGGGGGGCCGGCCGGCCAGCCGGGGATGGTGACGCAGGGCGTCCGGGCCGGTAGGCCCGAGGGCCAGCTTGAGTTCGATCTCGTGTGCCATGAACGGGCCGCCTTATGTCGATGGGATGAAGATTAGATGAATTTTTCATGACGGCGGCCCGGGGGATCTCTATACTGTCGCCGCCATTTCCCAGTGCCCAGATGCCCCATGGTGACATCCAATCCCTTCTCCGCGATGTTCGGTCGCTCGCCATTCCAGCCCCTGCTGGCGCATATCGTCAAGGTCAACGACTGTGCCGAGGCGCTCCTGCCGTTCTTCGAGGCTACCCTCAAGGGCGACTGGCAGGAAGCCGCCGAGCACCGTGAGACCATCACCCGTCTCGAGCACGAGGCCGACGAGCTCAAGACCGAGCTGCGCCTCAACCTGCCGAACACCCTCTTCCTGCCGGTGTCGCGCTCCGACCTCCTGGACCTGATCAGCGTCCAGGACAAGATCGCCAACAAGGCCCGCGACATCACCGGCATCATGCTCGGTCGCAAGATGCAGGTGCCCGAGGAGCTGGCCCAGCCGATGCGCGACTACATGCAGACCTCCGTGGCCTGCGTCGGCCAGGCTCGCGAGGCCCTGGAGGAGCTCAAGGACCTGCTCGAGTCCGGCTTCGGTCGCAACGTCTCCGACGTCATGCAGAAGCTGATCCGCGAGCTGCACGTCCTCGAGCACCAGGCCGACGACCAGCAGATCGCCATCCGGCGCCAGCTCTTCGAGCTGGAGGATCGCCTTCCGCCGGTGGACGTGATGTTCCTCTACAAGATCATCGACTGGGTCGGTGAACTGTCCGACCGCGCCGAACGCGTCGGCAGCCGCCTTCAGATCATGACGGCCAACTGACCGGGCCATCCCCCGAGCCATCAACCGCCACCTTCTGACCGGAAAAGGGACACCGTCCTATGTCGATCATCGCGCAATACGGTGACATCTTCATCCTGCTGGCCTGTGCCTTCGGCTTCTTCATGGCCTGGGGCGTGGGCGCCAACGACGTGGCCAACGCCATGGGCACCTCGGTGGGGTCCAAGGCCATCACCATCAAGCAGGCGATCCTCATCGCCGTCATCTTCGAGTTCCTCGGCGCCTGGCTGGCGGGCGGCGAGGTCACCCAGACGATCCGCAAGGGGATCATCGACCCGGCCCTGCTCCAGGACGACCCCCAGCTGCTGGTCTATGGCATGCTGGCCTCCCTGCTGGCGGCGGCGACCTGGCTGCTGATCGCCTCCATGCGGGGCTGGCCGGTCTCCACCACCCACTCCATCGTCGGCGCCATCGTCGGCTTCGCCATGGCCGGGCTCGGCCTCGAGGCCATCGGCTGGACCAAGGTCAGCCAGATCGCCGCCAGCTGGGTGGTGTCCCCGCTGATGTCCGGGACCATCGCCTTCATGCTGTTCAAGTCGGTCCAGCACCTGATCTTCGAGAACCGCGATCCCCTGGCCGCGGCCAAGCGCTACGTGCCGATGTACGTCTTCCTGGTCGGCTTCATCGTCGCCATGGTCACCCTGACCAAGGGCCTCAAGCACGTCGGCCTCGACCTGGGCTTCGGGGAAAGCCTGCTGTACGCCATCGTGCTGGGCTTCGGCGTGATGCTGCTTGGCGGGTTGCTCGAGCGCCGCGTCGGCACCGAGAAGCGCCAGGACGACACCTTCGGCTTCGGCGGGGTGGAACGCGTGTTCGGCGTGCTGATGCTGTTCACCGCCTGCGCCATGGCCTTCGCCCACGGTTCCAACGACGTGGCCAATGCCGTCGGCCCGCTGGCCGCGGTGATCAGCGTGGTGAACAGCAACGGCGGCGTCGAAGGCGCCTCCCTGGTGCCCTGGTGGGTGCTGGTGCTGGGCGGCGGCGGCATCGTCGTCGGCCTGGTCACCTACGGCCACAAGGTCATCGCCACCGTGGGCACCGGCATCACCGAGTTGACCCCGAGCCGGGGCTTCGCCGCTACCCTGGCCGCCGCCACCACCGTGGTACTGGCCTCGGGTACCGGCCTGCCGATCTCCACCACCCACACCCTGGTCGGGGCGGTGCTCGGGGTGGGCCTGGCCCGCGGCATGGCGGCGCTGAACCTGCGCGTCATCGGCACCATCGTGATGTCCTGGCTGATCACCCTGCCGGCCGGCGCCGGCCTGGCGATCATGTTCTTCTTCATGTTCAAGGGGATGTTCGGCTGATCGGCGCCGAGCCGTAGGCCGGATAAGCCCGCGCAGCGGGCGCATCCGGCGTGCTGGAAGGCCTGCCTCGTGCCGGCGTCAAATCGGCGCCGAGCGCCGAGTAGCAAGTGACTCTCGGGCAGCTACAAGCTACAAGGAGCAAGCTACAAGGAACCCCGAAGGATGCGGCCTTCGGGGTTCCTTTCGCTTCTGGGGGGCGCACCATCTGGCTTGCGGCTTGCGGCTTGCGGCTTGCGGCTTGCGGCTTGCGGCTTGCGGCTTGCGGCTTGCGGCTTGCGGCTTGCGGCTTGCGGCTTGCGGCTTGCGGCTTGCGGCTTGCGGCTTGCGGCTTGCGGCACCGCAATGGTGCCGCCGTTTTCGTCTCTCTGATATAGTCAACCCTTATCCCGTTTCCCTCACCCGCTGCCGGAGTGTGCCTCTTGGACACACGCTTCCCCTTCGTCGACTGGTTCCGCAATTCCTCCCCCTACATCAATGCCCATCGGGGGCGAACCTTCGTCATCCTGATCGAGGGGGAGGCGCTGGTGCAGGGGCGCGGCGAGCAGCTCATCCAGGATCTGGCATTGCTGCATACGCTGGGCGTGCGCCTGGTGGTGGTGCTGGGCATTCGTCCCCAGGTGCAGCAGGCGCTGGTGGGGGCGGGGATCACGCCGCGGCGTCACCAGGGCCGCTGGGTGGCCGACGAGGCGATCATGGCCGAGGTCGAGCGGGTGGCCGCCGAGCAGCGCCTGTGGCTGGAGGCGCGCCTGTCGCTCGGCCTGCCCAACACGCCCCTCCACGGGGTGGAGATGACGGTGGTCTCGGGCAATCTGGTGATGGCCAAGCCCCTGGGGGTACGCGACGGGATCGACTTCCACCGCAGTGGCGAGGTGCGCCGGGTGCGCGAGGCCGCCATCCGCGGCCTGCTGGATCAGGGCTCCCTGGTGCTGCTGCCGCCCTTGGGCTATTCCAGCACCGGCGAGGTCTTCGACCTGGATGCCGCCGAGGTGGCGCGCCATACCGCCACCGCCCTGGGGGCCGACAAGCTGATCCTGCTGGGCGAGGCCTCGGGCCTGCTCGACGAGGCCGGCCGGCTACGCCGCCAGCTGACCCCGGCCGAGGCGGAGCCACGCCTGGCCGGCGCCCCGGCCGGCGGCGAGCTGGCGCGTCACCTGGGGGCGGCCTGTGCCGCCGCCCGCCATGGGGTGGCTCGCACCCACCTGCTGTCCTGGCAGGATCATGACGCCCTGCTCGGCGAACTGTTCACCCGGGACGGGGTGGGCACCATGATCACCCAGCATCGTTACGAGCAGCTGCGCCGGGCCGAGATCGACGACGTGGGCGGGCTGCTGGAGCTGCTCGAGCCCCTGGAACGTCGCGGCATGCTGGTGCCCCGTTCCCGGGAGCGCCTGGAATACGAGATCGACGACTATGTGGTCATCGAGCGTGACGGCATGGTGATCGGCTGTGCGGCCCTGCATACCTTCGGGGACGCTCGCATGGGCGAGCTGGCCTGCGTGGCCGTGCACGGCGATTACCGGGGCGGGGCGAGGGGCGACCTGTTGCTCGGCGAGGTCGAGCGCCTGGCCCGGCAACGTGGCCTCGAGGCGCTGTTCGCCCTGACCACCCATACCGCCCACTGGTTCTTCGAGCACGGCTTCCGCCAGGCCGAGCTCGCCGACCTGCCGCCGCTCAAGCGGGATACCTACAATCATGCCCGCCAGTCCAAGGTACTGATCAAGTCCCTCGCCTGAGGGGCGACTGTCGCCAGGCGGCACCGGTTCCCGATACCGATGTCGCCTCGGAGCGACACGATAACCGACTGTCATCCAAGGCAATTCTGACCACCCCATGAGTCGCGTCGCCATATGGCGACGAAATGGCGGCGTTTCGCCCGTCCGGAGGGACGAAACGCCGCCAGGGCGGCCAAGGGACGAGTCTCCGTGTTTTTTTAAGTTGTTGATATTAAAGATTTCCATGGATTCCTGGCACGAAGTTGGCAATGCTCAGGGTGAGCAAGCGGGAGCGGTTCAAACGGCTCGAACCGCTTTCCGGTCGCCGAGAGCCTCGCCAACACACTGCCCTGTGCCCCTGGCTTCCGGCGACCGCCATTTGCTCCAGCGATGTGTGACTTTTAGGTTGCGATGAGACGGTACCGACGACGTCAAGGACGCGTACCGTGAGGGCACGGATGCCCTGGCATGGATGCCTCTCCCCCGGCAAGGGGGATGAATCGCGCGGCATGGCCCCAGGCGGTGCCGCCAGAGTCGAAGCAGGGTGGTTCGCCACCCGAGGAGAGCCCCCGCCTGGCAGCATCGGGCCTCTCCCTGGCTTCGCGGGCCTTCACGGCCCTTGGGAAACGTCGGTCGACGGGCGGGCCAGGCCGGACCCCGGGCGATTTTCCCGACCCTTCAGTTCCCTGCGTATTGGGCCGGCTCTGCCGGCCCTTTTTTTTGGCGGCCGGTCCGGGCTCCCATGCCGGGTGGGCGGTCGAACTCTGGTATCCTCGGGCATGAATGATGGCGGTCCCCTACACGCTCCTCTTTAGAACCCTGGCCATGACCTCTGCCGTATCCCGACGCTGGCGCCCCCGCTCGCTGCTGCAGCTGGTGCTGCTGGCCTTCCTCATGGTGATGTTGCCGCTGGCCGTGCTGATGTTCCAGGCCGGGCAGGCACTCTCCGAGCTCTCCCGGCTGGCCGACCAGAGCGCCCGCCAGGCGGTGGAGGAGACCCGGCGAGCCCGGACCCTGGGAGCGCTGGCCCTGGAGATGGAGCGTGGCGCCCGCCAGTACGCCGTGGTGGAGCAGGAGAGCCTGCTGGAGATCTTCGACGAGCGGCTGGCCGAGTTCCGCCGACTGCTCGCCCGCCAGCGCGAGCTGCTGCCCGACGACCCGGATGTCGCGGCCCTGTCCGAGCAGCTCGACCGTCTCGCCGAGCTGCCCGACCTGCCCATGGCGGAGTTCGAGGCCCGCCTGACCGACTTCCTGCCCTTCGCCGAGCATACCGAGGCGATGCGCCACGCCACCAACCGGCGCATCGATGACCGGCTGGATGCCATCCGCGTCCAGGCCGAAGCGGTCCAGCACCGGCTGTGGTGGCAGACGGCGGCGCTGGTCTCGGCGAGCCTGATCCTCATGCTGCTGTTCACCCGGCTGATCGTGCGGCCGGTGCGACAGCTCGAGCGGCGCATCCTGGGCATCGGCAGCGGCGGGCAGGACGCCCGGGTCGCGCCGGTCCAGGGGCCCGCCGAGCTGGTCCGCCTCGATGAGCGCCTCGACTGGCTGGCCTCCCGGCTCGACGAGCTGGAGGAACAGAAGCAGCAGTTCCTGCGCCACATGTCCCACGAGCTCAAGACCCCCCTGGCCAGCGTGCGTGAGGGCTCGTCCCTGCTGGCCGACGGCGTGGCCGGCGAGCTCACCGGTCACCAGCGGGAGATCCTCGAGTTGATCGACGCCAGCGGCAGCGAGCTGCAGCAGCTCATCGAGCAACTGCTGGACTACAACCTGCTGCAGCACAATCGGCGCCTGGAGACCGAGCGCCTGGATGTCGCCACCGTGGCCAAGGAGGTGCTGGCCAAGCATCGCCTGGCCCTGCGCCAGAAGGGCATGGTCGTGACCTGCTTCGACGGCCCCCTGGTCTGGCAGGCCGATCGCACCGCCACGACCCGGATCCTCGACAACCTGATCTCCAACGCCATCGCCTACGGCGAGGACGGCGGCGAGCTGGAGATCCGCGCCCGCGGCGAGCACGACCGCCTGGTGCTCGAGGTGGCCAACAGCGGCGAGGCCATTCCCGAGGAGGATCGCCCCCGGCTGTTCGAGGCCTTCTACCAGGGGCGCATCCGTCGCAAGGGCGCCCTCAAGGGCTCGGGCATCGGCCTGTCCGTGGCCGCCGACTGCGCCCGCCTGCAGCATGGCACCCTGGCGCTGGTCGACGACTCCCGCCTGGCGGTGTGCTTCCGCCTGACCCTGCCGCGCCCCGCGCCGGCGACCGAATCCCGAGAACTGCCCTCCGCCTCGGCGGAGCCCTACGCAAGGAACGACTGACATGACCCTACGTCCCCTGCTCCTGTGCCTGGCATCGGTCTGGCTGGCCGGTTGCCAATGGCTGCCGGAGCGCCTCCAGGGCCCCGAGATCGACGGGCCCGTGGTGCTGGAGTCCGACGCCGGGACCTGCTACGCCGAGATCCCCGATCTCGCCGACGACGGCTGCCTGCTCCACGACTGGGTGGGCTTCGGCCTGGCCTCCCAGCGGGGGGATCGCGCCTGGCGCGAGGACATGCTCGCCCGCCTGGAGGGCCGGGACACCGATCGTCGCCTGGCCCGGGCCGTGACCCTGGCCTGGGGCAGCGAGCGCCAGTGGGACCAGGCCTCGGAGCTGTTCAAGGCCGATCTCCATGCCGCGCCGCCGCGTCTCCAGCCGCTGCTGCGCTACTGGCTCAACGAGGTGGAAGGGCGCCGCGGGCTGAACCAGCGCCTGGCCGAGAGCCGCCAGTCGCGCGAGGCCCTGGCGGAGGAGAACGCCGCCCTGGTCGAGAAGCTGGAGGCCCTCACCGCCATCGAACGCAACATCAACTCGCGACAGCAGACCGAGTAATGCGGAGACACGACATGACGCCAAGCGCAAGCCCCCAAGCCCCGACGCCCGGCGCCCATATCCTGCTGGTGGACGACGACCCCAGCCTGCTCAAGCTGCTGGGAATGCGGCTGGAGAGCCGGGGCTATCGCGTGACCACCGCGGAGAGCGGGCGCGAGGCCTTGAAGCGGTTGGACGCCCATCATCCCGATCTGGTGCTCTCCGACATGCGCATGGACGAGATGGACGGCCTGGCGCTGTTCCAGGAGATCCAGCGCCGCCTGCCGGGCCTGCCGGTGATCATCCTCACCGCCCACGGCTCGATCCCCGACGCGGTGAGCGCCACCCGGCAGGGGGTCTTCGGCTTCCTGACCAAGCCGGTGGACCGCGAGGAGCTGTTCGCCACCATCGAGGAAGCCCTGGCCCAGACCACCGCCGGCGGCGGGGACGGCGACGACGCCTGGCGCGAGGCGATCATCACCCGCAGCCCCGAGATGGAGCGCATCCTCGAGCAGGCCCGCATGGTGGCCACCTCCGACGTCAGCGTGCTGGTCACCGGCCCCTCGGGATCGGGCAAGGAGCTGATGGCCGAGGCCATTCACAAGGCCAGCCGCCGCGCCGACAAGCCCTTCGTGGCCATCAACTGCGGCGCGCTGCCGGAGCAGCTGCTGGAGAGCGAGCTGTTCGGCCATGCCAAGGGCGCCTTCACCGGCGCGATCAGCGAGCACCGCGGCCTCTTCCAGGCCGCCGACGGCGGCACCCTCTTCCTCGACGAGATCGGCGACATGCCCCTGCCGCTGCAGGTGAAGCTGCTGCGGGCCCTGCAGGAGCGCCAGATCCGCCCGCTGGGCTCCACCACCTCGATTCCGGTGGACGTGCGGCTGATCTCGGCCACCCACCGCGACCTGGGCCAGGCGATGCACCACGGCGAGTTCCGCGAGGATCTCTTCTATCGCCTCAACGTGGTCAACCTGAAGCTGCCGCCGCTCCGGGAGCGCGCCGAGGACGTGCCGCTGCTGGCCAAGCACTTGGTGGCCCAGGCCGCCGCCCGGCACAAGCCCTTCGTCAAGGGCTTCTCCCGGGAGGCCCTCAACCTGCTGGCCGGAAGCGCCTGGCCCGGCAATGTGCGCCAGCTGGTCAACGTGGTGGAGCAGTGCGTGGCCCTGACCAGCGCGCCGATGATCCCCGAGGCCCTGGTGGCTCAGGCGCTGGCCGCCGAGGAAAACGCCCTGCCGACCTTCAACGACGCCCGGGCCGGCTTCGAGCGCAGCTACCTGATCAAGGTGCTCAAGATCACCGAGGGCAACGTCACCCAGGCCGCCCGCATCGCCGGGCGCAACCGCACCGACTTCTACAAGCTGCTGGCCCGTCACGAGCTGGAGCCCTCGACCTTCAAGCCGGCCGGCTGAGCCCAAAACGCAAGCCCCCCGCCGAGGGGCGGGGGGCCATGATGCCGGCGCGTCCATCGAGCCTTACTTGGGCATCCTGGTCTTGCGCAGGTAGGGGAAGATGGTCTCGAACTCGCCGAACTTCGCCTTGGCGTCCTCGTCGGAGACCGTCGGCGGGATGATCACGTCCTGGCCGACGGTCCAGTCCGCCGGGGTGGCGATGCCCTTGGTGGTGGTCGCCTGCAGGGCGTCCAGGGCGCGCAGGATCTCGCCGAAGTTGCGGCCCACGGTCATCGGGTAGGTCATGGACAGCTTGAGCTGCTTGTCCGGCCCGATGATGAACACCGAGCGCACGGTGGCGCTGTCGGCCGGGGTGCGGCCGTCCGGCAGGTAGGCCTCGGCGGGCAGCATGTCGAACAGCTTGGCGACCTTGAGGTCCTCGTCGGCGATGATCGGGAAGTCGACCCGGCCCTTGCAGTAGCTCTCGATGTCGCCGATCCAGCCCTTGTGGTCCTCGACCCCGTCCACCGAGATGCCGATCACCTTGGTGCCCCGCTTCTTCCACTCCTCGCTGAGGTTGGCCACCGCGCCGAACTCGGTGGTGCAGACCGGGGTGAAGTCCTTGGGGTGCGAGAACAGGATCGCCCAGCCGTCGCCGATCCAGTCGTGGAAGCGGATCGGGCCCTCGCTGGTCTCGGCCTCGAAGTCCGGAACGACGTCGTTGATACGCAGTGACATGGTGCAGTGCCTCCGTCTGGGAAAAAGATACCTCGGCGCTCCGCGGTGAGCGAAGCCGTGGCGCCGACGTCCCGGCGGGGCGTCGGGCATGACACAGACTTCGAAAGTAGCACATCCCGGCCGGCGGGTGGCAAGAGAAAAGCCCTGCAAACAGTCGTTTATGGCATATCGTTCGTGGCTTATGCCGGGTTTCGCCCCGGGAGGCGACGGCTCAGGGCTCCTCGAGGCGCGCCAGGACCTCCAGGCGCAGCCGGCCCTCGCCCAATCGGGCGTCGAGGCGCTGGCGGGGATGGGCGTCGTCGGCGCGGCGGATCACCCGGCCCGCGTCGTCTTCCAGGATCGCATAGCCCCGCCCCAGCACCGCCAGCGGGCTCACCGCCTGCAGCTCCCGGACCAGGGCGGCGAGCCGTTCCCGGTGGCGGGCCAGCTCCCGGGGCATGGCCTGGTGGAGGCGCTGGCGGGCCAGCCCCAGGCGCCGGTCGGCCTGCTCCAGTAGCCGTTCCGGCGAGCGCAATGCCAGGCGCCGGCGCCATTGGCGCTCCTCGTGCCGGGCCGCCTCGAGCCTGACCCGCATGGCCCGGTGCAGGCGCCCCTCCAGCTGCGCCAGCTGGCGGCGGCGGAAGGCCAGCACCTCGCCGGGATGACGCAGCCGGGCGCGAAGGTGATCCAGCCGCTGGGCCTCGGTGTCGAGCCGGGCGCGCTGGGCGCGCCGCAGCCGGTTCTCCAGCACCGCGAGACGCTGCAGCAGCTCGCGGCGATCGGGCACCAGCTGCTCCGCCGCCGCCGAGGGGGTGGGCGCACGCCGGTCGGCGGCGAAGTCCGCCAGGGTCACGTCCACCTCGTGGCCCACCGCCGACATCACCGGCAGGCGGGAGTGGAAGATGGCCCGGGCCAGGTGCTCGTCGTTGAAGGCCCAGAGATCCTCCAGGCTGCCGCCGCCCCGGGTCACCAGGACGGCGTCCCGGGCCGGGTCCAGCGCCGACTGGCGGTTGAGCAGGCCCAGCGCGGCGATCAGCGCCGGGGCCGCCTCGCGCCCCTGTACCGGCACCGGGATCAGGGTCACCTGGACGAGGGGCCAGCGCGCGGCCAGCACCGCCAGGACGTCGCGGATCGCCGCCCCGGTGGGGGAGGTCAGCACCAGCAGGTGGCGGGGCGGGTAGGGCAGGGGGCGGGCGTTGGCGAAGACGCCTTCGGCATCGAGCTTGGCCTTCAGGCGCTCGAAGGCCGCCAGCAGCTCGCCCTCGCCCACCGCCTGCACGGCCTCGGCGATCAACTGGTAGTCGCCGCGGGGCTCGAACAGCGAGACCCGCCCGCGCACCTTGACGCGATCGCCGTCGCGCAGCGGCGCGGCGACGAAGCGGGCCCGGGTGCGGAAGAGCGCACAGCGCAGCTGGGCCCGCTCGTCCTTGAGGGTGAAGTAGACATGCCCCGAGGCCGGCCGCGAGACCCCGGAGAGCTCGCCCTCCACCCAGACGTCGCCCACGTCCTGCTCCAGCGCCTGGCGGGCGCGGCGGTTGAGTTCACTGACGGAGAGCGGCGTGTCGTCGGCGGTCGGCATGGGACGTCCTGGTCGGGGGCTTCGCGGCGCCCCGTACTGTAGCCGACCCCGTCGGTCGCGACTACGCTGATCCAATGAGATCGCCGTCAGTCAAGGGAATCACCCGAGGCATCATGCCAGCGAAGGAGGGCCGTCATGTCGGGACTACGTGCGCCTCAGCTCGGACCCATCATCGGGCACACCGCCCACGATCGCTGCCGGCTCTGGATCCGCGGCCGCGCGCCCCGCGACGAGGGCGTCCACCTCGGCGTGGAGATGCGCACCGTGGGCCTGCTGGGCGTGCTCGACAGGAAGAGCGGGAAGGTGGCCATCGACGACGCCACGGGCCTGCCCTGGGCCTACTACTTCCGCCTGCACCGCGAGTTCGATCGGACCGGCACCTTCGTGCTCGGCCAGCAGGCGAGCCTCGGCGGGCGGGACGGCCCCGGGCCCTTCCCGTTGCAGGCCGACACCGACTACCGGGTGCGCGTGGCCACCCTGACCGTCGACGACCCCCTGCCGGATGCCGAGTCGCTCGAGGATGAGGACCTGGCCGAACGCCTGCCGCCGCTGGCCAACATGGCCGCGCTGCTCGAGGCACTCGACGCGGCGGACTGCGAGGCGCGCCTGCGCACCTTCCCTGACCCGGCCGCCGGTGCCGCGGACGAGCTGAGCTTCCTGATCGGCTCCTGCCGTTACCCGGGCCTGCTGTGGAAGGTCAAGGAGGCGGACCGCATCTTCGCCCCCATGGCCACGCACTTCCTGCCCCAGGGCGGGCGCCGGCGGGCGCGCTTCACCCTGATGATGGGCGACCAGATCTACGCCGATAAATTCAACCGCCACCTGCCCCTCGGCCGGGCCGACACCTTCGAGGAGATGCAGTCGCGCTACCACGAGGCCTTCGGCGCCCCCAACATGCGCCGACTGCTGCGCCAGTCGCCGGTCTACATGATCCTCGACGACCACGAGATCGAGGACAACTGGAGCCAGGACCGGCTGCGCGACGACCACCATCTCTTCAACATCGCCATCGGCGCCTACATGAGCTACCAGTGGAGCCATGGCCCGCGCAGCTTCGGCCGCCGGCTCTACTATCGCTTCGAGTGCGGCGGCTACCCGTTCTTCGTGGTCGACACCCGCACCCAGCGCTATCGCCAGCGAGCCGGGCTGCGCGACAACCACCTGCTGGGCCGCCCCCGGCTCGACGCCGACCCCGAGCACGCCAGCCAGCTCGACCGCCTGTGCGCCTGGCTGAGCGATCAGCAGCGCGAGCGCGGCAACGTGCCCAAGTTCCTGGTCACCTCCAGCGTCTTCGCCCCGAGCCCCATCGACGAGCGGCTCGACCCCGACCTGGAGGAGGACGCCGGGGAGGACGCGGAGGACTGGCTCTTCGCGGTCAATCGCGAGGTCCGCGAGCGCAGCGACAGCTGGCCGGCCTACCCCAACACCCGCCGGGCGATCCTCGAGCACATCCACGACCAGGGCATCCAGAACGTGATCTTCCTGAGCGGCGACGTGCACTGCGCCAACATCGCCCGGCTGCGCTTCCAGGCCGAGCAGGGCGACCTGGATCTGGTCGCCTACGACGTCACCTCCTCGGCGCTCTACTGGCCCTTCCCGTTCGCCGACGGCGATCCCAACGGCTTCGTCCACGACTCCGCCGAGGCAGGCCAGTTCGACGGCTTCCCGCTGCCCGGGCGCGACGTGGTGGTGCATTACCGGGCCTGGGGCTTCAGCCAGGAGGACAACTTCTGCCGTCTCGAGCTCGACAAGGCCCGCCACCGCCTGCGCGTGCGGGTGCTCGACAAGGCCGGGCAGCCGGTCCGCGTCGCGGGGCCCGACGGGCGCCGCGTGGCGTTCAACGACCTGCGGCTGGCGCCCTGGGACTAGGGAGGACGACACCATGACCGCGGGCATCGCCTTCGAGGAGACCATGCAGGGCGGCTTCGCCCTGGGCGAGACGGAGCCGGCCGAGGGGGCGGCGGCGGGTCGCCGGGCGGGCACCCGGCTGGCCATGCACGCCGCCGTGGCCATCGACGACCTGGCCGCCTTCGTGGCCGACCCCGAGCATCCGGGGCGGCTCTCCGGCGTGGTCGACTTCCCGCCGCTGGGCGTGGGCCTGGCCGCCCCCACCGGCGTCTTCCGGCTGTTCTCGACGGCCCGGGGCGAGGGCGGTGGGCGGCGCATGGTCTACGAGCTCGCCTTCACCGCCGACGACACCCCCTACTACCTGGCCGGGGAGAAGCGCCTCCACGACGATCCCGGGCCCGACCTCTGGCGCGACACCACCACCCTCTACACCCGGCTGCACCGGGGCGAGGACGCCGCCGGCGAGGTGGTCGGCGCCGGCATCCTCGAGCTCGGCGTGCCCCAGCTGACGGCGCTGCTGTCGACGCTGCGGGTGACCGGCGACGGCGACGCCCGCACCCTGGCCACCTTCGGCGGCTTCTTCTTCGGCGAGCTCTGGGACCTCTACGCGCCCCTGGCGCGGGGAGGTCGCCCATGAGTCTCGGCTTCGATGCCATCGTCATCGGCTCGGGCTTCGGCGGCTCGGTGGCGGCCTGCCGCCTGGCCGAGGCCGGCGAGCGGGTGCTGGTGCTGGAGCGCGGCCGGCGCTGGGCCACCGAGGACCTGCCCCGGGGGCCCGGCGACGACTGGGTCTTCGACGTCGAGGACCCGGAGCGTCGCCACGGCTGGCTGGACCTGCGGCTCTTCCCCCGCGTCGGAGTGGCTCAGGGCGCCGGGGTCGGCGGCGGCTCGCTGGTCTACGCCAACGTCTTCGTCGAGGCCGAGCGCTTCGTCTTCGATCACGGCTGGCCGGAGCAGATCGACTTCGACGCCCTCACCCCTCACTACGCCACCACCGGGCGGATGCTGGAGGTCCAGACCCTGCCCGACGGCCAGCTCACCGCCCGTCAGCGGCTGATGCACCAGGCCGCCCTGGCCACCGGTGACGCCGAGCGCTTCCGCCGGCTGCCGCTGGCGCTGCGCTTCGACGAGGCCTGGCACTACGGCCTCGACGACCCCCACGACCCGCACCATAGTCGGGCCGTCACCAACGCCTTCGGTCGCGCCCAGGGTACCTGCGTGCACTGCGGCGACTGCGACCTGGGCTGCCCGGTGGGCGCCCGCAACACCCTGGACCTCAACTACCTGGCCCGGGCCGAGGACCGCGGCGCCGAGATCCGCCCGTTGTGCCTGGTGCGGGCCATCGAGCCGGAAGGGGAGGGCTACCGGGTACGCTACCGGCGCCTGGACGGCGGCGGCGAGGCCAGCGAGACCGCCCGCCGGGTGGTGGTGGCGGCGGGCTCGCTGGGCTCCACCGAACTGCTGCTGCGCTGCCGCGACCAGTACCGCACCCTGCCGGCGCTGTCGCCCCGGCTCGGCCACGGCTGGTGCGCCAACGGCGACTTCCTGACCCCGGCGTTCTATGCGGACCGCGAGGTCTCGCCGACCCGGGGGCCGACCATCACCTGCGCCATCGACTACCTGGACGGCAGCGACGGCGGCCAGCGCTACTTCGTCGAGGACGGCGGCTTCCCGGACGTCATCGGCAACGCCCTGCGCGCCGTGCTCGAGCGCCAGACCGCCGGCGAGCGGCTCTTCGACGGCTGGCGGCTGCTGCTCGACGGCCTGTTGCAGGGCCGCGACCCCCAGGCCCACCTGATGCCCTGGTTCGGCCAGGGCGTGGACGCCAGCGACGGGGTGATGCGCCTGGACCGCGCCTGGTTCGACCGCGACCTGGAGCTCGCCCTGGACTACGACGTGGGCCGCTCCCGGCCCACCGTCCAGGCGCTGATCGACCGCCACAAGCGCCTCTCCGAGGCGACCGGTGGGGTGGCGCTGGAGCCGCCGTCCTGGACCCTGTTCGACTACCTGCTGACCCCGCATCCGCTGGGCGGCTGCAACATGGGCAGCGGCCGCGAGGACGGCGTCGTCGACCACAAGGGCGAGGTCTTCGGCTACCCGGGGCTCTACGTGCTGGACGGCGCCATCGTGCCCCGGGCCCTGGGGCTCAACCCCTCGCGCACCATCGCCGCCATGGCCGAGCGGGCCATGGCCGAGATTCTCGCCTGAGGCGAGGAATGAGGAGTGAGGGGCGAGGAGAGAGGGGCGAGAGGCGAGGCATACCGATCAAGGAGGGCACCATGAGCCGGGAGATTCCGCTCTACACCCTGGAAGGCGTCCGCGACGCCGAGACCAGCACCCACCACTTCACCACCGACGACGGCCTGGGGCTGTCGCTGCTGCGCTTCCGGCGGGCGCCCTGTCGCGACGTGGTGGTGATCATCCACGGCCTGACCACCTCCTCGGACATGTTCATCCAGCCCGAGCACCAGAACCTGGTCGGTTACCTGCTGGACGCGGGCTTCACCGACGTCTGGACCCTGGACTTCCGCATGAGCAACCGCCATGCCTACAACCTCCAGCCCAGCGACTGGTCCATGGACGACTGCGCCCTCTACGATCATCCGGCGGCCATCGCCAAGGTCCGCGAGGTGGCCGGCGCCGACGTCAACATCCACGTCATCTGCCATTGCCTGGGGGCCATGAGCTTCACCATGGCGCTGTTCGCCGGCACCGTCACCGGCATTCGCTCCTGCATCGCCAACAGCGTGGCGCTGACGCCGCACGTGCCCACCTGGTCGCGCATCAAGGGCCATATCTTCCCCTTCATCATCGAGCGCATCCTCCAGCAGCCCTACGTCAGCCCGCGCTGGAGCGAGGACCCGCGGCTGACCATCGGCAAGGGGCTCTCGAAGCTCGTCTCGCTGTTCCACCGCGAGTGCGACGTGCCGGCCTGCCACATGCTCTCGCTGATGTGGGGCACCGGCTGGCCGGCGCTCTACCGCCACGAGAACCTCGCCGAGATCACCCACCGCCGCGGCGGCGACCTCTACGGCCCGGTGGGGCTCAACTACCACAAGCACGTGCTGAAGATGCTGGGGCGCGGGCACCGCACGGTACGCATGAAGCCCGACGACCCGCGCTACAGCGAGCTGCCCGACGACTACCTCGCCGGCGCCGAGGCCGTGGAGACGCCCTGCCTGTTCATGACCGGCGACACCAACCGGGTCTTCACCGACAGCAACCTCCACTGCCACCAGGCCCTGGAGGAGGTGGTGCCGGGCCGCCATCAACTAGCGATCTTCGAGGGCTACGGCCACCAGGACGTCTTCATGGGCAACCGGGTCCACGAGGACATCTTCCCGCGGCTGGTGGACTTCCTGCGTGAGCAGAGCGACGCGACGTCCGCCCGGCCGGCGGCGGAGACGGCCGTCCGCTGACGACTCCGGTCCTTTCGCGCCACCAGGTCAATTGCAGTTGGGCTGGCGAGGGGCGCCGGGGACAGGCCGTAGAGGGGATCCTACGCCAGGGGTGAGGAGCACGGCTCCGAACGGGCTGGCCAGGGATGGCCAGCACCGGTCCTGCAAGCGGAGCAGGAGGCGAGAGCGCCGCAGGGCGTCGGTAGCCCCAGGGAAGGGTTCACAGCGCCCCCTCGCAGGCCTGTCGACGGATCAGCTCCGATCGAAGAGCCTAGCTGCGATCTCTCTGTTCGCGCCACACCCCGCGTTGCCCGCCGGCGGCCCCGGCCGTTATAATGGTGGATTAACTTCAGTCCCCCCTCCCACCAGCGCACTGGGTGTTGCCGATTATGCTACGTATGGCCCAAGAAGCTCTTACGTTCGATGACGTATTACTCGTACCCGGCTATTCCGAGGTCCTGCCCAAGGACGTCAGCCTCCGGACACGCCTGACCCGCGACCTCTACCTCAACATCCCCCTCGTCTCCGCCGCCATGGACACCGTCACCGAGGCGCGCCTGGCCATCGCCATGGCGCAGGAAGGGGGCATCGGCATCATCCACAAGAACATGACCATCGCGCAGCAGGCTGCGGAGGTGCGCAAGGTCAAGAAGCACGAGAGCGTGATCGTCAAGGACCCGATCACCGTCGGGCCCAAGGCCAAGCTCGCCGACCTGCTGGCGATGGCCAAGGAGTACGGCTTCTCGGGCTTCCCGGTGGTGGAAGGGGAGGCCCTGGTGGGCCTGGTCACCGAGCGCGACATGCGCTTCCAGCCCAACCACGGCGACAGCGTGGCCGACATCATGACGCCCCGCGAGAAGCTGGTCACCGTGCCGGTGGGCACCGGCCTGGACGTCATCAAGGCCAAGATGCAGGAGCACCGCGTCGAGAAGATGCTGGTGGTGGATGACGACTTCAAGCTGCGCGGCCTGGTGACCTTCCAGGACATCGAGAAGGCGCGCACCTTCCCCCACGCCGCCAAGGACGACGACGGCCGCCTGCTGGCCGGCGCCGCCGTGGGCACCGGCCCGGAGACCCCGGACCGCATCGCCGCCCTCGCCGAGGCCGGCGTGGACGCCATCATCGTCGACACCGCCCACGGCCACTCCAAGGGCGTGATCGACCGCGTGGCCTGGGTGAAGGAGCACTTCCCGCAGATCCAGGTGATCGGCGGCAACATCGCCACCGCGGAAGCGGCCAAGGCGCTCGCGGAAGCCGGCGCCGACGGCGTCAAGGTGGGCATCGGCCCGGGCTCCATCTGCACCACCCGCGTGGTGGCCGGCGTGGGCGTGCCGCAGATCACCGCCGTTTCCAACGTCGCCGCGGCGCTCAAGCCCTACGACATCCCGCTGATCGCCGACGGCGGCATCCGCTTCTCCGGCGACCTGGCCAAGGCCGTGGCCGCCGGCGCCAGCGCCGTCATGGTCGGCGGCCTGCTGGCCGGCACCGAGGAGGCCCCGGGCGAGGTCGAGCTCTACCAGGGCCGCACCTACAAGGCCTACCGCGGCATGGGCTCCATGGGCGCCATGGCCCAGAACCAGGGCTCCAGCGACCGCTACTTCCAGGACAAGAACGCCGGCGTCGAGAAGCTGGTGCCGGAAGGCATCGAGGGCCGCGTGCCCTACAAGGGCGTGATGGGCGCCATCGTCCACCAGCTGATGGGCGGCCTGCGCGCCTCCATGGGCTACACCGGCTGCACCGACATCGAGGAGATGCGCACCAAGCCGGAGTTCGTGAAGATCACCGGCGCCGGCTTCAACGAGTCCCACGTCCACGACGTGCAGATCACCAAGGAGGCGCCGAACTACCGCGCCGGCTGATGAGGAAACACTGAATTCATTGCTGCGCTCGATATCCTGGCCGCCGGCGGTACTCGAAATCCTCATTTACCGCCAAGTAAACTCCGGATTCTCCGTTCCGGCGGCGGCCAGGCTAGGCGCCCCCGCCTATCGTCGCTCGCGACATGAATCAGCGCTTCCTTGCCCTCTGCTTGAAGCCGGAAGCCAGAGCTGGAAGTGGGCCATTGGCTACTTCCAGCTTTTGCGTTTCGGCCCCGTTGCTTTCTAAAGGAAAGGCCAGATGACCGACATTCACGCCCACAAGATCCTGATCCTCGACTTCGGCTCCCAGTACACCCAGCTGATCGCCCGCCGGGTCCGCGAGATCGGCGTCTACTCCGAGATCCGCGCCTTCGACATCACCGAGGACGAGATCCGCGCCTACGCCCCCAACGGCATCATCCTCGCCGGCGGCCCGGAATCCGTCACCGAGCTGGACTCGCCCCGCGCGCCTCAGTGCGTGTTCGAGATGGGCCTGCCGGTGTTCGGCATCTGCTACGGCATGCAGACCATGGCCGAGCAGCTCGGCGGCGCCGTGGAGGGCTCCCACAAGCGCGAGTTCGGCTACGCCCAGGTGCGCATCGACGCGGAGACCGCGCTGTTCAAGGACATCGCCGACCACATCGATCACGAGACCGGCAAGAGCCTGCTCGACGTCTGGATGAGCCACGGCGACAAGGTGGCCCGGGTGCCCGACGCCTTCACCGTGACCGCTTCCACCCCGAGCTGCCCCATCGCCGCCATGGCCTGGGAGGAGAAGCGCTTCTACGGGGTGCAGTTCCACCCCGAGGTGACCCACACCCTCCAGGGCCAGCGCATCCTCGAGCACTTCGTGCTCGACGTCTGCGGCAGCGAGCGCAACTGGACCCCGGCCCGGATCATCGAGGACCAGATCGCCCGCGTGCGCGACCAGGTGGGCGACCGCCACGTGCTGCTCGGCCTCTCCGGCGGCGTGGACTCCTCCGTGGTGGCGGCCCTGCTGCACAAGGCCATCGGCGACCAACTGACCTGCGTGTTCGTCGACAACGGCCTGCTGCGCAAGGACGAGGGCGACCAGGTGATGGAGACCTTCGCCAGCCACATGGGCGTGCGGGTGATCCGCGTGGACGCCGAGGACCAGTTCCTCTCCCGCCTCGAGGGCGTCGCCGACCCCGAGGAGAAGCGCAAGATCATCGGCAACACCTTCATCGACGTCTTCGACGCCGAGGCCGCCAAGATCGAGGGCGTGGACTACCTGGCCCAGGGCACCATCTACCCGGACGTGATCGAGTCCGCCGCCGCCAAGACCGGCAAGGCGCACGTCATCAAGTCCCACCACAACGTGGGCGGCCTGCCCGAGACCATGAAGCTCAAGCTGGTCGAGCCGCTGCGCGAGCTGTTCAAGGACGAGGTGCGCAAGCTCGGCGTCGAGCTCGGCCTGCCCTACGACATGGTCTACCGCCACCCCTTCCCGGGGCCGGGCCTGGGCGTGCGCATCCTCGGCGAGGTGAAGAAGGAATACGCCGACATCCTGCGCGAGGCCGACGCCATCTTCATCGAGGAGCTGCACAACGCCGACTGGTACCACAAGACCAGCCAGGCCTTCGCCGTCTTCCTGCCGGTGAAGTCCGTGGGCGTGGTCGGCGACGGCCGCCGCTACGAGTGGGTCATCGCCCTGCGCGCCGTGGAGACCATCGACTTCATGACCGCCCGCTGGGCGCACCTGCCCTACGAGCTCCTGGAGAAGGTCTCCAACCGCATCATCAACGAGATCAGCGGCGTCTCCCGCGTCACCTACGACGTGAGCAGCAAGCCGCCGGCGACCATCGAGTGGGAGTGAGGCCGTTGGCTTGCAGGTGGCTGGCTAGGGTTTCGTGAGGTCTCCATCCATGTCGTACCCTGACCGTACAGCCACTCCCTGAGGCAGCGGGCCCAAGATCAAGGCCCGCTGTAGCCTTGGCATGAAGGATCGGGATTGCGTCGACCTGCTGCAGTGGGCCCTGCCTCGCCTCCACATGCGCTGGCGGGGCTTTCGCAAGGTCCATCACCAGGTGTGCCGGAAGGTGCAGCAGCGTATGGACGCGCTCGGCATCGAGGACGTCGGCCAGTATCGACGGTACCTGGACGCGCACCCTCGAGAGTGGCAGGTGCTCGATGGCTTCCTGCCCATCACCATCTCGCGCTTCTGGCGCGACAGACGAGTCTTCGAGCTGCTCGAGTGTCGCTTCCTTCCTGAGCTGGCCCGGCGGGCCCAGGAGGAGGGCGTCCCGGCCCTGACGCTGTGGAGCCTGGGATGCGGCGCCGGGGAGGAGCCCTACACCTTCTCGATTCTCTGGCGCGAGCGCCTCCAGCCTCGCTTTCCCGGGCTTGGCCTGACGATCCTGGCCTCGGATGTCGAGGCGCACCAGCTCGCCCGCGCCGACCAGGCCTGCTACCCGGCCAGCGCCCTCAAGGACCTGCCCCGATCGCTGAGAAGCGTCGCTTTCGAGCGCCGCGATGCGGACTACTGCCTCAAGCGGGAGTATCGCCAGGCTGTCGAGCTGGAGCGGCGTGACATTCGGGGAGACTTCCCCGCTCGGCGCTTTCATCTGATTGCCTGCCGCTACCTGGCGTTCACCTACTTCGACCGGGACCTGCAGCACGACATCGCCTGTCGTCTGCATCGGGCCCTGCTCCCGAGGGGACTGCTCGTGCTGGGCGAGGGGGAGACGTTGCCGGAAGGGGTAACAGGGTTCGAGCCCGCCGATGAACGGGTGCCGATCTACCGGCGCCGTCGAGGCAAGGATTGATGTGGGCCGAGCCGAGTTACTTGGGCGGCAATGCCGACACCGCCTTGCATCGCCGAGTGTGGCGACTAAAGTGAATAGCATATTCGCTTTTCACTTGTAGCACAGGCAAGGAGGGCACCATGGCAACGGATCGCATCGGTAGCCAGGACGATGACCTGGCTCGCCTGGATGCCACGGCCCAGGCGCGGCTGGTTCAGCGCGGCGAGGTCTCGCCGCTGGAGCTGGTGGAGGCGGCCATCCGCCGCATCGAGCGGCTGGATCCGGCGATCAACGCGGTGGCGGCGAGCGACGCCGAGCTCGCCCGGGAGAAGGCGCGGACTTGCGGGACGACGGGCCCCTTCGCCGGGGTGCCCACGCTGCTGAAGGATCTCGTCGCCTACCCCGGCCTGCCGCTGGGGATGGGCTCGCGCCTGTTCCGGGGGCAGGTGCCGCCGGCCGGCTCGGCCTATACCGAGGCGCTGGATGCCAGCGGCCTGATCGTGCTGGGCAAGAGCACCACCTCGGAGTTCGGCCTGCTGGGCACCACCGAGACGCTGGCGTGCGGGGCCACCCGCAATCCCTGGGATCTCGAACGCTCGCCCGGCGGTTCGTCCGGCGGGGCGGTGGCCGCCGTGGCCTCCGGCATGGTGCCCGTCGCCCACGCCTCCGACGGGGGCGGCTCGATCCGCGGCCCGGCGTCCTTCTGCGGGCTGTTCGGCTTCAAGCCCAGCCGGGGGCGGCACCTCTCCACGGGCCAGCCCGCCGACACCCCCTTCATCCGGATGATCAGCGAGCACTGCGTGTCGCGCAGCGTGCGCGACAGCGCCACCTGGCTGTCCGTGGTGGAGCGCGACGAGGCGGGCCTGCCGGGCGGGAAGGTCGGCCGGGTAACCGAGCCGCTGCGCCGCCGGCTGCGCATCGGCCTCTACCGGCGCACCGCCGACGGCACCTCGCCCGAGCCTGAGGTGACGGAGGCGCTGGAGGCGACCCGGCGGCTCTGCGAGTCGCTGGGCCACCAAGTGGTGGAAACCGAAGGGCCGCGGTTTGATGCCCGGGCCGCGGGGGATGCCTTCTTCACCTTGGCGTCGCTGACCCTGGGCGGCGCCTGCGAGCAGCTGCGCGCCCTGATGGGGCCGGCGTTCGACGAGGGGCGCCTGGAGCCCTATACCCGCGAGCTGATCGCTCGCTCCCGGGACCTGCCGCCCGAGGCGGGCTCACGGGCGGCGGCCATGCTACAGGCCGCCGCGGACGCGGCGGATCGCGCCATGGCCGGGTTCGACGTCCTGCTGTGCCCCACCGTGGCCTTTCCCGCCTTCCCGCTCGGTCGCCACGGCGGCACCCAGCCCTTCGAGGAGGCGGCGGCCTTCACCGAGTCCCTGGCGGGCTACACCGCCATCGCCTCCATCGCCGGCTGGCCGGCCATGTCGGTGCCGCTGCACGTCTCGCCGACGGGCCTGCCGATCGGCTCGCACTTCGCGGCCCCGCTGGGCCAGGAGGCGGTGCTGCTGGGGCTGGCCCTGGAGCTCGAGCAGGCGGCGCCCTGGCACGAGCGCCGGCCGGGAGGCGTGGAGTAGGCCCATGCCCCAGACCCTCAAGACCGCCGTTCGCACCCGTATCCTGGCCGCGGCGGCCGAGGCCTTCGCCCGCGACGGCTTCGCCGCGGCGCGGCTGACCGACATCGCCGCCGAGGCCGGCGTGTCCACCGGCAACCTCTATCGCTACTTCCCGAACAAGGCGGCGCTGTTCGACGCCGTGGTGCCCCGGGATGTGGCCGCGAGGCTGCTGCGCCTGATGCGCGCCCGGGTCCGCGAGCTCGGCACCCTCGCCGACTGGCGCTCGGCCACGGCGCCGGGATCGGCTCGGGCAGAGGCCCTGCTGGCGTTCTGGATCGAGCGGCGCCTGCCCGTGGTGATCCTGCTGGCCGGCGCCCAGGGCTCCTCCCTGGCCCATGTGCGGCCGCTGATCGTGCGGGAGCTCACCCGCCTGGCCGACGCCTACGTCGCCTCCCAGACCGCCGGGGAGGGCGCGGGCCCGGTGCCGCGGGCGGTGCTGGTGCAGCTGTTCTCGAGCACCCTCGACATGATCGTCGCGATCCTGCGCTTGCACGACGACGCGGGCGAGATCCGCGCGGCCTTCGAGGCCTTCTGGCGCTACCAGCTTGCCGGGCTAGAGGCGCTGCTGGCCGGCCGATGAGGTCGGAGAGGTGGGGCGGGTGGCTCCATCTTCTTCCCCCGCGTGCCGCCGGCGCCTCGGCGCTCACGCTTCTTCCTCCTCGAAGCGATCATCGAGGGGCCGCGAACCAGCTGCCTGGCGGAGGGTGGCACGCGGCGTGCCGGCCGCGGGCTCGCTCGTGGTGCGCCGCGCCGATGCCAGGATGGCGTCGTTGCGAAGCTCCGGGCGGACGAGGTCATCTTCTGCCAGGCTCGCCAGGAGCCAAGTCGCCTGACGGCGGGAGCCGGCGAGAGGGTGGTTGATGGAGGCGGGGCGCTGCCCCCCTTGAGAAGAATGAAGGTGAGGGTTCATGTCGGTCTCCGTATCCCCTGCGGTGGACGGCAGACGCCGACCCAGGGGAGAGGAGTCGTGCGCCGCTTTAGCTGCATTTCTATCCCGCCCGCAAGTTGGTGATTAAATCGGCGGTGGCCCGGATGTCGGGCAACAAAAAAGCCCGCTCAGCTTGTTGTGCTAAGGCGGGCCCGTGGCGATCGCTTTAGCGGAACTTGTAGAGCGCCCGCAAGCTGAGGTTCAAATCGGCGCTACGGACAACGTATGCAGGTGGGGCAGGGATGTCAATCAGGGCGAGCACATGACGAGAACCGTTCTCGGTGGAAGTCAGGACAAGGGGCTGGTGATTGGTGGTGCGGGTGCCAGCGAGCAGGCCTTCGTGGGAGCGCAGCTCCGCTACGCGAAGTCGATGAGTTCAGGATCTCCAGGGCCTCCAGGGGCGCCTGGCGGCGCCATTCGCGGAGGCGTCGGACCGGATCTGAAGATCGCTCCCACAGGGAAGCACCGCCAGCGAGCAGACCAGCGTAGCCGAGCCAACCCCCCCCGCTTTCCCCTAGGATGGGCGAAGTTTCGGGACAAGGAGTGCCGATGACCGCCCCCCAACGCCTCACCCTGACGCGCGCCGACGCTGGCCGGCTGCTGGTGCGCTATCACTTCCGGCTGGCGCCGCTGGCGAGCGTCATCCACCGGCTGGGCACCATCCAGTTCGATCCCCTGGCGCCGGTCGGCACCAACCCGGACCTGGTGCTGCAGGCCCGGGTGCCCGGTTATCGCCAGGGGGACTGGCAGCAGGCGGCCTACGGGCAGCGGTGGCTGGTCGACGGCTGGGACAAGCAGGCCAGCCTGATCCGTCCCGTGGAGTGGTGGGCCCAGGCGCCGTTCCACCGCTGGTTCGCCCGGCGCTGGCAGCGGCGGGGCGTGGACGTCGAGGCGCCGGAGGCCCGCGCCCTGGTGGCGCAGGTCGAGCGCCAGGGCCCCTCGACCAGCCTCGAGCTCGGCGACCAGCGGGCCGATCCCGCCCTGCGCGGCAGCTGGTACGGCCCCAAGCGTTCGCGGCACCTGCTCAAGGCGCTGTGGGATGCCGGGCACCTGATGACCCACCATCGCGTCGGCGGTCGCCATGCCTACGACCTGCCCGAGCGGGTGCTGCCCCAGGGCGCAGGTATGGATGACGCCACCGATGATGAGGCCCTGCAGCGGCTGGTGGTGCGGCGCGTGCAGGCCGCCGGGCTGCTGCGCCCCGCGGCCGATGGCGCCGTCTGGTCGCTGCCGTGCCCCCGCGCGGAGCGCGATCGCATCGCCGCCCGGGCCATCGCCCGGGGTGAGCTGGTCGAGCTCGACATGGAGGGCACGACCTACTGGACGACCCCCGAGGCCCTCGCGGTGCTGGAAATGGCGCCCGATCCGGCGGCTGCCCCGGCGGGGGAGATGCGCTTTCTCGCGCCGCTGGATCCGCTGATGTGGGACCGCGGCGGCGTCGCCCGGCTGTTCGCCTTCGACTACGTCTGGGAGGTCTACAAGCCCCAGGCCCGGCGCCGCTGGGGCTACTACGTGCTCCCGGTGCTGTGGGGCGAGCGCTTCGTGGCCCGCTTCGACGCCAGGTGCCAGCAGGGCACCCTGACGATCCTCGCCTGGCACTGGGAGCCCGACATCTCGCCGGCCCGCTTGCCCGAGGGCCTGGCCGAGGCGCTCGAGTCGGCCGCTGGTGCGTTTCTCGGCTACCTCGGCGCCACGCGCCTCGTCCTGCCCCGGGGCCTCGGCCGCGAGGCGCGCCGCGCCTGGCAGCGGGCGGCCCGCTGAAGCGGCGAGGGTCGCCGGCCTCGAGGCGCTGCCGGCGAGACGATAGGCCCCGGCTATCGCCCCGATGGGGATCCTTTCGCTCGCCGGGGAAACCTTGACCGGCTATCGTCTGTCGCAGCTTGATAGGACGCTAACCTGTCGTCACATGACGGGTGCCACCACGACATTCGCCATCGAGGAGCGATCATGAGCCAAGGACACGACTACACCCCGCCGAAGGTCTGGACCTGGGAGAGGGCGAGCGGCGGTACCTTCGCCAGCATCAACCGCCCGGTCGCCGGGCCCACCCACGAGCAGGCGCTGCCGGTGGGCAAGCATCCCTTCCAGCTCTACTCCATGGGCACGCCCAACGGCGTGAAGGCCACGGTGATGTTCGAGGAGCTGCTGGAGCTGGGCTACCAGGACGCCGAGTACGACGCCTGGCTGATCCGCATCGGCGAGGGCGACCAGTTCGGCAGCGGCTTCGTGGAGATCAATCCCAACTCCAAGATCCCGGCGCTGGTCGATCACGGCCCCGCCGAGCCGATCCGTGTCTTCGAGTCCGGTTCCATCCTGCTCTACCTGGCCGAGCGCTTCGGCGAGTTCCTGCCGGGCAGCCTGGCCGGACGCACCGAGACCCTCAACTGGCTGTTCTGGCAGATGGGCAGCGCGCCCTTCCTGGGCGGCGGCTTCGGCCACTTCTACGCCTACGCGCCGGAGAAGATCGAGTACGCCATCGATCGCTACGCCATGGAGGCCAAGCGCCAGCTCGACGTGCTGGATCGCCGCCTGGCCGAGACGCGCTATCTCGCCGGCGACACCTACACCATCGCCGACATGGCCGCCTGGCCCTGGTACGGCCAGCTGGCCCTGGGCCGGCTCTACGACGCCGGGGAGTTCCTCCAGGTGCAGGAGTACCAGCACGTGCAGCGCTGGGCCAGGGAGATCGACGCCCGCCCGGCGGTGCAGCGCGGCCGCATGGTCAACCGCACCTTCGGCGATCCGGCCATGCAGCTCCACGAGCGCCACGACGCCGGCGACTTCGAGACCAGGACCCAGGACAAGCTCGAGACCTCGTCGTGACTCGCGCCGGGACAGGGCAGGGGGAGGCGCGAGCCGTCTCCCCCGTCGCATCCGCGTCGCGGATACCCCGCCCGGCTAACGCGGCCGGGGAGAGGTGACCGTGCCGGCGTCGACCCGGCGCCACTCCAGGGGCGATCGGCCGGTGTGGCGCCGGAACGCCTTGGCCAGCGCCGAGGCACTGCCGTAGCCGACCCGGTCGGCGATGGCCTCCAGCGCCACGCCGTCCCGCAGCAGGGTCTTGGCCAGGCTAAGCCGGTAGTGGGTCAGGTACTCGGCCGGCGTCTGGCCCACCGTGTCGCGGAAGACGCCGGCGAAGCGGGCCCGGGACATGCCCGCCTCGCCGGCCAGCCTGGGCAGCGACCAGGCCTCGGCCGGCGCGTCGTGCATGGCGATCAGCGCCTTGACCAGTCGGGGGTGCGCCATGCCCGCCAGCATGCCGGAATCCGCCTCGCCGGCATCCATCAGGTAACGCAGCAGCTGGATCACCAGCAGCTCGCACAGGCGGTCCAGGGCCGCCTGGCGCCCGCAGCGTTCCTCCCGCATCTCCGCGAACATCAGTTCCAGCAGGCCGGCCATGCCGGTCAGCCGGTCCAGGGGAATGGCCAGCCGCGAGGGCAGGGCTCGGTAGATGGGGCAGATATCGCCGGCCCCGAACCGGAAGGACCCGCACAGGGTCTCGGCCCCCTCCGCCCCCGGCCCGAAGCGATGGGCGTCGCCCGCGGCCAGCAGGATCAGCACCGGCTCCTCGAAGCGTCGACGCGTGCCGTCCGCCAGTTCCAGGTGCGCCTCACCCCGGGTCAGGATGTGGACGAAGCCGGTCCCCGCCTCGGCGGAATGCCGGGATTCATGGCACAGCGGACCGGCGTTGAGCACGCTGGCCGCGAGATGGAATCGCCCGAGCAGGGCGGCGAGCCGGTCCATGATGAGACTCCTGGACGCATCATCGAGACTGATAGCGTCCAATCGTCCCGCTCGGCCGCCTAGACTGTCAATCGAGACGAGTCGAACGACAGGAGGGGGCCATGACGACCACCAAGATGCTCGGCCTGGCGGCACTGCTGGCCGCCGTTCCCGCGCTCGGCGCCGACCTGGCGACGACGACCTTCCAGGAGCATGTGGATGGGGAGGGCAACATCTCCCTGCCCGGGGACGTGCGGACGACCTGGGTCCACCTGGGGTCCTGGGTGGTCGACCAGGCGGACGCCCCGGGGGCCGGCTTCCACGACGTCTACACCCAGCCCGAGGCCGCCCGGGCCTACCGGGACGACGGCGAGTTCGCCGACGGCACCGTGCTCGTCAAGGAGATCCGCGGCGTCGAGTCGGGCGACAAGACCACCGGCTCGGCGCTGTGGGCCGGAGCGCCGGCGGTGTGGTTCGTGATGGTCAAGGACGCCCAGGGCCGCTTCGACGGCCCCCACTGGGGCGAGGGCTGGGGCTGGGCGCTGTTCGAGGCCGACGATCCGACGGTGAACGTCTCCGAGGGCTTCGAGGCCACCTGCCGGGGCTGCCATGTCCCGGCGCAGCAGACCGACTGGGTGTTCGTCGAGGGCTATCCGACCCTGCGATGAAGGGCGTGACGACCGGCGTCTCCCGGCGCGGCACGGCTGACCTCCTACACTGGAAGTCACAGCGGCAGTCGGGAGGTGCCCCATGGGCGCACGCTTGCTGAGAGGGATGCTGGCCGGCTTCGTGGCCACCCTGACCATTTCGCTGATCATGATCCTGCGCCTGTCGGCGGGGATCATGACCTGGTACCACCCCATCGAGATCATGAACCTGGCCGCCCACGACCTGCTCGGCACGCCGGACAGCCTGCTGGTGGGCTGGGGCATCCACTTCGCGGTGGGCACCATAATCTGGGGTCTGCTGTTCGCCCTGGTGGTGCCCTACCTGCCGGGGCGCACCCCCACGCGGCGGGGCCTGGAGTTCGGCGTGGCCAGCTGGCTGGTGGTGATGGTCACGGTCTTTCCCCTGGCGGGGTCCGGCCTGTTCGGGCTGGGCTTCGGGCTGATCGCGCCCATCTCCGCCCTGCTCGCGCACGTCATCTTCGGCTGGGTGATCGGGGGGACCTATGGGTGGCTGCGACGCGGGGTCCTCTAGCCTTGGCGGCCGTCGCCTCGGCCCTCAGCCGGGCGCCATCAGGCGGGCCGCCACGGCGATGGCCACCGCGAGCAGCGGCGGCCAGGCGGCCGGGCCGTCGAGCAGGGAGAGGGTGGCGGCGCTGAACAGGCACCACAGGGCGGGGACGACCAGCAGCGCCCAGCCGTGGCGCGCCGGCCGGACCATCGCCGCCAGGCCCAGGGTGGCGATGGCCAGCGGGTCGGGGGCGAGGGCGAACACCTCGGCACCGGCCAGGCCGCGGCCGAGGGCCACGGCGGTGAGCGGATGCAGGAAGACCGCATAGCCGGCGAGCCCCAGGCCCAGCCCCCTCGATGCCCCCGAGCCGGACGGCAGGGCAAGCCCGCCTCGCCGGCCGCCCAGCACGAGCAGCAGCCCGGCCTGGAGCGCGAAGAGCGGCACCACGTAGCGGATGCCCCAGTTGATGGGGGCGTAGCGCTGCCACAGGAAGGCCCAGGCGACGAAGCCCCAGGCGGCCGCCAGCAGCAGGGCCACCAGGCGCAGACGCCCCGCGGTCGGGCGAAGGAGCACGAGGCAGAGCCCGGCGCCCAGCGCCAGGGCGAGCGGTTGCGCCGGCCAGAGCGCCTGGTTGTGCAGCACGAAGAGCCGCTCGTAGACCCGCGACGAGAACATCAGCAGGTCCTCCGGACGGTAGCTCCACCAGGCGCTCATCGGGGCGCTCGTCACAGCCGGTGGACGTAGTCGGCCATGCGCCGGCGCAGGGCGGCGTCGGGCAGCGGCTCCCGGGCGGCGGCCAGGTTCTCGCGCACGTGATCGACCCGGGTGGTGGCGGGGATGGCACAGCTCACCGCCGGGTGGGAGACGATGAACTTGAGGATGAACTGCGCCCAGGTGGCCGCGCCGAGCTCGGCCGCCCAGTCGGGCAGGGGCTTGCCTTCCAGGCGGCGGATCAGGCGCTTCTGCTGGAAGGGGCGGTTGGCGATCACCCCGATGCCGCGTTCCCGGGCCAGCGGCAGCAGGCGGCGTTCGGCCTCGCGGTCGACGATGTTGTAGGTGAGCTGAACGAAGTCGAGGTCGGCCTCCCGCAGGATGCGCTCGAGCGCCGCGTGTCGCCGGCCGTGGGAGGTGGTGATGCCGACGTGGCGCACCTCCCCGGCGGCCCTCATGGCCTGCAGCGTCGCCAGGTTCTCTTCCCAGGCGAGCAGGTTGTGCACCTGCAGCAGGTCGAAGCGCGGCAGGCCCCAGTCGCGCCGCGACGCCTCGATCTGCGCCGGTCCCTCCGCCGGACGCGAGGTCCAGACCTTGTCGGCCGCGTAGACCCGCTCGGCGGCATCGAGTTCGGCGAGGCCGTGGCCGATGGTCGCCTGGGAGCTGCCGTACATCGGCGAGGAATCGATCATCCGCCCGCCGCCGGCGAAGAAGGCCGCCATCACCGCCGTGCACGACGCGAGCAGCAGCGGGTCGTCGCCGACGTTGAAGGTGATCCAGCTGCCGAGTCCCACCAGCGGCAGGGCCTCGCCGGTGGCGGGCACCCTGCGGGTCAGGATGTCGCCGGGTTCGGCGACGGCGGAGCAGGGCGGCAGGGCCGCGCCGGCGGCCAGGGCCAGCAGGCCGCCGAGCAGCTGGCGGCGCGTCAGGGCATGGGGTTCAGAGGCCATGAGGCCCTCCGGGAAGACTCGCTGAGGGCAGTGTAGACGCCCTGACGCGTGCGAAGGGGCCCCCGGGTATGATGAACTGCCCCGCACCTCGGCCGGTCAGGATGCCCCATGCTGCCCTTCGCGATCGCCTACTCCCTCGCCCTGATCCTCTGCGGCCTGTGTGCCGATCCGCGCCTGCGCCACGGCGGGGCGGTGGTCGTGTTGCTGGCCGCCGCCGCGGTGGGCCATGCCGGCTGGGTCTTCGTGGTCATGGCGCTGGGCTATGTGGCGCTGACCGCCTGGATGCAGGCGAGGCCCGTGGCGTCCGGGCTAGGGTGGCACCGCGGGGTGGTCTGGGCGGTCGCCAGTCTCGGGCTGATGGCCCACCTCTGGCCCGGCTACCAGGGGCTGGCGTTGGCCGAGGAGGCGGTGCTCAAGCCCGGCAGCGTGGCCTTCGATCTCGTCTTCCACCACGACAAGGGGCTGGTGGCCTGGTCGCTGCTCGGCTGGCGGCCGCTGTTCGGCCGCAGCGACGTCCCCCGGGCCCGGCCGCCGGCCTGGGCCATGCCGGGGCTCGTGGGGAGTGGGGGGCTGGCCCTGATGGGCCTGGCGGTGGGCCTGGGGCTGCTGGACTGGCGCCCGGGGCCGACGGCGTGGTTCGCCGTCTTCGCCGTGGCCAACCTGCTCAATACTTGCCTGGCGGAGGAGCTGCTGTTCCGCGGCATGGTCCAGCGCTGGCTCACCGGCAGGCTCGGCTGGCCGGCGGGGCTGGCGCTGGCCGCCGCGCTCTTCGGCCTCGCCCACCTCGCCGGCGGCGCGGCCTTCGTGTTGATCGCGGCCGGCGCGGGGCTGTTGTATGGCCTGGTCTACCTGTGGACCGGCCGGCTGGTGTGGGCGGTGCTGGTGCACTGGGGGCTGAACCTCGCCCACCTGGCGCTGTTCACCTACCCGATGAGTGTGGCCTGAGCAGTATCGCGCCTTCGTGGGGAAGCGCCCGTTCACCCTTCGATGAAGAGCCGCCCGCCCTCGAGGCGCCCGGTGGCGCCGTAGCGCCAGGGCCGGTTGTGCAGGCCGTGACCAACGGGCAGGCCGGCGAACAGCGGCAGGCCGAGCGGCGCCAGGGTCTCGGCGACGATCGCCTCCAGCGGCGTCTCGCCGTAGGGCGTGCAGCCCTCGAAGGTGCCCAGGCAGACGGCGGCGGCGTCGGTCAGGGCGCCGCCGTGCACCAGCTGCCAGAGGGCGCGTTCCAGGCGGTAGTAGGGCTCGCCCACGTCCTCGAGGATCACCAGGGCGCCCTTGGGGGCGGTGAAGGCCGTCGGCGTGCCGACCAGGCTCGCCAGGGTCGTCAGGTTGCCGCCCACCACCGGGCCTTCGAGCCTGGCCGGGGCGTCGCCTTGGGCGGTGAGCGGGTAGTCGAGCGGTGCCGGACCCTGGATCAGCGCCAGGGTCTCCTCGAACTGGCGGCGGATGATCGCGCGCTCGGCGTCGGAGTCCTCGAGCAGGCCGCCGGCGGCCTTGGCCACCGGGCCGTGCAGGGCCGGCAGGCCATGGCGGTGGCACTGGTCGAGCAGCACGGTCACGTCGGAATAGCCGATCAGCGGCTTGGGGCGGCGCGCCAGGCGGTGCCAGTCGATGCCGTCCACCAGTTGGGCGGCCCCGTAGCCGCCGCGCACCGCCCAGACCGCCTGGGTCTCGGGGTCGTCATAGGCGGCGTGCAACTGCGCCAGGCGGTGCTCGCGGCTCGCGGCGAGATACCGCTCCGGCGCCTGCAGCGGCGCCTCACCGCGGACCTCGACGCCCAGGGCTTCCAGGCCGCGGATGCCGGCGGCCACGGCCTCGGGGGCGGTGAAGGAGGAGGGGGCGATCAGGCTGACGGCGAGCGGCATGGCGACGGGATCCTGTGCTGGAGACACGCAGGATGGCATTGTCGGCGGGATGGGGCAGACTGTCACGTGGGCGACGAGCGTGCCGCGCCCCGTCGAGGCGATCCCCCGAGGAGGAGTCCCCATGCCGCCCCTGATCCATCAAGCCGACCTGGACGCCGCCCTGGCCGAGCATCCGGCGGTACTGGTGATGTTCGGCGGCCGCCACTGCGGCGTCTGCCAGGCCGTCAAGCCTCGGCTCTCGGCGATGCTCGCCGAGGAGTTTCCCCGCCTGAAGGCCTTCTACGCCGACTGCCAGGACGCCGCGGCCTCGCTGTGCGCCCAGCAGCGGGTCTTCTCGCTGCCCGTGGTGCGGCTGTGGTTCGAGGGCCAGCCCTTCGGCGAGTTCGCGCGCGTCTTCTCGCTGGGCGAGGTGCGCGAGGCCATTCGGCGCCCCTACGCCGCGCTCTACGACTAGGACGAGGCGCCGGGGCCCGGGCGGCACGTTCGGGCTGCCCGGGCTCCGGGCCGGCTCAGGTCGCGCCCTGGAGGGGCCTCGGCGCGGCCCCCTCGAAGGGCCGCAGATCGCGCAGTTCGATCCAGTATTCCCCGGCCTCCGGCTCGAACCCCACGCGGTAGCTGCTCGGGAAGTAGCCGGGGCTGCCGTAGGCGGCCGGCGTCTTCACCGGCAGGGTGAGGTCCTGCCGGGTCTGCAGGTAGTCCAGGGTGATCATCGGCTCCAGGAAGATCAGCCGGCCGGACTCGTAGCCATACAGGAAGGTCCGGGTGAACGGCTGACCCTGGAATTCGTGGCTTTCCGGGTCGAGGCCGTGGAGGCCCATGCGCTCGACGGCCGTGTCGGGCGGGATCACGTAGCCCTCTGGCACCAGGGCGGGATCCGGCGGGGCGAGCCGTTGTTCCCGGTCGGGACCCAGGAAGCTGATGGCCTGGCGCTCGGTCTCGTCGATGAGATAGAAGTGCACGTCGAAGTGAGCGACCGTGTAGATCCCGTCGGGGATATGGCCGATGGGATGCCAGTTCAGCCCCACATGGTCGTAGCCCGTGTGCGTGCCGTCCGCGGGCATGGGCAGCACGTATTCCCGGCCCTCCTGGCCGAGTTCCTCGCCGGGAAGCCCCTCCAGGGCATCGGCGGTCATCACCACGGCCACCGAGGCGGGCACGCCCGGTGCCGCTTCCGTGATCGCCACCCGGGCCTGGCCGTTGCCCACGGCCACCGCCTCTCCCCACAAGACCTCCTGGGCGGCCGTTGGCAGGGCGACGCCTCCCAGGGCCAGCGCGATCGCCGAGGCCGGAGCGAGCCGGCACAAGGCGGAAACTCTCGAGATATCCATGACGACCCTCCACCCTAGGGCGCCGGCTCGGCTGGCGGTGCTGGCGAATGGCGAGGCGCCCGTCGGCCCGGCCGGTGCTGTCGACTGAAGACACAAGCCTGTCACCCGCCATGGCCAGGTCATCGGGGGGGGGGGAGCGGGCGCGCAGGAGGAGGCCGGCAGGAATCGAGCGGCGTGCTGGCGCTGGCACCTCGACCGTTGTGGTGGCGTCTGGTGGGGGCTTGCTGAGTATAGTCCCTGCCGGGCGGTGGCGTCCGCCTCGACTGGTGCAATGTCCCCCGGTCGGCTTGAATGAGAAGGCAGCGGTCGGATCGCTGCGGGAAGAGGATTGGTATTCACTGGACCGGCGACAGGTGAGGTCAACGCAGCGAAGGAATCGGTCGCGGCCGGCCCTCGGGAGGGGAGGACGGAACGATGATCACACGCATTCCCTGGCGGGGTGCCATCGGATTGGTCGCGGCAGGCCTGGTGATGGGGCTGGCGGGCCCGGCGGTCGCCGAAGGCGAGTCCGAGGCGGACATGCTGGAAGATGCCCTGAGTGCCACCTGGCCGGGCATGGTGGCGGGGGCCACCGTCGTCGACTGGGAGGGCAATGTCCTGCAGGAAGGCAGCAATGGCTATACCTGCCTGCCCTCGCCGCCGAACCTGGCCGGCACCGCGCCGATGTGCCTGGACGCGACCTGGATGGCGTGGGCCAAGGCCTGGCAGAACGAGGAACCCTTCACCGCCGACAGCCTGGGGATCGCCTACATGCTGCAGGGGGACGAGGGGGCCAGCAATCTCGACCCCTATGCCATGGAACCCACCGCCGACAACCAGTGGGTCGTGGAGGGGCCCCACCTGATGATCATCGCCCCGCCGGCGATACTCGAGGCCTTTCCCTCCGACCCGGACAACGGCGGGCCCTATGTGATGTGGGAAGGGACCGACTACCAGCACCTGATGGTGCCGGTCGGTGCGCGTCCGGCACAGGAGACCATGGAATAGGGGGTGTCTCGAGGAGGTCGCGTCCCGGTGCCATGCCAGCGGCGCCCACCGGTTGCCGGCGGGCGCCGTTGCGTCGTGGTGCCGGGCCGGCTTAACTGAGGGCCGAGGAGGCAAGCGTCACCATGGCGGAGATCACCGAGGCTCGGCAGCTGGTCGACGACCTGGCCGCTAACTGCACGGCCATGGATCGGTGCCGGATCGGCGTCGAGCATGAGACCTTCCTTTTTACCCGGGAGGATCGTCGGTCACTCCCGTATGAAGGGTCGGCGGGCATTCGGGCCGTGCTGGAGGCCTTCCAGGCGTTTGGTTGGCGGCCCACGCTCGAGGGCGGCCAGCTGATCGGCCTGACCCGCGGCGGAGCCGGCATCACCCTGGAACCGGCAGGACAACTGGAACTCTCCGGGACGCCCTGGGAGGACCTGCACGGCGTGCACGCGGAGCTCGCGACCCACCGTCGCGAGCTGTCCGAGGTCGCCCGGGCGCTGGGGCTGGGCACCCTGGCCCTGGGGTTCGCCCCGGAGTGGACCCGCCGGGAGATGGACTGGGTGCCCAAGAGCCGCTACCGGATCATGCGGGGCTACATGCCCCGGGTCGGGGTACACGGCAAGGACATGATGACCCGGACCTGCGCCTTCCAGCTGAATCTCGATTTCTGTAGCGAAGCCGACATGCGGGCCAAGTTCCGGGTGGCCATGGCGCTGCAGCCCCTGGTGATGGTGGCCCTGGCCAACTCGCCCTTCGTCGAGGGGCGCGACAGCGGCCTGACCTCCTACCGGAACTACGTCTGGCTGCACACCGACTCGGCGCGTTGCGGCCTCCTGCCCCTGGCGCTGTCGCCGGACCTCGCCTTCGCCAGCTACGTGGAGCGCGCCCTGGACGTCCCGATGTACTCGGTGGCGCGTCACGGCGCCCACGTCGACCTCGCCGGGCGCCGTTTCCGGGACCTGATGCGCGGAGCCCTGCCGGAGCTGCCCGGCGAGCGCCCGAGCCTCGAGGACTGGAAGGCGCACCTCAACACCCTGATGCACGACGTGCGCCTCAAGGATCACCTGGAACTGCGGGGCAACGATGCCCTGGGCCTCGAGCACAGCCTGGCGCTGGCCGCCTTCTGGACCGGACTGCTCTACGATCGTCAGGCGCTGGAGGGCGCCCTGTCGCTGGTGGCGGACTGCGACGTCGCGCGGCTCAACCAGCTGCGCCACGAGCTGCCCCGCTACGGCCTCGCGGACGGCGAGCACATTCCGGTGGCGGGCCTCTACGCGGCCGACTCGTTCCGGGAGGCCCTGGAGCGCGCCCTGGCGCTGGCCGAGGCGGGCCTGCGGCGACGCCATCGGCTGGATGCCCAGGGGCGGGACGAACGCCACTACCTGCGTCCGCTCCAGGCGCTGGTCGAACTGGGACGAAGCCCCGCCGAGCATTGGCGGGCGCGCTTCCGGGGGCGCTGGCGGAGCGATCTCCGCCCCCTCTACGAGGCCGACGGACTCTGAGCGCCGCCGTGGCCGGACAAGGCCTGTCGTCTCGCTTCCCGGCCCTGGCCTATGCCGGGGCCTGGCATCTGGTGCTGGCGGTCGGCGACAAGGCCCGGCTCGACCGGCTGGACTACGATTTCGCGACACTCGAGGCGCTGATGCACGAGCGAGGGCTCACCACCCTGCAGCTGGTCTGGCGCGAGTCGCCGACGGTCTTCCCTGCCCGGAACCCCTTCCCGATGGGGGGGGGTGGAGGACCCGGCCACCGGCGCGGCGGCGGCGGCCCTGGGGGCTACCTGCGGGAGGCGGGGCTGATCCAGGCACCGGCCCGGCTGACGGTGCGTCAGCGGCTCAGCCGGCTCGAGGTAGTGATTCCCGGGACGGGGGGCATCGAGGTCTCGTGACGACATGCCCGCCGGGCGGCGAGGCTCCGGGTCGGTAAGCGCTCACCCGGGCGCGCTCGGCTGGCGGCGGGTGTGCCGTTTCGCGCAACCGCCTGGTCGGCGTCCGACCGGAGCCCGGGAGGCACTACACTTCTCCTGGGGCCAGCGGGGAGACCGGGATGCGCAAGGGGTGGCAGCCGAGGGGAACGCGACGCCTGTGGGCCTGGGGGCTGGGCGCTTGGCTAGCCTGCTGCCTGGTGGCGACGCTCCATGCCGCCGAGCCGGATGCGCCGCAGGGTCTGACCCTTCTGACCCATGCCGGCGAGGCGCCGCCCATGTCGGCCAGTCCGGCGCCGGACCGGCGGCTGGCCGACCCCCGCCGCGTCAGCCTGGGGCTGTCGCCTCACCCCGTGTGGCTCCGGCTCTCCCTGCCGCCCCGGGAGGGGCCGGCCTGGCTCTACCTGAGCAACCCCTTGCTCAAGGGTACGCGGCTCTATCGGCGTGGCGGGGGCGGAGCGGCCTGGGTCGAAGTGGACGCCGCGGCGCCGAACTCGCTTTCCGGCGGCATTCCCGTGTCGCGGCCGGTGTTTCCCGTCGCCACGCCGGGCGACTACCTGCTGCGCCTGGACAGCGCCCAGGCGCTGCGTTTCGACCTGCGCCTGCTGGAGACGGGCGAGCTGCACCGGGCCTGGCGCGACCTGATGCTCGGCCAGGGGCTCTACTTCGGGCTGGTGGTCGGCCTGGCGCTGTACAACGGCGTGCTGCTGTTCGGCCTGCGTGACAGCAGCTACCTGTGGTACGTCGGCTTCCTGCTCGGCTCCGCGGCCTACTTCCTCTGTCAGAACGGTCTGCTCTACCGTGTCTTCCCCGGCCTCGACCCGGCCGTCAACGAGGCCATGATGCTGACGTCGCTGTCCTGGATCTCCGTCTGCGGCCTGCAGTTCTGCCGCCGTTTCCTGTGGCTGCAGGACGAGGATCCCCGCGTGGATCGCGCCATGCTGATGCTGTGGCCCGTGGCGGCGCTCGGCGTGGTCCTCGCCTGGGAGCAGCCGGGCCATGCCACCGTGGTCTACTTCTCGGTCCAGGGGTTGCTGGTGTTGGGCCTCTTCCTGCTCTCGGCGGGGCGCGCCCTGGGGCGGGGGGTGCGTTCGGCACGCTGGCTGCTGCTGGCCTGGTCGGCGCTGGTCGCCGGCTCTTCGACGCTGCTGCTGGTGACCTACGGGCTGTTGCCTCATGGCTTCTGGAGCCATCACGGCTTCCAACTGGGCTCGGCGGCGGAGTCGGTCCTGCTGTCGCTGGCCCTGGCGGACCGCATCGGCCAGCTGCAGTACGAGCGGCAGGTACTGCTCGCCGAGCAGGCGAAGCTGCACGACATGAGCTATCTCGATGGGCTCACCGGGGTGTATAACCGTCGCTACCTCGACGAGGCCCTGCCGGCGGCGGTCATCCAGGCCGAGGGGAGCGGGGCTCCCCTGTCGTTGATCATGCTCGATCTCGACAACTTCAAGCGCTTCAACGACGGCTGGGGACATGCCGAGGGCGACCGGGCCCTGCAGCACCTGGTCCGGGCCACCGAGACGGTGATCCGCGACATCGACCCGGTGTGCCGCTATGGCGGCGAGGAATTCGTGATCCTGCTGCGGGAGCGCGACGCGAGCCAGGCGAGGGAAATCGCCGAGCGGATCCGAGAAGAACTCGTCTCCCGCCCCCTGACCCTGCGGGGCGGCGGGGTGGTGCCCCTGACCTGCACCCTGGGCGTGGCCGGGTGGCGGCCCGGGGAGTCGGCCGAGGAGCTGATCGCCCGGGCCGACGGGGCCCTCTATCGCGGCAAGGATGCCGGGCGTGATCGGGTCGTGCTGGATGGGGCGAGCGGCGGCGAGTCCACGCCGCCGGTCCCGGGGTGAGGGCCGGATACGAACCACCCCACGGCCGTCGGGCGCGTGGGGTGCGGGGTGGGGGCTCTCGGGTCATGCTCGCCCTCAATGCTTCTGTTCCGCCTCCTCTTCCTCGAAGAGTTCCGCCTTGGCGTCGCGCATCACGTCCTCGCAGGCGGCGTGCTGGGCCAGTTCGGTGAGCAGGCGCTGACTCACCGCGAACCCCTTGCCCAGGCAGTCGTCCACTTCCTCGCGGCTGACTTCCGGCGTGACCCGGTAGTCGATCTTGATCGTTCTTCCACTGCCGTCCAGTCGGTCGGCCAGCTCCCGCATGCGCCAGGCCATGCGTTCCTTCCAGCTGGCTGCTGCTTCCGCGCCTTCGTTCACGCTCAGGGTGCATCGCCACTCGGGCTTGTAGACCTTCATGCGAACCTCCTATCGGCTTGGAATGAATGATCGGTCGTGGTGCTGTCTCCGTTCGTTGTCGAAATGACCCGAATATCATACCGATGTGCCGGTAACTTGCCACCTTCGTGCCGGCGCGTCCCGTTCAGGTTAGTACTACCCGCCGCAGGACGCTCGTCAGGCGTTCGAGCAGCTCGCCGCTGTGGCGCCAGAAGTGCCAGTAGAGCGGGACCTCCAGGCGCCGATCCGGGGCCAGGCTCTCGAGCCGCCCCTTGGCCACCAGGTCGGCCACCTGCAGGCGCGGCATCATGCCGTAGCCCATGCCGGCGGCGGCCAGTCGCACGAACCCTTCCGACGAGGGGCAGAGGTGGTAGGGGAAGGGGCCGTGATAGCCGCACTCGGCCAGGAAGCGGTGCTGCAGCTGGTCATGGGGGCCGTAGACGATGGCCGGGGCCCGGCGGAAGGCGTCATGGGTGGGGCCATCGGGGAAATGGCGGGCAATGTAGGCCGGCGTGGCATAGGGATGGTAGACCATGGTGCCGAGCGGCACGCAGCGGGCCCCGGCGATGGGCTGGTCGCTGGCGCACAGGCAGGCCGCCACGTCGCCGTCCCTGAGCCGCCTGAGCCCCACGTCCTGATCCTCGATCACCAGGTCGAGCAGCAGGCCTTCCTCCTGGCAGGGCCCGCCCACGGCATCGGCCCACCAGGTCGCCAGGCTGTCGGCATTGATGGCGACGCGCAGCCGCGGCGAGGCGGTCTCCAGGGTGGGCAGGGCGGTGCGCAGGTCGCGCTCCAGCAGCCGGACCTGCTGGTAGTGGTTGAGCAGGCGTCGTCCCGCCGGCGTGGGCGCCAGGTGAGGGTGGCGGATCAGCACCGGCTGGCCGAGCCGGATCTCCAGCGCCCTGATGCGCTGAGAGACGGCCGACTGGGAGAGCCCGAGCTCACCCCCGGCGCGTTCGAAGCCGTCGCATTCGATCACCATGGCCAGGGCCTCGAGGAGCTTGTAGTCCAGCATAAGAAAAACTGATGAAGCATAAGGAAGATGATTTTTGAGTATACCGCCGTCTCGCTAGGCTGGCGTCTCATCTTCAGGGAGGATCCGCGATGCTCGAGAGTTATCTGACCGGCCTGGTGGTCTGCGGCGGCATCATCGTCGCCATCGGGGCACAGAATGCCTACGTACTGGGGCTCGCCGTGAGGCGCGAGCACCACTGGTGGTCCGCGGGACTGTGCATGAGCACCGACCTGCTGCTGCTGTCCGCCGGGATGTTCGGCATGAGCGCCATGCTGCTGGCCATGCCCGGCGCCCTGGAGGTCCTGCGCTGGCTGGGAGTGGCCTTCCTCGGCTGGCTGGCCGCCCAGGCGCTGCATCGCGCCGCCACCGGTCGCCGGGGCCTCGACACGGCCGAGGCGGAGGGACGCAGCCTGACTCGTGTCTTGCTGGCCACGCTGGCGGTGACGGTGCTCAATCCCCAGGTCTACCTGGATACCCTGGTGCTGGTTCCCGCCGTGGGCGCCCAGCAGGACAGTGCGGCCGCCTTCGTCGCCGGGGCGGGGACCGCCTCCATCCTGTGGTTCAGCCTGCTGGCAGGGGGCGGAGCCCTGCTCTCGCCCTGGCTGGCCAGGCCGACCGCCTGGCGGCTGATCGACGGCGGCATCGGCGTGATGATGGCCGGCATCGCCCTCCAGCTGGCCGGTGGCGGCCTCGGCGAGCCGGTCTGACACGCGCGCCGAACCTGGACAGGATGTAAATTCATGTAACGGAGGATGAGCAAATTCATGCTCCGTCACGGGCCTCGGCGAGGGCGGGCGCCGTCACGGTGACCTATTGTTACGGTATGTAAACGCCGCCAGGGAGGGAGGTCTCGACGAGGCCGCGGTGAGACGGGACAGCGAGGCGCGCCGCGGTCCAGGACAAGGGGTGGACCCGGGCGAGGTGGCCATGAAGATCGCATCCGTCGTGGTGTTGCTGGGGGTGCTCTCCGCGGCCCCCATGCCGGGAGGGGAGTCGCTGTGGCTGGTCGGTGCCACGGTCTACGATGGCACCGGCGGACCGCCCCTGGCGGAGGCGGTGATCCGGGTCAAGGACGACCGGATCGCCTGCATCGGCGGCATCGACGACTGCCCCGTTCCCGAGGAGGCCCGGCGGCTCGATCTCCAGGGGCAGTTCATCACCCCCGGCCTGGTCGATGCCCACGTGCACTTCGCCCAGACCGGCTGGTTCGATGGCCGGCCGGACAGCCGCATCGGACGGGCCTTCTACGACTTCGAGGAACTCCAGCGCTCCCTGCGCGCCCGCGCCGGGCGCTGGCATCGTACCTTCCTGTGTGCGGGCGTCACCGCCGTCTACGACATGGGCGGCCTGCCCTGGACCCTGGATCTCGCTGCCTTGGCCGAGGATCACCCGGCACGGGTCCATGTGCGGGCCGCCGGTCCCCTGATCACCCATGCGGACTCGATCATGCCCCTGTTCCAGGCCCTGGAGTCGGGGGCGTTCCTGCCGATGGGCAGCGACGCCGAGGCCGTCGCCAGCGTCCGGGCGCTGGCCGAGATGGGCGCCGGTGCCGTCAAGGTCTGGTACCTGGCGCCGGCGCCCGAGATCCGGGAGGAGATGGATGCCCGGTTGCGGCTGATCGGCCGCGAGGCTCGAGCCCTGGGCCTGCCGCTTGTGGTGCATGCCACCGAGCGGCGGGAGGCGCGGGTCGCCCTGGAGGCGGGAGCCCGGATGCTGGTGCACAGCGTCGGCGACCAGGCGCTCGACGAGGCCTTCCTGGCCCTGACCCGTGACAGCGGCGCCTACTATGTGCCCACCCTGCGGGTGGCCCAGAACTGGGCGCGGGCCAGGGCCAGCGTGGCCCTGGGCACGCCTCCCGAGATCGATGACCCCAACGGCTGCATCGGTCCGCGGACCCGTCGGGTGATCCGGGACGTCGACCGTCTCCAGGCCAGCCTGCCCGAGAACGAACGCACTCTGGACCGGGTGCTGGGCCACCTCGCCCGGGCTGCCGAGCGGCGTGCCGTCATGGACGCCAACCTGCGCCGGGTTCACGCGGCCGGGATCCCCATCGCCACCGGCACCGATGCAGGCAATCCGCTGACCTTCCATGGGCCGGCGATCTACCAGGAGATGGAAGCCATGGAGCGGGCCGGGATTCCGGCCGACGAGGTACTGGTGATGTCGACGCGCAACGGGGCGGCGGCCATGGGACGCCTGGAGGATTTCGGGACCTTGGAGGCCGGCAAGCTGGCGGACCTGGTGGTGCTCGAGGAGGACCCGGGCACCTCCACCGCCGCCTATCGCTCCATCACCCGAGTGATGCGGGCCGGGGTCCTGCAGGAAGTGGGCTGGCTGGATGCCAAGCAGATGGCGACCTTCTAGGTGCCTGTCGGGGTTGACCGATCGTCACGAGAATCACGGATTTCGAGTCAAATTCATCGATCTATCGAGGCGAATAGCGGGCTATTTAACGAAATGGTCCTAGCCCGTCGCCGAGTCGTCGACCCGGTCGGCGCGGGCCGAACGCGCGCCTTCACCAGGCGGCGCCCTGCTCTCGAGGGCGCGGCGGATCACGTCCCGATAGTTGCGAATGCGCTCCACGTAGTGCACCGGCTCGTAGCCCCTAGCATAGCCATAGCGGGTCCGGGGGTAGTAGCGTCGGTCGGCCTTGAGCGGCAGCACCTCCTTCATGTCGGCCCAGGAGTGGGGATTCCGGCCGAGCTCCCGGGCCAGCGCCTGGGCATCCAGCACATGGCCTCGGCCGATGTTGTAGCTGGCCAGTGCCAGGTAGGTGCGGTCGGGTTCGGGGATGTCGTCCGGGAGCCGCCGGTGGCGGTCGGCCAGGTAGCGGGCGCCGCCGTCGATGGCGGCCGCCGGATCCAGGCGGTCATCCACCCCCAGGGAGGCGGCGGTGCGGCGGGTCAGCATCATGATGCCCCGCACCCCGGTGGGTGACACGGCCGCCGGGTCCCAGTGGGATTCCTGGTAGGCCAGGGCGGCGAGCAGGTCCGCCGGGAGGCCGGTCTCGGTCTCGGCCGCCAGGAAGTGTTCCAGGAAGCGGGGCAGGCGCTCCTCGATACGCTCGTTGAGGGCACGCAGGTCGACGAAATCGAACTCCCCCAGGTAGCCGTAGTAGCGCTGGTGCATGGCCTCCCGGGCTGTCCGGCCGGTCTCGCCCTGCATCCAGGCCAGGGCTCGCCCGGCCAGTGCCTCCTGGTCGCGGGCCAGGTACCAGCCCAGGTTCTCCTCGGCGGTCAGGTTCAGCGCCACCTCCAGATGCGGGAAGTGCCGTCGGGTCATGCGCACGATATTGGAGTCGGCCACGGCGCAGTCGAATTCCCGGTTCGCCACCGCCGCCAGCAGGCTCTCGGTGCTGCGCGGGTCCTCCTGGAAGCGCAGGCCCGTCTGGTGGTTGACCAGGCTCTTCAGGCGCTCGGCGTAGCTGGATCGGGCGGTGACGCGGATCTCCCACTCGGCGAGCTCGTCGAGCCGGCGAGGCAGGGGGCGATCCTCCCGGTGACAGACCAGCTGTTCGACGATCCCGGTATGGGCGGGGCCCCGGGCGAAGCGTTCGTCCCGTGCCGGCAGGTGGGTCAACCCGGCGGCGGCCAGGTGGACCTCGCCGGCCTCCAGGGCCTCGAGCACCTCCGCGGTGGTGTCGACCAGTTGCCACTCCACTCGCCAGTCGTGGCTCTCGGCGAAGCGGCTTACCAGGTCGTGTTCCGGCCCGGCGGCCCGGCGGTGCCGGTCCAGGTAATAGGTGGTCGCGGCGTTGCGGGTCGCCACCTTGAGCACGCCGCCCTCCTGCGGTGGGGCGAGCCTGGGCCCCCGGTCCTGGAGGAAGGGATAGGCGAGCATGGCGACCAGGGCCAGGCCCCCCAGGGCGACGAAGAACGGACGACGGTGGGATCTCAAGGGCGAGCCTCTTCCTTCGGTTCGCCTTCACCCTAACAGCCCGGAGCGTTGGCCGGCCGTGAGAGGTGTCGTCCCTCGCCGGGTACGAGATCCATAAGAGGTACTCCGTTGCGTTTCTCATCGGGCTTAACTTAACTGCTACCCATGCCCCGGGAACGCTCGCCCGCGTTGCTGTGCATCGGTACCGCCCCGGCTTTGGGGTACAGTGTGCCTCGGGGCGCCGGGGTGATCGCCGGCGCAGGCAAGGCACGACACGACACAAGGACACCATGGAATGGCGGGATGCCAAGTGCGTTCACGGCGGGCCGGCCTGGCGGCCGCCCTGTTCATGCTCACCCTGGTCGCGCTGGCGGCCAGGGCCTCGGGCGAGTATATCCGGATCGACGACTACCTGGAGCGTCACCCCGAGCAGCAGGCGTTGATGGCGGATTTCGCCACCCGTGTCGAGGGGCCGGCGATGCCGCTGGCCTCGAGTCCGAGACGCACGGTTCGCATCGCGGTCATCTACCCCGGCATCCAGGCCTCGGACTATTGGCGGCGCAGCCTGGCGTCCTTCGAGGCGCGTCTCCAGGCCCTGCAGGTGCCGTACGAGCTGAAGACCTTCCTGTCGCGTCCCTCGGTGGATCTCGACCTGCAGGCCCGCCAGCTGACCACGGCCCTGCAGTGGCGGCCGGACTATCTGGTGTTCACCCTGGACGCCGTGCCCCATCTGCGGATGATCGAGCGCGTGCTGGCCTTGGGCAGCCCCCGGCTGATCCTGCAGAACATCACCACGCCGCTGGCGGCCTGGGAGAGCAGCCCGCCCTTTCTCTATGTCGGCTTCGATCATGCCCAGGGGACCCGGCTGATCGCCGACTGGATGCTCGAACGCGCCGGCTACCAGGGCAAGTACCTGATGCTCTACTTCGCCCCCGGCTACGTCAGCCGCATGCGCGGCGGCACCTTCGCGGCCCGGGCCGCCGAACACCCGGGCGTGGAACAGGTGGCCGCCTACTATACCGACGGCGATCCGGACAAGGCCTACGAGGCCACCCTGCGCACCCTGGAGGCGCACCCCGACCTGAAGATGATCTTCGCCAACTCCACCGACGTGGCGCTCGGTGCCCTGCGGGCCCTGCGCGAGACCGATCGCCTGGACGTGCTGCTCAACGGCTGGGGCGGTGGTGCCGCCGAGCTCGAGGCCCTGAACGATGGCGGCCTGGACGTCACCGCCATGCGCATCAATGACGACAATGGCGTGGCCATGGCCGAGGCGGTGCGCATGGCCCTGGTCAGCCAGGGTGACCGGGTGCCGCATCTCTATGCGGGGGAGATCGCCCTGATCACCCGGGATACCTCTCGCGACGAGATCCTGCGGCTCGAGGAGCGGGCCTTCCGCCTCAGCGGGCTGCCGGAGCAGGACTGAGATGCGGGCCTGGCGTTTCTCGCGGGTGGTGCTGGCGCTGGAGCTGGTATTGCTGGCGGGCGTCGCGACCCTGTTGCTGTCCACCGCCTATCTCGCCTCCCAGGAGGCGCTGCAGGAAGGCGCCGAGCAGGCGCACGCCCAGCACCAGCGCATCCTCGACGACGTGATCTCGGCTCACTTCGACAGCATTCGCCGCTACAGCGAGGGCCTGTCCGATCGGGACGGGCTCGAGCAGGCGTTGCACGAGGGGCGATCGGCGGCGGTGGCGGCCCGTGTCGAGGGGCTGCTGGATGACCCCCAGGCGCGCCACATCGATGCCCTGGTGGTCGAGAGCGACGGTCAGGCGCATGTCGCCCGGAGCGCTGGCCTGCTGGGCAGGACGCTGCCCTTCGAGGCCTTGAGCCGCCAGCCGGGGCCGCTGGCGAACTGGCGGCTGATGACGGCCCCCGGGGAGGGCGAGTCCCAGGCCCTGATGCGCCTGACCCTGCCGATCGTCGAGGAGACGCTGGGCCGGGTCGTCGGTCGACTGCACACCTATGTGGTGCTCAACGACAGTTTCTGGATCGCCAACGAGATGCTGCGCCTGCTCGGGGCTCGGGCCGTCATGCTGCGCCATGACGGGGCCGTGCTGGATGCCCTGGAGCGCGAGCCGGGCAGCCTTCGGGTCCTGGGGGCATGGGACGCGAAGACGGGCCCCGTCGTCACCACCCCGGATGGCATCCTGCAGGAGCTCCGCCTGCCGCTCGGTGACGGCACGGCCCTGCGCATGTCGCTGCTGTTGCCGGACGACAGCATCGTGGCGCTGCGCGATACCTATACCGATACCCTGCTCGACGCCACCCTGGTGGTGGTGGTGGTGGGCATGGTCCTGATGCTGGTCCTGCGCCGGCTCACCACCCGCGCCCTCGACAGGCTGGTGGCCTATGCCGAGGCGGTGCCGGAGAGCGGCACGCCGCGCCGCTTCCCGGGCGGGGGCTTCATCGAGTTCAATCGCGTCGGCCAGGCCTTCGAGGCCATGCTCCGGCGCATCCGCGAACGCGACAAGTACCTGGATGGGATCAGCCAGCATTCGCCCGACCTGGTCTTCGTGAAGGATCTCGACGGGCGCTATCGGCTGGTCAACGAACGCTATGCCTGGGCGTTGCACTCGACCCCGGAGGCCATGGTGAACACCCCGGTGGATCATGTCCTGGACGAGGAGGTGATCGTCCAGGCGCTCGACTCGGATCGGCGGATGGTGGAGACGCTGGCGCCGGTCAAGTACCACACGACCCTGCATACCCCGGAGGGATGCCGTCATTACCTCGTCACCAAGTTCCCGATCCTCGACGACGAGGGGCGGGTCTACCTGATCGGTGGCATCGCGACCGATATCACCGACCTGCGGGTGATCCAGGACCAGCTCCAGTTGGCGCACCGAGTGTTCGCCGAGACCAGCGAGGCGATCGTGGTGCTGGATGATCAGCACCGGGTCCAGCTGGCCAACCGGGCGTTCGCGGAGATGAGCGGCCAAGGGCGCTCCCGGGCCACCGCCGTGGTCCGCGACTTCCTGCTGAGTCATCCCGAGGTGGCCTACCAGGTGGAGCGGGGCGAGCGCTGGCAGGGGCAATGCGAGTTCCATCGTCACGACGGTGCCGGGCTGCCGGTACTGGTGTCCGCCACCCCCTTGCCGGAGGACGAATCCGGGCGTCATCACATGCTGCTGTTCAGCGACATCACCTCCCTCAAGGTCGCCGAGCAGCGCCTCGAGCGCCTCGCCTGGTACGACGCCCTGACCGGGCTGGCCAATCGGAGCCTGTTCAACCTGCGCCTGGACGAGGCCCTGCAGGGCGAGGCCTCGGCACGCACCGCGGTGATCTTCATCGATCTGGATCACTTCAAGGACATCAACGATACCTACGGCCACTCCCTGGGCGACGAGCTGCTGCGCCAGGTGGCGGATCGCCTGCGCACCTGCGTCCAGAGTCGCGACACCGTGGCGCGTTTCGGCGGGGACGAGTTCACCGTCCTGCTGAGAGACATCGCCGACGAGGCCCAGGCGTTGGCCATCGCCCGGCGCATCCTGAAGACGCTGGCCGAGCCGTACGACCTGGGGGTGGCCTGCTGCTTCACCACCGCCAGCCTGGGGATCACCCTGGCCGCCCGTCACGGCCGCTCCGCGGAGTCGCTGCTGCGCAATGCCGACCAGGCCATGTACGAGGCCAAGGCCCAGGGGCGACAGCAGGTGGTGATCTTCGACCCGGCCATCGACGAGCGTCACCAGCTGCGCCTGCGCTACGAGGCCGGCCTGCGCGAGGCCCTGACCAACGGCGAGCTCTTCGTGCACTACCAGCCCCGCTACGACATCGCCGGCGAGCGCATCCTGGCGGCCGAGGCCCTGCTGCGCTGGCAGAGCGAGGCGCACGGCCTGGTGCCGCCGAGCACCTTCATTCCCATCGCCGAGAACTCATCGCTGATCGTGGAGCTCGGCCGCTTCGTCCTCGGGGCGGCCTGTCGGCAGGCCGCCGCCTGGGCCGCGGCGGGGTTGGAGATCCCGGTCTCGGTCAACCTCTCGCCGCGCCAGCTGCATGAGCCCGACCTTATCCGCGACATTCACGAGGCGACTCGCCGGGCCGGTCTGCCGACCCGCCTGCTCGAGCTGGAGATCACCGAGACGCACCTGATGGACAGCATCGATCAGCTGCTGCCGGTGCTGCACCAGATCCGGGCCATGGGGGTGGGCCTGGCCATCGACGACTTCGGCACCGGCTACTCGTCGCTGACCTACCTCAAGCGCCTGCCCATCGAGCTGCTCAAGGTCGATCGCAGCTTCATCGTCGATGTGCCCGGCGATCCCGACGACGAGATCCTGCTGACGGCGATCATCAGCATGGCGCACAGCCTGGGCTTCCGGGTGGTGGCGGAAGGGGTGGAAACCGAGCGACAGCGCACCTTCCTGGAGCGCCTCGGCTGCGACGAGCTCCAGGGGTTCCTGCTGGGACGTCCCCAGGCGGCCGACCGCCTGCTGGCCGCCCTCGAGCAGGACCGCCAGCACTCCGGACACCGAGCCTGAGCGGGGCGGGAAGGGGCATGGGCTATGGTGAAGGATAACGTCGCCGCGGGCCCGGGCCCCGGGGGGCACCTGACGTCCGCCCCGGCCCCGTGCCCAGGCGACCCTGAAGCCGCGAGGTCAGCATGGCGAAACCGGATCGCAACCCAGGCGACCGCGACGATGGTCCCCCCCAGGAGAACCGGCCGACCCCACCGCCGGGACGCCCCCAGCCCCAGTGGCTGATGTTCCTGTGGATGGCCATCGCCATCCTGGTGGTCGCGAACTTCATGGAGGCGTCCCGGCAGCCGGGCCGCGTCGAGCTCACCTACTCCGAGTTCCTCGATGCGGTCGAGCAGGGCGAGGTCGAGGAGGTCACCCTGCACGGACAGTCCGTGCAGGGCACCTTCACCGAGGAGGCTCGCACCCTGCGGGACCTCGACCAGGGCGAGGGCTTCCGCACCACGCGGCCGACGGTGGAGGGGCGCCAGCTGCTGGATCGCCTCCAGGCCAAGGGTGTCAGGATCGTGGCACGCCCGGAGGATCTCCCTTGGTGGCAACGCATGCTGATGCTGGCGGTCCCCTGGATCCTGTTGCTCGCCTTCCTGTTCTGGTTCTGGAGCCGAATGCAACAGCGCATGATGTCGGGGGGCGGCCCCTTCGGCATCGGCCAGTCGAAGGCGCGCCAGATCAAGGGCGAGGAAAGCGAGGTGCGCATGGGGGACGTGGCGGGCTCGGAGAACGCCAAGCGCGACATCTTCGAGGTGGTCGACTTCCTCAAGCAGCCGGGGCGCTACCGGGCGCTGGGGGCCAAGGTCCCCCATGGCATCCTGATGATGGGGCCGCCGGGCACCGGCAAGACCTTGATGGCCAAGGCCGTGGCCGGCGAGGCCGGAGTTCCCTTCTTCAGCATCAGCGGCTCGGAGTTCATCGAGATGTTCGTGGGCGTGGGGGCCGCCCGGGTGCGCGATCTCTTCAAGAAGGCCAAGGAGCAGGCGCCGTCGGTGATCTTCATCGACGAGCTGGACTCCATCGGCCGGGCCCGGGGCACGGGCATGGGCGGAGGGCACGACGAGCGCGAGCAGACCCTGAACCAGATCCTCTCCGAGATGGATGGCTTCGAGCCCCACCAGTCGGTGGTGGTGCTGTCCGCGACCAACCGGCCCGACGTGCTCGATCCGGCCCTGCTGCGCCCGGGCCGCTTCGATCGCAAGATCGTCCTGGAGATGCCCCATCGCAAGGCCCGCGAGGCCATCCTCAAGGTCCACACCCGGGAGATACCGCTGGCCGATGACGTCGACCTGGCCCGCCTGGCCGCCATGACCACCGGCTTCTCCGGGGCCGACCTGGCCAACCTCGCCAACGAGGCGGCCCTGCTGGCGGGGCGCCGGGACCAGCAGGTCGTCGACTGGCCCTGTTTCTCGAATGCCCGTGATCTGGTGTTGCTGGGGGAGACCAAGGACGTCGCCCTGTCCGAGTCCGAGCGCCATCGGGTGGCCTATCACGAGTCCGGCCATGCCCTGCTCGCCTACCTGCTGCCCCAGGCCGACCCCCTGGAGAAGGTGACCGTGCTGCCCCGGGGCCAGGCCCTGGGGGTCACCGCCCAGGTGCCGGACGAGGACCGCTTCACCTATGGCGAGGCCTACCTGCGCGATCGGCTCACCGTGATGTACGGCGGCCGACTGGCCGAGGCCATCGTCTTCGGCGAGGTCAGCAGCGGCGCCCAGGACGACCTCGACCAGGCCACCAAGCTCGCGCGCCGAATGGTGGCGCGCTGGGGCATGAGCGATCGGGTCGGGCCGGTGGTGTTCTCCCAGAGCCAGGATCACGTCTTCCTGGGCAAGGAGATGGCCCACCCGCGGGAGCACAGCGAGGAGACGGCCAGCCTGGTGGACGAGGAGATCCGCCGGCTGCTCACCGACGTGGAGGCGCGGGGCCGCGAGCAGCTCGAGCGTCATCGCGGGGCGCTGGACGCCCTGGCCGAGGCCATGGAGCGTCGCGAGACCCTCGAGGCCGAGGAGATCCACGAGCTCCTCGAGTCCCACCTGGAGCGAGACGTCGAGCGCGCGCCGCCGGCCCGGCGACAGGGGGAATGACCGCGTCGGAAGCGAACCTTCTCGCGGTGTGTGGTCCAACCGATGGCATATTGCCCACTCGCCAGGATGAATCACCATGAAACGGATCTTCGATCTTTCTTTCTTTCTACTTATTGCGCTCTGGTTGGCCGGCTGCGCTGCACTGGAGCGCTCCCCCGAACCCCGGGCCGTCCTCGGCCAACTGCCGGCCAGCTTCCGCGGGGAGCTGCCCTGTGCCGACTGCCCGGGGATCCGCTATCACCTCTCGCTGTTCCCGGACGGCATCTACACCCTGAAGGCGACCTACCTGGGCGAGGGCGAGCGGCGTCGCTTCCACGAGCAGGGCCGGTGGGCGGTGGACGGTGCGGGCCGTACCCTGACCCTGGCCGGCGGGGATCAGGGGCCGCGGCAGTGGCGCATCCATGATAGCGCGAGCCTGGAGATGCTCGACCTCGAGGGCCAGGCGATCGTCTCCGCCCTCGACTATCGGCTGCAACGCACCGAGGCCTTCGTGACCGAGACCCTGGAGAACACCTACTGGAAGCTGATCGAGCTGGGGGGCGTGCCGGTGGAGCCGGTCGCCCGTGAACCTCACCTGATCTTCCAGGCCGAGCAGGGGCGGCTCGTCGGGGCCACCGGCTGCAATCGCCTGACCGGCCGCTACCGGCGCGAGGGGCAGGACCTGACCCTGGGGCCGCTGGCCAGCACGCGGATGGCCTGCCTGGACGGCATGCAGGTGGAGTCGCGCTTCCTGGCGATGCTGGAGCGGGTCGTCGGCTTCCGGGTGCTGGCCGACCGACTGGAGCTCTATGGGGCCGAGGGTGAGCTGCTGGCCCGCTTCGAGGTGCGTCACCTGACCTGAGCCCGCCCGCGGCCTTCCACCGCGGGCGTCAGGGCGTGTCGGAGACGATGCGATCCCGGCCCTCGGCCTTCGCCCGGTAGAGCAGGCGGTCGGCACGCTCGATGGCGGTCTCGAAGGACTCGCCGGGGAGCATCTCGGTGGCCCCGAAGCTCATGGTGGGCCGGACGAGGCCCTCGGGGGTCTCCAGGGGCGAGGCCCGCAGGGCATGACTGAACCGCTCCAGGATTCCCTGCGTGTATTCGCCTCCGGTCGCCGGCAGCAGGATCAGGAACTCCTCGCCTCCCCAGCGGCACAGGCAGTCCGAGGCGCGGAACTGGGCACGCAGCTGGTCGGCCACCCGGATCAGGCAGGTATCGCCGATCTCGTGGCCGTACCGGTCATTGATGGCCTTGAAGTGATCCACGTCGGCCAGCACCAGGGCGCAGCGCTCGCCGCTGCGGCGGTTGCGCTCGGCGAGCTGGCGCAGGAAGTCCAGCGTGAAGTGCCGGTTGTAGAGCCCGGTCAGGGCGTCCCGGGTGGCCAGCCGCGTGAGGTGGCGCTCCTGGTTCTCGTTGACGGCCCTGACGATCACCGCCAGGACGATCAGGCAGACGGCGGAGAGGGCGATGTTCACCGCCGGCAGCACCGTCAGCCAGGTCGGCGACAGGGTCGGTCCTGTCGGTGTCCCGGCCAGGGTCTCCAGCAGGGTGAACAGGCCCAGGAAGGCGAAGCCGAACGGGGCCGAGAAGCGCGCGCGCATCCGGGGCGCCAGCACGACCAGGCAGCCGACCGGCCAGAGGTAGTAGTGGAAGCCGGCTCCCGTCCCCAGCCACCAGCTGACCAGGCTGGCATGGGTCGCCGCCTCCAGGGCGGCCAGGCACACCGACAGGGTATGGCGGCCGAAACGATTGGCCAGGAAGGCCGCGCCCCAGACGAATACGCTCGCCAGGTTGAAGGCGGCCAGCCAGGACTGTTCCATCAGCCAGAACACCGGGACGAAGCTCGCATGCAGCAGGGCGCCGAGCGGCGTGGCGACCAGCAGCAGGATGTACTTGCGGTAGTGACGGACCTTGACCCGGTGCGGGCGCAGGGTGGGGGCGGGAATGTCGAAGGTGGCGGTCAGGGGCATGTCGGCGAGACTGGCGGGGCGGGACGGGCCTCGGCAGGAGGCCTTCCCGGGACGCGGGCGGCCTGCCGCCCAGGCCGGGGTGGCCGGCGATGGCGGCGTCGGTCAGCCGAGTTCGGCGCTGTGATAGACGTTCTGGACGTCATCGAGCTCGTTGAGCATGTCGAGCAGCTTCTCGAACGAGGCGACGTCGTCGCCCTCCACCGGCGTGGTGGTCTGGGGCAGGAACTGGATCTCGTCGGTCTCGAAGTCCAGCTCGCCGAAGGCGTCGATCAGTGCCTGCTTGGCCTTGGCGTACTCGGTATGCGGCGCGAAGACGGTGATCCGGCCCTCCTCGTTCTCGATGTCGGTGACGTCGACATCGGCCTCCATCAGGGCCTCGAGGGTGCCTTCCTCGTCCTCGCCGGCGAACGACAGGATGGCGCAGTGATCGAACATGTGGCTGACGCTGCCCGGGGTGCCCAGCTTGCTCTTGGTCTTGGTGAAGCAGGCGCGGACGTCGCCGATGGTGCGGTTGGGGTTGTCGGTCAGGCACTCCACGATGACCATCACATTGCCCGGGCCGAAGCCCTCGTAGCGGGCCGGCTCGTAGTCCTCGCCGCCGACGCCGCTGGCCTTGTCCAGCGCCTTCTCGATCACGTGGGACGGCACCTGATCCTTCTTGGCACGCTCGATCAGGCCGCGCAGCGCCAGGTTGCCGTTGGGGTCGACGCCGCCCTGCTTGGCACAGACATAGATCTCGCGGCCGTACTTGCTGTAGACCTTGGTCTTGGCGGCGGCCGTCTTGGCCATGGATTCCTTGCGGTTCTGGAAGGCCCTGCCCATTGCGATGAGTCCTGTTCGACGAATATCGAAGCAGGATTCTACGTAACACCGCCCCGGGGTAACAGTCCTATTTCCGCCGGCCCGGGGACGGCGAGGCCCGGCTACACTGGCCTGAGGGCATCCCGCACGGAGAACGCGCATGGATCATCACGCCTATCGCCAGGCCCTGGCGGCCACCCTGGCCGGCCACGAACAGCCCTTTCCCGAGGCCGAGCTCGAGGCCCGCTGCCGCCGCCTGCGCGAGCGCATGGCGGGTGTCGGGCTCGAGGCGCTGCTGCTCACCGACCCGGCCGATCTCCATTACCTCACCGGCTATCACACCTTCGAGGTGTCCGTGCATGCCTGCCTGGTGGTGACGGCCGAGCGGCTGGTCCTCCAGGTCCCGTCCATCGAGACGGGCCCGGCGGTGGTGACCGCCCGGGTGGACGAGGTGATCGGCTATCGCTGGGAGGGCCTCGAGGAGGTCGTCGACCCGCTGGCCGAGCTGCTCACCCCCTTTCGCGCCATCGGCCTCGACGCCATGAGCGCCGGGCTGCGCCATGGGGTGGTGTCGGCGCTGCAGGCGCGCCTCGGCGCCGAACGCTTCCGTGTCGACGGCGGGGCCTTGCTCGACCGGCTGCGCATCGTCAAGAGCGACTTCGAGCTGGCGTGCCTGCGCGAGAGCGCCCGCCTGTCGGGGCTGGGCATCCGGGCCGCCCGGGAGGTCATCGCCCCAGGCGTGAGCGACCAGGCGGTGGCCGCGGAGGGCGCCCGGGCCATGCTGGCGGCGGGCAGCGAGTTCATGAGCCTGCAGCCCATCGTCACCACCGGGGCACGCTCGGGCACCATCCATGTCAATCACAAGCGTCGGATCATCGGCGCCGACGAGCCCGTGTTCCTGGAGTTCGGCGCCGCCTACCAGCGCTATACCGCACCGATGATGCACACCGTCGTGGCCGGCCGGGCCAGCGCCGAGATGCAGGCGCTGCGCGACGCCTGTCGGGAGATCTTCGAGGCCCTGTGCCGGGCCATGCGTCCGGGCAACAGCTTCGACGCGGCGGCTCGGGCCGGCGAGGCGTCGCTGGCTCCCCTGGCCGATCGCGTGTTCTTCTCCGGGGTCTTCGGCTATGCGGTGGGGGCCCAGTTTCCGCCGAGCTGGGTGGAGGGGACCGGCTTCATCGCCCGGGGGCAGACCCGGGCCTTCGAGGCCGACATGGTCTTCCACCTGCCCCTGTGCCTGCGCCTGCCGGGGCGCTTCGGGGTCGGCATGAGCGACACCGTGCGGGTGACCCCGGCCGGCGGCGAGCCGCTGACCGACAATCCCTGGGAGCTGCATGAGACGGGGTGAGCCCAGACGCCGGCATTGCCGGAGGGGCCGCCCCGGACCATGCTGAAGGGCAGGGCCCGCCGGGCGAACCTGTCGGGGCGGGCCACATCATCGCAAGGAGAGAGTCATGACCCAGACCGTCACGGCGTCCTACGACGACACCCTGAAGGCGCGCAACGCCTTCAACGAACTCGTCTCTGACGGCTTTCCCCGGGAGTCGCTGTTCCTCGACGAGGAGAGTCGGGAAGTCAAGGTGATCATCGGCGACGAGATCCGACGCGAGGTGGAGGAAGTGCTCAATCGCCACGAGCCGGCCAAGGTCTGGTCGCGCCCCTACGAGGGGGGGTGACGCCGCCTCGGCGTCCCACGCCGTATCTTTCCCGGGCCCGCTTCCCGCCAGCGGGCCGATCCCGGCCGGCCTGAACCGGTCGCCCTGCTGAACCGGGGGCTGGATGTTTCGTGTCTTCGAGCGGCTCGTCGATCCCTATCCCGAGGGCGAGCACCGGGTGCCGCCCCGGGGGCTGCTGCCCTTCATCCTGCACTATTCGCGCCCGGTCGGCTGGCTGCTGGTGGCGATGTCGCTGGTCACCGCCCTGGTCTCGGCGGCGGAGGTGGCGTTCTTCCATGGCATGGGCCGGCTGGTCGACTGGCTCGCCGAGGCCGACCGGGAGGGCTTCCTCGCCGCCCATGGCGGGAGCCTGGCGGGCCTCGGCCTGCTGGTGGTGGTGGGGTTGCCGCTGCTGGTGCTGCTGCGCTCGCTGCTCACCCATCAGGGCATCTTCGGCAACTATCCCATGCTGGGCCGCTGGCTCTCGCATCGCCAGATGCTGCGCCAGAGCATGGCCTTCTTCCAGGACGAGTTCGCCGGCCGGATCTCCCAGAAGGTGATGCAGACGGCCCTGGCCATCCGCGAGACGGTCATGAAGCTGATGGACCTGCTGGTCTACGTGCTCGTCTACTTCCTCGGGGCCCTGTGGCTGCTGGGCAGCGCCGAGCCCTGGCTGATGGCGCCGCTGGCCCTGTGGCTGCTGGGCTATGTGGGGCTGATGCGCGTCTTCGTGCCCCGGCTGCGGGCGGTCTCCATGGCCCAGGCCGACGCCCGAGCCCGGATGACCGGCCGCATCGTCGACAGCTACAGCAATATCCAGACCATCAAGCTGTTCGCGGACAGCCGGCGGGAGCAGGCCTATGCCCGGGATGCCATGCAAGGCTTCATGGCCACGGTGCATCGACAGATGCGCCTGGCCACCTGGCTGTCGGTGTCGCTGACGACGCTCAACGCCCTGCTGCTGGTTTCGGTGGCGGGACTCGCCATCGGCGCCTGGTACCTGGAGCTGGTGTCGCTGGGAGTGATCGCGGTGGCCATCGCCCTGGTGATGCGCATCCGCTTCATGTCCGACTGGATCCTCTGGGAGGTGGCGGGGCTGTTCGAGAACATCGGCACCGTCCAGGACGGCATCAACACCATCGCCCGGGTGCCCGCCGTGCAGGACGCCCCGGACGCGGCCGAGCTGGAGGTCTCGCGGGGCGAGATCCGTTTCGAGGCGGTGCGCTTCGGCTACGAGGCGCCCCGGGCGGGGGGCCATCGGGTGTTCGATGGCTTCGACCTGACCATCGCTCCGGGGGAGCGCGTGGGCCTGATCGGCCGGTCCGGGGCGGGGAAGTCGACCCTGGCCAACCTGCTGCTGCGCTTCTATGACCTGGAGGACGGGCGCATCCTGATCGATGGCCAGGACATCGCCGGGGTGACCCAGGAATCGCTGCGACGGCGGATCGGCATGGTCACCCAGGACACCTCCCTGCTGCATCGCTCGGTGCGCGACAACATCCGTTACGGCAGCCCCGAGGCCGACGACGACGCGGTACGGCGCGTGGTCCGGCAGGCCCATGCCGACGGCTTCATCGACGACCTGGTCGACCCCCAGGGTCGCCGCGGCCTGGACGCCCATGTGGGCGAGCGCGGCGTCAAGCTCTCCGGCGGCCAGCGCCAGCGCATCGCGATCGCCCGGGTGCTGCTCAAGGACGCGCCCATCCTGGTCCTCGACGAGGCCACCTCGGCGCTGGACTCCGAGGTGGAGGCCGCCATCCAGGAACAGCTCTATGCCCTGATGGCCGGCAAGACGGTGATCGCCATCGCCCATCGGCTGTCGACCATCGCCATGCTCGACCGCCTGGTGGTGATCGACGAGGGCCGCATCGTCGAGACCGGCCGGCACGAGGCGCTCCTGGCCCGGGACGGCCTCTATGCCGCCCTCTGGCGGCGACAGTCGGGGGGCTTCCTGGGGCTCGACACCTCTCGGGCAGGCCAGGGCACGCCCCAGGCCTCCTGACTCCGCTAGGGGCGGTGTGACTTGCGCCATATCATGCGGTCACCTCCATCATCGGGCTAAGATGGGATACGCTTCGTTCCCGGTCCGCTTCCGACACCCTGCCTGGTGCCGCCATGATGTCTCCCTGCCCCCCATCCCACCCGCCGACGCTCGACGGCCTGTCGTCCGAGGCGCTGCGCGAGCGCTGTGCCGAGCTCGAGGAGCGGCTGTTCTGGCTCGAGACCATCATCCAGGGAACCCGGGCGGGCACCTGGCAATGGAACGTCCAGACCGGCGAGACCCGCTTCAACGAGCGCTGGGCGGAGATCGTGGGCTATCGGCTCGAGGAGCTCGAACCGGTCACCATCGACACCTGGCTATCCCTGGCGCATCCCGAGGACCTGGCCCGCTCCGAGGCGGCCCTGGCCGCGCACTTCGCCGGGGAGGCCCCCTTCTATGCCTGCGAGGCGCGCATGCGCCATCGGGACGGGCACTGGGTCTGGGTGCGGGACTATGGCCGGCTGGTCACCCGCACGGCCGAGGGCGAGCCCGAGTGGATGAGCGGCACGCATATCGACATCAGCGAGCACAAGGCCACGGAGTCCCGTCTCGAGCAGGCCCTGGAGGAGACCCGCCAGCTCACCCGCACCCTGGAACGGGCCCAGCGCATCGGTCGGCTGGGCTACTGGCGGGCCAGTCTCAAGACCGGCGAGCTGTTCTGGTCCGATAGCATCTACGATCTCTTCGGCGTCGACCGCGAGAGCTTCCTGCCCAGTATCGAGGCCTTCAAGGCGCGGGTGCATCCCGATGACCTGCCGGCGGTGGAGGCCAGCGAGGCCCGGGCCCAGCAGACCGGCATCCACGACGTCCAGCATCGCATCCTCCGCCCCGACGGCAGCATCCGCTGGGTCCATGAGGTCGCCGACTTCGAACCGCACGGGGATGAGGCCGTGCTGGTCGGTACCGTGCGTGACATCACCGAGGCCAAGGAGCTGGAGCTTCGGCTGCGCGAGCTGTCGATCACCGACGAGCTGACCGGCCTCTACAATCGGCGCTACTTCATGCAGCGCCTGCGCGAGGCCTTCGCCCAGTGCCAGCGCAAGGGAACCCGGGCGGCGGTGATCGTCTTCGACTTCGATCACTTCAAGTCGGTCAACGATACCCATGGACATGCCGCCGGGGATCGGGTGCTGCGGCGCCTGGGCCGCCTGCTCAGCGAACGACTGCGGCGCATGGACGTGCCCAGCCGGCTGGGCGGCGAGGAATTCGCTATCCTGCTTCCCGAGACCCCGCTGGACGGCGGCCTGAGGGTGGCCGAGGACATCCGCCGCGAGGTGGCCGCCCTGGAGCTGCGCTCGCCGCAGGGAACCCCCTTCCGGGTCTCCATCACCTGCGGGGTCGATGCCCTGGCCGAGACGGACGCCTCCGGGGAGGAGGCCATCCAGCGGGCCGACGCCGCCCTCTATCGCGGCAAGCACGCCGGGCGAAACCGGGTGGAGGCGGGGCCGGCCGGCCGTCTCGCGGAGGAACGGACCTGACCGACGAGGAGGTCGCATGATCAAGGCGGTACTGCTCGACATCAGCGGGGTGCTCTACGAGGATGACCGGGCCCTGCCCGGCGCCGTCGAGGCGGTGGCCCGGTTGCAGGATCGGGACCTGGCGCTGCGCTTCGTCACCAACACCTCGCGCAAGACCGGCGAGGCCGTGTTCGCCGATCTGACGCGCCTGGGCTTCGCCGTGGAGCGGGAACAGGTCTTCACCGCCCCGGGGGCGATCCGCCGGTACCTCCACCGCCATGACCTGCACCCCTACCTGCTGATCCACGAGGGGCTCGAACCCGAGTTCGCCGACCTGGAGAGCGATGATCCCGATGCGGTGGTGCTCGGCGATGCCGCGGAGCGCCTGGACTACGACCACCTGGACGCCGCCTTCCGGCTCCTGCAGCGGGGCGCCCCCCTGCTGACGGTGGGGACCAACCGCTACTTCCGTCGCCAGGGCGAGCTGCACCTGGACGTGGGCCCCTTCGTCCGCGCCCTGGAGTACGCCGCCGATACCCAGGCGGTGGTGCTGGGCAAGCCGGCCGAGGGGTTCTTCCGGGCCGCCCTGGAGGACGCCGGGGTAGCGCCGGAAGAGACCCTGATGGTCGGCGACGACGTGGAATGCGACGTCATCGCCGCCCAGGCGGTGGGCCTCGAGGCCTGCCTGGTGCGTTCCGGCAAGTATCGACCGGGCGACGAGGCGCGCGCGCCGCAAGCGGAATGCGAGGACAGCCTGTCGGCGCTGGTGGCGCGCCGCTTCCCCGGGGACTGAGGTTCGCGCCATGTCGGGCATCGCCTCGCCGGCCGGGTTCCTCGCCGGCGGGACGGTGGTGCAGGCGAAGCCCCCCGGGGCGGCCTCACAGCCACCAGGCCAGCCCCAGCCCCACCAGCAGCGACGCCGCGTTGGGCAGGCCGACCCGCCGACCCAGGCTCCGGGTGCCCACCCCCGCGGCCATCCCGGCCTTGATGGTGTTGTTGACGGCCGCGGCGATGACGATGCCGAGCACCGCGGTGGGCAGGTCGATGGTGCCGTGGGACATGCGGGTCAGCGACAGGGTGATGGCGTCCACGTCCGCGACCCCCGACGAGGCCGCCAGCAGGTAGATGCCGGCGTCCCCCAGCCACTCCTTGAGCCATTGGCCGAGCACCATGATGGCGGCCAGCAGCACGCCGAACAGCAGGGCCATGCGCAGCTCCAGGGGGTTCCGGTGACGCTCGGGACGGTCCACCTTGGCGCCCCGGCGGTGGGCGCGCCAGATGACGAAGGCGGGGACGTAGAGCAGACCGCCCATCACCGCCACCGGCAGCACCAAAGGGGGGAGCAGGGCCGGGTTGATCACCAGGCAGTACAGCAGGATGCGCGGGAACATGGTGCCGCAGGCGATCAGGATCCCGGCCGCCAGCAACGGGCCGAGATCGGGCGTCTGGCGTGACAGCCGGGAGAAGTGCAGCGTGAGGGCGGTGGAGGAGCTGAGCCCGGCGAACAGGCTGGTGAAGAGGATGCCTTTCTCGGCGCCCCCCAGGCGCATGGCGAAGTAGCCGATGAAGGAGACGGAGGCGATCAGCACCACCATCCACCAGATCTCGTAGGGGTTCAGGGCGTCGCCGGGGCCCATTCCCCGGTCGGGCAGCAGCGGCAGCATGACCACCGTGATCAGCAGCAGCTTGAGGCCGGCATCCAGCTCGTGGGCCTGCAGCTTGTAGAGCAGGCCGTGGATCTCACGCTTGTTGTCGAGGATCAGGGCGGTCACCACCGCGCAGGCGGCGGCCAGGGCCATGTCCACGGCCACCGCCAAGGCCCCGAAGCAGAACGTCAGCAACAGGCCGACCAGGCTGGTGATGCTGAAGTCCTGGCTGTAGGGCATCCGGGCCCGGTGCGCCGCGATGGCCAGGCCGGTCACGGCCAGCAGCAGCAGGGGAAAGGCCCACTCGCTGACGGTCTGCGAGAGCAGGGCGGCGAGCCCCCCGAGCAGCCCCACCAGGGCATGGGTGCGAATGCCGGCGATGCGCTCGCCGGACTTCTTCTCGCGGGCCACCCAGCCGCGCTCGATGCCGATCAGCGCGCCCAGTAGCAGCGCCACGGCCAGCCGGATGGCCGCCTCGTTGCCGGTGACGAATTGGCTGGTGACCTCGTCCATGCAGGCGACGCTCCCCCTGGGCATCCGCATCCGATGAAAAACCACTTGCTGATATTCTGGGCGTTGGGCGCGGGATCGGAAAGCCGGGTGGCTTCCACGCAGGCAGGTCGCCGACGGGATGGCCATATGGAGTGCGGTGATCCTGGGCCTGGTCGTGGCCGCGTTCGCCATGGCCGAGCTCGTGAAGCCCCGGCTCTGGGAGGAGTGGGTCAGCGTGGTCCTCGGTGCGGCCCTGATCGTCGCGCCGTTCGTGCTGGGCTTCGCCGACGCCCCGATGGCCCTCTGGAACAGCCTGATCATGGGGGGCCTGGTGGGCGGCGACGCCATCTGGAGCCTGGTCGACATGCGGCACCACGGCGGTCACGCCGCCTGACGCCTTCACGTCACGGACGAAGCGAGGAGGGGAGGCCATGGCCTCCCCTCCGTCCTGCCGTACGCTCCTCGGGTGGGTCCAGGCGCCAAGGCGAGGCAGCGTCCCGGGACAGGCCTCGGCTGGGCTATGCTGGGGGACACGACTCCGACGCCTGCCCCGGCCCGTTCCGGGGTGGCGAGGGGAATGGCGATGCTGACCCCCAGATTCCGCGGGCTCGTCGGGTGCTGGGCGATGGTGGGTCTCAGCCTGGCGATCCCGCCGGCCCTGGGCCAGGAGACCGAGGCCGAACGACGGGTCCTGCTCGAGGCCACGCCCTCGGAGGCTGCCCCGAGCCGACCGGCGTTCGCGCCGGATGCCTGGGCCGGGGCCCGAGAGGCGATGGTGCGGGATCACATCGTCGCCCGGGGCCTGGACGACCCCGCGGTGCTCGCCGCCATGCGTCGCGTGCCGCGCCACCGTTTCGCCCCGGAGGTGGCGCCGCGACGCGCCTACCGGGACGAGCCCCAGCCCATCGGCCATGGCCAGACCATCTCCCAGCCCTACATCGTCGCCCTGATGACCGCCCGGCTTGGGCTGGAGCCCGACGATCGCGTGCTGGAGGTGGGCACCGGTTCCGGCTATCAGGCGGCCATCCTCGCCGAGATCGTGCGCGAGGTGGTGACCCTCGAGATCATACCGGCACTGGCCGTCCAGGCGGCCGAGCGCCTGGAGGCGCTGGGCTACACCAACGTCACCGTGCTGGAGGGCGACGGGTACTACGGCGATCCGGCCCGGGCGCCCTTCGACGCCGTCATCGTCACCGCCGGCGCCCGGCACGTACCGCCGCCGCTGGTGGCCCAGCTTCGCCCGGGCGGTCGCATGGTGATCCCGGTGGGCCAGATGCTCTGGGTGCAGAACCTGCTGTTGCTGGAGAAGGCGGCCGACGGCGAGATCCGCACCCGCAACCTGGCCTCGGTACGCTTCGTGCCGCTTACCGGCGGCCATTGAGCGATGACGGCCGGGGCGCCCCGATGGTTCGACCTGGCGGCCCTGGCGGGCGTGTCGGCCGCCCTGTTGGCCCTGGAAGTCCTCCTGCTCCGGCTGTTCGCCTTTAGCCACTGGCATCATTTCGCCGGCCTGGCGGTCTCCCTGGCCCTGCTGGGCCTGGGGGCGGCCGGTACCGTCCTGACGCTGGCCGGCCGCCATCGCGCCAGCCGGGGGGACGGCTGGTTCCTCGCCGGCCTGCTGATCACGGGCATCGGCCTGCTGCTGGTCCTGGCGGTGCAGTCCCGGGTAGCGCTGCGCCCCCTGGTGGCCGGCTGGCACCCCGTGGAGCTGGCCCGCCTGCTGCTGGTCGACTTCGTCGCCTTCCTGCCCTTCCTGGGCGCGGGCCTGGCCATCGGCCAGGTGTTCCTGCGCTGGCCCCGGCACACCCGTCGGCTCTACGCGGCCAACCTGCTCGGCGGCGGCCTGGGCAGCCTGGGGGCCGCCGGGCTGCTGGCGGCGGGGGAAGTGGAGGTCGGCCTGGCGGTGGTCGCCGCGCTGCTGTTCGCCCTGACCGGCCTCTGGGCGTTACGACGGCGCCGGCGGGTCGGGGCCCTGGCCGGCCTGCTGGGGCTGGGGCTGTCGCTCGCCGCCGCGCTTCAGCCGCCCGTGCCGGCGATGTCCGACTTCAAGGCCCTGTCGCGACTTCGCGAGCTGCCCGGGGTCGAGACCCTGGCGGTCGAGCCGGGGCTGGCCGGCCGGCTCACGTTGCTGCGGGCCGAGAGCCTGCGCTTCGCCCCGGGGCTCAGCCTGCACTGGCCCTCGGGCGTCCCGGCCCAGGACGTCGCGGTGATAGGCAGCGATCGGGTGGTGCCGTTGCCCCGTGCCTGGCCGGCACCCGCCGACCACCTGGAGGCGTCCCTGGCGGCCTTGCCGCTGCGCCTGCGCCCCGAGGGGCCGGTGCTGGTGCTGGGCAGCAGCGCCTGGCCGACGCTGCTGGCCGCCCAGGGACGGTCGGCGACCTGGGTGGAACCGGACGGCCGGCTGCTCGCCATCGCCCGGGCGCGAGGGGCCGCCGGGGTCGGCCTGACCCTGGAGGCGGAGGGGGCCTGGCGCCACCTGGCCAGTGCCGAACCGGGCCGCCATGCCGTGATCGCGCTGGATCGCGCCTGGACGGGCGGCGACGCCGCCAGCGAGGACTATGTGCTGACGGTCGAGGGCCTGTCCCTGGCCGTCGAGGCCCTGTCGGGCGATGGCCTGCTGGCCATTCCGCTGCCCCTGGAAGTCCCGCCCCGGCACTACCCCCGCCTGATGGCCAGCCTCGCCGAGGCCCTGGCCCGGCAGGGCGCCTCCGCCCCGGGCGAGCGGGTGGCGGTGCTGCGTGGCCTCCAGGCGGTGCTGGTGCTGGCCTCGCCGAGCCCGCTGGGCGAGAAGGACCTGGCCGGCGTGCAGGCCTTCGCCGAGCGCTGGCGCTTCGACCTCGCCTGGCTGCCCGGGCAGGCACGGGAGACGGCCAACCGCGTGCATCGCCTGGACAAGCCGGTCTTCCATGACATCGCCCGGGCCGTCTTCGCCGCTCGCCCGCTGCCGGCCGAGACCCGGCGCTTCCATACCGCCCCGGCCGAACTCGACCGGCCCTATCCCTGGCGGTCGCTGGCCTGGCTCCAGGCCCCGGGCCTGGTGAGCGAGCTGGGAGGGCGGGGCTGGAGCTATCTCGACTGGACCCTGGTCCTGTCCCTGGCGGCGGCCCTGGTGACGACCGGGCTGGCCTTCCTGCTGATCCTGGTGCCGCTGGGCCGGCTGCCGAGGATCCATCCGCCCTTCGGCCGGCTCTCGGTGGCCGGCTACTTCGCCGCCCTGGGCTTCGGCTACATCCTGGTCGAGCTGGTGCTCTTCCAGCGCCTGATCCTCTACCTGGGCGAACCGGTCCTCGCCGCCGCCCTGGTCTTCGCCACCTTCCTGGTCGGCTCGGGGCTGGGCAGTGCCATGGCGCCGGAGCGGGCGACCCGGGCCAGCCGGCGAGGGATCTATCTCGCCGTCGCCGGCGGGCTGGGCCTGGCCCTGGTGCCCTTCGGTGCCGTCCGGCTGCTGAGCGAGCCCGCGCTGCCGCTGCCGCTGCGGCTGCTGGCCCTGGTCGCGCTGCTGCTGCCGCTGGCCTGGGCCATGGGCCGCCCCTTCCCGTGGGCGCTGCGACAGCTCGCCGACCAGCCCCGCTGGATCCCCTGGGCCTGGGGCATCAACGGCTTCGCCTCGGTGCTGGGGGCCTCCCTGGCCACGCTGGTCTCGGTCCAGTTCGGTCAGGCCAGCACCCTGGCGGCCGGCATCCTGTGCTATGCGGCGGCCTTTCTCATCGCCGGGCGCTGGCTGGCGCGCCTCGAGTCCCGTCGGGCTGCTAACTTGAACAGATAGGCGGCGAGCGATGGGCGACAGAGGGGCAGGGATCATGGGCGAGCACTCTCCCGAGCGGATTCGGAACCTGGCGCTGACCGGCCAGGCGGGGTCGGGCAAGACGACCCTGGCCGAGGCGTTGCTGGCAACGGCCGGCGCCATCGATCAGGCCGGCAGCGTGGAGAAGGGCTCCACGATCAGTGACGCCACCCCCCAGGAGAAGACGCTGCACCACTCGATCGCCGCCTCGGTACTGGGGCTTGAGTGGGGGCAGGCCTGGATCAATCTCATCGACACCCCCGGGTACGCCGACTTCCAGGGCGCGACCCTGTCGATCCTGCCCGCCGTGGAGACGGTGGCGGTGGTGGTCGATGCCGAGAACGGGGTGGATGCCACGGCGCGGCGCATGATGCAGTGGGCTCGGGACCGCGGCCTGTGCCGGCTGGTGGTGATCAACCGCATCGATGCCGCGCCCGGCTGGCTCGAGGCGCTGCTGGACGACGTCCGCAGCCACTTCGGCACCGAATGCCTGCCGCTCGACCTCCCCGCCGAGGGCGCCACCCGGGTCGTGGACTGCTTCTTCGCCCCGGAGGGCGAGGCGGACTTCTCGTCGGTGGCGGCGACCCACGAGATGCTGGTCGACCAGGTGGTGGAGGTGGACGAGTCGCTGATGGCCCTCTACCTGGAGCAGGGCGAGGAGCTCAGCCCCGAGCAGCTGCATGAGCCTTTCGAGGCGGCGCTGCGCGACGGGCACCTGGTGCCGGTATGTTTCACCTCGGCGACGACCGGCGCCGGGGTGAGCGAGCTGCTGGAGGTCTTCGAGCGGCTGATGCCCAACCCCCTGGAGGGCAATCCGCCGCCCTTCCTGCGACAGGACGACGAGGGCACCCACGAGTACCGGGCGAGCCCCGATCCCGAGGCCCATGTGCTGGCCCATGTGGTCAAGGTCGAGCACGACCCCTTCCTGGGCAAGCTGGCGGTCTTCCGCGTGCACCAGGGCACGGTCACCCGAGACACCCGCCTGTTCGCCGGGGAGGCCCGCAAGGCCTTCCGGGTGGGCATGCTGTATCGCCTCCAGGGGCGCGAGCATCTCGAGGTGGAACGCTGCGGCCCCGGCGAGATCGCCGCCCTGGCCAAGGTCGAGGAGGCGGGACTCGACAGCGTGCTGCACGACTCGCACGACGAGGACCACATCCACCTGCGTCCGGTGGCGCTGCCCGCGCCGGTGTTCGGCCTGGCGCTGCAGACTCGCCGTCACGGCGACGAGCAGCGACTCACCGAGGCCCTGGCGCGACTGGTCGAGGAGGATCCGGGCCTGCGGGTGGAGCAGGATCCCGCCACCCGCGAGACGGTGCTGCGCGGCCTGGGCGAGCTGCACCTGCGCATGGCCCTGGAGCGGCTGGGCGAGCGCTTTCGGGTCGAGGTGGATACCCGTCCTCCCTCCATCGCCTACCGCGAGACCATCCGCACCTCGGCCCAGGGCCATTGCCGGCACAAGAAGCAGAGCGGCGGGGCCGGCCAGTTCGGCGAGGTCTACCTGCGGGTCGAGCCGTTGCCGCGCGGGGCCGGCTTCGAGTTCGCCGACACCATCCGCGGCGGCGTCATCCCGGCGTCGCTGTTGCCCGCGGTGGAGAAGGGCGTGCGCCAGGCCATGGAGGAGGGGGCCGTCGCCGGCTATCCGCTCCAGGACATCCGGGTCGTGGTGGAGGACGGCAAGACCCACCCCGTGGACTCCAAGGAGATCGCCTTCGTCATCGCCGGCCGCAAGGCCTTCCTGGATGCCGTCCGCCAGGCCGGGCCTCAGGTGCTCGAGCCCATGGTCGAGCTGGAGGTCGAGGGGCCGGGCGCGGCCATGGGGGATCTCACCGCGGATCTCGCCGCCAGCCGCGGGCGGATCCTGGATACCCGGACCCTGGGCGATCAGGTCAGCATCCAGGCGCTGGCGCCCCTGGCGGAGATCGCCGACTACCCCAAGCGGCTCAACGCCCTGACCGGTGGCAGCGGTCGCTACACCCTGCGCTTCAGCCACTACGAACCGGCCCCGGAGCCGGTGCAGCGCGACCTCATCCAGGTCCATCGTGCCAGACGCGAGGAGGCCTGAGCGCTGGGGGGAGACCTGACGGGGATCAAGGCGGGCGCTCGCCGGGTCGGCATCTCCCTCCCCATTCCTGCCCCGCCTGACTAGGCTTAACCCAGGCCCTGCAACGACCCATGAGAGGGGATTCCCATGTCCATGGAACGCGTCACCCGCTTTCTCGACGAGAATGGCGTGAAGTACGTCATCCAGCAGCACTCTCCGGCCTACACCGCCCAGGAGGTCGCCGAGGCGGCCCATGTCCCCGGGCGCCACTTCGCCAAGAGCGTCATGGTCAAGGTCGACGGCCGGCTCGCCCTGGCGGTGCTGCCGGCCACCGATCGGGTCGACCTGCGTCGGCTGGCCCAGTCGCTGGGCGCCCAGGCCGTCGACCTGGCCGAGGAGGCCGATTTCAGCGATCGCTTCCCCGACTGCGAGCCCGGCGCCATGCCGCCCTTCGGCAACCTCTTCGACCTGGAGGTCTTCGTCTCCCCGCACCTGGCCCAGGCCGACATGATCGCCTTCAACGCCGGCAATCACCACGAGGTCATGCAGCTCGCCTACAGCGTCTTCGACCGCCTGGTGAAGCCCGCGGAGGTGGCGATGTAGGGCCGGCCCCGAGGGGCCGATGCCGCGGCCTTGCGTCCCGCCCGGCTCATGCCTTCAGGTGGCGACGGGCTTCCTCGGCGCTCTCGTAGATGTGCGGCGAGACCGCGCGGGCTTCCAGGGCGTGGCCGAGCTTCTTGCGCATGAAACCGCTGGTGGTGTAGCGCGTCACCCGCGAGTAGAAGCGTCTCTCTAGATCGCGGACCATCTCGGTGTAGGGGGCCAGGATGTCGTCGTCGATGCGACAGCGGTCGTAGTTGACGATGGCGTGCACCCGATGGCCCAGGGGCGCCAGGCGTCGCTCCACCGCCTCGTGGATCGCCTCGACGTCCGCCGGTGAGGCGATGCGCAGGTTCTCGAAGTTGATGAAGAACAGGTCCTCCGCCGGGTCGTAGCTGAAGCGCCGGTCCAGCGGCAGGGTCAGCAGTTCGTCGGCGAGCCCCATGGGCGCCTCGCGGAAGATGCGCTCGTCCATCGTCCGCGGGGGCGCCGGCATTCGCGGCGTGAAGCCCATGTGGGCGAGGACGTCGCGGTCCAGGTCCACGCCGGGGGCGATCTCGATGAGCGTCAGCCCCTCCGGGGCGAGCTCGAATACGCAGCGCTCGGTGACGTAGAGCACCGGCTTGCCTTCGGCGGCGGCCAGGGGGCCGCTGAAGGTGCGCTGCTCCACCTCGGCGACGAACTTGGGTTGACCGCCCTCGGGCAGGTGCAGCCGGCCCTCGACGATGGCCAGCGCCTCCTTGGTGGCCACGAAGGAGCCCATGAACACGACCTTACGGGCGTTCTGGCTGATGTTGATGAAGCCGCCGGCGCCGGCCAGGCGCGGCCCGAACCGGGAGACGTTGACGTTGCCCTGGCCATCGGCCTGGGCCATGCCGAGGAAGGCGATGTCGAGCCCGCCGCCGTCGTAGAAGTCGAACTGGGCCGGCTGGTCGATGATCGCCTGGGTGTTGGTGGCCGCGCCGAAATCCAGCCCGCCGGCGGGCAGGCCGCCGATCACCCCGGGCTCGGCGGTGAGGGTCAGGTGGTCCAGCACCGGCTCCTCGCTGGCCACCGCGCCGACCCCCTCGGGCATGCCGATGCCCAGGTTCACCACGCTGTTGGGCTGGAGCTCGAAGGCCGCGCGGCGGGCGATGATCTTGCGCGCCGAGAGCGGCAAGGGCTCGGGAGTTGCCGAGGGCGCCCGGATCTCCCCCGAGTAGGCCGGGTCGTAGGCGGTCCGGAAGGTCTGCCAGTGATGGCTCGGGTCCTCGGCGAGGACCACGCAGTCGACCAGCACCCCGGGGATCTCCACGGCCTTGGGGGACAGGGTGCCCCGCTCGGCCAGGCGTTCCACCTGGACGATCACCACGCCCCCCGAATTGTGCACCGCGGTGGCGATGGCCAGGGCCTCCAGGGTCAACGCCTCGCGCTCCATGGTCACGTTGCCCAGGGTGTCGGCGGTGGTGCCGCGCAGCAGCGCCACCTGCAGCGGCTGCGCCTTGTAGAAGAGCAGTTCCTCGCCGCCCAGGGTCACCACTTCCACCCGCTGCTCGGTGGTGGCGTCGTTGAGGCGGCCGCCGCCCAGGCGCGGGTCGACGAAGGTGCCCAGCCCCACCCGGCTCAGGGTGCCCGGCTTGCCGGCGGCGATATCCCGGAACAGGTGGGAGATCACGCCCTGTGGCAGGTTCCAGGCCTGGATGCTTCCCGCCAGGGCGAGCTTCTGCAGCGCCGGCACCAGGCCCCAGTGTCCGCCGATCACCCGGGAAACCAGGCCGGCATGGCCCAGGTGGTTGAGGCCGCGCTGCCCGCCGTCGCCCTGGCCGGCGGCGTACATCAGGGTCAGGTCGCGGGGGTGGCCGGTCTCCTGGAAGCGCGCCTCCAGGGCCACGGCCAGCGTCTCGGCGAAGCCGATGCCCCCGAAGCCGCCGGTGGCCACGGCGTCGCCGTCGCGGATCAGGTTCACCGCCTCGCGGGCGGACACGACCTTGCCGAGTTCGGTGAAGGGGCGGTCGCGGAGCAGGGGATGGGTCTGGTGAGGCATGACGGCGGTCCGGGTTGGGCTATGGCTTCACGCTAGCAGCCAGGCCCGCGATTCACCCGGCGAAGGTGGCCTGCGCCCTTTAACGCTTCGCCGGCAGACGCCTTTGCCGTCCCTCCCCGGGTGCCGCGCCGGCGGGCTAAAGCGGGGACGTCCTCCGCCGATATCCCTCTCCGATGCCCGGCGCGGGCGAGGAGAGGAGCGGCAACATGACGACGGGAAGGCCGGGGAGCCTCTGGCGGACGCTCGGGGGCCTGGCTCTGAGCCTGCTGCTGGTGAGCGCCGGATCGATGGCCGGGGAGGTACGCGACCTGCGCCTGCGCTCCGAGCCCGGGAGCACCCGGGTGGTCTTCGACCTCTCCGAGGCGATGCCCGCCGAGGTCTTCGCGCTGCGGGGCCCCGATCGCCTGGTCATCGATCTCCTCGAGGGCGAGCTCGCCGGCGAGCTGGCGGACGCCCCCCTCGACGACAGTCCGATCACCGCCATCCGCACCGGCAGGCGCGGCGAGGGCACTCGGGTGGTGCTCGATCTCGCCGGCCCCGTGGACCATGACAGCCATGCCCTGGCGCCGGCCGGCCTCCAGGGACACCGGCTGGTAGTCGACCTGGTCGTCCCGGACTCCCCGACTGCCGTGGCGACCCGGGAACCGTCATCCCCCGTGCCGGCGGTGAGCGGCCGGGACATCGTGATCGCCGTGGACGCCGGCCACGGCGGCAGGGATCCCGGTGCCCTGGGCCCCAGCGGCACCCGCGAGAAGGACGTGGTGCTCGAGCTGGCGCGGCGACTGGCGCGGCGGATCGACGATGCCCCGGGCTTCCGGGCGGTGCTGACCCGGGATCACGACGTCTACGTGGGCCTGCGGCGGCGTACGGCCATCGCCCGCGAACATCGGGTGGATTTCTTCGTCTCGATCCATGCCGATGCCGTGGCGCGTCCCGGCCCCCACGGCAGCTCGGTCTATGCGCTCTCCACGAGCGGCGCCACCTCGGAATCCGCCCGCTGGCTGGCCAACAGCGAGAATCGCGCGGTGATCGCCGACGACGAGGCCTTCATCGCCCTGGCCGAGCAGGACATGGCGACCCGCAGCGCCCTGCTGGACCTCTCGATGAACGCCACCCTCAACCAGTCCCTCACGGCCGGGGAGCGGATCCTCGAGCGGCTCGGCCGCATCAACGACCTGCACAAGCCGCGGGTCGAGCAGGCCGCCTTCGTGGTGCTCAAGTCCCCGGACATCCCCTCGCTGCTGGTGGAGACCGGTTTCATCTCCAACCCCGGCGAGGAGCGTCGCCTCACGAGCGAGGGCCACCAGCGCGCCCTGGTGGAGGCGATCTTCGCCGGTCTCGAGGCCCATTTCCGCGCCAACCCGCCGGAGGGGACCCTGCTGGCTGGCCGCTCGCCGCCCTGAGGCCTCCCCGGGCTCCCTTGGCAGGCCGGCGCCGTGGCCGTATGATGCTCGGCACGCCGGTGTAGCTCAGTTGGTAGAGCAACGCACTCGTAATGCGTAGGTCGGTGGTTCGAGTCCACTCACCGGCACCATCCCCAGCAGAAAACCGCCACCCCGCCTTGCCGCCGGGTGGCGGTTTTTCGTTCCGGGAGCCCGGGCCCATGGCTCAGAAGGCGTAGTCGCGCCCTGCCGCCTTGGCGCGCTCCCGGGAGCTCGGGTTCACCGAGGCACGGAAGGGCATCTCGCAGACCACGGCATCGACCGGCTGCCCGGGGATGTCGAGGAACTCGTCGGGCAGCCAGGCCACCAGCACGGTGCCGATCGCCGCCGAGGCCACCGGCACGTAGGCCATGGCGATGTTGGTCCCCAGCTCCGGGGAGTACCAGGGCGAGGTGATCCAGCCGCAGGGATCGCTCTCGGCATCGTGGCCGACCAGCCAGAAGTCCGGGGCATAGTCCTCGACGGGCCGTCCACCGATCTTGAGGCCGACCAGCTGGTGGGTGAAGGGCGGCTTGCCCTGGCTGACCAGCTCGCGGGTCCGCTCCAGGGCGTCGCGGCCGATGTAGTCCGCCTGCTTGGCCTTGGGCACCATATGGCCCAGGTTGCACTGGAAGGGGTTGGTCTCGTGATCCAGGTCCTGGCCGTAGGAGAGGATGCCGGCGGCGATGCGGCGGTGGTGGGCCGGGGCGATCACCTTGAGGCCATACTTCTCGCCCTTGGTGAGGATGGCGTTCCAGATGGTCTCGGCATGCAGGGTGGAATCGTAGGCGTAGACCTCGTAGCCCTTCTCGCCGGAGAAGCCGGTCTGGGAGATCAGGACGTCGACGTCCTCGATGGTGGCGGCCATCAGGCCGTAGTAGGGCACCTCGCGCACGGCCTCGCCGACCAGGTCGGCGATCAGGTCCTCGGACTTGGGCCCCTGCACCTGCAGCGGGCTGACGTCGATCTCGTCGATGGTCACGTCATAGCGCAGGCCATGGTTGATGCCCTTGAACCAGTAGGCCAGGTCGGAATCGCTGATGGTGAACCAGAACTCGTCCTCGGCGACCCGCAGCATCACCGGGTCGTTGAGCACATGGCCCTGCTCGTCGCAGAGCACCACGTAGCGCCCCATCATCGCCGGGACCCGGGTCACGTCGCGGGTGCAGACGTAGTTGCAGAAGGCCTCGGCGTCGGGGCCCTTGACCCGGATCGGCCGCTCCACGGCGACGTTCCATAGGGTGACGTCGTTGACCAGGGCCCGGTATTCCTCCATGGCCCCGCCGTCCTCGGGGCGCACGTAGGCGCGGGGGTGATACATGCGGTTGTAGACGGTGGCCTTCCAGCAGCCGGCCTCCACCGACAGGTGCCAGTAGGGAGACTTGCGTACGCGATTGGAGATCAGCATCTGGATGCCGGGGTCGCCGGTCTGGCGCAGGTTGACGGGGACCAGGCGATCGCCCTGGTCGATGGATTGCTGGAAGTTGACGTTGGCTTGCTTTGACATGGCTCGGCACTCCTCGCCCGTTCGTATGCCGGAGGGCGGAGTCGAGGGCGGCGAGAGGGCGGTCATGCCAGGACCGTCGCCGAGACACCCTCCACTCTGACCCGCGCGGGCGGACGTCCCCGGGGGACAGGTCCGCGAGCCGACGACCGCGCCCTGGAGGCCGTCGATACCTTCAAGGTAGGTAGGGCATTAGCGACGAACGTTCCCATGGCGACGCCGGGATTCCCGGCGGCGACAGGCTCGGGGTCATTCCCGACGGCGGGTCAGGCCTTCCTGGGTGCTGGAGGCCACCAATCGCCCCTGGCGGTCGAAGATGCTGCCGCGGTTGAAGGTGCGGGCGCCGCCGGCCCAGGGGCTGTCCATGTCGTAGAGCAGCCAGTCGTTCACCCGGACGTCGTGATGGAACCACAGGGCATGGTCGAGGCTGGCGATCTGCAGGGCGGGGTCGCCCAGCTTGAGTCCATGGGGCACCAGGCCGGTGGTCAGCAGGTTGAAGTCGGAGCTGTAGGCCAGCAGGTAGCGATGCAGCGCCGGATCCTCGGGAAGCTCGCCGGCGAGCCGGAACCACAACTGCTTGCGCGCCGGACGGCCCGCCTCGGCCTCGTCCCTGACGTGGCGGAACTCGATGGGGTGGCCGGGGAACCGCATGGTCAGCCCGGCGTCGTCGAGGGTCTCGGGGGCGGGCACCTCGGGCATCGCCGGCTGGTGCTCGATTCCCGGTTCCTCGCCATGGAAGGAGGCGCTGCAGAAGAAGATCGGCCGTCCCTTCTGGATGGCGGTGACCCGGCGGGTGGTGAAGCTGCCGCCGTCGCGCACGGCATCGACCTGATAGACCACCGGGCGCCGGGCGTCCCCCGGGCGCAGGAAGTAGCCGTGCAGGGAATGGACGCGGCGGCTGGCGTCCACGGTATGGGTGGCGGCGGAGAGGGCCTGGCCGAGGACCTGACCGCCGAACAGCTGCGGGAGTCCCAGGTCCTGGCTATGGCCGCGGAACAGGTTTTCCTCGAGGGGCTCGAGGCCGAGCAGGTCGACCAGGGCGTTCAGGGCGTCGCTCATTCCGGTTATCCTCCAGGGGCCGCGGTCCGGGGTGGGGCCTCGGCGTCATACGCATGTTTCATAGCCAACAGTCTACGGGAGCCGGCGACGATGCGCAGCGACGAGTTCTACATGCACCGCGCCCTCGAGCAGGCGCGTCTCGCCTGGGAGGCCGGCGAGGTGCCGGTCGGGGCGGTGGTGGTGGATCCCCGCGGCGAGATCGTCGGCGCGGGCTACAATGCCCCGGTGGCCGGGCATGACCCCAGCGCCCATGCCGAGATCCGCGCCCTGCGCGATGCCGGGGCGCGCCTGGCAAACTACCGCCTCGCCGGCTGCACGCTCTATGTGACCCTCGAGCCCTGCATGATGTGCACCGGGGCGATCATCCATGCCCGGCTGGCCCGGGTCGTGTACGGGGCCGCGGAGCCGCGTACCGGCATGGTGGAGTCCAGGGCCAATCTCTTCGCCCAGCCCTGGCACAACCATCGGGTCCGGGTGGAGGGAGGCGTCCTCGCCGGCCGTGTCGCGAAGCTGCTCAAGGCCTTCTTCGCGGACCGTCGCTCAGATGCCGGCGCGCGTTAGGTCGGCACGGGGCGTGGCCCGTTCGACCCGGTCGCGTCCCCGGGCCTTGGCCCGATAGAGGGCATCGTCGGCCTCCTGCAGCAGCACCTCCGGCGTCAGGGGGCCCTCGCCCAGGGTGGCCACCCCCACGCTGAGGGTCATCGGCGAGCCATCCTCGTGATCGAGCCCGGCCTCGGCCAGCCGTCGGCGAAGCCGCTCGGCCACCGCTACCGCGGCGTCGGTGTCGAACCCCGGCAGGCAGGCGATGAACTCCTCGCCGCCGAAGCGGGCGAAGGTTCCGCCCGCGGCGCCGATCACGTCGCGGCCCAGCCGGCCCAGTTCGGCGAGATAGCGGTCGCCGACCAGGTGGCCGAAGCGGTCATTGATCCGCTTGAAGTGATCGATGTCGCACAGCAGCAGGCTCAATGGACGAATCTCCGCCTGGGCGTCGAGCACCTGCATGAAGCGACGCCGGTTGGGCAGCCGGGTCAGCTCGTCATGCTCGGCGAGCCACTCGACCTCCTTCTGCAGGTCGGCGCGGGTGCGCACCTCGCGGCGCAGCTCCCGGTTGGAGCGCCGGACCTGGCGATGCTGCAGGAGCATGCGGTGTCGGGCGAAGAGCGCCAGGTAGAGCAGGTAGGAGAGGGTCAGCCCCACCATCAGGCTGATCACCGGCAGGCGCGAGCGACGGGCGAGCAGCGCATCGCGGGCGGGCCGGGTGATCAGGGTCAGGGACTTGCCGCTGATGTCGATGTCGGCGGCATGCTGCCAGGGCCCCTGGCGCTGGGCGGGCCCCTGGTAGGCGAGCAGGCGATCGCCCTCGAACAGGGCCAGGGCGGTGGCGTGGGGATCGACCTGGCGGAACAGGGTGTCGGCCAGGGACTGCAGGCCGACCACCATGCCCACCGCCCCCAGGATGCGGCCATCGTCGTCCCGGGCCACCGGCAGGTAATGGATGATCCCGGGTTGTCCCTGCAGCAGGCCGATGATCTCGGTACGACCCACGCCCTCGCCGTCGAGAGCCCGCTCCAGGGCCTCCCGGCCCCCGGGCTGGGCATCGAAGAGCCGGGTCCCGATGAGGCGCCGGTTCACCTCGTCGAGCGGGTAGACCCGCCGGATCCGGCTGTCCGTATCGATGAAGGCGATGTTGAGGAAGTAGCGAAAGTCCCGGTGATAGAGGCTCGCCTGGCGGGCCCACCGCTCGCTCGAGGGAGGGGCGTTTAGCCATTCCCAGGAGGCGGCGAAGCGTCGCATGGCGGCCAGGTGGGCATCGATCTCCCCGGACAGCCGATCGGCCAGTCGCTGACCCTGGGCCTGGACACCCGCTTTCAGCGCGTGCTCGACGAGCACCTTCTGGTGATGCCAGAAGATCAGCGCGATCAGGGCCAGCAGCAGGGAGGGCCAGAGCGCCCGTCGGATGCTGCCCCGCGTCACCCGCCAGCCCCCCAGGGCGTCGATGAGCTGGGCCAGCAGCAGGCAAGCCTGGGCGCCGATCACCGGCCAGGGAGCGGCCATGGCCAGCAGGGAGTGGCCATGGCGATGCTCGAGCGCCTGGCCGGCGAGCACCAGCCCGGTCGTGGTCAGCAGCAGCGGCGCGCCGAGGTTGGCCCGGGTGCGGGAGTGCAGGCCGAGTCCGAGCAGCGTCAGGCTCACCATCACCAGCAGCGGCGGACGCCAGTCGTCCACATGGCTGCCGGGCACGAGCCCCTCGGCCAGGCGGTTCCAGGCGGCATGCGCGACCCAGTGCTCGGGCAGCAGGTAGCTGAGCAGGCTCAGGGCCAGCCAGGCCAGGACCGGCCAGAGCACGACCCTCAGCCACGTCAGCCGTCGCAGGTGCCAGGCCAGCTGGCCGAGGGTCAGCGGCACGACCAGGGCCACCGTCACCCAGGTGGCGGGGTCGACGGCCGACGCCGGCCACAGCGCCAGGCCCAGCAACGGCGGGACGGCGGCCAGGACGGGCAGGGCGGCGAATCGGTGGCTCATCGCGCGGCCTCAACTGCTCGGCGGCACCAGGTCGAAGATCCCGGTTTCCGACGCCTCGGGCCGGCGGGCGTTGAGCTGGTGGAACTGCTGCTGACTGCGGTCCACATAGGCGAGGATCTCGTAATAGCGGCGGATGTTGCGGACATAGATGACCGGCTCTCCCCCGCGGGCATAACCGTACCGGGTCTTGCTGTACCACTCGCGCTCCTGGAGCAGCGGCAGGGCCTCGCGCACGTCCGTCCAGGCGTCCGGGTCGCCGCCCTGCATCTCGGTGAGGCGTCGGGCGTCATACAGATGCCCGAGCCCCACGTTGTAGGCGGCCAGCGCCATGAACAGCCGGTCCTCCCCGGTTATCGACTCCGGCAGGCGATCCTTTAGCTCGCGAAGATAGCGCGCGCCGCCATCGATGCTCTGGGCCGGATCCAGCCGGTCGTCGACGTCCAGGTCCGAGGCGGTGGCGTTGGTCAGCATCATCAGGCCGCGTACCCCGGTCGGGGAAGTGGCTTCCGGCCGCCAGTGGGACTCCTGGTAGCCCACCGCGGCCAGCAGCTTCCAGTCGAAGCCGGTCTGGCGGGCGGCCGCGCGGAACAGGCCGTCGTATTCGGGCAGTCGCTCATGGACGTGGCCGATGAAGGTCCGGGCCCCGACGTACTCCAGATAGTCGTCGCGCCCGAAGTAGCGGGTCTCCAGTCGCGAGAGCAGGCCGCTGCCCTGCAGGTCGGTCAGGAAGCGGTTGGCCTCGCGCACCAGTCCCAGCCCCTGGCCGGTGGGGAAGGCCCAGGCCAGCGACAGCGGCCGGCCCAGACGGAAGCCGTCCTCGACCTCCGGGAAGAACAGCCGGTTGAGGCGGAACTGGTGCTCGAAGACCACGGCGGCATCCAGGGCGCCATCGGCCACCTGGCCGAGCAGGGCGGCCACCTCGATGTCGTCGGACTCCTTCCAGCTCAAGCGGGGGTGATCGGCCTGCAGCTCGCGCATCACCCGGTCGGTGCCCGTGTCGGTGAGGGTACCGATCTCCAGGCCCACCAGGTCGTCGATGTCCTCCGGCGGCGGCAGGCCGCGGCGGTAGACCAGCAGGGGCTGCAGCGGCATGATCGGGCGGCTGAATATCAGCCCTTCCCGGGACGGGTCCAGGGGCAGGGCCGCGGCGCCCATGTCGCCCTCCGTGCGCACCGCCTCGGGGACGCCGGCGATGTTATGGTCCGCGTCCAGGGTGAGGCTCACCCCCAGGTGGTCGGCGAAGCGGCGCATCAGCTCGTACTCGAAACCGGTGGGCCCCTGGCGCCCCTCGTAGTAGGTGGTGGGGGTGTTGCGGGTCTGGACGCTGAGGAAGTCCCGCTCGAGCACCGCGGCCAGCTGGGGGCCCGGCGAGCGATCCGGTCGCTCCGGCGCCAGCCCCAGCACCAGGCAGGCGCACAGGGCCAGGTAGCCCCGCCGTCGGCGGCGGAGGTGGTCGAGCAGGGGTGGCAGCATGGCGATGTCGGGTTGCGATGAGTGATGTCACCTTACCCAGCCGCCCGATGGCTGTCATCCACGCCGATTTCTCGCGGCCCGCCCTTTCCAGTATCATGTGCGCTCATTGCCGCCGGCCGCGGCCCCGTCTTTACTGCATTCTGCTTGTTTCAGAGGCCCGAGGATATGCTCGAACTGCGTGGTGCGCCCGCCTTATCCGCTTTCCGTCACGCCAAGCTGCTGGACGCCCTGCACGCCGCGGCTCCCCAGGTCGAGGCGCTCACAGCCGACTACGTGCACTTCGTCGATCATGATGAGGCACTGACCGACGAGGAACACCGCCTGCTCGAGCGGCTGCTGGACTATGGCCCGGTCCGCCAGGCCGAGGAGGCTGCGTCCGAGGGACGTCTCTTCCTGGTCGTGCCGCGCATCGGCACCCAGTCGCCCTGGTCCTCCAAGGCCACCGACATCGCCCACAACTGCGGGTTGAGCAAGGTCCGTCGCCTGGAGCGTGGCATCGCCTACCGCGTGCGCTTCGCCGGCGCCCTCTCCGAGGACGCCTTCGAGGCGGTCACCGCGGCATTGCACGATCGCATGACCGAGACGGTGCTGTTCGACGCCTCCGACGCCGCCCGGCTGTTCGCCCACCACGAGCCGGCGCCGCTGGGTCAGGTGGACCTGCTCGGCGGCGGCCGCCCGGCCCTGGTGGAAGCCAACGTCGCCCTCGGCCTGGCCCTGGCCGAGGACGAGATCGACTATCTCTGCGAGGCCTTCCAGGGCCTCGAGCGCAATCCCACCGACGTCGAGCTGATGATGTTCGCCCAGGCGAACTCCGAGCATTGCCGGCACAAGATCTTCAACGCCGACTGGGTGGTGGACGGCGAGGTGCAGCCGCGCTCGCTGTTCAAGATGATCAAGAACACCTTCGAGGCCTCGCCGGACGACATTCTCTCCGCCTACAGCGACAACGCCGCGGTGATCCGCGGCTCCGAGGCCGGGCGCTTCTTCGCCGCGCCGCTGACCGGCGAGGCCGCCGGGCGGGCCGTCTACGGCACCCACCCGGAGCCGGTGCACATCCTGATGAAGGTGGAGACCCACAATCACCCGACGGCCATCGCCCCGCATCCGGGGGCGGCCACCGGCGCCGGCGGCGAGATCCGCGACGAGGGCGCCACCGGCATCGGCGGCAAGCCCAAGGCGGGGCTGACCGGCTTCACCGTCTCCAACCTGCGCATCCCGGAATTCGTCCAGCCCTGGGAAGCCTTCGACTACGGCAAGCCCGAGCGGATCGTCAGCGCCCTCGACATCATGCTCGAGGGGCCCATCGGCGGCGCCGCCTTCAACAACGAGTTCGGCCGTCCCAACCTGGCGGGCTACTTCCGCAGCTACGAGCAGGACGCCCTGGGCGCGGACGGCATCGAGCGCCGCGGCTACCACAAGCCGATCATGCTGGCCGGCGGCTACGGCAACATCCGCGAGGGGCACGTCCAGAAGGGCGAGATCCCGGTCGGCGGCAAGCTGATCGTGATGGGCGGCCCGGCCATGCTGATCGGCCTGGGCGGCGGCGCGGCCTCCTCCATGGCCTCCGGGGCCTCCAGCGCAGACCTGGACTTCGCCTCGGTGCAGCGCGACAACCCCGAGATCGAGCGCCGTGCCCAGGAGGTCATCGATCGCTGCTGGGCGCTGGGGGACGACAACCCCATTCGCTTCATCCACGACGTGGGCGCCGGCGGCCTGTCCAACGCCCTGCCGGAGCTGGTCAAGGACGGCGAGCGCGGCGGTCGCTTCGAGCTGCGCGAGGTGCCCAACGCCGAGCCGGGCATGAGCCCGCTGGAGATCTGGTGCAACGAGGCCCAGGAGCGCTACGTGCTCGCCGTGGCCCCCGAGGACCTCGAGACCTTCGACGCCCTGTGCCGGCGGGAGCGTTGCCCCTACGCGGTGGTCGGCGAGGCCACCGAGCCCCATCATCTGGAGGTTCGCGACGGCCATTTCGAGACCAAGCCGGTGGACCTGCCGATGAGCGTGCTGTTCGGCAAGCCGCCGAGAATGCAGCGCGAGTTCACCCGCGAGGAGCGCGAGCTGCCGGGCATCATGCTCGATAACCTGGACCTGCGCGAGGCCATGGACCGGGTGCTGCGCCTGCCCACCGTGGCCTCCAAGAGCTTTTTGATCACCATCGGCGACCGCTCCATCACCGGCCAGGTCGCCCGCGACCAGATGGTCGGTCCCTGGCAGGTGCCGGTGGCCGACGTGGCCGTGACCACCGCCACCTTCGACACCCATGCCGGCGAGGCCATGGCCATGGACGAGCGCCCGCCGGTGGCATTGATCGACCCGGCGGCCAGCGCCCGCCTGGCGGTGGCCGAGACCATCACCAACCTGGCCGCCGCCCCCATCGCCAGGCTCGGCGACGTCAAGCTCTCCGCCAACTGGATGAGCGCGGCCAGCCACCCGGGCGAGAACCAGGCGCTGTACGACGCCGTCCACGCCGTGGGCATGGAGCTCTGCCCGGCGCTGGGCATCGCCGTGCCGGTGGGCAAGGACTCCATGTCCATGCGCACCGCTTGGGAGGCCGGCGGCGAGGAGAAGAGCGTCACCGCGCCGCTGTCGCTGGTGACCACCGGCTTCGCGCCGGTCACCGATGCCATGCGGACCCTGACCCCGCAGATCAACCTGGAGCAGGACGAGTCCGACCTGATCCTCATCGACTTGGGCGGCGGCCGGAACCGCCTGGGCGGATCGGCCCTGGCCCAGGTCTACGGCCAGGTGGGCGACGAGTGTCCGGACCTGGACGACCCGGAGGACCTCAAGGCCTTCTTCTCGGTGATCCAGGGCCTCAACGCCGACGGCAAGCTGCTGGCCTACCACGATCGCAGCGACGGCGGCCTGCTGGTCACCCTGCTGGAGATGGCCTTCGCCGCCCATGCCGGCCTGGAGATCAAGCTCGACTGGCTGATCGACGAGCCCACCGATGCCTTCAACGCCCTGTTCGCCGAGGAACTCGGCGCCGTGATCCAGGTGTCCCGGGAGCATACCGAGGAAGTGCTGGCCCAGCTCGCCGGCGCCGGTCTCGAGACCTGCGGCGTCATCGCCCGCCCTCGCTACGACGACCAGGTGCGGGTGACCCTGTTCGAGGAACCGCTGCTCGAGACCACCCGCCTGCTGACCCAGCGCACCTGGACCGAGACCAGCTACCGCATGCAGGCGTTGCGCGACAACGCCGACTGCGCCAAGAGCGAGTTCGACGGCCTGCTCGACGGTCGCGACCCGGGCCTCACCGCCCAGCCGAGCTTCGACGTCGACGAGGACATCGCCGCGCCCTTCGTCAATACCGCCAGGCCGGCCGTGGCGGTACTCCGCGAGCAGGGCGTCAACGGTCACCTGGAGATGGCCTGGTCCTTCGACCATGCCGGCTTCGAGGCCGTGGACGTGCACATGAGCGATATCCTGGAGGGGCGTGTCGGCCTGGAAGACTTCAAGGGCCTGGTGGCCTGCGGCGGCTTCTCCTACGGCGACGTCCTGGGCGCCGGCGGCGGCTGGGCCAAGTCGGTGCTGTTCCACGAGCGAGCCCGGGAGCAGTTCGCCGGGTTCTTCGGCCGCGACGACAGCTTCGCCCTGGGCGTGTGCAACGGCTGCCAGATGCTCGCCCAGCTCAAGGAACTGATCCCCGGCGCCGAGGACTGGCCGCGCTTCGTGCGCAACGAGTCCGAGCAGTTCGAGGCCCGGGTAGCCATGGTCAAGGTGGAGAAGAGCCCGTCGATCCTGCTCTCCGGCATGGAAGGGTCGCTGCTGCCCATCGCCGTGGCCCACGGCGAGGGACAGGCCGAGTTCCGTGACGACGGCCACCTGCGCCGGATGCAGGGCAGTTCCCAGGTGGCGCTGCGCTACGTGGACAACTACGGCCAGGTGACCACCCGCTACCCGGCCAACCCCAACGGCTCGCCCTCGGGCATTACCGGCCTGACCACCCCGGACGGCCGGGTCACCATCATGATGCCGCATCCCGAGCGCGTGGTGCGGGCGGTGACCAACTCCTGGCGGCCGGCCGAGTGGACTCGCGACGGTGCCTGGATGCGGCTGTTCCGCAACGCCCGCACCTGGCTCGGCTGAGCCGGACGCAGGCCGCGACACGACGACGCCCGGGCCAGGAGGTCCGGGCGTCGTCGTGTCGGGGATGCGCCTCAGGGAGTGTCGTCGTCGGTGGCCTCCTCTCGCCTCAGCTGGGCCTCGAGGTCATCGAGAAGGTGGCGGAACTGCGCCTGGAAGTAGTCGAAGCGGCCGAAGTCGTGGCCACAGCCGTCGCAGTAGACATGATACTGATCGTGGCGACCCGGCGGGAATCGCTTCACTCGGCTGCCGCATTTGGGGCATTCGGGACGGGTCTTCAGTTTCATATGCGCCTCTCCTGTATCGACGATGGGCGATCCGCTCATCCTGGAGTCTCCTCCTAGGTATCATGGCTGGCCGCGCTCGGGTCAAGTCGGCGGGTTGAAGCTTGGTTTATGAAAAATATTTCCACTTAAACTTGCACCTCCCCGGGGGAACGGCTATAAGGTCCCCTCGGGGCGCCGGCATGAGGGGCGAGCGCCCGTGTGACGGAGCGCGTGGAACCATGCATGAGGGATTGGGCCTGCTCTATGTGGGAGCGGTGCTGGTGCTCAACGGCCTGTGGATGCTCGGGCGCATCGAGGACCGCGAGATCCAGGTGATCAACTTCTTCGTCGGTGGCGTGAGCCTCGCCGTGGCCGCCTATGCGGCCTTCGGGCCCGGGGCCGACGCCCATAGCGTGCGTACCGCGGCCATGACCCTGCTGTTCGCCTTCACCTATCTCTGGGTGGCGATCAATCGGCGCAACGGTAGCTCCGGTCGGGGGCTGGGGTACTTCTGCCTGTTCGTGGCGCTCACCGCGCTGCCCACCGGGGCGCTGCAGCTCGCCGGAGCCGGGAGCCTGTGGGGCTGGTGGTCCGCGATGAACTGGCTGGCCTGGTCGGCGCTGTGGTTCGGCTTCTACCTGATGCTCTGCCATCGTCCGCGGCTGCAGCCGCTGATGGCGCGTACCTCCCTGGCTCAGGGGCTGGTGACCGCCTGGGTCCCGGGCTACCTGCTGCTGCAGGGCATGATGACCTGATCCGACGGGATCGGGGTTAAAACGAATGTTTGAATTTCGGGCCGGCCCGCGCCACACTCCCTGTCGATGCCTGAGACGGAGAGGGAGAAGATGACGCGGACCTTTGCCGGACGGGTGACGGCGACCGTCGAGGCCGGAGTGGCCGAGGTATGCCTGGCGCGCCCCGACCGCCACAACGGGCTGGACTGGGCGATGATCGACGGCCTGCTCGAGGCGCAGCGCTGGCTCGCCGGCCTGGAACGCCTGCGGGTCCTGGTGCTGCGGGGCGAGGGAGAGAGTTTCTGCGCCGGGCTCGATATGGCGTCGATCCTGGCCGACCCGAAGCGCCAGCCGACCCTGCTCGAGGCGGGCGAGGACGGCCGCAATCCCGTCCAGCGCCTGGCACTCGGCTGGCGTGACGCGGGGGTGCCGGTGATCGCCGCGCTGCAGGGCCACGTCTACGGCGGGGGCCTGCAGATCGCCCTCGGTGCCGACCTGCGCCTGGTCCATCCCGAGGCGAGCCTCGCCCTGCTGGAGATCGACTGGGGCATCATCCCGGATATGGGCATCAGCGTCAGCGGGGCCGGCCTGCGGCCGGACGTGCTGCGTGAGCTCGCCTGGACGGGGCGCCGGGTGAGGGGCGAGGAGGCGGTCTCCCTGGGGCTCGCGACCCGGCTGGCCGAGCGGCCCGCCGAGGCGGCCGCCGAGCTGGCCGCGGACATCGCCGCGCGCTCGCCTCGGGCGGTGGCGGCCTTCGATACCCTGCTGCGCCGGGCTCCGGGGCTCGACGAGCGCGCTCGCCTGGCGCTGGAGGCCCGGTTGCAGGGCGAACTGCTCGGCGGCGAGGAGCAACGGGAGGCCGTCGCGGCGCGCCTGGCGGGCCGAGCGCCACGCTTCTCCTGACGCCGCTATCCCCAGCCGGTAAGATGGCGCTCCCCGTGACCCCAGGAGCTCCCATGTCCGCCGTCCCGCCCAGCCTAAGACCCTACCAGCAGCAGGCGGTGGCCCGGGTGGTCGAGCACTTCCGGGCCGGCGACGAGCCCGCCGTGGTGGTGCTGCCCACCGGCAGCGGCAAGTCGCTGGTGATCGCCGAGCTGGCGCGGCTGGCCCGTGGCCGGGTGCTGGTGCTGGCCCATGTGCGCGAACTGGTCGAGCAGAACCACGCCAAGTACCGGGCCTACGGCCTGGAGGCCGACATCTTCAGCGCCGGCCTGGGCCGCAAGGATGCCGGCCGGAAGGTGGTCTTCGGCTCGGTGCAGTCGGTGGTCCGCAACCTGGACGCCTTCGATGACGACGCCTTCACCCTGCTGGTGATCGACGAGTGCCACCGGGTCTCGCTCGACGAGGACTCCGGCTACCGCCGGGTCATCGCCCACCTGCGCGAGCACAATCCCCGGCTCAAGGTGCTGGGGCTGACCGCCACGCCCTACCGGCTGGGGCAGGGCTTCCTCTATCACCGCCACTATCACGGCATGGTGCGCGGCGCGGAGGACTGCTTCTTCCGCGATTGCGTCTTCGAGCAGCCCCTGCGCCTGATGGTCAAGCAGGGCTACCTCGCCGAGCCGCGCCTGGTCGATGCCGCCGTGGAGCGCTACGACTTCTCCTCGCTCGAGCCCGGCAGCGGCGGCCTCTTCCAGGAGGCGGAGCTGAATCGGGTGGTGGCCGGCCACCGGGCCACCCCCGCGATCATCGAGGAAGTGGTCGCCCGGGCCGCCGAGCGCGCCGGCGTCATGCTCTTCGCCGCCAGCGTGGCCCATGCCGAGGAGATCCTCGGCTACCTGCCGGCGAGCGAGGCGGCGCTGGTCACCGGGGCGACCCCCGCCGCCGAGCGCGAGGGAATCATCGCCGCCTTCAAGGCGCGCAGCGTTAAGTACCTGGTCAACGTGTCGGTGCTGACCACCGGCTTCGACGCGCCCCATGTGGACCTGATCGCCATCCTGCGGCCCACCGAGTCGGTGGGGCTCTACCAGCAGATCGTCGGCCGCGGCCTGCGCCTGGCCCCGGGCAAGGCCGACTGCCTGATCCTCGACTATGCCGGCAACCCCTGGGACCTCTATGCCCCGGAGGTGGGGAGCCCCAGGCCGGCGGCGGACACCGAGCCGGTGCAGGTGGAGTGTCCCCGCTGCGGCCATGCCAACCTGTTCTGGGGGCGCCGTGACGGCGAGCTGGTCATCGAGCACTTCGGGCGGCGTTGCCAGGGACTGGTGGAGGACGTCGGCGGCCGGCTCGCGCAGTGTGACTTCCGCTATCGCTTCAAGGTCTGTGACCACTGTGGCGCCGAGAACGACACCGCCGCGCGTCGCTGCCACGGCTGCGAGGCGCTGCTGGTGGACGCCGACGACAAGCTGCGCGAGGCCCTCAAGTTGCGCGACGCCCGGGTGCTGCGCGTCTCGGGCATGGAACTGGAGGCCACCGTCAACGGCCGCGGCCTGCCGCGGCTCAAGGTGGTCTATCACGACGAGGACGGGGCCACCCTGGCCGAGTGGTTCGCCCTGGAGACGCCGGCCCAGCGGGGTGCCTTCGCCGCCGCCTTCCTTCGCGAGCACCTGCGCGCGCCGGGCAGTCGCTGGTCGCCGACCACGCCCGACGAGGTGATCCGCGAGCGACGTCGGCTGCGCGCCCCGGACTTCGTGATCGGTCGCAAGGTCGGCCGCCACTGGCAGGTACGGCGCAAGCTGTTCGACTACACGGGGCGCTACCGGCGCGCCGCCGAGGCCGGGTGACGGGGCTATCCCGGATCAAGGTTGTTGCTCGGGGCTGATCCGTCGACAGGTCTGCGAGGGGGCGCTGTGAACCCCTCCCTGGGCGCTACCGACGCCATCCATGGCGTAGGACCCCCTCTTCGACCTGTCCCCGGCGCCCCTCGCCAGACCCAACTACGATTGCCCTGGGCCGGGTGAGCCCTGGCTTACTCTGGGGCGCAGGCCTTGGTAGACTGTGCGGTCGATCATTCGCCGACCCAGCAGCCCGGAGGCCAGGCCCCGCGTGAGCGAGACGTCCCCGTCCCCCCCAGCGCCCGATGCCGCCCCGGACTCCCCGGAGGCGGGCACGAGCGAGGCCGAGCGCCGGGCCATCGCCCAGAGCGCCGAGGTGCTGGGCCGGCTGTCCGCCGAGCCGATCACCGAGCTGCCGGAGGATCTCTACATTCCGCCGGAGGCCCTGCGGGTCTTCCTGGAGGCCTTCGAGGGGCCGCTGGACCTGCTGCTCTACCTGATCCGCCGTCAGAACCTGGATATCCTGGCCATCGACGTGGCCGCCATCACCCGCCAGTACATCGAGTACGTGGAGCTGATGAAGGCCATGGAGATCGAACTGGCCGGCGAATACCTGCTGATGGCGGCGATGCTCGCCGAGATCAAGTCGCGGACCCTGTTGCCCAAGCCCCCCCGGGAAGGCGGCGAGGAGGAGGACGAGGATCCGCGCGCCGAGCTGATCCGCCGCCTCCAGGAGTACGAACGGCTCAAGAACGCCGCCGAGGCCCTGGCCGAGCTGCCGCGGCTGGGGCGCGACTGGTTCCCGGCCCGGGCCGCCCTGCCGACCCTGGAGAGCCGGGTGGTGCACCCGGACGTGGAGCTCGACGAGCTGCTCGGGGCGCTCGCCGGCATCCTGCGTCGTGCCGAGCTCAACCAGGCCCACCAGGTCAGTCGCGAGGTGCTGTCCACCCGGGAGCGCATGCTGGCGATCATGGAGCAGCTGCACCACCGCCACTACACCCCCTTCGAGGCACTGTTCACCCTCGAGGAAGGCCGGGCCGGGGTGGTGGTCACCTTCATGGCCATCCTGGAGCTGGCCAAGGAGGCGATGATCGAGATCGTGCAGAATGCCCCGCTCTCGCCGATCCATGTGCGCTCGCGCAGCGCCCCGATGGAGGGCGACGAGGCGGAGAGCATCGCCGACGACGACCCGGAAGGGGAGAGCCCCTTCGTGAGCGAGGAAGAGGACGAGGAAGGGAGCGCGCCGGCATGACCGCCATGGAATTCCCCGATGCCCTGGACGAGATCCTCGAGGCCGCCCTGCTGGCGGCCGGGGAGCCGCTGTCCCTGGATCGCCTGGAGGCACTGTTCGACGACCACGAGCGTCCCCCGCGGCGGGCCCTGCGCGAGGCCCTGGGGCGGGTCGAGGTGCGCCACGAGCGCGGCGCCATGGAACTGCTGGAGACCGCGTCGGGTTACCAGCTGCGCATCCGGCCGCGGCTCTCGCCCTGGGTGTCGCGGCTCTGGGACGAGCGGCCCCAGCGCTACTCCCGGGCACTGCTGGAGACCCTGGCGCTGATCGCCTATCGTCAGCCGGTGACCCGGGGCGACATCGAGGAGGTGCGCGGGGTGACGGTCAGCGGCTCGATCATGCGCACCCTGGTCGAGCGTGGCTGGGTGCGGGTGGTGGGGCATCGCGACGTGCCGGGGCGTCCGGCGGTCTATGCCACGACCCGGGCCTTCCTCGACGACTTCGGCCTGAAGACCCTGGACGAGCTGCCGCCGATGCACGAGCTCAAGGACTTCGACGAGCCCGAGGAAAGCCTCGAGGACACCCCGCCGCCGCCCCAGCACGACGTGCTGGCTCAGGCGGATGCCCCGTCCGACGGGGAGGAGGCGAGCGACGCGGGGGCCTCCGAGAATACGGCCTCGCCGGAGGAAAGCGAGGCGGCCGCCGCGGCACCGGAGCCGGTGCCGGAGGCGGCCAGCGAGACGACGGCCGGGACGGCCGACGACGACCACGCCGGGACGGCGTCCGAGCGGACGGGCCTGAGCTTCGCCGACCTCGAGGCTCGCCTGTCCGAACGTGCCCGGGGCCGCGTCGACGATGACGCTGCCTCGGGGACGGAACCCACTACCAGCGAGACAGACGACAGATGAGCACCACCACCGAGAAACTGCAGAAGGTCCTGGCCCGGGCGGGCCTGGGGTCGCGCCGCGAGATGGAGACCGCCATCGCCGACGGCCGGGTCAAGGTCAACGGCCGGGTGGCGACCCTGGGCGATCGCATCGAGACCCGGGACAAGGTGGCCTTCGACGACCGCCCGGTGACCCTGCGCGCCGCCGAGGAGGTGCCGCGCCGGGTGATCATGTACAACAAGCCCGAGGGCGAGCTGTGCACCCGCAAGGACCCGGAAGGGCGGCGTACCGTCTTCGATCGCCTGCCTCGCCTCAAGGGCGAGCGCTGGATCGCCATCGGCCGCCTGGACATCAACACCAGCGGGCTGCTGCTGTTCACCACCGACGGGGAGCTGGCCAACCGCCTGATGCACCCCTCGACCCAGATCGAGCGCGAGTACGCCGTGCGGGTCATGGGCGAGGTCAAGCCGGACCAGGTGAAGGCCATGGTCGAGGGCGTGATGCTCGACGACGGCCCGGCGCGGTTCACCGACGTCCAGGAGTTCGGGGGCGAGGGCATCAACACCTGGTTCCACGTGGTGATCATGGAAGGCCGCAACCGCGAGGTCCGGCGGCTCTGGGAGTCCCAGGGCCTCACCGTCAGCCGCCTCAAGCGGGTGCGCTACGGCAACATCTTCCTGGACAAGCGCGCCAAGGCCAGCGAATGGGTGGAGCTCACCCAGGAAGAGGTCGACGACCTGGCCGAGATGGCCGGGCTGCCCTCGCGCAAGGTGCCGGAGCTGACCCCGGACGAGAAGAACCGCTGGAGCCGCGACAAGCACAAGCGCCGCCCGGTGCAGGCGATGCGCAAGCCCAAGCCGCGTCGCTGAGCCCGGCGCGCGGCCACGCCGCCTCTCCCACCCTGCCCCCGGGACATCGCCCGGGGGCGGAGGAGAAGGCGGCCGTGATCAGATCACCGCGGCGATGCTGGCGCGGGCGACCTGGGCGTCCTGGTCGGCCTTGACGCCGGAGACGCCCACCGCCCCGATCACCCGGCCGTCGACCTCCACCGGTACCCCGCCTTCCATCAGGCCCTGCAGGGGAGCCGAGAGGAAGGCATTGCGCCCCTCGTTGATCATGCGCTCGAAGACCTGGGTCTCCTTGTGGCTCAGCGCCGCACTGCGGGCCTTCTGGGCGCTGATCATGGCGGTCATCGGCGAGGCGCCGTCGAGGCGACGCAGGCCGAGCAGCTCGCCGCTGTCGTCGGTGACGGCCACGGTCACCTTCCAGCCGTTGGCCTCGGCCTCCCGCTGGGCGGCATCCAGGAGGGCGTTGACTTCACTGAGGCCGAGAATGGCTTTGGTCTGCATGGCATGCTCCTTGGTTGGTGTTGGGTAGAGCAGAGAATCCCCGGGTCCAGGACCCGGGGGAAAAGCGATTCCTTGACGACCACGGCCCTGTCGAACGCGATGGCCTCATCGCGACCGGCTCACGCCAGCGCCTCGTCGACCAGCTCGATCCAGTGGCGCACCGGGGTGCGGCCCGCGCTGCCCAGGTGGGGCTGGCAGCTGAAGGCATGAGCGCGGTCGCGATCACGCCAGCGCCTCGTCGACCAGCTCGATCCAGTGGCGCACCGGGGTGCGGCCCGCGCTGCCCGGGTGGGTCTGGCAGCTGAAGGCATGAGCGCGGTCGCGCTCACGCCAGCGCCTCGTCGACCAGCTCGATCCAGTGGCGCACCGGGGTGCGGCCCGCGCTGCCCAGGTGGGTCTGGCAGCTGAAGGCATGAGCGCGGTCGCGATCACGCCAGCGCCTCGTCGACCAGCTCGATCCAGTGGCGCACCGGGGTGCGGCCCGCGCTGCCCAGGTGGGTCTGGCAGCTGAAGGCATGAGCGCGGTCGCGATCACGCCAGCACCTCGTCGACCAGCTCGATCCAGTGGCGCACCGGGGTGCGGCCCGCGCTGCCCAGGTGGGTCTGGCAGCCGATGTTCGCGGTCGCGATCACGTCCGGCTCGCCGGCCTCCAGGGCGTCGAGCTTGTCGTCGCGCAGCCGAGTGGCGAGCTCGGGCTGGGTGACCGAATAGGTGCCCGCCGAGCCGCAGCAAAGGTGCGGGTTCTGCACCGGCGTCAGCGAGAAGCCCAGCCGGGTCAGCACGGCTTCCGTCGCCCCGCCGAGCTTCTGCGCATGCTGCAGGGTGCAGGGGCAATGGAAGGCCAGGCGACCCTCGGACTTCACCTCGAGCCGGTCGAGGTCCTCGTCGCGCAGCACCTCCACCAGGTCGCGAGCCAGCTCGCTGACCCGGGCGGCCTTGTCCGCGTAGTCGGGGTCATCGGCGAGGATGTCGACGTATTCCTTGACGAAGGCCCCACAGCCGCTGGCGGTCTGGACGATGGCCTCGCAGCCGGCCTCGATGTGCGGCCACCAGGCGTCGATGTTGGCCCGCGCCCGTGCCCGGCCGGCGTCCTGGGCGTCCAGGTGGAAGTCCACCGCGCCGCAGCATCCCGCCTCCGGGGCCGGCGTCAGGCCGATGCCCAGGCGATCCAGCACCCGGGCGGTGGCGGCGTTGGTGTTGGGCGAGAGGCCGGGCTGTACGCAGCCCTCCAGGATCAGCATCTGTCGAGCATGGCGGCGGCCGTCGGGGCGCGTGCCGGCATCCACCGGCGCGGGCGGCATCTTGGCCTTGAGCGCGCCGGGCACGAGGGGGCGAAAGGTCAGGCCGAGCTTGAGCAGGGCCTTGAAGCGCCCGGGCTCCACCAGGGCCTTGCGCAGGGCGAAGCGAAACGCCCGTTCGGGCGCCTTGCGGGGCAGGCGGCGTTCCAGCTCGGCGCGACCGATGTCGAGCAGCTTGTGGTACTCGACCCCGGAGGGGCAGGTGGTCTCGCAGTTGCGGCAGGTCAGGCAGCGATCCAGGTGCAGCCGGGTCTCGGCGGTGATGTCGGCGCTCTGGTCGCGGTCCTCGAGCAGCGCCTTCATCAGGTAGATCCGCCCCCGGGGACCGTCGCGCTCGTCGCCCAGCAACCGGTAGGTCGGGCAGGTGGCGTTGCAGAAGCCGCAGTGCACGCAGGTGCGCAGGACCCGGTCGGCTTCGCGGAGATGCGGCTGCTCGAGGTCTTGCTCGGTGAAATGGGTCTGCATGTCAGAGCTCCGGATAGAGTCGGCCGGGGTTGAAGATGCCGCGGGGATCCAGCTCCGCCTTCAGCCGCCGGTGATACTTGGCCAGGACCGGCGACAGCGGGGTGAAGGGCTCGGCGGCGCCCGGCGTCAGGCAGGTGGCGTGACCGCCGGCGCGGGTGGCGGCCTCGCGCAGGGTCTCCGCGTCGAGGTCGCTCCTCAGCCAGCGCTGGGCGCCGGCCCAGTCGTGGAGCATCCCGGTCTCGTCGAGCCCGTCGAGGTCCAGGGAGGCCTGCTGGGGCAGCGAGAGCCGCCACAGGGGGCGCTCGTCCTCGGCGTCGAAGAACGCCAGTCGCTGCTCGCGCAGTGCCTCCCAGTAGCCGTCGTCCAGGTCGTCGCCGCCCAGGGTGCGGCGGGTGTCGGCCACCGAGCCGCTGCCCCCCTCCAGGCGAAGGTGCAGGACGCCGGCCTGCCAGGCGGCGGCGGTGATCGGCAGCGGCCGCCGTCCCCACTCGGCCAGGGCGCGACGCGCCTCGTCCAGCGGCATGGACAGGCGGAGGCTGGCGCGGGCGATCGGGCGGGGCAGGACCTTCAGCGACACCTCGCCGATCAGCCCCAGGCTGCCCTGGGCCCCGACGACCAGTCGCGAGAGGTCGTAGCCGGCCACGTTCTTCATCACCTCGCCGCCGAAGCGAAGGGAGCCGCCCTGCCGGTCGAACAGCCGGACGCCGAGCACGAAGTCGCGCACGGCGCCGGCCCAGGGGCGGCGGGGACCGGACAGCCCGGCGGCAACCATGCCGCCCACGGTGGCGGTCTCGCCGAAGTGGGGCGGCTCGAAGGGCAGCATCTGGCCCTGCTCGGCCAGCGCCGCCTCGAGCTCGGCCAGGGGCGTGCCGGCGCGGACCGAGACGATCAGCTCCACCGGATCGTAGCGGGTGATCCCGCGATGCTCGCGGGTGGACAGCGCCTCGCCCTGGACGGGACGGCCATAGAAGGCCTTGGTGTCGCCGCCGACGATGCGTAGCGGCGTGCCGTCGGCATCGGCCTGGCGGAGGCGCTCGCCGAGTTCGGCGCTGGCGTCCCGGTCCGGGAGCGTCGGATTGGGGGTTGCCATACGGACTCCTCAGAAGCGGGGCAGGTCGGGATGCGGCAGCTGGCCGCGGTGGACGTGCATGGCGCCGAACTCGGCGCAGCGGGCCAGCGTGGGGATGTTCTTGCCCGGGTTGAGCAGGCCCTCGGGGTCGAAGGCGGCCTTCACCCGGTGGAAGGTCGTCAGCTCGTCGGGCTGGAACTGCACGCACATCTGGTTGATCTTCTCGCGGCCCACCCCATGCTCGCCGGTGATCGAGCCGCCGGCGTCCACGCAGGCCTCGAGAATCCTGCCGCCCAGTTCCTCGGCCTTCTCCAGTTCCCCCTCGCGGTTGGCATCGAAGAGGATCAACGGGTGCATGTTGCCGTCGCCGGCGTGGAAGACGTTGGCCACCCGCAGCCCGAACTCCTCGGAGAGCTCGGCGATGGTCTTGAGCACCCGGGGCAGGGCGCGCCTCGGGATGGTGCCGTCCATGCAGTAGTAGTCCGGGGACATGCGGCCCACCGCCGGGAAGGCGTTCTTGCGCCCCGCCCAGAACAGCGCCCGCTCGGCCTCGTCGCGGGCCTGGCGGACATCGATGGCGCCGGCGGCCTCCATGACCCGGCGAGCCCTGTCGCAGTCCTCGTCCACGTCCGCCTCCACGCCATCGAGCTCGCAGAGCAGGATGGCCTCGGCCTCCACGGGATAGCCGGCACGGATGAAGTCCTCGGCGGCACGGATCGCCAGGTTGTCCATCATCTCGAGGCCGCCCGGCACGATGCCGGCGGCGATGATGTCCCCCACCGCGTGGCCGGCCTTCTCCACGTCGTCGAAGCTCGCCATCAGGACCTTGGCGGTCTCGGGCTTGGGCAGCAGCTTGACGGTGATCTCGGTGACCACGCCGAGCATGCCCTCGGAGCCGTTGATCAGCGCCAGCAGGTCGAAGCCGGGGGCATCCAGGGCCTCGCTGCCCAGGGTCACCCGCTCGCCTTCCAGGGTCAGCATCTCGACGCGCATCACGTTGTGCACGGTCAGGCCGTACTTCAGGCAGTGCACGCCGCCGGCATTCTCGGCGACGTTGCCGCCGATGGAGCAGGCGATCTGGGAGGAAGGGTCGGGCGCATAGTAGAGCCCGAAGGGCGCGGCGGCCTCCGAGATGGCCAGGTTGCGCACGCCGGGCTGGACCCGGGCGGTCCGGGCGTCGGGGTCCACCTCGAGGATGCGATCGAAGCGGGACATGACCAGCAGTACGCCCTGCTCCAGGGGCAGGGCGCCGCCGGACAGGCCGGTGCCGGCCCCCCGGGTGACGACGGGGACGCCCAGGGCGCGGCAGCGGCCGAGCAGGGTCGCGACCTGCTCCAGGTCCTGGGGCAGGGCGACCAGCATGGGCAGGATGCGGTAGGCGGAGAGGCCGTCACACTCGAAGGGGCGCAGGTCCTCCTCGCGGTGCAGCAGCGTCAACCCGGGCGCGGCACGCTGCAGGTCGGCGAGCACCTCCGCCTTGTCGCGGCGGGGCAGGTCGCCATCGAGTCGCGCGTCGTAGTGGATGTTCATGGCGGCTCCGGGAACGGGAAGAAGTCCGTTGATCTCGATGCTATGGAAGAGTTTTTCAAAAATCTATGGAAAATTTTTCCGATTTCACTCGGTGCGACGCCGGGTCGCAGGCGTCGCCCCATACCCAGCGTAGAGCGTTCTCGCTGGCGGTGTGGCCTGGCCTTTGCAGGCCACCGGGGTACGGATCACATTACGACCGCGTCGGGGGAATGGCTATCTTCGGTCAATTGGACAGACCAATATATCGGAATGCCGGGCGGCTCGCCCGGGGGGCTCGAACGAGATGAATCAAGGAGTTGGCGAGGGGCAGCGGCAACGCCTCGGCGTCTCCGGTATCGGTCGGTTAGACCAATGGATGAGTCGGGCCACGCGGCTTGGCGCCGAGAGCGGCGGCCTGGCAGTATCGGAGGTCCTTTTCATTGGATGCAAGGAGTCGGCATGTCACGGGTGCTCTACGATCTCTGCGGTATCGACGAGCGGCTGCGTTTCTCGCCCTATTGCTGGCGGGTACGCTATGCCCTGGCCCACAAGGGGCTGGAAGTGGAGACGCGGGCCTGGCGCTTCACCGAGAAGGAGGCGCTGGACTTCGCCGATCACGACCGGGTGCCGGTGCTGGTCGACGGCCAGGAGGTGGTCACCGACAGCTACGCCATCCTGCGCTACCTGGATCGCGCCTATCCGTCGGCTCCCCTGCTCGGTGACGACCTCGGAGAGGCCCGGGCGCGCTTCTTCAAGCACTATGCCGAGCGGTCGCTGGCGCCGGCCATCATGCGCACCATCGTCATGGACCTCTTCAACGCCATCCATCCCGACGACCGGGCCTATTTCCGCGAAAGTCGCGAGAAGCGCTTCGGCCGCACCCTCGAGGAGTTCCACTCCCCGGTGAAGGGGCTGACCCAGCTCGATACCGCCCTGGCGCCCCTGCGGGGACGTCTCGAGGAGGCCGACTTCCTCGACGGCGACGCGCCGGCCGGCGGCGACTATCTCGTCTTCGGCTTCTTCATGTGGGCGCGCTGCGTGTCCAGCGCCGACCTGGTATCCAATGCCGACCCCACCTATGCCTGGCTCGAGCGCATGCTCGACCTCCACGGCGGCCTGGGGCGCCAGGCCATGCGCATCACCGATATCGAGGGAGCCTACCGCTGACGGCCGGGCGTGCCGGCACCCGGAAGAAAATGCCCGCGAGCATGTTGCGGCGCACAAAAACGCCTGCTATGTTGCAATGCAACACGGGCGATTCGCCCGATGCGTCCCCAACCGGAGGTGTGCAATGACCAAGGCAACGACCGCCAAGACCAACGAGCAGTTCGAGTCGCTCTTCGTGAAGCCCCTTCAGGCCTACGGCGCCCTGAACCTGGAGGTCGCCGAGAAGCTGGTGGCCACCCAGTTCGACGTGGTCCAGGCCGTCTCCGAGACCACCCTGGCCCAGGCGCGTGCCTGGCTCTCGGTACAGGATCCCGAGGGCTTCAAGCAGGCCATGGAAGGGCAGCAGAAGGCCGCCCAGGCGCTGGGCGAGCGCCTCAAGGCGGATTCCGAGACGCTGATGAGCCTGGGACAGGATTACGTCCAGAAGGGCCAGAAACTGGTCGAGGATCAGGTCAAGGCCGCCGGTACCCGTTAAGGATTAGGCAGGCAAGGGGCCCGTTTGCCGGGCTGTTGGGGCCATCGCCGTGAGGCGGTGGCCCGTTTTTTTCCGTCCCCTCAGCCGTGCTCGGTGCCAAGCAGGCGCATGACCTCCTCGTCGGTCACCTGGCCGAACTCGGCGAAGAACTGTCCCACCGCGGCGAATCCCGATGGCGCCAGCAGGCATATCACCTCGTCGGCGAGGCGTTCCAGGCGCGCTACCGTCTCCGGGGGGGCGGCACCGATGGCGGCGATGAGCCTGGCCGGGTTGCGGGGCCTGAGGCTCTCCAGGGCGGTGGCCATGGTGGCGCCGGTGGCGCTGCCATCGTCCACCACCACCACGATGCGGCCCTCGGGGTCGATGGGGGCTCGCACCGGCGTGTAGTTCCGTCGCCGCTCCTCAATCAAGGCCTGCTGTTTCTCGATCTCCCGGGTGATGGCGGCCTCGCCGTAGTGATTCGCCGCGGGCTCCAACTGCACGCGGCCCTCCTCGCCCACCGCGCCGATGGCGTACTCGGGGTTGCCGGGCGCACCGATCTTGCGGACCAGCACCACGTCCAGCTCGCCCTCCAGCTCGTCGGCGAGCAGTCGCCCCATGGGAACGCCGCCCCGCGGGATGGCCAGGATCAGCGGGTTGTGGCCCTTGAGGTGGGAGAGTCGCCGCGCCAGCTTCTCGGCGGCCTCCAGGCGGTCGCGAAACATCGCTCGCCTCCGCATCGTCATGGTGTGCTGATTAGTGTAGCCCTGTCCCATCGACGCGACGACGCCATCGTCATGTTGAATACACGACTGTGCACAATGGCTTGGAAAGATAGAAGCCATTCGCCTGGGCTCCTGTGCGCTATCCATATGGCCTTGATGCCTAGGGATTTTCTGTCCGATGGGTCGGCATCGGCGAGGGAAGGGGGGCGCTGCCGGGCGGCCGCCCGGCAGCGGGAGGCTCAGCGGGCGCGGTCGGCCAGGCGGAAGGCCGCGATGCGGTTGATCTGCTCGATGGCGGTCCGGCGCTCCTCGGCCGGGTCGTTCTCCAGCCGGGTCTCGAAGGCCGCCAGGATGGCGTGACGGTCGCTGCCCTTGACCGCCATCACGAAGGGGAAGCCGAAGCGTTCCTTGTAGGCTCCGTTGAGTCGCTCGAAGCGTGCCATCTCCTCGGGGGTGCACTGGTCGAGGCCGGCGCCCGCCTGCTCCCTGGTGGAATCGTCGGTGAGCTCGCCGGCGATGGCCGCCTCGCCGGCCAGGTCGGGGTGGGCCCGGATCACCTCCAGCTGGCGCTCGGGCTCGGCCTCGCGCAGGACTCGGCCCATGGCCTCGGCCAGGCCTTGGGGGCTGTCCTGCTCGGGGCCGAGCCCTCGTTGCCAGGCCAGTTCCGCCACCCAGGGGGAGTGTTCATAGATATCGCCGTAGTGCTCGACGAACTCGGCCTGGCTCAGTTCGCTGGGCCGGGGGGAAAGGGTCTCGCTGCTCATGATCGGTCTCCTTGCTGGACGGATGACACCTGTCGCATCAGGGTATCGATAAAAGTGTATACAATAAAGTCTTTGAAATGTACTCTCTTTGGAGCTAAAACTGTCTTTAACAGGATGGCGCCCGTCGCAGCGGGCGCGACCACCGACCGACGCTCCCGCCAGGCTTCCACTCGGGGCCCGGCATCGATGACAAGAGGAGAAACATGATGGGACGCCTGACGACGCATGTGCTGGATACCGCCAAGGGCCTTCCGGGCCAGGGCATTCGCATCGAGGTCTATCGGATCGAGGGCAACGGCCGCGAGCGGCTCGCCGAGGTCGTCACCAACGACGACGGCCGCTGCGACGCGCCCATCCTGGAAGGCGAGGCCTTCACCGCCGGGGAATACGAGCTGGTCTTCCATGCCGGCGACTATCTGGATCGCCAGGGCGTGGAAGGGAGCAAGCCCCGCTTCCTCGACGTGATCCCGCTGCGCTTCGGCGTCGCCGACGCCTCTCAGCATTACCACGTGCCGCTGCTGCTGTCGCCGTATAGCTATTCCACCTACCGCGGTAGCTGAAGGGAACACTGATTTATTGCTGCGCTCGATATCCTGACCGCCGGCGGTACTCAACATCCTCATTTACCGCTCCGTAAACTCCGGTGTTTCCGTTCCGGCGGCGGCCAGCCTCTCATCGCTCGCGACATAAATCAGTCGTCCCCTCCTCGCCTACTCGACACGACAACCGCATAATTCCAACGAGGCCTGACCGATGGAAGCCTATTTCCTGGACTTCGCCAACCTCCTGCTGAGGTGGCTGCATGTGATCGCCGCCGTGGCCTGGATCGGCGAGTCGATCTACTTCGTGATGCTGGACAACAGCCTGCGTCCGCCCAAGGCGGCGGAAGACAAGCAGAAGGGCGTGTTCGGCGAGATGTGGGCCGTGCACGGCGGCGGCTTCTACCACAACCAGAAGTACGCCAGCGCCCCCGAGAAGCTTCCCGACGACCTGCACTGGTCCTTCTGGAAGGCCTACACCACCTGGCTGACCGGTTTCGGCCTCTTCGTGCTGCTGTACATGGCCAACCCGAGCTTCTACCTGGTCAACCCGAACAGCAGCTGGGAGTGGGCCGCCAACCTCACCGGCTGGCAGGCCAACATCGTCGCCCTGGTCTTCCTGCTCGGGGGCTGGGTGGTCTACAACGAGATGTGCAAGCGCATCAGCCCCAACATGGAGCGCGACGGCCTCCTGAGTCTCGGCGTGGCCGTGATGATGGTGGTGGTGGCCTACCTGAGCACCCAGATCTTCGCCGGCCGAGCGGCCTTCCTGCTCACCGGCGCGGTCATGGCGACCGCCATGTCGGCCAACGTCTTCTTCTGGATCATCCCCGGCCAGCGTCGCATGGTGAAGGCCATGAAGGCCGGCGAGACGCCGAATCCCATCGACGGCAAGCGGGGCAAGCAGCGCTCGGTGCACAACACCTACTTCACGCTGCCCGTGGTGCTGCTGATGCTCAGCAACCATTACTCCTTCACCTACACCCATGAGCTGTCCTGGGTGATCATGTCGCTGTTCATCTTCGCCGGTGCCCTGATCCGCCAGTTCTTCGTGCTGATGCATGCCGGCCAGATCAAGCCGGCCTACCCGGCCTCCGGCGTGGCCCTGATCCTGGTGGCGGTGTGGATCGGCGCGCCCTCCGGCAACGACGGGGTGGCCACCGCCAGCACCGAGGCGCCCGCGGCCACCGCGGAGGCGCCGGCCGCCACCGAGTCCCTGGCCCAGGGCGGGGCGCTGGAGGAGGTGCACGCCATCATCACCGAGCGCTGCGTGTCCTGCCATGCCCAGAACCCGGAGCATGCCGGTTTCGCCGCGGCCCCGGCGGGGGTGATCCTGGAGACCGAGGAGCAGCTGCTGCGCCAGGTCGACCAGGTCAAGCAGGTGATCGCCAGCGGTTACATGCCGCTGGGCAACATCACCCAGATGACCGACGAGGAGCGTGAACGGGTCGCGGGCTGGCATCCCTGAAGCGGGATTCCGCTCGAGTCCCTGGACCGCCGCCCACCTTTTGGTGGGCGGCGGTCGTTTCGGGACGGCAAACGCGTATACAATAGGAGCGAATCCTGGACCTCAGGGAGATCCTGCCTTCATGAACCAGCCTCAGGCCGCGACCAAGCGCAAGTCCGGGGGGCGCCCGGGCAAGAACGGTGATGGCGCCGAGCGTCACGAGGCCATCTACCGCTCGATCAGCGATGCCATCATCGAGCATCGCCTGAAGCCCGGTGCGCGCCTGCGGGAGGATGCCCTGTCGGAAGTCTTCGGCATCAGCCGCACCGGGATCCGCAAGATCCTGCAGCGCCTGGCCCTGGAACAACTGGTCACCCTGACCCCTCGGCGGGGCGCCAGCGTGACGCGTCCCACCGCCGAGGAGGCCAAGGACGTCTTCGACGCTCGCCAGATGATCGAGTGCGGCCTGATGCCGGAGGTCGCCCGGCGGATCACCGCCGCCGACCTGGAGGCGCTGCGTGACATGGCCCGCCGCGAGCGCCAGGCCCTCAAGGCCGGCGAGCAGAGCGCGGCCATCAAGCTCTCCGCCGCCTTCCACGGCCGGCTGGCGCACATCTCCGGCAATGCCACCCTGGCCGCCTTCGTCGAGCGGCTCTGCTCGCGCTCCTCGCTGATCCTGGCCGTCTATGGCAACGCGGGCCACCTGGGCTGCGAGTCCCACGACCACGACGACCTGCTCGGCTATCTCGAGCGGGGCGAGGGGGAGCGCGCCCAGGCCTTCATGAGCCGCCACCTCAAGGCCATCGAGGCCTCGCTGTCCATCCACGAGGAGGAAGAGGAGACGCCGGACCTCTACCAGATCTTCTCCTCCTGATCCGGCGACCCCTCCGGCGTTGCAAGCTTGTCGAGGCGCCCCATACTGAGGGCCATACCTCCGTCCTGCGGGTGGAATGGCCATGGCGCCCGATGAGCTGCCTCACGACATCGTGCTGGACAGGGTCTATGCGGAATACGTCCGACTGGGCGGGATCTGCAACGACTACATCCGCAATGCCCTGGGGGATATCCGCTTGTTCGGTGCCATCGGGGCCCTGCTGGTGTGGGATCCCCTGGCGCGACTCCTCGAGCTGGATGCCCGTCTCCAGCAACCGGTGACTCCTGTCGGCTTCCTGGTGCTGCTGCTGGTCACCGTGCTGGTGATGTTCTATGACCTGCTCAAGCAGTCGATCTTCTTCTTCCACCTGTCCCGGCTGCGCGAGCTGGAGCGAGTGCTCAATCGGGAGCTCGGTGGCCAGGGGGCGTTATACCATCTCGCCGGCGGCTGGCCGGGCTGGTTCCGCCGCCACCATGCCCCGGTGGCCCGGGGCTTCTGGGGCGTCTTCTACCTGCTGGTGGTGGCCTTCCCGTCGATCCTGCTGTTCCTGCAGGGCTATGCCGCCTGGCTGCTGGTCTACCTGGCCAGCGCCCTGGTGCTGCTGGGGTGGCATGCGCGGTGCGCCCTCAGGGTGCTGCGTTCCCTGGATACCTAGGCGTTCCACGGACTCGTGGCTTCCAACTACATCGCCCCGGGCCATCAGGCCCGGGGCGGTGGTTGGGGGCACGGAGAGGGGATCAGGACTGCATGGCAACCGGCTGGCGATGGCCCTTCATCAGCAGGAAGTAGAAGAGCCCGCCCAGGGCGGCGCCGATCAGCCAAGCGTAGCCGCCGAGCGCCTCCAGCGCCGGCACCCAGACCGAGGAGATCGAGAACAGCGCGGCCAGGGCGAAGGCGCCGATGGCCCGCTTGTTCCAGCCCTTGACGTAGTGGTAGGCGCCATCGGGGTCGGCGGAGAACATGTCCTGGATGTTCAGGTGCTGGCGCTTCACCAGGTAGTAGTCCACCACGATGATGCCGTAGAAGGGCGCCACGATGGCCCCCAGGGCGTTGACGAAGCCGGCGATGCCGATCTGGCTGATCACCGAGACCCACAGGGCGCCGACGAAGAAGGCCACCACCGCGGTGATCAGCCCGCCGATGCGGAAGCTGATCTTGCCCGGGAAGAGGTTGGCCAGGTCGTAGGCCGGCGGGATGAAGTTGGCGACCAGGTTGATGCCCACGGTGGCGGCGAAGAAGGTGATCGCCGCGATGATGGTCAGCGGCAGAGAGTCGACCCGCTCGATGATGTCCGAGGGGTTGGTGAGCGTCTCGCCGAACAGCGCCAGGGTACCGGCGGTGATGATCAGGGCGATGAAGGAGAAGAAGGCCACATTGAGCGGCAGGCCCAGCAGGTTGCCGAGCTTCATCTGCTTCTCGCTCTTCACGAAGCGGGTGAAGTCGCCGAAGTTGATCACCACGGCGGCGAAGTAGGCGATCATGGTGCCGGTGATCGCCAGGAAGGCAGTCAGGGCGCTGCCTTCATACTCGCTGCTGCCGCTGAAGATGGTGCTCACCGCGGGCAGCAGGTCGCTGCCGGCCTGGAACCAGACGATGATCATCAGGGCGACCATGACCACGTAGACCATGGGGCCGGCCCAGTTGAGGAAGTGCTTGATGCGGTCGATGCCCTGCCAGAACAGCGCCATCTGGAAGATCCAGACGATCACGAAGGACACCCAGCCCACCGCGGACATGCCCAGCCAGGATCCGCCGGGGTCGCCGATGAGCGCGGTGATCAGCAGCGCCACCGCCGTGGAGGCGAAGTAGGTCTGCACCCCGTACCAGAAGATGCCGATGATGGCGCGCAGCATGGCCGGGAAGTTGGCACCGCGCACCCCCATGCTGGAGCGGATCATCACCGGGAAGGGCACGCCGTACTTGACGCTCGGCTTGCCGGTCAGGTTGACCAGCCACATCACCACGAAGCCGGCGAGGATGATCGCCGCCATCACCGCCCAGCCGTTGAGCCCGTAGGAGATGAACAGCGATGCCGCCAGAGTGTAGCCGAACAGACTCTGGATGTCGTTCGACCAGACGTTGAAGATCTCGAACCATCCCCAGTTGCGATCGCGGTGCTTGATCGGCGCCAGGTCCTCGTTGTAGAGGGTCGGGTCACGGTGCTGGATCTCCAGCTCTTTTTCCATCATGGGATTCGCCCGTCTTGTCGTTGTGGGAAAGGCCCTCCCGATGAGGGAGGGCCCGGGGCCGGGAGAGGGCATTCACCCTCAGTCTAGGGCCTCAGCTGCAGAAGCGCTGGCAGGGGGCCCAGTGCTTCATCAGCAGGTAGTAGGTCACGCCGGCCGGGATCAGGCTGGCGTACCAGGACACCGCCGAGAAGCTCAGGGCGACGCCGGCGCCCACGGCAGTGGCGATCAGGGCCGCGTGGTTCACACCGCGATAGGGGCCGTTCTCGTCGTAGAGCTTGCCGAGGTCCAGGGTGCGACGACGGATCAGGTAGTAGTCGACCACCAGGATGGCGAAGATCGGGCCCAGGAAGGCGGAGTAGGTCTGCACGAAGAGCTGCAGGCCGGCCGCGGACTCGTCCTTGACCAGCTCCCAGGGGAAGGTGGCGAAGGCCAGCAGGCCGACGATCACGGTGGCGGTGCGGAACTTCAGCTTGAAGGCGTCCATCAGCACATAGGTCGGCGGCACCACGTTGTTGAGCACGTTGGTGGTGACCTGGGCGAAGGCGATGAACAGCAGGGTGGTCATCAGCAGCGGGGTGTTGTCCACGGCGTTGGCGAACACCTGGACGGGGTCGGCCACGCCGGTGGCCTCGGAGACCATGTAGCCGATCAGGCCCATGAACAGGGTGCAGGGCAGGATGGACATGGCATAGATGGTGGTCAGCAGGCCGGGGCCGGTGCCCTCCTTGTGCTCGCGGGAGTAGTCGCTGACGTTGAGCATCATGGTGCTGTAGATGCCCAGGAACAGCATGGTCGCGCCCCAGAAGGGCATGCCCCAGGAGCCGTCCATGGTCAGCATGCTGGCCGAGAGCTCGTCGCCGTAGCGCTGGATGGTGCTGTAGAACATGTACACCAGCGAGCCCAGGATGAAGGCGCTGCCGACGTTCTCCAGCCACTTGATGCCCTGGAAGCCCAGCACCGACAGGGCGATCTGCAGCAGCTGGAAGGTGATGAAGTAGAAGATCAGGTTGTCGAAGCCGAACAGGGTCGCCGAGACCATGTTCAGCGCGCCGGCCCCGATCCAGCTCTGGAAGCCGTACCAGACGATGGCGGGCACGGCCCGCACCAGCCCCGGCAGGCGGGTGCCGGAGAAGCCGAAGGCGCTGCGTGCCTGGACCATGAAGGGAATGCCGTACTTGTAGCCGGCGGCGCCGTTCAGGGCCAGGGCGATGCCGATCACGAAGCAGCCGATGGCGATGGCCAGGGTGGCCTGGACCAGGTTCAGCGAGCCGACCACGCTGGAGCCCATGGTGAAGGTGCCGATGGAGACGCAGCCACCGAACCAGGCCAGCAGGTAGGAGGTGCGCCCCATGATGCGGGTCTTCTGGGGCGCCAGCGATTCGCTGCCGGCCGCCTTGGTGTCGTGGGGGCTGTCATGGATCACCCCGGTATCTTCGCCGGGGGCGGCGCGGGAAGTCGAGAGGGTCATGGTGCAGTCCTCGCAAGGTGGTGTGGTGGTTGTGGTTGTTGTCCGGCCCGGTCAGGGCTCGGTGCCGCTTGCGGTGCGCTCTGCTCGACGAGCGACTTGGAGAAACGGAATCAGCTCACGCCGGCACCGTTCGAGAGGTGCTCGAAGCGGCCGACGAAGGCCTTGGGACGCGGGAAGGCCAGGTCGCCGTGCTTGCTGGTGCCGAGCCCCAGTCCGACCAGGGCCTCGGCCAGCTTGACCGCGGCGGTCACGCCCTCGACCACCGGCAGGCCCACGGCCTCGCCGATCTCGTCGGTGAGATCGGCCATGCCGCCACAGCCCAGCACGATGGCGCCGATGCCGTCCTCGTCGCGGGCCCGGCGGCTCTCGTCGATGATCCGGTTGAGGGCGGCGTCGCCGTCCTCCTCCAGGTCGAGCACCGGGATCTCGGCGGCCCGTACTCGGCGGCAGTGATGGCGGAAGCCGTACTGGTCCAGCAGGTGCTCGGCGATGATGCCGGTGCGGCCCAGGGTGGTGACCACCGAGAAGCGGGTGCTGATCAGCGCCGCCATGTGGAAGGCGGCCTCGGCAATCCCGATCACTGGGGCGCGGGTCAGCTCCCGGGCGGCCAGCAGGCCGGGGTCGCCGAAGCAGGCGATGATATAGGCGTCCATCGCGTCCCGCTCGCCGGCCATCACCTCCTCGAGCACGCCCACGGCGCTGATGGCCTCGTCGAAGTGGCTCTCGATGGAGACCGGGCCATGGGCCGGCTGGGAGGCGCTGATTCGGGTGCCGGGGGCGGCGATGCCCTGGGCGGCGGTGGCGATGGTATCGGTCATGCCGCGGGTGGTGTTGGGGTTGATGACGCGGATCTGCATGGGCGGCTCCGTGGCTGGGTTGTGATTCTTGTGAACAAAGATTTTTGTATTTGTACACAAAATAGGCGTGGGTACTGCGAAAAATCAAGCCGTGACGCCCTCGCGTGGCGCATGGATGAATCCATTGAAAACAGGGTGTTAAGTTTAATCGAAGGAAAATTAGGCAAATTTATATACTGTATACAAGTTGTGGCGGCAATTTTTTCGTCCTATGTGAGACAATTTTTCATCTTTTTGTGTGTACGCTTTGCTTGGGTGGCTACCTTTCCCCCTGAAGCCGGCGGCAGCCTTGGGAGTGGGCTTGAGAGCTGCCGCCATCCTGCTGGCGGACGGCGGCAGCGGGTGCCGGGTCAAGAAAGGGCTGGCGGGAAGGATTGATTTTTTGTATACAAAGAGCGAGGCTGAAGACAGCCGACGGAAAGGGAGGGGCACATGCGCCTGCTGATGCTCAACGGCAACACCAATACCGCCATGACCGACTGGATGGCCGGACGGGCCCGGGTCTTCTATGGCGACGAGGTCGCGGTGCGGGCCGAGACCGCCGAGCGCGGGGTGGCCTATATCGCCTCGCGGCGGGACTGCGCCCTGGCCGCCGGTGCCCTGGTGGCCAGCCTCGAGGGCCGGGCTGAGACCGACCAGGACGCCGTCCTGCTGGCCTGCTTCGGCGAGCCGGGACTCGCCGCGGCCCGGGAGGTCTGCCCGGTGCCGGTCACCGGCATGCTGGAGGCCTCGGTGCTGTCGGCCCTGCAGCTGGGCGCGCGCTTCTCGATCGTCACCCCCGGCCGGCGCTGGCCGCGCATGATCGAGGATGTCCTGCACGAGATGGGGGCGTCTCGTCGCTGCCTGGGGATCTCCGCGGTGGAGATCGACGACCTGGCCTTGCCGGCCCAGCGGGACGAGGCCCGGGCGCGGGTCCAGGCGGCGGTGGCGGACCAGCAGGCCCGGCTCGCTCCGGACGCCATCATCGTCGGCGGTGCCGCCTTCGCCTGCCTGGCCGCCGAGCTGAACGTGGCGCCGGGTTGCCGCCTCGTGGATTCCCTGGATGCTGCCCTGGCCCAGAGCCTGGCGTTGATGCGCCTGACCCGGCCCCGGGCATCTTGCAACTAGAGTGGGTACACTCTATCCTTTTCTTGTATACATTTAATGTCGCTCAGAATGGCCCTGCCCACCGAGTGATCCATAACAAGAAGGAAGCCTGCCATGACTTCGACGCGCCGAGACTACCCCCGCGACCTGATCGGCTATGGCCGCACGCCCCCCGAGGCCAACTGGCCCGGCCGGGCCCGTATCGCCGTGCAGTTCGTGCTCAACTACGAGGAGGGCGGCGAGAACTGCGTGCTCCACGGCGACCAGGGTTCGGAGCAGTTCCTCTCCGAGATCATCGGGGCCGAGTCCTATCCCGACCGTCACCTGAGCATGGAGTCGATCTATGAGTACGGTTCCCGGGCCGGGGTCTGGCGGATCCTGCGGGAGTTCGAGCGCCGCGGCCTGCCGCTGACCGTGTTCGGCGTGGCCATGGCCCTGGAGCGCCATCCCGAGGTGGCCCAGGCCTTCAAGGAGCTGGGCCACGAGATCGCCTGCCACGGCTATCGCTGGATCCACTACCAGAAGGTGCCCGAGCACATCGAGCGCGAGCACATGCGCAAGGCCATCGAGATCTTCCAGAACCTCTATGGCGAGAAGCCGCTCGGCTGGTACACCGGCCGCGACAGCCCCAACACCCGGCGCCTGGTGCTCGACGAGGGCAGCTTCCTCTACGACAGTGACTACTACGGCGACGACCTGCCGTTCTGGACCCGCGAGGCGGACAGCCAGGGCCAGGAACATGACCACCTGGTGGTGCCCTACACCCTGGACAGCAACGACATGCGCTTCGCCGCGCCCCAGGGCTTCAACACCGCGGATCACTTCTTCACCTACCTGCGCGACGCCTTCGACGTGCTCTACGCGGAAGGCGAGGACACCCCGAAGATGCTCTCGGTGGGCATGCACTGCCGGCTGCTGGGGCGTCCGGGGCGCTTCCGTGCCCTGCAGCGCTTCCTCGATCACATCGAGGCCCACGACCGCGTCTGGGTCACCCGTCGTGTGGACATCGCCCGCCACTGGGCCGAGCATCACCCGGCCCGGTGAGAGCCCGGTCCCCCATCGCCGGGGTGGGCGGTACGCCGCCTGCCCCGTCATGCGTTTCAGCAGGAGGTGACATGCTCCAACTCGACGCCCGTCCCCTGACCCCGGAGGCCTTCGCGCCCTTCGGCGATGTCATCGACACCCGCACGTCCGACTACTTCCACATCAACGCCGGGCGCACCCGGCGCTACCACGACCTGGCTCGGGTCGAGACCCTCGGCGAGCAGGCCCGAGCGCTGATCAGCATCTTCGTCAGCCAGCCCGTCCAGGTGCCGCTCGAGCTGTCCTTCCTGGAGCGTCATCCCCAGGGCAGCCAGGCCTTCATGCCGCTGCACGAGGAGCGCTTCCTGATCGTGGTGGCCCCGCCGGGCGACACCATCGCCCCCGAGGAGGTGCGCGCCTTCGTCACCGACGGCCGCCAGGGCGTCAACTACCGGGCCGGCACCTGGCACGCCATCCAGTCCGTGCTGGGGCGCGAGGGCGAGTTCCTGGTGGTGGACCGCGGCGGCGAGGGCAACAACTGCGACGAGCATCCCATCGACATCCGCGTGAGCCTGCCGGAAGGCGAGGCCGTCGCGTCCACCAGCGAACAAGAGGAAATCCCATGAGCCAGCGTCAGTACTACGCCCCCACCGGTGGCCATCCCGGCCAGAAGGTGATGACCACCGACCGCGCCATGTTCACCGAGGCCTTCGCGGTCATCCCCAAGGGCGTCTACCGGGACATCGTCGCCAGCAAGCTGCCCCACTGGAACGACACCCGCCTGTGGGTGCTGTCCCGCCCCCTGTCCGGCTTCGCCGAGACCTTCTCCCAGTACATCATGGAAGTGTCGCCCGGCGGCGGCAGCGAGCGTCCCGAGACCGATCCGGGCGCCGAGGGCGTGCTCTTCGTGGTGGAGGGCGAGATGGTGCTGACCCTGGCCGGCGAGAAGCACCGGATGGTCCCCGGCGGCTATGCCTTCATCCCCCCGGGCACCGACTGGCAGCTGCGCAACGAGGCCGACGCCCCGGTGCGCTTCCACTGGATCCGCAAGGCCTACGAGTTCGTCGACGGCATCGAGGTGCCCGAGCCCTTCGTCACCAACGAGAACGACATCGAGCCGTCGGTCATGCCGGACTGCAACGAGGTCTGGGCCACCACCCGCTTCGTCGATCAGGACGACCTGCGCCACGACATGCACGTCAACATCGTCACCTTCCAGCCCGGTGGCGTGATTCCCTTCGACGAGACCCATGTCATGGAACACGGCCTCTACGTGCTCGAGGGCAAGGCGGTCTACCACCTCAACCAGCAGTGGGTGGAGGTCGAGGCCGGCGACTACATGTGGCTGCGCGCCTTCTGCCCCCAGGCCTGCTACGCGGGCGGTCCGGGGCCCTTCCGCTACCTGCTGTACAAGGACGTCAACCGGCATATGGCGCTGCCCTACAGCAAGCGTCGCTGATCCTGGCGGTCGGCCCCAGCACGGCAACGGACGACGACACCCGCCCTTCGGCGGGTGTCGTCGTATTCGGGGAGGCGAAGACGGGTCAGCCGCGATTGATCTCGGTGATGGACTCGCCGGTGTGCTGGACGTGATCGGCCAGCAGGCGACGGGCGCGTTCGCCGTCCCGGGCCTTGAGGGCCTCGAGGATGGCGCGGTGCTCGTCGGTGGATTCCTGCCAGCGGCCGATGCGGTCCAGGGCCAGGTAGCGGGCCCGCTCCAGGCGGCCGAGCAGGCGGCGGTGGGTTTCCTCGAGGACGGGATTCTTGGCGCCGGCCACCAGCAAGGCGTGGATACGCTGGTTGAGCTCGAAGTAGGCATCCCGGTCGCCCTTGGCGAGGAGTTTCTCCAGACGCTCCTGCAGGGCCTCCAGCTGCTTGAGTTCGGTGTTGGTCATGCGCTCGGCGGCCAGGCCCACGGCGAGGCTCTCGATGCCGGCCTCCACCTCGAAGAGGTGCTCGAGCTCCTGGGGATCGATGCGCGTCACCACCGCGTTGCGGTTGCGGCGGGTGGCGATCAGCCCTTCGCTGGCCAGCATGCGCAGGGCTTCGCGAAGGGGAGTGCGGGAGATGCCCAGCTGCTCGCACAGGGCCGGCTCGACGATCCGCTCGCCGGGGGCCAGCTCGCCGTGCACGATCATGCGCTGCAGGATGCGATAGGCCTCCTGGGCCAGGGAGGTGGTCTGGATGCGGCGCCGGTTGGCGGTCGCGCTGCCGGTATCGTCGGCGACGGACGCCTCGGTGTCCGTGATCATGTGCATGGCCTCCTTGGGTCGAGGGGTCGCGAGGCCCGAGGGCCGGGATGCGTTCAGTATACGGCCCGCCGCCGCCGGGCGAGAAGGCCGCCGGTACGCGGCCTCCTCGGCTCGGCTGGGCAGGGATCAGGCCCTGGAGGTGGCGAGTGGCTGGCGGCCGACCAGGCCGGCCAGGGCGTCGGTCAGGCCTCGGCAGTCCTTGGCGGGCGGGGCGGCGAAGCTGCCGCCGCTGGGCGTCGCCGGGGCCAGGTCGACCATGGCCTGGGCCTGGTGGAGGGCGCAGGTCACGCCGTCCAGGGCCGGCACCGGCAGGCGATGCGCCACCGTGCGGGCCAGTCCCGCCAGGGGCGCGCCGGCCAGGATCAAGACGTCGGCGCCATCGTCCGCCACGGCATGCTCGGCCAGCGCCACCAGGCGCTCGCCCTGGTCCTCCTGGACGCGGCCGATATGCGCCAGCGGCTCGTCCAGGGCGCGGATGCTGGCCAGGCGGCCGGCGAAGTCATGGGCGGCGATGGTCTCCCGATACCAGGCCTGGATGCGCTGGGAGATGGCGATCACCGAGAAGCGGCTGCCCTGCTGGCAGGCGGTGACCAGGGCGGCCTCGGTCATGCCCACCACCGGGATGGGCAGGATCTCGCGCAGGGCGGCGAGGCCGGGGTCGCCGAAGGCGGCGACCACCACGGCATCGTGGGTCTCGTGGGCCTCGGCGGCGACCTGCATGGCGGCATAGCCGCCGATCTGCGACTCGGCCCGGGTCTCGATGTAGGCCACGCCGAAGGGCGCGGTGGCCATGGTCAGCTCGGTGCCGGGGCGGATGCTGCGTCGCGCCTCGGTCTCGATCAGGCGGGTCACGTCCGTGGAGATGTTGGGGTTGATGACGAGGAGTTTCATGGCGTGCTCTCTTGTCGTTCCTTGTGATCGGCGCCTCGCCGGGCGCAGGGGGGCCCGGCCCCGCCGGCAGGGGCGGGGGACGCACGTCGTCTAGTCGGTGGTATCGCGTCGGGAAATCAGTAGCCCAGGGCGTGGGGCAGCCAGGTGACGATGCCGGGGAAGGCGATGCAGGCGATCAGCACCGCGTACTGGAAGGCGATGAACGGCCAGGCGCTCTTCATCAGCTCGTTGAGGCTGATCTTGGAGATGCCGCACATCACGAACAGCAGCACCCCCACCGGCGGCGTCATCATGCCCACCACCAGGTTCATCACGAACAGGAAGCCGAACAGCAGCGGGTCGATGCCGTAGGCCAGGGCGATCGGGGCCAGCAGCGGTACCAGCATGATGTAGGCGGCGTTGGACTCGATGAACATGCCCACCCCGATCAGCAGCGCCATCACCAGCAGCAGGAAGATCAGCGGGTCGGAGGTGACGCCCTGGATCCAGCTGGTGAGCTGCATGGGGATCAGGTCGATGGTGAAGGCGAAGGTCATGGTCGAGGCGAAGGCGATCAGGGCGCCGACCATGGCGGCGGTCACCGCGGCGTTGAACATCGCCTTGGGAAGGTGCGACAGGCGCAACTGGCGGGTCACGAAGAAGCCGATCAGCAGGGCATAGACCACCGCGATGGCGGCTCCCTCGGTAGGGGTGAAGGCGCCGGCCACGATGCCGCCGACCACCACGATGGGCATCAGCAGGATCGGCAGGGCGCGCCAGGTCTGCACCAGGACGTGCTTGAGGCCGATGTCGCCGCCGGCGAGCGGATAGCGGCGGCGCATGGCGAGGAAGCTGGCCAGGCCCATGAAGCCCACAGCAAGAATCACCCCCGGTATGACCCCTGCCATAAACAGCCCGCCCACCGAGACCGAGGAGCCGGCCATCAGGGCATAGACGATCATGGCGTTGCTGGGCGGGATGATGGCGCCCAGGTTGGCGGCCGAGGCCACCACGGCGCTGCTGTAGCCGGTGTCGTACTGCTGGCGCATGGAGGGGACCAGCGAGCTGCCCAGGGCGCTGGCGCTGGCCACGGCGGCGCCGCTGACCGCGGCCAGCACCATGCCGGCGACGATGGCGACATGGGCCAGGCCGCCGTGGACGCGCCCGATCAGCGAGTTGGCGAAGTCCACCAGGCGCTGCAGGATGCCGGCGGCGACCATCAGCTCGCCGGCCAGCATGAACAGCGGGATGGCCATCAGCGGGAAGCTGTTGACCGAGTGCATCATGCGCTGGGGCAGCACGGCGAAGTCCATGCCGCCGACGTAGAGGCCGACCAGCGAGGCCAGGCCCAGGGCGAACGCCAGCGGCATGCGCAGCAGGGCGAAACCCAGGAAGGTGAAGACGATGGCAGGGGTCATGAGTCGTTCCCTCCTTGCCGGTCGGTCGGGGCGCTGGGCAACGGCTCCAGCCCTCCGGCCTGGGCGATCAGGTGCAGGCAGCAGTGGCCGGCACAGATCAGCACGGCGATGTAGAAGACGGCGGCGGTGACCGGCAGGGTCGGCATCAGCTCCTGCCACTTGTCGGCGACGGCACCGAGGCTGATCCAGAACAGCGCGGCCATGAAGACGGCGGCGATCATCGCCATCAGCCGCGCCAGTCCATCCTGGAGGGCCTTCGGCAGCAGGCTGACCAGGGCATCGATGCCGACGTGGATCCCCACCTTGATGCCGTGGGGGATGGCCAGGAAGATCGCCCAGACGAAGAACAGCCGGGACAGCTCGTCGGCGGAGTCGATGGAGGTGCCGAGCACGTAGCGGGCGAACACCTGGGCCGAGACCAGCACCGTCATCAGGGCCATGGCCACCAGGATGGCGTAGTAGGAGCTCCGATCGAGCAGCGCCAGGCCATGCAGGAAATGTCGCTTGAAGGGGCTGGAGGCGTACGCCTCCAGCCGGTGCCAGGCGGGTGTCATGCTTCCAGCTCCTCGAGCACCCGGTCGACGATGTCCGCGCCGATCTTGTCGCGCAGGTCATCGACCACGCCCTGGCTGGCGTCACGGAGCGCGCTGCGGGTCTCGTCGCTGATCGGGGTGAACTCCATGCCTCGTTCGATCAGCGTCTCGCGGGCGGCCTCGTCCTCCTCGGCGGCGGTCTGGCGCTGCCAGGCCACGGCCTCGTCCATGGCGGCCCGCACGGCCTGCCGCTCTTCCTCGCTCAGCGATTCGAACTTGTCCCGGTTGGCGGCCACCACGATGTAGTCGTAGAAGTGGCCGGTGTCGGAGAGGTACTGCTGCACCTCGTCGAGCCGCTTGGTGCTGATGATGCTGTAGGGGTTCTCCTGGCCGTCCAGCACGCCCTGCTGCAGGGCCCCGTAGACCTCGTTGATGTCCATGGAGACCGGGTTGGCCCCGATGGCGCGGAAGGTGTCCAGGTGGGTCTGGTTGGGCTGGAGGCGGATCTTGAGGTCCTGGAAGTCCTCGATGGAGTCCAGGGGCTGCACGTCGTTGGTGACGTGGCGGAAGCCCAGTTCCATGTAGCCCAGTGCGGTGAAGCCCGCCTCGGCGAGCTTCTCGTCGAGCAGCTCGCCGATCTCGCCGTCGATCAGCGCGAAGGCGTCCTCGCGGCTGTCGAAGGCGAAGGGCAGGCTCAGGGCCTCGAGTTCGGGCACGGTGCGCGAGAGGTAGGAGACGCCGATCCAGGTGCCCATGATGGCACCGGAGCTCACCTGGTCGACGTTCTCGCCGGCGCCGCCGAGCTGCATGTTGGGGAACAGCTGGGCGGTGAGCTCGCCGTCGGTGCGCTCGGCGAGCTTCTCCTGGAAGATCGCCATGGCGCGGCTGCTCGAGTGGTCATCGGTGAAGTTGCCGCCGAAGCGCAGGGTGTCGGCACCGGCCATCAGCGGGCTGCCGAGACCCAGGGCGAGCAGCAGGGTGGTGGAGGTGCGGGAGAAAGCGGTTGTTGTTGTCATGCGGTTTTCCTTCGCGTTGGGTGGCGGTGGACGCGCCCGGGGCGCGGTCAAGGAAAACCATAGGACAGGATGGGAGAAAATACAAAATACAGAATACGATATTTTTATAAATCAATAAAAATCAGTAACTTATATTTTTCTCTTTGCGCATTGCTCGCCCTTCAGCCGTCGACCAGCCCCTGGATCACCGCCTCGCCGGTGCGTCGCATGTGCTCGCGCATGGCTCGCGCCAGGCCCTCGCCGTCACGCCGCTCCAGGGCCTCGAGGATCGCCTGGTGCTCCCGGGCCGACTCCTCCCAGCGGCCCAGCTGCAGGTTCGCGGCGTAGCGGGCGCGGGTGACCTTCACCGTCAGCGATGCCTCCAGCTCGAGCAGCACGCGGTTCCCGGCGATCTCGGTCAGGCGCCGGTGCAGGCGCTGGTTGAGCGCGAAGTAGTCCTGGCGTTCCTGTTGCCGATAGTGCGCCATCATCCGGTCGTGCAGGTCGCGGATCTCGGCGATCGCGACCTCGTCGGCGCGGCTCGCCAGCAGCCGTCCGGACAGTCCCTCCAGCTCCACCATGACCTCGAAGAGGTCGGCCACCTCCCGGGGTTCCACCTCGGTCACCTTGGCCCCGCGATTGGGCAGCAGCTCGATGATGCCCTCGTTGGCCAGCACCTTGAGCGCCTCGCGCAGGGGCGTGCGGGACACCTCGAAGGTCTCGCAGAGTTTCTTTTCCGAGATCCGGCCGCCCGGCGGCAGCTCGCCTTCCAGCACCATCTCGCGCAGGCGCTCGGCGACCACCTCGTAGAGCGACAGGCGTCGCAGGCGGGGCGCCTCGTCGTGTCGGGGCGTGGCGTCGGCGGGCGGGGCGATATCGTCCATGGGCTCTCCTGGGGATGTCGTGGCCGGCCTGGGGGGGCGCGGCGGCCGTCGGAGGAAAAGTGTACTTGCAAAATCTCGGAGTTGTGCAACGCTGGTGTTCGTGTATTTTGAATTCAAAATGCAGAATACGACAAAAACAAGGATTCCGCCCATGACGCGAACCCTCATCGGCATGCTCACCCCGTCCTCCAACACCGTGCTGGAGCCCTACACCGCGGCCCTGCTGCGCGATCTCATGCCCGAGGTGACGGCGCACTTCCAGCGCTTCACGGTCAAGGAGATCTCGATGCGTGACGAGGCGCTGGCGCAGTTCGACCCGGCCCCGCTGCTGGAGGCCGCCCGACTGCTCAACGACGCCCGCATGGACGTCATCGCCTGGAACGGCACCTCGGCCAGCTGGCTGGGGTTCGAGGCCGACCGTCGACTGTGTGCCGCCATCACCGAGACCACCGGGGTGCCGGCCACCACCAGCGTGCTGGCGCTCAACGAGGCCCTCGGGCGCACCGGGGTGACCCGGCTGGGCCTGGTGACGCCCTACCTCGACGACATCCAGGACGCGATCTTCGCGAACTATCGGGCCGAGGGCATCGAGGTGGTCGCCGAGCGCCACCTGAACGATCGCGGCAACTTCTCCTTCTCGGAGTACGACGAGGCCACGCTGGCCGGGATGGTCCGCGAGGTTGCCAAGGCCCGGCCCCAGGCCATCACCATCCTCTGCACCAACCTGCGCGGCGCGGGCATCGTGCCCGCGCTGGAGCGCGAACTCGGCATCCCCATCTACGACTCGGTCAGCGTCACGGTCTGGAAGACCCTGGCCATGAGCGGAGTCGACCCCACCCGCCTGGAGGGCTGGGGGCAACTCTTCCAGGACTCGCGCCTGGCGGCGTGAGCCCTGGGATGACTGAGGGGCTCATTATCAGACGCCGGCCGAGATGAGCGCCGGGGACAAGGCGAAGCGAGGGTCCTACGCCAGGGATGGCGTCGGTAGCGCCCAGGGAGGGGTTCACAGCGCCCTCGCGGAGGCTTGGTACCGGGAAAGCTCATCTCAGTAACTCGGGGTTTGAAACAAGCTCTTAGACAGGCAAGACGCCACGGCAAGACCACCATCAACAATCCCAATCAAGAGGTGACCCGATGCCAACCATGACTCCCAAGGCAATCGCACTCGGCGTGTCGCTGACCGGCGGCATGCTGCTCGGCGGCCTGGCCCAGGCCGACGAGACCATGCTGCGTACCGTCGGCAACTTCTCCGGCAACAAGCTCCACGTGGAAGAGGTGGAACGGCCCTTCTTCAGCGAGCTCGACGCCCGAGACGACCTGGCGGTCGTCTATAACCCCATGGACGCCATCGGCGTCGAGGCGGCCGACGCCCTGCGACTGATCCGTTCCGGCGCCTTCGACGTGATGTCGGTGCAGATCGGCATGGCCTCCCGGGACGAGCCGTTCTTCGAGGGGATCGACCTGGCCGGCGTGGCGTCCGGGCTCGATGCCCAGCGCGAGGCGGTCGATGCGGTACGCGAGACGTTCGATGCGCGCCTGCAGGAGCGCTTCAACGCCAAGCTGATGACGCTCTGGCCCTTCGGGCCGCAGATGATGTTCTGCAACGGTGACATCGAGGGCGTCGCGGACCTGGAGGGCAAGAAGGTCCGGGTCTTCACGCCTTCCATGTCGCGCCTGGTCCAGGGCCTCGGCGCGACCCCGGTGACCCTGCAGTTCAGCGAGGTCTACCTGGCGCTGCAGCGCGGCGTGGCCGACTGCGGCGTGACGGCGCCCTCCGCCGGCAACAACGGCAAGTGGCCCGAGGTCACCGACACCTTCGTGCCGTTGCCGCTCGCCTACTCGGTCCAGGGGCACTTCATGAACCTGGACACCTGGAACGGCTTCAGCGAGGCCCAGCAGCAGGAGCTTACCGAGGCCTTCGCTCGCCTCGAGGACCAGATGTGGGAGCTGGCCTACGACGTCAACGACGACGCCATCGCCTGCAACACCGGCCAGGAAAGCTGCACCGGCCACGAGGCCTACGACATGGCCCTGGTGGAGATCGACCCGGACTCCCGCCAGCTGGTCGAGGCGATCACCAGCGAGGCGGTGCTGCCGGTGTGGGCCGAGACCTGCAGCCAGCAGTATGACGCCTGTGTCGAGGACTGGAACGCCACCGTCGGCGAGGCCGCCGGCCTGACCATCCAGTGAGAGTGCCTTCCCGGATCGGGCAACGGAGATGAGCTTTCCCGTCGCTCATTTCGCCCGACGGTTGGAAGTGCCCTGTAAGCGTCGTCAACTCGCGCCCCGGCCGCGGCCGGGGCCCCCCTGGAGGTGCCCGATGGTATCCCGGAGTCCCTACTGGCTCGCCCGCCGACTGGCCCATGGCGCCGCCGTCGCCGCCGGCTATGGCGCGCTGGGCCTGTCGCTGCTGATCACCTTCGAGGTGATCGCCCGCAAGCTCTTCAACTTCTCCCTGCAGGGCGTCGACGAGATCGGCGGCTACGTGCTGGCGATCGGTGTCTCGTTCAGCTTCGCCTATGCCCTGCTGCACCGCGCCCACACCCGGGTCGATGTGCTGATGGCCCGCCTGCCGGGGCCCTTGCAGGCGCCCCTCAACGCCCTGGCGATGCTGCTGCTGGCGGGGTTCTCGCTGTTCATGCTGTGGCGGGCGGTGGCGACCCTGCACGAGACGCTCGAGTTCGGCAGTCTCGCCAGCACCCCGCTGCAGACGCCGCTGTGGATCCCGCAGAGCCTGTGGATCCTGGGGCTCGGCGTCTTCGCCGTGCTGACCACCCTGCTGGCCCTGCATGCCCTGGGGCAGCTGGCCGGCGGACGCTTGGGTGCGCTGAACCGGGACTATGGCCCGCGCAGCGCCCAGGACGAGCTGGACGAGGCCCGGCAGGACTATGCCGGAGACACGACCCATTCCGCCCAAGGGGAGCCGTCGACATGATCGGTGCAATCGAGGTCCTGGTCGGCTTTCTCGTCATGCTGGGCATGATGGCGGCCGGCATCCACGTGGCGGTGGCCATCTTCTCGGTGGCCGCCCTGGGCACCCTGATGTACCTGGGCACGCCGCTGCTGTATTCCTTCGGGGACACCCTCTGGGGCACCCTGAACGATTTCATCCTCACCGCCATCCCGCTGTTCATCCTGCTGGGGGAGCTGCTGCTGCGCAGCGGCATCACCGAGCGGATGTACAGCGCCCTGTCGGTGTGGCTCAACCGCATGCCCGGGGGGTTGCTGCATACCAACATCGGGGCTTCCTCGGTGTTCGCCGCCATGTCCGGCTCCTCGGTGGCCACCGCCGCGACCATCGGCACCGTGGCGCTGCCGGCCTTCGCCGAGCGGGGCTACAGCGAGCGGCTGGCGCTGGGCACCCTGGCCGCCGGGGCGACGCTCGGCATCCTGATCCCGCCGAGCATCAACATGATCATCTACGGCGCCATCACCAACACCTCGATCGGCAAGCTGTTCATCGCCGGGATCCTGCCGGGGCTGGCGTTGGCGGGGGCCTTCATGCTGGCGATCATGGCCTTCAGCCTGCTGCGTCCGGGGGTGGCCGGCGAGGCCGAGCCGCGGGCCTCGCTGCGCGAGCGCCTGGCGTCCCTGGTGGACCTGCTGCCGCCGGCCTTCGTCTTCGCCATCGTCATCGGCAGCATCTACAGCGGCTGGGCCACGCCCACCGAGGCCGCCGCCCTGGGGGTGGTCGCGGCGCTGGTGCCGGCGGCGCTCAACCGCAAGCTGACGCTCGCCATGCTGCACGAGTGCTTCCTGTCCATGGCGCGGACCACGGCGATGATCATGCTGATCATCGTGGCGGCCTTCTTCCTCAACTACATCGTCGGCATCCTCGGCATCCCCCACACCCTGACCCAGTGGGTCGCCGACCTGGGACTGTCACCGCTGGGCCTGATCCTGGCCCTGGTGATCTTCTACCTGGTGCTGGGCTGCTTCCTCGAGACCCTGTCGATGATGATCGCCACCGTGCCCATCATGGTGCCCATGGTGGTGCAGTTCGGCTTCGACCCGGTGTGGTTCGGCATCTTCCTGGTGATCATGATGGAGGTCTCGCTGATCACCCCGCCCATCGGCATGAACCTCTACGTGGTCCAGGGCGTGCGCGGCCGCGGCTCGATCTCCGACGTCATGCTCGGCAGCCTGCCCTTCCTCGCCATCATGCTGCTCTTCGTGCTGCTCATCACGCTCTGGCCCGGGCTGGTGCTATGGCTGCCCAACGCGATGAGCTAGGCCCCTTTCCCTTTCCGACACTCCCGACGAGGCACATGACATGTCAGGCTTCGATACCCTGATCACCAACGGCCAGCTGATCACCGCGGCCGACCGCTACACCGCCGACATCGGCATCAAGGACGGGCGCATCGTCGCCCTGGGCCAGGACCTGGGCGAGGCCGAGGAGGTCATCGACGCCCGGGGGCTCTGGGTGATGCCCGGCGGCGTCGATGCCCACTGTCACCTGGATCAGCCGCTCGGCGACGGCGCCGTGATGGCCGACGACTTCCACAGCGGCACCCGCTCGGCGGCGGCGGGAGGCACCACCACGGTGATTCCCTTCGCCGCCCAGCAGAAGGGCCAGAGCCTGCGCGCCGCCGTGGAGGACTACCACCGGCGCAGCGAGGGCAAGGCCTTCGTCGACTATGCCTTCCACATGATCGTCACCGATCCCACCGAGACGGTGCTCAAGGAGGAGCTGCCGGCGCTGATCGACGAGGGCTACAGCTCCTTCAAGATCTACCTGACCTACGACGACCTCAAGCTCAACGACCGTGAAGTGCTCAACGTCCTGGCCATGGCCCGGCGCGAGGGCGGCATGGTCATGGTGCACGCCGAGAACGCCGACTGCATCGCCTACCTGACCGAGCTGCTCGAGGCACAGGGCAAGACCGCCCCCTATTACCATGGCGTGGCGCATTCCCGCATCGCCGAGCGCGAGGCCACCCACCGGGCCATCTCGCTGGCCGAGCTGATCGACGTGCCGCTGCTTATCGTGCACGTCTCGGGCCCCGAGGCGATCGAGCAGATCCGCTGGGCCCAGGGCCGCGGCCTGCGCGTCTACGGCGAGACCTGTCCCCAGTACCTGATGCTGACCGCCGAGGACCTGGACCAGGAGGGCTTCGAGGGCGCCAAGTGCGTGTGCAGCCCACCGCCGCGCGATACCGCGGCCCAGGAGGCGGTCTGGGAGGCCCTGGAGAACGGCGTCTTCCAGGTCTTCTCCTCGGACCACGCCCCCTTCCGCTACGAGGATCCCCAGGGCAAGAAGCTGCATGGCGAGTCGGCCAGCTTCGAGCACATCCCCAACGGCATCCCGGGGCTGGAGACGCGCCTGCCGATCCTCTTCTCCGAGGGGGTGATCAAGGAGCGCATCGATGCCACCCGCTTCGTCTCGCTGACCGCCACCCAGCCGGCCAAGATCTATGGCCTCTATCCGCGCAAGGGCACCATCGCCATCGGCAGCGATGCCGACCTGACCCTTTGGGATCCCGACGCCCGCACCACGGTGCGCAACGCCGAGCTGCACCATGCCGTGGACTACACTCCCTATGAGGGGCTGGAACTGACCGGAAAGCCGGTGCTGACCCTGTGCCGGGGCCGGGTGGTGTCCCGGGACGGCCGGCCCGCCGGCGAAGCCGGTTTCGGCCGCTTCCTCGAGTGCGAGCGGCCCCGGCCCGCACGGCCGCGTGGCGCGGCCAAGGGGTTCTGAGCATGACACGAGACGAGATCATCGCCGCCGGTGCCGAGCGCCTGATCCAGGCCCATCGCCAGGGCCGGCCGATTCCGGTGCCGAGCGACATTCCGCTGGCCGAGGAGGCCGATGCCTACGCCATCCAGGAGCGGGTCTCGGCGACCCTCGGCACCCCCGCCGGCTGGAAGCTCGGGGGCATCGAGCGCGGCGAGACACCGCGCTATTCCCGGCTGTTCGCCGAGTTCAACCAGACCTCCCCGGGCTTCTTTCGGCGCCGCGACCATCAGGTGGTGGCGCTCGAGCCGGAACTCGCCGTGGTGCTGAACGAGGCCATCCCGGCTCGGGAGACTCCCTACACCCTGGCCGAGATCGCCCCGCGGGTCGGCGGCCTGCACGCCGCCATCGAGGTGGTCGACAGCCGCTTCGAGGGCTGGCCCGAGGTGCCCGCCCTGTGGCAGCTGGCCGATGGCCTGAGCCATGGCGGCTTCGTGCTGAGCAGCGGGATTCCCCCCGGCGAGCTGGACCAGCTGGCCGACGCCGAATACTGGCTGACCCTGGACGGCAGCGTGGCGCTGAGCGGCCAGGGCGATCACCCCGGCGGCGACCCGGCCGAGCTGCTGGTCGCCATGGTCAATGCCCGCATCGCCCGGGACGGGGAGGGCTTCACGGCCGGGGAGGTGATCACCACCGGCACCTTCGATGGGGTGGTGGAGATGCTGGCCGGCCAGCAGGCCCATCTGGTGTTCGAGGGTATCGGCGAGGTGCGGCTGCGGCTCGATCCCTGAACCTGCATACGAGTCATTCGAAGAGGCGCCGGATCCTGCCCCCGTCACGGGGGTGGGCTTCGGCGCTTAGCGTTTGAAAATTCAGAAAATTTTTCCAAGTTTGCAAGCTTATGAAATGACGGCGGTATTGGTGCCGCACTCATTGAGTGGAAAGGTTTTCCAAAAAGTATTGACGGCGCCTGGTGGCGAGGTCTAGTCTCTGTATACAGAAATATTTTCCAAAAAATAACACCCCGTCACTGGAGGAATCGTCATGGCTCGCATGACTGCCGCGGAAGCTGCCGTTCACGTGCTCCGGAAGGAAGGCATCGATGTCGCCTTCGGCCTGCCCGGCGCCGCCATCAACCCCTTCTATGCCGCCATGCGCAAGGTCGGTGGCGTGGATCACGTCCTGGCGCGCCACGTCGAGGGCGCCTCCCACATGGCCGAGGGCTACACCCGGACCCAGCCGGGCAACATCGGCGTGTGCATCGGCACCTCCGGCCCGGCGGGCACCGACATGATCACCGGCCTGTACTCGGCCTCCGCCGACTCCATCCCGATCCTGTGCATCACCGGGCAGGCGCCTGCCAGCAAGCTGCACAAGGAGGATTTCCAGGCCGTCGACATCCAGGCCATCGCCGGCCCGGTCACCAAGTGGGCCATCACCGTGCTGGAGCCGGCCCAGGTGCCGCGTGCCTTCCAGCAGGCCTTCCAGATCATGCGCAGCTCGCGTCCGGGCCCGGTGCTGATCGACCTGCCCATCGACGTCCAGATGACCGAGATCGAGTTCGACCCGGACACCTACGAGCCGCTGCCGGCCTACAAGCCGACCGCCAGCCGGGCGCAGATCGAGAAGGCGTTGGGCATGCTCAACGACGCCGACAAGCCGCTGCTGGTGGCCGGGGGCGGCATCATCAACGCCGATGCCAGCGAGCTGCTCACCGAGTTTGCCGAGCTCACCGGCGTGCCGGTCATTCCGACCCTGATGGGCTGGGGCACCATCCCGGACGATCACGAGCTGATGGCGGGCATGGTCGGCCTGCAGACCTCGCATCGTTACGGCAACGCGACCCTGCTCGAGTCCGACTTCGTGATGGGCATCGGCAACCGCTGGGCCAACCGCCACACCGGGACGCTGGATACCTACACCGAGGGCCGCAAGTTCGTCCACGTGGACATCGAACCGACCCAGATCGGCCGCATCTTCGGCCCGGACTACGGCATCGTCTCCGACGCCAAGGCCGCCCTTGAGCTGTTCGTCGAAGTGGCCAGGGAGTGGAAGGCGGAGGACAGGCTCAAGGACCGCAGCGCCTGGGCCGAGGCGTGCCAGGAGCGCAAGCGCACCCTGCTGCGCAAGACCCACTTCGACAACGTGCCGGTCAAGCCGCAGCGCGTGTACGAGGAGATGAACAAGGCGTTCGGCAAGAACACCCGCTACGTCAGCACCATCGGTCTGTCGCAGATCGCCGGCGCCCAGTTCCTGCACGTCTACAAGCCGCGTCACTGGATCAACTGCGGTCAGGCGGGCCCGCTGGGCTGGACCATTCCGGCCGCCCTCGGGGTGCGTCGCGCCGACCCGGACACCGAGATCGTGGCCCTTTCCGGCGACTATGATTTCCAGTTCATGGTCGAGGAGCTGGCCGTGGGCGCGCAGTTCAACCTGCCCTACATCCACGTGCTGGTGAACAACTCCTACCTGGGGCTGATCCGCCAGGCCCAGCGCGGCTTCGACATGGACTACCAGGTGCAGCTGTCCTTCGAGAACATCAACTGCCCGGAGATCAACGGCTACGGCGTGGATCACGTCTCCGTGGTCGAGGGCCTGGGCTGCAAGGCGATCCGCGTCACCGAGCCCGACCGGATCGGTCCGGCCTTCGAGCAGGCTCGCGAGCTGATGAAGCAGCACCGCGTGCCGGTGGTGGTCGAGGTGATCCTCGAGCGGGTCACCAACATCTCCATGGGCACCGACCTGGCCGGGATCAACGAGTTCGAGGACCTGGCCGAGAACCTGGCCGATGCGCCGAGCTCCATCGCCGCCCTCCGTTGAGGACGGCCGCCGTTCGGCCGCCGGTGGGGACCGGCGGTCGGGCGGCCCTAGAAGCAAGCTGATAGACACGAGACAACACAGGGAGATTCACATGGCCAAGTTCGCCGCCAATCTCAGCATGCTGTTCACCGAGGTCGACTTCCTCGACCGCTTCCAGGCCGCCGCCGAGGCCGGCTTCAAGGGCGTGGAGTACCTCTTCCCCTACGACTTCGAGGCCGCCGAGATCCAGCGACGCCTCGACGACAACGGCCTGACCCAGGTGCTGTTCAACCTGCCGGCCGGCGACTGGGGCGCCGGCGAGCGCGGCATCGCCTGCCACCCGGACCGCGTCGAGGAATTCCGCGCCGGCGTCGACCGCGCCATCGAGTACGCCAAGGTGCTCGGCAACACCCAGGTCAACTGCCTGGCCGGCATCCAGCCGGAGGGCGTCAGCGACGAGCAGGCGCGCCGGACCCTGGTCGGCAACCTGCGCTTCGCCGCCGAGAAGCTCCAGGCCGCCGGCATCCTGCTGGTCGCCGAGCCGATCAACACCCGCGACATCCCGGGCTTCTTCCTCAATCGCACCGAGCAGGCCCTGGCGATCTTCGACGAGGTGGGCAGCGACAACCTGAAGCTGCAGTACGACATCTATCACATGCAGATCATGGAAGGGGATCTGGCCCCGACCATCGAGAAGCACCTCGATCGCATCGCCCACGTGCAGCTCGCCGACAACCCGGGCCGCCACGAGCCGGGCACCGGCGAGATCAACTATCCCTTCCTGTTCGCGCACCTCGACCGCCTGGGCTACCAGGGCTGGATCGGCTGCGAGTACAAGCCCCAGGCGGGCACCAAGGAGGGGCTGGGCTGGCTGGACGCGGCGAGAGCCTGAGGGAGTCACGCCCCAGCCGGGATGAGCTGAACCGACGACAAGACGTCGCGAGGGCGCTGTGAACCCCTCCCTGGGCGCTACCGACGCCTTCCATGGCGTAGGACCCTCGCTCTGTCTTGCCCTCGGCGCTCATCCCTCGAGCCTTTGGCAACGTTTACGCACAGCACTCAAGAAGCACGACTCAACGTCAGCAAGTAACGTGACAGGAGAATCATCATGAGCAAGATCGGTTTCATCGGACTGGGCATCATGGGCCGTCCCATGGCGGGCCACCTGCTGGACGCCGGCCACGAGCTGACCACCGTCAAGCGCGGCACCCTGGACGAGACCCTGGCCTCCAAGGGCATGAAGGAGCTCGACGATCCCAAGGCGGTGGCCGAGGCCTCCGAGGTGGTCATCACCATGGTGCCGGACACCCCCGACGTCGAGCAGGTGCTGTTCGGCGAGGGCGGCGTGATCGAGGGCCTCAAGCCCGGCACCCTGGTGATCGACATGAGCTCGATCGCCCCGCTGGCCACCCAGGAGTTCGCCAAGCGCATCCAGGACGCCGGCGGCGAGTACGTCGACGCCCCGGTCTCGGGCGGCGAGGGCGGTGCCATCAACGCCGCCCTGACCATCATGGTCGGCGCGTCCCAGGAAGGTTTCGAGCGCGCCAAGCCGCTGCTCGAGATCATGGGCAAGACCATCACCCACATCGGCGAGCAGGGCGCCGGCCAGACCTGCAAGGTGGCGAACCAGATCGTCGTCGCCCTGACCATCGAGGCCGTCTCCGAGGGGCTGCTGTTCGCCTCCAGGGCCGGCGCCGACGTGGCCAAGGTCCGCGAGTCCCTGCTCGGCGGCCTGGCCCAGTCGAAGATCCTCGACGTCCACGGCGAGCGCATGATCAACCGCACCTTCGATCCGGGCTTCAAGATCCGCCTGCATCAGAAGGACCTCAACCTGGCATTGGAAGGCGCGCGCAGCCTCAACCTCGCGCTGCCCGGTACCGCCAATGCCCAGCAGCTCTTCCAGGCCTGCGTCGCCCACGGGGGCGGCGACTGGGATCACGCCGGCATCGCCCGTGCCCTGGAACAGCTCGCCGATCACGAGATCGGCAGCCGCTGAGTCCGTTCCGCCGGCCATCGGGCGATGGCCGGCGGGGGACAGGGGAGGTGACTGCTCCCTGATGGCAGGCGTCGGGTCGTCGCCTGCCTGGGTCGTCGCTTGACGGCCCCTTGCCCGGTGGTGAGGCTCCCCCTGTAGACTCCATCTCGTCACCGGGCCCTTTTATCGAAGGAGACCCCCGAATGAATGCCCTTTCCCCCCTGCTTTCCTGCGACCGGCCCGAGGCGGCAAGCGACTGGCTGAGGCGGCTCGGCGAGATCGCCGTGGCGGCCGTGCACCCCGACACGCTGCTGCCGGACCGGCTGCCCGATCCTCCGGCCGGCCGCACCCTGGTGGTAGGGGCCGGCAAGGCGGCGGCCGCCATGGCGGCCGCCCTGGAGCGCGCCTGGGAGGCGCGTCACCCGGAGGCCCCGCTATCCGGCCTGGTGGTGACCCGCTACGGCCATGGCGCCGAGTGCCGTCGCATCGAGGTGCTCGAGGCCTCCCATCCCATGCCCGACGACTTGAGCGAAAAGGCCGCGCGCCGCATGCTCGAGGCCGTCGAGGGGCTCGGCGAGGAAGACCTGGTCATCGCCCTGATCTCCGGCGGCGGCTCGGCGCTGATGACCCTGCCCGCGCCGGGCGTCTCCCTGGCCGAGAAGCAGGCCATCAACAAGGCGCTGCTGAGAAGTGGCGCGCCGATCCGCGAGATCAACACCGTGCGGCGTCATCTCTCGGCCATCAAGGGTGGCCGGTTGGCCGCCGCCGCTCATCCTGCCCGGGTGCTGACCTGGCTGATTTCCGACGTCCCGGGCGACGAGGCGTCGCTGATCGCCTCCGGTCCCACGCTGCCCGACGCCACCACCCCGGCCGAGGCGCTGGCGATCCTCGAGCGTCATGGCATCGAGATCTCCGCGGCGGTTCGCCACCAGCTGGAGGCCAACACCGAGGCGCCGCGTCCCGAGGACCCGGCCTTCGCCCGGGACGAGAGCGAGATCCTCGCCCGGGCCCGGGACGCCCTGGCCGCGGCCCGTGACGCCGCCGAGGAGGCCGGGGTCGAGGTCAAGCTGCTGGGCGACGATCTCGAGGGCGAGGCCCGGGAACTGGGCCGCGCCCAGGGGCGCATGGCGCTGGGGGCCCAAGACGGGCTCACGCGCCCGCTGCTGATCCTGTCCGGCGGCGAGACCAGCGTGACGGTGACGGGCGACGGCCGCGGCGGGCGCAACGTCGAGTACCTGCTCGGGCTGTTCACCACCCTCCGGGGCGCCGAGGGCATCCATGCCCTGGCCATCGACACCGACGGCATCGACGGCTCCGAGGACAACGCCGGCGCCATCGTCGGCCCCGACTGCTGGACGCGCATGCGCTCGCTGGGGCTCGAGCCCGACGATTATCTGTCACGCAACGATGCCTATACTTTCTTCGAGGCGCTGGACGACCTGATCATGACCGGGCCGACGCGCACCAACGTCAACGACTTTCGTGCCATCCTGGTACTGCCGAGGAGCTCATGACACTGCCGCCCCATGCCCCGATCCACGAGCCGGTGCGTCGCACCAAGATCGTCGCCACCCTGGGTCCCGCCAGCGACCGGGAGGGCGTGCTGGAGGAGATGATCGCCGCCGGCGTCGACGTGGTGCGCCTGAACTTCTCCCACGGCTCGGCGGACGACCATCGCCGCCGGCTCGCCGCGGTGCGCGAGATCGCCGCCCGCCAGGGCCGCAGCGTCGCCGCCCTGGGCGATCTCCAGGGCCCCAAGATCCGCATCGCCCGCTTCTCCAACGGCAAGGTCAGCCTCGCCGAGGGCGCGCCCTTCGTCATCGACGTGGCCCTCGACGCCGAGGCCGGGGACGCCGAGCGGGTGGGCTGCGACTACAAGGCGCTGGCCTCCGACGTGGCCGCCGGCGACCGCCTGCTGCTCGACGACGGCCGGGTGGTGCTCGACGTCGCCCGGGTCGAGGGCAGCGCCATCCACACCACCGTGGTGGTGGGCGGCGAGCTGTCCAACAACAAGGGCATCAACAAGCAGGGCGGCGGCCTCTCGGCCCCGGCGCTGACCGACAAGGACAGGGCCGACCTGGAGACCGCCGTGGCCATCGGCGTGGACTACCTGGCGGTGTCCTTCCCGCGCAGCGCCGCCGACATGCACGAGGCCCGCGAGCTGCTGGGGGACGCCGGCAAGGAAATCGGCCTGGTGGCCAAGCTGGAGCGCGCCGAGGCGGTGGCCAGTGATGCCACCCTCGATGCCATCATCGAGGCCAGCGAGGCGGTGATGGTCGCCCGGGGCGACCTGGGCGTGGAGATCGGCGACGAGAAGCTGATCGGCACCCAGAAGCGCATCATCAAGCATGCCCGCAGCCACAACCGGGCGGTGATCACGGCCACCCAGATGATGGAGTCGATGATCGAGGCCCCGCTGCCCACCCGGGCCGAGGTGTTCGACGTGGCCAACGCCGTGCTCGACGCCACCGACGCGGTGATGCTCTCCGCCGAGACCGCCGCCGGCGACTTCCCGGTGGAGACCGTGGAGGCCATGGCCCGGGTCTGCCTGGGCGCCGAGCGCGAGCGCATCGCCCAGGCATCGAGCCACCGCATCCACGAGGGCTTCGAGCGCATCGACGAGACCATCGCCCTGTCGGCGATGTACGCCGCCAACCACCTCACGGGGGTGGCGGCCATCGCCTGCATGACCGCCACCGGCTACACGCCGCTGATCGCCTCGCGGATCCGCTCGGGGCTGCCGATCGTCGGCCTGGCCCACAACCCGATCGCCCAGCGGCGCATGGCGCTGTATCGCGGGGTCATCTCGCTGCCCTTCGACACCAGCGACATGGCGGCCGGCGAGCTCAACGACCGGGCCCTGGAGCGGGTGGTGGCCCAGGGCATCGCCGAACCGGGCGATCACGTCATCCTCACCCGGGGCGATCATATGAACGCCCACGGTGGCACCAATACCCTGAAGATCCTGGACGTGAACGATACCCATCGGGGCCACTGATCCGGCCAGCTCCGCGATGTTATCCGACCCGGCCCTACCAGGCCGGGCCTTTTTTTGTATACAAAAAAAGAAGACGCTGTGGCCAGATGAGGGAAAAGATGCGAGAGTCCTGGGAGAGACACCTTTGGAGACGAATGCCATGAGCAATGCCTGGCACGAGGAGATGCAGGCCGTGGCCAAGTCCGGTGGCCGGGTCAGCGACCGCGACATCGCCGACAAGGTGCGCCACGCGGTGCTGATGCAGCGGTTGCCGCCGGGCACCAAGCTCCCCGAGATCACCCTGGGCGAGGTGTTCGGCGTGAGCCGGTCGGTGGTGCGCAAGTCCCTCACCCGGCTGGCGTCGGAACACGTCATCGATCAGCGTCCCAACCAGGTGGCGCGGGTACGGGCGCCCAGCGTCGAGGAGACCCGCGAGACCTTCGACGCCCGGCGCCTGGTGGAGGGCGAGATCGCCGCTCAGCTGGCCGGCCGGCTGTCCCCCGAGGCTCTGGAGGCCCTGGAGCGGCAGGCCGACCTCGAGACCGAGGCCTTCCGCGGAGGGGACGAGCCCGCCCGTATCGAGCATTCCCTGACCCTGCATCATCTGCTGGCCGAGCATTCCCCGAATCGGGTGCTGGGCGGCATGCTCACCGACCTGGTGCTGAGGACCTCCATCGTCGTCGCCCTCTACAAGCGTTCCGGACTGGCGTCCTGCTATCAGGAAGGCCAGCACGGCCGCCTGCTCCGGCACCTGGCGTCGGGGGACGCCGAGGCCGCTCGCGGAGCCATCCACGACCACCTGAACGGCCTGGAGGCGCTGCTCGATCTGAGCCCTCGCGAGGCGCGCATCGACCTGATGTCGATCCTGGGCCACACCCCCGAACAGGCCTGATCCGGATCAAGCCGGCATCGGCTCGGGGGGACGGCGCCTTGTCCCCTCCCGCCCGCCTGGATGACAATGCCTTCGGTCATGGGCGGCGGCGCCTGTCGTGCGCCGTCGTGCCGAATCGGCGAGGGGCGCCTTGCGGTGCCGCCGGCGAGGTTCGGCTTGACAATGCTGACCGAATGGTCAACTTTCTGGCGATACGTCACGGATAAGGCATGATCCCATGAGGCACCCAAGGCGCTGGGCGGCTTGCCTGGCACTCTGCGTCCTGCCCTGGCTGGTCCCGGTGCAGTCCCTCGCCGAGGCCCCCCGAGTGGCGGCGGCCTCGTCGCTGCAGTTCGTCCTGCCCGAGTTGCGTCATGCCTTCCGCGATGCCACCGGCCAGGACGTCCGGGTCACCTTCGGCGCGTCCGGCAACCTGAGCCGGCAGATCGTCCAGCGGGCGCCCTTCGAGCTCTTCCTCTCGGCGGACGAGGCGAACGTGCGCGCCCTCGAAGCGGCCGGCATCACCGAAGGGGAGGGCAGGGTCTATGCGGTCGGCCGCCTGGTCTGGCTGCAGGCCCCCGGGCGGGGACCGCTGCCGCCCCCCGAGGATCCACTCGGCGCGGTGCGCGAGGCGTTCGCGGATCGGGCGGCGGGGCAGGGGCGGCCCCGCCTGGCCCTGGCCAACCCCGAGCATGCTCCCTATGGGATCGCGGCCCGCCAGGCCTTGAGCCGGGCCGGCCTGTGGGAGGCGACCGCCCCCTTGCGCGTGCTGGGCGAGAATGTCTCCCAGGCGGCCCGCTTCGCCCTGGCCGACGAGGCCCGGGGCGGCCTGGTGGCCTATTCCCTGGCGCTCGCGCCGGCCCTGGCCGAGCGTGCCGAGTACGTGCCGATCCCCGCCGACTGGCATGCGCCCCTCAGGCAGCGCATGGCACTGCTCGAGGGGAGCGGCGACACGGCGCGAGCCTTCTACGCTTGGCTGCAGGGCGAAGAGGCGCGGAAGATCCTGGCGCGACACGGCTTCCAGTCCCCCGGCGAGGGTGACGTCCCCTGATGGACTGGCCGGCGCTGTGGGTATCGCTGCGGCTGGCGGGGCTGACCTGCCTGCTGCTGCTCCCCCTGGGACTCTGGCTGGGGCGGACCCTGGCGCTGGCCCGCTTCCGTGGCCGCTCGCTGTGTGCCGCCCTGGTGGCCCTGCCGCTGGTGATGCCGCCCACGGTGCTGGGCTTCTACCTGATGCAAGGCTTCGGCACCGAGGCTCCCTTCGGGGCCTTGTGGTCCCGGTTGACCGGTACCACCCTCAACTTCTCCTTCAGCGGCATCCTGCTGGCCTCGTTGGTGGCCAACCTGCCCTTCGCCGTCCAGCCCATCCAGCGGGCCTTCGAGACGATCCCCGCGAACCTGCGCGAAGCCGCCTGGTGCAGCGGCCTGGGGCCCTGGCAGACGCTGTGGCGCATCGAGCTGCCCCTGGTCTGGCCGGGGCTGGTGTCGGCCCTGGCCCTGACCTTCGCGCATACCCTGGGGGAGTTCGGCGTCATCCTGATGGTGGGGGGCGCCATCGACGGCGAGACTCGCACCCTGGCCATCGCCATCTATGACCGGGTCCAGGCCTTCGACGAGCAGGGGGCGGCACTGATGTCGGCGATGCTGCTGCTGGTGTCCTTCCTCACCATCGCGGTGGTCTACGGCCTGAGCGGACGCCGGAGGGGGCTGCATGGCCACTGAGCCGCGGTTGCCCGGCCCGGTCGAGGGCGGGCTCGAGGTCAGCGTCGCCCAGGCGGGGCCCATCCCCCTGGCGGCGGACTTCCACTGCGCCCCGGGGGAGCTGCTGGCCCTGGTCGGGCCCTCGGGCAGCGGCAAGACCACGCTGCTGCGCGCCATCGCCGGGCTCTACCGGCCAGCCGCGGGGCGCATCCGCTGCGGCGGCGAGACCTGGTTCGAGGCCGCCGTGGCCTGCTGGGTCCGTCCCCAGCGGCGGCGGGTGGGCCTGGTGTTCCAGGACTATGCCCTCTTCCCCCATCTCGATGCTCGAGCCAACGTCATGATCGCCCTCGGTCACCTGCCCCCGGCGGAGCGCCGTGAGGCGGCGGAGGCCTGGCTGGCCCGGGTACGCCTGGAGGGCCTGGGAGGGCGGCTGCCCGCCCAGCTCTCCGGCGGCCAGCGTCAGCGGGTGGCCCTGGCCCGGGCCCTGGCCCGCCAGCCTCGGGTCCTGTTGCTCGACGAGCCTTTCTCGGCGGTGGACCAGGTCACCCGTCGGCGCCTGCAGCGCGAGCTGGCGCTGCTGCGGGAGGCGATCGCCATCCCCATCGTGCTGGTCACCCATGACCTGGACGAGGCCGCCGCCCTGGCCGATCGCCTCTGTGTGCTGCATGGTGGGCGGAGCCTGCAGCAGGGGCCGGCCGAGACCCTGTTCCGTCGTCCCGCGTCCCCGGAGGTGGCTCGGCTGCTGGATCGTCACAACGTCTTCACCGGCCGGGTAATCGAGGACGAGGCCGGGCATCGGCGCCTGCAATGGGGGCCCTTCCGGCTGGAGGTCACCGAGGGCCTGGCCGGCCTGCCGCTGGGCCGGCGCCTGGCCTGGTACCTGCCCAATTCCGACGTGGTCCTGCATCGCCGGGGCCGGCCGTCCCGCGGGGAACGGGAGAACCCGATCACCGGCCGGGTTCGGGAGATGGTCGTGCTCGGCGGCATGGCCTCCGTGATCCTGGCCTTCGACCACTGCGACGATACCCTACACTTCGAGATCGCCACCCACGCCGCCCGGCGCAACGGCCTGGCCCGGGGCGAGACGGTGACGGTCTCGCTACTGGCCCATGGCATCCATTTGATGCCCGAGGTGCCGCTGCCGGGAGAGGAGCCTTGCCATGCCTGAGACGTCCGTTTCGAGTCCGACCCGCCGCCGCCTGCTGCAGGCCCTGGTGCTGCTGCCGGCCGCCGCCTGCTGGGCCCCGGCCGCCCTGGCCCAGGAATCCCGCTTGCCCGGGACGGTCCTGACCCTCCATGCCGAGACCGGGCCCCATCGCCTGAGGGTGGAGCTGGCCCGGACGGTGGCCGAGCGGGGAAGGGGGTTGATGGAGCGCGATACGCTGGCCGAGGATGCCGGCATGCTGTTCCTCTATGACCGACGCCAACCCCCTCGCAACGGCTTCTGGATGTACCGCACCCGGATCCCGCTGGACATCGCCTTCCTCGACGAGAGCGGCCGGATCCTCGAGATCCACCGCATGACCCCCTGTCGCGCGGAGACGGCGGGCGCCTGCCCGGTGACGCGCCCGGCCTCACCCTACCGGGCGGCGCTCGAGGTCAACGCCGGTTACTTCGCGGAGCGAGGCATCGGTCCCGGCGATTGCGTCAGCTGGCCGGGAGACGCCGGGAGCTGTCGCGGCCCGGAGCAAACCGTCACGACGACGTCCGGACAGTGACCCGACCGCTCCCCAGGCGAAGCACGATCAGTGCGATCCCGGCGACCACCAGGCCACCGCCGATCAACTTGTGCGGTCCCAGGGCGTCGTCCAGCAGCAGCACCCCGAGAATCACCGCCAGGACCGGCACCAGCAGTACCATGGGGACCACGCGGTTGACGGGATGGCGGCGCAACAGGCCGTACCAGATGCCGTAGGCCAGGATGGAGGACATGACCGCCGTGTAGAAGACCGCTCCCCAGGCAAGCCAGCCGGCCTCGGTCAGGGCGCTGAGCTGGTCCTGCTCGAACCACCAGGACCCGAGGGCGACCTGGGGGATGGCGAACAGCGCCACCCAGCCGGCCAGGGCCATGGGGGCGACGTCGGGCCCTCGCTTGATCAGCAGCTGGGAGATCGCCCAGCCCAGGGCGCTGGTCAGCAGCAGGGCGGTGGGCAGCGGCGCCGGCAGGGTGGGGCCGCCGGCCAGGACCACCACGCCACCGAACGAGAGCAGCAACCCGGCCAGGCGTCGCGGCCCCAGCCTTTCCTTGAGGAAGAGCACCGCCAGCAGGGTGGCGAAGGGAGTGCCCATCTGGACGAGGATCGCCCCGGTGCCGGCCTCGGCCTGACCCAGCCCGATGAAGAGCATGGCGAAGTGCAGGGTGCCGAAGGTCAGCGACAGCAGGGCCAGGAAGGGCAGTCGATGGGGCGACACCGGGTGGAAGGGCACCAGCAGCAGGGCCACCAGGGCGAAGCGCAGGGTGGTCAGCAGCAGGGGGGGCAGCTCGGCCACACCCAGCTTGATGACGATGATGTTGAGGGCCCAGATGGCGACGACGCCCAGGCCCAGGGCCAGGTCCTTCGGTGGCACGGCTCATCCTTGATCGGTCGCGAGAGGAAGCCGCAGCTTAGCAGAGGACCCCGGGGTTTGGCCCAGAAGCCGGGGCGAAACCGCCCCGGCACAGGGAATCAGAAGGTCCAGCGTACCATGGCCTGGGGGAAGGACTCGTCGGTGTCCTCGAGACCGAACTTGTTTTGCCAGTGCTGGTACTCGATGCCGAGGCCGAGCTGGTCGGTGGCATGCCAGACCAGTTGGGGCTGGGTCAGGAGCTGGGATGCCAGGTCGCCTTCCTCGGTGATGTAGTCGAGGAAGCCCTCGAAGGTGAAGTCGGCACCGCCGATGCTGAAGGGCGCATTCCACACTGCCGTGAACTGCTCGGCACTGCCCTCGGCAGCAGCGCTCTCGTCGTTGCGGTACATCGCATGCAGCTTGAAGAAGGCGAAGCCGGGCACATCCAGGTCGGCGGACAGACCGGCCATGTGGGTGGTCTTGCGGGTGGCCGAGTTGCGGTCCAAGTCCAGTTGGCCGATCACGTAGAGGTTCTTGAGTGGGCCGGCGGTCAGGTTGAGGCCGGTCATCTTGCCGATGTTGCCCCGTAAGCTCCACTCGGCGTGCACGCTGCCCCGATCCTGCTCGTCCTGAGGGCCTTGGTCCAGGTTGGTGAAATCGGTGAAGAAGAAGCTGTCGCCGTAGGTCCAGCCCGTGGCATTGGCAAAGGTGAGGATGGCGTGCGCCTTGTTGTCGATGGTGAAGCCGGCGTCCGCGGTGTCTTCATAGTCCCAGCCATAGAGGGCCTCAACCTTGGTGGTGCTGTAGAGGGCTGCGTGTGCGGCCTGAGCCATCAGCAGGGACGCTGCAACGGTGCCGAGGGCCAGTGTCAGCTTGGTGCGCATCTTGTACTCCGGTGTTGTTGTCGTTGGATCCGGCCGATGCCTGATAGTCACACCCGACAGGGTGCGAGGGCGAGCACAGAGAGAATCTCTGACTGGATACCCTTCAGGAATTCAGCGTACACATTTTTAGATAACATTGTGCTCAAAATCAAACATTGGATGTATACATCTTTGTCGTGAGGCAGGCGTTACCCGGCGCCGCGGGTCGTTGAGACGCCGCATTTCGGCCTTCAAGGGACGGGCGTCAGGCCCAGCTCAACCGGCGTCGGGAGGGGCCAGGGAGGCGAGGGTCTGACGATGCAGGTCGGCGCTCTTCGCGTCGAAGAGCACGAAGCGTACCGTCCTGATGCCGGGGCACTGGGGCAGGGTGGTCAGCACCGTGGACAGGGCGATGCGGGCGGCCTCGGCGGCCGGGTAGCCGAAGGCGCCGGTGGACAGCGCCGGGAAGGCAAGGCTCTCGATGCCGTGGCGTTCGGCCAGCTGCAGGGCGTTGCGATAGCAGTCGGCGAGCAACTCGTCCGAGGGTTCGTCCACGCCATAGACCGGGCCCAGGCAGTGGATGACGTAGCGGTTGGGCAGCGCGAAGGCCTCGGTGAGCACGGCCTGCCCGGGCTGGATGGGCGCGAGGGGCCGGCCGGCCTCGGCCAGCTCGGGGCCGGCGGCCCGGTGCAGGGCCCCGGCCACCCCGCCGCCGCTGCGCAGCTGGGCGTTGGCGGCGTTGACCACGGCCTCGATGTCGTCCTGTCGGGCGATGTCGCCCTGCCGACACTCGATACGCGACGCGATGCTCGTCATGGGATGCCTCCTCGCGAGATGGCGTGGACCGATTGCCTTCAGTCTGGTGGGCTGGCCCCACGAGTGGCAAGTTCGCCGGACCTCCGGCCAAGGCGGACGCCCCACGGGCGAGGTCGTACACTGTCCCGCACCCGGTCCATCGTCGAGTCGTCCGACGGGAGAGTTGCATGCCCATTCCCCCACGCTACGCCGCCCTGGTGTTCTCGCTGTTGATGTCGCTGTACATGGGCGTGCTGATGACCCTGCTCATCACCTGGATCAACACCGGGCTGTCCGATGGTTTCCTGGGGCGCTGGTGGCGAGCCTTCACCATCGCTTGGCCCATCGCCTTCGTCCTGACCCTGCTCGGCGCCCCGCCGCTGCAGCGGCTGACGGCCTGGTTGACCCACGATCGCCGAGGATGAGCGGCAATGAACGAATAGTGGCGAAATGCCGGGATTTCCGAGACATTCGTTGCGAATCTGTGCAGAAGCTTGCAAGTTGTCGCGCCCGGCGTTACCTATAGCCGTCCCCATTGCCAAGGCCACGGCACGCGAGCCCGCGTGACGGATGCCGCGGGCGTCGCTCCCGTTCGGCCCGGCCGTGTCATAACAACGGAGGAGATGGCATGAATCAGCGTGTGAACCTGGAGCTCGGCGACCCCCGGGCCGAGGCCTTCGAGGCTCGTCAGTTCAAGGTCTATACCCATCGCCAGCTCGACAAGATCGCCCCGCTCGAGCAACTGCCCGAGAACCTGCGCTTCGACATGCGGGTGGTCAGCCAGGTGTTGCCCTTCCGGGTCAACGAGTACGTCATCGACGAGCTCATCGACTGGAACCGGGTGCCCGACGATCCCGTCTTCCAGCTCACCTTCCCCCAGCGCGGCATGCTGCGCCCCGAACACTTCGACGAGGTCGCCGATCTGGTGCGTCGCGAGGCCGGCGCCGCCGAGATGAAGCCGGTGATCGAGCGCATCCGCGCCGAGCTCAACCCCCATCCGGCGGGACAGATGGACCTGAACCTGCCGATGCTGGACGGCGAGCCGCTGCCGGGCATGCAGCACAAGTATCGCGAGACGGTGCTGTTCTTCCCCAGCCAGGGACAGGTCTGCCACAGCTACTGCACCTTCTGCTTCCGCTGGGCGCAGTTCGTCGGCGACAAGGACCTCAAGTTCGCCTCCAGCGAGGCGGATTCCCTGCACCGCTACCTGGCCGAGCACACCGAGGTCACCGACCTGCTGATGACCGGCGGCGACCCCATGGTGATGAAGGCCAAGCATCTCAGGATGTACCTGGAGGGGCTGATGGCGCCGGAGCTGGACCATGTCCAGGACATCCGCATCGGCTCCAAGAGCCTGACCTTCTGGCCCTACCGCTTCGTCACCGACCCGGACGCCGAGGACATCCTCGAACTGTTCCGCGAGCTGACCGCGGCGGGCAAGCATGTCGCCTTCATGGCCCACTTCAACCACTGGCGCGAGATGGACACCCCCATCTGCCGCGAGGCGATCCGCCGCATCCGCGCCACCGGGGCCGAGATCCGCACCCAGGCCCCGCTGCTGGCCCACATCAACGATGACGCCGACCAGTGGGCCCGCATGTGGACCGACCAGGTGCGGCTGGGCATGATCCCCTACTACATGTTCGTGGAGCGCGACACCGGGGCCCGGCACTACTTCGAGGTCCCCCTGGTGCGCGCCTGGGAGATCTACCGCGAGGCCATGAAACGGGTCCCCGGCCTGGCACGGACCGCCCGAGGCCCCTCGATGTCCGCCGACCCCGGCAAGGTGGAGATCCAGGGGGTCACCGAGATCGGCGGCGAGAAGGTGTTCGTGCTGCGCTTCATCCAGGGCCGCGACGCCGACTGGGTCCAGCGGCCCTTCTTCGCCAGGTACGACGAGGCCGCGACCTGGCTCAATCACCTCGAGCCTGCCCTGGGCGAGGAGCGCTTCTTCTTCGAGGAGGCGTTCGCCGCCATGAAGGCCGAGAAGCAGGCGCTGATCACCAAGGCCTCCTGAGACCTGGCGACTGGCGTTCACGGGCCCGGCCAAGCGCCGGGCCCGCGTGCATGCGTGAAGCCGAAAATAAACGGGCCCTAAACGTAGGCGACAACTACACTGACACGGAAGGAAAAAATCCTCATCGGATAGACGTTTTTTCCGCTAAAGTAGGGAAATGCGGTATAACCGCGGGCGGTCACCGACGAGGGACCGTCGAAAGTATGCTTCGCCCATAACGTCAAAGAGGTGTGTCAATGAAACGCCATGCATTCTCCGCCGCCGCCTTCTCCGGGGCGCTGCTCGGCGCCGCCATGATCTCGACGCCGGCCGTGGCCCAGGAACAGTTCATCACCATCGGTACCGGCGGGCAGACCGGGGTCTATTACGTGGTGGGCCAGTCGGTGTGTCGTCTGGTCAATCGCCTGGAAGACGCCGACATCAAGTGCAACGCGCCGTCCACCGGCGGCTCCGTGGCCAACATCAACGGCATCAAGTCCGGCGAGCTGGACATGGGCGTCGTGCAGTCCGACGTCCAGTACCAGGCCTACAACGGCACCGGCAACTTCGAGGGTGATGCCTACGAGGAACTGCGCGCCGTCTTCCGCGTGCACGGCGAGCCGCTGACCCTGCTGGCCCGCGCCGATGCCGGCATCGAGACCCTCGACGACCTGGAGGGCAAGCGCGTCAACATCGGCAACCCCGGTTCCGGCCAGCGCAACACCATGGAAGTGGTGATGGACGCCAAGGGCTGGACCGAGGACACCTTCTCGCTGGCCTCCCAGCTGGACCGCGCCGAGCAGGCCGCGGCCCTGGCCGACAACAACATCGACGCCATGGTCTACGTGGTGGGCCATCCCAACGGCTCCATCCAGGAGGCCACCACCACCGTCGACTCGCGGCTCATCCCCCTCAACGACGAGGCCATCGACGGCATCGTCGAGGAGTATCCCTACTACTCCAAGTCGGTCATCCCCGGCGGCCTCTACAAGGGCAACCCGGATGACGTCGAGACCTTCGGCGTGGCGGCCACCTTCGTGACCGACACCGACACCAGCGAGGAGGTGGTCTACCAGACCGTCAAGGCGATCTTCGACAACTTCGATCGCTTCAAGCGCCTGCACCCGGCCTTCGAGAACCTCGACCCGCAGGAAATGGTCACCGCCGGCCTCTCCGCTCCGCTGCACGAGGGGGCCGCGCGCTACTATCGCGAACAGGGCTGGATCGAGTGATCGTCGACGCCTGAGATCACCGCATTTCGCGGAATGATGCGCGGCCCTCGCCGAGGGCCGCGCATTGCGTTTGCGCCGTTGGCGACATCGCAGGCGCAACCTTGTGGCAACCGACTCAGAGCAGGGCATGCTTATGACTGAGGACAACAAGAGGGCTCCGGGATCCGAGGTCGACCTGGAGGACATGGTCGCCTCCAGCGACACCGGGGCCCGCAAGCCGGCCGGGATGCCGGGCAAGCTGCTGGTCAGCATCGCCGCGGTGTGGTCGCTCTTCCAGCTGTGGATCGCGTCGCCGATCCCCTTCGTGCTGGGGTTCGGGGTGTTCAACGCCACCGAGGCTCGCTCCATCCACCTGGCCTTCGCGCTCTTCCTGGCCTACATGGCCTATCCGGCGCTCAAGCGCTCGCCCCGTGATCGCATTCCCCTGCAGGACTGGGTGCTCGCCGCCGCGGCGGCCTTCTGCGGCGCCTACATGTTCATGTTCTACGAACAACTGGCCCAGCGTCCCGGGGCGCCCATCCTCCAGGACGTGATCGTCGGCGTGATCGGCATCGTGCTGCTGCTCGAGGCCACCCGTCGGGCCCTGGGCCCCCCGCTGATGATCGTGGCCCTGGTGTTCCTGGTCTACAGCCTGGCGGGGCCCTACATGCCCGGCATCCTGGCCCATGGCGGGGTCAGCCTCTATGGCCTGGTCAACCACCAGTGGCTGACCACTCAGGGGGTGTTCGGCATCGCGCTCGGCGTGTCGACGAGCTTCGTCTTCCTGTTCGTGCTGTTCGGCGCCCTGCTCGACAAGGCCGGCGCCGGCAACTACTTCATCAAGGTCGCCTTCTCCCTGCTCGGCCACTATCGGGGGGGGCCCGCCAAGGCGGCCGTGGTGGCCTCCGGCATGACCGGCCTGATCTCCGGGTCGTCGATCGCCAACGTGGTGACCACCGGCACCTTCACCGTGCCGATGATGAAGCGGGTCGGCTTCCCGGCCGAGAAGGCCGGCGCCGTGGAGGTGGCCTCCTCGGTCAACGGCCAGATCATGCCCCCGGTGATGGGGGCGGCGGCCTTCCTGATGGTCGAGTACGTCGGCATCTCCTACGTGGCGGTCATCAAGCACGCCTTCCTCCCGGCCCTGATCTCCTATATCGCGCTGGTCTACATCGTTCACCTCGAGGCCCTCAAGGCGAACATGCAGGGGCTCGAGAGCAGCAACCCGCCCAAGCCGCTGGTGCGCAAGGTGATCGGCTTCCTGGCCGGCCTGCTGCTGATGATGATCACCGCCCTGGTGGTCTACTACGGCCTGGGCTGGCTCAAGCCGGTGCTCGGCGGCGCCACGCCCTGGGTGGTGGCCGTGGTCCTGGCGGGGGTCTACGTGGGACTGCTCAAGGTGGCCGCCGGCTATCCCGAGCTGGAACTCGACGATCCCAACGAGCCGGTCTACAAGCTCCCGCAGACCAGGCCCACCGTGATGGTCGGCCTGCAGTACATCCTGCCGGTGATCGTGCTGATCTGGTGCCTGATGGTCGAACGCCTCTCGCCGGGGCTGTCGGCCTTCTGGGCGACCGTCTTCATGCTCTTCATCATGGTGACCCAGCGGCCCATCACCGCGATCTTCCGCCACCGCAGCAACCTGGCCGAGGACGTTCGCGAGGGCCTGCTCGACCTCTGGGACGGCCTGGTCACCGGTGCCCGCAACATGATCGGCATCGGCATCGCCACGGCCACCGCCGGCATCATCGTCGGGGCCGTGTCCCAGACCGGGGTGGGGCTGGTGCTGGCCGACGTGGTGGAGATCCTCTCCATGGGCAACCTGATGCTGATCCTGCTGCTCACCGCGGTGCTCAGCCTGATCCTCGGCATGGGCCTGCCCACCACCGCCAACTACATCGTGGTGTCCGCGCTGCTGGCGCCGGTGATCGTCCAGCTCGGCGAACAGAACGGCCTGCTGGTGCCGCTGATCGCGGTCCACCTCTTCGTCTTCTACTTCGGCATCATGGCCGACGTGACGCCGCCGGTGGGCCTGGCGTCCTTCGCCGCCGCCGCGGTATCCGGGGGCGACCCCATCCGCACCGGCTTCCAGGCGTTCTACTACAGCCTGCGCACGGCGGCGCTGCCCTTCCTGTTCATCTTCAACACCGACCTGCTGTTGATCGATGTCTCGCTGTTCCAGGGCGTGCTGATCTTCGTGGTGGCCACGGTGGCGATGCTGATCTTCGCGGCCGCGACCCAGGGCTTCATGATCACCCGCAGCCGCTGGTACGAGTCGCTGCTGCTGCTGCTGGTGGCCTTCACCCTGTTCCGTCCCGGCTTCTGGATGGACATGATCCACGACCCCTACCAGGACATCCCGCCGGCGCAGTTCGTCGAGGCCCTCGGCGAGGTGGACGAGGAGACCACCCTGCGGGTCCAGGTCAGCGGACTGGATGCCTACGGCGATCCGATGACCACCTACATGACCCTGCCGGTGCCGGAGGGCGAGACGGGCCAGGAACGCCTCGAGAATCTCGGGCTCGAATTGATCATCGAGGAGGATCGCGCCGTGGTCGACATGGTGGCCTTCGGCAGCCAGGCGGCGGATCTCGGCTTCGACTTCGACCAGGAGATCATCCAGGTGCAGGCGCCGGTGGATCGCTGGACCAAGGAGTGGATGTGGATCCCCGCCTTCCTGGTCTTCGGCCTGGTGGTGATGCTGCAGCGCCGTCGCCGCGAACACGGCGGCGACACGGTCTCGGCCTGAAGGAGGTGACCCATGTATAGCAAGATCCTGTTACCGGTGGACCTCAACGAGGAGGCCTCCTGGAGCAAGGCGCTGCCCACGGCGCTGGCGCTGTGCCGGAGCTTCGGCGCCTCGCTGCATGTGGTCACGGTGATGCCGGACTACCGCATGCCGCTGGTGGGCGCCTACTTCCCCGAGGACTTTGCCACCAAGGCTCATGAGGCCCTCTCCCAGGCGCAGCACGACTTCATCAAGCAGAACGTGCCGGAAGACGTGCAGGTCCAGAGCGTGATCGTCGACGGCTCGCCCTGGGAGGCCATCATCAAGGCGGCCAAGAAGCTCGAGGTCGACCTGATCGTCATGGCCTCACACAACAAGCGCAAGTTCGCCGACTATGTGCTCGGCCCCAATGCCGAGCACGTGGTCCACCACAGCAAGATCTCGGTGATGATCGTGCGCTGAGCCCGGCGGAGTGCCGTCCCGCGACGCCCACGCCCCACCCGGGTGTGGGCGTCGTCATTGCGGGCAATCCCCTAGCGTTGATGTGGCCGTGAAGTCCGCGTCGGCGTGGCGCTCGGGGAATGGCTACATTGATCAGGTGTCAAGGGACGAAGCACGTATTGGGCCTCATGGCCGAATGCGGCCTCTGACTGGCCCGGCAGTCCGGGACTCCAACGCGGCAACAGAGGTGACACCATGAGCGCAGCAGCCACGAAGAGCAGCGACAAGTCGGCCCCCAATGTTCGCATCAGCATCCGCCCGATCGGCATGGACAAGCCCCGGGCCTGGTTGGCGGCCGGCTTCGAGGACTTCCGGCGTGCCACGGCGGTGAGCCTGGCCTATGGCATGTTCTGGGTGGGGTTGAGCATCGCGGTCACCGCCGGGGCCTTCACCCTGGGCCTATGGCACTGGTTGCTGCCGCTGATCGCCGGCTTCATGTTCATCGGTCCCCTGGTCGCCGTGGGCTCCTACGGCATCAGTCGGGCACTGGAGGCCGGCCGCGACCCGACCCTGGGTGACGCCTTCGGGGCCTGGAAGGGGCACGTGGGCTCGCTGGCGATGATGGGCGTGATGATGATGATCTTCTTCCTCGCCTGGATCCGCATCGCGACCCTGTTGTTCGCGCTCTTCTTCGGTCTCGGCGCCCCGGACCCGGCGACCGTCTACGTCACCCTGCTGACCACGGTCGAGGGGCTGGGCATGCTGGTGGTCGGCACGGGGATCGGCGCGGTGCTGGCCTTCGGCGCCTTCACCATCAGCGTGGTGGCCATCCCCACCCTGATGGACCAGGACCTGACCTTCATGGAGGGCATCGAGGCGAGCATCCGCTCGGTGGGCAAGAACTTCCGCCCCATGCTGCTCTGGGCGGTCATCCTCACCGCCTGTGTGCTGGTCGGGGTGGCCACCTTCTACATCGGCCTGGCCCTGATCCTGCCGGTGCTCGGCCATGCCAGCTGGCATGCCTACGAGGACCTGGTGCGGATCGAGCACCCCGAGGCGGCCAAGGACTGAGGCTTGCCCGGCGCGGTCGAACAGGGGGCGCCCGTCGCCCCCTGTGCCGTTTCGTTCCCGACGACTGACCTCCGACGTGGATTGGCGTACCCTTGGCGGCGACGAGACTGCCGACCCGGAGCTCCCATGCGCGCTCTTCTCCACTTATTCGCCGGCCTGCTCCTGGCCGGCGCGATGTCGAGTGGCGCCCAGGCGGCGCCCCTGCCCGCGCCCCAGGGCCCCGTGGTGCTGACCGTGACGGGCGATATCCGCCACACCAACGGCGACGGGGTGGCGCGTTTCGATCGTGCCATGCTCGAGGCCCTGCCGTCGCGGAGCATCATCACGGACACGCCCTGGCATGACGCGGCCGGCCGCTTCGAGGGGCCCCTGGCCGAGGCGCTGCTCGAGGCGGTGGGGGCCCAGGGGGATCATGTCCGGGTAGTGGCGTTGAACGGTTTCGAGGCCGAGATCCCGGTCAGCGACTTCGAACGCTACGGCGTCATCCTGGCCATGACGCGTAACGGTGAGATCATGCCCATCCGTCGCTTCGGGCCGCTGTTCGTGCTCTATCCCTTCGATGCCCATCCCGAACTGCTCACCGAGGCCATTCGTTTCCGCTCGGTGTGGCAGGTGACCCGCATCCAAGTCCACTGAGCCCGAGGAGCGAGCGGTGCTGACCTACCCCCTGCGGCTGAAGTTCGGCGTCGCCGCCGCCCTGCTGCTCTTCACCGCCGCCCTCCTCGTCGTCGGGCTGGTCGCCTGGCGTCAGGACAGCCTGGTCTGGCGGGTCGGCGAGGACACGGTCTGGCACGCCTACAAGCTCGATCGGGATGCCGTGGACCTGCGCAGCTACCTGGCGCTCCATGAGCCGGAAGCCGATGCCCTGCAGGAGGCGAGGCTGCGCTTCGAACTGCTCTACAGTCGGCTCAACCTGCTGCGCGACGGGGAGGTGGCCGAACTGGTCGCCGCCATTCCCCGGACCGAGACCCTGGTGGCCGAGATCGAGCGCCATCTCCGTGCCCTGGATGAACGCCTGAACGGGCTGGACACCCTGGACGCCACCTCCCGAGAGGCCCTGATCCAGCGGCTGGGCGAGCTGAGCCAGCTCGCCGAACGGCTGATCATCACCCTCAATGGCCACCTGGCTCAGGCCTCGACCCAGGAACGGGAACGGTTGCAGTGGCTCTATGGGCTGCTGCTGGTGCTGATCCTGGGCATGAGCGTGGCGGCGTTGCTGGTGGTCACCTTCCTGGTCCGCGAGGCGCGGGACAATGCCGCCGCGCGCCGGGCCCTGGAATCGCTCAGCGCCGAGCTGGAGATCACGGCCCGGCGTGCCGAGTCGGCCAGCCAGGCGAAGTCGGAGTTCCTCGCCACCGTCAGCCACGAGATCCGCACCCCGCTCAACGGCGTGATCGGCATGAGCGATCTTCTGGTGGAGCAAGCGCTGCCCGATCAGGCTCGCCACTATGCGGGCACCATCCATGACAGTGCCCGTCGGCTGATGGAGCTGATCAACGATATCCTGGACTTCTCCAAGATCGAGGCCGGGCGCCTGGAGCTCGAACTCCAGCCGGTGAGTCTGGCCGAGCTGGTCGAGGGAGCCGTGTCGCTGTTCCGGCCTCATGCCGAGGCACGAGGACTGCGCCTGACGGTGGCGCTGGATCCGGCCCTGCCGGAACGGATCGTCGTCGATCCCGGCCGGCTTCGCCAGGTGTTGCTGAACCTGCTCTCCAATGCCATCAAGTTCACCGAGGCCGGCGAGATCCGAGTCGAGGCCGTGGCCGAGGAACGGGACAGGCTGGACTTCACGGTGATCGACACCGGCTGCGGCGTCCCGCCGGACCGACAGGGACAGCTCTTCGAACCCTTCCGGCAGGGGGATCCGACCACGGCCCGTCGGTTCGGCGGCACCGGCCTGGGGCTGGCCATCAGCAAGCGACTGGTGGAAGCCATGGGGGGGCGCATCGGCATGGAGAGTCGCCCGGGCAAGGGAAGCCGGTTCTGGTTCAGCCTGCCGCTGACCGAGGCACCGCCGGCATCGGCCGCCGATCCGACCGCAAGCGAGAGCGGGCGGTTGCCGGAATTGCGTGACGTGACCCTGTTGGTGGTGGAGGACAACGAGGTGAACCAGCAGGTGGCCCAGGCCATGCTGGCCAAGCTGGGGTGCCGGGTCAGCCTGGCGGCCACCGGGGCGGAGGCATTGGCCGCCGTGGAACGGGAACGCTTCGATCTGGTCTTCATGGACGTGCAGTTGCCCGACCTGGACGGCCTGGAGGTGACCCGCCGTCTCCGGGCCCGTGGGGGCTGGCTGGCCGAGATGCCGATCGTCGCCATGACCGCGGGCGGGCCGGAGGGCGACCAGGCCCGTTGCCTGGCCGCCGGCATGAACGGCTACCTGGGCAAGCCCCTGCTGCAGGCGTCGTTGCTCAAGGCACTGCAGCGCCACCTGCGCTCTGCTCCCGCCAGGAGGAGCGTCTTGCCGACCGAGCGGGAGGCGGCGTCGGTGGCGCGCGACCAGCTGTGGGACTCCGAGCGCCTGGCCGAGCTGGGGGACAGCCTGGGGGGGAAAGGCCGGGAGGCCCTGCTGACCCGCTACCGGGAGGATGCCGCGCGACACCTGGAGGCCCTGGTGGATGGCCTGGCGGACGGTGACACGGAGGCCATCCGGCGGCTGGCCCACCAGCTGAAGGGCGAGTCGGCCAGTGTCGGTGCCGTCAAGGTCGCGGGGCTGGCCACCCGGCTCGAACAGGGCGCCCTCGCCGGTCGCCTGGAGGGGAGCGACGAGACCCTGGCCCGGTTGAGGGAGACCCTGGACCTGAGCCTGGAGCGCCTGCCGGTGGCACCGGCCCCGTCCTGACCCATTGTCGAGGCAGGGGGCAGCCGCCTAGACTGGAAGATCCGCTCCTTTCCTGCCTCTTTCCCTGCACGGCCGCCATGGACACCATCGATTCCAACGCTCGGCCCTCGCCGCGCACCGCCTTCAGCGCCAGTGCCGATCCCGAGGTCGCCGCCGCCGAGCTGGCCACGGCCCTGCGCGGGCCCGAGCTGGGCTTCGTGCTCTTCTTCTGCAGCGCGGACTATCCCCTGGCCGAGCTCGGCCAGGCCCTGGAGGGGGCCTTCGCGCCGGTGACGCTGGCCGGCTGCACCACGGCCGGCGAGATCACCCCCGAAGGCTATGGACGAGGCTGCATCGTGGCGATCGGCTTCGATCGCGACGATTTCTCCATCGCCTGCGCCCGCGTCGAGGACCTGGACGGCTTCGCGCTGCCCCGGGCACAGCGGCTGGTCGACGGCTTGCTCGCCGACTGCCGCCGCCAGCGTCCGTCCGAGGCGGCTCGCCCCTTCGTGCTGACGCTACTGGACGGCCTGTCCAGCAGCGAGGAACAGGTGCTGGCCACCCTGGAGGCGGCCCTCGGCGGCATTCCCAGCTTCGGGGGGTCCGCCGGGGACGACAACCGCCTGAGCCATACCCACGTCTATGCCGACGGCGGCTTCCATACCGCCGCGGCGGTGGTGATCATGGTCACCAGCCGGCGTCCCTTCGAGGTCTTCACCACCCATCACCTGCGTCCCCGGGCAGAGAAGCTGGTGGTCACCGCCGTCGACCGGGAGCATCGCCGGGTGCTGGAACTCAACGCCGCCCCTGCCGCCGAGGAATATGCCCGGCTGGTGGGGCGGCCGGTGGCCGAGCTGGATGCCGGAGTCTTCGCGCGACATCCCCTGGCGGTTCGCATCGGCGAGGCGTATTACGTCCGTTCCATCCAGCGGGTCGATGAGGACGGCGGGCTGCGCTTCTACTGTGCGGTGGAGAACGGCATCGTGCTCACCGCCATGCGTCCGGCGCCCTTGCTCGAGGATCTCGACGAGGTCCTGGCAGGGCTCACCCGTCGGCTGGGGCCGCCCGCCTTGATCCTCGGCTGCGACTGCTTCCTGCGCCGTCTGGAGCTGGAGGCCGGGGGGCAGGTGGCTGACGCCTCCCGCCGCCTGGCAGCCGCCGGCGTGGTGGGCTTCAGCACCTACGGCGAACAGCACCAGGGCATGCACATCAACCAGACGCTCACCGGAGTGGCCATTGGAGCTGGGACCTGAGCCACCGGCCTTCGTGCCGGACAGCGAGCGTGAGCGGGCGCTGATGGAGGAGAACGCTCGCCTGCGCCGTATCTGCGGCGCCCTCATCGAGCGCGTGGAGTCGGCGGGCATGGCCGGCGGGGCGCCCTATGGGGCCTTCGAGCACGCCGTGCTGCTCGCCGAGCAGGTGCGCGAACGCACCGACAGCCTGCATCGGACCCTCGAGGCTCTCGGCGAGGCCAACACCCGGCTGGAGGCGGCCAGGGCGGAGGCCGAGGCCGCCAACCGGTCCAAGACCCGCTTCCTGGCGGCGGTGAGCCATGACCTGCTGCAGCCGCTCAATGCCGCGCGACTGTTCACCAGCGCCCTGGAGGATCAGGGCCTTCCCGACGATGCCGGTCGCCTGGTGGGCCACATCGGCCGGTCGCTCAAGGATGTCGAGGCCCTGCTGGGCACCCTGGTCGACATCTCGCGGCTGGATGCCGGAGTGCTGACGCCCGACGTGGCGACCTTCCCGGTGGGCGAGCTGCTCGACGTGCTCGCCGAGGAGTACCGCCAGCTGGCCGGCGCCCGGGGGCTCGATTTCCACTACGTGCCGTCCTCGGCGGTGGTGGTCTCCGACCTGGCGCTGCTCGCCCGAGTGGTCCGCAACTTCCTGACCAATGCCGTGCGCTACACCGAGCGCGGCCATCTGCTGCTCGGCTGCCGGCGGCGTCCCGATGGGCTCGAGATCCTGGTGGGCGATACCGGCCCCGGCATCCCCGAGGCCCAGCAGTCGGCCATCTTCCTGGAGTTCCGGCGCGCCGTGGTCGCCCCCGAAGGCGCCGATCGCGGCCTGGGACTGGGCCTGGCCATCGTCGATCGCATCGCCGGCATGCTCGACCACCCCCTCGAGCTCGTCTCCCGTCCCGGCCGAGGCGCACTGTTCTCGATCCGGGTGCCCTATGGCCGACGGCCCGAGACGCCGCCGGCGCAAGAGGCACTGCCGGCGGGGGACCCCGCCGGTGCGCGGGTCTGGGTGCTGGACGACGATCCCGCCGTCCTGGACGGCATGGCGGCCCTGCTCGAGGGCTGGGGGTGCCGGGTCCACTGCGCCTCGACCCCCGGCGCCCTGGACGCCGCGAGCCGCCGGGAGGGGGTCGACATCCTGCTGGTGGACTATCACCTGGCGCCGGGGGATCCCGACGGCCTGGAGGTGGCGGACCGGCTGCGTGATCGTCACCCGGCGCTGGGGGTAGTGGTGATCACCGCCAATCACGAGGGCGGACTCAAGCAGCGGGTGCGGGAGCGGGGCTACGGTTGCCTGCTCAAGCCGGTGAAGCCGCTGCGCCTCAGGATGCTGCTGACAGCACTGCTGGAAGGGCGCTCAGGCGCGTAGCCGACGCCGGGAGAGCTGGGCGGCGAGGTCGGCCTGGTCGGCCAGCAGGATGGCCTGCACCCGGCTGGCCACCCCCAGCTTGCGCAGGATCGCCGAGACATGGGTCTTGACGGTGGTCTCGGCGATGTCCAGATCCCGGGCGATCACCTTGTTGGCATCGCCGCGGACCATGCGGGCGAGCACCTGCAACTGCTTGTCGGTGAGGGCCTCGAGGGGCGAGCCTGTCTCCGCTGCGGCAGGGGACGAGCGCGGCCCGGCCGATCGCGGCCCGGCCGGGCCCGGGCTGCGCATGATATCCGGCGGCAGGTAGACATGGCCCTCCAGCACCTGGGTCAGGGCGGCGATCAGCGCCTGGCGGGGGGTGGACTTGGGGATGTAGCCCACCGCCCCCAGCGCGATGGCATCCAGGATGGTGGCACGCTGTTGCTCGGCGGAGATCACCACCACCGGCAGCTCGGGCCGGGCCTCGCGCAGCCGCTCCAGGCCGGCCAGGCCCTCGGCGTCGGGCAGCCCCAGGTCGAGCAGCAGCAGGTCGAGATCCGTCTCGTCCGCCCGGGCCAGGGCGCCGGCCAGGCTGTCGGTCTCCAGCAGGCGGCAGTCGGGCAGGCCGGTGCGGATCGCCGCCCCGATGGCCTCGCGAAACAGCGGATGGTCATCGGCCACCATCAGGGTATCCATGCAACACTCCTCGGCTATGCGCTTCGCGGCCTCCTACCGATGGAGGAGGCCGCCTCCTGCCTCCGCAGTATGTCCCAGCCGCCCGAGCTGGCCAAGACTTGAAGGCGTGCCTGCTTCACAACCACAACAGCAAGGAGCCACGCCATGATCTATGCCGATCCCGGCCGTCCCGATGCGGTCGTCAGCTTCGCGCCGCGCTACGGCAACTACATCGGCGGCGAGTTCGTCGCCCCGGTGAAGGGCCAGTATTTCGACAACGTCAGCCCCGTCAACGGCGAGGCGTTCTGCGAGATCCCCCGTTCCACCGCGGAGGACATCGAGCGGGCGCTGGACGCGGCCCACGCCGCGGCCCCGGCCTGGGGCAAGACCTCGGCCACCGAGCGAGCCAACCTGCTGCTCAGGATCGCCGATCGTCTCGAGCAGAACCTGGAGATGCTCGCCGTCGCCGAGACCTGGGACAACGGCAAGGCGGTCCGCGAGACGCTCAATGCCGACATCCCGCTGGCGGTGGACCATTTCCGCTACTTCGCCGGCTGCATCCGCGCCCAGGAGGGCACCGCCGCCGACATCGACGCCAATACGGTGTCCTACCACTTCCACGAGCCGCTCGGCGTGGTGGGTCAGATCATTCCCTGGAACTTCCCGATCCTGATGGCCGCCTGGAAGCTGGCGCCGGCGCTGGCCGCCGGCAACTGCGTGGTGCTCAAGCCCGCCGAGCAGACGCCGGTGTCGATCCTCAAGGTCCTCGAAGTCATCGGCGACCTGCTGCCCGCCGGCGTGGTCAACGTGGTCAACGGCTACGGCGCCGAGGCCGGCCAGGCCCTGGCCACCAGCACCCGCATCGCCAAGATCGCCTTCACCGGCTCGACCCCGGTGGGGGCGCATATCCTCAAGTGCGCCGCCGACAACATCATCCCCTCCACCGTGGAGCTCGGGGGCAAGTCGCCGAACCTCTACTTCGCCGACATCATGGACGCCGAGCCCGAGTTCATCGACAAGGCCGCCGAGGGCCTGGTGCTGGCCTTCTTCAACCAGGGCGAGGTCTGCACCTGTCCGTCCCGGGCGCTGATCCAGGAATCGATCTACGAGCCCTTCATGGCCAAGGTCATGGAGAAGGTGGCGACCATCAAGCGCGGCAATCCGCTGGACACCGACGTCCAGGTGGGCGCCCAGGCCTCCCGGGAACAGTTCGACAAGATCATGTCGTACATGGACGTCGCCCGGGAGGAGGGCGCCGAGTTCCTGACCGGCGGCGACAAGGAAAGCTTCGATCCGGCCTTCGAGCAGGGCTTCTACATCCAGCCGACCCTGCTCAAGGGCCACAACCGCATGCGGGTGTTCCAGGAGGAGATCTTCGGCCCGGTGGTCGCGGTGACCACCTTCCGGGACGAGGCCGAGGCGCTGGCGATCGCCAACGATACCGAGTTCGGCCTCGGCGCCGGGGTGTGGAGCCGCGACATCAACGTCGCCTTCCGCATGGGCCGCGGCATCCAGGCCGGCCGTGTCTGGACCAACTGCTACCACCAGTATCCGGCCCACGCCGCCTTCGGCGGCTACAAGAAGTCCGGCGTGGGCCGCGAGACCCACAAGGTGGCCCTGGAGCACTACCAGCAGACCAAGAACCTGCTGGTCAGCTACGACACCAATCCCCTCGGCTTCTTCTGAAGCGCCACCGCCTCGGGGCCACCCCGGGGTGGCTTCCCTGACGAATCGACGACCGGTGCCGCCGGGATGGTGGCACCGGGATCCGCGAACGCAAGATCAGGAGCAGAAACCATGGACAAGACGATGCAAGCCGCCGTGGTGCGGTCCTTCGGCGAACCGCTGACCCTGGAAGAGGTCGAGGTGCCGCGGCCCGGGCGCGGCGAGATCCTGGTCAGGATCGCCGCCTCCGGCGTCTGCCACACCGATCTGCACGCCGCCCACGGCGACTGGCCGATCAAGCCCGAGCCGCCCTTCATCCCCGGCCACGAGGGCGTCGGGCATGTGGCCGCCGTGGGGGAGGGCGTGACCCACCTCAAGGAGGGCGACCGGGTCGGCGTGCCCTGGCTGTACTCCGCCTGCGGACACTGCGAGCACTGCCTGGGCGGCTGGGAGACCCTGTGCGAGTCCCAGCAGAACACCGGCTACTCGGTGAACGGCGGCTTCGCCGACTACACCCTGGCCGATGCCGGCTACGTGGGTCGCCTGCCCGACGACGTGGACTTCCTGGAGATCGCGCCGGTGCTGTGTGCCGGGGTGACCGTCTACAAGGGGCTCAAGATGACCGACACCCGGCCCGGCCAGTGGGTGGTGATCTCCGGCATCGGCGGGCTCGGTCACATGGCGGTGCAGTACGCGAAGGCCATGGGGCTCAATGTCGCCGCGGTGGACATCGATGACGCCAAGCTGGCGCTGGCCGAACGCCTTGGCGCCACGGTCACCGTCAATGCCCTCAAGACCGACCCGGTCGCCTACCTCAAGCGCGAGATCGGCGGCGCCCACGGCGTGCTGGTCACCGCGGTGTCCCCCAAGGCCTTCGAGCAGGCCCAGGGGATGGTGCGCCGGGGCGGGACCATCTCGCTCAACGGCCTGCCGCCCGGGGACTTTCCGCTGCCGATCTTCGACACCGTGCTCAACGGCATCACCGTGCGAGGCTCCATCGTCGGCACCCGCCAGGACCTCCAGGAGGCCCTGGACTTCGCCGGCGAGGGCAAGGTCAAGGCCACCGTCCACGGCGATCGTCTGGAGAACATCAACGACGTCTTCCAGCGCATGATCGACGGCCGGATCGAGGGGCGGGTCGTGCTCGACATGTCCTGAACGACGCCGGCCCAGGCCTGACCGGGGGATGGCGGCTGCCATGCCCCGGTCCTGGCGTCTGGCCCGACGCCGGGAGCGCCTCTCAGGGCTTCATCACCATCTTGGCGTCATGCAGCCGCTTGACCACGCTCTGGAAGCTGTTCTGGAGGATCAGCGTCTCCCCGCTCCTGAGGGTGACCACGGCGACCGGCTCGTGGCGGGGTTCGTTCTCCGCCTCGATCTCCGGACGAATCTGCGCGATCTGGTCGAGATGCAGCAGGAGGGTGAATTTCTCCTCGGTCGAGGGGTAGTCGCTGATGACCTCGATGAAGCGGTGACTCATGGTCGCCTCGTCGGCAGGGGGGACATGGTCCTCAGTGTAGCCGAAGGCCCGGGCGGCTCATGGCGAGGCGGGCGCCTGCCAGGCCTGGGTGCCCCACAGCGGCACGCTGCTCAGCGCATGCTTGAAGCTGCCGCTGGTCTCCTTGGTGCTGTAGGCCAGGTACAGCAGGGTCTGGCTCTCGGCGTCATAGATCCGCCGCAGCTTGAGGCTCTTGAACAGCACGCTCTGGGAGCGCCGGTAGAGCAGCTCGCCGTCCGGCGAGGTGTCGATGTCGGTGAGCATGTCCGGCGTGATCGGCCCCGTCTGGCGGCAGGCGAGGCTGGTGTCCGACGGGTCGGCCAGGTCCAGGTCCGCGTCGATGTTGCTCAGGTGGCAGGTCACGCCGGGCACCTTGGGATCGGTGAGGCTCTCGATCTTGATGTCCTTGGTGGTGAACAGGCCCAGGGACACGTCGCCGACCTCGTTGCCGTCGCCGCAGCCGACGAGCAGGAGGATGACGAGCGAGGGAGCCAGTCGGCGGACGACACCGGCGAGTGGGGAGAGGCGCATGGCAGGCATCCGGGTCAGGGGGCGTCGGTGAAGAGGCTCAGGTCCAGGTCGTGGCTGCGGCCCAGCCAGATCACGCCCTGGGTATGGTCGAAGCGGTCGTTGCCGGTGCCGGCGTGCACGAAGACATCCAGCCCGCCCCGGTTGAGGGCCAGCCAGGGGACGATGTCGCCGAAGCGCTCGGCGGCGAAGGAGAGCTGACAGCTCCACAGCGGATGGGGCCCGACCGGCTTCTCGTGGAAGCGGCCCACCTCCAGCATGAAGCGTGCCGCGGCGGCCTGGGCCACGCGACGAGCCTCGGCCAGGCCGGCCGCATCCTGGTAGTACAGATGGGCGTGGTAGTAGCGAATGATCGCGGGGTCGATGATCTCGGCCATGAGAGGGCTCCTGGGACTGGGCCGCCCATGCTAGCAGCCTGTCGGACTTGACGCTGATCTACTGCGAATCCCGGCCTTTCGGCCAAGGTTATGCGATCCATTTCATTAAATAGCGGGCTATTCGCCTCAATCGATCGATCTGACTCGAAATCCGTGACTCTCGTGACGATCGGTCAAACCCGACAGGCTGCTGGCGAAGCCGGCGGTCAGGAGAAACGCACCGGCGGCTGCGGCGCCCGGTCCACGCTCAGGGTGAAGAGATCGGGCCGCCCGTAGTGGCCGGCGACGTCGAGGGTACGCCGTGCCCGCCGGGCCGCCGCAGCATCGATATCGGCATAGAGGATACCCTTCTCGCGGTGCAGGGGGCCGGCCACCACCTCGCCGCCGGGCGCGACCACGGTGGCATCCCCGGGGTTGATCCACTCCTCGGCCGAGAACAGCCGATCGCGTTCCGGGAAGTCCTCGGGGACGTCGCGTCCTTCCATGGCGGTCGCCGTGGCAATGACCCAGCAGCCGCCCTCCTTGGCGATATGGCGCTGGCTGGCCAGCCGTGTCTCGCCGGCATCCCAGGTCGGGTTGATGAAGATTTCGAGGTCCTGGGCATAGAGCGCGAAGCGGGCCAGCGGCATATAGCACTCCCAGCAGATCAGGGTGCCGAGGCGGCCGGCGGGGGTGTCCACCACCCGCAGCCCCGAGGCATCGCCCTGGCCCCAGACCATGCGTTCCGGATTGGTCGGCATCAGCTTGCGATGCCGGTTGAGCAGGCGTCCCTCCGGGCCGATCACCACCACGCTGTTGTACAGGGTGGTGCCACTGTACTGGCCGTCGCGCTCGTGGAGGCCCATCACCACGGTCACGGCGCTGCGCTGGGCGGCCTCCTGCAGGGGGCGCAGGTCGTCGCGCTCGAGGTCGAGGGCGTTGGCGTGCAGTCGGGCATGGAGCTCGCTGGACAGGGCCATGTCGCCGCCCGGCCTCAGTCGCCAGATCCAGGTCGGATAGCCGGGCAGGTAGGCCTCGGGAAACACCAGCAGGCCGGCACCCGCGGCAGCGGCCTCGTCCACCGCGATGATGGCGTGCTCGAGGCTGGCCTCGAGGTCGAGCAGGATCGGAGGAGTCTGGATGACCGCGACTCTGGTGTGCATGGCGGGTTCCTCCCAGGAGGCCGGCAATGGCCCATTCCTAGACTATGGGGGCGATCCGTCGCTTTGTCTCCCCCCGCGTGCCGGACTCACACGAAAACGGCGACCCGAGGGTCGCCGTCGTCGCTGGGGGCGTGCCGGATCAGGCGGGGCTCAGGTCCTGGGGCGGCTCGCCTACCGAGCCGGGCATGGCCTGGACGCTGGCGCCGCCCTCGCCGGCCAGGGCCAGGAAGTGCAGGTGGCGCTCGTATTCGGACAGCACGTCGCCGAGCACCTGGCCGCGGGTATAGCCGTTGAGGTCCTTGTCCACGCCACCCTCGGTCAGGTAGACGTCGAGGCGCACATAGTAGTCATCGTCCACCGGCAGGAAGCTCGGGGTACGCAGGCGGTGGGCCCGCACCTGGTAGACGAAGCTGTGGGCCTCATCGAAGTCCGCCTGCAGGGTCAGCTGCGGCAGCGGCTCGCCCTCGACCTCCTCCTCGCTCACCGTGGCGCTCTGGCCGCGGCTCTCGAGCTCCTCGGCGAACTGGCGCAGGGCCGGGCGGATGGCATGCTCGATGGTGGCCGCGGCGCCGGCCCGGTTGGAGGTGTCCAGCGCCCGATCCAGGCGCTCGCGCCACTCGCCCCCCGGGGCCGAGCCGCTGACCTGGCGGCGCGCGTCGGCCTTCTGGCTCTCCAGCTTCAGCGCCCGGGTCATGCCCGCCATGATGGCGAAGATCACCACCGAGAAGGGCAGGGCGGTGATCACCACGGCGCTCTGCAGGGCCGAGAGACCGCCGGCCATCAGCAGGGCCACGGTCACCAGGCCGATGGTCACCGACCAGAAGATGCGCAGGCGGATCGGGGCGTCGTGGTTCACGTCGGAGAGGATCGAGGTGAAGTTCGCCAGCACCAGGGCGCCGGAGTCGGCGGAGGTGACGAAGAAGACGATGCCCAGGATGGTCACCACCGAGGCGGTGATCCCGATATAGGGGTACTGCTCCAGGAAGGTGTAGATGGTGGTCTGGGGCGAGGTCAGCGCCTGCTCGCCCAGCGCCGCCAGGCCCTGGTCGGCGACCAGCTCGATGCCGCTGTTACCGAAGATGGACATCCAGGCCATCATGAAGCCCAGCGGGATCAGCAGGGCGCCGATGACGAACTCGCGGATGGTCCGGCCGCGGGAGATGCGCGCCAGGAAGAGCCCCACGAAGGGCGTCCAGGCGATCCACCAGCCCCAGAAGAAGATGGTCCACCAGCCCTTCCACTGCTGGGCGTCATCGCCGGCGAAGGCGTAGGTGTCGAAGCTCGAACCGACGAAGTTGCTCAGGTAGTCCCCGGCGTTGAGTACCAGGGCGTCGAGCAGGTGCAGGGTGTCGCCCTGGAAGAGCACGAACAGCAGCAGGGCGGCGGCCAGGCCCATGTTGAACTCGGACAGCCGGCGGATGCCCTTCTCGACGCCGCTGATCACCGAGATGGTCGCCAGGATCACCACCAGCACGATCAGCACCACCTGGGTGGCGAGGCTCTCCGGCACGCCGAACATGAAGGTCAGACCGTAGTTCAGCTGCATCACCCCGATGCCCAGGCTGGTGGCGATGCCGAACACGGTGGAGATCACCGCGGTGATGTCCACCGCATTGCCGATCGGGCCATGGATGCGCTTGCCGAGCAGCGGGTAGAGGGCGCTGCGGATGGCCAGCGGCAGGCGGTGGCGGTAGCTGAAGTAGGCCAGCGCCATGCCCATCAGCACGTACATGCCCCAGCCGGACAGTCCCCAGTGGAGGAAGGTCTGGGGCACGGCGGCGCGCATGGCCGCGGCGCTCTCGGGGGCGAGATCCGGCGGTGCCAGGAAGTGCGACAGCGGCTCGGCCACGCAGAAGAACAGCAGGTCGATGCCGATGCCGGCGGCGAACAGCATCGAGGCCCAGGACACCAGCGAGAATTCGGGGCGCGAGTGGTCCGGCCCCAGGCGGATCGAGCCGACTCGCGAGAAGCCGATCACCACGACGAAGACGAGATACACCACGGCGGCCAGCATGTAGTACCAGCCGAAGGTGTCGTTCACCCAGGCCAGGCCGGCGTCGAAGAAGGCGCCGGCCTCCTGGGTGAACGTCATGGTCAGGACCAAAAACACCAGGATGCCGGCCACGCTGCCGTGGAAGACCGTCCGGTTGATCCGATCCCGTCGCTCGGGAAGGGAGGCATTATTCGACATTCGCAAGACTCCTGCCGCCAGGGGCGACGATTTATTTTGAATGAACGTTCAAATAAAATACGCACCTCCTCGCGGGTCTGCAAGTCGGCGTCATCCATCAGGGTGAATCCCGAAGTCGAATGAGGCCTCGACAACGCAAGACGCCCGGCACGGGCCGGGCGTCTCGAGGGCGGGACAGGGGAAGCGGTCAGCCGGCGTCCGGCGCCTGGGCCGGTGTGCCCCGATGGTGGCGGCCTGGCGCGCGCCGGGGAGGACGCAGGGCCTCGTGAAGCTGGTCGAGCTGACGCTCGTCCAGATGCTCGGCGAGGGTGTCGCGAAAGTCATCGCGAAGCGTCCGCCAGGCCTCACGCCGCGCCTCGCGGTCGTCGAACCGTCGCTCACGCAGGGCGCGGGCCTGCTCGCGGAAGTCCGCCTGGGCGTCGCCGAGCGCTTCGCGAGTCGCCGTATCGAGGTCCCATTCGTCGTACAGGGCGTCCAGGCGTGCCTGTCGAGCCTCGCGCAGTTCGGCTCGCCGCTGTTCATGCAGCTCGCGTCTGGCCTGCTCCAGGGCCGCACGCTGGTCGTCGTCGAGGATCTCGGCGAGCCGCTGGCGATGCTCGGCCTGGAGCTCGCGCAGCGTCCGGCGGTGCTCGGCCCTGGCTTCGTGAAGCGCCTCGCGGGTCTCGGCATCCAGGCCGGCCCGGTCGTAGAGCGCCTGGAGGTGCGGGGCGACCTGCGGGCCCCGCTCAGGTCCGTCGGACGGGGAGGCGCCGGCGACCAGCGACAGCGGGGTGGCCAGGCCGGCCAGCAGGAGGGTCACGAGCCGCTTGCGTGAGAGGATCGGGGTCATGGTCATGCTCCTTGCGCCTTGGGTGGATGTCTGCAGCCTCGCCCCCCGACGTGCAGGAGCCGTGGACCCAGGGTGCAAAGACGGCGCAATCCCCGACCGACGGGGCGGTCGAGTTCCCGGCCGCCGGCCCCGTCGGTGGTCGATGCCGTCGGCCGCCGAGGCTGGCCGCATCCGGGAGGCCGACGACCGACTCGGAGCGCGCAGGCTCGCCGGGGGGGTTAGACTTCAAGGAACCGACAGGGGCCATCCCGAGGACCGCGAGCATGGTCAGGCGTGCGTCGTTCATCGACATCGATCGTATCCGCGAGGATCTCGTCTCGCTGATCCGCATTCCCTCCGTCACCGGCCAGGAAGACGCGGCGGTGTCCCACATCGCCAACTGGCTGCAGCGGTCCGATGCCGAGATCGCCTACTGGAACGATGGCATCGCCTCGTTGCAGCGCGACCCCCGCTACCCGGGGCATGAGGTGGAACGCGCCTGGGCGCCGGTGGTGGTGGGCGTGCTGCGCGGGGAGCAGCCCGGCCCTTCCGTGCTCTTGACCGGGCATGTGGACGTGGTGCCCCCCGGCGATTACGACCACTGGCATGACGAACCCTTCTCGGGAGTGGCGCGCGGTGACCGCATCTTCGGCTGCGGCGCCTCGGACATGAAGGCCGGCCTGGTGGCGGCCATGGCGGCGTTCGAGGCCTTCGCCGAGAGCGGCCGGAACTTCCCCGGACGCCTCATCTTCGCCGCGGTACCGGCCGAGGAAGACAGCGGGCTCGGTACCCTGGCGGCCATCCGCGGAGGCTGGCATGCCGATGCCGCCATCATCCCCGAGCCCACCCTGGGCGCGGAGGGCGTTCCTCAGCTGGTCATCGCCCATGCCGGGGCCATGTCGCTGAGGATCCGCATCACCGGCAAGTCGGCCCATGCCAGTCGGCGGCTGCAGGGCGAAAGTGCGCTGGATCACTTCATCACCGTCTACCACGCCATGCGCGAGCATGAACGGGCCCTGAACGCCGGCGTTCCCCATCCCTTGATGGCACGGCATCCGCTGCCCTATGCCACCAATGTGGGCACCATCCAGGGCGGCCTGTGGTCCTCGTCGGTCATGGATTCCCTGGAGGCCCAGGTCCGCGTCGGCGTGGCCCTCGGCGAGACCCTCCAGGAGGCCGAGGCGCGCTTCCGCCGCAGCATCATGACCGCCATCGGCGATGACCCCTGGCTCCGGGAGCATCCGCCGGACATCCACCTCCTGGCGTCCGGATTCGGCTCCGCCGAGATCCGGCAGGATCATCCGCTGGTGACGTCCCTGGCCGAAGCGACGGAGGAGGAGTTCCGGCAGCCGGCCCCCATCGCCGGGATGCCCTATGGCTGCGACATGGCGGGCTGGGTGCGGCTGGCGGGCGTGCCCACGGTGGTGTACGGGCCCGGCGAGATCGAACTGGCCCATGCCCCCAACGAGTCCGTGTCGCTGGAGGCGACCTACCGGGTGGCACGCGCCCTGGTGAAGGCCACCGAGCGGCTGCTGGATACGGCGGTGGAGGACCTCGTGCTGCACCCGGACGAAGAGGAGCGGGAGGATCCCGGTTCGGCCCCTGCGGATGGGGGAGGCGATCGATGATGGCGCCGGAGCGAGCCTGCCCGCCGTCTTGACGAGGCCTGCCAGGACCGAAGGGCGGCATCGGGGCAATCTCGTTCAATACGCCGCCCCCGTGGCCGCCTAGCCTGGGGAGCCTCAACCCGAGACAGGAGGTTCCTCATGACCCTGACCTTGTCGCTCTCCATGGCGGCCTTCGCCCTGGCGGCGTCGATCTCGCCCGGCCCGGTGAACCTGGTAGCCCTGGCTTCCGGGACTCGCCATGGCTTCCGGGCGAGCCTGCGCCACGTCACCGGCGCGACCCTGGGCTTCACCCTGCTGCTGGTGATGATCGGCCTGGGCCTGCACGAGATGCTCGCCCGCTGGCCGGGGATCCTCGGCGCGGTGCGCTGGGCCGGGGTCGCCTTCCTGCTGTACATGGCCTACCGGCTGGTCGCCGATGACGGGCGGCTGGAAGGGGCGGATGGGGGCGCGGGCCCCTCGATGCTGGTCGGCGCCACCATGCAGTGGCTCAATCCCAAGGCCTGGCTGGCCTCGCTGGCGGGCATGGGAGCCTACGCCGCCAGCGGCGATCTCGCCCTGGTCGGGTGGTTCGCGGCGCTGTACTTCGTGATCTGCTTCCTGTCCATCGGCTGCTGGGCCTATGCCGGGGCCTTCCTGCGGCGCTTCCTCCGCCACCTCGGCCAGGTCCGCGCCGTCAATCGGCTGCTGGCGCTGCTGCTGGTGGCGAGTGCGGGTTATCTGGTGATCGCGAGGCTCTGAGCGTACTGGCCCGGGGTGGCGGCCAGCAGCCGCTTGAAGGTGCGCTGGAAGTGGGCCTGGTCGGCGAAGCCGCAGTTCATGGCGACCTCGGCGATGGGCCGGCCGCGGCGCAGCTCGTCGCGGCCGAGCCGGATGCGCCGGTCGATGAGGAAGGCATGGGGCGTCAGGCCGAAGTGGGCCTTGAAGCGCCTCACCAGGTACGAGCGCGACAGGCCGGCGGCACGGCAGATGTCGTCCAGGCCGATGGCCTGGGTGCAGTGGGCGTCGATGAAATCCGCCGCCCGGCGCAGGCCGCGGGGATCGCCGCCGGCCACCCGTGCCCGTGGCGCCAGCCGGCGCTGCATCTCGAGACCGAAGGCGGTGGCCTCGGTCTCCCGGGCCAGGCGCGTGGCGTCGGGGTCGAAGAGGGTGTCGCACAGGGCCGTCAGGTCACGGTGGAGCCCCGGCTGGGCGCTGGAGCGGGTGGCGAACATCGCGAAGTCCCGGGGGGCGGGGGCCTCGAGCTCGTGCTGGAGGCCGGCGAGCCAGGCGGCGTCGAGATAGAGCATGTCGTAGGACCAGGGACGGTCGTCGATGGGGTTGCAGGCATGCACGTCCCCGGGGTTCATGACCACGACCGAGCCCGGGCCGACCGCCTCCTCGTGGCCCTGGTTCCAGTAGGTGCTGACTCCCCCGGTGATGGCGCCGATCGAGAAGGTCTCGTGGCTGTGCTTCGCGTAGCAGACGCGGCGACCGTCCGTCACCCGGCGTGCCTCCAGGAAGGGCAGCGCCGGGTCGCGCCAGAAGCCCTGGGCATCGTGGGGGTGTGCCATCACCATCTCCTCTCCGGCCCGCGTCGCCACCGACTCCCCGGCGGCGGGGCAGGACTCACTCCTCGGGCTGGTACTTGTAGCCCACGCCGTAGACCGAGCGTATCACCTCCCGCTCCGGCCAGACCTCGGCGATCTTCTTGCGCAGCTTCTTGATATGGCTGTCCACGGTGCGCTCGGAGACGATGCGATGATCCCGGTACATGTGGTCCATCAGCTGTTCCCGGGAGAAGATCCGTCCAGGGGAGTGCATCATCACCCGCAGCAGCTGGAATTCCACCGCGGTGAGCCCCAGGTCCTGGCCGTCGGCCAGCGCCCGCCAGCCCTCCTCGTCGAGGCTGAGGGTGTCGGGGACGGGGGCCTCGGCGGCGTCCGCGGCCCGGCTGCGACGCAGGACGGCCCGGCTCCGGGCCACGACCTCCCGGGGGCTGAAGGGCTTGCAGATGTAGTCGTCGGCGGCCAGCTCCAGGCCCAGCAGGCGGTCGACCTCCTCGACCCGGGCGGTGAGCATGATGATGGCGATGCGGGGCCATCGCTGGCGGATCTCCCGGCACAGGGTCAGGCCGTCGGTGCCCGGCAGCATCAGGTCCAGCAGGATCAGCTCGGGATGGGTGGAGCGATCGCTCAACCAGGGCAGCACCGCATCGCCATGATCCAGGTGATGCGTAGTGAAGCCGCTGCCTTCCAGGTAGTCGGCGACCAGGCGGGCGATCTTGGGCTCGTCCTCGACGATCAGGACGTTGTCCGGGACGAGAGCCGGGGTGTTCATGCAGTGTCCTCCCTGGGCGGTTGGTCGGCGAAGGCGGGAAAGGTCAGGCTCCAGCATAGCCCGCCCAGCGACGAAGGGCTGGGTGTCATCTCGGCGCCATGGGCCCGGGCCAGCGCCGCGGCGATGGACAGACCCAGGCCGCTGCCGCCGCTGGCGCGGCTGCGCGATCCCTCGACCCGATAGAGACGCTCGGTGAGCCGGGGGAGTTCCGTGCCCGGCACCCCGGGGGCGCTGTCCTCCCAGCGTACTCGATAGTGCGTGCCCTCGGTCTCGAGGCGCACCCGCAGTCGGCCGGGCGGCCGGGTATAGGCGCAGGTGTTGTCCAGCAGGTTGGTCCACAGCTGGCGCAGGCGCTGGGCATCGCCGCGGATCCAGGCCGGGCCGGGGACCTCGACCTCGAGTTCGATTCCCTGGTCGGCGAGCCAGCTGCCGGCTTCGTCCAGGCGGGTGCCCAGGCTCGCGGCCAGGTCCAGCGGGGCCAGATGGACCTCCAGGGCGCCGGCATCGCTCTGGGAGAGCAGCCGCAGGTCGGCCACCAGGCGCTCCAGCTGGCCGACCTCCTGGGCCAGGGACCCCAGGTTGTCGAGGTCCAGCGCGCGCACCCCGTCCTGCATGGCCTCGATCTCGCCGCGCAGCACGGCCAGCGGGGTGCGCAACTCATGGGCGATGTCGGAGACCCAGCGGCTGCGTGCCTCGCGGCTGGCCTCCAGGGTGGCGGCCAGCACGTTGAAGTCATGCGCCAGGCGGGAAAGCTCGTCGCGGCCGCGCTCCGGCAGCCGGGTGCTGTAGTCCCCCTCGGTGAGCCGGCGGGTGGCCAGCGTCATGCCCCGGGCACGGCGTCCCAGCCACCAGGACAGGCCCCCCGCCAGCAACAGCGAGGCCAGCCCCAGGGCGGCGACGATGATCGCCAGGTTGCGACGCTGCTGGGCCAGGAAGATGCGGTCCATGCGTGCCATCAGCTGCTGGGGCGGGCGATAGCCCAGGGTGCCGACCCGCCGGCCGTCGCTGACGATGGGCAGCCAGCGCAGCTCGGCGGCCTCCAGGTCGTTGTCGGGCGGCAGGCCGATCACCGGCAGGCCCTCGGCATCGTGGAGGATGAAGTGCCTGGGGTCGCCCAGGCGTCGTTCGATCCCCTCGGGGGGCGGGGCATCGCCGGGCCACAGCTGTCGGCGCACCAGCTGTCGCCAGGCGCGGGGGGACTGGCGCAGCCATTGCCAGTCGCCCCGCCAGGCCCACTCGTCGGCGAGCCCCCGGGCGAGCGTCTCGGCCCGTTGGGTCTGGGTACGGTCCAGGTACTCGATGAAGCCCTGGTCGAGGCTGCGCGACACGGCGACGAACACCAGGCCGGCGATCACCACGTTGACCACCAGGATGATCAGGAACAGCTTGATGCCGAGCCGGGAAACGGCGGGAGGCAGGGCGCGGCGGATGGACATGCGACGACTCTCGAGGGTCGGGCGAAGGGCTTCAGGGTAGCGCAGTCGGCGTCGGGGAGGGTGCAATTCCGGTGCAAGGCACGCTGCCGGTCGTCGCTAGCGGCGTGCCGGCAAGGGCCCCTGATCCCGAGCCGTCCCGGGATCAGGGGCAGGTCTCGCCGATCACCAGTTCGGTGCCCAGCAGGCGGGACGAGGGCGGTTCCAGGCCAAGGATCATGCGCGCCGCCACCCGGCCCTTCTCGACGCTGTCCTGGCGCACCGTGGTCAGCCGCGGTGCCCGGTACTGGCCCTCGGCGATGCCGTCGAAGCCGGTGATCCGCAGGTCGTCGGGAACCCGCAGCCCCCGGGCCTCGGCCAGGATCAGGGCGGTCAGGGCGATGCGATCGGACATGCACAGCAGCAGGTCGGGACGCTCGTCGTCGGGCAGGTCGAGGATCTCCTCGATCACCGGGGCACAGACCTCATGGGTGTTCTCCTCGATGTTCCACATCGGCACATCGTCGGGCTCGATCCCGTGCTCGGCGAAGGCCCGCTGGAAGCCATCCAGGCGGGCACGGGTGATGGTCCGGTCCGCCGACAGCAGGGCATGCTCGGGGCCGATCCGGCCGTTGCAGGGCTGCTCGGTGAGGCGCAGGTTGATCACCGCGGGCCGCTTTGGGGACGTGCCCAGGGCGTGTCGAGCGATGGCGTAGGCCGCCGGCTCGTTGTCCACATGGACGCTGGCCTGCCCCTCGACATCGAAGTCCACCGCCACCAGGGGACGCTGGGCGGGCAGGTCGGCGAGCATGGCCAGGCTCGGCATCAGGCCGTAGACGATGAAGCCGTCGGCGATGCTCGCCGAGCCCGGCACCCGGGCCGGCGACTGGCGCCCGGAGAGCAGCAGCAGGGTGTGGCCCTGGGCATCCAGCACCTCGGCGATGCCGGACAGCAACTCGCTGGCCACTGCGTCGTTGAGGCTGTAGGTGAGGCTCTCGGCGAGGATCACCGCGACGATCTGGGAGCGTCCGGTGCGCAGGCTACGGGCCTTGGCATCCGGCCCCTGATAGCCGCGCAGACGAGCCTCGTGGAGGATGTGCTCGCGCAGCTTCGGCGAGAGCTGGTCGGGGCGGTTGAAGGCATTGGAGACGGTCGCGGTGGACACCCCCAACTGGGCCGCCAGATCCTTGAGTGTGATGCGTCTTGGTGGTGTCACCCTGTCGTCCTGATCGGTGCTCGGGGGGTAGGATACCGGCTCGCCGCGGTCCGGGACACCCGCGGCGAGCCTGCTCAGCGGGGTTCGAACCAGGCCGCCTGGCCGGGCTCGAGGCACCACTCGGTTCCCTCGAGGGCGGGGAGGTCCATGCCCGGCAGGTCCAGAGGCTGCCAGCCGGCGATGCCGGCCAGCAAGCCATCCAGGTCGATTCGCGCGGTCCCCGCCCGGCCGAGATGGGCCAGGCACAGCAGGCGCCGCTCGCCGAGCGTGCGGATCACGCCGAAGACATCGTCGGGGAGGGAGGCGGGTTCGATCAGGGCCTGTTCGCCTTGGCGCAGCACCTCGCTTCCGCCGCGCAACTGCAGCAACTCGCGCACCCGGGCCAGCAGGCTGTCGGGGTCAGCGTTCTGTCGGGCGACGGCCAGCGTCAGGTGGCGCTCGAACACGGGAAGCCAGGGGCGTACCGCCTCGGGGCAGAAGCCGCCGTTGCTCCTGTCCTCCCAGACCATCGGCGTGCGGCAGCCGTCGCGGCCCTTGACCTCCGGCCAGAGATTGATGCCGAAGGGATCCTGCAGGTCCTCATAGGCCAGCTCCGCCTCGGGCAGGCCGAGTTCCTCGCCCTGGTAGAGGCACAGGCTGCCACGCAGCGAGCACAGCACGGTCAGCGCCAGCAGGGCGCGGTGTTCGCCCCAGCGGGTGGCGCTGCGCTCGACGTCGTGGTTGGAGAGCGCCCAGCACGGCCAGGTGCCGTCCCCCAGGGTGGCGAAGCGTGCCAGGACGTCATGGAGCTCGGTGGCGTCGCCGGTGGAGCCCAGCAGGTCGAAGGTGTAGGCCATGTGCAGGCGCCTGTCGCCCTGGGTATAGGCGGCCATGGTCGGCAACTGGTCGTTGCCGGCGATCTCGCCCACGGTGGTGGCGCCGGGGTACTCGTCCAGCAGGGCGCGAAGGCGCTCGAGGAACGCCAGGTTTTCCGGCTGGGAAATCGTGTGCTGCGGGAACTGGTAGCTCTGGGGATTGCCGGGCTGGATCCGCTCCCGGGACATGGGCGGGTTGTCCTCGAGCCGGCGGTCGTGGAAGTAGAAGTTGACCACGTCGAGGCGGAAGCCGTCGACGCCGAGGTCCAGCCAGAAACGCAGGTTGTCCAGCTGCGCCTGCTGGACCTCGGGGTGGTGGAAGTTGAGGTCCGGCTGACTGGGCAGGAAGTTGTGCAGGTAGTACTGGCGGCGCCGGGCGTCGAAGGTCCAGGCGCGCCCGCCGAAGGCCGCCATCCAGTTGTTGGGGGGGTTGCCGTCGGGCCGGGGATCCGCCCAGACGTACCAGTCGGCCCTGGCATTGGTGCGGTCCCGGCGGCTCTCCTGGAACCAGGGGTGGCGGTCGGAGCTGTGCGACAGCACCTGATCGATGATCACCCGCAGGCCCAGTTCGTGGGCGCGGTCGACCAGTGCTCGGAAGTCGTCGAGGGTGCCGAACATCGGGTCGACGCCCCGATAGTCGCTGACGTCGTAGCCGAAGTCGTCCATCGGCGAGGTGAAGAAGGGCGACACCCAGATGGCATCGACGCCGAGGCTCGCCACGTGATCGAGGCGGGCGGTGATGCCGGGCAGATCACCGATGCCATCACCGTTGGCATCCATGAAGCTGCGGGGGTAGATCTGGTAGATCGTCGCGCCACGCCACCAGTCGTGTCGAGCGTCCTGGCGCCATTGTGAAAGCGTCATCCTGAGGTTCCTGTCGGTGGGGGAAATGGGACGGCCCGGCCGGAGGCACTCCGGCCGGACGCGGGATGGGCGCTTACCAGCCGCGGCGGCCGAGGCGCTCGAGTTCGCGGCCCAGTTGCTGGACGGCACTGGCCCCATCGAGATCGCCGGAGAGCACCTGGTGGGTGCGGTTGAAGAAGGCATTGGAGACCCGGGCATAGGCATCGCCGGTCACCGTGGCGGGACGCGGCACACCATTGGTCAGGGTCTCGTAGAGCTCGCTCATGGAGGGGTTGCTGGCCAGCACCTCCTCGTCCTGATAGAGCGACTCGATGGTCGGGTTCATGCCCATCCGGAGGGCATGCGCCTTCTGTTGCTCCCGGGAGGTGATGAAGGCGACCAGGTCGGCGGCCAGCTCGGGATGCTCGGAGTAGCGCGAGACGGCGAGGTTCCAGCCGCCCAGGGTGGCCTTGGACTCGCCCTCCGGCCCGTGGGGCAGCGGCGCCATGCCGACCTTGCCGGCCACCTCGCTGGCCTCGCCGTTGGCCAGTGACCAGACATAGGGCCAGTTGCGCAGGAAGAGGGCGTTGCCGGACTGGAAGATCCCGCGGGTCTCCTCCTCGGTGTGGTTCAGTGCGCCTTCGGGGGTGATGTTGCCGATCCAGGAGGCGGCCAGGTCCAGCGCCGCGGCGGCGCGAGGATTGTCGATGGTGACCTCGCCCTCGGCGTTGACCAGGGTGCCGCCGCCGTGGCTGGCCACCCACTCCAGGGCGTTGCAGGTCAGGCCCTCGTAGGCGCGACCCTGGAAGGTATAGCCCCAGAAGTCGTCGTTGCCGGCCTCGCGCTCGGCGGCCTGGATCGCCTCGGCGGTCTCGGTCAGCTCTTGCCAGGTCTCGGGCACCGAGTGGCCGTGCTTCTCCAGCAGGTCCCTGCGGTAGTAGAGCAACCCGGCATCGGTATACCAGGGCATGGCCACCAGCCGGCCATCGACGGTGTTGTTGTCGACCAGCGCCGGAAAGAAGCCTTCGGTGGCCCCTTCGGGCAGGTAGTCGTTGAGATCGACCAGGTGGTTGCCGAGCATGCCGGGCCAGACGATATCCATCATCAGCACGTCGATGTCGCTGGACTCGCTGCCCAGCAGTTGCTGGTAGAGCGACAGCTTCTCGGTGGTGCCGTTGGGGGTGGAGACGACCTGGACGCTATGCCCGGTCTGCTCGGCCCACTGCCGGGCGGCGATGGGGCAGTAGTCGGCGGCATCGCCGCTGCCGCAGGCGATGGCGATCTCCTCGGCCAGCACGGCAGGGGCGCCGAGGACGGCACCGGCCAGCAGCATGGCGCCGATGCCGCCCTGGACCAGGCGGTGTCGTGAACAGGGGCGTGGCGAGAACATGGAAGCTCCTTTGTTGTGATTGTCGGAGAGCGGGGATCAGGCGACCCGGCGTGCGGCCGCGATCTCGAGTGCATGGTCGGCGTCGTCGAACAGGTGGACATGCGCGAGGTCGGGTATCAGTGCCACGCGCTGACCGGTCTGCCAACGGTCGGAGGCTTCGCTGCGGTGGATCAGCAAAGTCTCCCCGGCCTTGGGTTCGAGATAGACATAGACCTCGTTGCCCAGGTACTCGACGTTGACGATCTCGAAGCTGTTCTCCCCGTCGGCCTCGGCCAGGCGCAGATGCTCCGGGCGCACCCCGAGGGTCAGGCCGCTACCGTGCGGCAGGCCGCCGGCATCCTGGGGCAGCGTGAGCTCGCCGAGCCCCGGGGCCGTGACGCGGCAGCCATTGGCATCGCCTCGCACCAGCTGCGCGGGCATGAAGTTCATGGTCGGCGACCCGATGAAGCCGGCGACGAACCGGGTGGCCGGTTGCTGGTAGAGCGTTTGCGGGCTGCCCACCTGCTCGATTCGCCCATCGCGGAGCACCACGATCTTGTCGGCCAGCGTCATCGCCTCGACCTGATCGTGAGTGACGTAGACCATGGTGGAGCCCAGCCGGTGGTGGAGGCGGGCGATCTCGTTGCGCATCTGTACGCGCAGCGAGGCGTCCAGGTTGGAGAGCGGCTCGTCGAACAGCAGGATGCGCGGTTCCCGGGCCATGGCGCGGCCCATGGCCACCCGCTGGCGCTGGCCGCCGGAGAGTTCCTTGGGCTTGCGATGCAGCAGCTCCTCGAGCTGGAGGATGCGTGCCGTGGCCATCACCCGCTGCTCGATGGTGTCCTTGGCCGTCTTGGCCAGCTTGAGGCCGAAGGCCATGTTCTCGTACACCGTCATGTGCGGATAGAGGGCGTAGGACTGGAACACCATCCCCACGCCGCGCTCCCGGGGCGGAAGGTCGTTGACCACGCCGCCGGCGATGCTCAGCTCGCCGTCGGTGATCGATTCCAGGCCGGCGATCAGCCGCAACAGGGTGGACTTGCCGCAGCCCGAGGGACCGACGAAGACCACGAACTCGCCATCGCCGATCTGCAGGTCGACGTCCTTGATGATATGAGTGCTGCCGAAGACCTTGTTGATCTTCTCGAGGGTCACGCTTGCCATCTTGCGACTCCCCGCCGGCGTCGAGGCCGGCGTCATTGTGTGGTTTTCAGCGGTCGAGCTGGAGATAGGCGGCCTGATAGGGCGGCAGGTGCAATGTCTCGCCGTCCAGGCTGGCCTCGAAGCCCGGGGCCTCGAGCCGTCGCCCGCAGGTCGGGATCTCCGTTTCCCGGGGCTCGCCGGTGAGGTTGAAGATGCACAGCAGGGCTTCGTCCCGGTGGCGGCGGATGAAGCCGAGCAGCTCCTCGCCGACATCGACCAGTTCGAGGTCGCCTTCGGCCAGCGCCGGATGGCGCCGTCTGAAGGCCAGCAGGGCCCGGGTGGCGTTGAGCACCGAGTGTCGGTCGTCCTGCTGGCGCTCCACGGCGAGCGGCAGCTGGCGCGGTTCCACCGGCAGCCAGGGGGCCGCACCCTCGGCGGGCGAGAAGCCGGCGTCCGGGGTGTCGCGCCATGGCATCGGGGTCCGGCAGCCGTCCCGGCCCTTGAACTCGGGCCACAGCACCTTGCCGTAAGGATCCTGGATATGCTCGAACGGCACTTCGGCCTCGGGCAGCCCCAGCTCCTCTCCCTGGTAGAGACAGACGCTGCCGCGCAGCGACAGCAGCATGGCCAGCGCCACCTTGGGGTAGGCCACGGGATCCTCGGCCGCTCCCCAGCGGGTCGCGCTGCGCACCACGTCGTGGTTGGACAGCGCCCAGCAGGGCCAGGCATCGCCGGCCAGGCGCTGGAAGCGGGCGATCACCTCCCGGATGTAGGCCGGCGAGTGAGGGGCGTTGAGCAGGTCGAAGGTATAGGCCATGTGCAGCTTGTCGCCGCCGGCGGTGTACTCGGCCATGCGTTCCAGGGGATTGTCGTCGCCGATCTCCCCCACGGTGGTGGTGCCGGGATACTCGTCCATCAGGGCGCGCAGGTCCTTGAGGAAGCCGAGATTCTCCGGGCGGCTGAGGTCGTAGACATGGCGCTGCCAGGTATAAGGGTTGGCGTCCGGCGCCCCCAGCGTCTTGGCCTCGTCCGCCGGGACCGGCGGGTTGTCGCGCAGCTCGCGGTCATGGAAGTAGAAGTTCACGGTGTCCAGTCGGAAGCCGTCCACGCCGAGGTCGAGCCAGAACCGCAGGTTGTCCAGCTGCGCGGTGCGAACCTCGGGATGGTGGAAGTTGAGGTCCGGCTGGCTGGTCAGGAAATTGTGCAGGTAGTACTGGCGACGCCGGGAGTCGAAGGTCCAGGCCGCCCCCCCGAAGATCGACAGCCAGTTGTTGGGCGGAGTGCCGTCGGGCCGGGGATCGGCCCAGACGTACCAGTCGGCCCGCGGGTTGTCGCGACTCTGGCGGCTTTCCTCGAACCAGGGGTGCGCATCCGAGGTGTGGCTGATCACCTGGTCGATGATCACCTTGAGGCCCAGCTCATGGGCCCGGGCGAGCAGTGCCTTGAAGTCGTCCAGGCTGCCGAACATGGGGTCGACGTCCCGGTAGTCGCTGACGTCGTAGCCGAAATCCTTCATCGGCGAGGTGAAGAAGGGCGACAGCCAGACCGCGTCCACGCCGAGGCTGGCCACATAGCCCAGTTTCTGGGTGATGCCCGCCAGGTCGCCGATGCCGTCGCCGTTGGCGTCCATGAAGCTGCGCGGATAGATCTGGTAGATGACGCCACCGCGCCACCAGGTCAGGTTGTCTTGCATCGTGATAGTCCTTGAAGTCATGGAAATCATCCCTTGACGGCACCGGCGGTCAGCCCGGAAACGATGCGCCGCTGGAAGATCATCACCAGGACGACCAGAGGCACGGTGACGGTGACCGAGGCGGCCATGATCGGGCCCCAGGGCAGCTCGTGCTGGCTGCCGCCGGAGATCAGGGCGATGGCCACCGGCACGGTGCGCTGGTCGTCGGTGAGGGTGAAGGTCAGGGCGAAGAGGAACTCGTTCCAGGCGGCGATGAAGGCCAGCAGGCCGGTGGTCGCCATGGCCGGCCACATCAGCGGCAGGAACACCTTGGTGATGGTCACCCAGGGCGTGGCGCCGTCCATGATCGCCGCCTCCTCCAGCTCCATGGGCAGCTGCCGCATGAAGGTGGTCAGCACCCAGACGGTGAAGGGCAGGGTGAAGATGGTGTAGCTCAGTATCAGCCCGCCCGGATTGTTGTAGAGGTTGAGCGCGCGGATCACCTCGAAGAGCCCGGAGAGCACCGCCACCTGGGGAAACATCGACACCCCGAGGATCGTCAGCATCACCGTGGTGCGGCCGCGGAAGCGTACCCGGCCCAGGGCGTAGGAGGCGGTGATGCCCAGCAGCAGGGCGATGGCCACGACGGACAGCGAGACCACGATGGAGTTGAGGATGGCCCGGACGAAGCTCTTCTGGGTGAAGATCTGCGCGTAGTTGCCGAAGTCCAGCGACGACAGCCAGAAGTCGACGCGGAACAGCTCGCCGGAGGGTTTCAGCGAGGTGATCACGGCGTAGTAGAAGGGAAAGACGGCGTAGACCAGCACGACGGCGATCAGGGCATAGAGGCCGACGCGCTTGGCGAGCTTGATCAGCTGATACTGGTTCATTGGTCGACTCCCAGTTGGCGGCGGCCCAGGTAGAGGTAGATGACCACGGCCAGGGCGATGATCAGGAACAGCAGCGTGGAGGCGGCGCTGCCGTAGCCGACGTCCTGGAACTCCACCAGCTGCTGGCGGGCATAGATCGACATGGTCATGGTGCTCGTGGAGTTGGAGGTCAGCACGTAGATGACGTCGAACACGCGCAGTGCGTCGAGCAGGCGGAAGATCACCGCCACCAGCAGGGCCGGGGTGATCAGCGGCAGGGTGACCCGGAAGAACACCTTGACCGGATGGATGCCGTCGACCTCGGCGGCCTCGTAGCAATCCCTGGGCAGCATCTGCAGTGCCGCCAGTACCAGCAGGGCGACGAAGGGGATGGTCTTCCAGACATCGACCATGATCACCGCCCACATGGAGAGCGAGGCGTCGGCGGTCCAGGCCAGGGGCGCGTCGATCAGGCCCAGGGCCATCAGCAGGTGATTGAGGATCCCGAACTGGTCGTTGAGCATCCAGGCCCACATCTTGGCCGAGACGATGGTCGGGATGGCCCAGGGAATGAGTACCGCGGCGCGGACCAGCATGCGCCCCCTGAACTCGGCATTGAGCAACAGGGCGACGATGATGCCGAACACCACTTCCAGGGACACGGACACCACACTGAAGAAGAAGGTGTTCCACACCGAGGTCCACCACACCGGATCGGTCAGGAGGCCGTACCAGGCGCCGTCGTCATGGACCAGGTAGTTCTCCAGGCCGATGAAGGTCGCCCCGGCGGTGTCGGAGAGGGAGGCATCGGTGAGGCTGAAGTAGAAGGTGCGCAGCAGCGGCCAGCCGGCCACCAGGGCCAGGGCCACGAGCATCGGCGTCAGGAACAGCCAGGCCGCGCGGACTCGCTGTCGACGGACCTTGGTGCCGCGGTAGCCGGCGCGCGTGGGGCGCCCCACTCGGGGGGCGCTGTCGGTTGCCTGTGTCGTCATGACGACCTCCTATGATTACCAGCGGCGGCGCTTGAGGCGCGAGAGCTCGCTGTCCAGCCGGGCCACGGCCTCGGCGCCACTCTGATTGCCGGACAGCACGTCGTGCACTTCGTTGAAGAAGCCGTTGCTGACCCGGCCGTACTTGTCGCCGGTAGGCGCCGAGGGTCGAGCCACGGCATTGGTGAAGGTCGGCAGAAGGGTGCCGAAGAAGGGTACCGCCTCGAGCACTTCCTCGTCCGCGTAGAGCGAGGCGAGGGTCGGATTGTAGGCGCCTTCGATGGCGCGGCGCTTCTGCTCCTGCTCTGAGGTCAGGAAGGCCACCAGATCGGCGGCGAGTTCGGGATTCTCGCTGTACTTGGACACGGCGAGATTCCAGCCGCCCAGGGTGGCGGCGCTTTCCCCGCCGTCGCCATGGGGCAGCTTGACCACGCCGACCTTGCCGGCGACCTGGCTGTCCTCGCTCTGGGCCAGGGACCAGGCATAGGGCCAGTTGCGCATGAAGACCGCATTGCCGGACTGGAAGACGCCCCGGGCCTCCTCCTCGGTGTAGTTCAGCACCCCGTCCGGCGAGATCTCGCCGATCCAGCTCGCCGCCAGATCGAGGGCTTCGGCGGCCCGGGGGTTGTCGATGGTGATCTCGCCCTCGGCATCGACGAGGGTGCCGCCACCGTGGCTCGCCACCCATTCCAGGGCGTTGCAGGTCAGGCCCTCGTAGGCGCGACCCTGGAAGACATAGCCCCACATCCTGTCGTTGCCCGCCGCGCGCTCGGCGTCCTGGATCTCCCGGGCGATGTCGGTCAGCTGCTCCCAGGTCTGGGGCGGGGCATGACCGTGTGCCTCGAGCAGGTCCTTGCGGTAGTAGAGCACCCCGGCATCGGTGAACCAGGGCACCGCCACCAGGCGGTCGTCGACGGTGTTGTTGGCCACGATGGCCTCGAAGTGACCATCGGTGACCGTCTCGCCGAGCGTCTCGTGGAGGTCGAGCAGGTGATTGGCCAGCAGGCCCGGCCAGACCACGTCGATCTGCATGACATCGATGTCGCCGGAGCGTGCCGAGAGGATCTGCTGGTAAAGGGACAGTCGCTCGGTGGAGGAGTTGGGGGTGGAGACGATCTCGACCTCGTGACCCGTCTTCTCCTCCCACTGGGCGACCCCCTCCTCGCACAGGGTGAGCTCGGCGCCCACCGCACCGCAGGAGATGGTCAGCTCGGCTGCCAGGGCCGGGCCGGCGGTCACGGCGCCCAGCAGGGCGAGACTGGAGACGATCAGGGGCTGCTTAGGCATGGCGTTTCCTCGTCGCTTGTTGTTGTGGTGCGTCGATTTCGCTCACCCCGGGCGTGCGGAATCGGGGTGGCGAGACTTCTTAAACGATTAAGTCGTGGTGCTCAGTTAAGCGGTGGGACTCCCGGTTCGCAACCTAGACTTTCGTCGTGGCATGCCAGGCGATGAGCGCTCTATCCGGCGATTTGGTTGTTTGAATAACTACATATCGGGCTTTTTGCATGTCCTGATTAGACATAAGTAGGAATTTTACGAGATGGCTTTGCCCGTTCAGCCTTAATCGATTAAGTTTCGGGGCGTGTTCTCTCCCCGTCCTCGCGTCTGTCCCCGGCAGGCCGCCGGAGCCCGCTGGCACGACTCGGCGACACCGCGAGCCGTCATGCGACGGGGCAATGGGACATCCCGTGATCGACACGATCCTTCGCGACAACAACAAAGGGCGATCAACACCATGACCATCCCGACCGTCTGCAAGCTCAAGTCTCCCCTCGCCATCGCCATCGCCGCCGCCGGCCTGGGAGCCAGTGGCCTGGCCAGTGCCCAGGACCAGGGTGACCTGGAAGCGCGCCTCGCCGAACTGGAGCAGCGCATCGTCGCCGCCGAGCGCCGGGCCGAAGCCGCCGAGCGGCGTGCCGAACGGGTCGAAGAGGAGAGGACCGAGCGCCTGTCCAGCGAGGAACTGGAGACGAGGCTGAGTGCCGTGGAACGCCGGGCCAGCGGCGAGGAGGGGTTCTCCTTCAATGCCTATGCCCGGTCCGGGCTGCTGATCGGCGAGGACGGCAAGAGCACCGAGGGCGGCCCCTACCTGACGCCGGCGGGCGCCCTGGGAGGGGCCGTGGGCCGGCTGGGCAACGAGCCGGATACCTACGCCGAAGCCATCCTCAACTACCGCATGCGCTTCGACAACGGCGCCAAGGCCCACTATCGGACGATGATTGCCGACGGCCACAAGACCAGCAACGACTGGACCGCCGAGGAATCGAACCTCAACGTGCGCCAGGTCTATGTCGAACTCAGTGAGCTGCCGAGCTTCACCGGCGCCTTCGAGGACGCCGCGATCTGGGCCGGCAAGCGCTTCGACCGCGACAACTTCGACATCCACTGGCTGGACAGCGATTTCGTGTTCCTGGCCGGCACCGGGGCGGGCATCTACGATGTCCAGCTCGCCGACAACTGGAAGGCCAACTTCTCGCTCTATGGCCGCAGCTACAGCGACTTCCCCACCGAGGAGACGGATACCAACGGCGACACCGACAACCTGACGCTGACCGCCAACAACTATTTCGGCAACTGGCAGTGGATGGTCAGCGGCCTGTCCGCCGCCGACAACGAGGAACGCGCCCTCGACAGCGGCGACACCGCGGCCGAGGACGGCTTCCATACCATGCTCGCCTACCATGGCGGCAGTTTCTTCGGCCTGAGCGACGGCAATTTCAAGGCGGCGCTGATCCATGGCCAGGGACTGGGGGCCGAGGCCAAGGTGATCGGTGGCAACGGTTCCCTGACCGAGGACGCCACGGCGACCCGGCTCGGACTCTACGGCACCACCTACCTTGCCCCGCGCTGGCGGCTCGCCCCGGCGATCCTTGCCGAGACCAGCGAGGATCGTTTCGCCGAGGGCGACGAGTTCACCTGGGCCACCTTCAATGCGCGTCTGGCCAACGAGCTGACCGAGAATTTCGAGATGCAGTACGAGGCCAGCTATCAGTATATGGACCTGGATCAGGGGCCCGATGGCGAGGCCGTCTCGGGCGACTACACGAAGCTGACCGTCGCGCCGACCTTCAAGCCCGAGGTGGGCGGCTTCTGGAAGCGTCCCGAGGTCCGCCTCTTCGCCTCCTGGAGCGACTGGGACGAGGAGCTCAACGACTACTCGGACGACGATGCCTTCGGCAGCAGCGGCTTTACCGGCAGCGAGTGGGCCTTCGGTGTGCAGACCGAGATCTGGTTCTGACGACGATCCGACTGGACGCTGCCGTTTCGATGCGCTTGCCCGCGACCCGGAGTCGCGGGCTTTTTCGTTTACCGGATCAGAGCGTCACCAGGAACAGGATCAGCGGCGGCGAGAGCAGCGAGAGGATGAAGCCGGACACCACCGCCACCGGCACGCAGCCCACGCCGCCGTGCTGCTGGATCACCGGGAGGGTGAAGTCCATGGCGGTGGCGCCGCCGAAGCCGATGGCCAGTGCCGCCCGGCGGCGGATCACCAGCGGGATCAGCACGAAGGCCACCAGCTCCCGCCCCAGGTCGTTGAGGAAGGCCACGCCGCCGAGCAAGGGGCCGAGTGCGTCGCCGATCAGGATGCCGGACAGCGAGTACCAGCCGAAGCCGGCGGCCATCGCCAGGCCTTCCTGCCAACGCAGGTCGAGCAGCGGGGCGGCGAGCAGGCCGCCGAGCAGCGAGCTGCCCGCCAGGGTGGCGGCGATGGCCAGGCCGAAGCGGTTGAGCAGGATCTGCCTGAGGGGCATGCCGGAGTTGCGCAACTGGCAGCCGATCAGCGCCAGCAGGCCATAGAGCACCCATTCCGAGAGCCGCTCGGCCCAGGCGAAGAGGGGCTCGCCCAGGGGGCCCCCGGCCAGCAGGCCCAGGCCCACCCCGGCCAGCACCACGGCCACCAGCGACAGCGAGCCGGCCAGGGCGGCGAGCTGGCTGGTGGGAGCGCCCGCCACCGAGGACCCGGGATCCACCGCCAGACGCAGCCGGCGGGACAGCCAGCCCAGGGCGGCCAGGTTGCAGGCCGAGGTGACGGCGAGCAGCGTCAGCGCCTGGGCACCCAGGCGCGACAGTTGGCCGCCCAGGTCGTCGAGCCCGGCCAGCCCCACCCCCATGAGCAGCAGGATCACGTAGATGGCGGCGTTCACGCCGCGGTTGACGAGGGCCATGAGGCCCTCGTGGCGGATCCTGACCAGGTAGCCCAGGATCAGCGGCAACAGGACGATCAGAAGACCGGTCAGCATGCGAGAGTCCCTTCCCACTGGCGCCGTCGGCGACGGCCAAAACCGGCTATTCTAGCAGCCTGTCGGGCCTAACGCTGATCTACTGCGAATCCCGGGTTTTCGGCCAACGTTATTCGATCCAATTCGTTAAATAGCGCGCTATTCGCCTCAATCGATCGAACAATTTGACTCGAAATCCGTGATTCTCGTGACGATCGGTCAATCCCGACAGGCTGCTAGGCATTTTCCGCCGCGGCGGAAGGCCCGGCCGGTTCAGTCGGGGGCGAGTTCGGTCAGGGTCAGGCGACTCCTGCGCCGCCCGTCCCGGTGGTACTCCATGGCCAGCAGCAGGCCGGGACGTCGCGCGTCGAGCTCGAGCACCAGGCGACGGTTCGCCTTCCCCGGCTCGGTCAAGGCCACCCGCACGGCCTCGAAGCGTCCCTGAGGAAGGGACACCGGCTCCCGGGCCAGGATGCGATAGCGCAGCTCCTCCTCCCGGCCACGATGGTCACGGTAGCGCAGCCGGCAATCCACCCGGCACGGGGCGTCGATGACCCGTCGGGCCAGGGCGATCAGCGCGCTCTGGCGATCGGGCAGGGGGGCCAGGTCGCGGTGATCCAGGGAGAAGGCGCGGCGGATGCCCAGCAGGGAGTAGCCGGCGGCGTAGTGCAGCGAGCGGACCCGCTCGTCCTCGAGACGGAAGCGGCCCCATTCGCGGCCGCTGGCACCGGGCAGTTCGGCGCGCATCTCGCTCTGCCAGTGGCCGGCCTCGTGACTCAGCCGGTGGCGGATCTCCGCGTCCGGCCATCCCGTGATCTCCAGGTGATAGCGGGCGCTGAAGGGTTGCGGTGCCGTGGCGGCGAGCGCCGGGATGGCGAAGCCCAGCAGGGCGGCGAGCCACAGGCAGCGGAGCAGGGGGGAGGACATGGACGGACTCTCGAGGGCCGATGATGCTGTTGAGAGGACGCGAGAGGCGGCAGGTTCCCCGACATGGCCGAGTCGGGAGCGCCGGGCTAGGCTGGCCTGGCAGAGAGCCGCGTTTCCTTCCCCACGCCACGAGGTGATCCCCATGGCCAGACTCTTGCTCATCGCCGGCGACTTCGTCGAGGACTACGAGATCATGGTGCCCTTCCAGGCCCTGCAGGCCATGGGGCACGAGGTGGACGCCGTCTGTCCGGACAAGCGCGAGGGCGACCGCATCCGCACCGCCATCCACGACTTCGAGGGTGACCAGACCTACACCGAGAAGCCGGGGCACGACTTCTCCCTGAACGCCACCTTCGCCGAGATCTCGTCGGACGACTACGACGGCCTGGTGATTCCCGGCGGGCGGGCCCCCGAGTACCTGCGCCTGGACGAGCGGGTGCTGGAGGTCGTGCGACACTTCTTCGACCATGAGAAACCGGTGGCCGCCATCTGCCACGGGGCCCAGCTGCTCGCCGCCGCGGTGTCCCTCGAGGGCCGGCGGGTCTCGGCCTATCCGGCCTGTGCCCCGGAGGTCTTCCTGGCCGGCGGCGACTACGCCGAGATCGCCCTCGACCAGGCCATCGTCAGTGGCAAGCTGGTCACCGCGCCGGCCTGGCCGGCCCATCCGGCCTGGCTGGCCCGCTTCCACGAGTTGCTATGATGACCGCTCCACCTCGCGCTCGAGGCCCGGCGACAGGGACACCGGATAGTCGCTTTCGCCGGGCGACAGCCGGCGAAGAGAGGCCGGCAGCCGGCCCAGGGCCTCGGTGACCCGCTCCCGGGCCGCCTCGGCCTGGGCCAGGGCCTCGGGAACCGGCTGGCCCTGCACGACACAGGGGGCGAGCAGCGGCCGGCCCTGTTCGGCGGCCTCGTCTCGGCCGGCGATGATGTCACCGGTGAAGCGGCCGGCGGCGTCGCAGCACCGATACACCTGCTTGCGGCCGGGCAGGTTGACCTTGCCCTGGGAATGCTTGACCCGGGGCGTGCCGGCGTATTCGACCAGCTTGTAGGACAGGTCGATCACCGGGGCGTCGGCCGCCACCCCCATCTGGGTTCCCACCCCGAAGCCGTCGATCGGCGCGCCGTCCGCCAGCAGGGCATCGATCGCGTACTCGTCGAGGCCGCTGCTGGCGACGATCTTGATGTCGTCATGGCCGGCCTCGTCGAGCAGCGCCCGGGCGCCCCTGGCCAGCTCGCCCAGATCCCCGGAATCCAGGCGGATGGCCGCCACGTCCAGCTCGGGCTCGTCGCGCAGCAGGGCGATGACCTGGCGCACCCCCTCCAGGGTGTCGTGGGTGTCCACCAGCAGGGTGGTGCTCGGGTACTGTCGGGCGAAGGCGCGGAAGGCCTCCCGCTCGCGGTCGTGGGCCAGCACATAGCTGTGCGCCATGGTGCCGTTCAGGGCCAGGTCGTGACGCAGGCCGCCCAGGACGTTGCTGGTACCGGCCAGCCCTGCCGTGCGATAGGCGCGCACCCCGCGCACCGCCGCGTCCACTCCGTGCATGCGGCGCATGCCGAAGTCCACCACCGGTCGATCTCTCGCGGCCATGACGATGCGCACCGCCTTGGAGGCCAGTACCGTCTCGAGCTGGACCAGGTTCAGGATCAGGCTCTCGAGCAACTGGGCCTGGGCGATGGGGGCGTCGACCTCCAGCAGCGGCTCGTTGGCGAACACCGGGGTGCCCTCCGGCAGGGCCCAGATGTCGCCCTCGAAGCGCCAGTCGGCCAGCCAGTCGAGGAAGCCGCTCTCGAGGACGTCCACCTCGGCGAGCCGGCCGAGGGCCTCGTCGGTGAAGCGCAAACGGCTGACCCGCTCGGCCGCGTGCTGCTGGCCGCAGGCGAGCATGAAGCGTCGCTCGGCCGGCAGCCGGCGGAAGAAGAGGCTGAAGGTGGCCGTGTCGTCCATGCCCTCCCGCCAGTAGGCCTGGGTCATGGTCAACTGGTAGAGGTCGGTGAGCAGGGCCAGCTCGTCCTCGGTCACGGTCAGCGGTCTGGGCGCCTTCATGAGCGCACCTCGATGCCGGCGTCGCGAAAGGCCGCCCGGCAGTCCGCCACGGCGTCGGCATCCACCGGCGCGCTGAGGGTCTCGAGCAACACCGTCTCGAACCCCTCCTCGCGGGCAGCGAGGACCGTGGCCTTGACGCAGACGTCCAGGGCCAGGCCGCAGACGATCACCCGCTCGATCCCGCGGTCGCGAAGGTAGCCGGCCAGTCCCGTGCCGTCGAAGGCGGAGTAGGCGTCGGCATCGAAGGCGGTGGCCTTGCTGACGCGGATGGTCGCTTCATCGAGGTCGAGATCGGCATGATAGGCGGCGCCCTGGGTGTCCTGGACGCAGTGCACCGGCCAGGGACCGCCGCGATGCTCGAAGCTGACGTGATCGATCGGGTGCCAGTCCCGGGAGGCGACCACCAGGGCGCCCGCCGCCCGGGCGGCGCCGATCTCGGCGTTGATGCCCGGGACCAGGGCGTTGCCGCCCTCCACGGCCAGGGCGCCGCCCTCGCAGAAGTCGTTCTGCATGTCCACCACCAGCAGCGCGTCCCGGCGACCGTAGTCCACCTGAGCGTGACGCATCGTGCACCTCCTCCGAGGTCGGTGTGTGTCACCCTTCAGCCTACGCCCTGCTTTCGGTTTCGTGTAGGGCCTGGCGCCTGCCGGACTCGATCGATCGCCGCGAGGCCCCCGGATGTCGCGATGGCGTCATCGATCGAATGAGGCGGATGGCCCCCGATTCACGGCTACTAGTAGCCGGCCTCGGGATCGATGGTCTCCACCGGCTCGCCGGTCTCGAAGGCCCGGATCGCCTCGGCGACCTGATCCACCGCCTCCCGGAGCGGGGTGGGGCCGGCCATGTGCGGCGTGACGATCACCCGGGGATGGGCCCAGAGGGGGCTGTCGCCGGGCAACGGCTCCTCCGGGAAGGCGTCGAGCACCGCGCCGCGCAGCCGGCCTTCGGCCTCGCCGTCGCCCAGGGCCTCGAGCAGGGCGGGCTCGTCGATCAGGGTGCCACGGCCGGGATTGATCAGGGTGGCCCCCTCGGGCAGCGCCGCCAGGGCCTCGGCGTCGATGATGTGGCGAGTGGCCGGGGTGTCCGGCAGCAGCAGCACCAGGCTCCTCACTCGGGGGAGCAGTGCCCCGAGGCCGTCGTCGCCGTGGTGGCAGCTCACCCCGGCCAGCGACTTGGGCGAGCGGCTCCAGCCGTGGACGGGGAAGCCATCGTCGGCGAGGGTCCGGGCCACCTTGGCGCCGATGGCCCCGAGCCCGAGCACGCCCACCGGCCAGTCGGCCTTGTCGACCAGGGAATGCTCGCGCCATTCGGCGCGCGACTGCTGGCGGGCGTAGCGGTCGAAGTCGCGCTGGAAATGCAGCACGCCGTAGCGCACGTAGTCGGCGATGGGGCCCGCCATGCCGGCGTCGCGCAACTTGACGATGGGCACGCCCCGAGGCAGGGCGGGATTGTTCAGCAGGGCGTCGACGCCGGCGCCCAGATTGACGATGCCCCTGAGCCGGTCGAGCTCGCCGAGCAGCTCGGCGGGCGGCTTCCAGGCCGCCAGGTAGTCCGCCCGGCGACGTTCCTCGGCCGGGGCATCGCTGGTGATGATCTCGGCGTGAGGCAGGCGTTCGGCCAGGCCCTCGCGCCAGGCCTCGGCGGCATCGGTATGGACCAGGACGCGCATGTCGGTCTCCTTGCTCAATAGACGATCTGCATCATGGGGGGAGGCGCCTCGTCCAGCAAGGCGGCGATCCGGCCCAGCCCTTCCTCCAGGCGGGCCGGGTCCTGTTCCGCCCCGAGACTCAGCCTGATGCGACGGGGCGGCGGGGTCTGCTCCACCATGAAGGGTATCGCCGTGGTGAGGGCGACACCTTCCTGTTCGGCCTGCTGCTGGAGTTCCTCGGCTCGCCAGGCGGCCGGCAGCGAGAGCCAGACATGCAGGCTGGTGGGCCGGGCGGCGCGCTCGTGGCCGGCCAGTAGCCGGGCGGCGAGTCGCTGTCGGGCCGCCAGCAGCTCGCGCTGCTCCTTGGCCAGTCGCTCCAGGGTGCCGTCGGCGATCCAGGCGTCGGCGATCTCGAAGATCAGCGGGGTGGCCATCCAGGTGGTGGCGCGCATCCGTGGCAGGGCGTGGTGCAGCTGGCCCCGGGGCACGCTCAGATAGCCGGCTCGCAGGCCCGGTACCGCGGCCTTGGTCAGGCTGGTGACATGGAAGCACAGGTGTGGCAGGCGGGCGGCGAGCGGGGTCAGTCCCGGCGGTTCCAGCAGGGCATGGACGTCGTCCTCGATCAGCCAGACCCCATGGCGGTCCAGTACCTCGGCCACGGCATCGCGACGGGGCGAATCCATGGTGGCACCGGTGGGGTTGAGCTGGGTAGGGGTGAGGCAGACGGCCCGGGGCCGGTGACGGCGGCAGGCCAGGTCGAGGGCCTCGGGGATCACGCCCCGCTCGTCGATCGCCACGCCCCGCAACTGGAAGCCCAGGGTGCGCGACAGGGCGATCAGCCCATGATCGGTGAGGGCCTCGGTCAGCACCAGGTCGCCATGCTGCACCAGGGTGGAGATCGCCAGCATCAGGCCGTGCGCGGCCCCATTGCACAGTATCCTGTCGTCGGGCCCTCCGGGAACGCCCAGCCGACCGGCCAGCCAGTCGCTGGCACGCTCCCGCTGGTGGGGCAGGCCGGCGATGGGCCGGTTGGCGGTCACCACCTCGGGGCTGCCCTGCTCGGCGAGCTCCGCCAGCGTCTCGCGAAACCGCAGGTGATGGCCCGGCGGGCAGACGGGATGGGCGATGGACAGGTCGATCAGGGCAGGCTCCCGGCGCGATTCCTGGCCTCGCAGGTAGGCGGCCTCGCGGGCATCATCCAGGGCGTTGATCCAGGTGCCGCTGCCGACCCTGGCCTGCACCAGGCCCATCTTCTCGGCCTGGGCATAGGCTCGCGAGACGGTCTGCACGCTCACTCCCAGGGCCTCGGCCAGCTGTCGATGAGGCGGCAGCCGGGCGCCGGGGACGAGCTCGCCCTGGCGGATGGCCTCGGCCAGCGCCCGGGCGATGGCCAGGTACTTGGGGCCGGTGGGTGACAGGAAGGGCGTCAGATCGATTGTCATGATGCAATAAAGCCTTTGACCCCCTGCCAAGCGGCAGTGCTAGTATCGGCTTGAGACATGGATGGAAATTGTCATGAATCAGGCTAACAGACATCATGACAATTGACACGGCCCGGGTGTGGCCGGGATGTCCGCCTTAACGCCCCGGCTGCCTCCGTACAGGAGGCGCCGGCACCGGTGATGTGATCGTTGGACGAGCGATTCCATGATTCAGGTTTCCCTGCCTTTCACTCGCGAAGAATATGCCGGCCGGCTCTGGAAGGTCCGCGCCGAGATGGCGAGCCGGGGCATCGACGTGCTGATCATCAGCGACCCCTCCAACATGGCCTGGCTGACCGGGTACGACGGCTGGTCCTTCTACGTGCACCAGTGCGTGCTGCTCGGGCTCGAAGGGGAGCCCGTGTGGTACGGCCGGCGCATGGATGCCAACGGCGCCCTGCGCACCTGCTGGATGGATCCGGAGAACATCACCTACTACCCGGATTACTATGTCCAGAACCCGGACATGCACCCCATGGACTACCTGGCCCAGACCATCCTGCCCGATCGCGGGTGGCACGAGGGCGTGGTGGGCATGGAGATGGACAACTACTACTTCTCCGCCAAGGCCTATCAGTCGCTGCTGCGCGAACTGCCCCATGCCCGCTTCATGGACGCCAATGCCCTGGTCAACTGGTGCCGAGCCATCAAGTCGGCCCAGGAGGTCGAGTACATGCGCATCGCGGGCAAGATCGTGGAGGGCATGCATTCGCGCATCCTCGAGATCGTCGAGCCCGGGCTGCCCAAGAGCAAGCTGGTCTCCGAGATCTACCGGGTCGGCATCGAGGGCTGGAAGGACGAACACGGCAAGATCTTCGGCGGCGACTACCCGGCCATCGTGCCCATGCTGCCCACCGGCAAGGACGCGGCGGCGCCGCACCTCACCTGGGACGACAGCCCCTTCCGGGAAGGTGAGGGGACCTTCTTCGAGATCGCCGGCGTCTTCAAGCGCTACCATGCGCCCATGTCGCGTACCGTCTTCCTGGGCCGTCCTCCCGAGGAGTTCCTGCGCGCCGAGTCGGCGCTGCTCGAGGGCATCGAGCACGGCATGGAGGTGGCCCGGCCCGGCAACCGTACCGCGGACATCGCCATGGCCCTGGGCGCGGCCATGGACAAGTACGGCTTCGACCGCGGCGGGGCGCGCTGTGGCTACCCCATCGGCATCAGCTATCCGCCGGACTGGGGCGAGCGCACCATGAGCCTGCGTCCCTCCGACGAGACCATCCTCGAGCCGGGCATGACCTTCCACTTCATGCCCGGCCTCTGGGAGGAGGACTGGGGCCTGGAGATCACCGAAAGCATCCTGATCACCGAGACCGGCTGCGAGACGCTGGCCAACTTCCCGCGCCAGCTGTTCGTCAAGTAAGGAGCACGCCCCATGAGCAAGCGACCCAGCCCCATCTCCGCGACCGTGGACTTCGACGCCGAGGGCGTCCAGCACGGCTTCCTCAAGCTGCCGATCTCCACCGACGAGTCGGCCTGGGGCGCGGTGATGATCCCCGTCACCGTGATCAAGCGCGGCGAGGGTCCCACGGCCCTGCTGACCGGGGGCAACCACGGCGACGAGTACGAGGGCATCACCGCCCTGCAGAAGTTGTCGAGCCGCCTGACGGCCGAGGACATCCGTGGCCGGGTGATCATCGTGCCGACGATGAACGCCCCGGCGGCCCAGGCCGGCCGGCGCACCTCGCCCATGGACGGCGGCAACCTCAACCGCAGCTTCCCGGGCGACCCGGACGGCAGCGTCACCGAGAAGATCGCCGACTACTTCACCCGGGTGCTGGTGCCCATGTGCGACGTGGTGCTGGACCTGCACTCCGGCGGCCGGACCCTGGACATCGTGCCCTTCGCGGCCTCCCATGTGCTCGATGACGCGGACCAGCAGCGCCAGGCCCTGGCGGCCGCCAAGGCCTTCGGCGCGCCCTATGCGATGATGATGTTCGAGCTCGATGCCGAGGCGCTGTTCGACACCGCCGTGGAGCGCCAGGGCAAGATCTTCGTGGCCACCGAGCTCGGCGGCGGCGGCACCTCCACGCCCGAGAGCCTGGCGATCACCGAGCGGGGCATCCGCAACTTCCTGATCCATTTCGGCCTGCTCGAGGGCGAGCCGGAGGCGCCCGCCGAGCCCCAGGTCTATCTCGACATGCCGGATGCCAGCTGCTACGTGCAGAGCGAGCACAGCGGCCTGCTCGAGCTGACGGTGGCCCTGGGGGAGGCCGTGGAGCAGGGCCAGGTGATCGCCCGAGTCTACGACATGACCCGCAGCGGGGCCGCGCCCGTCGAGTACCGCGCCGGCCGCGGCGGGGTGCTCGCGGCGCGCCGCTTCCCGGCCAACGTCCACATGGGCGACACCATCGCGGTGATCGCCGAAGTGGTCGATGCCCTCGGTTGATGCCAGGATCCCGGACACCCATGAAGCTCGATCGCTACGACCTGAAGATCCTCGAGATCCTCTCCCGTGAGGGACGCATCACCAAGTCGAAGCTGGCCGAGGCCATCAACCTCTCGGTCAGCCCCTGCTGGGAGCGGGTCCGGCGCCTGGAGAAGGCCGGCATCATCGAGGGCTACGGGGCGCGGATCAACCCGGCCGTGCTCCGGCCCCGCACCCCGGTGTGGGTGCAGATCGAGCTCAAGGCGCACAATGCCGAGAGCTTCGCGCGCTTCGAGGCCCTGGTCCGCGACACCCCGGAGGTCACCGAGTGCGTGGCCGTGGGCGGCGGCGTCGATTACCTGGTCAAGGTCGAGGCGACCTCCATCGATGCCTACCAGCGCCTGATCGATGCCTGGCTGATGTCCGATGCCGGCATCGAGCGCTATTTCACCTATATCGTCACCAAGACCGTCAAGCGTCCCGACGCCGGCTTCTCTCCGGGCGATTTCATGCCGCAATGAGCCGGATCGCTCGCGACGTGCACCCAGCGTTGAATCCTCCCTACGGACATGGCATAAGCTGAAGGGGAGGTGAGTATACAGCTCTACCACCCCTGCCGGGCGATCCCTCCGGCGTTGAATCGATTGGCGCCGGCCGTTGGACTGTGCCCGAAGTGATTCGAGATCGCCTGACGCAGAGAGACCACCATGTCCTATTTCACGATTGCCGGTGTTCAGATGCATGCCCTGCATCATGGCGACAACACCGAGGCCATGCGCCATCGGATCGATGCGCTGATGAGCCGTTTTCCCCAGGTGCAGATGGTGCTGTTCAGCGAACTGATGCCCATGGGGGCCTCCCCTCACCATGCCCAGCCGCTGCCCAACCATGCCGAGGCGATGTTCTGCCAGCTGGCCGAGCAGCATCGCATCTGGCTGATTCCCGGCTCGATGTTCGAGCAGCGCGAAGGGCAGGTCTTCAACACCCTCTCGGTCATCAACCCCCGGGGCGAGATCGTGGCCCGCTACCGCAAGATGTTCCCCTTCCGCCCCTACGAGGCCGGAGTGGAGAGCGGCGGCGAGTTCGTCACCTTCGACGTGCCTCACGTGGGGCGCTTCGGCGTCTCGATCTGCTATGACATGTGGTTCCCCGAGACCACCCGCACCCTGGCGGCCATGGGGGCCGAGGTGATCCTCCACCCGACCATGACCGATACCATCGACCGGGATATCGAGCTGGCCATCGCGCGCACCAACGCGGCGGTCAACCAGTGCTACTTCTTCGACATCAACGGGGCCGGCGCCATCGGCAACGGGCGCTCCATCGTGGTGGGCCCGTCGGGGGACGTCATCCACCAGGCCGGCACCGGCGAGGAGATCATGCCCATCGAGGTCGACCTGAGCCGCGTGCGCCGCGAGCGCGAAACGGGGCTGCGGGGGCTCGGGCAGCCGCTCAAGAGCTTCCGCGACCGGCGCGTCGACTTCTCGCTGTATCGCAACGAAGACGGCTCCTCGCCCTTCCTGGACACCCTGGGACCGCTCGCCAAGCCGCAGCGTGCCAATATCGAGGAGTACTGAATCGCCACGGACAGGCGGCCACCAAACCATGGAACGAGGACCTCCCATGTTCGCTCGAATCCTCGATGCCCTGCGTCGCCTGTTCGCCTCGCCCAAGGCCGCCGGCTCCGCCGTGTCCGACCGTGCCGTCCCCGCCGCCGCGAAGGACGGGACCCCCGCCGACCCTCAGGGAGCGACCACGATGAACAACAAGCTCACCAGCATCGCCGACGTTCGCCGCCACTTCCTCAACAACAAGGAGCCGATCTACTTCATCTCGGCCACCAACTTCAACCTGCTGGGGATCGGTGACTGGGTCGGCAGCTTCCGGCACATCAACTACATCGACTGCTTCGACCGGCGCCAGCGCAACGTCTTCGTGCCCCGCGAGAAGTTTCCCCGGGACTTCGAGAGCATCGAGGACATCAACAACTACCTCCTCGAGCACAAGGAAGTCATCGACTTCATCCAGTCCCGGGCCCAGGGGGACAACGCCGGCACCGCCGCCTTCCTGATGTTCGACGAGCACACCGAGGAAATCTGCGAGCAGCTCGGGCTGAAGATCGCCTTCCCGCCGGCGGCACTGCGCTCGCGCATGGACAACAAGATCGAGACGGTGCGCATCGGCAACAAGGCCGGGGTGCCCAGCGTGCCCAACGTCCTGGCCAAGGTGGGCAGCTACGCGGAACTGCGGGAGGTGAGCCGGGAGCTGGGGGACGATCTGGTGGTGCAGACCGCCTACGGCGACTCGGGGCATACCACCTTCTTCATCGCCGGCGAGGACGACTACTACAAGCACGCCGAGGAGATCGAGGCGGAGCCCGAGGTCAAGATCATGAAGCGCATCAACTGCCGCGGCTCGGCCATCGAGGCCTGCGCCACCCGCTGCGGCACCGTGGTCGGGCCGCTGATGACCGAGCTGGTGGGCTTCAAGTCGCTGACGCCCTACAAGGGCGGCTGGTGCGGCAACGAGATGTTCGCCGGCGCCTTCAGCCAGGAGGTGCGCGACAAGGCGCGGGAGTACACCTTCCGGTTCGGCGAGGCGCTGCGCGAGGAGGGCTATCGCGGCTACTTCGAGCTCGACTTCCTGATCGACATGGACAGCCACGAGGTCTATCTCGGCGAGCTCAACCCGCGTGTCACCGGGGCCAGCTCGCTGACCAACGTGGCGGCCTTCGCCCATTCCGACATCCCGCTGTTCCTCTTTCACCTGCTGGAGTTCTCCGACCTCGACTTCGACCTCGACATCGACGACATCAACGAGCGCTGGTCCCATCCCGACAGCGTCGACAGCTGGAGCCAGCTGGTCATCAAGCACACCGAGGAGAGCGTCGACCTGCTCACCGCCGCCCCGGCCTCCGGGGTCTGGCGCATGGCGGAGGACGGCAGCGTCGCCTACGACCATTACGACTCCCACCCCCATGCCGCCGAGAACGAGAGCGAGGCCTTCTTCCTGCGCATCAGCGGCGAGGGCGACTTCCGCTACGAGGGCGCCGATCTCGGCATCCTGATCACCCGAGGTCGGCTGATGGACGACGACTTCCAGCTCACCGAGCGGGCCAAGGCGTGGATCGACGGCATCCGGGGGCAGTTCGCCGGCCAGCCCCTCCAGGATCCGGTGGTGGAGCAGGTCGCCGTGAGTCATGCCGTCGGCGGCGCCAACTTCAAGATCCTGTGAGGGGGAGGCGCGGCGCCCCGCCCCGAGGGGGCGGGCGTCGGGCGGCGAGATGACCAAGACGCTGGAATTCCGGACCGTGCGCGAGGAGGCGCCGGGCGCCAGGTGGAAGTCGCTGTTCGACTTCCACTGGCCGGCCTACGAGCAGTGGTACCTGAGCGAGGGCGAGCGCGAGCGTCCGGGCTACCTGGCCTGCTTCAACGCGCTGCGTCGCCACATGCCCGAGCTGGTGGACACCTACCGGACCCTGTGCGATCTGGCCGGCGGCGGAGATCTCAGCGCTCGCCTGCTCAGCCTCTACCGACCGCCGGCCTACATCACGGGGTGTTCCCAGGCGGTGTTGACCCGGCCGGGGGCGACGGTGCTGGCGCGAAACTACGACTATCCCCCCGAGCTGTGCGAGGGGACCATCCTCTACAGCCGCTGGAACGGGCGCCGGGTCATCGCCATGTCCGACTGCCTGTGGGGCGTGCTCGACGGCATGAACGAGAACGGCCTGGCCGTCTCGCTGGCCTTCGGCGGCCGCAAGGCGGTCGGCGACGGCTTCGGGGCGCCGATCATCCTGCGCTATGTCCTGGAGACCTGCGACGACGTTCCCCAGGCGGCTCGGGTACTGGCCCGGGTGCCGACCCACATGGCCTACAACATCACCGTGGCCGACCGCGCCGGCCGCTACGTCACGGCGATGATCGCCCCCGACCGCCCGGCCAGCATCCGCCGGGTGCCGGTGGCCACCAACCACCAGAAGAAGATCGAATGGTACGCCCATGCCCTGGCGTCGGAGACGCTGATCCGCGAGCGCCAGCTGTCGATCCTGGTGGACGACGAGGCGACCAGCGAGGCGCGCTTCGTCGCCGCCTTCTCGTCCCCGCCGCTGTTCCGCCACGACTACGGCCGCGGCCTGGGCACGGTCTACACCGCGGTCTACCGGCCCGACCAGGGACGGGCGATGTTCCACTGGCCGGGGCTCGACCTCGACCTCTCCTTCGAGGACTTCCCCGAGGAGCGTATCACCGTGCGCTACGGTGCGCGGGGACTCTATACGGGGTGAGGGACGCTGAACCATCACCAAGAAGGGTGTCGCCATGCAAGAGACGAGTCATACCGAAACGCCCTATACGGCGCTGGGGTTCTACCACAAGATCTCCCAGCTGCGCGCCGACACCTGGAACGCCCTGACGCGGGATCTCGGCCAGCTGGTGCGGCTCAAGGACGAGAGCCGGATGCGGCAACTGGTCAAGGCCATCGACGTCAAGCTCACCCGGCTCGAGATCATCGAGGACTATCACGCCTTCCCGTCCAAGGAGGACTTCCGCCATATCTGGTCGCTGTTCCAGCGCGGGGAGTACGATGCCCTCGACAAGGTGGTCAGGCGCCTGGTGCGGGCGTTGATCAGCGAATCCTACCGGCGCCGGCACGTCGACCTGAGCGAGACCGATGCCGATGACGAGAGCCTGGAGACCCTGGATGCCCTCAACCAGCTGCGGCGTGGCCATCCGGCCTCCAACAGCGCGGCCCAGCCCTACTTCGAGCTGCTGATCGTCGACAACTGCTCTGCCCAGGAAGAGGAGGTGGTCCGGGAGGCCTTCCACAACCTGCGTCGTCCCGAGGACAGGTTCGTCTACGACGTGGTCACGGTCAGGAGCTTCGAGGATGCCCTGATCGCGATGCTGGTCAATCCCAACATCCAGGCCTGCCTGATCCGCTTCGACTTCCCCTTCAAGTCCAAGTACAACCTCAGCGCCCTGCGCCGCTACCTGGAGGGCCTCTCCGAGCAGTCCCTGGAGGAGCAGTCGGAGGCCGACCGCAGCATCCTGCTGAGCTCGATGATCCACGAGCTGCGTCCCGAGGTGGACCAGTTCCTGGTCACCAGCGCCGACGTGGAGAGCACCGCCAGCCGCGACCTCCGCCACTTCAAGCGGATCTTCTATCGCGAGACGGACTACATCGAGCAGCACCACACCATCCTGCGCGCCATCGACGACCGCTTCCGCACGCCCTTCTTCGATGCCCTGCGCGAGTACAGCAAGAAGCCCACCGGGGTCTTCCATGCCATGCCCATCTCCCGGGGCAAGTCGATCACCCGTTCCCACTGGGCGGGCCACATGATCGACTTCTACGGCATCAACATCTTCCTGGCCGAAACCTCGGCGACATCGGGGGGGCTGGATTCCCTGCTGCAACCCTACGGGCCGATCAAGAAGGCCCAGGAGTACGCCGCCCGGGCCTTCGGCGCCCGGCAGAGCTTCTTCGTCACCAACGGCACCTCCACGGCCAACAAGATCGTGGTCCAGGCGCTGATCAAGCCCCGCGACATCGTGCTCGTCGACCGCGACTGTCACAAGTCGCACCACTACGGCATGGTGCTGGCCGGGGCCCATGTCAGTTACCTGGATTCCTATCCGCTCAACGACTATTCCATGTACGGGGCGGTGCCGCTCCACGAGATCAAGAAGACCCTGCTCGACCACAAGCGGGCCGGCACCCTCGACAAGGTGAAGATGCTGCTGCTCACCAACTGCACCTTCGACGGCGTGGTCTACAACGTGCGCCGGGTCATGGAGGAGTGCCTGGCGATCAAGCCCGACCTGGTGTTCCTGTGGGACGAGGCCTGGTTCGCCTTCGCCTCCTTCAACCCCACCTATCGTCCGCGCACGGCCATGCACGCGGCGCGCACCCTGCGCGACCGCTACCGCAGCGAGGAGTACCGCCGCGAGTACGAGGCCTGGAAGGCCGAGTTCGACGCCCTGGACCCGGACGACGACGCCACCTGGCTCGAGCGGCCGCTGATGCCGGATCCGGACCGGGTGCGGATCCGGGTCTATGCCACCCACTCCACCCACAAGACCCTGACCTCCCTGCGCCAGGGCTCGATGATCCACGTCTACGACCAGGACTTCCGGCAGCGCGCGGAGGCGCCCTTCCACGAAGCCTACATGACCCACACCTCCACCTCGCCCAACTACCAGATCCTGGCGTCGCTGGACGTGGGCCGCATGCAGGCCGAGATGGAAGGCTTCGAGCTGGTGCATGCCCAGGTCGAGGCGGCGATGTCGCTGCGCGAGCAGCTCTACAGCCATCCGCTGCTGCAGAAGTACTTCCGGGTGCTCAAGAACAGCGACATGGTACCCGCCGCCTACCGGGAGTCCGGGGTCGAGTCCTACTACGACCCGGTAACCGGCTGGAACCAGATGGAGGAGGCCTGGGCCCGGGACGAGTTCGTGGTCGACCCCACCCGGGTGACCATCGCCATCGGGAACACCGGGGTGGACGGCGATGCCTTCAAGAACGAATACCTGATGAACAAGTACGGCATCCAGATCAACAAGACCTCACGCAACACCGTGCTGTTCATGACCAATATCGGCACCTCCCGGGGCGCCATCGCCTACCTGCTCGACGTGCTGATGAAGATCGCCAAGGAGTTCGATTACCGCTGGGAGGAGAGCAGCCGCCCCGAGCGCAAGATCATCGAGCGCCGGGTCCACTCCCTGACCCGGGAGCTGCCGCCGCTGCCGGACTTCAGCCGCTTCCACGACGCCTTCCGACGCGGTGCCGAGACGGCGGAAGGCGACATCCGCAGCGCCTACTTCCTGAGCTACGACGAGGAGAACACCGAGTACCTGAGCTTCGACAACGGGGAGCTCCAGGCCCAGATGCGGGAGGGACGCGACGTGGTGGCGGCCAGCTTCGTGATTCCCTATCCGCCGGGCTTCCCGGTGCTGGTGCCGGGGCAGGTGGTCAGCGAGGCGATCCTGCACTTCCTCCAGGCCCTGGACGTCAAGGAGATCCATGGCTATCGCCCGGAGCTGGGCCTGCTGGTGTTCACCGAGGGGGCCCTGGCCGACCCGCCCGTCTACTGAGGAGGCGACAAAAAAATCGCAACCCCACGGCGCCGGAACGAAAAATCTTCCGTGCCCCGGCGCCCGACTTCGGAAACTCCCGTCCGCCCGCCTGCCTTACCCTGACACCATCACGCGGCGCCCGCCGCGGATGCCATTTCACCGCCGGCGCCTTCCCGCGCCGGCGTGTCAGGGGAGGTGACCATGACGCTGTCCAACATGCTCAGCGATCCGCGTCTGTTCCGGCAGTACGCCTATGTCGACGGCAAGTGGACCCATGCCGACCAGGGCCGCGAGGAGGCCGTCGTCGATCCCGCCACCGGCGAGGTGCTGGGGCATATTCCGCTGCTCGAGCCGGCCCAGATCACCGCGGCCGTGGACGCCGCCGAGGCGGCCTTCGTGCACTGGCGGGCGCTGCGCGCCGACGAGCGTTGCGAGCGCCTGCTGGCCTGGTACGACCTGCTCCAGGCTCACCGCGAGGACCTGGCGATCCTCATGACCCGGGAGCAGGGCAAGCCGCTGCCGGACGCCCGCGGCGAGGTGGAGTACGGCGCCAGCTTCGTGCGCTGGTTCGCCGAGGAGGGCAAGCGGACCTTCGGTGACACCATCCCCAGCCACATCCCCAACGCGGCGCTGGGCACCCTCAAGGAGCCGGTGGGCATCGCCGCCCTGATCACGCCCTGGAACTTCCCGCTGGCGATGATCACTCGCAAGGCCGCCGCGGCCATGGCCGCCGGCTGCCCGGTGATCGTCAAGCCGGCCCACGAGACCCCCTTCTCGGCGCTGGCGCTGGCCGAGCTCGCCGAGCGTGCCGGCATCCCCGCCGGGGTCTTCAACGTGGTGCTGGGGGAAGCCGCCGAGGTGTCGCGGATCCTCTGCGACGAGGACCGCATCAAGGCGCTGTCCTTCACCGGCTCCACCCGGGTGGGCCGGCTGTTGCTGGAACAGTGTGCCAACTCGGTCAAGCGCGTCTCGCTGGAGCTGGGCGGCAATGCGCCCTTCATCGTCGGGCCGGACATGGATCCCAAGGAAGCGGCGTTCGCCGCCGTGGCGGCCAAGTTCCAGACCGCCGGCCAGGACTGCCTCGCCGCGGACCGCATCCTGGTCCACGAGTCGCTCCATGACGCCTTCGTCGAGCACTTCGCCAACCGCATGGCGGCCTTGACCGTGGGCAACGGCCTGGAGAGCGAGGTCGACCTGGGGCCGTTGATCCATCGCCAGGCGGTGGAGAAGGCCGCGGCCATCGTCGATGACGCCGTCTCCAAGGGCGCCACCCTGGTGGCCGGCGACCAGCGCCAGGCGCCGGGCGAGAACTTCTTCATGCCGACCCTGCTCACCAACGTGACCCACGACATGAAGATCTGGCACGAGGAGAGCTTCGCCCCGGTGGCCGGCATCACCGCCTACAGCGACGATGACCAGGTCATCGAGATGGCCAACGACACCGAGTACGGCCTGGCGGCCTACGTCTATACCCATGACATCCGTCGCATCTGGAAACTCCTGCGCGCCCTGGAATATGGCATGGTCGCGGTCAATTCCGTGAAGATGACCGGTCCCCCGGTGCCCTTCGGCGGGGTCAAGCACTCGGGCCTCGGCCGCGAGGGCGGCGTGACCGGCATCGACGAGTATCTGGAGACGAAGTACTACTGCCTGGGGGCCCTGGGCTCGGTTTCGGGGAGCTAGCTGCGCTCGGCCTGACGGCGTTGGGCCCGACATCGAACATGCTCATTTACGGCCAGTAAACTCCGCTGTTCTCCGTCGGGCCCGCCTGGTCAGGCCTTCGCTCGCAGAGCTCTCTGGATCCGAGGCATCAGGTAATCGGCCATCCGAGCTCGACGGGGCGTCGGCGGCAGGTCGCAGTGAGGGTCTTTTGCCCAGGGGCGAGGCGGATGGAGAAGAACGTCCAGTGAATGTTCTTCCCGCCGAGCGGGTTGGCCATGGATGGCCAACCCAGGCCCTGCAAGCGGCGCAGGAAGCGATAGCGCCGCAGGGCAAAAGTAGCGCCCAGGGATGGGTTTACAGCGCCCTCACGGAGGCCTGCCGCCGAAGAGCCCCTTCTGCAGTAGCCTAGTAGCGACAAGCATCACCAGACCTAAGACAATCCGAGAATGACGAACATCCTCCCCGGCGGAGCCGGGGAGCCTTGACTGGAGAGACGCATGACCACCCACAAGGACCTGATCGACCGCGACCGCAAGGTGACCTTCCACGCCTCCACCCACCTGCGCGACTTCGCCCACGGCGACGCGCCGGGCCGGGTCATCACCGGCGGCAAGGGCATCCATATCATCGACAAGGACGGCCGCGAGTTCATCGACGGCTTCGCCGGGCTGTACTGCGTCAACATCGGCTACGGCCGCACCGAGGTGGCCGAGGCCATCTACCAGCAGGCCCTCGAGATGGCCTACTACCACACCTACGTGGGCCACTCCAACGAGCCGCAGATCGCCCTGTCCGAGAAGATCCTCGAGCTGGCCGGGCCCGGCATGTCCAAGGTCTACTACGGCATGTCCGGCAGCGACGCCAACGAGACCCAGCTCAAGATCGTGCGCTACTACAACAATGTCCTGGGTCGCCCGCAGAAGAAGAAGGTGATCGCGCGGATGCGCGGCTATCACGGTTCCGGGATCGCCTCGGGCTCGCTGACCGGGCTCAAGGCCTTCCACGACCACTTCGACCTGCCCATCGACACCATCCGCCACACCGAGGCGCCGTACTACTATCACCGCGCCGCGGAGCAGGAGGGCATGACCGAGCGCGAGTTCTCCCGGCACTGCGCGGAGCAGCTCGAGGCGATGATCCTGGCCGAGGGCCCCGACACGGTGGCGGCCTTCATCGGCGAGCCGGTGCTCGGCACCGGCGGCATCGTGCCGCCGCCGGAGGGCTACTGGGAGGCCATCCAGGCGGTGCTCGCCAAGTACGACGTCCTGCTGATCGCCGACGAGGTGGTCTGCGGCTTCGGGCGGATCGGCAGCGACTTCGGCAGCCATCACTACGGCATCAAGCCGGACCTGATCACCGTGGCCAAGGGCCTGACCAGCGCCTATCAGCCGCTGTCCGGCGTCATCGTCGGCGACCGGGTCTGGCAGGTGCTGGAGCAGGGCACCGGCGAGTACGGCCCCATCGGTCACGGCTGGACCTATTCCGGTCATGCCCTGGGCTGAGCCGCCGGCCTGGCCAACCTGGCGATCATCGAGCGCGAGGGGCTCACCGCCAACGCCGCCGACACCGGCGCCTACCTCCAGAAGCGCATGCAGGCGACCTTCGGCGATCATCCCATCGTCGGCCAGGCCCGCGGCGTGGGGATGCTGGCGGCGCTGGAGTTCTCCGCCGACCCGGCTCGCCGTGCCCACTTCGATCCGAGCCTCAAGGTCGGTCCGCGCATCGCCGCCGCCGCCCTAGAGGAGAACCTGATCGCCCGGGCCATGCCTCAGGGAGACATCCTCGGCTTCGCGCCGCTGCCGACCACCAGCCGCGGCGAGGTCGACGAGATCATCGCCCGTACCGAACGCGCGGTGAACAAGGTCACCGACGAGCTGGTCCGCGAGGGCGTCCTGCAGACCGCCTGAGGCCGTCCGTCAGCGCCGATCGCCGCGGGTCATGCCCGCGGCGATCGCGTGGGTGGCGTGCTCGGTCGATCGCATCCGAGGAGAGGACGATGTACGACTCCGCCCATGCCGTCACCCTGGCCGAGATCTACGCCGCTCGTCGGCGAATCGCCGGCCGGGTGACGCGTACCCCTTTGGTGCGCTCCGGCGCCCTGTCCCGGCGCTTCGGCGCCGAGATCCTGCTCAAGTGGGAGACCTGCCAGCCCACCGGCGCCTTCAAGCTGCGCGGCGCCACCAATATGATCTCGGCCTTGCTGGAGGAGAGAGGGCGGGACTCCCTGGCCGCCGGGGTGGTGACCGCTTCCACCGGCAACCACGGCCGGGCCGTGGCCCTGGCCGCCTCACGGCTGGGTATTCCCGCGGTGGTCTGCCTGTCGCGGCTGGTCCCCGAGCACAAGGCCGCGGCCATCGCCGAGTTCGGTGCCGAGGTGGTCCGCGTGGGCGAGAGTCAGGACGAGGCGTTCGGCGAGGTCGAGCGACGGGTGGCCGAGCGGGGCATGACCCTGATTCCGCCCTTCGACGACCCGCTGATCGTGGCGGGACAGGGCTCCATCGGCCTGGAGCTGATGGAGGATGCCCCGGACCTGGATCGGGTGATCGTCGGCCTGTCCGGCGGCGGCTTGCTGGGCGGCATCGGCGCGGCGGTCAAGGCGATCCGGCCGGCGACGCGGGTCACGGGGGTGAGCCTGTCCCGGGGAGCGGCCATGGCCGAGAGCCTGACGGCGGGTCACCCGGTGGCCGTGGAGGAGGTGGAGAGCCTGGCCGACTCCCTGGGTGGCGGCATCGGCCTCGACAACCGCTGCACCTTCGCCCTGGTGAGTCAGGTGATGGACGATCACTACCGCGTCTCGGAGTCGGCGATCGCCGCTGCCATGGTGGATATCCTCGCGCACGAGAAGCGGCTGGTGGAAGGCGCCGCCGCGGTAGGCCTGGCGGCCCTGGCCGAGCATGGCCTGGACGTGCGCGGCCGGAAGGTCGCGCTGATCCTCTCCGGCAACGCGGTCTCGCTCGAGACCCTCGACCGGGCTCGGGCGATGATCGGACGCTGAGCGCCCTTCGGGCAGCGACAAGCTACAAGGAGCAAGCGACAAGGAAACCCCTTGTCGGCTTGTCTCAGGGGGCAGCACACTGCCTTGCAGCTTGCAGCTTGCAGCTTGCAGCTTGCAGCTGGAGTGCCCCTGAATTTGTAGACACCTTACCTGCAACCCGGAGGTAAGGTGCTATGCGCTTGAAAACCCGTCGCCAGTTCTCCCTGGAGTTCAAACGCCATGTGGTCCAGCATTCGCTGGAGTCCCCCGAACCCCAGGCCCGCGTAGCGGAGCGGTTCGGGATACACCCGAAACTGCTAGGTCGATGGAGGCGAGAACTCGTGACCACGGATGACCGCCAGCCCAAGGGGGTGCCCAACGCGGGTCCCCACAAGAGCCAGCATGAGCTGGAGCGTGAGAACCGGCGACTCAAGAAGCGTCTCGAGCGGGCCGAGCTGGAAGTCGAAATCCTAAAAAAGGCCAACGAGTACTTCGCCAAAGACCCGAAGTGAAGTTCGCCTTCATCAAGCGCTACCGCTCCCGACGCTGGACGGTTGTTTTGATGTGCGGAGTACTCGGCGTGTCCAAGGCGGGCTTCTATCGCTGGCTAAGTCGCCGACCGTCCCCCCAGGTGACGGAGAACGAGCGCCTGTTGCGCTTCCTGCTGGCCGAAGCTGACCGGCAGGCAGGCGTACCAGGTTATCGCAAACTCTGGCAGGCGGCCGTGAACGTGGGCTTTGCCTGTAGCCAGAATCGTGTGCAGCGGCTCCTGCAGCGCGCGGGCTATCGCTCGACACGGGCCTTGCGCCCCGGTTATCGGCGCCCCAAGCCTGGCCTGCCGGCCTTACCCAACCTGCTGAACCGAGAATTCGATGTGACGGCGCCCAATCGCGTCTGGGTCTCGGACATCACACAGGTACGCTGTCACGAAGGCTGGTGGTACCTGGCCATCGTCATGGACCTGTATTCCCGGCGGATCGTCGGCTGGGCCGGTGGGCCTCTCAACGACAGCCACCTGGTGGAGCGGGCGCTGAGGATGGCCTGGGCGGCGCGGCAGCCCTCAAGCGGAGGCATGCTGTTCCATTCAGATCAGGGGGCGCAGTACCGCAGCGAGAACGTGATGCGGTGGCTGACGGAGCGAGGCATCACGTTGAGCATGTCCCGTCGTGGCAATTGCTGGGATAACGCCTGTGCCGAGAGTTTCTTTGCCCAGCTGAAGGAAGAGTGGCTCCGTCGCCTGGCACGGCAGAGTCGTGCTGAACTGCAGGCTGAGGCGGAGTACTACATCGAAGAGTATTACGATAAGGTGCGGCTGCATGGCGCCTTGGGCGGGGTATCGCCCAAGGCGTTTGAAGCCGCTGCCTGATCAAGGTGTCTACTTTTTCAGGGCCACCTCAAGCTTGCAGCTTGCAGCTTGCAGCTTGCAGCTTGCAGCTTGCAGCTTGCAGCTTGGCCGCCCCCCCTTTCCACTTGTTACTTTCTACTTGCCACTCCTTCCTTGTGCCTGGAGATCCCCCATGCAGCTCTACGATCGCGATGCCATCGAGCGTGCCGTCGGCCTCGATGGCGAGGCCCTGGCGGCGGTGGAGGCCGGCTTCGCCGCCCTGGGGCGCGGCGAGGCGGTGCAGCCGCCCATCCTGTCCATGGCCATCGAGGAAGCCAACGGCGAGGTGGACGTCAAGACCGCCCACATCCGTGGCGCCGAGCGCTTCGCCATCAAGGTCAGCCCGGGGTTCTTCGACAACCCCCGGCTCGGCCTGCCGAGCCTCAACGGCCTGATGATGGTGTTCTCGGCGAGGACCGGCCGGGTGGAGGCGGTGCTCTTCGACGAGGGTTACCTGACCCTGGTGCGCACCCTGCTCGGCCGCGCCATCGCCGCCCGGCACCTGGCCCGGGAGGACAGTCGGCGGGTCACGGTGCTGGGGGCCGGGGAGCAGGCCGAGCGTCAGGTGGAGGCCCTGCGCCTGGTCCGCGACATCCGTGCGCTCGATGTCTGGGCGCGCCGCCGGGAGGCCGCCGAGGCCTACGCGGCGCGCATGCGGGCTCGGGGACTCGACGTACGAATCCATGACTCGGTCCATGAGGCCTGCGCCCGGGCCGATATCATCGTCACCGCCACGCCTTCCCGGGAGCCGATCCTCTTCGCCCGGGACCTGCCCGAGGGCGTGCACGTCACCGCCATGGGGTCGGACAGCCCCGAGAAGCGCGAGCTGGACGCCTCGGTGCTGAGCCGGGCCGACGCCTTCGTCGTGGATACCCGGACCCAGAGCGAGATCAACGGCGAACTCAAGGCCTTCGCCGGCGGCGAGGTGCCGTTCAAGGTCCATGAGCTGGGACGGGTGATCGCCGAAGGCCAGCGGCTACGGCTCTCGCCGGCCACCATCACGGTCTGCGACCTCACCGGCACCGGTGTCCAGGACACCGCCATCGCCGACTTCGCCCTGTCGCGTCTCGCCCCCTTGTGACTTCCGCGCGTCTGGCACAGGCTGATACCGGCAGGTTGCATCATTCGATACAGGAGGGAGCGACATGACGACGGTAGTGGCCTTCGATGTCTATGGCACCCTGATCGATACCCAGGGGGTGGTGGCCGAACTGGAGCAACAACTGGCCGCCCAGGGGCGCTCCGACCTGGGGCCGGAGTTCTCGAGACGCTGGCGGGACAAGCAACTGGAGTACAGCTTCCGTCGGGGACTGATGGGCGACTACGTGGACTTCGCCCGCTGCACCCGGGAGGCCCTGGAGTTCACCGATCGGGCCCTGGAGACCCACCTGTCCGAGGCGGACAAGGATCGGCTGATGGGCGCCTACGGCCGCCTGCCGGCCTTCCCCGAGGCCAAGGCCGCGCTGGAGCGGCTGGCGCGAGCCGGCATCACCTGCGTGGCCTTTTCCAACGGCAGCCACGAGGCGGTCCAGGGCCTGTTGTCCCGGAACGAGCTGCGCGACCTCTTCGACGATATCGTCAGCGTCGACGAGATCAAGCGCTTCAAGCCCGATCCGGCGGTCTATTTCCACCTGCGCCAACGGGTGGAGGCCAGCGCGACCGAGACCTGGCTGGTGTCCAGCAATCCCTTCGACGTCATCGGTGCGCGCCATGCCGGGCTGCATGCGGTCTGGGTGCGTCGCAACCCCGAGGCGCCCTTCGATCCCTGGGGCGTCGAGCCCGACTTCACCGTGGCCGATCTCGACGCCCTGGTCGATACCCTGACCTGACTCATCCCGGGCAACGGGGCGGGGTGGGAACGCTCGACAGGAATAGCGTGCCGTACCAGGCCCGGGCGTCCCCCCCCGCATTGTCGCCGTCGGTCATCAGGGCCAGGCCGTCGACATGATCGGGGCGGGATCCGAACAATCGTCGATAGTCGGCGCGGATGTCACGGACCTCGGCGACCCACTCGCCCACCCGGTCCGCGCCGCCCCTCAGGGCCAGCAGATGGGCCCGCTCGGTGAAGGCATTCGGCCAGTCGGTGCCGGCCGGCTGGGTCGAGGACCAGACGTAGTTCACGGACTCGACCTGCCAGGGCAGCAGGCCCGTGCGACGGGCCACGTAGACCCGGGCCGGGTAGTCGTCTCCCCCCTTGGTGGTCTCGTCGAGGCCGGGATAGAGTCCCGCGACCCGCCAGCACCACTTCAGGTAGGGGGTGGCCGTCAGGTCGATCTCGCGCTCCAGGTACTTGGCCGAGGCCTGCCCCCGGGCGCGGGCCTGGAGCACCGTCGCGCCATCCAGCGTCGTCAGCCGATACTCGGTGCGGCCGGCGAAGTCTCGGCTGGGCCAGCCGTGGATCTCCCGGGGCGTGAAGGCGATGTCCGCCGCCACCGGGAGGGCCGCCACCCCCAGCAGCAGGCCGGCCACCATTCGCCATGCAGGGAGGATTGGTGCGCTCATCAGGGACTCCTTGAGGTTCCCGGCATCGGGATCGAGTGGCTGCGTCGTGGACCGACGGCATTCCTTACATGCCCCCCTCGCGATTTGACGGCCCGGCGTCGAGTGCCGAGGCTGAAGATTCCCTGGATCAGGAGACCCTCCCATGAAGCGCTCGTTCCTCCCCATGGCGATCCTGGCATTGACGGCGGGCGCTCCCGTCCTGGCCGAGCCCCCCCGGACGGTGCCGTCGGGCATCCTTCATCGAATCAGCCAGGATGACGTCGCGGAGGTCGATCGACGCCTGCGCGAGGCCATCGACCGCCGCGGACTGCGCCTGATGACGGTGATCGATCATGCCGAGAATGCCGCGGGGGCCGGGCTCGAGCTCCCGGAGACCCGGACCTTCCTGTTCGGCAATCCCGCCATCGGCACCCCCATGATGCAGTGCGCCGGCAGCCTGGCCCTGGACCTGCCCCAGAAGATGGTGGTGCGCACGACCTCGGAGGGAACGCGCCTGGAGTGGAACGATCCCCACTACCTGGCGGACCGCCATGGCCTCGGTGACTGCGAGCTGCCCCTGGACAAGGTCGCGGGCGTCCTGGCCGGCCTGGCCGAGGAGGCTGCCTCGTCCTGAGCGGTCGTCCGGGAGCGAAGTCGCCGCTCGATCGCCTGTAAGGAAACGGCCGTTGCGCTGTCGAAGGAAGGGAGCCCACCCGAAACGGTGCCTCACCGAAGGAGGCGTCGGATGCGCATCGTCCCATTCCCGATTCGCGGCCTGTGCTGTGGCCTGCTGCTGGCCGGCGGGGCGGCCCTGGCCGGCTCCCCCGGCATCCTGACCCCGGGCCTGTCCGAAACCTACCTCATCCCCCAGGGCATGCAACGCTTCGTGCTGGAGATCGACACGGCGGGCCAGTTGCGGCTCGAGGGCCGGACCCTGGCGGCCGCCTCCAGCGGCATGTTCCGGTTGCAGGCGCGCCTCCTGGACCCCGACGGCCGCCTGGTGGCCGACACCGACAACGCCTATGGCGTCTTTCGCCTGCAGGCACCGGTGGTGCCCGGGCGCTACCGGCTGGAGGTGGATGGCCAGGTCAACGGCTCACGCCGGCAGCTGGAGACCTCCCGCTACAGCATCCTCACCGTGCTGGATCGAGCGCGGCGCGAGAACGATGAACCAAGATGATTTGACACCCGCGATCGTCGTGTGTTTGCGCTACCTTGAAAGTATTCCGAATCGCGCACGCGAGTTCGGGAACATAACCATAACAAACGATAGAGGGGAGCGATCATGGATCATTCAAGCGAGGCAAGAATCGGCAGGACCTGGGCGCTGTCGGTGGGGATCGGCAGTATGCTGGCGCTGGGCGGGCCCATGGCCTGGGCTCAGATGGACGACGCCACCACCCTCCAGGAGTTGCGCGCCCAGATGCAGCAGATGCAGCGGCAGATCGAGCGGCTCGAGCGGGAGCAGCGCGAGGCGGCGGCACGGCGCGCGGCGGCGCCCGACAACGTGGTGACCGGGGGGGATGTCCCGGGGAGCTTCAAGCTGCCGGGCTCCGACACCTCGGTACAGATCGGCGGCTACGTCAAGCTGGATGCCATCTACGACCTGGACCAGGACCTGGGGGATACCCTCTTCGTCGACGGACTGGACGTCGCCGACGATGACGGCGACGCCTCCTTCCGGGCCCATGCCCGCCAGTCCCGGCTCTATATCAAGACCTCCACGCCCACGGCCCTGGGGGAGGCCACCACCCACGTCGAGGGGGACTTCTTCGGCGGCGGCGGCAACGAGGTCTTCTCCAACTCCCGCAGCTTCCGCCTGCGCCATGCCTACGGCGAGCTGGCGGGCCTGCTGGCCGGCCAGACCTGGTCCAACTTCATGCACTTCGCCGCCTACCCCACCACCGTGGACTTCGACGGCCCGGTGGGGGTCAGCTTCATCCGCCAGGCCCAGGTGCGCTATACCTTCCCGGCGGGACCGGGGGAGCTGTCGCTGTCCGCGGAGAACCCGGAAGGCACCGGCTTCGCCGGCTCCCGGGACACCGCGCCGGACCTGACCGCCCGCTATGCCTGGAGCCGCGATGGCGCCGCGGTGGAGACGGCCGCCCTGGTGCGCCGGCTCGAGAGCGACGATGCCGCGGCTTCCGGCGACGATTCCGCCATCGGCTATGGCCTGATGCTGGCGGGCAACTATCAGGTCACCGCTGCCACCCAGCTGATGGCGGGCGTCCTCTACGGGGACGGGATCGGCCGTTATATCTATACCGCCCAAGGAGTGGAGGACGGCAGCGACTCCATCGGGGCGGCCTTTATCGATGGGGGCGGCGACCTGGAGACCATCGAGGCCTACGGGGCCAATGCCGCCGTGGTACACGACTGGACCCCGAAGTTCACTTCCAGCCTGTCCTACGGCCGGGTGCGCGGGGACCGACCCTCCGGGCTCTTCCCCACCTCGACCCGGACCCTGCAGAGCGTCCACTTCAGCCACTTCTACCAGTGGAGCGACCCGGTGGTGCTGGGCTTCGAGGTGTCCCATGCCTACAAGGAGCTGCAGAACCGGGAGGACGGCGACAACACCCGCCTGCAATTCTCCGCCCAGTACAACTTCTGAGCAGAGGCCTCGAAGGGGCGCCGCGGGACGGCGCCCCTTCGTTCGGCAGGCGAGCCCGGATCAGCGCTCCCGGTCGTCGTCGGGGGCGTCATCCTCGCCGATCGCGTAATGCTCGCCCACCCGGTGCAGCAGGGCGAACTGGCGGTCGCACTGGCGGCAGGCCCCGCACATCGCCAGGTGCAGGCGAAGCGACAGCCGCTCCTGGAAGGTCAGGCGACGATCCCGTTTCAGCGACATCAGGCGTGTCGCCTCCTTGCACATCATCATGCCGATTCCTCCTTCAGCCAGCCGCGCTCGATGCAGGCGCGCAGCCGCAGGCGGGCCCGATGCAGCATCACCCAGCAGTTATTCTCCTTGATGCCCACCTCCTGGCAGATGTCGCCGGTGGAGAGCCCCATCAGCTCGCGCAGCGAGAAGACCCGGGCCAGGTTGTCCGGCAGTCCGATCATGCAGGCGTCGAAGACCTGCCAGAAGTGCTCGTTCTCGAAGGCCGCCTCCGGCTCTCCCCAGCTCGTCGGCCGGGCGGAGGGCTGCCAGCGGCCGCTCTGCTGGAACTGGCGGTCGATGGCGTCGTCGTCGACGTCCTCATCCAGCGGTTCCCACTTGCCCTGGCGGCGCTGGGCGCGCATGGCGTCGAGGATCTTGTACTTGAGGATACCGAACACCCAGGTCTCGTAGCCGGAGCGACCGGCGAAGCTCGCGTCCTTCTCGATGGCGGAGACCAGGGCCTCCTGGACGGCATCCTCAGCCTGGGCGCGATCGCGAAGGTGCAGCAGGGCGAAGGACACCAGCCTCGGCCGGATGGCCTCCAGGCGTCGACGGCGTTCGTCCTGGCTTCGGTCGTCGATCTCGGTCACATGGCCTCCCATCACAGCGTGAAATCATCCCTGGCGGCTAGGCGCGCCACATCCTGAGGACGATCAAGATCCCATACCATGGCCGGGCTCGCCAGTCGCCACCCCAACGCTCGAGCGCGCTCATGGGTCTGGGCCATGACCCGGCCGGTGCCCCAGTCGATCCCGGCGAACAGGGCCGGGTCGCTGGACCGCGCTCCGATCAACGCATAACCGCCGTCCTCCGCCGGCAGGCAGACCGCCTCGGCGGTCGCGAGGGCCGTCCAGCAGCGTTTCAGCAGGGCCGGCGTCAGCACCGGACAGTCGCTGCCCACCAGCAGGCCCGGCCCTGGCTCGGCCGAGAGGGCATGGTGCATGCGTACTCCCAGGTCGCCTTCGGGCTGGGGAGCGAGCCGGAAGCCGTGCCGGTCGGCCAGCGTCCGGAACAGCGGATGGGCGTGATCCAGGGCGGTCCACAGGGTGATCCGTTCGGCGGAGGCGGTCGCCAGGGCGACCGCCAGGGTCCGCCGCAGCAGGCGCTCGTGCAGCCGGGTCGCCGCCTCGGCGCCCAGCGCCGGGATCAACCGCGTCTTGACCCTACCCCGCACAGGCGCCTTGGCCAGCACCGCCAGCCGCAGGGTGGGGGAGGCCTCAGCGGACATCGCGGTAGGCCTCCGCCAGTCGCTCCGGGGCCGCCCCACGCCAGTAGCGCCAGCGCAGCCGCCACATCAGCAGGATGGTGCGCCACACGCCGTGCCGCTCCCAGCGGCGCCCGGAACTTTCCACCCGCTCGCGGAGGCAGGCCGGGGGCGAGAGGCGTTTCAGGCGTCGGCTCATCTCGATGTCCTCCATCAGCGGTTGCTCGGGAAAGCCCCCCACGGCGTCGAAGGCCTCGCGGGTCATGAACAGCGCCTGGTCGCCGGTGGCGATACCGGTAAGTCGCGAGCGCAGGTTCATGGCCGTCCCGATCACCTTCAGCCCAGGATGGCGCCCGCTCAGGCGGATATCGAAGCGTCCCCAGCGATGAGCACCGGAGAGTGCGACGGCGATGCATCGCTCGGCATCCGGCGGCAGGCGAGTATCGGCGTGGAGGAACACCAGCCGGCGAGCGGCGCTGTGCCGGGCACCGGCGTTCATCTGACGGGCCCGGCCGGCCTCGGCGATGACCAGGCGTGAGGCGAGCGGCGCCGCCAGTGTTCGGGTGGCGTCACAGCTGCCGCCATCCACCACGATCAGCTCGGCACCCCGCGCGCGCAGCGGCTGCAGGGCGCGTAGGCAGGCGTCTATGCCGCCGGCCTCGTTCAGGGTCGGCACGATGATGGCCAGGTCCCCTGTCTGGGTAGAAAAGGTTGTCATGGGGATATCACCCTCGTGGAGCCCACCCTTGGTGGTTGCCCGTCCCTTCACCTTACAGTCGACGGGGCGGCCTGTAAGCTCATGCTTCCGCCGGCGACGAAACGGCATCAGCTCCGCCCGGGCCGAGCCCGGCCGGGCGTCCGACGGGAGGAAGAGATCATGAGGCGTGCTTTCCTGACCCTCGGGCTGGCCCTGTGGCTGGCCGTTCCCGTGGTCTCCCTGCAGGCGGCGCCGCCTTCGGTGGTCGAGCCGGCGGTGCCCCTGGCGCACTCCCTGGAGGCCATGCGCTCGGCGGTGCGGTCCGGAGGTCCCGGCAAGGACGGCATTCCCGCCATCGACCGGCCACGCTTCGAGTCGCCGGCCGAGGCGGACGGCTGGCTCGATGATCGGGACCGGGTCATCGGCTACTACCGGAACGGGGAGGCCAGGGCCTATCCCCAGCGGATCCTGGTGTGGCACGAGATCGTCAACGACGTGGTGGGCGGCGAGCCGATCGGCGTGACCTACTGCCCGCTGACCGGCTCGGCCCTGGGCTTCCGCCGCGGCGACAGCGAGTTCGGCGTCTCCGGCCGCCTGCTCAACAGCAACCTGGTCATGTACGACCGGGCCACCGACAGTGAATGGCCCCAGCTGCTGGGCGTGGCCATCAGCGGTCCCCTCCTGGGCCGCGGCCTGGAGCCCCGCCGGCTGATCTGGACCACCTGGGAGGCCTGGAAGGCGCGTCATCCCGAGACCCGGGTCCTGAGCCGCGACACCGGCTATGTGCGCAACTACCGCCGCGATCCCTACGGCGACTACAACCCGGTACGCGGCTACTATCGCCCCGACAGCCGCCGGCTCTTCCCGGTCATGGCGGAGGACGACCGCCTGCCCGCCAAGGCCATGGTGCTGGCCTTCCGCGATGCGCGCTCGGCCGCCGCCGTCGGCCTGCCGGCGTTGCGTGAGGCGGGGGTGATGCGCCTGAGCCTGGGCGAGCGCGCCTATCTGGTCATCCACGATCCCGGCCTGGATACCGGCTGGGTCTTTCACGCCCCCGAGGGGCGCGACATCGATCGCGAGGCGTTGCGCTTCGGTCCCGACGGGGTGAGCGGTCCGGGGATCGAGGGCCTCGAGCCCGTCCCGGCCTTCCAGGTGATGTGGTTCGCCTGGGCCGCCTTCCACCCCGACACCCGCCTGATCCGGGAGAGCCAACCGCCATGAGCGCCATGGTTCGGCTGCTGGGGGCGCTCCTGTCGCGGCCCGCCAGCCTGGCGGTGATCCTCGGGACGGCCCTGGGCTATGCGTTGCTCTACCTCTGGCTTGTCGGGGACATCGCCGGGGGTGGGCGTGGCGGCCTCCGCCTGGCCTTCCCGGCCTGGGAGCGGGCCTTCGAGTCCCGCGGGGCGCTACGCTTCGAGCCGGTGGGCCTGATCGAGCTGGGCCCCTGGGTGTGGACCTTCAGCCCCCTGGACACCCTGATCGCCCTGGGGCTCGGCGGGCTGCTCGGGGCCAACCTGGCCGGCCTGTGGCGGTTGCGGCGGGCGGCCCGGCAATGTCCGGTGAAGCCGCCGTCCGGGGCCCTGCTGGCCGGCCTGCCCGCCCTGCTGGCCGGCGGGGCCTGTTGCGCGCCCCTGCTGGTGATCTGGCTGGGGTTGCCCATCGCCGGCAGCCTGGCGGTGCTGGCGCCCTGGCTGGTGCCGCTGTCCTGCCTGGCCCTGCTGCTCGGACTCTGGCGCCTGGCGGTGTGGCAGTCGCCGGGAGAGGCGAGGAAGGAAGGTGACTGAACAATCCCTCGCCGTGCGGCTCAGTTCCCCAACTCGATGATCCGGCCGTCGGCCGCCTCGGCGTCTTCCCGGTCATGGGTCACCATCAGGGTCGGCAGTCCGCGGTCGCGGATGCGAGCGAAGACCAGGCGGCGCATCTCGTCGCGCAGGGCGGCATCGAGCTTCGAGAAGGGTTCGTCGAGCAGCATGGCCCGGGGCTCGGCCAGCAGCACCCGCATCAGTGCCACCCGGGCGCGCTGGCCCCCGGAGAGGGTCGCCGGGTCGCGTCCGGCGAAGCCGGCCAGGCCGATGTCGGCCAGGGCCTCGCCGACGAGCCGGCGTCGCTCCCGCCGGCCGCCCCCGGGGCGCATCCCGAAGGCCAGGTTGCCCCCCACGCTGAGGTGGGGAAAGAGCAGCGGATCCTGGAACAGCAGCCCGAGCCGGCGCCGCTCCGGGGGGCGTCGCGTCAGGTCGTCGTCGCCCAGCCGGATGCGCCCCGTGGCCGAGAAGGCCGGGGACAGGAAGCCGGCCACCTGGGCCAGCAGGGTCGACTTGCCGACCCCGGAGGGGCCCATCAGGGTCAGTACCTCTCCCGGGGCGATGCGGGCGTCCACCGCCACCAGGGGATGGCTCCCCTGGAAGATGGCGACCCTCTCCAGGATCAGGGGGCTCGTCTCGGGCATGGGCGGGCGGGGCTCCTGGGTCATGTCAGCAGCTGGCGTCGGTGGCGGAAGAGGAAACGGGGCAGGCCGATGGCCAGCAGGAAACCCAGGGCCGGCAGGGCCAGCTGGCCCAGGGCGTAGACGGCGGTCAGGCGGCGGTCGCCGCCGCTGGCCAGGCTCACCGCCTCGGTGGTCAGGGTGGCCAGCCGGCCGGCGCCGAGCAGCAGGGTGGGCAGGTACTGGCCGACGCTGACTGCGAAGCCCACGGCGGCGGCCACGGCGATGGGGGCCGTGAGCATGGGCAGGCGCACCCGCCAGAAGATCCCGGCTCGGGAGGCCCCCAGGGCGGCGGCGATCTGGCCCCAGCGCGGGTCCAGCCGGCGGTAGCTCTCGGCCAGGGAGAGGAACACATAGGGCAGCACGAAGAGGCTGTGTCCCAGGGTCACCGCCGTCCAGCCGGCGGCCAGGCCCAGCTGGGCCTGGAGCTGCACCAGGCCATAGAGGAAGGCCACCGGCGGCACCAGCAGCGGCAGGTAGAGGATCAACTGGGCGCCGGGGCGCAGCGGCCGGCGGCGCAGGGTCTCGGCCTCCAGGCAGCCGATCACCAGCACCACCGACAGCAGGGTCGACCCCAGGCCGATGCTGGCGGTATGGCCGAGCGGCCCGAGGGCGGTGTCGGCGGCCTCTCGCCAGGTGGCCAGCGTCATCGGGGACGGCCAGGCGGCGGGGAAGGGCCAGTAGGCGGCCAGCGACCAGAGCGCGAGCCCGCCGAGGCTGGCTCCCAGCAGGACGATGGTCAGCCCCGTCAGCCCGCCGCCGAGGAGCCGGCCCAGCGTCTCCCCGCGATGGCGTCCGCCGCCCTCCAGCCAGCCGGCCAGCAGCCGTCGCACCAGGCATTCGCCCCCCCACCAGAGCAGCAGCGCCAGGGCGGTGACGCCGAGCTGCAGCAGGGCCCCGGCCGAGGCCTGGAAGCGCAGGGCGAGGTCGGGATCGTTCAGCCAGCGGACGACCGCCACGGCCAGGGACGGCGGGGTGGAAGGCCCCAGGATGATGGCCACTTCCACCGTGGAGGTGGCGAAGGCGATCACCGCATAGACCGGCAGGCGGATCAGCGGGTAGAGCCCGGGCAGCACGGCCTTGGCGAAGGCGTTGACCCGGCCATAGCCCAGCGCCCGGGCCACCATGAGGCGCTCGTGGGCCCGGCACTGGGGCAGGGCGGCCAGGCTCATCAGCAGCAGGAAGGGCACCTCCTTCAGCACCAGTCCGGCGATCAGGGCCAGCCCGTCGGGGTCGCCCGGGAAGAGGTAGTCCGGCGGGCGGGTCCAGCCCGAGGGCCTGGGCGAGGCCAGCCGACTGGCCCATCCCGACGGCGCCAGCAGGAAGGCCAGGGCGATGGCGGCGGCCGCATGGGGCACCGCCAGCAGCGGCGAGAGCAGCCGCCGCACCAGCCGGAACAGCGGCGTCTCGAGGAAGGCGCCGAGGAACAGCATCACGATCGCCAGCGCCACCAGGGTGCTGACCAGCCCCGTGAGCAGGCTCAGGCGCAGCATGTCCGCGAGCCCCGGCGCCTGCCACAGGGCTTGCCAGGGGGCCAGCGTCCACGCCTGGCCGCCCAGCGCCGGCAGCCAGCCGAAGGCCGGCGCCAGGACGCCGCCCAGGCCCGCCGTGACCGGCAGGATCAGCAGCAGGACGGTCAGGCGGGGGATCAGCCGGATCCCCGGACGAAACACCGGCATCAAGGCGTCGCCCGCGGCTCAGTTCCGGGCATAGCGCTCGAGCCAGGCCGCCTCCAGGGCCTCCATCCAGCTGGGATGGGGTTCGGGCAGCAGCTTGCCCAGGGCCTCGGGCGGCAGGCGGGCGGGATTGTCCTCCGCGGTGGCGAACGCCTCGCGCTGCTCCGGCGACAGCCGGTCCATGTCGAGGACGGTGGGATCGCCCCAGACATCGATGTCCTGCTTGCGGGCCTGGGCCTCGGGCGAGAGCAGGTAGTTGGCCAGCACCATGGCGCCGGCCTTGTGACGGGCGTTGAAGGGAATCGCCACGAAGTGGACGTTGCCCAGGGTGCCGCCGTCCAGCACGTAGCTGCGCGTGTCGGGGGACAGCTGGTGGGCGGCCACCGCGGCGGCGGGTTCCGAGGGGTTGAAGGTGAAGGCCAGGGCCAGCTCGCCGTCCCCCATCAGTTGCTTGAGCTCGGGCCCGCTGGTGGGGAAGTGGCGTCCCTGGCGCCACAGGTGCGGATGCAGGGCATCCAGGTAGTCCCAGAGCGGCGCGGTCACCGTGGCGACATCATGCTCTCCCGCGGGGTCGGCGAGGACCGCCGGGTCCTCGGCCAGCTCGATCAGCGCCTGCTTGAGGAAGGTGCTGCCCAGGAAGTCCGGCACCAGGGGGTAGGTGAAGCGCCCGGGGTTGGCCTTCGCCCAGTCGAGCAATGCCGCCATGTCGCCGGGCGGCGTCGGGACGCGCTCGGCGTCATGGTAGAAGGTCAGCTGGGCCTTGCCCCAGGGGGACTCGTAGCCTTCGGTGGGCAGGGTGAAGTCGGTCAGCACCTCCGGGTTCTCTTCCGGGGCGGTCAGCGCGAAGTTCGGCAGCCGGCGGGCGAAGGGACCGAACAGCAGGTCATGGCGTTTCATGGCGGCGAAGTTCTCGCCGTTGATCCACACCAGGTCGATGGCGCCCTCGTCGACGTTGCCGGCGGACTTCTCGGCGATGACCCGGGAGACCGCGGCGGCGGTATCGTCGAGCTTCACGTGGACCACCTCCACCCCGTGTCGTTCCTCCAGGCGCTCGGCCACCCAGCCGATATAGCGATTGGTGGTGGCATCACCGCCCCAGGCGTTCCAGTAGACGGTCTGGCCACGGGCTTGCTCTTCCACCTCGGCCCATTCCTCGGGCACCGGCGGGGCGTCCGTCCCGGTCGCGGCGATGGCCGGCAGAGTCGGCCAGAGCAGGGGAAGGAGCAGCGCGGCGGCCAGGGTGCGTAGCGTCATCGGGATCATCCTGTGTGGGGGGAAGGGCGGTCGAGCAGGGCCGCCAGGGCATCGAGCTCCTCGCGGCCGCGGCGCAGCGTCGCCGGGTCCAGGTAGTGGTTCACCCGGTCGCGCACATGGGCGATCAGGGCATCCTCGCTGAGATCGGAAGACCAGTCTTCGCCTCGTCGCCCCGCATCCGGGGAGCGCCGGTGGGCGCCGCGCCACTTGGCGCACCAGGTCAGCGACCACAGCCACATGGCCCGCCGGCAGGCCAGCAGGACCGTGCCGGGGTGCTCGGCCGAGGCCGGGCCCAGGGCCCGGCGCCACTCGGCATGGAAGTCGGCCACCTGGTCGACGTCCAGCACCGCCCGGGAGGCCAGGTCCCAGGTGGTGGAGGTGTAGAGGCTGGCATGGGCCAGGTCGAAGCCCGGCAGGCCATAGCGGCACTTCTCCAGGTCGACCAGCACGGCGCGGCCCGCCCCCTCGACCAGGAAGTTGCCCGGGTGGGCATCGAAGCTGATCAGGCGCGCCATGGCCCCGCTCCCCGGGAGGCGCTCGGGCAAGGCCTGGAGCTCCGCCTCGATCAGCCGGCGCGCGGTGTCGCCGAGGCCCGCCCCGGGCAGGGCCGCGGCCTGGCCGAGCACTTCCTGGCGCATGGCCCGCCAGGGATCGGCCGGGGCGTGCAGGGGCGCGCGCTCCGACCGGGGCGGGCAGGGTCGGCGATGCAGGCTGGCCAGGGTTCGGGCGATGGCCGGCAGGTCTTCCGGCAGGCGGGCCGGTCGGCCCGCGATGGCCTCGACCAGCAGGGCGCCCCGAGGCAGGTCGTCGTCCGGCGGCAGCACGGCGAGCAGCGCCGGCGTGTGCCCGCCCTCCGCGGCCCGGGCGAAGCAGGCGCCCTGGTAGGTCAGATTGTCCCGGGCGCTCAGCCCCATCTGGCTCTGCTTGGGCACCCGTGCCACCCGGTCGCCCGCCGGATGGCGAATCCAGACGTGGCGATGGGCGAGGCCGGTGTCGGCCATCATCTCGAGGCCCTGTACGCCGTCGAGCCAGCCGGCGCGCCCCAGGGCGCGGGTGAGGCGATCGATCAGCGTCGCCGGGGCGTGGCTCTCCTTGTCGGCCAGAGGCGTCGTATCGGGCATCGGGAGTCCTTGATGGCGTCGTGCAGGGACTGAGTCGTCGGCAGCCGGTCTTCCTTACAGCGCTTGTTGTCTCAGCATAGCGGCTGCGCCCGACTTCGTGTGGTCGACTTCGATGATAACCCCTTGGGGGAAAAGAAAAAGGGCGCCCCGTAGGGAGCGCCGAACGAGTCGACATGTCGGACATGCCGTAGGGAGATGGCGGTCGAGACCGCCACGAGAGAGAACCGGGACGAAGGTTCAGGCCAGTCGCTGGCCCGACACGCTGGGGTGATAGAGGGGCTGGACGGTGTTGCCGTCCGGGTCCTTGCAGTAGAGGCTTCGCCCCCCGTCGCCATGGTCATGGGGGCCCCGCACGACCTCGACGCCCCGGGCCAGCAGGTACTCGTGCCAGGCGTCCACGTCCTCGCGCTCGTCGACCACGAAGCCGAAGTGATCCAGGCGCTGGGGATCGCCGCCCGTGTCCGCCTTGGCCCGGGCCAGCGAGAAGTTGTCGTTGCCGAGCGTCAGGTAGACCAGGTCATCGTGGGCGCGGCGCAGCACCGACATGCCCAGGATGTCGACGTAGAAGTGCTCGCAGGCCTCGAGGTCCTGGACCTGGAGGGCGATGTGACGCATGCCGTTGAACGGGGCGGGGCGTTGCATGGAGCCTCCTTGACGCGATGGGGTTCAGAAAATCATTGGAAAATGTTTCCATAATTATCCCCGTTTCACAACCCAGGGAGTCCGAGATGTACTGCATCATCGTCCAGACCCGCCTCAAGCCCGGAACTCGCGATCGCTTCCTCGAGGCCATGCTGCCCAACGCCGAGGCCTCGGTCCGCGACGAACCGGGGTGTCATGCCTTCGACGTGATCGAGGATCGCGACACCCCCGACCTCTTCCACCTCTACGAGATCTACACTGACCAGCAGGCCCTGGCGGCTCATAAGGAAACGCCGCATTACCAGGCCAGCCGGGCCGTGGTCAACGAACTGATCGCCGAGCAGCAGGTGATTCGCGCCGACGTCCTGGCGACCAACCCGCCGGTCCGGTCCCAGGCCTGAACGAATCGCCTCGCCCGGCATCACAGGATTACCCTTATGCCGAGGCGAGGCGCCATGATTCCCACCCGATCGCGTGCCAAGGGTCGTCTCCTGCTCTGGTTGAGCCTCACCTGCCTGCTGCTGGGGGCCTTCGCCGCCTGGCAGTCCCAGGCCCAGTCGACCCGCGACACGGCGCTGGTCATGACCCTGAACGGGGCCATCGGCCCGGCCACCAGCGACTACTTCCAGCGCGGACTGGAGCTCGCCGCGGAGCGCGAGGCCAGCCTGGTGGTGGTGGAGATGGACACGCCCGGCGGGCTCGATGCCGCCATGCGCGACATGATCAGCGCCATGCTCGCCTCCGAGGTGCCGGTGGCCATCTATGTCTCCCCCGGCGGTGCCCGGGCGGCCAGCGCCGGCACCTACCTGCTCTATGCCAGCCATGTGGCGGCCATGGCGCCGGCCACTCACCTCGGATCGGCCACGCCGGTGCAGATCGGCGGAGGCGGCGGGCTGCCCGGCCTCGGTGAGCCCGAGGAACCGCCCGACGAAGGGCCGGCCGACGAGGGGCCGCCTGCCGAGGAGACGGAATCGGCGACGGCGCAGGAGGATACGCAGCAAGAGGGCGCCGAGGAGGCGCCCATCCTCGAGCCCGGCAAGCGCCGCGGCGAGACCGCGATGGAGCGCAAGGTGCTGGAGGACGCGGTGGCCTACATCCGTTCCCTGGCCGAGCGTCACGGTCGCAACGCCGACTGGGCCGAGGCGGCGGTGCGCGAGGCGGTCAACCTCACCGCCCGGGAGGCGCTGGCGCGCGACGTCATCGATGTCCTGGCCGGCGACCTCGACGATCTGCTGGCCCAGATCGATGGCCGCGAGGTGGTGATGGCCGACGGCACCCTGACCCTGGCCACCGAGGGGCTGACCCTCGAGCGCTTCGACCCGGACTGGCGCACCCGGTTGCTGGAGGTGATCACCGACCCCAACGTGGCCTATTTCCTGATGATCATCGGCTTCTACGGCCTGATCTTCGAGCTCTCCAATCCCGGCAGCCTGGTGCCCGGCACCATCGGCATCATCTGCCTGCTACTGGCGCTCTTCGCCTTCCAGGTGCTACCCGTTAACTATGCCGGCCTGGCGTTGATCCTGGTGGGGCTCGGGCTGATCGTCGGCGAGGCGCTGATGCCCAGCTTCGGGATCCTCGGCATCGGCGGCATCGTGGCCTTCGTGATCGGATCGGTGATGCTGATGGATGCGGACACCCTGAACATCTCGCTGCCGCTGATCGGTGGCGTCGCCCTGGTGGCGGCGGGGTTGATGTTGTGGGTCATGACCCGCTTCATCGGCCTGCGGCGGCGCCCGGCGCGTACCGGCCAGGAGGAGCTGCTGGGCAACGAGGCCCAGGTGCTGGAGGACTTCCAGGGCGAAGGGCACGTGCGGCTCCATGGCGAGCGTTGGAACGCGCGCAGCCGCCGTCCCCTGAGCCGTGGTCAGGTGGTGCGCGTGGTCGGCATCGACGGGCTCACCGTCGAGGTCGAGCCGGAGGACGGAGCGTCCTGAAGGAGGCCGGCGGACGCCGGCCCTCAACGTCGAGGAGAGACAACCATGATGATTTCCTATCTCGTGCCGGTCGTCCTGGTACTGATGCTGCTGGCGGCCTCGATCCGCATCCTGCCGGAGTACAAGCGGGGCGTGGTGTTCTTCCTGGGGCGCTTCCAGGCGGTCAAGGGGCCGGGGCTGATCATCGTCATCCCGGGCATCCAGAAGATGGAGGTGGTCGACCTGCGGGTGATCACCATGGACGTCCCCGAGCAGGACGTCATCTCCCAGGACAACGTCACGGTCAAGGTCAACGCCGTGCTCTACTTCCGGGTGGTGGATCCGGAGAAGGCGATCATCCAGGTGGAACACTTCGTCAGCGCCACCAGCCAGCTGGCCCAGACCACCCTGCGTTCGGTGCTCGGCAAGCACGACCTGGACGAGATGCTCTCCGAGCGCGACAAGCTCAACGACGACATCCAGGAGATCATCGACGCCTCGGCGGAAGGCTGGGGCATCAAGGTGGCCAACGTGGAGATCAAGCACGTGGACCTGGACGAGAGCATGATCCGCGCCATCGCCCGCCAGGCGGAAGCCGAGCGGGAACGGCGCGCCAAGGTGATCCACGCCGAGGGCGAGCTGCAGGCGTCGAAGAAGCTCGTCGAGGCCGCCAACGTCATGTCCGAGAACCCCGCGGCCCTGCAGCTGCGCTACCTGCAGACCATGAACGACATGAGCAACAAGAACGCCTCCACCATCGTGGTGCCGTTGCCCATCGACCTCATGGAGGCCTTCCGCCACATGGCCAAGGGCGGCGGCGATTGACCGCCGTCTCCCGTCGGCGGCGCGATATGCAGGCCGCCGCCATTCCTGCTAGAATCCCCTCCCTTTGCGCCCCGGCCCCGGCCCGGGGCGTGTCGTGAGCACAGGGATTCGACCGACCGTGATACCGTCCTCTTTCGGGCTGGCCACGCCGCCCTAGACCGTTCCCGCCCAAGCGACCCGGCGAGCGCCGTCACCGGCGCGTCATCGCCCGGCATCATCGTGATGCCCCGGTGCCCCCGCACGGCACCTCCCCCCGAATTCCAAGACGCTCGACCAGCATCGATGCCCTTGCGGGCGTCCGGTGCACGACCCTGGCGCCCCTAGGGCATGACAATCACTCTCGACTGGACCGCAGCATGATCCGATCCATCAAGCACGACTGGTTCTCGAACCTGAAAGGCGACACCCTGGCGGGTATCGTCGTGGCCCTGGCCCTGATCCCGGAGGCCATCGCCTTCTCCATCATCGCCGGCGTCGACCCCAAGGTCGGCCTCTACGCGTCCTTCTCCATGGCCGTGATCATCGCCTTCGCCGGCGGTCGACCGGGGATGATCTCGGCGGCCACCGGGGCCATGGCCCTGCTGATGGTGACCCTGGTCAAGGAGCATGGCCTGGAATACCTGCTGGCCGCGACCCTGCTCACCGGTCTGCTGCAGATCCTGGCCGGCTACCTGCGCCTGGCCGACCTGATGCGCTTCGTGTCGCGCTCGGTGGTCACCGGCTTCGTCAACGCCCTGGCGATCCTCATCTTCATGGCCCAGCTGCCTGAGCTGACCAACGTCACCTGGCATGTGTATGCCATGACCGCGGCGGGGCTCGGCATCATCTACCTCTTTCCGCTGCTGCCGGTGATCGGCAAGACCCTGCCCTCGCCGCTGGTGTGCATCCTGGTGCTGACCGGGGTCTACCTGGTCTCCGGCATCGACATCCGCACCGTGGGCGACATGGGCGAGCTGCCGGACACCCTGCCGGTCTTCCTGTGGCCGGACGTGCCGCTGAACCTCGAGACCCTGGCCATCATCTTCCCCTATGCGGTGATGCTCACCGTGGTGGGCCTGCTCGAGTCGATGATGACCGCCACCATCGTCGATGACCTCACCGACACCCAGAGCGACAAGAACCGCGAGTGCAAGGGCCAGGGCCTGGCCAACCTGGGCACCGGCCTGCTGGGCGGCATGGCGGGCTGCGCGATGATCGGGCAGTCGGTGATCAACATCAAGTCCGGCGGCCGCAGCCGCCTCTCCACCCTGATCGCCGGCGTGATGCTGCTGATGATGGTGGTCTTCCTGTCCGACTGGGTCTCGCGGATTCCCATGGCGGCCCTGGTGGCGGTGATGATCATGGTCTCCATCGGCACCTTCAGCTGGAGCTCGATCCGGGACCTCAAGAAGCACCCCATGAGCACCAACGTCGTCATGCTGGCCACGGTGGCGGTCACCGTGAGCACTCACAACCTGGCCATCGGCGTCTTCGTCGGCGTGCTGATCGCCGCCATGAACTTCGCCAACAAGGTGGGCAACATCCTCTACGTGGGCTCGGAAGAGATCGAGGCCGGCCGGCATCGTGCCTACCGGGTGGTCGGTCAGGTGTTCTTCGCCTCCTCCGAGCGCTTCGCCGCGGCCTTCGACTTCAAGGAGACCGTGGAGAAGGTGACCATCGACCTGTCACGCGCCCATTTCTGGGACATCACCGCCGTGCAGACCCTGGATCGGGTGGTGATCAAGTTCCGCCGCGAGGGCACCGAGGTGGAGTTGATCGGCCTCAACGAGGCCAGCGCCACCATCGTCGACCGCTACGCCATCCACGACGATCCGGCGGCGGTCGAGAAGCTGATGGGCGGGCATTGAGCCCTTACGATAGGTAGGGCTGTGGCAGTAAGCCGGCGACAGGTCCCGGAGCGCCGGACCGACGAGGGGGCGCTGTGACCCCCTCCCTGGGCGCTACCGACGCCATTCCTGGCGTAGGCCCCCCGCTACGACCTGTCCCCGGCGTCCCTCGCCGTGCTTGACGGCGATACCTTTGCTTCCCGTTGGCCGTCCCTGTGACGGGATGGCCGCGATGGTGTAGAACGGGAACCGAGACAATACACGCCAGCTTCAGGACAGACAGATGACAGAACAGGTGATGGCCGCCATCGACGGCTCGCAGTTTTCCGAGGGCGTCTGCGACTACGCCGCCTGGGCCAGCCTGGCGCTGGATGCGCCGCTGACCTTCCTGCACGTGGTCGACAACCATCCCCAGACCGCCGAGGCGGACCTCTCCGGCAACATCGGCCTGGGCTCCCGGGAGCACCTGCTCGAGGAGCTCTCCCACCTGGACGAGCAACGCGCCAAGGTGGCCCAGGAGCAGGGGCGGTTGATGCTCAAGGCGGCCAAGGAACGTGCCGTCGAGGACGGCGTGGCGGAGCCGGGCAGCCGCCAGCGCAACGGCACCCTGGTGGAGACCATCGCCGAGCTGGAGGACGAGATCCGCCTGCTGGTGGTCGGCAAGCGCGGCGAGACCGCCCATCAGGACAGCGAGCACCTGGGCTCCAACCTGGAGCGGGTGGTGCGCAGCCTGCACCGGCCCATCCTGATGGTGCCGGACGCCTTCAAGACCCCCGAGCGGGTGATGATCGCCTTCGACGGCAGCAAGACCACCCGCAAGGGCGTGGAACTGCTCGCCAGCAGTCCGCTGTTCAAGGGCATCCCCTGTCACGTGGTGATCGTCGGGGCCGAGACCGGCGACAACCGCTCCCAGCTCGACTGGGCGCTCGCCACCCTGCGCGAGGCCGGCCACGAGGCCGAGGGCGCGATCCGGGCCGGGGACGTCGAGGAGACCCTGCGGGCCTACAAAGAAGAGCAGGACATCGACCTGGTGGTGATGGGGGCCTACGGTCACTCCCGCATCCGCCAGCTGCTGGTGGGCAGCACCACCACCTCGGTGCTGCGCCGCGCCACCATCCCCGTCCTGCTGTTGCGCTGAGCGAGCGCCGCCCCTCCGGGGGCCGCGCGCCGAGAAAGGCCTCGCTCCGGCGGGGCCTTTCGCGTCCATCCCCTCGTCGGAGACCGCCATGAGCTATCGCACCCTGCTGAGGGACCATCGGGGGCTGCTCGGCATCGCCTTCCTGGCCATGTTCTCGTCGAGCCTGGGCCAGAGCTTCTTCGTCGGCCTCTTCCAGGTGCCCATCAGTGAACGCCTGGGACTCACCGCCGGCCAGTTCGGCACCGCCTATTCGCTGGTCACCCTGGCCTCCGGCTTCGCCATGCTGCGCTTCGGGCCCAGCATCGACTGGGTGGCCCCGCGCCGCTTCGCGTTGATCGTGCTGCTCGCGCTCTTCGCCGGCATGGCGCTGCTCACCCTGTCGCCGGCCTGGTGGCTGGGGCTGCTGGGGCTGGGACTGGTCCGCCTGTGTGGCCAGGGCATGATGAGTCACCTGGGCAACACCCTGGCGGGACGCGAGTTCACCGCCCTGCGCGGCCGCGCCCTGGGCCTGGCCGGGATGGGCCTGATGCTGGGCGAGACCCTGCTCCCGCCGCTGGTGGCGGCGCTGCTGGTGTGGCTAGGGTGGCGGGAGCTGTGGTGGACCCTGGGAGCCGGGCTGGCCGTGCTCTGGGGGCTGTCGCTGGCGGCGGCCCCCTGGCCGCCGGCGCCGGGGGCTCGGCCGCAGGGTGGAGAGGCGCGGGACGGGCCGCGGCCCTTCCGCGATTCGCGCTTCTGGCGGCTGCTGCCGCTGCTGATGACCCTCCCGGTGACCCTGACGGGGCTGTTCATCTACCAGGCCCAGCTGACCGCGGCCATGGAAAGCTCCCTGGCCGTCTATTCCCTCGCCCTGACCGGCATGGGCCTGTCCAAGCTGCCCGGGGCCCTGCTCGGCGGGCACTGGGTGGATCGCCTGGGCCCGGTGCGCCTGGCGCGGCTCTACCTGCTGCCCTTCGCCCTGGGCCTGGTGCTGGCCCTGACGCTGGGCGGGCACCTGGCGGTCTGGGCGCTGATGGTGGGCGGCGGGCTGGCCATGGGCGCCCAGGAATCCATCGCCACCAGCCTGCTGGTGCGCCTCTGGGGGGCCGAGCACCTGGGACGGGTGCGGGCCACCCTGAGCGCCTCCATGGTCTTCTCCACCGGCATCGCCCCGGCGGTGCTGGGCCTGGCCCTGGACCTGGGCGCCGCCTTCGAGTGGGTGCTGGCCGGCATGCTGGCGCTGCTGGTCGGCGGCTGGGGGCTGGCCCAGGGGGTGCTGGCCAGCCCCGAGGCCCGGGGCGTCACCCCCTAGGGTGGGGGCGGGTCGGCTTGGCACCGGGCGCATGCCGGTCCAGCCAACCCGCCAGCAGGCGATCCAGCGACAGGGCACCGGGCCCGCGCAGCACCAGGGTCAGCAGGCTGGCCGCCCAGAGGCCATGGGTCACCCAGGCATCGGGATAGACGAAGGTCTGGATCACCAGGGTCATGACGAGCAGTCCCGTGGCGGCCAGCCGGGTCGCGAGCCCCGCCCAGAGCAGCAGCGACAGGCCGAACTCGGCGAGGGTGGCCAGATAGGCCGCGAGCACCGGCGGCAGCAGCGGCAGGGCGTACTCGTGCTCGAACAGGAAGAAGGTGCTCTGGCTGAGCGCGAAGCCCTCGACCTTGGTCAGCGCCGAGCCGAAGAAGACGCTGCCCAGCACGACCCGCATCAGCAGGGCCACCGGATCGAAGGGCACCCGATCCAGGCCCGGCGCCAGGCGGTGATAGTAGAACCTCAGGGGAAGCAGCAGGGCCTTCATGGGGTGTCCTCCTCGATGGGGGCGGCCGGGACGCCCAGCACGCCCAGGGCGAGCAGGGTGCCCAGGGCCTCGCCGGCGGTCGCATCGTCTCCGGCCTCGAAGTCGATCATCAGGGCCTCGCCGAGGGCGGTGGTGCCGTCCAGGCGTTCATGCAGGCGGCGGGTGAACGGCGAGACGGGCGTCAGGCCGACCCGGCCGTGACGGCGCACCACCAGCCAGGGCCAGTCGCCGGCCTCGCCGGGCGGGACGGGGTCGCCGCCGTCCTCCAGGCGTCGCCAGAGGTTGGCCACGTCGTGGCGGCAGCTCACCAGCCGGGTCGCCGGCCGGGGGGCCAGCACCAGGCCCTCCGGGTCCGGATGCTCGGCCAGGCGCGACGCCTCCAGGGCGGGTGCCTCGGCGGCGTGGCTGACGTCGAGCCGGGCCCGCTCGAGGCGACAGACGTCGCTCACGTAGCGGTAGTCCGCCAGGGGCGGCAGGCCGTCCAGGAAGTCGGCGAAGCCGGCCCCGTAGTGCATCAGCCGCGGGTCGGCGGGCGGATGCCCGCGGGCATAGTCGCCGGCCGCGGCGGCGAAGTAGTGCTCGCCGAGCAGCGCCCGGGTATGGGGGAAGGCCGTGGCCAGGGCCTCGATCAGGCTCTGGCGGATGTTGTTGCGGTAGACGGCCAGGCCGTCGGGTTGCCCCAGATCCGCCTCCGTCCCGGTGGCGGGATCGCGCATGGCGGCGATGAAGCGGCGTTGCCAATCGGCGAGGGTGTCCATGGGCATCTCCTCGTGCTATTGGCCGACGGCCGGGTATGGGATTCCGGCTCGATGGGCCCGGGCCCGCTCGGCCTCCGCGACCCAGCGGTCCAGCGACGGGACCCGGGTGTCCCACTCGATCAGGGTCGGCACCGCCGGGTGCTGGCGGGCGAGTCGGGCATAGCGCGCCCAGACGTCATCGCACACCGGGCCGCCGTGATCGTCGATGCGCAGCGGCGGGGTGGCGGCGGTGTCGAGGCTGTGGCCGGCCAGGTGGAACTCGCCCACGGCGTGTCCCGGCAGGGCGGCCAGGTAGGCCTCGAGGTCGCGGCCCAGGTTGTGGGCGCTGATATAGGCGTTGTTGATATCCAGCAACAGCCCGCAGCCGGTGCGGGCCACCAGCTCGGCGAGGAAGTCGGCCTCGTCGAGGGTGTTCATCTCCAGGCGCACGTAGAGGCTGGGGTTCTCGATCAGCAGGCGGCGCCCCAGGGCCTGCTGGACGATGTCGACGTTGCGGGCGACCAGCGCCAGGCTCTCCTCGGTGAGCGGCACCGGCAGCAGGTCGTTGTAGAAGTCGCCGTCGAGCCGACTCCAGGCCAGGTGTTCGGAGACCCGCGCCGGGGCCAGTTCCTCCACCAGCGCCACCAGCCGGCCTAGATGGACGGGATCCGGGCGTTCGGCCCCGCCCAGCGACATGCCCACGCCGTGCACCGAGAGCGGATAGGCCGCGGCGATGGCGTGGAGCCGTTCGCGGACCGGTCCTCCCGCGCCCATGTAGTTCTCGGCGTGCAGTTCCAGGAAGTCCACCGGCCGGGGCTCGGCGAGCAGCGCATCGACGTGGCGATGCTTGAGCCCGATACCCACGGCGCCGGGGTCAAGGGAAAGGGGCATGGCGGTCTCCTCGAAGGGGGCCCGCCGGTCGGCGGGCCGTGGCAGGCTCAGGGGCGATCGACTTCGGTCAGGCTGCCGTTGCCGTGGGGCGTCTCGATGCTGGTGCAGGTGCCTTCCGGCACCAGCTTCCAGGCATTGCCCTGGTAGTCCACGGTGGAGGTGCCGGCGCAGGTGGTGCCTGGTCCCGCCTTGCAGTCGTTCTGGCCGGCCAGGGCCACGCCATAGCACTTCTCCATCGCTTCCCCCTCCGCGGCCTGGGCGGTGGCCATGGTCCCGGCCTGGGCCAGGGCGGTGGTGAGGACGGCGGCCATCATGGTGGAACGTTTCATGTCGCTTCTCCTGTGTGTCGCTCGGGATGTGATGCCACCGAGCATCGCTTCGATGCGTCGATATGCCTTGATGAGTCGCGGTGCATCGCGAATGCTTACAGGGCGAGCGAACAAAATGCGTGATCACCGATGGAAGCGACCCATGAACCATCCCGACCTGGACATGGCGGCCGTGAAGGCCCGGCTCGAGGCCATGCACGACGACCTCCTCGCGCAGAGCGCGGACAGTCAGGGGGCCCGCGACACCGTGATGCTGGATCAGACCTCGGTGGGGCGGCTGTCGCGCATGGACGCCCTGCAGGGGCAGGCCATGGCCAAGGCCGAGGAGGAACGCCGCCAGCTGACGCTCAAGCGCATCGCCTCGGCCCTGGCCCGGATCGAGCGTGGCGAGTACGGGGAGTGCATCGCCTGTGGCGAGTGGATCGATGCCCGGCGCCTGGAGGGGGATCCGGTGGCATTGAAATGTATCGGCTGTGCCGAATAGCCTGGTGATTTCGGCTGCCTTGAAAGTTGTCCCTGGGTTATCATGCGGCTACATCCCTTATCGGCAGGAGCAAACCATGACCATCCAGCGCCATGACACCAAGACCCGCATGAGCCGGGCCGTGATCCACAACGGCGTGGCCTACCTGTGTGGCCAGGTGGCCGGCCCCGAGGCCCGCCACGGCGACATCACCGAGCAGACCGAGAGCATGCTGTCCCGGGTCGACGGCCTGCTCGAGGAGATCGGCTCCGATCGCGAGCACCTGCTCAGCGCCACCATCTACCTCAAGGAAGGCCACGACTTCGCGGCCATGAACGCCGTCTGGGATGCCTGGGTGCCCGAGGGACACGCCCCGGCCCGCACCTGCGTCTGCGCACCCATGCCCGCCGACGAGCTCCGGGTGGAGATCACCGTCACGGCCCTGGTCAAGGACGCCTGATCCCGAACCGACCGAGGCGGCAACGCAAAGGCCGGCGCCTCAGGCGCCGGCCTTTCTCGTGGTCGCCCGGTCAACGCAGGCAGGGATCCTCGAGGGGCACCTCCCGGGGGCGGAGCCGTCGGGACAGGGTGTCCACGGCGATATTCAGCCCGGCGGTGATGAGCAGCAGGAAGAAGGCCACGTCGAACATCAGGTACTGGAAGTGTTCGTCGATGTAGTAGCCCAGGGTCGCCACCCCCAGCATGCCGAGGATCGCCGTTTCCCGCAGGATCACCTCGGCGCGGTAGTAGAGCAGCGCCAGCACTCCCGGGTAGATCCGCGGCAACAGCTCGTAGGCCAGGCGACCGCTGGCCGGAAGTCCGGGCATCCCCGGCGTCAGGCCATCGGCATGGCGGGCGGCGAGGAAGGCGATCAGGGCGCCGTTGTGCAGCGCCAGGGCCAGCCAGGCGGGCAGCATCGACGGCCCCAGCAGCAGCAGGAACACGAAGGCCAGCATCAGCTCCGGGGTGGAGCGCAGGAAGACCAGCAGTCCCCGGCCGGCCAGCCGCGTCGCCGGGGTACCGAAGTGTCGGCTGGCCAGCGGCCAGAGCGTCAGGGCCACCAGCAGGGCGCCGACGGTGCCGAGCAGCCCCAGCAGCAGGGTATGGCCGATGGCCGGCCCGAGTTCGGGGATGCGCGCGAGCCAGTTCACGAGCTCTGCCGCTTCTCCGTCGAGCAGGGGCGCGGGCCACAGGTCCTGGCTGAGGAAGCGCCACAGCAGCCCCCCGTCCACCGCCGGCCAGGGGCCGAGCAGGAAGGCGCCGCCGACCAGCAGCAGCGGGATCAGGCGCCGGTGGCTCCACCAGGGCAGGGCGGCGATCAGCAGGTAGAAGCACCAGAGCAGGGCCCCGGCCTCGGGATAGCGGCCCTCGCGGAAGGCGGTCTCCAGCTGGAAGCCCAGGGTCGGGAGGCCGACGAAGCCCAGCAGCACGCTGGCACGCAGGCCGCACTCGAACCGGTAGCGGGTGTAGGCGGCCGGCCGCTCCCAGGCCAGCGGCAGCTCGGCGTAGAGGAATCGCGACAGCCGGCCGACGCCGGGCGGCAGGGCCTCGGCGGCGGCCCGCGGCGTCTGCTCGAGGATCTCGGCGTAGACCTTGGCGAAGATGCCGGCGTAGGGAATGGCCAGGGCGGCCAGGGCGGTCAGGGCCGAGAGGCCGAAGACCTGGAGGAACAGCAACGCCCAGAACAGCTCATGGATGGCCCGGACGAAGGCGCAGCCGGCCCGTACCAGGCGCGAGCGGGCGAACGCCAGGGCCAGGGGAAAGCCCAGCACCACGCCGGCGAGCGTGCCCCACAGGGCCACGGCGACGGTCAGCCCCAGGGCCTGGAAGGGCGACTCCACCGCCGTGAAGTCGGGCCAGGCCAGGCCCCGAAGCATGCGGCCGAGCTCCGACCAGGGATCACGGGTGATCACCGAAAGGTCGGCCAGGGGCATCAGCAGCAGCGCCAGCGCCACCAGGGTGAGGGTGTGGCGGGCCAGCCGCGGACCGCCGGCCGAGCCGGCCAGCCAGGTCGGCCGGCGGGGCTGGGTCGCCTCGTTCATGCCCGCCCCCGGGAGCAGGGCAGGGCCTCGAAGGAGGGGGCGGCCGGCTCGCCGCCGGAAGGCGACTCGGGAGGGGCGCCTCCCGCATCGGGGTAGAGGGCATCGAGGTCCGCCAGGTCGAGCTCGTCGGTCGGGGCGTCGATGACCAGTCGGCCGTCGTGCAGGCCCCAGACCCGGTCGAAACGGGAGAGGGCCAGCTCTCGCTGGTGCAGGGCGACCACCAGGGTATCGTGACGAGCCTCGATCAGGTCCAGCAGGCGTAGCGCCTGGTGAGGGTCGACGCTGGCCACGGGCTCGTCGCCGAGGAACACCGATCGCTCCTGGTAGAGGGCTCGGCCGATGGCCGTCCGCTGGCGTTGTCCCCCGGAGAGCTGGCCCACCGGCCGGCGCATCAGGCCCTCGAGGCCCAGCCGGTCGCAGAGCTCGGCCACCTCGGCCCAGGGAGCGCGCAGCGGGCGTACCAGGTTCCACAGGTTGGCCAGCGTCGAATGCTCCGCCAGCCGCCCCATGTAGATGTTGTGATAGACCGCGAGCCCCGGCACCAGGCCGTGATGCTGGGGGCACCAGGCGGCCTCATCGCCGAGGCGGGTCCGCAGGGCCTCCAGCAGGGTGGACTTGCCGGCGCCGCTGGGGCCGAGCAGGGCGACGCGCTCGCCGCGGTCCAGCCGCAGGCGCAGGCCGGGCAGCACCACCCGATCGCCATGGCCCAGGTCGGCATCCTCGAGGACGACCAGGGGCTCGCGCGGCGCGTCCATCAGCGCAGCAGGCCGAGATCTTCCGCCACGTCCTCGATGGGAGCGTACATGGCGTTGTCGGCGGGGATGAAGGCGGAGCGCGGGAAGCTGTCGAGCAGCTCCGGGTCGTCCATGGCCAGCAGGGCCTCGCGCACGGCCTCGGTGAAGCCGTCGCCGAAACGCTCGTCGGCATCGCCGCGCAGGGTCCATTGGTAGTCCGGGTAGCTGGGCGTGGACCAGATCACCTCGACCCGGTCGGTGTCCACCCGGCCGTCCTCCACGGCGGCCTCCCAGACCGCGTAGTTGACCGCGCCGAGCTCGTAGGTGCCGGCCTCGACCAGGGCGATGGTCCGGGAGTGGTCGCCGGAGAAGCCGACCCGCGAGAAGAGTGCCTCCGGGGCGGCGTCGAAGCGCTGGCGCAGGAAGTGCTCGGGCATCAGGCGGCCGGAGGTGGAGGTCTTCGAGCCGAACGTGAAGCTCTTGCCCTCGATGGCCTCGGGCAGTTCGTCTGCCGGCTCGAGGCCGGTGGACGCGTGGGCGATGAAGTAGCTCTTGAACTCGGCGTCCTCGGCGCCCTGGGCCAGGGCCCGGGAGCCGGGCACCAGGCGGCGGGCCTGGACCCCGGAGAGGCCGCCGAACCAGGCCAGCTGGACCTGGTCGTTGCGGAAGGCGGTGACCGCCGCGCCGTAGGACTTCACCGGCACGTACTCCACCTCGACCTCGAGGCGCGCCTCCAGGTAGTCCGCCACCTTGGAGAAGCGCTCGATCAGGCGCGACTGGTCCTCGTCGGGAATGGCGGTGAAGCGGAAGGTGTCGGCCGCCGCGGCCTGGGCGAACAGGGCGAGGGCGACGGCGGAAGCGGCGATCCAGCGCATGGGCGGGCTCCGTGGAAAGGGATGGGAGCCGCTATTGTTGTGATCTCGCGGGGAACCTGCAAGCCTCGGAGGCGTTCACGCCTTCTTGTCGCCCTCGACGACCGGATAGCGGGTATCGCGCAGGCTGTCCTTGATCTTCTTGAGGTGGGGCAGGAAGTCCTCGCCGCGGCGCAGGGTGACCCCGGTGGCCAGCACGTCGATCAGCGCCAGCTGGATCATGCGGGAGGTCATCGGCATGTAGTGATCGGTGTCCTCGGGGGCGGTGATCGCGAGGGTCTCGGTGCACTCGTCGGCCAGCGGCGAGTCCGGGGCGGTGATCCCCAGTACCACGGCGCCGTTCTCCCGGGCCAGGCGGGCGATATCGACGAGCTCCCGGGTTCGGCCGGTGTAGGACAGGATCACCACCACGTCGCCGGTGTGGCAGGCCGCGGCCACCATGCGCTGCATCAGCACGTCGATGTAGGCCGACACCGGCATGTTGAAGCGGAAGAACTTGTGCTGGGCGTCCTGGGCCACGGCCCCGGAGGCGCCCAGGCCGAAGAAGTGCAGCTGCTTGGCCTGGGTCAGGTAGTCGACGACTCGCTCGACCCGAGCCGGATCCACCTCGCGCCGCGCCAGGTCCAGGGCGGCGATGGTGGCGCCGAAGATCTTGCCGGTGTACTCGCCGGCGGCATCGCCGGGTTCCACCGCCTGGCTGACGTAGGGGGTGCCGCCGGCCAGGCTCTGGGCCAGCTTGATCTTGAAGTCCGGGTAGCCCTTGGCATCGAAGCTGCGGCAGAAGCGGTTGACGGTGGGCTCGCTGACCGAGGCCGCATGGGCCAGGCTGGCGATGCTCATGCTCGTGGCCGCGGCGGGATCGGCCAGGATGACGTCGGCGACCTTGCGTTCCGAACGGTTGAGCTCATCGAGTCGGTTGCGAATGCGGACCAGCAGATCGTGACTGACCATGCGCGAGGGAGTCTCCATGACGGTGGCGGCGGCGTGCCGCCTCTCTATGTGGTGATTTAACTACATTGTAGGGGGCATCCTAGCGCGACCCGGCGGCGGTCAGCCAGGGGCCTTGGTAGAGGGATCGGCATTTAGTAGTAAATTTACAAAATTATTTGGATCTACGGCGTCCGCTACGCTAGTATTTTGTTAAGTTAACCAGATGGGGGCGGAGATGAGCCAGTTCAAGCGGCCCGGTGAGGCCCGATCCTCAGGTGACATCGACACCGAAATCGATCTTGCCCTGTTCGGGGCGCTCGGCGATCTGGCCCAGCGAAAGCTGTTCCCCGCGCTCTTCCACCTGGAGCGGGAGGGGCTGCTGGCCCCCGATACGCGCCTGCTCGGCCTGGCCCGCCAGGAGCTGGACGTCGACGCCTTCCGATCCCGGATCGAGAAGGCCCTGAAGACCTACGTCAAGGCCGAAGAGCTGGATCGCGAGGCGCTGGCCCGCTTCCTGGCGCGTCTCGACTTCCTGCCCCTCGACTTCACCAAGCCCGAGGGATACGCCGCCATCCGTGAGTGGCGCCAGGAGGCCGCTCGCCCCATGGTGGTCTACCTGTCCGTGGCGGCGAAGATCTACGGCGACATCTGCCGTCACCTGGAGGCCAGCGGCAGTCTCGACGACGAGTCGCGGGTCGTGGTGGAGAAGCCGATCGGCTATGACCTCGCCTCCTCCGCCGAGATCAATGACGCCATCGGCGCGGTCTTCCCCGAGTCGCGCATCTATCGTATCGATCACTACCTGGGCAAGGAAACCGTCCAGAACCTGATCGCCCTGCGCTTCGCCAACCCCCTGTTCGGTACCCAGTGGAACCAGAACCACATCTCCCATGTGGAGATCACCGTGGCCGAGAAGGTCGGCATCGAGGGCCGCTGGGGCTACTTCGACGACGCCGGCCAGCTCCGCGACATGGTCCAGAACCACCTGCTGCAGCTGGTCTGCCTGATCGCCATGGACCCGCCGGCCAACCTCGATGCCGACGCCATCCGAGACGAGAAGGTCAAGGTGCTCAAGGCGCTCAAGCCCTTCACCGACGACATGCTGGGACGCGACGTGGTGCGCGGCCAGTACATCGCCGGCACCATCGACGGCCGGTCCGTGCCGGGTTACCTCGAGGAGGAGGGCGCCAACCGGGCCAGCCACACCGAGACCTTCGTGGCCATGAAGACCGGGGTGGCCAACTGGCGCTGGGCGGGCGTGCCCTTCTACCTGCGCACCGGCAAGCGGATGCCCGAGAAGCTCTCCCAGATCGTCATCCACTTCCGTCAGCAGCCCCACTACATCTTCGACCCCGACCAGCGCGAGCTGGCCGCCAACAAGCTGGTGATCCGCCTGCAGCCGGAGGAGGGCATCGCCCTGGAGGTGCTCACCAAGGACAGCGGGCTGGACAAGGGCATGCGCCTGCGCCGCGGGCCCCTGCACCTGGACTTCAGCAGCGCCTTTCCCAAGACGCGGATCCCGGATGCCTACGAGCGCCTGTTGCTGGAGGTCATGAAGGGCCAGCAGTACCTCTTCGTGCGGCGCGACGAGGTCGAGCACGCCTGGCGCTGGTGCGACAGCCTGATCGCCGCCTGGGAGGACGACGAGGTGCCGCGGCGCTATCCCGCCGGCTCCTGGGGGCCGGTCGCCTCCATCGCCATGATCACCCAGGACGGCCGCAGCTGGTATGAGGACTACTGAGGCATGACGATTGGCCCCAGGGCCGGTCGCGGCTCACTCAATACCGCCATGATCACCCAGGACGGCCGGAGGACTACTGAGATGCAAGACGATACCCCCAACGCGCGAGAAAGCCTGGCCCGCCAGCTCGCCGAGGCGGTGGCCGAGGCCCTGAGGCACGACCTGGAAGCCCGTGAGCGGGTGCTGCTGGTGGTCTCCGGCGGTTCGACCCCGGTGCCCTTCTTCCGCGCGCTGGCGGCCACGGCGCTGCCCTGGTCGCGCATCGACGTGACGCTGGCCGACGAACGCTGGGTGGCCGAGTCGGCCGACGACAGCAACGCCCGCCTGGTCCGCCGCGAGCTGCTGCAGGGCAAGGCCGCCGAGGCGCGCTTCACGCCCTTGACCAGCGCCGCGGAAACTCCCGAGGAGGGGGTGGCCGAGGTCGCCGCGCGTGTCGAGGCGCTGCCCTGGCCGGCCAGTGCGGTGGTACTCGGCATGGGAGGCGACGGGCATACCGCCTCCCTGTTCCCCGACAGTCCGGAGCTGAGCCTTGCGCTGTCCACCGCCGAGCCGGTGGTGGCCGTGCGCACCCCGAGTCAGCCCCAGGCCCGCATCACCCTGAGTGCCGACCGCCTGCACCAATGCCCTCGCCATTTCCTGCACATCACCGGCGAGGAGAAGCGCGCGGTGCTGGGCCGGGCGCTGGCCGGCGACGATACCCGGGCGCTGCCCGTCCGCGCCTTCCTGGCCAGCCCGCTCGGCATCTACTGGGCGCCCTGAGCCGCCATGGATCCCCTTTCAGGAGTCACGACATGACCATCGACAAACAGCTGCCGTCCACCCGTACCACCGAACTCGACAGCATCTGCCTCAAGGCCGAGGTGATCCCGGTGCTGGCCATCCAGCGCGTCGAGGACGCCGTGCCCCTGGCCGCTGCCCTGGTGGAGGGCGGGCTCAGCGTGCTCGAGGTCACCCTGCGCACGGATTGCGCCCTGGAGGCCACCCGGCGCATCAAGGAGGCCCTGCCCCAGGCCAGCGTGGGCATCGGCACCGTGCTGACCCCGGCCCAGTATCGCCAGGCCGAGCAGGTCGGCGCCGACTTCGTGGTCACCCCCGGCACCACCGAGGCCCTCTACCGCTACGGCGTGACCAGCCCGGTGCCGATGCTGCCCGGCGTGGCCACGGTCTCCGAGGTGATGATCGGCTGGCAGTTCGGCTATCGCCGTTTCAAGTTCTTCCCCGCCGAGGCCAGCGGCGGGGTCAAGGCCCTCAAGGCCTTCGCCGGTCCTCTCCCCGAGGCGCGCTTCTGTCCCACCGGCGGCATCAACCTCGACAACGCCGCGGACTACCTGGCCCTGCCCAACGTCATGTGCGTGGGCGGCTCCTGGCTCACCCCCAAGTCCCTGGTCGAGGCCGAGGACTGGAAGGCCATCCGCCAGCTGGCCCGGGAGGCCGCCGAGCGCTTCCACCACTGATTTCCCGTGTTCTCTCTCGACAGCCAGTCGCTGTCCTTTTCGCCCCGGCAACCCTGCCCGGGGCTTTTTTTGGTTGATCGTCCGGGTAGCTCGGCTCGCCGCGGCGAGCCGATGGCCGAGCCTCGTCGTGAGACGACGAGGCCGGGGGCGAGTGAGAGGGTCAGGACGAGGCCTTGCGTTTCTCGCGCTTGGCGGGCTTGGTCTCGGCGGGTTCCGGCGCCGGGAAGTGCTCGCGAACCAGCTTCAGCAGCCCCTGGGTGGAGGCGTCGAAGTCCTGGCTGTGGGCGTCGAGGCGGCTGCTGATCTCGCCGGCGATGCGCTTGCCGAGCTGCACGCCCCACTGGTCGAAGGAGTTGATGTTCCAGATCACCCCCTGGACGAACACCTTGTGCTCGTAGAGCGCGATCAGCGCGCCGAGGTTCTTCGGCGTCAGCTCGTCGAGCAGCAGGGTGCTGGAGGGGCGGTTGCCCGGGCAGCTGTAGGGATCGAGCTCGCCGCCCTTCTGGCTGCCCTCCATGAAGGCGTTGGCCTGGGCCAGCATGTTGGTGAGCAGGGCGAAGTGGTGGTCCTCCATGCCCGGCTCGGGCTTGAGCGAGGCGATGAAGTCGATGGGCACGTAGCGGGTGCCCTGGTGGAGCAGCTGGAAGAAGGCGTGCTGGCCGTTGGAGCCGGTCTGGCCCCAGACGATGGGGCCGGTCTTGTAGTCCACCGGCCGGCCGAAGATGTCCACCGACTTGCCGTTGGACTCCATGTCGAGCTGCTGGAGGAAGGCCGGCAGCTGATGCAGGGCCTGGTCGTAGGGCACGATGGCCTGGGTCTCGGCGCCCTGGAAGTTGATGTACCAGATGCCGATCAGCGCCATCAGCACCGGCATGTTGGCCTCGTTGGGCGCGGTCAGGAAGTGCTGGTCCATCTCGTAGGCGCCCTGGAGCATCTCCAGGAAGCCGTCGAAGCCCACGGCGAGCGCGATGGGCAGGCCGATGGAGGACCACATGGAGTAGCGCCCGCCGACCCAGGCCCAGAACTCGAAGACGTTCTCCTCGCGGATGCCGAATTCCATGGCCGCCTGGCGGTTGGTGGAGGCGGCGACGAAGTGGGCGCCCACGTCGGCGTCGGGGCCGGCGTGCTCGAGGAACCAGCGCCGCGCGGTCTTGGCGTTGAGCAGCGTCTCCTGGGTGGAGAAGGTCTTGGTGGAGACGATGAACAGGGTAGTGGCCGGGTCGAGGCGCGACAGCACCTTCTGGATGTGGGCGCCGTCGACGTTGGAGACGAAGTGGAAGTTGAGCTCGGGATGGCGGTACTTGAGCAGCGCCCGGCAGGCCATGTTGGGGCCGAGGTCGGAGCCGCCGATGCCGATGTTGACCACGTCCTTGATGCGTTGGCCGTCGTGGCCCTTCCACTCGCCGCTGCGCACCGCCTCGGAGAAGCGCCGGAGCTGCTCCCGGGAGCGGTGGATCTCGGGCATGACGTCCTGGCCGTCGACCCACAGCGGGCCCTCGCCGAGGTTGCGCAGGGCGGTGTGCAGGACGGGGCGGTCCTCGGTGACGTTGATGATGTCGCCGGAGAACATCTGGGCACGGCGCTGGACCAGGGCGGAATGGTCGGCGAGCTCGAGCAGCTTGTCGAGCACCGCCCGGGAGATATGGTGCTTGGAGTAGTCGAGGAAGAGCCCGCCGACGCGCAGGCTCATGGTGTCGAAGCGCTGGGGGTCGGCGGCGAAGTAGTCGGCGATGCGATCGTTGGCGGTGTCGGCCTGCAGGCGCCGGAGCGCCTGCCAGGTGATGCTGCGGGTGAGCTGGAACATGGAGGGCTCCTCGGAGATGCGTGCGTCTGGGCGTCAGGCGCTGGCCTCGACCGCCACGGGCTGGTCGCTGCGCTTGAGCGCGGCGTAGCCCAGGCCGGTGATCAGGGCGCCGGCCAGGATGGCGACCAGGTACCACAGCACCGGGGTGATGGCGTTGGGGATGAGCAGCACGAAGATGCCGCCATGGGGAGCCATCAGCTTGGCGCCGACCAGCATCGACAGTGCGCCGGTCACCGCGCCGCCGACCATGCAGGCCGGGATCACCCGCAGCGGGTCCTTGGCGGCGAAGGGAATGGCGCCCTCGGTGATGAAGCAGCAGCCCAGCACCAGCGACGCCTTGCCGGCCTCGCGCTCGGGCTCGGAGAACTTGGCCCGGGCCACCAGGCTGGCGATGCCCATGCCGATGGCCGGCACCATGCCGGCGGCCATGATCGCCGCCATGGGGGCGTAGGTCTCGGAGGCCAGCAGGCCGACGCCGAAGGTGTAGGCCGCCTTGTTGACCGGCCCGCCGAGGTCGAAGCACATCATCGAGCCGAGCAGGATCCCCAGCAGCACGGCGTTGGCCGAGCCCATGTTCTCGAGGAAGGCGGTCAGGGCCGAGAGCAGGGCGGCCACCGGCTCGCCGACGACGTAGATCATGGTGAGGCCGGTGATCAGGCTGGCGATCAGCGGGATGATCAGGATCGGCTTGAGCGACTCGATGCTCGCCGGCAGCTTGACGTAGCGGGTGACGGCCTTGGCCGCGTAACCGGCCAGGAAGCCGGCGAGGATGCCGCCGATGAAGCCGGCGCCGATCTCCGAGGCCAGCATGCCGCCGATCATCCCCGGGGCGATGCCGGGACGGTCGGCGATGGAGTAGGCGATGTAGCCGGCCAGCACCGGGATCATCAGCGCGAAGGCGGTGCCGCCGCCGATCTGCATCAGGGCCGCGGCCAGGGTGCCTTCCTCCTGGAAGGCCTCGATGCCGAACACGAAGGACAGCGCGATCAGCAGGCCACCGGCGACCACCATGGGCAGCATGAAGGACACCCCGGTCAGCAGGTGCTTGTAGACGCCCTTCTCCTTGACGCTCTTCTTGCGTTCGCCCTCGCCGGCCTGGGCGGCCGCGGCGTCTTCCATCTCGGCCTCGGCCAGGGCCGCCTCGATGGTCGGGCGGGGCTTCTTGAGCGCATTGCCGGTGGAGGTGCGATAGACCCGCTTGCCGGCGAAGCGGGTCGGGTCGACCTCGATGTCGCAGGCCAGGATCACCACGTCGGCCTCGCGGATCTCCTCGTCGGTGAGCTGGTCCTGGGCGCCCACCGAGCCCTGAGTCTCCACCCGGATCGCATGTCCGAGCGATTTTCCGGCTTCACTGAGGGCTTCTGCGGCCATGAAGGTATGGGCGACCCCGGTGGGGCAGGCGGTGACGGCGACGATCCGGCTCGCCCCTTCGGCGGCGGGGGGCGGCGCGGCGGGGGCTTGGGGCTCCGGCTCATACGGCCGGGCCTCGCGCTCGGCGCGCTCGAGGAAGGCCCGCGGATCGGGCAGGGCCTGATCGATCGCGGCCCGAAAGAGCCGCTTGCCTTCGAAGCGTTGCGGCGCGGGGACCTGGTCGGCCGCGACCACGATCAGGTCGGCCGCCGCGATGGCCTCGGCCGAGACGGGCCGGACGGGTTCCAGCTCGCCGTGCATCTCCACGTGGGTCTGCCAGCCGAGGCGGCCGGCGGCCTGCTCGAGTCGACGGGCGGCGAGGAAGGTGGTGGCCATGCCGCTGGGGCAGGCGGTGATGAGGATGACGTTCATGCGAGGGCTCCCCCTGCGTCGCCACCGGGCAGGTGGTGGACGCGGGTCTGTTGTTGGAGTCGAGGGAAATCGGCGGCATGGGCGTCGCCCACGCCGACATGGCGAACGGCTTCGGCGGACAGCGCCGTGGCCCGCCGCAGGATCTCGTCGGGTGCCTGGTGCGACAGTACGCCGTGCAGCATGGCGGCGAGCAGGGTGTCGCCGGCGCCCACGGTGCTGGCCACCCGGAGCCGCGGCGGCAGGGCCTGCCAGTCGCCGCGCCGGCTGATCCAGAGCACGCCGTCGGGGCCGGCGGAGAGCAGGGTCTCCTCGATGCCGGCGGCATGCAGGGCCCGGGCGGCCTCGAGGCGCGCGGCCTCGGTGTCGAGTGCCTGACCGGCCCAGTCGGCCAGCTCGTGCTCGTTGGGCTTGACGGCGGTGGGTCGGGCGGCGATGGCGGCATGGAGGGCCGGGCCGCTGGTATCCACCCAGACCGGCAGGTCGGCGGCGCGCAGCCGGGCGATCAGCTCGGCCAGGGCCTCGGGGGCGACGCCGGGCGGCAGGCTGCCGGCGATCACCACCGCCTCCGGGCGTCGCCGCGGATCGCCGGCCAGGTCCTCCAGCCAGGCCAGCAGCCGGCGCCAGGCGTCGGCGTCGATGGTCAGGCCCGGGCCGTTGATGTCGGTGACCCGGCCGTCGACCTCGGCGAGCTTGGCGTTGATGCGCGTCTCGCCGGGCACCCGGAGGAAGGCATCCTCCACGCCCAGGGCCTCGAAGGCGCGCAGGAAGGGGCCGTCGTTGTCGGCGCCCAGCAGGCCCGAGACGCAGACCTGGTGGCCGAGGGCGACCAGCACCCGGGCCACGTTGACGCCCTTGCCGGCGGCCTCGAGGTGGGTCTCCCGGGTGCGGTTGACCGCGCCGGGGGCCAGGCGATCCAGCCCGATCGAGAGATCCAGGGCGGGGTTCAGGGTCAGGGTCAGCAGGCGCGCCATCAGCGAGCCTCCAGGGCGTCACGGACCGCCTCGCCGGTGGCCTGGGCCAGGGCCAGCTCGGCCTGGGCTCGGGCCTCGTCGAGGTCGAACTCGCGCAGCCGGGCCTTGACCAGCGGCACCTGGCGGGCGCTGACCGACAGCTCGTCGACCCCCAGGCCCACCAGCACCGGCACCGCGGTGGGCTCGCTGGCCAGCTCGCCGCACACCCCGACCCACTTGCCCTGGGCATGGGCGGCCGCGACGGTCATCTCGATCAGCCGCAGCACCGCCGGGTGCAGGCCGTCGGCCTGGGCGGAGAGCTCGGGATGGTCGCGGTCGATGGCCAGGGTGTACTGGGTGAGGTCGTTGGTGCCCACCGAGAAGAAGTCCACCTCGGCGGCCAGGCTGGGGGCCAGCAGGGCACAGGAGGGCACCTCGATCATCACCCCGAGCTGCAGGTCGGTGGTGCGCTCGGCTTCGGGGATCTCGTCGAGCAGTCGATCGAGGATGGCCCGGGCGGCGCGGAACTCGGCCACGTCCTTGACCATGGGCAGCATGATGCGCAGCGGCCGGCCGACGGCGGCCATCAGCAGGGCGCGCAGCTGGGTCTCCAGCACCTCGGGGCGGGTCAGCGACAGGCGGATGCCGCGCAGGCCCAGGAAGGGGTTGGCCTCCTGGGGCAGCGGCCAGTAGGGCAGCGGCTTGTCGCCGCCCACGTCCAGGGTGCGGGCCACCAGCGGCCGGCCGTCCAGGGCCTCCAGGGCCTCATGGTACTCGGCGACCTGGGTCTCGAGATCGGGCTCCCGGGCATGGGCCATGAACAGGAACTCGGTGCGCAGCAGGCCCACCCCCTCGGCGCCGCGTTCCACGGCGTCCGCGGCATGGGCGGTGTTGCCCAGGTTGGACGCCACCTCGACCCGGTGGCCGTCGCGGGTGCGTGCCTCCGCGAAGCGGGCCTCCCAGGCCTCGGCCTCGCGGCGCCGGTGCTCGGCCAGGCGCCGCTCGGCGGATTGGCGGCGCTCGGCGGAAGGCGCGGGGGTGACGCGGCCGCGCTCGCCGTCGAGGATCAGCTCGGTGCCGTCGTCGATCGTCATGACCCGATCGCCGGCCCCCACCACGGCGGGGATCCCCAGGGCCCGGGCGAGGATGGCGCTGTGGGCGGTGGCGCCGCCCCGCGCCGTGAGCAGGCCCCGGACCCGGCCGGTGTCGAGGCGCGCCACGTCGGAGGGGCCGATGTCGTCGGTGACCAGGACGTAGGGATGATCCGGCGGCCGGGGGAGCTCGACCCGGCAGAGGATGCCCAGCACCCGGCGGCCCACGTCGCGCAGGTCGGCGGCGCGCTCGGCCAGCAGGCGGTCGGCAAGGCGCTCCTGGGCCTGGGCGGCGGTGTCGATGGCCTCCCACCAGCCGGCTTCGGCGGAGGCGCCCTCCTGGATGCCCTCCCGGGCGGCCTGGTGCAGTTCGGGGTCGCCCAGCATCTCCTCGTGCATGGAGAGGATCTGGGCCACCTCGCCGCCGCGGGCCTGGCGGACCAGGGCCTCGAGTTGCTCGGTCGCCTGGCGGATCGCCGCTTCCAGGCGCTGGATCTCGGCGGCCGGGTCGGCGGCACGGGCCGGGTACTCGAAGCGCGGGGTCCTGAGCACGAAGGCCGGCGCGATGGCCAGGCCCGGGGAGGCGGCGACCGCGACATGGGCCTCGTCGGCCGGCAGCGGCGCCGGCGCCGGGGCGTCCTCCCGGGGCTCGAGCGCCTCGCGATGGGCATCGAAGGGCTCGACCCGCTCGCCGAGGCCGTCCTCCAGGGCCCGGCAGACGGCGTCCAGGGCCGCCTCGGCCTCCTCGCCCTCGGCGGAGAACACCAGCTGCTGGCCGCGGCGGGCGCCCAGGTTGATGATCTTGGTCAGGCTGGTGGCGGACACGGCCTCTCCGCCGCCTTCGGCCAGGCGGACGCGGATCGCCGTGCCCTGGGCCCGGGCCACCTGCACCAGCTGCTTGGCGGGGCGGGCATGCAGGCCGTGGGCGTTGAGCACCGTGGCCCGGCGCTGGCGGGCCGCGGCGGACTCGCCGGCGAGCCGGGCGAGGAGGGTGTCGGCGTCGGCCGCCTGCAGGACGCCGGCGGCGTCGCTGTCCAGCAGCGCGAGGATGCGCTCCAGCAGGCCGCGATGGGCCTGGCCCTGGGCCGCCAGGCAGAAGACGCCGTGCACCGGCTCCCCGCCCGCGTCCAGGGGCGAGGCCGGGGTGGCCATGGCCAGGGCCGGCACGCTCACCCCGCGATCGCTGGCCACCAGCCACAGGCCCTGGCCGAGGGCCTGGGGCGCGGCCTCGGCGACGGCGGCCACGAAGCCCGAATCCACGCAGTCGGTCTGGCGCAGGCGGGCGGCGCCGGCCAGGGCCAGCTCCCGATGGTCCCGGGCGGGGAAGCCCAGGCTGAGGGTCTCGGCATCCAGCCGAGCCTCGACCACCGCCCTGGACAGCAGGCCGGCGATCTCGCCGGGGCTGTCGGCCGCGGGCAGGCGCTCGGCGATGCCGTCCTGGTCCAGCACGTGGGTCAGCTGGCGAAGGATGTCCAGGTGTTCGTCGCTCTGGGCGGCGATGGTCACCAGCACATGGACCCGCTGGCCGTCGTGCCAGTCGACGCCGTCCGGGAACTGCAGCACCCGCACCCCGGTGGCCTTCACGTGCACCCGGCTCTCCGCGGTGCCGTGGGGGATGGCGATGGCATTGCCCAGGAAGGTCGAGGACTGGGCCTCGCGTTCGTAGAGGCCGCCCCGGTAGTCGGGGGCGACCAGCCCCGCGGCGTGCAAGGCCTCGGCCGCCTGGTCCAGCGCGGTGCGCCAGTCGTCGGCCTGGCAGCCGAGCCGTACATCGTCCTGGCTGAGCGTCAACATCGGTCTCTCCGCTTCGTCGAGGGTGCGACGCCGGGGCGTTCCGTCGGCCCGAGGGCGTGGCAGTGGTGTTGTCGTGGGTAGGTGAATCGTGTCACTTGTGCTTTACTGAATGCTGGATCGATTCATCTTGCCTGGCAAGGTCGATCGACTACGACTTTCGCAGGGGGTGGAGGGCCCGCCGTCCGGCGTAGAATGCCCCCAACCACTTATAGGGGTAGACCATGACGCTCGCGGAAATCGCTCGCCTGGCCGGCGTCTCGCGTACCACGGCCAGCTATGTCATCAACGGGCAGGCCGAGAAACGTCGGATCAGCCAGGAGACCGTGGAGAAGGTGATGGCGGTGGTGCGCCAACACCGTTACCGGGTCGATCCCCAGGCGGCCGCCCTGCGGCGCGGCTCGAGTCGCACCCTGGGGCTGATCGTGCCCGACCTGGAGAACGCCACCTACGCGCGGCTGGCCAAGCTCATGGAGCGCGGGGCCCGGGAGCAGGGCTACCAGTTGCTGATCGCCGGCTCGGACGACCGGCCGGAGGCGGAGCGCGACCTGGCCCTGGCGTTGCGGGCCCAGCGCTGCGAGGTGTTGATCACCGCCAGCTGCCTGCCCATGGACGATCCCTTCTACGCCGAGCTGCAGGACGAGGGCCTGCCGGTGGTGGCGGTTGACCGGGGCTTCGAGCCGGGGCGCTTCGCCAGCGTGGTCAGCAACGACGGCGAGGCCGCCGAACGGCTGACCCGCTCGGTGCTGGACGGTTCGGTCTCGCGCATCGCCTGGCTGGATGCGGTGCCCTGGCTGTCGATCAGTCAGGAACGCCGCGCGGGCTTCCAGCGGGCGATCGAGGGGAGGGGGCTGGAGGTGATCGCACGGGCGGGGGAGCGCTACGACCGGGCCGAGGGGGCCCGGCTGATGCGCGAACTCCTCGACGGCCCGGGCCTGCCCGATGCCCTGGTCACCGCCTCCTATTCGCTGTTCGACGGGGTGCTCGATACCCTGCTGGAGCGCGGCGGGCTGCCGGCCTCGCTGCGCCTGGCCACCTTCGGCGACAGCCGGCTGCTCGATTTCCTGCCGCTGCCGGTCAACTCCGCCCTCCAGGACCATGAACGCCTGGCCGCCACCGCGCTGTCCTGTGCGCTGGCCGCCTCGCGAGGCGAGTATCGGGCGGGGCGCGAGGTCATCCCGCGGCGGATGCGGTGGCGCACCGCCGCGGGCTGATCCCCGCCGTTCAGGCGGCCAGGTCGTCCCGGGTCGGCAGGGCGACGTAGGCGCCGGGACGGGTGACGGCGTGGGCGCCGCAGCGACAGGCGAAGGCCAGCGCCGCCTCGAGGCGCTGGGTATCGCGGTGCCAGCCTTCCTCGACGCCGTCCTCGGCCAGGCGGGCCAGCAGTCCGCCGATGAAGGCATCGCCCCCTGCCGTGGTGTCCACCGGCTCGACCGCGGGCGGGGTGACGGCGAGCGAGAGCCCCGCGCCCTCGGCGCGCACGGCGCCGCTGCCGTCGGTGATCACGATGAGCCTGACGCCGGCCGCCAGGCGCTCGGCCAGCCAGGCGTCCTCCGGGTGATCCCCGCGCAGGGCCTCGACTTCCTCCCGGGACAGCTTCAGCAGGTCGGCGGTGTCGAGCAGCCGGGTCACCAGGGCCACGTCCACCCGGTCGTCGGGCCAGAGGTTGTGACGCAGGTTGGCGTCCACGCTGACCAGGCAGCCGGCCCGGGCGGCCATCTCGGCCATGGCCAGGGTGGTCTCGGCGATCGCCGGCTCGGTCAGGCTGTTGCTGCACAGGTGGAGGAGGGCGGGCTCGGCGAAGACGCCGGCCGGCAGGTGCTCCAGTCGGTAGAGCAGGTCGGCGGCGGGCGGCCGGTAGAAGTCGAAGGTGCGCTCGCCGTCGGCGTCCCGGGAGACGAAGGCCAGCGCCGTGCGCGCCTTGCGGGTCCGTACCACCCCGGAGAGGTCGACGCCCTGGGCGGCCAGCTCCGCGGCGAGGAAGTCGCCGAAGTGATCCTCGCCGAGCATGCCGAGGAAGCGGCTGGGCACGCCGAGCCGGGCGCAGGCCACGGCCACGTTGGCCGGGGCGCCGCCGGCATAGGGGGTGAAGGTCTCCGTGGTGTCGGCCGGGGCGTCTCCCAGGCGACTGGAGAGCATGTCGACGAGGGCCTCACCGAAGGCGATGACGGGCAGCATGGTCGTGGATCCTCATGGTGGAAGGGGATGGGGTCAGGCCACCTCATGGCCCCGGGCGGCTTCCAGCAGCGCGAACCAGGCCGGCCGGGGCAGCGTCAGGGCGGCGTCCCGCTGCAGGGCCTGGATGCGTTTCGCCTTGAGGCTGCCGATCACCGGGAGCGGCCGGCCGGGCAGGGCGCGCAGCCAGGCCAGGGCCAGGCCGGCGGGGGTCACGCCGAACGCCTCGGCCTGGGCCAGCAGTTCGGCTCGCGCCGGGCCGGTCAGCACCCGGCCGCCGCCCAGGGGCGACCAGGCCATGGGAGCCTGGCCGTCGCCGACCAGGGCATCGAAGAGGCCGTCGAACAGCGGCTGCGGATGCGCCAGGGAGAGCTCGAGCTGATGGGCCACCAGGCGGTGTTCCATGGCGGCCTGCAGCCGGCGCCAGGCCTCGGGCAGGAAGTTCGAGACGCCGGCGGCGCCGACCTTGCCGGCGGCGATGGCGTCGTCCAGGGCCCTGGCGGTGGCCTCGGCGTCCATCAGCGGATCGGGGCGGTGGAGCAGGAAGTGATCCAGGCGCTCCACGCCCAGGCGCTCGAGGGAGGCGTCGATGGCCGCGGTCACGTAGGCCGCCGAGCTGTCGTAGTGCTTGACGGCATGGGGCGAGGCGTCGCGCTCGGGGGTGACGATGCTGGTCTTGGTCACCACCCGGACCCGGCTGGCCAGGCCGGGGCGGGCACGCAGGGCGTCGCCGAACAGCGTCTCGCCGGCCCGGTCGCCGTAGATGTCGGCGTGGTCGAACCAGTGCAGGCCCTGGTCGAGTCGGGCCTCGAGCCAGTCGGCCAGGGCCTCGGGGGCATGCAGGTCCGGCGTCTCGTGCAGGGCCATCATGCCCAGGGCGAAGGGGACGTCGAAGGTAGGGACGGAATCGGTCATGGGTCGCTCGCCAGGGAGAGGGTGGTGCCCAGCAGGTGCTGTGCGCCGGGCACCAGCCATACCGGGTCGAGCCGGGTGTTGGCGGATTCGATGCACAGGAAGTGGCGGCCCGCCTCGGCGGGGGTGTCCGCCGGCAGGTCGTCGCCGGGATGCCAGACCACCGCCGAGTCGCTTCCCTGGCGGGCGATCCGCAGCCGCCGCCGGCCATCGTCGAGGATCAGCTCGGCGTTGCTGTGGTAGATGCGGTCCAGGCCGCCGCGCACGCCCAGCTCGCCCTGCTGCTCGCGCTCGGCGAAGTCGGCGAGCTTGTCCAGGTAGCGGGCGCCGGCCAGGCCCTCGATGCGGCAGGCCTGGGCGTCGGCCACGGCGAGATAGCTGTGCAGGGCGCCGGTGATCTTCACCGGCGTCTCGCCGACGTGCTCGGTGACCAGCTCCACGTGCAGGCGCCGGGCGTTGGCCTGGATCACCGCCCGGGGCACCAGCTGGGAATGCAACCGCTCCAGCGGCGAGAGGTGCAGCTCGACGCCCTCCTCGTGCTCGTCCACGGCGTCCAGGCGCCAGTCGGCCTTGCGGGCCGGGCCGTGCATGGGGCCGGAGTGGTCCGGCGACTCGTCGGCGGTGCGCTCGTCGGCGAACCAGGGCCAGCACAGTGGGATGCCGCCGCGGATGGCGCCGGGCAGCGCCTGGGGCGTGGGGGTGACCCATAGCCAGCCGCCGGGGACCAGGCCCTCCGGGGACTGGGAGGCGCCGGCCGCCGGGGCGCCGGCGAAAGGCAAGGAGCCCTCAGCTGGCGCGGCCCCGGGCGCCGGAAGATAGTGCAGGACCTGGGCGCCCTGGAGCGAGACGGCGAGCTCGCCCCAGGGCTCGCGGGCCAGCCAGACCTCGCGGCCGGCCCAGTCGGCGCGGCGTTGGCCGTCGGTGGCGTCCAGCAGGGCGCGCAGGGATGCGGGAATCATTCGACCTCCTCATTGTGCAGGGCCTCGGCGGCGCCCAGCAGGCCCGTCCAGGGGGCGGTCACCACCTGCACCGGGATCCGCGCCGTGTAGCCGCTCATGCGGCCCTTGTCGGAGAAGGCCTCCAGGAAGCGGCTGGCCGGCAGCCAGTCCAGCAGCCGGGGCAGGATGCCGCCGCACAGGTAGACCCCGCCGCGGGCGCCCAGGGTAAGCGCGGCGTCACCGCTGACGTCGCCGAGGATCTTCAGGAAACGCAGCAGGGTATCACGGGCCACGGCGTCGCCGCTGCCGGCCGCCTCGGTGACCTCGGCGGGGGTCTCGTAGCGTGGCGGGGCGCCCTTCAGCGAGCAGTGAGCCCGGTAGAGGTCGAGCAGCCCCTGGCCGCACAGCAGCCGCTCCACCGAGATGCGGCCGTAGCGGTTGCGGAAGTGGCGCAGCAGGTTCTGCTCCCGCTCGTCGGTGGGGGCGAAGGTCACGTGGCCGCCCTCGGTGGGCAGGGGGATCCAGGCGTGGCGACCGGGGAAGACGCCGGCCACGCCGAGCCCGGTGCCGGGGCCGATCACCAGGCGGGTCGCGTGGGGGGCGGCCTCGCCGGCCTGCAGGGTCACCCGCTCGTCCTCGGCCACGTGGGGCACGCCCAGGGCCTGGGCCATGAAGTCGTTGATCACCTTGAACAGCGAGAGGCCCAGCGCCTCGCGCACCTCGGTCCTGGTGAAGTCCCAGTGATTGTTGGTCATGGTCACCCGCTCGCCGTGCACCGGGCAGGCGAAGGCCAGGCAGGCTTCCCGGGGGGCGGCGTCGCCCACGGCGCCGACCCGGGCCAGGTAATCGCGGATGGCGCCCACCGGGCCGTCGTAGTCGGCACAGGGCAGGCTCTGGATGCCGTGGGGGTCGACGGCACCGGCCGTCACCAGCGCGAAGCGGGCATTGGTGCCGCCGATGTCACCGATCAGGGCGGGTCGTGTCATGGCTTCGTCTCGAGTGTTCTCAGGGGGCTAGCCTAGGGTGCGGCCAAGGAGGCCCGCCATGGTGCCGCCCCTCTCGATGTTCCCACCGATCAGGACGGGTCCTGTCATGGCCGCGTGCACCGATCAGGGCGGGTCGTGTCATGGCCGCGTGTCCTCAGGCGTCCTCGTCATGGATCTGGCCGGCCTGGCGGGCCAGGTCGTCGGCCTCGAAGCCGCCGAAGACCCCGGCCCCTTCCTCGGCGCGCATGGCCAGGTGGCGGAAGCCGCCGAACAGCTCCCGGCCCAGGCCCACGTGATAATGGTCCAGCTCGGCCACGTGCTGTTCGCGATCGGCCCAGGCATGGGCGTCCACCCTGGCCTCCAGGGTGCCGGCGTCGGCGTCCAGGCGCACGATGTCGCCGTCGCGTAGCCTCGACAGCGGCCCGCCGTCCAGCGCCTCGGGCGTCATGTGGATGGCCGCCGGGACCTTGCCCGAGGCGCCGGACATGCGCCCGTCGGTGACCAGGGCGACCCGGTAGCCGCGGTCCTGGAGCACCCCGAGGTAGGGCGTCAGCTTGTGCAGTTCGGGCATGCCGTTGGCCTTGGGGCCCTGGAAGCGCACCACCACGATCACGTCGCGGTCCAGCTCGCCGGCATCGAAGGCGGCCTTGAGCTCGTTCTGGTCCTCGAAGATCCGCACCGGCGCCTCCACGACCCGGTGCTCGGGCGCCACCGCCGAGACCTTGATGACGCCGCGGCCCAGGTTGCCGTCCAGCACGCTGAGTCCGCCGGTGGGGGCGAAGGGCTCGGCCACGCCGCGCAGCACGTCCGGGTCCAGGCTTTCGGCGGGACCCTCGCGCCACACCAGTTCGCCGTCCTCCAGGAAGGGTTCCCGGGTATAGGCGGTGAGGTCGGTGCCGAAGATGGTGGGGATGTCGCCGTGGATCAGGCCCGCGCCGAGCAGTTCGCGGATCAGCAGGCTCATGCCGCCGGCGGCCTGGAAGTGGTTCACGTCGGCCTGGCCGTTGGGGTAGATGCGGGTCAGGCTCGGCACCACCGCGGACAACTCGGTGAAGTCGTCCCAGGTGACGGTCAGGCCCGCCGCGGCGGCCATGGCCACCAGGTGCATGGTGTGGTTGGTGGAACCGCCGGAGGCCAGCAGGCCGACCATGGCATTGACGATGGCTCGCTCGTCGATCTGCCGGTAGAAGGGGCGGTAGTCGCCAGCCGCCTCGGTGTGGCGGACCGCCTGCTCGGCAGCGAAGCGGGTCAGCGCCTCGCGCAGCGGCGTGCCGGGATTGACGAAGGAGGCGCCGGGCAGGTGCAGCCCCATGATCTCCATCATCAGCTGGTTGGAGTTGGCGGTGCCGTAGAAGGTGCAGGTGCCGGGGCTGTGGTAGGACTGGGACTCGGCCTCGAGCAGCTCCTCGCGGCCGACCTTGCCTTCGGCATAGAGCTGGCGGACCCGGGCCTTTTCCTTGTTGGGCAGGCCGCTGGGCATGGGGCCGGCGGGCACGAAGACCGCGGGCAGGTGGCCGAAGCGGGCGGCACCGATGAACAGTCCCGGGACGATCTTGTCGCAGACGCCGAGGTAGAGGGCGGCGTCGAACATGTTGTGGGACAGGCCCACGGCGGTGGCCATGGCGATCACGTCCCGGGAGAACAGCGACAGCTCCATGCCCGGCTGGCCCTGGGTCACCCCGTCGCACATGGCGGGCACGCCGCCGGCGAACTGGGCGGTGGAGCCCATGGCGCGGGCGGCTTCCTTGATGATCTCGGGGAAGGGCTCCAGCGGCTGGTGGGCCGAGAGCATGTCGTTGTAGGACGAGATGATGCCCAGGTTGGCCGAGTTCATCAGCTTGAGCCTGTCCTTGTCCTCGGCGCCGCAGGCGGCGAAGCCGTGGGCCAGGTTGCCGCAGGAGAGCTCGGCACGATGCACGCCGCGGCGATGCTGGTCGGCCATGCGCTCCTCGTAGAGCGCCCGCCGTTCGGCGCTGCGCTCGCGGATGCGCCGGGTCACCTGCTGGACGGTGGCGTTGAGGGGCGTGCTAGCTTGGGCCATGGAACACCTCGACAGGGAGAAATGGGATATCTAGTAAGTTTAACAAAAAAATATCCGGATGCTCGGGTTTTGTCGGTTAATGCGGCTATAGTTGTAATTATTTTACCATGATTGCGGGGCGAGCCAGCGGCTTGGCGGGACGTCGGGGGACCTGCACACTGTAGGCATCCTGCCGGCCCCCTGTCAGCCGGCGCCCCGGAGACGCCATGAGCCGCCTGCACCTCGCCGAGCAGTCCGCCGTCGCGGCGGTCCCTGCCGCATCCTGGAACGCCCTGGTGGGCGACGATCATCCCTTCCTGCGGCATGAGTTCCTGCACGCCCTGGAGGCCAGCGGCGCCGTGAGTGCCGCCACCGGCTGGGAGCCCCGCCACCTGACCCTGTGGCGAGGCGATGCCCTGGTCGGGGTGCTGCCCCACTACCGCAAGCACCACTCCTTCGGCGAGTACGTCTTCGACTGGGCCTGGGCCGAGGCCTGGGAGCGCGCCGGGGGACGCTACTATCCCAAGGGGCTCAGCGCCATTCCCTTCACCCCGGCGCCGGGGCCGCGGCTGGCGCTGGCGGCGGACGTCGATCCCCTCGAGGCCCGTCGACGGCTGGCCGAGGTCTGGGAGGACGGCGAGCTGTCGAGCTGGCACCTGCTGTTCGCCGAGGAAGCCGAGGTGGCGGCCTGGCGATCGGCCTGTCCCGGGTTGATCCCGCGTCGGGGCGTGCAGTTCCAGTGGCGGGATCATGGCTACGGGGACTTCGCCGGCTTCCTCGCCGCGCTGACCTCCAAGCGGCGCAAGGCCATCCGGCGGGAGCGTCGCCGGGTGGCCGAGCAGGGTCTGACCCTGCATCGCCTGGAAGGCGAGGCCATCGGCGAGGCGGATCTGGCCCATTTCTATCGCTGCTATCAGATCACCTACCTGGAGCGGGGTCGCCAGGGCTATCTCAACGAGGCCTTCTTCGCCCGGCTGCGCCGGGCCCTGCCGGAGTCACTGGTGCTGGTCCAGGCACGCCTGGAGGGCGCCCCGGTGGCGGCGGCGCTCTGCCTGCAGGGCAGCCATACCCTCTACGGGCGCTACTGGGGGAGTGAGATCGAGGCGGATGGCCTGCACTTCGAGGCCTGTTACTACCAGGGGATCGAGCACTGCCTGGCGCGTGGCCTGACGCGCTTCGATCCCGGGACCCAGGGCGAGCACAAGCTGGCCCGGGGCTTCGCGCCACGCCGGCTGACGTCGCTGCATCACATCGCCGATCCTCGGCTGCGGGCCGGCGTGGCGCGCTTCTGCGTCGAGGAGGCCGCTCATGTCGAGGCCTATATCACCGCCGCCGAGCAGGCCCTGCCCTTTCGCTCTCCGGCGTGACGGCAGCGCGTTCGCCGCCCGAGGCTCTCGCGGGTAGGGTATCGCGCGGGGCTGATCCGTCGACAAGCTTGTAGGCCGGATAAGCCGAAGGCGCATCCGCCGTGGCGGAGACACCGTCGGCTTGGTCTGTCGGGTGCGCTCGCAAGCTCGCTTACCCTACCTACGCGACTCTCCGGCGTGATCGGGGAATGGTCGGACCCCGTTTCATGGGTGAGGGGGCGAGGGGAAGATGGCATACTAGCCGCCATCGAATTCCCTGGTGACGGACCCCCGCATGCTCAAGTGGTTGGCCATGGTGCTCATCGCCCTTCAGGCGCTGCTGCAGTATCGCCTGTGGCTCGGCGAGGGCGGCCTGCGCGAGCTCGCCGAGGTGCGCCAGCGCGTGGCGCGCCTGGAGACCGAGAACGCCCCCCTGCGGGCGCGCAACGCGCGCCTCGCCGCCGAGGTGGTCGACCTCAAGAACGGCCTGGATGCCATCGAGGAGCGGGCCCGCAGCGACATCGGCATGGTGCGCCGGGACGAGCAGTTCTTCTGGGTGCCCGACGCCGTCGACGCCGGCGGGGGAGGGCGGACGCCTTGAACGAGAGACCCTGGCTGGTGGTGCCCGCCGCGGGCAAGGGGCGCCGCATGGGGGCGGAGCGTCCCAAGCAGTACCTGCCCCTGGCCGGCCGCCCGGTGCTGGCCCGCACCCTGGCGCGGCTGCACCAGGCCTTCCCGGATGCCCGACTGTGCCTGTGCCTGGATGCCGAGGACGCCCACTTCGCCCCGGACGACGTGCCCTTCGCCGACTGGCGGCGGGTGCCCGGCGGCGCCGAGCGCGTCGACTCGGTGGTCAATGCCCTGGCGGCCATCGCCAATGACGCCGCCGACGGCGACGCGGTGCTGGTCCATGACGTGGCGCGCCCCTGCGTGACCGCCGACGACCTGCGCCGGCTGCGGGCGGCGGTGGCCGCCGATCCGGTGGGCGCGTTGCTGGCGACCCCGGTGGCGGACACCATGAAGCGCGACGACGGCGCCGGCCGGGTCAAGGCGACCGAGCCCCGTGAGGGCCTCTGGCATGCCCTGACGCCCCAGGGGTTTCGCTACGGACTGCTGCGCCACGCCCTGGCCGAGGCCGCCCGGCGCGGTGTCGCCGTCACCGACGAGGCCTCGGCGGTGGAGGCGCTGGGTCATTCGCCGCGCCTGGTGAGCGGCCGCCGCGACAACCTCAAGATCACCCATCCCGAGGACCTGGTCCTGGCCGAGCTGATTCTCGCCGCCCAGGCGGCTCGGGATGATCACTCCCCGGACAGGAACGACAACGCATGATGCGAATCGGCCACGGCTTCGACGTGCATCGCTTCGGTGAGGGCGACCACCTGATGATCGGCGGCGTCGCCATCCCCTTCGACCACGGCTTCGTCGCGCATTCCGATGGCGACGTGCTGCTCCACGCGGTCTGCGATGCCCTGCTGGGGGCCTGCGCCCTGGGCGACATCGGTCGTCATTTTCCCGACACCGATCCCGCCTGGGCCGGCGCCGACAGCCGGGACCTGCTGCGCCGGGTGGTGGCCGTCGTCACCGAGGCCGGGTATCGGGTCGGCAACCTGGATGCCACCGTCATGGCCCAGGCGCCGAAGCTGGCGCCCCATGTCGCGGCCATGGCCGGGCATCTCGCCGCCGACCTTGGCGTCTCGAGCGGCGCGGTCAACGTCAAGGCGACGACCACCGAGCGGCTGGGCTTCACCGGTCGCGGCGAGGGCATCGCCGCCGAAGCCGTGGTCCTGCTGGTCGCCCCGGAGGCCGCCCATGGCTGAGGCGATCGCCTGGCCACCGAAATGGCCGCGGGTGCTGGACGCCCGCTTCGGCGCTCCTCGTCCCGGCGACTACCGGGCCACGCCCGAGGATTTCCGGGTCGAGGAATGCCTGGGTTTCGCCCCCGAGGGGCAGGGCGAGCATCTCTGGGTGTGGGTCGAGAAGCGTGACCTGACCACCGACCGGGCGGCCCGCCAGCTGGCCCGCGCCTGCGGGGTGACGCCCCGGGACCTGGGCTACGCCGGCATGAAGGATCGCAAGGCGGTGACCCGGCAATGGTTCTCGGTGCACCTGCCCGGCCGCGAGGCGCCCGAGGACCTCGACGCCCGGCTCGCCGACACGCCCCTGACCCTGCTGGAGATCACCCGCCATCCGCGCAAGCTCAAGCGCGGGGTCCATGGCGCCAACCGCTTCCGCCTGCGCCTGACCGGCGAGGCGCTCGCCGATCCGAGCCTCGAGGCACGCTGGGACTGGTTGTGCCGGCACGGCGTGGCCAACTACTTCGGCCCCCAGCGCTTCGGGCCCGACGGTCGCAACCTGCACCGCGCGGCGAGCCTGCTGGCCCGGGGCTGGCGCAAGCGCGACGACCGTGACGGCATGCTGCTCTCCTCGGCACGCAGCTTCCTGTTCAACGAGCTGCTGGCCGGGCGCATCGCCGAGGGCTGCTGGGACGCTCCCCTGCCGGGGGAGGTGGTCGTCCTCGACGGCTCGAGCAGCCAGTTCGTCGCCGAGTCGGTCGATGCCTCCCTGAGCGAGCGGGCCGAACGCCTGGATCTCCATCCCAGCGGCCTGCTCTGGGGGCAGGGCGACTCCTTGGCCCAGGGCGAGGCCCGGGTCCGGGAACAGGCCCTGGCCGAGGCGCATCCCGAACTCTGCGCCGGCCTCGAGCGCGCCGGGGTGCGCACGGCGCGCCGCCCTCTGCGGGTACGGCTGGGTGCCGCGCGTCTGGAGCGCGGCGAGGACGAGCTCTGGCTGTCCTTCACCCTGCCTCGGGGGGCCTTCGCCACCGCGGTGCTGCGCGAGCTGATCGACCATCCCAGCCTGAGTTATCAACCGCCCCGGCAGGGGCCCGAGCGAGGAGCCGCCGATGCGTCGACTTCTGCTGTCCAATGATGATGGGGTCCATGCCCCTGGCCTCAGGGCCCTGCATGATGCCCTGACTCCCCACGCGCGTCTGCGCGTGGTGGCCCCCGATCGCGACAAGAGCGGGGCCAGCAACTCCCTGACCCTGACGCGCCCCCTGGCGCTGTCGACCCTGGACAACGGCTTCTACAGCGTCGACGGCACCCCGGCGGATTGCGTCTACCTGGGGGTCAACGGCGTCTGGGAGGAACGGCCGGACCTGGTGATCTCGGGGATCAACCATGGCGGCAACCTCGGCGACGACGTCCTCTATTCCGGCACCGTGGCCGCCGCCATGGAGGGGCGCAACCTGGGGATGACCGCCATCGCCATGTCCCTGGTGGGCCATCGCTACTTCGACACCGCCGGCCGGGTGGCGGCGACCCTGGTGGGTGCCGCCGACCGCCTCTCGCTGCCGCCGCGCAGCCTGCTGAACGTCAATGTCCCGGACCTGCCCTGGCAGGAGCTGCGAGGCTTCCGGGTGACCCGCCTGGGCTACCGGGGGCCGGCGGCGGAGCCGCTGGAGGTCCGCGACCCGCGGGGCCGCAAGCGCTACTGGATCGCGCCGGTGGGCGAGAACGCCGACGACGGCCCGGATACCGACTTCGCCGCCGTGGAGGCCGGCTTCGTGTCCATCACGCCGCTGCAGACCGACCTGACCCGGCACGCGGCGCGCGACGACGTTCAGGAATGGCTGGATGCGCTCACCTGACCTTCGCGGTGTCGGCATGACATCGCAGCGAACCCGCGACCGCATGGTGGATCGCCTGGCCCGTCAGGGCATCGCCGACCGTCGGGTGCTGGAAGTGATGGCGACCGAGCCGCGGCACCTCTTCCTCGACGAGGCCCTGGCCCATCGCGCCTACGAGGACACCTCCCTGCCCATCGGTCATGGCCAGACGCTGTCCCAGCCCTGGATCGTGGCACGCATGACCGAGCTGGTGCGCCAGGAGGCGCCGGGCCGGGTGCTGGAGATCGGCACCGGCTCCGGCTACCAGACCCTGGTGCTCGCCCGGGTGGTGACGGAACTCTGGTCGGTGGAGCGGATCAATGCCCTGCACCGACGCGCCGCGGAGCGGCTGCGCCTGCTCGGCGTGCACAATGCCCGGCTGCGGCTGGCCGACGGCGGCCATGGCTGGCCGGAGGCGGCGCCCTTCGAGGTCATCCTGCTGACCGCCTGTGCCGGGGCGCTGCCCGAGCCCCTGCTCGCCCAGCTGTCCGACGGCGGGGTGATGATCGCCCCGGTGGCGGGCAAGGACGGTACCCAATGGCTGACGCGGGTGCGTCGCCAGGGGGATCACTACGAGACACAGCGGCTCGAGCCGGTGCGCTTCGTGCCGCTGCTGGAAGGCGTCATCCGTTGAAAGGAGTCAGTTCTTGAAGCGTCACTTCGGCCTCTTGCTCAGGGGCGCCGGCATGGGAGCCGCCGATGCGGTCCCCGGCGTCTCCGGCGGCACCATCGCCTTCGTCACCGGCATCTACGAGGAGCTGCTGCATACCATCCGCCGTTTCGGCCCCAGCGCCCTGGGGGCCTGGCGCCGCGGCGGCCTGGCCGGCCTGGCGGCACACCTCAACCTGGCCTTCCTGCTGCCGCTGCTGGCCGGCATCGCGGCCAGCCTGGTCAGCGTCGCCCACCTGGTGGTGTGGCTGATGGACGACCATCCGCTGCTGCTCGACGGCTTCTTCTTCGGCCTGGTGGCGGCCTCGGTCCTGGTGGTCGGTCGACACCCCGCCGACTGGCGCATCTGGCACGTCCTGCCGCTGGTCGGGGGGCTGCTGCTGGCCCATCTCCTGCCGGGGCTGATGCCCTGGGTCACCCGGCTGGGAAGTCCCGAGCTGGTGCTGGTGGTGGGGGGAGCCATCGCCATCAGCGCCCTGCTGCTGCCGGGCGTCTCGGGCAGCTTCCTGCTGCTGGCCATGGGGCTCTATGGCAAGGTGATGGAGGCGGTGCGCTCCCTCGACCTCGAGGTGATCGCGCTGTTCGGCGGCGGTTGCCTGGTCGGGCTGTTCGTCTTCTCGCGGCTGCTGTGCTGGTTGCTGGACCGCTACCACACCGCCACCCTGCAACTGCTGGTGGGCTTCATCATCGGCTCGCTGCCGGTGCTGTGGCCCTGGCGTGAGCTGGTGCGCTACCAGCTTGGTCCCGAGGGCCAGATGATCCCCCTCGACTTTCGTTATCTGACACCGGGGGAGTTCACCCAGGTCACCGGGGAGCCCGCCCAGCTGGTCGCCGTGCTGGCCTTGATGCTGGCCGGTGCCGTCCTGGTGTGGGGCGTCGGCCGTCTCCATCGCGCCCCGGCCCCGTCGCCGGGCATGGGAGGCCACAAGGACAAGGAGAAAGGTTCCAATGCATAAGGTATTGCTGATTTCCGGCCTGGCCCTGAGCCTGGCGGGCTGCGCGGCGTCTCAGGAAACGCCCCAGCCGGTGAGGGTCCAGGACCTGTCCGTCGGTCGGGCGGACGCCGTGCCCGCCACCTATACCGTCGAGCCCGGCGATACCCTCTACGGTATCGCCTGGCGCCATGACATGGACTATCGCGACCTGGCCCGGCTCAACCGGCTGGGCCCGCCCTACCGCATCCAGCCCGGGCAGCGGCTGGTGCTGGGCGGCGACGGGCCGGCCGAGGCCGGCTCGTCCGCGGCGAGCGGCGGGGTCGTGGCCACCGGCCTGGGGGGCGGCGCCGAGGAGGATGGCTCCCTGGACTGGTTGTTGCCCGATGACGCCGGCGAGACGGGCCAGGGGCCCGACGAGACGCGCCCCGAGCCAGCCGAGGCCGTCGCCGATGCCGAGGCGAACGTGAACGTCGAGGGCCCCGGGCCGGTCTACGACTATGACAGTCCCGGCGCCGACGGCGAGTTGAGCGAGCGGGACCTGGCCGAGCGTCGCGACCGAGAGGCGGCCGACGAGGCGCCATCGGCGGAGACCGAGGCTCGGCCGGCGCAGGCGAGCGACGAGGCGCCCGAGGAGGCGGAACCGGCCGCCGAGGAGGCCGTACCCGAGGCCGATGCCGGCACCCAGGTGGCCGGCGAGCCGGAGACCCGTGCATCGGAGGGACGTCGCTACACGCCGGTGGACGAGGTGCCCTGGCAGTGGCCCGTCGACGGCGACGTGATCGGTGCCTATGGCGAGGGCGGCAGCATCACCGCCGGCATTGATATCGGCGGACAAAAGGGGCAACCTGTCAAGGCGGCCGGTCCGGGCATCGTCGTCTATGCCGGCAGCGGCGTGAGGGGCTACGGCAACCTCATCCTGCTCAAGCATAACGACCAGTTCCTCAGCGCCTACGCCCACAACGACAGCCTTCGGGTGAAGGAAAACGACGTGGTCGAGGCCGGCGAGGTGATCGCCACCATGGGAGACAGCGATGCCGAAGACGTCAGGCTGCATTTCGAGGTGCGCAAGGATGGCCAGCCTCAGGACCCGCTGGACTACCTGCCGAAGCGTTGAAAGGGTGGGGCACTGCGAGGCTCGTTACAGCACAGCAACGTCATACAATAACAACCTCTGACATCGATCGTGTCGGGCATGACACGATGCCCAATCGCAACCACGGGGTAGCAATCGATGAGCATGCTTGAACGGGATCTTCAAGAAGTGGACCTGGACTCGACCACCGAGGCCAGGGATGCGGGGGACGAAGAAGAAGAGGTTGAGCTGGATACCGGCAACGATGCCGAGGACGAGGAGGCCTTCGAGAAGGCCCTCAGTCGCGAGGATCGCCACTACCATCACAGCCTGGATGCCACCCAGATCTACCTGAACGAGATCGGCTTTTCCCCGCTGCTGACCCCCGAGGAAGAGGTCTACTACGGCCGCCTGGCCCGGAAGGGCGACCCGGCGGGCCGGGCCCGCATGATCGAGTCCAACCTTCGCCTGGTGGTCAAGATCGCGCGGCGCTACCTGAACCGGGGGCTGACCCTGCTCGACCTGATCGAGGAGGGCAATCTCGGCCTGATCCGGGCCGTGGAGAAGTTCGATCCCGAGCGGGGGTTCCGCTTTTCCACCTACGCCACCTGGTGGATCCGCCAGACCATCGAGCGGGCGCTGATGAACCAGACCCGCACCATCCGCCTGCCCATCCACGTGGTCAAGGAGCTCAACATCTACCTGCGCGCGGCCCGCGAGCTGACCCAGAAGCTCGATCACGAGGCCACCGCCGAGGAGATCGCCGACTACCTCGACAAGCCGGTGGAAACCGTCAAGAAGATGATGGGGCTCAACGAGCGGGTGTCCTCGGTGGACTATCCGGTGGGCAACGAGAGCGACAAGCCGCTGATCGAGACGCTCACCGACGACAACGACCTGGGGCCCGAGTCGACCCTGGTGGACGGTGACGTCAAGCAGCACGTCGACGAGTGGCTGGCCGAGCTCACCGAGAAGCAGTGCGAGGTGGTGGTGCGTCGCTTCGGCCTGCGCGGCCACGAGGCCTCGACCCTGGAGCAGGTCGGCGAGGAGATCGGCCTGACCCGCGAGCGGGTCCGCCAGATCCAGGTGGAGGCCCTGAAGAAGCTGCGCCGCATGCTGGACAAGCAGGGGCTCGACCTGGATGCGATCTTCGAGTAGTCATCGCCGCTCCCCACGACCCGGGAAGCCAGGACCTCGTCCTGGCTTTCTGCGTTCTGGCCGGTGAAACATGGCGCTGAGGATTGTTCTGGATTTAATCCATAAATTGGTTTTTATGACTGATATTTTTGATGTTTTTGGAGATTAATGCCGAGAAATTGCCGTTTTCTTGGAAAATAATGGGTGTTTCTCTTTCGTCTCCGGAGTGATTCATGGCCCGACCCCTGCGTGCCGACATCGACCTCGACGCCCTGCGCCACAACTATCGTCTGGCCATGGAGCTGGCCCCCGACAGCCGCGCCGTGGCGGTGCTCAAGGCGGACGCCTATGGGCACGGCCTGGTGCCCTGTGCCCGGGCCCTGGAGGGGCTGGCGCCGGCCTATGCCGTGGCCTGCCTCGAGGAGGCGGAGCGCCTGCGCGAAGGGGGCATCTCGGCGCCGATCGTGCTGCTGGAGGGTATCTTCGAGGCCGCCGAGCTCGAGCGCGTGGAGGCGCTGGGCCTGTGGATGGCGATCCACAGCGACTGGCAGCTGGACGCCCTGCTGGCCCGGGGCCCCGGCCGGCCCATCCCGGTCTGGCTCAAGGTCGACTCCGGCATGCATCGCCTGGGCTTCCCCCCCGAGCGGGTGGAGGCGGCCTGGCGCCGTCTGGCCGAGGCCCCGGCCCACGCCTGCGACCTGCATCTGATGAGCCATTTCGCCACCGCCGATGCCGAGGACACCGCCTACTTCCGGCGCCAGTCGGCCCTGCTGAGCGAGCTTGCCGAGCGCCTCGGCGCTCCCACCTGCCTGGCCAACTCGCCGGCGACCCTGGCGCGGCCGGAGAGCCATGGGGCCTGGAACCGTCCCGGGGTCATGCTCTATGGCAGCGATCCCCTGGAGCGGGACAACGCCGCCAGTCGGCGCCTGGCGCCGGTCATGACCCTGCGCTCCGAGATCATCGCCGTGCGTGAACTTCCGGCGGGCGAGCCGGTGGGCTACGGCGGCCGCTGGGTCACTCCCCGGCCGTCGCGCATCGGGGTGGTGGCCTGCGGCTACGGCGACGGCTACGACCGTCATGCCGTGGACGGCACCCCGGTGCTGGTCGAGGGGCATCGGACGGCCCTCGCCGGCAAGGTCTCCATGGACATGCTCACGGTGGATCTCACCGACCTGCCGCAGGCCGGCATCGGCAGCGAGGTGGTGCTCTGGGGGCGGGCGAGCAATGGCGAGGTCCTGTCCGTGGACGAGGTGGCCCGTCACTGCGATACCATCAGCTACACCCTGCTCACCGGGGTGCTGCCCCGGGTGCCCAGGCGGTATCATGGGGCGCCCGGGAATGCCCCCGACCCCCGTTAAACCCAGACGAGAGATCCGAGGCGCGCCACCGACGAGCTCGCCTCCCGACGACCATGTCCAAGGATGACTCCCCGACCGCCTTCGCCCATCCCCGTTACTGGCCGACCTGGCTGGCCATCGGCGCCATGCGAGTCGCCGCCTGGCTGCCCTGGCGCTCGAAGCTGTGGCTGGGCCGGGGCATCGGCCTGCTGGCCTGGCGCTTCGCCGGGCGCCGCCGGCACATCACCGAGACCAATATTCGACTGTGCTTCCCCGAGCTCGACGAGCGGCGGCAACGTCGACTCGTCAAGGAGACCTTCATCGCCAACGGCATCGGCATCCTCGAGACGGCCACCGGATGGTGCCGGGATCCCGAACACCTGCGCCATCGGGTGGTCTTCAAGGGCCGCGAGCACATGGCCCGGGTGCAGGCGCAAGGCAAGGGCGCGCTGATCATCGGCATCCACTTCTCGACCCTGGACCTGGGCGGGGCCCTTCACTCGCTGTTTTTTCCCGCCGATGCGGTCTACCGCCCCCATGACAACCCGCTGTTCGAGCGCTTCATGACCCGGGCCCGCTCGCGGATCTTCGACCGGACCATCGATCGCCACGACCTGCGCGGGGTGGTGCGCCGGCTCAAGGCCGGCCACAACGTCTGGTACTCCCCGGATCAGGATTTCGGTCGCGACGCCAGCGTCTTCGCGCCCTTCTTCGGGCTCCAGGCGGCCACGGTCAAGCTCACCGCCAAGATCGCGCGAATGACCGGGGCCCCGGTGATACCGCTGATCTTCCACCGCAATCCCGACGATCGCACCTACACCCTGGAGTACCTGCCACCCCTGGAGGACTTCCCCTCCGGCGACGAGGTCGCCGATGCCGCCCGGGTCAACGCCGTCATCGAGGCCGCCATCCGCCGCCACCCGGAGCAGTACCTCTGGCTGCACCGCCGCTTCAAGACCCGGCCAGAGGGCGAGCCCAAGCTCTACTAGCGCCCTTCGGGCAGCTACAAGCTACAAGCGCCGAGCTACAAGAAAACCCCACGAACCTTGCGGTTGTGGGGTCTTCTTCCAGCTTCAAGCTTCAGCCCGCGAAGCGGGCGATCTTAGAGCTCCGGCGAAGCCGGTCAGGCGTCGATGCGCTTGTACTTCATCCTGTGCGGGGTATCGTCGCCCACGCGCTTGCGGTGATCCGCCTCGTACTCGGTGTAGTTCCCCTCGAAGAACTCCACGTGGGAATCCCCCTCGAAGGCCAGGATGTGCGTGGCGATGCGGTCGAGGAACCAGCGGTCGTGGGAGATCACCAGGGCGCAGCCGGGGAAGGCCAGCAGGGCCTCCTCGAGGGCGCGCAGGGTCTCGATGTCCAGGTCGTTGGACGGCTCGTCCAGCAGCAGCACGTTGGCGCCCTGCTTGAGGGTCTGGGCCAGCTGCAGGCGGCCCCGCTCGCCGCCGGACAGGTCCGACAGGCGCTTCTGCTGGTCGTTGCCCTTGAAGTTGAAGCGTCCCACGTAGGCCCGGGAGGACACCTCGTAGCCGTTGATGTTGAGGATGTCCTGGCCGTCGGAGACCGCTTCCCACACCGTCTGCTTGTTGTCCAGGGCGTCGCGGAGCTGCTCCACGTAGGCGATGTCGACGGTCTCGCCGACCACCACTTCGCCACGGTCCGGCTGTTCGGTGCCGTTGATCAGCTTGAACAGCGTCGACTTGCCGGCGCCGTTGCCGCCGACGATGCCGACGATGGCCCCGGGGGGGATCGCGAAGTCCAGGTTCTCGTAGAGCAGCTTGTCATCGAAGGCCTTGGACACGCCGTGGAACTCGATGACCTTGTCGCCCAGGCGCGGGCCGGGCGGAATGTAGATCTCGTTGGTCTCGTTGCGCTTCTGGAAGTCGCCGGACTGCATCTCCTCGAAGCGGTTGAGGCGCGCCTTGCTCTTGGCCTGGCGACCCTTGGCGTTGGAACGCACCCACTCGAGCTCGTGCTTGATGGCCTTCTGGCGGGAGGCCTCCTGCTTGGCCTCCTGCTCCAGGCGCTTCTCCTTGGCCTCGAGCCACTGGGAGTAGTTGCCCTCGAAGGGAATGCCTTCGCCGCGGTCCAGCTCGAGGATCCAGCCGGCCACGTTGTCCAGGAAGTAGCGGTCGTGGGTGATCGCCACCACGGTGCCGCTGTAGTCGTGCAGGAAGCGCTCCAGCCAGGCCACGGACTCGGCGTCCAGGTGGTTGGTGGGCTCGTCCAGCAGCAGCATGTCGGGGCTGGAGAGCAGCAGGCGGCACAGCGCCACGCGGCGACGCTCGCCACCGGAGAGGTTGCCCACCTGGGCCTCCCAGGGCGGCAGGCGCAGGGCCTCGGCGGCGACCTCCAGCTTGCGCTCCAGGTTGTGGGCATCGGCGGCCTCGATGATGTTCTCGAGCCGGGCCTGCTCGGCGGCCAGGGCGTCGAAGTCGGCGTCCGGCTCGGCGTAGGCGGCATAGACGCCATCGAGCTTCTCCTGGGCTTCCTTGATGGCGCCCAGCGCCTCCTCCACGGTCTCGCGGACGTTCTTGGCGTCGTCGAGCTCCGGTTCCTGGGGGAGGTAGCCGACGTTGATGTCCGGCATCGGCCGGGCCTCGCCCTCGAACTCGGTGTCGACGCCGGCCATGATGCGCAGCAGGGTCGACTTGCCCGCGCCGTTCAGGCCCAGCACGCCGATCTTGGCGCCCGGGAAGAAGGACAGCGAGATGTCCTTGAGAATCTGCTTCTTGGGGGGCACGACCTTGCCCACCCGATTCATGGTGTAGACGTATTGCGCCATGGAATCTCACTAAGGTTGGAGGTTCGGGATTGGAGCATCCAATGGCCCAAGATGATAGAGCCCGGGCGGAGGAAAGGCCAGGGGCGCCTCACTCCTCTTCATCGAGGTCCCAGTCGTCCTCGATGGCACGCCTCAGGCGCCGATCCTCGAGCAGCGTCTCCAGGCGGCGACGGGCCCGTAGCTGCTCGGCGCGGCTGGCCGGGCGGGCGCGTTGATAGGTCTCGTCGTTGACGGCGGGGTCGTGGTCCGCCTCGTCGAAGAAGTCGTCGTCCAGGGTATCGGGGCGCATGCGAAATCCTCCCATGGCCGAGCCGCTCGTGGCGCGGCGCATCCAGTCCGCCACCCTGCCCAGGGCAGGGTCACCCGGTGCCCATGGCGGGCACCTGACGGCTATATAAGACGGGAGGCGGCCGAGCGCAAGCCCCGAAAGGGCCGATTTGTCATCGGCCGGGGAGCGGGCTCAGGACAGGCCGTGCTCGGCCTTGAGACGTTCGAGTTCCTGCTGGGCCTCGACGCGCTCGGTGACGTCCTTCTGCACGCCGATGAAGTAGGTGAGGTTGTCGTCCTCGTCGAAGAGCGGCGTGATCGACAGCTCATTGTAGAAGAGGGTGCCGTCCTTCTTGTAGTTGCGCAGCACCTCCCGGCAGGGGCGGTGCTCCTGAAGCGCCTTGCGGATGACCGCCAGGGCAGGTTGGTCGCGATCCTCGTTCTGCAGGAAGCGGCAGTCGCGGTAGAGGATCTCGTCGGCGCTGTAGCCGGTCAGGCGCTCGAAGCCCTGGTTCACGTAGATCAGGATGTTCTCGTCGCCTTCCTGCTCGGCGACGACGATGCCATCCTCGGAGGCATCGACCATGCGTTCGAGGAGGTCCGGGCTGATCATGGGGGGTCGTTTCATCAGGGCGTTCCTGGTAGCGGAGGCTGTACGGGCGCCGTTCCCTCGTCGGTACCCTTTGCGAAATATCATGGCCAGCCGGGCGCGGGATTTCAACGACCGGCCGTCGAGCGGCTATTCGACCTCGGGCAACCGTCGGGCGCTGGCCGCCGCGGCCAGCGCCGTGGCGGCCAGCACCAGCAGCAGGGCGGGGGCGCCGAGCCACTGGGCCTGGGCACCGACCGGCCCCCCCACGGCCAGCATCAGCACCCCGGTGAGGGTGTTGGACAGGGCCACGTAGAGGGCCCGGTCGTCCTGCCCGGCCAGGTCGACGATATAGGTCTTGCGGCCCAGTCGGACGCCGGCATGCACGATCACCAGCAAGGCATAGACCAGCGCGTAGGGCCATACGGTCTGGGTCCAGGCCGCGGGCCACCAGGCGAAGAGGGCGCCGAGCAGGCAGCCGACGGTCGTCCCCAGGGCGGCATCGCGCATCACGATGCGGCTCGAGGCGTCGGCGCGCCGGCCCCAGATGGGGCTGGCCAGCATGCCGGCCACCCCGGAGACGATCACCAGCGCCCCTAGTCCGCCGAGTTCGGTACCGGCCTGCTGCTGGCCGAGCAGGGCCACGTAGGGCAGGGCCAGGGCGCTGGACAGCAGCAGGGCGCGGGCCAGGTTGAAATGCAGGAAGGCGCGATCCTCGCGCAGCAGCCGCAGGCCGGTGCGGATCGCCGACCAGGCGTTCTCGCCGCCCTCCACGGCGCCGGGCGTCTCGACGATCCGCGACGCGCAGAAGGCGTTCAGGGCCCAGCCCAGGGCCGCCACCCCCAGCAGCGCGGCCAGGGCGAGCTCGCCGGGGCGGTCCTCGAACAGCATCAGCACCGCGCCGGCGGCCAGGGTCGCGGCGCCGGCCAGGCTGCCGCTCCAGCCCATCAGGGTGCCGCGCCGGCGCTTGGCGATGGTCTTGCCCATCACGTCCTTGGTGGCGATGGAGGACAGGCCCCGCGCCAGCGACAGGGCCACCAGCACGGCCAGCACCAGCCCACCGCCGATGGTGCCGCCGCCGAACAGCGCCAGCAGGGCCAGGGCGGCGGCGGTCAGCGCCTGGAGCACGCCGCCCACCACCCAGACGCCCTTGCGCTCGGGGCGGCCGCGGATCAGCCCCGCCACGAACAGCTGGGGGAGCAGGGCGCCGGCCTCGCGGATCGGCACCAGCAGGCCCACCATCCACAGCGGTGCGCCGATCACCCCGAGCAGCCAGGGCAGGACCAGCCGGGCGCTGGCCAGCTCGTCGGCGAGCTTGTTGCCCAGCGAGGCGGCGAGGTGCAGGAAGAAGTTGCGCGGCTGCTCCCGGCAGGCCTCGTCCGGGATGTCGCGACACATGCGGCTGTCCTCGTCGCCGGTCAGCCACTCGTAGAGGCGGGTCTGGCTGATCTCGGGTACGGCCATGCGGGCTCCTCGCTGGTAGGATGGTGACCTTCATTGTTGCGACAGGAAGGGCGTCGTGTCACGTATTCGCATTCACTACTGTACCCAATGCCAGTGGCTGCTGCGCAGCGCCTGGTACGCCCAGGAACTGCTCTCCACCTTCGGCGAGGAACTGGAGGAAATCGCTCTGGTGCCTTCCCACGGAGGCTACTTCGAGATCTTCTGCGACGACGAGAGCCTCTGGGAGCGCAAGCGCGACGGCGGCTTTCCCGACGTCAAGACGCTCAAGCAGCGCGTGCGCGACCGGCTCGACCCGGGGCGGGATCTGGGCCATATCGATCGATAATGCTGCGGGCTGCGGGCTGCGGGCTGCGGGCTGCGGGCTGCGGGCTGCGGGCTGCGGGCTGCGGGCTGCGGGCTGCGGGCTGCGGGCTGCGGGCTCGAGGTTCGAAGCTCGCGGCCCGAAGCTGACTACAAGGAGCTGCCATGACACCGGATCGTCGCGCCATGCTCTACGGCCTGGGCGCCGTGGGCCTGTGGTCCACCGTGGCCACCGCCTTCAAGGTGGCGCTCGGCCACATGACCCCGCTGGAGCTGATGTGGATCGCCTCCCTGGTCTCCTGGGCCGTGATCGGCCTCCTGGTGGTGCGCCGCGGCCAGCTCGGGGAAGCATTGAGCCGCGGCTGGCGAACCGCCGCCTGGGCCGGACTGATGAACCCGGTCGCCTACTACCTGGTGCTGTTCGCCGCCTACGATCGCCTGCCCGGCCAGGAGGCCATGGCGCTGAACTACACCTGGGCGCTCGCCATGGCCTTCCTGGCGGTGCCCATCCTCGGTCAGCGCCTCACGCCGATGGACGTGGCGGCCGGGCTGATCGCCTATGGCGGCGTCTGGGTGATCGCCACCCGCGGACAGGTGTTCGACGTGGCCTTCGCCGACCCCCTCGGGGTGGGGTTGGCGCTGGCCTCGACCCTGCTGTGGGCGCTGTACTGGCTGCTCAACGTGCGTGACCGCCGCGCGCCGCTGGTCGCCCAGTGGCAGAACTTCTCGGTCGGGGTGCCGGTGCTCACCCTGCTGCTGTTGCTGGGCCCGGGGTTCGAATGGCATGGCGTGACCGGCCTGGCCGCCGGGGTCTACGTCGGACTGTTCGAGATGGGCATCGCCTTCGTGCTCTGGCAGCTGGCGGTGGGCACGGTGTCCCGCACCGCCAAGGTCTCGAACCTGATCTTCCTGTCGCCGCCGGTGTCGCTGGTGCTCCTGCATGTGATCGTCGGCGAGCCCATCCTGCCCTCGACCCTGCTCGGCCTGGTGCTGATCCTCGGCGGGCTGGGACTGCAGCAGTGGCAGAAGGCGCCGGCCTCCCCGGCCGAGGCTTAGATGATGATCCGGGATGTGCCTGCGCTCGACCGCCCGGGGCCAGACCATCGGCTCGGAGTACTCATTTTCCTCCAATAAGACGCCGGAGCATTCAAGATCTGGCTGGGGCGGCCGAAAACGGTCATACCGACACTTGTGCGAGGTAAGCGAATCCCCCGGGGTTCGCTTTCTTTTACAAGAGTGTTGCGCATGACCAAGTGTTGTTACATTGTGTAGCGTTTTGATGCTTGATCCCTCATGTTCATGGCCAGGGCTTCTGCGGGCCTTAGGCGGGCTATTGCGTTCCGTCATATAACTAAAAGCAATAAAGACTCCGATTGCGGAGCGAAGGGAATTCTAGGAGACAGCCTGATGAAACTGCCGGTCGATTCTCGCCGGGGAATCGTATGGGGGAGGCGTGCCCTTTCCCGGGGCTCGTTGCTGGTGATGGGGCTGTTGCCCATGGCCGCCTGGTCGCAACCCGAGAGCGGACAGCTAGGCGAGGTGGCGCAGCGGGCGCTCTCCACCAATCCCCAGGTACAGGCGGCCTATCATGACTTCCTGGGGGCCGAGCATGAGGTCGATATCGCCCGGGGCGGCTACCTGCCCAGTATCGATGTCAGCGCCGGGTTAGGCAGGGAGAGCCGCGAGGGCGATGGACGTGGCAGTTTCGGCTCGGATTTCGCCGAAGTCTCCCTGACCCAGATGATCTACGACGGCTTCGCCACTCGTGACGAGGTGACGCGTCTCGATCGCACCAAGCGAGCGCGCTATTACGAGCTGCTGGATACCGGCGAAGAGATCACCCTGGAGGTGACTCGCGCCTACCAGGACGTGCGGCGTCGCCGCGAACTGGTGGAGCTGGCGCGAGACAACTATGCCAAGCACCTGGAGGTCTTCGAGCAGATCGAGCAGCGCGTCATCGCGGGCGCCGGCCGGCGCGTCGACCTGGAGCAGATCAGCGGCCGCCTGGCCCTGGCCGAGTCCAACCTGATCACCGAAGCCTCCAATCTCCACGATGTCAGCGCCCGTTATCAGCGCCTGGTGGGAGTCCTCCCTGCCGACACCCTGGCCCGAGCCCCCTCCTTCGAAGCGAAGCTGCCGGCCTCGGTCAGCCAGGCGGTGCGCCTGGCCTACGAGGGCAACCCCGGCTTCCACGCCGCCATCGAGAATATCGCCGTGGCTCGCGCCGAGCGCGACGGGACTCGCTCGACCTTCCAGCCGCGACTCGATTTCCGGGCCACCGCGGGCACCAACAACCTCGACGACGGAGTCGGGGGCCGCGATCGTCAAAGCGTCGAACTGGTGGCCAGCATGAACCTCTATCGGGGCGGCAGCGACCTGGCCAGCTTCCGTCGCGCCGGCGAGCTGGTGGCGCAGGCGCACAGCCAGCGTGACCTGGCATGCACCAATCTGCGTCAGACCACCCAGATCGCCTATAACGACGCCCGTCGCCTGCGCGAGCAGCTCACCCATCTGAACCAGCATCGCCAGTCCATCGACCGGGTGCGCGGTGCCTACCAGCAGCAGTTCGATATCGGGCAGCGCACCCTGCTCGACGTGCTGGACAGCGAAAACGAATACTTCGAGGCCAGTCGTGCCTACGTCAATGCGCAATATGATGTCGCCATTGCCGACGCTCGTACGCTGGCGGCCATGGGGCGCCTGATGCCGGCCCTGGGGCTGGCGAGCGACCGGATATCGACCCTGGCCGAGGCGTACAGCGGGGACGTCAGCCTCGACCCGGAGAGTCTCTGTCCGGTGGAGACGCCGGCCGCGCCGAGCCTGGAGGATCTCATCGGCGACATAACCGTATCCGTGGAGCCCTATGCCCCGGACTTCACCCTAAGCGCCGACGCCCTCTTCGCCGTCAACAGCGCCGCGCTGAGTCCCGCCGCTCAGGGCGAGCTGACGCGCCTGGCCGACCGGCTGCGCGCGCGTCGCGATATTCGACGCATCCTGATCGCCGGCCATACCGACAGCACCGGCAGCGATGCCATCAATGAGCCGCTCTCCCAGTCGCGTGCCGACAGCGTGGCCGAATTTTTGATCTCAAGGGGCGTTTCCGTCGAGCTGATCGAGAGTCGCGGCTACGGGGCCAGCCGTCCCGTGGCCGGCAACGACACGGCGGAAGGGCGGCGCCAGAATCGGCGCGTCGAGATCACTCTCGACGGTTGAGAGCCATCGCGCCCCCCGTCCAGAAGGGGGATCGAGCCTAGGGGGCGCGCGCCGCGCCTGCGGAATCGGTTTGGGAATCTTGCACAGTGACGACGGATGCGAAAGAGGCGTTGGCGGCCTCGCGGGCCTTCCCTCAGGACGACTTGCTGGGCTGCCTGCAGATCATCGCCAAGGCCCATGATCACGAGACCAGCCTCACGGCCCTGGTCGGGGGATTGCCCCTGGAAGAGGGGAAGCTGACCCCCGGCATCGTGCCCCGAGCAGCGTCCCGCGCCGGCCTGTCGGCGAGTCACGGCCGGGCGGCACTGGGGCAGATCAATCGAGACCTGCTGCCGGCGATCCTGTTGCTGGAGCCCGGCCGCGCCTGTGTGCTGGTGGGGCTGGATGACGAGGCCGCCGAGGCCGAGGTCATCTACCCGGAGCTTGGCGGGGCCAGCGTACGACTGGACCTCACGGACATCGAAGCGCGGTACAGCGGGCAGCTGATCTATGTGCGTCCCAAGTTTCGCTTCGATAGCCGGGGCAGCAAGGTCAAGCGTGAAGACAAGGGGCACTGGTTCTGGCGCGTGATCGCCGAGAACCGTCCCCTGTACCGGGACGTGCTCCTCGGGTCGGTGATGATCAACCTCTTCGCCGTGGCCATGCCGCTGTTCGTCATGAACGTCTACGATCGGGTCGTGCCCAATCAAGCCACGGAGACCCTCTGGGTGCTTTCCGTGGGCATCTTCCTGGTGCTCTGCCTCGATCTGTTGCTCAAGCTGCTGCGGGCGGCCTTCGTCGACCTGGCCGCCAGCCGCGCCGACGTCAAGCTGTCGGCGAGCCTGATGCAGCGCGTGCTGGGCATGCGTCTCGAGGGGCGGCCGGCCTCCACCGGCTCCTTCGCCGCGACCCTGCAATCCTTCGAGTCGGTGCGAGGGTTCATCGGTTCGGCCACCGTGGTGGGCCTGGTCGACCTGCCCTTCGTGCTGCTGTTCGTGACGATCGTGGCCTGGATCGGAGTGCCCTTGGTGGTGCCCATCGTGGCGGGAATCGGCTTCGTGCTGCTCTATGCCCTGGCGGCCCAGAGCAAGCTGCACGACCTTTCCGAGACCACCTGGCGAGTCAGTGCCCAGCGCAATGCCTCCCTGGTGGAGTCGCTGGGTAACCTGGAAACGGTCAAGACCCTGCGTGCCGAGAGCCGGTTGCAGGCCATCTGGGAGAAGGCGACCGCCTACCTGTCCAGGACTTCCGCCCAGCTCCGGCTGATCGGCACCTCGGTGTCCAGCGTGGCACTCTGGGCCCAACACACCGTGGCGGTCGCGGTGATCATCATCGGCGTCTACCTGATCATCGCCGGCGACCTCTCCCAGGGCGGGCTGATCGCCGCCTACCTGCTCTCGTCCCGGGCCATGGCGCCGGTCAGTCAGGCGGCGGCCCTGCTGGCGCAGTATCACCAGTCCTCCACGGCGCTTTCGTCGCTGGACGAGGTGATGGAGACGCCGGTGGAGCGTCCCGAGGAGAAGGCCTTCGTCTCGCGCCCCGTGGTAGAGGGGGCCCTGGAGGCGAAGCGGGTCAGCCTGCGCTACCCGGATGAGGAGCGCGAGGCGCTCCGTGACCTGTCGCTGTCGATCCGTCCCGGCGAAAAGGTGGCCCTCCTGGGAAGAGTCGGCTCCGGCAAGTCGACCCTCAACAAGCTATTGCTGGGGCTCTACCAGCCCACCGCCGGCGCCCTGACCCTGGATGGCGTCGATATCCGCCAGTTCGACCCCCACGAACTGCGTCGACACATCGGCTACGTCCCCCAGGACGTCGCCCTCTTCTTCGGTTCCCTGCGCGAGAACATCGTCGTCGGTGGCGGCAGCCAGGGGGTGGATGACGAGGCCCTGCTCAAGGCATGCGAGATCAGCGGGTTGGCGCCGCTGGTCAACAGCCACCCCCAGGGCATCGACCTGCCGGTGGGTGAACACGGGCAACGGCTGTCCGGCGGGCAGCGCCAGGCGGTGGCCATCGCCCGTGCCGTGGTCAGCGACCCCCAGGTGCTGCTGATGGATGAGCCGACCAGTGCCATGGATCATGCCAGCGAGGAAGCCTTCAAGAAGCGTCTCGGCGAGTATGCCCAGGCCAAGACCCTGGTGATCGTCACTCACCGTACCTCGCTGCTTGCCCTGGTGGAGCGCATCGTGGTGGTCGACGCCGGCCAGGTCGTTGCCGATGGCCCCAAGGACCAGGTGATGGCCGCGCTGCGGAGTGGTCAGATCGGGAGGGCCGGCGCATGACCGAGTCCCGGCCGTCATCTCTGGAACAACGAAGCTTCGAGGCCATCGGGCAATTCTCCCTGCGGGGCGGCAAGCCGATGCGTCCCTTGATCGATCGTCTCTTCGCGCGAGGGGTGTCGTCACTCCACCTTCATCGCGACTGGGCAAGCGACGCCGATTGGGCGCGCCTGCAGCAGGAGCCGCTGCGTGCCCGGGGGCTGCTCTATGTCGTCTTCCTGTCGCTGATCTTGCTGGCGGGGTGGGCCTTCCTTGCCCAGCTCGACGAGGTGGCCCGGGGCGCGGGGAGGGTCATCCCCTCCTCGCAGCTCCAGAAGGTACAGTCCTATGATGGCGGCGTGGTGCAGGAGATCCTGGCGCGCGAGGGCGAGCGGGTCGAGGAAGGGCAGCTCTTGATGCGTCTCGACCCTACCCGCTTCGTGGCGAACTTTCGCGAGAATCGTGCCCAGGCACAGGCGCTGCAGGCCCGGATCGCCGGCCTGCGCGCCCTGGTGAACGGTGAGCCATTCCGGCCGGGGGCGGCGCTGGTGGAAGAGGCACCGGAGCTCGTCGCCCAGGAGCGGGAGCTCCACGCGAGTCGTCGCGCCGAACTGGAGGAGGCCCGGGATATCGCGCGGGAACGGCTCGAGCAGCGCCGGGAGGAGCTCAACGAGGCCCAATCGCGGGTGGATACGGCAAGCCGTGAGTTGCGGATGGTCAACCGCGAGCTGGAACTGACTCGTCCGTTGCTGGAGGCCGGCGCCGTCTCCGAAGTGGAGGTATTGCGGCTCGAGCGAGAAGTGTCTCGGGCCTCCGGCGAGCGCAACCAGGCGAGGTCCCAGGTGGCCCGGCTGGAGGCCGCGGTGGAGGAGGCCGAGGCTCGGCTGCGTGAGGTGGTGCTGGAGAAACGCGGCGAGTGGCGCGATCGGCTGGCATCGGCCGTCGGCGAGCTTTCGGCGCTAGACGAGTCGAGCGCCGGCCTGCAGGACCGGGTACGCCTGGCGGAGATTCGCTCTCCCGTGGACGGGGTCGTACAGCGGATGCATATCAATACCCTGGGGGGCGTCGCCCAGCCCGGCCAGGATGTGGTGGAGATCGTTCCCGAGGATGAGCTGCTGCTCGTGGAAGCGCGAATCGCGCCACGGGATATCGCCTTCCTGCGCCCCGGGCAGCCCGCCACCATCAAGCTGACGGCCTATGACTATGCCATCTATGGCGGCCTCGAGGCGGAGCTCGAGCATATCAGCGCCGACACCATCGCCGACGATGATGACAACACCTTCTATCTGGTTCGAGTGCGGGCAACCGAGGAAAGCCTGGCCGGCTTTCGGCGCCGCGAGCTGACCATCATCCCCGGCATGACCGCCCAGGTGGATGTGATCACCGGCAAGCGCAGCGTACTGGAATACCTCCTCAAGCCGATCTTGCGTGGCGCTGGCAACGCCCTATCCGAAAGGTGATCGCATGGAACAGACGCTTATCGTGGTTCATGGGGAAGAGACGCTCCCGCGCTGGCAGGCCGCCTTCCCGGAAGGCGAGTGCGGCACGGTAGAACAGGCCCGGTCGCAGATGGGGAGCAGCGGCCTGGTCTGGGTTTCCGAGCGAGTCGATGAGTGGCCGATGCTGGTACGGCAGTGGAGTCAACGGGGAGCGGCGGTCGTGGTGCTCTCCTACCGACCCAATCAGGCTCAGGGGCTCGAGGCCCTGGAGGCTGGCGCCCGGGGCTATGTGCATGCCCTGGCCAATCCCGAGGTGTTGCACCGCGTGGCCACGGTGGTGACCCATGAGGGGCTCTGGGTAGGGCCGGAGCTGGTCTCCCGCGTCGTCGGCGCCGGCTTCAGTGCCTTGGGCGGCGCCCCCCGGGGCAGTCAGCAAGGGCTTGAGCGCCTGACCGAGCGCGAGCGCGCCGTGGCCTTGGCCGTGGCGGAAGGCCAGAGCAACAAGGAGGTGGCTCGGCACCTGGCGATCAGCGATCGCACCGTCAAGTGCCACCTCAGCGCCATCTTCCGCAAGCTGGAGGTGCGAGATCGCATGCAGCTGGTGCTGCACCTCTCCCGATCGGAGACCGTCGATGCCTGATCGGTCCCGCCCTATCGCAGCGATGGCCGCCTAGGCCATCGGTACGATAGGTTTCCTTCCTCGCCTTGCATAGCATCTTTTATCAGTAATACAAGGACCAAGGCCGCCCGCTCGGCACGGTCAAGGCTTATGCAAAGGAAAATTCGTTATGGCAATGCCAACCATTCAATCGATTACCGGTCAGGCCTGGGCGCGAGACGCCGATGGCAACCTGAGGGAGTTGAGCGTCGGCGACCTCCTGCGAGAGGGCGAGGTGCTGGTTACCTCCGATAACGGCATCGTACACCTCGACTTCCATGATGGCCTGGCGCCCGTGGCTATCGAGGGTGGTCAGGAAGTCGCCATGACACCCGAGGTGGATGCCGAGACCTCGCCGGATGTGGAGGCCAGCAGCGTCCAGGATGCCGATCTGGAGGCCCTGCTGACCGCGCTGAACGAGGGCGAAGGTGACCTGCTCGAAGGCTTGGAGGCTACCGCCGCCGGTGGCGGTGGTGGTCCGGGCGCCGGAAGCGGACATGATTTCGTGCGCCTGGCGCGTATCATCGAGGAGACTCCGGAGGCCGGGCTGGCCTTGGGCAATGCCCAGGAGGGCGAGGATTCCGACCCACCCACCACACCCGAGCCGGTTGCTCTCGAGGTGACGCAGCTCGACCCCGAGCCCGAGCCGGAGCCCGAACCGGAACCGGAGCCGGAACCCGAGCCGGAGCCGGAGCCGGAGCCGGAACCCGAGCCGGAGCCCGAGCCGGAGCCCGAACCGGAGCCGGAACCCGAACCCGAACCGGAGCCGGAACCCGAGCCCGAACCGGAACCCGAACCCGAACCGGAGCCGGAACCTGAGCCCGAACCGGAACCCGAACCGGAGCCCGAGCCCGAGCCCGATACTCAGTCTCCAGGCGTGACCGTGACCCTGCAGGGGGCCGGCGAGGACGGCGTTTTCAATCGGGAAGAGATCGGCGAAGACGGCACCGTGACCACCCTGGTGACCCTGGAGGAAGGCACCGAGTTGGGCGATTCCCTGGTGGTCACAGACGACAAGGGCAATGAGCTGTTCAATGGGGACGTCACCCAGGCGATGCTCGATGACGGCCTGAGTATCGAGGTGGCGGTGACCACTGCTGATACCGAGGTCAGCGTTGTCGCCACAATCATGGATGCGGCCGGCAATCGGGCTAGCGATCAGGACAGCAAGGGGCTCGACACCGAGGCCGACGCCAGCATCGGCATCGATCCCCTCACCGGCGACGACGTGATCAACGGCGACGAAGCCACCCAGACCATCACCGTGACCGGCAGCGTCGGCGGCGACGCCGGCGAGGGCGACACCGTGACCCTCACCGTGGGCGGCAACGACTACACCGGCACGGTGGACGCCGACGGCAACTACGCCATCGAGGTGCCGGGCGGCGTGCTGGCCGACCACGACCGGGTCGAGGCCAGCGTCAGCGGCGAGGACGACGCCGGCAACGCCTACGGGGCCGAGGCCGAGCGCGACTACGCCGTCGACACCGAGGCCGACGCCAGCATCGGCATCGATCCCCTCACCGGCGACGACGTGATCAACGGCGACGAAGCCGGCCAGCCGATCAGCGTGACCGGCAGCGTCGGCGGCGACGCCGGCGAGGGCGACACCGTCACCCTCACCGTGGGCGGCAACGACTACACCGGCACGGTGGACGCCGACGGCAACTACGCCATCGAGGTGCCGGGCGGCGTGCTGGCCGACCACGACCGGGTCGAGGCCAGCGTCAGCGGCGAGGACGACGCCGGCAACGCCTACGGGGCCGAGGCCGAGCGCGACTACGCCGTCGACACCGAGGCCGACGCCAGCATCGGCATCGATCCCCTCACCGGCGACGACGTGATCAACGGCGACGAAGCCACCCAGACCATCACCGTGACCGGCAGCGTCGGCGGCGACGCCGGCGAGGGCGACACCGTGACCCTCACCGTGGGCGGCAACGACTACACCGGCACGGTGGACGCCGACGGCAACTACGCCATCGAGGTGCCGGGCGGCGTGCTGGCCGACCACGACCGGGTCGAGGCCAGCGTCAGCGGCGAGGACGACGCCGGCAACGCCTACGGGGCCGAGGCCGAGCGCGACTACGCCGTCGACACCGAGGCCGACGCCAGCATCGGCATCGATCCCCTCACCGGCGACGACGTGATCAACGGCGACGAAGCCGGCCAGCCGATCAGCGTGACCGGCAGCGTCGGCGGCGACGCCGGCGAGGGCGACACCGTCACCCTCACCGTGGGCGGCAACGACTACACCGGCACGGTGGACGCCGACGGCAACTACGCCATCGAGGTGCCGGGCGGCGTGCTGGCCGACCACGACCGGGTCGAGGCCAGCGTCAGCGGCGAGGACGACGCCGGCAACGCCTACGGGGCCGAGGCCGAGCGCGACTACGCCGTCGACACCGAGGCCGACGCCAGCATCGGCATCGATCCCCTCACCGGCGACGACGTGATCAACGGCGACGAAGCCGGCCAGCCGATCAGCGTGACCGGCAGCGTCGGCGGCGACGCCGGCGAGGGCGACACCGTCACCCTCACCGTGGGCGGCAACGACTACACCGGCACGGTGGACGCCGACGGCAACTACGCCATCGAGGTGCCGGGCGGCGTGCTGGCCGACCACGACCGGGTCGAGGCCAGCGTCAGCGGCGAGGACGACGCCGGCAACGCCTACGGGGCCGAGGCCGAGCGCGACTACGCCGTCGACACCGAGGCCGACGCCAGCATCGGCATCGATCCCCTCACCGGCGACGACGTGATCAACGGCGACGAAGCCACCCAGACCATCACCGTGACCGGCAGCGTCGGCGGCGACGCCGGCGAGGGCGACACCGTGACCCTCACCGTGGGCGGCAACGACTACACCGGCACGGTGGACGCCGACGGCAACTACGCCATCGAGGTGCCGGGCGGCGTGCTGGCCGACCACGACCGGGTCGAGGCCAGCGTCAGCGGCGAGGACGACGCCGGCAACGCCTACGGAGCCGAGGCCGAGCGCGACTACGACGTCGATGTCAGTGCGCCTACCGTCGATGTCACCCTGGGTAACCAGGGTGAGCCGCTGATCGAGGGAGCGTCGACCGCGATTACCATTGCCTTCAGCGAGATCGCTCACGGAGCGGACGGGGGTGAGCCGCTGACGGCTGAGCAGGTAGCCGAGTTGCTGCAGCTTGATGGACTGGAGCTGGAGGGTGAGCTGAGTCAGGATGGCGCCGACTCGACACTCTGGACCGGTACCGTGGTCGCGACCGGGGAGCCCGGAGAAGATGCCACCGCCACCATCGACGACGACAGCTATGCCGATGCCGCCGGCAATCTCGGTAGCGGTGATAGCGACGACTTGCTGGTGGCGACTGCCGAGACCTTCGAGCCGCCGAGTGTCGACGGCATTATCGCTGGGGTCGCGGCCCACACCAGCGGCAATGGCGGGGGCAATGGCAATACCGGCACCTACGCCAACAATGGTCACGGCGGTCGTCTGAAGGGTGATGCCATGGAAGGGAGTGGCTCCACCAAGGGGGCGCCGAAGGATTCGGAGGGGTATTTCGGCGTCGATCATCGCTCCAATGGCCATCAGGATGACCCCGGGATGATCGATGGCCACGAGGCGCTGTTGATCCAGGTCACACAGCCCTTGGAAGCCATGACCTTCTCGATCAAGGGCGAATTGAATGGAGCGACCTACTCGCTTTTCGATAGCGACGGCAATCGCATCGGAGATCCGTCCCCGGTCGAGGCCTCGAATGGTCGAGTGGAGATCACCAGCGACGACTCCTTCAGCTATATCGCCTTCGATGGAAACTCCAGCGGCGACTCGGAGTTCGCCGTCAAGCCCATCGGCTATCTTGCCGAGTCCGGTGAGGCGTTCGTCCATGGAGACGGCGGTGCCAATACCCTCCAAGGCGGAGAGGAGGGGGACGTCCTGATCGGCGGTGCCGGAGACGATCTCCTGATCGGCGAAGAGGGTGACGATGTGTTCCAGTGGCAGCTTGGAGATGAGGGAACCATTGGCGCTCCTGCCACCGATGTGGTCAAGGACTTCGCCGAAGGCGATGATGTGCTGGATGTGGCCGACCTGCTCCAGGGAGAAGAATCGGCGGTCGATCTCAGCAGCTATATCGTCGCCGAACAGGAAGACGGCGATACCGTACTGTACCTGAACTCACAGGGCGAGCTGGGTGGCGACAAGCAAAATGCCGACCAGGTGACGCGTCTGGAGGGCCAGTCCTTCAGTGATTTCGGCGCATCGCCGGGAGATGGTGAAGACCTGATCGCCAAGATGGTGGCCAGTGGTCAACTGAATATCGATCAGTAGAATACGCGTCTTCACCCCTTGCCTAAGATCACCGCCCGGTTGTGCCGGGCGGTTTTTTTGAATGGAATGAACGCCATGTATGTGAAGCGCGATGATAGCGGTAGCATCATCAAGGTCAGCAAGATCGAGGATGAGGACTGTACGGAATTCGTGGAGAGTCGTGATCAGGGGCTGAGAGACTTTCTTGACAGGGCGGGCCAACATGATGAGATGACTCGCTCGGATCTCGACTTCGTTCGCGTGCTGGAAGACGTGATCCATCTACTGATGGACAAGGGGGTGATCCGCTTTACCGACCTGCCGGATGCGGCAAGGGACAAGCTGATAGCGCGGCAGAGCCTGAGGAGTCGCATCAACCATGTGGGTCTGATGGCGGAAGGGGATGACGTCATCTAACGCCGTCCCCCATGCCGGATCATGATCAGGCCATCTGCAGGTCTGGCTGGCGGACGCCGGGGCCGGTGACGCCATCCAGGCCGATGTCGATCACCGTTTCCCATTCGAGATCGTTGCCCACACCTTCGGCGATGGCCAGGATGCCCAGGGAGTGACAGAGCGTTGCCATGCCCCGCACGATGGCCTGCTGCTGGGGGTTGGTATCGATGCCCCGTATCAAGCTGCGGTCGATCTTCAGGTAGGCGAGGCCGCTGTCCTGCAGGTCGCCGAGGCGGGTGAATTCACTGCCGACATGCTCCAGGCCGATGCGGCAGCCCAGCGGCTGCAGCTCTCGACACAGGCTGCGGAAGCTCTCCAGGTCGCGAAGGGCCAACGATTCGGGCAGCTCCAGCCACAGTCGGCCGGCCTCATCGGGGTGCGCCCTGAGCAGCGCGCTGAGTTCGAGCAGGAAATGCGCATCGTGAATCGAGGCCGGAGACAGGTTGACAGCCATCGGCCGTCGCTCCGTCGCAATGGTGGCGATGGCGGTTCTGGTCACCGCCAGATCCAGCTGGCTGGTCAGTTCCAGGCGAGACATCCAGGGCATGAAGGTGCCAGCCGCTCGCCACTCGCCTTCGAGATAGAGCCGTGAGGGAGACTCATGATGGATGAGCGCTCCGTTGTGATCGAGCACCGGGAAGCTGGCGAGTCGCGCCCCCCGGGAGAGAGCTTGAAGCAGGGCGTGACGCCACTCGGCGTGGGTGGTATACAGCAGGTCGCGTCGCTGGGCCTCGACCCACTGCAGGCCCAGATCGCCCTGAGTCTCGGCGGCGGCCAGGGCACCGTCCAGGCCCGCCAGCAGTTCGCCGACCGGGTCGCCGGGAGCATAGTGGCAGAGTGCCGATGGCAGTCCCGGTCCTGCCGAGGCGTCGCCGTGCCGTAGGGCCTTCAGCTCTCCCAGCAGGGCCGATGTCAGAGCCTCGGGGGCTTCGCCGCCGGGGATCAACAAGGCGAAGTCGCTGCCGTTAAGGCGTCCCACGATGCCTCCGCCGTGAGTGTCGCCCAGCCTGCGTAGGCTCTCGCACAATGCCCTCAGTAGCGAGTCGGTACCGGTGCGTCCGAGGGCCTGATTGATCTCCGTCAGACGTGCCAGGCGCACCAACACGAGACAGCCGCTGGCTCGCTCATCGTCGCTTTCCAGATGAGTCGTCAGTTGGGTGAGGAAGGCGTCACGGTTCAGGGCGCCGGTCACTTCATCCTGCTGCACGCGACGGCGTAGCCTGTCGAGCTTGTTGCTCTCATCGCTCAGCATCTGGCGCACCGACGCGGAGAGCTGATTCATGGCCTGCACCACCTGGCGCAACTCTCGGGTTCGGGGCTCGGGGCGGCTAGTGAAGCGACGGGCTCCGATGTCGCTGGCCTGGGAGGTGACCGCCGCGAGGGGGCGGCGGATGGTGTGGACGATCCAGCCGGCGAGCACCAGGCCGATGACGGCGGCCAGTCCGAACCAGGCAATCAGCCGAATGGCGCCATGCCAGAGGGAGTGATAGGCGAAGCTATGATGGCTCTGCAGTGTCAGGCTCCCGTACTGTTGCCAGCCGCTCTGGATCACCGCCCGACTCGGTGGCACTTCGAAGCGTACCAGTTCGATGAACCAGCTCGGCACGCCGTCGATAGTGCCATCCGCCTTGCGACGGGCGATCAATTCCCCCTCGGGATTGCGGAGCTCGATCAGCTGATAGTGCCCGGTATCGAACTGGGCGGCCATCAACAGCTCGAGGCTCACCGGATCCTGGCTCAACTGGCTCATGGAGAGTGCCAGGGCATTGACGTTATCGCTGTTCTTGACGCGGATTTCCTGCTCGGTGTAATCCCTCAGCACCGTCAGGCCCACGGCCAGGCTCCCCCCCAAGGTCAGGAGCAGGATGGAAAGAACAGTTAACCAAAGGTGTTTGATCAGCGACATGGGGGCCACTCCCTGGCGGTTTTCCGCGTTGATTCGATGGCATGTCTGGTAAGGGGGTGGGGTGACATCATAGGAAACCCTGCTCCTGCATTCGGGTCAGCACGCTGCTCCAACGGGACAGGCGCTGAGCCGGGTTGGCACGTGACTGTGTCGAACCGCCGGCCCAGAGGCCATCGCTGTTGAAGCTGAAGATGGGGTCCAGATCGACTCGCTGAGACGCAGGGGTAATCGAGGGCACTAGATTGTCGAGGATCAAGGGTTCGCTGGCGGGCGTCTCGTAGTAGCCGAGCACCATATGGGCCTGGGTGATCTGGCTGCGGCCGATGCGTGCTCGAACATAGATCAGGCGCAACGTCCGCGTCGGTACGCCAAGGCGGTTCAGGGTGATGTACTTGGCGATGGAATAATCCTCACAGTCGCCTTCGGCTCTGCCCATGGTCTCCAGTGGTGTGGCCCAGTAATCCTCATGACCCCAGATATCGATATCCTCCAGCCAGAGGATGCGGCGATTGAAGAAGTCATTGGTATCGCGAAGCTGGGTCCGTAATGGTTGGGATGTCAGGCGGTCGAGCAGGCGGAACCACTCTTCCAGCATGGCACGGCCGCGACCGCCATAGCGCGAGTGCATGGTGAGGCGCAACTGGGCAGGGTTGAGGCTACCCGTTGCCCGGCTTGACCATCCTCCCAGGAGGGGCGTGGCCGTAAAGGCCAGGCCGGCGCCGAGAAAGCCTCGGCGCGAGCAGCACAAGGAAGAGTGAGGTGGCTGGGCCATGGTAGAGGTGGTCCATCTCGCAAACGGCGCCAGGCATGTGGCGCCGCGAGGCTGCCCAGCTCTACCGGGGACTATCGGCAGTGGAGCGGCCGGCTTTAGTGCGCTGCTTCGGTTTGGGCCAGGTCGGCCTCCAGCAGGGGGGCCAGCGCCGGCCAGACATTGGCCAGGATGGCGGGCTGGGCCGCCGCCGTGGGGTGGATGCCGTCGGCCTGCATGAGCCCGTGGTCCAGGGCGACCCCCTCCAGGAGGAAGGGCACCAGCGGCACAGAGTAGCGATCCGCCAGCCGCTGGAAGACCCCGGTGAAGGCGTCGCGGTAGGCCGGGCCGTAGTTGGGCGGGACGTCGATGCCGAGCAGCAGCACCTCGGCCCCGGCGGCCCGGCTGGCCTCGATCATCGTCGCCAGGTTGGCGCGCAGCTGGCCGGGCGGCAGGCCGCGCAGTCCATCGTTGCCGCCGAGTTCCAACAGAACGATATCCGGGGCATGCTGTCGGAGCAGCTCGGGGAGACGCGCCGCACCGCCGCTGCTGGTCTCCCCGCTGATGCAGGCGTTGACCACCCGGGCCTTGCCGTCGAGCCGCTCGGCGAGCAGGTGCACCCAGCCGGCCTCGCGTTCGATGCCATAGGCGGCGCTCAGGCTGTCGCCCATCACCAGCACCAGGGGGCGCTCGGCCGCCGCCAGGGGGGCGGCCGCCAGCAGCATCGCCAGCAGGCCCCACAGGAACACGGGGATGAGGCCTCGAGTTCCTCGGGATCGACCAACAGGGATGCGCTTTCTCATGTCCAACTCCTTGCCAGGAAACCGTTCTCCGATTCTGCACGCCGCTCACCTGACCAAGCGGGTGGAAAGCGGCGAGCGCTCACTGACCATTCTGAGTGATCTCGACCTCGAGGTGTTCCCCGGGGAGTCCCTGGCCATCCTCGGGCAGAGCGGCGCGGGCAAGTCGACCCTGCTCGGCCTGCTGGCCGGACTGGACGCCCCGAGCGCCGGGGAACTGCGGCTGTTCGGCGAGTCGCTGGGGGAGCTGGACGAGGACGGGCGGGCCGCCCTGCGGGCCGGCCGCGTGGGCTTCGTCTTCCAGAACTTCCAGCTGCTGCCGACCCTGACCGCCCTGGAGAACGTCCTGCTTCCCCTCGAGCTCGCCCCGGGGGCCGATGCCGAGGCCCGGGCCCGCGACTGGCTGGGCCGCGTGGGCCTCGGCGAGCGCCTGGATCACCTGCCCAAGCAGCTGTCCGGCGGCGAGCAGCAGCGGGTGGCCCTGGCCCGGGCCTTCGTGACCGGCGCCGAGCTGGTGTTCGCCGACGAGCCCACCGGCAACCTGGATCCGGCCACCGGCGAACGCATCATCGACACCCTCTTCGCCCTGAACCGCGAGGCAGGCACCACCCTGGTGCTGGTCACCCACGACCGGGCCCTGGCCCGCCGCTGCGATCGTTGCCTGGAACTCGTCGAGGGACGGCTGCGGGTGGCCGAGGCCGAGGAACTCGGGGCATGAGGGGCCGTCACCTGCACGCGCTGCGGCTGTCCTGGCGGGGGCTCGGGCGCGACCTGAGGGCCGGGGACGTGCGCGCGCTCTTCCTGGCGCTGACCCTGGCGGTGGCCGCCGCCACCATGATCGGCTTCTTCCTCGATCGCCTCGAGCGCGGCCTGACCCGCCAGGCCGGCCAGCTGCTGGGCGGCGACATCGTCCTCGAGCAGTCGCGGCCCTTCGAGGCCGAACTGCGCACGGCCCTGGAAGGCGCCGGCCTGACGCTGTCCGACCAGGTGGACATGGTCTCCATGGTCAGCCATGGCGAGGCCTTCCAGCCGGTGAGCGTCAAGGCGGTGGATGACGCCTATCCCCACTATGGGGTGTCCGTGGTCGATCGCGGCGCGGGCACCGAGTCACTGCCCCGCGGTCCCGCCCGGGGCGCGGTCTGGGTCGCCCCGCGCCTGGCCCTGCTGCTCGCCCTGGCGGTCGGCGACGCCCTGCGCCTAGGACAGGCCGAGCTCGTGGTGAGCGGCATCATCGAGCGTGAGGCCGACCCCTCGGCGGGCTTCGGCAGCTTCAATCCGCGCTTGATGATGCACGTCGACGATCTCGAGGCCACCGGCCTGGTGCAGCCCGGCTCGCGCATCGAGTACGAGATCCTGGCCGCCGGTCCCGCCGAGGCCGTGGAGCGGATCACGCCCCGGCTCGAGCGGCTTCGCGCGGCGGGGGTGGAAGTCCGCGACGTGCGCCGGGACCGGCCGCGGCTGGGCAGCGCCCTGGAACGCGCCGATCGCTACCTGAGCCTGGCGGGCCTGGCCGCCGTGCTGCTGGCGGGGGTCGCGGTGGCCATGGCCACCCGTCGTTACGTGGAGCGCCACCTGGACACCGCCGCCCTGCTGCGTTGCTTCGGCGCCTCCCAGGGCGAGCTGGTACGGCTGTTCGCCCTGCAGCTGCTGTGGCTGGCGCTGGCGGCCTCGGCGCTGGGCGCCTTGCTGGGACTGGCCGGCCAGGCGGTCCTGCTGGCGGTGCTCGGCGCGCTGGTGGCGGTGGAGCTGCCGCCCCCCGGGCTCATGCCGCTCGCCCTCGGCGTGCTCACCGCCCTGGCCGTGCTCGCCGGCTTCGCCGGCCCCACCCTGCTGCGCCTGCGGCGGGTCAGCGCCCTGAAGGTGCTGCGCCGGGAGCTGGATCCGCTGCCGGCCTCCGCCTGGGCGGTGGTGGGCGTGGCCGGCCTGGTCTTCGGGGCCTTGCTGTGGCTCTACTCCGGGGATCTCGCGCTGTCGCTGGCCTTGCTCGCCGGCGGGGCCCTGGCCGCGGCGGGGCTCTGGGGCCTGGGCGGGGCGCTGCTGGCCGGCTTGCTCGCGCTCTGCGCGCGGCTGCCGCGAGGCGACGAGGCGGGGCCGTGGCAGGCCCTGCGCCTGGGCGGCCGGCAGCTGGCGCGGCGCCGGGGCAACAGCCTGGGCCAGCTGCTGGCCTTCTCGGTGGCCTTCTTCGCCATGGCCATGATCGCCCTGGTGCGCGGCGACCTGCTCGATGCCTGGCGCGATCAGCTGCCCGAGGACACCCCCAACCACTTCGCCATCAACATCCAGCCCGGCGAGCGTGACGCCTTCGAGGCCGCCCTGGCCGACGCCACCGAGGAGGCGAGCGCCCTCTATCCCATGGTGCGCGGACGGATCACCGCCATCGACGGTCGTCTGCCCCGCGAGGCGGTGCCCGAGGAGGCCAGGGGCGACAACGCCCTGCGTCGCGAGCTCAACCTGACCTGGCGGGCCACCCTGCCCGAGGGCAACCGCCTGGTGGCCGGCGAATGGTTCCAGCCCGACGAGCGCCGGGGCGCCGGGGGCTGGGTCGACGCCGCCGAAGCGGGGCAGGGGGGAACCCGGGTGCCGATCTCGCTGGAGCGCGGCCTGGCCGATCGCCTCGGGCTGAGCCTCGGCGATACCCTGACCTTCACCATCGGCAGCGACGCCATCACCGGCGAGATCGCCAGCCTGCGCGACCTGGACTGGGACAGCTTCCGGCCCAACTTCTACGTGATCTTCCCGCCCGGGGTGCTCGAGCGCTTCGGCCACAGCTTCATCACCGCCTTCCACCTCGCCCCCGGCGACCGGGAGACCCTGGGCGGCCTGGTGCGCGACTTCCCGGGCGTGACCCTGCTCGATGTCGAGGCCATCCTCGAGCGGGTCCGCGAGGTCCTGGCCCAGGTCACCCGGGCGGTGGAGCTGGTGCTGGCCTTCGTACTGCTGGCCGGCGTCAGCGTGCTTCACGCGGCGCTGACCGCGAGCCTGCCGGTCCGTGCCCACGAGGCCGGGTTGCTGCGGGTCTTCGGCGCCGGGAACCGGCTGCTGTCGCGGGTGCAGGGTGCCGAGTATGCCCTGCTGGGGCTGGCCAGCGGCCTGCTCGCCGCGGGGCTGGCGGAACTGGCCGTGGCCGGGCTCTACTGGGGCTGGCTGGAGTTGACGCCGCGCTGGCACCCCTGGCTGTGGCTGGGGCTGCCGCTGGGCGGGGCGCTGCTGGTCGGCGGCATCGGCCATCTGCTGTCCCGGGGACTGCGGCGGCAGGCCCCGGCGGCGAGCCTCGGCCTATTGGGGGAGACATAGTCCCGGGCGTCCATCAGGGAGGAAGGTATGAAGGAATCGCTGCGCTATCGCCTGCTCAGCGCCCAGCTCGAGATGGCCCGCCAGGCCTCGCGCTCGGTGGTGCTGGTGGTCACCGGCCATGCCGCCACCGGCAAGACGGCGCTGATCAACGAGCTCAACCATCGGATGGAGAACCGTCTCACCGAGGTGCATGCCCTGGCGCCGAGCAGCGAGGAACGCGCCCGTCCCTACTGGTGGCGCTACTGGCGCCGCCTCCCGGCGCGGGGGCGGGTCGGGGTCTTCGTGCACGGCTGGTACGGCGATGCCCTCTTCGCCCGAGCGGAGCAGCGGATCGGGCCAGGCGCCTTCCGGGACCACCTGGCGGAGATCCGTGCCTTCGAGGCCGAGCTCGCCGCCGAGGGCATCGCCCTGGTCAAGCTGTGGCTCGACATCGATGCCGAGGAGCAGGGGCGCCACCTCCAGGCCCTGCAGCGAGATCCGTCCCGGGCCTGGCAGGTCAAGGACCATGACTGGCAGCGTCACCTCCAGCATGGGGTGCTGGAGACCCTGGGCCGGGAGATGCGCGAGGCCACCGAGGCCGAGCACGCTCCCTGGCGGCGTCTCGCGGGAGGGCCGCGCCATGCCCCGGCCAAGACGGTGGAGCGTCGTCTGGTGACGGCGATGGCCGGGCCCTTGCCCAGCGTCACCCCTCCGGAGGAGGCGGTCACCCCGCTGGCCGAGGCTCCGCCCCGGCTCGCGGATCTGCCCGTGCCGACGGACAAGGCCATGGACAAGGACGACTACCTCGAGCGTCTGGCCCGAGCCCAGGCTCGACTGGCGGGCAACGCCCGGGAGATCCAGCGCCGTGGCATCCCCGTGGTGCTGGTCTTCGAGGGGCAGGATGCCGCCGGCAAGGGAGGCTGCATCCATCGCCTGACCTCGGCGCTGGATGCGCGCCTCTATCGTGTCCACCGCATCGGCGCCCCCAGCGACGAGGAGCGGGCTCACCCCTGGGCCTGGCGGTTCTGGCGACGCCTGCCCCTGGACGGGCGAGTGGCCATCTTCGACCGCTCCTGGTACGGCCGGGTCCTGGTCGAGCGGGTCGAGGGGTTGGCCTCGCCGGAGGCGTGGCGTCGGGCCTACGGCGAGATCCGCCGCTTCGAGCGCCAGCTGCTGGCCCATGGGGCGGTGCTGGGCAAGCTCTTCCTGGCCGTCGACAAGGACGAGCAGCTGAGGCGCTTCCGGGCTCGGGCCGAGACGCCCCACAAGCGTCACAAGCTCACCGAGGAGGACTGGCGCAACCGCGAGCGCTGGGAGGACTACCGAGAGGCCATCGACGCGATGTTCGCCCATACTCATGGCGTCGATGGGGGCTGGGCCCTGATCGACGCCAACGACAAGCGCCGCGCTCGCCTGGCGGTGCTGGATCACGTCAATCGCCTGCTGGAGGCGCGTCTCGACGCGCCGCGCTGACGTCCCGCGGGCTCGATCATCAGGGAGGTGACGCATGCTCACGACCACGACCCGGATCGCCGCGCTCGCGGCCATGCTGGCCTTGTCCACCGGCCCGGCCCTGGCCGACGCCGAACGCCTCGAGGCCGACCTGCGCGCCCGCTTCGCCGGGACGCCGGGCGAGTTCACCCTCGGCGAGGTGTCCGACAGCCTGCTCGGTGGCCGGACCACCGCCGAGGACCTGAGTTTCGTCGAGCCGGGCGGCGAGCGGGTCAGCGTGGCCCGCTACGTCGTCGAGGGCGACTACGATGCCCCCGATGCCGTGATCCTGGAGGGCTTGAACGTCGAGGCCCGGGGGGAGGACGTGGGACGGATCACCGCCGAGCGGATGCGGGTCGCCGAACCCGAGGGGCCGCTGTTGTGGGGGGAGGGGCGCTCCCTGGAGGAGGCCTTCGTGGCCGCCGAGCTGACCATCGATGGCCTGGCCATGGAAGGGGAGGGCGGCGGAGTTGCCTCCGCCGACGGCAAGAAGCCCCGGCCGGCCCGGGCCGCCTCCCGGGGACGCGTCACCGTCGAGCACCTGCAGGCCGTCGACCTGTCGCGCCGGGCCGTCGGCCGCCTGGAGATGAGCGGCATCGCCGGCGAGTCGGAGGGAGGCGACATCGGCGCCGGCCGCTTCTCGCTGGCCGCCCTGCGGATCGAGGGCCTGCGCCAGCGGGACGGCGAGGAAGAGGATGCCACCCTGGATCGCCTGGAGATGAACGACCTCAGCATCGAGGCCGACCGCCTCGTGGCCGAGCTGGCGAGCCTGAGCGTCGACGGCGACATGACCGACGGCGAGGGGGGCGTCCGGCTGGAGTCGCTCGAGCTGGACCTGGCGAGGATGATCGAGATGGCCCCGCCCGCGGAGCGGACCCAGCTGCGCATGGCCAGCAACGTGCTCACCGGCGGCAGCGGCCGGCTCACCCTGGATGCCGTGTTCGACGGCAACTGGGAGGCCCTCGGCGCCAAGGCCCTGCTGGCCGGAGAGAGCCGGATCAGCGCCGGCGACGCCTTCCGCTGGGATCTCGACGTCGAGCTGCCGGTGCGCCTGCCGGACGGCGTGGAGCCGTCGACCTACCTCGCCCGGATGGACGATCTCGAGGGCGTCACCCTGCTCGGCGGCGAGATCGAGACCACCCTGACCGATCTCGGGCTCTTCGGCCGCATGCCCGCCGTCATGGCGGCCAGCCGGGGGATCGGCGAGGCCCAGTTCCTGGAGCAGGCGCGCACCCAGGCCAAGGGCTTCGGCACCATGCTGGGACCGGAGTTCGGCGCCGTCCTCGACGGCCTGGTGGACATGATGGAGGGCCAGGCCAGTGAATTGATGGTGCACCTGACCCTGCCCGCCGAGAGCGGTGTGGACAGCCTCGCCGCCGACCCGCTGGCCCTGCCGAGCAAGCTGTCGATGCGCGTCGAGACCCGCTGATCCTCAGTCGCCATGGGACCTTGGGATCCTGTGGGAGACAAGCGTCAGTCGTAGGGGAGATAAGCGCCAGCGCATCTGCCAGGATCCCTGCCTTCAGGATTTCTTAAGCGAGCATAAGAAATGATGGGGCGCAGGATGACGGGCTTTCATGTGAAAGCCGCCATGGGCTGGGGTATCATGAGGGCCTTCGATTCTCCCGTGACGCGAGGTTCCCCGCCGATGTTCAGCCGTGATATGCAGATTGCCGGTTTCGATGACGCCCTGTTCGACGCGATGCAGAAGGAAAGCGCGCGTCAGGAGGCGCACATCGAGCTGATCGCCTCCGAGAACTACGCCAGTCCTCGGGTCATGGAGGCCCAAGGCAGCCAGCTGACCAACAAGTATGCGGAAGGCTACCCCGGCAAGCGTTACTACGGCGGCTGCGAGTACGTCGACGTCGTCGAGCAACTCGCCATCGACTATGCCAAGGAGCTGTTCGGCGCCTCCTATGCCAACGTCCAGCCCCACTCCGGTTCCCAGGCCAACGGCGCCGTCTTCCAGGCCCTGGTCAAGCCGGGCGACACCGTGCTGGGCATGAGCCTCGATGCCGGCGGTCACCTGACCCACGGTGCCCGCCCGAACTTCTCCGGCAAGCACTACAATGCCGTGCAGTACGGCATCGACGAGAACGGCCGCATCGACTACGACGAAGTGGCCCGCCTGGCCCGCGAGCACCAGCCGAAGATGATCATTGCCGGCTTCTCGGCCTATTCCCAGATCATCGACTGGGCCAGGTTCCGCGAGATCGCCGACGAGGTGGGCGCCTACCTGCTGGTCGACATGGCCCACATCGCCGGCCTGGTGGCCGCCGGGGTCTACCCGACGCCGCTGCCCCACGCCCACGTGGTGACCACCACCACCCACAAGACCCTGCGCGGTCCCCGTGGCGGCCTGATCCTCTCCAGCGAGGGCGACGCGGACATCGAGAAGAAGCTGCAGTCCGCGGTCTTCCCGGGCAGCCAGGGCGGCCCCCTGGAGCACGTCATCGCCGCCAAGGCGATCTGCTTCAAGGAAGCCATGGATCCCGAGTTCAAGACCTACCAGCAGCAGGTAGTCAAGAACGCCCAGGTCATGGCCGGCGTCTTCATCGAGCGTGGCTTCGACATCGTCTCCGGCGGCACCGAGGATCACCTCTTCCTGCTGTCCCTGGTCAAGCAGGGCCTGACCGGCAAGGATGCGGACGCCGCCCTGGGCCGCGCCCACATCACGGTCAACAAGAACGCCGTGCCGGGCGATCCCCAGAGCCCCTTCGTGACCTCCGGCCTGCGCATCGGCACCCCGGCGGTGACCACCCGCGGCTTCGGCGAGACCGAGTGCCGCGACCTGGCCGGCTGGATCTGCGACATCCTCGACGTCATGGCCAGGGGCGACGACACCGCCGCCATCGAGGCCGAGGTCAAGGGCAAGGTCGAGGACGTCTGCGGCCGCTTCCCCGTCTACCGCTGATCCGCGCCCGACCCCGTCGACGTCCCGGCCTGTCCGGGACGGGGCGTCGTGCATTCAGCGCCCGGAAGCGGGCCCTGTTCGGCCCTTTGCGTGCCGGGCGGCTGGGCTAGGCTTGGCGCCTTCGCAGGAAGGACCGAGTCGAGTCATGCTGGAACACCGTGGGCCCTCCCGGCACGAGTCCCTGTTGCCTCCGGGGCGGGAGGATGAGAGCGCTCAGGGCTGGATGGTCAGCTACATCGATGTGATGACCCTGCTGGTGGCGCTCTTCGTGCTGGTCATCGCCCTCTCCGATCGCCTGTCACCCCCCGAGGGAGGCGAGGCGGGGGCCGAGCCCGGGGACGGGGTCACCCCGGCGCGGTTCGGCGTGCCCCTCCCGCCGGCCCTGCGTCAGGCCCGGGCCGAGGCGCCGCCCCCGGCTCGGTCCACGGGGCTGGCGCCGACGGCGATCACCGCGGCCCTGGGCGTGGCCGGCCTGCCGACGCGTCGCGCTCCCGCGCCGCCGACGCTGCTGGCGAGTCACCCGGAAGCGCCGGCCGGTGACGTTCCGGCCATGTCGCTGCCCCGACTGGCGCTGCCCTCCGGCATCGAACTCTCGGCGCCACTCGCCGACTACATGGTGATCCTCACCGATCGGCTGCCGGCCGGCGTGGAGGCGGCGCCCGAGGCCGCCGGCGAACGCCTGACCCTGGCCGCCCGGGAGGTCGCCGAGGAAGTGGCCTCCGCTCCCTACCTGCCGAACCTGGAGGGCGTGGAGGTCTCGCGGGTGCCGGAGGGCATGCGGCTGCGGGTCGAGGATCGCCTGCTGTTCCCCTCGGGCCAGGCCGAGCTCACCGAGGCGGGCCGCGCCCTGGTGGCCGAGCGCCTCCGCGAGGTGGTGGCTCGCCACGTCGGGGAGGTGGCCGTCCAGGGCCATACCGACGACCGGCCGATCCGCACGCCGCGCTTCCCCTCCAACTGGGCGCTGTCCAGTGCCCGGGCCATCGCCATCGTCGAGGCGCTGATCGAGGCCGGCGTCGAGCCCGGCCGGCTGCGCGCCGTGGGGCTGGCCGACACCCGCCCCCTCGCCGCCAACGACACCCCCGAGGGACGCGCCCGGAATCGGCGGGTCGAGGTGGTGATCCAGGCCCGTTAGGGCGACCAGCCGTTCAGCATGGCGCGCAGGTCGTTGGTCAGCGGCAGGCGGATCGTGGTCGCGGCCATCGCATTGGCGTCCCCCACCCGCACCACCCTCAGGGTCAGGTAGAGGCTCTCCTCGCCCACGGCGTAGGTGCCCACCAGCAGCGAACGGGCCCCCTGGTCGACCCCGATTCGCGGCGCCAGCCGCGACAGCATCAGCTCGCCGGTGCCTTCCTCGACGTAGAGGCTGCCGCGCAGACGCACCTCCCGCACCCTCAGGCCGGCCTCGGTCAGGGCGGCGGCGGCGATCTCGGTGGCCAGGCGCCCCAGGGTCGAGGAGCGTCCCAGATCGTCGATATCGACCAGGGTGGTGGCGATCAGCGGATCGTATTCCGCCAGGCGGGGTTGTGACGCGACCATCTCGGCCGTCGCCGTGGTCAGGACCTCGTCCAGGGTGGTGGGCGGTACCGGCGCTTCCGAGAGGGTGGCGCAGCCGGTCAGGCCGACGGCCAGGCCGGCGGCGAGGACGCAGCGAAGGAGCGGGCGTGGCGATGCGGACATGGGCAGGGCGTTCCTTTCAAGTCGGCGAGACGGGGCCAGGGCGGCGGCACGAACGAGGGCGTGCCCTCGCCGTTCCTTCATCGGCGACCGCGCGGGAGACTTGAACGCCGGGCGGTCAACGACGGGCTTCGTTATGCTGAGCGGGAAGGACCGAACCGATGACGAGGAGAGGTGCCATGTCGACGTTGACCTTCCTGGGCGCGGTGGGCGAAGTCACCGGCTCCCGCTATCTGCTCGAGGTGGATGGCGATCCCCGGCCCCACAAGCTGTTGCTGGAGTGCGGCATGCACCAGGGCGGGCGCGAGGCCGAGGGGGCCAATGCCGTGCCCTTCGGGCGCCTGGTCGAGCAGCTCGAGGCGGTGGTGCTGTCCCATGGCCACCTGGATCATGCGGGGCTCCTGCCCAAGCTGGTCCGGGAGGGATATCGAGGCCCGATCCATTGCACGGCCGACACCGCCGAGCTCCTCGAGATCATGCTGGTCGACGCCGCCTTCGTGATGGCCAAGGACGTCGAATGGGAGAATCGCTGGCGGGCACGGAACGGCAAGCCGGCCATCGAGCCGCTCTACGACGAGGACGACGTGGCCCGGACCCTCTCGCTCTGCGAGCCCCATGGCTACGGCCAGCCCGTGCACCTGCCCGGTGGCGTGACCCTGGTGTTTCGTGATGCCGGCCATATCCTGGGCTCGGCCATCGTCGAGCTGGGCATTCCCTCCGGCGGCCAGCAGCGCCGGCTGGTGTTCTCGGGCGACCTGGGCAATCCCGCCTCGGTGCTGATGAAGGACCCCGAGAAGGTCTATGACGCCGACCTGGTGCTGATGGAGAGCACCTACGGCGACCGGGATCACCGCCCCCTGGAGGAGACCCTCGAGGAGTTCGCCCGGGTGCTGGAGGAGGCACACGCGGACGGGGGCAACGTGCTGATCCCGGCCTTCGCCGTGGGCCGGACCCAGGAGATCCTCTACCACCTGAGCGTGCTCTACCATGAAGGCCGGCTGCGCCAGCAGATGGTCTTCCTCGACAGCCCCATGGCGATCCGCGTCACCGAGCTCTATGCCCGCAAGCGCAAGGCACTCGATCCCGATGACCTCAAGGTCCTCAACGTGGCCGCCCATGGCGACCCCGGCCGGTACCTGCCGATCCTGCGCCTGACGCGCACCGTGGAGGAGTCCATGGCCATCAACCGCATCCACGGCGGGGCCATCGTCATCGCCGGCGCCGGCATGTGCAACGGCGGGCGCATCGTCCATCACTTCCGCTACAACCTGGAGCGGCCCAGCACCCGCCTGGTGATCGTGGGCTTCCAGGCGGAGGGTACCCTGGGCCGCCAGATCGTCGACGGCGCCGAGCGAGTCCGGGTGCTGGGCGAGGAGCTGGCCGTCAAGGCCCGGGTCCACACCCTGGGCGGCTTCTCCGCCCATGCCGGTCAACGCCAGCTGATCGGCTGGGCCGGCGCCTTCCGCGACCATCCCCGCTTCTATCTGGTGCACGGCGAGCCCGGAGCCCAGCAGGCGTTGCAGGCGGCGCTGGCCGGGAGCGGCATCGATGCCGAGATTCCTGCCTACCGACAGCGCATCGAGCTCTGACCGCCCCTCGTCTCCGACGACGCTTCCCTCCCTCGCACCCCAGCCCCCGACGCGTCGTCAGGGGCGCCATGTCTCCCTTCCCCTGACCCGGCAAGGCGCTGACTCGAACTTGCGGCAGGTCAAGGAACGCCGGCTAGCACCCGCTAATGTCAAGACTGGGGCCGGACCGATGCCGGGTGGCCGGGCGCCCCATGGCTCAACGCCGGGGCGTTGCATGTCCCCGAGTCATGGATCATAGCGCCCGGCGATCTTTCCCGGCTCCCATATTCCAAAAAAGTCTAACTTTAGATTAAATTATTTGTTTATCATGCGGTCATACCCGCAGACCCGGGACGCGCCGAGATCGCCGTCCCCCATCCTTCGCGGCCAACGGAGGCACACCATGTCCCAGCAGCCCATCGTCAAGGCCTTCTTCGACGAGCCCACCAATACCTTCAGCTACGTGGTCCGCGATCCGGACTCGAATGCCTGCGCCATCCTCGACTCGGTACTCGATTTCGACTACGCCGCCGGGCGCACCGACGTGCGCTCCGCCGACGAGATCATCGCCCATGTCGAGGGCGAGGGCCTGACCGTCGAGTGGATCCTCGAGACCCATGTTCATGCCGACCACCTCTCGGCGGCTCCCTACCTGCAAGAGAAGCTCGGCGGCAGGACCGGCATCGGTGGGCGCATCACCGAGGTCCAGGAGATCTTCGGCAAGGCCTTCAACGCCGGCACCGAGTTCGCCCGGGATGGCAGCCAGTTCGATCGCCTCTTCGAGGAGGGCGACACCTTCGCGATCGGCGGCCTGGAAGGGCGGGTGCTGCACACCCCGGGCCACACCCCGGCCTGCCTGACCTATGTGATCGGCGACGCCGCCTTCGTCGGCGACACCCTCTTCATGCCCGACTACGGCACGGCGCGCTGCGACTTCCCCGGCGGCGACGCCCGCACCCTCTACCGTTCCATCCAGAAGGTGCTGGCGCTGCCCGGCGAGACCCGGCTCTTCCTGTGCCACGACTACAAGGCCCCGGATCGCGAGGAATACCAGCACGAGACCACCGTGGCCGAGCAGCGTGCCCACAACATCCATGTCCACGAGGGCATCGGCGAGGACGACTTCGTCAGGATGCGCACCGAGCGCGATGCCACCCTCGGCATGCCGCGTCTGATCCTGCCCTCGGTGCAGGTCAACATGCGCGCCGGCGAGATGCCTCCCGCCGAGGACAACGGCCAGGTGTACCTCAAGGTACCGATCAACCGCTTCTGATCCCGAAGGAGAGACGTCCATGAAGATTCAGCAACTCGAGCCGGGGGTGGCCATCGCCGACGCGATCAGCGTCGCCGATCTCGACGAGGTGGCGCGCCGGGGCTTCCAGTCGGTGATCTGCAACCGCCGTCCCGGCGAGGCGGAGGATCATCCCGACGACCGTGCGCTTCGCGAGCGAGCCGAGGCCCTGGGCCTGGCCTGGTGCTGCATCCCGGTGACGCCCGGCGAGTACGGCGAGGCGGACATCGAGGCCTTCGGCCGCGCCCTGGACGAGCTGCCGACGCCGATCCTGGCGTTCTGCCGCACCGGGAGACGAGCCGTGCATCTCTGGGCCCGGTCCCGGGCCCGCGAGCCGGGCTGCGATATCCCGGCGCTGCTGGAAGCCGCCCACGCGGCCGGCCACGATCCCCAGCCGATCCGCGAGATGCTGGACGCCTGACGGCGCCCGCCACGACAACGACAACTCGACCCCGGAGCCACGCCATGCCACATCCGACCTCCCAGACCTCGTCCCGCCGCCACGACGTCGTCGTGATCGGCGGCGGCGCGGCGGGCATCGCCGTGACCGCGAGCCTGCTGAGGCGCCGCGGCGATCTGGACATCGCCATCGTCGAGCCCGCCGAGATGCACAGCTACCAGCCCGGATGGACCCTGGTGGGCGGCGGCGTCTTCTCTGCCGCCATCACCCGGCGGCCCATGGCCGACGTCATCCCGGACAAGGCGACCTGGTACGCGGCCCATGCCGAGCGGGTGGACCCGGGTGCCCGGGAAGTGGTGCTGGGGGATGGCCGCCGGCTCGGCTATACCCGCCTGGTGGTGGCCCCGGGGCTGGTGATCGACTGGGGCGCCATCGAGGGACTGGAAGCGACGCTCGGCCAGCACGGCGTGACCTCCAACTACCGCTTCGATCTGGCGCCCTATACCTGGTCGCTGGTGCAGTCGCTGGAGAAGGGCAGGGCGCTGTTCACCCAGCCGCCCATGCCGATCAAGTGCGCCGGCGCGCCGCAGAAGGCCATGTACCTGTCCTGTGATCACTGGCGTCGCCAGGGCCGCCTGGGGGACATCGAGGTGAGTTTCTGCAACGCCGGTGAGGTGCTGTTCGGCGTCGCCGACTACGTGCCCGCGCTGGAGCACTACATCGATCGCTATGGCATCGAGACGGCCTTCGGCCATCGCCTGGTAGAGGTGGATGGCCCGTCACGCCGGGCGCGTTTCGCCGTGAAGGATGCCGAGGGCGAGCGCGAAGTGGAGAGAGGCTTCGATATGCTCCATGTGGTGCCGCCGCAGAAGGCGCCAGCCTTTATCGCGGCGTCGCAGCTGGGCAACGAGGGCGGGTGGCTGGATCTGGATCCGGAGACGCTCCAGCACGCTCGCCATCCGGCGGTGTTCGGCCTGGGTGACGCCAGCGGCACCGCGAATGCCAAGACCGCCGCGGCGGTGCGCAAGCAGGCCCCGGTGGTGGCCGAAAACCTGCTGGCCTCCCTGGACGACAAGCCCCTGTTGGCGGCCTACCTGGGCTATGGCTCCTGCCCGCTGACCGTGGAGCGGGGGCGTATCGTGCTGGCCGAGTTCGGCTACGGCGGCCAGTTGCAGCCCACCTTCCCGCGCTGGGTCAACGACGGCACCCGGGCGACCCGGCGGGCCTGGTGGCTCAAGGCCAAGCAACTGCCCTGGCTGTACTGGAACGGCATGCTCAAGGGGCATGAGTGGCTGGCCAGGCCGGCCCGCCGCCATGCCGATCGAGACGACACTCAGACCGCGAGAGGCTGATGATCCCTTCACGCTGGCTTCCCCTGATCGGTTGGCTGCACGGCTACCGGCGCGACATCCTGGCTCGCGACCTGCTGGCGGCGGTCATCGTCACCCTGATGCTGGTGCCCCAGGCCCTGGCCTACGCCCTGCTGGCCGGTCTCCCTCCGGAGGTGGGGCTCTATGCCAGCATGCTGCCGCTGGTGCTCTACGCGGTCTTCGGCACCAGCGCCACCCTGGCGGTGGGGCCGGTAGCGGTGGCCTCGCTGATGACCGCCTCGGCGCTCTCCGGCATCGCCGCCCCCGGCAGCGCCGAGTACGTGGGGGCGGCCCTGGTGCTGGCGGCGTTGTCCGGGCTGGTGCTGGTGGCCATGGGCCTGCTGCGTCTCGGGTTCCTCGCCAATTTCCTGAGCCACCCGGTGATCTCGGGATTCGTCACCGCCTCGGGCATCCTGATCGCCGCCAGCCAGCTGCGTCATATCCTCGGCGTGGAGGCCTCCGGCCATAACCTGGTGGAAATGCTCTCGGCGTTGATCGCCTCGCTCGGGGAAGTGAACGTCATCACCCTGGCCATCGGTGGCGGGGTCTGGGGGTACCTGTTGCTGTGCCGGCGGCATCTCAAGGGCGGGCTGCACCGCCTGGGGCTGTCCGCCAGGGCGTCGGACCTGGTGGCCAAGGCCGCGCCGGTCTCGGCGGTGATCGTCACCACCCTGCTGGCCTGGGCCCTGAGGCTCGGCGAACGCGGCGTGGCCCTGGTCGGCGAGGTGCCGAGCGGCCTGCCCAGCCTGGCCCTGCCGAGCCTCGAGCCGGGGCTGTGGTCGAGCCTCGCGCCCTCGGCGGTGCTGATCAGCCTGGTGGGCTTCGTGGAGTCCGTCTCGGTGGCCCAGACCCTGGCCGCCAAGCGACGCCAGCGCATCGACCCCAACCGGGAGCTGATCGCCCTGGGCCTGGCCAATCTCGGTGCCGGCGGAAGCGGCGGCTCGCCGGTGTCCGGCGGCTTCTCCCGCTCGGTGGTCAACTTCGAGGCCGGGGCCGCCACGCCGCTCGCCGGCGCTTTCACGGCGGTCGGCATCGCGCTGGCGACCCTCACCCTGACCACCCCGCTGGCCTTCCTGCCCAAGGCGACGCTGGCGGCCACCATCATCGTCGCCGTGGTCACCCTGATCGACCTGGGCGCCATCAAGCGTACCTGGGCCTATTCCCGGGCCGACGGCGTGGCCATGCTGGCGACCCTGGCGCTGACCCTGGTCCATGGCGTGGAGAGCGGCATCCTGGCGGGGGTGTCGCTGTCCCTGGGCCTGCACCTGTATCGCACCAGCCGCCCCCACAGCGCCGTGGTGGGCCGGGTGCCCGGCAGCGAGCACTTCCGCAACGTGCGCCGCCACGAGGTGGAGACCGACGAGCGCCTGGTCATCCTGCGCGTCGACGAGAGCCTCTATTTCGCCAACGCCCGCTACCTGGAGGACACCGTCATGGCCCTGGCGGCCCGCCAGCCGGGCCTGGCCCATATCGTGCTGGCCTGTCAGGCGGTCAACGTCATCGACGCCTCGGCGCTGGAGAGCCTGGAGGCCATCAACAACCGGCTGAAGGACGCCGGCGTCAGCCTCCATCTGGCCGAGGTCAAGGGGCCGGTGATGGATCGCCTGGAGCACACCGACTTCTACCGGGAGCTGACCGGCCGGATCTTCCTCAGCACCTATGACGCCTGGCGGGCCCTGCACGGGGATGACGCCGGGGTCGTCCCCGCGCCGGACGAGCCGTCCGGCGCTTCCCTCAAGCAAGGAGTCTCACCATGAAGACGAACGTCGGCGGCATCGACAAGATCGCGCGCATCCTGATCGGGGCCCTGCTCATCGTGCTGGCCCTGACCGGCACCATCGGCGCCTGGGGCTGGATCGGGGTGATCCCGCTGGCCACGGGGCTGCTCAATACCTGCCCCCTCTACTCGCTGCTGGGCATCAGCACCTGCAAGCCCCGTCACTGACACCGACAAGGAGGAACGACGACTTGGATATCACGGCAAGCCTGCACGGCCTGATCGGGGGCATCCTGATCGGGCTCTCGGCCACCTGGCTGATGATCACCCTGGGCCGCATCGCCGGCGTCAGCGGGATCATCGGCACCCTGGTCACCGTCCGCCCGAAAGGCGACAGCGCCTGGCGCCTGGCCTTCCTGCTGGGGCTCGTCTCGGGCCCCCTGGCGCTGGCGCTCGACGGCGGCGGGCTGGGCAACGTCCTGGGCCGCCCCGAGGCGGTGATCGGCGAACCCGCCGGCGGCGTCGCCCTGATGCTCGTCGCCGGACTGCTGGTGGGCGTCGGCACCGGCATCGGCAGCGGCTGCACCAGCGGCCACGGGGTCTGCGGCCTGGCGCGGCTGTCGCCGCGTTCGATGGTCGCGACCCTGACCTTCCTGGTGGCGGCGATCGTGACCGTCTTCGTGGTCCGGCATCTGATCGGAGGTGGGGCATGAGCGTCCTGATGGCCTACATCGCCGGATTGCTGTTCGGCCTCGGCCTGGCCGTGTCCGGCATGACCGATCCCGCCCGGGTACTGGGGTTCCTGGATATCCTGGGGGCCTGGGACCCCACCCTGATGTTCGTGCTCGGCGGCGCCGTGGTGACCAACTTCTTCGGCTACCGGCTGGCCCTGCGTCGGCCCAACCCGCTGTTCGCCGGGGCCTTCCAGCTGCCCACCCGGCGCGACCTGGACGGCCGCCTGATCGGCGGCGCGGCGCTGTTCGGCATCGGCTGGGGGCTGTCCGGCTACTGTCCCGGCCCGGCCTTCGCCTCCGTGGCCGGCATCACCGCTCCACTGGCCGCCATGCTCGGCGCCATGATCGTCGGCTGGTTCCTCGCCCGGGCCCTGCCCCAGCGCGGCTAGGCAAGTGGGCGGCACCGAGGGTGGTCAGGGCCGCGGGCCGAGGATCTCGGTGAGGCGTTCCTCGGAGGGCATCCCCTGGTCGGTCTGCAGTCGGTCATCGACCCGGTAGACCAGCCCCGGCGTGGCCACCAGGCCCAGCCGTTCCATCAGGCCATGGTTCTCCTGCAGGGCCAGTTCCCACCGGCGGGGCAGGGGCTCCAGCGGCTCGATCCCGTCGCCTCGCTCGTGGGCGGCCAGGGCCGCGGCCGGGTCCGCGGCGGCCAGCAGCGAGACGGCCAGGCGCGGGCTGTCGTGCTCGAGGATACCCACCATGACGTGGCGCAGCCGGACGCGACCGGCCTCCACCCAGGGGCGGGCGGCCTGCCAGAAGCGGCGGCAGTAGGGGCAGTTGGGGTCGGTGAACACATAGACGGTGCGAGTGGCGTCCGCGTCGCCGTCGGCGATCCAGGCGCTGTCCTGCAGGGCCTGCCAGGTCTCGGCCTCCTGCGGGGCGCGGACCAGCCGGTCGAGGGGGGCCTCGGAGAGGTTGTTCCCCTCCGTGTCCACCAGGTTGCCGATCACGGCATGCTCCCCGTCGGCGGTGACGAAGACCGTCATCGGCCGTCCCCGGGCGCTGGCGGCGTAGCCGGTCAGGCCGCCGGGGGCCGCGAAGCGCCCATGGACGGTCAGTCCCTGGGCCTCGAGGGCCGCGAGCGGGGCCGGCGTCTCCTCGGCGGCGGCGGTGAGGGACAGCAGCAGCGTGGCGGGCAGCAGGGCGCGTGACAGGGCGGGCATGGGATCCTCCGTGAATGCATCGGCCCCCTGAGGACAGCGTCGCGCGCCCGGGGTTCGCTGGGCGCCCTGGCCGCAAAACCGTTACAATGCGGTCACATCGTCTTTCCCGACCTCGGATACCTGCTATGCACTGCCCCTTCTGCGGCGCCCATGACACCCGCGTCACCGACTCCCGCCTGGTCGCCGACGGCGATCAGGTGCGTCGGCGGCGCCAGTGTGCGGCCTGCGGCGAGCGCTTCACGACCTACGAGACCGCCGAGCTGGTGATGCCCCGGGTCATCAAGTCCGACGGCTCCCGGGAGCTGTTCGACGAGGCCAAGCTGCGCGCGGGCATGCTGCGGGCCCTGGAGAAGCGACCGGTCAGTGCCGAATCCATCGAGGCCGCGGTGGAGCGGATTCGCCAGACCCTGCGGGCCCGGGGCGAGCGCGAGGTGCATGCTCGCGATATCGGCGAGGAGGTCATGCACGCCCTCAAGCGCCTCGACCAGGTGGCCTATATCCGCTTCGCCTCGGTCTACCGCCGCTTCCAGGATATCGACGAGTTCCGGGCCGAGATCGATCGCCTGGCCCAGGAGCCCAGCTTCCGCCCCGACGAGTCCGAGTGACCATGACCGACCTGTCCGATTCCCCCGAGGCCTGGATGGCCCGGGCCCTGGTGCTGGCGCGCCGGGGCCTGTACACCACCGATCCCAACCCCCGGGTGGGCTGCGTCCTGGTCAAGGACGGGCGAGCGGTGGGAGAAGGCTGGCACGAGCGGGCCGGCGAGCCCCATGCCGAGATCCATGCCCTTCGCCAGGCCGGCGAGGCCGCCCGCGGCGCCACCGCCTACGTGACCCTGGAACCCTGTTCCCACCAGGGGCGCACCGGTCCTTGCGCCCTGGCCCTCGTCGATGCCGGCGTGGCCCGGGTGGTGGTGGCGATGACCGATCCCAACCCCCTGGTGGCCGGTCGCGGCATCGCCCGGCTGCGCGAGGCCGGCATCGAGGTCGAGGTCGGCCTGCTCGAGGTCGAGGCTCGGGCCCTCAATCCCGGCTTCGTCTCGCGCATGGCCCGGGGCCGCCCCTTCGTGCGGCTGAAGATGGCCATGAGCCTGGACGGGCGTACGGCCATGCGCTCCGGCGAGTCCCAGTGGATCACCGGCCCCAGGGCGCGGCGCGAGGTACAGCGCCTGCGCGCGCGCTCCAGCGCCGTGATCACCGGTGTGGAGTCGGTGATCTTCGACAACTCCCGGCTGACGGTACGCGCCGACCAGCTCGAGTTGCCCGACGGCGAGGCCATCGCCGCCCGCCAGCCCCTGCGCGTGGTGGTGGACTCGCGGTTGCGCCTGCCGGAAGCGGCGGCCTGCCTGCGCGAGCCGGGGCGTACCCTGGTGGCCACCGTCGAGGGGCAGGACGGCGAGCACCGGGCCCGTCTCGAGGGCGCCGGGGCCGAGGTGCTGGCGCTGCCTGCCGGGGCGGACGGCCGGGTCGACCTGGCGGCCCTGCTCGCGCACCTGGCCGAGCGCGAGGACGCCAACGAGGTGCTGCTGGAGACCGGTGCCACCCTGGCCGGCGCCATGCTGGACGCCGGCCTGGTCGACGAGATGCAGCTCTTCGTGGCCCCGACCCTGCTGGGCGGCGAGGCCCGGCCGCTGTTCGCCCTGGCGGGGCTCGAGCACATGGCCCAGCAGCGCCCCCTGGAGATCCTCGACATCCGGGCGGTGGGGCGCGACTGGCGCATCACTGCCCGGCCGCGGTGAGCGACAAGCGCCCTTCGGGCAGCTACAAGCTACAAGGTGCAAGCGCCAAGGAAACCCCGAAGGTCGAGGCCTTCGAGGTTTGCTCTCCCTCGGTGAGACTCCATGCTGCTGACTTGCAGCTTGCAGCTTGCAGCTTGCAGCTTGCAGCTTGCAGCTTGCAGCTTGCAGCTTGCAGCTTGCAGCTTGCAGCTTGCCGCTCACGAAACTGGCGCCCGCGGCCGCACCACGGTACCCTGACGCGGTTTCAGAGCGGGCGACGCCCGGCGGCGACCCCGACGTCGTCGCGTCGCGACAGCCGCCGGTAGCATCAATGGAGATTCCATGGAGCACTCCTCCTCCGGGGGCCTGGCCCCCATCGCAGAGCTGATCGAGGACATCCGCCAGGGGCGGATGGTGATCCTCATGGACGACGAGGATCGCGAGAACGAGGGCGATGTCATCATGGCCGCCGAGATGGTCGAGGCCGAGCACATCAACTTCATGGCGCGCCACGCCAGGGGGCTGATCTGCCTGCCCATGACCCGCGAGCGCTGCGAGCGACTGCAGCTGCCGCTGATGGTGCGCGACAACGGCTCCGGCTTCGGCACCAAGTTCACGCTGTCCATCGAGGCCGCCGAAGGGGTGACCACCGGGCTCTCCGCCGCCGACCGGGCGCGGACCGTCCAGGCGGCCGTGGCACGGGACGCCAAGGCGGAGGACATCGTCCAGCCCGGCCACATCTTTCCGCTGATGGCCGAGCCCGGCGGGGTGCTGCGCCGCGCCGGCCATACCGAGGCGGCCTGCGACCTGGCGGCCCTGGCCGGCCTGGACCCCAGCGGCGTGATCTGCGAGGTGATGAACGAGGACGGCAGCATGGCCCGCCGGCCCGAGCTCGAGCGGTTCGCCCGCGAGCACGGCCTGAAGATGGGCACCATCGCCGATCTCATCCACTACCGCATCCACAACGAGCAGACCGTGGAGCCCCAGGAGTCGATGCCGGTGCAGACGCCCCACGGCGAGCTGATGTTGCACGTCTTCCGCGACCGCATCCAGGGCGCCCACCATCTGGCCCTGGTCAAGGGACACCCCCATCCCGAGGCCCTGACCACCGTGCGGGTCCACCTGGCCAACGTGATGCGCGACCTGCTGTCGCTTCAGAAGGGCGACGTGGCCGGCTGGACCGCCCATGAGGCCATCGCCGAGGTGGCCCGCGCCGACCAGGGCGTCTTCGTGCTGCTCGACGACGGCCGTCCGCGCCAGGACCTCCAGGACCTGCTCGACGTCTTCCTCGAGCGGCGTCGCCCGCCGCGCACCACCGACTCCGACGGTGCCGGCAACTACCTCACCATCGGCACCGGCTCGCAGATCCTGCGCGACCTGGGCGTGGGGCGCATGCGCCTGCTCAGCTCGCCCTGGAAGTTCTCGGCGCTGTCGGGCTTCGACCTCGAAGTGGTCGAGCGCCTCGAGCCCGGCCAGGCGCCGGCCGCCGAGGCCGGCGACGGCATCTGAGCCAGCTTCGTTCAACGCATTGACACGACGCCGCCCCCGCGGCGTCATGTGGATTCCGTACCCCTCGGGTTCAGCAGGAAAGAGACCATGCAACCGATTTCCCAAGTCGAAGGCAGCTTCGTCGACGTCGATGGCCGCTACGTGATCGTGGTGGGCCGCTTCAACCATCATGTGGTGGACAGCCTGGTGGAGGGCGCCGTGGACAGCCTGGTGCGTCACGGCGTGGACGCCGACAACATCGACATCGTCCACACCCCCGGCGCCTGGGAGCTGCCGCTGGCCATCAAGCGGGTGCTCCAGGTGGCCCGCCCCGAGGCGGTCATCGCCCTGGGCGCGGTGATCCGCGGCGGCACGCCCCATTTCGAGTACGTGGCCGGCGAGTGCAACTCGGCCATGAACCGCCTGCAGCTGGAGTTCGATACCCCGGTGGCCAACGGCGTGCTCACCGTCAACTCCATCGAGCAGGCCATCGAGCGCGCCGGCACCAAGGCCGGCAACAAGGGCGCCGAGGCGGCCATGGCGGCCATGGAGATGGTCTCGCTGCTGCGCTGCTTCGGCGACGACGGCGCGGAGGAGGCCCGATGAGCGAGCGCCGAAGGGAGCCGTCCAGGGCCCAGCAGGGGCGTCATGCGGCCCGGGAGCTCGCGGTTCAGGGGCTCTATCAGTGGCAGTTGACCGGCAAGTCGATCGCCGCGGTGGAGGCCGAGTTCCGCAGCCAGGTGGCCGACGAGGATCTGGAGGATCACGAGAACTGGCACAAGGTCATGGAGATCGCCGACCTGGCGCTCTTCCACCAGCTGCTGCATGAGGTGGTCCGCCACCGTGCCGAGCTGGATGCCGCCATCGCCCCGCTGCTCGACCGCCGGCTCGAGGACCTCGACCTCATCGAGCTGGCCATCCTCCGCCTGGGCGCCTACGAGCTCGCCAAGCGTCCCGAGGTCCCCTACCGCGCGGTGATCAACGAGGGCGTCGAGCTGGCCAAGTCCTTCGGCGCCACCGAGGGGCACAAGTACGTCAACGGCATCCTCGACAAGCTCGCCGCCAGGCTCCGCGGCGCCGAGGTCAGCGCGCGGCGTCGCTGAAGGCCGAGACCGGATGCACAGCGAATTCGAGCTGATCGCCCGCTACCTCGCCCCGGCTCCGGCGACCCCCGACCAGGGCGTCACCCTCGGGGTGGGTGACGACTGCGCCCTGCTGGCGACCACGCCCGGCGAGCGACTGGCGGTGAGCGTCGACACCTCCGTCGCCGATGTCCACTTCCCCGCGGGTGCGCCCGCGGCGGCCATCGGCCACCGGGCGCTCGCCGTCAGCCTGAGCGATCTGGCCGCCATGGGGGCCCGGGCGCGCTGGTGCCTGATGTCGCTGACCCTGCCCGAGGCGGACGATGCCTGGGTCGCCGCCTTCGCCGAGGGCTTCCATGCCCTGTGCGAGGCGACCGGCGTCGCCCTGGCCGGCGGCGATGTCACCCGGGGCGAGCTGGCCGTGGGGGTCACCGTCATGGGCGAGGTGCCGCCGGCCCTGGCCCTGACCCGCGGCGGGGCGCGGCCCGGCGACGTCCTGGCGGTGACCGGCGCGCTGGGCGGCGGCGCCGGCGGTCTGGCGCGCTGGCAAGCCGGCCGGCGCGATCCCGGGGATCCGCTGCTGGCGCGTTACCTGACCCCCCGGCCACGGCTGGCGGCCGGCCTGGCGCTGCGCGACCTGGCGACCTCGGCCATCGACGTCTCCGACGGCCTGCTCGCCGACCTGGGGCACCTGCGCCAGGCCTCGGGGCTGGGCGCCGCCCTGGACCCGGAGCGGCTGCCCCTGGCCGAGGGGCTCGTCGATGCCCTGGGCGAGGCGGGCGCGCGCCGCGCCGCCCTGGCCGGCGGCGACGACTACGAGCTGCTGGTGACCCTGCCCGGCGAACGCCTGGAGGAGGCCCGAGCCCGCCTGGCCGGGCAGTCGCTGGCGCTCACGGCGATCGGGACGATCACCGAGACCCCGGGAGTGACCGGCGTCGAGACCGGCGGGACCACCGGGTGGCAGCACTTTTCAGGAGACACGCCATGAACCGTGCCCCCCAGAGCGTCTGGCATCGGCCGGTCCACTTCCTCGCCTTCGGCTTCGGCAGCGGGGCCGTGCCCTTCGCGCCGGGCACCGTCGGCACCCTGGCGGCGATCCCCTTCTACTGGCTGATGTCCGAGCTGCCGTTGGGCTGGTACCTGATGGTGGTGGCGATCACCTTCCTGTGGGGCGTCTGGCTGTGCGAGAAGAGCTCCCGGGACCTGGGCGTCCACGACCACTCCGGCATCGTCTGGGACGAGTTCGTCGGCTACTGGCTGACCATGACCGCGGTGCCGTTCTCCTGGGAGGCCGCCCTCTGGGGCTTCGTGGTCTTCCGGGTGTTCGATGTCTTCAAGCCCTGGCCGATCCGCTGGGCCGACCGACGGGTCGCCGGGGGCTTCGGCATCATGATCGACGACGTCCTGGCCAGCGCCTACGCCTGGAGCACCATGCACCTGTGGTTCTGGCTGCACTGAGGCCCGGGGCGCCGGCGACGGGGCGTCCCGGGACAAGGAGAGGGGAATGCGCAAGGAGCGCCTGATCGTGCCGGTGCTGGCGGTGCTGGCCCTCGCCTGGGCGGTGGCCCAGACGCTCGCCGGCCTGCTCTTCGAGCGGGAGCTGGCCAGGACCCTCGAGGACCTCCAGGCCCGGGGCGAGCTGTCGATCCGCCGCAGCGACGTCCAGCGTGGCTGGCTGACCTCCCGGGGCATCCTGCACGTCTCGTCGCCGTTCGGCCAGGGAAGGCACCTGGACATCGTCTACCGGGCCCGTCATGGCGTGCTGAGCACGCGCCTGGCGGGCACCCTGCGTCCCCACCTGCCCGCCCGGGGCGAGACGTCCCCCGGCGACGTCGAGCTCGCCCCCCCGGACTGGGAGGCGAGCTACAACCCCTTCACCGCCACCTTCGACGGTCGCCTGGAGCTTTCGCCCCTGGTCGTCCACCAGCAGGGGCGCACCCTGACCCTGCAGGGGGGGCGCGTCCTGGTGCAAGGCAGCTTCGGCGACTGGCGACTGAAGGCACGGCTGGCGAGCCTGCGACTCGACGACGGCGAGGCCAGCCTCCGGGCCGGCCCGGTCATCCTGGAGAGCCGGTACGCCTACACGGAAGGGGCCTATCACTTCACCCAGCAGGACCTGTTGCGTCTCCAGGGGCTGGCCTGGCGTTCCCCGGACCTGTCCCTGGATGCCGAAGAGATCGCCCTGCACGGCCGGACCACCCTCGACGAGGAGGAATTGCGCCTGCGCGGCCGCCTGGACCTGGGGGAGATCCGCTCCTCCGGGGAGGTCCTGGCCACGGGGGACCTGACCGCCGAGCTGTCCCGGCTCGATGCCGACGCCCTGCGGACGCTGCTGGCGGCGCTGCGGCGCGAAGCGGCCCGCGGTCCTTCGCCTGCGCCGTGGCGGGAGACGTTGAGCCCCGTGCTGCGTCAGCTGCTCGCCGACTCCCCCCGGCTGGACATCCACTCGATCGATCTCGACAGCCCGATGCTGGGGCTTTCCCTGCAGGGCGAAGGCGTGCTGGTGTTCGATGCCCGCGACCTGGCGGCGCTGGATCCGTCGGCCCTGGACGAGCCGGCGGAGCGCGGCGAGTGGCGTGAGCGCCTCGACGGCGATTTCCTGTGGCGGGACCTGCCGCCGGTCATCGCGCTGTGGCTGGGCCTGCCCCTGGACACCCGGGAACTGCAGATCGACGTGGTGCGCGGCGAGGTGCGCCTCAACGGCCGACCGCTGCCGCCGGTCCTCGAATCCCTGCGATGACTTGAAGTTCGGCTCTCTCGCCCGCATTCCCGAACACATCACATCACGGGTCGCGATGTCCCGCGCCTTCAGGACGAGGTACGCATGAGCGAAGACGATCAGCGCTTTGACGAGGATGGCCTGGAATGGGTCCAGGCCGACGCCGCCACGGACGACGAACTGGAACTCGAACTGGACCAGGGAGCCGGGCATGCGGTGGTGCCGGCCAGTGACACCCTGCCCGAACGGGTCTACCTGCTGCCGATCCACAACCGTCCCTTCTTCCCCGCTCAGGTCCAGCCGCTGGTGATCAACCGCGAGCGTTGGGAGGACACCATCCGCCGCGTCGGCAACACGCCGCACCACATGGTGGGCCTGGCCTTCGTGGGCGAAGCCGGCGTGGACGAGCTGAGCCACGAGGACTTCCCCGAGGTGGGGACCGCGGTGAAGGTCCACAAGCTGCAGGGTGAGGATTCGCAGCTGCAGTTCATCGCCCAGGGCATGCGGCGCTTCCGCATCCAGCGCTGGCTGTCCAAGGAGCCGCCCTACCTGGTGGAGGTCAGCTACCCCAGGGAGCCGGTGGACGCCGAGGACGAGGAGACCCGCGCCTACGCCATGGCGTTGATCAACGGCATCAAGGAGCTGCTGCCGATCAACCCCCTCTACGGCGAGGAGCTCAAGCACTACCTCAATCGCTTCAGCCCCCACGAGCCGGGGCCCTTGACCGATTTCGCCGCGGCGATCACCTCGGCCAAGGGCCCCGAGCTGCAGGACGTGCTGGCCACCCTGCCGGTGATGGAGCGGATGCAGAAGGTGCTGCCGCTGCTGCGCAAGGAGATCGACGTCGCCCGGCTGCAGAGCGAGATCAGCGAGCAGGTCAACGCCCAGATGCAGGAGCGCCAGCGGGAGTTCTTCCTGCGCGAGCAGCTCAAGGTCATCCAGCGCGAGCTGGGCATCTCCAAGGACGACCGCGAGAACGACGTCGACACCTTCCGCGCCCGCCTGGCCGACAAGACGGTGCCCGAGCGGGTCATGGAGCGCATCGACGACGAGCTCGAGAAGCTCTCGGTGCTGGAGACCGGCTCGCCGGAGTACGGCACCACCCGTCACTACCTGGACTGGCTGACCTCGCTGCCCTGGGGCGTCACCAGCGACGACCAGCTCGACCTGGGCCATGCCAGGGTGGTGCTCGACCGCGACCATGACGGCCTCGAGGACGTCAAGGAGCGCATCATCGAGTTCCTCGCCGAGGGCACCTTCAAGGGCGACGTGGGGGGCTCCATCCTGCTGCTGGTGGGCCCCCCCGGGGTCGGCAAGACCTCGGTGGGGCGTTCCATCGCGGAGGCGCTGGGCCGCAAGTTCTACCGGTTCTCGGTGGGCGGCATGCGCGACGAGGCCGAGATCAAGGGCCACCGGCGCACCTACGTGGGCGCCATGCCCGGCAAGCTGGTCCAGGCCATCAAGGAGGTCGACGTCGAGAACCCGGTGATCATGCTCGACGAGATCGACAAGATGGGGCAGTCCTTCCAGGGCGACCCGGCCTCGGCCCTGCTCGAGGTGCTCGACCCCGAGCAGAACGTCGACTTCCTCGACCATTACCTGGACGTGCGCCTGGACCTCTCCAAGGTGCTCTTCGTGTGCACCGCCAACACCCTGGACACCATCCCCGGGCCGCTGCTCGACCGCATGGAGCAGATCCGCCTGTCCGGCTACATCGCCCAGGAGAAGATGGCCATCGCCAAGCATCACCTGTGGCCCAAGCTGCTCGAGCGGGATCGCATCCCCAGGAAGCGCATCAACCTCACCGACGCGGCCCTGCGCCAGGTCATCGAGGGCTATGCCCGGGAAGCCGGGGTGCGTCAGCTCGAGAAGCAGTTGCACCGCATCGTGCGCAAGGCGGCGGTCAAGCTGCTCGAGTACGACCAGCAGAGCGTCAAGGTCTCGGTGAAGAACCTCGAGAGCTTCCTCGGCGCGCCCACCTTCCGCAAGGAGAAGGTGATGAAGGGGGAGGGCGTGGTCACCGGCCTGGCCTGGACCGCCCTGGGCGGCGCGACCCTCTCGGTGGAGGCCGGCAAGGTCCACTCCCTGGACCGCGGCTTCAAGCTGACCGGCCAGCTCGGCGAGGTCATGAAGGAGTCGGCCAACATCGCCTACAGCTATGCCCTGGGCCATCTGAGCGACTACGGTGCCGATGCCGACTTCTTCGACTCGGCCTTCGTGCACCTGCACGTCCCCGAGGGGGCGACGCCCAAGGACGGCCCCTCGGCCGGCGTGACCATGACCACGGCCCTGCTGTCGCTGGCCAAGCACCGACCCATCGGCCGGCCGCTGGCCATGACCGGCGAGCTGACCCTGACCGGGCATGTGCTGCCGGTAGGCGGGATCCGCGAGAAGGTCATCGCCGCCCGGCGCAGCGAGATCTTCGAGGTGATCCTGCCCGAGGCCAATCGCCGCGACTACGAGGAGCTGCCGGACTACCTCAAGGAGGGCGTGACGGTGCACTTCGCCGGCCACTACAAGGATGTGGCCAAGGTGGTGTTCGGTTAGCGAGGAACGAGGTTCGAGGAGTGAGGCGATGGAGTTCGCCGTAGGGTGGGTAAGCGAGCCCGCGAGCGCACCCACCGTTCGGTAGATGCGCTGTCGCTTATCTCCCCTACGCCTGCCGCCGAGCCCCGTCGGTCACGTCCCTCCGCGCGCCCGCCATGGCATAATGGCGGGCGCGCTCGTTTTCATTCCCGAACAACAAGGAACGCTCATGACGTCCAAGCTGCCGGCCGCCGGCCTGGCGCTGGCGACGCTGCTCGCCGGCGGCGCCGCCCAGGCCGATCGGACCCTCACGGTCTATACCTACGAGTCCTTCGTCTCCGAGTGGGGCCCCGGTCCCGGCATCGAGGAGGCCTTCGAGGCCCGCTGCGGCGACTGCGAGCTCGAGTTCGTGGCCTTGCCCGGGGGCGTCGACATCCTCCAGCGGCTGCGGCTGGAAGGGGAGGGCACCGCCGCCGACCTGGTGCTGGGCCTGGACATGAACCTGATGGCCGAGGCTCGGGCGCTGGACCTGCTGGCGCCCCATGGCGTCGACACCCGCCCCCTCGCGCTGCCCATCGACTGGGACGACGATACCTTCCTGCCCTACGACTGGGGGCACTTCGCCTTCGTCTACGACACCGAGCAGCTCGCCACGCCCCCCGGCAGCTTCGAGGAGCTGCTCGAGGCCCCCGAGGACGTCCAGGTGATCCTGCAGGACCCGCGCACCAGCATCACCGGCCAGGGGCTGATGCTGTGGATCAAGCATCTCTATGGCGAGCGGGCCCCGGAGATCTGGGATCGCCTCGACGAGCGGGTGCTGGCCGTCACCAACGGCTGGAGCCAGGCCTACTTCTCGCTGTTCATGAACGGCGAGGCGCCCATGGTGCTCTCCTATGCGACCTCGCCGGCCTACCATATGGGAGTGGAGGGCACCGACCGCTACCAGGCGGCGCACTTCGAGGAGGGGCACTACCTGCAGGTGGAGACCGCCGCCATGGTGGCGAACACCGAGGTGCCGGCGCTGGCCCGGGACTTCCTCGCCTTCGTGCTCACCCCGGACTTCCAGCGCCACATCCCCCTGGGCAACGTCATGAACCCGGCCATCGACCTGGGCGACGAGCTGCCCGAGGTGTTCGGCCGCCTGATCGAGCCGAAGAGCCTGACCTTCACCCCGGAGCAGGTTCGCGCGCATCGCCGCGAGTGGATCCGTGAATGGCTGAACGCCGTGGCCCGGTGACGCCGGTGTCACGCTGGGCCACGCTCTCGCGCTGGCCGCTGGGGTGGGGGCTCGCCGCCTTCACCGCCGTGGTCGGGCTGGGACTCGGCAGCCTGGGGGCGCTGCTGTGGCAGGCCCGGGGGCTGCACCCGGCGATGCTCTGGGAGGAGCCCTGGCTCGCCGCCGTGCTGCGCTTCACCCTCTGGCAGGCGAGTCTCTCGACCCTGCTGTCCATCGGCCTGGCCGTGCCCGTGGCCCTGGCCCTGGCCCGGCGACCCCGCTTCCCGGGCCGGCACCTCCTGCTGCGCGCCATGGAGCTGTCGCTGGTCATTCCCAGCCTGATCGCCCTGTTCGGCCTGGTGGCCGTGCATGGCCGCCGGGGCTGGGCCGCCCCGCTGCGCGACTGGCTCGGCGCCCTGCCGGAGGATTACCTCTACGGGTTGTCGGGGATCGTGCTGGCCCATGTCTTCTACAACCTGCCCCTGGCGGCCCGGCTGATGCTCCAGGCCCTGGAGGAGGCGCCGGCCGCCCAGTGGCGGCTGGCCGGCCAGTTGGGCCTGACCCGTGTCGCCCTGTGGCGGGCCCTGGAGTGGCCGCGCCTGGCGCCCCTGGTGCCCCGGCTCGCGGCGCTCGTGTTCACGCTGTGCTTCACCAGCTTCGCCATCGTCATGACCCTGGGCGGCGGGCCCAACTCCTCGACCCTCGAGGTGGCGCTCTACCAGGCCATGAAGTTCGACCACGACCTGGCCCTGGCCGCCCTGCTGGCGCTGACCCAGCTGACCATCTGCCTGTCCCTGTGGCTCCTGGCCCTGTCCCGGGGTGGCACCCCGAGGCTCGCCGTGAGCGGTCGGCCCGGCCGGCCCCCCGGGCGCTGGTGGCGGCGCGATGCCGGCGGCCTGTCCCGGTTCACCGACTCCCTCTGGCTGGCGGGGCTCGCCGCCCTGCTGTTGCCGCCTCTGGTCGCGGTGCTGGTGGCCGGCATCGTCGGCCTGCCCGAGCTGCCCCAGGGCGCGAGCCTGGCCCCCGCGGCCCTGCGCAGCCTGGTCATGGCACTGGGCGCCGGGCTGGGGGCCCTGGCGCTGGCGGTGGCGCTGCTGGCCGGCAGCCAATGGCTGCGGGCCAGCCGTCGTCCGTTCGAGGCGCTGGTCATGGAAGGGGGAGGGCAGCTGATCCTGGTGATCCCGGCGCTGGTGCTCGGCACCGGCCTCTTCCTGTTGCTGCGCCCGCGACTCGGCAGCGGCTGGGAGGGCTACGCCCTGGTGGTGCTGGTCAACGCCTTCATGGCGCTGCCCTTCGCCATGCAGGTGGTGCGCGGGGCCCTGCCGGGCCTCTCGGCGCCGGAGCAGCGTCTGGCCGACCAGTTCGGTGTGCGGGGCCGGGCGCGGGTGCGCTGGCTGATCTGGCCCCGGCTGCGTCGGCCGCTGGCGCTGGCGCTCGCCTATGCGATGACGCTGTCGCTCGGCGACTTCAGCGTCATCGCCCTGTTCGGCAGCCCCTCGGCCCCGACCCTGCCGATGCTGCTCTTCCAGCAGCTGGGCGGCTACCGCTGGCAGGGAGCGGCGGCCACCGCCATGCTGCTGCTCGCCCTGGTGGCGCTGGTCTTCGCCCTGCTCGACCGGCTGACCCGGCGTCCTCCCCGCCATGCCTGGACATTCCTCCCGCCACGAGAGAGGCGCGATGCTCGACTGTCATGACCTGACCTTCCACTACCGCCGCTGCGATCCGGGGGAAACGCCGGACTTCTGCTTCACCTTCGCCCTTCCCCCGGGGGAGTGCCTGGCGGTGGAGGGGCCGTCGGGGTCGGGGAAGAGCACCCTGCTCGCCTTGCTGGCCGGTTTCCTGGAGCCCGGGGGCGGTCGCCTGACCTGGAGGGGGCGCGACCTCCTGGGGCTGCCACCCTGGGAACGGGGCATCACCACCGTCTTCCAGGATCACAACCTCTTCGACCACCTGCCGGTATGGATCAACGTGGGGCTCGGCCTGGCGCCCGACATGAAACTGTCCCGGGAGCAGCAGGCGCGGATCCGCGAGGGGCTGGCCGAGGTCGGCCTGGCCGGGCTGCACGATCGTCTGCCCGGGGAGCTTTCCGGCGGCCAGCGCCAGCGGGTGGCGCTGTTGCGGGCCCTGCTGCGCGGCTCGCCGCTGCTGCTGCTCGACGAACCCTTCACCGGCCTCGACGAGGCCACCCGCCAGGGCCTCTGGGCCCTCGTGCGTCGCCAGAAGGCCGCGGGGGTGGCGGTGCTGCTGGTCAGTCACGACCGTGACGATATCGAGGCCCTGGCCGATCGGCGCTGCCGGCTGGATAGCGGCCGGCTGGTGTGAGCCGGCGTCGCCGTACGCCGTAAGAGTCAACGGCCGGGGGGGCGGTCCAGCGTAATCATAGTTGAGCCTGACGAGGGGCGCCGGGGACAAGCCGAAGAGGAGGTCCTACGCCAGGGATGGCGTCGGTAGCGTACAGGGAAGTATTCACAGCGCCTCCTCGGAGGCTTGTCGACGGATCAGCCCCGAGCGATACCAGCTAACGGCTGTAGCGCTGGGGAAGGGCGAGGTGTGATCTCCCTGTTGCGCGAGGCCGCAAGGCACTGGCCCCTCGCCCGGGGGCATGACAGAATCGAGCGCACTGGACACCAAGGATCGCCCGGGCCCGACCCAGGGCGGCATGCAGCATTTCAAGAGGACACCATGCCCGAGTATCGCTCCCGCACCACCACCGCCGGCCGCAACATGGCCGGCGCTCGCGCCCTGTGGCGCGCCACCGGCATGAAGGACGACGATTTCCACAAGCCGATCATCGCCGTGGCCAACTCCTTCACCCAGTTCGTGCCCGGGCACGTGCACCTCAAGGACATGGGCCAGCTGGTGGCCCGGGAGATCGAGAAGGCCGGTGGGGTGGCCAAGGAGTTCAACACCATCGCCGTGGACGACGGCATCGCCATGGGCCACGACGGCATGCTCTATTCGCTGCCGAGCCGCGACATCATCGCCGACAGCGTCGAGTACATGGTCAACGCCCACTGCGCCGACGCCCTGGTGTGCATCTCCAACTGCGACAAGATCACCCCGGGGATGCTGATGGCCGCGATGCGTCTCAACATCCCGGTGATCTTCGTCTCCGGCGGCCCCATGGAGGCGGGCAAGACCAAGCTGCTCGACCACGGCCTGGACCTGGTCGACGCCATGGTCATGGCCGCCGACGACAGCGTGGACGACGAGACCCTCAGCGAGGTGGAGCGCAGCGCCTGCCCGACCTGCGGCAGCTGCTCCGGGATGTTCACCGCCAACTCCATGAACTGCCTCACCGAGGCCCTGGGCCTGGCGTTGCCCGGCAACGGCACCCTGGTGGCCACCCATGCCGACCGCCGCCGGCTGTTCGAGACCGCGGGCCACCGCATCGTGGAGCTGGCCAAGCGCTACTACGAGGGCGACGAGGCGCACCTGCTGCCCCGGGCCATCGGTTCCAAGGCGGCATTCAGGAACGCCATGACCCTGGACATCGCCATGGGCGGCTCCACCAACACCATCCTGCACCTGCTGGCCGCGGCCCAGGAGGCCGAGGTCGACTTCACCATGGTGGACATCGACCGGCTGTCCCGGGAGGTGCCGCAGCTGTGCAAGGTGGCGCCCAACACCCAGAAGTACCACATCGAGGACGTGCATCGCGCCGGCGGCATCATGGCCATCCTCGGCGAGCTGGACCGGGCCGGCGTCCTGGACACCCGGGTACCCACCGTCTACGGCGACAGCCTGGCCGAGGCCCTCGAGGCCTGGGACATCATGCGCTCGCCGAGCGCCGAGGTGGTGGAGTTCTACAAGGCCGGTCCCGGCGGGATCCCGACCCAGACGGCGTTCTCCCAGAGCGCCCGCTGGCCCAGCCTCGACGGCGACCGGGCCACCGGCTGCATCCGCGACCTCGAGCATGCCTTCTCGAAGGAGGGCGGCCTGGCGGTGCTCCATGGCAACATCGCCCGGGACGGCTGCGTGGTGAAGACCGCCGGGGTCGACGAGTCGATCCTGGTCTTCGAGGGGCCGGCCCATGTGGTGGAGTCCCAGGACCAGGCCGTGGAACACATCCTCGACGGCCGGGTGAAGGAAGGCGAGGTGGTGGTGATCCGCTACGAGGGCCCCAAGGGCGGCCCGGGCATGCAGGAGATGCTCTACCCGACCTCGTACCTGAAGTCCAAGGGGCTGGGCAAGGCCTGCGCCCTGCTCACCGACGGCCGCTTCTCCGGCGGCACCTCGGGCCTGTCCATCGGGCACGTCTCGCCCGAGGCCGCCGGCGGCGGGGCCATCGGCCTGGTGGAGAGCGGGGACCTCATCCGCATCGACATCCCCAACCGCACCATCGACGTCCGGCTCGCCGACGAGGAGCTCGAGCGTCGCCGGCAGGCCGAGGAGGCCCGCGGACGCGAGGCCTGGAAGCCGAGCATCCAGCGTGACCGCAAGGTCTCGGCGGCCCTCAAGGCCTATGCGCTGCTGGCCACCTCCGCCGACAAGGGAGCGGTGCGCGACCTGACCAAGCTCGATTGAGCGACTGAGCGCGCGCCGGCCCCGGTCTCCGGGGCCGGCGGCGCCCGCCACGACAAGATTCGTTCCTGCAGGGAAGCCTCGGTATGAAGACTCAGACCCTCAACGTCGGCCTGATCGGTTTCGGCCTGGCCGGCAGGACCTTTCACGCCCCGCTGATCCAGGCGGCGCCGGGCCTGGAGCTGACCGCGGTGGTCTCCAGCGACCCCGCGAAGGTCCAGGCGGCCTATCCGGAGGTCACGGTGCATGCCAAGGCGGCCTCGCTGTTCACCGACCGGGACATCGACCTGGTGGTGATCGCCACCCCCAACGAGACGCACTTCCCGCTGGCCAAGGCGGCCCTGGGCAAGGGCAAGCACGTGGTGATCGACAAGCCCCTGGCCGTCTCCCTGGCCGAGGCGCGCCAGCTCAAGGCCCTGGCCGACGGTGCCGAGCGGTTGCTCAGCGTCTTCCACAACCGCCGCTGGGACGGCGACTTCCTGACCCTCAAGTCGTTGCTCGACGAAGAGCGGTTGGGTCGGGTGGTGGAGGTGGAGTCACGCTTCGACCGCTTCCGGCCGGTGGTTCCCGACCGCTGGCGGGAGCAGCATCGCCCGGGCAGCGGCCTGTGGTTCGACCTGGGCCCCCACCTGCTGGACCAGGCCCGGGCCCTGTTCGGCATGCCCCGGGCCATCCTGCTGGAACTGGCATCGCTGCGGGACGGCGCCGAGATCGACGATGACTTCCTGGCGGTGCTGGAATACGACCGGCTGCGGGTGACCCTGCGGGCCGGTTGCCTGGTGGCCGAGCCCACCCCGCGCTTCCGCGTGCACGGCACCCAAGGGAGCTTCGTCAAGTACGGCCTGGATCCCCAGGAGGCCTGGCTCAGGGAGGGCGAGAGCCCACAGCCGGCCTGGGGCATCGACCCGAGCCCGGGGCGGTTGACGCTCGAGGAGGGGCAGGGCGAGGACGCCGCCCTCGTGGAACGCGAGGTCGAGGGCGTTCCCGGCGATTACCGGGCCTACTACGACGGCATCGCCCGGACCCTGCTGCGTGGCACGCCGCCGCCGGTGACCACCGAGGAGGCCCTGGAGGTGATGACCCTGCTGGCGGCCGGCCTCGACAGCTACCGCCAGGGCCGCTGGGTCAAGCTCAAGGAGGGCGGCAGCCTGCCGCGACGGCTGCACGCCAAGCACTAGCACCGCCTGCCATGGCCGTGGGGCTTCCGGCTTCCAGGCGCCTAGCGCCGCTCTTCCAGCTTCGAGCTTGACGCGAAGCGTCGGGAGACGCGCTGTCGCCGGTCTCCCCTGCGCCCCTACCAGAGCGAGGGCTCGGACGCCTCGGCGCGGACCTTGTCCCGGGCGATGTAGAGCGCCGCGATGGCTCGGGCCTCATGGAAGTCCTCCCGGGCCAGCAGGGCGGAGAGCTCGTCGATGGCGTGGGTCTCGACGATCAGCGGCTCCGGCTCGTCGCCGGGCAGGCGCCGGGGGTAGAGGTCGGTGGCCAGCATCACCTGCATGCGATGGCGCATGTAGTTCGGCGCCAGGGTCAGCTCCACCAGCGGCTCGATCCGGTGGGCACCGAAGCCGCACTCTTCCATCAGCTCGCGGTTGGCGGCGCTGACGATGTCCTCGCCCGGATCCACCAGCCCCTTGGGCAGGGTCAGGGTGTAGTCCTCGACGCCGGCGGCATACTCGCGGATCAGCAGCACGTGGTCGGGATCGGGCATGGCCACGATCATCACCGCGCCGGCTCCTCGCCCGGTGCCGCCCAGGCGCTCGAAGGTGCGCTCGGCGCCGTTCGAGAAGCGCAGCTCCATCTCCTCGACGTGGAACAGCCGGCTCCGGGCGACGCTGCGCCGGGCCAGGACGTGGGGCTTGGAGGGGTGGTGGTCGGACATGGGGGCTCCGGTCGGGCGGTGGAATGCGTGCGCGGCGTCGATTGGTTACACTATCACGTCTCCCCCGAGGAGACGTTACCGCGCCGACCCTGACCGAGGAAGCCCATGATCGACTGGCGTGCCATCGACACCGTCCTGCTGGACATGGACGGCACCCTGCTGGACCTGCACTTCGACAGCCACTTCTGGCTCGAGCACCTGCCGCGTCGCTACGTGGAGCTGCACCGTCTCGACGAGGCCACCCAGGAGGAGATCCGCGAACGGATCATTCGCGAGCAGGGCACCCTCAACTGGTACAGCCTGGCCTACTGGAGCCGCGAGCTCGGCGTCGACATCCTGGCGCTGAAGCGCGAGGTCCAGCACCTGATCGGCCTGCGCGGCGACGCCCTGGACTTCCTGCGCTGGCTCAAGGACGCCCATCCCCGGGTGGTGCTGGCCACCAATGCGGATCGCGAGAGCCTGGCGCTCAAGCTGCCGCTGACCGGCCTGGAGGATTTCGTCGACGCCATCGTCTCGTCCGCGGACCTGGGCGTGCCCAAGGAGGCCCAGGAGTTCTGGTTCGCCCTTCAGGAGGTCGAGCCCTTCGACCCGGCCCGCACCCTGTTCATCGACGACAATCCGGCGGTGCTGGAGAGTGCCCGGGAGTTCGGCATCCGCCACCTGCTGGGGATCAAGCAGCCCGACAGCCGCCGGCCGGAGAAGGAGCTCGAGGAGTTCATCGCCCTGGATCGCTTCGCCGCCATCCTGCCCGGCAACCGCCCCCCGGAGGGAGGTCGGGAATGAGTGGGGTGCGGCTCGACAAGTGGCTCTGGGCGGCGCGTTTCTTCAAGACCCGCGCACTCGCCAAGAAGGCCATCGAGGGCGGCAAGGTGCACTACGACGGTGCCCGGGCCAAGACCAGCAAGGCCGTGGAGGTCGGGGCGCGGATCCGCGTACCCCAGGGCTGGGACACCTGGGAGGTCGAGGTGGTCGCGCTCTCCGATCAGCGCCGCGGCGCCCCCGAGGCTCGCGCCCTGTATCGCGAGACGCCGGAGAGCGAGGCGCGGCGGGCGCGAGAGGCCGAGCAGCGTCGCCAGGCCAACCAGGCCATGCAGCATCCCCTCAAGCGGCCCGACAAGAAGCAGCGGCGCGAGATCAAGCGCTTCATGCGGGGGGAATAAAGAGGGAAGAGGAAAGAGCGAACAAGGCGTGCAGGGGGCTTCTTGTTCTCTTCCCTCTTATCTCTTGCCACTGATTTCAGGCCAGCATCATGACCGACCAGATCCAGCGTTTCCTCTTCGAGGACACCAACATCCGCGGCGAGATCGTCCACCTCGAGCAGGCCCATGCCGAGGTGATGGAGCGCCACGACTATCCGCCCGCGGTGACCCGTCAGCTCGGCGAGCTGCTCGCCGCCGTGGCCCTGCTCACCGAAACCATCAAGCTCGACGGCACCATGAGCATCGAGGTGCGCGGCAAGGGGCCCCTGTCGCTGCTGATGGCCGAGTCCAATCCCGGGGGCGAGCTGCGTGCCATCGCTCGCCTCGACGAGGAGGCGGCGCTGCCCGCCGAGGATGCCGGCTTCAGGGACCTGGTGGGCGAGGGCCAGATCACCATCACCCTGGACCCCCGGGAGGGCCACCGCTATCAGGGGATCGTCGCCCTGCACCGGGACAGCCTGGCGGGCTGCCTGGAGGACTACTTCGCCCAGTCGGAGCAGTTGCCCACCCGGCTGTGGCTGGCCGACGATGGCCGGCGCGCCGCCGGCCTGCTGCTGCAGCGCCTTCCCGACGAGGCGGCGAACCAGGACGACGACGCCTGGGAGCGCACCGTTCACCTCGCCTCCACCCTCACCGACGCCGAGCTGCTCGAGGTGGAGCAGCGGGAGCTGCTGCATCGACTCTTCCACGAGGAGACGGTGCGGGTCTTCGAGCCCAAGGCGCTGCGTTTCGCCTGCACCTGCTCGCGGGAGCGGATCGCCGGGGCCCTGCTGTCCCTGGGCGCGGAGGAGCTGCGCGACATCCTCGCCGAGCAGGGCGGCATCGCCACCCAGTGCCATTTCTGCCATACCCGCTACGAGTTCTCCGTCGCCGAGGTGGAGGCGATGCTCGCCGATCCCGAGGGGACGCCCCCGACACTGCACTGATTCATGACGGATCATCGAAACGTGCCGTCAATGGAGACGATGTAGTAGTAAAACTACATGATCGTCGCGCATCGATGCCGTTTCCTGTCGCGCGGGTTTTTGCCATAATGCGCCGCGTTCTTCCGAATCCGGGCGCCGTCCACACAAGACGGTCAACCGCAAGCGGCGTCCGGGGTGGAACCCATCACGCGTACCCTACGCCCGGCAAACGAGAGAGAATCGGCCGCAAGGCCCAGGACACGACATGACCACGACTCAAGCCGCCCCCCAGGCCGCCAGCGAGCAGGCCGCCATCGCCCACGTCAACCTCACCACCGCCGAACTGATCGAGCGGGCCGTGGCCAACGGCGAAGGCCGCCTGTCCGCCCAGGGCGCCCTGGTGGTGAACACCGGCGAGCGCACCGGCCGCTCCCCCAAGGACCGGTTCATCGTCGATGAGCCGTCCACTCGCGACGAGATCGACTGGGGCAGCGTCAACCAGCCCTTCGACGCCGACAAGTTCGAGGCCCTCTGGGACCGCGTCGAGGCCTACCTGACCGGCGGCGAGCACTACATCTCCGAGCTGCACGTGGGCAGCGACCCGAGCCACTACCAGCCGGTGCGGGTCATGACCCAGACCGCCTGGCATAACCTCTTCGGCCGCACCATGTTCGTCCGTCCCGAGGCCTACAACCCCTCGGCCAAGGAGGAGTGGACCATCCTCAACGCGCCCTGGTTCGAGTGCGACCCGGCCCGGGACGGGACCCGCAGCGAAGGCTGCGTGATCCTCGACTTCGCCGGGCGTCGGGTGCTGATCGCCGGGATGCGCTACGCCGGCGAGATGAAGAAGGCCATGTTCACGGTGCAGAACTTCCTGCTGCCGGCCGCCGACGTCCTGCCCATGCACTGCAGCGCCAACGTCGGCGAGGACGGCGAGACCACCCTGTTCTTCGGCCTGTCCGGCACCGGCAAGACCACCCTGTCCGCCGATCCGGCGCGCTTCCTGATCGGCGACGACGAGCACGGCTGGGGCCCTGGCACCGTCTTCAACATCGAGGGCGGCTGCTATGCCAAGTGCATCGACCTCTCCGAGAAGAACGAGCCGGTGATCTGGAACGCCATCAAGTTCGGCACCGTGCTGGAGAACGTGGTCCTCGATGACCGTCGCGAGCCGGACTATGCCGACGACAGCCTGACCCAGAACTCCCGGGCCGCCTATCCGCTGGAGCACATCGAGAAGCGGGTCGTCGAGAACCGTGCCGGCGAGCCCAATGCCATCGTCTTCCTGACCTGCGACATGAGCGGCGTGCTGCCCCCGGTCTCGGTGCTGTCCAAGGAGGCCGCCGCCTATCACTTCCTGTCCGGCTACACCGCCAAGGTGGGCTCCACCGAGATGGGCTCCTCCAGCGGCCTGGAGGCGACCTTCTCCACCTGCTTCGGCGCGCCCTTCTTCCCCCGCCCGGCGCGGGTCTATGCCGACCTGCTCATCAAGCGCGTGGCCGAGAAGGACGCCCAGGTCTACCTGGTCAACACCGGCTGGACCGGCGGCGCCTACGGCGAGGGCGGCTCTCGCTTCTCCATCCCGACCACCCGCGCCATCATCAGCGCCATCCAGAGCGGCGTGCTGCGCGACGTGGAGACCCGCGAGATCGAAGGGCTCAACCTGTCCGTGCCTGCCGCCGTGCCCGGCGTCGACCCGCGCCTGCTCGACCCCCGCGAGACCTGGGAGGACAAGGCCGCCTATGATCGTCACCTGCGTGACCTGGCCGCCAAGTTCGTCGACAACTTCAAGAAGTTCGACGGGGTCAGCGAGGCCATCGTCAAGGCGGGCCCCAGCCTGACCTGAGGGTCGAACCCGAGCGTGATAACCCTGTCCGAAAGGGGGAAGCCGAGGCTTCCCCCTTTTTCGTGGGTGTAAGGATGGCGGGGTGAGCGCGACTCAGGGTCACCCCCGAGGATGGGAGAACGAGCATGAAGCGACGCAATTTCCTGGGGCTGCTGGGGCTCGGTGGGCTCTCGACCCTGGTCCCCGGCCTGGCCGGCGCCCGCCCCAAGCTGGATCTCGCCCCGGCCCCGGGCCTGGAGCGCCTCGAGCTTTCCGAGGCGGAATGGCGCGAACGCCTGTCCGAGGCCCGTTTCGAGATCCTGCGCGAGGACGGCACCGAGCCGGCCTACTCGAGCCCCCTGGACCAGGAGACCCGGGACGGGGAGTATCGCTGCGCCGGCTGTGACCTGCTGCTGTTCACCAGCGACATGAAATACGACTCCGGCACCGGCTGGCCGAGCTTCTTCACCCATGTGGAGGGGCACCTGCTCACCGAGCTCGACCTGGTGCTGCTGATTCCCCGGACCGAGTACCACTGCGCCCGCTGCGGCGGCCACCAGGGCCATGTCTTCGAGGACGGCCCTCGGCCCACCGGCCTGCGCTGGTGCAACAACGGGCTGGCGCTGCGCTTCGTCCCCGCCTGAGCCGGGCCCCGGCTTCGCCGGGAGCATGAAGCCTGAAGCTTGAAGCTTGAAGCTTGAAGCTTGAAGAAAGACCTTGCCACCGGAATCGGTGGCAACAGGCTGCCTTCCAGCTGCCGGCGCCGCCGGGGTTGTGATACCTTGTCGCGATCCTCTGCACCCGGATTGCCAAGGAATTCATGGACGCACAAGCCAAGATCATCGACCGTCTCGCCGAGGAACTCGGCGTCCGCGCGCCCCAGGTGGCGGCCACCGTGGAACTGCTCGACGGCGGGGCCACCGTCCCCTTCATCGCCCGCTACCGCAAGGAAGTCACCGGCGGGCTGGACGACACCCAGCTGCGCCAGCTCCACGAGCGCCTGGGCTACCTGCGCGAGCTGGAGGAACGCCGCGAGGCGGTGCTGGCGAGCATCGACGAGCAGGGCAAGCTGACCCCGGAGCTGGCCGCGAGCATCCGCGCCGCCGACACCAAGCAGCGCCTGGAAGACCTCTACCTGCCGTACCGCAAGAAGCGCCGCACCAAGGCCCAGATCGCCCGGGAGGCCGGCCTGGAGCCCCTGGCCGAGGCGTTGCTGGCGGACCCTGCCCGGGATCCCGAGACGGAGGCGGCCGGGTATCTCCGCCCCGCGGAAGGAGACACCCCGGCCATCGAGGACGCCAAGGCCGCCCTGGACGGTGCCAAGCAGATCCTCATGGAGCGGTTCGCCGAGGAGGCCGAGCTGGTCGGCCGCCTGCGCGAGCGGCTGTGGAGCGAGGGGGAGCTGTCCGCCCGGGTCATCGACGGCAAGCAGAAGGAGGGCGCCAAGTTCTCCGACTACTTCGAGCATGACGAACCGCTGGCCAAGGTGCCCTCCCACCGGGCGCTGGCCATGTTCCGCGGGCGCAACGAGGGCGTGCTGTCGCTGAGCCTGCGCCTGCCCGGCGAGGAAGAGGCCGTCATCCATCCGGCCCAGGTGGCCATCGCCCGGCACGTCGGCATCGAGGATCGTGGGCGCCCCGCCGATCGCTGGCTCGCCGAGGTGGTGCGCTGGACCTGGCGGGTCAAGCTCTACACCCACCTGGAGACCGAGCTGATGGGGCGCCTGCGCGAGCGCGCCGAGCAGGAGGCCATCGAGGTCTTCGCCGCCAACCTCAAGGACCTGCTGCTGGCCGCCCCGGCGGGGCCCAAGGCGACGCTGGCCATCGATCCGGGGCTGCGCACCGGCTGCAAGGTGGCGGTGGTCGACGCCACCGGCCGCTTCCTGGAACACGCCACCATCTACCCCCATGCCCCGCGCAACCAGTGGGACGAGTCCCTGGCGATCCTGGCCCGGCTGGTGGATCGCCACGAGGTGGCCCTGGTCGCGGTGGGCAACGGCACCGCCAGCCGCGAGACCGACAAGCTGGCGGGCGAGCTGGTCAAGGCCCTGGCCGGCAAGCGTCCGCTCGCCAAGGTGATGGTCAGCGAGGCCGGGGCCTCGGTGTATTCGGCCTCGGAGTATGCCGCCCGGGAACTGCCCGACCTGGACGTGACCATCCGCGGGGCGGTGTCCATCGCCCGCCGCCTGCAGGACCCGCTCGCCGAGCTGGTCAAGATCGAGCCGAAGTCCATCGGCGTGGGCCAGTACCAGCACGACGTCTCCCAGGTGCAGCTCTCCCGCAGCCTGGAAGCGGTCATCGAGGACTGCGTCAACGCCGTGGGCGTGGACCTCAACACCGCCTCCTCGGCGCTGCTGTCGCGGGTGGCCGGCCTCAACGCCGGGCTCGCCGAGAACATCGTCGCCCGTCGCGACGCCGAGGGCGCCTTCACCAGCCGTCGCCAGTTGCTCGACGTCGGCCGCCTGGGCCCCAAGACCTTCGAGCAGTGCGCCGGCTTCCTGCGCATCATGGACGGTGACAATCCCCTGGATGCCAGCGCCGTGCACCCCGAGGCCTATCCGCTGGTGGAACGCATCGCCGAACGCAGCGGACGCCCCCTGGCCGGGCTGATCGGCGACAGTGCCACCCTCAAGGGCATCAAGCCGGCGGATTTCGCCGACGAGCGCTTCGGCGTGCCCACCGTCAGCGACATCCTCAAGGAACTGGACAAGCCCGGCCGCGACCCGCGTCCCGAGTTCAAGGCGGCCGAGTTCCGCGAGGGCGTCGAGACCCTCAAGGACCTGGAGCCCGGGATGGTGCTGGAGGGCAGCGTCACCAACGTCACCCACTTCGGCGCCTTCGTCGACATCGGGGTGCACCAGGACGGCCTGGTGCACATCTCGGCGTTGTCCGACAAGTTCGTGGAGGACCCGCGCTCGGTGGTCAAGGCCGGCGATATCGTCAAGGTCAAGGTCATGAGCGTGGACCTGGACCGGGCACGCATCGGGCTGTCCATGCGCCTCGATGACCAGCCCGGCGAGGACGGCGAGCCGGCCAGGCGTGGCCGAGCTCCCCGCGGGCGTCAGGGCAAGGCGCCGCGCAAGGGCGGCGGCTCGCCCAAGTCGGGGCAGGGCGGCCAGGGCGATGGCCAGCTCGGCGCCCTGGGCGCGGCCCTGCTCAAGGCCAAGAAAGAGCGCTAGCATCGCGGCCACGGGCCACGGGCCACGGGCCACGGGCCACGGGCCACGAGCGACGAGCGGTCGGTAGCGAGCTCGATGCGACGGAGGCTGCCCGAAGCCCGTGGCCGGCTTGCCTTGAATCGGCGCTTTGCGGCGCCATAATCTGTTGTCTTGCGGGTGCCCCGGCGCCCGAACCGTCAACCGGGAGGCCGGCCGCCGCCTTGGCCGGCCTCTCCGACATGGGGTGACCATCTTGTCCGAAACGCTTTCCCCCCACATCAAACGCCTGGGCCGGTTGGCCGACCAGGGACGCTTCGGTCGCCTGCGCCGCGGCATCGAGAAGGAAGGGCTGCGCGTCGATGGCGCGGGGCGCATCGCCCAGACCCCGCATCCCCGGGCGTTGGGGTCCAAGCTGACCCATCCGCACATCACCACCGACTATTCCGAGGCCCTGCTGGAGTACATCACCCCGGTCTACAGCCGCCCGGAAGACGCCCTGGACTTCCTCGCCGACCTGCATCGCTTCAGCTATCGCCACCTGGGGGAGGAGCTGATCTGGCCGGCCAGCATGCCGGCGCGGCTCGAGGGCAACGACAGCGTGCCCATCGCCGACTATGGCGCCTCCAACGTGGGCATGATGAAGCATGTCTATCGCAAGGGGCTGGACGTGCGCTACGGTCGGATCATGCAGGCCATCGCCGGGGTCCACTACAACGTCTCGCTGCCCGACGACCTCTTCGCACTGCTCCGCGAACTCGATGGCGAAGGGGGCACGGCCATGCAGGACTACCGTTCCGCCCGCTATTTCGGCCTGATCCGCAACTTCCGTCGCCACAGCTGGCTGCTGCTCTACCTGTTCGGCGCCTCGCCGGCGGTGGATCGCAGCTTCCTGCCCGACGGCCGGGTGCCGGAGGGGCTCAGGCCCCACGGGCGAGAGACGCTGGTGTCCCCCTACGCCACCAGCCTGCGCATGTCCGACCTGGGCTACCAGAACAAGGTGCAGTCGCAGCTCAAGATCTGCTTCAACTCGCTTTCCAACTACGTCAACACCCTGCGTCATGCCATCTCCACCCCCTGGCCGGACTACCAGGCCAAGGGGGTGCGCCGGGACGACGACTGGCGCCAGCTCAACGCCAACATCCTGCAGATCGAGAACGAGTACTACAGCGACATCCGTCCCAAGCGGGTGGCGCGCCACGACGAGACGCCCAGCCAGGCCCTGGAGGCACGCGGGGTGGAGTACATCGAGGTGCGTTGCCTCGATCTGGATCCCTTCGATCCCTTGGGGATCGACGCCACCCAGAGCCGCTTCCTGGACACCTTCCTGATGTGGTGCCTGCTCACCGAGAGTCCCTGGATCTCCGACGAGGAGTGTGCCCACCTGGACGACAACCGGCGCCTCGTCGTCGCCCGGGGCCGTGATCCCGAGCTGCGCCTGGATCACCTGGGCCGCAAGCGCGCCCTCGCCGACTGGGGAGGCGAGATCTTCGCCGGGCTCGGCGAGGTCGCCGACCTGCTGGATCGCCTCGAGGACGGCGCGCCGCATCGCCAGGCCCTGGAGGCCTTGGCGCCCCGGCTCGAGGATGCGTCGCTGACGCCCTCCGGGCGCCTGCTGGCACGGCTGGAGGAAAACGGCGAGGACTTCATCGAGACGGTGCTCGGGCTGGCCCGAGAGCAGGCCGCCCGGCTGCGTGAGGAGCCGATCGGCCGAGCGCGGGAGGCGCTCTTCGACCAGCTGGTGGAGACGTCCCACCAGCAGCAGGGGGACATCGAGGTCGCCGACGTCGAGCCCTTCGCCGACTTCCTGGCCCACTACTTCGAGCGGGCCCGGGAATCCCGGGCGCTCACGCCCCTGCGGGCCGGAGGCCGGGCATGATCGAGTTCCTCGACGACTGGCGGGTCCGCCACTGGAGCCTGGCAGGCCTGGCCTTCTCGGTGCTGATGATGGCCGTGGCCCTGGGGCTCGAGCACCTGGGCGGGCTCGAGCCCTGTCCGCTGTGTATCTTCCAGCGGGTCGCGGTGATCGCCGCCGGGGCGGTGTTCGCCGTGGCGGCGATCCACGACCCCCGGGGGCGCGGCGGGGCGGTGGCCTACGGGCTGGCCGCCCTGGTGGCGGTGGGCGCCGGCATCGGCCTGGCCGGCCGGCATCTCTGGCTGCAGTCGCTGCCCGCCGACCAGGTGCCGACCTGCGGCCCGGGGCTCGACTACATGATGGAGGTCCTGCCCCTTCAGGAGGTGGTGGCCATGGTACTCTCCGCGTCCGGCGAGTGTGCCGAGATCAGCGCCCGCTTCCTGGGGCTGTCGCTGCCCGGCTGGACCCTGATCGGCTTCCTGGTGCTGGCCATCGCGCCCCTGGGCCTGCTGTGCCGGTCCCTGCGCCGGCGCTCGGGGTATCGTTGGCCGGGCGGCGAAAGGCAGGATTGACAGCGCCCCTCCCAGGGAGGACGCTGAGGCTCCTGGCCGGGTCATCGCCGTGCCCGAGACGGGTTTCATCGAGCGAGGGAGGCATCATGCTGGAAGACTGCAAGAGTGCACAGGAGCGCTGGGGGGGCGTCCACAAGCTGATCGACCGCTGGCTCGACGAGCGCCGCGAATTGCTGGTGCACTTCGTCGAGCTCAAGGAAGCCTGCGACGCCGACCTGGAGGAAGTGACCAAGGCGCGCATCGATGCCTTCAGCGAGCTGTTGATGGACTACATCAGCGCGGGCCATTTCGAGATCTATCCCCAGCTCAAGGCCGAGTGCGAGGCCTTCGAGGACCACGAGGCCCTGTCCGTGGCCGATCGGCTGCTGGCCCGCCTGGACATGTCGACCGAGCTGGTGCTGGCCTTCGACGAGGACTATGCCAGCCCGGTACGCTGCCAGCACTACCTGCCGCGCCTGCCGGCCTGGCTGGACCGCCTGGCCAAGGGGCTCACCGAGCGCTTCTCCCTCGAGGATCGCTTGATCGCCCGCCTGCATGCCGCCCACGCCCCCCGGCCCCAGGCCTCCACCGAAGCCTGATGCCGCGGCGCCCGTCGCCCCGGGCTAGTCGCAGGTCGAATTGAGTTTTGTGCACTGCAGGCCTACCATTCCTCCGGTTCGACTCCCGGCCGGGACGGTCACCGCGCCGTCCGGCCCATCCTCACGGCGACAACCGAAGGAGCCATGATGAAAGATCCCGTCCGTATTGCCATTACCGGCGCCGCCGGCCAGATCAGCTACTCCCTGGCCTTCCGCATCGCTTCCGGTGACATGCTGGGCAAGGACCAGCCGGTCATCCTGCAGCTGCTCGAGATTCCGCCGGCCATGGACGCGCTCAACGGCGTGGTGATGGAGCTCAACGATTGCGCCTTCCCGCTGGTGCAGGACATCATCGCCTCCGACGATCCCAATGTCGCCTTCAAGGATGCCGATTTCGCCCTGCTGGTCGGTGCCCGTCCGCGTGGCCCGGGCATGGAGCGCAAGGATCTGCTCGAGGCCAACGCCGCCATCTTCTCCGTCCAGGGCAAGGCCCTGAACGATCATGCCAGCCGCGATGTCCGCGTCCTGGTGGTGGGCAACCCGGCCAACACCAACGCCCTGATCGCCTCCTGCAACGCGCCGGACCTGGATCCGGGCCAGTTCACCGCCATGATGCGCCTGGACCACAACCGCGCCCTGACCCAGCTGGCCCAGAAGGTCGGCAAGCACGTCACCGACGTGGAGTCCATGATCGTCTGGGGCAACCACAGCGCCACCCAGTACCCCGACCTGGCTCACTGCAAGGTGGACGGCACCCCGGCCCTGGAGCTGGTCGAGCGCGACTGGTACGAGAACGACTTCATCCCCACCGTGCAGCAGCGCGGCGCCGCCATCATCAAGGCTCGCGGGGCCTCCTCCGCCGCCTCCGCCGCCTCCGCCGCCATCGACCACATGCGTGACTGGGCGCTGGGCAGCGACGGCATCGTCAGCATGGGCATCCCGGCCGACGGCAGCTACGGCATCGAGCCGGGCGTGATGTACTCCTACCCGGTGATCTGCAAGGACGGCAAGTACGAGATCGTCCAGGGCCTGGAGATCGACGACTTCAGCCGCGAGCGGATGACCGCCACCGAGAACGAGCTGCGCGAGGAACGCGCCGCGGTGGAGCATCTGCTGGGCTAAGCGCCGAGCTACAAGCGCCGAGCTACAAGCAAAACCCCCGAAGGTGGAAGCCTTCGGGGGTTTGCTTTTGCCCGGTCTGGGACCATGCTGCTGCAGCTTGCAGCTTGCAGCTCCCGGCGAAGCCGGGCCGGATCAGTCGCGCAGGCTGATGATCTTCCAGCCGCGCTCCTCGGCGGCCTGGCGCAGGGTCTCGTCCGGGTCCACCGCCACCGGGTGGTCGACCCGTTCCAGCAGGGCCAGGTCGTTGTGGGAGTCGCTGTAGAACCAGGCATCGTGCAGCGAGAGCTCGCGGCCTTCCAGCCACTGCTCGAGCCGGGTGACCTTGCCCTCCCGGTAGCTGGGCACGCCGCTGACCCGGCCGGTGTAGCGGCCGTCGATCATCTCCGGCTCCACGGCGATCAGCTCGTCCACGCCCAGGCGCTCGGCGATGGGGCCGGTGATGAAGCGGTTGGTGGCGGTGATGATCAGCAGGGTATCGCCCCGGGCCCGGTGCCGGGCGATCAGCTCCTCGCCCCGGGGCAGGATGTGGGGCTCGATCTTGCTGGCCATGAACTGCTGGTGCCAGGCCGCCAGCTGTTCCGGGGAGTTCTCGGCCAGCGGCTTGAGCGCCACGGCCAGGAACTCCGCCATGTCGAGGGTGCCGGCCTCGTAGTCGGCCATGAAGCGGTCGTTGGCTTCCTTGTAGGCCACCGGATCCACGGCGCCCTGCTCGAGCAGGAACTCCCCCCAGGCATGGTCGCTGTCGATGGAGAGCAGGGTGTTGTCCAGGTCGAAGATGGCGAGGCTCACGGCTTTCCTCTTGTTGTCGGTGTCACGTCGAGCCCGCGATTATGGCAGAAGCCCGGCCCCCCTTCGAGGGCGCCGCCATCGGCGTATTGATACGTTTCACGGCCTTGTGGAAGAATGCATTCAATACTGGATTCATAAGGTGAAGTCCGTGATCGACGCAGACGGCTTTCGCCCCAACGTTGGCATCATCATCGCCAACGACCACGGGCAGCTGCTATGGGCGCGTCGGGTAGGGCAGAATGCGTGGCAGTTTCCCCAGGGAGGCATCAAGGCGAACGAGACTCCGCAACAGGCACTTTTTCGCGAACTGCACGAGGAAATCGGCCTGACCGCCGAGGACGTCGAGGTGCTTGCCTGTACCCGGGGCTGGTTGCGCTATCGCCTGCCGCGACGCATGGTACGAACGCATTCCCGGCCGGTGTGCATCGGCCAGAAGCAGAAGTGGTTCCTGCTCAGGATCCGCTGTGGCGAGACCCGGATCTGCATGGATGGCGGTCCGGCGAAGCCGGAGTTCGACGGCTGGCGCTGGGTCAGTTACTGGTATCCCCTGGGACAGGTGGTGCCCTTCAAGCGTGAGGTCTACCGGCGCGCGCTGCGCGAGTTGTCGCCGCGAGCCCAGCGCCTGGCCCTGGGGCATGGCTGACGACCCGAGATGACCGGGGCGCGTCCCCGGTGACACCCTCAGCGAGGCATAACGACAATGGACAGCAAGACGCCGATGCTCGAGGTGTTGCGCCGCATCATCCTGGAGGTCAACGGGGCTCGCAACCTGGACGCCGCCCTGTCGACCATGGTGCGTCGCATTCGCAAGGCCATGCGTACCGACGTATGTTCCTTCTACCTCTACGACGCCGAGCTCGAGCAGCTGGTGCTGATGGAGACCATCGGCCTGCGCAGCCAGGCCGTGGGCCATGTGGCCCTGCCCGTGGGCGAGGGGCTGGTGGGACTGGTGGCGCAGCGCGAGGAGCCGATCAACCTCGAGGATGCCCGGGCCCACCCGCGCTTCCGCTACTTCGAGGCCACCGGCGAGGAGCGCTACTCCAGCTTCCTCGGCGTGCCCATCATCCATCAGCGCCGCATGCTCGGCGTGCTCGTGGTCCAGCAGGCCGACAAGCGGCGCTACGACGAGGCCGACGAGGCCTTCCTGGTCACCATGGCCGCCCAGCTGGCCGGGGTGCTCGCCCATGCCCTGGCCACCGGCAGCCTCACCCGTCCCTCCCTGCCCGGCGGCCAGGCGACCTTCACCGGCGTGGCCGCCTCCCCGGGCATGGCCATCGGCGAGGCGGTGATCATCGCGCCGCCGGCGGACCTGGACAGCGTGCCGGATCTCATCCCCACCGACGAGGAATACGAGATCGCCCGCCTCAGGGAGGCGATCGGCAAGGCCCGGGACGAGATCCGGGCGGCGGGGGAGCGGCTGGCCAATCGCATCTCCGCCCAGGAGCTGGCGCTGTTCGACGTCTATCAGCAGATGCTCGGCGAGGCGGCGCTGTCCCAGGAGGTGGTCAAGCGCATCCGCGAGGGGCAATGGGCGCCCGGGGCGCTGGCCGACGTGGTACGCCGCCATGTCCAGTACCTGGAGCGGGTGGACGACGATTACCTGCGCGAGCGGGCGGCGGACGTCCGTGACCTGGGGCGGCGCGTGCTCGCGCACCTGCAGGAGGAGGCGGCCGCCACCCCCGCCGTCTACCCGGAGAACACCATCCTGGTCAGCGACGAGATCAGCGCGGCCATGCCCGGCGAGGTGCCGCGGGAGCGGCTGGCCGGCATCGTCTCGGTACGCGGCTCGAGCACCTCCCATGCGGCGATCCTGGCCCGGGCCATGGGCATTCCCACGGTGCTCGGCATGGTGGACCTGCCGCTGCCGAGGCTCAATGGCGCGCGGGTGGTGCTGGACGGCCACCGGGGGCGCCTCTTCGTGCGTCCCTCCGCGGAGCTCGAGAGCCACTACCAGGCCCTGATCGAGGAGGAGCGGGCGCTGGCGGAGGTGCTCGAGCACGAGCAGGACCTGCCCAGCCGCACGCCGGACGGCTACGACATGCCGCTGATGGTCAACACCGGGCTGGCGGTGGACGCCGTGGCCCTGCTCAAGTCGCGCATCGGTGGGGTCGGCCTCTACCGCACCGAGGTGCCCTTCATGACCACGGAGCGTTTCCCCGGCGAGCAGGAGCAGACCCGCCTCTACCGGGAGCAGCTCGAGGGGTTCGCCCCCTTGCCGGTGGTGATGCGCACCCTCGACATCGGGGGCGACAAGGACCTGCCCTATTTCCCCATCGAGGAGGCCAATCCCTTCCTCGGCTGGCGGGGCATCCGCGTGACCCTGGATCATCCCGAGGTGCTGATGGTCCAGTTGCGCGCCATGCTGCGGGCTTCGCAGGGGCTCGACAACCTGCAGATCCTCTTGCCGATGATCACCAACGTCGACGAGGTCGATGATGCCCTGCGTCTCCTGGACCGGGCGATCAGCGAACTCGGCGAGGACGGCATCGAGGTCTCGCGGCCCAAGGTCGGGGTGATGCTGGAGGTGCCGGCGACGCTCTACCAGCTCGACGCCCTCGCGGAGCGGGTGGACTTCTTCTCCGTGGGCAGCAACGACCTGACCCAGTACCTGCTCGCGGTGGACCGCAACAACCCCCGGGTCGCGGAACTGTACGACGCCTGTCACCCGGCGGTGCTGTCGGCCATGGCCCGGCTGGCCGGGGAGGCGAAGGCGCTGGGGGTGCCGACCTCGGTGTGCGGCGAGCTGGCCGGGGATCCTGCCGGGGCCCTGCTGCTGATGGGCATGGGCTTCGATGCGCTTTCCATGAACGCCCCCAACCTCCCCAAGGTCCGTGCGGCCATCCGCCGCGTCTCCCGCGACGCCGCCCAGGGGCTGGTCGAGGAGACCCTGGCGCAGCCCTCGCCGGCCCGGGTTCGCCGCCTCCTGGAGGAGCGGATGGGGGAGTGGCAGCTCACCCATCTCCTGCCGCCCAAGGACGAGTGAGACGGCTCAGCCCGCCGGTGGGGCCTCGAGCTCCAGGTGGCGGGCCCCGAGCGGGATACCGTCGGGGCCGAAGCGTCGCTCGCCGATGGTCAGGCGGCCATCGGCCCGCCAGTCCAGCCAGGTGGTGGCGCGGGTGCCGTAGTCCCGGCCGAGGATGAAGGCGGCCGACAGCCGGCGCTCCAGTTCGAGCCCCACCCCGGTATCCGGCAGGTGATGGTCCTCGGCCTCCGTGGTGTCGCTCAGGGCCGCCAGGGCGTCGTCCGGCCAGCGGCCATGATGAAGGCTCCCGGCCAGTCCCTGGCGAGCGGCGATCAGCTTGGGCCAGGGGGTGTCCAGGTCGCCGTTGGACAGGCCGTGCAACCCGGAGGGGACGCGGCGCAGGGTGACCCGATCCCGGCCCCGATGCAGGTGCCATAGCCGGCGGCCGTCGCCGGCCAGCAGGTTGAAGCCGGCATAGCGGCGGGCGTCGCCGTCGGCGAGCTCGGCCAGCCAGGCCGGCAGGTCGGGACACTCCAGGGCCGTGCGGACCAGGGCGCCGCGGCTCGGCGCGTCCGTCGGGACGCGCAGGCCGGGATCGCGGACATTGGTCACGGCGGCGAAGCGGCCATCGCGGTGGACCGCCAGCCAGGTGCCGCCGGCCTCGAGATCCCGCCCGCCGACGATCGCCGGCGAGTCCACCTGGGTGGCCAGGGGCGCGGCGGGGCGGGCATGGAACTCGTCGCGATTGGCCACCAGGCGCAGCCTGACGTGGCCGTCGGGCGAGTGAGAGAAGGCGATCAGGCACATGGCCGGAAGCCTAACCCTTGCCGAGACGAAGGGAAAGCCGGTGCCATGACAAGGCGGCGCCGCCATCGTACACTCTGCGGGAATCACCGATTTCCGCCTTCATCGACCCGGTACAGGGATGAAAATGCGAGTCGAGACAGACGAGGGACAGGTCTGGTCGCGTCTGGTCAAGCCGATCCTCTGGCCCGTGCTGAGCGCCCAGGGCGTGCTGGTGCTGCTGTGCCTGGCCCTGGCGCTGAGCGGCTGGTGGCTGATGCCGGGCCAGGCCTCCTGGGGCGCGACCTTCGGGCTGCTGCTCGCTCTGCTGGTGGGCAGCAGTCTCAACGTGGCGGTCTTCCTGATGCTCTTCAAGCAGCGCCTGCGGGCCCGGGAGCAGGGCCTCGAGGCCGCCCTGGCCGGCATCGGTCGGCGCCTCGAGGCGGCGGGGGCGGCCACCGACTCCTCCGAGCTCCAGTCCCTGATGGATCCCCACCTGCCGCTGTCACGGCGCCTGGATGCCGTGACCCGAGCCTGCGAGGTCATGGCCGCACGCTGGCAGGCCGAGCGGGAGGCCGCCCGAGGCGTGGAGCGACGCCTCACCGATGACCTCGAGGCCCAGCGAGGACGCCTGGCCCGCCTGGAGACCGGTCGAGTCAGGGCCCGCGAGGAGTCGCGCCTCAAGTCGGGCTACCTGGTCCACCTGCAACAGATGCTCGGCCCGCTGCTGGAGTCGGTGGAGCGAGTGCTGGACAGCGACGTCTGCCGACGGGAGGCCAGCGAGGACGAGCGGGCCGCCTTCCAGGCGCTGCAAGACCGACTGGCCGAGACCGCGGTGCTCCTCGAGACCCTCGGGGATCCCGCGAGCCTGGGCGAGGGGCGCGTGTCCGGCCGTGTCCTGGTGGTGGACGATGGCCCGGTGAACCTCATGCTGGCCCAGAAGGTGCTGGAGCGTCAGGGGCTGGAGGTGGCGACCGCCACCAGCGGCAAGGAGGCCCTGACCTGCCTGGAGAAGGAGCCCTTCGATCTGGTCTTCATGGACATCTACATGGCCGACATGGACGGGGTGGCCACCTGCCGGGCCTGGCGGGCCCGGGAAGCCGAGCAGCCCGGGAGGCCTCGCAGCATCATGGTCGCCCTGACCGCCAACGCGGGGGATGCCGATCGCCGGCGCTTCCGCGAGGCCGGGATGGACGACTACCTGGCCAAGCCCTATCGTCCCCAGGATCTCCTGGCGCGGGTGCGGCACTGGCTCCCCGGCACCCTGACCGCGGAGGAGGGCGCATGAGCGCGATGACCCTGTTGCTGGGCTATCTGCTGCTGGGCAGCCTGGCCGGCACCCTGGCGGGGCTGTTCGGGATCGGTGGCGGCCTCATCATCGTGCCCGCCCTGGTCTTCGCCTTCGACCTCCAGGGAGTGGCCTCCGAGGTCGGGATGCATCTGGCGGTGGGCACCTCGCTGGCCACCATCGTGGTCACCGGGGCATCTTCCGCCTGGGGGCATTACCGCCGGGGCAGCATCCACCGTGAATGGTTCCTGGCGCTGCTGCCCGGCCTGATGCTGGGCGCGATCGGTGGCGTCTTCGTCGCCGGCAACCTCTCCGGAGGCCTGCTGGGGCTGCTCTTCGGCCTCTTCATCCTGGCGGTGGCGCTGCGCATGGCGCTGGGGCGCGGCCCGGAGCCGGGCGAGCTGCAGCCCGGCCGGGCGACCATGGGGGTGGCCGGCGGGGTGATCGGGGCAATCTCGGCGCTGTTCGGCATCGGCGGCGGCACCCTGAGCGTTCCCTGGCTGACCCGTTGCGGCGCCACCATGACCCAGGCCGTGGGAACGTCCTCGGCCTGTGGCCTGCCCATCGCCCTGTTCGGGGCCGTGACCTTCGTCGTCGTGGGTTGGGGCGTGGCGAACCTTCCCCCGGGGGCCACCGGCTACGTGATGTGGCCCGCCTTCCTCGGCATCGTGCTCACCAGCGTGCCGTTCGCCCGGGTGGGGGTGCGCCTGGCCCACTTCCTGCCGGCTCGGGCGCTGCGCCTGTCCTTCGCGGGGCTTCTCGCCCTGGTGGGGATCAAGTTCCTGCTCTAAAGCTTGAAGCCGGAAGAACACCCGCTTCGCGGGCTTAAGCTGGAAGAAACCCCTTGACCCTTATGGGCTGGCTGGAGAGGGTTTGTCTGGAGTGCCCCTGAATTTGTAGACACCTTACCTGCAACCCGGAGGTAAGGTGCTATGCGCTTGAAAACCCGTCGCCAGTTCTCCCTGGAGTTCAAACGCCATGTGGTCCAGCATTCGCTGGAGTCCCCCGAACCCCAGGCCCGCGTAGCGGAGCGGTTCGGGATACACCCGAAACTGCTAGGTCGATGGAGGCGAGAACTCGTGACCACGGATGACCGCCAGCCCAAGGGGGTGCCCAACGCGGGTCCCCACAAGAGCCAGCATGAGCTGGAGCGTGAGAACCGGCGACTCAAGAAGCGTCTCGAGCGGGCCGAGCTGGAAGTCGAAATCCTAAAAAAGGCCAACGAGTACTTCGCCAAAGACCCGAAGTGAAGTTCGCCTTCATCAAGCGCTACCGCTCCCGACGCTGGACGGTTGTTTTGATGTGCGGAGTACTCGGCGTGTCCAAGGCGGGCTTCTATCGCTGGCTAAGTCGCCGACCGTCCCCCCAGGTGACGGAGAACGAGCGCCTGTTGCGCTTCCTGCTGGCCGAAGCTGACCGGCAGGCAGGCGTACCAGGTTATCGCAAACTCTGGCAGGCGGCCGTGAACGTGGGCTTTGCCTGTAGCCAGAATCGTGTGCAGCGGCTCCTGCAGCGCGCGGGCTATCGCTCGACACGGGCCTTGCGCCCCGGTTATCGGCGCCCCAAGCCTGGCCTGCCGGCCTTACCCAACCTGCTGAACCGAGAATTCGATGTGACGGCGCCCAATCGCGTCTGGGTCTCGGACATCACACAGGTACGCTGTCACGAAGGCTGGTGGTACCTGGCCATCGTCATGGACCTGTATTCCCGGCGGATCGTCGGCTGGGCCGGTGGGCCTCTCAACGACAGCCACCTGGTGGAGCGGGCGCTGAGGATGGCCTGGGCGGCGCGGCAGCCCTCAAGCGGAGGCATGCTGTTCCATTCAGATCAGGGGGCGCAGTACCGCAGCGAGAACGTGATGCGGTGGCTGACGGAGCGAGGCATCACGTTGAGCATGTCCCGTCGTGGCAATTGCTGGGATAACGCCTGTGCCGAGAGTTTCTTTGCCCAGCTGAAGGAAGAGTGGCTCCGTCGCCTGGCACGGCAGAGTCGTGCTGAACTGCAGGCTGAGGCGGAGTACTACATCGAAGAGTATTACGATAAGGTGCGGCTGCATGGCGCCTTGGGCGGGGTATCGCCCAAGGCGTTTGAAGCCGCTGCCTGATCAAGGTGTCTACTTTTTCAGGGCCACCTCAGTCTTCCAGCTTCCAGCTTCCAGCTTCCAGCTTCCAGCTTCCAGCTTTCCGTTTCCGAGGATTCCATGCTGCCCTATCCCGATATCGATCCCGTGGCCATTTCCCTCGGGCCCCTGCAGGTCCACTGGTATGGCCTGATGTACGTCATCGGTTTCGTCGCCGCCTGGTGGCTGGGGCGTCGCCGGGCACCGCGCATCGGCCTGAACGGGGACGACGTGGGCGACCTGATCTTCTACGCGGCCCTCGGCGTGGTGCTCGGCGGGCGGCTGGGCTACGCGCTCTTCTACGGCCTGGAGCAGTGGCTCGCCGACCCGTTGTGGATCTTCCGCGTCTGGGACGGCGGCATGAGCTTCCATGGCGGCCTGGTCGGCGTGCTCCTGGCCTCCTTCTACTTCGCCCGCCGCAAGCGCGTCGCCTATTTCACCCTCACCGACTTCGTCGCCCCGCTGGTGCCCATCGGCCTGGGGGCCGGGCGCATCGGCAACTTCATCAATCACGAGCTGCCGGGACGGGTCACCGAGCTGCCCTGGGGCATGGCGTTTCCCGGCATGGGGCCCGAACCGCGTCACCCCTCGTCGCTCTACGAGGCCTTGCTGGAAGGCGCGGTGCTCTTCGCGGTGCTCTGGTGGGTGTCGGCGACGCCGCGCCGGCGGGGCCTGATCTCCGGGTTGTTCCTGTCCCTCTACGGCCTCTTCCGCTTCGCCGTGGAGTTCGTCAGGATGCCGGATGCCCATATCGGCTTCGTGGCCTTCGGCTGGGTGACCATGGGCATGCTGCTGACCCTGCCGATGATGCTCGCCGGCCTCGCGCTGATCGCCTGGTCGCGGCGACAGCCCATCCCCTGACCCGGACTGCGTCCGGGAGCTTGAAGAACGCCCGCTTCGCGGGCTTAAGCTGGAAGCTCGAAGAAAAACCTTGACCCCATGATGTCGGGGTTCATGCTGCCTTCCAGCTTCCAGCTTCCAGCTTCCAGCTTCCAGCTTCCAGCTTCCAGCTTCCAGCTTCCAGCTTCCAGCTTCCAGCTTCCAGCTTCGGCTGTGTAGAATGGTCGGCCCATTTCCCAGCTTCGACGATGCCGTGACCGACGACACCCTGCCCGCCCTCGAACAGCCCTATCTGGACCTGATGCGCGCCGTGCTCGACCACGGCGTGGAGCGTGACGACCGCACCGGCGTGGGGACCCGCTCGCTGTTCGGCCACCAGATGCGCTTCGATCTCTCCCGTGGCTTCCCGCTGCTGACCACCAAGAAGCTCCATCTGCGCTCGATCATCTTTGAACTCCTGTGGTTCCTGAAGGGCGACACCAACATCGCCTACCTCAAGGAGCACGGGGTGCGCATCTGGGACGAGTGGGCCGACGAGAACGGCGACCTGGGACCGGTCTACGGCTACCAGTGGCGCAGCTGGCCGGATCCCCGGGGCGGCCATGTGGACCAGATCGTCCGGCTGCTCGAGCAGCTGCGTACCAACCCCCAGTCCCGGCGACTGATCGTCTCGGCCTGGAATCCGGCCCTGGTGGACGAGATGGCACTGCCGCCTTGCCACTGTCTCTTCCAGTTCTACGTGGCCGAGGGGCGGCTGTCCTGCCAGCTCTACCAGCGCAGCGCCGATATCTTCCTCGGGGTGCCCTTCAACATCGCCAGCTATGCGCTGCTGACCCGGATGATCGCCCAGGTGGCGGGCCTCGAGCCCGGCGACTTCGTGCACACCCTGGGGGACGCCCATCTCTACCGGAACCACCTGGAGCAGGCCGAGCGGCAGCTCGCCCGCACCCCGCGTCCGGCGCCGCGTCTGGAGCTCGACCCGGGCGTCACCGATCTCTTCGACTTCCGCTTCGAGCACATCGCCATCCGGGACTATGACCCCCATCCTCACATCAAGGCGGAGGTGGCCGTATGACCGACGACACCCTGGTGCCGGTGGCGATGATCGCCGCCATGTCCGCGAACCGGGTCATCGGCGTGGACAACCAGCTGCCCTGGTACCTGCCCGAGGACCTCAAGTTCTTCAAGCGCATGACCCAGGCCAAGCCGCTGGTCATGGGCCGCAAGACCTTCGCGTCCATCGGCCGACCGCTGCCCGGGCGTCTCAACATCGTGGTGACCCGGGATCCCGACTTCCACCACGAGGGGGTTCGCGTCTGCCACGACCTGGCCTCGGCCCTGGATCTGGCCGACCGTCAGGCCACCATCGACGGGGTGGACGAGATCATGGTCATGGGCGGTGGCCAGATCTACGCCCAGGCGTTGCCCCATGCCAGCCGGCTCTATCTCACCGAGGTGGCCATCGAGGTGGAAGGGGACGCCCGCTTCCCCGAGCTGGACATGACCGAGTGGGAGGAATGCCAGCGCGTCCCCGGCACGCCGGCGGAGGGGCAGCCGGCCTATGACTTCGTGCAGTATCGACGCCGGGGTTTGCCAGACACGGCGGCCTGACACAGACTGAGGTGGGCGGACGTGGCCCTCCCCGGGCGCGGGAGAGGGGCTCGCCAGGCCCTCGTCACGCATGGAGGATCAGGAGTTGATCGAGGAAAGCCCCTTGCGCCTGATGGCGTCGCTCGAAGCCCGGGTCGAGAGCCTGTTGGCCGTCCAGTGCGAGTCCCGGGTGAAGCACCAGGCCCTGCAGGCCCGTCTCGATGCCCTGGAGCGGCAGCGACAGGCCCTCGAGGCGCACAACGCCGAGCTGGCCGCCGAAGCGGAGCAGGTGGCGGCTCGCCATCGCGAACTGCAAGCGCGCCTCGCGGAGGCGGAGGCGGCCCGGCTGGAGCTCGCCGAGGAGAATCGCGAACTCGAGGAGCAGAACCGCGAGCTCGAGGCCCACAACCAGCGGCTCCAGGCCCGCCTGGACGGGGGCGAGTCGACCCCGGTCTTCCAGCGCCCCCATCGCCAGGCCCGCGGGCTCGCCGCACTGATCGGCCACCATCGCGCCGCGTCCCGAACCGACGACGCGCCGCCCGAGCCCGAGACGCCGGCCCCCGAGGCCCAGATCTCGCCGGCCCAGAGCGACCTGCCCATCGGCGAGGCGCCATCCCCCCAGGCGCTGCTCGAGCAGTGGTACCGGCGCTATCCCGACACCTTCTTCAAGGGCCATACCCGGCCGCTGAAGGTGGGCATCCACGAGGACCTGGCCGCCCGTGAGCCCTGGCCCGAGAAGCTGGTGCGCCGCGCCCTGGCCTGCTACGTCAACCTCCCGCGATATCTCAAGTCGGTGCGCGAGGGTGCCGAGCGCCTCGATCTCGCCGGCGAGCCGGCCGGGGCGGTGGACCGGGGAGCCGCCGATCACGCCCGCAAGAAGCTCGAGCGCCTCCAGGCCGAGCGCCGGCGCAAGGGCAAGCCGGCCAAGCGACGCGAGGCGAAGCGGCCGGACTCTTCCCGCGGCGCCAGCGACGCCCCCGCCCGCCGCAAGCGTCATTCCGCCCCCGCGGCCGCCATCGAGCCGGCCCCCCGTGAGGACGAACCCTCCGACCAGCGGCTCCAGCGCAAGCTGGACGAACTGGTCGCCCGCCACAATCCCCGTTGATCCCGCGACCGGCTGCGTTGACGGCCGGTCGCGGCTCCAGCGTTCGTTTGACTTGAAACCGTCATATCGGCGGGGCATGATGAACCCGCTCATCGCTGCCTGATGCTGTTTTAGCTCACGGTGAACGGCGTCCTGGCGACGTCCGTTCCCGGGCCTCTGGCCGGCGGCGTCGGCGGGTCCGCCGGGATGGCGCCCTGACCGATTTCGCAGGGAAATGCTCCGCGATCGGGTGATGTGACGAATGAAAACAGTGTTTTTTTCTTGTTGCGCTCCCGCGAATCACGGTATAGAGTTCCCCCTGCGAGCATTGGACTATAACAAGGCTTCGCCGTGGTCTGGCTCGCTGCTGCCGCCTCCGGGAGGAGAGGGCACCAACGAGAACCGGCACCAAGACCGGCAAGCCCGCCGCCAAGACTCGAAGAGAGCAGCGGCAACGATCGAAACAGCAAGCTAGTCAAAAGGATTATCGCAATGAAAAAGACACTGTTAGCGACTGCCATCGCCGGTGCCATGGCCGCCTCCGGCGCCCAGGCCGCCACCGTCTACAACCAGGACGGCACCAAGCTCGACATCTACGGCAACATCCAGATTGCCTACTACGATACCAACAATGCTGCCGGCGATAGCCAGGACGGTATCGCCGACAACGGCACCACCTTCGGCTTCGCCGCCGAGCACGTCATCTCCCAGGGCCTGACCGGCTACCTGAAGCTCGAGTTCGACGACATCAAAGCCGACGAGATGAAGACTGCCGTCGACAACGATGATTCCGGTGATACCGCCTACGTCGGCCTGCGCGGCGATTTCGGTGACGTTCGTGTCGGCTCCTACGACCAGCTGATCGACGACTGGATCCAGGATCCGATCACCAACAACGAAGGCTTCGACGTCTCCGACTCCACCGGTGCTCACGGTGGCGGTGCCGATCAGGAGACCGACAAGGTCACCTACACCTCTCCGTCCCTGGGTGGCTTCCAGTTCGCCGTGGGTACCCAGTACAAGGGTGACTTCGACTCCGCCGACGGTGGTGACGCCGACGAAGGCGACAGCAACGCCTCCTTCTTCGGTGGTGCCAAGTACACCATGGGCGCCTTCTCCGTCGCCGCTGTGTATGACAATCTCGATAACATCAACTACACCACCACCGGTGGCGATGTCGAGAGTGTTGGTGACCAGTACGGCGTGACCGCCCAGTACACCATCGACACCCTACGTCTGTCGGCCAAGTGGGAAACCTTCGACGCCGACCAGGAAGACAGCGACGTCGACTTCGCCGCTCTGGGCGCGCGCTATGGCTACGGCATGGGTGACGTCTACGGTGCCTACCAGAACGTCGACTCTGAAGGCTCCGACGACGATCGCGACGAGGTCATCATCGGTGCCAACTACAGCATCTCCGACGCCATGTACACCTGGGTCGAGGCTGCCTGGTACGACAAGGAAAACGACGAAGATGACGGCGTGGGCGTGGGTATCACCTACCTGTTCTAAGCCCGCCTGCAGGGCTATCCTGCACATGGGTTGAACATCGAAAGCCGATCCCCCGGGATCGGCTTTTTTCATTGGCGAAGAGCGAGACACGCATGAGACGACCGATCCTGACGGCCGGGGTGCTGGCCCTGGGGTGTTCCCTGGCGGCGGCCCCGGCCCTGAGCAGCGAAATGGAGGAGCGCTTCCGCGAGCAGGGCAAGGCGATGGACCTGACTGGCTTCTTCAATGCCGAGACCGACGCCCTCAGCCAGAGCTTTCGCTTCGGCAGCGTCAATGCCCATGACTTCACCGTGACCGAGCCGGGCCTGTACCGCTTCGAGAGTCGCGTCACCGCCGGCTATTCCGAGGATTACCGCATCGCCGCCGCGCTGCTGGACGACCAGGGCAACGTCATCGCCCGCAGCGAGGCCTTCGGCCAGGATGGCGGCCTGGCCCTGCGCCGGCGGCTCGCGCCCGGCGACTATGTGCTGCGGGTCGAGGCGCAACGCTTCGGCACCCGGGGCCGGGCCGGGGACGGCTACTCCGTGTGCGTCGTCGCCCTGGACGACCAGGGGCGCGTGAGGGAAAACCGCATCAGCGACGGCGAGGGGATCTTCTTCTCCGGCCGTAACCGTCAGGGCGGCGAGTCCGTCTTCGTGCGCGGCGACGAGGCCGTGGCGACCCTGGGCGGTGCCTCGCCGGCGGGGAGCGAGGCGGTCGGCGAGCCCTCGGCGCCCGAGCCGGTCAGTCGGGCCGAGACAGCCGCCGACGAGCCTCACGAGGCCGAGGTGGCATCGGCTGCCTCCGGGGTCGAGACCATCGTCACCGACGTCAAGATCCGCGCCCGCGGCGAGGTGCTGACCTTCGAGATGGCCGAGCCGGGCAACGTGGCCATCACCACCTCGACCTATCCCACCGGCTACGAGGATACCTATCGGATCGAACTGGAGGTCCGGGACGGCTCGGGTCGGGTGGTGGCCGAAGGAGCCGGGGAAGGCTTCGACGGTGACGTGGACATGACGACCGAACTGGCGCCGGGGCGCTACCGTATCCATGTCCAGGGGCAGAAGTTCGGGTCGGGCATGACGGGCGTGAACAACTACGAACTGCGCGTGGAGAAGCGCTGACAAGCGGCGGGGCGCCTCGGGCGCCCCGCGAGTTCTCCTGCTGGCAGGATCAGCTCATCTCGTCGGATTCCATCATCATGTGGATCAGTTCCTGAAGATCCTTGACCTGCTGCTCGAGGGCCTTCACGCGGTCCTCGGCCGCATCCTCCTGGGCCTTCTGGTTGATCTCGTCCATGCGCTCCTGAAGCATCTCGGAGTCCATGGCATACGCGGCACCGCCCATCATCAGCATGGCCAGGAAACCGGCAGTCAGAGTCTTGATGTTCATGGGGCACCTCTCGGTCGGTGGATTGAGCCTGGGACCCGCGAATGGGTCTTGCTCGCTTAGTGCCTCCGCCGTCGCATTCCTTACAGCTGGTTTAGCAGAGGCCTGTTTGAGGTATAGCAGAGAGCGGCAGGAGCTGCTGCTCATCTCAGCCGACAGGCAGAGGGGCGCGAATGTTCCCCCCGGAGCGTGCCGTCAACCGGTCGCGGCGAGGCGCAGCCAGGCAAGAAATGCCCGGATCGGCATGGCGGAGTCCCGCTGTTCGGGGGATGGAGGAGGCTCCCGGGCTGCTATAATTAGACAAAACTGATACATTGTCCTTGTGCCCATCCTGGAAGAAGGTGTTTCGTGCCGTTCCACCTCCCGAGCTACCTGCGCCGGCTCCTCTCCCTCAAGGGCCGCCTGATGATGGGGCTGATCGCCACCTGGGCCGTGGTCATGGCCCTGTTGCTGGGGTTCGGCTGGCAGACGGGGCACCGGCTGCTGGAGGATTCCAACCGGACCCACCTGCGCTACGAGACGCGCCTGATCGCCGATGCCCTGACCCGCCAGATCGAGTCCCGCCTCGAGGCCCTGGAACGGCTGGCCGGGCGCCTGGACGCCGGGCGCCACCACGGCGACGCCTACCTCCTGCAGGAACTGCAACATAACGATGCCCTGCTGGAATGGTTCGACGGCATGCTCGTCACCGACGCGGAGGGGACGGTGCTCGCCGGCTGGCCCGGCAACGATGTCCTGCAGGGGCTCGAGCTCGGGGAACGGGACTACTTCCAGCACGTGAAGGCGTTTCGGGAGCCTCATGTCAGCCAGCCGATCCTCGGCCGGGCCCGCGGGATTCCCGTGGTGATGTTCGTGGTGCCGCGGTTGGGGGAAGGTGGCGCCTTCCGGGGGCTGGTCGGGGGTGCCGTCAAGCTCCACGGGGGCGGCCTGTTCAGCCGGCTCGATCGCCTGCGCCTCGGCCGCGACGGGTTCGCCGCCGTCATGACGGCGTCCGGCACCATCCTCTATCACCCCACGCGGGACCATATCCTCGATCCGGTGCCGGATGCGGACACCAATCCCTGGCTCAACCTGGCGCTGCTCGGCTGGGAGGGAGAGGCCGAGGGCCCCCTGCTGTCGGGAGACCCGGCCTATCAGGCCTATCGCCAGATCTGGCCGGCGGACTGGATCGTCGGCGTCGCCCTGCCCAAGGCGCAGGTGATGGCTCCCCTGGAGGCCTGGGTCAGCCGCCTCGGCTGGCGGGTGCTGCTGGTGGCCGGCCTGATGCTGCCGGTGATCAGCTGGCTGCTCTGGTTGATCCTGCGGCCGCTGTTCCGCCTCGAGCGTCAGATCGAGGAGGTCGGTCGGGGGCGGCGCAGCCGAGTCACGCTCGATACCCGGATGCACGAGCTGCAGCAGGTGGCCGATGCCTTCAATCGGGTCGAGGTGGAGCGCAGCGCGGCCCTCGAGCGGCTGAGGGATCGCCAGGCCTTCCTCGATGCCATCCTGGCCTCCTCGCCGGGAGGGATGTTCGTGACCGACACCGCCGGCAATATCACCTACATGAACCCTTCCCTGGTGGAGCTGACCGGCTATGCCTTCTCCCAGCGGCCCCAGGGCGAATGGGTGGAGCACATCCATCCCGATGACCGTCAGTCGGCCCTGGACCTGTGGCATCACAGCATGGTGACCGGCGAGGATTTCCTCCAGCAGTATCGCCTGTACCGCCGGGGAGGGGACCTGCTGTGGCTGGAGGTGCATGCCAGCCGGGTGTCCATCGACGGGCGGATCATCGGCTTCGTGGGCACGGTGAAGGACATCACCGAGCGTCGCGAGGAGGAGGCGCTGCGCCAGTGGGAGGCCGAGCATGATCCGCTGACCGGCCTGCTCAACCGGCGGGGGTTCGAGCGACGCCTGGAGGAAGCCCTGGCCGACTGGCGCAAGACCGCCACGCCCTCGGTATTGATCCTCTTCGACCTCGATCACTTCAAGCCGGTCAACGACGAGGGGGGGCATGCCCTGGGCGACGAACTGCTTCGCCGCATCGGCCAGGTCGTGGCCTGGGAGGTGCGTCGCAGCGATCACGTGGCGCGTCAGGGAGGCGATGAGTTCGGCATTCTGCTGCCCAGCTGCACGCTCGAGCAGGCCCAGGGCATCGCCCAAGGGTTGCGTGATGCCGTGAGCGAGGTGAGCGTCACTCACCAGGACAAGGAATATCGGGTGACGCTGAGCCTGGGAATCACCAGTTTCCGGGAGGGCGACCAGCGGGTAGCCGCGGTGATGGAGCGAGCGGATGCCGCCAGCTACGCGGCCAAGCGTCAGGGACGCAATCGCATCGTGGTCGAGGCGGATACCGCCTAGGGAGCGTGATGGACGCCTCGTGCCCGGTGCAGGGCCGCCCCGGAGGGAAGAGGCATCATCGGTTCGAGAGCACGGCCGGGAGAGGGGCTCGAGAGGGCGTGGCGCCCTCTGCAGGATTCGAACCTGCGACCTGCCGCTTAGGAGGCGGCTGCTCTATCCGGCTGAGCTAAGAGGGCGAAGCGAGCGCTAGTATAAGCGCCTGAGCGGGCAAGATAAACCCGTCGCGGACCATGCCGTCGCCGCGACAAGCCGGGTAGAATGGACGCCATCCTGGATGTGGACCTCAGCCATGCGCGACCGACCTTCCTACCTGTCGCCGGCCGGCGATCGGCACTTCGACGGCCTCGCCGACAAGTTCTCCGAGAGCCTCTATGGTGCGTTTCGCGGCGAGCTGCGCCTGGCCCTGCTGGATCGCCTGCTCCCCGAGATGCTCGAGCTCCATGGCCAGCCGGTGCTCGAGGTCGGCGGCGGGCTCGGCCAGCTGGCCGGCTGGCTGGTCGAGCGCGGCCATGCCGTGACGCTCACCGAGCCGTCCGCCGAGATGCTGGACCGGGCCCGCTCGCGCCTGGAAGGCCAGCCGCTGACCTGTCTCCAGGCATCGCTCCAGGCCTTGCCCTCGCTGGCGCCGGGCCCCTGGCCGCTGATCACCTGCCATGCCGTCCTCGAGTGGATGGGGGAGCCGCGAGCGGCGCTGGCGACCCTGGCCGGCCTGCTGGCCCCGGGCGGGCAGCTGTCGTTGATGGTCTTCAATCGTGATGCCCTGCGGCTGTCGAATGTCATCAAGGGCAACCTGGAGAAGGCCCTGGCCGATCGGCTGGAAGGCCAGGGGCGCCGACGGCGCCTCACCCCCATGTCGCCGCTGACCCACGACCAGGTCGTGACCTGGGCCGCCGAGAACGGCCTGGCGGTCACCGCTGTCGCCGGCGTCCGCGTCTTCCTTGACTACCTGCGTTGTGCCCCCGAGGAGGCGGCCGACCGCCAGGCCCTGCTCGAGCTGGAGTGGCGCTACTGCCGCGTCGACCCCCACTGGCGGCTGGGCCGCTACCTGCTCTACACCCTGACCCGTCCCGAGGAGCCCGCTTCATGAGTGCCGAGACCCCCGTCTGCCAGCTGCTGGAACGCCAGGACGCCGACTATCGCGGTTGGCTGTGGGTGGCCCCGCCCCGTGACGCCTGGCTGGAGGAGGGCGAACGGGCGCTGCTCGCCGCCGACCAGGCGGTGCTGGAGGCCTGGCAGGAGCGCGGCCGGCCGGCCCACTCGCCCTTCGCGGGCGAGCCGCCGTCGCCTCCGGGCGTGGTGCTGTTCTGGCCCAAGGCCCATGCCCTGGGGGAGTGGTGGCTGCTCTGGCTGTGCGCCTATCTGCCGGCGGGGACGCCCTTGCAGGTGGTGGGCGAGAACCAGGGCGGCATCAAGCGGGTGCTCAAGGTGCTGGCGGCCCTGGGGCTGGGCTGCCGCAAGCTCGACGGTGCCCGGCGCTGCACCCTGTTCGAATCCCGCCTGGATAGGGTCGGCCTCGATCCCGACGCCGCCTGGACGACCTTCGAGGCCGAAGGCCTCACCCTGGCGAGCCATCCGGGGGTCTTCGGTCACGGCAAGCTCGACGATGGCACCCGGCTGCTGATGGGCGAGCTGCCGGGGGTGTTGCCGGATCGCGGGGAGGTCCTGGACATGGGATGCGGGGACGGGATCCTCGCCGCCTGGCTGGCTCGCCGAGGCCTGGCGACCACCGCGGTGGACGTCAATGGCTTCGCCGTGGAGGCCACGCGGCGGACCCTGGCCGCCAACGCCCGGCCCGGCGAGGTGCTGGCCGGCGACGTCTACACGACCCTGCCGGGGCGGCGTTTCGATGCCATCGTCAGCAATCCGCCCTTCCACCAGGAACGTTCCATCGACTATGGCCCCGCCGGGCGGCTGATTCGCGAGGCCCCGGATCATCTGCGCAGGGGAGGGCAGCTGGTGCTGGTGGCCAACGCCTTCCTGCCCTATCCGGACCTGCTGGAGGCGGCGTTCGGCGGCTTCGAGGTGCTGGCCGACGATCGTCGCTTCCGGGTCTATCGGGCGAGCAAGCGCTGACTCAGCGCCGGGGGGCGCGGTAGGCGATATCGGTGATGATGTAGGTGGTCTCGCCCCCCGGGGCGGCGACGGTGACCTCGTCGTCGAGCCCCTTGCCGAGCAGGGCCTTGGCCAGGGGCGCGTCGACGCTGATCCAGCGCTTGGCGGTGTCGGTCTCGTCGTGGCCGACGATGCGCAGGGACATCTCCTCGCCATCCTCGTCCTCCAGGGTGACGAAGGCGCCGAAGAAGACTCGGTCCGTGTCCTCGGGCAACCGGTCCACCACCTGCAGCTCGTCCAGGCGCTTGGTCAGGTAGCGGATGCGCCCGATGACCCGGTTGAGTTCCTTCTTGTTGTAGGTGTAGTCGGCGTTCTCGCTGCGATCGCCCAGGGCGGCGGCCTCGCCGACCTTGGCCGACAGCGCGGGGCGCTTGACCCGGGACAGGTGATCGAGGATCCCGCGGAGGCGGTCGGCTCCCTCGGCGGTGATCAGGTTGCTCTTGGGCTCCTGGCGCGGGTCCTTGGCGGGATCGCGCCAGCGCGTCATGTTGCGGCCTTTCATCCTCGCCTCCCCTTTGACTGAGAGCCGAAACATACGCCATCCGCGGGCGGGAGGGCAATCCGGGCGCGGGTGGCGAATAATTCAAACGTTCGTTACATTTTCTCCAGTGGGACCCAAGCCACAACCACAACAAGGAGACCCCCCGATGATCCGACGCTCGCCGTTCGCCGCCGCCCTGAGCCTGGGCCTCGCCGCCGCCCCGCTCGCCGAGGCCCTGGCCTGGGAGGAGGCGCTCTTCTCCCTGCGCAGCCGCTGGGAGCACACCACGACCGCCATGGACGAGGCGCGCCGCGTCGATGCCCTGGAGGCGCTCGCCGAGGAAGCCGAGGACCTGGCCGACGCCAATCCCGAGGCCAGCACGGTGCTGGTCTGGCAGGGCATCGTCCTGGCCTCCCTGGCCCGCGAGGCCGGCGGGCTGGACGCCCTGGGGGCGGCCAAGGAGGCCCGGCGCGTCCTGGAACGGGCCCTCGAGCTCGATCCCCGGGGCCATCGCGGCTCGGCCTATGTCACCCTGGGCGCGCTCTACGACCGGGCGCCGGGCTGGCCGGTGGCCTTCGGTGACGACGACACCGCCGAGCGCATGTTCCGCGAGGCGCTGGAGATCCGGCCCGAGGGTATCGACGTCCACTATTACTATGCCGCCTACCTGGAGGAGGAAGGGCGCGAGGACGAGGCCCTGGTGCATGCGCGGCGCGCCGCGAACGGCCAGGCGCGGGAGGGGCGCGAGGCCTCGGACGAGGCGCTGCGGGGCAAGGCCAGAGCCATCGTCGCTCGCCTGGAAGGCTAGGTCCGCTTCGGTCGCGGGGGCGCGAAGGTTGGCAGCTCCCCACCGGGTCACGATAATGAAGGCTTCGTGAACACCGGAGGTCCCATGTCGGAGCGCGATACTCCCCCGTCCCCCGATGCCTTGTGCGCCGCGCCCTTCGACGCCGCGGACGTGGAGTTGATCGAGCGGCGTTGTCTCCACCAGGGCTTCTTCCGCCTCGAGGAGCTGCACCTTCGCCATCGCCTCTTCGAGGGTGGCTGGAGCGCGCCCATGGTGCGCGAGGTGCATCATCGCCATGACGCCGTGGGGGTGTTGCTCTACGATGTGGAACGCGACGCCGTGGCCCTGGTGGAGCAGTTCCGGCCGGGAGCCATCGACGATCCCGCGTCCCCCTGGAAGCTCGAGGTCGTGGCGGGACTGGTGGAACGCGGCGAGAGCGTCGCCGAGGTGGCGCGCCGCGAGGCCCGGGAGGAGGCCGGTTGCCGGGTGGGCGAGCTGATCGAGCTGCACACCTACTACCCGAGTCCGGGGGCCTGCGACGAGCGGGTCACGCTGTTCTGCGGGCTGATCGACAGCCGCGGGCTGGGGGGCATCCATGGGCTCGATGCCGAGCACGAGGACATCCGTGTGCATGTGCTGTCCTTCGCCCGGGCGTGGGAACTCTTGCAGGCCGGACGACTCGACAATGCCATGTGCCTGATCGCCTTCCACTGGCTGGCGACGGAACGGGCCTCATTGAGAGCGAGGAGCTAGCGTGTCGAAAACCGCCTACGTCACCGACCTGAGGACCCTCCAGGGCGAGTGCACCGCCAACTACCTGCGGCTCACTCGCCTGCTGGGGGATCTGGAGGCCGGGGAGACTCGCGAGGTCGAGCTGGTCAACGACGGTCGCCGGCTCGGGGCCCTGTGCCTGAAGATCCAGGAGCGGGCGCCCTATACCAGCATCGTGCGGGTCTCCCAGCGTGGGGTGCTCGACGGGCTCATCGAGACGCCGCGCATGCGGGTCCACCTCTACCACGACGTGCGCATGGCCGAGGTCACCGACTTCCAGCGCCAGCGCCACTTCGACGGGCGCTACCGCTATCCCAACGCGCGCATGCACCAGCCCGATGAGAAGCTGCAGCTGAACCGCTTCCTCGGGGAGTGGCTGGATCACGGCCTGGCCCACGGCCATTCCCTGGACCTGCCCGAGCTTCCCTGAGGCGTCCGATGCGACTGATCCAGATCACCGATTGCCACCTGCATGCGGATCCCGAGGCACGCTCGCGGACCGGCATTCCCTGTCGCCAGCTCGAGCGCGTGGTGGCCGCCGCGGCGGCCCTGCGCCCCGACCTGGTCCTGGTGACCGGCGACGTCAGCGAGGACCGGACCGCCGCCTCCTACGCCCTGGCCGAACGCTGTCTCTCGGTGCTCGACCGTCCCTGGTTCTGGTTGCCGGGCAACCACGACGACCCCGACCTGATGAGCGACTGTCGCCCCTTTCACCCCGAGGTGGAGCTGGGCGACCGGCGCCTGCTGATCGTCGACACCCAGTGGCCCGGCCGGGAAGGGGGGCGGATCGGCGAGGCGCGCCTGAAGGGGCTCGCCGAGCGTCTCGCCGAGGACGACCGGCCGATCCTGGTGGCCATGCACCACCCGCCGCTCGCCGTGGGCTCCGCCTGGCTCGATGCGCTGGGGCTGGCCGATGCCGAGGCCTTCTGGGAGACCCTGGCCGACCATGAACATGTCGAGGCGGTCTTCTGCGGACACATCCACCAGGCCTTCGTCGGCCATGGCCCGGCCGTGGCCGGCGCGATCCCGGTCTATGGCTGTCCCGCCAGCAGCGACCAGTTCCTTCCCGGGTCCACGGACTTCAGCGTGGACGAGGCGTCCCGTCCGGGTTTCCGGGTGATCGACCTGCACGGCGATGCCCTGACGACCTGGGTGGAGCGGGTCGATCCCTGAACCATGCCCCGAACCCGACGAAGGACGGACGGGCATCCCGCGAGCGCCGGCGTTCCCCATGGCGCCAATAGCTCTTTTTTGAATAAAAAGATAGATATTAATTCTTTTACGTTATTATCGGCCGAACGGTACCCTCTGGCCCAAGATTCCCATTTCCGCCCACGTCATGCGAGGTAGCCGGGCCATGAACAGTCTTCATGCACCGACACGCGAGAGCGCCGTCACCGCCGAGGGCAGCAGCGCCCCCGCCGGCCTGACGCCGCGGCGGCTGACCCACCTGCAGCAGCTGGAAGCCGAGTCCATCCACATCATCCGCGAGGTGGCCGCCGAGTTCTCCAACCCGGTGATGCTCTACTCCATCGGCAAGGACTCCTCGGTGATGCTGCATCTGGCGCGCAAGGCCTTCTACCCGGGCCCGCCGCCCTTCCCGCTGATGCACGTCAACACCACCTGGAAGTTCCGCGAGATGATCGAGTTCCGCGACCGCATGGCCGCGGAGTCCGGCATGGAGCTGATCGAGCACATCAACCAGGAAGGCGTCGAGGCGGGCATCAACCCCTTCGACCACGGTTCCAGCGGCTACACCGACGTGATGAAGACCCAGGCCCTGAAGCAGGCCCTGGACCAGTACGGCTTCGACGCCGCCTTCGGCGGGGCGCGCCGGGACGAGGAGGCCAGTCGCGCCAAGGAGCGCGTGTTCTCCTTCCGCGACAAGCACCACCGCTGGGATCCCAAGAACCAGCGCCCGGAGCTGTGGAACCTCTATAACGCCCGGGTCAACAAGGGCGAGTCGATCCGCGCCTTCCCGCTCTCCAACTGGACCGAGCTGGACATCTGGCAGTACATCTACCTGGAGTCCATTCCCATCGTGCCGCTCTACTACGCCGCCCCGCGGCCCGTGGTCGAGCGCGACGGCATGCTGGTGATGGTCGACGACGACCGCCTGCCGCTGGCGCCCGGCGAGAAGCCCCAGGAGAAGTGGGTGCGCTTCCGCACGCTCGGCTGCTACCCGCTGACCGGCGCGGTGGAGTCCAGGGCCGATACCCTGCCGGAGATCATCCAGGAAATGCTGCTCACCCGTACCAGCGAGCGCAGCGGCCGCGCCATCGATCACGACCAGGCAGGGTCGATGGAGAAGAAGAAACGGGAGGGGTACTTCTAACGCGCCGTAGGCGCGTTAGAAAGCCGGAAGCCCTAAGCTTGAAGCTGGAAGAAAACCCGGGAGGGACTCCTGATGGATTTCGAAAAGCTTCAAGTGTGGAAGCGTTCGGTGCGGCTTTCGGCGGAACTCTACCAATCCCTGCGAGAGCTGCGCGATTACGGCTTCAAGGACCAGATCACCCGCTCCGGGCTTTCGGTACCCAGCAATATCGCAGAGGGCATGGCACGGGGTACTGGCAAGGACAAGCGTCATTATCTGCTGATTGCCAAGGGATCCTGTGCCGAACTCAGAACGCAGCTCTACATCGGCATAGAGATCGGCTACGTCGATGAGACCTCCGGCCACCGATGGATACAGGAAACACGTGAGATTGCCGCCATGCTGTCCGGCCTGATCGGCAAGCTCGCTACAGATTGACATCGGCTGAGGAGCGAGTGGCTGGTGGGGTTTCTTCCAGCTTCAAGCTTCCAGCTTACAGCTATTGAAGGTGTGTCATGGCACATGCGTCGGAATTGATCGCAGACGATATCGAAAGCTATCTGCGTGAACACGAGCAAAAGGACCTGCTGCGTTTCATCACCTGCGGCAGCGTGGACGACGGCAAGTCGACCCTGATCGGCCGGCTGCTGCACGACTCCAAGATGATCTTCGACGATCAGCTGGCGGCCATCACCCAGGCGTCGAAGAAGAGCGGCACCACCGGCGAGGAGGTGGACTTGGCGTTGCTGGTGGACGGTCTGCAGTCCGAACGGGAGCAGGGCATCACCATCGACGTGGCCTACCGCTTCTTCTCAACGGACAAGCGCAAGTTCATCATCGCCGACACGCCGGGGCACGAGCAGTACACCCGCAACATGGCGACCGGTGCCTCCACCGCGGGCCTGGCGGTGATCCTGATCGATGCGCGGTACGGCGTCCAGACCCAGACCCGTCGGCACAGCTTCATCGCCGACCTGCTGGGGATCCGTCACCTGCTCATCGCGGTCAACAAGATGGACCTGGTGGACTACAGCCAGGCGCGCTTCGAGGAGATCGTCGCCGAGTACCGGAACTTCGCCGAGCAGCTCGGCGCCGACGACATCCGCTTCGTGCCGCTCTCGGCGCTGAAGGGCGACAACGTGGTCAACCGGAGCGAGGCCATGCCCTGGTATCAGGGGCCGGCACTGCTCGAGCTGCTCGAGACCGTGGAGGTCCGTCACGACCAGAACCTCACCGACCTGCGCCTGCCGGTACAGTACGTCAATCGCCCCAACCTGGACTTCCGCGGCTATGCCGGCACCCTGGAGGCGGGCATCCTGCGTCCCGGGCAGGCGATCAAGGTGCTGCCTTCCGGCAAGACCTCGACGGTCGAGCGCATCGTCACCTACGACGGCGACCTGGACGCGGCCTGGCCGGGCCAGGCGATCACCGTCACCCTCGCCGATGAGATCGATATCTCCCGGGGGGACTGGATCGTCGCCGCCGACGCCGAGGTGGCCGAGGCCAGCGCCTTCGATGCCGACATCGTCTGGATGAACGAGCAGGCCCTGGAGCCGGGCCGCCAGGTCGACATCCGCCTGGCCGGGCGCTCGGTGGCCGGCCAGGTCGAGACCATCCACCACCAGGTGGACGTCAATACCCTGGAGCGCCATCCGGCCGAGCGCCTCGAGCTCAACGCTATCGCCCGCTGCCGGGTGGCGCTGAACGGGGAGGTGCCCCTGGACGCCTACGACCGCAGCCCCGGGACCGGCAGCTTCATCGTCATCGACCGGTTGTCCAACGTCACAGTGGGGGCGGGGATGATCCGCGGCGCCGCCGAGGCCGAGGGCGCGACCCCGGGCGAGGTCGACTGGGCCGGCTTCGAGGTCGAGCTCAATGCCCTGGTGCGCAAGTACTTCCCGCACTGGGAGGCCAAGGACATCAGCAAGCTGATCGACCGCTGACGCGCCTTCCTCCCAGGCCATCCCCGTCGAGGCCCCTTCGCGCAAGCGGCGGGGCCTCGTCGTCTGGGCCGGAAACGACCGGCGACCTCAGGCCGGCCGATTGGCGATCACCACCGCCCGGCGCGGCGCCGGATGGCCCTCGCGGGTCTTCGTCGGGTCGTCCGGGTCGAGGAAGTCGGCCAGGGACTGGAAGGTCATCCAGTCGGTGGCGCGCTGCTCGTCCAGGGGGGTATCGGCCTCGTCCACCACCCGCACGTTCTCGAAGCCGCCGCGTTCGAGCCAGGTGCACAGGGCGGCGGAGGAGGGCAGGAAGTAGACGTTGGGCATGGCGGCGTAGCGATCGCCCGGCAGCAGCACGGTGGTGGCGTCGCCCTCCACCACCAGGGTCTCGAGGACCAGCTCGCCGCCGGGGCGCAGCGCCGCCCGGAGCTGGGCCAGGTGCTCCAGGGGCGAGGGGCGGTGGTAGAGCACGCCCATCGAAAACACGGTGTCGAAGAAGGCCAGGTCCTCCGGCACGTCCTCGATGCCCACCGGCAGGAAGTGCACCGCGCCGCCGTCGGCGTCGCCCACGAAATGCCGCACCGCCTGGAACTGCCAGTAGAAGCGCGGCGAGGGGTCGATCACCAGCACGAAGCTCGCCCCGGCGCCGGCCATGCGCCAGGCGTGATAGCCGTTGCCGCCGCCCACGTCGAGCACCCGGCGGCCGGAAAGCGGCGCCAGGTGAGGGGCCACCCGCTGCCACTTCCAGTCGGAGCGCCACTCGGTGTCGATGTGCACCCCACCGAGGCGATAAGGGCCCTTGCGCCAGGGCGCCAGGGCACGCAACAGGTTTTCCCCCTGCCGGCGCCGGGAGGCGTCGAGGTCGGCCTCCACCGTCACGGTGTCGGCGTCGAGCACCACCCGGCGATCCTCGGGCAGCGGCGGCAGCTTGGCCACGGCCTTCTCCCAGGCCGGCAGATCGCCGTAGCGCTTGCGGTCCAGGCCGCGGGCCAGCTGCTCGGGGAGCCGGGCCAGCCAGGTGTCGAGGCCCTGGTCGACGAAGGCGCGGTAGAGGTCTCGGTGTAGGGGCTGCATCGTTTCGCCTAGGCTGAGGGTAAGACGGGACGCCGCGGCGGGCGGCTCCGCGCGGCGGGACAGAGTGTACCCGAGGGGACGGCTGGATGACGACGCTTCCCGGTCCCCGGCGCGTTTCGGCGAGGGGAAGCGAAGGAGGGCGATCATGACCCGCGAAACGCCTTCCGAGGGCGTGGTGCCGCTCGACGAGCTGGAGGTCCTGGTCGTCGTCGACAACGAGACCGACACCCTGTCCAGCATCGACGAGGGCGTGCCCCAGCGCCCCGAGGTGGCGGGGCTCATCGAGCGCACCCCGCCGAGCCGTCATTACCAGGGCCATGCCTGCAAGACGGTGTTCGACCGGCTGTGCTGCGCCTGCCACGGTTTCTCCGCGCTGTTGATCGGACGCCGCGACGGCCGGGAGCATCGCCTGCTGTTCGATGTCGGCCCCTATCCCGGCATCTGGCTCGACAACGCCGAGCGCCTGGCCCTGGACCCGGGCAGCATCGAGGGCGTCTTCCTGTCGCACTGGCACTTCGACCACAGCGGCGGGCTGCCGGAGGTGATCGCCGCCATTCGCGCGGCCCGGGACGCGGCGGGGGCGCCACCGCCGCTGGTCGACCTGCACCCCGACCGTCCCGACCAGCGCGGCGCCCTGCTGCCGAGCGGGACCCTGGCCATGCTGCCGGCGGATCCGACCTTCGAGGCACTCGATCGGGCGGGAGGCCGGGTCGTCACCCATGGAGCGCCCCATCCGCTGTGCGAGGGTTTCTTCCTCGGCAGCGGCGAGATCGCCCGGGTCACCGACTACGAGACCGGCCTGCCCGGTCACCACAGCTTCCACGGCGAGCGGGGCGAGCCCGACCCCTGGATCATGGACGAGCGCTTCGTCGCCGCCTGGGTGCGGGGGCGGGGCGTGAGCGTCTTCTCGGCCTGTTCCCACGCCGGCATCGTCAACGCCTGCCTGACGGCCCAGGACCTCTTCCCGGGCCTGCCGCTGGACCTGGTCCACGGCGGCTACCACCTGGCGGGCAAGGGCATGGAGAAGCGCATCGCGGCCACGGTGCACGACCTCGAGACCCGCATCCGGCCCCGGCTCGTCGCCCCCGGGCACTGCACCGGCTGGCGGGCGAAGATGCGCCTGGCCGAGGCCTTCGGCCCGGGCCACTATGCGCCGAGCCTGGTGGGCAGCGTCTATCGCCTGACGGCCACGTCCTGACGCCCGCTCACGGGCCCGCGGCGAGGCGGCGGTTGCTCTCCTCGAATCGCCTCAGGTTGCGCTCCAGGTCGTAGGGCCTTTCCTCCAGTCGTTCCGGCTCCCATTCGCTGCGGGCCTGGGCGAAGAAGTCGCCGCCGTAGACGTGCAGGGCGCCGGTCATGCGGTCCAGCGGATTGATCACGGAGTGGATGGCGTCGTGGCCCAGCGGCAGGATCTCGCCGGCGCCGATGGAGGTCGCGCCCCTCGCCTCGATGCGGCCGGCGGGGGCATCCGGTACCCGTTGCCAGAGGATGTTGTCCTCGCGGCCGGTGTAGATGCCGATGACCGCCCACATGCGGTGGTCGTGGGGCAGCAGGACCATCCTCGGGCCCCACACCACGTCGAGGATGGTGAGCTCGTCCGAGCGATAGAGCGTCCGGACGCCGGCATGGTCCGGCTCGCCCAGGGCCGCGAGTACGGCCCGGGGGGCCTCCAGCGCCAGGGTCAGGCGCTCACGGGTGGCCTGCCGCGCCTCGCCTTCGGTCACGGCCTGGCAGCAGCCCTCCACGAAGCGGTCGAGATCGAACATGCCGCGCTCCACTCCCTCTCTGCTCTCGAGGGATCCGGTGGGGTCTTCCTTTCCAGTCTAGTGGTGGCGGGCGAGGGCGCTATTCCTTGAAGGCGATCAGGGAAGCGAAGTTCAGGTACTGGAACCACACCAGCGAGCGGTCGAAGCCGGCCTGGGCCAGGCGGGCCCGGTGGGCCTCGAGGGTGTCCGGCACCAGGACGTTCTCCAGGGCGGTGCGCTTCTGGCTGATCTCCAGCTCGCTGTAGCCGTTGGCGCGCTTGAAGTCGTGGTAGCGCTCCACCAGCCAGGCGTTGTCCTGCTCGTCGGCGGCCTTGATCTTCTCGGAGAGCACCAGCACGCCGCCGGGTTCCAGCGCCTCGAAGAGGCGGGCGATGACGGCGTCGCGGTCTTCCGGGGCCAGGAACTGCAGGGTGAAGTTGAGCAGGATCATTCCCGAGGGCCGGTAGTCGAGGTGGCGGATGTCGCCTTCCTCCACCGTCATGGCATGTTCGGGGTGCTCCGCGCTCAGGGTCTCTTTGGCCCGCTCGACCATGGCCGGGGAGAGATCCACCCCGGTGTAGCGGAAGGCCGCCGGCGGCAGCTGGCCGGCCAGCGCCAGCCCGGCGGCGCCCAGCGAGCAGCCCAGATCGTAGACGTGGCCGCCGTGGCGCAGGTGGCGCCGGGCCAGCGGGCCGAGCATGGCCAGGATCTGACCGTAGCCGGGCACCGAGCGGCGGATCATGTCGGGAAAGCAGGCCACCACCCGCTCGTCGAAGGAGAAGCGCGCCACCCGGTCCAGGGGTGTCGAAAAGATGGCGTCACGGTAAGATGCGTCACTCATGGGCAGGGCTGGGCGTCGGGCTGGAGGCCCGACATTGTACGCCTCCCTGCCCGCGGCTGCACGACAGGACCTCCAGGAGGCATCATGAGCCATCTCCCCGTCGACCAGCGGGGTGCCTGGCGCGCCCTGGCCGACCATGCCCAGCGCATGGGACGCCGCCATCTGCGCGAGCTCTTCGCCGAGCACCAGGGACGACATGCGACCTTCACCCGGCACGCCGCCGGGCTGACCCTCGACCTCTCCAAGCAGCGGTGGAGCGAGGAGACCCTCGAGCTGCTGCTGGATCTGGCCCGGGACGCCGGCGTTCCCGAGGCCATCCGCAGGCTGCTGGCCGGCGAGCGCGTCAACCGCAGCGAGGACCGCCCGGCGCTGCACACCGCCCTGCGCCTGCCCGCCGACGCGCGCCTCGAGGTCGACGGCCAGGACCTGGTCGCCTCGGTGCATGCCACCCTGGAACGCATGTCCGGCATGGTCGAATGCTTCCACGCCGGCCAGTGGCGGGGCGCCACGGGCAAGCCGATCCGCGACGTGGTCAACCTGGGCGTCGGCGGCTTCGACCTGGGCCCGCTGATGGTCACCCATGCCCTGGCCGACTATCGCCCCGAGGACGTCCATCGCATCGACGTGCACTTCGCCTCGACCATGGACGGCTCCCAGCTGGCCGACTACCTGGCGCGGCTCAATCCCGAGACCACGCTGTTCGTGCTGTCTTCCAAGTCCTTCACCACCATCGATACGCTGTCCAACGCCCGTACCGCCCGGGACTGGCTCAAGGCGCGGCTGCTGGGCGGCGCCCGCCAGGAGGGCGTCGACGAGGCGCTGGTGATGCGCCAGCACTTCATCGGCGTCTCGGCCAAGCCGGAGAAGATGAGCGAGTGGGGCATCGATCCCGACCACCAGCTGGAGTTCTGGGAGTGGGTCGGTGGACGCTACTCGCTGTGGGGCGCCATCGGCCTGCCCATCGCCCTGGTGGTGGGCATGGACCATTTCCGCGCCCTGCTCGCCGGGGCCCATGCCATGGATCGCCACTTCCGTGAGGCGCCGCTTGCCGACAACCTGCCGGTGCTGCTGGCGCTGGCGGGGATCTGGAACGTCAACTTCCTCGACATCCGCGCCCATTCCATCCTGCCCTACGATGGCCGCCTGGAGTACTTCGCCGCCTACCTGGAACAGCTGGAGATGGAGTCCAACGGCAAGGCGGTGACCCACGAGGGCGAGCCGGTGAGCTACTCCACCTGCCCGGTGCTGTGGGGGCAGCTCGGCCCCAACGCCCAGCACGCCTTCTACCAGCTCCTCCACCAGGGCACCCAGGCCGTGGAGTGCGACTTCATCGCCCCCAAGGTGCGCTACGACGACGTCCCCGATCCCGCCACCCGGGACCATCTGATGGACCAGCATCGCCTGACGCTGGCGAACTGCTTCGCCCAGTCCCGGGCGCTGATGCTGGGCGATGCCGCGGTGGCCGACGATGGCCCGCGGCCCGGCTACCGCCGCTACCGGGGCAACCAGCCCTCCAGCACCCTGCTGCTGGATCGCCTGACGCCGGAGACCCTGGGCGCGCTGATCGCCCTCTACGAGCACAAGGTGTTCGTCCAGGCGACCGTCTGGGACATCAACCCCTTCGACCAGTGGGGCGTGGAGCTGGGCAAGACCCTGGCCGGCGAGACCCAGCGCATCCTGCAGCGACAGCAGGGCCTGGACGGCATGGACGACTCCACCCGGGGCCTGATCGAGGCGGTCTGGGCGGCCGAGCCGGAGAACGACCGGTGAGTCGGCGGGGCAGGGATATCGCCATCAGGTTGTCCCTCGGGGCTGACCCGTCGACAGGTCCCGGCGCCCCTCGACGTCTCCACCTCGATCCTGGGATCGCCGGGGGTGGGCTGGCCATTTATACAGGGGGTCGGGTATGCTGAGCGCCGGCCTGCCGCGGGTCCCGACCAGCGGGGTGCTCTATCTCCACGGCTTCAACAGCGCCGCCGCCTCGCCCAAGGCGGCGCTGGTGCGCGAGGCCTGCGCGGTGCTCGGGCTCCGCTGCGTGACCCCGGACCTGCCGCACCGCCCGGATCAGGCCCTGGACGAGGCCGCCGCCCGGCTCGGCGAGCTGGGGGACTACCCGCTGGTGGTTGGCAGCTCCATGGGCGGTTTCCTGGCGACGCTGCTCGCCGAGCGCCACGACCTGCCGGGGGCGTTGATCAACCCGGCGGTGGCGCCCGGACGACTGGTGGCGGACTGGGTCGGTGAGACCTTCGTCAATCGCTACAGCGGCGAGCGGTTCGTGGTCGAGGAGGCCCACCGTCGGGCGCTGGAGGCGATGACGCCGACGGGGGTCACGGCGGGGCGCTACCTGCTGCTGCTGGGAACCGACGACGAGACCCTGGACTGCCGGGACGCCTTCGCGCTCTACCGGGGCGCCAGGACGATCCTTCATCCCGGCGGCGATCACGGCTTCTCGGCCCTCGCGGAGTACCTGCCGGCCATCTTCGCCCAGGGCGGGCATGCCCTGGCCTACGGCACCGTGGCGGCGCGGGGCTGACGCACCGATTCGAACACCTACAGGAAGCAGACGACGCCATGACCCAATACAGCGCCAGCTCGATCGAGGTGCTCGCCGGACTGGAACCCGTGCGCAAGCGCCCCGGCATGTACACCGACACCGCGCGGCCCAACCACCTGGTCCAGGAGGTCATCGACAACAGCGTCGACGAGGCCCTGGCCGGGCATGCCAGGCGGATCGGCGTGCGGCTGTTCGAGGACGGAGGCATCGAGGTCGGCGACGATGGTCGCGGCATGCCCATCGACCTTCACCCCGAGCACGGCGTCTCCGGGGTCGAGCTGATCATGACCAAGCTGCACGCCGGCGGGAAGTTTTCCTCCTCGAGCTACCGCTTCTCCGGTGGCCTCCACGGCGTCGGCGTCTCGGTGGTCAATGCCCTCTCGAAGCGCCTCGAGGTGGAGGTGCTCAAGGGCGGGGAACGTCACGGCATGGCCTTCGAGCACGGCGAGACCGCGTCCCCGCTGGAGGTCATCGGCTCCGCCGCCAGGCGGGCGACCGGCACCGTGGTGCGCTTCTGGCCGGAGCCGAGCTACTTCGACTCGCCCAGGCTCTCGCTGTCGCGGCTCAAGCACCTGCTGCGGGCCAAGGCGGTGCTCTGTCCCGGGCTCGAGGTCACCCTCACCGAGGCCGACGGCACCCGGAGCGTCTGGCAGTTCGAGGACGGCCTGCGCGACTACCTGGCTCAGGCCACCGACGGCTATGAGGTGCTGCCGGCCTCGCCCTTCGTCGGCCACTTCGCCGACGACGATCAGGCGGTGGACTGGGCCGTGCAGTGGCTGCCCGAGGGGGGCGAGCCGTTGCTCGAGAGCTACGTGAACCTGATCCCCACGCCCCAGGGGGGCACGCACGTCAACGGCCTGCGCGCCGGCCTGCTCGAGGCGTTGCGCGAGTTCTGCGACTACCGCAGCCTCTTGCCCCGGGGCGTCAAGCTGACCGCCGAGGATCTCTGGGAGCGGGTGTCCTTCGTGCTCTCGGTGAAGATGCTCGATCCCCAGTTCGCCGGCCAGACCAAGGAGCGACTCTCGTCGCGGACCGTCGCCGGCTTCGTCTCCGGGGTGGTCAAGGATGCCTTCTCGCTGTGGCTCAACCACCACGTCGACCAGGCCGAGGCCCTGGCCGAGCTGGTGATCAGTGCCGCCCAGCGGCGCCAGAAGAGCGCCAAGAAGGTGGCGCGCAAGAAGGTGACCTCGGGGCCGGCGCTGCCCGGCAAGCTGGCCGACTGCTCAGGCCAGGACCCGGCGGGCAGCGAGCTCTTCCTGGTGGAGGGCGACTCCGCCGGCGGCAGCGCCAAGCAGGCCCGGGACCGCGAGACCCAGGCGATCCTGCCGCTGCGCGGCAAGATCCTCAATACCTGGGAGGTGGACTCCCATGACATCTACGGTTCCCAGGAGGTCCATGACATCGCCGTGGCGATCGGCATGGACCCCGGCAGCGACGACCTCACCAAGCTGCGCTACCACAAGATCTGCATCCTCGCCGACGCCGACTCCGACGGCCTGCACATCGCCACCCTGCTGTGCGCGCTCTTCGTGCGCCACTTCCCGGCGCTGGTCGACGCCGGCCACGTCTTCGTGGCCATGCCGCCGCTGTATCGCATCGACCTGGGCAAGGAGGTGTTCTACGCCCTGGACGAGAGCGAGAAGGCGGCGATCCTCAAGCGCCTGGAGGGCAAGCGCGGCACCCCCAACGTCCAGCGCTTCAAGGGCCTGGGCGAGATGAGCCCGCTGCAGCTGCGCGAGACCACCATGGCCGCCGACACCCGCCGGCTGGTGCAGCTGACCCGGGAGGACGGCGACGGCACCCTGGAGATGATGGACATGCTGCTGGCCCGCAAGCGCGCCGCCGACCGCAAGAGCTGGCTGGAGGACTACGGCAACCTCGCCGAGATCGAAGTCTGACCCGGCTTCGCCGGGAGCTTGAAGCCGTAAGCTTGAAGCTGGAAGAAGGGGGGGCAGCCGGGTGTCTTCCAGCTTCTAGCTTCCAGCTCATCACAGCAGTTGAAGGGGGCGCAGTCCTCGATGACTCCACAAGTGTGAACAAGGCCACCGTGCTATGAGTATGGATATCCAGGTGGCGGAGGGCGACGTCGAGCGCCTGTCCCTCCGCGAGTACACCGAGAAGGCGTACCTCGACTACTCGATGTACGTCATCCTCGACCGGGCGTTGCCGCACATCGGCGACGGCATGAAACCGGTCCAGCGGCGCATCGTCTACGCCATGCGCGAGCTGGCGCTGAACGCCAGCGCCAAGTACAAGAAGTCGGCGCGCACCGTCGGCGACGTGCTCGGCAAGTTCCATCCCCACGGCGACAGCGCCTGCTACGAGGCCATGGTGCTGATGGCCCAGTCCTTCAGCTACCGCTACCCGCTGGTGGACGGCCAGGGCAACTGGGGCAGCCCCGACGACCCCAAGTCCTTCGCCGCCATGCGCTACACCGAGGCGCGCCTGTCGAAGTTCGCCGAGGTGCTGCTCGCCGAGCTCGGCCAGGGCACCGTGGACTGGACCCCCAACTTCGACGGCACCATGCAGGAGCCGGTGGTGCTGCCGGCGCGGCTGCCCCACGTGCTGCTCAACGGCGGCACCGGCATCGCCGTGGGCATGGCCACCGATATCCCGCCCCACAACGTGGGCGAGGTCGTCGAGGCCACCTGCCACCTGCTGCGCCACCCCGAGGCCACCACCGCCGACCTGGTGGCATACCTGCCGGGCCCGGACTTCCCCACCGCCGCCGAGGTCATCACCCCGCGGGCCGAGTTGCGCAAGGTCTACGAGAGCGGCCGCGGCTCGGTGAAGATGCGCGCCCGCTACGGCCTCGAGGACGGCAACGTGGTGATCACCGCGCTGCCCTACCAGGTCAGCGGCGCCAAGGTGCTCGAGCAGATCGCCGGCCAGATGCAGGCCAAGAAGCTGCCCATGGTGGCCGACCTGCGCGACGAGTCCACCCACGAGGAGCCCACCCGGCTGGTCATCGAGCCGCGCTCCAACCGGGTCGACATCGAGGCGCTGATGGCGCACCTCTTCGCCACCACCGACCTCGAGAAGAACATCCGCATCAACATGAACGTGATCGGCCTGGACGGCCGGCCCCGGGTCATGCCGCTCCCGGATCTGCTCGGCGAGTGGCTGCGCTTCCGCCGCAGCACGGTGCGCCGGCGCCTCGAGCATCGCCTGGGCAAGGTCCAGGACCGGCTGCACATCCTCGAGGGCCTGCTGGTCGCCTACCTCAACATCGACGAGGTGATCCGCATCATCCGCGAGGAGGACGAGCCCAAGGCCGCGCTGATCGAGGCCTTCGGCCTCAGCGAGCGCCAGGCCGAGGCGATCCTCGAGCTGCGCCTGCGCCACCTGGCCAAGCTCGAGGAGATGAAGATCCGCGGCGAGCAGGACGACCTGGAGGCCGAGCGCGCCCGCCTGGAGGAGCTGCTGGGCTCCGAGGCCGCGCTCACCGACCTGATCGAGGAGGAACTCCGCGCCGCCGCCCAGGACTACGGCGACGCGCGCCGCTCGCCGCTGGTCGAGCGGGAGGAGGCCAGGGCGCTCTCCGAGGTCGAGCTGCTCGGCGCCGATCCGATCACCGTGGTGCTTTCCGAGAAGGGCTGGATCCGCAGCGCCAAGGGGCACGACATCGACCCCGCCGGCCTCTCCTACAAGGCCGGCGACCGCTTCGCCCTGGCCGCCCGGGGCAAGACCAACCAGCCCCTGGTGCTGCTCGACGACACCGGCCGCGCCTACACCCTGACCGCCCACAACCTGCCCAGCGCCCGTAGCCAGGGCGAGCCCGTCACCGGCCGGGTCAACGTGGCCGCCGGGGCGCACATGGCCGGCGTCATGCTGGCGCCTCCCGACACCCGCTACCTGCTGGCCTCCGACGGCGGCTACGGGTTCGTGGCTCGGCTGGAGGCGCTCACCGGCAAGAACAAGGCCGGCAAGGCCGTGCTCACCCTGCCCAAGGGCTGCAGCGTGGTGCCCCCCCTGCCGGTGCCGGAAGGGGAGGGCATCAGCGTGGCGGCGGTCTCCAACGAGGGCCGCCTGCTGGTCTTCCCCCTGGAGCAATTGCCGGAGCTGGCCAAGGGCAAGGGCAACAAGATGCTCGACATCCCCGGGGCGCGGGCCGCCCGGCGCGAGGAGTTCCTCCGCGACCTGGCGCTGCTGGCTCCCGGCCAGGCCCTGGTGGTGCACGCCGGCAAGCGCAAGCTGACGCTCAAGGCCGAGGATCTCGACTACTATCGGGGGGAACGCGGCCGCCGCGGCAGCAAGCTGCCCCGGGGCCTGCAGAAGGTCGACCGCCTGGAAAGCTTGAAGCCGGAAGCTTGAAGCATGAAGAAAACCCGGCTCGGCGCTGGAAACCGGCACACTTCCGGCTTCCAGCTTCGAGCTTCTAGCTATCGGGGTTGTAATGACAAGACGACTGTTGATCCGCGCCACCGGGTCCGCTCGACCCGGCCAGCTGGCCGGGCTGGGCCGTGCCCTGGCCCAGAGCGGGGCACGCCTGCTGGACATCAACCAGAGCGTGACCTTCGGCATGGTCTCGCTGGAGGCCCTGGTGGGCCTCGACCATGACGTCGACCTGGAGGGCGCCCTGGCGGCGGCCGGCGATCACCTGGGGCTGGACGTCCAGGCGATCCAGGTCAGTGCCGAGGACTATCATCGCTGGAGCGTGGCGGCCGGCGAGCCCCGGCTGATCATGACGCTGCTGGCCCCCCACCTGCCGGCCGGGATCCTCGCCGAGGTGGGGGCGCTGACCGCCGAGCACGGCCTCACCGTGGAGCTGATCCACCGCCTCTCCGGCCGCGAGCCCCTGGACGGCGGCATGCCGGAGCACGGCGCCTGTGTCGAGTGCTGGCTGCGCGGCGAGGAGATCGACCTGGAGGCGCTGCGCGAGAAGGCCCTGGCGCTGGGCGCGGCCCACGGCGTCGACATCGCCCTGCAGGAGGACTCCATCTGGCGCCGCCATCGCCGCCTGGTGTGCTTCGACATGGACTCCACCCTGATCCAGGCCGAGGTGATCGACGAGCTGGCACGCCGCCACGGCGTCTATGACGAGGTGGCCGAAGTCACCGAGCGGGCCATGCGCGGCGAGCTGGACTTCCAGCAGAGCTTCCGCGAGCGCATGAGCAAGCTCAAAGGCCTCGACGAGTCGGTGCTCGCCGAGATCGCCGAGGAGCTGCCGCTGATGGACGGCCTGGAGCGGCTGATGCACCACCTCAAGCGGCTGGGGTATCGCACCGCCATCCTGTCCGGCGGCTTCACCTACTTCGCCCGTCATCTCCAGGAGAAGCTCGGCTTCGACGAGGTGCATGCCAACGAGCTGGTGATCGAGGACGGCAGGGTGACCGGCGAGGTCCGCGAGCCCATCGTCGACGCCGACCGCAAGGCCGCCCTGCTTCATGAGATCGCCGAGCGCGAGGGCCTGACCATGGAGCAGACCATCGCCGTGGGCGACGGCGCCAACGACCTCAAGATGCTGGCCGCCGCCGGGCTCGGCATCGCCTTCCGCGCCAAGCCGCTGGTCCGCGAGAAGGCCCGGCACTCCATCTCCACCCTGGGGCTGGACGCCGTGCTCTACCTGATCGGCTACCGCCAGGGCGACCTGGAGGCGTGAGGCGTTTTTCCCTGGCGCCGCCTCGCCAGTCGCGGTAGCGTCGGGGGACGCCCACGAGAATGCCAAGGAAAGCGTCATGACCCAGCCCCGCTATACCCCGGAACTCCTCGACGAGCTCAAGGTGCTCGGCCTGTTCAATCCGGTCAACCACCAGGAAGGCATCAAGGTGCACTCCAGCGCCGAGCCGACGATGATCGAGGCCACCCGGCGCCTGTACCAGAAGGGGCTGGTGACCCAGGCCGACGGTGGCTACCTCACCGCCCTGGGCCAGGAGGCGGCGGAGCATGCCCGCGACCTGCTGACGATCCTCGGCACGGCCGACGTGACCACCTGAGCCTCCGGCCGGCAGGCGAGAGTTGACAAGCCGCGCCGGGCCTGATTCTCTAGAGGCATGAACATGACATCGCGCAACCTCGTCCTCGACCTACGACTACTAGCCCGCCGCTGAGCGCGCCGGGCGATGTCGCTGCATCGCCCATCCGTACCGGTCGAATCGAGGTTGCTCCATGTCTACCATTGCCAGTATCACCCCCATGAACATCGTCGCCCGCCATGTCGCCCCTGTGGTCCGCTCGGTCCGCGGGGAGATGACGGTCGCCACCGTACACCATGACGACGCCCCGTCTGCCGCCCGGCAGCCGGGGCGTCGCCGTTTCTGAATGCCGCACCCGGGAGAACGCCACCATGATGCTCGATAACCCCTCCACCAAGTACCGCCCCTTCGTGGCCGTCGACCTGCCCGACCGCCAGTGGCCCAACCGGCGCATCGAGACGCCGCCCCAGTGGTGCGCCGTCGACCTGCGTGACGGCAATCAGGCGCTGATCGATCCCATGGACCAGGAGCGCAAGCAGCGTTTCTTCGACCTGCTGGTGAAGATCGGCTTCAAGCAGATCGAGGTCGGCTTCCCCTCCGCCTCCCAGACCGATTTCGACTTCGTGCGTTCGCTGATCGAGAACGACAAGGTGCCGGACGACGTGCACATCCAGGTGCTCACCCAGGCCCGCCCGCACCTGATCGATCGCACCTTCGAGGCGCTCAAGGGCGCCAAGAACGCCATCGTCCACGTCTACAACGCCACCGACCCGGTGTTCCGCCGGGTGGTGTTCAACGTCAACAAGGCCGAGTGCATCCAGATCGCGGTGGACGCCACCACCCGCATCCGCGAGCACATGGCGGCCGCGCCGGAGACGAACTGGACCTTCCAGTACTCCCCGGAGCTGTTCTCCACCACCGAGATGGATTTCGCCGTGGAGATCGTCGACGCCGTGGAGGCCACCTACGGTGGCAGCGTCGAGAAGCCGATGATCGTCAACCTGCCGGCCACCGTGGAGTGCGCCACGCCCAACAACTACGCCGACCAGGTGGAGTGGTTCTGCCGCCACGTCGCCCATCGCGACCACCTGATCGTCAGCGTGCATCCGCACAACGACCGCGGCACCGGCGTCGCCGCCGCCGAGCTCGCCGTGATGGCCGGGGCCGACCGGGTCGAGGGCTGCCTGTTCGGCAACGGCGAGCGCACCGGCAACGTCGACCTCGTCACCCTGGCCATGAACCTCTACACCCAGGGCGTGCACCCGGGCCTCGACTTCTCCAACATCACCCCGATCATGCGCGAGGTGGAGTACTGCAACCAGTTGCCGGTCCACCCGCGCCATCCCTACGTGGGCGACCTGGTGTTCACCGCCTTCTCCGGCTCCCACCAGGACGCGATCAAGAAGGGCATGGCCGCGCGTCGCGAGAACCCGGACGGCGTTTGGGAGGTGCCCTACCTGCCCATCGATCCGCTGGACGTGGGCCGCAGCTACGAGGCGGTGATTCGCGTCAACAGCCAGTCCGGCAAGGGCGGCATCTCCTACCTGCTGGAGCAGGAGCACGGCATCGAGCTGCCGCGCCGGCTGTCCATCGAGTTCAGCCAGGTGGTGCAGGAGGTGGCCGACCGGCTGGGCAAGGAGATCACCTCCGAGATGATCTACCAGGCCTTCGTCGACGAATACCTGGACCAGCGTGAGCCCTTCGCCCTGGTCAGCCACCGCATGTCCTCCGAGCCGGACAGCCCCACGGTGACCCTGGAGGCCACCATCGAGGAGCGCGGCGCGCGGCGCACCATCCAGGGGCAGGGCAACGGCCCGCTGGCCGCCTTCATCAAGGCGCTGGCCGCCGAGGGGCATGACGTGGAGATCATCGACTACCACGAGCACTCCCGCGGCCAGGGCGCCGACGCCGAGGCCATCGCCTACGTGGAGGTGCGCGTCGGCGGCGAGGCGGTGTTCGGCGTCGGCACCGACGAGAGCATCACCAGCGCCTCCATCAAGGGCGTGATGAGCGCCATCAACCGCAAGCTCTCCACCGAGGCTCCCGCGGCCAATGTGACGGCCGCCTCCTTAGCTTGAAGCCATAAGCGGGAAGCTTGAAGACACCCCGATAAACCCAGCCCCCATATCGATTCCTCGGCATGGGGGCTGGGCTTTCTTCTGGCTTCAAGCTTCAAGCTTCAGGCTTACAGGGGTGTCTTGCTGGCTTCACCGGGCACCTCGCGCACCAGGGTCGGCATCAGGAACCCCGGCAGCCGGGGGCGCAGCTCGGCGACCAGGGCCCGGGCCGTGTCGTCGGGTACCGCGAAGTGGGCGGCGCCGGCCACCGGGTCCAGCACGTGCAGGTAGTAGGGCAGCACCCCGGCCTCGAACAGTCGCTCGGAGAGGGCGGCCAGGGTGTCGGCATCGTCGTTGACGCCACGCAGCAGCACGCTCTGGTTGAGCAGGGTCACCCCGGCCGCCTGCAGTCGGCGGCAGGCGTCGACCACGGCCTGGTCGATCTCGTTGGCGTGGTTGACGTGCAGCACCATGACCTTATGCAGCCGGGTGCCGCCCAGCCAGGCGAGCAGGGCGTCGTCGATGCGATCGGGGATGACCACCGGCAGCCGGGTGTGGATCCGCAACCGCTTCAGGTGAGGGATGGCGTCCAGGCGCTCCACCAGCCAGGCCAGCTGGCGGTCGCTGGCCGCCAGGGGATCGCCGCCGGAGAGGATGGCCTCGACGATGGACGGATCGTCGCGCAGGTAGGCCAGGGTCTCCTCCCACTGGGCCCGGGACGGCGCGTTCTCCTCGTAGGGGAAGTGGCGGCGGAAGCAGTAGCGGCAGTTGACCGCGCAGGCGGGGCTGGCGATCAGCAGCACCCGGCCGGCGTACTTGTGGATCAGCCCGCGCCGGGGGGTATGGTCGGCCTCCGCCAGGGGGTCGGCCACGTAGCCGGGGGCGGCCTCGGCCTCCTCGCCGAGGGGCAGCACCTGGCGCAGCAGCGGGTCCTGGGGGTCGCCGGGCCGGATGCGCGCCAGGTAGGCCTCGGGCACCCGTACCTCGAACAGCGCATGGCCGGTCTCGGCGCCGGGCCACCAGCGCGGCTCGAGCTCCAGGCGCCGGCACAGTTCCCGGGGATCGCGGAAGGCGGCGGCGAGCTGGCGCTGCCAGGCGCCGGGAGACGGCTCGGCGGCCCGGCGCTGCAAAGGGATGGGGCTTCGGGTTATCATGCGGGGCACCCGTCGATGCGAGCGAGGGGATCCCCCTCGACCACCGTCATTTGCTTGCGCGCGCCCTCGGCCCTGGCCGGCGGCGCGCTGGAATATGGAACGATCATCATGGCGAACTATTCTACCAACGAATTCAAGCCCGGTCTGAAGGTCATGCTGGATGGCGATCCCTGTGCCATCCTCGAGAACGACTACGTCAAGCCGGGCAAGGGCCAGGCCTTCAACCGCGTCAAGCTGCGCAACCTGATGACCGGACGGGTCTGGGAGCGCACCTTCAAGTCCGGCGAGTCCCTGGAAGGCGCCGACGTCCTCGAGCTGGACATGGAGTACCTCTACACCGACGGCGAGATGTGGTACTTCATGCTCACCGACGGCTCCTTCGAGCAGTACCCGGTGGAGAAGAAGGCCCTGGGGGACACCGAGAAGTGGCTCAAGGAGCAGGTGGTCTACACCGTGACCCTGTGGAACGACAACGTCATCAACGTCACCCCGCCGAACTTCATCGAGCTGGAGGTCACCGAGACCGACCCCGGCCTCAAGGGCGACACCGCCCAGGGCGGCTCCAAGCCGGCGACCCTGTCCTCCGGCGCCGTGGTGCGCGTGCCGCTGTTCATCAACGAGGGCGAGGTGCTGAAGGTGGATACGCGGTCCGGCGAGTACGTCTCCCGCGCTTGAAGTGCGGCCCTTCCTGCACTCGCTCATACGGCGTTGAATCCCGAGACGGCTTACTCATTTAGCGCTGCTAAACTCCGCCGCCTTACTCGGGATTCGCCTTGTCTGAGCATCGCTCGGAGAGGGCTATAGCTGGGCTGATACGGTTCCAAGGCCACGCCAGCGGCGTGGCCTTGGCGATTCTGGAGACCCTCAAGATGATCGATGATTGGCGACCCTCGGCCGAGATCGCGACCCTGCGCGAGCGGGCGCGGCTCATCGCCGAGGTGCGGGCCTTCTTCGCCGAGCGCGGCGTGCTGGAGGTGGAGACGCCGGTGCTGGGCCACGGCGGCAGCACCGACGTGCACCTGGCCTCGCTGGCCTGTGCGGCCACCACCCCGGCGGGACGCGAGCGACTCTGGCTGCAGACCTCGCCGGAGTTCCACATGAAGCGGCTGCTGGCCGCGGGCAGCGGGCCCATCTTCCAGATCGCCCGCTGCTTCCGCGACGGCGAGGTGGGGACCCGCCACAACCTCGAGTTCACCATGCTGGAGTGGTACCGGCCGGGGCTCGACTTGGACGGGCTGATCGAAGAGACCGCCGCCTTGATCCGCCGGGTGCTGCCGATCGATCCCGGGCCCCTGCGCCGCCGCCGCTATCGCGAGCTGTTCCGCGCGTCCCTGGGCCTGGATCCCTTCCACGAGCCCCTGGAGGCCCTTCGTCGCCTGGCCGGGGAGAAGGGTGGCCTCTCGATGGCGGACGCCCCGCGGGACGATTGCCTGGACCTGCTGATGAGCCTCGAGATCGAACCGGGGCTCGGGCGGGAGGGGATTGAGGTGGTGGTGGACTATCCCGCCGGCCAGGCGGCGCTGGCCCGTCGCTACCGGGACCCGGAGGACGGCGAGTGGGTCGCCGCCCGCTTCGAGGTCTACCGCCAGGGCCTCGAGCTCGCCAACGGCTACGACGAGCTCACCGACGCCGAGGAGCAGCGGGCGCGCTTCGCCGAGGACAACGCCGCCCGCCGTGCCATGGGCCTGGCCGAGGTGGATGTGGACGCGCGCCTGCTGGCCGCCCTCGAGGCCGGCATGCCGGAGGGCAGCGGCGTCGCCCTGGGGCTCGACCGGTTGATCCAACTGGCGCTGGGCAAGGCCCACGTGGCCGAGGTGATGGCCTTCGCCACGCCCCGGGCCTGAGAGTCTTCGGGCGGGTCTGCTCGTCAGGAAGGGCTCGATGCCGCTTCCTGGCGAGGAACTGCTCCCAGCGTCTCGTCGAAGAAGCCCAGCCGCTCGCCCATCCGCACCCTGCGTTCCGTGTCCTGGGCGTCGAAGGCCACCGGCTCGGCGAAGGCCATCACCACGGTGGAGCCGAGCTTGAAGCGGCCCATCTCCTCGCCCTTTTCCAGGCGGACCGGGGTGTCGAAGCGCAGGCGCTGCACCTCGCCCCGGGGCAGGGGCGTGATCTGGCCGGCCCAGACCGTCTCGATGGCGGCGACGATCATGGCGCCGACCAGCACCAGGGCCATGGGGCCGTGGGCGGTGTCGAAGTGGCAGACCAGCCGCTCGTTGCGGGCGAAGAGGTTGGGCACGTGATGGGTGGTGGCGGCGTTCACCGAGAACAGCCGGCCCGGCACGTAGACCATCTCCCGGAGGGTGCCCGCCAGCGGCATGTGCACCCGGTGGTAGTCGCTCGGCGAGAGGTAGACGGTGGCGAAGCTGCCGTCGCGGAAGCGCGAGGCGGCCTCCAGGTCGCCGCCCAGCAGGTCGGCGGCGGTGAAGTCGTGGCCCTTGGCCTGGATCAGCCGGCCGTGGCCGATGGGGCCGAACTGCGAGAGGGTGCCGTCGGCGGGCGAGACCAGCCCCTCGCCGATGGGCCGCGCGCCGTCCTTCAGCGGTCGGGTGAAGAAGTCGTTGAAGCTCGGGTAGGCGCTCGGCTCCGGCTCGTGAGCCTCGCCCATGTCGACCTTGAACTGGCGGATGAAGGCGCGAATCAGGGCGTTCTTCAGCCAGCCGACGCGACAGTCGGCCAGTCGGCCGATCAGGCGCGAGAGCAGGTGCTGGGGCAGGGGGTACTGGATCAGGGCGAACAGCTTGGCTGGGGTCACGAAACGGAAGTCCCTGTAGGTATGTCGTAGATCAAGAGTTGAGCTGGAAGAGCGGCGCTTCGCGCCTGGAAGCTTGAAGCCGGAAGAAAACCCGGCTGGGCTTCGTCCGGAGCCTGAAGTCATAAGCTTGAAGCTGGAAGAAAATCCTCGATCCCTTCGGTGGCGGATTCAAGCTGTCTTCCAGCTTCCAGCTTCCAGCTTCCAGCTTCCAGCTTCCAGCTTCCAGCTTCCAGCTTACGGCTTCTCTATGGGCGTATCGTCGCGGTTGCCCCACTCCTTCCAGGAGCCGGCATAGCCGCGCATCTTCTCGAAGCCCAGTGCCCTGCCCACCAGCCAGGTGAAGCCGCTGCGGTGGTGGCTCTGGCAGTGGGTGACCACCTCCATGTCCGGGGTCAGGCCCAGGGCCTCGAGTTCGGTGATGAGCTCGGCATAGTCGCGGATGCGCAGGTCGCGTTCCTTGTCCATGGCGTCGGTCCAGTCCAGGTTCACCGCGCCGGGGATATGGCCGAGTCGCTTGTTGTCGCCCTTCTCGCCGTCGTACTCGGCCCGGGAACGCGCGTCCCAGATCGCGAAGCCCTTCTCGCCCAGGCGTTCCTGAAGCTCGGCGCGGTCGATGGCCACCTCCGGGTGGAGGATCTCGGCCTCGTAGCGGCTGGGCGTCGGCGGCGTCGGCTCGGTGGACACCGGCAGGCCGGCGGCGCGCCAGGCGTGGATCCCGCCGTTCAGGTAGGAGTAGCGGGTATGGCCGATCAGCTCCAGGGTCCACAGCAGCCGGCCGGCCCAGCCGCCACCCTCGTCGTCGTAGGCCACCACATGGGTGTCGCGGGTCAGGCCGAGGGACGAGAACAGTTCCGACAGGGCGGCCTCGTCCGGGACCTCGTTGGGCACCTCGCCCTTGCCGCGCAGCAGCCGCTTGAAATCCAGGTAGACGGCGCCGGGCACATGGCCCTGCTCATGGCTCTCCGCCTTCAGCGGCACGTCGATGACCAGCAGGGAGGGGGCGTCCAGCTGCTCGGCGAGGCGTTCGGGCTCGACGATCAGCGGCAGCAGGTTGTCTTCGGAACTCATGGCGCTCTCCTGGCTCGGGTTTCCGTCTTTTCTCTCAACTGTCTTCGAGACTATCGACGATTCGGCGATAGCTGGCAAAGCGGTCGGCGTGGACCTCTCCGGCCTCGACGGCATGGATCAGCGCGCAGCCGGGTTCCTGGCGGTGCCGGCAGTCCCGGAAGCGGCAGCGGCCGAGGAGCTCGCGGAACTCGATGAAGCCCCGGGCCACCTGATCCTCGTCCAGGTGGGTCAGGCCGAACTCGCGGATGCCCGGGGAGTCGATCAGCTCGCCGCCGCTGGGCATGTGGTAGAGCCGCGCCGTGGTGGTGGTGTGGCGACCCTTGCGGGAGTCCTCGGACAGCGCGCCGATGCGCAGTTCCTCGTCCGGCAGCAGGCGGTCGATCAGGGAGGACTTGCCGACCCCGCTCTGGCCGACGAACACCGAGGTGCGACCCGCCAGCCGCCGGTGCAGGGCATCCAGGCCGCCGTCCCGGGCCGTGGTGGTGGTCACCACCGGGTAGCCAAGTGACTCGTAGCGGTCCAGCAGCTCGCGCAGTGCGCCGCCCGAATCCGGCAGCAGGTCGATCTTGTTCAGCACCAGCACCGGGGGGATGCCCGTGGCCTCGGCGGCCACCAGGTAACGATCGATGAGGTTGGCGTGGGGCTCGGGCTCCACGGCGAAGACGATCAGGATCTGGTCGATGTTGGCCGCCACCGGCTTGAGCTGGCCCCGGGGATCGGGACGCTCGAGCACGTTGTCGCGCTCGCCGCGGGCCACGACCACGCCGCTGCCGTCCTGCCCGGCTCTCCAGATCACCCGGTCGCCGGTGACCAGGCCCTCAAGGTTGGCCCGCAGGTGGCAGCGCACCGGCGCCTCGCCGCCCTCGGGCAGCACGTCCAGGGTACGGCCGAAGTGGGCGATCACCCGGCCGGGCTGCTCGGGACCGTATTCCCCGGCGGCCAGCTGCTCGGATTCCTTGGCGCCGCGCTTCTCGGCGCGCCTGGCGCGTTCGGCCTGGATCTTCTCGATGCGCCAGCGCTGCTGGCGGCTCAACTTGCGCTTGCTCATGATGGCCCGAAGGTCGGTACAATGGCCGCATTGTACTCATCAACGGGACCGGCTGTCGCCGGCCGCCCGACAAGGAAGCCCCATGGCCGCAAACCAAGAGACCCCCGACCCGCGTACCCAGCGCCTGGTGTGGATCGACCTGGAGATGACCGGGCTCGACCCGAACCGCGAGCGCATCATCGAGGTGGCCACCCTGGTCACCGACGCCGACCTCAACGTCATCGCCGAGGGGCCGGTGATCGCCGTCCATCAGCCCGATAGCCTGCTCGTGGCCATGGACGACTGGAACCAGAAGACCCATGGCGAGTCCGGCCTGGTCAAGCGGGTCAAGGAGAGTCGCGTCGACACCGCGGAGGCCGAGCGCCGTACCCTGGAATTCCTGCGCCAGCACGTGGCGCCGGGCAGCTCGCCCATGTGCGGCAACAGCGTCCACCAGGACCGCCGTTTCCTGGAGCGCGAGATGCCCGAGCTGCTGGCCTTCTTCCACTACCGCAACCTGGACGTCTCGACCCTCAAGGAACTGGCCAAGCGCTGGAACCCGGGCGCGCTCGCCGGCTTCAGCAAACGCAACGTCCACCTGGCCATGGACGACATCAAGGAGTCCATCGCCGAGCTGGCGCATTACCGCCGGACCTTCCTGCGTCTGGAGGATAATGCCCGCGATGAAGAGGAGTAGCCGCAAGCGCCGTGCCGCCAAGTGGCGAGTAGCAAGTGACCTCACACCTCAGTGACCTCGGGTGGGATGTCGTGTCTTTCTACTTTCTACTTTTTACTTGAACCTCGGAGGACCGCTTGGCCGCTAGGTGTGTAAACCCACCAGGTTGTTCACGGAAAGGCCTAACCGGTGAACCGGAGAGCAGTAATCCAAACTGGCATGCGGCCGATGCCAGTTGTACTGGTGCAGCCAGGCCGGCAGATGTTGCCGGCGCTGCTCCGAGCTCTCGTAGGACCGCGCATAGGCCCATTCGCGAAGGGCGGTTTGAATAAACCGCTCTGCCTTGCCATTGGTGCGTGGGGTATAAGGGCGAGTGCGCTTGTGCGTTAGCCCCAGGCGCCGGCACAGGCGCTGGAATGCCTTGGATTTGTAACAGGCGCCGTTGTCGGTCAGGACACGGGCGAAGCGAACCCCGAGCCGCCGGTAATAACGCATCGCGTCCAGCAGCGCGTAACACGCGCTCCAACCGGTTTCATTGGGATAGAGGGTGCCGAAGGCCACCCGTGAGTGATCGTCGATAGCGATATGGACATACTCCCACCCCGCGCCGGGCGTGTTCTGCTGGCGATCGCCCGTCACCCGATGGCCCGGGCGTTCGAAACGTCCGTAACCGGTCGCTGAACACACCTTCTGCGAAGGGCCTTGGCCGGTGACAGTAGGTGCCCACGTAACAATAGATGGGCACCTATTCATGACATCCCCAAGCACCGAACGCGAGGTCCGTCGTCGCCGTCGCTATACCCCGTCGTTCAAGGCCAAGATCGTCGCGGCCTGCCTACAGGGCGACGCCTCGATTGCCCAGATCGCCCTGCAGCACGGGCTCAACACCAACCTCGTCCAGACCTGGATTCGCAAGGCCAAACGCCAGAGCCAACTGCCGACCGTGCCGGAGTTCGTGCCACTTCCGGCCCCGGCAGCAACGGCTGATTCCCCTACGCCTCCCACTTCCGCCGCGGCAATCCGGATCGAGGTGCCCTCGGCGCATGGCACGATCACCGTGCGTTGGCCGGTCGCCGAGGCGGCCCAGTGCGCGCAGTGGATGAAAGGGCTGCTGGGATGATCCGTATCGACGAGATCTGGCTGGCCACCGAGCCGCTGGACATGCGCGCCGGCCCGGATACGACGCTGGCTCGGGTGGTGAAGGTGTTCGGCGCGGCTCGCCCGCACTGTGCCTATCTCTTTGCCAACCGTCGCGGCAACCGCATGAAGGTGCTGGTTCACGATGGCCTGGGCGTCTGGCTGTGCGCCCGGCGTTTGAACCAGGGCAAGTTCCACTGGGCCGGTAACTGGCACGGCGATCGCGTCGCGCTGTGTTCCGAGCAGGTGACGGCGCTGGTGCAAGGCCTGCCCTGGCAGCGTCTCGGTGCCGACGGGGTGATCTCGGTCGTGTGATGAGCGGCACAGACTTGGCGGCCCGGCTATTCGCGGATGCGCTAATCCCGCTGTCGCCGGCGGGCTGGCATACTTGGCGGATGAAAACGCCGCCCGATCTGTCCCAGCTCACTCCCGATCAACTCCGTCACCTGGCGGCAACCCTGATGTCGCAGGTCGAGCAGCAGGAACAGGCACTGGCGCAGAGTCAGAAAACGCTGCGGCATACCGAGCAAGTCAATCAGAAGCTGAGCTACGAACTGGCGCTGCTCAAGCGCCATGCCTTCGGCAAGCGCAGCGAGCAGCTCAACGTCCTGCAGATCAGCCTGCTGGACGAGGTGGTGGATGCCGACATCGCCGCCATCGAGACCGAGCTGGAGGACCTGAAGCTCGCCTCCGCGACACCGACGCCCAAGAAGGCGCCCAAGCGCGCCCCCTTGCCGCCCGAACTCCCGCGCACCGAGATTCACCATGATCCGGAGAATGATCTCTGCGCGTGTGGTTGTCAGCTGCGGCGGATCGGCGAGGAAATCAGCGAGAAGCTCGACTACACGCCGGGCGTGTTCCACGTCGAGCGCCATATCCGTGGCAAGTGGGTCTGCGACCAGTGCGAGACGCTGACCCAGGCGCCGATGCCGGCGCAGATCATCGACAAGGGCATTCCCACCGCCGGCCTGTTGGCCCAGGTGCTGATCGCCAAGTATGCCGACCACCTGCCGCTCTATCGTCAGGAGCAGATCTTCGCCCGGGCTGGCGTGGCGATTCCGCGCTCCACCCTCGCCGAATGGGTCGGCGTCTGCGGCGTGCGGCTCCAACCGCTGATCGATGCCTTACGTGACCTACTGCTCAGCGAGCCGGTGCTGCATGCCGACGAGACCCCGGTGCCGATGCTGGCCCCGGGCAAGAAGAAGACGCACCGCGCCTACCTCTGGGCCTACGCCACCACGCCCTACGCCGGGTTGAAGGCGGTGGTCTACGACTTCAGCGAGAGTCGCGGCGGGCAGCATGCCCGTGACTTCCTCGGCGACTGGCGGGGCAAGCTGATCTGCGACGACTACAGCGGCTACAAGCAGAGCTTCGCCAACGGCGTCACCGAGATCGGCTGCATGGCCCATGCGCGTCGCAAGTTCGTCGACCTGCATGTGGCCGGCAAGAGCCAGATCGCCAAGCAGGCCATCGAGCTGATCGGCCAGCTCTACCAGGTGGAGCGCGAGGCACAGACGCTCACCGCGGAAGAGCGCCAACGACTGCGAGAGACACGAGCGAGGCCCATCGCCGACGCGCTGCACCGCTGGATGCTGGCTCACCGCGAGAAGGTGCCGAACGGCTCGGCGACGGCCAAGGCGCTGGACTACAGCCTGAAGCGTTGGGTGGCGCTGACACGCTACCTCGACGACGGCGGGCTGACGATCGACAACAACCGGGTTGAGAACCTGATTCGCCCCTGGACGCTGGGCCGCAGCAACTGGCTGTTCGCCGGGTCACTGCGCAGCGGCCAGCGCGCCGCCACCATCATGAGCCTGATCCAGTGCGCCAAGCTGAACGGCCATGAGCCCTACGCCTACCTGAAGGATGTGCTGGAACGGCTGCCGACACATAAGGCCAGCCAGCTCAGCGAACTCCTGCCTCACAACTGGCAGCACACCGACTGATTACCGGCAAGCGGTGTTGCCCGTTCGCTTACAAACGTCCCAACTTCTTGATATCCAAGTGCAGGAGATCCCCTGGCGCGTCATGTTCATAGCGGTTATCAGGCCTTGCCGGTGACAGCAAGGCCAGCCGGTTCAGCCCCTTGCGCTTGAGGATCCGCGCCACCGTGCTCTGCCCGATGCCCAGCGCCCGGGCGATCTGGCGATAGGTCTGACGCTGCTGACGACGTTCGATGACCTGCTCCACGGTGGCGGCATCGGTGGCACAAGGGCTCCGCCCCGGGCGCGACGAGCGGTCTTGAAGCCCCGGGAGGCCTTCTTCGCGGAACCGGCGGACCCACTTGTAGACCGTTCTCACACTGACGCCCTGAGCTTGAGCCACTTCCCTTGGCCGTATCCCTTCATCGATGACACGACGTGCCAGCAGGGCTCGACCATGTGGGGTAAGACGGGCATTCTGGTGAGTGTTCATCCGGACCTCCTGGAGCGATTGGTTGGTTCGCATCTCCAGTCTTCCGGGTAGGTTCCGGATGAACAACCTACCGAGAGATCACAGCTAGGCGCTTTCCGTGGCGATCAGCCGCTCGCGCTTCTCCCGCTGGCGGTCCAGCGCCCAGCGCACGTGCTCGCGGACCAGGTCGGAGGGGTAGGGCAGGCGGGCGCGCAGGACGGCTTCCACGCTCTCGCTCCAGGGGGCGTTGCCGAGCCCCACCGCCAGGTTGCGCAGCCAGCGCTCGTAGCCGATGCGCCGGATGGGACTGCCGGCGGTCTTGTCCAGGAACTCCTCCTCGCTCCAGGCGAACAGCGCCGTGAGCTCGGCTCGGTCCAGGTCGTGGCGGGGGGCGAAGTCGGCCTCCCGGCTGACCCGGGCGAAGCGGGTGAAGGGGCAGACCAGCTGGCAGTCGTCGCAGCCGAACACCCGGTTGCCCATGGCGGCGCGAAACTCCTCGGGGATGGGCCCGAACAGCTCGATGGTGTGATAGGAGATGCAGCGCCTGGCGTCCACGACCCTGTCCTCGACGATGGCGTCGGTGGGGCAGGCCGTGCGGCAGGCGCTGCAGCTGCCGCAGTGCTCGGCCTCGAAGGGCGCGTCCACCGGCAGAGGCAGGTCGGTGTAGAGTTCGCCGAGGAAGAACAGCGACCCGGCCTTGGGGTTGAGCAGCATGGCGTTCTTGCCGAACCAGCCGAGGCCGGCCTTGCGGGCCAGGGCGCGCTCCATCACCGGGGCGGAGTCCACGAAGGCGCGGTAGCCGAAGGGACCGGCCTCCGACTGGATCCACTTGGCCAGCGTCGCCAGGCGCTTGCGCATCAGCTTGTGATAGTCGCGGCCCACCGCGTAGCGGGAGACGTAGGCCTTCTCCGGCCGGGCGAGCATCTTCGTCGTCTCCACCTCGGCGGGCAGGTAGTCCAGGCGCACGCTGATCACCCGCGCAGTGCCGGGCACCAGTTCCTCGGGACGCGTGCGCTTGGTCCCGTGCTTGGCCATGAAGCCCATCTCGCCGTGGTGACCGGCGTCGAGCCAGCGCTGCAGGCGGGCCTCGTCCTCGGCCAGGTCGACGTCGGTGATGCCCACCTGCTGGAAGCCGAGTTCGCGCCCCCAGGTCTTGATGCGCTCGGCCAGCCGGTGGAGATCGGGGGCGTCGCCTTGGGGAGACGGCTGGGTCATGATTCAGGAAACACCGTGCGGAAAGGCGCCGCGACGCTTGGCGTCCGGCGAGAGAAACGACACACTCCATGGTAAAGCATCGCGTTCAGGGGAGATAGCGCATGACGGGGTCGTCCCATGCCGCCGGTGTCCAGGAGGGCAGGGCGCTGTATCGCGCCGAGCAGGTCCGGGAGCTGGATCGTCGCACCATCGCCGCCGGCATCGAGGGCTTCGCCCTGATGCAGCGGGCCGCGGCGGCCGCCTGGCGGGTGCTGAGGGAAGCCTGGCCCGAGGCGCGCCGCCTGAGCGTGTTGTGCGGCGGCGGCAACAACGGCGGCGACGGCCATGTGCTGGCCGCGCTGGCCGCGGCCGAAGGGCTCGAGGTCCAGCGCGTGGTCCTGAAGCCCGTCGAGGAGCTCTCGGGGGACGCCCGCCGGGCGGCGGACATGGCCACGGCCGCCGGGGTCGGCCTCCAGCCCTGGACGACCGGGCTTTCGCTGACCGGCGAGGTGTGGGTGGATGCCCTGCTCGGCACCGGGCTGTCCGGGGAGGTGCGCGGAGCCTTCCGCGACGCCATCGCCGCGCTCAACGACGGCCCCTGGCCGGTGCTGGCCATCGACATTCCCTCCGGCCTGCATGCCGATACCGGGGCCGAGCTGGGTATCGCGGTGCGGGCCGATCGCACGGTCACCTTCATCGGCGACAAGCTGGGGCTGCACACCGGCCGGGCCCCGGCGCTCACCGGTCCGGTGTGCTTCCGCGATCTCGAGGCTCCCGCCGAGGCGCGCGCGGGGCTCGCCCCGGCGGCCCGGCGGCTCCACCGGGGCCTGATCGCCGCGGCCCTGCCGCCGCGGCCCCGGGACGCCCACAAGGGCGCGGCCGGTCATGCCCTGGTGCTCGGCGGGGCGCCGGGCTTCGGCGGCGCGGCCCTGCTGGCCGCCGAGCACTGCGCTCGGCTCGGGGCCGGCAAGGTCAGCCTGGCCACCGCTCCCGAGCACGTCACCGCCAGCCTGGTGCGGCGTCCCGAGGTGATGGTGCACGGGGTGCGCGGCGCCGCCGACCTCGGCGAGCTGCCCGCCCAGGCCGGCGTGCTGGTGGTGGGGCCGGGCCTGGGTCAGGGCAGCTGGGGACAGGCCATGCTGCAGGCGGCACTGGCCGCGGGCCGTCCCCTGGTGGTCGATGCCGATGGCCTCAACCTGCTGGCGCATCGCTTCACCGGCGAGCATCGCGACGACTGGCTGCTCACCCCCCATCCCGGCGAGGCCGGCCGCCTGCTGGGCATCGGCGCCGCCGAGGTGGAGGCCGACCGTCCCGCGGCGGCCGCCGAGCTGCAGCGCCGCTATGGTGGGGTGGTGATCCTCAAGGGCGCCGGCAGCCTGGTGGCCGGGCCCTCGGGGCTGGCGGTGTGCCCCTACGGCAACCCGGGCATGGCCAGCGGGGGCATGGGCGATGCACTGTCCGGGATCCTCGGCGCGCTGCTGGCCCAGGGACTCGACCCGGAGACCGCCGCCCGAGTCGGCGTGATGGTGCATGCCCTGGCCGCGGACATGGCCGCCGCGACGGGCGGCGAGCGTGGCCTGCTGGCCGGCGATCTGGCATCCTGTGCGCGAATTCTGGTCAACCCGACGATGGGCGAAGACGATGCAGCTGCGACTCGATGACGAGGCCCGCCAGGTGGCCTTCGGGGAGGCTCTGGGCCGGGCCCTGGCGGGCCATGGCCGGGTCTATCTCGAGGGTGAGCTGGGGGCGGGCAAGACCACCCTGACCCGGGGCATCCTGCGGGCCTATGGCCATCGCGGGGCGGTGAAGAGCCCCACCTACACCCTGGTCGAACCCTATGAGCTCGAGGGGATTCGGGTCCACCACTTCGATCTCTATCGTCTGGGCGACCCGGAGGAGCTCGAGTTCATCGGCGGCCGCGACCTGCTGGCCGACGACGCCCTCTGCGTGATCGAGTGGCCGGCCCGGGGCGAGGGCTGGCTGCCGGCCCCGGACCTGGTGGTGCACCTGGCCCTGGCCGACGGGGGACGCCGGGCGACCCTCACCGCCGGCAGCCAGTACGGTCGCCGGGTGATCGAGCGCCTGGCCGACGATCCGGCCCTGCCGTCCGCGCGACCGGCCGAGGAGGACAACGACGCCTTATGAGGAAGGGAGTCCTGCGTCGCCGCCTGCTCGGGGGCCTGCTGGCGCTGGCCCTGGCGGTCCCGGCCTCCGGGCTGGCCGCCAGCATCGATAACCTGCGCCTCTGGGCGGCGCCGGACCATGCCCGGCTGGTGTTCGACCTGTCGTCGCCGGCCCAGGCCGAGGTGTTCCGCCTCGACGACCCGCGCCGGCTGGTCATCGACCTGCAGGACACCCGCCTCGCGACGGATATCGAACGGCTCGACCTGCAGGGCAGCGCCATCCGCCGAGTCCGCACCGGCATCCGCGCCGGGGACGACCTGCGCGTGGTGCTGGAGCTCTCCCGGGCGATCGAGCCACGCCACTTCACCCTGGCGCCCAACGAGCAATACGGCCACCGCCTGGTGGTCGATCTCGAATACCCCGGCGAGAGCGCCGTGGAGGATCCCATCGATCCCATCGAGGCGATGATCCGCGAGCAGGAGATCGCCGCCGACCGGGCCCAGGCGGAAGCCGTGGCCGAGGGCCGCGACCCGGCCTCGGTGGCCGCGGTCCTCGAGCCCGCCCGTCCGCATCCCAAGCGCGACATCATCATCGCGGTGGATGCCGGCCATGGCGGCGAGGACCCGGGGGCCATCGGGCCCAGCGGCGTGCGGGAGAAGGACGTCGTGCTGTCCATGGCCCAGCGCCTGGCGCGCCGGATCGATGCCACCGAAGGCTTCAAGGCGGTGATGATCCGCGACGGCGACTACTACGTGGGCCTGCGTCAGCGCACCCGCATCGCCCGGGAACAGAAGGCCGACTTCTTCGTCTCGATCCACGCCGATGCCTTCCGCAGCCCGCGTCCCCACGGCAGCTCGGTCTATGCGTTGTCCCAGAGCGGTGCCACCTCCGAGACCGCCCAGTGGCTCGCCGCCAGCGAGAACCGTTCGGACCTCATCGGCGGCGTGGACGGCAACCTCTCCCTGGACGACAAGGACGAGGTGCTGCGCGGCGTGCTGCTCGACCTGACCATGACCGCGACCCTCAACGACTCCCTGACCATCGGCGGTCAGGTGCTCGATCGCCTGGGGCGGGTCAACGACCTGCACAAGTCGCGAGTGGAGCAGGCCGGCTTCGTGGTACTCAAGTCGCCGGACATCCCCTCGCTGCTGGTGGAGACCGGCTTCATCTCCAACCCCGACGAAGAGCGCCGGTTGCGCGATGCCGGCTACCAGCAGCGCATGGTCGAGGCCATCTTCGGCGGCATCGAGGCGCATTTCCGTCGCAATCCGCCCCCGGCCAGCCTGCTCGCCTGGCGGCGGGACCAGGGCCGCGACACCGCCGGCAACGAGTATCGCATCCAGCCCGGCGATACCCTCTCCGAGATCGCCGCCCGTCACGACGTGCCCCTGGTGCAGCTGCGCCAGGCCAACGAGCTGGAGGGCGATGTCATCCGGGTCGGGCAGGTGTTGCGGATACCCCGTTCATAAGCTGGAAGCCTGAAGGGCGGCGCTGCGCGCCTGGAAGCTGGAAGTCCCCGGCTTCGCCGGGAGCTGAAAGTCTTGAGCTTGAAGCTAGAAGATGGACCTTGATACCAGAATTGGTGGCTACAAGCTGCCTTCCAGCTTACGGCTCGAGTGGAGTGATATGACAGACAGCCAACGCATCCAGATCCTCGACCCCCGCCTGGCCAACCAGATCGCCGCCGGCGAGGTGGTGGAGCGCCCGGCCTCGGTGGTCAAGGAGCTGGTCGAGAACGCCATCGACGCCGGCGCGGGCCGCGTCGAGGTGGAGCTGGAGGCCGGCGGTGCCCGGCTGATCCGGGTGCGCGACGACGGGCGCGGGATCGGCGAGGACGACCTGCCGCTGGCGCTGTCCCGCCATGCCACCAGCAAGATCGCCTCCCTCGAGGACCTGGAGGGCGTGGCGAGCCTGGGCTTTCGCGGCGAGGCCCTGGCCTCGATCAGCTCGGTGTCGCGGCTCGAGCTGGTCTCCAACACCCACGAGGACCCCACCGGCGGCTGGCGGGTGGTGGTGGAGGGGCGTCGCATGGAGCCCCGGGTCACCCCCTCGCCGCATCCCCGGGGCACCTCGGTGACGGTGCGCGACCTCTTCTTCAACACCCCGGCCCGGCGCAAGTTCCTGCGCACCGAGAAGACCGAGTTTGGCCACGTGGAGGAGGCCTTCCGCCGCCAGGCCCTGTCCCGGCTCGACGTCGGCTGGGTGCTGCGCCACAACCAGAAGACCATCCACCAGCTGCGTCCGGGGGGCGACCTGGTGGGCCACGAGCGGCGTCTCCAGGCGTTGCTCGGCAAGGCCTTCCTGGAGAATGCCCTGCACCTGGACATCGAGACCGGCGGGCTGCGCCTCTGGGGCTGGGTGGGCCTGCCCACCCATTCCCGTGCCCAGGCGGACCAGCAGTACTTCTTCGTCAACGGCCGGGTGGTCCGCGACCGCCTGGTGGCCCATGCCATCCGCCAGGCCTACCGCGACGTGCTCTTCCATGGCCGGCATCCGGTGTTCGTGCTGTATCTCGAGGTGGATCCCACCGTGGTCGACGTCAACGTGCATCCCACCAAGCACGAGGTGCGCTTCCGCGACGGACGGATGGTCCACGATTTCCTGTTCTCCAGCCTGCATCGCGCCCTGGGCGAGGCCCGGGCCGGGGCGGCTCCGGAAGGCGAGGGCGGCAAGCCGGCGGTCCGGGAGGAGGCGGTCGTGGCGGAGACCGGCGAGGTGCGCGAGGCACCGCCACAGCCGACCTGGCAACAGCAGCCCATGGCGCTGCATGGGCGCGAGGAGGGGAACGAGCATAAGGTGACCCCGGACCGGGTCCGGGCCTTCATGGAAGGCTACCGGGCCCTGCACCCGGAACACGAGGAGAGCCTGCTCACGCCCCAGCCCGCCGCGCCGGGGGCCGGCGGCACCGCCGCCGGGGTCGCCCTGGCCGAGCGCCAGGGCCAGGCGACGCCGCGGCCGGCCATGCCCGAGGCGGATGCCACCCGGGCGCCGCCCCTGGGCTATGCCGTGGCCCAGCTTCACGGCATCTATATCCTGTCCCAGACCGAGCGCGGCCTGGTGGTGGTCGACATGCACGCGGCCCACGAGCGCATCGTCTACGAGCGCATGAAGGCCCAGGTCCATGGCGGGGCGCTGGAGGCCCAGCCGTTGCTGGTGCCGGTGTCCCTGGCGGCCAGCGCCGCCGAGGTGGCCACCGCCGAGGGCGAGCGCGAGGCCTTCGCCCGCCTGGGGGTGGAGCTCGATGCGGCCGGGCCCGAGACGCTGCTGGTGCGCCAGGTGCCGGCACTGCTGGTCGACGCCGACGTCGAGCCGCTGATCCGCGACATGCTCGGTGACCTGGAGCGTTACGGCCGCTCGGATCGCATCGAGGCGCATATCAACGAACTGCTGGCCACCATGGCTTGCCATGGCAGCGTGCGGGCCAACCGCCAGCTGACCCTGGAGGAAATGAACGCCCTGCTGCGCGACATGGAGCGCACCGAGCGCAGCGGCCAGTGCAACCACGGTCGCCCCACCTGGACCGAACTGAGCATGAAGGAGCTGGACCGCCTCTTCCTGCGCGGCCAATGACAGACGACGAACGACCATGAATGATACCCGCCCACCGGCGATCTTCCTGATGGGCCCCACCGCGGCCGGCAAGACCGACCTGGCCATCGAGCTGCACGAGCGGCTGGGCTGCGAGCTGATCAGCGTCGACTCGGCGATGGTCTACCGCGGCCTGGACATCGGCAGCGCCAAGCCGTCCGCGGAGGAGCTGGCCCGGGCCCCGCACCGCTTGATCGACATTCGAGAGCCCGACGAGCCCTATTCGGCGGCGGAGTTCCGCGAGGATGCCCGCCGGGAGATGGCCGCCATCACCGATGCCGGCCGGGTGCCGCTGCTGGTGGGGGGCACCATGATGTACTTCCAGCGGCTGACGGAGGGCGTGGCCAACCTCCCCTCGGCCGATCGCGAGGTGCGTGCCGAGCTGGAACGCGAGCTCGAGCGCCAGGGCCTCGCCGCCCTCCATACGGAGCTCGCCCGGGTCGATCCCGTCGCCGCCGAGCGCATCCATCCCAACGATCCCCAGCGGCTGATGCGGGCCCTGGAGGTATACCGCGTCAGCGGCCGTCCGCTCACCGCGCTGTGGCGTGAGCAGCGGCCGGAAACCTTTCCCTGGCGCACGCTGTCGATAGGGCTCGCGCCCGCCGACCGGGCCATGCTGCATGCGCGCATCGCCGCTCGCTTCGACGCCATGCTGGAGGCCGGCTTCCTCGACGAGGTCGCCGCCCTCCGGGCACGCGGGGGGCTTCACCCCCAGCTGCCGGCGATGAAGAGCGTGGGCTATCGTCAGGGGTGGGAGTACCTGGAAGGCGCGCTGGATTACCCGACCTTCCGGCACCGGGGCATCGTCGCCACCCGCCAGCTGGCCAAGCGGCAGCTGACCTGGATGCGCGGCTGGCCGGAGCTGCACTGGGTCGACAGCCTGGGCCCGGACCCCCTCGGCGAGGTCCTGAAACTGGTGCGCGAATTCGGCACTTAGCGTAAGATGGCCGTTTCGAGTGGCCGTCTGATCGGGCCCGTCGGTTAATTCGTGTCGCCCCTGGCGGGGGCGAGCACACCAAGATCAACCCCAGAGACAACTCAGGGAGAGCAACATGTCCAAAGGGCAGTCCCTTCAAGATCCGTACCTGAACATCCTGCGCAAGGAGCGCATTCCGGTATCGATCTTCCTGGTCAACGGCATCAAGCTGCAGGGCCAGATCGAGTCCTTCGACCAGTTCGTCATCCTGCTGCGCAACACCGTCAGCCAGATGGTCTACAAGCATGCCATCTCCACGGTCGTGCCGTCGCGCAACGTGCGACTGCCGGCCCCGGACGCCGGAGCGCAGTCCGACAGCAACGCGTGAGGTATTGATTGTTTTTCGAACGTCCCGACGCCGGTGAGACGGCGGTCCTCGTCCATGTGGATTTCCAGGACGAGCAGGAGCGAGAGGATGCCGGCGAGTTCCTCGAGCTCGTGCGCTCGGCCGGCGCGGAGCCGGCCACCCTGCTGACCGGGTCGCGCAACCGGCCCGACCCGCGTTCCTTCATCGGCTCGGGCAAGGTCGAGGAGCTGCGCGAGGCCCTGGATGCCCACAAGGCCGAGCTGGTGATCTTCAACCATGCCCTCAGCCCCTCCCAGGAGCGCAACCTCGAGCAGTCGCTGAAGTGCCGCGTCCTCGACCGCACCGGGTTGATCCTCGACATCTTCGCCCAGCGCGCGCGGACCCACGAAGGCAAGCTGCAGGTCGAGCTGGCTCAGCTGGAGTACATGTCGACCCGGCTGGTACGGGGCTGGACCCACCTGGAGCGCCAGAAGGGCGGCATCGGCCTGCGTGGTCCCGGCGAGACCCAGCTGGAGACCGACCGGCGGTTGCTGCGTGCCCGCATCAAGGCGATCCACAAGCGCCTCGACAAGGTACGCAGCCAGCGCAGCCAGAACCGCCGTGCCCGGTCCCGGGCCGAGATCCCCAGCGTGTCCCTGGTCGGCTATACCAACGCCGGCAAGTCGACGCTGTTCAACGCCCTGACCGCCTCGAGGGTCTATGCGGCCGACCAACTGTTCGCTACCCTCGACCCGACGCTGCGGCGCCTGGAGGTCGAGGACGTCGGGCCGGTGGTGCTGGCCGATACCGTGGGGTTCATCCGCCACCTGCCGCACAAGCTGGTGGAGGCCTTCCAGGCGACCCTCCAGGAGGCCGCCGAGGCCAGCCTGCTGGTGCACGTGATCGACGCCGCCGACCCCGATCGCGAGCTCAACGTGAGCCAGGTGGAGGACGTGCTGGACGAGATCGGTGCCCTGGAGGTGCCGACCCTGAAGGTCATGAACAAGATCGACCTCTTCGACAGTGCCCCGCGCATCGAGCGTGACGGCGAGGGGCGCCCCGAGGTGGTCTGGCTGTCGGCACGGGACGGCAAGGGACTGGAGCTGTTCGAGCAGGCGCTCTCCGAATGCCTGGCCGACGACATCATCGACTTCGAACTGACCCTGGAGCCGCAGCAGGGCAGGCTGCGGGCCGGCCTGCACGAGCTGGGGGCGGTGCGCGACGAACGCTTCGACGAGCAGGGGCGCACCCTGCTGGAGGTACGGCTGCCGCGGCGCGACTTCCTGCAGCTGATGGCTCGGCTCGGCGAGCGAGCCGACGACTACCTGCCCGAGACGCTGCAGGATCGCCCCCTGTGGGAACAATGAGTCGCCTTCGGGTGCCGGCCGGTGCAGGCCGGCCGGCGCCACAAGGATCGCAACCGATGCCTGCCGCGCATGGCGGCGGCGGAATGGAACGCATAGTGGAGACGACGTATGGCCTGGAATGAGCCCGGTGGCGGCAACCAGCACGATCCCTGGAGTGGGGGAGGGCGCCGTGGCGGAAGCGGCGGCGGTGGCCGTGGTGGCGGCAACCAGGGGCCGCCCGACCTCGACGAGGCCCTGAAGAAGTTTCAGGACAAGCTCAACAGCATGCTGGGCGGCCGCGGAAAGCGTGGCGGCGGCGGCGGAGGCGGTGGCGGCAAGCCGCGCAATGCCTTCGCCCTGCCCGGCCTGCTGTTGATCGTGGCCCTGGCGATCTGGGCGGCCTCCGGCTTCTACCTGGTCGACCAGTCCGAGCGCGGCGTGGTACTGCGCTTCGGCAAGTTCCAGGAGGTGGTCACCCCCGGCCTGCAATGGAACCCGCCGCTGATCGACGACGTGCGCATGGTCAACGTCACCCGGGTACGCTCGGTGAGCCAGACCCAGTCGATGCTGACCCAGGACGAGAACATCGTCTCCGTCGAGATCTCGGCCCAGTACCAGGTCGCCGATCCGCGCGGCTACGTGCTCAACGTGCGCAACCCGGAGCTGTCGCTGGAGAACGCCCTGGACTCGGCGCTGCGCCACGTGGTGGGCGGCACCGACATGATCGACATCCTGACCTCCGGCCGCGAGATCCTCGGCACCGCGGTGGCCAGCCGCCTGCAGTCCTACCTGGACAGCTACGGCACCGGCATCCGCCTGCAGACGCTCAACGTCGAGTCCACCTCGCCGCCCGACGCGGTGCAGGACGCCTTCGACGACGTCATCCGCGCCCGCGAGGATCGCCAGCGCACCATCAACCAGGCCATGGCCTACGCCAACGCCGTGATACCCGCCGCCCAGGGCCAGGCCCAACGCATCGTCGAGCAGGGCCAGGGCTATCGCGAGTCCGTGGTGGCCGAGGCCCGCGGTCAGGCCAACCGCTTCAATGCGTTGCTGACCCAGTACCAGGACGCCCCGGCGATCATGCGCGAACGCCTCTATCTCGACGCCCTGTCCGAGGTCTACGGCGAGACCGCCAAGGTGATGGTGGACGTGGACAGCGAGGCGCCGCTGATGGTGCTGCCCATGGATCGGCTGAGTCGCGGCTCCACCGGCGGGATCGCCGGCGAGAGCGGCCGCGACGAGCTCGATCCCGCGGTGCTCGAGCGCCTGCGCGCCACCCAGTCCTCCAGTGACAGCAACCGCAACTCCAGCAGCAACGGAATCCGCAGGGAGGGCCGTTAATGATGATCAACAACCGATCCCTGCTCATCGTCGGCGGCCTGGCCGCCGCCGCCTGGCTGGCCAGCAACAGCCTCTACGTGGTGGACGAGACCGAGCGCGCGGTGAAGCTGCGCTTCGGCGAGGTGGTCGAGGAGAACATCCAGCCGGGGCTGCACTTCAAGGTGCCGATCACCCAGACCATCCGCAAGTTCGACACCCGGGTGCTGACGCTGGACACCGATGCCAGCCGCTACCTGACCCTGGAGCAGAAGGCGGTGATCGTCGACTCCTACGTCAAGTGGCAGGTGGTCAACCCGACCCGCTACTACGAGGCCACCTCGGGCAACGAGATGCAGGCGGTGCGGCTGATCCAGCCACGGGTCGACGAGAGCCTGCGGAACGAGTTCGGCCGCCTGAACCTCCAGCAGATCATCTCGGAGAAGCGCGACGAGCTGATGACCGGTCCCACGGAGGAGCTCGACCGCCTGATGCGGGAGGAGCTCGGCGTGGCCGTCCTCGACATCCGGGTCAAGCGCATCGACCTGCCCGAGGACGTGTCCTCGGCGGTCTACGACCGCATGCGCTCCGAGCGCGAGCGGGAGGCCCGCGAGTGGCGCGCCCAGGGCCAGGAAGAGGCGGAGCGCATCCGCGCCAACGCCGACCGTCGTCGCCAGGTGCTGCTGGCCCAGGCCAACGAGCGCTCCGAGACCCTGCGCGGTGAGGGCGATGCCGAGGCCGCGGCGATCTTCTCCGAGGCCTATGGGCAGGACGAGGAGTTCTTCTCCTTCTGGCGCAGCCTCGATGCCTATCGCAACAGCTTCAAGGGCGACGGCAACATGCTGGTGCTGGATCCGTCCAGCGACTTCTTCCAGTACCTGAAGAGCCCGCGTCCTCAGGCCGGGGAGTGACGGCCGTGGCGGGGCGGCGACGCCGCCCCGCCACGGGGTTCATCCCGTTCCCAAACGTGGTAGACTCCTGTAACCGGGCGTGGCCCGGTTTTTTTGTGGCCTCTCCACTTCCCCGGCAACCCCCTCCGGCGCTCCCGCCACGTCACGCCGCGAGGCTTGCCGAAGGCCCAACCACCGTCTTGCAGGAAGAACGACATGACCATCGCTGACCGCTGGCTGTTGCCCGACGGCATGGACGAGGTGCTGCCGCCCCAGGCCAGCCGCATGGAAGAGCTGCGCCGGGCATTGCTCGACCTCTACCATCGCTGGGGCTACGATCAGGTGATGCCGCCCCCCGTGGAGTTCCTCGACTCCCTGCTCACCGGTACCGGCACCGAGCTGGACCTCCAGACCTTCAAGCTCACCGACCAGCAGACCGGCCGCATGATGGGCGTCAGCGCCGACGTCACGCCCCAGGTCGCGCGCATGGACGCCCACTCCCTGAAGCGCCAGGGGCCGGTGCGGCTGTGCTACTGCACCAACGTGCTGCGCGCCAAGGCCGACCAGCACCAGGGCGGCCGCAGCCCGGTGCAGGTGGGGGTGGAGCTGTTCGGTCATGCCGGGCTGGAGGCCGACGTGGAGATCCTGCGCCTGGCGCTGACCAGCCTGCAGGCCGCCGGCGCCGGCGAGGTCCACCTGGCGCTGGGTCACATCGGCATCTACCGTAGCCTGGTGGAGGCCGCCGAGCTCACCCGGGAGCAGGAGAAGGCGGTGTTCGAGGCCCTCGAGCTCAAGTCCCCGGGCGAGCTGGCGGCGCGGGTGTCCGAAAGCGTCGCCGACCCGTCGCTGGCGGCGATGCTGTGCGCGCTGGGGGAGCTGCATGGCGGCCCCGAGGTGCTGGACGAGGCCCGCGAGGCCTTCGCCGAGGCGCCCCAGGCGGTGGGTGCGGCCCTGGACCAGCTGCGCGCGCTCCATGCCGGCGTGGCCGCGGAGCATCCCGAGGTCGACCTGTACTTCGACCTGGCCGAATTGCGCGGCTATCAGTACCACACCGGGATGATGTTCGCCGCCTACGTGCCCGGCTACGGCCAGGCGCTGGCCAAGGGAGGGCGCTACGACGACACCGGGCGAGCCTTCGGCCGTGCCCGCCCGGCCACCGGTTTCTCCCTGGAGCTCAAGCTGCTGGCCACCCTGGTGCCCAGCGAGCCCCGCCACGACGGCATCTGGGCCCCGGCGGAGGGAGAGGGCCTGGCGGAGGTCGTCAACGCCCTGCGCCAGCAGGGCGAGCGGGTCGTGCAGGCGCTGCCGGGGCAGCGCACCGGCCCCGAGGAACATCGCTGCCATCGACGCCTGGTCCAGGCCGACGGCGGCTGGCAGGTGGCGCCCCTGGCGTCGACCCCCGATCAGGCCTGACGCAGGCAGACACGATACCGGCACCGCCCCCGACTCCGGCGGCGCAGCAACGAGAGACGAGAGCACTATGGGCAAGAACGTAGTCGTACTGGGCACCCAGTGGGGTGATGAAGGCAAGGGCAAGGTCGTCGACCTGCTGACCGAGTCCGCCGGCGCGGTGGTGCGGTTCCAGGGCGGGCACAATGCCGGCCATACCCTGGTCATCGATGGCGAGAAGACCGTCCTGCACCTGATCCCCTCCGGCATCCTGCGTGACGACAAGACCTGCGTGATCGGCAACGGCGTGGTGCTGTCGCCTGAGGCCCTGATCGAGGAGATCCGCGAGCTGGAGGCCAAGGGCGTGCCGGTCCGCGAGCGCCTGCGCCTGTCCCCGGCCTGTCCGCTGATCCTGCCCTACCACGTGCGCCTCGACCAGGCCCGGGAGAAGGCCCGCGGCGTGGCCAAGATCGGCACCACCGGACGCGGCATCGGCCCGGCCTACGAAGACAAGGTGGCCCGTCGCGGCCTGCGCCTGGGCGACATGCTGCACCGCGAGCGCTTCGCCTCCAAGCTCGGCGAGGTCCTGGACTACCACAACTTCGTGCTGACCCAGTATCACGGCGAGGAGCCGGTGGACTTCCAGCAGGTCCTCGACGACGCCATGCGCATGGCCGACGAGCTGCGAAGCATGGTCTGCGACGCCGTGACCCTGGTGCACGATATCCGCAAGGCCGGCGACAACATCCTCTTCGAGGGCGCCCAGGGCTCGCTGCTGGACATCGACCACGGCACCTACCCCTTCGTGACCAGTTCCAACACCACCGCCGGCGGCACCGCCACCGGCTCCGGCGTCGGCCCGCTCTACCTGGACTACGTGCTGGGCATCACCAAGGCCTACACCACCCGCGTCGGGTCCGGTCCCTTCCCCACCGAGCTGTTCGACGAGCACGGCCGTCACCTGGCCGAGAAGGGCCACGAGTTCGGCGCCACCACCGGCCGGGCACGGCGCTGCGGCTGGTTCGACGCCGTGGCCCTGCGCCATGCCGTGCAGATCAACTCGGTGTCCGGCCTCTGCCTGACCAAGCTCGACGTCCTGGACGGCCTGGAGAACATCCGCGTCTGCGTGGGCTATCGCAGCAAGGACGGCGACGTCCTCGACACCCCGGTGGATTCCGAAGGCTACGAGGCCATCGAGCCGGTGTACCAGGACCTGCCCGGCTGGTCCGAGTCCACCCTGGGCGTCAAGCGCGTCGAGGACCTGCCCGCCAACGCCCGTGCCTACATCTCCTTCCTCGAGGAGCAGGTGGGCACCTCCATCGACATCATCTCCACCGGCCCGGACCGCAACGAGACCATCGTGCTGCGCAATCCCTTCGCCGAGCACTGAGGTCGCCGGCGCCCGCCGGCGTCGAGATCACGCCATAACGAACGCCGCCCGGGAGGACCCGGGCGGCGTTCTCGTATCCGGCACGCGTCCTCACGCGGGCGGATGAACGAGCCGTAGGGCAGGTAAGCGAGCGTGCGAGCGCACCTGCCATGAGGCAGGCAAGTCGGAAGAATCGGTAGATGCGCTGGCGCTTATCTGCCTTACGACGGCCATGAGCGCACCCTGGCTCATTCGGTGGCGACATCCCCCGTTCACGCTGATCTGCGAAGTACCAAAAAGATCGCCCCGCACGGGGCGGGGCGATCCTCGTCGAGAGCGCCGGCGAGGCCGGCTCGATGGTGGGGGTCAGACGCTCTTGGGCTCGCTGGTCAGGCCCTTGACGATGGCGTAGCAGGCTGCCAGCAGCACCAGGGTGAAGGGCAGGCCGGTGGTGATCACCGCCGTCTGCAGGGCCGTCAGGCCGCCGCCCAGCAGCAGGGCGATGGCGACGGCGCCCTCGATCAGGGCCCAGAAGATGCGCTGCGGCTTGGGCGCGTCCACCTTGCCGCCGGCGGTGATGGAGTCGATCACCAGGGACCCGGAGTCCGAGGAGGTGATGAAGAACACCATCACCAGCACGATGCCGACGAAGGACGTGATCGCGGTCAGCGGCAGCTGGCCGAGCATCACGAACAGCTGCAGCTCCAGGGCCGCTTCCTGAACGCCCTGGAAGCCATCCCGAACGACCTGGTCGATGGCGGTGCCGCCGAAGGAGGTCATCCACAGCACCGAGACCACGGAAGGCACCAGCAGCACGGCGATCAGGAACTCGCGGACGGTACGGCCGCGGCTCACGCGGGCGATGAACATGCCGACGAAGGGTGACCAGGAGATCCACCAGGCCCAGTAGAAGGCGGTCCAGCCCTGGCTGAAGTTGGCGTCCTCGCGGCCGAACGGCATGGACAGCGCCGGCAGGTTCACCAGGTAGGACATCAGGTTCTCGAAGAAGCCGGTGGCGATCAGCAGGGTCGGACCGACGAAGATCACGAACAGCAGCAGCAGGAGGGCCAGTACCATGTTGAGCTGGGAGAGGCGCTGCACGCCCTTCTCCACGCCCAGCAGGATGGAGCACAGCGCCACGGCGGTGATGCCCATGATCAGGATGACCATGGTGGCGTTGGTGTTGGGTACGCCGAACAGGTAGCTAAGCCCCGCGGAGGCCTGGGAGGCCCCGAGCCCCAGGGAGGTCGCCAGGCCGAAGAGGGTGGCGAACACCGCCAGGATGTCGATGACATGGCCCGGCCAACCCCAGACGCGCTCGCCCAGGATCGGGTAGAAGATCGAGCGCATGGTCAATGGCAGGCCCTTGTTGAAGGAGAACAGGGCCAGCGCCAGGGCCACCACCGCATAGATCCCCCAGGGGTGGAGGCCCCAGTGGAAGATGGTGGCGGCCATGCCCAGCGAGATGGCGGCATCCTGGTTACCCGCGGCGGCGCCCAGCGGCGACCAGTCGGTGCGTACCCCGTTCTCCACGGTGGTGCCGCCCATGGCGGTGCCGAAGTGGGTCAGCGGCTCGGAGACGCCATAGAACATCAGGCCGATGCCCATGCCCGCGGCGAACAGCATGGCGAACCAGCCGGCATAGCTGAAGTCCGGGGTGGCATGGGCCCCCCCGATCCTCACCTTCCCGAGGGGGGTGAAGATCAGCACGATCGACAGCACCACGAAGATGTTGGCGGCCAGCAGGAAGAACCAGGACAGGTTCCCGGTCAGCACGCTGAAGATGGCGTTGAAGATCGGCTCCACCTGATCCTGCAGGGCCAGGGTGATGATCACGAAGAACAGGATCACCAGCGAGGAGAAGGTGAAGACCTTGCCGTGAAGGTCGAGGCTCACGCCCAGCTTGGTGGTGGCGATGTTGTCCTGACCGATCACGTAATCGGTATCGATGAGATTGGCCGGGCCCTCGGGGGCGGGAATGCCCTCCCCCGGGCCGGCCGCCTCTGGGGCTTTGTTGTCGTTCGTCACGAGAGTCTCTCCTTGTCGACGTCGATGTGCGAAGTGTAGGCGTCAATCCTGCGAGGGACGCACCAGAAAGACCGAAGCCTTGGTGTGGGTGGCGACCTTGCCGCCATGGGACGGGATGACGACGTCCAGATGCTTCGGCGGGTGGGTCGGCATGATCACCAGGTCGGCGCTGACCTCGTCGATGGCATCGATGAGGACGTCGTCGAGCTCGGCGATCGGATCCGGCGTGGTGAAGACCCGGGCGCTGACCGGCTGGCCGTGCACCTTGGCCCGCTCCTGGGCGAAGGCTTCCAGCTTCTGCTGATACTCCTCCGGATTGTGGGCCACGCTGCCCGGGACCGTGGAGGTCACGGCCACGTAGCAGACCTCGGCCTTGTAGTGCCTGGCCTGATCCGCCACCACCTGAAGCGATGGTTCGATCACATCGAAATGCGCCAGGTCCACTGGCACCATGATCTTCTTGAACATGCCTACGCTCCTTCTGGGTCGGGTATCGGCTGTCATACCCGACAAGTGTGGCCTCTCGATGACCGTGAAGCTTGTCACGCTTTCAACGGATTACGCCGTCGATCGGTGCACGCTCGGGCGTGCAGGGATGGCTCGCCGGTGGCGAGCCATGACCCATGGCCATTTCGAATAACGCATTGTAATCAAGCGCTCTTTTCCTGATAACCATAAATTAGATAAACCCTTGCCTTCATTGGGGCTTTGCTCGTTGCGGCATAGTCTTGTCCTGGGGCGATGCCCGGCGGAGAAGGGCACTATCGTTGATGATCAATCCCGGGCTCGGTGGAGGGCGGCCCCGACGGTAGTTGTCTTTGCATAGATATTTATGATGCCAAAGCCATAATAACTATATTTTATTTAACCAGGGTGGGCTCCTAAGGTGGTCGAGACTAGACAACAAGGAGATCCCTCCCATGACCGAGCCCGTTTTCGAGAAGGAATACACCGATACCCTGGTGGTCGGTGGCGGTCAGGCCGGCGTGGCCATGAGCGAGCACCTGGGCAACCTCGGCGTGCCCCACCTGGTGCTGGAGCGCGACCGCATCGCCGAGGCCTGGCGCAGCCGTCGCTGGGATTCGCTGGTGGCCAACGGGCCGGCCTGGCACGACCGCTTCCCCGGTATGGAGTTCGAGGATGTCGACGCCGATGCCTTCGCCCCCAAGGAGCGCGTGGCGGCCTATTTCGAGGCCTATGCACGCAGGATCGGTGCCCCCATCCGCACCGGCGTGGAGGTCAGGAAGGTCGAGCGGAACCAGGGCCGGCCGGGCTTCACCGTCGAGACCTCCCGGGGCGTGATCGAGGCCAATCGCGTGGTGGCGGCCACCGGCCCCTTCCAGCGTCCGGTGATTCCGCCGATCGCCCCCGAGGACGAGCGCCTTACGCAGATTCATTCGGCCGAGTACCGCAATCCCCGGCAGTTGCCCGAGGGGGCAGTGCTGGTGGTCGGCGCCGGTTCCTCCGGGGTGCAGATCGCCGAGGAGCTGCAGCGCAGCGGCCGGCAGGTCTACCTCTCGGTGGGGCCCCACGATCGCCCGCCGCGTGCCTACCGCGGGCGCGACTTCTGCTGGTGGCTGGGCGTGCTCGGCGAGTGGGATGCCGAGGTCATGAAGCCGGGCACCGAGCACGTCACCATCGCCGTCAGCGGGGCCGATGGCGGCAAGACGATCGATTTCCGCGAGCTGGCGCATCAGGGCATGACGCTGGTGGGACGGACGAAGGCCTTCCAGGGTGGCGTCGTGACCTTCGAGGACGACCTGGCCGACAACCTGGCCCGGGGGGATGCCAACTACCTGGCGATGCTGGATGCCGCGGACGATTACATCGCCCGCAACGGCCTCGACCTGCCGGAGGAGCCTGAGGCCCGTCGCATTCCGGACGACCCGGCGTGCGTCGTCGACCCGCTACGCGAGCTGGCCCTGGACGCAGCAGGCGTGACCGCGATCGTCTGGGCAACCGGCTTCTCGGTGGACTACGGCTGGCTGGACGTCGACGCCTTCGACGAGAACGGCAAGCCGCAGCACCAACGCGGCGTGTCCCGCGAGCCAGGCGTCTACTTCGTGGGCCTGCCCTGGCTGTCCCGGCGAGGTTCCAGCTTCATCTGGGGCGTCTGGCACGACGCCAAGCACATCGCCGACCACATCGCCACTCAGCGCAAGTACCTGGCCTACCACGCGGCCGCGCAGCGCCGGGAAACGAGCGCGCCATCCACGTCATCGCGCGACGATGCCAGCGCAGAGAGGGTCAACTGATGCCGACGCACACGCGAATCCGCATGTTCAACACCCAGGAGACGTACCCCAACCAGTCGCTGGACAACGATCTCTGCCAGGCGGTACGAGCGGGCAACACCGTCTATGTCCGCGGCCAGGTCGGCACCGACTTCGAGGGCCGGCTGGTCGGCCTGGGCGATCCCCGTGCCCAGGCCGAGCAGGCCATGAAGAACGTCAAGCAACTGCTCGAGGAGGCCGGCTCCGAGCTCGGCCATATCGTCAAGACCACCACCTACATCACCGATCCGCGCTTCCGGGAGCCGGTCTATCGCGAGGTGGGCAGCTGGCTCAAGGGCGTCTTCCCGATCTCCACCGGCCTGGTGGTGGCCGGCCTCGCCCAGCCCGAGTGGCTGATGGAGATCGACGTCATCGCCGTGATCCCCGACGACGAGGAGGGCAACTCATGACCTTTTCCATCGCCGGCTTCTGCCGCGAGACCGGCCAGTTCGGCACCGCCATCAGTTCCTCGAGCATCTGCGTGGCCAGCCGTTGTCCCTTCATCGCCCCCGGCAAGGGGGTGGTGTTGACCCAGAACGTCACCAACCCCGCGCTGGGGCAGCTCGGCGTCCAGCTGCTTCAGGAAGGGCTCGATGCCGAGGAGGTGCTGGCGCGACTCGTCGAGGGCGAGGCCTACCCCGAGTGGCGCCAGCTCCAGGTCCTCGACGCCGAGGGCCGAAGCGCCACGCACAGCGGGGCCGAGACCCTGGGCCGCCACGCCACCCGGCAGGGCCGGGACTGCGTGGCGGGCGGCAACATGCTGGCCGATCCGGGCATCGTCGACGCCATGGTCGTCGCCTTCGAGTCCCATGACGGCGAGCTCGCCGAACGCCTGCTGGCCGCCATGGACGCCGGCCTGGCCGCCGGCGGCGAGATGGGCCCGGTATTCTCGGCGGGCCTCAAGGTCACCGACCGGGCCAGCTGGCCGGTGGTCGACCTGCGGGTCGACTGGCACGTCGCGCCGCTCACCGAGCTGCGCATGATCTGGGAGCATTATCGCCCCCAGCGCGACGCCTACGTGCTGCGGGCGGTACGCCCCGACGACTCGCCGTCCTATGGCGTGCCGGGGGATGAGCGCTGAGCGTATCCCGGTGAGGTTCGGCCGGGAACTGGCCAGCCAGGAGTGGTCATGGCATAAGAACCATGACCACCGCGGTTCGTTTTCCCTGACCATTCGGGTGTTTCCATGTCCCAAGACAGCGTCGTCGACCTGCTCGCCGAGCTGGTCGCCTTCGACACCACCAGCCACCGTTCCAACCTGGCGCTGATCGCCTTCATCGAGGACTACCTGGCTCGCCACGGCGTGGCCTCGCGTCGCGTCCTCGACGACTCCGGTGAGAAGGCCAACCTCTATGCCACCATCGGTCCGGCGGACCGGGCCGGGGTGATGCTCTCCGGGCACACCGACACCGTGCCGGTCACCGGCCAGGCCTGGAGCGTGGATCCCTTCCGGCTGACGGCCGAGGGCGAACGTCTCTACGGGCGGGGCACGGCCGACATGAAGGGCTTCCTCGCCGCCATGTTGGCCGCGGTGCCGGCCCTGGTCGAGGCCGACCTGGTGGTGCCCGTCCACCTGGCCTTCTCCCATGACGAGGAGGTGGGCTGCCTGGGCGTGCGCACCCTGCTGGCCGACCTGGCCCACCAGCCGGTGCGCCCGGCCGCCTGCCTGGTCGGCGAGCCCACCTCCATGCGGCTGGCCACTGCCCACAAGGGCAAGCTCGCCTTCCGCCTGCACGTGCGCGGCAAGGCCTGTCATTCCGGCATGGCACCCGAGGGCGTCAACGCCATCCACGTCGCCGCTCGCCTGGCCACCTGGGTCGAGGAGACGGCCGCGGCCAAGGCAATGCGCGGCCCCTTCGACGAGCGATTCGCCATTCCCCACACCACCCTGCAGGTGGGCACCATCCAGGGCGGGGCGGCGCTGAACATCGTGCCCCAGGATTGCCGGCTGGACATCGAGATCCGCAACGTCGCCCAGGACGACCCCGAGGCGCTGCTCGGCGAGCTGATGGCCGTCGCCGCCTCTCTGGAAGCCGAGATGCGCGAGACGCATCCCGAGGCCGGCATCCGCCTGGAGCGCCTCAGCGACTACCCGGGCCTGTCGATGGCCGACGACCATGCCCTGGTGGACTTCATCCTGGCGCTGCTCGACGAGCGAACCCTGGAGCGCATCGGCTACGGCACCGAGGGGGGGCTCTTCCAGCGCGAGCTGGGTATCCCGACCCTGGTCTGCGGGCCCGGCAGCATGGCCCAGGGCCACCAGCCCGACGAGTTCGTGACCCGCGAGCAGCTGGCCCGTTGCGAGGCCTTCCTGGCCCGGCTGACCGGGGCCCTCTCCGGGCCCGAGGCGCGGCGTCGCCTGGCCGAAGGCGAGCTGCTGGCCGCCGCCCCGGCGTGAGTCGACGGATCATCCCCGGGCGACAACGCTAACGGCGATAGCCCGGCCCAGGCCCCGCCGCCGAGACGCCCGGCCCGGGCGCCTGGTATGCTGACGGGGATCGCCCCGCCTGCGCGGCGGGGCGCCCCTGTCCGTCAGCGGCGGTACCCAGTCGATGCGTCAATTCACCCTCAAGCAGCTGCGCTACTTCGTGGTCGCCGGAGAGCTCTCCAGCGTCACCCAGGCGGCCCGCAAGCTGCATGTCTCCCAGCCCTCGATCTCCGCGGCCATCCAGCAGATCGAGGAGGTCACCGGGCTGCAGCTGTTCGTTCGCCACCATGCCCAGGGGCTGTCGCTGACACCCTCGGGCAAGCAACTGCTGGGCCGGGCGCGGAAGCTGCTCCGCGATGCGGAAGGGCTCGAGAAATATGCCCTGTCGCTGGGCGAGGAGATCGGCGGCGAGTTGCGCCTGGTGGCCTTTCCCACCTTCGCGCCGGTGTTCCTGCCCCAGCTGTTGCGTCGCTACGCCGATCGTCACCCCTCGGTCAGCCTCTACTGCGACGAGATGAACCAGGTCGATGTCGTGCGTGGCCTGACCCAGGGGGACTACGAACTGGCCTTCACCTACGATCTCCAGGTTCCCGAGGAGGTCGAGTTCACGCCGCTCTACCGTTTCCCGCCCTATGCGGTGGTCGCCGCCGATCATCCCCTGAGCCGGCGTGACAGCATTCGCCTCGACGAGCTGGTGGCCTATCCCATGGTCCTGCTCGACTGGCCGTTGAGCCGTGAGTACTTCCTGTCGATCTTCACCCACCACGGCCTGACGCCGTCCGTGGCCCACCGTGCCAAGTCCATGGACATGCTGCGGGGGCTGGTGGCCAACGGCTTCGGCTTCTCGCTGTTCAACACCCCGCTGACCGCCCTCGAGTCCCTCGACGGCGGGCGCCTGAGGCCCCTGCCCCTGGAAGACGAGGCGCAGCCGCTCTCCATGGGCATCGCCTGCCTGCGCGGGCTGCGCCTGAGCCCCGCCGCCGAGGCCATGCATCGCCTGGCCCAGGACAGCGAGGCGCGGGGCGATGTCTTCGAGCGGCTGGGGGCGGGGCTGGCCCAGGCCATTTCTTCCTGACCGGGACTCGCCCCGGTCACCAAGGACGACCCCATGCATAGGAGATGAGCCGTCCTCACGGATGCGATGGCGTGACGGCATTGCATAGGAATTTATGATTCTGTTCTTCGAATTATAATATTTTATTTAACCAAGAGGCCGGGACTATCGTGACCCTACGGTCGTGAGAGAGGCCGAGACGACCCGACAACAATGACACTGACAACGGAGACCCTCCCGATGGCGGCACACGATCTGTCCTTCTGGCGAGACCTGCGCTCCCGGCTGACCCTGCCGGACGGGGCCTTCATCGACGGCCGGCCGGTCCAGGCCGGCGACGGCGCCACCCTGACCACCTGGAACCCGGCCACCGGCGAGGCCCTGACCGAGGTCGCGGCCTGCGGCGTCGAGGACGTGGAACGCGCCGTGGCCGCGGCGCGGCGCAGCTTCGAGGCCGGCGACTGGTCCCGGGCCGCGCCGGCGAGCCGCAAGGCGGTGCTCCAGCGCCTGTCGGCCCTGATGATGGAGCACCAGGAAGAGCTCGCCCTGCTCGAGACCCTGGACACCGGCAAGCCGATCCGCGATGCCTTCGAACTCGACATCCCCGGCGCCGCGGGCTGCTTCGGCTGGTACGCCGAGGCCACCGACAAGCTCTACGGGGAGGTGGCCCCCACCGACGGCGACAACCTGGCCACCATCACCCGCGAGCCCGTCGGCGTGGTGGCCGCGGTGATTCCCTGGAACTTCCCCCTCGACATCACCGCCTGGAAGCTGGCCCCGGCGCTGGCCGCCGGCAACAGCGTGATCCTCAAGCCCGCCGAGCAGTCCCCGCTCACCGCGCTGCGCCTGGCCCAGCTGGCCACCGAGGCGGGCCTCCCCGATGGGGTCTTCAACGTCCTGCCGGGCCACGGCCATGTCACCGGCCAGGCGCTGGGGATGCACGCGGACGTGGACTGCCTGACCTTCACCGGCTCCACCGCCACCGGCAAGCGCTTCCTGGAGTATGCCTCCCGTTCGAACATGAAGCAGGTCTGGCTGGAGTGCGGCGGCAAGAGCCCCAACCTCGTCTTCGCCGACAGCGACCTGGACGCCGCGGCCAGGACGGCGGTGCAGGGCATCTACTTCAACCAGGGCGAGGTCTGCTCGGCCAACTCGCGGATCCTGGTCCAGCGCGACGTCAAGGACGCCTTCGTCGAGCGCTTCGTGGCCGCCGCCTCCGAGCTGGTGGTCGGCGACCCGCTGGATCCGGCGACCGACGTGGGCTCGCTGATCGACGCCGATCATGCCGGCAAGGTGCGCGGCTATATCTCGCTGGGCCTGGAAGAGGGGGCTCGCCTGGCCCTGGGCGAGGCACCCGGCGGCGAGGAGCAGGGCGCCTTCGTCTCGCCGACGCTGTTCGAGGGCGTGACCCCGCGGATGACCATCGCCCGGGAGGAAATCTTCGGCCCGGTGGCCGCGCTGATCGAGTTCGCCGACGAGGACGAGGCGGTGGCCATCGCCAACGACTCCATCTACGGCCTGGCCGCGTCGGTGTGGACCGAGAACCTGTCACGGGCGCATCGCGTCTCGCGTCGCCTGCGGGCGGGGACCGTCTCGGTGAACACCGTGGACGCCATCGACTTCACCACCCCCTTCGGCGGCTACAAGCAGTCCGGCTTCGGGCGCGACCTGTCGCTCCACGCCCTGGACAAGTTCACCCAGCTCAAGACCACCTGGGTGCGTCTCTGAACCGCCCCTGAACAGGCCCGCCGCTGCCTCGCCGGCGAAAGCCTAACCCCACAACAACAAGAGGGTGACCTCAATGCAAGATGCCGTATCCAAAGCGGCGGCCCCGACGGCCGCCGGCAAGAAGGCCCGCGGGATCCTGGGGCTCAAGTCCCTGATGGCCGTCGCGGTTGGCCTGGTGGTGTCCCAGGGCGTCATGGTGCTGATGCTCCAGGGCGTCGGCATCGCCGGCTCCGCCTTCATCGTGCCCCTGGGCATCGCCTGGGTGCTGGCGCTGTGCTACGCGGCGTCCTTCTCCGAACTGGCCCTGCTGGTGCCCCGGGCGGGCAGCCTGAGCGCCTACACCGAGGTGGCCCTGGGGCACTTCCCGGCGATCCTCTCGGTGTTCTCCGGCTACGTGGTGGTGGCGATGTTCGCCCTGTCCGCCGAGCTGCTGCTGGTCAACTTCCTGCTCGGCGTGCTGTATCCGGCCGTGGAGGGCACCCAGTACGTCGCCTTCGGGATCCTCGGCGCCTTCACGGTGCTCAACCTGCTGGGCATCGACGTCTTCGCCAAGCTGCAGAACGTGCTGGCCTTCGCCATGGTGGTGGCCCTGACCCTGCTCGGCGTCAGCGCCCTGACCGGCGGCTTCGCCCCGCATGCGTTCCGGGCCGCCGAGCTGGCCGGCGACTTCAACCTGGGCGACGGGGCCTTCACCCTGATCGCGCTGGCCATCTGGGGCTATGTGGGGGCCGAGTTCGTCTGTCCGCTGGTCGGCGACGCGCGTCGTCCCGAGCGCTACATCCCGCGCTCGATGTACCTGGGCCTGACCGTGATCTTCGCGGTCTTCGCCCTCTACTGCCTGGGCGCGCTCTTCTACCTGCCGCGTGAGGTCCTGATGACCGCGGAGCTGCCGCACCTGGAGTACGCCACCGCCGCCTTCGGCGGGTCGGGCACCTTCCTGCTGGCCGTGGCCGCGATCACCGCGACCTGCAGCACGGTGAACACCTCCCTGGCCGCCGTGCCGCGCATGCTGCAGGGCATGGCCGAGCAGGGTCAGGCCTTCCCGGTGCTGGGCTGGAAGACCCGGAAGACGCGCGAGCCCTGGGTCGCGGTGCTCTTCACCGCCGGCGTCACCGGCCTGCCGCTGCTGATCTGGGGCAACGACGCGGGCACCGTGGGCCTGCTGCTGATCTCCGCCGCCATCGCCTGGCTGATCGCCTACATCATCGCCCACGTCAACGTCATCGCCCTGCGTCGTCGCTATCCCGACGCCGAGCGCCCCTATCGCTCGCCCTTCTATCCGCTGCCGCAGCTGATCGGCATCGCCGGCATGGTCTACGCCATCGTCTACGCCTCGCCGGCCCCGGAACTGACCGTGGAGATCTTCACCAACGCCGGCGTGGTGCTGGGCATCGTCAGCGTCGTCGCCGTGGCCTGGATCAAGCTGGTGATGAAGAAGCCGCTGTTCAAGCCCGAACCCCTGAACGAGATCGCCAAGCGCTGATTCCCGGCGCTCGAAGCAACCCAGGGAGGCGCCCCGCGGGGCGCCTCCCGACCCCGAAGGAGTCACACCATGACCAGTCAGCAATCCCCCGCCCAGCTCGAGAAACAGGAAATCTGGCAGAAGGATCGCGATCACTTCATGCATCCCTGGACCGACTTCTCCACCTTCAAGGAGACCGGGTCCATGGTCTTTCACCGGGCCGATGGCGTCTCCCTCCAGGATGCCGACGGCAAGCGCTACCTGGACGGCATCGGCGGCCTCTGGTGCGTGAACATCGGCTACGGTCGGGACGAGATCGCCGAGGCGGTCGCCGCGCAGATCCGCGACATCCCCTACTTCTCGACCTTCGGCCACCACACCACCGCCCCGGCGGCCCGCCTGGCCGCCAAGCTCGCCGAGCTGGCGCCGGGTGATCTGAACCACGTCTTCTACGGCTGCGGCGGCTCGGTGGCCAACGACACCGCCGTGCGCATGATCCACTTCTACTTCAACCAGCTCGGCAAGACGAGCAAGAAGCAGATCATCTCGCGCATCGACGGCTATCACGGCAGCACCTACATGGCCATGTCGATCACCGGGGTCGAGTTCGACCACATCGGCTTCGACATCGACCGGCAGCTGGTCCACCACATCTCCTGCCCGAACCCCTACCGTCGGCCGGAGGAGCAGAGTCTGGAAGCCTTCTGCGACGAGAAGGTGAAGGAGCTCGAGGACAAGATCCTCGAACTGGGCCCGGACAACGTGGCGGCCTTCTTCGCCGAGCCGATCATGGGCGCCGGCGGCGTCATCGTGCCGCCCGAGGGCTACCACCGGAAGACCCTGGAGGTGTGCCGCAAGTACGACGTCCTCTACGTCTCCGATGAGGTGGTCACCGCCTTCGGCCGCCTGGGGCACATGTTCGCCTCCGAGGACGAGTTCGGCATCGTCCCGGACATCATCACCTGCGCCAAGGGCCTGACCTCCGGCTACCTGCCGCTGGGCGCGACCATCTTCTCCGACCGCATCTACGAGGTGATCAGCGAGCCCCAGGCCGACGGCGCCATCTTCACCCATGGCTTCACCTATTCCGGCCATCCGGTGAGCTGCGCGGCGGGCCTCAAGAACATCGAGATCATGGAGCGGGAAGGCCTCTGCGATCACGTCAAGGACGTGGGCGCCTACTTCGAGAGCCGCATCAAGGCACTGTCCGACCTGGAGATCGTCGGCGACATCCGCGGTCGCAAGTTCATGATGTGCCTCGAGAACGTGGCCGACAAGGCGACCAGGGAGCTGATCGCCCCCGAGGCCAAGGTGGGTAACCGCATCGCCGACGAGTGCCAGAAGCGCGGCCTGATCGTGCGCCCCCTGGCCCACATGAACATCCTCTCCCCGACGCTGATCCTGACGCGGGAACACGTCGACTTCGTGGCGGACACGCTGCGCGAGAGCATCGAGGCCGCGACCGCCTCGCTCAAGGCCGACGGCTACCTGCCGCGCTGATCCGTCGCCCGCTCGCCCGGGAAACAACGAGAAGGGGAGATGCCGCCAGGCATCTCCCCTTCGTCTCGTCGCGGCCGTCGAGGCTGTGACCTCAGGATTCCGGCAGCCACTCCTGGACCAGGTCCTGGTTCTCCGCGACCCACTGCTTGGCGTTCTCGTAGGGGTCGGCGTCCTCCTGCTGGTTCAGCAGCTGGACCTCGCCCATCTGCTCCGGGGTCCACTCGAAGGCGTCCAGGATGGCGTAGGCCTCCGGCATGTCCTCCTCGAGACCCTGGCGAGCCATGGTGTGGATCTGCTCGGCGCCGCCGTAGACGTTCTTGGGGTCCTCCAGGTACTTGAGGTCCCAGCGGGCGAACTTCCAGTGCGGGGTCCAGCCGGTCACCACGATCTCCTCGTCGTTGGCGACGGCGTTCTGCAGGGCCGCGGTCATGGTGGCGCCGCTGCCGCTCTGCAGGTCCACATCGAGGTCGTATTCCTCGATGACCTCCTCGGTCAGGCCCATCAGGCCGGCGCCCGGGTCGATGCCGGTGATCTTGCCGTCGATGGCATCGGCGTGGTCGTCGAGGTCGGCGATGGAATTCATCTCGCTGTAGGCCGGCACCACCAGGCCGAGCTTGGTGCCGTCCAGGTTGACCCCCAGGTCGACCACCTGATCCTCGAGACGGTCATGATAGTCCTGGTGGGTGGTGGGCAACCAGGCGGTGGTCATGGCGTCGGCGTCGCCGGTGGCCACGGACTGCCACATGGCGGCGGCAGACAGGGAGGTGAGCTCCACCTCGTAGCCGGCCTGCTCGAGCACGGCGCGCATCACGTTGGTGGAGGCGACGGCATCGGACCACTCGACGTAGGCCAGGTGGACGGTGCCCTTGTCGGCGGCCTGGGCGGTGGCGGCGGTGAGGCTGGCACCGGCGACCAGGGCCAGGCCGGCGAGACGCATCGGTTGCTTGGTCATCGGAAGTCCTTGATTAAGAATGCGTACCAAAGGATGCAGAGACGGGCCGCGGCATGCAACCGACGGCCCACCAACGCAGGGGCCTCAGGCCTTCTGCTTGCGCAGCGACTGGGTCAGGCGATCCAGCAGCATGGCCAGGATCACCACGGCGATGCCGGCCTCGAAGCCGTCGCCCGGGCGCAGGCGCTGGATGGCCCGCCAGACCTCGCTGCCCAGCCCGTCGGCGCCGATCATGGCGGCGATCACCACCATGGACAGCGCCAGCATGATGGTCTGGTTGATGCCGGCCATCACCGTGGGCAGCGACAGCGGCAGCTGGACCTTGAACAGCTTCTGGCCGCGGGTCGCCCCATAGGCGTCGGCGGCCTCCACCAGCTCGGTGGGGACCTGTCGGATGCCCAGGGTGGTGAAGCGGATCGCCGGCGGCATGGAGAAGATCACCGTGGCGAAGATCGCCGACACCGAGCCGATGCCGAAGAAGGGGATCGCCGGGATCAGGTAGACGAAGGCCGGCATGGTCTGCATGAAGTCCAGCACCGGCATGATCGCCCGGTAGAGCCGCTCGGAGAGCGCCGCGGCGATGCCCACGGGCAGGGCGATCACCACCGCCACCAGGGTGGCGATCACCACCAGGGTCAGGGTCTCGATCATCGGGTCCCAGAGGCCCAGGTTCAGGATCAGCACCAGCCCGGCCACGGCGCCGATGGCCAGGCGGACGTTGGCCAGCCACCAGCACAGCGCGGCGATGATCACCAGCAGCGACCAGTCGGGCAGCCACATCAGGGCGTCGTTGAGGCCGTCGATGCCGGTCTGGGTGAGGCGCGAGATGCCGCGGGTCACGGCGGAGTATTCGCTGGTCAGCCAGTTCAGGCCGCCCTCGATCCAGTCACCCAGCGGCATGCGGGGGAATTCGATAGCCATCAGTGTTCTCCTGCCTGTGCGAGTTCATCGAGGACGGCGCCCTTCACGACCACGCCCTGCAGTACCTGGTTGTCGTCCACCACCGCGATGGGGAAGCGGTTCTCGCTGAACATGGCGAAGAGGTTGTGCAGGGGCTCTTCGCGGGTGACCTTGCGGAAGTCCTGGGTCATCGCCTCGGTGACGGTTTCCTTGCCTTCCTCGAGGGCCTTGCTGGCGGCGTCGGCATCGATCAGGCCGATCAGCCGGCGCTCGCGGTCCAGGATGTAGATGGAGTCCAGGCTGTGGTCACGCATCTTGCGCAGTGCGGTGCGCGGGCCATCGGTGTCACGCACCGTGGAACGCACCTTGCGCATGGCGCTCTCGGCGCTGAGGATGCGCGACTTGTCGACGCCTTCGATGAAGCGGCGCACGTAGTCGTCCGCCGGCTTGGTGAGGATCTCCTCGGGGGTGCCGATCTGCACCACCTCGCCGTCCTTGAGCAGCACGATGCGATCGCCGATGCTCAGGGCCTCGTCCAGGTCGTGGGTGATGAAGACGGTGGTCTTCTTCATGCGATGCTGGAGCTGCAGCAGCTCCTGCTGCATGTCGCCACGGATCAGCGGATCCAGGGCCGAGAAGGCCTCGTCCATCAGCAGCACGCTGGCGTCGTTGGCCAGGGCACGGGCCAGGCCGACCCGCTGCTGCATGCCGCCGGACAGCTGGCGGGGATAGGCGTCCTCCCAGCCCTCCAGGCCGACCTGCTTGAGCGCATTGCGGGCGGTCTCACGGCGCTCGGCGGCGTCGATGCCGCGGATCTCCAGGCCGAACTCCGCGTTCTGCTGCACGGTGCGGTGGGGGAAGAGGGCGAAGTTCTGGAACACCATGGAGAAGTGGCGGCGGCGGCACTCCAGCAGCTCCTTCTCCTTGAGGCTCGGGATGTTCTGCCCGTCGATGACGATTTCCCCCTCGGTGGGGTCGATCAGGCGGTTGAGACAGCGGATCAGGGTCGACTTGCCGGAGCCGGAGAGCCCCATGATCACCAGCAGCTCGCCCTCGTAGACATCGAAGTCGATGTTGGACAGGCCCAGGGTCTGGCCGGTCTTGTCGAGGATCTCGGGGCGCTTGAGGCCCTGGTCGCGCAACTCCAGCGCCTTCTTCGGCTGGTTGCCGAAGACCTTGCTGAGGTTGCGGACCCGAATCTTGACGTTTCGGTTGTCACTCATTGGCGGTGCCTTGGTCGGCGCCCGGCCTTGGCCCCCAGGGGCCCAGGCCGGGAATGGGTTGTCGGGGTCGGTGTCGCGTCAGCATGCCATTCGGCCGCGTTGACGCGTAGTGAGGCGGCATACCCTAGCGTTTATTGAATGGTCATTCAAATTTGTGCCAGGGATGACGGGGCCTCAGGAGGGACAGTCGTTCGACTCGGCGGAAGCGGGCCGAAGGCGAAAAAGGCTACCGTTGTCCCGGTCGTTGAGCAAGTAGAGGGCACCGTCGTGGCCCTGGTGCACGGTGCGGATGCGGCCGATCTGGCCGGCGAGGATGGCCTCGCGCTCGACGATCTCGTCGCCCTCGAGGCGCAGGCGCAGCAGGGTCTCGCTGCGCAGCCCGCCGGCCAGGAAGTCGCCGTGCCAGGGGGCGAAGTCCTCGGCGGTCACCTGGGCCAGGCCGGAGGGGGCGAAACGGCCCTCGAAGACATGCACGGGGTCGCGCATGCCCGGCGCGCTGTCGCGGCCGATGGGCAGGTTGGTGGCATAGTCGCGGCCCAGGGTGACCTCCGGCCAGCCATAGTTGACGCCGGGCTCCAGGCGATTGAGCTCGTCGCCCGTGCGGGGGCCGTGCTCGGTGGACCAGGGAACGCCGTCCTCGGCGATGGTCAGGCCCTGAGGGTTGCGATGGCCGATGCTGAAGAGCGCGTCGAGCGCCTCGGGATCGCCGACGAAGGGGTTGTCGGCCGGGACGCCGCCGGTGTCGGTCAGGCGCAGGAAGCTGCCGGCGTGGTCGCCCCTGTCCTGGGCCCGCTCCGGTGTCACGCCACGATCGCCGATGCTCATCAACAGGGTGCCGTCGGGCAGCCAGGCAAGTCGCGAGCCGTAATGCCGGCCTGGCTGCGAGAAGCGGTCCTGGACGAACAGGTGCTCGAGATCCTCCAGGCGCCCCTCGCCCAGTCGTGCCCGGGAGAGGCTGGTCGCCGTACCGCCGGGGCCGGGGCGGCTCCAGGTGAAGTAGAGCCAGTCGTGGTCCCCGTCGCCGTAGTCGGGGTGAAGGGCGAGGTCGAGCAAGCCGCCCTGGCCCCGGGTCGAGACCTCGGGCAGGGCCGCGATCCAGCGGATCCGGCCGTCGTCGATCGAGGCCAGGCGGCCATCGCGCTCCCCGACCAGGAAACGCCCGTCGGGCAGCATGGCCAGCCCCCAGGCGTGATCGAGGCCCGACGCCACGGTCGTCAGGCAGACGTCCAGGTGGCGGGTGGGGATCAGGCGGGCATCCGCCGGGTCGGTGGCGCCCAGGCCGAGCAGCAGGGCGATCGCCGCCAGGGGGCGAAGCGGAAAAGCCATGGTGTTCCCTCCGGAGGTTTCCCGTCCCCATTATAGGCGGGGGGGCTACATCAGCAGGGCCAGCAGGATCGGCAAATAGATGAGCGACAGCAGGGTGGAGCAGAACACCAGGCTCGCCACGTAGTCCGGCTCGCGTCGGGCGCGTTGGGCGAACAGGTAGTTGAACACCGCCACCGGCATGCTCATCTGCAGCACCAGGATGGCATGGGCCGTGGGGGGCAGCGAGAGAAGGGCGCCGATGCCCCAGGCCATGCCCGCCGCCAGCGGCAGTCGCAGCAGGCTGAAACCGAGTCCGGACCGCAGGCTTCGGACCTGGATGTTGGCCAGGGACACGCCCAGGGTGATCAGCATCAGCGGCACGGTGAAGCCGGAGATCAACTCGACGCTGTTGGCGAGCCAGCGCGGCAGGGCGGCGTCGGTGAGCAGCAGCCCCAGGGCGACCAGGATGGCATACACCGTGGGCGTGGTGGCGAGCACCTTCAGGGGGTTGCCACGTCCGGCCATCAGCGAGCCCAGGGTGAACTGGAAGAGGGTCACCGTCACCATCACGGTGATGCCGAACACGAACCCCGCGCTGCCGAAGGCGTAGAGCACCACCGGCAGGCCCATGTTCCCGGTGTTGGGGTACATCATCGGTGCCAGCAGCACCCGCCAGTCACGTCGCAGCAGGCGACTGGCCAGGCCGGTGGCGATCGCCATGCCCAGCAGCACCAGGGCCGTGGCCAGCATGGTGCGGCCGAAGCTGCCGGCATCGATCTCGGCGTCGGCCAGGGAGGCGATCACCAGCGCGGGGGTACCGATGTTGAAGACCAGGCGGGTGACGAAGTCGACCGGGAAGTCGTGGCCGAGCCTGACCCAGCCGAAGCCCAGGCCGGCCCCGGCCAGGACCGGCGCCATCACGGCGAAGAGTTCGGCAAGCATGGAGGCGGGAGCGTCCTTGTTCCGTCGTGTGTCTCAGGGGCGTAGGGAGGATCGCCATCCTAGCAGACGTCGCGTCGGTCGACCTCTTCAGGGCCGGCTTGACGCTCCCGGGGCGCGGCTTCTAGTTTTCAAATACGAGACATGCAGGAATCCCGGTGCCGGGCCATCGGCTCCGCCGGAGGATTCCTCAGCACTGCCCGGGCGCGCGACGCTCGGTGCTCCTTTCCTTGATTCCGGCTGGATGCCGCCCTCTCGAAGCCGCGCCGACCCGTCGCCCGCCCCGCATCGGGAGGAGGCATGACGGACGGCAACGAGGTTCCGGCCAGTCGCCAGAAGGTCGTCGTGGAGCACCTCTACAAGGTCTTCGGCGATGACCCCGAGGAGACCATCCGGCGCGCCGCGGCCGGCGAGACCAAGGACAGGATCTATGCCGAGACCCGCTCGGTCGCCGCCGTCGCCGACGTCTCCTTCACCGTGGCCCCGGGCGAGATCTTCGTCGTCATGGGCCTCTCCGGGTCGGGCAAGTCGACCCTGATCCGCTGCCTCAACCGCCTCATCGAGCCCACCCGGGGCCGCATCCTGCTGGATGGCCAGGACGTGGTGGCCATGGACGCCGAGGCCCTGCGCGAGTTGCGTGCCCGCAAGCTCTCCATGGTCTTCCAGCACTTCGCCCTCTTTCCCCACAAGACCGTCGGGGAAAACGTCGAGTTCGGCCTCAAGGTGCGCGGGATGCCGCCCGGCGAGCGTCGCGAGAAGGCCTTGCGCGCCCTGGCCCAGGTGGGGCTCGAGGCCTATGCCGACGTGCCGCCGGACAACCTCAGCGGCGGCATGCAGCAACGCGTCGGGCTGGCGCGCGGGCTCGCCGTGGATCCCGAGATCATGCTGATGGACGAGCCCTTCAGCGCCCTGGACCCGCTGATTCGCCGCGACATGCAGGACGAGCTGCTGGCGCTCCAGGAGCAGCTGCACATGACCATCCTGTTCATCACCCACGACCTGCACGAGGCCCTGCGCATCGGCGATTGCATCGCCATCATGAAGGATGGCCGCTTCGTGCAGACCGGCACGCCCGAACAGATCGTCGCCGCCCCGGCCGACGACTACGTGGCCGCCTTCACCCGCGACGTGGACCGCGGCCGGGTCTTCCGCATGGGCCGGCTGAGCCACGAAGCGCCCACCGTGACCCCGGACGACGACCCGGCGACGGCACGACGGCGCTGCGAGGCGCACCAGGTGACGGGGCTTCATGTGGTCGACGCGGACGGCTATCCCTTGGGCATCCTGGTGCGCACGGACCTGGTATCGGCCGAGGGCCGCGCCCTGCGTGACCTGATGCGGCCCGACTTCCCGGCGGCCCGGGCCGACCAGGAGCTGATCGAGCTCTATGGCGAATGTGCCAAGGGCTTGCCCATCGCCGTGCTCGACGAGACCGGACGCCTGCTGGGCAGCGTCGATCCCCTGCGGGTCTTCGCCCTGCTGGCCGGCAATGGAGGCGAGGGGCAGGCGTCCCCCAGTGCCGAGGCCTCGGCCCCCCTGGCGGCGAGGGAGCAATGACCATGGCCGACAGCATCTCCGACTTCTATACGCTGCCCCTGGACGACTGGATCGAGGTGGCGGTCAAGGATTGGCTGGTGCCGAACTTCCGGCCGGTCTTCCAGGCCCTGCAATGGCCGATCGACCAGGTGCTCGGCGGCCTCGAGGACTTCCTCTTGTGGCTCCCCTATCCGGTCTTCGTGGTGGTGGTGCCGCTGATCGCCTGGCGGGCCGCCGGCACGCGGGTCGCCATCTTCGCCCTCTCGGCGGTGATCTTCATGGACCTGCTGGGCATCTGGCGGGAGACCATGATCACCCTGTCGATGATCGTCACCGCGGTGACCTTCTGCACGATCGTGGGCGTGCCCCTGGGGATCCTCGCCGCGCGCAGCGACCGCTTCGCCGGCATCATCCGGCCGGTGCTGGACATCATGCAGACCATCCCGCCCTTCGTGTACCTGGTGCCCATCGTGATGCTGTTCGGCGTGGGCATCGTGCCCGGCGTCATCGCCACCATCATCTTCGCGCTCCCGCCGATCATTCGCCTGACCAACCTGGGCATCCGCCAGGTACAGGGGGAGCTGGTCGAGGCCGGGCTGGCCTTCGGCGCGACCCGGCGACAGCTGCTGTTCGAGATCCAGATCCCGCTGGCGCTGCGCACCATCATGGCCGGCCTCAACCAGACGCTGATGCTGTCGCTGTCGATGGTGGTGATCGCCGCCCTGATCGGCGCCGGCGGGCTGGGGCTGACGGTGTTCACGGGACTGGGGCGCCTGGACATCGGCCGGGCGACCCTGGGGGGCATCGGCATCGTGCTGCTGGCGATCCTGCTCGATCGCGTCACCCAGGCCCTGGGGGAGGGCGGGCGCGCCGATACCGGCAAGAAGCGCTCCTTCAAGAAGCTGCTGTTCAAGGGAATCAGGAGGACCGACAGGGATGACCACTGATGATCCGGCCCCGGGGCGCTTCGGGGCCTCGTAGAGGAGGGCATCGCATGCATTCGCGACTCCAAGCCAGATCCGTGCTGGGGGCGTCGGGACTCGCCCTGGCGTTGTGCCTGACGCCGGGATGGGCCGCCGCCGACCAGCACCTGCCCGGGGAAGGCGTCACCGTGACCCCGGCTCGGGCCACCTGGGACACCGGCTGGTTCCCGGCCGCCGTCTACAGCCATCTCCTGGAGGAGCTGGGCTATGAGGTGGATCGGCCCACCACCCTCGACAACCCGCCCTTCTACCAGTCGGTGGCCCAGGGCGACGTGGACTTCTGGGTGAACGGCTGGTTCCCCCTGCACAACACCTATCGCCGCACCTTCCGGGCGGGGGCCGAGCTGATCGGCTACGTGGCTCAGGGGGGGGCCCTGCAGGGCTACCTGATCGACAAGAGGACCGCCGACGAGCACGGCATCACCGGCCTCGAGGACTTCCGGGATCCCGAGGTCGCCGCCCTGTTCGACTCGGACGGCAACGGCAAGGCCGAGCTGGTCGCCTGCCCGCCGGGCTGGGGCTGCGAGCTGGTGATCGCCCACCATCTCGAGGCCTATGGCCTCACCGATACCGTCGAGCCGATCAAGGCGAGCTACTCCGCCTCCATGGCCGATGCCCTGGGGCGGTACCAGGAAGACGGCTCGATCTTCTTCTATACCTGGACCCCCAACTGGACGGTGGGCCTGCTCGAGCCGGGCAAGGACGTGGTGTGGATCACCGTGGACGAGGCCACCCTGCCCGAGGACCAGCGGGACTTCGAGGACGATACCGTGCTCCATGACGTCGTCGGCTGCACCGAGAACCCCTGCAACCTGGGCTGGCCGGCCAACGACATCCGCCCGGTGGTCAACAGCGCCTTCGCCGCGGAGAACCCGGCGGCGGCCGAGCTGTTCGAGGAGGTCCGGATTCCCGTCGACGACATCTTCGCCCAGAACGCCAGGATGTTCGACGGCGAGGACAGCGCCGAGGACATCCAGCGACACGCCGAGGAATGGATCGCGACCCATCGCGAGCAGGTCGATGCCTGGCTCGACCAGGCACGCCAGGCCGCCGCCTCGGCCATGTAGCCCCCTGGGCGCGAGCGCGGCGCCGGGCCTGGCCCGGCGCCGTCGGGGGGGAGCCTTACTGGGCGGAGTCCTCGGCGGCCCGTTGCGTCCGCTCGCCGGCGGCCTCCAGGGCGCGGCCGATGCGATCCAGGGCCCGCGAGGCCCCTTCCTGGGTCGTCTCCCAGGCGCTGGCGGCGCCCTCCCGGGTGTCGCTCCAGGCCTGCTGCATGTTCTGGCGGGCCTGGCTCCACCAGCCGTCGGTGTATTCCGGTTGCCGGGTGATGGCGGACTCGTCGAGATCGACGGTTACCCGGTACTCGATGGCATCCAGGCGGTCGCCGTGGCGGGTCTCGACGCTGAACTCCCCTGCCTCGATCACGTACTGCTTCTCGCCCATGTCGAGCAGGTTGCCGGTGTCGATCACCAGCGCCCGCAGGCGCATGTCGTCGTCGAGCAGCAGGTCTTCCACCTCGCCGATGACCACGTCGGGCGCCTCCCGGCTGGTGACCTCGGCATCGAGCAGCTCGTCGGCGGAATAGAGTCCCTGGGGGGCGGCCTGGGCGGTGCCGGCCGAGGCCAGGCCGGTGGCCAGCAGGGCCGCCACCAGCGGACGTGTCAGGGCGTTGGGTCGAGTCATCCGATGTCTCCTTGAACTGAGTCCTTGCCTGACGCCGCATGGCGTCAGGCCTTCCATTGGTCTCCCGTCGGCCGCCAGGGTTCAGCGCCTCGGGGCGAAGGGTTTACGGCGCCGCTTTTACTCCGGTGCCCGGCGAATGCTATACCTGCGATTTCGCACGGTACGAAAGGAGAGGCGACATGGGAACCCGCCGGACGGCGATGGGAATGCTGTTGCCACTGTGCCTGGGGATCACGGAGCTCCAGGCCCAGGCGCCCCAACCGGTGGAGGCCGTGGTGACCATCGGGATGATCGGCGACGTGGCCGAACGGGTCGGCGGCGAGTGCGTCGAGGTCACGGCGATCATGGGCCCCGGGGTTGACCCGCACCTCTACCAGGCCAGCGCCCGGGACGTGGCCACCTTCCAGGACGCCGAGCTGATCCTCTACTCGGGCTATTCCCTGGAGGGCCAGCTCGGCGAGGTGCTGGGACGCTTCGCCGAGATCAAGCCGACCCTGGCGGTGGCGCCGTCTTCCATCGAGCCCGCCGACCTGATCACCGTCCAGGACGTCTACGGCATCGACCCCCACCTGTGGATGGACGTCTCGCTGTGGGCCAAGACCCTGCCAGTCCTGGCCTCGGCGATCACCGAGGTGCGACCCGAGTGCGAGGCGGCGATCCAGGCCAATGCCGAGGCCTACGGCCGCCAGCTCGAGGCGCTCCACGCCTGGATCGGCGAGAGCATCGCCACCATCCCCGAGGCCCAGCGCATCCTGGTCACCGCCCACGACGCCTTCAACTATTATGGCCGAGCCTACGGGATCGAGGTTGCCGGCATCCAGGGCATCAGCACCGAGACCGAGACCGGCGTGGCCGATATCCGCGCCATGACCGAGGTGGTGGTGGAACGCGAGGTGCCGGCGGTATTCATCGAGAGCACCATCAACCCGCGCACCGTCCAGGCGGTGATCGATGCCGCCCGCCAGCAGGGCCAGGAGGTGGAGATCGGCGGCCAGCTCTACTCCGACGCCATGGGCGAGGCCGGCACCGCCGACGGCACCTATATCGGCATGCTCTACACCAATACCCGGCACATCGTCGAGGCGCTCGGCGGCACCCCGGCGCCGCTGCCCGAGGCCCTGGCCGGATGGGCCGAGCGCTGGGACATTCCCATGCCATAGTCGATTCGGTCGCCGACCAACAGGAAAGCACCTTCATGACCCTCTCGCTGCATGAACCGGACCTCGCCCTGCACGTCGAGGACCTGACCGTCAGCTACCAGAGCAAGCCGGTGCTGTGGGACATCGACTTCGACGTGCCGCCCGGGGTGATGGCGGGCATCGTCGGGCCCAACGGTGCCGGCAAGAGCACCCTGATCAAGAGCGTGCTGGGACTGGTGCCGGCGGTGGCCGGCCATGTGCGGCTGTTCGGGCTGCCCTACAAGGCCCGCCGGCGGCGGGTGGGCTACGTGCCCCAGCGCTCCAGCGTCGACTGGGACTTCCCCACCACCGCCCTGGACGTGGTCACCATGGGGCTCTACGGCCGGCTGGGCTGGCTCAGGCGCCCGGGGCGGCGCGAGCGCGACGAGGCCATGGCGGCCCTGGAGCAGGTCGGCATGGCGGACTTCGCCCGCCGCCAGATCAGCCAGCTTTCCGGCGGCCAGCAGCAGCGGGTCTTCCTGGCCCGGGCGCTGGTCCAGCAGGCCGACGTCTATTTCCTGGACGAACCCATGGCCGGGGTCGACGCCACCACCGAGCGCGCCATCGTCGACATCCTTCGTCGCCTGCGCGACGACGGCAAGACGCTGATCGTGGTGCACCATGACCTTCAGACGGTGCGCAGCTACTTCGACTGGCTGCTGATCCTCAACGTGCGGGTCATCGCGCAGGGGCTGGTGTCGGAGGTCTACACCGCCGACAACCTCAAGCGGGCCTACGGCGGCCAGATCGCCCTGCTCGACGACACCGGCCTCCTGTCCAACCAGGCCTCCGGCTCATGATGGGCGTGCTGGCGCTCCTTCAGGACTACACCATCCAGAACGTGGTCGCCGGGGCGGCCCTGCTGGGACTGATCAGCGGGGTGTTGGGCAGCTTCGCGGTGCTCCGCCAGCAGAGCCTGCTCGGGGACACCATGTCCCATGCGGCCCTGCCCGGGGTCTGCCTGGGCTTCATCATCGCCGGGACCCGGCACATGGGCAGCATCCTGCTCGGGGCGCTCGCCACCGGAGCCCTGGCCGCCCTGGTCATGCTGCTGCTGACCCGCATGAGCCGGCTCAAGACCGATGCCGGCCTGGGTATCGCCCTGAGCGTCTTCTTCGCCCTGGGCGTGGTGCTGCTGACCTACATCCAGGGCATGAACAACGCCGCCCAGGGCGGCCTCGATGCCTTCCTGTTCGGCCAGGCGGCGGCCACGCTGCGGTCGGACGTCTGGATCATGGCCGGCATCACCGTCGTCGCCCTGGCACTGGTGGTGGCGTTGTGGAAGGAGTTCAAGCTGGTCACCTTCGACCCGGAGTTCGCCGCCTCCCTGGGCATGCCGGTGGTCTGGCTCGAGGTCGGGCTCACGGTGATGATCGCGCTCGCCGTGGTGGTCGGCCTGCAGATGGTGGGCGTGGTGCTGATGGCGGCCATGGTCATCGCCCCGGCGGTGGCGGCGCGCCAGTGGAGCCATCGCCTCGAGGACATGGTCTGGCTGGCCGCGGCCATCGGCGTGGCCGGCGGCGTCTTCGGCGCCCTGCTCAGCGCCCTGTCCCGGGGGTTGGCCACCGGCCCGCTGATCATCCTCAGCGTCTCCGGCGTGGTGCTGGTGTCGATCACCCTGGCCCCGGGGCGCGGCCTGGTCTGGGAGGCGCTGCGGTTGTGGCGGGGGCGGCGCCGGCAGCGCGACCAGCAGGTGCTGACCACCCTTTACCGGCTCGCCGCCCACCACGACGACCCCGTCTACCGCTCCGAGCAAGGCATGCTCGACACCTACCATGGCCTGGGCACCAGGGCGGCGTTGCGAAAGCTCGAGCGCCGCGGCCTGGTCGAATGGGGGCAGGCGCCGCCGGGCGAGCCCGGCCCCGAGCGGCGCTGGGTGCTGACCCCGGCCGGCATCGCCGAGGCCGAGCGCATCCTCGCCTCGTTGAACGGGGAGGGGGCCTGATGCTGGCCGCGCTGTTCGACAACGTGCCGCTGATGATCATGCTGGTGGGCGCGCTGGTGGGCATCGCCTCCTCCCTGGTGGGCACCTTCCTGGTGCTGCGCGGCAACAGCATGCTCTCCGATGCCATCGGCCATGCCATCGTCTTCGGCATCGTCATCGTCTGGCTGCTCACCCACCAGCAGAGCGGGCCGGTGCAGCTGGTCGGCGCCGCCCTGACGGGGCTGCTCACCGTGGTGCTCACCGAGCTGCTGGTGCGCACCCGGCGGGTCAAGCAGGACGCCGCCATCGGCCTGGTCTTCCCCGTACTGTTCTCCATCGGCGTGCTGCTGCTCAACCTCTACGCCCGGGACGTGCATATCGACACCCACACGGTGCTGCTCGGGGAGATCGGCTTCGTCTGGCTGGACACCGTCACCCTCGGCGATCTGCGGGTGCCCCGGGCATTGCTGTCCATGGGCGCCATGACGCTGCTCAACGCCGCCTTCGTCGGGCTCTTCTACAAGGAACTCAAGCTCGCGACCTTCGACGAGGGCCTGGCCCGGGCCCTGGGGCTGGCGCCCGGGGTGCTCTTCTACGGCCTGTTGATGCTGACCAGCGGCACCGCGGTGGCGGCCTTCGACGCCGTGGGGGCGGTGCTCTTCGTGGCCTTCGTCATCGTGCCGCCGGCCACCGCCTACCTGCTCACGGACCGGCTATGGCTGATGTTCGGCTACGGCACCCTGGTGTCCATCGCCGCCAGCGTCAGCGGCTACTATCTGGCGGTGGCCTGGAACGTCTCCATCGGCGGCATGATGGCGGTGATGACCGGCGTTTTCCTGATGCTGGCCTTCCTCGCCGGCCCCCGCTACGGGCTCGTCGCCCAGTGGCTGCGCCGTCGTGGCCAGCGCCGGCTCAACGAGATCCGCACCCTGGCCGTGCACCTCTACAACCACGAGGGGACCCCGGCGCAGCGCGAGGAGAACGTCACCCGGGCGCTGCGCGAGCACCTGCTGTGGGACGACGCCAAGGCCCGCCGGGTGGTGGAGCGCAGCTGCGAGCGGCGACTGATCGTGCGCGCCGGCGAGGCCCTGTCCCTGACCTCCGCCGGCCGCGAGCTGGCCCGGGAGATCCTCGAGCCGGGACGCTCGCGGCGCTAGGGTCGTGGGAGCGCAGCTTGCTGCGCGATGGAGTAATGTCGGTACCGAATGGTCGCGGGTGCGCTCGCAGGCTCGCTTACCCCCCCCTGCGGACTCGGGGCCAGCGCGGCCGTCGTAGGGGAGATAAGTGCCAGCGCATCTACCGATTTCCCCGGGGGAACGCCATGGCCTTCCATGACCCGAATCCGAAAGTCCGTGAGATCGAGCGGCAGAATGCCCGGTTGCGTGCCGCCTTCTTCGCCAGGCTGTTTCGCGGTGCCTGGTGGAAACTTCGCACGGGCTTGTTGCGTCTTCGGTTCCGGCGTCGTCGGCGTCAACGTCGAGGCTGAGGCGCTGCGCTCGCGCCTTCCTGTGCTGTCGGGGATAACGCCCGGCCCCTGGCCAGGCGTCGCCCTGGGAGTAGTCGGGCACTACCCGCCGAAGGGTGAGGGAGCGGCGCTGGGAGCCGCGTCGAGGAGCGGAAGGTCCCCGGGGGCGCGCACCCCGGCCATGAAGAGGGAGAGGCCCAGGAGCAGGATGAGCAGGCCTCCCGCGAAGCCGGCTCCTCGCAGGCATCGCTGGATGCCCGACACGCGCAGGGAACGCTGCAGGCGACGCTCGGCCCATCCCCTGGCCATCACGCTGGCCAGGGCCAGCGCCGAGACCGTGAGGGCCGTCCCCACGGCCATGGCCAGCACCGCCAGCACGCCGGCCCAGTAGTGGCCCAGCAGGGAGGCGGCCCCGACCAGCAGGACGCTGCCGCTGCAGGGCCGCATGCCGATCGACGCCACCACCGCCAGGGCGCCCCGCCAGTCCTCGGCCTGCCGGGGCGTCAGGTGATGGGCGCAGTCACACTCGTGATCGTGGTGATCATGGTCATGGCCAGGGTCGGCCGCCGCGTGGCGGTGAGGCGAGTGCGCCAGCGCGCGCCAGCAGAGCCAGAGCCCCAGCATCGCGACCAGCAGGTAGCTGGCCTGCTCCAGCCAGACCACCGAGCCCATGGCCTGGCGCGTCAGCCATCCCAGGCCGTGGACCAGCACCGTGACCAGGGCGATGGCGACCACGGCCTGCAGCAGCGAGGCCAGGCAGGACAGCAGCAGGGCCCGGCGCAGGGCGCCGCCCTGGCTGAGCAGGTAGGTGCCGAGCACCGCCTTGCCGTGGCCGGGGCCGGCGGCATGGAAGACGCCGTAGCCGAAGCTGAGGCCGAGCAGGCTCAGCCAGGCGGTGGTGCCCGGGGCGGCGTCGAGGGTGGCGACCGCCTCCGTCAGGGCGCGGTGCAGGTCCCGCTGCCAGGCGACCAGCTGCAGGCCGAGCCCTTGGTCCCCGGCGAACCAGGCCAGGCCGAACACCGCCAGCGACAGCGCGCCGAGTCCGAGGAGCCAGCGCCATCGGGGCCGGGCAGCCGCGGGGTCAGGCGCCGAGGAGGCGGCACGATCGGAGGACGTCAGAGGGAATCGCATCGCACTTCTCCGGTCTCGGCGAAGAAGCGGCCCAGCCCCTCCGGCGCCTGCTCGGTACGGTCCAGCCGCGCCGCCTCGGCGACTCGGGCCGGGTCGGGATCGGCGGCCATGATGCGCGTGGTGCAGTCGGCACCCGTCACGCGCAGGGCATCCGGCCGGGGCGTTTCGCCCTCCGCCTCGTGCAGCACCTCGAGATAGTAGGTCGGGTCGTAGATCCGGTAGTGCATCGCGGCCTGCTCCAGCGGCAGGGGCTCGGCCAACGGCAGCCGGAACATGAGGACGACCCGGCCGTCGCGCGCCAGGGTGGTGAAGTCGTCGACCTCGCCGAGCGCCACCGCCTCGCCGTCATGGGTGACGTGGGTGAAGTAGTGCTGCGGGGACAGGTTGTGACGGATCTCCACGCCGAGCTGGTCGAGGCGAGCCTCCATGGGGGCCTCGCCGGAGGCGGCTCGCAGCTCCTCCAGCACCAGCTGGCTGTAGAAGGGATCGAGGCGCCAGCGTTGCTGCAGGGCCTCGACCCGGCCGTGCTCGTCCATCAGCACGCGCACCGAGACGTCCACCCAACCGTGGGGGTGGGCCGGGCTCGCCAAGGGCCAGAGCGACAGGACGCTGGCGAGGCAGAGGGCGAGGAGGCGGCGCCGGGCCCCGCCTCGTGATGGGCATGTAGTCAGCATGGCCGATATCCTATGGCAGCGGCGAGGGGGCGGCAACGCCGGGCGATGCCGCTCCAGAGTCATCGCAGGAATGATTGTTTCTCGGGGCTTATCCGTCGACAGGTCCCGGAGCGCCGGACCGACGAGGGGGCGCTGTGAACCCCTCCATGGGCGCTACCGACGCCCTGCGGCGCTTTCGCCTCCTGCTCCGCTTGCAGGACCGGTGCTGGCCATCCCTGGCCAGCCCGTTCGGAGCCGTGCTCCTCACCCCTGGCGTAGGACCCCCTCTACGACCTGTCCCCGGCGACCCTCGTCTGGCCCAACGGTGATGGCCCTGGATGCTGACCTCGGTCGTGCATCCCTCAGAGTCGGAGCCGCTGTCGGCCGGGGCTGTCGGGTGCGCTCGCAAGCTCGCTTACCCGACCTACGCCGCATCGCTCAGAGCCGCCGCAGCCCCCACATGAAGTAGGCGCCGCCGAGCAGCGAGGCCACCAGGCCGGCGGGGATCTCCTCGGGGAACAGCCACTGGTGCCCCAGCCAGTCGGCGAGCACCATCAGCAGCGCCCCGGCGAGGGCGGCGCCGAGCAGGTGCGTACCGGCCCGGGAGAAGCCCAGCAGCCGGGCCAGGTGCGGGGCCAGCAGGCCGACGAAGGACAAGGGGCCGACCACCAGGGTGGCGCCGGCGGTGAGCAGGGCCACGAGCAGCAGCAGGGCCAGCCGCGCGCGCGCCAGGGGCAGCCCCAGGGCGGTGGCGGTGGCCCCGCCCAGGGGCAGGATGTCCAGCCAGCGGGCCAGGGGCGCGGCGACCAGGGCCAGCAGCAGCGCCGCCCCGGTCACCGTGAGGGCGCTGGTCAGGTCGACGTAGTAGGTGGATCCGGAGAGCCAGGCGATCACCTGCTGGCCCCGGGGGTCGCCGCCGGCCAGCACCACGGCCCTGACCGCGTCGAACAGCGCCATGATGGCCACCCCGGTGAGCAGCAGCCGCTCCGGCTGGAAGCCGCTCCTGCGGTTCAGCCCCACCAGCACCGCCAGGCTGGCCAGGGCGCCCAGGGTGCCGGCGCCCACCAGGGCCAGGTTGCTCGGGGCGGGCAGCAGGAAGATGGCGCCCATCAGGGCGATGGCGCTGCCCCCGCTGATGCCCAGCAACTCGGGGCTGGCCATGGGGTTGGCGGTGAGCCGCTGGATCAGGGTGCCGGCGATGGCCAGCATCACCCCGCAGCCGGCCGCGGCCAGCACCCGGGGCAGGCGCCACTGAAGCAGGGCCCAGTCGCCCGGGGACGCCCACTGCCAGCCGCTGCCCGTCTGGCCGGCCAGCAGCGCCACCACGGCGAGCCCGGCGAGGGCCAGGGCCAGCCAGGTGGCCAGGCGTCCGGGGGCCGGATGCCGGGTGCCGAAGGCCCGGGCCTCCCGGGGCGGGGTCTGGCCGCCCAGGTGCAGCCGGGGGATCAGCCACAGCAGCAGCGGCGCGCCCAGGGCCGCGGTGGTGGCGCCGGTGGGGATCAGGGTCGGCAGCGCCCCGGAATAGCGTTGCAGCAGCTGGTCGGTGGTGGCCAGCAGCAGGGCGCCGAGCAGCGTCGACCAGAGCAGCCGCGGGCCCAGGCGGCGGGCGCCGGCCAGGCGCACGATGTTGGGGGCCGCCAGGCCGATGAAGCCGATGATACCCACCACGCTGACCACGCAGCCGGTGAGGAAGACCGCCAGCCCCAGGCCGGCCAGGCGCAGGTGCTTGAGCGAGATGCCCAGGCTCCGGGCGCCGGCCTCGTCGAGCTCCAGTACCGCCAGGGGGCGCAGCAGCCAGATCGCCGCCAGGGCGCCCAGGGCCAGGCGCGGGGCCAGGAAGGCGGCGTCCTGCCAGCCGTTCTGGGAAAGCGAGCCGGCGCCCCAGATCAGCAGCCCCTTGAGCTCCTCCTGATGGAAGAGCAGCAGCACCATGGACAGGGCGCCGAAGTAGAGGTTGACCACCAGGCCGCCGAGTACCACGACCACCGGCGCCAGGCCGCGGCGCCAGGCCAGGGCGAAGACCAGCCCCATGGCCAGGCCGCCGCCGGCGAGCGCCACCCACTCCCGTCCCAGGCCCAGCAGGCCGGGCGCCAGCAGGCTGGTGGCCAGCAGCGCCAGGTTGGCGCCGTTGGCCACCCCCAGGGTGGTGGGGGCGGCCAGGGGGTTACGCAGTACCTGCTGCATCAGCACCCCGGCCAGGGCCAGGCCGCCCCCGGCGAGCAGCGCCATGGCCAGGCGCGGCCACCAGGCGAAGTGCAGCACCAGGGCCTCCGGCGTGGCGCCGGTGCCATCGATCAGGGCGGCGAGGCCGGGGCCCAGCCCGGTCCGGGCATCGAGGACGGCGAGGCTCAGGGCCAGCAGGGCGAGGCCCAGCACGAGACAGGCGCGCCCCGGTGTCAGCTTCGGCCAGGGCCGGCGGGGATGGGCGAGGGCATCAGACGGCATCGGGGGCCTCCAGGGCGGTCACCAGCAGCTCGGCGAAGCGTTCCGCCGAGGGCAGGGCGCCGAAGCTCCACACCGGCGGCAACACGAGGGGCTCGCCCCGGCTGGCCTCGGCCAGGTGGTGCCACAGCCCGCCCTCGGCCAGGGCCTCGCGCACCCCGGCGGGGTAGGGCTCCACCACCACCAGGCGGGCGTCCAGGCCGGCCAGCGCCTCGATGCCCACCAGCGAGAAGCCCCAGGCATTGGTGGGCCCGGTCCAGCCGTTCTCGAGGCCGAGCCGGCCGATCACCGCCTGGAAGAGGCCGTTGTCGCCGAACACCCGCACATGGCGGCTATCCATGAACTGCACCATCACCAGGGGAGGCTCATCGCCATTCAGCCGTTCCCGCAAGGAGTCGATGCGGGCCTCGGTTTCCTTGATCAGCCGGGTCGCCGTCCCGGGGCGGCCCACCAGCTCGCCGAGCGAGAGCGTCAGCTCGAGCATCTCCGCCCAGGTGTCGCGGCCGGGGCTGTAGAGCGGCAGGGTCTCCACCGGGGCGATGCGCTCGAGACGCGGCGTGAGGTTGGCGAACATCGGCGAGATCAGGATGCGCTCCGGGGCCAGGCTCGCCAGCAGCTCCAGGTTGGGCTGGCTGCGCAGGCCCAGGTCGACCGTCGTCTCGGGCAGGGCGGGCTCGCCCACCCAGTCGTGGTAGGCCTCCACCTGCGCCACCGCCCGGGGCGGGGCGTCCAGGGCCACCAGGGTCTCGGCCAGGGTCCAGTCGAGGGTAGCCAGGCGGGGCGTGTCGGCCGGGGCAGAGGCGGCGACCAGCCAGGCCAGCAGCCCGGCCAGCCATGACGAGGCGCGTCGAGGAGGGAACACGGGCGACTCCGGGGCTAGTGGGCGATGGCGACGCGGTGCTCGCCGGTGGGGTGGGCCATGACGTGCATGGGCAGGCCGTAGATGGCCTCGAGGGTGTCGCCGTTCATCATCTCCTCCGGCGTGCCATGGGCCAGCAGGCGACCGCCGTGCAGCGCCACCAGGCGGTCGCAGTAGCGGGCGGCCATGTTGATGTCATGGAGCACGATCACCACGCCGAGGCCCAGTTCGCGACACAGGCGCCGGGTCAGGGCCAGCACCTCCACCTGGTGGGCGATGTCCAGGGCCGCCAGGGGCTCGTCGAGCAGCAGGAAACGGCTGCCCTGGGCCAGCAGCATGGCCAGCCAGACCCGCTGGCGCTCGCCCCCCGAGAGGGTGTCCACCTGGCGGTCGGCGAAGGGCTCGGTGTGGGTCAGTTCGAGGGCGCGGTCGATGGCCGCCTCGTCCTCGCGGCCGTGGCGGCCCAGCAGCCCGTGCCAGGGGTAGCGGCCGAAGCCCACCAGCTCGCGGCCGGTCAGGTTCTCGGCGGCGGGCAGGTGCTGGGGCAGGTAGGCCACCCGGCGGGCGAAGGCGCGATGGCCCCAGGTCGAGAGCGGCTTGCCGTCCAGGTGCAGCTCCCCCCGGCTGGCGGGCTGTTGGCGGGCCAGCAGCTTGAGCAGGGTCGACTTGCCCGACCCGTTGTGGCCGATCAGGCCGTGGATCCGACCTTCCTCGAACCTCAGGTCGAGGGGATGCAGCAGGCATTGACCGTTGACCTCGAAGGAGGCGGCGCGCGTTTCGATCATGGGGGGCTCCGCTACCGGGGTGCCGCCCGGAGGGGCGGTCCATCGCGCGGCAAAGCGTAAGACAAACGAGAATTCTTATCAATGTTATCGGTTGGTCCTGCACGGCAACTGCAGTTGGTTCTGGCGAGGGGCGCCGGGGACAGGTCGAAGAGGGGGTCCTACGCCATGGATGGCGTCGGTAGCGCCCAGGGAGGGGTTCACAGCGCCCCCTCGCAGACCTGTCGACGGATCAGCCCCGAGTGACAAGACTCACTTCGATAGCCCTGGTTGGTCCGGCACCCCGCATGGCGTAGGCTTGGGCCCCCGTCCACAAGGAAAGTCCCGATGTCTTCCACCGCTTCCAGTTTCCAGGCCCTGGGGCGACTGCTGCGCTATGCCCGGGGGTACCGGCGTCGCATCATCGCCGCCAGCCTCTGCTCGATCCTCAACAAGCTCTTCGATATCGCCCCGGAGATCCTCATCGGCGTGGCCATCGACGTGGTGGTCAACCAGGAGGAGAGCTTCGTCGCCGGGTTGGGCTTCACCACGGCCCAGGAGCAGATCCTGGTGCTCGGCGCCCTGACGTTCTTCATCTGGGCCGGCGAGTCGCTGTTCGAGTACCTCTTCCAGATCCTGTGGCGCAACCTGGCCCAGCGGCTGCAGGCCGACCTGCGCCAGGACGCCTACGAGCACGCCCAGCGCCTGGACATGGGCTTCTTCGAGTCGAAGAGCTCGGGGCAGCTGGTGGCGACCATGAACGACGACGTCAACCAGCTCGAGCGCTTCCTCGACGGCGGCGCCAACGCCATGATCCAGGTCGGCGTCACCGTGGTGGCGGTGGGCGCGGTCTTCTTCGTGCTCTCGCCGCTGATCGCCCTGCTGGCCTTCACTCCCATCCCGCTGATCGTCTGGGGCGCCTTCTACTTCCAGCGCAAGGCCGGCCCCCTTTACGCCGACGTCCGCGAGCGGGTCGGCGACCTCTCCAGCCGGCTGGCCAACAACCTGGCGGGCATCGCCACCATCAAGAGCTTCACCGCCGAGGCCCGCGAGGCCGAGCGGCTCAAGGCCGCCAGCGAGGCCTACGTGGAGGCCAACCGGCGGGCGATCCGCATCAGTTCCGCCTTCATCCCGGTGATCCGCATGGCCATCCTCACCGGCTTCCTGGCCACCTTCACCGTGGGCGGCATGATGGCGCTGCGCGGCGAGCTCAACGTGGGCGCCTACGGCGTGCTGGTGTTCCTCACCCAGCGCCTGCTGTGGCCGCTCACCGGCCTGGCCCAGGTGATCGACCTGTTCGAGCGGGCCATGGCCAGCACTAGGCGCATCCTCGACCTGCTGGCCACCCCCATCCGGGTGCGCGATGCCGCCGACCGGCCCCTGGCCGATCCGGTACGCGGCGAGGTGCGCTTCGAGGACGTGGCCTTCCGCTACGGCGGGTCCGGCGCCGGCGTCGAGGGCATCGACCTCGCGGTGCCGGCGGGCCATACCCTGGCCCTGGTGGGCGCCACCGGCTCCGGCAAGTCGACGCTGATCAAGCTGCTGCTGCGCTTCGTCGAGCCCGACGCGGGTCGGGTCCGGGTCGACGGCCAGCCGGTCGATTCGGTGAGCCTGGCCTCGCTGCGCCGGGCCATCGGCCTGGTCAGCCAGGACGTCTACCTGTTCGAGGGCACGGTGCGGGACAACATCGCCTACGGCAAGCCGGAGGCCGAGGAGGGCGAGATCATCGAGGCGGCCAGGACCGCCGAGGCCTGGGACTTCATCCGGGCGCTGCCCGAGGGCCTGGACACCCCGGTGGGCGAGCGCGGCGTGCGACTGTCCGGCGGCCAGCGCCAGCGCCTGTCGCTGGCCCGGGCGCTGCTCAAGGACCCGCCGATCCTGGTGCTCGACGAGGCCACCAGCGCGGTGGACAACGAGACCGAGGCGGCCATCCAGCGCTCGCTCCAGCACATCGGCCATGGCCGCACCGTGATCATGATCGCCCACCGGCTCTCGACCATCGTCCATGCCGACGAGATCGCCGTCATCGAGGCCGGCCGGGTGGTCGAGCGCGGCACCCACGGCGAACTGCTCGCCCGGGACGGCCGCTATGCCGCCCAGTGGCGGGTGCAGACCGGCGTGGTCGAGGCGGCCGACGTGCCCCAGGCCTGATCCCTTCCCCCCATCCCTTCCTCGACCGGCGGCCCCTGGGCCGCCGGTGTCGTCTCCGAGCCTGATCCCCACGCGTTCCGGTGAGGGCAGACCCATCGTTCTTCTGAAATGCGAAGCATTCTTATTGTGTCAATTAATGCGAGTCATTATCATGCGCGTTCCCGTTGTATTAGAACCGAAGGCTTGCTCACCCATGTCCCATCCCGCTTCCCGCCCCGTCGGGGTCGATCCCCTCGCCCTGGCCGTTCGCCGGGCCCTTGGCCTGGCCACCGCCGGCGCCTTCGTGCTGATGTCGCCCGCCCTGCTGGCCCAGGAGAGCGAGTCCGCCGAGGAACTCGAGACGGTGACCGTCGAGGCCGAGGCGCTGTCGATCGTCACCGAGGGCTCCGACGACTATCGGGTCCCGCGCACCAGCACCGCGACCAAGCTCGACCTGACGCCCCGCGAGACCCCGCAGTCCGTCTCGGTGGTGACCCGGGCGCAGATCGAGGACTTCAACCTCGACACCATCAACGATGCCCTGGAGTCCACCCCCGGCGTGACGGTGGAGCGGGTCGAGACGGACCGGACCTACTATTCCTCGCGGGGCTTCGAGATCTCCAACCTGCAGGTCGACGGCCTGCGCCTGCCGATGCCCTACAACAACGTCCACGGGGACATCGACACCGCCGTCTACGACCGCATCGAGGTGGTGCGCGGCGCGACCGGCCTGATGTCCGGCTCCGGCAACCCGGCGGCCACCGTCAACTTCATCCGCAAGCGCCCCACCGAGACCCCTCGGGCCTCGGTCTCCGCCACGCTGGGCAGCCGGGACCATCGCCGCCTGGAGCTGGACGTCTCCGGTCCCCTGGACGACGAGGGCCGGGTCCGCGGCCGCCTGGTCGCCGCGGGACTGGACTCCGATTCCTACCTGGATCGCCTGCACCGCGAGCGCGGCGTGCTCTATGGCGTGCTGGAGGCCGACCTCACCGACAGCACCCAGCTGGCCCTGGGCCATACCTGGCAGCAGAACGATACCGACGGCAACATGTGGGGGGCGCTGCCGCTCTACGATTCGGCCGGCAACCCCACCGACTATGACCGCTCGACCTCCCCGGCTCCCGACTGGTCCTACTGGAACGGCGAGACCCACCGCAGCTTCGTCGAACTGACCCAGCGTCTCTCCGACGACTGGCAGGTCAAGGGGACCGTCACCCACCTGGACATGCTGTCCGATACCAAGCTGTTCTACATCGGCACCGTGCCCGACGCCTCCACGGGCCGGATCCCCAACAGCTTCTACCTGAGCAAGTACGATCGCCACCTCGAGCAATGGGTCGCCGACCTGCATGCCAAGGGCGATGTCGAGGTCCTCGGGCGCCACCATCAGCTGGTCCTGGGCGCCGACTGGAGCCAGAGCCGCAATCAGCAGAGCTCGCTCTACGCGGCCGCCACGGAGGACCTTCCCCCGCTGGACGAGTGGGACGGCAGCTACCCGGAGCCCGAGTTCGGCGATCCCGACTTCGCCAACGACGCCACCATCAAGGAGCGCAGCCTCTACGGCGCCGCCAAGCTGGACCTGGCCGACCGCTGGACCGCCGTGGCCGGTGCCCGCCTGAGCTGGCTGGATACCGTGGGCGAGCAGTACGGCAGCTCCCAGGACACCACCCTGGACAACGAGCTGACGCCCTATGCCGGCCTGATCTACGACGTCACCGACCAGGCCTCGCTCTACGCCAGCTACACGGAGATCTTCAATCCCCAGACCGAGACCGACCGGAACGGCGATTACCTCGATCCGGTCGAGGGGGTGAGCTACGAGCTCGGACTCAAGGCCGACGTCTTCGACGGCGGTGCCGACGCGGCCCTGGCGCTGTTCCGTACCGAGCAGAACAACGTGGCCCAGGTGGTCGGCAACGTCGGGGGCCGGGACGTCTATGCGGGCGCGGACGGCATCACCAGCGAGGGCGTCGACGTGACGCTCGCCGGCGAGCTGGCCCCGGGCTGGCAGGCCAGCGTCGGCTACACCTACCTGGAGATCGAGGACGCCGACGGCGAGGCCACCAACACCTACATCCCGCGCAACATGGTGCGGGGGACCACCAGCTACCGGCCGGCCAGCCTGGATGCGCTCAAGGTCGGCGCCCGGGTGCGCTGGCAGGACGACATCGAACGCGAGCGGGATCGCGACGATGGCAAGACGCGCCAGGACGCCTACGCCCTGGTCGACCTGATGGCCAGCTACGACTTCAGCGACAGCCTGACCGGCTCGCTGAACGTCAACAACGTCACCGACGAGAAGTACCTGACCAGCCTCAAGTGGGACCAGGGCTTCTACGGTGCCCCGCGTCACGTCATGGCCAACCTGACCTGGACCTACTGAGTCCCGAGCGGGTGACCCCGGCCAACCAGGGCCCATCCCGGCGACGGGGTGGGCCCTTGGCGTACCCGGGTGCCGCGATGCGCGACTGGACAATCCCGCCGCTTGTCACGACGCTTGGCCAGGATGGGGACGGCCGGGAGCCGTCGCGTCACGCCTTGCAAGGGGAGGGTCGGGCATGACCGTCGTCGCCTTCGTGGCCGGGCTGGTGTTGTTGATCGTGGGCGCCGAGGGCCTGGTCCGCGGGGCCTCGCGGTTGGCCGCCCGCCTGGGCATCTCCTCGCTGATCATCGGCCTGACGGTCGTCGCCTTCGGCACCAGCTCGCCGGAACTGGCGGTCAGCCTCAAGGCCGCGATCGGCGACCAGGCCGGCATCGCCATGGGCAACGTGGTCGGCAGCAACGTCTTCAACCTGCTGGGCGTGCTGGGGCTCACCGGCCTGCTGGCCCCCTCGGGCATCGCCCTCTCGCCCGCCATGATCGGCTTCGACCTGCCGGTGATGATCGCGGTGGCCCTGGCCTGCCTGCCGATCTGCGTCACCGGCGGCCGGATCAGTCGCTGGGAGGGCGGCGTGTTCTTCGGCTACTACCTGGCCTATACCCTCTACCTGATCCTGGCGGCGGCACGCCACGACGCCCTGCCCGGATTCGGCATGGCGATGCTCACCTTCGTGTTGCCGATCACGGCGCTGACGCTGGTCCTGCTGGCGCTGCGCGACCGGCGGCGGACCCGAACACGCTGAAGGGGCTCCCCCGATCGACGCCGCGGCGTCGCTGTGCGATGGTCGTGCCTGACCATCGACCGGTACCGAGGAGCGCCAACCCGACATGCCTGAGGATTCCTTCTGGGTGGAACTGCTGAGCAACCGTGGCGTGAGTTCGGTGGCGCTGGTGGCCGTGCTCGTCGCCTTGCGCATCCTCGCGGTGCGTGTCATCCGGGGCCGCAAGGAGATCCTGTCCGATTACCGACGCGCCTGGCTGGCCCGCACTCGCAATGCCACCGTGGTCCTCGCCCTGGCCGGCCTGGTGCTGATCTGGCTGCCTTCCCTGCATGCCTTCGCGCTGTCCATCACCGCCTTCGCCGTGGCGCTGGTGATCGCCACCAAGGAGCTGATCCTCTGCCTGTCGGGCACGGTGCTGCGCGTCGTCAATCAGCCCTTCGAGATCGGCGACTGGGTCGAGATCGGCGACCTGCGCGGCCAGGTGGTCGACGAGACCATGCTGGCGACCACCCTGCAGGAGATCGGCGGGCCCGTGGGCCGCTTCGAGTACTCCGGCAAGACCATCGTGGTCCCCAACAGCGTCTTGTTGACCACGCCGGTCCAGAACCAGAACTTCTTCAAGAAGTGGGTGTATCTCGAGGTCTGCGTCGTCCTGGAGCCCGACGTGGACATGCGATCGGAACTGCCGGCCCTGGAGCAGGAGATGGCGATGCTGTACGACCCGCATGCCGAACTGGCCGAGCGCTACAGCGCGATGATCCGGAAGCGCAGCGGCATCGACATCGCCGAACCCCACCCGCGCGTGACCCTTGCCACCACGGACATCGGCAAGCAGCGTATCGACGTCACGCTGTTCTGTCCCACGCCCAACGCCTTCGAGGTGGAGCGGGCCATCAACGATGCCGTCCTGCGCCGCTACTGGCGCCTGCGCCAATCGGCGAGCGCCTCGACGGAAGCATGAGGTGAGACCGCCAGGCTGAGCTGACCCAGGCCTGCAGTCGGGGCCGGCGGCTGCGACGTCTCGCCAGATGGCGATCGAAGCTGTCTAAAGAATGGCTCTTCGCAGATTCGCGGGAAGTGGGGTGTCGTGGGAGCACTGCTTGCTGCGCAATGACCTCGCGCTCTAAAGAGCGCTCCCACCAGGGATCTCGAGAACCGAGGCGAGTTCGGAAGTGGGAGCGCAGCTTGCTGCGCGATGGGGTGATGTTGGCAACTGATGATGGCGCGAGGTTGTATGACAAAAAAACCGGCGGCCCGAGGGCCGCCGGTCATCGTCGAAAGGACAGGGGCGCGGGTCAGAAGTCGTAGCTGACCGTCGCCTTGACGCTGCGCTCGGCGCCGAAGTAGCAGAAGTTGATGCTGCTGCAGCCGGAGACGTATTCCTCGTCGAGCAGGTTGGTGACGTTGAGCCGCGCGGAGACGCCTTCGAGACCCAGCTCGGCCAGGTCGTAGCCCAGGGTGGCGTCGACCACGGTGTAGTCGGGCACCTTCTCGGTATTGGCCTCGTCGGCGTAGATGTCGGCGTAGTAGCGCACCCCGAGGCCCGCATCCAGGCCGGCGAGCCCGCCCTGCTGGAAGGCGTACTGCCCCCACACCGACGCCTGGTGACGCGGCACCCAGTTGTCGGTGTTGCCCTCGTTGGCGTCGTCGGTCTTCTCGAGGGTCACGTCGGTGTAGCTGTAGCCGGCCTGCAGGCGCAGGTTCTCGGTCAATCGGGTATGGGCCTCCAGTTCCACGCCCCGGGACTCGATCTCGCCGGTGGCCCGATGGAAGCTCTCGCTGGCGCGCTTGGTGGCCAGGTTCTCCTGGGTGATGTGGAAGAGCGCCAGGCTGTAGCGGTCCTGGGTGCCGGCCGGCTGGAACTTCAGGCCCGTCTCCACCTGCTCGCCCTGGGACGGCTCGATCAGGTCGCCGTTCTGGTCGGTGGCGGAGTTGGGGCTGAAGGAGGTGGTATAGCTGGCGTAGGGCGCCAGGCCGTTGCCGAAGAGGTAGAGCACCCCGGCCCGACCGCTGAACTGGGTGTCGTCCAGTGTGCTCTCGGCCCCGCTGTCGCGGTCGGTGTTGGTGATGTCGACCCAGTCATGGCGCCCGCCCAGGTTCAGCCGCCAGTTCCCCACGGCCAACTGGTCCTGGAGGTAGAGGCCGGTCTGTTCGAGCTCCCGCTTGCGGCGGATATCCGGGTACATGGCGGTAGGCTCGGCGCCGTATTCGGGGTCGAAGGCATCGATGGCGGGGAAGGCGCCCGAGCCCCAGACGACGTCGTTGTCCAGCTGCTGGTAGTCGACACCGGTCAGCAGGGTATGCTCGACGGCGCCGGTGGTGAGCCGCGCCTCGAGCTGGTTGTCTACCGCCAGGGCCTCGAGGGACTCGTCGCCGCTGGAGAAGTAGCGATTGAGCTCGGTGGCGCTGGCCCAGCCGAAGGCATAGACCTGCTGCAGCTCGACGTCGGATTCGGTGTAGCGCAGCCTCTGCCGGCCGGTCAGGGCGTCATTGAAGCGGTGCTCGAGCTCGTAGCCCACCATGGTCTGTTCGCGCTCGAACTTCTCGAAGTCCTCCTCGCCCTCGAAGAAGGTGTTGGCGATGCGACGGCCGTTGCGATCTTCCACCGTGCCCTCGAAGGGCAGGCCCGAGTGTGAGCCGCCCTCCGGATCCTTGTGCAGGTAGGCGTGCAGGGTGAGGCTGGTGGCGTCGGTCATGTCCCAGGTCAGCTGGGGGGCGAAGGCGTAGCGTTCCTCCTCCACCGGCCCGAACTGGGTGTCGGCGGCCCGGACCAGGCCGGTGAGGCGGAAGGCGAGGCGGCGCTCGTCGTCCAGCGGGCCGGTGAGGTCGAAGGCGGCGCTGCGCTGGGCGTTGTTGCCGGCGCCCAGGCGCAGCTCGCCGCCGCGCTCGAACTCGGGGCGCTTGCTGGTCTGGGCCACCAGGCCGCCCGGGGAGGCGCGACCGTAGAGCACGGAGGCCGGCCCCTTGACCACCTCGATGCGCTCCAGGAACCAGGGATCGATGACCAGCGAGCTGAAGGAGCCGCCGTCGCTCATCACCTTGAGGCCGTCGAGGAAGGTGTTGTTGACGCTGCCGTCGGTGAAGCCGCGCAGTATCAGGTAGTCGTAGCGGTTGGAGGCGCCGACCTGGTTGGTGTAGACGCCCGGCGTGTAGTCGGCGGCGCGCTGCACGGTCTCGGCGCCGCGGGCTTCCCACTCCTCGCTTTCGACGATCGACACCGACTGCGGCGTCTCGTTGAAGGGCGTCTCGGTCTTGGTGGCCGCCTCGGCGGTGACGGTCAGGGTGGAGAGTTGCTCGGCGTCTTCGGCGTGGGCCGCCAGGGCCATGCCGGCGGCGGCGAGCGAGACCGCCAGCGCCAGCGGACGGGGAGTCGGCATGCGGGGATTCCTTTCTGATAGCGTGTGACGTTAGGCAATGAGAATTATTCCTTTTTGGCTGCCCGGCGAGGTATGCCAGACGCTCACACGGCTATGCGGAATGCTCAGCGCGTCGGCGGGAGGGAACTCGGCGAATGGCCGAAGCGACGGCGGAAGGCGGTGGCGAAGTTGCTGGCATGGCGGTAGCCGCAGAAGTGGGCGGCCTGCTGCACGCTGTAGCCCTGGCGAAGGTAGTCGTGGGCCAGGCGCAGCCGACAGTCGCGCAGGTAGTCGAACACCGAGCGGCCATAGGCGGCCTGGAACTTGCGCCTCAGGCTGGCGGGGCTCATGGCGGCCAGCTCGGCCAGGTCGGCCAGGCGGTGATCGGCGGCGGGATCGTCGTGCAGGGCCCGGCAGACCCGTTCCAGTCGCTGGCGCTCCTGGGGCGGCAGGCGCGGCGCGGGGGCCTGCGCCGGCTCGTCGAAGCGGCCGCCGTGGGCCAGCAGCTGCAGGCTCAGCCCCTCGAGCACCAGGCGCCGGGCCTCGTCCGGCAGCGGCGTGGCGAGTGCCTGCTCCAGGCCCTGGCGCAGGTGCTCGGGTAACCGCCAGGCCTGCACCCGGGAGGCGCCCGGGCACGACGCCGTCAGGCCCAGCCGGTCCAGGCAAGCCTCGTCGAGGCTCAGGGTCAGGGCGCGGAGGCGCTGGCCGGCGGGCTGGGAGGCCGCCAGGCCGCGGTCGGCCTCGAGTCGCACGCTCAGCGCCATGCCGGCGCCCAGCGGCCGCGGCTCCTGGTCGCCCAGGGCGACCTCGGCCCGGCCCTCCAGCAGGACGATGATCGACAGCGGCGAACGCGTCCGGGAGCGGGAGTCGTAGCGATGCAGCACCTCCACATCGGAGGCGACCAGCTGCATGCCCCGTCGCGGCGAGAACTCACGCACCAGGCCGCGGACCACCGGCGCCTCGGCCCGGGGCGAGAGGTCCGGGACCCGGTAGTCAAGGCCGTAGCGCCGGCCATAGGCCTGCAGGTCCCGGGGCGTGTGCAGGCGGACGCCGGCGGCGGGCCGACTCATCCGGCCGCCTTCGCCGCTTGGCGGGCGGGACGGCACTCCAGCGGGCAGTTGGCGCAGTAGCCGAGCTCGTCGATCAGGTAGCGGATGCAGCACAGCCGGCGCACCCGGGCGGGCTGGTCCGGTGCGGCGGGCGTGACGTAGCGCACCGGCCGGTAGAGCGGGTTGCGGCGGCCGTCGGGCAGGCTGCGACTCTCCATCAGCGCCCGGGCGGGTTCGGCCAGGTCCGGCGAGGCCATGGGATGATCGGCCAGGGCACCGGTGAAGTACTCGAAGTAGTTGCCGGCGTTGCTCCAGAACACCTTGGGCGAGGCCCCGGTGGCCGCGGCCAGGGCCTCGATCAACGGCGTCAGGTGGCCGTCGAGCAACGTGGCGAAGCGCGACAGGGGAGCGAGCTCGGCCAGGGGCCGGCCGGCATGGCGCAGGTCCAGGCGGGTGGTGCGGCCCTCATCGGATTGCTCGAGATGCAACTCGTCCAGCCCCAGCGGCAGGTCGCGCTCGAGCAGCAGGTTGGCGGCCAGGCCGTGGGCCGCCAGGGCACTGAAGTGCCACTTGGACCACAGCGAGGCCACCGCCCGGCGGTCGCCGTGACCGTACCGGGCGCCGAAGCGGGCGAACAGCGCGTCCAGGTAGGCCGGGTCGAGGAGCTCCCGGGCGGATCGGGCATCGGGATCTGGGGTCGCCGAGACCCTGGGGGGCGCCAGGCCTTCCAAGGGCCCGATATACAGGGTCGACAGCGCTTGAGTCATGGGGCCTCCACCGGAACGTCATCGCGGGATGATGGGTAGCATGACAACGGCGGCCCGAAGGCCGCCGCTGGTGGGATGGGATCACGCAATCAGGATGCCACGGCAGGTCAGAAGGCGATCCTGCCTTCCAGCATATACGCCCGCCCCGGCATCGGAACGCGGCCCACCGGGCTGACGTCGGCGCCGCGGAAGTAGGCGTCGTCGTCGAGCAGGTTGGTGGCCGAGAGTCCCAGGTTCAGGGTGGTAGCGGCATCGAGGCGGAAATCGCGGCCGATGCGAGCGTTGACCCGGGTATAGGCGGGCAGCTTGCCGGCGCTGCCGTTGGCGGTCTCCTGCTCGGTGTTGGCGGCATCGCTGAAGCTGTCGCTGTAGTAGTTGGCGCTCAGGTTCGCCTGCCATTGATTCAGCTCGTAATCGGCGCTGGCACTGACATGGTGCTCCGGCGCGTTGGGCAGGTCGTTGCCGGCGTTGTCGCCGCTACGCTGCTCGGTCGACAGGTAGGTGTAGCCGAGGCCCAGCGCCAGGCGCTCGCTAGCCTGCCAGTCGGTTGCGAGCTCGATGCCTTCGTGACGAGTCTCGCCCAGGTTGACGAAGCGATCACTGGGCTTGTCGAACTGGATCTGGTCCTCGTAGTCGATGCGGAACACCGTCGCCGTGGTGGTGAGCGTCGGCGTGACATCCACACGTGCACCCAGCTCATAGTTCCAGGCGGTCTCGTTGGCCACGTCGCCGTCGCGGGTGGCCTGGGCGATCTGTACCGGCACCAGCGACCTCTGGGCGTTGGCGAACAGGAAGACCTCATCGGTGGCGGCGAAGCCCACCGTCAGTCCCGGCAGGAGCTCGTCGGTGTCGTTGGTCGAGGCGGTGTCGTTCAGCTCGTCGGAAAAGTCCATGCGCACGTCTTCGTAGCGCAGTCCCGGGGTGAGCTCCAGCCGGCCGTCCATCAGGCTCAGGGTATCGCTGGCATAGAGCGCCACGGCGTCGGTCTCGAGATCCCAACGGCGCACGGTGGAGTGGCTGCCATCGTCGAGTTGCTGGCGATTGACGTCGAAGTCGACCTCCTCGCTCACGTAGCGCGCGCCGAGGGTGACGGTATGGATGCCCTCGCGTACCGTCAGGCGCGGCTCGGTGCCCCAGACATGGAACACCCGCGGCGAGTCGGCCACGTGGCTGGATGTCGCCTCGGGATCGGCCCAGTGCCCGCCGCTGGTCAGGTCCTGGCCGAAGAAGAAGGTGCGATCCGCCCGGTGGGCGAAGTTGCGCCAGGTGAATTCGACATCACTGCTGGGGGTGAAGGTCCAGGCCAGGGTCCCGCGCAGCATGTCCGCCTCATAGGCGTCATGCGGACGCTGGGAGTCGGTGCGGTCGCGCTCGTAGGCCTCTGGGCTGAGCGCCCCGGGCAGCTCGGCGTCCACGTCGTAATACTGCACGCTGGCGTCCAGCGTATTGCGATCGTCGATGAAGTACTCGGCGTCGACCAGGAAGTTCTGCACGTCGGTCTCGGAGTGCTCGCGGAAGCCTTCCCCGCCCTGGACGTTGGCCTGGAACTGCAGCGCCAGGTCGTCGGTGACGAAGCCGCCGATGCGGTAGTAGGTGTCGTGGAAGACATGGCCGCTGTCCTCGGCGATGGTCACCCGCTCCGACAGGGTCTGCTCGACGTCCCCGGGAATCGGCTTGGTCAGGAAGTTGACCACGCCGCCGACGTTGTTGGGGCCGTAATGCACCGCCGCGCCGCCGCGCACCACATCGATGGTGTCGATGCTCTGCAGAGTCACAGGGAACAGCGAGGCGCTGACGTTGCTGTACGGGCCGATGGCGATCGGGTAGCCGTCCACCATCATCTTCAGGCGTTCACTGCGCAGCGGATTGAGGCCACGCAGGCCGATGTTGGGCAGCACGCCGGTGCCGGTCTCGTCGAGAATCTGGACGCCGGGCACCGAGCGCATCGCGTCCTCGATGTTCAGGGCGCCGCTGTCGTGTAGCTGCTCGGGCTCGATCACCGTGCGCGAGCCGGGGTAGGTTTTCACCTCCTCCTCCGTGGGGTTGCCGAGCCAGTCGCCCTGGACCACCAGGGTATCGAGTTCGGTGACGTCTTGCGCCTGGGTGGATGTCTGGGCCTGGGCGGCGGAGGCGAGCATGGCGGATGCCAGGCCAATAGCGGCGGCGAGGGGCGTTCTGGGGGTGCAGCAGGAGCGAAGCATAGCGAGAGTACTCGTTCGGTTGTTAATCTTAATGAAAACGATTATCAATGTTATATGAGTTTATGCTCTCTGCCTAGGGGCGGGATCAAAGCGCCGGCGGGTTGAGCGAGGACATCGGCACGAAATAGGGTGCTGCAGCATCGCCATGGGGCACCGGGGCGTCATCGATGATGCGGGCGCGGATACGGAAGACATCCATCAGCAGCCGTTCCGTCAGCACCTCGGTGGGAGACCCTGCCTGGACCAGCTGGCCCGCGCGCATGGCGACCAGCCGGTGGCCCACTTGGGCCGCCTGGTTGAGGTCGTGCAGCGACATGATCACCGTGAGCCCCTGCTCGCGATTGAGTGCCTGGAGCAACTCCAGGATCTCCAACTGATGGCCCAGGTCCAGGTAGGTGGTGGGTTCGTCCAGGATCAGCAGGTCGGCCTGCTGGGCCAGGCATAGGGCGACCCAGGCCCGCTGGCGCTCGCCACCGGACAGCGCCGACAACGGGCGGCCCTCGTAGCCGGCGAGGCCCGTGACCCGAATCGCCCAGCGCACCCGGGCATGATCCTGCTCGCCGAGTGAGGCGAAGAGCCGCTGGTGGGGAAAGCGGCCATAGCGTACCAGCTGCTCGACGCTGAGCCCTTCGGGGGCCTGGGGGTGCTGGGGCAGCATGGCCAGGCGTCGGGCCAGCTGGCGGCGGGGCCAGGACGTCACCGGGCGGCCATCGAGCAGGGCCTCGCCGCGCCAGGGCGTCATCAGGCCGGACAGGGCGCGCAGCAGGGTACTCTTGCCGCAACCGTTGGGGCCGATCAGGCAGTGGATGCGGGCCGGCTCGAAGTCGAGGGTCATGTCCGACACGATGACCTTGTCGGCATAGCCCAGGCGCAGGTCGCGGGTCGCAAGGCGCGGCGCGGCCGGGGCGCCAGGGGCCTCCCCGGGGGTGGAAGGAAGGGGCATCGCTCAGGGCCTCCTGGACAACAGGGCGAGAAAGAAGGGCACGCCGAGCAGGGAGGTGACCACGCCGATGGGCAGCTCGGCGGGGATCAGCACGACGCGGCCGGTCAGGTCGGAAACGAGCACCAGCAGGGCGCCGCAGAGCGGGCTGACGATGAGCTGACGCCCGAGGTCGGGGCCGACCATCAGCCGTGCCACATGGGCGACGATCAGGCCGACGAAGCCTACGGGGCCGGCGATGCCGACCGCGCTGGCGGCGAACAGCACCGCCACCAGCAGCAGGGCGAAGCGCGAGCGCTCGACGCCGAGCCCGCGGGTGGCGGCGACGTCGTCGCCCAACTGCAGCAGGTTGCCGCCCCTCACCAGCGGTGGCAGCAGCAGGAGGCTGCCCACCGTCCACGGCAGCAGGGTGCCGAGGTGCTCCCAGTCGCGGCCGTAGAGGCTGCCCGAGAGCCAGGCCAGTACCGTCTCGGTGGTGGCCTGGGCCCAGCCGGCCAGAATGCCGGTGGTCAGGGCGCTGAGCAGGCCCGCCACGGCGATGCCGCACAGCACCAGCCGCACCGGCGTCGAGCCCTCGTTCCAGCTCAGCCGGTAGACCACGGCCGCCGCCACCAGCCCGCCGAGGCAGGCGATCAGCGGCAGCCAGTCGAGGCTCAGGGCCGCGCGCAGATAGGGATTGCCATCGCCGACCAGGCGCTCCGCGGCGGCGAAGGTCACTACCGCCGCCAGGCCCGCGCCGGCATTGATGCCCATCACCCCGGAGTCGGCCAGGGGATTGCGCATCACCGCCTGCAGCAGCGAGCCGGCGATGGCGAAGTGGATGCCGACCTGGGCCCCCACCAGCAGGCGCGGCAGACGCAGGTTCCAGATGATGTCCTCTGCGACCGGATCCCGGGCCGCGGCGTCGCCGGTCAGGGCCAGCCATACGCGGTCAGGCGACAGGGTGACGGCACCGAACAGCAGGTTGGCGAGCGCGCCCAGGGCGACCAGGGTCAGCAGCACGGCGACCAGCAGGCGCATTCGGTCATTCGCGGAGGTGCCGGTGATGGAAGGGGCGCGGGCGGAAAGGGTCATGGCGTTCTCGCGCGAATCAGGGCGATGAAGAGCGGACCGCCGATCAGGGCGGTGAACAGCCCCAGGGGCAGTTCCTGGGGCGCCGCCAGGCTACGGGCGAGCAGGTCGCTCAGGGAGACCAGCAGGGCGCCGGTCAGGGCCACCAGCGGCAGGGCCTGGCGCTGGTCGATGCCGACCAGCAGGCGCACCAGGTGAGGGGCAATCAGGCCGATGAAGGCCACCGGACCGGCGACCGCCACCGACGCCGCGGTCAGTGCCACGGCCAGCGTCACGAAGCCCAAGCGCAGCAGGCCGACGGCACCGCCCAGGGAGCGCGCCATGCTGTCTTCCAGCTGCATCAGGTTGAGCCAGCGCCCGGTGGCGAGCGACAGCGCCAGGCCGCCGAGGGCCCAGGGCAGGATCTGGCCGACATGGGCCCAGCCGCGGCCCTGCAGGCCGCCGGCCAGCCAGCCATAGAGCTGCTGCGCCTGGGCACCGGAAAACAGCAGGAAGGCGGTGACCAGGGCCGACGCCAGGGCGGTGACCGCCATCCCGGCCAGGGCGAGCATCAGCGGCGAGAAGCCGCTGCGCGCCGCCAGCAGGAATGTCAGCAGGGCGGCGCCTGCGCCCCCGACCATGCCGATGGCGGGGAGCCAGGTGGCATCCACCCGCCAGCCGACCTGGGCCATGACCACGGCCATCGAGGCGCCGGCGACGACGCCGGTGATGCCGGGGGAGGCCAGGGGGTTGCGGGTCACCGTCTGCATCAACTGACCGGCCAGGCCCAGGCTGGCCCCCACCAGCAGGCCGGCGACGAAGCGGGGCAGGCGCAGCTCCAGCACCAGGATCGCGGCCATGCCCTCGCCGCGTCCGGCTGCCACCTCGATCAGCTCATCAAGCGACAGGGGCACGCTGCCGATGACCATGGCCAGTACGCCCGTGGCGACGATGGCGACGGCGAGCAGGGCGCCATGCAGCGCGAGTCTCGAGCCACGAGGTGCCGTGGCGCCGGCAGAAGAGGGCAGCAAGGTGCTCATGGGTAGGGGTGACTGGCGATGGCGTCCGGCAGTTCGGGACGCTCGAAGGTCTCGGGATAGAGTCGCCAGGCCATCTCGTCGACGATCAGGCGGCGCGCGATGGGGCCGCCGCCTTCCTTCCAGTGGGGGCCGACCTCGTATACCCGGCCGTTCCTGACCGCCTCGAGATAGGGCCATACCGGGTTGTTGGCGAAGGCCCGCTCGCTGCCGGTGCGGAACAGGAAGATGACGTCGGGGTCCAGGGCCAGCAGCCGCTCCAGGCTGATCGAGTAGCCGAAGGGAATGTTCCGCTCCGGGGCCGGCGACGGACCGGCGGCGTTGGTCGCCTTCAGGCGTTCGAGCAGGGTGGCGGTCAGGAAGTGGTCGTAATAGGCGAAGGGCGCCTCCCCGGCGCCGGTCAGCAGGATGGCACTGACGCCCCCGGGGGCCTGCTCGACGAGGCCGGCGAGGCGCTCGTCGAAGGCCCGGTTCATCGCCTCGCCCTCGGCGCGCTTGCCCAGCGCCGCGGCGATCCCCGTCACCGCGCGGCGGCTGTCCTCCAGGCTGACGACATCGAAGGCGTGAAAGGGGGCGATGGCCTCGAGCTGGCGGGCATGGGGCTCGGTATAGCGATGGATGCCGATGATCAACTCGGGGTCGAGCTCGGTGAGCAGCTCCAGGTTGGTGCTGGCGCGCTGGCCGAGGCTCCGGGTATCGGCCAGCGGCGCGCCGAGATAGCGGGGCAGCGGTTCGCTGCCGAAGGTCGAAGCGCCGACGGGGGCGACACCGAGGGCGGCCAGGGTGTCGGCGGCGAAGGTCGAGATGGCCGCGACCCGCTCGACCGTTCTGGCCTCGATCGGGGTGCCCCTGTCATCCCGCAGCGAGGGCCGGTCGCCATCGTCGGGGGCCTCGGCCAGCGCTCCCTGGCTCGTCCCGACAAGGAGGGCAAGACCCAGGGCGATGAGCCGCCTGCGGCAGCTGGCGCGGCGTCGCGCTCGGGGTGGGCGGGGGAAACACTCGCATGCCATGCGCCTTCCTTCCATCAAGCTTGGGCGAAATATGGCAGGGGATTGTAATTTAAAGACGAGTCATTTGCATTAGGGTTGACGTTCCCCGGCCGCCTGGGTGCCGGGGAACGGGCAGGCAGGAAGCCTGCGTCAGGAACCTGCGTCCGCCGCATCGAAGGCAGCGCGAAGCTCGCGCAGTCGGCGGAACAGGATGCCGCGGTCCTCGCCCACCAGGAACGTCGCCACCCCGCGTTCCCGCCAGTAAAGGTGCTGGCCCTCGGCGCGGGGGATGGCACAGAAGCGGCGTCCCGCCCGCGCGCAGGCCCCGGCGACCCGGTCCAGCGCCCGGCGCACCTCGGGGTGTCCGGTGTCCGGGGCGACGCCCAGGTCATGGGCCAGGTCCATGGCCCCCTCGAGGATCCAGTCCACCCCGTCCACCTCCGTGATCGCGTCGATGTTCTCCACGCCGAGGGCGGACTCGATCATCAGCACCACCAGGAGCTCGTCGTTGGCGCGATTCAAATAGTCGCCGAGGGGCAGGCGTCCGAAGCCGGTGGTCCGGCCCCCGGTGATGCCGCGTCGGCCGAGCGGCCGGAAGCGAGCCGCCGCGACCACCTGGCGGGCCTGGTCGGCGTTCTCGACACGCGGCACCACCACGCCCATGGCGCCGGCGTCCAGGGCGCGCTGGATCGCCCCGGGATCGATGCCCGGTACCCGCACCAGGGAGGTGATGCCGGCGCACTCGGCGGCCCGGATCATGTGTTCCATGGCCTCCGGATTGACGCTCAGATGCTCCAGGTCGAGCACCACGAAGTCATAGCCCGCATGGCCCAGCATCTCGACCAGCCAGGGGGTCGGCACCGAGTTGAGCATGCCGTAGACGCAACCGCCCTGGTCGAGACGGCGCTTGAGGGGATTGGCGTCGAGCATCAGGCGTTCTCCTCGTCGTCGACCCGGTCATCATCGATGAAGTGCATGATCGGCGCCGGATGGCGCAGGAAATGCTGGTGGGAGATGTTCCAGGCGTAGGCGCCGGCCAGGGTGAACAGCAGCATGTCGCCGATGGCCAGTCGCTCGACCTCGACCTGGCGGGCCAGCACGTCCTTGGGGGTACAGAGCTGGCCGACGACGCTGACCCTGGTCCGGGCCAGCGCTTTCCCATCGCCGCCGCGCCCCGGCAGGCGCACGAAGGGATGGTCGTGACCCTGTGCCGCCGGGGTGCGGAAGTGGTGAGTGCCGCCCCGGCATACCGCGAACCACTGGCCGTGGTTGCGCTTCAGGTCCATCACCTCCATCAGGTAGTAGCCGCAGGGAGCGGTCAGGTAGCGACCGCACTCGAAGCGAATGCGATAGCGCCGCAGGCGCGGCTCGGCGAGTTGCCGGGCGAGCCCGCCGCAGAACTCCTGCCAGTCGAACTGCCGGCCTGGCTCGCGGTAGTTGATGCCGATGCCACCGCCGACATTGATCTGGTCGATGTCCAGACGATACGCCTCGCGCCAGTGCTCGACCTGCCGGAAGAGGTCGCCGAGCAGCCTGAGCTGGGCCTCGGCGTCGAGCTGATGGGAGATCAGGTGGAAGTGGAAGCCCCGCAGCACGATCCCCGGGTGGCGTTCGAGGAAGGCGAGACAGGTTTCCAGGTCGTCGGGATCGATGCCGAAGGGCGTGGGCACGCCGCCCATGGTCAGCGTCGTCGAGGGCAGGTTGTCGGTGGCCAGGTTCATGCGCAGCAGGATGTCCTGGCGGCGATCGCCCGGCTCCAGCAGCCGGGCCAGGCGTTCGAGCTCGGTCAGGCTCTCCACGTGGATGAGCTCGACGCCGAGCTCGAGGGCGAGGGAGAGCTCCGAGGCCAGCTTGCCCGGGCCGCCGAACAGCACGGGGACCTCGGGGAAGCGCTCGCGGATCAGTGCCAGCTCGCCACCGGAGGCGACCTCGAAGCCGGCCACGCGACCCTCGAGGGCGTCCAGTATCGGTGCCTCGGCATTGGCCTTGACGGCGTAGAACATCTCGCAGGGTTCGGGCAGCTGTGCCACCACGCCTTCGACGTGACGGCGCAGGGCCGGAAGGTCGTACAGGTAGGCGCACTGGGGGTCGGCGCTCGCCGCCTGGAGGCGGGCCGCTTCCCGGGCCATGGTGTCGAGTCGAAATTGCATAGCGTGTTCCTGGGGGGATTCCCGAGTCAGCGGGTGTGGAGAGATGGGGCGAAGGGGCTGGCCAGCGGCACGTACTCGGAGGCGCGGTCGGCTCGCTTGAGCACCCGGTTCAGCAGGTTGGTCTTGTTGGGCCAGGGCTCGCCCGCGAGCAGGCGATCGATCAGCCGGGCGGAGAAGGCGTTGCCGTGGCGCCGCTGGTAGCGTGTCAGGCTCGAGCCGAGGCACTGCCACAGCTGGGGCTCGAGCTCGGCGTCGTGCCGCGCCAGGAAGAACACCGCCTGGGCGAGGTTGTTGATCAGCAGGCAGTAACCGATGCGCTTGACCCCCAGTTCCTCGGGGTAACGTACCGAGTCCCTGGCGCGCTCGGTGAGCCGGGACAGGCGCTCGTCGGGCCACTGCTCGGGCAGCAGCTTGGTGCCCTCCAGGTCGCGGATATAGACGTGGCAGGGCTGGCCATGGCGCAGCCCCACCACGACGTTCTGCAGGTGGGGCTCGAAGACCACGCCCAGCCGGCACAGGGCGAACAGCATCGGGTGAACCAGCCGCTCGACGTAGGCCTCGAACCAGCGCAGCGCCGCCTCGCTCCGAGACAGGCCCCGGTGGCGGGCCAGGTCCATGATCTGCCGTTCCAGCGGCGATGCCCCCGAGACGCTGTCGGCAAACAGCGCCGCCGCCAGCATCGGCGTCTCGTCCTCTTTCCAGGCCGGGGTCTGGCGCAGGATCACGCCGAACGCCTCCCGCAGGGCGACGCGGGTCTCCCACGGCTGGTCGCGGAAGTCGGCGGTGACGAAACCGGGCTCGGCCATCAGCGTCAGCGTCGGGAAGGTCTCGCCCAGGACGCGGGCTTCTTCACTGAGCAAGTGGCTCACGGCGACGGCGCTGTCGAGTTCGTACCAGGCGTTCTTGCGCACGCAGTTGGTCAGGCGAACATGCAAGGAGCACTTCAGGAAGCGGTCGCGGCCGGGCTGGAAGAGGGTGCGCACCGAGGCCGTGGGATACCAGGGGTCACCGGCCGGTCCCAGGTCGAGCAGGCGGCCGCTGTCGAGGGCCTGGCGCACCACCTCCAGGCCACGGACATGCCCGACCTGCCAGGGATGCACCGGCAGCGCCCGGTAGCCGTCGGGCAGGGAAAGCTCGGGGAGCTGGCGCTCCAGTTGGGTATAGGCGTCTTCGTCGAGATGGGAGGCCTGGGCGAGATCGCTCGCCGCCACGGCGAAGTAGTGCAACGGGAAGGCCGCGCCGAGCTCCGGGGAATAGCGCCGGATGGCGTCGAGGGCGACCCCCTCGCGGCTCTTGGGCGTGGGGTGGAAGGCATGGCCGAAGGTCAGCGACTGTTCCGAGCGCAGGTAGGCCGCCTCGCCCTGGCCCCAGTCGCCGTCATCGGCACCGGCGATGAACTCGCCCATCAGCGCGACGCTGTTGCCGATCTGGGACAGCAGCTCGTCGTTGAAGGGTTGGTCGAAGCGCAGGGCCAGCTCGCCGAGCAGCATCCGCGCCAGGCGTTGCCAGTCCAGCGCCTGCCAGGGCTTGCCGAAGCCGGCGCCGAACGGCGCGGAGCGGTAGGCGTGGTTGAGGGTGATCGAGGGACGCTCGACCGCGATCAGCAGCCACTGGCCGCTGAGCGGCAGCGAGACCTGCAGCACATGGCCGCCCCTGAGGCGCCGGTGCTGCTGGATCACCTGCGGCCAGGCGCGGGCGCCGAAGGGGCTATCCCAGACGAGGTCGCCGGCCGGCGCGGCGACCTCGCGACAATAGGCGTTGAGCAGTGCCCAGATCGCGCGGGTGCTGGCCTGGTCGCGGATGTCCTGAAGCTTGAAGGCCCTCTGCGGGGCGACGGAGGAACGGTCGATGAAGAGATCACGGCTAGGCGTCATGTTCGCTTCCTGGGAGAAAGGGAGGAATGAAGTCGAGTGAGGCCGGGGACCAGGCTCAGTCCGAGGGCGGCCAGCACCCAGGCCGAGGCCAGCAGGGGGGTGGCCAGGCCGTAGCGCGAGGCCAGGAGGCCGGCGCCGAGACCGGCCGTGACGCCGGCCCACTTGGCGGCGGCATCGAGGCGCCCGAACAGGCGCCCGGCCCGCTGCCGGCTCGCGTCGCTCATCAGCCGATGAAGCGCGACGAAGGCGGTGGTCATGGCCAGGCCCATCGCCAGCCGGGCCAGCCAGATGCCGGCCTGGGCCTGCCAGCCGCCACCCGGGAGGGCGTACTGCGCCCAGCAGGCGAGCGCCATGGCGGCGAAGGCGAGGGTCAGGAGGTGCCGCGGGCGGTAGCCTGCCAGCGCCTTGCCCAGCGGGGCGGAGCAGGCGAGGTACACCAGGTGGGGCAGGCTGAAGAGCGCGGCCAGCGTGACCGTGGAGAGCCCGGCGAAGCGTGCCTGGAGATCGGCGATGAAGTAGGGGTAGGTGACCACGCAGGCGAAAGAGAAGCCGAATTGCAGCCACAACAGCAGCCCGGGGTTCACCCTTTCGCCGGTGTCCCCTGACGTGGGGCACGCTTTCCCCGTCGCGGCGTCCGCGGTCCCGGCCCCGGAGCGGGATGCCCCCGGGGCCGGAAAGGTGGCCACGAGGGCCGCCGCCGTCAGCGGCAACAGGGCGAGCCAGGCGTACAGGGTCAACGGCGATATCGCCCCCATCAGGGCACCGAACAGGATCGGGGCGACGACCAGGGCGGCCCGCGCCGAGGCCTGCATGGCGGTGAGCGCCCGGGCCAGGCGCTCACCCTCGAGCTCGCCGGCGAGCCAGGTATTGGAGGCGGCGAAGGTGCCGCCGAGCAATCCCTGCACGACCAGCGCCAGGGCGAAGCCGCCCACCGAGCCGGCCTGGCTCGCCAGCCCGAACCCCAGGGCCAGGCCGATCTGGGCGCGGATCAGCGAACGGCGGGCGCCGAAACGGTCGGCGAAGCGCCCCCACCAGGGCGCCGCCAGGGCGGAGCACACCGTGGGCAGCACATAGAGCCAGCCGACCAGGTGAAGCTGCGAGGAACCGAACTCCTCGCTCAGCAGGGTGGCGAAGAAGGGCGGCATGCCCAGCGCCGCCAGGGAGGCCACGAAGTGGCACAGCATCACGCCCCGTACCCGTCGGCGTTCTTCCCGGGTCATGGCGTCGCCTCGAGCCGGGTGTTCGCCGACGCCGGTGCGGCGCCGGGGCTCGCCTGATCCCCGATGGCCGACTTCAGGAAGTTCGGCGCCGTCCTGCCGTAGAACTTGTTGATGTCGCTGGCCCCGGTACTCGCCTTGCTGGCCAGGGTGCCGGCGGTCAACAGGTACTTGGCGTCGAGGAAGTCCCTTTCCAGCAGCCCTGTCACGGGCGAGGCGTCTTCCTCCGGCATGGCGGCCAGGCTGTCGGCCATGGCGCGACGCACTTCGCCGTAGAGCTCGCCCCGTTCGCCGTGGCCGCGCGCGGCCAGGTGCTCGATCAGCGGGGCGACATTGAGCTGCAGGGTGATGGTGACGAACATCTGCTCGAGGGCGCGGGAAGACTCGCTCCAGATGCGCGGGTCCTCGAGGCCCTCCACCAGGCGATACAGCGCCGGCCAGCGGGTCTCGAGCCGGTCACGCTGCAGGCGGGGCGCGTCATTGTCCTTGAGCAACAGGCGCATCTCTCCGCCCTGGCGCAGCAGCAACATCGAGTTCTGCTGATTGGACTCCAGCGCCACGCCATAGCGCAGCCACAGGGTCAGGTGTATATCGAAGGTCAGCCGCAGGTAGGCCCGCAGGAAGGCGCGGACATCGCCGTCGAAGAAGCGCTCGGCCAGTTCCTCGTAGACCACCCCGCCGTTCCCTCCGGCAGCCTCGCGCTGGTTGGCCCTGCCGGGGCTGGGCGCGACCAGGCCCGCCACCGAGACCAGGGTGGCGTCCTCGACCGCCGAGGGATAGCGGCGCAGGATGAAGCCGAGGAAGGATTGGCCCGCGACATGGGCGCCCTGGTGCTCGTCGGTGAGCAGCAGCCGCCCGGCGAGCCGCGCATCCTGCTCGGCGATGGCGCCGAGCAGGCACTGGACCCGGTGGCCGTCGCCGATGGTGCTGGGCTTGATGGTGCGGATATTGCGGCTGCCCAGGGTGCGGATGGTCAGCGGCAGCTTGATGTGGGTCTCGGGGCGCTCGGTGAGCATCAGGCTGCGCACCGAGAGCGTGGGCTGCACCTCGACGGCCGCCAGGGGCGCCTTGATCACGCCCTCGGCCAGGCCCGCCTCCTCGAGCATGGCGTCGAGCCCCGATGCCCACAGGAAGGGGTGGACGGGCAGCAGCCGATGATCCCGCGCCAGCCGGGCATCGAGTCCCACTCGCTCGGGGCTCGGCCACCACTCGGGCAGGGTCGTAACGCTCGCGTGGAAGAGGGCTTCGGGCACCGCCAGCCAGCGCAGCATGAAACGCGGCTGGAACTCGGGAGCGAAGCGCCGGAGCGCCGTCACATCGAAGCCCAGCTTGGCCCGGGCGGTAGGGTAAAAGGGATGATCCTGGAAGGCGGCCAGGCGATCGTAGTGGGCGAAGCGGGCCGACCACTCGGTGGGAAGGGGGGCGATCGCGCAGCGGCCAAAGTAGTCGTCCCGGGCCTCGCGGCAGGCGAGCCGGTGCTGCTCGGCCAGGCGGCACTCGTCGGCGAAGGCGGCGTAGTAGTCCCGCGCCTCCGCTTCCAGGCCCTCGCCGAGCCAGGCGATCAGGCTCGCCGCGTCCTTCAGCTCCCTCGGGCGCTCATCCGGGGCGTCGACCACCACCACGGGGGCGTGACGATAGCGCCAGGACTGCATGAAGCGCTCCGGCGTCACCGGCAGCCAAAGGGTGCCCGAGGCCAGCGCCGGGATCTCCAGCCAGGGGCCAGGCGAGAGGGGAGGCGTCTCCAGCCGGGACAGCGCCACGGGCGCCTCCTCCAGCACCCGAGCCTGGCGAGTGATGCCCTGCACGTCCTCGCGCAACAGGGCATCCACCACGCGCGCCAGCATGTAGCGCCGGTCGTCGGTCTCGATCATCGGGCTGGCGTCGAGGGTCATGGCCGAACCTCCCAGGTCAGCGAATCCAGGGTCGTGGACACGCGCTCCCTGAGCCGGGTGGTGCAGTCACCGGCGGCACGCAGCACGCCGAGATAGTCCTTGTTGGAGTGGCTCAGGGTCAGCCGCTCGCCGGCCCGGCGCAACGGGTGGAAGTCGACGAAGCCGTCCTCCCAGCACCGGCGGAATGCGTCGGGTACCTGCACCAGCTGGCCGGAGCGAGTGGCCCTGACGTACTCGATATGCAGCCCCTTGCGGGCGATGTCGAATCCGGGCAAGGCCTCGCCCAGGTGCAGGCGCAGGATGGTGCGGAACAGCTCGATGCCGAGGGCTTCATCCAGCAGGAACTCGCGGCCGTCGCCGATGGTGCGGTAGTTGATCTCGATCAGCCGCGGACCCGTCGGCGTCAGCACGAACTCGCTGTGGCAGGAGCCGAAGCCGATGCCGAAGCGGCGGATCTGGTCGACGACGTCATCGATCACCGACTGGTCCAGGTCGAGCCCCCAGTGGGCGGCCAGCTCGATAAAGTGCGGAGGCGCAGACAGCTCGACGCGAAAGCCGCCGAGGACCTCGAAGCGCTCACCGTCGCCGAGGGTCTCCAGGGTATAGAGCTCGCCTTCCAGGTATTCCTCGATCAACAGGGCCAGGCCGGGATGGCGTTGCCAGAGGCCTTCACAGCAGACAGCCAGGGCGTCGCGGCTGTCGACGCGGCTGACGTCGAGGCTGGCCACGCCTTCGCGGGGCTTGACCACGCAAGGCAGCGGGCAGTGCGGAAGAATCTCGGCGAGCTCCTCGGGCGACGTGACCAGGCGATGCCAGCAGGACGAGAGGGACAGCCCCTCGAGGCGCTGGCGCATGGATGCCTTGTTCTTGGCCGCGAAACAGACTCGCCAGTCCTTGGCCGGCAGGCCGAAGTAATCCGCCACCAGGGCCGTGGCGGCCTGCAGGTGGTCACTGTGGGAGAACACCGCCCGGGGCGTGATGCCGGCCTCCTGCAGGGTCTCGAGAATGGCGATGGGGCTGAACACGTCACAGCCGAGAATCGCCTCCGGGTAGGTGGGTAGGCCTTCCTGGGCGAAGTGTCGGCGGTGATCACTGGGCAGATCGGTGACGATCACCGGGTCCAGCCCCAGTTCTCGTGCCGCGGACAGGAAGCCCTCGTTGAGGACCTCCGTGACCACGTGGGCGACGAAGACGACGGGGTAGGGCATCGCGGACTCCTTGTCTCTCGAGCGGGTTGGGGTACCAGGCCGGGCAGGCGGCGCCGGCATCCCCGGGGTTGGGTGGCGCCATTCTAGATGCAATTGATATTGATTATCAATAACACCGAGTGGCCGGCTGGTTGCGAATCGCCAGGTCGGTCGTGGCAGAGGGAAGTGACGCCGCCCACAGCGCTCGGCAGCCGAAGGTTGCATCAGGCTCGGGCCTCCCTGCCGACACGGCGGTCGCCGAGGCTCCCTGGTGGCATCGTTGACCGCATCGACGCCTGGCTGGCGCGATTCGGCTTCGTGCTCACACCGGCCTGGGGGGCTCGAGGGTGGGTGGGCGTTTCCAGCTGGTATGCCCCCTTGACGCCCGTCTTGAGCCGCTGACCGGCTGCAGGGTCGAGGAGAGGGGAGCTCGGTGGTCGCCGCGGGAAGGTGAGCCTCGCGGCATGCCGGACGCCGAGAGCCCGAGGCGGGCCATCACCCCGCAGGGGGAAGCGAGGGCGTTCGAGCACCAGGCCGAGGCGCTAGCGTGAGAAGAAGCAATGACGACGTGAGAGGAACAATCAGTGCCGCTGGCCTCGACCGGCGGCATTCGCTATCATACGGGCCCGCCGATAAGGGCCTATAGCTCAGTTGGTTAGAGCAGGGGACTCATAATCCCTTGGTCGCAGGTTCGAGTCCTGCTGGGCCCACCAGAATTCAAGCAGTTACGCTTGCTTTCCCCCCTCTTGGTGCTGTTCATCGCTGTACCTGTCCACATTGTGTCCATCCGGGACTTTTCCGCCAAACGCTGGCCACCGTTGATCGGAAGACAGGTGACGCGCCACGCATAAAACTTGATTCTCTAATGTAATGGGTTGCACCCTGTACGTGTAAGGGGTGGCATAACCTAGAGCAGTACTCATGGAATCGTACTAGGTCAGTCAGAAGTACCTGACTACTCTGCTCAGGCTTCTGCTAGCCTAGGACTAAGTTAGCTCACTCGCGGGAAGGGCGGATGGTGCCTGTAGGTGGAAGCAAGAGACGAAGCGTACTCCAGACGACTCTGGTTGTCGGCCTGCTTGCCATCACGGGGGTAGGACACGCGGCTCCTGTGTTCGAGGGCAATGTCGTTTTCGCTGGGTCCGCCACCTACCCCCCGCATCAATGGTTGGGCGAAGATGATGAGCCCCATGGCTTCGTTGTCGAGCTGGAAAATCAGCTGGCCGAGCAGGGAGGGACACAAGCTGAACACCTGCTATTGCCTTGGAAAGAGGCGTTACAAGCGGTGATCTCTGGCGACGCCGATGCTGTGGCCCTCTTCTTATCGGAGCAAAGGCGAGAATATTTCGATTTTACCGAACCGTTTTACTACGTTCCACATGCAATATTTTCTCACAAAAACGGAGAACGTCTTGCTAGTTTAGGAGATTTAGTAGGATACCAGGTCGCGGTTGTGGCAGGAGGTTATGCGGAGCAGCGCCTATCCCAAGACTATCCGAATGTTCAGCTACTTAAGGTTCCCAACGAACGTGATTGCCTGGAGGTTGTCGCTTCTCGATCCGCCGATGCTTGCGTAGAAGCCACCCATACTGCTAGGTACTACGCATCCGACCTGCCTGTCATTAAAACGAGTGCCCCTTTCTGGCCTCGTCCCTATGTCTTTGGTGTTCGAAAGGGTAATGATGAGCTTCGTGATTGGTTAGATCGTCAGCTTTCCATGGCAATCGCTAATGGGACCTATGGTGATATTTATCAGCGTTGGCAACCTCGCTTGAGATCGGAAGATACAAGCTTTTTTGAAAGCCTTAAGGCACTGGCATGGATAGCCTTTCCCATCATTTTCATGGCGGTCCTTGGATGGTGTTGTTCTTGGTATTTTAAAAGGAAGGTCTCGGATCGCACTCGCCAATTAACCGAAGAACTAGTCGCTCGTCGTCAGTTGCAAGGTGAGCTGGAATATCGTGCGGGACATGACTTGGTAACAGGGCTTCCCAATCGAGGGAAATTTGTCGCTGATCTTGACAAACATCTGCAACAGGAACGCAGTGAAGTTGCTGCGGTGATCTTGATAAGACTGCTCAACGTGGAGCAGATCATTTCGATCTTTGGTTATCAGGTGTTCCGTGAGCTATTGCAGAATTTTGGCCAACGTCTAAAAGCGATGGGATTCATCCAGGTTGGTCATTTCGGGTCAGGAGTCTTCGCCGTCGTACCCAGCATGGATATCAGCTATCAGCACATTGTTGATAATATGATTGAGCCATTCGAGCTTGGTACGATTAGCTTGGATGCGCAGGTTGTCATGGGGGTCAGTCATAATGAAGGTGAAAGCTCAATCGATGCCGAAGAGCTGTTGCGGCGCTCCATGACAGCTTTTTCCACAGCTTCCAAGGCAGAAAAAACGTGGGTTATTTATAGCCCTGAGCTGGAGCCAGATCCTAAAGATATTTTCTTGCTACAACAGTTCAGGCGCCAGGGTACTCGCGATATGTTTCTGGTTTTTCAGCCTAAGCTCGATCTGGCTACGGGTTATATCAAAGGGGCCGAGGCACTTCTACGCTGGAGCTCTCCAGAGCTGGGGGCTGTCTCTCCTGGGAAGTTTATTCCCATTCTGGAGAAGTCGGGCCTGATCACGGAAGTCACGCACTGGGTTGTTGAGCAAGCATGGAGTGCCATGTTTAGGTTTCAAGAGCGTGATGGTTCCTTCGGTGTTAGTGCCAATATTGCCGCCAGGGATTTGATGTCCGGATGCGGTCTTGTTGATCTGATTCAAAGTTTGCAGGGGGTACGAGAAACTCAACGACTTTGCTTGGAAGTCACGGAGACAGGCGTGATAGAAGACTACGAACATGCAATTGATGTTCTTAGCACGCTTCGTGCTTCAGGTGTGCATTGTGCCGTCGACGATTTTGGCACTGGGTATGCCTCACTGTCGTATCTTAGCAAATTGCCTATTGACGAAGTTAAGCTCGACAGGAGCTTTATCAAGGATATGGTCAGCAATAGGCAGAATCACGCCATCGTGGCCTCAACAATCGAGCTTGCGCATACTCTCAATTTGAAGGTGACAGCGGAGGGCGTAGAGGATATGGATACGCTAAGGGCTCTGGCTGCATTGGGTTGTGATACCGCTCAAGGTTATATTATCTCACGCCCCATCGCAGAGTCTGATCTTATTCACCTCTTGGGTCGCCCCTATTTGAAAGTTTCCCAGGTCAGGAGCCAGGGAGAACTCTCTACTTGAATGTCTCTCCGGTTTTCTTGAGCTTTTAGCCTCTGTGTGCTTTGCATTATTGAGCAGAGGAAAGTCTCCCGCGTCATGGGGGAACTTACCCATCTTGAAAACTGGCATGATGGCCAAACGTGGTTTTGGGTCCATATTTTATGGCTTCGCTAAGGTGATCCGGCGACAGGTGAGCATAGCGCATGGTCATCTGAATGGACTGGTGGCCCAGGATCTTTTGCAGGGTGAGCAGGTTCCCGCCGTTCATCATGAAGTGGCTGGCGAAGGTGTGCCGCAGGACGTGGGTGCGCTGGCCCCTGGGTAGCTCGATGCCGCTGCGATCCAGGGCACGGGTGAAGGCCAGGTAAGCGTCCTTGGGAAACAGGCGGCCGACCTCGGGGCCATGGTCCTTGAGGCGCTGGTAGAGATCCTGGTCGATAGGGACCGTCCTGGTCCGGCCATTCTTGGTGTTCACGAAAGTGATACGCCCCTCCCTGACGTTCTCGCTGCGTAGCGATTGGGCCTCGCTCCAACGGGCGCCGGTGGTCAGGCAGATGGAAGCGATCAGGACGAGGTGCTTGTTCCTGGATTGGCGCATTTCCCGAAACAGCGTGTCGATCTGCTCCTGGGAGAGGAACGACGGTTCCCGCTCCGGGATCCTGATGGCCTTGAAGGCGGCGAAGGGGTTTTCGCCGTGCCACTCCTTCATGCGAATGGCCAGATTGAACACGGCCCGCAGGTGGGCCATGTCATGGTTCACGGTGTTGGGTGAGAGGCCGGCATCGAGGCGTTCCTGGCGGAATCGGGCGACGTCGGCGGGCCGGATGGTGGCAGCCACCGGGTTGCCCATGATGCCCACCAGCTGGCGAAGCTTGCCCAAGCGGGAGCGGCCATCCCGCAGGGTGGAGCCGTGGGCGTCGTACCAGAATTGCACCAGGTCCAGGAGGCGACGGCGATCACGCTTCCTGGGGTTGTAGTCCTCTCCGGCGGCGGCCTTGGCGCGAGTGACAGCCTCGAAGCGCTTGGCCTCGGCCTGGGTCTTGAAGGTCTTGCGGATACGCCGCCCGAAGGTGCCGTCGGGGCGAATGTCGACCTGCCAGCCGGTCTTTACCTTCCTGATCATGCAGCCTTCCCTAGCAATCGTCGCTCCACCAGCTTCTGCTCGACCAGCTGACGGAAGGCGCTGCTATTGATCCCCCGGCGCCGGTAGTAGTGCTCCAGGTCCTCCCACATGCCGGATGCCTTGAGGAAGTCGATGGCCTGGTGGGTGCCGAAGCCCTGGCGGGCGTAGATCGAGATGAGGTTGCCGAAGGCCAGGCAGACGTTTTTCTCGTTGCCCAGGCCAGGCTCCTTGCGGGCCCGCTTGTACATGAAGGCCGGGGCGTGGGCGAAGAACCGGGGATCGTCCTGGAAGCACTGCCAGAAGGGATCGATCAGGGTGCGGGTGGCGTTGAGGCGATAGCTCTGCATGGCGCTGCGCCAGATCCCGGTGAGGTGAGGCACGGTGTCGGTGAAGCGCTGGAAGCCGTGGGCGTCGTCCAGGACCTCGCCGGTGTCGACGTTGCACGGGATCCCGCGGGCGAACTCGGCGAGCACCGATTGATGAAAGCGCATCTCGATGCGCCAGACATCGCGCTCGGGGTCATAGACCTGGGCCAGGTCGTCGTTCGTGGCGTTGCCCCATACGCCCTGCCAGAAGTGCAGTTTGTCGCGGTGGTGGGCTTCCTTGGTCTTGTTGTAGATCGCGCACTGCAGAGCCCCGGCGGTGCCGAACATGAGCGTTTCGGCGCGTCCGTAGGTGGTGGCGATGTTGCCATGGTCGAAGCTCAGGGAGTCGATGCCGTCGATCTTCATGACCTTCTTCGAGCGGGTGACGAAGCGATCCATGAAGTCCTTGGGCGGCTCCCAGCCCTGGACGTCCAGGGCGAGATGGACGGCACAGCCGGCATGCTCCACGTGCTCGAGGAGGCAGCAGGCGATCATGTCCATGAGCTTCTGGCAGTCCTCGGGGCTGCGCTCGTGCAGGTAGTGGGGCGAGAGCTCGATCTTGACGTGGGTGCCGACGTTCTCGGTCTTCACGTGCCGGGCCTGGAAGAACACGATGACGCCCAGGTCATTGTTCTGGAGGCGGTAGCGGAAGCCGGAGCCGGCAGCGCCGGCCCCCACGGCCCAGGTATGGCCGAACAGGTCGATGGTGGCCCCACGACCCTCCTGGTAGACGCCGATGATCTTGTCGAACTGTGGCAGGTAGGGGAGGCCCCGGTAGAGCTGGCGGACGGTATCCACGCCCGCGTGCAGGAGCTTCACCTGGTCCATGTTCACCTGGCCCCTGGCACTGATGAACAGGTTGCCGAGCGGGTCCCGTTCCCCCGTCTCCAGCGATTCCCTGGAATAGCGATCCCAACGCTTCATTTCGAAAATCACCTATTGGTCAGTAGTGGCAGGTTTCGACACGCTTCGGTGTCATTCTGCGAGACGTGTTACAGGGAGGGTCTCGCCGGGCCCGCTCGCGCGGCGCGGGGATGCGGGCGCCAGCGTCCTCTCCCGCGCCGCCGCTCGAGGGGCCGTCATGTCAGCCCCCGAGCGATATAGATTCCCCATAGGTGCAGCGGGTAGAACCAGCGCGTGAGCGGCCGGGGCAGACGCATCGGGGGTAAGTGAGTGGTCACCAGGGCGAGCAACAGGAGCACGCCCAGGAAGGCCGACACGGCGGACAGGCTCGGGCCGTACTGGAGCACCGGCCAGGTCAGGAGCGGGACCAGCCAGGCGAGCGGCCAGCGGATCGCGGCCATGAAGGCGAGCACCAGGAAGAACGCCAGCGGGCCGTATTCGTTGAGCCAGGTGAAGCCGGCCAGGAGCACGCCGGCCACCAGGGCGACGGGATCCCGGTGCCGGTGATAGGCGGCGAGGTAGGCCCCGGCGGCGAGCGTGAAGCAGATGTTGCCGAGCGGCTGGCCGTGCATCGCCATGAACGGCCATTGCGCGAGGATGGCGATGCCGAGGATCCGGTCGGCGTAGCGTCGGGCGTGGGTCGAGTGCAGCGCGTGCCACGCCACCATGAAGCAGAACATCGGCAGGGCGAGCCGACCCAGGGTGTGGCGCAGGATCTCGGGTATGTCACCACTCACTAGCCAGAGGCTGGCGTGATCGACGGCCATGGAGGCGATGGCCAGGCCCTGGACCAGGGGCAGCCAGGTCGGCAGGGAGCGGGCAGGCGCCTGGGGGACGGGAAGCGCGGTCGTGGTCATAGGTCGAGTACCTCCACCTCGAAAGGCAGCCCCCGCTCCAGGGCGTTCAGGCACTGGGGGAGCGAGGTGACGATGGGCATGCCCTGCTGGTCATAGAGGCGGCAACTGGTGTCGTCGTCGCCGCGCAGCGTGCCGGCGTAGGCAGTCACGGTGTCCGGCTCGGATTCTCTGGTGCGGTTGGCGGTGGCGGCGGCCTGGCGGGGGGCCTGAGCGGTGGCCTCGGGACCCACATAGCCGGTGACCTGGGTGATGGCCAGGATCACCGCGCCGATGGCGCCGACCAGCACCAGGGGCGCCATGACCAGGATGCGCGGCAGGCGCTTCTTGCCGGTGTGCATCGAGGCCGAGGTGTACTGCTCGAAGACCCATTTCGGGTACTTCCAGATCGAGGATTCGCAGTCGGCGTCCTTGGAATGGGCGGCGGGGTTGGTGTGGCAGACGCCTTCCCAGCGCCAGACGATGGCCCCGTTGAGCTTGCCCTTGCGCATCAGGTGCTCGTGGGTGTCGACCAGGGCGCGGACGTCGCTGGTGAGCTGGGAGGGGTTCTGGCAGGTCAGGATGAAGTCCACGCCCCGGTGGCGGTGGGTCTCCAGGGCGGCGATCTCGGGCGGCGGTTCGCCGGTGTTGCGGTAGCGCCGCCAGCGTTGCTGCACCTCGTCGATGAGGATCAGCGAGCCGTCGGGGACGTCCATCCACTCGTCGGGGATGGGGGCCTGGTTGCGCAGGTCGCGGACGTTGCCGAAGAAGGGCCGGTCGGTGCCTTCCTCGGTGCGCAGCCAGTTGATCATGGTGTAGACGGCGCGCAGGGTCTTGCCGGCCCCAGGAACTCCCGAGATGAGATGAATCGCCATGGTCAGGACCCTCCGGTGATGAGCGCGGACGGGCCGAGGCTCCAGTTCTTGAACATGCCGCGCAGGATGAAGGCGGAGCCGATGGCGGAGAGGCCGACGTCGAAGCCGGCGAGTTGGACGAACCACAGGTACTGTCCCGAGTCGCCCAGGTAGTCCATGGCGGTGTCGAGGATCTGGTCGATCAGGACGGCGCCGATGGTGGTGAAGACCACCAGGCTCGCCACCTTCACGATGGCGAGCACGACGAGGTACTTGGCGATGAAGGACAGGATGGTGATGAGCACGGCGGGCATGGGGACCTCCTCAGGCGGTGGAGGGCCGTGACTGGCCCAGGACGATGAACAGCGCGGAGATGAAGCAGAGCCCGATGACGGCGCCACGAATGTTGCCGGCCAGCTCGCAGGCGGGCTGCCAGTCGAGGCTGATGGTGCCGTAGAGCGGGATCTCGATGACGTTGGGTTCGGGACACATGCCCACGCCGAGCCCGGCGTCGTAGTCGGGCAGGTCGTCGATGACGTTCACGTTCCACTCGGGCGTGGGCAGGGTGGGATAGGCGGACGCGGGCGGTTTCTCCTGCCACTGGTCGAGCATTTCATCGGGGGCGGTGTTACCGCCGGTTTCGGCGTCGGGGTTCGGGGCCGGCTCGCCCTTGAGCTGGGCCTCGGTGTTGGCGGCCCACTGGCCGACCTGGCGGGCGACCGCCGGGGCGATGGCCTGTTGCTTGGTGGGCACGACCGAGGTGGCGGGCTCGCCGATGATGCTGATCTCGTTTTCCCACTCGGGGACCGGTTCGCCCTCGGTCCAGATGTCGTCGACGATGGTGGCCGGGAGGTGTTCGTCGAGGGTTTCCAGGTCTTCCTCGGTGGCGGGCACCATGGCGCCGTCGGGATCGTAATACGGGTCGGTGTCGACGGCGGCGGAGGTGAAGCCCATCAGGACGTTGGAAGTGCCGTAACGCGCGTAGATGGAGCCGCTGTTCTCAACGATGCCCTGAAAGGGCAGGTTCTTGTTGTAGATGGCGTCCGCTTCTTTGTAGCAGGCGATGTGGTTGAAGATGCTGGGGTGAACCCCGGTGCACATGGTGTAGCCGCCGGAGAAGCGGATGTTGCCGTTGGCACCGTCGGCGCCGTATTGCGCGATGTTGTCGGCGTAGGTCTCGAAAATCTGTTCCAGGTCGGCGACCTCGGGGTCGGGGGCCAGGATCTCGTTGTTCTGGGACAGGGCGAAGCCCGCCGCGACGATGGCCAGTTGAAGACCGGGATGCATGACGCCCCGGGCGAGCGCCGAGAGGGCGGCACGGCGCAGCGAGGCCTTGGGGATGCTGGTCGAGAGTTGTTTGTAGATGCGCGGGTCGTTGGCGGCCAGGCGGTAACTGGCACGCACCGAGGTCTGGACGTGGGTGGCGTTACTGCCGGTGGACTGGACGGAGTTGACGACCGCCTGCCCCTCGATGGCTAGTGATGGAACAGGAGCCAGAAGGCCGGCAACAAGGCCAGCAATACCAACATACCGGGGGAGAGTTCGAGCATGGGTCATGGCCTCGGGTCCTGTCGGTGAATCGAAAAGGGCCCCCGTAGGGGCCCGGGGTGGGGCGGTGCGTGGGGCGCGGGTCACATCACGCGGCGGATAAGCTTGAAGACCAGGATGCCGGCGAGCACGCCGAGCACGGCCAGGCCGACGGCGCCCACCGGGGTCATGGCGCCTTCGATGGTGGAGACGAGGCCGGTGGTGTCGATGCTGGAGCCGCCGGTTTCGGTGGCCAGGGCGGAGCCGGACACCAGGGCCAGGGGGACCAGGGCGACACGACGGGCTTTCTTGGCGAAGACAGTTTTCATGGCATTACCTCATGTAGGAGTGGAGTTGCTGGGCGATGGCACGGATGGCCCAGGCGGCGGCCCAGACCATGCCGATGGCGAGGGCGACCGTGATGGCGTCCTCGACACTCAGCCAAGGCTGGGTGCCAGCCTCGACGAGTTCGGCGGCGTCGACCCATTCCAGGGGCTCACGGCAGGAGCCCAGGTCGGGGTCGAAGTCGCGGCAGACCTGCACCTTCATGACTTGGCGGCCTGCTTGGGCTCAGACGCGGGGGCGGTGGCCTGAGCGGTGGAGGGCTTGCGCACGGCGATGGCGTGCATGGTGATCTTGCCGCCGGTGGTCCTCATCTCGGCGTCGATCTCGAGGTTGCACGGCATGTGCGCGGCGTAGGGGCGGATCTGGTCGAGGATCTCGTAGGGGGCCGAGATGGTGGCGACCTCGTAGCCGACGCGGTTCTCGTTGCTGGCGTCGGCCTCGTTCATGACGGTGAGCTTGGCGCCCTTGACGCCGTTGTCCATGGAGTAGCGCATGGCGCCGATGACGCGGGCTTGGATGGTGTTGATCATGGTGTGGTCCTTCCTGTCGTGGCTGCGTGGCTGATGAGCTGTTCGCAATGCTCAGCGAGAGCCGCTAGCTCGGTGGTGAAGGGAGAGTCGCCCTCGATCTCCCGGCTGTGGTACTCGGCAAGGCGGTAGAGGAGCGCCGCCTTGCCCAGGTCCCGGCCGTGGAGGCAGCGGCAGGCCCGCTCCCTCAAGGCTCGGGGCTCCGGGCAGGGGTCCCCCTGCCGCGCCACCCTGCCCCTCGGTCGAGCCGCACGGCAGTCGCCGCCGTGGCCCCCGTCAAGGGCGCTCGCTGCGCTCGCCCCCTCGCCCTTGACGGGGCCCAGGACGCCGACTCGGGGAGCCGTGCGACCGATGGGCGACGGGTGACGGGCAGGGGACAACATCAGCAGGCTCCCGAGCCTTGGGAGGCGGGCCGGTCGGTGCCCAGGCCCAGGGCGTGGAGGTCGCCGCGTTCGAGACGGTCGAGGCCGTCCTGGATGAGCAGCTCGCCCAGGGCGGAGGGGGTGACCTGGTGCGTGCCGGCCTGGACGAGGTAGCGGCCGTAGTCGGCGGCGTCCAGGAACACGCGGATCGACTGTTTCTTGCCGGTGGCAGTGGTCATGGGGTGTTCCTCGGGTGGGGGTGGATCAGGCACTGACGCCCTTCGGTTGTCGGGCTACGACCCTCACGAATCGGAGATTCGTGTCGGTTCGCAGCCGGGGAGGGGCGCTGGGACGGTGTGTTCCCACCAGGGCATAACCCCGGTGAGGCAGGGATCGAGGCAGCGTCGAAAAAAGCGGCCCGCTCGGTCGCCCCAGGCGCGGGACAGGGCAGGAGCGGCGGGGCGACGTCGCGGGCCAAAGGCGCGGGGACGCTACGGGAGGAAACGGGCGTGAGGTGATGCGCGAAAAAGCACAGGCCAGTGGCCGGACGAGAGGCTGATGCGCGAACCGGCACAGCCTTGCGTGTGGCGGCATAGGCTCGGCGGACAATGACCAGGGCGGCTACGCGAGAGGTGAGGCCGGGGGCGAACACGCCCTGGCTGCCGGGGGCGGTGGAGCGCTCCAGGAAGACGCCAGCGGGGGCGTCGGCCATGTCGGCGAAGAAGACGGTCCAGGTGCCGGTATGGCGGTTCTGGTCGATGTAGCCGGCTTCGCGGCCCTCGACCTGGAAGAAGGTGACGGTGCCCAGGGAGTCGGTGACGGTGCGGAAGGTGATCATGCCCAGTCCTCCTGCTGGAGGCACTGCCGTTGCAGCAGGGCAATGTTGATCATGCGGTATTTGCCGACCTTCACGGCGGGCAGGTGACCGTTACGGATGTGGCCGTAGACCACCCCTTGTTCGAGGCCGGAGAGCTCGGCGAAACGCTCGATGGTCATCAGGGGCACGTTTGCCGGGACCTGGGGCGCTTGTGTGTCTTCCATGTCGTCACCTGCCTTTGGTTGCCTGTGTTAGGCTTCAAGTGGTCTGGTGTACAGGTAATCTGTAGGGTAATCACGAATGATCACAGTAGTCATGGGTGAGTATAGTCATGGATGGTGAGGCGTCAAGCGTGATTGGCGAAAAAATCCGTGCCCTGCGAGAGGCCGAGGGCATGGGGCGCCAGGAGTTCAGCGACTTGACGGGTATCCCGAAGAACACCCTCATTCGGCTGGAGCAGGGGAAAAACTCCCCATCTGGCAAGGTGCTTATGCAGGTAACGAACACGTTCCCGCAGTACACGATGTGGCTGATGAACGATCAGGTGATTGAGGATGCTGGGCAGATCAGCCCGGAGATTGAGAAGGCGCGGAAGACGCTCAAGCAGACAGGGACGGATACCGACTAGCCAGGAAGGCAGCGGCAAGGTGGTACCAGGGCGGCAGGCTCCAAGGATAGGAGGTCGGCCTTGAGCAACGCAGGGAAGTGTGGAGGGAATCGTGATGGGGATGGAGGATCGGGACTACTACTGGGAAGACCGTAAGCGTCGAGAAAACAAGTTCAGTAAAAAAGATACTCACTATCGCCCCAAGGAATTCAGAAGAAAAGACAGCCAAATATCCGGCAAGCCTCCGAATGACTGGCACGTTCGTCCTGATGTGGCCCGTCAACAATGGAAGTTTCTTTTCGCTTTTTTGGCGGGAGGCTTGGTAGCGTTCTGGACGGTTTTGGTCATCTTGCATCTTAATGCAGATCTTCTTTTTGTACCTTATGAGGCAACGCGGAAAGTGTTGTCTGCCACTGGTTTGTTGTGATGGATGATGGTAATGAATTGAAGGATGGGCACAAGCGGGCGGAGGAGGTTGTTTCAACATCAATAAAAAGCACGTTGTAGTGTTATAAGGATCAATGTATAAAGCCTCGGGTAATCTCTCGAGATTCTAAGTGATTTGAACTGTTTAATGGGCGCAGGGAGGCATGATGAATATTGTTGGTGATGAACAGGGTAAAGGGCTTGTAGCAAAAGCGGATAAAGATACCGTCAGGTCAATGTTCCATTTGATGGTTGGGAAGCCTGATAGTAATCATCAGATGTTTACTAGGCCAGTCTGTATTCGCCCTGAAGATATTTATGAATTAAATGAAAGGGTTCAGGAGAAGCTGAGAGCTCATCATCAAGAGTCCTTAGTGGCATCAGCGGCACTAGTTTTTGACGATAAGACAACAACAGAGTTTGGCGGCTGGGCTGAGTTTGAGTCATATAATTGGAGTCGCTCAAAGGTCACTAAAGAAGTAAGGCTCAAGTGGCAGTTTTTGCTTAATGTCCAGGGTTATGAACTCCCTCAGCAGCATACATTAACAGTTAAGCTTTGTGCGAGTGCCAAGCCATTAGAAGTTCTTCAGGCTATGTTTTCAAAGAATCCTGAGGAAAGTGATGAGGCCGAAGTTAAGTTTGCGCCTGTTTTTTGCAGGGTTGACTTCATAAATAGTGTTGTTAGTGAAGAGCTAATGGCAGTCGTTGACAAATGGAATGCGGCATTGCCAGTGCCTGAGTCAAGATCTGGATTTCATGACTTATTGGATAGGCATAAAAGAAAGATTGCAATGCTTGTCGACTACTCTACGCCTGTTATTTTTCCTTTTGCTTCGGTTGCGTACCTGAAGTCCATGTTTGATGATAAGGACTATTCTGCTTCGCTAACTATAGGGACTTCCATTGAGGTTATGACCTGGTTGGTTTTTAGTTTGATGGCTTTTACAGTTATCGTAAAGATTTCAAACTTGCTAGCTAGAAGAGCGTTTTCTTCTATTAAGGAGCATGGTGCTTATTCTGTTTTTCAGCTAACGAGTGGTGATCGAAATAGGCTTGATGTAATTAGGAGGTCTAACAAAAAGGTGTTTTCTAAGTTTGTTTTTTCTGCTCTTGTGTCCTTGGCATTCAATATCTCAGCAGGGATTTTTGTGGCCCTGAATTTTAGTTGACGACAAAAGTGGCAGGTTGGTCTGTGCTGACCTAAGTTTTAGAAAGGTCTAGAGTGAGCGTGTCAACAAAGCGTCAACCGAGATGCCCTATGTAGGCGGGCATTGGTAGGTTTGGCGCTTTCAAGATTCTGATTTTTCTAGGTGAAGGCAGGTGTCGGCATGCTTCCTCTCGCCTTCAAAATCCTTTCTGCATTGTTTGGAGGTGCCAAGGATGGTGGGTTTTATTAACTTATTAAAAAGTTTTTCAAGAATGTTTTCAAAGTTTTGCTTCTTGTCCTTGATTTTTGTTCTGGTCATTTTGTTAATTTTGGAGCTCATAGCCTTGTCTAGCTTGGTTTCAAATAGTGTTGGCCAGCTTGTTAATGATATTTTTGAAAAAAACATGTTGGTTCCTTTGACTGTGGTTATGGCTACAACTGTTTTTACTAAGGGGGCGAAAAATTTAAGATCGTTGGTGAGTGGTTTTAGCCTGTTGTATATTTGTGCTTTTTATCTGTATATTGATTATAGGTTTGACCCAATGGAGGATCCCCAGGATTATTTTTTAGGGTGGGTTTATTTTTTTGCTGGAGAAACCTTTTTTAATTTAATGGCTTTAGTCAATAAGTTTGGTTTTACTGTCGGATGTTTTGGGTTGATAACCTCTTTGTATGACATAACTCTTGATCATGAGGTCTATAAAATAAAAGAGGGTAAGTCGAAGGGTGGGAATAGTGAGAAGAGTTATCGGGGGGAGAAAAGGAAAGTAGGGAAAAGAAGGTTGAGAAAGCTATGATTAGCTTAGCCGGATCTGAAAAAAACCGTCAGCTCAAGTGTGAAATATATAAAGAGTAGGCAGGTTGAGCTATTTTGAGTCTCTTCTTTTGTAATTCACTGTGTTGAAGGCATAGTGTCCATAGGGCGTCCATGCAATAGACACTTGACGGGCGTGCTCTGCCATGTTTTGTCTCTGTAATGGACTGATTTGTCAGGCATTGGGAGATACTGGAATGTATTAGAGGTATCTCATAATCCCTTGGTCGCAGGTTCGAGTCCTGCTGGGCCCACCAGGACACTCTGACTCGCCGTTGCGGCAGCCTGTCCTCCGAACCGCATCGGATAATGGGGCCGACCACTGTGGCGGTCGGCCCCATTTCGTTTCGCCGAGGCCGATCTACGCCAGTGCCAGGGGGCGTTCGCTTTCCTCTCGTGCGTCGTTGAGCGCGTATTCCTGCCCTGCGTCCTTGAGCTTGAAGCTGCCGACCAGCTCCGCCAGGCGGTCGGCCTGCTCGCGCAGCTGCTCGGCGGCGGAGGTGGATTCTTCCGCCAGGGCGGCGTTGTGCTGGGTCATGCGGTCGAGCTCGGCCACGGCGACGTTGACCTGGCCGATGCCGTCGCTCTGCTCGGTGGTGGCGTGGCTGATTTCGCCGAGCATGGCCGCGACGCGGTTCACCACCTCGACGAGCTCGTGCATGGCGCCGCCGGCGTCGCGGACCAGCCGGGTGCCGCCCTGGACCTTCTCGCCGGAGGCCTCGATCAGGCCGCGAATGTCCCGCGAGGCCTCGGCGCTGCGCGTGGCGAGCTGGCGCACCTCGCCAGCCACCACGGCGAAGCCCTTGCCGCTCTCGCCGGCGCGGGCCGCTTCCACCGAGGCGTTGAGCGCCAGCAGATTGGTCTGGAAGGCGATGTCGTCCATGACCTTGATGATGTCGCCGATCCGCGCGGAGGCGTGCTGGATCTCGCCCATGGTCGTGACCACCTCGCCGACGGTGTCGCCGGTGCCTTGGGCCAGCTCGGCGGCGGACTGCGAGAGGCGGTTCGCCTCGAGCGACGACGCCGAGGTGTTCTCCACGGTGCCGGTGATCTGTTCCATCGAGGCCGAGGTCTGCTGCAGGCTGGAGGCCGCCTGGTCGGTGCGTCGCGACATGTCCTGGCCGCCGCTGGCGATCTCCTGGGCGGCGTGGCGAACGGCGTCGCTGCTGCGCCTCACCTGGGCGAGCACGTCGTGCATCTTGTCCGCGAAGGCGTTGAACTGGATGGCGAGCTCGCTGGCCTCGTCCTTGCCGCGCACGGGCAGCCGCAGGGTCAGGTCGCCGTCGCCCTCGGCGATCTCGCGCATGGCCTCCGCGGTGCCGCGGATGGGGCGGAAGAGGGCGCGCAGCAGCCACGCCAGGACCGCGAGGCTCGCCAGCAGGATCAGCGCCACGATCAGCATGACCCACAGCACCGCCTGGTTGAGGTCGGCGAACAACTCGCCGCGGGGGATCCGGGCGAAGGCGATCCAGTCGGTGCCGGGCACGTCGATGGCGGCGACCAGCTGCTCGGCGCCGTCCGGGTCGGTGAGGGTGGTGTAGCGATAGCCGTCCCCGGCCAGCAGCTCGCCGGCCCGGGTCTCCCAGCCGGGCAGTTCCTCGATCGGCCGGCCGGCCATGGCCGCGCCGTCGGGGTGCACGCTGATACGGCCGTCCCGGCTGGCCAGGAAGACCGCGCCCGTCTCGCCGAGCCGGTAGTCGCCGATGGTGTCGACCATGGTGTCCAGGGCATAGCCGACGCCGGCGACGCCCACGCGTTCGCCGTCGATCTCGACCACGTGGTTGATGAAGACCTTCAGCTCTCCGCCCTCGGAATCGATGTCCAGGCGATAGTCGGGACCATCGGCATCGTCGACCACGTCGTAGAACCAGGTGTCGGCGTCAGGGTCCAGCGTCCGCTGGCGCCCCTGCGACGTGTAGTAGTCGCCGCTGAGGGCCGAGACGAAGAAGACGGTGTTGGCCCCGGTGCGCCGCTGCAGCCGGTCGAGGTAGGTCACGGCGCGTTCGGTCTGCGCCCGCGATTCCCCCTGGCGCAGCCAGTCGTGCAGGTAGCCGTTGTTCGCCAGCTCCCGGGCCGTGGTGATCGGCCCGCTCAGGGTGGTCTCGATGTCGTTGCGAATGCTCTCGAGCGTGGCCGGCAATTCGGCGTGGGTGACCCGGTCGGTGATCAGCTCACTGAATAGCCGATACTGGATGGCCGCGCTGCCGCCGACGATCAGGATCATGCAGAGGCTGATGCCGAGCATCAGCTTTCGGGCGATGGTGAGATGCTTCATGGTTTTCCCCTGGCTCGCGCCCTCTCGGGGCGCCTGCTCTTTTGTTGACTGATTGGTCAGCTTTCTATCGGCAGGTCAGGGAAAATCTGTAGGGGGCGGCGCAGGGGGCGCACCGTCGCTGTCGACGGGGAGGGCGTTACCGGGCGAGCCGTGGCGGTTCGGGCAGCGCTGGGGCGGGGCCGGGTTGCGGCCCCGCGTCTGGCGTCACTGCGCGGTGATGGTGGTCATCACCAGGTTGCCGTCTCGCTTGACCGGGCCGTCCTTCGAGGCGCCGAGGGTGTACTCGAAGACGCCCGTCTCCATGCCGCCTTCCTCGCTGTGGACCATCAGCATCAGGTGGTCGCCGGCGCTGACGTCCTCGGTCAGGATGGCGGTCACGTCGCGGTTCTCGCCTTCCTTGAGCGGGGCATGCCCGACCACGGGGCCGGGGGCCATGCTCTCGTCGGTGCGGTGCACCACCAGCCAGCCGTTGCGGCTCGCCGTGACCTTCTCGGCGGACACGGTGCCATCGGCGACGGACTGGTCGTCGGCCCAGACCTCCGGGTGCATGTCGCCGTGCATGTCGGCCTGGGCCAGGGAGGCGCCGGCGAGCAGGGAGGCGGTTACGAATGCGCTTGCCATGAGCTTGGTCATCATCGGTCTCTCCTTGAGTGTCGAGCACGCCCCATCGGTGGAAGTGGTTGGCGATGGGCGTGCTGCTGGATACGCAAGAAGGCGCCGGACGGTTTCAGCTCGGCATGAAAAACCTCACAGGCGTTGCGACGTCCCCTCCCGGACGGTGGGGTAGAGATAGCCGTGGATCGCGGGGCCCGTCGGCTGGCCGGTGGGAGATCCGCCCGGCGGCTCGATGCTGATGCCGAAGGTGGCCCGCTTGAGCAGCTCGGGGTCGTAGTCCTGCAAGGAGGCGGCATCCAGGGTCAGGTCGTCGTCGAGCACCCCCACCGATCGCGGGGAGGGCCCGAGCGAGGCCTCCTTGATCCACAGCTGGTAGGACTTGTCCGGCAGGGGTTCCGCCGTCACCGGCCGGACGTGCAGCTGCCGACTGGCCAGGTCCACGGACAGCATGAACGCCGGCTGCTGGTCGTTCTGCTGGAATACGGCGACGAAGGGCGGCCGGCTCGGCTCCTGGCCGAGGGGGGCGACCAGCACCACGGCCAGCGCCAGGGCCGCGGCGGAGGCCAGCCCGGTGCTCCAGCGCCAGAACCGCAGGCGCCTGTGGAGGGCGGCCAGCTGGGCGGTGCGGGGCCGTTCCGGGGGCGTCGGCGCCTCCGACTCGAGCGCCTCGATGCGCCGCTCGATCCTCGCCAGCAGGTCCGGCCCCGGGGTCACGGCCTCGATCTCGTCGCCGAGCGGGGCGAGACGCGCCTCCCAGGCGAGGATCCGCGCGTCCAGCTCGGGGTCGTCCTGCCGGCGGCGTTCCACCGCCGCCCGCTCGTCGGCCTCCAGGGTGCCCAGCACGTACTCGGCGGCCAGCATGTCGGTATCGTCACGCTCGGTCATGAGGCCAGACATCCCTTGAGTTGCTTGAGGGCCCGATGGAGCCAGGTCTTGACGGTATTCACCGGCTGCTCGAAATGCGCCGCCAGCTCGGCCCGGGACCACCCCTCGAGATAGGCCAGGCGCACCATGTCCCGGCGGATGGCCTCCAGCTCATCCAGGCAGGCATGCAGGCGCCGGGCCTCCTGGTCGCGCTCGAGGCGCTCGCGGGCCCCGGGCTCGCCGGAGGCGGCGTGCTCGAGGGCCTCCTCCGTCTCCTGGGGAGCCGCGGGCCGCCGGCGGAGGTCGTCGATGGCGCGGTGGCGGGCGATGGTCACCAGCCAGGTCATGGGCGAGGCCCGCCCGACGTCGAACTGCGCCGCCTTGCGCCAGATCGCGACATAGACTTCCTGCATGACATCGTCCGTGCGTGCCCTGTCCTTCAGGATACGCAGCACCGTGCCATAGAGTTTCCCAGAGGTGGCCTCGTACAGCTCCACGAAGGCCTGGCGATCCCGGCCGGCCACGCGCTGCAGCAGGGGGCCCAACCGGTCGTCGGGGGAAGGGGCGTTCGGCGAGGGCGGGTGGGGGGCGCCCCGGGGCGTCGAGGAGGATCCTGTGACGTCGGACATGCAACCATCCCTGTTGGTGTCGCGTGAGGCGATCCTGCTTGTCGCCAGAGTGCCGCCCCCTCGTGCGGCGGTCAAGGCGGGCCTTTCCACGTCGGCCAGCCGGAGCCTGTCGCCAGGGCCCGGCTCCCCGGCGCCGGCGCGTCCGGCCTAGCCGAGGCCGCCCAGCACCACGACCAGGCCATAGGCGGCGACCCCGGCGGCCACCGGCCAGCCCAGCGAGCGGGTGCGGCGCCACACCAGCAGGGTGGCGATCACGCCGATGGCCGTGGCGACCCAGGCGAGGGCGTCGGGCTCGCGCGGCACCAGGGAGACGCCGAGCACCGCGGCGACCATCAGCGGCCCGAGGATGCCGAGCCACTGGGGCATGGCCTCCACGCCGTCCCGGCCGGCGGTCTTCCTGAGGCGGCGCCGCATCCACAGCAGCGGGACCAGCCGCATCAGCAGGGTGCCGAGGGCCGAGGCCAGCACGGCCAGCCAGAGCGCGTCATTCATGGCCGCCTCCCGAGGTTCGCGGGTCGACCTTCACCAGGTAGAAGCACAGGGCCCCGCAGGCGGCGGCCAGGGGGATGCCGAGGTTGGTCAGGCCGGCCAGGGTGCAGAGCATGGCCAGGCCGATGCTGGTGCCCAGCGCCAGGCTCCAGCGCCGCGAGGTGAAGCGCGGCACCACCAGCACCAGGAACAGCGCCGGCAGGGCGAAGGGCATCACCTCGCCGAGCAGCGGCCAGCCGCCGATCAGCCAGTCGCCGGCCACCGCGCCCAGCGCGGTGCCGCCGATCCAGCTGGCCCAGGCCAGCAGCGCCGCCCCGGTGAACCAGCCGAGCCGCTGGGCCTCGGGAAGCTGGGGCAGGCGGTGGTGGGCCAGGGCGAAGACCTGGTCGGTCAGGCCGTGCATCAGCCAGGGCCACCAGCGGCTCGTGGTCACCCAGGGCGCCAGGTTGGGCGCATAGACCACATGGCGAAGGTTGATCAGCAGCGTCATGGCGACCACCAGCCACAGGGGCGCGCCGCCGGCGACCATGCCGACGAACAGGAACTGCGAGGCGCCGGCATAGACCAGGGTGGAGATGACGACCGCCTCCCAGGCGCTGAACCCCGCCTGGACGGCGATCAGTCCGAAGGAGATCGCCACCGGCACGTAGCCGCCCAGCAGCGGGATGGCCTCGCGCAGGCCGGTCAGCCAGGGCCGGGGCGGCGAGGAGGTGGCTTGCAGGCTCATGGGGTCTCGCCTCCCTCGGCGTAGATGACGCTGAGCAGCAGCGTCGCCCAGGTCTCCCCGGTGCGATACAGGTGGGGCCGGTCGGCCGCGAAGGTGACGCTGTCGCCGGCGGCGAGCGGCGTGGTGGCGCCTTCGGGGCCGGCTTCCAGGCTGCCGGCGATGACGGTGAGCGTCTCCCGGGCGCCCGGGGTGTGGGCCTCGGCATGGCGCAGGGTGTGGGGCGCGCAGCGCATCCAGTAGGCATCCACCCGGGGCCGGTCCTGGCCCTGGTCGAGCAGCCGCACCTGCACGCCTTCCTCCCCCAGGGGCACGTTGATCGGCGCCACCAGGGTGCCGAAGGGCACGTCCAGCTGCACGGCCAGCCGCCAGATGGTGTCCAGGGTGGGGTTGCCGACGCCCTGCTCGAGGCGCGACAGGTTCGACTTGGCCAGGCCGGCGGCGGCGGCCAGCTGGGAGAGCGACAGGCCCTTCTCCTGCCGCAGGCGCTGCAGGTGGTGGCCCAGGGTGCCGAGGGACAGGCGGTCCATGGGGGATGCTCCGCTTCGTTCGATATACAGAACGTTCTATGAAACGAACGGGGATCTGTCAAGGATGAAGCGAGCGGGAAGGGGGAAGAGGGAAGCAGAATGAGGCGGAGGGGAAGTGGAGCCCGGCCGTCGCGGCGGCCGGGCGAGGGGCTCAGGCCTCGTCGCTGCGCTCGTCGGCGTGGCAGGCCGCGGCGGTGAAGAGCACGTCGGTGGAAGAGTTCAGCGCGGTCTCGGTGGCGTCCTGCAGCACGCTGATCACGAAGCCGATGGCGACCACCTGCATGGCCACCTCGGCGGAGATGCCGAACAGGCTGGCGGCCATGGGGATCAGCAGCAGCGAGCCGCCGGCCACGCCGGAGACGCCGCAGGCCGCCAGGGCGGAGACGATGCACAGCAGCAGGGCGGTGGCGAAGTCGACCTGGATGCCCAGGGTATGGGCGGCGGCCAGGGTGGTCACCGTGATGGTGATGGCGGCGCCGCACATGTTGATGGTGGCGCCCAGCGGGATCGAGACGGCGTAGGTGTCGGCGTGGAGCCGCAGGCGTTGGCAGAGCTCCAGGTTGACCGGGATGTTGGCCGCCGAGCTGCGGGTGAAGAAGGCGGTGATGGCGCTGCCGCGCAGGCAGGTGAAGACCAGCGGGTAGGGGTTGCGGCGAGTCTTCCAGAACACGATCAGCGGGTTGGTCACCAGGGCGACGAAGACCATGCAGCCGAGGATCACCGCCAGCAGCCGGGCGTACTCGGCCAGGGCGTCCAGGCCGTTCTCCGCCAGGGTGTTGGCGACCAGGCCGAAGATGCCCAGCGGCGCGAGGCGGATGACCAGGCGGACGATGCCCGACACGGCATCGGCGAGGTCGTTGAGCGCCCGACGGGTGGTCTCGGCGCTACGGCGCAGCGTCAGCCCGAGCCCCACCGCCCAGGCCAGGATGGCGATGAAGTTGGCCTCCATCAGCGCCGTCACCGGGTTGGTGACGGCACTCATCAGCAGGTTGCGCAGGATCTCCTGGATGCCTCCGGGCGGCGTGCCGCCGGCCGCCGGGACCTCGAGGGTCAGGGTGGTGGGGAAGGCGAAGCTCGCCGCCACGGCCACCAGGGCGGCGACCAGGGTCCCCGCCAGGTAGAGCACCAGCACCCCGCGGATATGGGTGGGCTGGCCGTGACGGTGGTTGGCGATGGCGGCGGCCACCAGCACGAAGACCAGCACCGGGGCCACCGCCTTCAGGGCGGAGATGAACACCTGGCCGAACAGCGCGGCCGACCGGGCGTCCTCGGGGGAGAGGGTCGCGAGCAGGAGGCCGGCGGCGATGCCGAGGGCGATCTGGGGAATCAGGCCAAGCCGCAGCAGCGGACGGCTCAGGGTGTCGAGGGTGGCGAACATGGTGCGTCTCACGGGATGGTGGAAGGCGGTGTACGGTCGGGAGCCCGTCGGTCGGCGGCGGCCGCTCCATGAGATCGCCGGCCGGGGAGAGACGCCGGCCAGGGGGCGAGGGAGGCGATGCGGTCGAGCCCGGGGTGAGGCTCCCATTGGGCAGGCGCATTCTATCACCGACGCCCCTTTATGGAAGTTGTGTCTGGGATGTATTGGTAGTTCAGGAAGATCGGCTGGCTAGTGTCGGGATTGCGAGATAACTGGCGGGGTGGGCCACCTGTCGCCTCAGGAGCTGCCGGGCGATTGCTGCAGGTAGAGGTGGGGATCGTCGTTGAAGGTCAGCGGGACGTCGCTGCGGCATTCCCTGCAGAGACAGGACTGCGCCTCGAAGTCGGGCACGAAGCGTTGCCAGGTCGAGCGGTCGCGGCTGACCTCGTTGTTGCCGCATCGGCACAACAGGATGAAGGTGCCGGAGGGGCCGGGCGAGAAGAGGATTCGCGGGTCAGGGCGCGAGGTCATGACGAGGCGCACCTCAGGCAAGAGCATTTCGGGTGCATCAATTAAGCAGGTTGAGTCTTTCATGTCTCGGAGCCCTTTGCAAGAAACGGCATACAATGTCGGCGAACGCGTAGGGAATGAGCATGAAACAACCGTATGTTTCGTAACGGGGAAGCAGGTCATGGGCGTCCATTCTCGGGGGAAGGGACGGGATCTTCGACCGGCGATCCCTGACGCCTGGGCGACGAGATCGCCGACGGCCGTCGACGTCGAGGCGTACAAGAGGCACATGGCGATCCGCCCCGGTGCCCGCCATCGAGGTTCGGGGCTCGACCGCTGGCGTTCGGCGACGGGGCGAAGAAAGTCAGGCGGGGCCGGAAAAGCCGGTGGGATCGGGGAGACCGCCCCAGCGGGGCGCCGGGACAGGCAGGGAAGCGCTCGCTAACCCCCGCGGGGGCCGAGCAGGATGACCCCGGCCCCGGCCAGGCAGAGGCCGGCGCCGATCAGGTCCCAGCGGTCGGGCAGGCGCTGCTCCACGGCCCACAGCCAGCCCAGCGAGGCGACGATGTAGACGCCGCCGTAGGCCGCATAGGCCCGGCCGGCATAGTCGGCCGAGGACAGGCTGAGCAGCCAGGCGAACAGCGCCAGGCTGGCCATGCCGGGGACCAGCCAGAGCGCGGACTTGTCGAGCCGCCACCAGGCCCAGACGCTGAAGCAGCCGGCGATCTCCGCCAGGGCGGCGGCGACATAGACCAGGGCGGTCATCGGTCCCGCCGCGCCGGGCCCGGTGTCCCGGAGGGTGCCGGGACGTCATGCCAAGTCCGCCTCATGCCGAGAGGCGTGCCTCCACGGCGTCGAGGAAGCCGTGCATGTCCACCACCGTCTCCCCGGCCGGGTCGTTGGTCTTGCCCTTGAGGTCGCCGGTGATGATGCCGTCGCCGACGGTGTCGATCAGGGCGGCCTTGAGGCGGGTGGCGTAGTCGGCCAGCGCCGGGTTGGCCTCGCGCTCCGCCAGGGTCTCCAGGGCGTTGGCCACGGCGAAGATCAGCGCCGAGGAATTGAAGTGAGCCTCCTTGCCGTCGCTCTCCAGGTACTTCAGGTAGAGGTCGTGGGCGGTGCCGTGGGGCGCCTCGAACAGCATGGTGCCGTTCTTGCTCTCGATGATGGAGCTGGCGGTGGCGAGGCTGCCGCCGAGGGCCGCGGAGATGTCCGAGAAGATGTCGCCGTCCAGGTTCTGCGCCGGGTAGAGGGCGTTGCGGGGCGGGTCGGTGATCATCTTGATCAGCTGGCTGGAGGGTCGCATGATCATGAACGACGGCGGCGGGGTATCCGCCTTGGCCAGCTCGTGGCGCACGTCGGTGATGACGGTGCTGAACACCTCGTCGTATTCCATGTACTCGCGCTTGAGACCGAAGTAGACCTCCTTGTCCTTGCGCGAGGCGTCGCGGAACACCTGCAGCACCCAGTCCTTGATGGCCTCGTGATCGTTGGACATCAGCAGGATGGGGTCGCCCTTGCGGACGCGACGGGCATGCTTCTCCTCGCCGTCGACCACCACCTTGAGGAGGCCGTCCTCCTCGGCGGGGGCGTTGAAGCTGCCGTACTGGTCGCCGCCGCCGGCGCTCATCCGCGAGATCGACACCTGGGCCTTGCGGCTGGGGATGCCGTAGCGCTTGAGCTGTTCCACCAGCTTGTAGAGCTTGCGGCCGGTGTTGTTGTCCGGCACGCCCCACAGGGCGCGCTCCGGCGGGTTGGCCACGATCCGCGCGGCCTGGGCGTCGATCAGCTCGTAGTGGTAGGCCAGGCCCAGCGACTCGGCCTTCGCCTGGTAGTGATCCCGGTAGATGGCCTCGATGGCTGCGCGCATCACGCCGTCATAGCCGGCGATCACGGTGTCCTTGAGGCCCAGGTAGATGTCGCGCTGCTCGTCGATGGCGCGCTGGAAGAAGCGGTGGGCCCAGGCCTCGACCGCCTCCAGGTCGTTGGTGGCCAGCAGCCAGGGATCGCCCTTGTTCACCTCGCGGCGGTGCAGTTCCACCGGGTCGCCACTGGCGCCCACGAACATCAGCTTGACCACGCCGGTGGCGTCGGACAGGGCGTTGGCGCTGTCCTTGATGCCGCCTTCGTCCATGGTGTCCACCTCGATGTCGCGGCCGATCCACTCCGGCCGCTCCATCTGGAGGTTGCGGAACTGGATGTCCTCGCGGGTGATGTTGCCGCCGATGCCCTTGCGGATCGCCCCGTTGGGCGACTTGGTGGCCAGCGGGTGCAGGGTGCTCGGGTCCAGCTCCGGATGCTTGGCCAGCAGCTCGTCGAGCTGGGCCCGGTTGACGGTCATGCCGGCGTTCTTGACGCCGACGCCGAAGCGGTTGAGCGCATCGATGGCGTCCTTGACCGCCTGGCCGTTGGTGACCAGCCGGTTCTCGGCGGTCAGGTCGATCTCGACCAGGTCGATGTCCAGCGGCGCGGTCACGAACTTGTCGAGGATCTTCTCGAAGGCCACCTGGGCCATCTCGTCGCCGTGCAGGATGACCAGGGGGGATGCCACCTTGATCTTGTCGCTCATCATTCTTCCCATTCGCACTAGTGGAGTCTGCCTGCCTCACCCTCCGGATGAGGCCCGGCTCGTGGCCGGGGAACGCCGGTCAGGCCGCGGCGTCGGGCTCGCTTCGACCAATGCTTCATTGTACATGCAATGCCGAGCCGACGGGGGCGCGGGACCATGCCGTTCCGGGCATCGGGCGCGGGTGCGGCCGTCGTTCGGGTGGGGAAGACGCCCTCACATGGGCTTCGGGCCGGTCCTGGCCGGTGAGTGAGCGTGCACTCTCCGGGCCAGGTCGGCCACGTGGGGATCCTCCACCCCGAGCGCCTCCAGGGCCTCGGCCAGGTTGAGCAGGTAGTCCCGGTTGGGGCCGCTGGGGCCGTGGGCCTCGGCGATCTGGCGGGCCATGGCGGTGGGCTCGGCCTCGCCCAGGAAGGCGGCGTTGTCCTCGGTGGCGATGTAGGTCAGCCCCTGGGCGGTCTCGCCGCCCTCGAAGAAGAGCGTGGTGACCTCGCGCAGGTAGCCGTTCTTCTCGCGCACGTCCAGGGGGCGGAGGGTCTCGGGGGTGATGCGGTAGGCCATGCCGTGGCAGAGGGCGCCGGGCTCGGGGACCAGGGTGGCCACCCGTCCTGGGGCCTCCGGGGTGCCGCGGTGGTCGTGGGAGCCTTGCCAGAAGCGCCGCGTCCAGCCGCGGATATGCGCCGGGCGACGCTCCAGGTAGGGGAAGCCCGCCTTCCAGATCAGCGAGCCGTAGCCGAACAGCCAGAGGCTGTCCCGATCATCGAAATGGGTCATGCGGCGGTTGAGGGCGGTGGTGTCTTGGACCATGGGGCTCGTCCGTGTCGTCGTCGGCGCGTATCGGCCTTCATGATGCGCCGCCGGGGCGGCAGGGCGAAAGCCCGGCAAGGCTTGTATACAAGATTCACCAGCGTAAGATGGATTTCCACGTTTGCCCATCCCGTCATCGAGGAGTGCCCCCATGAGCTTTCATGTCTACCTGTCCGGCGAGATCCACACCGACTGGCGCGAGGAGATCCGGCGCGGCGCCGAGGACGCCGGCCTGGACGTCGTCTTCACCTCGCCGGTCACCGACCACGACGCCAGCGACGCCGCGGGCGATCACCTGGGCCCGCAGAGCGAGGGCTTCTGGCGCGACCACAAGTCGTCCAAGGTCAACGCCATCCGCACCAAGACCCTGATCGAGCAGAGCGACCTGGTGGTGGTGCGCTTCGGCGACAAGTACAAGCAGTGGAACGCGGCCTTCGATGCCGGCTACTGCGCCGCCCTGGGCACGCCCTACGTCACCCTGCACGGCGAGGAGATCGTCCATCCGCTCAAGGAGGTCGACGCCGCGGCCATGGCCTGGGCGACCACTCCCGCCCAGGTGGTGGAGATCCTCCGCTACGTCTTGCGCGCCTGATTCCTTCAACATCGAGGCTGATCCGTCGACAGGTCCCGGAGCGCCGGACCGACGAGGGGGCGCTGTAGACCCCTCCATGGGCGCTACTTTTGCCGTCCATGGTCAAAAGACCCCCTCTGCGACCTGTCCCCGGCGCCTCTAGTCTGCCCAACGGTGATTGCTTTGAAGTCTTTCCCTTCGGGACTGGTGTCCACCGGCCCCGGCGGCCCGCCGCCTGTCGGTTCCGACCGATGGTCATGAGAGTCACGGATGTCGAGTCACATTTTTCGATCCCTGGAGGCGAATAGCGCTATTTAACGAAATGCTGCTAGGCTCACTCGGGTTCGACAACTCTCTGATTCGAGGAGCTTCCCCGCCATGACCGTGATGATTCTCGGCCTTGTGATCTTCCTCGGTGTGCATTCCGTGCGCATCGTCGCCGACGACTGGCGCAGCGCGCGCATCGCGCAGTGGGGCGAGCTGCGCTGGAAGGCCCTCTACGGCCTGGCCTCGCTGATCGGCCTGGCGCTGGCGATCTGGGGCTTCGGCCAGATGCGCCTCTCGCCCGTCCAGCTGTGGGTGCCGCCGGTGGCCCTGCGCCACCTGGTCGCGCTGCTGATGATCCCGGCCTTCATCCTGGTGGTGGCGGCCTATGTCCCGCATAACCATCTCAAGGCCCGCCTGGGGCATCCCATGATCCTGGGCGTGAAGCTCTGGGCCTTCTCCCACCTGCTGGCCAACGGCCGGCTCGGCGATGTCGTCTTCTTCGGCGCCTTCCTGGTCTGGGCGATCCTCGACTTCCGCGCCGCCCGGCGTCGCCCCGCGCCCGCCCCGGCCGCCCCGACCCTGGGGGGCACCCTCGCCACCCTGGTGATCGGCGTGATCGCCTACGGGGTCTTCGCGTTCTGGCTGCATGCGCCCTTGATCGGCGTGCCGGTGATGTGAGGACTCACCGACATGGAAGCGCTGTGGATGTGGCCGGCCACCGGCCTTGGCCTGGGGCTCTCGCCGCTGGCCTCCGGCACCTTCGGCTCGCTGCTGGCGCTGCCGCTGGCCTGGTGGCTGCTGGGACGCTCGCGCCGCCTGCAGCTCGGGCTGGTGGCGGTGTTGCTGGTGGCGGCCATGCCGCTGTGCCAGCTGGCCTCGGACACCCTGGGCGGCAAGGACGACGGGCGCATCGTCGCCGACGAGATCGTCGCCTTCCCGGTGGCGGTGCTCGGTCAGGCGGCGGCCCGCCAGCCGCTGGCGATGGCCGGAGCCTTCGTCGCCTACCGGGTGCTGGACGCCACCAAGCCCCCGCCGGTGGCCCAGGTGGAGGCCGTGGCCGGCGGGGTGGGCATGATGCTCGACGACCTGGTGGCGGCGCTCTATGCCTGGCTGCTGGTCGCCGGCGGGCTGGCCCTGTGGCGCCGCCGCGCGATCTGAGCCGTCAGGCCTTGTCCGGCGGAGGCGGCGGGAAGTCCACGTCGAAGCCCCGGGCGTCGAGCTGGCGGATCGTGGTGGGGCGGCCCTGGTCGTCGAGCTCCACCAGGCCGATGCCGGCGCCGTTCCAGAGCCGTTCGCCGGCCCGGGCCCGGTCCGGGTCCCGGGGACGGATGTGCATGGGCCGGCGCTTGGTGAACCAGTTGAGCGGCGAGCGGGGCGCATAGAGCCAGCGGTTGGCGCGGTCGAACCAGTCCAGCAGGGTGTCGGGGAAGGCGTTCTTGAGGCCGCTGGAGGTGATCTGCCACAGCCGTGGCCCGCCCCGGCGGTGGCGAATGCGGATGTCGTAGGCGAAGGAGTAGTGCACGTCGCCGGAGAGGATGACGTAGTGCCCGGGCGTGCGCGAGTGGCGGAAGATGTTGAGCATCACGCTGGCCGCGCCGCGGTGGGCCATCCAGTTCTCGGCATCCACCAGCAGCGGCTTGCCGGCCAGGGTGAACAGCTTCTGGATGGCCTCGATCAGCTTGACGCCGAACATCGGCGCCGGCGAGACGATGATCACCGAGGGGGCGTCCAGCAGCTCCTGCTGGAATTCCGACAGGGCCTCCCAGTCCATGAGTCCCGAGGGGCGGCGCGGGCTGCGCTCGCTGCGCCAGCGGCGGGTGCGGGTGTCCAGCACCACCAGCTTGGGCGGCCCCGGCAGCTGGAACTCCCAGCCCTCGAAGCGCAGCAGGTGACGGATGCAGGCGTCATGGGGCTCGGCGGGGAGCCAGCCGTCGGCGTCGGCCGCCGCCTCGAGCAATCCGTCCAGCTCGTCCAGGGGCTCGGCCAGCCGGTCCGGGTCGTTGCCCCAGCCCTGGCAGAGCAGGTAGGCGAGCAGGGCATTGCCGATGATGCGCCGCGAGAAGGGATGGCCGTAGGCGGTCGTCTCCCAGTCGGCGGTGAGGTTCCAGTCGTCGGTGATGTCGTGGTCGTCGAAGATCATCAGCGACGGTAGGTGGGCGAGCAGCCGGGCGGCGGCGGGCAGGCCGGCGACGAAGCGCTCGATGATCGCCGCTTCGGCATCGAAGGCCTCGGCGTGAGGGGCGTCGAGCGCGGGCTTGGCCACTTCCACCAGCCGCCAGGGGGTGGGCGACCACACCAGCAGGTACATGGCGATGACCTCGGCGAAGCTCATCAGGTGGTTGTGGGCATGGGCCGAGGTGAACACCGGCTTGCGCACGCCGCCGAAGAAGCGTTCGCGCAGGTCGGCGCTGCTGGTCACGTCCGGCAGCAGCGCCTCGCGGCGGTAGTAGGTCGCCTCGGCGCCATAGAGCGCCTGGCTGTCGGTCACGGTGGCGCCTTCCAGGGGCTCGTCGAACAGCCCCAGCCGATGGATCAGGGCGTGGATGGCGACCAGCAGGGGGCCGGCCACGTCGTCGACGTAGACCTGGTCGCCGGTCATCAGCAGCCAGGCCGGCCAGGCCTCGGCGTCGTCTCGGCGCTCGGCGAGCCAGGCGTCGGCGCGCACCAGGCCGTCCGGGCCGTCGTGGTGCGGCCGTCGGCAGGAACCGTGCAGCAGGCGGCGATGGCCCTCGGCCAGCACGAAGGCCGGCCGCCGGGCGCCCTCGTGGAGCAGGTGGGGCGCCCAGTCGGCGATGCCGGCCTCGCTGTCCCCGGTGGCGAGGCGCAGGTCGTAATCGATGGCCACGCCGGTGGGCAGCGGCGTCTCCAGGTGGACGTCGATCAGGTGCAGGACGGCGTGGCGGCCCAGCGGCAGGCGCCGGACCCGCCGCTCGTTCAGGCTCAGCCGGCGCGGGGCGTGCCCCTCGGGGTGCAGCAGCAGCCGGCCCTCCAGCGGGCGGCTGCCCACCAGCCAGATCAGCAGGCGCTCGGGCGAGAGGCGGCGCAGCAGCGGGCCGGCGAGTACGTCGGGGAGCGGGGCGTGGTCGGTATCGGGAGACGTCATTGTCGGGGGCAGCTTCCTGGGTCGGCCGGCGAAACGGCGAGGACCTGACTCGCCAGCCGCCATGGTAGCCGACAAGGCCCCCTCGCCGTGAGTCGCCGAGGAGCGACGTGAGCCGGGCTTGACTGGGGGGGTGGCCAAGGGGGCTAGACTGAATGGGTTCCGTGACCGTATCTCGGCTCATTCCCCCGGTTCAAGCAAGGAGGCGCTCCATGACGAGGTTCCTGGCGCAGTGGCACGAGGCGGCGATTACCAGCCTCGGCTTCTTTTGGATGGCGCTCTGGGCGTTCGTCCTGGGTTATCTGATCAGCAGTCTCATCCAGGTGTTGGTGAGCCGGGAGCGCATGCAACGTGCCATGGGAAAGGACGGCCCCCGCAGCATGCTGCTGGGTACCTTCTTCGGCTTCATATCCAGCTCCTGCAGCTTCGCGGCCCTGGCCACCACCCGGGCCCTCTTCCAGAAGGGGGCCGGGCTGGCGCCTTCCCTGGCCTTCCTGTTGGCTTCCACCAACCTGGTGGTCGAGCTTGGCTTCGTGATCGCGATCTTCCTGGGCTGGCCCTTCGTGGTCGGTGAATACGCGGGCGGCGTCATGCTGATCCTGTTCGCCTGGGCCTTCGTCCGCCTCACCTCACCGGATCGATTGATCGCCCGAGTCCGGGACCGCCTCGGCGGCGGGGATGGCCAGCACGACGGCCATTCGCCGCCCGACTGGCGGCGGCGTCTCACCAGCCGCGACGGCTGGGAACGGATCGCCCGCACCTACGTGATGGAGTGGCAGATGGTCTGGAAGGATGTGCTGATCGGCTTCAGCGTTGCCGGCATCATCGCGGCCTTCGTCCCCCGGACCTTCTTCCAGGCGCTCTTTCCGGGCGCAGGGACATCGGCCGGGGCCTTGGAGCTGATCGCCCAGGCGCTGATCGGCCCAGTGGCCGCCTTCTTCACCTTCATTGGCTCCATGGGCAACATTCCTCTGGCGGCTGTCCTGTTCGACAACGGCGTGAGCTTCGCGGGGGTGATGGCGTTCATCTTCTCGGACCTGGTGGTGCTGCCGGTGTTACGGATCAATGCGCGCTATTACGGCTGGAAGATGGCGTTCTACCTGCTGGCAGCCCTGCTCTCGGGGCTGGTGCTGACGGCGCTGCTTCTGCATCTGGGGCTGGATCTGCTGGGTGCGCTGCCGGATGCCACCCTCACCGGGCGCATCACCGAGCGCGAGTTTTTCGCCCTCAACTATGGTTTCTTTCTGAACCTGGCCTTCCTGGGAATTACCGTGGTCCTGGCCTGGCTGTGGTGGCGAGCTCCCGGTGATGGCAATCATCACCATCACCACCATGGGGACGACAGCCCCTCGCTGGGGACCCGGGTGTTGCAGGGCCTGGTGGGGCTGGCTCTGGCCTGGCTGGTGGGGGGACTGCTGGTGGCACCTCTGGCCGGCTGAACCGGTCTGACCGGGCCAGGGATGCCTGGGAAGCCGGTGAGCGACGGCCAGACAAGGCAAGAGTCGGTGACGAGGCGAGTCCACAGGGAGTCAATGAATCCGTTGATCGGACTCGCCCGCGAGTCGAGGGTCAACGCCGTATAACCGGGCGCAGGCGCTGTTCAGACAATGGCTAGCGCAGCCAGTGGAAGGCGCGGAGCAGATAGGCCTGGGCATCGTGCTCGATGAGACGCCCATGGGACAGGATCAGTCGCTCCGGGGCCCAGTCGAGCAGCGCCTCCAGATGGGCCCGGGCCGTCCGGCGGTGGCCGAGGAAGGTCAGCCGCCAGTCCAGGGGCATGCCGCCGTGCGGGGCCAGGATGCCGGTGACCCGGGCCAGCCAGCGTTGCCAGGGCCTGAGGGACTCCGGCGGGAAGTTCTCCACCAGGTCGGCGACGATCAGGGTGGCGGAGGGGCGATGGAAGAAGACGCATTCCACCATCCGTGGCGAGCCGGTGAACAGGCGCTGGTCGATCACCGGCTGCCAGTCCGGGTGGGGCGCCTGCAGGGTGCCGTCGAAGCGCAGGTCCCGGCGCTTGGCGATCAGTTCCGGGGTGCCATGGGTCAGGGCACCGGGGTAGGCCCGCTGCCAGGCGTCGAGGAAGAGATGATGCAGGTGGTTGGGGGCGACCAGGTGGTGCACCGGCCCGAGGCTCTCCAGCTGGCGTTGTCGCTCGGGCGTCAGGCGGATGGGACTGTGCACCCAGAGCCCGCCGTCGGGCAGGCGCACGACCGTCATTCGGGTGGCATAGGGCAGCCCCATGAAGGGCACCGTCTCGCCCTCGAACAACCAGAGATCCTCGTCCCACTGACGCATCGTCATGCTCCCTCTCCTCCATGATCGGGAAACCCTTTCGACAGACCCTTAGCCTAGCAGCCTGCCGGCGTGACGCGGCGAGACAGGGCCTCGGACGGGCGTGTTAGGCTGGCGACACCCCGATGCGGAGCGAAGGAGGCGCGCCATGGGGCAGCATCACGACCATTCCCACCCACCGGGCGACAGCCAGCGCCGCCTGGGCTGGGCGATCGGGCTCACCGGCGCCTTCATGGTCGCCGAGGTGGTCGGCGGGATCCTCTCCGGGTCGCTGGCGCTGTTGGCCGACGCCGGTCACATGCTCACCGACACCGCGGCGCTGGCCCTGGCCTGGTTCGCCACCCGGCTCAGCCGGCGGCCGGCGGATCGCCGCCGCACCTTCGGCTACCACCGGGCGCAGATCCTGGCCGCCTTCGTCAACGGCCTGGCGCTGATCGCCATCGTGATCTGGATCGCCATCGAGGCCATCCGCCGCCTCGTCACCCCCGTGACGGTGGCCGGCACGCCCATGCTCGTCATCGCCGGGGTGGGCCTGGCGGTAAACCTGGTGGTGTTCGCGATCCTGCACTTCGGCGATCGCGACAACCTCAACATGCGTGGCGCGGCCCTGCACGTGCTCGGCGACCTCCTGGGCTCGGTGGCCGCCATCGTCGCCGCGCTGGTGATCCTGGCCACGGGCTGGATGCCCATCGACCCCCTGCTGTCGCTGCTGGTGGCGGTGCTGATCCTGCGCAGCGCCTGGCGATTGACCCGGGAGTCCGGGCACATCCTCCTGGAGGGGGCGCCGGAGGCACTCGACGTGACGCGCATCGAGCGCGAGTTGCCGGAGCGCCTGGCGGCGGTGCGTGACGTCCATCACGTCCATGCCTGGTCGCTGACCCCGGGCCGGCATCTGCTGTCGCTCCATGCCGCCATCGAGGAGGATGCCGACCGCGAGGAGACGCTGGTGGCCATCAAGGCGGTGCTGCTCGAGCGCTTCGACGTGGAGCATGCCACCATCCAGCTCGAGGCCGTCGAGCGCTGTGCCGACGAGGTGAAGGATCGCCAGGAGTGAGCCCGGCGCTCAGGCCTCGGCCTGCCCAGGGTCGGGCAGCGCCGAGTGTAGCCACCAAGGCGGTGCGTCAGCTCATGCGCTGCAGGCTGCGCTCGCCGAGCCACCACTGGTGGACGAGTGCGGCCAGCACATGGCCGCCGATCATCAGCCACAGCAGGTTGGCGGCGACCTCGTGGATCTCCTCGAAGGATTCCTCGAGCCACTCGATCTCGGCGCCGGCAGGAATCAGCGGCAGACCGAAGAAGGCCACGCCATGGCCGCTGCCCCAGGCGGTGAACACGCCGCTGACCGGGAGCAGCAACAGCAGGGCATAGAGCGCCAGATGGCCTAGGCGGGCGGCGAGACGCCAGTGGGCGGGCGGGGCCAGGCGGCCGCGGTTGAGCCAACGCCAGGCCAGACGGACGGCCAGCAGCCCGAGCAGCAGCACGCCGATGCTCTTGTGCCACGCCATCAGCCTGGCCTCGCCGAACCCTTCGAGGGCTTCCATCCACCAGTCGCTGGCGAGCATCAGCAGCACCAGCAGGGCCATGGACCAGTGCAGGGCGCGGGACACGAGGCCGTATCGCTGTTCGGTATCGAGCCAATTCATGAGGATCACTCCTTGGGGCATGGGACCAGGATCCTTTTACCCGGCATACCTTGCAGGAGCCTTAAGGGCCCGTTCATGACGGGCTCCTCTCGTGACCGGCGTCGCGAACCGGGCGTCACCAGAGCCCCAGGTGATCGACCAGGATGGTGGTGCCGATGCCGATCAGCACCACGCCGCCGAGCACCTCCGCCCGCTGGCCGACCAGCACCCCGAGACGCCGGCCCAGCAGCACCCCCAGGGTCGCCATCAGGGTGGTGGCCGCGCCGATGGCCAGGGCGGTCAGCAGGATGTTGACCTCGATGAAGGCCAGGCCGATGCCCACGGTGAGGGCGTCGATGCTGGTGATCACGGCGGTGGCGGCGACCAGCCACCAGGCCTGGCGTCGCGGGGCGGGGGCGTCGCCCGCTCCATCCGGCGTCGAGAGCCCGCCGAGAATCATGCGCCCGCCGAGGATCAACAGCAGGATGAAGACGATCCAGTGATCCCAGGCGGCGATATGCCGGGCGGCGCCCAGGCCTAGGGCCCAGCCGATCAGGGGGGTCAGGCCCTCGACCACGCCGAAGATCAGGCCCGTGCGCAGAGCCTCGCGGAATCGGGGGTGATCGACGGCGGCGCCCTTGCCGATGGCGGCAGCGAAGGCGTCGGTGGACATGGAGAAGGCCAGCAGGGTCGTGGAAAGCGGCGTCATGGCTCAGGGTTCCGGGCCGGGCGATTCACCACGACGGCACGACGCGCCCGGCCACGGACGTCGCACCGTCGATGGTCTCGCCCACCCCGGCGCTCGCGAGACGACCTGAGGCGTCGTTCGTCGAGCGCCGGGGCGCACCTGCCACGGCATCTGGCCGACCATGTTGACAGGCGCTCTCGCACACGCGGCGCGAGCCGGCTACTCCCCAACGAGGGTAGGGTGGATGGGGCCGCGATAGGCAGGCTCCATCACCGGGATGGGCGCAGCCTATCACCTTCCCGTCGGGGCGTCAGCCCCTCGGCCCCTCCGAGGGTATCCGGCGCGCGGCGGGGTGAGCCCTCACACCAGCTTGCTCTCCCGCAGGCGGGCCTGGGCAATGGGCGGGGCGAAGCTGTCCGGGTCGGCGTCATTCCAGTAGTCGCGGAAGACCGGGTGATGGGCGGCGCGTCCCTCCAGCAGCTCGTCGGGTGCGAGAAAGTCGAAGAGGGTGGCCAGGCTGCGGATCTCGTGGCGGGACACCCGGCGGATGATGTGCTCCGGGCCCAGCTCGGCGGGATGCCGAAGGCCGGCGGCGGCGAGCATCTCGGCCAGCGCCTGGCGGGTGCCGGCCTGGTAGCGTTGCACCCGCTCCGCCTTGAGGGGGATGTCGAGCCGGCTGCCCCGCCAGGGGTTCTGGGTGGCCACGCCGCTCGGGCAGCGGTCGGTGTGGCAGCTCTGGGCCTGGATGCAGCCCAGGGCGAACATGAAGCCCCGAGCCGAGTTGCACCAATCGGCGCCCAGCGCCAGGGTGCGGGCGATGTCGAAGGCGCTGATCACCTTGCCGGCGGCGCCGATGCGCACCCGCTCGCGCAGCCCCGTTCCCACCAGGGTGTTGTGCACCAGCAGCAGGGCATCGGTCAGCGGCATGCCCAGGCTGTTGACGAACTCCAGGGGGGCCGCCCCGGTGCCGCCCTGGCCACCGTCCACCACCACGAAGTCGGGATGCTGGTCCTCCTCGAGCATGGCCTTGACCACCCCGAACCATTCCCAGGGGTGGCCGATGGCCAGCTTGATGCCCACCGGCTTGCCGCCGGAGAGCTCGCGCAGGCGCCGGATGAAGCCGATCATCTCCCGGGGCGTGGCGAAGGCGCCGTGGGCCGACGGGGAAACCACGGCGCGCCCTTCGGGGACGCCACGCACCCGGGCGATCTCGGCGGTGACCTTGGCGGCGGGCAGGATGCCTCCATGGCCGGGCTTGGCGCCCTGGGAGAGCTTGATCTCGATCATCTTCACCGTGTCCCGGGTCGCGGCCGCGGCGAAACGCTCCGGGTCGAAGCGTCCGACCTCATCGCGGCAGCCGAAGTAGCCCGAGCCGATCTCCCAGACCAGGTCGCCGCCCCTCTGGTGATACGGGGAGATCCCGCCCTCGCCGGTGTCGTGGTAGAAGCCGCCTCGCCGGGCGCCGTCGTTCAGCGCGCTGATGGCATGGGCCGACAGCGAGCCGAAGCTCATCGCCGAGATGTTGAAGATGCTCACCGCATAGGGTCGGGGGCGATCGGGGCCGACCATCACCCGGAAGTCGTGATCCTCGATGTCGGCGGGCGCCAGGGAGTGGTTCATCCACTCGTAGCCCGGCGCCTGCATGTCGCGCAGCGAGCCGAAGGGCTTCTTGTCGATGGTGCCCTTGGCCCGGCGGTAGACCAGGCTGCGCTGCTCGCGGGAGAAGGGCACCTCCTCGTTGTCGCGCTGGATGAAGTACTGGCGAATCTCGGGGCCGAAGGACTCCAGCAGGTAGCGCAGATGGGCGGTGATCGGGTAGTTGCGGCTGACCGTGTGACGGCGTTGCCAGAGGTCGTGGGTGCCCATGCCGGCGAGGAGCCCGAAGGTCAGGGTGCCGAGCCCCCAGCCCCACGCCGGGGCCAGCAGCAGGGCGACCAGGCAGAACAGGAAGCCGAGCAGGCTCAGGGCATAGACGAGGAAGCGGCGGGGCGGTCGAGGCATGGCGGACTCCGGGCGGGGGAACCCTGCCATTGCAGGCCCGGGGCGGGCGAGTGTCAATCTCTCGCCCCGACGGGACCTATGCTGTGGATACGGAAGGACGCGCGTATTCCGGGGGCAAGGCAGTCGATGACATCGCACGACAGTTCCTTCATCAGCCAGGGCACCCGCTGCGCGGGCACCCTGATGCTGCCCGAGACGGGGACCAAGCCGCCGGTCATCGTCATGGCGCATGGCTTCGGCGCCATCCGTGCCGCCGGGCTCATGTCCTTCGCCGACCGCTTCGTCGCCGCGGGCTATGCGGTCTTCACCTTCGACTATCGAAGCTTCGGCGACAGCGCGGGCGAGCCGCGCCAATGGGTCAGCCCGCGCCGCCACCTCCAGGACTGGCGGGCGGCGGTGCGGCACGTGCGCGCCTTGCCCGAGGTGGATGTCGCCCGCCTGGTGCTCTGGGGTACCTCCTTGTCCGGCGGCCATGTCATCCAAGCCGCCGCCGGGGATGCCGGCATCGCCGCGATCATCGCCCAGGTGCCGCATGTCAGCGCCCCGGCGAGCCTGAGGCGGGTGCCGCTCGGCAACATCCTTCGCCTGGGGGCGGCGGGCCTGGCCGATCTGGTCGGCGGGTGGTGGGGACGGCCCGTCTACCGGCCGATCGTGGGGCGGCCGGGCGAGGTCGCTGCCATCACCACGCCGGAGGCCTGGGACGGCTATCTCGGTCTCGTGCCCGAGGGGGCGCCCTGGGAGAACAAGACCCGGGCGCGGGCCTTCCTGGCCTTCCCCTTCTACAGCCCGATCCGCCATGCGCACCGGGTGTTCGCCCCGGCGCTGGTCATCGCCGGCCGGCGCGATGCGGTGACGCCGGCCGGCGCCGCCCGCAAGGCGGCGGACCGCCTGCCCCGAGGACGCTTCGAAGCGCTCGACTGCCACCACTTCGCCCCCTACGTGGGCGAGACCTTCGAGCGCAACGTCCGCCTGCAGCTGGATTTCCTGCGGGAGGTCGTGCCGACGACCCCGGGCGCCGAGCGCTCGGGACCCTGACATCCCGGCGTTCAACGCTCTCCCAGGGACCACACCCGGTCGAGCACGGCCAGCGCCGCGGCGATCACCGGCTCGTCGCGGCGGTCGCGGCGCCAGAGGAAGCTCAGCGCGCAGGGGAGGCGCACCCCCTCGGCGACGGCCAGCCCGCGCTCCTGGCGCTCGGCCATGGCTAGGGCATCCCGCGCCTGGCTGAGGCCCACGCCGGTGCGCACCATGTCCAGCATGCAGGCCTCCTGGTCGACCCGGGCCACTGGCCGGACCGCCAGCCCCCGGGGGGCGAGCTCGCGCTCGAGGAGCCGATGATGCACGGACTCGCCCGGCGTGACGATCCACGGCAGCTCCGCCAGCCGGGCCCAGTCGCCGCCGCCCAGGCGTGAGCCCCAGCCGGGCGGGGCCACCACGTGGTAGTCGAACCGGGTCAGTTCCAGGTAATCGAGCACGTCGCCGGCCTCCGCCGGCCCCTCGCCGGGCGGGGCCAGGAAGAAGCCCACGTCCAGCTCGTCGCGGAGGATCCGGTCACGCACGTTGCCGCTCATGCCGTGCTGCAGCTCGGTCTCCAGCTGCGGGGCCCGTTCCACCAGATGGTGCAGGAAGGCCCCCAGGCGGATGAACTCCGGGTCGACGATGGTGCCGATGCGCAGCCTGCCGCGCGGGGTCTCGTGCAGCGCGCCGGCCGCCAGGTCGAAGGCCTGGCAGGCGCTGAGCGCCTCCTCGGCCTTGGGCAGCAGGGCCTGGCCGTCGGCGGTCAGGGCGAGCCCCTGGGGACGGCGACGGAACAGCGTGAGGCCCAGTGACTGCTGGAGCTGCTTGAGCTTGAGGCTCACCGCCGGTTGGGTGAGGTGGAGCCGCTCGGCGGCCCGGGAGACGCTGCCTTCCCGGGCGACGGCGACGAAGGCGCGCAGTGTCTGCAGGTCCTGCATGGGGCTCCCCGGGGCGTTAGTGATATCAGAGAAACTTATATCCTGGTTTTGAATTTCTCAATTGCTCCGAGCGGCCATGACGCTAGTCTAGACAGATGATCCGTCGCGAAGCCTGTTAAATCGGGGTTTCGGCGACACAGGCGAACAACGACGAGGCGAGGCCCGCATGACCACGACCCCTATCCAGCATTATATCAATGGCCAACTTGCCGACGGCGACTCCGGTCGTACCCAGGAGGTCTTCAATCCGGCCACCGGCCGGGTGAGCGGTCGGGTGGCCCTGGCCTCCCGGGCCGATGTCGATGCCGCCGTCGCCGCCGCCGAGGCGGCCTTCCCGGCCTGGGCCGACACCCCGCCGATCCGTCGGGCCCGGGTGATGTTCCGCTTCCTGGAACTGTTGAATGCCCACAAGGACGAGCTGGCCCGAGCCATCACCCGGGAGCACGGCAAGGTGTTCACCGATGCGCAGGGCGAGGTGGCTCGGGGCATCGACATCGTCGAGTTCGCCTGCGGCATCCCGCAGCTGCTGAAGGGCGACTACACCGAGCAGGTGAGCACCGGCATGGACAACTGGACCATGCGACAGCCCCTCGGCGTGGTCGCCGGCATCACGCCGTTCAACTTCCCGGCCATGGTGCCGATGTGGATGTTCCCCGTCGCCATCGCCACGGGCAACTGCTTCATCCTCAAGCCGAGCCCGCTCGACCCCAGCGCCTCGCTGATGATCGCCGACCTGCTCGAGCAGGCCGGCCTGCCCAAGGGCGTGTTCAACGTGGTGCAGGGCGACAAGGAGGCCGTCGAGGCGCTGATCGAGCATCCCGAGGTCCGGGCGCTGTCCTTCGTGGGCTCCACGCCCATCGCCAACCTGATCTACGAGAACGGGGCCCGCCACGGCAAGCGCGTCCAGGCCCTGGGCGGGGCCAAGAACCACATGGTGGTGATGCCCGACGCCAACCTGGACAAGGCCGTCGACGCCCTGATCGGCGCCGCCTATGGCAGTGCCGGCGAGCGCTGCATGGCGATCAGCGTGGCGGTGCTGGTGGGCGAGGTGGCCGACGAGATCGTGCCGCGGCTGGCGGAGCGGGCCCGCGCGCTCAAGGTCAAGAACGGCATGGAACTCGACGCCGAGATGGGCCCCATCGTCACCGCGGCGGCGCACCAGCGCATCACCGGCTACATCGACAAGGGCGTCGAGGAGGGGGCCGACCTGGTGGTGGACGGCCGCGACTTCGACGGCAGCCGTGCCGGCGAGGGCTGCGCCGAGGGCTTCTGGATGGGCGGCACCCTGTTCGATCGCGTCACCCCGGAGATGACCATCTATCGTGAGGAGATCTTCGGTCCGGTGCTGGCCTGCGTGCGGGTGCCGGACGTGGCGACCGCCATCCGCCTGATCAACGAGCACGAGTTCGGCAATGGCGTGAGCTGCTTCACCGAGAGCGGCAGCGTGGCCCGGGAGTTCGGCCGCCGCATCCAGGTGGGCATGGTGGGCATCAACGTGCCGATCCCGGTGCCCATGGCCTGGCACGGCTTCGGCGGCTGGAAGCGTTCGCTGTTCGGCGACACCCACGCCTATGGCGAGGAGGGCGTGCGGTTCTATACCAAGCAGAAGTCGATCATGCAGCGCTGGTCCGACGCCATCGACGCCGGCGCCGAGTTCGCCATGCCGACCGCCAAGTAGGGCGGCCTGGCCAGGAGCATGCCGATGAACGCACAAGCACGAGAGTTCGACTACGTCATCGTGGGCGCCGGCACCGCCGGCTGCCTGTTGGCCAACCGCCTCAGCGCGGACCCGGCCAACCGGGTGCTGCTGATCGAGGCCGGCGGGCGCGATCGCTATCACTGGATCCATATCCCGGTCGGTTATCTCTACTGCATCGACAACCCGCGCACCGACTGGCGATTTCGCACCGAGCCGGATCCGGGGCTGAACGGTCGCTCGCTGATCTATCCGCGCGGCAAGACGCTCGGGGGCTGCTCGAGCATCAACGGGATGCTCTACCTGCGCGGCCAGGCCCGCGACTACGACGGCTGGGCCGAGTTGACCGGCGACGACGCCTGGCGCTGGGAGAACTGCCTGCCCGACTTCATGCGCCATGAGGATCATCATCGCCTGGACCCGGGCGGCGATGCCGACGCCGCCCATCGCGATTTCCACGGCCACGGCGGGGAATGGCGCATCGAGAAGCAGCGACTGAAATGGCAGGTGCTGGACGATTTCGCCTCGGCCGCCGTGGAAGCCGGCATTCCGCGGACCCGGGACTTCAACCGGGGAGACAACGAAGGGGTCGACTACTTCGAGGTCAACCAGCGCTCGGGCTGGCGCTGGAACACCTCGAAGGCGTTCCTGCGCGACGTCGAGAAGCGCGACAACCTGACCCTCTGGCATTCCACCCAGGTGCTGGGCCTCGAGTTCGCGACGGGCGAGGGCGACGAGCCCCGCTGCCGCGGGGTGAAGGCCGAGCGGTCGGGCGAGGAGGTCGTGGCGACGGCCCGCCGCGAGGTGATCCTCTCCGCCGGCGCCATCGGGTCCCCCCAGCTGCTGCAACTCTCGGGGGTCGGCCCGGCGGACCTGCTGGCCGAGCACGGCATCCCGCTGGTACACGAACTGCCGGGCGTGGGCGAGAATCTCCAGGACCACCTGCAGATTCGCTCGGTCTACAAGGTGACCGGGGCGAATACCCTCAACACCATGGCCAACTCGCTGTGGGGCAAGGCCCGGATCGGCCTGGAATATGCCCTGACGCGTTCCGGTCCCATGAGCATGGCGCCGTCACAGCTGTGCATCTTCACGCGCAGCTCCGAGGACTACCGGCACCCCAACATCGAGTACCACGTCCAGCCGCTGAGCCTGGACGCCTTCGGCCAGCCCCTGCACGACTTCCCGGCGATCACGGCCAGCGTCTGCAACCTCAATCCGACCAGCCGGGGCACGGTGCGGATCAAGAGCCGCGATCCCCGGCAGGCGCCGGCCATCGCCCCCAACTACCTGAGTACGCCCGAGGACCGCCAGGTGGCGGCGGACTCGCTGAGGGTCACGCGTCGCATCGCCGCCCAGCCGGCCTTCGCCAGGTACGCGCCCGAGGAGGTCAAGCCGGGGGTGGAGTACCAGAGCGACGAGGACCTGGCGAGGCTGGCCGGGGACATCGGCACCACCATCTTCCATCCGGTCGGGACCGCGAAGATGGGGCGCGAGGACGATCCCATGGCCGTGGTGGACTCGCGCCTGCGGGTCCGGGGCGTGCGCGGCCTGCGGGTGGTGGACGCCAGCGTGATGCCGACCATCACCAGCGGCAACACCAACTCGCCGACCCTGATGATCGCGGAGAAGGCGGCGGCCTGGCTGAGGGAGACGTCGTAATCTTGTCGTCATTCGACGCAAATAGGGTTTGACCTGCGCCCTCGAAGGGCGCATGCTGCTCGCAGTTGGTTGGCAAGTCGCACATCGCAAGTGGTCATCGAAAGCTCAATAGCGTCGGTCGCCCGGTGAAAGTCTCTTGTTATACCCACTGCAACTCGGGTATCTCCCCGGCAAAACATCACGCTATTCGAGGATTTCGACAATGGCTACCGGTACCGTCAAGTGGTTCAACGACACCAAGGGCTACGGCTTCATCTCTCCGGACGACAACGGTGACGACCTGTTCGCCCACTTCTCCGAGATTCAGGCCGACGGCTTCAAGTCCCTGCAGGACGGCCAGAAGGTCTCCTTCGACGTCACCCAGGGCAAGAAAGGCCTGCAGGCGTCCAACATCAAGGCCATCGACTAAGCTCGACCGGTGACTTGATTCGCCGCCTCCGGGCGGCCTGGCGGGGCTCGCGACAGCGAGCCCCGCTTTCGTTGGTGCGGACCTTGCAAATTCCTTTTGCGTCTAAATGAATTTCTAAAAATAACTTTTTAGTATATGCGCCTGGCGGCACAATGAGGTGGTTCGTACTCTCCCTCTGGAATGCCCATGTCCCCGGACGCCTGGATCTCGCTCGTCGTCGTCACCGCCGTCTTCCCCGTGATGGCCCTGACCCGTATCGGCCCCGACATGGTGCTGATGGGCGCGCTGGTGCTGCTGCTCGGCCTGGGCGTGGTCGACCCCCAGCAGGCCCTGGGCGGCTTCTCCAGCAGCGGGCTCTTCACCGTCGCCTTCATGTACGTGCTGGTGGCCAGCATCCGCGAGACCGGGGGCATCGACCTGATCATCCGCTACGTGCTGGGGCGACCCAAGGGCGAGCGCCTGGCCCTGGCCCGGCTGGTACTGCCGGTGGCGCCGCTCAGCGGCTTCCTCAACAATACCCCGGTGGTCGCCACCTTCATCCCGGCGGTGCTGAGCTGGAGCCGGCGGCTCAACCTGCCGGCCCATCGCCTGCTGATGCCGCTGAGCTTCGCGTCCATCCTGGGCGGTACCATCACCCTGCTGGGCACCAGCACCAACCTGGTGGTCCATGGCCTGCTCATCGAGCGCTATCCCTCGCTGGCCATGGGGCTCTTCGATATCGCCTGGGTCGGGGTGCCGGTGGCGGTGGTCGGCGTGACCTACCTGCTGCTGGTGGGGCGGCGCCTGCTGCCGCCGCGCCAGGGCGCCACCGAGGTGTTCGAGAATCCCCGGGAATTCACCATCGAGATGGAGGTGGATCCGGCCGGTCCCCTGGTGGACAGGACGGTCGAGGAGGCCGGCCTGCGCCATCTTCAGGAACTCTTTCTCGTGGAGATCGAGCGCGACGGCAACGTGGTCAGCGTGGTGGGCCCCGGGGAACGGCTCAAGGGCGGCGATCGGCTGGTCTTCGCCGGCACCTCCGCCGGCGCGGTGGAGCTGCAGCAGATCCGTGGCCTGGTGCCCTCCCACCACGGCGAGTCCAGCCTGCAGAAGGACTTCAAGGAGCGCCGCCTGGTCGAGGCGGTGGTCTCCGACCAGTGCCAGTTCATCGGCCGACGCATCCGCGACGGTCACTTCCGCACCCTCTACGGCGCCGCCGTCCTGGCCGTGTGCCGGGGCGGCGAACGGGTGGCCGGCAACCTGGGCCAGATCCGCCTGCAGCCCGCCGACGTCCTGCTGCTGGAGGCGCGCCCCCCCTTCATCGAGCGCCACCGCCAGTCCCGTGACTTCCTGCTGATCAGCCAGCTCAACGGCTCGGCCCGTCCGGCCCACGAGCGGGCGTGGCTGGCCTGGAGCATCCTCGCCGGGGTGGTGCTGCTGGCCACCACCGGCCTGACCAGCCTGCTCAATGCCGCCATGCTGGGCGCGGCGGCCTCGGTGCTGTCCGGCTGCTGCACCATCGGCGCCGCCAAGCGCGGCCTGGACACCCAGGTGCTGCTGACCCTCGCCGCCTCCTTCGGCCTCGGCGCCGCCCTGGACGCCAGCGGGGCCGCCTCCGCCCTGGCCGGCACGGCCATGGGGATGGTCGACGGCAACCCCTGGTGGCTGCTGATCGGCACCTACCTGGTGGTGGCCCTGCTGACCGAGCTGGTCACCAACAACGCCGCCGCGGTGATCACCTTCCCGGTGGTGATCGCCGGGGCCGAGAGCCTGGGAGTCAGCCCCATGCCCTACGTGGTGGCGGTGATGTTCGCCGCCTCGGCCAGCTTCCTGACGCCCATCGGCTACCAGACCAACCTGATGGTCTACGGCCCCGGCGGCTATCGGGTGAGCGACTACCTGCGGGTGGGCGCCCCCCTGAACCTGCTCACCGCCGTGGTGGCGCTGGGGCTGATTCCGATCGTCTGGCCCTTCTGATCCCCCTCGCCGTGGGCGGCGCTTTGCGCTAGGGTGACGCTTTTGCGCCGGAGACGAGTCCATGAGCGAACCCGACGAGCTGATCATCGAGCCGCGTAGCGGCCAACCCGCCGATGCCTGCGTCTTCATCCTGCACGGCCTGGGGGCCGACGGGCACGACTTCGAGCCCCTGGTGCCGGCCCTGGCGTTGCCCGAGGGCGTCAACGTCCGCTTCATCCTGCCCCATGCGCCTCGCCTGCCGGTGACCATCAACGGCGGCATGGTCATGCCGGCCTGGTATGACATCAAGGAGATGAGCCTCGACCGCCGGGTCGACGAGGCCCAGCTCAAGGCCTCCGCGGAACGCATCCAGGGCCTGGTCCACGAGCAGCTCGAGCACGGCATTCCCGCCGAACGGATCATCCTCGCCGGCTTCTCCCAGGGCGGGGCCGTGGCCTACCAGGCGGCCTTGACCTTCCCCCGACGCCTGGGCGGCCTGCTGGCCATGTCCACCTACCTGGCCACCGCCGACAGCCTGCAGCCGGCCGAGGCCAACCGCGACCTGCCCATCGAGATCCATCACGGCCATCTCGACCCGGTCGTGCCCGAGGCCCTGGGCCAGGCCGCCCGCGACCGCCTCGAGGCCATGGGCTATCCGGTGCACTATCGCCAGTACCCCATGGCCCATGCGGTCTGCCCCCAGCAGGTGGCGGACATCGGCCGCTGGTTGACCGAACGCCTGGCGCGCTGAAGGGAGCCCTCGGCATGGAAGCCGCCGAAGGGGCGCTCGCCCCGTCCGCACCTTGGCGCACCGTCCTGCGTTGTGCGCGTCCCCCCTTCCTGGTGCTGGCCCCGCTCTGTGCGGGCCTGGCGATCCTTACCGCCCGCCTGGAGGGACACGCCGTGGCCCCCTGGGAGGCACTGCTGGTGCTGCTCGCCGCCCTGCTGGCCCACGCCTCGGTGAATCTGCTCAACGAGCATCACGACTACACCAGCGGCCTGGATGACCAGACCCGGCGCACGCCCTTCTCCGGCGGCAGCGGGGCCCTGCCGGCCCGGCCGGAGGTCACGCCCTGGGTGCGTCGGGCCGGCCTGGGGTGCCTGGCCGGGGTGGTCGTCATCGGCACCGGCTTCCTGTGGCGTCAGGGGCCCGAGCTGCTGGCCTACGGCCTGCCGGGACTCGCCCTGGTGGTGGCCTACACGGGCGTGCTGACGCGCCGGGCGCTGCTTTGCCTGCTCGCCCCGGGCCTGGGCTTCGGCCTGCTGATGGTGGTCGGCGGCCACCAGGCGCTCACCGGCCGGTTCTCCTGGGTCGCCCTGACGGCATCGCTGGTGCCCGGCCTGCTGGCCAGCGCCCTGCTGCTGCTCAACCAGCTGCCCGACATCGAGGCGGACCGCCGGGTCGGCCGCCACCATCTCGCCATTCGGCTGGGCCCCCGACGGGCCGCTCGGCTGGTCGCGGCGCTGCTGGTGACCGCCTTCCTGGTGGTGCCCCTGGGCTGGGGGGCCGGCCTGCTGCCTTCCGGTGCCTGGCTGGCCTGGCTGCCCGCGCCGGCGCTCGCCTGGCTGGTGATCCGGCTCTGGCGGTTGCCCGAGGCGCCCGACACGCCGGCGCTGGTGCCCTTGCTGGGCCTCAACGTGGCCCTCCAGCTCGGCGTCCTGGCGCTGCTCGAGCTGGGGCTGTGGCTGGCGGGCTGACCTCGCCTCGACGTGGCGGGGGCGTCGGGGCATGATGTCGGGACAACGCTGAACACCTCCGACTGCAGGAAGCAGACCACATGACACGATCCGCCTTCGCTCCCTTGCCCGATGACGCCGGCTACTTCGGTCGCTTCGGCGGCCAGATCATTCCCCCCGAGCTCAAGCGGGTGATGGACGAGATTTCCGAGGCCTACGACGAGATTCGCGCCCGCGACGACTTCCAGCAGGAACTCGCCGGCCTGTTCGCCGACTACGTGGGGCGTCCCAGCCCGATCTTCCACGCCCGGCGGCTCTCCGAGCGGCTGGGCGGGGCCCAGATCCACCTCAAGCGCGAGGACCTGAACCACACCGGCGCCCACAAGATCAACCACTGCCTGGGGGAGGCGCTGCTCGCCAAGTTCATGGGCAAGACCAAGGTGATCGCCGAGACCGGCGCCGGCCAGCACGGCGTGGCGCTGGCCACCGCCTGCGCCCTGGTCGGCATCCCCTGCGAGATCCACATGGGCCAGGTGGACATCGAGAAGGAACATCCCAACGTCACCAAGATGAAGATTCTCGGTGCCCGCCTGGTGCCGGTGACCCGTGGCACGGCCACCCTCAAGGACGCCGTGGACAGTGCCTTCGAGGAGTACCTCAAGGATCCCCGGAACTTCCTCTATGCCATCGGCTCGGTGGTGGGGCCGCATCCCTTCCCGAAGATGGTGCGAGACTTCCAGGCGATCATCGGCCGCGAGGCTCGGGAACAGTTCCAGGAGCGCCACGGGCGCCTGCCCGACCAGGTCGCCGCCTGCGTGGGCGGCGGCTCCAACGCCATCGGCATGTTCACCGCCTTCCTCGATGACGAGGGCGTGCGCCTGGTGGGCGTGGAGCCCGCCGGCGAGGGGCTGGACACGCCGCGACACTCGGCGACCCTCACGCTCGGCCAGCCCGGCGAGATCCACGGCATGGCCTGCTACGTGTTGGAAGACGAGGCGGGCAACCCGTTGCCGGTGCACTCCATCGCCTCCGGCCTCGACTACCCCGGGGTGGGGCCGCAGCACAGCTACCTCAAGGAACACGGCCGGGTCGACTACGTGACCGCCACCGACGATGAGTGCCTGGATGCCTTCCTGACCCTGTCCCGGGTCGAGGGCATCATTCCGGCCCTGGAGAGCGCCCATGCCGTGGCCTGGGCGATGCGTACCGCCCCGACCCTCGGCCCCGACCAGCACCTGTTGATCAACCTCTCGGGACGCGGCGACAAGGATGCCGACTATGTGGCGGCACGACTGAGCCTGTAACCGGTCGATCGCCATCAGGCGTCGATTCGGGGCCTGTCCGTCACGGCGGACTGGGCTAGGGTGAAGGCAACCGTCGCTTTCTGATCGCAAGGGAGACCCCAAGGATGTGGGGTATGACATGGATTCGGGACCGGTGGCGACGTCGACGTGTCCCTCGGGACGTCTCGCTGTCCGACGCCCTCTTCGAACACTTCCCCGGCGCCGCCCTGCTGGCGGATGCCGATGGCGTGGTATTGCGCCTCAGCCCGGGCGCCGAAGCGCACCTCGGCCAGGCGGCGAGTGACCTGGTGGGGACGCGTCTCTCCGGGCTCGACGAAGACCCGTTGAGGGGGGAGCTGGCGCGGGGGATGGCCGCCTGCCTCGCCCAGGGTCGCCCCTGGCGGGGGGCGGTACGCTGTCGCCGGGCCGACGGCGACCTGCGTTACCAGGACGTCGTCATCCGCCCGCTGGCGGGAGGCGAGGGCCCGCCCCGGTTGCTGGTGGTCCTGCATGACGTGGACGACCTGGTCGCCCGGGCCCGGGTCGACCGGGAACGTCTCGCCGACCTCGAGGCCGGCCTGGCCCGGCTGCCCGGCGCGCTCTTCCGGTTGCGCCAGACGCCTCGGGGAGAACTGGGCTTCGAGTACGTGAGCGACGGCATCCGGGAACTCTGCGGTCTCACCCCGGAGACGCTCCAGGCGTCCCCGGAGGCCCTGTTCGCGCGGATGCCGGACGCAGATCGTCGCGCGCTGACGACCACCCTGGCTCGCTCGGCGGTTGGCCTGACGCCCTGGGAGCAGGACGTGCGCCTGACGCTCCCGCAGGGCGAACGCTGGCTGGAGATTCGCGCCCGGGTGCGGCGGGGGAGGCAGGGCGTGACCCTGTGGGACGGCTGGCTGCAGGACATCACCCAACGCAAGGAGGAGGAGTCGCGCACCCGGGCGCTGGTCACCACCGACATGCTCACCGGGTTGCTCAATCGTCGCGGCTTCTTCGCCAACGGCCGTGCGGTGTTGGCCTATGCCGCCCGCCATCACCAGCGCGTGGCGGTCGCCATGCTCGATCTCGATCACTTCAAGGCATTGAACGATACCCACGGCCACGCCGCCGGGGACATCGCCCTGCAGTGCTTCGCGCGCACCTGCCGCGATTGCCTGCGCCCCTATGATCTCATCGCCCGCCTCGGCGGCGAGGAGTTCGCCATCATGCTCGCGGACGGCGACCCCGAGGAGGCCTGGCGGGTCTTCGAGCGACTGCGTCGCCGGGTGGCCGAAACCGAACTCGCCCTGGGCGGCGAGACGCTGCACATCACGGTGAGCCTGGGGCTGGCCTTCCTCGAGCCGGACGGCGACCTGAACGAGGTGCTCGGCCGGGCCGACCGGGCCCTCTATCGGGCCAAGCACGAGGGCCGGAACCGGGTCGTCGGACCGTCGCCGGTGGTGTGAGGCGGCCGACTGGCGGGGAGGAGCCGCCTTGGTTCAGGATAGGGGGGGATGTATCCCCAACGAAGGAGAAGTCGATGACATTGTCCGAGGATTTCCGTCTGCCCGTGGCCTGCCCCAACTGCGGGAGCCACCTGATGCGCGTCTCCAGCATCAAGAACCCCGACGACCAGGTCCACTGCGCCTCCTGCCAGCGCTTCGTCTGCCTCTACCACGAGGCCCAGACGGTGCTGCGTCAGGGCCCTGGCAGCGAGAGCGAGGCGCTGATCGAGAAGGCGGTCAACCGCGGCCCCTGAGAGCGGGGTGGAATGCTGACGGGCCGGCACCTTTCGGTGCCGGCCCGTGCCGTCCAGGATCAGGCTCCGGTGACGCTCAGAGCAGTTCCTCGCCGGCCAGTGCCAGGCGCGAGCGTTCCACGCTCTTCAGGGTGACATGGCCGGCGTGGGGCCAGTCGCGGAAGTGCTGCACCACCGCCGCCATGCCGCAGGTGTTGGCGGTGAGGTAGGGGGTGTCGATCTGTCCCACGTTCCCCAGGCAGACGATCTTGGTGTTGCGTCCGGCCCGGGTGATCAGGGACTTGAGCTGCTTGGGCGTGAAGTTCTGGGCCTCGTCGATGATCAGGAAGGTGTCGTTGAGGGTGCGCCCGCGCATGAAGCCGGGGGCACGGATCTGCACCCGGGAGCCGAGCAGCTGGCGGGTGGCCTCCTGGTCCCAGCTGGTGCTGCCGTCATGCTCGTCGCGCAGCAGGTTGTCCATGTTGTCGTGGAAGGCGCCCATCCAGGGCGACATCTTCTCCTCCTCGGTGCCGGGCAGGTAGCCGATGTCCTCGCTCATCGAGATCGGCGCCCGGGTGAACACCACCCGCTCGAAGCGCTTGGCGTCCAGCGTCTGCTGGAAGGCCGCGGCGAGCGTCATGAAGGTCTTGCCGGTACCGGCGCTGCCGGCGATGGTGACCAGGTCGATGTCGTCGTCCATCAGCAGGTTCAGGGTGAAGTTCTGCCGGCTGTCGTGGGCGTGCACGCCCCAGACGCTGGCGCCGTGGCGGTAGTTGGTGAGCAGTTCCAGCGCGGCGTGGCGGGGGCCGAGATCGCGGATCACCGCCTCGAAGCTGGCCCCGTCGTCGCTGTCGGACACCAGCATGCCCAGGTGCCAGTCGCCCGGGATCTCGCCGGCGAGGCGATAGATCACCTGGCCGCCGTCCTCGCGCTCGACCTTCACCTCGACCTTGAGGCTTTCCCACAGGCCGCTGCCGTCCCCCCCTGCCTCGGGATAGATCCGGGCGCCGCCGATCATGGCGTCGGTGTCGTCGAAGGCGCGGTCGGTGAGATAGTCCTCCACCGGCACGCCCAGGGCCGCGGCCTTGACCCGCAGGTTGATGTCCTTGGTGACCAGGATCACCGAGGCATCGGGGCGTTCGTCGCGCAGCCGGCAGGTCTCGGCCAGCAGGCGGTTGTCGGGGCTGTCCTCCAGGTGCTCCGGCATCGACAGGTCGTCGTAGCACAGCAGGCGTAGCCGGCCCTCGGAGCCGGACAGCCGGGGGATGGGAATGCCATCGCGGATCTGGCCGAGGTCGACGTTGGCGGTGAGGTCCGACAGGGTCCGGCTGACTTGCCGGGCGGTACGGGCGATTTCGCGGATGCCGTTCTTGTGCTTGTCGAGCTCCTCGAGCACGGTCATGGGGATCACCACTTCGTGCTCATCGAACTGATAGAGGGCGGCGGGGTCGTGGATCAGGACGTTGGTGTCCAGCACGTAAAGCCGGGTGGCCTTCTTGTCGATGCGTACCATCGGCGCAGCTCTCCTGATTGTCACCGGAACGGCGTCAGTAAGATGACGCCTCGATGTCGACACTGTCAGCGCGGGATGTCAGATCCATGACAGGGCGTGACGTGCCGGCCTGACGGTTTCTAGTCGTGCGCACCTCCCGTTTTCATGTGACCGCAATATTTGCCACTCGGCTTCAAGCATGGCCCAACTGTGCCGTACTGCACAATTCGGGCCACCAACGCAACGCCTTCCCTGAGGCGCTCAGGCCAGGATCATGACCCGGTCGTCGTCGAAGCGGACCGTCCAGGTACGCAGGTGCACCGTCTCGTCCTCGAGGCAGCGGCCGTCGCGGAGCCGAAAGTGCTGCTTGTAGAGCGGCGAGGCCACCACCGGCTCGCCGTCCAGGTCGCCGACGATGCCGCGGGCGATGACGTTGGCGCCGGCGAAGGGGTCGCGGTGGTCCAGGGCGTAGAGCTCGGTGTCCTGGCCGGGCAGGTAGAAGAGCGCCACCTGGGCCGGGCCATCGGCGGTCTCGAGCCAGGCGGCGACGCCGGAATGGGGAACCAGGTCGTCCCGCGAGCACAGGGGCTGCCAGGTCGCGGTCGTGGTCGGGGCTGCTGCGGTTGCGTTAGTCATGGAACACTCCTTGGCTTGTGGGTGGCTGGGTCAGGGCTCCAGGGCCTGCCGAAGAAAGGTGGGAGCGATCTTTAGATCGCGATGGCGGTTGGCGGCTACCTGGGGCCAGACCCGGGGGATGCTCGCCCATCGCGCAGCAAGCTGCGCTCCCACGACTCGTGTCGACTTTCCTGTGGCGGGTAGCTTGTAGGTCGGATAAGCCGAAGGCGCATCCGACGTGACGCAGACGCCGTCGGCCTGGTCTGTCGGGTGCGCTCGCGCAGCCATTTCCTTACGCAGGCCGGAGCTGGCCGCGCTCCTCGGTCACTATGATGTCCGGGTCGGGACGCGCGTCGTTGACGAAGCTGCGGAAGCGCTTGAGCTTCTCCGGGTCGTTCAGGGCACCCGCCCACTCGCACTCGTAGGCGTCGATGACGGTGCGCATCTGCGCCTCGAGCTCGTCGCCGATTCCCAGGCTATCCTCGAGCACCACCTCCCTGAGGTAGTCCAGGCCGCCCTCCAGGTTCTCGCGCCACACCGAGGTGCGCTGCAACCGGTCGGCGGTGCGCACGTAGAACATCAGGAAGCGATCGATGGCCTGGATCAGCTGCGCGTCGTCCAGGTCGGTGGCCAGCAGCTCGGCGTGGCGCGGGCGCATGCCGCCGTTGCCGCAGACGTAGAGGTTCCAGCCGTGCTCGGTGGCGATCACGCCGACGTCCTTGCTCTGGGCCTCGGCGCACTCGCGGGTGCAGCCGGAGACCGCGAACTTGAGCTTGTGCGGCGAGCGCAGGCCCTTGTAGCGGTGCTCGAGCCGGATCGCCATGCCCACGCTGTCGGCCACCCCGTAGCGGCACCAGGTGCTGCCCACGCAGGACTTCACGGTGCGCACCGACTTGCCGTAGGCGTGGCCGGTCTCGAAGCCGGCCTCGATCAGCTCGCCCCAGATGTCGGGCAGGTCCTCGAGGCGGGCGCCGAAGAGGTCGATGCGCTGGCCGCCGGTGACCTTGGTGTAGAGGCCGTACTTCTGGGCGACCCGGCCGAGCACCACCAGCCTGTCCGGGGTGATCTCGCCGCCGGGGACACGTGGCACCACCGAGTAGGTGCCGTTCTTCTGCATGTTGGCCATGAAGGTGTCGTTGGTGTCCTGCAGCGGGATGTGCGCGGCGTCGGTGATCGGCTCGTTGAAGCAGGAGGCCAGGATCGAGGCCACCGCCGGCTTGCAGATGTCGCAGCCCAGGCCGTGGCCGTGGCGGTCGATCAGCTCGCCGAAGGTCTTGATGCCCTCGACGCGGACGATGTCGTAGAGCTCCTGGCGGGTGTGGGCGAAGTGCTCGCAGATCGACTGGTCGACCTCCACACCGCGGGCCTCGAGCTCATGGTCGACCACGCTCTTGAGCAGCGCCGCGCAGCCGCCGCAACCGGTGCTCGCCTTGGTCTCGGCCTTGACGGCCCCCAGGTCGGTGGCGCCGGCATCGAGGGTCGCGCAGATCGCGCCCTTGGTGACGTTGTGGCACGAGCAGATGGTGGCGCCGTCGGGCAGGGCGTCCGCGCCCAGCGTCGGCGCGCCCTCGGTGGAGGGCAGGATCAGCGAGGCCGGATCCTCGGGCAGCTCCAGGCCGTTGGCGTAGTACTGCATCAGGGTGTCGTAGGTGGCGTTGTCGCCCACCAGCATGGCGCCGAGCAGCTTCCTGCCGTCGCCGGAGACCACCAGCTTGCGATACTCCTGCTTGATCTCGTCCAGGTAGCGGAAGGTCCGCGCACTCGGGTTTCGGTTGCCGTGGGCGTCGCCGATGGCGCCCACGTCGACGCCGAGCAGCTTGAGCTTGGTGCTCATGTCGGCACCGGTGAAGGTGGTCTCGCCTCCACACAGGGTATCGGCGGCGGCCTTGGCCATCCGGTAGCCCGGGGCCACCAGGCCGAAGATGCTGTCGTTCCACAGCGCCACCTCGCCGACGGCCAGGATCGCCGGGTCGCTGGTCAGGCAGCGGTCGTCGATCACCACGCCGCCGCGCTCGCCCATCTCCAGGGCGCAGTCGCGGGCCAGCTCGTCGCGGGGGCGAATGCCGGCGGAGAACACGATCAGGTCGGTCTCCAGCACCTTGTCGTCCTGGAACACCATGCGATGGAAGCTGGCCTCGCCGTCCTCGATGCGCTGGGTAGCACGGTCGGTGAGCACCTGCACGCCCAGGGACTCGATCTTCTCGCGCAGCAGTTCGCCGCCCTCGGCGTCGACCTGCATCGGCATCAGCCGCGGGGCGAACTCGACCACGGCGGTGTCGAGCTCGAGGCCGCGCAGGGCGTTGGCCGCCTCGAGGCCCAGCAGGCCGCCACCGACCACCACCCCGGTGGTGGCGTTCTCGGCCGCCGCACGGATGGCGTCCAGGTCGTCCAGGGTGCGGTAGACCAGGCAGTTGTCGCGCTCGTGGCCGGGAATCGGCGGCACGAAGGGGTAGGAGCCGGTGGCCAGCACCAGCCGGTCATAGGGGTAGCGCCCCTGGTCGGTGACTACCTCGGCCCTGTCGCGGTCGATGGCGGTCACCGCCTCGTGAAGACGCAGCTCGACGCCGTTCGTGGCGTAGAAGTCGGCGTCGCACAGGGCCAGCGACTGGGCGTCCCGGCCGGCGAAGTACTCGGACAGGTGGACGCGGTCGTAGGCGCGATGGCGCTCTTCCCCGAACACCGTGATGCGGTACTGGGCGGTGGCGCCGCGTTCGATGAGTTGCTCGACCAGATGATGGCCGACCATGCCGTTACCGATGATGATCAACTGGGGCTCGTTCATGCGGCCTCCTCCTGCAGGGGGGTGGACGTCGGGGCGTCGAGAAGCGTCGTGGCGTCGGCCTGGCCGAACAGCAGCGCCTGGCGGCAGGGGCTCAGGTCGCGGCCGGCCAGCGACTGCGCGAAGTACCAGGGGCCGGCGGCGGTGTCACCGTAGAGGACGGCGCCCTCGAGCCTGCCGGCACGCAACAGCAGGCGGCGGTAGTCGCCATGCTGCGGATCGTGATAGGTCAGCACCTCATGGTCGTCGTCGGCCTCGATGGGGCCGAAGGCATACAGCGACACGCCGCTGACCTTGAGCTTGGTGGCGGTGGGGGCCTCCACGTAGCCGTCGGGACGTTCGCCGGCCAGGTGGGCGGCGAGCACCTCGACCTGGCGCCAGATCGGCTCGACCAGCCCATAGGTCCGGCCCTCGAACTGGCAGCACTCGCCCAGGGCATGGATCGCCGGGTCGGAACTGGTCAGGTGGGCGTCGACGACGACCGCGCGGTCGACCTCGAGGCCGGCCAGGCGGCCCAGCTCGGCATTGGGCGCGATCCCGATGGCCACCACCACGCAATCGGCGGGCAACAAGCGGCCATCCGCCAGGCGGGCGCCGCTGACATGGCCGTCGTCGTCGGCCTCCAGGCGATCGAGCCTGCCGCCGGTGATGATCTCGAGCCCGCGCGTCGCGAGTTCGTCTTCCAGCAGGCCGGCGGCGGTGGCGTCGAGCTGGCGGTTCATCAGCCGCGCGTCACGCTGGACGACGCTCACCCTCATGCCGCGCTTGCGCAGGCCCTCGGCGGCCTCCAGGCCCAGCAGGCCGCCGCCGATCACCACCGCGCGCCCGCCGCCCCGGGTCCGGGAGCAATCGACCAGCGCCGCGGCGTCATCGAGATCGCGAAAGGCATGAACGCCATCGAGCTCGAGGCCGGGAATCGGCGGCATGGCCGGCCGCGACCCGGTGGCCAGCACCAGGCGGTCGTAGCCGAGTTCGCGGCCGGCGTCGGTGGTCACCCGCTGGGCCTGCCGGTCGATGCCCTCGACCCGCTCGCCGAGCACCAGTTCGACGCCCTGTGCGGCGTACCAGTCGGTGTCGCGCAGGGTCAGCGCCTCGCGTTTCATCTCGCCGGCCAGCAGCGGCGAGAGCAGGATGCGGTTGTAGGCGGGGCAGGGTTCCTCGCCGATCAGGGTGATGCGGCGGGGGGCGCCGTCGCGGCGGACCAGGCCTTCGACCAGACGCTGTCCGGCCATGCCGTTGCCGACGATCACCAGGTGATCGATGGGGCGGGCCGCCGCCTGAGGCCGTATGGAGCCATCGGAGCACATGGGATTTCCTCCTGAAACGCAGAAGACGCCTCGACGCTCCCCGGCTGTGGGGAGCATGGAGACGTCTTCGTCTGGCATTCGATGTGCGATCGCCGTTGACCGCCGGGGCCGGGGCCCTTCGTTCGCCCAGTACCAATCAAGTATCGGGCCAGTTTTGTATAACTATCAATCAATACAGTGAGTTGTAGTGGCTATTGGCCTGCCCGAGGGCAGGCCTCCCTGGCCTCTGTCCCGGGTCATGCACAGCCCTGGTGCGCGGCGGCATCGAAGTGCACGGCGCTGTAGCAGGCGTCGATCCGGTTGCGGTCGAGGGAGCCGCCGAGCTGGCGGGCCAGGTGTTCCACCACGGCCCCCAGTTGGCCGGCCTCGGGGCGCAGGGCCGTGAAGCGCTGATCGACCGGCGCCTCGCCCAGCGGCAGGGTCGGCAGGTGGTCCAGGGCGCGGTCCAGGTAGGGCGGCAGGGCCAGCCAGTCTCGTGCCTGGCGTCGATGCTCGGGCGAGGCGGACAGCCAGTCGGCGGCGGCGATCGGGGCGCGGATCATGGCCGTCAGGGTGAGCGGATGGCGTTCGGCCCATTGCCGAGTCACGCCCAGCATCTTCTCCGGGTGACCGGGCCATAGCTGGGCGCCGGTGGCGACGATACGGCCGCCGCCGCGATGCGCGGCCTGGGTGCCCCAGGGCTCGCCGACGCAGAAGCCATCGATGCGTCCCAGCTCGAGCGCCTCGACCATGCGCGATGGCGGCAGGGCCACCAGTTCGACGTCGGCGTCGGGGTCGAGGCCGTCCAGGGCCAGCCAGTCGCGCAGCTGGAAATGGTGGCTGGAGAAGGGGTGCACCATGGCCAGCCGCGGCCTCGGGGCGCCACGGTGTCGCAGCCGGGCGGCGAAGTCGCGGGCGTTGACGGCCGGGTCCCGACCTCCGGGGGTGTCGTCGTAGGGGGCGGCCATGCCCTGCGCCCAGCGGTGCGACAGCACCAGGGTGTTGCCGTTGCGTCCCAGCACCAGCGGAGCCAGGGTGTCGCAGGGCGGGCCCGAGAGCCCCAGGCTCATGGCCAGCGGCAGGGGGGCGAGCAGCTGGGCGCCATCGAGCAGGCCGGCGGCGAGCTTGTCGCGCAGGGTCGACCAGGCGCTCTCGCGGGACAGCGTGACGTCGAGCCCCTCGGCGGCGAAGAAGCCGCCTTCCCGGGCGATGATCGGCAGGGCGGCGTCCAGCAGGGGGACGAAGCCCAGGGTCAGGCGAGGGCGCTCGGGGGCGTGGGACATGCTCATTGGCCTTTCTCCAGTCCTTCGAGGATATCGATCACGTTGGCGGCCACCTCGCCGATGCGCTGGCCGCGGTCCATGGCCAGCTTGCGCAGCATCCGGTAGGCCTGGGGCTCGTCGCAGTCCTGGTGCTTCATCAGCAGGCCCTTGGCCCGCTCGATGCGCTTGCGGTCGGCCAACTGGCCCCGGGCGCGATCGAGCTCCTGACGCAGCGACTGGAAGGCATCGAAGCGGGCGATGGCCACCTCGAGGATCGCCTTGACCCGACCCGGCACCAGGCCGTCCACCACATAGGCGCTGACGCCGGCCGCGAGGGCGGCCTGCATCGTGTCGGGCTCGTGCTGGTCGGCGAAGAAGACCACCGGTCGCGGGTTCTCCCGGTTGAGCAGCGCCATGCTGTCGAGGGTGTCCCGGTCGGGAGATTCCATGTCGATGATCACCACGTCGGGCGCATGACGGGCGACCATGTCGTTGAGGCTCGAGGGCCCCTGAAGGCGGCAGATCACCTCGTGGCCTTCTCGGCCGAGGGCTTCCTCGACCATGGCGGCGCGGACGGTCTCGTCGTCCACCAGCAGGATTCGCAAGGGCTGGGGCATGGGGGTATGGCTCGTGGTCTTGGTCATTGCCCGTGCTCTTGCAAGAAGCATTCCATCGACGGCGCGGCCGGCGCTCAAGGCGCGCTTCCCGCTCGGCGGCGACGGACGCTGCACCTCCGGAGGGCGTGGCGGGCCCTCGTCGCTGCGGCCTGGTGCAAGATGCGCCACGGGAGCGAGGAGGCAAGCCCGCCGCGACGCGCCTCACCGAGGATGGCACGCCACTTGCTTGACTCTTGCCAGTACAGGCATATCATCCCGGGCCGCCGCGTCGGCGGCCCATGGCAACGACGCCCACCCTCCACCTCGGCCCTTGCCGGTGTGGACGGTGGGCGTCGTCGTTCCGGGACCCGCGATCGCTATCGAGGAGTGCACCAATGCATCAGGCTCGAACCACCTGCCCCTACTGCGGCGTCGGCTGTGGCGTGAGGGCCGACATCGAGGACGGACGCCTCCACGGCGTGGAGGGCGACGGGGACCATCCCGCCAACTATGGACGGTTATGCGTCAAGGGCTCGGCGCTTGCCGAGACCCTGGGGAGTCACGGCCGCCTGACGCGCCCCCGGGTCGACGGCGTCGAGGTCGACTGGGACACCGCGCTCGACGCCGTGGCCGAACGGCTCCAGGCCACCCGCGACACCGCGGGCGAAGGGGCCCTGGCGGCCTACCTGTCGGGGCAGCTGCTCACCGAGGACTACTACGTCGCCAACAAGCTGTTCAAGGGCTTCCTCGGCACGCCGCACCTGGATACCAACTCCCGGCTGTGCATGGCCTCGGCGGTGGCCGCCTACAAGCGCGCGCTGGGCGCCGACGCCGTGCCCTGCAGCTACGAGGACCTGGAGGAAGCCGAACTGGTCGTGCTGGTGGGCTCCAACCTGGCCTGGAACCATCCGGTGCTCTATCAGCGACTGCGCACCGCCAAGATGCGCAATCCCTTGATGCGGGTGGTGGTGATCGATCCCCGAGTCACCGACACCTGCGAGATCGCCGACCTCTACCTGGGACTCAGGCCCGGCAGCGACGCCCGGCTGTTCAACGGCCTGCTGGCCTGGATGGCCGACAAGGGCAGGCTCGACCGGCTCTACCTGGAGCGGCACACCCAAGGGGTCGAGGCGGCACTGGCCGCGGCCCGCGAGGACGACGCCGCCGTCGAGGCCATCGCCGCCGACTGCGATCTCGACCCGGAGCGTCTGGAGACCTTCTTCTACTGGTTCGCCAGCCAGCTGCACGTGGTGACCCTCTACTCCCAGGGCATCAACCAGTCGTCCAGCGGCACCGACAAGTGCCAGGCGATCATCAACTGCCACCTGGCCGGCGGCAAGATCGGGCTGCCCGGCGCCGGGCCCTTCTCGATCACCGGCCAGCCCAACGCCATGGGGGGCCGCGAGGTGGGCGGGCTGGCCAACCAGCTGGCGGCCCACATGGACTACGACTCGCCCGGAGCCATCGACCGGGTCACGCGCTTCTGGGCCACCGAGACCCTGGTGCCGACCCTGCCCGAGGGGCCGGGACACAAGGCCGTGGAGCTGTTCGAGGCCATCGAGCGCGGCGAGGTCCGGGCGCTGTGGGTGATGGCCACCAACCCGGCGGTCAGCCTGCCCGACGCCGACCGCGTGCGGGCGGCGCTGGCGAAGTGCCCGCTGGTGATCGTCTCCGAGTGCATGGCCGACACCGACCTGCTGCCCTACGCCGACATCGTGCTGCCGGCCTCCTCCTGGTCGGAGAAGGACGGCACCGTGACCAACTCCGAGCGGCGCATCTCGCGCCAGCGCGGCCTGCTGCCGCCCCCCGGGGAGGCACGCCACGACTGGTGGATCGTCTGCGAGGTAGCCCGGCGCCTGGGCTATGGCGAGGCCTTCGCCTATGAGCACCCCGCCGAGATCTTCGTCGAGCACGCCCGGCTGTCGGGCTTCGAGAACGACGGCAACCGGATATTCGATATCTCGGCGCTGGCCGAGCTCGACCGCGAGGCCTACGACGCCCTGGCGCCCGTCCAGTGGCCGGTCACCCGAGCCGCGCCGCGAGGCACTACGCGACTGTTCGAGGATGGCCGCTTCGCCACGGCGGACGGCCTGGCCCGGTTGATGCCGGTGCGGCCGCGTGGCCCCGCTCAAGCGCTCGGCGAGTCGCGCCCGCTGCGCCTCAACACCGGTCGGGTGCGCGACCAGTGGCACACCATGACCCGGACCGCCCGGGCGCCGCGCCTGATGAACCACCGTGCCGAGCCGTTCGTCGAGATTACCCCCGAGGATGCCGCGACGTTCGGCGTGGGCGACCAGCAGCTGGCGCGGCTGACCGGCGCCGGCGGCGAGTATCGCGGCCGGGTGCGGCTGACCAAGGGCCAGCGTCGCGGCGAGGTCTTCGTGCCCATGCACTGGACCGATCGTTTCAGCGGCGCGGCGCGCGCGGGACGCCTGCTTGCCGCCCACCTCGACCCGATCTCCGGTCAGCCCGAGACCAAGCACGGCGCGGTGGCGCTGGCGGCGCTCGAGGTGGGCTGGGAGGCGACCCTGCTGATGGCCAGCGACGACGCCTCGGGCGGCGAGTTCGAGGGGCGCGACGACGGCGCCTACTGGGCGCGCATTCCGCTGGCCCACTGCCAGCGCTGGCAGCTCGCCAGGGGGAAGCCCGGCGAGCCCCGCGACTGGCTGGCCTGGGTGCAGCGCTGGCTGCCCACGGCGCCGACCCTGTGGTGCGACGACCCGGCCGGCGGTCGGCTGCGCGCCGCGGGCCTCGAGGACGGCCGCCTCCGCTGGTGGCTGATGGTGGCCCCGCCCGCCGAGCTGCCGGGGCTGGCCTGGCTCGACGAGCGCTTCGCCGAGTCGAGCCGAGGGCAGCCCCTGACGGCCGATCGGCGCCGGCGGCTGCTGGCTGGCTGCGACGCCGGCGAGGCCGATGCCGGCCCCCTGGTATGCAGCTGCCACCAGGTGGGCCAGAAGGCCATCGTCGAGGCCATCCAGGCCGGCGACACCAGTGTCGAGGCCCTGGGGGCGAGGCTGGCCTGCGGCACCCAGTGCGGCAGCTGCCTGCCCGAACTCAAGTCCCTGATCGAAGACACCGCCGGAGCCGATCCGGAAGAGGAGGATGACCATGCGCGTGCTGAGCAAGCCCCGAAAGCCGTTCACGTCGCTTGAGGGCCTGAGCCCGATCGCCGCCCTGGCGCGCCTGGGCCGTGACGCCTCGCGCTGGTGGCAGGGCGTCACGGCAGGGCGGTCGGACGATGATGCCGCCCGGCTCTCGCTGCGCGGCGAGTGTCGGTCCGGACGCGTCTACCTGGTCGGCGCCGGCAGCGGCGATGTCGAGCTGCTGACCCTGAAGGCGGCGCGATTGCTCGCCCAGGCCGACGCCGTGGTCTACGACCGCCTGGTCGGCGAGGAGGTGCTGGCGCTGATCCCCGCCGGTCGCGAGCGCTACTACGTGGGCAAGGCGCGGGGTCACCACAGCGTGCCCCAGGCCGAGATCGGCGCCCTGCTGGTGCGCCTGGCCGGCGAGGGCAAGGCCGTGGTGCGCCTCAAGGGCGGCGATCCCGGGGTGTTCGGGCGCATGGGCGAGGAGCTCGCCGCGCTGGCCGAGGCGGGGGTGCCGACGCAGGTCGTGCCCGGCATCACCGCCGCCTCGGCGGCCTGCGCCGCCATGGGGATCCCGCTCACCGACCGTGCCCACGCCCAGCAACTGCGCCTGGTCACCGCCCAGCAATGCCGCACGGGCGGCGAACCCGACTGGGGTGCCCTGGCCCGGCGGGACGAGACCCTGGTCTTCTACATGGGGCTGGTCAAGGTGGAGGCGATCTGCGCCGGCCTGCGCGGCGCCGGGCTGCCCGACGACTGGCCGATCCTGCTGGTCGCCAACGCCAGTCTGCCCGGCCAGCGTTCGCTCGTCGGCACCCTGGCGGACATGCCGGCGCGCCTCGAGGCAAGCCCCCTGCCGTCGCCTTGCCTGATCATCGTGGGCAGCGTGGTGCGGATGGCCGAAGCCAGCCGGGTGACGCCGCTCGCGCGAGGCGAGCCGGCCTGAGGCATGGGCGTCTGGCTGGCTCAGGTCAGCCGGCGTCCCATGCTGATGCGCTCCTCGATATCGAACCCCAGCCGGCGGTAGAAGTCGGCCACCGCGTCGTTTCCGCCACGGATCTGCAGGTTGACCTTGACGCAGCCCATCCCGCGTAGTCGCTCGATGGCATGGTCGACGATGCGCCTGCCGAGACCTTGCCCTCGGTGGGAGGGGGCCACCGCGACGGCATACAGCCAGCCGCGGTGGCCGTCGTAGCCGACCAGGCAGCTGGCAACGACCTCGCCGTCGTCCTCGATCACATAGAGATGGTCGTCCACGGCCAACTTGGCCGCGAGAATGGCCTCGGGGGCGTTGTAGCCGGTGTAGTCGGGAAAGCTGGCCCGCCACAGGGCGGTCAGGCTGGGGGCATCGCCTTCGCGGTATTTCCTCGGGATCATCGTCGCTGTCTTCGTGGCCTGGAGTCTCGTCGCGCGGGCGTCGCCGGGGGAGGTCAGCTTAACCAGACCGGCGTGAACCGGCCAGCGCCTGCCGGGATGCCGCCGATGGGCTCGGCGGAAGAGGCATTCGGGGGCAAGCCCCGTCCAAGACGATCGCCTCATGCAAGGACAGGGGGGGAGGCCGTGCCGATGGGCACGGCCAAGGGCCGCAGGCTCAGTCGCTCCCCTTGTCGAAGGCCTCCATCACCTCGCGACCGGTCAGGTCGTGGGTGGCGTTGGCGAAGGCATACCAGGGGGGCTTGTCGTCGATGAAGATCTGGGTGTCGAAGGTCCAGGCCTGGCCATCATCGACGAGCCCCGCCGGCACGGCGTAGTGCTCGCCGGTCCTGAGCCGGTAGAAGAGGTGGGTGCCGCAATGCCGGCAGAAGGCCCGTTCGGCCCAGTCCGAGGAGGCGTAGATGCTGACGCTGTTCTCGCCCTCGATCTCGACCCGCGAGACCGACTCCAGGGCCAGCAGGGGGCCGCCTCCCCAGGTACGGCACATCCGGCAGTGGCAGGCGCCGATGTTCTGGCGGGCGGCCGCCACCGACAGGGTCACGGCGCCGCACAGGCAGCTGCCGCGCAGGGTCATGGCATCGTTATGCATGGTCGTCTCCTCGGCAATGGGGATTCCCTGGCGCGGCCCGGTTTCAGCCCTTGAGCTGGGCGAGGATGGTGTCGGCGCTGCTCGCCTCGATCACGCCCTTCTGGGTGTCGACGCCGAGATACTCCACCACGCCGTCGTTGGCGATCAGGGCGAAGCGCTTGCTGCGGGTGCCCATCCCGCCGGCGCTGGCGTCCATGTCCAGGCCCAGGGCGCGAGTGAACTCGGCGTTGCCGTCGGCCAGCATGGTGAACTGTCCGGCGTTCTGGTCCTTCTGCCAGGCATCCATCACGAAGGCGTCGTTGACCGCCAGGCAGCCGATGGCGTCGGCACCGGCGGCGAGGATGTCGTCGGCGCGGACCACGAAGCCGGGCATGTGGGTGTTGGAGCAGCCCGGCGTGAAGGCGCCGGGCACGGCGAACAGCACCACCCGGCGGCCGGCGAAGAAGTCGCCGGTGGAAAGGTCCTCGGGCCCCTTGGGGCCGTTGGTCTTGATCGAGACGTCGGGAAGGCGGTCACCGATGGCGATCGTCATGGGGAAACTCCTTTTCGGTTGGTAGGGGTGTTCATTCCTCGGCCAGCGGGGGCGTGGGACGCACCAGGATCTCGTTGACGTCCACATGCGCGGGCTGGCCGACGGCATAGAGGACGGCCGCGGCGACGTCGCGAGCCTCCAGCGCTTGCTCGGGTGGTTCGTCGAAGAAGGGCGTGGCGACCATGCCGGGCTCGATCAGGGTCACCCGGATGCCGCTGCCGCGCAACTCCTCGCGGAGATTGTAGCCGAGTCCGGTCACCGCCCACTTGGTGGCCCCGTACATGGAGCCGGGGATGGTGGCGCGTCCCGCGGCGGAGCCGGTGAGCAGGACATGGCCCCGGCTCCGGCGCAAGGCCGGCAGGGTGGCCTGGACCGTGAGGCCTACCCCATAGAGGTTGGTGAGGATCATGTCTCGCCAGGCCTCGTGGTCGGCCTCGCTGAAGCCGCCGGGGGAGCCGCCTCGGCCGGCATTGGCGAACACCGCATCGAGCCGGCCGAAGCGTTCGAGGGCCTGTTCCACCATGGCCTGCTGGTCCGTCATGGAGGTCACGTCCATGACGACCGGCAGCACGTTCTCGGGACCGAGTTCCCGGGCCAGGCTGTCGAGGCGCTCGCGGGAGCGGGCCGCCAGCACCAGCTTGTACCCCTCCCGGGAGGCGGCGCGGGCGGTGGCGGCGCCGATGCCGCTGGACGCGCCGGTGATCAGGAATACGCGTGCCGTCATCGTCCTCATCCGTTGCGTTGATTCGACCAGCTTCCAGCATGGTCACAACACCGGGCCCCTGCAAACGCGAACGCCACCGCCGCGGCGAGGCGGCGGTGGCGCTGACGGGCGACGGATGGTGCGGCTCAGCGCAGCGACAGGGCCGTCGAGGGCTGGGCACCGACCGCTTCCTGATAGGCGGCACTCTCCTCGGCCTCGACCTCGGGGGAGAAGCGCACCACCAGGGCACACAGCGAGGCGATGATCACTGCCACCCCGAGATAGAACAGGCCTTCCTGGTAGGTCAGGGCCTCGGAGCGGAACAGGAAGCCCGCGGCCACGGCGCCGGCGTTGCCGCCGGCACCGACGATGCCGGCCACGGCGCCCAGGGCCTTCTTGTTGATGAAGGGCACCACCCCGAAGGTCGCGCCCTCGGCCATCTGCACGAAGAGGCTGAACACCAGCATGATGCCGATGGCCAGCGCCAGGACATGCATCTGCGAGAAGAACATCAGCGCCACGCCTTCGCAGAGCATGGCGATGAACAGCCAGCGCACGCGGCCCTTGAGGCCCGAATTCCGGGCGAAGAGGTCCGAGAAGATGCCGCCCAGGGTGCGGGCGAAGAGGTTCATCAGGCCGAACAGGCCGGCGATCATGCCCGCGGTGGCCAGCGTCAGGTCGAAGTTATCGAAGAAGTAGATGGCGGCGATGTTGTTGATGGTCAGCTCCACCCCGAAGCAGGCGGCATAGACCACGAACAGGGCCCAGACGCGCACGTCCCTGGCGGCGGCGGCGAAGCTGGCGCCCATGCCGTGCTCGCCATCGGCCTGGGGGAGTTCACCGCGGGCTCGCAGCTCGTCGAAGTTGCCGTCCGGGGCGTCCTGGGTGAAGACGTAGTAGGCGATACCGACGAGGAACAGCACCACGCCGGGCACCACCATGGCCAGGCGCCAGCCCAGCGTCTCGCTGACGCCGAGCATCAGGATACCGGAGAACACCAGCGGCATCAGGATCTGGGTGGTGCCGCCGCCCAGGTTGCCCCACCCGGCCGAGGTGGCATTGGCGGTGCCCACCACGTTGGGGGCGAACATCACCGAGGTGTGGTACTGGGTGATCACGAAGGAAGCGCCGATGGCGCCGATGGCCAGGCGCGCCAGCAGGAAGGTCTCGAAGCTGTCGGCCAGGCCGATGCTCATCACCGGCAGCGAGCCGAGGCACAGCAGCCAGGTGTAGGCCTTGCGCGGGCCGATCTTGTCACACAGGACACCGATGGCCAGGCGCACGATCACGGTGATGGCCACCGAGGCGATGATGGTGTTGCCGATCTGGGTCTTGGTCAGGCCAAGGTCGTCGCGCACCACCGCCATCAAGGGGGCGATGCCGAACCAACCGAAGAAGCAGATGTGGAAGGCGAACCAGGAGAAGTGGAAGGCGCGCATCTGCGGCATCTTCCAGTTGAGCAGGCGGATTCTGTTGGCCTTGTGGCGGATTTCCATGGGGAATACCTCGTCGAATGACGTTCGAACACACGATCCTGGGCCTTCGCCGTTGAAGGTCGGGTCCGACGCACTCGTACCCCGGAGGGGCCTGGTCCACGTCCGGCTCTCACTGGTCAGGTAGATGCACGGGGCTTGCCATGTTGAGTGGTTTGATTTTTTTTCAGTGGCTTATGGTTCGAGGAGGGGCGCAGGATGTCCGCGCTGGGGGCGAGGAATGGTGCAAGGCCGTTGGCCTCGGCGGGGCCTTGCCCCGCCTTGGTGCCTGCCGGAGATGGCCGATCGTCGCGAGCGGCACGGAGGTCGCGTCGAGCCCATCGAGGGGATGAGGCGAGTGGCTCGCGACGCGACGTATCGGGGCCGCTATTGCATGGCCAGGCGCTGGTCGCCGCGGGGGCAGCTCAGGAACTCGGAGCTGGCCAGCCATTCCGGGTCGGGGTAGTAGGTGAAGAGGTATTGGCTGTCCTTGAGGCTGTCGATCAGCGGGACGGCGACCTCCGAGCGTACCGCCGGGCAGCCATGGCTGCGTCCCAGCCGCCCCGTGCGCTCGATGAAGGACTGGCTGACGTAGTCGGCGCCATGCATGACGATGGCCCGCTCGAAGGCCAGGTCGTTGACGCCCGGTTCCAGGCCCTCCAGGCGCAGGGAGTAGCCGTTGCGGCCATGATAGCTGTTCATGGTCCGGAACAGGCCCAGGCTGGACTGGTGGCTGTCCGGCGTGTTGGAGAACTCCCGGGCCATGGCGTTGCCGGAGCCCTGGCCATGGGAGACCAGCTCATGGAACAGCAGACGATTGCGGGCCAGGTCGAAGACCCAGAGGCGTTTCTCGGTGGACGGTTGCGAGAAGTCGATCACCGCCAGGCGCTCGGCGTCGGGATCGGCACAACTCAGGGCGCGGGCCGCCAGGCGCAGGACCTCGGGATCGGCCTGGGGCGCCAGCCGGGTCAGGCGCTGGGCGAGGGGGGCGGCGGGCGTGGCGGCCGGCGTATGGGCCTGGGCGAGGAAATCCCCCGAGAGGGCGGGGGTGGTCAGGGTCAAGAAGGCGACGGCCAGCAGGGGGCCCGTCGCTCGGCATAGCGAACGCAGCGATGACATGCGGAGTCCCAGTGTTGTTGGCTTGCGCGAATCTCACCGGCTCGACTGGCCGGCGAAGGCCAGGCGGGTGGCGGCCCGAGGGGGGCGTATCATGAAAGGTGAGGTCGGAAAGACCAGTCCCGTCATTCAGGGGCCAGGAGGCCGGTTCATGCAAATCGCGGGAAGGGTATCACGAAGGCTGGGATTCTGGAGTATGGCTTGTCTGGTACTTCTGGTGCCGTTCGTCGCGTCGGGAGGCGAGCCGGCGCCATCGCCAGGGGGCGAGCCACCCCTGCGCCCCTTTCCGATGGACGAGCTCGGCGCCGGTCCGCTGTCGCCCCCCCTGGCGGAGGCGCTCCAGGCCGCGCCGCCAAGCGTCTCGGCCTTCTATGTCCGCCGGGGCGGCGAGCTGGCCTGGCAGGCCCCGGAACGGGTGGCCGCGCTGGTGTCGCTGCTTCAGGCGCTGGAGGGCGAGGGGCTCTCGCCGGCGGACTATCGGCCCGCACGGCTGCAAGAAGCGGCACGGGGCGGTCTCGACGAAACCGCCTCGCGGCAGGAACGGACCCGTTTCGACGTGCAGGCCACCGAGACCCTGCTGCGGGCCCTGCGCCATCTGCAACGCGGACGACTCGATCCGACCCGGGTCTATCCCGGCTGGGAGATCCCGGTCGCCCCGCCCCGCCTCGACCTGGTGGCGATCCATCGGCTCCTGGCGGCCGGCGAGGTGGATCGCGCCCTGGCCCGGGCCCGCCCCGAGGGGGAGCCCTACGCCGACCTGCGCCGGGCCCTGGCGCGCTACCGCAACATCGTGCGGTTGGGCGGCTGGCCGACGCTGCCCGAGCGCCGGGCGTCGCTGCGCCCGGGTGACGTCCATGCCGACGTGGCCCTGCTGCGTCGGCGCCTGGCCATGATCGGCGAGCTGGAGGTGATGGTCGCCGACACGGAGCACTATGACGACATCGCGCTCGAGGCCCCGCCGCCGCACCGCTACGACCCGCCCCTGGTCGCCGCGGTGCGCCGCTTCCAGCGGCGTCACATGCTCGAGGAGGACGGCATCGTCGGGCCGCGGACCCGGGCGGCGCTCAACGTGCCGGCCAGTCGGCGCCTGGCCACGCTGCGGGCCAACCTGGAGCGCGCTCGCTGGCTGTCCGGCGAGTCGTCGGCTCCCCGGGTACGGGTGGACGTGGCCGGCCAGCGGATCCACTACCGCCGCCCCGGCGGGGAGCGCTGGGAGTCCCGGGTCATCGTCGGCCAGCCCGGCCGTCCCACCCCGGTGCTGCACTCCGCCATCACTCACTTCACCCTGAACCCGACCTGGACCGTGCCGCCGACCATCCTGCGCGAGGACGTGCTGCCCGAGGTGCGTCGCGACCCCGGCTATCTGATCGATCACGACATGGTGGTGCTCAGCCCCGAGGGACGGCGATTGAACCCGTGGCGCATCGACTGGTGGCGGCCGGGACGGGTGATCCTGCGCCAGCGCGCCGGCCCGCAGAACCCGCTGGGTCGCCTGGTGCTGCGCTTCCCCAACGATCACCTCGTCTACCTGCATGACACGCCCGCGCAACGCCTCTTCCTGAGACCGCAGCGGGCCCTGAGCTCCGGCTGCATCCGCGTGGAGGGGGTCATGGAGCTGGGCCGGATGCTGTTCGCCGACACCGGCACGTCACGGGATCTGATGGCATTGATCGACACGGGAGCCACCCGCGACGTCTCCCTGGCACGGGAGGTTCCCCTGGCACTGCACTACTGGACGGCGATGGGGGACGGGAGCGGCCTGCCGAGCTTCCGCCCCGACATCTACGACCGCGACCCGGCCCTGATCGCCGCCCTGGCCGGCCCGCCTCAGGCGTAGCCCCTGGCCTGCAGGCGAAACAGCCGGGCATAGCGGCCGTCCCGAGCCATCAGGCTCTGGTGGTCGCCGCGCTCGAGGATGCGCCCGCCGTCGATGACGAGTATCTGGTCGGCGGCGCGCACGGTGGAGAATCGGTGCGAGATCAGTACCGTCATCTTGTCCCGGGCGTGGTCGCGGAAGTCGGCGTAGACCGCGGCCTCGGCGGCGGCGTCCATGGCCGCGGTGGGCTCGTCGAGCACCAGGATGTCGGCGTCCTCGCGCATGTAGGCGCGCGCCAGGGCGATCTTCTGCCACTGGCCGCCGGAGAGCTCCTGGCCGCCCTTGAACCAGCGCCCCAGCTGGGTGTGGTAGCCCCCCGGCATGGTGGCGATGAAGTCCTCGGCCAGGCCACGCCGGGCCGCCTCCCGCCAGCGCTGCTCGTCCTCGAAGGCCGCCACGTCGCCGGCGCCCAGGTTCTCGCCGACCTTGAGCTGGTAGCGCACGAAGTCCTGGAAGATCACCCCGATCCGCCGGCGCAGGGTCGCCAGGTCCCAGTCGCGCAGGTCGCTGCCGTCGAGCAGGATGCGCCCCTCGGTGGGGTCGTAGAGCCGGGTCAGCAGCTTGATCAGGGTGGTCTTGCCCGAGCCGTTGACGCCGACCAGTGCCAGGCTATGGCCGGGCGTCAGGTGCAGGTCGATGCCGGCCAGCGCCGGACGGTCGGCACCGGGGTAGGTGAAGCCCACGCCCTCGAAGCGGATGCCGTCGCCGGGACGGGCACCGGCGGTCAGACGCCCCCTCTCCTCGGGGACTGGCTGCTCCAGGTACTCGTAGAGGTTGGACAGGTAGAGGTTGTCCTCGTACATGCCGCCGATGGCGGTCAGGCTCGCCGACAACGCCGCCTGGCCCTGCTTGAAGACCATCAGGTACATGGTCATCTCGCCCAGCGTCAGCGCCCCGGCCACCGTCTCCACCACCACCCAGGCGTAGGCGCCGTAGAAGGCCAGGGTGCCGAGCAGGCCCAGCAGGAAGCCCCAGGTCTCGCGGCGGATCGTCAGCCGGCGATCCTCGGCATAGAGGGTGTCGAAGATGCGCCGGTAGCGATCCAGCAGCAAGGGCTCCAGGCCGAACAGCTTGACCTCCTTGATGCTGTCCTCCCGGGCCAGCACCGTCTCCAGGTACATCTGCATGCGGGTCTGGGGCGAGCGCCAGCGAAACAGCCGGAAGGCGTCGCCCGAGAAGCGTGCCTCGGAGAGGAAGACGGGCAGGGCGCCGACGACCAGCACCAGCAGTGCCCAGGGCGAGAAGCGCACCAGCAGCACGGCGAAGCTCGTCAGGGAGATGGCGTTCTGCAGCAGCGAGAAGGTCTTGTTGACCAGCCCCAGGGGACGGGTCGAGGCCTCGCGTCGCGCCCGGGTCAGCTTGTCATAGAACTCCGAGTCCTCGAACTGGGCGAGGGTGAGGGTGCCGGCCTTCTCCAGGATCATGACGTTGACCTTCTGGCCCAGCAGGGCGCGCAGCAGCGACTGCTGGGCCGAGAGGCCCCGCTGGGCCAGGGCGATCAGCGCCACCACGCCGGCCTCGAGCAGCACATAGTCCAGGGCAGGGCGCAGCAGGAGGGTGAGGTCGTCCTCGCCTGCCTGGTGCCGTTCCATGGCCGCGACCACCGCATCGACGATCAGCTGGCCAACCCAGGCCGCCACGGCGGGCATCACGCCGGCCACCAGGGTGCACAGGGCCAGCCCCAGCGTCAGGCGGCGAGAGGTCTGCCAGACCAGGCCCAGGGCCCGATGGCTGTAGCGGAAGACGCCCAGGAAGGCGGCGAGGCGGCTCTCCGCGGATGGGGAGGACGCCGCATGAGCATGATCGGTGGACAAGCGTGACCTCCGCGGCGGGACGACAGGCCCAGTGTACCCCGGGCAGTGGGGGGCGGTGCAGGCCGGCATGTCGGCCCCTGACACGCCGACGCCCCGCGGGGGCGGGGCGTCGTCGGGGAGGGGCGGTGAAGGCGTCAGCCTTCGTCGTCGCTGGCCTCGGCGGCGGTGCTGGCCACGGCGGTGCCGGTCTCGCCGCTCTCCAGGGCTGCCAGCATGGGCTCGGCCGCGCGCTGGAAGGCGACCAGGGCCTCGCCGCTGAGGCTCTGGCTCTCGGGCAGGTCGACCTTCATGGCGTCGACCTGGCGGTTGTTGACCAGTACCTCGTAGTGCAGGTGCGGCCCGGTGCTGCGGCCGGTGTTGCCGGACAGGGCGATGCGCTCGCCCCGGGTCACCCGGTCGCCGCGGCTGACCAGGGGCCGCGAGAGGTGCAGGTAGCGGGTCTTGTAGCCGTTGTCGTGGCGAATGACGATGTAGCGGCCTGCCGCCGGGTGGTTGCCGACCTTCTCGACCCGGCCGTCGGCCGGGGCGTTGACCGGGGTGCCGGTGGGCATGGCGAAGTCGGTGCCCTTGTGGGGACTGATGCGGCCGGTCACCGGGTGGCGGCGACGCGGGTTGAAGTGGGAACTCAGCCGGTAGTAGCCGTCGAAGGGACGGCGGTCGAAGGCCGGGTCCAGGCTTTCGCCGTCCGGGGTGTAGAAGCGGTTGTCGTCGCTGTTGCGGACCAGGGTGAGGTTCATGCGCGCGCCCTCGTAGCGGACCGCCAGCACGCGGGGATCGAGGCTCTCGCCGTCGATGAGGTCGGACTCCACGAGGACCCGGAAACGATCGCCGCGACGGGTGTCGCGACGGAAGTCGAGCTTCTTCTCCAGGACGTGCGAGAGCCGGGCGACCTCGGCGCTGGTCAGGCCGGTGGCCTGGGCCGAGCGGGCGAAGCTGCCGTTGACCGTGCCGGCATAGAGGCGCTGGGTGGCCTCCCCCGCCCGTTCGATGGTGGCCACCTCGACGCCTTGCTCGCCGCGCTCGATCAGATAGCCGTCCCGGGCGTTCTTCATCAGGCGCAGGGCCAGCAGCTCGCCCTGCTCGTCGAGCTGGTACTCGAAGTGCTGGCCGACCCGCCAGTGGGTGAGCAGGCGCGGCTCCGGCAGGCTCTCGAGCAGGTTCATCACCTCGCCGTAGCCCATGCCCAGGTGCTCCTGGGCCATGATGGCGAAGGTGTCACCGGACTCGACGGTGTAGGTCTGCCATTCCGGCACGTAGGGTTCGCTGGCGGCGATCTCCTCCTCGAGCACGATCGGCCCCTCGTCGAAGAGCTCCAGCTCGTCCTCGGAGATGTCCTCGTAGGAGGTGGCATCGGCCACCAGGCGCTCGTCGGCGGCCAGCATGCCACTGGCCACCGTGCCGATGACGATCGCCAGATGACGGGCTCCCTCGTCGAGCCTCGGAGCGCTCGCCTCCTCGTCTCGGGCGGGGAGGGCGGCGGCGATCTCGGGCGAACTTTCCAGGAAGCTGACGTCGACGATCTCGGTGGCCGCGAGCTCGGAGACGGGCACCGGTTCGCGAGTGGCGTCCATGGCGCGGGAGGCCAGATGGATGGCCTCGGAGACCGGGGCGGGATTCAGGGCGGGGACGCCGGGGGTGGCGTCGGCCTCGAGGGGGACCAGGACGGTGTCCTGAGTCTGCCGGTCATGCCGGGCATCCTCGACGGCGGTGACGATCTTGTGCGCGCCCAGCACGGTGACCATGGTGGCAACCGGCAATAACAGTAACTTGTGCGTGCGGGGCAGCGAATGGAGGATCCGCATCATGTGTTCGGCCGTGATGAATAGGTGAAAAGAACTTATAAAAAGGCATCAGAACCTTAACCCATGATGATTAGGGTGCCTAGTCTGTACACCCATACAGGCATGCCCGCCCCGGCTCTGTTTGCCCCGTGAGAGCCGGGCGGGCGAACACTGTTTGTTTATGGCGACGGTGCCATGCCGTCGCCCTTGCTGGCAACCCTCGAGCGGTCATCCGTCGGTGAGGGTGCCGTCCCGGTAGTCACGCAAGGCCTGATCCAGCTCGTGGCGATGATTCATCACGAAGGGCCCATAGTGGGCGATCGGTTCGCGGTGGGGCTCGCCGGCGAGGAGCAGCGCCTCGGCACCGCCGCGGCTTTCCAGCTCCAGGCGGTCACCTTCGCCCAGCCGGACCAGCTCGCCCGGGGAGACGGCGTCGCCGGCCACCGACAGCTCGCCGGCGAAGACGAACACCAGCAGGGTGGTGGCGTCATTGTCCAGCGTCAGGGCGCCGCCGGCCTCCAGGCGCGCGTGGGCCACGCCTCCCTGGCCCGCCAGCGCATCCAGCGGGCCGGCGATGGCCTCGCCGTCGACCGACCGCCAGGTGCCCCCCAGGACCTTGAGCTCCGCCCCGGACGCCGCCAGGCGCGGCATCTCCGCGTCGCGGACGTCCCGGTAGGTGGCCAAGCTCAACTTGTCCCGGGCCGGCAGGTTCAGCCATAGCTGGAAGGCATGCAGGCCCCGGTCGTCGGTGAAGGGCGTCTCGCCGTGGATGATGCCCCGCCCGGTGTGCATCCACTGGGCGTCACCGGCGCCGATGCTGCTGTGGTGACCCAGGTGGTCCTCGTGGCGCAGGCCGCCACGCAGGGCATAAGTCAGGGTCTGGATGCCCCGGTGGGGGTGGGGCGGGAAGCCGCCGATGTCGTCATCGTCGGCGGCCGCCTCGAGTTCGTCGAGCATCAGGAAGGGATCCAGGCCGCCGCCGAAGTCGTGGAGTCGGCGGATATCGACGCCGTCGCCGTCCTGGCTGGGATGGCTCCGCATGCGCCGCAGGATACGGCGGGAGAGGGATTCGGCGGTCATGGCGGTCTCCTGTCGGGTGACGTATGACTGGCATTCTAAGGCGAAATTTTCGAAAATTAATCGCAATATTTCGCGCTATTCATTCGAGGAAATCGAACATGTCTCGAGTCACGCTAGCCCAGTGGCAGATGTTGGCCGCGGTGGTCGAACACGGAGGTTTCTCCCGGGCCGCCGAGGCCGTACACAAGAGCCCCTCGACCCTGAACCATGCGGTCCACAAGCTGGAGGAGCAGTTGGGGGTGGCGGTGCTGGAGCCGGTGGGGCGGCAGGTGCGCCTCACCGAGGCCGGCGAGCTGCTGCTGCGCCGGGCACGGCAGCTGCTGGAAAACGCCGACGCCCTGGAGGATGTGGCCTCGCGACTGGCCGAGGGGCTGGAGGCCGAGATCGTGCTGGCCATCGACCAGATCTTCCCGCCGGATGCGCTGGCCAGGTCCCTGGACGCCTTCTCCGAGGCCTTTCCCCACGTGCGTGTCCAGCTCCACGAGACGGTGCTCCATGGAGGGGTGGAGATGCTCGAGGACGGTCAGGTCGATCTGCTGGTCTCCGGACTGTCCGCTCGGGGGTTCCTCGGCGAGCCCCTGGTCACGGTCCGCTTCATCGCCGTGGCGCATCCGGAGCATGCCCTGCATCGGTTGGACCGGGAGCTGGACCTCCGCGACCTGGAGCAGCATCGCCAACTGGTGGTTCGGGACTCCGCCCAGCGCCAGTCGCTGGATTCCGGCTGGCTCAAGGCCGAGCAACGCTGGACGGTGAGCCACCTCGACACCTCCATCGGCATGCTGGAACGCAACCTGGGCTTCGCCTGGGTCCCCGAGACCCGCATTCGTCCCGCCCTGGAGGCCGGCCGGCTCAAGCCCCTTCCCCTGACCGCCGGGGGGGTGCGCGAGATCCCTCTCCAGATCATCCATCGTGATCAGGATCGTGCGGGGCCGGCCACCCGGGCCATGGCCGAGCAGCTGCGTACCAGCGTCGCGGCCTGTGCCGGCACTCGAAATTTCGAGAATATCGAATGATTCTGCCCAAAATGTGCGCTTGTTGTTCGATTTGATCGGCTTATTCTGGAGGGCAACCTGACGTATTGAGCGAGGAGTTCGAAATGGGCCTGTTGATCGACGGACAATGGAAAGACCAGTGGTACGACACCAAGTCACACGGCGGCGAGTTCGTCCGCGAATCCGCCAAGCTCCGGGAATGGCTCACCCCCGACGGCGCGCCAGGGCCCGACGGCCAGCCGGCTCGGCCGGCCGAGGCCGATCGCTACCATCTCTATGTGTCCCTGGCCTGCCCCTGGGCGCACCGCGCCCTCATCATGCGTCGCCTCAAGGGGCTGGAGTCGCTGATCGGCGTCTCCCACACCAGCCCGCTGATGTTCGACCAGGGCTGGACCTACCACCGCGACGAGGGCTCCAGCGGCGACCCGATCAACGGCGTGGACTACCATCGCGAGCTCTATACCCGGACCGATCCCCACTACACGGGGCGGGTCACGGTGCCGGCGCTGTGGGACAAGCGGGATGGCCGCATCGTCAACAACGAGTCGGCGGACCTGGTGCGCATCTTCAACACCGCCTTCGACGAGCTCACCGGCAATCGCCTGGATCTCTATCCCGAGGACCTGCGCGAGACCATCGATGCCGTCAACGCCGACGTCTATGACCACGTCAACAACGGTGTCTACAAGGCCGGCTTCGCCACCGAGCAGCACGTCTACGAGAAGCATGTTCACGCCCTGTTCGCGGCCCTGGACCGGCTGGAGCGGCGGCTGAACGAATGGCGCTACCTGGCCGGCGAATGGTTGACCGAGGCCGATATCCGGCTGTTCACCACCCTGGTGCGCTTCGACGCCGTCTACCACGGTCACTTCAAGTGCAACCTGCGGCGCATCGAGGACTACCCGAACCTCTCGAACTACCTGCGGGAGCTCTATCAGTGGCCCGGAGTGGCGGAGACGGTCGACATGGACCATATCCAGCGCCACTACTACCTGAGTCACCAGACCATCAATCCCAACGGCATCGTTCCCGCCGGGCCGCTGCTCGGCCTGGATCGCCCCCATGACCGCGAGCGCCTGCCGGGCAAGGGCATTCGCGAGAAGGGGGAAAGCAGCTGGAAGCTGTAAGACGCGGCTACGCCGCTCGAAGAGGGAAGATCGGCGCTTCGCGCCAGAGGAAGCGTGGCTTCGCCGCGATAAGAAGGAAGAACGGCGCTTCGCGCCTGGAAGAGGGCAGAAGAACCACGATCCTGGCTTCCCTCTTCCCTCTTCCCTCTTCCCTCTTCCCTCTTCCCTCTTCCCTCTTACTTCTGCTTCGCCAGCCAGCGATCCAGGGCGTTGGCGAACTCCCGGCGGTCGACGTCCGAGTAGCCCTTGGGCCCGCCGGTGTGCTCGCCGCTGGCCCTCATGGTTTCCATGCCGATCCTGTATCAGCCGCATCTGGACCTCATCCAGATGCGGGGTGGTTAAGTGTTCTTTGCCAGCCAGCGGTCCAGGGCGTTGGCGAACTCCCGGCGGTCGACGTCCGAGTAGCCCTTGGGCCCGCCGGTGTGTTCGCCGCTGGCCCTCATGGTGTCCATGAAGTCCCGCATCTGGACGCGGGCGCGGATATTGCTCTCGTTCAGGGCCTCGCCGCGGCTGGTCATCACGCTGGCCCCGCGCTCGATGGCGGCCAGGGCCAGCGGCAGGTCCGAGGTGACCAGCAGGTCGCCGGGCTGGATCCGCTCGACGATCTCGTCGTCGGCGGCGTCGAAGCCGTGACTCACCGAGAGTGCCTTCACCCACTTGGAGGCGGGCAGGGGGACCTGGTGGTTGGCCACGAAGGTGGTCGGGGTGGCGGTGCGCTCGGCGGCGCGCACGATGATCTCGCGGGCGATCCGCGGGCAGGCATCGGCGTCGACCCAAAGGTTCGGCATGTGGGCTCCTCGAAGATGTAGTCGGGTTGAGCGGGGCTCGGGGCTGATCCGTCGACAGGTCTTCGAGGGGGCGCTGTGAACCCCTCCCTGGGCGCTACCGACGCCATCCATGGCGTAGGACCCCCTCTTCGACCTGTCCCCGGCGCCCCTCGTAACGCCCCATGGCCATAGCGGGGAAGAAAATGGAAAAGGCTGGCCAGCTCGGATCGGCGATGGTAGCATGCGCGCTCCTCGCATGTGCTGACCCCACCATCATGACTCGGCGCCCGTTCACGATCGATGAACGCGACGCCCGCGAAGACGCCGGGCCCAGGGCCCCAAGCGTTCGAACTGTGAAGATGGAGCGCCACCGAGAATTCGCCGCCCGGGCGGATTCGGCGCAGACGGTCGCCACGACGGTTTCGCCTGCCAGTGCAGGCGTGCCGGATGCCAGGTGCGACCGGCGTCCCCGACTCCGATGTTGACGACCTGCCTCGTGCAGGAGCCTGACCGTGTGACCGCGTCAGGGGCGCCCACTGATGTTTCTTGCCGGCGATGCCGGCCTACCAAGGTGTGATTCATGACCTCGACTTCCGTCGCCTCGCCGAGTTTCGGCGATCTGGCCCTGCTGCCTACCGTTCTCTCCGCCATCGAGACCCTCGGCTACCAGACTCCGTCGCCGATCCAGGCACAGACCATTCCGGCCCTGCTGGAAGGCCGCGACATGCTGGGCCAGGCCCAGACGGGCACCGGCAAGACCGCCGCCTTCGCCCTGCCGCTGCTCTCTCGCCTCGACCTCGAGCGCCGCGCGCCCCAGGTGCTGGTGATGGCGCCGACCCGCGAGCTGGCCCAGCAGGTGGCGGTCTCCTTCAGCAAGTACGGCCAGAACCTCAAGGGCCTGGAAGTGGCGACGCTGTGTGGCGGCATGGAATACCGCGACCAGCTTCAGGCGCTCAAGCGGGGCGCCCAGGTCGTGGTCGGCACCCCCGGCCGGATCATCGATCACCTGGATCGCGGCAGCCTCAAGCTGGACGGCCTGTCCGCCCTGGTGCTCGACGAGGCCGACGAGATGCTGCGCATGGGCTTCATCGACGACGTCAAGCGCGTGGTCGCCGACACTCCCCAGGACGCCCAGCGGGTGTTCTTCTCCGCGACCCTGCCCACCGAGATCGAGCGCATCGTCAACCGCTATCTGGTGGATCCGGTCAAGGTGGCCATCGAGTCCCGTACCACCACCGGCGAGAACATCGAGCAGCGCCGCGTGCGCGTGGAAGGCGGCGCCAAGCTCGAGGCCCTGGCACGCATCATCGAGGTCGAGCCGGTGGATGCCGCCATCGTCTTCGTGCGTACTCGGGCCGCCTGCACCACCCTGATGGAGCAGCTCTCCGCCCGGGGCGTCAACGTGGCCAGCCTGTCCGGTGACCTGGACCAGAGCCTGCGCGAGCGCACCATCACCCGCCTCAAGCGCGGCAAGGTGGACGTGCTGATCGCCACCGACGTGGCGGCCCGTGGCCTGGACGTGCCGCGCATCACCCACGTCATCAACTACGACCTGCCCCAGGACGCCGAGGCCTACACCCACCGCATCGGCCGTACCGGCCGGGCCGGTCGCGACGGCGTGGCGATCACCTTCGCCGGCAACCGCGAGGGCCGCAAGATCGGCTGGCTGGAGCAGGCCACCGGCCAGAAGATGAGCGAGATGGCCCTGCCCGACGAGGCCGCCATCCGCGCCCACCGGGACGAAGTCTTCCACCAGCGCGTGGTCGCGGCCCTGACCAAGGGCGCCGACGAGCAGCGTGCCCTGGTGGAGCGTCTGGTCGCCGAAGGCCATGATCCCATCGAGCTGGCCTGTGCCTTCGCCGCCATGGCCCGCGCCGACGAGGCCCCCATCGGCCGCCTGCAGGCTCCCCGCAAGGAGCGCAGCGAGCGTGCGCCCCGTGACGGCAAGCCGCCGCGCCGCGAGCGTGGGCCCAGCGAGGGCATGACCCGCTACCGCGTCTCCGTGGGCCACAAGGACGGCGTCAAGCCCGGCCAGCTGGTCGGCGCCCTGGCCAACGAGGGCGGCATCGAGGGCAACCGCATCGGCCGGATCGACATCCGCAATGCCTTCTCCGTCGTCGAGTTGCCGAGCGGGCTGCCGTCCAGCATCCTGGCCAAGATGGGCCGCGCCCGGGTCGCCGGCCGTCCGCTGGAGATCAGCGAGGACCGCGCTCCCGAGCGGGCGCCGCGTCGTCGCCGCGACGACGACGGCCCGATCCGTCGCGAGCGGGCCTGAATGTCGCGATAAGGTGAGAGGCGCCGCCCCGAGCGGCGCCTGACACACCGCCAGGACCGAGCAGGCCGGGGGACTCCCCCGGCCTGCTCGTCGTTTCGAACGTCGATGCCGTAGGCCGAGGGAGGAGACAAGGATGTGGAAGCAACTGCCGTTTCGCCTGCGGGGCTACCTGATCACCATGACCGGCGTCCTCTTCCTGTCGCCGGATGCCCTGCTGGTCAAGGATACCCAGGTGGGCGTGGCCACCTTCATGTTCTGGCGCGGCCTGCTGCTGGGTGCCGTGCTGCTGCTGGTCGCGCTGGCCCGCTACGGGCGCGCGCTGCCGGCGGCCGTGCGGGCCTGCGGCCCGGCCGCCTGGTGGTGCCCGCTGGCCTTCGCCGGCAGCGCCTGGGCCTTCGTCATCGGCAATCGCCTCACCTCCGCCGGTAACGTCCTGGTGATGATGAACCTGGCGCCGCTGGTCGCCGCGTTGATCGGCCTGCTGGTGTTCGGCCAGCGGCTGCGCCGCCAGACCTGGATCGTGATCGCGGTCTGCGTCGGCGGGGCCAGCCTGATGGCGGCGGGGGAGGTCGGGCGCGGCAGCCTGCTGGGCCTGGCGGTCGCCCTGTTCGTGCCGCTGTCCATCGCCATCAACACCACCGTGGCCAGCGCCCAGAAGGGGCAGCGCCGGCGTGGGGTCGATACCACCGTGATCCTGCCCCTGGGCTGCCTGGCGATGCTGATCCCGGCGGCCCTGCTGGGCGGCGCTCAGCTGCCGCCCCCGGAGGACATGCAGCGGCTGGCGCTGATGGGGGCCCTGCTGCCCGTGGCCTATTTCCTGATCCAGACCGGGCCGCGCTACCTGCCCGGTGCCGAGGTCAGCCTGGTGATGCTGCTCGAGACTCTGGTGGGGACCCTGCTGGTCTGGTGGTGGGTCGGCGAGGTGCCGACCGTCCTGGCCTTCGTCGGGGGCGGCATGATCGTCGTCGCCATGCTGACCGGCACCCTGCGCGACCTGCATCGCCAGCGCCGCAAGGCCGCCGCCGGCGCGCCGGACGGCCGGCGGCTGGTCGAAGGGGCCTCGTCGGACCCCGCTCCGGCCGACGCGGAGCGAGCCGCACGAGGATGAGCCCGCTCGGCATCGCCGAGCCGAGCGGCTGGCTTCAGCCGCCGTGTGCCACCAGGGTGCGGGCGAATCGGCGCAGCAGCCCGGTCGCTTCCGGGGTGGGCGCCACCGCCGCGATCAGCGCCGCGGCATCCTGGCCCTGCTCGGCCAGGGGAGCGCGCTGATGGGCCAGGTAGGCGCGCATCACCGCCGGGGTGAACTCGGGATGGAACTGCACGCTCCACTGGCGCGGGCCGTGGCGCAGCGCCTGGTAGGGATCGTGGTCGTTCTCGGCCAGCACCCGGGCGTCCGAGGGGGCGACCAGCGCCGACTGGGCATGGGTCAGCTGGGCGGCAAAGCGGTCCGGTAAGGTTCCCAGCAGGGGATCGCGACGGCCGGCCTCGGTCAGCCGGATCTCGCGGGTGCCGGTCTCGCGGCCCGCCGGGTGATAGCCGCTCTCGCCGCCGAAGGCCGCGGCCATCAGCTGGTGGCCGTAGCAGACGCCGAGCATGGCGATATCGCGCTCGCGCGCCTCGCGCAGCCAGGGCCTGAGCGCCTCGCTCCAGGGCTCGGCGTCGCTGACCATGGCATGCGAGCCGGTGATCACCAGGCCGTCCCCGGCGCCCAGGGCCGGCGGGTCGCCGTCGTGGCGTGCATCGAAGACCTCGACCACGAGCTCGGGGTGCGCCTCGATCGCCGGTCGCAGGGCGGCGAGGAACAGGGCCTCGAAGTCGCCGTGGTCGCGGGCCACGTCGGCGAAGGTGTCGCCGGTCTTGACGATCAGCAGTCGTGGCATGGCTCAGGCATCCCGAGCGAGGCGCCGTCCCAGGGCCCGCATGAAGGCCGAGCCGGCCTCCAGCTGGGTGACCTCCAGGTACTCGTCGGGCTGATGTGCCTGGCCGATGCTGCCCGGGCCGCAGATCACCGTGGACAGCCCGGCCCGCTGGAACTGGCCGGCCTCGGTGGCGTAGGCCACGGCGCCGGCGGGCGCCTCGCCGACCAGGTCGCGGCACAGGGCCAGCACCTCGGCATTGTCATCGTCGGCGAGCGCCGGGACGGTGGTGTTGAGCCGCTCGGTGTGGATCCCGGCCTCCGGGGCGCGCTCGCGCATCTCGGCCTGAAGCGTCTCGGCATAGGCCTGGACTCGCCCGATCAGGTCCTCGAAGCGGTCGGAGGGCAGGTGCCGGATCTCCCACTCGAAGCGGCATTCCCGAGCCATGATGTTGATGGCGGTGCCGCCCTGGATCTTGCCCACGTGCAGGCTCGAGTGGGCCACGTTGAAGGCCTCGTCGACCCGGCCCTCGGCGCGCAGCTCGGCCATGACGTCCTCGATGTAGGTCACCAGGCGGGCGGCCACGTGGACCGCCGACACGCCCTGGTTGACCTGGCTGGAGTGGGCGGCGCGGCCGGTGACGGTGGTGCGCAGGTTGGTGGCCCCCTTGTGGGCGACCACCGGCTGCATCATCGTCGGCTCGCCCACGAACACCGCCGCCGGACGCGGATGGTCGGCCATCAGTCGCTCGATCAGCCGCGGTGCCCCGATGCAGCCGACCTCCTCGTCGTAGGAGAAGGCCAGGTAGATGGGCCTGTCCAGCTCGAGCTCGACCCAGCGCGGCACCTCGGCCAGGGCGCAGGCGATGAAGCCCTTCATGTCGCAGGTGCCGCGGCCGTAGAGCCGGCCGTCGCCACCGTCGCGCAGCACGAAGGGATCGCTGGACCAGGGCTGGCCGTCCACCGGCACCACGTCGGTGTGGCCGGAGAGCACCACCCCGCCCTCGACCTCGGGTCCGATACGGGCGAGCAGGTTGGCCTTGGTCCCCTCGTCGTTGTCCACCCGCCAGTGCTCGACGCCATAGTCGTCGAGGTAGGCCTCGACGAAGGCGATCAGGTCCAGGTTGGAATCGCGGGAGACGGTGGGGAAGCCCACCAGCCTCTCGAGGAGCTGGGCGGCATCGGTCATGGTCGGGCTCCGAAAGGGAAGGTCGCCCGCTAGCCTACCATGGCGCCGGGGTCGAAGGGATGGGCCTCAGGGCTCGGCGAGGCCCTCCCTCACCACTTCCAGGAAGCCCGCCACCAGGCGCCGCTCGCTCTGCTGGCGCAGGCAGACCAGGGTCTCGGTCATGCGATGGCCGCTGTCCTCGATGGCGAGCCGGTGCAGGCCGGGGTGGGTCCCGGCCTCGGCCGCCGAGACGATCCCCACCCCCAGGCCCGCCGTCACCAGCTCGAAGACCGCCTCGCGCCCCTCGGCCTCGATGGCCGGGCGTACCCGCACCCCCGCCGTGCGCAGCTCCGCCTCCAGGGCCTGGCGAGTCATCGACCCGGGCTCGCGCAGTACCAGCGGGGCCTTGGCGAGATCGGCCAGGCGAATCGACGACCAGCGGGCCCAGGGGTGGTTCGTGGGAACGAAGGCGATCAGCGGGGCCCGGCTCAGCTCCAGCGACAGAAGGCGGGGATCCTCCGCCGTGCGGCCCAGCACCGCGAAGTCGGCCTTGTGCTCGAACAGCCGGGCCAGGGCCTCGTCGGTGTTGCCGGTCATCAGCTGGAAGCGTACCCCGGGATAGCGCGCCTGGAAGCGGGCGACGTAGGGCAGTACATGGATCGGCGAATCCACCGCCAGGGTGAGCCTGCCCGATTGCAGGTCCCGGGCGCCGGCCAGCAGCGCCTCGGCCTCGTCGGCCGCGGCGAACAGGCGCTGGGTGATGCCGAGCAGCCGCTCGCCCAGGTCGGTGAGCTCCACCGAGCGCCGGCTGCGCCGCAGCAGGCTGACACCGAAGCGTTCCTCCAGCTTGCGGACCTGGTCGGAGACCGCCGGCTGGCTGAGGCAGAGCCGTTCAGCGGCCCGGGTGAAACTGCCCTGGACCGCCACCGCATGGAAGGCGCGCAGCTGCGCGTGGGAAAGGGCCATGGTTTCAGTATAAGTTCAGCTTGTATCAAGGATACGATAAATCGATTTTATCTATGGTCAAGGGGCTGGTCTGATGGGCGCCAATCCAGTTCACCACGACCCGGAGCCGTCTCATGTCCCTCGCCACCGCCACTCGAGCCTCGTGTCTCGCCGACGAGTCCGGCCAGGAAGCCCCCTACCTGCTGACCCCCGGTCCCCTGACCACCAGCGCGACCACCAAGGCCGCCATGCTGCGCGACTGGGGCTCCTGGGACGGCGACTTCAACCGCCTGACCGCCGAGATCCGCGAGCGGCTGCTGGCGATGGTCGGCGCGCCCAGGGACACCTACGCCTGCGTGCCCCTGCAGGGCAGCGGCACCTTCGCCGTGGAAGCCGCCCTGGCCACCGCCATCGACCGTCGGGGCAAGGCCCTGGTGCTGGCCAACGGTGCCTACGGCCAGCGCGCTGCCCGGATCCTCGACGTCCTCGGCCGGGCGCACGTCGTCCACGACAAGGGCGACTACCTGCCGCCCCGGGGCGAGGAAGTGGCCGAGCGTCTCGACGCCGACCCCGAGATCACCGACGTCTTCCTGGTCCACTGCGAGACCAGCTCGGGGATCCTCAACCCGCTGGCCGAGATCGCCGAGGTGGTCAAGGCCCGGGGCAAGGGGCTGATCGTCGATGCCATGAGTTCCTTCGGCGCGGTGCCGCTGGCCACCGAGACGGTGCCCTTCGACGTCATGGTCTCCTCAGCCAACAAGTGCCTCGAGGGGGTGCCCGGCTTCGGCTTCGTGATCCTGCGCCAGGACCTGCTGGCGGCCAGCGCCGGTCGCGCCCACTCCCTGAGCCTCGACCTGCTCGAGCAGTGGTGCTACATGGAGCGCACCGGCCAGTGGCGTTTCACCCCGCCGACCCATGTGGTCGCCGCCTTCCACACCGCCCTGGCCGAGCACCGCGCCGAGGGCGGGGTGGCGGGGCGCCTGGCCCGCTACACCCGCAACCGCGACCGCCTGGTCACCGGCATGCGCGAACTGGGCTTTGCGACCCTGCTGGAGGATCGCTGGCTGTCGCCGATCATCACCACCTTCTTCAGCCCGGGCCATCCGGCCTTCGAGTTCGGTCGCTTCTATGCAGAGCTCAAGGCGCGAGGCTTCGTCATCTACCCGGGCAAGCTGACCCAGGCCGAGAGCTTCCGCATCGGCTGCATCGGCCGGCTCGACGAGTCGGTGATCGCGCGGCTGCTCGACGCCGTCCGCGAGGCGCTGGCCGCCATGGGCGTCGACGATTGCCGCCCGGCGGCCTGAGCCGCCCCTCCGAGGGCTCCGACGCCGGGACCCTGACTGCCACAACAATGGAAGAGGACAGACCCATGCAATACACCGCTCCCGACCGCCTGCAGGCCGCCATCCTCGACTGGGCCGGCACCGTGGTGGATTTCGGCTCCTTCGCGCCGACCCAGATCTTCGTCGATGCCTTCGCCGAGTTCGGCGTCACGATCAGCCTGGAAGAGGCCCGCGGCCCCATGGGGATGGGCAAGTGGGATCACATCCGCGCCCTGTGCGACATCCCCGAGATCGCCGAACGGTGCGCCAGGGTGTTCGGCCATGTACCCACCGATGCGGACGTGACCGCCATCTACGAGCGCTTCATGCCGTTGCAGGTCGAGAAGATCCCCGAGCACTCGGCGCTGATCCCCGGGGCCGTCGAGGCCATCGCCGCGATGCGCGACCGGGGCATGAAGATCGGTTCCTGCTCCGGCTACCCCGCCGTGGTCATGGAGCGGGTCGTCGAACTGGCGGGGCAGAACGGCTACGAGGCCGACCACGTGGTGGCCTCCGACGAGGTGCCCAACGGCCGTCCGCACCCGGGCCAGGCGCTGGCCAACGTCATCGCCCTGGGCATCGAGGACGTGGCGGCCTGCGTCAAGATCGACGACACCACCCCGGGCATCCTGGAGGGGCGCCGTGCCGGCATGTGGACGGTGGGCCTGACCTGCTCGGGCAACGCCCTGGGCCTGACCCTCGAGGAGTTCCAGGCGCTCTCGCCCGAGGCCCTGGAAGCGGGGCGGGCACGGGTTGTCCGGCGGTTCGAGGCCTCCCGGCCGCACTACCTGATCGACACCATCGCCGACCTGCCGGGGGTGATCGATGACATCAATGCCCGGCTGGCCCGCGGCGAGTCGCCCCAGGCCTGCTGAGCGGGGTTTGCACGGCAGGATCGCCACGACCGGGCCCAGGCCCGGTCGTTCGCGTTCAGGCGGAGCGGCGGCGCAGGCGCGGCGGGCGCAGCGACTCGCCGCGCAGCCAGGGCCCCAGCAGCCGGGTCGACAGCGGGATGAACAGAAACACCATCACCGGGGTGAGCATCAGGGTACTGGCGAGCACCCGGGGCACCAGCGGCAGGCCGGCGAGCGCCTCGCCGAACAGTCCCTGGAAGGCCAGCGACACCGGGAAGAATGCCAGCCAGATGGTGATGGCCTGCTTCCAGCGCGGCGGCGTGGGGGTGCCGGCTTCCTGGAACCAGCGGTCCAGTCCGGTGGCGCGGTGCTCCTGGGGGGCCTCGAAGAGCCCCTCGCCGCGGGCCAGCCAGGCCCGGCGCGAGGCCGAATGCTCCCAGACGGCCAGGGTCGCGGCGTCGCGGAAGCGGAAGATGATCTGGTACTCGTCGTCGCCGGGAGGCGGCGCCAGCACGCCCGAGCCCAGGTAGCCGGCGAAGTCCGCGGCCAGTTCCCGGCCTTCCTCGAGCCATTGGATGAAGTCGCGGTAGCGCCCGCGGGCGACGCGGCGTGCCACCATCAGGGTGACGGGGGAAGGCGACATGGTAGGTCTCCTGAGGGTTCGGCGGCCCGGGTAGGGCCGCCGAAGACACCACGGATGGGTGAATCCGTCGATGGGGCGGGGAATGATACGCTGGATATCCGAATTTATCTACTTGTATGGACCGATAAAGACCGCATATTCAGGCTTGTTTGCTGATGGTTGCCCCTTTGTCGATCGATGTCGTCTGGCCTGAAGGATAGGGGGGACCTACCCTTCGTCAGTCTCAGGGGATAACCGGCTGTTGCCCTCACTCCCGCTCGTCCCGGGTCGAACGCAGCAGCACCCGGTCCATGCCCCGGGTGCTCAGGAGTCGCTTGAGCGCCGCGAACAGGTGGGTGGGCACCGTCACCGCGTAGCGGGGCCTCGGGCGTGCGCTCTCCAGGGCGTGGATCAGCTTGTCCACCACGGCGTCGGCGCCCAGGGTGAAGGGCGCCTTGCCGTCCTGGCTGGCCAGGCGGGCCTCCACCTTCCCGTAGGTCTCGGCATGGGCGCTGTGGGCGGTGTCGATGTTCGCCTTGAAGGCGCGGTAGGCGTTCTCCCGGAAGCGGCTGGCGATGGGGCCGGGCTGGATCAGGCTGACCTCGATGCCGCTGCCCCGGAGCTCCTGGCGCAGGGTGTCGGTGAGGCCCTCGAGGGCGAACTTGGAGCAGACGTAGGCACCGCGATAGGGCAGGGCGGCGAAGCCCAGCACCGAGCTGTTCTGCACGATGCGGCCGTGCCCCTGGGCGCGCATCATCGGCAGCACCCGGGTGGTGAGTTCGTGGGTCCCGAGCAGGTTGGTCTCCAGCTGTTCTCGCAGCACCGCCCGGGACAGGTCCTCCACCGCGCCGGGCGGGCCGTAGGCGCCGTTGTTGAACAGCGCGGTCAGCCGCCCGCCGGTGCGTTCCCGCACGTCCTCCACCGCGGCCTCGATCGAGGCGCCGTCGGCGAGGTCCAGCGGCAGGGCCTCCAGGCCCTCCTCGCGGAGCCGGGCGACGTCCGCCTCGCGGCGGGCCGTGGCGAAGACCCGCCAGCCGCGTGCCGCCAGGGCATGGGCCGCGGCATGGCCGATGCCGCTCGAGCAGCCGGTGATCAGCAGGCTGCGTGTCGTCGCGTCTCGGGTGTCGGACATTCTCTTCCGTCTCCTTCTCGCCGGCCGTGGCCGGACCTCGTCGGGTGTCGTGTCGCTCGGGGCGCGTGCCTCAGCCGCTCACCAGCCGGGCCTGGCTGGTGCCGTTGCCCAGCGGTTCCACCCGGATCTGCACCGGGATGCGCTCGTGCATCTCCTGGACATGGGAGATGACCCCGACCCGGCGGCCCTGGGCCTGCAGGCCGTCCAGGGCCTCCATGGCCAGCGCCAGGGACTGCGGGTCGAGGCTGCCGAAGCCCTCGTCGATGAACAGCGATTCGATGGTGAGCTCTCCCGAGGCCATCGACGCCAGCCCCAGGGCGAGCGCCAGGGAGACCAGGAAGGTCTCGCCGCCGGAGAGCGAATGCACCGAGCGGCGTTCGTCGCCCATGTCCCGGTCCACCACCAGCAGGCCCAGTTCGCTGCCCCCGCGGATCAGGCGGTAGCGGCGGCTGAGGCCGGCGAGGTGGACGTTGGCGTGCTCCAGCAGCTGCTCCAGGTTGTAGGCCTGGGCGATGCGCCGGAACAGCTTGCCGTCGGCGGAGCCGATCAGCTCGCTGATCCGGCCCCAGCGGCGGTGCTCGGCCCTGGCCGCCTCCAGTTCGGCCTGGGCATCCCGCTGCCGCTGGCGCCGACGGTCGTCGTCGCGCAGGGCATGGGCGGCCTCGTCGCGTGCTTGCTGGGCGGCGTTCAGCCGTGGGGCTAGGGCCTCGCGCTCCCCGTTCAGCGCCTCGCGGCGGCGGGCGATCTCGGCCTCGACCGACGCTTCCAGCAGCGCCGGCTCGCTGTCGCCGGCCTCGGCCAGTTCCTGATCGCGGCGGTGGGCGATCAGCGCCTGGCGGCGTTCGGCCAGGGTGGCGGTGGTCTGCTGGAGGGCCTGGTCGGCGTCTTCCAGCTGCTGCCGCTGGCGCTCGGCCTCGTCGTCGGACTGGGCCTGCAGCCTTGCGAGCATGGCGTCGTCCAGTTCCGGATGGGCCTGCCGCCACTCGGCCAGCTCGGCCTCCAGGGTGTCGCGCTCCCGGCGGAGCGCCTCGAGCCGCTCTGCCTCGTGGACTGCCTGCTGGGCGAGCCGCTGATGCTCGCGTTGCGCCTCGTGATGCTTCGCCTGGGCGGTGTCCCGGGCCCGGCGGGCGCTCTCCTGGCGGGCGTCGAGATGCTGCTGCCAGGCGTCCGGCGAGGCGTGCTCGCCGAGCCGTGTCCGAAGGTCGGCGGCCAGGGCCTCGCGGGCCTGGTGCAGCGGCGGCAGCCGCTCGGCCAGCCCGGCGAGCTCCTGCTCGAGTTCGCTCTGCTGGGAGCCGAGCCGGGCGAGGTCGATCTCGTCCTGATGCAGCGCCTGGTTCAGCGGCGCGAGTTCGGCCTCGGCCTGGGCCAGTTCGTCGAGGGCGCGCCGATGCTCGGTTCTCCGGGTCTCGCTGAGCTGCCGCTGATGGCCCAGCCAGGCATCGCGCTCCTCGGTGGCGATATCGGACAGCTCGGGCTGCAGCGGATGCGCGTCGAGGGCCCGGTGTGCCTCGGCGCGCTGCCGGTCGGCGTTGCCGAGGTCCTCGCGCTGCTGGATCACCGAGGCCTTCAGGGCGCGGTATTCGCCTTCGATGTCATAGCGCTGCTGGTAGGCCCGGTCGCGCTGATCCTGCGCCTCCGCCAGCTGGCGATCCTCTTCCGCCTGCTGGGCGGCGAGCTGGGCGGCCTCCGGCGAGGCGGGCGGCCGATGACGCCAGGGGTGCTCGAGCCCGCCACACACCGGGCAGGGCTCGCCGTCCGTGAGGCCCTCGCGCAGGCGGATGACACTCTCGCTGCGCACGGCACGGCTGCGCTCGACGAAGGCCTGAATGCTCGAGAGGTGGCGTTCGGTGTCATCGAGGCGCTGCCGGGCTGCCTGGCCCCGGGCGAGCAGTGCCTCGAGTCGCTTTTCGTTGTCCGTCAGGCGTGTCTTCAGTGCCTGATGGGACTGGTCGGCGCGGCAGGCCTCCTGCCAGCGGCCGTGCAGCTCGCCGAGGCCGAGCCGGCGCTGGGCGGCCGCGTCATGGGCCCGCTGGGCGGCCTGTCGAGCGGCGTCCAGATCGTCATGGTCGCCGATCAGGCGCTGCAGGGCGGCGTGCCAGCGGTCGCGCCGCTCGCGCCGCCGGCCATGGGCCTCGTCGGCCTGGCGCCGCTGCTCGGCGAGCACATCGGCGCGTCGACGACGTTCTCCGTGGGTGCGCTCGAGCTCTGCCAGCTGCTGATCATGGCTCGCGAGCCGCTGGGCCAGTTCACGGGCCTCGCGCAGCTCGGGCTCGGCCTTGCGGCGTGCCTCGGTGGCTTCCGCCAGTGTGCGTTCGGCGGCCTCACTGGCGCGCTTGGCCTGTTCCTGTGCGCTCTCGGCGTCGGTCAGCGCTCTCTGCGTCTTCTCGAGATTCGCCTCCAGGGCCCTGAGCTCGCCGGGCAGCTCGGCCTGGCGCCTCAGTCGATGGCGCTGGGGGAGGATCACCCGGCGCCACGCCTGATCCTCCCGGGCGGCCGTCAGCGCCTGCCAGGCTTGCTCGGCCGCGTGGAGTTCGGCCTGGCCCCGCTGGACGTTGGCTCTCAGCCGGTCATCTTCGTCGTGCCAGCGCTGCTCGGCCTGGAGCGATGCCGTGCGCTTCTGGAGGTCAGTGAGTGCTTGCTGGGTGGCCTCGGCGGCCCGCTCCAGCTCGGCGCGGGCCTCGGGCTCGGCCGGCAGGTCGTCCGCCAGCCGGGCCTCCAGGGCCTCGACCCGCCGCTTCGCGTCGCTGGCGCGGCGATAGGCGGCCATCGAGATCTCGGAGTACTCGGCGGTGTCGGTGAGCTTCTCCAGCAGGTCGCTGCGCTCGTTGTCGTCGGCCTTGAGGAAGGTGGCGAACTCGCTCTGGGCCAGCAGCACGGCCCGGGTGAACTGCTCGAAGGTGAGCCCCAGGCGCTCGGGAAGCAGGCGGTCGAACTCGCGCTTCTGGGCGGTCAGCAGCCGATCGTCCTCCAGGTCGGTGAGCGATTGTTCGACCTTCTGCAGCTTGCCCCCGGCCTTCTCCCGCGCCCGACGTACCGCCCAGCGGGCACGGTAGCGACGGCCGTCGCGGCCCAGGAAGTCGACCTCGGCGTACCCGCTGGCGGTGCCTCGGCGCAGCAGGGTGCGGGGATCGCTGGTGGTCAGCGTCTCCTGACCCACGTCGGGCAACTGGGCGTCGCGCACGGGCGCGTGACGCAGCCGGGGCGTGCCGCCGTAGAGGGCCAGGCAGAGGGCGTCGAGCAGGGTGCTCTTGCCGGCGCCGGTGGGGCCGGTGATGGCGAAGAGCCCGGCGTCGCGCAGCGGCGAGGCGGTGAAGTCGAGGGCCAGGGGGCCGGGCAGGGAGGCCAGGTTGGCCAGGCGCAGGGCGAGGATCTTCATGCGCTGGCCTCCCCGTCGTCGTCCAGCACGTCCTGGAGCAGTCGGTCGAAGTCGGCCATCACCCCGTCGTCGGGGGGGCTCCCCCAGCGCGCCTGCCAGGTGCGCTCGAACAGCCGGCGGGGGCCGAGCTCCTCCAGGTCGATCCCGGCCGGGGCGGTGTCGGACTCGACCCGGGGCAGGCGCCGTTCGAGACGCAGCAGGCGCAGCGCCCGGCCCTCTAGGGCCGACTCGATGCGGGCGCGCAGGTCGGGGATCGGCGCCTCGAGCTCGACGCGCGCCTCGAGCCAGGGCCAGCGCTCGCGGGGCAGGGCCGGATCGTCCTCCACGGCCTCGAGCTCGGCCAGCACCGCGTCGAGGGGCGCGGGGCCGAGGCGGTGCATGGCTACCGGACGCGGCACCGGCAGCGCCTCGAGGCTCGCCAGGCGCTCGCCTTCCAGGGTCGCCTCGACCACCTGGTGGGGATAGTCGACCTCGCTGAAGTCCAGGGGCAGGGGGCTGCCGCTGTAGCGGATGCGATCCTCGCCGACGCCCTGGGCGCGATGCAGATGACCCAGCGCCACATAGGCGATGTCCTGGGGGAAGAGGGAAGCCGAGAGCGACTCCTCGCCGCCGATGACGATGGGACGTTCGCTGTCCTCGGAGACCGCCGCGCCGCGCAGGTGGGCGTGGCTCATGGCCACCAGGGCCTGGCCCGGCTCGCGGCGCGAGCGAGCCGCGTCGATCAGTCGCTCATGGACCCGGGAGATGCCGGCCACGTAGGCATTGCCGGGGTCGTCGTCCTCTCCCTCCAGGCCGCGGCCGGTGACCTCGGCGGGGCGCAGGAAGGGCAGCGCCAGGCACCAGGCCCGGGTCTCGCCCTCGGCGTCGGCGAGCGGCACCAGCAGGCGCTCGGCGTCGAGCTCGCCGGCCTCGGTCCAGGTCACCCGGCCCAGGGCATGGGTGCGCAGCCGGCGCATCAGCGGCGCCGGCAGCTCGATGCGATTGCCGCTGTCGTGATTGCCGGCGATCAGCACGATGTCGAGCCGGGGCAGGCGGGCATGGGCCTCGACGATGAAGTCATAGAGCAGCTCCTGGGCCCGCAACGAGGGGTTGACCACGTCGAAGAGGTCGCCGGCCACCAGCAGGGCGTCGGCACGGCGGCTGACCAGGGTGTCGAGCAACCAGGTCAGGAAGGCCCGGTGCTCCTCATGGCGTTCCTGACCATGGAAGCTCTGGCCCAGGTGCCAGTCGGCGGTGTGGATCAGTCTCAGCATCGGCTCCCCGGTGTTCCGTCACACGGCAAAAGCCGTAGTCTAACCCGGACGACCCCCGTGAATCAGGGAGCCCCGATGTCGACGACGCCCTTGCACGACTGGAACCTGGAGCCCGAGGCGGCCATCGCCCTGCAGCGACGCCTGGCCGGCCGGGTCGAGCACGCCGATCGCCTGGACCCGGTGCGGCGCATCGCCGGCGTGGACATCGGCTTCGAGGAGGACGGCGCGGTGACCCGCGCCGCGGTGGTGGTGCTGGCCTGGCCGCCGGCGACCGGCGGAGCCTTCGAGGTGGTGGAGCAGGCGGTGCATCGCGAGCCCACGCGCCTGCCCTACATCCCCGGCCTGCTGTCCTTCCGCGAGGTGCCGGGCGCCCTGGCCGCCTTCGACAAGCTGTCGAGCCGCCCCGAGCTGGTGATGGTGGACGGCCAGGGCATCGCCCATCCGCGCCGGCTCGGGGTGGCCAGTCACCTGGGGCTGTGGCTGGACCTGCCGACCATCGGTGTGGCCAAGAAACGCCTGGTCGGACGCCATGGCCCGGTGCCCGAAGGCCGCGGCGACTGGACGCCGCTGGTCGACGACGGTCCCCGGGGGGAGGAGGTGATCGGGGCCGTGCTGCGCTCCCGGGCCAGGGTCAAGCCGGTCTTCGTGTCGCCGGGCCACCGGATAGGCCTGGAGACCGCCGTGGCCTGGGTGGTGGCCTGCCTGGGCAAGACCAAGCTCCCCGAGCCGACGCGGTTGGCCGATCGCCTTGCCTCGCGCCGAGACGAGAAGCGGCGCTGATCCGCCCGGCGGCTTGCCTTCCGGGGCGGGGCGGCGGACCATTGGGGACTCCCTCCTCTCGGATGCTTGCCATGACCGCCTCGCCCGCCCATCCCCTCGATGCCACCCGCGCCTGGGTCGAGACCTTCGTGGTCGGCCTCGAGGTCTGTCCCTTCGCCGGCCGCGAGGTGGCCCGCGACAGCATCCGCTACGTGGCGGTGGACGCCTCCGACCCGGCGGCGGCCCTGATGCGGCTGATGGAGGAGTGCTGGCACCTCGATGGCCATCCGGAGACCGAGACCACCCTGATGGTGCTCACCGGGGGACTGGAAGACTTCGACGACTACCTGGACGTGCTGGGGCTGGCCGAGGCGCTGCTGGTGGAGCAGGGCTACGAGGGCGTCTACCAGCTGGCGAGCTTCCACCCCGACTACCGGTTCGAGGGCGAGGCCGAGGACGCGCCGCGCAACTTCACCAACCGCTCGCCCTGGCCCATCTGGCATCTGATCCGCGAGGCCGGGCTCGAGCGAGCGCTGGCCCACTATCCCGATCCCGAGGCGATCCCCGAGCGCAACAAGGCCCGCATGCAGGCCGAGGGGCGTGAGCGGCTGGCGGCCTCGCTGGCCGTCCTGCGCGGCGAGCCACCCCGCGAGGCGTGACGGCCAGGACCGACGGCGCCTTGTCCGTTACCTGGAGCCCCACGAGGCGTCCCAAGCGAAGTTCGATCATCGCCACATCGTGCGCTGGCGCGGTGGGGTCATCCATCGGGTGATGTTAATGTAGGGTGGGCCCGATGAGGTGACCGGCCCCCGGTGCCCTCGAACACCAGAAGACGACACCCTCGACGGTCGAGTTCCCGCCATGCTGAAGCGCCTCTTCCGCAAGACTCCGGTCCGCTGCTGGATCATCAAGCAGATCGACGAACGCCTCCTGCACCTCTGCGGGCAAGGCCGGCTGGAGACCGACCTGAAGGCCCGGGAGGCGGCGCGGCTGCTGGAAGGGGGAGAGTACCGGGGCGGCGTCCGGATCGGCGACACCGGCATCGTGCTCAACAGCCGGCTCTTCGCGGCGCTCGTGCCGCTCGATGGGCTGCACCTGGACGGCGCGGACATCGCGCACTGGCGAGGTCGTGCCTGGGGCATCTCCCAGGTGCCCCAGCATTGCTGGGCCTGGGAGGGCCGGCTGGTCGCGAAGCCCAACCCCGCCGGCCACCCGCCGCTGGTCAGCAGCGAGGATGTCTCGGCGATCCGTGGCCGGGTCGACGAGAACCGCCAGGCGCCCGGCCGGGTCGAGTTCCGGGCCGGCGACGCCCTGGAGGATCCTCATTATGACCTCAGCTTCGAGCGGGCCCGCCGCAAGTCCTCCGAGGACGCTTGATCCCGAGGCGTCGTGCGCCCCGCACGGCGACGGGCGCCGGCAGGCCTAGACGATATCCAGGGGTTCCTTGCGCGTCGGCACCGGGCAGACGGCGTCGAGCCGGGCCAGGGCCTCGTCGTCGAGACGCACCGCCAGGGCCGCGGCGTTGTCGCGCACGTGGTCGGGCTGCACCGCCTTGGGAATGGCGATGAGGTCGCGTCGGCCCTCGATGGGCCGGATCGCCCAGGCCAGCAGCAGCTGGGCCGGGGTCAGGTCGCGCTCGGCGGCGAGGGCGCCGACCTCGGGGTGGTCGAGCAGCCGCCGATGCAGTCGTCCGCCCTGTGCCAGGGGACAGTAGCCCATCAGGGCCATTCCCCGCTCGCGGTGCCAGGGGCGCAGCGAGTGCTCGATGCCCCGGGAGCCGAGATGGTAGAGCACCTGGTTGACGGCGCAGTCGCCTCCGCCGGGAAGGTCGGTCAGGGCCGCCATGTCGTCGACGTCGAAGTTGGAGACGCCGAAGCGGCGGATCTTGCCGGCGTCGCGCAGCCGCTCGAAGGCGTCCAGGGTCTCCTCCAGCGGGATCCCGCCGGGCCAGTGCAGCAGGTAGAGATCCAGGTAGTCGGTCCCGAGTCGCCGCAGGCTGGCCTCGCAGGCGGCGATGGCCGAGTCGCGACCGGCGTTCCAGGGATAGGCCTTGGAGACCAGGAAGGCCTGGTCACGCCGGCCCGCCAGCGCCTCGCCGACCACCTCCTCGGCGCCGCCGTCGCCGTACATCTCGGCCGTGTCGATCAGGGTCAAGCCCAGGTCCATTCCCTGCTGCAGGGCGCGGACTTCCTCGGCGCGCGGGGTCAGGCCCTCGCCCATGAACCAGGTGCCCTGGCCGATGGCGGGCAGCGTCACGGCGGGTTCGTGGGCGGTGGCCGCCAGGCGTACCACGGTTGCGTCGCTCATCGCGTTGCCTCATCCTCGAGAGATATTTTGGAAGTATTTTCCACTGAATCCTGGCGTGGAATCGAGGCGGGTGCAAGGGCTTCGCGTTTCTGCGGAGGCTGTGCCATCTTGCAGTCGCGATGGTGGTTCCGACGTCGTTCCATTCCCTTGGATGACAGGAGGTATCATGAGCATCAAGAAATTCGGCAGCGCCCACTGGGAAGGCAGCGTCAAGCAGGGCCGGGGCAAGGTCTCCACCGAGAGCGGCGCACTGGCGGATCAACCCTATGGCTTCAACACCCGCTTCGAGGGCGTCCCCGGCAGCAACCCCGAGGAGCTGATCGGCGCCGCCCATGCCGGCTGCTTCTCCATGGCCTTCTCGATGATGCTGGGGGAGGCCGGCTTCGAGCCGGAGGCCATCGACACTCAGGCCACCGTGACCCTGGATCCCGACAGCCTGACCGTCACTGGGGTGCACCTGGACACCACGGCCCGGGTGCCCGGCTGCGACCAGGCAGCCTTCGACCAGGCCGCTCAGGGCGCCAAGGACAACTGTCCCATCTCCAAGCTGCTCAACGCGGAGATCACCCTGGACGCCAAACTGACGGGCTGACGCCGTCCGTCAATCCTCCTCGCACGAGGCCACCGCCGGGTGGCCTCGCTGCGTTGCGGGCTTCCTGGCCGCGTTCACCAGGGCGCGAATCAGCCGCTGCTGGGGACGATTGAACACCAGCCATTCCGGGTGCCATTGCACGCCGATCAGGAAGTCGTGATCCCGGGACTCGATGGCCTGGACCAGGCCGTCGCGGTCGCGGGCGACGATCTCGATGCCCTGGCCGGCCTCGCGCACTGCCTGGTGATGCAGGCTGTTGATCCGGCACCAGGTGACCCGCAGGATACGATAGAGCCGGCTGTCGCCGACGATGTCCACGGTCTTGCGGGGCAGCACGGTGCGTCGCCGCTTGAGGCCCTCGTAGCTGGTGTAGATGTCCGGGTCCAGGGTCCCACCCTGGTGCACGTTGATCAGCTGGGCCCCGCGACAGATGCCCAGCACCGGTGTGCCCCGGGGAATGAAGCGTGCCAGCAGTGCCATCTCCAGTTCGTCGCGCTCGGGGTCGACGCGCACATCGAGCTGCATCTCGCCGCCGTAGTGGTGGGCCTCGATGTCGTCCCCGCCGCCGATGATCAGCCCGTCCAGGTCATCCGGCCGGGGGCGCGAGGGCGAGAGGCGCAGGGGGCGGCCGCCATGCCGCCATACGGCGAACCAGTCGAACCACCAGGCGATGCGGCTCTTGCGGTCCGAGGTGGTGATGCCGATCAGTGGTCGAGTGGCCTCGTTCATGGGCGCGCCACCCTCCGACGCAGGGCCCGCCAGCAGCGCTTGAGCCATCCGGCGCGATGCTCGGCAAGATAGTCGGCACTGCGCTCGGCCAGCGTCCTCGGGGCCGCGGCCAGCCGCTCCACCTCCAGCCAGCGGTTCCACTCCTGGGTCGCGTCCCAGTCGGGATCGGACAGCTGGGCGTTGGGCAGCCGGTAATGGTAGGTCGGCCGGGGGTGCACCAGCCGGTTGGCCAGCAGCTCGTGGGGATGCCGGGGGTGCAGGTAGGCGAACAGCGGCAACAGGTCGAGCTCCCGGTTGCGGGTGGGGTTGTACTCGAGATAGTCGTCGATCAGCGTTTCCACGTCCGGCGCATAGGCCGGATCCAGGACCTTCAGCACATAGGCCCGCGGGAAGGGGTTGGCATGGGGCAGCACCTCCCGGGTGATGTCGACCTGGATCTGGTCGCGCAGCCAGGGGGCGGTGAGCAGGTAGGCGCGCAGGTGAGCGAGGATGCTCTCGGCGGCGAGATCCGGCACCTCGGGGTTGAGATGCAGGCCGAAGCCGTAGAGCAGGCTGGCGTCGGTGCCCTTGCCGCCGTGCTCGCGCAGGGCCCGGACCAGGGCGTCCAGCTCGCCGAGCTCTTCCCAGGGCACCGGCGGACAGACGATCTCGGTGGGCACCAGGCCCGTGACCACGTCGCCGATCAGTTCCCGGGTGCGGTTGTGGAAGTCCTGACGCATGCGCTCCCACTCGCTGTCCCAGTAGGCCTCATGGTCGATGAGGCGCTCGTCGGGGTGGGCGTACTGGGTGTCCAGCTCGATGCCGAAATCGCCCCACCGCGCGCCCTTGACCCTGAGGCGGTGGGGACTCAGGACCTCCACCTCGCCGCCGAACAGCTCGCACACCAGCCGCGCGGTGTCCCGCGGCGGCAGGCCGGCGAACTCGATCTCGACGCCGACCCGGCGGGGGCGTCCCTCGGCGTTGCGGGGCATGGGTGGAGCTTGCGGCGTCATGCGGGCATCCTGTGTGACGTTGTCCGGCAGCCTAACATACTGCCGATCCATCACAGGATGAGGGGAGATCACTCCTCTCTCAAACAGGGAGATTCGATGTTGCCCATCGTGCGCCGTCTCATGCCGGCCCTGCGGGGTCTGTTGTTGTTGCTGATGGTGGGACTGGCCCCGACGGTCGCGGCCCAGAACCTGCCGCTTTCCGCCCTGGGGAGCGGCCAGGGCGACGACGGTCACGACCCGGCGGCCTTGCAGCAGTCGCTGGAGCGCATCATCGCCACCCTGGAGGACGATGCCCGGCGGGGCGAGCTGTTGGCGGATCTCGAGGCCCTGAGGACGGCCAACGGCCAGGTGGTCGAGGGCGAGGGCATCACCACCCGGGAGGGCCTGCTGGGCGCCCTGGGCGAGGCCTTCGACGCCCTAGGCGAGCAGCAAGGCCCCTCGCCGATCGCCGAGTGGCGACGGCAGTTCCGCCAGGGCTGGGCGGAGCTCTCCGAGCTGGTGACGAGGACCGGCGATGGGGAGCTGCTGCGCTTCGCCGTCGAGCTGGCGGTGCTGGTGGGTATCTGGGCCGGTCTGCTGGTGATCCTGATCGCGCTGGGACGCATGCTGGCCCAGCGTCGCCACTGGCCGCTGGACCTGCCCCGGGAACCCAAGGGGGGGCTGCTGGCGATCCATTTCCTGCGACGCATGCTGCCCTGGGCCCTGGCCTTCGCGCTGGTGCTGGGCGTCGCCCAGCTGGTGCCGGAGAGTGCCGGGCGCACCGGGGCCCTGGTGGTCGCCTACGTGGCCCTGTGCGGGCGAACCCTGTCGGTGGTGGTGGAATCGGTGATCTCGGTGTTCACCCGGGGGCATCGCTTCGTCGCCGTGCAGATCCTCCAGCAGAGTGCCTTGCGCCCCCTGTTCATCATCGGCGCCCTGATCGCCCTGGGGGATGCCTTCAACTCCTCACGGCTCAACGAGGCCATCGGCACCGACCTGGCGAGCCTGCTCTCGGTGCTGGCCAACGTCCTGGCGGCCATGCTCAGCGGCCGCTTCATCATCCGCTTCAAGCGGCCCATCACCCACCTGATCCGCAACCGTCCCTACCGCCACCGCCGCGACAGCAGCAACGCCGCGGACATGGTGCGGACGCTCGGCGGGCTCTGGCACGTGCCGGCGCTGCTGCTGGTGGGGGGCTCGCTGCTGGCCATCTTCGTCACCGGCGGTGACGTGGGCACGGCCCTGGCTCGTTCCATCATCACCGCCTCCCTGCTGGTGCTGACCCTGGTGGTGACCGGGCTCATCCGGCGTCACGCCGAGCGACGGGTCAAGCGGCGCCACCGGCGGGAGTATCGTCGGCGCCTGGAGCGCTTCGGCTATGCGTTAGGGCATGTGCTCGCCTGGGTGGTCTTCGCTGAGCTGTCGCTGCAGGTCTGGGGCGCCTCGCTGGTGGGGATCGGACGCCAGGGGGTGACCAGCGTGCGTATCGGCCAGGCGCTGCTGGGCATCGGCTTCACCGTGCTGCTGGCCTGGCTGGCCTGGATCTTCGCCGACACCGCGATCCAACGGGCCCTGACCTCCTCGGCACGCTCCCGGGGGCGCCGGGTCAACCAGGCCCGGGCCCAGACCATCACGCCGATGATCCGCAACATCATCTTCGCCACCATCGTGATCATCGCCGCCATCGTCGGTCTGGCCAACCTCGGGGTGAACGTCACGCCGCTGCTGGCCGGTGCCGGGGTGATCGGCCTGGCGGTGGGCTTCGGCGCCCAGACCCTGGTGCAGGACCTGATCACCGGGATCTTCATCCTCATCGAGGATTCGCTGGCGGTGGACGACTTCGTCCAGATCAACGGCCACATGGGCACCGTCGAGGGGCTGACCCTGCGCACGGTGCGGCTGCGCGACCTGGACGGGATCGTGCATATCATCACCTTCAGCCGCATCGAGTCGATCCACAACATGTCCCGGCAGTTCGGCATCGCGCTGATGAAGATCCGTATCCCCTACGACATGTCCATCGACGCCGCCACCACCCTGATGCAGGACACCGCCCTGGAGCTGCGTCAGGACCCGATGATGCGTCACCACATCTGGTCGCCGCTGGAGATGCAGGGCATCGACCGCTTCGAGGACGGCTGTGCCATCCTGCGCATGCGCTTCCGGACCTCGCCGGAGATGCAGTGGGACGTGGCCCGGGCCTTCAACCTGCTGCTCAAGCAGCGCATGGAGCAGCAGGCCCTGGACCTGGGGGTGCCGCGGCTCAGCGTCAGCATGGAAGGGCACGGCGGCGGTCGCCTGGACGGCTCCGCCGAGCGGGGCGAGCAGCGCGACGCCAGCGGGCGGCGTCCCGGCGAGGCGGGGGTGGCCGACCCCAACCGCGACACCAGCGCCCGGGGCGGGGCCCCGGACCCCTCGCCGGGGCAGTAGCGGACGCTACAGCAGGTAGTAGCCCAGGGCGACGCCGCCGCCCAGGGTCGCCAGCCACAGGGCGGCCAGCAGCCAGGGGCCGCGCAGGCGCCGCCAGCGGTTGTGCAGCCGGGCGGCGTGGTTGAGGCGCTGCATCCACTCCTCGAAGCGCGACCCCGGCGGGCCGGGCGGCAGCGAGAAGTCGTCGGCCGGCCCCACCCGCCAGTAGGGGGCATGGGTCAGGCCCAGGCGGGCGCGGAGCCGGCCGATGTCGGAGAGGGTGTCGTGGAGGGCATCGTACTCGGCGCGCCGCCACTCGGCCTGGAGCACGGCGGCGGCGTCGGCCTTGAGCGCGGTGTGTTCGCAGGCCTCGATGGCGGCGGCGATCTCGGCGTCGTCGGCCTCCGGGTCGAGGCGCAGTCGCTGGTAGAGGTCTCGCATCTCAGCTTACCTTCATCAGGAAGTCATAGGCCCGGCGGATCCGCTGGAAGCGTCGCGAGGCGCTGGCCACGATGGCCTCGCCCTCGTGGTAGAACCGATCCGGATGATGGGCCTGGGCCAGCCGACGATAGGCCTTGCGGATCTCGCCGCGACTGGCGCCGGGTTCGAGCCCGAGCACGGCCAGGGCGCCGCGTACCCTGGCATCCGGCGGCGGACCGGCGTGGCGGCCGGTGTCCTCCCGTCGGGAATGCCGTTCCTTGTGCTGCTCCCCCTGGCGCCTTTCCTCCTGCCGTTGCGATTGGCGTTCCCGTTCGGCGCGATGCCGCTGGCGGCGGCGCTCCTCGGCCTTCTGCCTGTCACGACGGGCGGCCTCGCGCTCGGCCTGGCGGCGACGCTTCTCCGCCTCGCGTCGAGCCTGCCTGTGTTGCCGAGCGGCCTCGCGTTCGGCGCGGCGGCGCGCCTTCTCCTCCTGGCGTTGCGCCTCGCGCTGGCGCTTCGCCTCCTCCCTGGCCTCGCGGGCCTGTCGGCGGGCCTCGGCCTGTTCGGCCCGGCGCCGTTCGGCCGCCTCGGCGGCCTCGTCCCGCGCCTGGTCGGCTCGTTGCCGGCCCGCGCTCGCCTCGTGCCGCTCCTCCTGGGATCGGCCCTCCCGCGCCCGCCAGTAGTCGCGTCGGCTGGGGTCGGCCGGCGCCGCCAGGGGGCGGCCCGCCTGGGAGGCATAGAGGGTGGCGAACTCCTCGGGGGCCACGCCGAGCAGGTCGGCCAGGAAGCGCAGCACGTGATGGTTGGCCAGCGTCGGCTCGCCCGTGTCGCTGGCCAGGGCGATGGCCAGGCGCAGGAAGGCCCGGGCCGACTCGCCGTGGAGCTCCTTCTGCAGCACCTCGGCGGCGAGCTGGATGGCGCTCAGGTCCTGGTTGGCGGCGATCTCGAGGATGGGGGCGAGGTCGTGGCCGTGTCGAAAGGCGCCGGTCAGGGCGACCAGGTGGGCGCGTTCCGCCTCCCCGACCGGGCCCCGGTGGGTCAGGACCCAGGCCAGCAGCAGCAGGGCGGCGGTGTCGGCCTGGTCCCGGCTCTGGAGGAGCAGCAGTTCGAAGGTGGAGAAGCGGGCGGAGGTCATTCCCTGACTCTTGGGTGGGTGTCGTGGCGCCGGCCATGTTCTCCCCGGTCGCGGGGCTTGGCAAGTCCGGCCGGGGGCTGTGCTAGCTTAGGAAGAATGCCGAGGGGCGTCGCGACGCCGCGGACTCGCCTGCCCGAGTCTCCCTCGGTCGGACGCCCGGGCTGCGTCGGGGCCGCCGACGACCGGCGAGGCGAACGCCACGATTCCTCGGGGGCTCCCCAAAGGCATCGGCGGCCAGCGCCATTTCTTGATGAGGCAAGGAGAATTCGCCGATGCGACCATGGTGGAAGCGCCTGCTGGCGCCGGTGGTGTGGGTGGCCGAGCGGCTCGGCACCTCCCAGGAGGTGCACCGAAGCGCGGAGGAGCAGGCCGAGGTGGACCAGGAGTGCGAGGACCTGGCGCTCTACCTGGCCTGGCGTTGCCCCTATGGCCTCAAGGTGAAGCGGGAAATCACCCGGCTGGGGCTCGACATCGAGGAGCGCGACGTGCGGCTCGACCCCGATCATCGTCGAACCCTGGAGCAGGAAGGGGGCAAGTTCCAGACGCCCTGCCTGCGCATCCGCGAGGCGGAAGGCGGCGAGCGCTGGCTCTACGAGTCCGAGGCGATCATCGACTACCTGCGTACTCGCTTCTTTTGAGGCACGTCGCTCTCCCGTCATGCGCATCTTGGCGGGGCAATGGTCGTATCGACGGGGAGCGTGGCGATGTCGTACGGGTGACAGGGAACCGGCCGAAGACGTCGGCCCGATGCCGGGGGCACAGGGATGATACTCAAGGAAAAAACCGCCTGTGCCGACACCGACGAGCGCGGCTTCCCCGGCCCCAAGCAGGAGCAGGACCTGGCCCTCCCCCTGCGCCGGGAGTCTGGCGACAGCGAGCGGATCCGCTTCATCATGGCCTGGTGTGTCTTCCGGGAGGATGAGCCATCAATGATCCAGGAACGGCGGCTGACGACTCATGGGGGTCATGCCGGAAAAGGCCGTAAGCGCGCTCGTCCGTATCATGCATACGGCCCGATGATCAAAGGTTCACATGCCGAATGTTCCTGGTTTTTCAGGATTCCACAAGGTGGGGCATGGATGATGCGCTAGTCGACATTGTTGAACAGGCCGGCTCGCTCAAGTCAGCAAGCGAGTTAGTGCCATGATATCGATTGGGCGAGTATAGAAGCATGTCTGACTCTGCTGCGTTTCGTTCGGACGGATGGGGCGCGAGAGCCCGCATCGGACTCATCACACCTCACAACGACGTCGTCCCGGAATCCGAGTTTCATGCCTTGGCGACCGAAGGCATATCCGTCCATGCCGCGCGAGTTCCCTTGGGATGGACCAGCGGGCCGGAGCCGCCATTGATCGGCCTGGATGCGGTACGCGCTTTTGCGGAGCCACCGCATGTCGATTCCGCTGCAGAAATGCTTGCTACCATGCCTCTGGATGCGATCGCATATGGATTTACGAGTAGTAGCTATCTGCTCGGCCCAGACGGCGATGCAAGGCTCAAAAGCAGACTGGAGATAATGACGGGTGAAATACCTGTGGCGATACCATGCCTGGCCGTTGTCAAGGCGCTGCGTGCGCTCGGCGTAACTACCCTGGCACTCGTCAACCCTCCATGGTTCCCTGCCGACTTGAGCGAGCATGGCGCAGACTACTTTAGAAAATCGGGCATCGAGGTGATGTATGCAGCCTCCGCCACAGGCTTAGCCAAGGATCCATTGAGTGTGCAACCTGAACGTCTTTATGAATGGGTGCGAAAGCATACCCCCAGAGCGACGGAGTCGATATTTCTGGGTGGGGGCGGCCTGCGCTCAATCGGCGTGATTGAAGCATTGGAAGAAGCGTTGGCATTGCCAGTGCTCACTGCGAACCAGGTCGTTTTCTGGCAGGCCCTGCGCTTGGCGGGCGTTGAGGAATGTCTTGATGGCTATGGACGAATCTTCGAGCACCCTCTCCCCGCCTGACCAGCGCATGCAGTCGGACGCCGTGATGCAGGGCGCTAGAGGAGAATTCTCTCAGCGTCTCCTTCTGGCCGAAAGATGACATCGATCGCCATCGGGGAAAGGCTCCATTCACCTCACCCCTGACTGTGCCCCGTCGGAAGGGGCCGCTGACGCCGAACCTGGGGCGCGTTACAGCGTCTCCTCCAGGAGCATGGCCAGTCGCTTGTGATGCAGGGCGTCGGCGGCCGTGTCCCAGGAAGGGGAGTCCTTGGCCGTGAAGCCGTGGGCCGCGCCCCGATAGAGCTCGGTGGTGAAGTGCACGCCGGCCCTGGCCAGTGCCTCGTCCAGGCGGGCGATCTGTTCGGGGGGCAGCAGCTCGTCCCGGTCGGCATGGCCTAGATAGACGCGCGCCTCGATGTTTCCCACCACCTTCACGGGGCTGTTGTCGTCGGTGGCGTCGGCGAGATTGGCCGAGTGGAAACCGGCCGCGGCGGCGACGCGGTCGGGGTGTTCGGCCGCCATGCGCAGCGCGAAGGCGCCGGTCATGCAGTAGCCGACCACGCCCACCTTGCCCTCCGCGAACTCCGCCTCGCGATCGATGCACGTGAGCAGGGCGGCGAAGTCGCGGGACTGCGCCTCGGGGGGGAGGTGGCCGGCATACACGACCAGGGTCGGTCGCACGTCCGGATCGCGGAAGGACTTGCCCCTGGGGACGACGGGGCCGCGCGCGTCGCGATAGTAGACGTTGGGCATCAAGACGGCATAGCCGTTGTCCGCGATCCGCTGGGCCTTCTGGTGATAGCAGGGGCGCAGGCCGCCGATATCGGTGAACAGCACCACGGCCGGCAGCGGGCCGTCGGCGTTCCCGGGCGTGAAGATGTGGGCGTCGATGGTGCCGTCGGCGGCGGGGATTTCGATAGCACGGGACATGCGCGGGCTCCGGATCGTCGATGGCGGATGATGACGGGACGCGGCTGTCGAGCTGGCGCCGCCTCATGATGGTAGCGGCGCCCAGAGACGGATGATACTCCCGCCTCTGCCATCGAGGGGGCGAGGCCCTGCGCCACGGGCCCTTCACCCGCCGAACGAGTCGTCGACCCGCACCCGGACATAGGACCCCGGCGCCTCCTCGAGGGGCGGGAAGCGGTGGCTGCCGGGGTCCCGGGCCGGCACCTGGCCGCCGGCGTGGCGCTGGAGCCAGTGGCGCCATTCCGGCCACCAGGAGCCCGGGTGGTGGGTCGCCGAGGCCAGCCAGCGCTCGGGATCCTTCGGCAGGCGCCCATAGGTCCAGTAGCCGTACTTCGAGGAGCCGTCCGGGTTGATGACGCCGGCGATATGCCCGGAACCGCCAAGCAGGAAACGGGGTGGCTTGCCCAGCAGGTGTGCGCCGCGGTAACTGGACTGCCAGGGGGCGATGTGATCCTTCTCGGTCGCCACGAAGAACGTCGGGATGCGCACCTGGCTCAGGTCGATGGCTTCCCCCGCCAGGGAAATGCCGCCGGGTTCGGCGAGGCGGTTCTCCAGGTACATGTTGCGCAGGTAGAAACTCTGCATGCGCCGCGGCATGCGGGTGGAGTCGGAATTCCAGTAGAGCAGGTCGAAGGCCGCGGGAGCGCGACCGAGCAGGTAGTTGTTGATCACGAACCCCCAGATCAGGTCGGCGGACTGCAGCAGGTTGAAGGCGTTGGCCAGGTGCGTGCCTTCCAGGTAGCCGCGCTGGGCCATGTGCTGCTCCATGTAGCGGATCTGCTCCTCGTCGATGAAGACCTCCAGCGGCCCCACGTCGCCGAAGTCGAGCAGGGTGGTGAAGAAGGTAGCGCTGTGCACCCGTTCATCGCCCCGCGCGGCCTGATGCGCCAGGGTGCAGGCCAGCAGGGTGCCGCCGATGCAGTAGCCGATGGCGTTGAGCGTCTCCTCGCCGGTGACCTCCGCCACCACGTCCATGGCCTTGAGGGTGCCCTGGGTGAGGTAGTCGTCGAAGGCCACCTCGGCATAGCGTTCGTCGGGGTTGACCCAGGAAATCACGAAGACGGTGATCCCCTGCGCCACGGCCCAGCGGATGAAGGAGCGCTGCGGGGTCAGGTCCAGGATGTAGAACTTGTTGATCCAGGGCGGGACGATCAGCAGCGGCCGACGGTCGACCTCCTCGGTGGTCGGCGCGTACTGGATGAGCTGGATGAGCTCGTTCTGGTAGATGACCTTGCCCGGGGTCACCGCGAGGTTCTCGCCCAGCGCCAGCTCGGCCGAATCGCTCTGCTTGATGCGCAACAATCCCTCGCCCCGGGCCAGGTCCTCCATCAGGTTGGCCAGGCCCTGCAGCAGGTTGGCTCCGCCGGTGCGCACCGTGGCCTCGATCACCTCCGGGTTGGTGGTGGCGAAGTTGCTGGGGGCGAGGGCGTCCATCAACTGACGGGCATAGAACTCGACCTTCACCCGCTCGTCGCGGTCCAGTTCCTCGGTGACCTCATGAACCCCCTCCAGCCACTGCTCGGCGGTCAGTTGGTAGGCCTGGCGGAGGGCGTCGAAGAAGAGGTTTTCCTCCCAGCCTTTCCCCTTGAAGCGTCGATCTCGCCGGTTGGGCTCGTGTTCCGATGACGGCGCTTCGCCGAGCAGGCGCCGCGCGGTGTTCTGCCACAGTGCCGCATAGTCCTGCCACAGTCGCTGCTGGAGCTCCAGGGCCCGTTGCGGATGGAGGAGGAACTGCTGATTCAGGCGGGTGAGCGCCTTGGCCGCGACGGCCGGATCGGGCAGGGTGAAGAAGTCCCCGCGTGCCTGGCGCTCGAGCCAGCCCTGCCAGGCCCGAGACGACCCGGTCGATAATCGTGCCAGGGTCTCGGCATAGCGCTGTGCCAGCTCATCGGGTGGCGTCTCATGGGGAGGAGTCGCCCGATCGCCGGGCTTCGCGGAGGACGGCTTTCGGTCATTCATCGCCTGGCCCCTTGGTGAGTACGATTCGATGGCGGCAGCCTCCGGCCAATGGACGGAGGCGGGCCGGCGCGGCCTTCATCTGCCGCAACCTATCGTCTCAGTATCGTAGGGGGTGGGTGAGACGCAACCGCGGCGCCTGCACATCGTGATTGCTGGGTGACCTCGAAGAAAGAGGCGAATCATGTTCCCGGTGCGTGGCCTGTGACGGTATAGCGTGGCCGACCATGGGCCATGACCGGCTTCACGCTTGTCGGAACCAGCCTGCCATCATCAGAACGGGCTCCATTCCCAACCCCAATCCTGCGCTTTCGGCTTCATTTCCGGTTTGGGATCGGTGAGCCACATTTGTGCCGGTAGCGGGGTCAGCAACGATGTGCTGGCCTGCACACCGATCGCCTTGTCGTCACTGGTCAGCCTGGCCTGTGTCTGGATTTCATTAGCCATAGGCGACAGCCTTAGCACGATAGCCTGTACCCCGGACGTGAAATCCCCCAGGGACCCTGTGCCGATCTGGAGATCGCCCATCGTGCCGTGCCATTCCATGGCGCTCATCGGAGTCTCACTGGTGAAGTCGATCCATGGCGTCCAACTGGTGCTGTCGCTCGGCGCCGGGTTCAGCCAGATACCGAAGCTAAGCCCCCGGTATACGATCTGACCTGTCACCGTCTGGGCATCGCCTTGTGTTCGATTACGCAACTCGAACTTGATCGATTTGGCCTTCAACAGCTCCTTGGGGATATCCATCGGCGACATGCCGAAGATCTTCTCGAGCGAATCATCGTGCTGGAATTGAAGGCGCAGCTGCCAGTTGGTGAATTTCTTCCCGCCGGGATCTCGCACCGGCACCTCCGGGCGTTTGATCACGGGGACCGGGGTAATGGCTTCATACGCCACAACGACACTGCGCTCAGCGGGATCCTCCAACGGGCCTTCGGCATCGATCGGCTCGGTTTCGCCGACGCCGGTCACGTTGAGGATGCGGTGATTCGGGATGCCGAGCGTATCGATCAGGTAGTCGCGTACCGACTGGGCTCGCTGCTCGGACAATGTCTGGTTGCTGCTGGTACTGCCGGTCTCGCTGGTGTGTCCCTCGATCAGCCGGAACCGTCCTTCATCGCCAAGATTGGGCACCAATTGATTCTTCAGGTACTCCTTGTGCGCTGGCGTCAAGTCACTGGAGCCAACGCCGAAATCGGCCAGCAGGATCTTTCCGCGGGCCCACTCTTCCCCGACTTCGACGTTGAGCTCTTTCACCGAGGGGAAATCACGACCCGGCTGCAACGGTTCCTCGGCATTGTGCAGGCGAGCCGAGCTGCGTTGATACTGCTCTTCACTGAGGGCGCCCCTGGACCGCGCGTCATCGAGGTTCTGCTGATGATCGCGGTTTTGCACCGGATCCGATTGTCGGTGGGCCTGGTTGGCGTGTTCTTCCGCGACCTGCCTGGCATGCGCCATTCTCTGCTGAGCGGCCCGGCTGGTCTCGGCCTGATTCGTCGAAGACGCGTTCCGCGCATCCGAATCCGCCTGCTGTTCGGCCTGACTCAGCAGGCTGGTCAGCGCCTGCAAGCTGGAACGTTGGGCTTCACCCGATTCCTGCATCGCCCGGCTCGCCAGTTGCCGAGCGGCATTCACGGTCTCGCTGCCGAGCGACATATCGCGGAAGATGCCTCCGGTCGCCAAGGCATTGAGCATACCGGAGAGCCCGGAAGGAGCCGGTGCCGGGGGCGCGCTTTGAATGTTGATCGACGACGAGGGCACGGAAGCGGCTTGGGGGATGATATCGTGCGCCCGGCTACCGGGGGATACGCCGGAGATCTCCGGGGCCGACCCTTGGCACCGTTGCGACGGATCGATCATACGGTCCACATCGCGCACTTCGGTCGCGTTGCACTTGGACAGCAGGGTCTCGGCGTAGACGCCCCTTGTCGGCAGGCTGATCAGCTTCTGGGTCCGCATCTCGTCCAGCGTCAAGTAGGTCGCGGCGGAAAGGCTTTCATCGGCTTGCAGCCGCTGCCCCTGTACTTGCAGGGGAAACGCCACGAGGTTACCCATGACGCCCACGGCCCTGTTTTCGATCAGCTGCAACAGGGGGACATTCCGAACCTGGCCATCCCCATGGTCGTAGGGGTGGCTGAAGGGTTCGAGACGCAGGGCGCGGCGGTCAGGATCCTCCCCCAACCACAGCGCACGCAAATAGGCCATGCGATTGGACTTGATATGCTGCGCCAGTGCTTCGAGCGCGCTGTAATCCTGATAACGCCGAGTGCGGGTCTGGATGATATCCGGTCGCACCGGGTTGAGGCTGTCGATGGCATAAGCCGGGTAGTCACCCTTCAGGGTTTCACTCAATCCCACCTGGTCGATCAGCTCTACACTGCGCTGCCGGGGCAGCACGTCACTGGGGTCGGTATGGGCGGTGACACGCAGACGCGTCAAGTTGTATTTCTGCACCTCGAAGACCCGTTCCTTGAACGGAGTATCATCGCTACCGCCGAAGAATTCGGCCACCTCTCTAGCGACATCACCAACATTATCGATGGTTTCTCCGACTCCGACCACTTCGGATTCAACGGCCTGTTTCGGTGAGAACATCACCTCGATCCCGCTAATGCTGGCGATCGGGACCGGTTGTGAGGTGAACACGCTCACTGCCGAGGCTTCTCGTGAGTCATCCTGTTGCAGGGTAACGGTCCCGCCTTCGGTGGTATGCACCAGGAGTGACACGCCGGCTCTCCATGGTTCACGCAGCTCGACCGTCCAGCGGGATACGGTGATTTCCGGCCGAGTTTCTTCATAGATTTCAGGAGTGTGGACCAGGCGATACAGGGCATCGAGTCCAGTCTGGTATTCCGAGGGAATCAACTCGCGGAGCCGATCCGAGTAGCGGTCTAGCCAGCTGATCAGTGAGGATTGCGCGAAACTCTGAACCCAGCTCAAGCCGCCCATGCTGTTATTGATCACTTGCCTGACGAGGTTCTGCACGTTCTGGCGAAAAATGGTATCGTCCGAGTAGGTCCCGTCGGCATCGACAGTGGTTCCCAACCAACTCCCCCTCACCGAGACCCCGCCATCTTCGGAGATGTTGACTTCATGGGGGGAGAACCCACCTTCGTGAACCAGGAAGTTCTCGACTTTGCTGGTGAAACGCACCCAGGCATCGTACCCGATCATTTCGGCGTGATGGGATATCTCGTTCGGGGTCGACAACGCTTCCAGGCCACGCTCAACGGCCTCGTTTATCGCGCGGGCCATGAAGATCGAGCGATCGATATTCGTCGGTTGATTCTCGTTGTATACGGTCAGGTTCCAATGTGCACCGGTCATCCTGCTGACGACTTCCGTGCCGCTATCGCTAAGGCGCAATCGCAAGGTGCGCATCGCTCCTAGTGGGTCGAAACTGCTGAACGAAGGTATGTCATCCCACAGCGCAGTCGGCACTTCATAGGGAATCATCAACACATCGAGCTGATCCACCAGCTCGGTTTGTACGTTGTAATGCTCGAGCACCTGAAAGTACTCGACGGTCATCGCGTGATTGCGATTATGGTTACGAACGATGCGCGTACGAATATCCTCTGTTTCGGCTTGCTGGCTCTGGGTCACGACCATGGAGCGCTGCGAACGGACTCGCGTGCTGCGTTGCTCAACGCTGTCCATCAGGCTTTGCAAGGTGTTGGCAGTGATCTCTCGATGGCCACTGCTGAAACTGCTCGAGCTCGCAGCACTTCCGCCCAGGCTAAAACCGACCGAGCCGAGCACGCCCTTGGCGATGCCGGCCAGACCGCCGGTGATGCCTCCTCCCCCCTGGACGGTGCTGCTTCCACCACGCTGCACCTCATCGACAGTACCCTCGACGATTTCCTCGATGGCCCGATCCCGGTGCATGTCATGCTGGAGACTCTCGCGGGCGGTCGCCCGGTCGCGACGTCGAGCGCGATCTTCCCGCGACCATTCGATCATGGCAATCCTGGTCTCCTCGCACGGTGCCAGTGCCAGCGAGTACAACAACTGGCCCAGGCCATGCCCGACCCGTGTCCAGGATTGCTTGTAGACGTTCAACCGGCCAAGGGTCGGCGATGATGGCTGGTGGACCCCCTTTTCGCTGGCGGTCGTCCAGTCGTAGGGTATCGGGCCGGCGATCGGCCGACGCTCGCCTGCCATTTCCGCTAGCGCTTCGCGTTCCCCTAGCTCGGGTTCACCCACGCGGACGATCTGATTGAAGTAGAACTGACGCGTCTCGACGCTTGCCGTGAAATCGAGCGCGCAATTGCCATTCCTGCGGATCACCTGCGGGCTGAACAACTCGGGGGCGTTGGCGACATCGGCCGGATCCGGCGGTGTCAGGAAGGCTCCGCCTTCCAACCGGCCTTCGGGCATCCAGCGATCGACCTCGTCGGAGACCGTTATCACGCTCCCGTGGCTCAGGTCACCGGAGCCGACATCGAACACGAGGCCGCCGTCGTGTCGCGGCTGGCCATCGACCGTCGGGCTGACGGCGATCCGAGTATCTTCTGCGGCCTCTTCCAGCAGATCGGCACTGATATAGCCCGTGGGACCAGCCGTGACGGTACGTTCGCTGACGGTCTCGCCCGATTTCATCACCCGCAGTCGCATCTGCGCCCCCGGCTGGGGCTTGCCGGATCCATCCTGAACCCTCAGTCGAACCTTGCCGATGGCGCGAACCGGCTTCAGGTGGCCGTCATCGTCGTAACGGTAGGTGAAGGGCTGCTCATACTGGTGACGGTGCAAGGCCAGGCGGCCATTGGTGGCGAATGCCGAAGGGCCTACGGCTCCCCAATCGATATTATTATTGTAGTCATGTTGAGAATTGGAATCGTTAGCCATCGTAACCCCCGTGAAGATGTGATGTCACAGTGACGCCGAGAAGCCGGGTATGATGTTTTTAATACATGGATGACTAGAGACTTAGTGTGGAGTCTAGTCGCTCACCCGACTGCATCAACCCGTGTGACTTACAGGGAGGACCTGGACAAGCCGGTGGCGCTCTGGTTAGCCACTTGTCATCGGAGGGGGGCTTGGATGTCGCGATTCGAGTGGACGTCTCACCCGAGGAGGAGGGGAAGCCTACCTGAAGTGGACCCTGACGCTAGCGAGTGGCCGGAATAGCTGGCTCCTCGTCTTCTATCTGCGAGGATCGGGAGGCTCGGCGTCGATACGCCTTCGGGGCTCGACCAGGCGTATCGAGAGAGCCTTGGGATTGCGGTCGGTCACTGACCCGCCCCGATCCTCAGCCGCAGCGCCTGCAGGGCGCCGATCTCCAGGCGCAGCTCCTCGGAGACCAGCGGATGGCCGTGCAGACGCAGGTCCACCGTGGCGGCGGCGCCCTGGTAGGTGACCTCGGTGGAGATCGTCGCCTCGTCGGTCAGGGGGGCCAACGGGCCATAGGCGATGCCTTCCACCTCCAGGGCCGTCAGGCCGAGATCCGCGAGCGCGTCCTCGACGGCTCGCTCCACCGCCCAGCCGTAATACAGGTAGAGCCCGCCATAGGCCAGGCCGGCGACAAGGATCAATGAGACGAGGCGGCCCATGGCATCCTCCGTGGTCAGGGATGGTAGCGGGGCGCCGTGCGGTCGCCGCCGAGATCGGCACGAGCGATCGGCCAGCCGCCTTCGCGGATCGCCGGGCAACCGGCGACGTCGTGGAGATAGAGGTAGAGCCAGGCCGGACCGAAGGCGGTGGTGTGCACGGCGCGGTCATAGGTGCCGGCCCGCGGCGTGCGGACCCGGTAGTCCTCCAGCCGGTCGAGGCCGGCGAGCAGGGCGACATCGACCCGGAACACCTCCACCTCGACGCCCCAGGACGGCTCGGCCTTGGCGCCGGGGTAGGGGCCGAGATCGAAGAGGGTGACCGTGGTCAGGCGATCCGTGCCCAGGTAGTCGGCGCCCGCCAGCCAATGATGGTTGCGCAGGCCGCGCTTCAGGGTGCCGTAGACGGCGACCAGGGGCGTGCGGGTGATGGCCAGGGCGGGGGAGGGCATGGTGACGAGTCTCCTGTGGATCGAACCCGGGGCTCCAGTCTACCAAAGCCGCTCTGCGGCAGGGGATAAGCGCCGGCGCATCCCCCAGTCTCGCGACGCCAAGTCCGCCGGATGCACTCGCAGGCTCGCTTATCCGGCCTACGTCGATACCGGAGCGGCACCGCCGGGATGAGCCCCGGCGGTGCCGGGTCGGCTCAGTCGCCCAGGGTCGAGGAACGGCCGAGGTTCTCTGGGCCGAAGGAGTCCGGCAGCAGCTCGTTCATGGTGTAGCGCCTGAGCAGCCGGCCCTCGGCGTCGACCACCCGGATGCGCGTCTCGGCGGTGGCGAACTCGCGGATGCGCTGGCGGCAGTCGCCGCAGGGCGTGCACAGGTGCTCGCCGGGCCCGATCACGTAGACCTCGCGCAGCTCGCGCTCCCCGGCGCTGGCCAGGGCGGCGATGGCCGAGGCCTCGGCGCAGATCCCCTTGTAGTGGGCCACCTCGACGTTGGCGCCCGTGTAACGCCTCCCGCTCTCGCTGACCACCAGGGCGCCCACCGGATGGGCGGAGTAGGGCGCATAGGCCCGGTCGCGGACGGCGATCAGCGCCTCGACGATGTCGCGCTCGATGGCCTCGCTCATGAGAGCGCCTCCCCGGTCGCGTCGTCGCGCAGCACGCCATCCAGGGCGATGGTCATCATCTCGTCGAAGGTGGTGGCGCGCTCGTCGCTGGACAGGGAATCGCCCTTGACGATGTGGTCGGAGACCGTGCAGATGGTCATGGCTCGGGCGCCGAACTCGGCGGCCACGCCGTAAAGGCCGGCGGCCTCCATCTCCACGCCGACGATGCCGTAGCGGCGGAGAGTCTCGATGAGGTTCGGATCGGGGTTGTAGAAGAGGTCCGCCGAGAAGAGGTTGCCCACCTTGACCGGCACGCCCTGGGCGGCGGCGGCGTCCACGGCGTGGCGGGTCAACTCGAAGTCGGCCACGGCGGCGAAGTCGTGCCCGAGGAAGCGGGTGCGGTTGACCCCGGAATCGGTGCTGGCGCCCAGCCCGATCACCACGTCGCGCACCGCCACGTCGTCGCGCACCGCGCCGCAGGACCCGACCCGGATCAGCCGCTTCACGTCGTAGTCGGTGATCAGCTCCTTGGCGTAGATGGACACCGAGGGGATGCCCATGCCGTGGCCCATCACCGAGATCTCGCGGCCCCGATAGGTGCCGGTGTAGCCGTACATGTTGCGCACGCGGTTCACCTGGCGCACGTCCTCGAGGTAGGTCTCGGCGATGTACTGGGCGCGCAGCGGGTCGCCGGGCATCAGCACGGTATCCGCGAAGTCGCCGCGCTCGGCCTGGATATGGGGAGTCGCCATCGTGTCAGTTCTCCGTGTCGTGGTCGGGCAGGAAGCTCTCGCCGTCGTCCATGGGCGGCAGGCCGAAGTGGCGGGCCAGGCTCTGGCCGATGTCGGCGAAGCTGGCCCGGGCCCCCAGCGAGCCGGGCGCCAGCCCGGCGCCGACGGCCAGCACCGGAACGTGCTCCCGGGTGTGATCGGTGCCGGTCCAGGTGGGATCGCAGCCGTGGTCGGCGGTCATCACCAGCAGGTCGTCGTCCTCGAGCCGCTCGAGCAGCTCCGGCAGGCGGGTGTCGAAGGCCTCCAGGGCGGCGGCGTAGCCGGCCACGTCGCGACGGTGGCCGTAGACCATGTCGAAGTCGACGAAGTTGGTCATGATCAGGGTGCGCTCGCCCGCGGTCTCCAGGGCCTGGAGGGTGGCGTCGAACAGGGCCTCGTGGCCGCTGGCCTTGATCGTCTGGGAGATGCCGCAGTGGGCGTAGATGTCGGCGATCTTGCCGATGGCCACCACCTGACCGCCGTCGTCATGGAGCTTCTGGAGCACCGTGGGCGCGGGCGGCTCGACGCTGTAGTCGCGGCGGTTGGCCGTGCGGGCGAAGCTCGCGGCGTCGTCGCCGGTGAAGGGGCGGGCGATCACCCGGCCGATGTTGTAGGGCTCGAGCAGGCGCCGGGCGATCTCGCACACCCGGTAGAGCCGCGCCAGGCCGAAGGTCTCCTCGTGGGCGGCGATCTGGAACACCGAGTCCGCCGAGGTGTAGACGATGGGTTCGCCGGTGCGCACGTGCTCCTCGCCCAGCCGGGCGATGATCTCGGTCCCGGAGGCATGACAGTCGCCCAGCACCCCGGGCAGCTCGGCCTCGCGGATCAGCGCCTGGAGCAGCTCGCTCGGGAAGCTGTGCTCGCGCTGGGTGAAATAGCCCCACTCGAAGCACACCGGCACCCCGGCGAGCTCCCAGTGGCCCGAGGGAGTGTCCTTGCCCGAGGAAATCTCCCGGGCATGGCCGTAGGCGCCGGCCACCGTCTCGGGCGGGGTGACGCCGTCGGCCCAGGTGCCGGTGCTCTCCCGGTGGGCATGGAAGAGGCCCAGCCGGCCGAGGTTGGGCAGCTTCAGCGGGCCCTGGCGTGTAGCGCCCGCGGCGGGGCCAGGGCCGTGTTCGGGGCCCTGAACGAGATCGGCCTGACCCTTGGCGCAGGCCTCGGCGATGTGGCCCAGGGTGTCGGCCCCGGCATCGCCGAAGGCCGCGGCGTCGGGGGTGGCGCCGATGCCGAAGGAGTCGAGGACGAGGACGAGCGCACGTGTCATGGGGCCTCCCGGCGGATGATGTCCTGTATCAGTGTAGGCGCGGGCGCCGGCGTCTCGCCGAGTTCGACGGCGGCCAGCAGCTGGCGCTCGGCGCGCTCGGCGTCGTCCTCGCTGCGGGCGTGGACGGTGGCCAGGGGCTGGCCGGCCGCGAGGCGATCGCCCAGCGCGGCGATGCCGGTCAGGCCCACCGCCGGGTCGACGGGATCATCGGGGGCGCGGCGCCCGCCGCCGAGTTCCACCACGGCCAGACCCAGGGCCCGGGTATCCATCCGTCGCAGGTGGCCGGCACGCTCGGCCCGCACCTCGCGCACCACCGGGGCGGTGGGCAGGTGGCGGTCGGCGGCCTCGAGCAGGTCGCTGGGGCCGCCGAGGCCGGCCACCATGCGTGCGAACCGCTCGGCGGCCGCCCCCGAGGCGAGTCGCTCGTCGAGACGGGCCTGGGCGGCGTCGCGGTCCGCGGCCAGGCCGCCGGCCAGCAGCATCTCCGCGGCCAGCGTCCGGGTCACCGTCAGCAGGCGGCCGTCGCGGCGTTCGCCGGTGAGCACGGCCAGCGCCTCGCGGACCTCCACGGCATTGCCGGCGCAGGGCGCCAGCGGCTGGCTCATGTCGGTCAGCAAGGCGGTCGTGGAAGTTCCGGCCTGACTCGCCACCTCGGCAATCGTGCTAGCGAGTTCCCTGGAGGCTTCCGCCGTGGGCATAAAGGCCCCGCTGCCCACCTTGACGTCCATGACCAGGGCATCGAGGCCGCAGGCCAGCTTCTTGCCGAGGATGGAGGAGACGATCAGCGGCAGCGACTCCACGGTGGCGGTGACGTCGCGCACCGCGTAGAGGCGCCTGTCCGTCGGAGCCAGGCGGCCGGTCTGGCCGATGATCGCCACCCCGACGTCCTTGACCAGGCGGCGGAAGGTGGCGGTATCGGGGGTGACCGAGTAGCCGGGGATCGCCTCGAGCTTGTCCAGGGTGCCGCCGGTGTGGCCCAGGCCGCGACCGGAGATCATCGGCACGTGGCCGCCGCAGGCGGCGACCCAGGGGCCGAGCACCAGCGAAACCAGGTCGCCCACGCCGCCGGTGGAGTGCTTGTCGAGCACCGGGCCGGGCAGGTCGAGGTCGGACCAGTCGAGCACCTCCCCGGAGTCGCGGATGGCCTCGGTGAGCGCCACCGTCTCGGCGGCGTCCATGCCCTGCAGGTAGATGGCCATGGCCAGGGCGCCGACCTGGGCGTCGGAGAGGCCGCCGTCGCCGATGCCCTCGACCAGCTCGCGGATTGTCGCCGCCGGCAGGGCCCGACCGTCGCGCTTGGCGCGGATGGCCTCCTGGGGCAGCATCAGTAGTCGCCCTCGGCGGCGGCGCCGCCGCCGAGGGCGCCCAGCGTCAGCAGCAGGTCGTCGAGCAGGCCCGAGGCGCCGAAGCGGAAGTGGTCGCGGTCGACCCAGGCTCCGCCCATGACGCGCTCGGCCAGCTGCAGGTAGGCCTGGGCGTCCTCGGCGGTGCGCACCCCGCCGGCGGCCTTGAAGCCGACGTCCCGGCCGCTGTCGCGGATCACCTCGAGCAGGGTCTCGGCGGCCTCCAGGGTGGCGTTCACCGCGACCTTGCCGGTGGAGGTCTTGAGGAAGTCGGCGCCGCCTTCCACGGCCAGCTCCGCGGCGCGGCGGATCAGCGCCGGATCCTCGAGCTCGCCGGTCTCGAGGATCACCTTGAGGGTGGCGTCGCCGCAGGCGGCCTTGCACATCTCCACCAGCTCGCGGCCCACGGCCTCGTCGCCCGCCATCAGGGCGCGATAGGGGAAGACCACGTCCACCTCGTCGGCACCGGAGGCCACCGCCTCGCGGGTTTCCCGGGCGGCGGCCATGACGTCGTCGTGGCCGTGCGGGAAGTTGGTGACCGTGGCGATCTTCACGGTGCCGTTGAGCCGATGGGCGGTCAGCGCGCGGCGGGCCGGGACGATGAAGCGTGGGTAGACGCAGACCGCGGCCGGGGTGCCCACCGGGGTCTTGGCCCGCTGGCACAATGCCTCGATGCTGGCGTCGGTGTCGTCGTCGTTGAGGCTGGTGAGGTCCATCAGGGACAGGGCCTGACGGGCGGCGCGTTCGATGTCGGTCATGAGGGTGTCCTATGCGGTGAATGGGGCGCCGCGGGGTGACCGCGGCGCTGGCCGGTTCAGGCCCCGAGGGCGATGAAGAAGCCGGCGATGGTGGCGGACATCAGGTTGGAGAGGGTCCCGGCCAGCACGGCCTTGAGGCCGAAGCGGGCGATGTCGTGGCGCCGGGTCGGCGCGATGCTGCCCAGGCCGCCGAGCAGGATGGCGATGGACGAGAGGTTGGCGAAGCCGCACAGGGCGAAGGACAGGATCGCCATGGTGTGGGCGGACATCGCCTGACCGGTGGCGGCCACCACCTGCTCGCCGTCGATGTAGGGCGCCAGGTTGATATAGGCCACGAACTCGTTCACTACCAGCTTCTGGCCGATGAAGGAGCCGGCCAGCGTCGCCTCCTCCCAGGGGACGCCGAGCAGGAAGGCCAGGGGGGCGAAGACCCAGCCGAGGATCATCTCCAGGCTCAGCGACTCGACCCCGAACCAGCCGCCGACCCCGCCGAGGATGCCGTTGAGCAGGGCGATCAGGCCGATGAAGGCCAGCAGCATGGCGCCCACGTTGGCGGCCAGGTTGAGGCCCGAGGAGGCGCCGGCGGCGGCGGCGTCCAGGACGTTGCTGGGGTGGTGCTCCTCGGCGTCGAGGCGTTCCTCTGCCTCGGCCATGTCATCGGCCGGGGTCTCGGTCTCGGGCATCAGCAGCTTGGCGAACAGTAGGCCCCCGGGAGCGGCCATGAAGGAGGCCGCCACCAGGTACTCCATGGGGATGCCCAGGGCCGCGTAGCCGGCCAGCACCGAGCCGGCCACCGAGGCCAGGCCGCCGCACATCACCGCGAACAGCTGCGAGGGCGTCATGCGGGCGATGAAGGGCCGCACCACCAGCGGCGCCTCGGTCTGGCCGACGAAGATGTTGGCGGTGGCCGACAGCGATTCGGTGCGCGAGGTGCCCAGTGCCTTCTGCAGGGCGCCACCGAGGATCCGGATCACCCACTGCATGATGCCCAGGTAGTAGAGCACCGCGGTCAGCGAGGAGAAGAAGATGATGACCGGCAGCACCTTGATGGCGAAGACGAAGCCGGTGGCCTCCACGTTGGCCAGGCCGCCGAACAGGAAGTCGATGCCGTCGTTGGCATAGAGCACCACCTGGCTCACGGCGTCGGAAACGCTCTTGAGCACCACCTGGCCGGCGGGCACGTAGAGCACGAAGGCGCCGAGGCCGGCCTGGATGGCGAAGGCGCCCCCCACGGTGCGCAGGCGGATGGCGCGACGGTTGGTGGAGAAGATCAGGGCGATGGCGATCAGGGTTGCCATGCCGACGAGGCTCATTATTGGTGTCATGGGAATCGATCCTGGGGCATCGGGGCGGCCGGAGGCCAGGGGTGAATGGGCGAGTGAAAATTGTATCACCCGATGTTATTTTTTTAACATTCCTGGCAAAGAGAAATAGCCAATGAACGAGCGCAGTGCAAGGCGCCTGGCCCGGATCGGCGAGGCCCTGGCCCAGGGGGGGAGCCTGCGGCTGGCCGAGGCGGCGGCGCTGTGCGGCGTCTCGGAGATGACCATTCGGCGGGATCTGGCGGCCTCCGACGGCGAGCTGGTGCTGATCGGCGGCCACCTGATGCGCGCCGACGACCCGCGTCACGGCTCCGTCTACGACCTGGCCGTCCAGCGCGATCGGCATGCCGCCGCCAAGCGGCGGTTGTGCGAGCGGGCCCTGGCGATGCTGGCCCCGGACGACACCCTCTTCATCGACTGTGGCACCACCCTGATGCCGCTGGCGGCGAGCCTCCCCGAGGATCTCTCGCTGACGGTGGTGACCTATGCCCTCAACGTGGCCGAGGCGGTCAGCGAGCGTCCCGGTGTGCGGCTGTGGCTGCTGGGCGGGGTCTATCACGCCTCGTCGCGCTCCTTCGCCAGCGACGACATGCCGGCCGCCATCCGGCGGCTCGGCATCAACAAGGCCTTCCTGTCGGCGGCGGGAGTGCACCCGCGCCAGGGGCTCAGCTGCTTCCACTTCCACGAGGTGGCCCCCAAGCAGGCCGCCATCGCCACGGCCGAGCGCCGCGTGCTGGTGGTGGACGCCAGCAAGCATGGCCTGGTACGGCCGGCCCGCTTCGGCGGGCTCGAGGACATCGACGAGGTCATCACCGAGGACGGGGCACCCGGTTGACACCCCTTTGTCGCCGGCGGTGTCAGGGCTGCCACGCCGCCGCCTCGATGGGGCTGTGTCGCGCGATGAAGCGCTTGAGCACCTCGGCATCGGTCACGCCCGTATCGACGAAACGGGGATGGTCGCTGAGCGGGGGATAGCCGTCGCCCCCGGCGGCCGAGTAGGTGTTCAGGGCCAGGCGATAGGTGCCGGAGGCCTCGACGCGGGTCTCGCCGTTGCCGTACACCACCAGGTCGCGGAGCTCGCCATCCTTCACCGCGAAGCTGACCTGGCCGAACTGCACATAGGCCCCGGAGTCGGTCGGCATGGCGGTCAGGGTCTCCAGGTAAGCCTGCAGTTCGCGGCCGCTCAGGTCCACGTAGGCCACGCGATTGCCGAAGGGTTGGACCTGGAGGATGTCCCGGTAGGTCACCGGACCCTCGGGCAGGCCGTGGCGGATGCCGCCCGAGTTGACGATCGCCAGGTCGGCGCCGGTCGCCGTGGCCTGGGCGGTGGCGATCAGCCGGCCCAGGTTGGTCTGCTCGAAGCGTACCCGGTCACGGTCGCCCTCCAGCCGGCCTCGCACTTGGCCGACGGGCTCTTCCAGTCGGCGTTGGCCCTTCTCCTGGAAGGGCGCCAGCAGGGCCAGCATGGCGTCATCCTCGGGGATCCGCGCGTCGGCCAGCCGCCGAGGCGGGCCGCCGTCGGCCCGAACGTCCCTCAGCAGGTTGACGGGCAGCAGGCGATAGCGCTCCAGGTCGAGCTCGCCGTCCCGGTAGACCAGGTCGGCGCGTCCCACGTACTTGCCCCATTCATGGGCCTGCACGATGAGCGTGCCGTTCTTCACGTCGGGGACGCAGGCATCCCCAGGAACGAAGTCCTCATCCATGCGATTCTCGGCGGCCATGCACACCGGTTCCTGGGAGTGGCCGCCCACCACCAGGTCGATGCCGGGCACGCGCCGGGCGAGGGTGACGTCGCCCGGTGCATTGGCGCCGTGCCGGGCGTCGGCATAGTGGCCCATATGGGTGACGGCGATGACGAGGTCGGCGCGCTCCCGTAGCTCGGGGACGAGCTTGGCCGCCTCCTCGACGGGGTCGCGAAACTCGATATCGGCCAGATACTCGGGGTTGCCGATGACCGCCGTGTCGTCCGTGGTCAGGCCGAGGACGGCGACCTCGAGCCCCTCCAGCTCGAAGAGCTCATAGGCGGGAAAGAGGCGCTGCCCCGTGGATCGCCGATAGATGTTGGCCGACAGCAGCGGGAAGTCGGCCCAGGCCTCCTGCCGGCGCAGCACCGCCAGGGGGTTGTCGAACTCATGGTTGCCGACGGCCATGGCGTCGTAGCCCAGCAGGTTCATGCCCTTGAAATCGGGCTCGGCATCCAGCAGGTCGGACTCGGGGACGCCGGTATTGATGTCGCCACCCGAGAGCAGCAGCGACCGTCCGCCTTCGGCCTCGACTTCGCTCCGGAGGCGGTCGACCAGTGTCTTGCGGGCCGCCATGCCGTATTCGTCCCGGGCGTTGCGCCAGAAACGGCCGTGATGATCGTTGGTATGCAGGATGGTGAGGCGGTACGTCGTCTCCGGTGCCGGCGTCGCACAGCCGCCGAGCAGTAGCAGCATGCCCGCGAGCAGGGCGCGGCTCCCTATCGTGTGACGCATCGAGGACTCCTTTCGATCGGTAGCGGCAAGCCGGCACCTGCCTCGTGCCGGCTCGCGGAGATGGACGCCGGGCAGCATGGCGTCCCCAGGCCGCCCGGCGTTCTTGGCGGCATCAGGCCAAGGAGAGGAAGAAGCCGGCGAGGGAGGCCGACATGAGGTTGGAGAGGGTGCCGGCGAGCATCGCCTTGAGGCCCAGTCGGGCGATGTCGTGGCGGCGGCTCGGCGCGATGCTGCCCAGGCCACCGAGCAGGATGGCGATGGACGACAGGTTGGCGAAGCCGCACAGGGCGAAGGACAGGATCGCCTTGGTATGGGGCGTCATCGCCTCGCCGGTGGCGGCCACCACCTGCTCGCCGTCGATGTAGGGCGCCAGATTGATATAGGCCACGAACTCGTTGACCACCAGCTTCTGGCCGATGAAGGAGCCGGCCAGGGTCGCCTCTTCCCAGGGCACGCCGAGCAGGAAGGCGAGCGGGGCGAAGAGCCAGCCGAGGATCAGCTCCAGGCTCAGCGACTCCATGCCGAACCAGCCGCCGACCCCGCCGAGGATGCCGTTGAACAGGGCGATCAGGCCGATGAAGGCCAGCAGCATGGCGCCGACGTTGGCGGCCAGGTTGAGGCCCGAGGAGGCCCCGGCCGCCGCGGCATCCAGCACATTGGTCAGGTGGTCCTCCTCCGCTTCCAGGCGCTTCTCGGCGGCGGAGACGCTGTCCTCCGGCGTCTCGGTCTCGGGCAGGAGCAGCTTGGCGAACAGCAGGCCGCCCGGGGCGGCCATGAAGGAGGCCGCCACCAGGTACTCCATGGGAATCCCCAGTGCTGCGTAGCCGGCCAGTACCGAGCCAGCCACCGAGGCCAGGCCGCCGCACATCACCGCGAACAGCTGCGACCGGGTCATGCGGGCGATGAAGGGCCGCACCACCAGGGGCGCCTCTGTCTGGCCGACGAAGATGTTGGCGGTGGCCGACAGCGACTCGGTGCGCGAGGTGCCGAGCGCCTTCTGCAGGGCGCCGCCGAGGAGGCGGATCACCCATTGCATGATGCCCAGGTAGTAGAGCACGGCGGTGAGCGAGGAGAAGAAGACGATCACCGGCAGCACCTTGATGGCGAAGACGAAGCCGGTGGCCTCCACGTCGGCCAGGCCGCCGAACAGGAAGCCGATGCCGTCGTTGGCATAGGCCACCACCTGGCTGACGGCATCGGAGACGGTGGCGAGCACCGCCTGGCCGGTAGGCACGTAGAGCACGAAGGCGCCGAGGCCGGCCTGGATGGCGAAGGCGCCGCCCACGGTGCGCAGGCGGATGGCGCGACGGTTCGAGGAGAAGAGCAAGGCGATGAGGATGAGCGTCGTCATCCCGATCAGGCTCATGGTGATGTCCATTAGGGTGCCCTCATGATCCGGGAGAATGACGCCGTTACAGGAAGTTGAGCTTGAGCGAGTAGATCAGGGCGTTCTGGTAGGCGCCCGGGGTGCCCAGCTTCTCGTCTGCGTAGCGGTACTGGACGCCGGTGGTGATCGTCTCCACGGGGTGCCACCACAGGGCCACGGCGCCGTTGGTGCCGGTGCTGCCGGCCTTCTCGCCGACGAAGTTCTGCGTCAGGTAGGCGTCGTCCCGGGCGAAGGTCTGCTCGTGCCAGTTGGTCAGGCTCAGCCTCTGGCCCAGGGCGTGGAAATCGTAGCCGGCGACCCAGCCGCCGATATAGCCGTTCATGCCGGTATAGCCGCTGCTCTGCACCCGGGCGGGCCCGAGGAAGGGCTTGATCCACAGGCCATTGGCGAAGGTGTGGCGATAGCCCAGGCCGAGGACCTGGTCCTGCTCGCGGACATCGAAGCCGTGGTCCCGGAAGTCATAGACATGGGCATAGAGCGAGAAGGGGGAGTCGCCGAGGTAGAAGTGCGACGTCACCTTGGCGGCGGTGCGGAAATTGTCCTTGCCGCCGCTGCGTTCGTCGAAGCTGCCATGGTTGGGGTTCTCGGCGTCGAAGAAGCCGTAGAGCTCGCCCCAGTCGAAGCCGGCGCCCCCCTCCAGCTCCAGGTAGACGAAGTCGCTCTTGGCGGCATTGGTGGCGGTGCGCTCCTCGGTGCCCCCGGACCAGTCGAGGTAGTTGACCGAGGCATTGGCGAACGACCAGTTCGGGGTCAGGGCATCGGCCTGGGCGATGGGGGCGAGACCGGCCAGCAGGGAGGCGATGGTCAGGGGCAGGCGGCGTGCAGGGTAAGACATGGGATCCTCGTGTTGTCGTTGTGCTTGGTGATGGTGTCGGAAGGGCCGGTCGGGTCGACCGGCCGGGAGAAGCGTCAGTCGACCAGACGCAGCAGCTCGTCGAAGGCGCGCTCGAAGGCCGCGAGCCCCTCCCGTTGGAGTCGCTCGCCGACGTCATCGAGATCGATGCCCAAGGCCTTCAGCTCGGCCAACCGCTCGCGGGCCTCGTCGAGGCCGGCGGTCAGCGTTTCGGCCGCCTCGCCGTGGTCGGCGAAGGCCGCCAGGGTGGCATCGGGCACGGTGTTGACGGTGTCGGGGCCGATCAGCTCTTCCACGTAGAGGACGTCGGAATAGGCCGGATTCTTGGTGCCCGTGCTGGCCCACAGGCAGCTCTGGGGCCGGGCGCCGGCCGCGCGCAGCGTGGCGAAGGCCTCGTCGCCGAAGACCTCCCGCCAGCGGGCATAGGCGGTCTTGGCCGAGGCGACGGCGATCCGGCCGCGCAGGTGGGCGGCGGACTCCGGCAGCTGGCCATCGATCAGGGTGTCCACCCGGCTGAGGAAGAAGCTCGCCACCGCGTGGATGTGGTCGACCGGCTGGCCGGCGGCATGACGGGCGGCCAACCCGTCCCGGTAGGCGGTGAAGACGTCGTCCAGGTGCCGCGGCGAGAACATCAGGGTGACGTTGACGTTGAGGCCGGCGGCGATGGCGTCGCGGATGGCCGGCAGGCAGGCCCGGGTGGCCGGGATCTTGATCATGGCGTTGGGCCGGTCGATGGCGGCCCAGAGGCGCTCGGCGGCGGCCAGGGTGCCTGCCGCGTCCTGGGCCAGGTGCGGCGAGACCTCGAAGCTGACGTAACCCTGATCGCCGCCGGTGGCCTCGTAGCGGGGTCGCAGGAGGTCGCAGGCCGCGCGGATATCGGGCAGCACCAGGGCCTCGAAGCGCCGTTCGGGGTCGGGCTCCTGGTCGCGCAGGCGCGCCAGGTCGTCCTGGTAGAGCGGGTCCTCGGCGATGGCCTTGTGGAAGATCGTCGGATTCGAGGTGACGCCGGCGATGGCGTCCTCCTCGAGCCAGCGCTCGAGGCGACCGCTCTCCAGCAGCCGGCGCGACAGGTTGTCCAGCCAGACCTGCTGCCCGAAGTCGACGATGCGGCGAAGACGACTCATGAGAAAACCTCCTGGGATGCGCGGGTGGTGGCCAGCAGTTGGCTGGCCCGTTCGGTCACGACCTCGGCGGTGAGGCCGAAGTGGCGGTAGAGCTCGTCGGCGGGGGCCGACTCGCCGAAGGTGTCGAGCCCCACGACATCGCCATCGAGGCCCACGTACTTCCGCCAGTAGTCGGTCACCCCGGCCTCGACCGCCAGGCGGGGCACTCGGGGCGGCAGCACGGCGTCGCGGTAGTCGCGGGGCTGGCGGTCGAAGACGAAGGTGGAGGGCAGCGACACCACCCGGGCCCGGAGGCCCCGGGCGGCCAGGCGCTCCCGGGCCGCGACGGCCAGTTCGACCTCCGAGCCGGTAGCGATCAGCACGAGATCCAGCGCGCCCGTCTCGCGGGCGAGCACGTAGCCGCCGCGGCGGATGTCGGCCAGCTGCCGGGCATCGCGCGGTTGGGCGGGCAGCGCCTGGCGGCTGAGGATCAGGCTGGTGGGAGTGTCGGCGTGCTCCAGGGCGACCTGCCAGGCCACCTGGGTCTCCACGGCATCGCAGGGTCGCCAGACGTCCATGTTGGGCATCAGGCGCAGGCTGGCGGTCTGTTCCACCGGCTGGTGGGTGGGGCCGTCCTCGCCAAGGCCAATGGAATCGTGAGTGAACACGAAGATGGGGTTGATCTTCATCAAGGCGGCCATGCGCAGGGCATTGCGGGCGTATTCCGAGAACATCAGGAAGGTCCCGCCGAATGGCCGGATGCCGCCATGCAGGGTCAGGCCGTTCATGATCGCGGCCATGCCGAACTCGCGTACGCCGTAGTGCACATAGTTGCCGCCGCCGTCGCGAGTGAGGGGGCGGGCCTGGTCCCACAGCGTGAGGTTGGAGCCGGCCAGGTCGGCCGAGCCGCCGAGGAGTTCCGGCAGTTGGGGGGCGAAGGCCTGGATCGCCTGCTGGCTGGCCTTGCGGGTGGCGAGCGTCTCCGAATGCTCGGCGACGGCCTCGAGGTGGCGCTGGGCCAGGATCGCGAAGTCTTCCGGCAGGGCGCCGGCGAGCCGGCGCTCGAACTCCGCGGCGGCCTGGGGATGGGCCTCGGCGTAGCGCGCGAAGCGTTCCCGCCAGGCGGCCTCGTCACGGGCGCCGCGTTCCCGGGCGCTCCACTCCGCGGCGACGGCCTCGGGGATCTCGAAGGGGGAGTGGGACCAGCCCAGGGCCTTGCGGGTGGCCCGGATCTCGTCCTCGCCCAGCGGAGCGCCATGGCTGTCGTGGCTGCCCTGCTTGGTGGGGGCGCCCTTGCCGATCAACGTCCGGCAGGCGATCAGGGTGGGGCGGTCGTCGGCCTTCGCCCGAGTGATGGCGGCGTCGACTTCAGCGACGTCATGGCCGTCGACGCCGTCGATCACCTGCCAGCCGTAGGCCTCGAAGCGCTTCCCGGTGTCGTCGGTGAACCAGCCCTCGACCTCTCCGTCGATGGAGATGCCGTTGTCGTCGTAGAGCACGATCAGCTTGCCGAGGCCCAGGGTGCCGGCCAGGGAGGCGGCCTCGTGGCTGATGCCCTCCATCAGGCAGCCGTCGCCCACGAAGGCGTAGGTGTGGTGGTCGACGATGGGCAGGCCGTCGCGGTTGAATTCCTCGGCGAGCTGTCTCTCGGCGAGGGCCATGCCCACCGCGTTGGCCAGGCCCTGGCCGAGCGGCCCCGTGGTGGTCTCGACGCCGGGGGTATAGCCGACCTCGGGATGGCCCGGCGTCCTGCTGCCCAGGCGGCGGAAGCGTGCCAGGTCGTCGGTGGCGACGTCGTAACCGGTCAGGTGCAGCAGGGCGTAGAGCAGCATGGAGCCATGGCCGTTGCTGAGCACGAAGCGGTCGCGGTCGGGCCAGTCGGGGTTGGCGGGATTGTGGCGCAGGTGGCCGTGCCAGAGGGCGACGGAGATCTCGGCCATGCCCATGGGCATGCCGGGGTGGCCGGAGCCGGCGCGCTGCACGGCGTCCATGGACAGGACGCGCAGTGCGTTGGCGAGGGTATCGGTGTCGGGCGTTGTCATTATCGAAGCATCCAGCGTGTCGGTGATCGAGTCGGGCCGGGGAGGCGCCCCTCAGGCGTCTTCCGCGCGGCCGGGGGCGATGAAGGTGTCCATGAACAGCCGCATGAGGCGCGGGCCGTCGACGTCCACGCAGACCCGTTGTGACGGCAGGCCGTCCCAGGCGGTGGGGGGGAAGTCCCGGTCGTCGGGGCGCTGGATGGTCTGGCCCATGGCAAGGCCGTCGCCTACGGCACGCACCGGTCCCTGGCGGACCTCGAACAGGCTCGGGTCGAGGACATAGGCCACTGCGCTGGAGTCGTGGACATAGCAGCCGTCGATGGCCTCGCGCTCCGAGTAGAAGTCCACGTAGTGGCGCGAGATCGACCACATGAAGTCGCCATCCTCGCCGCCAAGCTCGCGCAGCCGCCGGAAGTCGGCGTCGGTCATCAGCACCCGATGGGTGACGTCCAGGCCGACCACGGTGACCGGCCAGGCGGCGGTGAAGACGAGGTCGGCGGCATGGGGGTCGCCGTGGATGTTGGCCTCGGCCACGGGGGTGATGTTGCCGCCCTGGCCGCCGACTCCGAAGGCGCCGCCCATGACCACGACCTCCTTGACCAGGGGGGCGATCTCCGGGGCCTCCTTGAGCGCCAGGGCCAGGTTGGTCAGGGGGCCGACCGCGATCAGGGTGATCTCGCCGGGGTGGCGGCGCACCGTGTCGATGATCAGGCGGTAGGCCGGGCGGGGGTCGGGCCGGCGGGTCGGCTCGAAGGTCAGGCCGACGTTGCCGAGGCCGTCGTCGCCATGCACGAAGGTCGGCGGCGGTGACTTGGGCATCACCAGGGGCTCGGCGGCGCCGCGGGCGATGGGCGTCTCCAGGCCGAAGTGCTCGCCCAGGTAGAGGGCGTTGCGGGTGGTGGTGTCGGTTCGGGCATTGCCGTGCACCGTGGTGATACCCATCAGCTCGATGGCCGGATGGCGATGCAGGAACAGCAGCGCCATGGCGTCGTCGACGCCCGGGTCGGTGTCGAAGAGTACCTTGATCGGCGATGTCCGGTCGCCGGGATGTGCGCTGGTCATGAGGGTTCTCCTTCAGGAATGCGCGGGGGGAAGGATTTCGTCGTGCCGGGGGATCGATGCCTGGGCACCGGCCCGGGTGACCGCGATGGCCGCCGCGGCTTGACCGTAGCGGATGGCCGCCTCGATGCCCTCGCCGCGCGACAGCGCCGCGGCGAAGGCGCCGACGAAGGTGTCGCCGGCCGCCGTGGTGTCCATGGCCGTCACCGGCCGCGCGGCATAGTGATGCAGGCGGTCGTCGACCGCCGCGACCACCCCCTGGGCGCCCAGGGTGATCAGTACCTGGCGGCAGCCCGCCTTACGTAGGCATTGCACGGCCCGGGCGGCCTCGTCGGGATGGGTGACGGTCTGCCCGGAGAGGGCCGCGGCCTCGGACTCGTTGACCACCAACCAGTCGACCAACGCCAGGAGGTCGCGGGGCAGCGACATGGCGGGGGCGGCATTGAGCAGGGTGAGGCAGCCATGGTGGCGGGCCCGTTCGAGGGCGTGGCGCACCGTCGCCAGGGGGGTCTCCAGCTGGCAGATCACCAGTCGGGCCGAGGCCAGCAGGGCGTCGCAGCCCTCCACGTCCGCGGGGGTCAGTTCGCCGTTGCTGCCGGGGGTGACCACGATGCTGTTGCGGCTGTCGTCGTCCACCTGGATCACGGCCACGCCAGTCGGCTGCTCCCCACACCGTCGTATCCCCTGGCAGTGGATCCCCTCGCGCTCGAGGCCATCCCGCAAGGCATGGCCATAGTCGTCGTCGCCGACGCAGCCGACCATCGCCGTCGCGGTGCCCAGCCGGGCGAGCGCCACGGCCTGGTTGGCGCCCTTGCCGCCGGCGGTGGTGGTGAAGCCATGACCGGTCAGGGTCTCGCCGGGCTGTGGCAGCCGCGGGGTTCGCACCACCAGGTCCATGTTCAGGCTGCCGACGACGACCACGTCGGCGGGCACGGTCGGCGCCGTGTCATGAGGTTGAGTCGAGGGGGGAAGAGTCAAAGCGGTCACCCTGAGGTTGTCTGGATCGAGAGACGACGGTCGCGACGCCTTGGGTGGCAGCGCCCCTTCGGCCATGGCCGGCCGGAGCCGGTGCCGAGGCGGTCGGGCCGATCGCGAGTTGGCTCGGCATCGCGTCGAGCCACGGCTGGGCGGCCGAGGCGGAAGGGCGTTGGCCTCCGTCGTGGCGGTGGCGAGCGTCCGGGGATGAAGCGTCCATCGTGGTGTTCCTGGCTTGGCTGTCGTTGTTTTTTCACCACCCTATTCAAAGGAAAACGTTTGCGCAATCGTTTTTCTGAAGAGTTTTGCCTAGAATGATCGACAAACAGCCCATCCTGGAGCATCGTCCCGGGGCCACGGGCGAGGCGGTATCGCCCCGGCGACCCTGAGGCCTCGTCATGGGTTCCCGCTTTCCTACATTTAGATAAATCAATGGGTTATTATCGACGGGCAGTTGGGCGCCGCCCCTTGCCCACCACGGGCGACGCTGCGAACGGCCCGTGGGGGCCGGGGGAGGAGGCGCGGCGAGCGTTCAGGGCCAGGGGTGAGGCGCTCGATGACATGACCGGGCAAGAGGGGGAGCCGTGATGGCGGGAGCAAGGCGATGGTGACGATCACCGATGTGGCGAAGGCGGCGGGAGTCTCCGTTTCCACCGTCTCCCATGTGCTCAACGGGACGCGCTTCGTCAAGGAGGAGACGCGGGCGAGGGTGAGGGCGGCGGTCGAGCGGCTCGACTACACCCCGAGCAGCTCGGCGCAGTCCCTGAAGAAGCACATGACCCATACGGTGGGGATGCTGGTGACCAGCTCGGCCAACCCCTATTTCGCGGAGGTGGTGTCCCGGCTCGAGTCGTCGCTCTATGCCGCCGGCTTTAACCTGATGTTGTGCAACTCGGGGCGGGACATCGACAAGCAGCGCAGCTATATCCGCACGCTCAAGGGGAAGCGCATCGATGGCCTGCTGGTCCTGGAATCCGTGATGTCCCCGGCCTATCGTGAGCTGCTGGCGTCCTGCCCCTTTCCGGTCGTGCTGCTGGACATGGAGGCACCGGGACTGGCGAGCGTCAGCGACGATTCGGAGCAGGGCGGCTATCTGGCGACATCGCATATGATCGCGCAGGGGCATCGGGCGATCGGCTGCATCACGGGACCGGCCGAGCATCATCAGTCGTCCCGGCGCTATCGCGGCTTCAGCCGTGCCCTGAGGGAGGCCGGCATCGCCCTCGACCCCGACTGGGTCTTTCCCGGCAACCTGGAGGTCGATGGCGGGGAAGCCGCCATTCGCCGGCTGTGCCGGGGCGAGCGCCGCCCCACCGCCCTCTTCGCCTTCAATGACCTGTCAGCGCTCGGGGCCATCAGTCAGGCCACCCGCCAGGGGCTCAGCGTGCCCGACGACCTCTCGGTCATCGGTTATGACGACATCGAGATCGCCCGCCTGCTCATCCCTGCCCTGACCACCGTTCGCCAGCAGACCGACACCATGTGTCGCGAGGCCTGCCGGCTGATAACCTCGGCCATCGCCGCCAGGGTACCGGTGTCCGAGCACCTGCGGATCCCGCCGGAACTCATCGTCCGCGATTCCGTGAAGCCCCCCCCGGGCTGACGACGTCGGGACCGGAGCCGAGCCTCCGATGGCCGAGGCGTCGCGCCATCGTATTGAGGACCATTGCATTATGCCGGGCACACGCCACCTAGACGGGGCTTGCCCGTGTCACGTCGATGCGCGAAGAACCCGAGGCACGGGCCATGGCGGCTGAATGCCGGACTCGGCTTGCCCGGGATCAAGGCCTCGTGCCTGGGGGCTTGCTATGGTGTAGAGGAGGCCGCCGAGGAAGGTGGCCGCATTCTGATTCCCGTTTCCCAGGAGGATGTCCCATGCGCGCCGCAGACGTCATGACGCCCAATGTCATCACCGTGTCCCCCGACAGCGAGGTTCGCGAGATCGCGAGCCTCTTGCTCGAGCATGGCATCAGCGCGGTGCCGGTCGTCGACGGCCAGGATCACCTGCTGGGCATCGTCAGCGAGGGCGACCTGATCCGCCGCATCGAGAACGAGGACGAGGGCGCGCGCTCCTGGTGGCTGCGGCTGTTCTCCACCGGCGACGAGGCCGCCGACTACGTGCGTACCCATGGTCGCCTGGCGGGCGAGATCATGACGCCTAACCCGATCACCGTGGACGAGGACGCTCCCCTGCACGAGATCGCGCAACTGCTGGAGAAACGCCGCATCAAGCGGGTGCCGGTGGTCCGGGAGGGCCGTGTGGTGGGGATCGTCAGCCGCTCCAACCTGCTGCGTGGTTTCTCCGTGGAGGCACCGGCGACCCAGGCCAGCGGCGACGACCGCGAGATTCGCGACGCCATCCTCCAGGAGGTCGACAAGCACACCGGGGTGATGGTGGAGCGGCTCAACGTCATCGTCGCCGAGGGCAAGGTGCAGCTGTGGGGCTTGGTGGACAGCAAGGAGCAGCGTTGGGCCGTCCAGGTGGCCGCCGAGAACACCCCGGGGGTCAAGGCGGTGGAGAACAACCTGGGGTTCCTGCCCAGGGGCATGGGCGGCGTCTGAGTCGCCATCACCGAGTCACGAAAAGGGCGGCCCAAGGGCCGCCCTTTTCAGTGGTGCGTCATGCCGATCAGGCTCACTCGTCGGTGGTCTCGATGCGGGTGATCGCTTCCTGCAGGTGCTCGAGGGTGCGATCGATGTGGTGCAGCTTGTCGAGGCCGAACAGGCCGATACGGAAGGTGCGGAAGTCGTCGCCCTCGTCGCACATCAGGGGCACACCGGTGGCCACCTGCAGGCCCGCCGCGGCGAACTTGACCGCGATGTCCGGGTCGCGGGTGTAGCTCACCACCACGCCCGGGGCCTCGAAGCCCGGGGCGGCGACGCTCGGGTAGCCGTGCTCGGCGAGCAGCTCGCGGACCCGGCGGCCCAGCTCGAGCTGCTCGTCGCGGACCTTCTCCAGGCCGTAATCCTCGGTCTCGGCCATGACGTCGCGCAGGGTGCGCAGGCCGTCGGTGGGCATGGTGGCGTGATAGGCATGGCCGCCCGCCTCGTAGGTCTCCATGATCGACAGCCACTTCTTGAGATCGCAGGCGAAGCTCGAGCTCTCGGTCTCCTCGATGATGTCCCGGGCCAGCCGCGAGAGCATCACCATGCCGCAGCAGGGGGAGCCGCTCCAGCCCTTCTGGGGGGCGCTGATCAGGATGTCCACGCCGGTGTCCTGCATGTCGACCCAGTCGGTGCCCGAGGCGATGCAGTCCAGCACCATCAGGCCGTTCTCCTCGTGGATGGCCTCGCTGATGCGGCGGATGTAATCGTCCGGCAGCTTGATGCCCGAGGCGGTCTCCACGTGAGGCGCGAAGACCAGGTCGGGCCTCTGGTCCTGGATGGCCTCGATCACCTCCTCGACGGGCGGCGGGGCGAAGGGGGACATCGGGTCATCGTCGTCCAGCCGGCGCGCCTTGCGCACGTAGAGGTCCGAAGGGATCTGGCCCCGTTCGAGGATCTGGCTCCAGCGATAGCTGAACCAGCCGTTGCGGATCACCAGGCAGCGCCGGTCGGTGGCGTACTGGCGGGCCACCGCTTCCATGCCATAGGTACCGCTGCCGGGCACGATGACGGCGGAATGCGCGCGATAGACCCGCTTCAGGGAGGCGGAGACGTCGCGCATCACTTCCTGGAAACTCTTCGACATGTGGTTGAGGGAACGGTCCGTGTAGACCACCGAGTACTCGAGCAGTCCATCGGGGTCGACATCGGGTAACAAACCGGCCATTGCAGTCTCCCTGTTGCGGTGCGGGCCTACGGTCGATGGCTTCGAGGATATGCGGAATCCGCGGCGCAGGCCAGTGTGAGGGCACCCCGGGGCGTATCTGCAGCCCGGTGCCGCCCCCTCAGTGGTCCGCCGTCGCCAGCTCCTCGGCCTCGGGAACCGCGTCCCAGCTGATGTCGGCGATGGCCTGGGCCGCGCGTTGCAGGGCCGGCAGGCAGGCCAGGGCCTTCTCCCGGGTCATGCGCATCACCGGCGCCTGGATGGCCAGGCCGACGTTCGAGGGGCCCTCGGGGTGGGGCGCCAGCACCGCGATGCACAGCAGACCGGGCAGGAACTCCTCGTCGTCGAAGGCGTAGCCGTTGTCGCGAACGGTCTCGATCTCCGCCTCCAGCGCCGCCCGGTCGGTGAGGGTGTTGGGCGTGAACGCCTTCAGCGGCGTCTGATCCAGCAGCCGCTTGCGTTGGGCGGGCGCCATCTGGGCCAGGAACAGCTTGCCGCTGGCGGAGCAATGCACCGGTACCCGCGAGCCGGGATGCAGGTAGAAGCGCAGCGGGGCCGAGGTCTCCACCCGGTCCAGGTACAGCACCTCGCCCCCCGACAGGGCGGTGATGTTGCAGCTTTCCCCGACCTCCTCGACCAGCTCGGACAACACCGCGTGGCGGGCCCCGTGGACGGTGTCATGAAGCAGCAGGTTCTCGGCGAGCCGCCGCAGCCGGTTGCCCTTGCTGTAGTGGCGCCCATCGGCCTCGCGCTGCAGCATGCCGGACGACTCCAGCTGCTGGAGCATGCGATGCAGGGTGGGCTTGGGAAGCCCCGTCTCCTCCACCATGCCCTGCAGCGTGAAGAACTGGTCCTTCCCGGCAATGACCTCGAGCAGGGCCAGCAGGCGCTGGGCCGGTGTCTCCCCCTCGAGGCGACTCATTTCGGTGCGATTGGTGGTCATGGTGCCCTCTCCCTCTTTGCCTCCAGGCTAATTCGTTCCTAAAAAGAAATCAATTTGTACCGTTTTTTGAAATTGATGTTGACGACGCACGATCCCGTGGCTAGCTTGGAGATGTGTTCCGTTTTACGGAACCAATCGTATCGTAAATGGCTATTTCCATAACAACAGCCGCTCAGCCATCCCCGGGAGGACACCCATGAGCACAGACAACACCGCAGACACCCGCCAGGTCGTGCAGGGCAAGCAGACGATGACGCCCTCGGAGGCCTTCGTGGAGACCCTGGTCGCCAACGGGGTGACCGACATGTTCGGCATCATGGGCTCGGCGTTCATGGACGCCATGGACATCTTCGCCCCGGCCGGCATCCGGCTGATCCCGGTGGTGCACGAGCAGGGCGCGGCGCACATGGCCGACGGCTATGCGCGGGTCTCGGGGCGCCACGGCACGGTGATCGGCCAGAACGGCCCGGGCATCTCCAACTGCGTGACCGGCATCGCCGCGGCCTACTGGGCGCACAGCCCGGTGGTCATCGTCACCCCCGAGGCGGGCACCACCGGCATCGGCCTGGGCGGCTTCCAGGAATGCCATCAGCTGCCGATGTTCCAGGAGTTCACCAAGTACCAGGGCCACGTGACCCACCCGGCGCGGATGGCCGAGTACACCGGTCGCTGCTTCGATCGGGCGATGTCGGAGATGGGCCCGACCCAGCTGAACATCCCGCGGGACTACTTCTACGGCGAGATCGAGTGCGAGATTCCCCAGCCGTCGCGGCTGGACCGCGGCCCGGGCGGCACCCGGACCCTGGACGAGGCGGCGGCGCTGCTGGCCGAGGCCGAGTTCCCGGTGATCGTCTCCGGGGGCGGGGTGGTGATGGCCGACGGCGTGGACGCCTGCCAGGCGCTGGCCGAGCGGCTGGGTGCGCCGGTGGTCAACAGCTACCAGCACAACGACTCCTTCCCGGCCAGCCATCCGCTGTGGTGCGGGCCGCTGGGCTACCAGGGCTCCAAGGCGGGCATGAAGCTGATCGCCCAGGCCGACGTGGTGGTGGCGCTGGGCACGCGGCTGGGGCCGTTCGGCACCCTGCCGCAGCACGGCCTGGACTACTGGCCGAAGGACGCCAAGATCATCCAGATCGACGCCGACCACAAGATGCTGGGCCTGGTGAAGAAGATCGCGGTGGGCATCTGCGGCGACGCCAGGGAAGCCGCCGAGGCGATCACCGAGCGCCTGGCGGGCCGCGAGCTCAAGTGCGACGCCAGCAAGGGGCAGCGTGCCGAGCTGATCGCCAGCGAGAAGGCGGCGTGGGAGCGCGAGCTCGACGAGTGGACCCACGAGAAGGACCCGTTCAGCCTCGACGCCATCGACGAGGCGGCCGGCGAGACGCCGTTCTCCGGCGGCGAGTACCTGCACCCGCGCCAGGTGCTGCGGGAGCTGGAGAAGGCGATGCCCGAGGACGTGATGGTGTCCACCGACATCGGCAACATCAACGCCGTGGCGCACAGCTACCTGCGCTTCGACCGGCCGCGCAGCTTCTTCGCGCCGATGAGCTTCGGCAACTGCGGCTATGCGCTGCCGACCATCATCGGCGCCAAGGTGGCGGCGCCGGAGCGTCCGGCGATCGCCTACGCCGGGGACGGCGCCTGGGGCATGAGCCTGATGGAGACCATGACCGCGGTGCGCCACAACATCCCGGTGACCGCGGTGGTGTTCCACAACCGCCAGTGGGGCGCGGAGAAGAAGAACCAGGTGGAGTTCTACAACCGTCGCTTCGTGGCCGGCGAGCTGGACAACCAGAGCTTCGCCGAGATCGGCCGGGCGATGGGCGCCGAGGGGATCACCGTGGATCGCATCGAGGACGTGGGCCCGGCGCTGAAGAAGGCGGTGGACCTGCAGATGAACGAGGGCAAGACCTGCATCCTGGAGATCATGTGCACCCGGGAGCTGGGCGACCCCTTCCGCCGCGACGCGCTGAAGAAGCCGGTGCGGCTGCTGGAGAAGTATCAGGACTACGTCTGAGGCGGCAGCCGTGGTGTGTTCCCCCCGACGATGTCGGGGGGCTTTTTTCTTCATCCCCGCCGCCCCGGGCGGCGGAGACGGGAGGCCGAATCATGAAAGCCTTGAACGAGATCCTGGCGCGCGCCCGCCGCTCGCCGCGACGGATCGTGCTCTGCGAAGGCGAGGACGAACGGGTGCTGCAGGCGGCCGTCAAGGCCGCCGAGGACGGCATCGCTCACCTCACCCTGGTGGGCAAGTGGGCGACGCTGGCCGAGCTGGCGAGATCCCGCGCCTTGAGCCTGTCGCGCCTGGAACTGATCGACCCGGACGACTCGCCGCTCACCGAGTCGCTGGCGGAGGCGCTGTTCGCGCTGCGCCGGAAGAAGGGCATGACCCGGGAAGACGCCGCGGCGGCGATCCGGGAGCCGCTGTGCTTCGCCAACATGCTGGTCCGCGAGGGCCATGCCGACGGATCCGTGGCCGGGGCGGTGCATACCACCGGAGACGTGGTGCGCAGCGCCATCCAGATCCTGGGCTTGGCCCCGGGGTGTCGTCTGGTCTCCAGCTTCTTCCTGATGATGCTGTGCCAGCCGTTCCACAGCCTCAAGGGCGGGATGATCTTCTCCGACTGCGGCCTGGTGATCGACCCGGATGCCGAGCAGCTGTCGCAGATCGCCATGGCCGCGGCGGACAGCGCCGAGGCCCTGCTGGGCGAGCAGGCGCGGGTCGCCATGCTGTCGTTCTCGACCAGCGGCAGCGCCCAGCACGGCAACGTGGAGAAGGTGGTCCAGGCGGCGCGTCGGGTGAAGGAGCGCCGCCCGGGGCTCGCCATCGACGAGGACGTGCAGCTCGATGCGGCCATCGTCGCCGAGATCGCCGAGCGCAAGCTGCCCGACTCCCAGGTCAAGGGCAACGCCAACGTGCTGATCTTCCCCGACCTGGAGGCCGGCAACATCGGCTACAAGCTGGCCGAACGGATCGGCGGCGCCGAGGCCATCGGGCCCTTGCTCCAGGGACTGGCCAAGCCGGCCAACGACCTGTCGCGGGGCTGCAGCGTCGACGACATCTACCATGTCATCGCCGTGACCACCGTCCAGGCCCAGGCCGCCGAGGCGCGGGCCGCTGCCGCGGCGGGCTGAACGCCCATGACCCTCGAGATTCCCCTCGCCTTCCTGGCCATCGCCGCCCTGGCCGGCTACTTCCAGACGGTCACCGGCTTCGGCCTGGGGATGATCGTGATGGGCGCCACCAGCGGGCTGGCGGTGGCGCCCGTGGCCTCGGTGGCGGCGGTGGTCAGCCTGATGACACTGGCCAACAGCGCGGTGGCGCTGCCAGGGAAGCTGAAGCATCTCGACATGTCGGTCATCGCGGCCACCGTCGTCGGCATCGTGCCGGCGACGGTCATCGGCGTGCTGCTGCTCGATCTCCTCAGTGCCAGTGCCGCCAGCGTGGTGCGCATCGCCCTGGGCCTGGTGGTGTGCTACGGCGGACTCAGCCTGGTGCTGCGCCCCCGCCAGCGCGAGACCCTCTCTTCCAGGATAAGCTTCTTCATCAGCGGGGTGCTCTCGGGGCTGTGCGGCGGACTCTTCGGCATCGCCGGGCCGCCGGTGATCTACCAATGCTACCGCCAACCATTGGCGCCGGTGGCGATCCGCAACATGCTGATCCTGATCTTCGCCGCGACCTCGGGCATGCGCACCCTGTTCGTGGCCCTCAAGGGGGCGCTGGATCTCGAGATCCTCACTCTCACGGCCTGGGCCATACCGGTCGTAGCGTTGGCCACCTATGCCGGGCGGCGCTGGCCGCCTCCCTTGTCCTCCCTGGCCATGCGCCGCCTGGCCTTCGTCACCCTGATGCTGATCGGGGGCGGGCTGATCCTCTCCGAGTCGACCTGAACGCCCCTATCGGCGGCAAGGGGCGCAAGGCGGTCAGCCGGCGCCCTCACGCAGCCGCCAGGCATCGGCCTCGATCGGCAGGAAGGCGGCGATCGCCGCGGTGGCGATGACGTGGGTGGTGGCATTGTCCGGGTCGTGGACGTTCAGGCCGCCGTGCACCACCTCGACCTCGGCACGGCCGCGGGGCAGCTCGGCCGCCACCACCTCGGCATCGACCCGCTCGGGGGCCTGCACGCCGATGGTCACCTGGACCCGCATCTGGCGATGGTCGATGCCCAGCGACTTGAACAGCACGATGGAGGAGTGGTGCAGGGCGTCCTGCACGGCGCGACAGGCCGCCTTGGTGTAGTCCTCGCCGTAGAGGTCGTTGCCGGTGCCCATCTCGAGGATGATGCGTCGTTCAGTCATGCGCGCGCTCCATGTCGAAGGAGACGATGACGGCGGCATTGGCGATCACGGTGGTGCCCCCGCCGCCGGGCTTGTCCACGTCGAGCCCGCCCTGGACCACCGAGATCCGCGGCTGGCCGTAGGGAAAGATGTCCAGCAGCGCCTCGGTGTCCACCGCCTCGGGCTGCTGGATGCCGATCTCGACGTCGATCAGCATGGCGTCCTTGGGAAAGCCGAAGGCGTCGGCCACGTTGAGCGAGTTGTGCCACAGGGCATCGCGGATCGCCCGGGCCGCGGCCTGGGTGTAGTCGCGGCTGCGGATCGAACTGCCCAGGCCGAACTGGTGCACCATGCGGGTCTTGGCCATGCCGGGTCTCCGTCGTCAGTCGGTGTCGTGGTGGCGGATCACGAAGTGCTTGGTGGTCGTCTCCAGCACCTCCCAGTAACCGCGAAAGCCGTCGGGAATCAGGAAGGCATCGCCGGTGCGGAAGGTGCGGGTGCCGCCGTCCTCGTCGATCAGCCGCACATGGCCCGAGAGGATATAGCAGAACTCGTCGCGATCGGTGAAGGCATGCCACTTGCCGGGAGTGCTGGTCCAGGTCCCGGCGACCATCCGGCCGTCGGGGCTCTCGAACAGCAGCGTGGATTCGTGGTGCGGGTCGCCCTCGACCACGCGGGCCGGGAGGTCGGCCAGGCGCCGCCGGGCGGTCTCGCCGGGGTCCTTGCCGAAGTGGATGGTCTTGATTGTCATGGGACTCTCCTCTGCGAAGGGGCAGGGATCAGCGCCGATGGCGGCCGCCGATCCGCTCGACGATCTCGTCGAAGAGGTGGGTGTCCAGTGCCTGGGACATGTCGGTGGCCAGGCAACGGCGATAGAAGGGACTGAGGTCCAGGCCCACGCCCAGCCCCAGGATCTCCACCTGGCCTTCCCGGGTGCGCCGGGCGACCACTTCCTTGAGGTGGTTGTCCAGGTAGTAGGCGTCGTTGGCCAGGTTGGTGGCGCTGTCGGCCGGGCAGCCGTCGGAGATCACGATCAGGATGCGCCGCGTCTCGGTGCGAGCGAGCAGGCGCTCGCAGGCCCAGTCCACCGCCTCGCCGTCGATGCCCTCACGGAAGAGGTCGGGCTTGAGCAGGGCGCCGACGTCGCGCCGGGCGCGTCGCCAGCTGCGGTCGGCGTCCTTGAAGACCATGTGGCAGAGCCCGTTGAGCCGCCCGGGATGCCGGGGGCGCCCGCGGCTCATCCACTCCTGGTAGGCACGGCCGCCGTTCCAGGCGCCGGTGGTGAAGCCCAGCAGTTCGGTCCGCGCCCCGATCATCTCCAGGGCCCGGATCAGGCTGTCGACCATCATCGCCACCGGCTCGCTGTGGTGCTTCATCGACCCCGAACAGTCGATCAGGAAGCTGACGATGCAGTCGGTCCCCAGGCGGTACTGGTCGCGGTAGAAGAGGCGACGTTCGGTCGGCGAGCTGACCAGCTGGGCGAGGCGACGGCCATCGATATGGCCCTCCTCCTCGCCGAAGGCCCAGCCGTCCGGCCGTGGCCGCCAGAGCACCTGGCCGAGCCGGCGGGCGAGCCGCGGCACGTTGATGCCCTGCTCGGCGATGGCCCGGTCCAGGCGCTCGCGGTTCTCGTGCAGCAGGGCGCGGCGCACCAGGCTGGCGGCCGATACCTCGCGATCGTAACGGGTGGTATAGACCCGGTAGGCGAGCTCGGCGTCCTCGAAGGCCTTGCTGCGGCCGCTCTTCGCGGTGGCGAGGCCCTCGCCTTCCTGGTCCGCCTCGTCGAAGTCGAGCAGCAGGGCGAAGCCTTCCTCGACCGTCTCCTCGATCTCGCCGTCCTCCTCGCCTTGCCCGGCCTCGGCGCGCTCGGCCACCGCGCCCTCGCCGACCACCCGGGCGATGGCCAGGGCATGCTCGGCATAGGCCGCCTGATCCCGGCGGTGCCGGCGAATCCCGGCGAGCGGCGTACCCAGGTCCCCGACCAGGGACGCTCGGGTCCCTTCGATGTAGTCCTCGGTCTCCTCGAGCACGGGGCGGGCATGGAGCCGTGACCAGCACATCTGCGCCACGGTGTAGAGCAGCAGGCCGAGGCTGCCCTCGGTCAGGCCCGAGCGACAGAAGTCCCGGGACCAGGCGTCGAAGCGTCGGCGCAGGTTGGCGGCCATGCCCGGCATGTCGGCGGGGGCCAGGGTCTCCACGCGGAGTTGCTCGAGCAGCTCGAAGACCAGGCGCTCGACCGCCCCCTCGGGGCAGTGCTCGCGATGCCACCTCGCGTCGGAATGGAGCAGTCGCAGGGCCATGCCGTCGGCGGCGGCGCGGCAGTCGGCGAAGGCGGCCTGGCCCGTGTCGAGGCGCAGGTGAGGGGCATGGGTCGGCAGCCGCGCCTCACCCTGGTAGAGGCGCCGCCCGCGGTAGTGCAGGTCGCGGCGACCGGTCAGGGCACGCAGGCTGGCCGCGCAGAGGGCCTCGATCCGCTGCTGGCGGCGCGCCTGCTGCTGAGCGCTCGCGCTCATGACGCCTCGGCCTCCCGCAGCCAGGACTCGTCGAGCTCCTCGCCGAAGCAGCGCTGGTAGTACTCGGCGACGATGGGCCGTTCGGCCTCGTCGCACTTGTTGAGGAAGGACAGCCGGAAGGCGAGGGCGGGATTGCGGAAGATCTCGCAGTTCTCGGCCCAGGTGATCACGGTGCGGGGCGACATCAGCGTCGACAGGTCGCCGGCGGCGAAGCCCTGACGGGTCAGGTTGGCCACCGCCACCATGGAAGCGATGAGTCGGCGGCCCTTCTCGGTGTCCTTGCTGGGCACCCGGCCGAGCACGATGGCCGCCTCCTCGTCCCGGGGCAGGTAGTCGAGCTTGGCGACGATGTTCCAGCGATCCATCTGGGCATGGTTGAGGACCTGGGTGCCCTGGTAGAGGCCGCTGAGGTTGCCCAGTCCCAGGGTGTTCGAGGTGGCGAACAACCGGAAGTGGGGATGGGGATGGATGACCCGGTTCTGGTCGAGCAGGGTGAAGTGGCCGTCCCGCTCCAGGATGCGCTGGATGACGAACATCACGTCCGGCCGGCCGGCGTCGTACTCGTCGAAGATCAGCGCCACCGGGCGCTGCAGCGACCAGGGCACGATGCCTTCCTGGAATTCCGTCACCTGCACGCCGTCGCGCACCACGATGGCGTCCTTGCCCACCAGGTCCAGGCGGCTGATGTGGCCGTCCAGGTTGACCCGCATGCAGGGCCAGTTGAGGAGCGCCGCCACCTGCTCGATGTGGGTGGACTTGCCGGTGCCGTGAAGCCCCTGAACCATCACCCGCCGGTTGCGGGTGAAGCCGGCCAGGATGGCCAGGGTCACGTCGGGATTGAAGCGATACGCCTCGTCGATCTCGGGCACGTAGTCATCGCGCTCGCCGAAGGCGGGCACCATCAGGTCACTGTCGATGCCGAAGAGCTCGCGGGCCGACACCATCCGGTCGGGCCGGGCGTTCATGGGCTCTGTCATCAGTGTCTCCTCGTCCCGCCACGGGACCGTCGATCAGGGGATTCCCGGCCGCCTCGGTGAGCTGGGCGACCGGAATGTCCTGGGAGCATAGATCAGTTTCATAAAAAGAATCAAACCGTACCGTTTAGTGAAATTCGCCTTGACGCCCCTCCGAGGTTCCGCCTAGAGTGCTCATCGCGTTCCATAAAACGGAATGAAAAGTTCCAATAAAAGATCTCGGAGGTCCCGTGAGCACAGACAACACCGCAGACACCCGCCAGGTCGTGCAGGGCAAGCAGACGATGACGCCCTCGGAGGCCTTCGTGGAGACCCTGGTCGCCAACGGGGTGACCGACATGTTCGGCATCATGGGCTCGGCGTTCATGGACGCCATGGACATCTTCGCCCCGGCCGGCATCCGGCTGATCCCGGTGGTGCACGAGCAGGGCGCGGCGCACATGGCCGACGGCTATGCGCGGGTCTCGGGGCGCCACGGCACGGTGATCGGCCAGAACGGCCCGGGCATCTCCAACTGCGTGACCGGCATCGCCGCGGCCTACTGGGCGCACAGCCCGGTGGTCATCGTCACCCCCGAGGCGGGCACCACCGGCATCGGCCTGGGCGGCTTCCAGGAATGCCATCAGCTGCCGATGTTCCAGGAGTTCACCAAGTACCAGGGCCACGTGACCCACCCGGCGCGGATGGCCGAGTACACCGGTCGCTGCTTCGATCGGGCGATGTCGGAGATGGGCCCGACCCAGCTGAACATCCCGCGGGACTACTTCTACGGCGAGATCGAGTGCGAGATTCCCCAGCCGTCGCGGCTGGACCGCGGCCCGGGCGGCACCCGGACCCTGGACGAGGCGGCGGCGCTGCTGGCCGAGGCCGAGTTCCCGGTGATCGTCTCCGGGGGCGGGGTGGTGATGGCCGACGGCGTGGACGCCTGCCAGGCGCTGGCCGAGCGGCTGGGTGCGCCGGTGGTCAACAGCTACCAGCACAACGACTCCTTCCCGGCCAGCCATCCGCTGTGGTGCGGGCCGCTGGGCTACCAGGGCTCCAAGGCGGGCATGAAGCTGATCGCCCAGGCCGACGTGGTGGTGGCGCTGGGCACGCGGCTGGGGCCGTTCGGCACCCTGCCGCAGCACGGCCTGGACTACTGGCCGAAGGACGCCAAGATCATCCAGATCGACGCCGACCACAAGATGCTGGGCCTGGTGAAGAAGATCGCGGTGGGCATCTGCGGCGACGCCAGGGAAGCCGCCGAGGCGATCACCGAGCGCCTGGCGGGCCGCGAGCTCAAGTGCGACGCCAGCAAGGGGCAGCGTGCCGAGCTGATCGCCAGCGAGAAGGCGGCGTGGGAGCGCGAGCTCGACGAGTGGACCCACGAGAAGGACCCGTTCAGCCTCGACGCCATCGACGAGGCGGCCGGCGAGACGCCGTTCTCCGGCGGCGAGTACCTGCACCCGCGCCAGGTGCTGCGGGAGCTGGAGAAGGCGATGCCCGAGGACGTGATGGTGTCCACCGACATCGGCAACATCAACGCCGTGGCGCACAGCTACCTGCGCTTCGACCGGCCGCGCAGCTTCTTCGCGCCGATGAGCTTCGGCAACTGCGGCTATGCGCTGCCGACCATCATCGGCGCCAAGGTGGCGGCGCCGGAGCGTCCGGCGATCGCCTACGCCGGGGACGGCGCCTGGGGCATGAGCCTGATGGAGACCATGACCGCGGTGCGCCACAACATCCCGGTGACCGCGGTGGTGTTCCACAACCGCCAGTGGGGCGCGGAGAAGAAGAACCAGGTGGAGTTCTACAACCGTCGCTTCGTGGCCGGCGAGCTGGACAACCAGAGCTTCGCCGAGATCGGCCGGGCGATGGGCGCCGAGGGGATCACCGTGGATCGCATCGAGGACGTGGGCCCGGCGCTGAAGAAGGCGGTGGACCTGCAGATGAACGAGGGCAAGACCTGCATCCTGGAGATCATGTGCACCCGGGAGCTGGGCGACCCCTTCCGCCGCGACGCGCTGAAGAAGCCGGTGCGGCTGCTGGAGAAGTACCAGGACTACGTGTAAGACGGGCGGCGCCGCTCTCTCGCTGAGCTGACGCCCTCGCCAAGCCCCGGCCTCACCGGCGACGAGACGCGCCAGGCCGGGGCTTTTTTGTGGCCGCGTCATGACTCCCCACAACCACGGTTTCGAGGAGACGACCCATGAAGGACTTTCTGATCATCGGTGGTGGCGTCATCGGCATGATGACCGCTTGGCAACTTGCCGAGGCCGGTCACGAGGTGACCCTCGTGGAGCGAGGCCCCTGCGGGGGGGAGGCCTCCTGGGCCGGGGGCGGCATCGTCTCGCCGCTCTATCCCTGGCGGCATCCGGCCCCCATCTCGCAACTGGCGAGCTGGTCGGAGGGCCGCTATCCCCACCTGACGGCCCACCTGGCCGAGGCGACCGGCATCGACCCGGAGTTTCGCCGCCAGGGGCTGCTCTACCTCGACCTGGAGGACGCGCCCCAGGCCATGGCCTGGGCGGGGCGCGTCGACAAGCCCCTGAGCCGGGTCGATGCCTATGCCGTCTATGCCCGGGAACCCCGCCTGACCGAGGGCCTCGAGGGCGGGCTGTGGATGCCCACCCTGGGCAGCCTGCGCAACCCCCGGCTGGGCCAGGCGCTGCGTGCCCGGCTGCAGGCGTTGCCGGGCATCACCCTGCACGAGCATTGCCCGGTCGAGCGCCTGGTGGTGGCCCGCGGCCGTATCCATGGCGTCGACACCGCCGCCGGGCGCTTCACGGCCGGCCGGGTGATCCTGTGCGGCGGGGCCTGGACGGGCCAGCTCCTGGCGCCCCTGGGGATCGCCCTGCCGGTCAGGCCGGTCAAGGGGCAGATGATGGTGTTCAGGACCCCGACCGTCACCGGGAGCCGGCAGTGGCTGGAACGGGTGGTGCTGCGCGGCGGGCGCTATCTGATTCCCCGGGCCGACGGGCGCGTGCTGGTGGGCTCGACCCTGGAGGAGGCCGGCTTCGACAAGACGCCTACCCCCGAGGCCCGGGCGTCCCTGCATGCCAGCGCGGTGTCCATCCTGCCGGCGCTGGCCGAGTGCGAGGTCGAGCATCACTGGTCGGGGCTGCGGCCGGGGGCGCCCGACGGCCTGCCCTTCATCGGCGAGATCCCCGGCGTGGCGGGCCTGTTCGTCAATGCCGGCCACTACCGCAATGGCCTGGTGCTGGCACCGGCCGCGACCCGACTGCTGGTCGACGAGCTGCTGGGGCGCGCGCCGATCCTCGACCCGACGCCCTTCCGCCCGGCCGCGCGGCTGGCCGCCGCCGAACCGCTGGCCGCGACCGGCTAAGCCGGGCCGCGAGGCTGGCCCAATATCCCGCCGGCAACTGGCGCTAATGCCGGGCCGGCGGGATCAGTAGGCTCGTAAGCGATGGGGGCCGAGTGCCCCGCTCGCTGCGCTTCACCTCACAATGACAACTCTCAGGAGACCGACATGAGCCAACCCGACACCACCTTCCTCCAGGCCTTCAGCGACGCCCTGAACCGTCATGACATCGACGCCGTGATGGACATGATGACCGAGGACTGCGTCTTCCACGCCATCGCCGGCCCGGAGCTGCAGGGCAAGAGCTTCGTGGGACAGGCCGAGGTCCGCGAAGGTCTGCAGAACGCCTGGAAGACCGCTCCGGACGCCTGCTGGGTCGACGCCGAGCACCACGTGATCGGCGACAAGGGCTTCACCGAGTCCACCTACAAGGGCACCACCACCGACGGCGTACGCAGCGAGGCGCGGATGATCGATGCCTTCACCTTCCGCGACGGCAAGATCGCCGTGAAGAACGCCTTCCGCAAGAATCGTCCGCCCGTCAACGCCTGATCCGACGAGGTCCGAACCACGGCATCCGACTGCGAGGAGTCCTCTCATGGAGACAACAATGCCAAACGCCGGGGCGGCGACGCAGCAGGCGACCTCTCCCGCCCATCCGTACGATCCGGCCTACGATCCCCTGAAGAGTGCGACCCCGGGGGCGGGACGCGACTATGCGCCCACCTACTGGATCGGGACGGCCGGCGAGCCTCCGGCGGATGACGGCCCGATCACGCAGGACACGGATGCCGACGTGGTGATCATCGGCTCCGGTTTCACCGGCCTGACCGCCGCCATCTTCCTGGCCCGGGAGTACGGCATCAAGGCCACCGTGCTCGAGGCCAACCGCACCAGCTGGGGCTGCTCGACCCGCAACGGCGGGCAGGCCCAGTGCGCCTCGGGCCGCCTCAAGCGTTCCCAGTGGATCCAGCGCTACGGCCTGGACACCGCCCTGAAGCTGCATCGCGAGTGCCTGGACGCCATGGACACCTTCAAGGGATTGATCGCCGACATCGATTGCGATCCCCAGCCGGGTGGCCATCTGTATCTGGCTCACCGCGACAAGGTGATGCCGACCCTGGAGAAGGAAGCCAAGCTGCTGCGGGAGACCTTCGGCTACGATGCGCGGATCCTGGATGCCGATACGGTCAAGCGCGAGTGGATCGGCGACCAGGAGGCCGCGGGGGCGATGCACGAGCCCGAGGGCATCGGCATCCATGCCGGCAAGCTGGCCTTCGGCTATCATCGCAAGGCCCGGGCGCTGGGCGTCAAGATCCACCCGGCCAGCCCGGTACAGGGCTGGGAGACCCGAGGCGGCGTGCACTACCTCAAGACGCCGGGCGGCGTGGTGAAGGCCCGGGCGGTGGGCATCGCCACCGGCGGCTATACCTCCCAGAGCCTGCATCCCCAGCTCAAGAACCGCCTGTTGCCGATCCTCTCCAACTCCATCGTCACGCGACCGCTCACCGACGCGGAGCGCGAGGCCTGCAACCTGCGCACCCACCAGATCATCACCGACACCCGGGTGCTGCGCCACTACTATCGGCTGCTGCCCGACAACCGCCTGCAGATCGGCAGCCGCAGCGCCATCACCGGCCGCGATGCGCCCCAGAAGAAGTACGAGCGGCTGCTGGTCGGCGACATGCATCGCAAGTTCCCGGCCCTCGAGGGCATCGAGCTCGACTACTCCTGGTGGGGCTGGGTCGACGTCAGCCATGACATGATGCCGCGCATTCACCAGCCCGACCCGCGGGAGACCATCTACTACGCCCTGGGCTATGGCGGCAACGGGGTCATGTATTCCGCCCAGGCCGGGCGGCGCCTGGCCCAGTGGATCGCCGGGCATGGCCAGGAGCTGGACCTGCCGATCTTCACCTCCAGGCTGCCGTTCCCGAACCTCCGGGAGAAGGTCGAATCCCAGGCCTTCGCGCCCTTCCGGCGCTTCGGGCAGCGCTTCCTGTATCGCTGGTACTACCTGAAGGACGAGGTGCTCTGAGCCACTCCCCAGCCAGATCCGAGAAGCCGCCCGCGAGGCGGCTTCTTCATGGGCGGGCGATATCGCGCTCGGGATCGGAGAGTGCCGACGGCCTGCGGGATCGGCGCCGCCAGGCGCTCGATGCCCGGCTCGCTGCGCGACTCGGGGATCGCCGAGAAGCCGGGCCGGCGGTCTTCGCGGCGGGGACGTCGCAGAAGTGGAGGTCCCCGCACTCGATCGGACCGCGTGCCTCAAGGATTGCCGGGGACGGCGATCCAGAACGGGAAGGCGCCACCCGCGGGGACCCGAGCCACTACCTTCAGGGTTCGGGTATCGATCACCGCCACGGTGTCGTCGGCGGTGATCGAGGCGTACAGGTAGCGACCATCGCGGCTGGCCCTCACGCCATGGGGACCGCTGCCTACCTCCACCTCGGCGGCGAGCGTCAAGTCGCGCGCATCGATCACGCTGATGGTGGAGTCCGCGATCGCCCCGGTCGCCACATAGGCTCCGCCGGGAATGACATCGATCCCTCCGTGGCCGTTGCCGACCGCCAGTGTCTTCAGCATTTCCTCCGTTTCCAGGTCGAGCACGCCGACCCGGCCGACGAAGTCCCGGATCCACAGCCTGCGGCCATCGGCGCTGATGTCCAGGTTGTGCGGCGTCTCGAGGCCCGGGGTCGCGATTTCATCGCGCTTCGCCAGTTGCCGCATGTCCACCACGGCGATGGCACCGCCGCCTTGCAGCGTCACGTAGGCCAGGTCACCGTCCTCGCTGAACACGCTGTTGTGGGGTTCCGGGCCGACCGGGATCTGGTCGATCAGCACCCCTTCCTCCATGTCGATCACCGCCACGCGGTTGCCGTCGGGCAACGCCGCGAGGCCCAGGCGGCCGTCGGGCGATATCTTCACCCCCTGTGCCACTCCGCCCACCGGAAGGGTCGCTTCCACATCGCCGCTGCGGGCATCGAGGAGATAGACATTGCCGGTCTTGAAACCCGAGACCAGCAGTCGAGTGCCGTCCGGGCTCAGGGCATCGTAGTGGGCCCCCTCGATGCCCGGCCAGGCCTCCCCGGAGGGCAGCACCGTGACGAGGCCGCTGTTCTGCACGGCCACCTGGATCGCCTGGGGAAAGAGCGACTCGAGTGGCAGAGGCGTCGTGTCCTCTGCCGGTGTCTCCGCTTTCGCCACCGTCGGCGTGGCCTGTTCGCCGAACCGATCGAGCCCCTGACGCAGGCGACGGACGTCCTGGCCATCGAGGTCCTCCCGGCTCAGGTCGGCGATGTCCTCGGCGGTGTAGGGTCTGAAGTCATCGGGCAGGCCCGCGGGGTCGAGCTCGAGGAGCATGAAGTTGAGCACGGCGGCGATCTCGCCAGGGGGCAGCGCGCCTTCCCAGGCCGGCATGTTGCCATCGTAGGTCTCATCCTTGACGGTGATCGGCCCGGTCAGGCCATTCAATACCACCTGGCCCAGGTAATGCCGTCCATCGGGCGTGCCCCGGGCGGCGTAGAGCGCGCCGACGTGCCCGCGATGGGGCGGAAAGATGCCACTCAGGCCTTCACCGTTCGGTTGATGGCAGTCGGCACAGTGGCGGGCATAGAGCTCTGCGCCCTCGGCATTCGCCTGGGGGGCGGCGAGCACAGGAGCGCTGCTTGCCAGCAGGGAGGCGGCGAGCCAGGGAAGAAGGGCTGGTTTCATGATCGTCCTCTCGTCGGGCGACGGACGAATCCGTGAGTCACACCCCGTGCTCGGGGGCGGCGGCGGATTCGCGGAAAGAAGGCTAGGGCCGGGCAAGCCCGGCCCACGGTGTCACTGCACCGGCACGGGGCGAACGACGGGCTTGCCCTCCCGGATCATGGGGGGATCGACGTCCACCGAGCCGGGGCCGAACTCATACACGCCGGGCTCGCCGCTATCTCGGTGGAGCATCACGAACAGGCGCTCGCCGGCCGTTACCTCCCGTTCCAGGGGGATCCGGATGGCCGTCTCTACCCCCGCGGCCACTGCGGCATGGCCGATGGAGGCGGGGGCGACGATGTTGCCTTCCGCATCGCTTTCGTGCACCACCACGAAGGCAGCCTCGTCGACGTCGACGGCATCCACCGTGGCGGTATCGCCGGCCGATTGGGCCGAGACCTCGAGGCTCTGAGCGGCAGCGGTGCCGGCGAGGCCGAACGTGAGGGCGGCAGCAGCCAGGGAATAGCGAAGCATCATGCGGCAATCTCCTTGTCTTGCAGGTCGTGACGAAATAAAGGAACTCGGTGGAAAGCGCTCAGAGCCTGAGCCTGACCAGTTCCTCGGTGGGCAGCTCGCCAACCAGCAGCGAGCCTGCGTGGCTGTCCGGCCAGCCGACGATTCCCTGACGGCCCTGCCGGGTGATGTAATGGCCCTGTCGAGCAACGGCGTCGCGTACGCTTGCCTGGTTGAAGAACAGGGGTTCGGTAACCACGTATTGCACGATCACCTGCTCCTTGACGCGATAAGCCAGGGCGGCGGCGGGCTGTTCCTGAAGGACCGTCTCCCAGCCGCCGAGGAAGGTCACGTCCGGCGCCTGAAGGGGCTCGATCGACAGGGAGAGCGCGCGAGACAGGGCGTCGGTGTCCATGGTGGAGCGGGGGGGCAGTCGATCGGCCAGGACATGCCGATAATCGGCCACGGCATCGTCCACCATCGGTACGCCATCCCGGGCTGACCAGCTCGGCAGCCAAAGGGTCACCAGCAGACAGGCCTGAGCCAAGGCCAGTCCCCACCCGAGCCAGCCCCACCAGGGCCGCCTGGGGGGACGTCGAGACGGCGTCCCCAGCAAGCGACGCCGAAGACGCCGCTCCATGGCGGCGGAGGACTCTGCGGTGGGCTTGAGCGCCTCCAGTCGGCATGCCACGGCTCGCTGCCGTTCCAGCTCTCGCTGGCAGAGGGGGCAGGTGGCCAGGTGCCGAGTCATCTCCCGACGTTCCCGGGCGTTCAGTTCGCCGTCCAGGTAAGGCGCCACGCATTCCAACCAGTTGGCATGCTCCTTCACCGCCTGGACGTCCCACGAACGGTCTTGGTCACTCATGGCCTTCTCCTCCCTTGGCCTGCGAGGTCCGGCTACCGCGGCCGGGAAGGCCCCGGGAGTGCCGATCGGCCAGCAGTCCGGCCAGCAGGCGCCGGCCGCGAGCCAGCCGGCTCGTCACCGTGCCCAGAGGAATGCCCAGGGTTTCGGCGATCTCTCGGTAGCGGTAGCCCATCAGGTCATGCAATTCGACGACGATGGCGAACTCATCGGGCAATCGACGCAGCAGGGACGTGACACGGGCATCGGACTGCGCTTCCACGACGAGCTCGAAGGGCCCCGGGCCTTCGCTGGCGATGGCCTGCCAGTGCCCTTCCTCGATGTCCGTGATCGGCAGCAGCTCCTGGCGACGTGCCCAGGAGCGTCGCTGGTCGGCGATTTGGCGCAGCAGGATCCTCACCAGCCAGGGGCGTGACGCCTCGGCTGTCTTCAGGCTCCCGAGCTTTTCCCAGGCCTGCAGGCAGCTCTCCTGGACGAGATCCTCGGCGATGGCCACGCTGCCCGTGCGTTGCGTGGCGATGGACAATAGGTGCGGGATATGCGGCTGCACCAGGCGTCGATAGTGCCTCCTGCGCAGCGAATCCTGTCCTGGAAACCGCATCCGTTTCTCTCCCGACGATGTTGTGCTTCTTGGTAGACGTCATGACCCCACGGGGTTATTCCCGTTTCGGCCGGATGCGCGGTATGTCCCCGGACGATCTTCCGCCGGGGCCGGGGCATTCGGTGTACCGAGTGTCGCTGGGATGGTGGGGCGAGGCGCGAGGGCGGGGATCGAGCCGATGGCGACAGGAGGGGAAGCGGGTAGGTCCGCTGGGCGCGCTGCCGTCGATCGGCGTTGGTGCCCGCCGAGCCAAGCTCAGGCGAGGGCAGTCTGCCAGGATGCCGTCGTCATGAGCCGTCCGTGTCAGCGTATCGTGGCGCTCTGTTCCATCATGGCATCATGGCCTGCGGAATCAGCGCCGCCAGGCGCTCGATGCCCGGCTCGATGCGCGACTCGGGAATCGCCGAGAAGCCGAGCCGGAAGTACTCGAGGCGGGGGGCGTCGAAGAAGTGGATGTCCCCGCACTCGATCAGGATACCCTGCTCGGCGGCCAGGCGCCGGAGCTCATGGCAGTCGAGCCCCTCGGGACCCCTCACCCAGAAGCAGGACCCCCCATAGGTGGAGGGCACCGACGATTGCGGCATGTGGCGCGCCAGGGCGTCGCCCATGCGCTCCCAGCGGCTGTGGAAGGTCTGGTGGATCTGGCGCAGCAGCGCATCGTGATAGCCGCGATCGAGGAACAGCGCCACGGCCCGCTGGTTGTTGGTGGGGGGATGGCGCAGCATCAGCCGGCGCAGCGCCCGCGCCTCGCGGATCAGCGCCGGGGGGCCGACCATGTAACCCAGCCGCAGCCCCGGGGCCAGGGTCTTGGAGAGGCTGCCCACGTAGATCACCCGATTGTGGCGATCCAGGCTCTTCAGGGCCGGTGTGGGATTGTCCAGGTAGTTGGTCTCGCTCTCGTAGTCATCCTCGACGATCAGGAAGTTGTCGGTCTCGGCCAGGTCCAGCAGCTGGCGACGTCGCTCCAGGGGCATGGTGACCGTCGTCGGCGCCTGGTGGCTGGGGGTGACGTAGACCAGCTGGCAGTCGGTGATGTCGTCCTCGAGACGCATGCCCGCCTCGTCGACCGGCAAGAGGCGGATGTCATCGGTGAAGGTCCGGGCGATGTTGTACATGTCCACATAGCCGGGGTTCTCCATGCCGAAGCGTCGGCCTTGCTTGAGCAGCAGCATGCTGGTGATCCAGAGCGCCTGCTGGGCGCCCACCGTGACCAGGATCTCCTCGGGGTTCGCCCAGACGCCCCGCCTCGGCAGCAGGCGCTTGTGGATCTGCTCGATCAGCAGCGGGTCGTCGTCGTTGAGGTGGTCGACGGCCCAACTGCGGATCGCGGGCACGCTCATGGAGTCGCGGCTGCACTCCCGCCAGTGCTGGGTGGGGAACAGCTCCGGGTCGATCTGGCCATAGATGAACGGGTAGTCGTAGCGATGCCAGTCGCTGGGCTTGCTGATGGTGGCCTGCCGGGAGGGGTGCATGGTCAGCAGGTCCTCCCAGGGGAGGCGTTCGGCATCGATGTCGTTGAGCCGTACCGGCTTCTCGGCTCGCCCCTCGAGAATCTCGGGGTTGACGTAGTAGCCGCTGCGTTTCTTGGCGATCAGGTAGCCATCGTCGAGCAGTTGTTCGTAGGCCAGCATCACGGTGTTGCGGGCGACGTTCAGCTCCTTGGCCAGCTTGCGGCTCGAGGGGAGGGCCTCTTCCAGTGGCAGGTGACCATCGAGAATGGCGCGCGCGATCTGTTCCCTGAGCTGGCGCTGGAGGCTTTCCGGCAGGTCGGGGTCGAGATGGAAGAGGAGTTGGCTCATGGGATGCGGGTCTCACCACGGATATGAAGGAGCGATTCGGTCCGATTATGACATAGCCCGCGATCCGAGCGAGGTCAGGGAAGGGCGCTGGCCTGGCGCTTGGGGACGGGTTCCTGGATCATCGAGCTGGTCCAAACGATGGAGCCATACTGGTCCTACTAGGGGGCGGGCCCGGGGCGTAGAACGTGGTAATCAGGATATGACGAAAAGCGCGTATCCTCTGATCGGACGAGGCGAGAGACGCGGCGAAAGGACGAGGCCACAATCACAAGTTTCCTTTGCCCGCCAGTCAGCTCTCGACATCCCGTTGGCGGAGGTTCAACGGCACCGGTCATCCGTCAGGACATCGTCCTGTCATTCGGACAATAACAAGGCTTGGAGATCACAATGCGTATTCAGAACCTGATCATCCCCGTGGCAGTATCCGCAGCCGGCCTGGCCCTGAGCGGCAACGCCATGGCCGAGACCTGGAAGATGGCCCTGGGCGACGCCGCCGGGGGCACCCAGTACGAGCTGGGGAGTACCTTTGCCGATCTCGTCGAGGAAAAGACCGACGGCGAGGTTACCGTCGAGCTGTTCCCGAACGGCCAGCTCGGCAGCGAGCAGGACACGGTCAACAGTGCCAGCATGGGACTGCTCGACCTCTCCGTCCTGGCCATCAACAACATCACCCCCTTCTCGCCGACGGTGGGCGTGATGACCCTGCCCTACGTGATCCAGGGGCCGGAGGATGCCCGCACCCTGACCCAGGGCGCGATCGGCGAGGAGCTCACCGAGAACACCATCCGCGATGCCGGCGTCCGCATCCTGGGATGGGCCTACTCCGGCTGCCGTCGCCTCACCAATTCCGCCCGCCCGGTGGCCGAGCCCGCCGACCTGGACGGGCTGAATATCCGCGTGCCCAAGAACGAGATCATGATCTCTTCCTATCAGGCCTGGGGCGTCAACCCGAGCCCCCTGGCCTGGTCCGAGACCTTCACCGCCCTCCAGCAGGGCGTGGTCGATGGGCAGGACAATCCCTACATCACCATCGACGCCATGAAGTTCTATGAGGTTCAGGATCACGTCACCGACAGCTGCTATGTCTTCTCCATGGAACCCCTGATCATCAGCGAAGGGAAGTTCCAGAGCCTGAGCCCCGAGATGCAGGAACTGGTGCTGGAGGCCGGTCAGGAGGCCACCTCGCACAGCTATGACTACCTGCTGGCCACCGAGTCCGACATCAAGCGTCGGCTGGTCGAGGAGCACGGCATGGAGATCACCCAGCCGGCCAATAACGAGCAGGAGTGGATCGACAAGGCCACCTCCATCTGGCCCGATTTCTACGACAGCATCGGTGGCAAGGAGAAGCTCGACGCCGACCTGGCCGCCCTCGGCCGCGACCCCGCCCCTGCAGAGTAAATCCCCGTCCCCCGTGGCCGGCTGGCCCGTATCGGTTCCCGCCGATACGGGCGGCCGCCCACCGGGAACCTGACCGTCAAGGGGATCACCTCATGAAACATCGCATCTTCAAGCTCGTCGACAACCTGGAGAGCGTGCTGTGTCAGCTGCTCCTGGTGTCCTTCGTGCTGTTGCTGTTCGCGCAGATCGTGCTCCGCAACCTGTTCAGCTACTCGCTGCCCTGGGGCGACGAGCTGGCGACCTACGCCTTCGTCTGGTTCGCCTACCTGGGCGCGGTCTATGCCACCAAGATGTCCGCCCACAACCGGGTGACCTTCCAGTTCAAGTTCCTGCCCCGCTGGGTCGAGACGGCCTGCGGCGTGATCACCGACCTGATCTGGATCGGCTTCAATGCCGTCTTCATCTACCTCAGCTACGACTTCGTCTTCAACAAGATGAACCTCTTCTGGAAGTCCCAGACCCTGGGGATACCGATGAAGTACTTCTATCTCATTCTGCCCATCGCCTTCGTCGCCATGACCCTGCGCATTCTCCAGAACAACTACCTCAAGTTCGTCAAGAAGGCGGATCTCGTCGACCCCGAGACCGAGGAGGTCGAGAAGCTCAAGCATCGCGACGATACCCAGGGCACCGGCCCGCAACACGGGGGGCAATGACCATGGATCCCACGATCATCTATGTGCTGTTCGGCACCTTTTTTTTGCTGCTCGTCATCGGGGCCCCCATTACCGTGTCCCTGGGGGTGGCGGCGCTCGCCACCTATCTCAGCCTGGACGAGAACCCCATGGCCTTCGTGCAGATCGCCTTCACCTCCGTGGGCTCCTTCCCGCTGATGGCGCTGCCGGCCTTCATCCTCGCCGGCGCCCTGATGGAGGCCGCGGGGATCTCCAAGCGGCTGGTCGACATCGCCGAGGCCTTCGCCGGTCCCATCACCGGTGGCCTGGCGGCGGCGACGGTGTTCGCCTGCATGTTCTTCGGCGCGATCTCCGGCTCCGGTCCCGCCACCACCGCGGCGGTGGGGATGCTGATGATTCCGGCCATGGCCAATCGTGGCTACGACAAGGGCTACGGCTCCGCGATCACGGCCTCCTCGGGCGGCCTGGGGGTCGTCATCCCGCCGTCGATTCCCATGGTGATCTTCGGCATCTCCGGGATGGGCCTGCAGCCCCCGCCCGAGGCGGTGGCCGAGCATGGCGCCTTCCAGACGCTGTCGATCCCCAAGCTGTTCATCGCCGGCATCCTGCCCGGGGTGGTGATCGCCGGCTGCCTGCTGACCATCAACTTCCTGATCTCGCGCAAGCGGGGCTATCGCGGCCTGACCGACCACTGGTCCTACGACCAGATCCGCCACACCCTGCGCAAGGGCGTGTGGTCCATGCTGGCGCCGATCATCATCCTCGGCGGGATCTACAGTGGACTCTTCACGCCGACCGAATCGGCCATCGTGGCGATCTTCTACACCCTGGTCGTGGGCGTCTTCCTGCACAAGGAGCTGGCCTGGAAACCGGCGCTGCGGACCCTCGAGACCACCACCTGGATCACCGGGCGGGTGCTGCTGATCCTGTTCACGGCGACGGTGTTCGGTCGGCTGCTGGTGGAACAGCAGGTGCCGGCCTATATCGCCGAGGTGATGCTGAGCGTCACCGACAACCTCTATGTCATCTGGGCGATGATCATCTTCTTCCTGCTGTTCGTGGGCATGTTCATGGAGACCCTGGCGGCGATCATGATCCTCACGCCGGTGCTGCTGCCGATCATGTACATGCTCGGCATGGACCCGGTCCACGTGGGCATCGTGGTGGTCTGTGCGCTGGCCATCGGCTTCCAGACGCCCCCGTTGGGGGAGAACCTCTTCGTCGCCTCGGGGATCGGCGGGGCCTCCATCGAGGAGATCTCCCTGAAGGCGCTGCCCTTCGCCGCGGGCTCCATCGTCGCGCTCTTCATCATCGCCTACTTCCCGCAGATATCGCTCTGGCTCCCCAGCCTGCTGGGCTACTAGCCGGGCGCCACCCACTCGAGGCCGGGCAGGAAGCAAGCGCGACCTGGCCCGGCGAGGAGGCATCATGACTCATGGTATCCGCCGAATCCTGTGCTGCGTGGGACTGCGCGGCGATTGCGACCTGGTGCTCGACAAGGCGGTGGGGCTGGCACTGGCCACCGGGGCCGAGCTCCATGTGCTGCACGCGGTCAAGTCGCTTTCCAACGACGTGGTCAACACCCTGAAGGTCAACATCCGCGACCGGGACGTGCTGGGCGGCCTGATGCAACAGCGTCTCGATCAGGCCGAGGAGGAGCTCGACCAGCGCATCGCGACCTTCTGGGCGCGCCATCCCGAGCTGCGCGAGGCCTACGGGGATCGGCAGGTGACGCGAAGCGTGCTGGAGGGGTATCCGGCCTCGGTGATCGCCCATTTCGCCAAGCGGACCGGCAGCGACATGATCGTGCTGGCCGCCAACAAGCGCGGCTTCACGGCGACCTACGCGGGCAAGGTGACCAAGGGAGTGATCAAGCGGGCGAGGGTACCGGTGGTGGTGGTGCCGACTAGGGGAGAGTGACAAACCTTATATTGTCTCCTCTAGCTCGGCTGCCACTTGCCGCATCAAGGGAGCCCATTCCATCAATGACTCGATGGAATGCCGCAATCGGGGAGCATGGATTGCCAAGGTGGCTTGGATATGGCCCACCCCATCGAAGATGGGGACAGCGATAGCGACCATCCCTTGGATGAACTCCTCGTTATCGGTACTCAAACGATCCCTGGCAATCTGGCCTAACTGCTCCTCAAGGGCGGAAGTCGACGTCAGGGTATAGGGGGTATGGGCCTCCAGATCCAGGCTCGATAGTAGGGCACGCCGTCGATTAGGAGGCATCAGGGCAAGGAACAGCTTGCCGCTGGCCGTGCAGTGCAGTGGCAGTCGCGATCCGGGCGCCAGCTGGATGCGAACCGGCCAGTTGGTTTCCACTCGATCGTAGTAGAGTAGTTGATGGCCATCGAGCAACGTCAGGTTGCAGGTCTCACCCACCTCCTTGGCCAAGCGTTCCAGCAGCATTCGTCGCGGTGCCTTGAGACTCTCATTGGCCAGCGTGCCCATGGCCATGCGATGCAGCCGTGGACCGGGCAGCAGGTGACGGCCGTCCAGGTCTCGTGTGATCAGCTGCTGTTCCTCGAGCTGCTTCAGAAGGCGATGGATCGTGGGCTTGGGGATGTCCAGTCGCTTGTCGAGATCCGCGGCGCTGATACTGTACTCCGCTGTGGTGATCTGTTCGAGCAGGCTGATCGCCCGCAGGAGGGTGGTGTTGGGGGAGGAGTCTTTGGTCATGGGCTCTCCTTACGACGAACTTCCTGGCGGTGCCTGGGCCGATGATAGCGCAGCAGGCCCAGGCGGGCCTGCTGCGCAGCGGCGGTGTCAGAGGTTGACCAGGAACATGGACAGTGGCGGCCACAGGGAGATCGCGAGCCAGCAGGTGATCAACGCGATGAAGTAGGGTATCACGAAGCGCACCAGTCTGAGATAGGGTATGCCGGTGATACTGCTGGCCACGTAGAGGTTGAGCCCGAACGGTGGCGTAACGAAGCCGATGGCCGCCCCCACGAGGAAAATCACCGAGAAATGGATGGGGTCTACGCCGGCATTCTGAGCAATCGGCGCAAGGATGGGCGCCAGGATGATGGTGACGGGCAGGCTCTCCAGGATCATCCCCGCCAGAAGAATCATCACCATGCAAGCTCCCAGGATGGCATAGTAATTACCCAGACCATTCAGGAAGCCTTCCAGGATCTGGCCGGCCCCCAGCACGGAAAGCAGCTGTTGCATCACCACCGAGATGGCAATCAGTGGGGCGAGCATGCCGGCGATCTGTCCCGAGCGCAGCATGATGGCCGGTAGCCGGAAGACGCTGATTTCCCTGGTTATCAAGAGTCCCGCGATCAAGGTGAAGCCCACCGTGATGGCAGCGGCCTCGGTCGGCGAGAACTTGCCAGAGTAGATGCCGTACAGCACGACCCCGATGGTGGCGAAGCCCAGATAAGCCTTGCGTGCGAAGCCGGCACTTTCCTTGACCTTGAAGGGGATCAGGGTGCCCCAACCATGACGGCGGGCTACCAGGTGGCAGGCGACCATCATTCCCAGCACCATCATGGCCCCGGGAATCATGCCGGCGATGAACAGGTCGCTGATCGACAAGTTCATCATGAAGCCATATACGATGAAGATGATGCTGGGCGGAATGATGATGCCAACGGTGCCGCCGGAAGCCGCGGTGGCCGCCGAAAACCGGTCATCGTAGCCGTTCTTCTTCATTTCGGGTTGCATGATCGAACCGATGGTCGCCGTGGTGCCGGCGTTGGAGCCCGAGATTGCGGCGAAAAGCCCACAGGCGCCCAGCGTCGCCATGCCCATGCCGCCGCGTACCCAGCCCAGCACCGAGTAGGCGAAGTCAGATAGGCGTTTGGCGATCCCTGCCGCATTGATCAAGTCCCCCGTGAGGATGAACAAGGGGAGGGCCAGAAGCCCGAAGAAGCTCAAGCCCTGAAACAGTGTCACGCCGATATTGGCCAGGGTGAAGTCGATGACCATGCTGGTCCCGACCACCCATAGTCCGATGACCAAGAAAATGGGTACACCGAGCAAGAAGCATAAGGTCACGCCTGTCGTGATCAGGCCGATAAGAAGACCGTCCGTCATGATCTGTCCTCCTAATCCATGATCGAGGGCTGGAGGTTGAAAGGCTCACGCAGGCGGAAGCGTTGCCAGTCAGCGAAGAGGTTCTGCAGAACCCGGTAGATGATCAATACCCAGGCCGCCGGTGTGGCCAGGTAGAACCACCATTGCATGACGTTATCCGTGCCCGGCACGATGGCGAAGTTGTTGTAGGCTAGCTGTACTTGATCGATGGTGAAGTTGATCACCATGATCCCGAAGCCAATCCAGAGAACCGCATCCAGCACGAGGCATAGGAACTGCCCAGTATAGGGAAGACGCATGCGGATCTCATTGAGCGACAAGTGTGTGCGGTTCTTGACGTTTAGCGAGGCTCCGAACCAGGTCAGCCAGAGGAACAGCAGCACGGGAATGCTGGTGCTCCAAGGAGCCTGAACGCTGAAGAAGAAACGGCGAATCACCTCCACGAAGATGATGCCTGACATGCCGGCGTAAGACAGCAGAATAATGCACTTCTCCAGGTTCTCATCCAGCCAGCGAAGGGGAACCAGCCACCTCGTGGCTGGTTGAGCTTGTTGGTAATTGTGGTTTGCCATCATGAGCCTCCGGTTCAGCCCTTCCACCAGCGCTGAGGCTTGACATTGACTGCAGCCATATCGCGCGGTATCTCACGAGCGATGCCGTGAATTTCCTTGTAAATATCCACGCCACCTGCCCAGGCATTGAGGCGTTCACGCCATTGCTCCCATGGCTCCGGATTGAACTCCGGCGAGCACAGCTGTTCGGCCTTCTCACGCTCGGCATCCGATAGGGGAGCAACCCGAACGTTGTTCTGAGCGAAGACAGTATTTTCGGCAGGATGCTCGGTGGCCCCTACGATCTGGTAGCGACCCGCCTCGTTCATGCCCTGGGTAAAGACTTGCGCACAGTAGGCCGACTCCATGACCTGTTCTTGAAGCTCGCTTCCCAGGCTCTCGAACTTGGAGAGGTTCATGGCCGTGTGTTCGGTGCCTGCAAAGAACCTCAAGTCGACTGCCTGGGAAACGACGGGGGCCATCCCCGCATAGGCCACCGCGCTCATCCAGGTCTCCGCTCCATCGAGCAAACCTTGGCGGAGCCCGTCAAGGGTTTCTTCCCAGGCCACGGGTACAGGGTTGAGCCCCAACTGCTCCATGGCAATGCGTCCGAGCTGCGTGCCGGTGACACGGTTCTTGGTGCCCTGAAGCTGTTCCAGGCTGGTCACCAGCGGCTCATCCTGCCACTTAAGGCCCAGCATGATGCCCCGCAGGTCACAGTGCGTGAACAGGAACTGCAGGTTGTGGCGCTGGCGCAGCGGTTCACGCAGCAGCGTCTCACTTCGCCTGTCATAGAAGAAATGAAACATCGAAGCGACGCTCGGGAACATATAGGCGAAGTCGAGGATGTTGAGGTAGGGCGCGCCCCCTGCGGAGTTCTGGGTCGAAGCCGAGAAGATATCGACGATCCCCTGCTGGGCCTTGCTGACGCAGTCGAGCTGGTTACAGACCTCATTGCTTCCCATGAACTCCACTCGAATCGCACCGTTGGTGCGTTCCTCGAGGTCCCGTGCGAAGAACAACTGCCCCGATTTCTGGATATCCAGGTTGCGCTCGTTGAACCCCGAAGCCCCGAATCGAAGCTGGAACTTCGGCTCGGTCTGATAGCGGCGTTGCTGCTCTTGTTCAGCGGCCCGAGCCAGGCTGCTGGCTGTGAGGCCGGCGCCTAAACCGGAGGCGGCGATCAGGGTGGAGGTCAGGCCGAATCGACCCGAGATGTTCAGAAAATCCCGGCGAGATACGTTTCCAATCGGTGATTTCATGAGCAGGACTCCCGCGTGTTGTGATTGGACTTGTGATGGGGTGGCGTATGCCGGACTCCTCGCCCTCTCAGGGCGTAAGAATGAGGAGCACGGTCTCAACCTAGGCCAACCAAAGCCGGGTTTCAAGTTTTTATGAGATGAAATGTCTCGATATTGACAACCCTTGAGTTGTTGACCACTCTTAATGAGACAGAATGTCTCACTAAAGGTGTTAATCCCATGAAATCAACAACATACAAGCAAGGGGCCTTTGACTACATCATCGTGGGGGCTGGCTCGGCAGGTTGTGTGCTCGCCAATCGGCTCAGTGAGGACCCTGCTGCGAAGGTCTTGCTGCTGGAGGCGGGGGGTGCCGACTGGAACCCCTGGATCCATGTTCCGGTCGGCTATTTCAAGACCATGCACAATCCAGCGACGGACTGGTGTTATCTCACCGATCCGGATGAGGGCATCAACGGTCGTCGACTGCAGTGGCCTCGCGGCAAGGTGCTAGGGGGCTCAAGTTCCCTCAACGGGCTGCTGTACATCCGGGGGCAGCGCGAGGACTACGATGACTGGGCCGCGGCAGGAAACATGGGCTGGGACTACGATTCCGTCTTGCCGTACTTCAAGAAGTCCGAGTGTCAGGAGCGCGGCGCCGACCCGTATCACGGCACCGAGGGGCCATTGAAGGTTTCTGACCTGCGGCTGCGGCGTGAGATCGCCGAACGGTTCATCGAAGCCGCCAAGGCCGCCGGGATTCCCGAGAATCGCGACGTCAACGGGGCGACTCAGGAAGGGGTGGGCTACTTCCAGCAGACCTCCTACAAGGGCTTTCGGTGTTCGACCGCCAAAGCGTTTCTTCGTCCAGCACTAAAGCGAGCGAATCTAACCGTCATCAAGCGTGCGCACTGTCAGAGGCTGCTCCTCGAGGGAAAGCGCGTGGTGGGCGTCGAATATCGTCGTGGTGAGCGTCAGGAGGTGGTGCGGGCCAACCGCGAGGTGCTGCTCTCCAGCGGCGCCATCGGATCGCCGCAGATCCTGCAGTGTTCCGGCATCGGTAACCCCGAGCATCTCAAGGAGGTGGGGGTCCAGTGCCTGCATGAGCTTCCGGGGGTGGGAGAGAACCTGCAGGATCACCTGCAGATCCGTTTGGTGTTCAAGACCCGTTGCCGAACACTCAATGATGAAGTGCGCCACCCCCTGAAGAAGCTCGCGGTGGGCACTCAATATCTCATGACCCGGACTGGGCCTCTGACCCTCGCCGCCAGCCAGGTATGTGTGTTCACCCGGTCACGTGAAGGACTGGATCGTCCGGATATCCAGTTTCATATGCAGCCGCTTTCTGCCGACAAGCCGGCCGAGGGCGTGCACCCCTTCTCTGCCTTCACCTCATCGGTATGTCAGCTTCGCCCCACGAGTCGCGGTTCCATTCGCATCACCAGCCCCGACCCGGCCGTCTATCCCTCGATCCAGCCCAACTACCTGAGTACCGAGGAGGACTGCAGGGTCGCAGTGGATGCCATCAAGGTAGCGCGGCGCATCGCCAAGCAGCCACCTCTGGCCTCGGTGGTTACCGAGGAGTATGTGCCCGGTTCGCAGTATCAGAGCGACGCCGAGCTCCTCGAAGCGGCGCGCCAGTACAGCCAGACGATCTATCACCCGGCCGGTACCTGCAAGATGGGGCATGATCCGTTGGCGGTCGTGGATGACCAGCTTCGCGTGCACGGCCTGGAGGGCCTGCGCGTGGTGGACGCCTCGATCATGCCGGTGATTGTCTCCGGGAATACCAATGCGCCTACGATCATGATCGCCGAAAAGGCCTCCGACATGATCAAGCGGGCCCATGCTCACCATGCTCGAGCCTCCTGACGGAGTGGTAACTGGTTGGACTCAAGGCGGGTGAGGAACTGGTTCTAACTCCCTTCACTCCGCCCATGCACCATGACTTCCAGTAGGCCGGGACCCATCCCTTGCCTGGCCTGGCACCCAAGGATGGTGTCCCCGACATCCCTGCCGGGATTCGTACTCCAATAACGAAGGGCCGATCCTGTCGCAGGAGGCGACAACCGTCCCGTGGTTTACAAGGTGGCAAGATGACGCATCGAGACACCGGTGGCAGCACCGACATGTCGACCCTTCAGGGTAACAAGCGGGCCTTGCCCCGCAGCCTGCAACCGCTCCAACGCATCATGCCGGGCTTGATGATCTGCATCACCATCGCCCTGGCGACGACCTTCATCGCCGACCATTATGGCGGGCCGACGCTGCTCTATGCCCTGCTGTTCGGCATGACGCTGCACTTCCTCTCCGAGGAGGGACGTTGCCTGGCCGGCGTGGAGTTCGCCGCCAAGCGAGTCCTGAGAGTCGGGGTCGCGCTGCTCGGGGTGCGCATCACCATCGAGCAGGTCGCCGAGCTCGCCATCGGCCCCGTGCTGACCGTGGTCTGCGGGGTGATGTTCACCATCGCCATGGGCGCGGTGCTCGCCCGTGTGCTGGGCCTCGACCGGGACATGGGCCTGCTGACCGGCGGCTCGGTGGCCATCTGCGGTGCCTCGGCGGCGCTGGCGCTGTCGGCCGTGATGCCGCGCCACGCGAACCACGAACGCAACACCATCATGACCGTGGTCGGCGTGACCACCCTGTCCACCATGGCCATGGTGACCTATCCGCTCATCGTCGGCGTGCTGGGGCTGAGCGACAGCGAGGCGGGCATCTTCCTCGGCGGCACCATTCATGACGTGGCCCAGGTCGTGGGCGCGGGCTACATGATCTCCGAGAGCACCGGCGATGTGTCGACCTTCGTCAAGCTGATGCGGGTGGCGATGCTGGTGCCGGCGGTGATGATGTTCATGTTCCTGTTCCGGCGCGATCGTCGCGACGAGGACGGCGAGGGCAAGGTGCCGATGCTGCCGGCCTTCCTCGTGGCCTTCGTGGCGCTGGTGATCGTCAACAGCCTCGGCTGGGTTCCGCCGATGGTCGCGGAGGGCTTCACCGACCTGTCGCGCTGGTGCCTGGTGACCGCCATCGCCGCCCTGGGCATCAAGACCTCCTTCCAGAAGCTGGCCGTGGTGGGCTGGAAGCCGGTGATCCTGATGGTGGCCGAGACCGTCTTCCTGCTGCTGCTGGTCCTGGCCTTCATCCACTTCGACCTGGCGAGCCTGTGATGATGATCCCCGTGCATATCAACGGCGAGCCGCATCTCGTCGAGGACGGCTGGCGGCTCGAGGCGTTGCTCGCCGACCTCGGCCTGGCGGGAGCCCGGATCGCCGTCGAGCTCAACGAGGAGGTGGTGCCCGCCAGTCGCCATGCGACCATCGCGCTCGCCGCGGGAGATCGCATCGAGATCGTCCATGCCATCGGCGGCGGCTGAGCCCCTGCCCAAGGAGACCCTGCATGACAATGAGTGATCAGCCCCTGCGCATCGCCGGTCGCGAGTTCGCCTCGCGCCTGCTGGTCGGCACCGGCAAGTATCGCGACGCGGCGGAGACGGCGGCGGCCCTCGAGGCCAGCGGGACGGAGGTGGTGACCTTCGCGGTCCGCCGGACCGACCTGGGACAGGGCAACGACGAGCCGCCCCTGCTGGAGGTGGTGCCGCCGTCGCGCTACACCCTGTTGCCCAATACCGCCGGCTGCTTCGATGCCCGGGCGGCGGTGCGCACCTGCCGGCTGGCGCGGGAGCTGCTGGACGGCCACAACCTGGTCAAGCTGGAGGTGCTGGGCGACGAGACGACCCTCTACCCCAACGTGGTCGAGACGCTCAAGGCCGCCGAGGCCCTGATCGCCGACGGCTTCGACGTCATGGCCTACACCAGCGACGATCCCATCGTGGCCGGCGAGCTCGAGGCCCTGGGCTGCTGCGCGATCATGCCGCTGGGCTCGCTGATCGGCTCGGGCTGCGGCATCCAGAATCCCCACAACATCCGGCTGATCATCGAGCGAGCCTCGGTGCCGGTGCTGATCGACGCGGGGATCGGCACCGCCTCGGAGGCGGCGCTGGCCATGGAGCTGGGCTGCGACGCCGTGCTGATGAATTCGGCCATCGCCCATGCCCGGGATCCGGTGGCCATGGCTCGGGCGATGAAGGCCGCCGTCGAGGCCGGCCGCGGCGCCTACCTGGCCGGGCGCATGCCGCGCCGCGACCGGGCCGAGCCTTCCTCCCCCGTGGCGGGGCGCATCGCGGGCTAGAAACGACGCGTCAGGGGCGGCAGTGGTAGACCTTCGCCGGGAGAATGTTGAAGGGTTCGAAATCGCACTCCACCTCGGAGAAGACCCGGCGCAGGTCGGGCAGCACCCGGGAGGAGAACTGATAGACCAGCATGGCGCCCTGGGGCGAGAGCGCCTCGAGACTGTTGCGGAGGATGGTCTCGCGGGTGGTGGCCGCCAGGGTGCTGAAGGGAAGGCCGGACAGCACGTAGTCGGCGGTGGGCAGCCCCAGGCGGGCCAGCTCGACCTGGATCGTCTCGGCGGAGCCCTGGACGACCTGTAGGCGGGGATCGGGCAGGGATCGCCGGAGGAAGTCGACGAACTCCGGGTTGGTCTCCATCGCGAGCAGGGTCATCCCGGGCGGCATGCGGCGCAGCAGCTCCCGGGTGATGGTGCCGACGCCGGGGCCGTACTCGACGATGACGCGGGCGCTGCGGAACTCGATGCGCTCCACCAGGCGCCGCACCAGGAAGGGGGAACTGGGAATGATCGAGCCCAGCATGCGCGGATGCTTGAAGAAGTTGCGTGCGAAGAGCGAGAGCTGGGCGCGTCGCCCGTGTCCTGCCAAGGCCGTGGGCCGGTCTTGCGCGGTCATGGGCGAGCCTCCTGCGGGGAAAAGGGCGAAGCCTTCCTCCACTCTAGGTCGACGGCGCCCAGGGCGAAAGGTCGCCCGGTGCTTCTTCCCGTCGGTTCACGCCTCCTGGGCGGCCTGGATGGCGGTCAGGGCGATGGTGTAGACGATGTCGTCCACCAGTGCCCCCCGGGAGAGGTCGTTCACCGGCTTGGCCAGCCCCTGGAGCATGGGGCCGACGCTCACCACGTGGGCGCTGCGCTGCACCGCCTTGTAGGTGGTGTTGCCGGTGTTCAGGTCGGGGAAGACGAACACCGTGGCCCGGCCGGCCACCGGCGAGTCCGGCGCCTTCTGCCTCCCCACGCTCTCGATGGCCGCGGCGTCGTACTGCAGGGGGCCGTCGATGATGAGCTCCGGGGCCCGCGCCCGAGCCAGGCGGGTGGCCTCGCGGACCTTGTCCACGTCGGCGCCGTGGCCGGAGTCGCCGGTGGAGTAGCTGATCATGGCCACCCGGGGCTCGATGCCGAAGGCGGCGGCGGAGCGGGCGCTCTGGATGGCGATGTCGGCCAGGGTCTCGGCGTCCGGGTCCGGGTTCACGGCGCAGTCTCCGTAGACCACCACCTGCTCGGGGAGCAGCATGAAGAAGATCGAGGAGGCTCGCCGATAGCCTGGCGCCGTGCGGATCAGCTGGAAGGCCGGCCGCAGGGTATTGGCGGTGGTATGCACCGCCCCCGACACCAGGCCGTCCGCCTCGCCCTGGGCGAGCATCATGGTGCCCAGCACCACGTTGTCGTGAAGCTGGGCCTCCGCGGTCAGGGCGTTGAGCCGGCCGCGGCGACGGGCGACCATGGGCCGGATGTAGCGTCGCCGCACCGCCTCGGGGTCGATGATCTCCAGGTCTTCGGGCAGCGCCAGGCCGCGCTGCCGGGCCACCTCGGCGATGGCCTCGCGCCGGCCCAGCAGGACGCAGTCGGCGATGCCCCGACGCTGGCAGAGGATCGCCGCCTCCAGGGTGCGGGGCTCGTCCCCCTCGGGCAGCAGGATGCGCTTGCGCGCCTGCTGGGCGAGGGTGACCAGGCGGTGGCGGAAGGCCGCCGGCGACAACCGGCGGGGCACGCCTCGGCTCAGGGTCTCGCGCAGCCAGTCCGGGTCGAGGTGGGCGGCCACGAAGCGTGTCACCCGCTCGGCCCGCTCTCGATCGTCCACGGGGATGTCGCGGCTCATCCGGTCCAGCCGGCGGGCGGTGGCGTAGCTGTCGTCGTCCACCATCAGCACCGGCAGGCCGGTGTTCAGGGCCGGCCGGCAGAAATCGATCATGGCCTCGCCGGGCGGCTCGCCGTGGGTCAGCAGCAGCCCCGCCAGGGGCACGCCGTTCATGGCGGCGAGCGCCGTGGCGAGCAGGATGTCGTCCCGGTCGCCGGGGCTGACGATCAGCTTGCCCGGCGCGAAGGCATGCAGGGCATGGGCCGCGCTCCGGGCGCAGAGATGGGTACCCAGCACTCGGCGCCGGTCGTCCTCGCCCTCGTGGAGCAGGCGCGCGCCCAGGGCCCGGGCCACGTCGCGGGTGCGCAGGGCGCTCAGGGCGGCATGGTAGGGCACGGCGCCGATCAGCGGCGGCGTCGCGGGATCGAGGCGCGCCAGGCGGTCCCGCCAGTCGGCCAGCCGGGCGGCGGCCTGGTCCATGGCGGCCTCCGGGCCGATCGTGGCCTCGGGCACGGCATCCTCGGCGGGCAGTCGCATCAGCAGGCAGCCGAGGATGCGCAGGGCCTCATCGTCGCCGAAGCCCCGGGCGTGGAGCTCGAGGCGCTCGGCCAGGGCGCGGGGCTCGCCCGGGTCGCCGTCGGCCACCAGCAGCAGGTCGGCGTCCAGGGCATGGGCGAGCTGGGCGTTGAGCCGGCTGGCATAGCCGCGCCGGGGGCCGGGGGCCAGGCCTTCCACCAGGATCAGCGAGGGCGGCTCGCCGGCCTCGGGGGCGGCGAGCTCGGCGTGGCGTGCCACGGCATGCTCCATCAGGTCGTCGAGGCGATCCTCGCGCAGCCAGGCCTCCAGGGTGTCGCGGTCCAGGGGCGCGGGCGGGGCCAGGCCGAACAGGCTCGCCACCAGCGCCGAGGAACGGTCCAGCGAAGCCTGGGCCGGATCGCCGAGGCCGGCCATCGCGGCTCCCGGCGCCGCCTCTTCGGCGACGTCCTGGCGGAAGGGCTTGAGGAAGGCGGCATGCAGGCCCAGGGTGTCCAGGGCGCGCAGCAGGCCCAGGCTCGCCGAGGTCAGGCCCACCCCGGCCTCGGTGGGAACCAGCAGCAGGGTGCGAGGCTCGGTCATGATCGGGGGCTCTCCAGCAGGCGACGGGTCTCGGCGGCGATCCAGGCCTCCTCGTCGGTGGGGATCACCCAGAGTTCGGGGCCCTGGCCGGCGTCGACGCGCCCCTCCGTGCCGTCGATGGCGGCATTGGCGCCGGCGTCGAGGCGGGCGCCGAAGTGGTGGAGCTGGTGGATCACCCGGGCGCGCACCGCCGGGGCGTGCTCGCCGATGCCGCCGGTGAAGACGATACCGTCCAGTCGAGGCAGGGCGCAGGTCAGGGCGGCCAGGGCCTTGGCCAGCCGGTAGCAGAATACCTCGATGGCCAGCCAGGCACCGGCATGGTGCTCGGCGGCGGCCTGCTCCAGCCGGCGCATGTCGTTGGACAGCCCCGACAGCCCCAGCAGGCCGCTCTCGTGGTTGAGCAGGCGATCGATGCGCTCCAGCGACCAGCCCAGCCGGCGGGCCAGGTGAGCATGCAGGCCGGGGTCGACGTCGCCGCTGCGGGTGCCCATCACCAGGCCTTCCAGCGGCGTCAGGCCCATGCTGGTGTCGACGCTCTCGCCCCGCCAGACGGCGCAGGCCGAGCAGCCGTTGCCCAGGTGGGCGATCAGCCAGCCCCCGTCCTGGCGCCCGCTGAGCGTGGCGACCCGGCGGCTCACGTAGGCGTGACTGCTGCCATGGAAGCCGTAGCGGCGGATGCCATGGCGCCGGTAGAGGGGCTCGGGCAGGGCATAGCGATAGGCCCTAGGCGGCAGCGTCTGGTGGAAGGCCGTGTCGAAGACCGCCACCTGGGGCAGGTCGGGGAACAGGCGGCGGGTGGCGCCGATGCCCTCCAGGTTGGCGGGGTTGTGCAGGGGGGCGAGTTCGCTGAGTCCCTCGAGGGCGCGCACCACGGCGTCGTCGAGCCGGGTGGCGTCATGGAAGCGCTCGCCGCCGTGCACGACACGATGCCCCACGGCCACGGGCGCCAGGCCTTCCAGCCGGTCGAGGATGGCCGCCATCGCAGCATGATGGTCGGCCCCGGCCAGGGGTTCGGCGAAGCGCTCGCCCCGGCTGTCCGTGCCCGTGAGTCGGGCGTCCTCGCCGCCCAGCCGTTCGGCGAGGCCGGCGAGCCGGGCAGGGGCGTCACCGCTCGCGATCAGCGCGTACTTGATCGATGAGGAACCGCAGTTGATCACCAGTACCGGGTCTTGCATCGCGTGTCCTTCAGCCAGGGGGCGTGCCGGAGAGGGAAGGCCGCTCGCCCCTTTCCTTGCCCGGCGAGGCCTCGCCGGGTCTCCTTGCCAGGAATCTATCACGACAAGGCGGTCGCCGCGGTGACATCCTTCGCCAAGGGGCGCTGGCATGATGTCGGTCAAGAGATACACTGGCGCTTGCGCGGACTCTGTACCAGAATGGTCGATGCGCAGGGAAACACTGTTTCCTAACTGGAGGATGACCATGAAGACCTTCGTGATGCCCGCCGCCGCCGCGGCCTTCCTGCTGATCGGGGCGACCGCCCAGGCCCAGGGCCCGATGATGTACCAGCCGAGCCCCTATATCGGCGGCGATGCCCTGTTCTGGGAACTCGACCCCGACGGCCCCGGTAACTTCGACAGCACCGGCCTGCGGCTTCGCGCCGGGGTGGCCTTCAACGACTACTTCGCCCTCGAGGGGCATCTCGGCACCGGTGGCTCCGATGGCCCGGTCGACCTGGACTATCTGGCCGGCGGCTACGCCAAGGGCATGCTGCCGATCACGCCCCAGTTCAAGATCTTCGGCCTGCTGGGGGCCACCGAGGTGGAGTTCGACGGTGCGGACTCCGAGAGCGACATCTCCTACGGGGCCGGGGCCAGCTACGCCATCGGCCCGAACGTCTCGCTGGATGCCGACTGGATGCGCTACCTGGAGGAGTCGAACTACGATTTCGACGCCGTGAGCCTCGGCGCCACCTTCCACTTCTGACGCCTCGGCGTCCCCGGAACGACAGCGCCCCCGCCGAGAGGATCGGCGGGGGCGCGCTCGTTGGGCACCTCGTGCTCCCGGGGATCAGACCTCCTTGTAGAGCTCGGCGCCCTGCGCGCGGAACTTCTCCGCCTGTTCCTCCATGCCCTGCATCACCGCCTCGGCGTCGCCCTCCAGGCCGTGCGCGCTGGCGTAGTCACGCACCTCCTGGGTGATCTTCATGGAGCAGAACTTGGGCCCGCACATGGAGCAGAAGTGGGCCACCTTGGCCGAGTCCTTGGGCAGGGTCTCGTCGTGGTACTCCCGGGCGGTGTCCGGGTCGAGGCCCAGGTTGAACTGGTCCTCCCAGCGGAACTCGAAGCGTGCCTTGGAGAGGGCGTTGTCGCGGCGCTGGGCGGCCGGGTGGCCCTTGGCCAGGTCGGCGGCGTGGGCGGCGATCTTGTAGGTGATGATGCCGGTCTTGACGTCGTCCTTGTTGGGCAGGCCCAGGTGCTCCTTGGGGGTTACATAGCAGAGCATGGCGCAGCCGTACCAGCCGATCATCGCCGCGCCGATGCCCGAGGTGATGTGGTCGTAGCCCGGGGCGATGTCGGTGACCAGCGGGCCCAGGGTGTAGAAGGGCGCCTCGTCGCAGTACTCGAGCTGCTTGTCCATGTTCTCCTTGACCAGGTGCATGGGCACGTGGCCGGGACCCTCGATCATCACCTGGACGTCGTGCTTCCAGGCGATGCGGGTCAGCTCGCCCAGGGTCTTGAGCTCGGCCATCTGGGCCTCGTCGTTGGCGTCGGCCACCGAGCCCGGGCGCAGGCCGTCGCCCAGCGAGAAGGCCACGTCGTAGCGCTTGCAGATCTCGCAGATCTCCTCGAAGTGCGTGTACAGGAAGCTCTCCTGGTGGTGGTAGAGGCACCACTTGGCCATGATCGAGCCGCCCCGGGAGACGATGCCGGTGACCCGCTTGGCGGTCAGCGGCACGTAGCGCAGCAGCACGCCGGCATGGATGGTGAAGTAGTCCACGCCCTGCTCGGCCTGCTCGATCAGGGTGTCGCGGAACACCTCCCAGGTCAGGTCCTCGGCCACCCCGTTCACCTTCTCCAGGGCCTGGTAGATGGGCACGGTGCCGATCGGCACCGGGGCGTTGCGGATGATCCACTCCCGGGTCTCGTGGATGTTCTGCCCGGTGGAGAGGTCCATGATGGTGTCGGCGCCCCAGCGGATGCCCCAGGTCATCTTGTCGACCTCTTCCTCGATGGAGGAGGTCACCGCCGAGTTGCCGAGGTTGCCGTTGATCTTCACCAGGAAGTTGCGGCCGATGATCATCGGCTCGGACTCGGGGTGGTTGATGTTGCAGGGGATGATCGCCCGGCCGGCGGCGACCTCGTCGCGAACGAACTCCGGGGTGATCTCCTCGGGCAGCCGCGCGCCATGACCCTGGCCCTGGTGCTGGTGGCCGAGGATCCGCTCCACCTCCTCGGATCCGAGGGCTTGCCGACGTTGATTTTCCCTGATGGCGATATATTCCATCTCCGGGGTGACGATGCCCTGGCGGGCATAGTGCAGCTGGGTGACGTTGCGGCCGGCCTTGGCACGGCGGGGCGTGCGGGTCAGGTCGAAGCGCAGCGGGGCCAGCATGGGGTCGTTGGCACGGCGGCGTCCGTATTCCGAGGTGGGACCGTCGAGGAACTCGGTGTCGTCGCGTTCCTCGATCCAGGCCCGGCGCAGTTCGGGCAGGCCGCGGCGCAGGTCCACGGTGACCTCGGGGTCGGTGTAGGGACCGGAGGTGTCGTAGACCAGCAGCGGCGGGTTGGCCTCGTCGGCGCCGGAGGTCCTGGTCGGCGAGAGGCTGATCTCGCGGAAGGGCACGCGGAGGTCGGGGCGCGAGCCCTCGACGTAGACCTTGCGCGAGCCGGGCAGGGCCTGGATGGCGGCCTCGTCGACGCGGGCGCTCTCGGCGAGGAAATGATCGGTCTTGCTCATGGTCGTGCTCCCTTGGCTTGGAGGTTTCGTCAGGGAGGACCGCTGGGAGGACAGGGGCCGCCGGCGCCGGCGGCGTGTCGCTTGATCCCTACGCTGGTCCTAGCCAGTTCAGGTTCAACGGGATCCATGCTTCGGCGCCTCGCGCCGCATGATCTCAGCCGTCGTCAACGGCACCCCGTCAAGCGAGAGTGATGTGTTTCGGTCAGTGTGCCTGCCACGCCGGGCACCGCCAGGGCCAGGCGCGGCTCCTCGATGGGACCAGGGCGGGTCAGTCGGCCCGGTCCAGCCCCATCTGCCAGAAGTCGATCTCGAGTCGGGTGGCGTCCCGGAACAGCCGAACGAGCCCGTCGAAGCGTGCCGGGGTCACCTCGGCCAGCCGGGCGTCGAGCCAGGCGCGTTCGGCGTGCATGGCGGCCTGGAAGGGCTCGCCCTCGTACATGGTGATCCAGGCGTCATAGGGATTGGCGTCGCCGCGCACCGTGAAGGGCTGGGCGTTGAGCCAACGGGCGATCTCGCCGTAGCCCACCAGGCAGGGCGCCAGGGCCACGCGCAGGTCGAGCAGGTCGCCGCGGCTGCCGGCGTCGAGCACGTAGCGGGTATAGGCCAGGGTGGCCCGGGCCTCGGGCAGCGTCGCCAGGTCCTCCTCGGTGATGCCCCAGTCGCGGCAATAGCCCAGGTGCAGGTCGAGTTCCACGTCGAGGATGGTCTTCAGGCCGTCATGGGCCTGGCGCAGCTCGGTCAGGTCGCGGCTCTTGTAGGCGGCCAGGGCATAGGCCCGGGCGAACTGGATCAGGAAGAGGTAGTCCTGCTGCAGGTAGTGGCGAAAGGCGTCCTCGTCGAGGTCGCCCGCGCCGAGCCCGCGCACGAAGTCGTGCTCGAGGTAGGCGCGCCAGTCCTGCTGGCAGGCGTCGGTCAGGTCGCTGAAGCGGTAGCCCATCTTGCCTCCGGTGCGGTCGGATCCGGAGTGCGGGCGAAGCGGAAGAGGGGGGAGGGCCGACGGAACGAGAAGGGGCGCCGGGCCCACCGCCTGATTCCCTACGCCGGTTCACGCGGGGCCGCAGCCCCCGCACACCCGGATCAGGTTCCACGGGACCAGCGCTGGGCTCTATCGTGTAGCGAGCGAGAGCCTGCGCCATCTCAGCCGGTTCCACCGGCACCCCGTCAAGCGAGTCGAACCAGTCTAGCAGGTTGGGGGGCGAAGGCCAGCCCCCGATCAATACAGGCGGAAGCGCTTCCAGTCGGCGCGTCCCTCGAGTTCCTCCGGGACGCGGCGGTAGCGCTTGTATTCCCACTGGTACTGGGCCGGGTCGAGGGCCACGGCGGCTTCCACGCAGGCGTTGACGCCGGCCGCCGAGGTCGCCTCGTCGGCGTCGTAGACCCGCTCGTCGGCGGGCAGGAAGTGCAGGACGAAGCCGCGGCCGGGCAGGCGCCGGGCGACGCCGGCGACCACCCGGGCCTCGGTGCGCGCCACCAGCTTGGGCAGCAGGGTGGCGGTATAGGCCGGGCGGCCGAAGAAGGGCGCGAAGACGCCGCTGCCCCAGTCCGGTTCCTGGTCGGGCAGGATGCCCACCGCCTCGCTGCGCTTGAGCGCCTTGAGCAGGGCCGCCACCCCGCGGGGATTGGTGGGTACCAGGCGGGCGCCCTGGCGTTCGCGGCCCCGGCGTGTGACCGGGTCCAGGTCGGCCAGCTTGGGCGGCTCGTACATGGCGGTGAAGGGGAAGTGGCTCGACAGCCAGAAGTTGAGCACCTCCCAGTTGCCGAAATGCGGGGCCAGCACGATGACGCCGCGGCCCTCGGCGCGGGCCTCGTCCAGCAGCTCGCGGCCGTGGACCTCAAGGATCGAGGCCTCCAGGCGATCCGGGTCACCCATCCAGGCGAAGCCGAGCTCGAGCATGGTGGCGCTGGAGTGGATCAGGCTGTCCCGCGCCAGGCGTCGCCGCCGGGCCTCGGCCATCTCGGGATAGGCCTGGGCGAGGTTGATGCGGGTGACCCGGCGCTCACGCTTGCTGAGCGCCTGGACCAGCGGGCCGACCAGGCGCGCCAGCCGCCACAGGGACGTCAGGCGCCAACCGGACAGGGTGCGCCACAGGGTCTCGATGAGCCGGGCCTGGTGACGCCCGGCGGAGGAAGAACCGGCCATGGATCAGACCAGCCAGGTGTCCACGTTGTCCGGGGCGCGCTTCTCCTGCAGCCCCTTGAAGCCCTTGACGCAGCGGATGATCAGCCAGACCGCCAGCGCGATCAGCAGCGGGAAGCCGATCACGATCAGCGTCAGCAGACCCGCCACGGCACCATAGAGCAGTCCGATCCAGAAGGTGCGGATCTGATAGCGATAATGCTCATCGAGCCAGGCCGGGCCCTTGCCGCGATAGACGTAGGCGATCACCACGCCGACCAGGGAGGTGAAGCCCACGACGAAGCTGGCCAGGTAGAGGGCGTAGACGACCATGGCCATGGTGGTGTCGGGGGACGGGTCGGACTCGGCGACCACGCGGTCGGGATCGAGGGGCTCGTTCTCGTTCATCGGTCGTCCTTGAGGTTGGGGAACGGGACGGGGTCGGCGCCCATGATACCCGTCGCGGGCGACGATGCCACCGCCGGGCGCTCAGCGCCGGAGGCTAACGCAGTGACGTTGTCGCTTGGGGCTAATCCGTCGACAGGTCTGCGAGGGGGCGCTGTGAACCCTTCCCTGGGCGCTACCGACGCCATCCATGGCGTAGGACCCCCTCTTCGACCTGTCCCCGGCGCCTCTCTCCGGAACCAAAGATGATCGCCTTGCCTCAGCGCTTGGGGCGGCTGATCTCGAGCAGGTTGCCGTCCGGGTCGCGCAGGTAGAGCGACTCGATCTCGCCGGTGGCACCCTGGCGGGTCACCGGGCCCAGCTCGACCTCCACGGAGAGGGCGTCCAGGTGGCGCTTCACCTCGTCCAGCGGCAGCCGGCTGCGCAGGCAGAGATCCAGGCTGCCCGGGGTCGGGGTGGCGGCCCGGGGCGCGATGTCGGTGGCGGTCCAGTGCAGGCGCAGGGCCATGTCGCCGAGCATCAGGTCCACGCGTTCCCGGTCGCGGTAGCGGACGTCGAGCCCCAGCACCCGGGTATAGAAGTCCACCGCGCGGGAAATATCGGTCACGGTGATGACCAGATGATCCAGACCTGACAGCATGCATGCCTCCTTGGAAGTTCGTCCTGGCACAGAGAATACGATGATGCAGACCTGTCCGCTATGCGCATCCGCCGACCATGCCCCCTACCATCGGGATGCGCGGCGGGACTATCTTCAATGTCGACAGTGCGACCTGGTGTTCGTGCCCTCCCATCAGCGCCTCTCCCCGGCGGAGGAGAAGGCGGTCTACGACCAGCACGAGAACTCGCCGGAGGATGCGGGCTATCGCCGCTTCCTCGCCCGGCTCTTCGATCGTCTGGCGGCGCGGCTGGCCCCCGGCGCCCGGGGCCTCGACTTCGGCGCCGGCCCCGGGCCGACGCTCTCGGTGATGTTCGAGGAGGCCGGTCACCCCATGGCCATCTACGATCCGTTCTACGCCCCCGACGAGCGAGTGCTAACGGGCCGCTACGATTTCATCACCGCCACCGAGGTGGTCGAGCACCTTTTCGCCCCGGGCCGCGAGCTCGGGCGACTGGCCGGGCTGCTAGCCCCGGGGGGCTGGCTGGGACTGATGACCAAGCGGGTGCGGTCCGCCGAGGCCTTCACCGGCTGGCACTACATCCTCGACCCCACCCATGTGTGCTTCTTCAGCGAGGCGACCTTCCGCTGGCTCGCCGAGCGGCTCGACATGGCCGTGACGTTCCCCGCCGACGACGTGGTATTGCTGCAGCGCAGGTAATGGCCACCTTTCGATAACCTGCCGTTATCGAGAGCGAAAGTCCGTGAAATGGCCTTCTCGGGGGATTGGCGGCGCCTCGCGCGGCGTCGTATATTCCCGCCACGAGAACCTGCCACGGCCGTGCGCGGCGTGGGTCCCTACACACGCCTCCCGCTCGAGACGATCGCTGATGTCACGGCAATTGCTGCTCATGGCCCTGGCCCCACTGCTGGGCCTCTTCATCCTGGGAATCGGCAACGGCTTCCTGGCCACCCTGATCACCCTGCGCCTGGACGCCGCCGGCGAGTCCCCCGTGGTCATCGGCTGGGTCTCCTCGGCCTACTTCATCGGCCTGGCCCTGGGGGCCATGCTCAACGACCGACTGCTGCTGGCCATCGGGCATATCCGCGCCTACGGCAGCTTCGCCTCCCTGGTGGCGGTCACCGTGCTGCTGCAGGGGCTGCTCTTCGATCCCACCGCCTGGTTCGTGCTGCGCCTGATCGGCGGCTGGGCCACCGTGGGGGTCTTCCTGGTCATCGAGAGCTGGCTGCTCACCGCCGGGGACGCCACCGTCCGGGGGCGTCTGCTGGCGCTCTACATGATCGCCCTCTATGCCGCCGGGGTACTCGGCCAGCTGCTGCTCGGCGTCACCGACGCCATGGGGCCCACCGCGCCCTTCATGATGATCGGCCTGCTGGCCTCGCTGTCGGTGCTGCCCATGGCGATGATCCCGCGCGTCACCCCGTTGATCGAGAAAGCCGAGCCGCTCTCGCCGTTGCGCCTGATCACCCTGACCCCCACCGGCGTGGTGGGCAGTTTCGGCTCGGGGCTGGCCGTGGCGGCGGTCTATACCCTGCTGCCGCTCTACCTGCAGCGGATCGGCTTCGGGGTGGACCGGGTCGGCCAACTGATGGCGGTGATGGTGCTCGGCGCGATGCTGCTGCAGTACCCGGTGGGGCGCTGGTCGGATCGTCACGACCGCCAGATGGTGCTGATCGGCCTCGGGGGCTTCTGCGCGCTGATCTCCGCCGGGATCCTGTTCCTGCCGCTGCCTTCCTGGGGGCTGGCCGCGCTGCTCTTCCTGCTCGGCGGTGGCGTCTTCTCGCTCTATCCAGTGGCGGTCAGCCACTCCGCCGACCGGGCCCCGGCCGGCGCCCTGGTGCGCATGAGCCAGGGCCTGCTGCTGATCAATGCCATCGGGTCGACGCTGAGCCCGCCGATGATCAGCCCGGTGATGACGGTGGTCGGCGACACGGGGCTGTTCTGGTCCCTGGGGGCGCTGGGGGTGACGCTGGTGGGCTTCTTTGCCTGGCGGCGCCATGTGCGTCCGGCGCCGGTGCCGGTGGCGCCCTTCTCGCCCTCGACGCCGATCACCGCCGCCGGTGCCGAGCTGGCGGTGACCGAGGCGTGGGTCCAGGGGGCGCTGGAGCACGAGCATGTCGAGGACCTGTCCGATGCGGTTCCCGATGTCGAGGTGGCCGAGCCGCTGGTGGGGCCCCCGCCCCCGGACGAGCCGCATATCGTCTACTACGACGAAGAGGAAGACGCCGCAGGGGCGAGCGACGATGGCGATGCCACGGAGGCGGTTTCTCGGGCGGAGGCCTATCGGACCTGATCGTCGAGGGCGCCCCGCCAGCCTCCTGAGCGGGCTGTGCCGCACCGAGCGGCCCGGGCCGAATCGACTTAGGGCTAATGGTCAATGCGAGGGTAGTGAATCTACTATCGCCGCTATCATTTTCCCTAAGGTGTTGCCCATGACTCCCTTCGTGCCCCCCGTCCGCGATATTCGCTTCGTGCTCGAGGAACTCCTCGAGCACGGCTCGCTGTCCCTGCCCGGCTTCGAGGAGGCCACGCCCAAGCTGGTGGAGGCCGTGCTGGAGGAGGCGGCACGCCTGGCCGGCGAGGTCTGGGCGCCGCTCAACGCCGGCGGGGACCGCCAGGGGTGCACGCGCCGCGACGACGGCGGCGTGAGCGTGCCGGACGGCTTCGCCGAGGCCTATCGGGCCTACGCCGAGGGCGGGTGGAACGGCATCGGCGTGGCCGAGGCCCACGGCGGCCAGGGCCTGCCCGGGGTGGTGGCCAGCGCCGTCCAGGAGATGCTGCATGGCGCCAACATGGCGCTGGGGCTGTGCCCCATGCTCACCGCCGGTGCCATCGAGGCCCTGATCCAGCACGGCAGCGCCGACCAGCAGGCGCGCTACCTGACGCCGCTGGTGGAGGGGCGCTGGACCGGCACCATGAACCTCACCGAGCCCCAGGCGGGCTCCGACCTCTCCAAGGTGCGCACCCGGGCGGTGCCCTGTACCGAGGAGCCGGGGCGCTATCGCCTGTATGGGCAAAAGATCTTTATCACCTGGGGCGAGCACGACTGCGCCGAGAACATCGTTCACCTGGTGCTGGCGCGCACCCCGGACGCTCCCGAGGGCAACAAGGGCATCTCGCTGTTCCTGGTGCCCAAGTTCCTGGTCAACGACGACGGCTCCCTGGGGGCGCGCAACGACGTGGTCTGCTCGGGGCTGGAGCACAAGCTCGGCATCCACGGCTCGCCCACCTGCGCGCTGAGCTTCGGCGAGCGGGACGGGGCCATCGGCTACCTGGTCGGCGAGCAGGGCCGCGGGCTCAACCACATGTTCACCATGATGAACGAGGCTCGCCACAAGGTCGGCATCGAGGCCATCGGGGTCGCCGAACGCGCCTGTCAGCAGGCCGTCGCCTATGCCCTGGAGCGCATCCAGGGGCGCCGTGACGGGCAGGAATGCGCCATCGCCGAGCACCTGGACGTCAAGCGCATGCTGCTCTCCATGCGGGCCCGTACCGATGCCCTCCGGGCCCTGGCGCTGAGCTGCGCGGCCGACATGGACCGGGCCCGCCACGCCCAGGATGCCGCCGAACGCGAGGCGGCCCAGGCCCGGGTCGAGGTGTTGATCCCGGTGATCAAGGCCTTCTCCACCGACCAGGGCGTGGACATCGCTTCGCTGGGCGTGCAGGTCCACGGCGGCATGGGCTACGTCGAGGAGACCGGTGCCGCCCAACTGCTGCGCGATATTCGCATCACCCCCATCTACGAGGGAACCAACGGCATCCAGGCCCTGGACCTGGCCGGCCGCAAGCTGGGCCGCGACGGCGGCGCCGCCCTGTCCGCGCTGGTCGGCGAGGTGGAGGCCACCGCCGAGGCACTGGCCGCCAGCCCCGACCTCCGAGCCCTGGGTGAGAGCCTCGCCGCCGGTGCCGCCGACCTGCGCGCCGCCATGGCCCGGGTACTGGAACACGGCCGCGATGCCGACGCCCTCCAGGCCGTCGCCACCCCCTTCCTGTCCCTGACGGGCCATGTGCTCTGCGCCTGGCAGATGGGCCGCGCCGCCCTCAAGGCCGAGGCCACCCTGGCCGCCGGCAGCACGGACGCCTTCTACACCACCAAGCTGGCGGCCGCCGATCATGCCCTGCGTCAGTGGTTGCCGATCGGCCGCGCCCAGCGAGCGGTCATCGAGGCCGCCCCGGCGCGCCTGGCCTCGCTGGACCCGGCCTCGCTCTGAGCCCGCCCGTCGCCGGCCCGGCCGGCGACGCTTTCCGTCTCTCCCGGCCGCCGGCCGCCCGTTCCCACTGGAGCCCATCATGACCCCGAGCATCTTCGACCAGGGCCTGCCCCCGACCCCGGCCAACCACGTGGCCCTCTCGCCGCTGACCTTCATCGAGCGCAGTGCGACGATCTATCCCGACTATCCGGCGGTGGTGCACGGCGACACCCGCCGCGACTGGGCCACCACCTGGACGCGCTGCCGTCGCCTGGCCTCGGCGCTGGAGCGCCGCGGCGTCCGGCCCGGCGAGACGGTGGCCGCCATGCTGCCCAACGTGCCGGCCATGTTCGAGGCCCACTTCGGGGTGCCGCTGATGGGCGGGGTGCTCAATACCCTCAACATTCGCCTGGATGCCGCGGCCATCGCCTACATGCTCGAGCACGGCGAGGCCAGGGTGATCCTGGTCGATCCCGAGTTCAGCGCCGTGATCGAAGAGGCCGTGGCCGGGCTGGCGCACCCGCCGCTGATCATCGACGTGGACGATGCCGAGTATGCCGAGGGGCCGCGACGCATCGGCGAGTTGGAGTACGAGGCGCTGCTGGCCGAGGGCGACCCCGACTACGCCTACCGGCTGCCCGAGGACGAGTGGCAGGCCATCTCGCTGAACTACACCTCCGGGACCACCGGCAAGCCCAAGGGCGTGGTCTATCATCACCGCGGCGCCTATCTGAACGCGGTGAGCAACGTCCTCGAGTGGGCCATGCCCCACCACCCGGTCTACCTCTGGACCCTGCCGATGTTCCACTGCAACGGCTGGTGCTTCCCCTGGACCATCGCCGCGAACGCCGGGGTCAACGTCTGCCTGCGCAAGGTCGAGGCCAAGAAGGTCATGGACCTGATCGCCGACGAGGGCGTGACCCACTTCAGCGGCGCACCGATCATCCTCAATGGGCTGGTCAACCTGCCGGCGACAGACAAGCGAGCCTTCGATCACCCGGTGAAGGTCACCACCGCCGGGGCCGCCCCGCCGGCCTCGGTGATCGCCGGGGTCGAGTCCCTGGGTATCGAGGTCACCCACGTCTACGGCCTCACCGAGGTCTACGGGCCGGTGACGGTCTGCGCCTGGCACGAGGCCTGGAACGAGTTGCCCCCGGAGGAACGGGCGCGCCTCAAGGCTCGCCAGGGCGTGCGCTACCACATGCTCGAGGCGCTGTGCGTGGCCGATCCCGACACCCTGGTGCCGGTGCCGAAGGATGGCGCCACCGTCGGCGAGATCCTGATGCGCGGCAACAACGTGATGAAGGGCTATCTCAAGAACGAGGCGGCCACCCGCGAGGCCCTCGAGGGTGGCTGGTACCACACCGGCGACCTGGCGGTGTGGCATCCCGACGGCTACATCGAGATCAAGGACCGCGCCAAGGACATCATCATCTCCGGCGGCGAGAACATCTCCACCATCGAGGTGGAGGACGCCCTCTATGCCCATCCGGCGGTGGAGGAGGCCGCGGTGGTGGCCCGGCCCGACGAGAAGTGGGGCGAGACGCCCTGCGCCTTCGTCAAGCTCAAGGCGGAGGCCGGCCCGGTCACCGAGCGCGAGATCATCGATTACTGCCGGGCGCGGCTGGCCCATTTCAAGGCGCCCAAGACGGTGATCTTCACCGAGCTACCGAAGACCTCCACCGGCAAGATCCAGAAATTCCTGCTGCGCGAGCAGGCCCGGACCCAGTAGGCTGGGACGGCAACATGCCCCCGGGCCTTGCCCGAGGAGTCGACGAGCGCAGACGCTTTTCCGGCAGGGCCTCTTGCCCGGGCGCCGTCGGAGGGCGGCGCCCCAGCCGTCAACCCAAGCGAAGGAGAGAGCAGCAATGAGTCAACGACCGATCGGCGTGGTGGGCGCCGGCACCATGGGGCAGGGCATCGCCCAGGTGCTGGCGACGAGCGGTTTTCCGGTGCGGCTGTACGACATGGCCGAGGACGCCCTGGAGCGCGCCCGGGGGGCCATCGACAAGGGCCTGGGCAAGCTCGTGGCCAAGGAGAAGATGAGCGAGGGCGACCGGGATGCGGCCCTGGAGCGACTGGCCGCCACCACGGCGCTGGAGGACCTGGCCGACTGCGCGGTGGTCATCGAGGCCGCCCCGGAGCAGCCCGAGCTCAAGGAGCGGCTCTTCCGCGACCTGAGCCGCCTGAGCGAGGACGCCATCCTGGCCTCCAACACCTCCTCGCTGTCGCTGACTCGCCTCGCCGCGGTCGCCGAGCGCCCGGAGCGGGTGGTCGGCATGCATTTCTTCAATCCCGTGCCGGTGCTCAAGCTGGTCGAGGTGATCCGCGCCGAGCAGACCAGCGACGACACCGTGGCACGCATCGAGGCGCTGGCCGAGGCCCTGGGCAAGACCGCCGTGCGGGTGGGGGACTCCCCGGGCTTCGCCGTCAATCGCCTGCTGGTGCCGATGATCAACGAGGCGGCCTTCCTGGTGCAGGAGGGCGCGGCCACCCCCGAGGCCGTGGACCGGGCCATGAAGCTGGGGGCGGCCCATCCCATGGGCCCGCTGGCGCTCGCCGACCTGATCGGCCTGGACGTCTGCCTGGCGATCATGGAGGTGCTGCAGGAAGGCTTCGGCGACCCCAAGTACCGGCCCTGTCCGCTGCTTCGCCGCATGGTCGATGCGGGCTACCTGGGACGCAAGTCCGGGCGCGGTTTCCATGCCTATTCGTGAGCTCGACAAAAGGCGGGATTGCCGACCAACCTAGCGTTCGCTAGGGTGAGGGCGCATCGTCGTCACTTTCCATCACGAGGAGCCATCATGAGCGAGCAGCTGATCGAGGTGCAGGACAACGCCGGCGTCGTCCGCCTGACCATCAACCGGCCCAAGGCGCTCAACGCCCTGAACAGCGAGGTCATCGACAAGCTGGGCTCGATCCTGGACGGGCTCGAGACCCATGACGACCTGCGCGCCGTGCTGATCACCGGCGCCGGGGAGAAGGCCTTCGTCGCCGGTGCCGACATCACCGAGATGCGCGACAAGACCCCCGAGCAGGCTCGCGAGTTCGCCGGCCAGGCGCTGCGCACCATCAAGCGGCTGGAGACCCTGCCGGTGCCGGTGGTCGCGTTGGTCAACGGCTTCTGCCTGGGCGGTGGCTGCGAGCTGGCGCTGGCCTGCGACTGGGCGGTGGCCAGCGACAACGCCGTCTTCGGCCAGCCGGAGGTGCTGCTCGGCGTGATTCCCGGCTTCGGCGGCACCCAGCGCCTGCCGCGCCGTGTCGGCCCGGCCATGGCCCTGGACCTGGTCACCACCGGCCGCAAGATCGACGCCAGTGAGGCGCTGCGCATCGGCCTGGTCAACCGGGTGATGCCCCAGGCCGAGCTAGAGGACTACGTGGCCGAGCTCACCAAGCAACTGGGCGGCAACGGCCCGAAGTCGGTGCGCGCGGCCAAGCAGGCGGTTCATGACGGCATGGACCAGGACCTGGACAGCGCGCTCGCGCTGGAGACCAGCCTGTTCGCGCTGTGCTTCGCCGGCGAGGAGCAGACCGAGGGCATGTCCGCCTTCGTCGAGAAGCGCAAGCCGAACTTCTGAGCCGGCCGAGCCGGAGTGGAAGCGGCGGCCGTGGTGGCGACACCACGGCCGCTTGCGTATCCGCCCGGGGGTCAGGACAGGGGCGCGACCCCCTGTCCCGCCAGTTCGGGGAAGGCGTCGTGCATGGTCAGCTCGACGGTGTTTTCCCGGGCCCCCAGGAACTCGGGCCGCCGCATGGGCGCCGCGTAGGGGTCCTCCAGGGTGTTGTCCACACTGTTGTAGACGAAGAAGAGGTTGGAGCGCGGCCAGGGCGACATGTTCTCGTTCGAGGCGTGCAGGGTGTTGCACTCGAACAGCAGCAGCGATCCCGCCGGCCCCTTGGGGGCCTGGATGCCGCCATGCTCGGCAAGCCGGGCGAGGGCCTGGCGGTCCGGCACCCCGATGCGCTGGGCCTTGAGCGACTCTTTCCAGTTCATCTCCGGCGTCTCGCCCACGCAGGGCACGAAGTAGCGGTGCGAGCCGGGTATCAGCATCAGCGGACCGTTGAACTCGTCGTTCTCGGTGAGCATCAGCGAGGCGCTTACCGCCCGCATGCGGGGCATGCCGTCCTCGGCGTGCCACGTCTCGAAGTCCGAGTGCCAGTCGAACCCGCTGCCTTGAAAACCGAACTTGTCGTTGATCCGGGACTGATGGATATACACCTCGCTGCCCAGCAGCTGACGCACCATGCCGAGGATGCGCGGATCCCGGGTCAGGCGGTCGAAACGCTCGGAGAGTTCATGCATGCCGAACACCGAGCGAATGGCGCCGCTGTGGGGGTCCTGGATGACCCGCTCGGAGCGCATCAGGGCATCGTCCCGGGCCATCTGACGCAGTTCCTCGAAGAAGGGCTCGGTGATGTCCCGGGAGAAGAACCCGTTGAACCACAGGAAGCCGTCGCGCTCGTAGCGCGACAGGGCCACCTCGTCCAGCGGGCCCTCCCAGCGCCTCTGGTTGCGCGAGTGGACGATGGGCTCGGCGCGGAGGAAAGGCGCCTCGTGTGTCTTGAGCCGGCTGGGGTAGGGATCCTGGCGATCACTCATCGAGATTGCCTCCTGGCCTGCGAAGCAGGCCCTGGCGACGGGGGCTGTGACGTGATGCGCGCGTCCCGGCGCTCCCCGTCGAGCAAGGATGGCCGTCTCGCTCCCTGAGAGACGGGCTACCTGTCACCCTTGCGGTCGGGAGCGGGGAATTCAAGTCGCCGCTTGAGGCGCTCGACCAGGGCCTCCATGCGGGACACGTGGCTGCCGTGCCAGTAGACCTGGCCGCAGCGGTCGCATTGCAGGAAGTCGTCCACGTAGCGCCGCGTCAGCGGTTCCAGGCGGTGATCCACGTCGGCCTTGTGGACCGGCACGAGCCGGCCGTTGCACCGGGTGCAGCGGGTGAAGGGAGCGAGCTCGTCCCGCAGGTCGAAGGCGCGGGCGACCTCCTCCAGCTGGTCGAAGGGATCGTCGGCGCGCACGAAGCGCCCCAGGGCGATGCGCTTGCGCTTGAGCAGGTTGCGGTCCCTGGTCAGCAGTATGCGTCCCTCCGTCTCGGCCCGGGCGGCCAGCTCGGCGTCGCCGGCGTGGTTGCGGTAGTGGCAGTCGATCCCCAGCAGGCGCAGGTAGCGGGCCAGCCGGCCCAGGTGGACGTCGAGCAGGAAACGCCGCGGCCGGGGCAGGGGCGGGCGCAGGTGGCGGGGGGGCGCCAGCGGAAGGGGCGCGCCGGGAGGATAGACGTGCACCTCGTCGCCGCCGCGGAGGTGATAGTCGAAGCCCACGGAGGCGCCGTCCACCAGGATGACGTCCACCTCCGGGTGAGGCACCCCGAGGGCCTCGATGACGTCCTTGATCGCGGCCCGGCGATCCACCTCATAGGCCAAGGCGCGATGCCGCCGCTCGGCAGGCAGGAAGTCGTTCAGCTCGTCGTGGAAGCGGAAACGGGCCTCGGCCATGGGGCGATCCTGGGAAACGGTGGGCCTCGGCCTCAGTCTAGGCGGCGCGGCTCCCTGCGGCCGACGGCTGCCGTCCGGGGCCGTCGCCATACCCCGGTGGTGATCGCCGTGCCGGTCAGGGTGATGGCCATGCCGGCGACGATCTGCAGGCTGAGCGTCTCGCCCAGCAGCACATAGCCCCACAGCAGGGCGCTCACCGGGACCAGGAAGGTGACGGTGGAGGTGGCCGTGGCCCCGGCGCTGGCGATCAGCCCGAAGAACAGCAGGAAGCCCAGGGTGGTGCTGAACACCGCCAGGCCCAGGCCGTTGGCCCAGCCCTGCCAGCTGATGGCGGCCTCCGGCCACAGCCACAGCCCCGGGATCAGCAGCACCACCGCCGACATCGCGCAGCTGCCCGCCGCCAGCACCCGTACCGGCAGATGGGACAGACGGGTCTTGGAGTAGTTGCCGGCGATGCCGTAGCAGAAGGTGGCACCTAGGACCGCCAGGATGAACCAGCCGTCGCCGCCCAGGGCGAAGTCCAGCCGGTCCGCGGACAGCACGTAGACGCCGAGGAAGGCCAGCGCCAGCCCCAGGTACTGGCGTCGCCGTACCGGGGTGGCGAAGAACAGCGCGCCGAGCAGGGCGGTGAACAGCGGCGTGGTGGCATTGATCAGCGAGGTGAAGCCCGCCTCCAGGCGAGTGGTGGCCAGGGCCAGCAGCGAGAAGGGCAGCACGTGGTTGACCAGCCCGAGCAGGGTCAGCCGGCCCAGGTTCTCCCAGGCCAGTCGCAGGTAGGTCGGGCCCAGCAGCAGCGGCACCATCAGCAGGGCGCCGACGCCCATGCGCACCAGGATCAGCGGCACCGGACCGAATTCCGGCACCGCCACCCGCATGAAGATGAAGGACATGCCCCACAGCGAGGAGAGCAGGATCAGGCGGAGGCTATCGGCCGGGGTCATGGGCGCTTCCCTTCGAGGCGACGTTGGAAGTGGCAAAAAATAAGCATGTTAATGGCTTGGCCGGGCGCTTGAAACCCTGCCTTCCCCGTCTCCGGCACTATGCTGATGGCAGCGGGCGATTCCTGCCATCCCGGGCTGGCGACTCGCCCGGGAGATCACGAGGGGGCATGAACATGGGCAAGCGGGCATTGATCGTGGGGGCGAGCGGGGGAATCGGCCGAGGCATCGCCGGTCGCCTCGCCGCCGACGGCTGGCACATCCTGGCGCAGGGGCGCCGGTCGATGGCCCTGAACGAGACTCTTGAGGCCGTGCGCCAGGCGGGCGGCGAGGGGCAAACCTTCGAGGCGGAGCTCGACGACATGAGTCAGGTGGCGGCGCTGGCGGCCTGGGCCCGTGAGGCGGGGCCGCTCCAGGCGGTGATCTGGTCCGCCGGCGGCGGGCGCTCCGTCGCGACCGGCCCCGAAGCGATCGCCGAGTGGGAGCGTACCCTGGCCACCGCGCTGCATGCGCCCATGCAACTGGCGGCGCACACCCTGGCCTCGCTGCAGGCCACCCAGGGCGCCTATCTGTTCGTCTGCGGCATGTACGCCAAGATGGGGGTGGCGCGCATGGCCGCCCATTGCGCCGCGCGCCATGGCCTGGAGGGCTTCGCCAAGGCACTGTTCGAGGAGGTACGCGAGAGCGGGGTCGGCGTCACCCTGATCCATCCCGGCTTCGTCCACTCCCGGCTCACCGCCTCGGACCGGCTGGATCCGGCGAAGATGATCCGGGTGGCTGATATCGCCGAGACGGTGGCCATGGCGCTGGCTCTCTCGCCCCAGGCCTGTGTGACCGAGCTGACGGTGCGGCCGCAGCGCTCGCCCTATCGGCCCGGGGGCACCGGCTGACGCGAGCCCGGCGGTTCCCTCGAGGCCGGGTGCGTGTCATCGTCGAGAGGTGAGGCCATCGGCAAGGACGCATAACCACACGGAGGTGACCATGAAGACCATCGGCCTGCTCGGCGGCATGAGCTGGGAATCCACGGAGAGCTACTACCGCGCCCTGAACGAGGGCGTGAAGGAGGCGCTGGACGGGCTGCATTCGGCCCGAGTGGCGATGGTCAGCGTCGACTTCGCGGAGATCGAGGCGCTGCAGCGCGAGGACCGCTGGGACGAGGCGGGCGAGCGGCTCGCCGAGGCGGCCCGGCGCGTGCAGGCGGCGGGGGCGGACCTGCTGCTGATTGCCACCAACACGATGCACAGGGTGGCACCGCAGGTCGAGGCGGCCATCGACATCCCGCTGTTGCACATCGCCGATGCCACCGCCGAGAGGTTGCGCGAGGACGGCATGCGCCGGGTTGGCCTGCTGGGCACGCGCTTCACCATGGAGCAGGCCTTCTACAAGACACGGCTCACTGAAGGCTTCGGTATCGAGGTGCTGGTGCCCGAGCCGGACGAGCGGGAGGTGGTGCACCGGGTCATCTACGAGGAGCTCTGCCAGGGGCGCATCGAGGCCGCATCCAGGACCGAATTCCTCGCGATCATCGACGCCCTGCAGGAGCGCGGCGCCGAGGCGGTGATCCTCGGCTGCACCGAGATCGCGCTGCTGGTCGAGCAGGCCGATACCCCGGTCCCCCTCTACGACACCACGGCCCTGCATGCGGCGGCCGCGGTGGCCGCCGCCCTCGCCGAGGCATAAGCGTTCCGGGATTGATAGAGTAGCGGTATCCACCAACGCCAGGGAGGCAGGGATGCGCATCACTCAGCTCAACGTCTACCCGGTCAAGTCGCTGCAGGGCGTTGCCCTCGAGGCGGCGGCCCTCACCCCCCGCGGGCTGGCCTTCGACCGCCACTGGATGGTCGTCGACGACGACTTGCGTTTCGTCACCCAGCGCGAGCTGCCGGCCATGGCCCGGGTGGCGGTGCGTCTCACCGAGCAAGCCCTGGTGCTTGAGCACCCTCAGGCCGCCCCGCTGGAGGTGCCCCTCGCCGGCGACGTCCGGCCGCGCCTCACGGTGCGCGTCTGGAAGGACGTTTGCCAGGCCCTGGACGAGGGCGAGGCGGCAGCGGGCTGGCTCACCGAGGTGCTGGGCCGCTATCGCGGTGGCGGCCTGCGGCTGGTGCGTTTCCCGGGGGATCGTCGCCGCGAGGTCGAGACCGATCATCTCCAGGTCGGGGAGCGGGCCCATACCGCCTTCCCCGACGGCTATCCCTTCCTGGTGGCCAGCGAGGCCTCGCTGTCGGCGCTCAACGACCGACTCGCCGCCAAGGGACTGGAGGCCGTGCCCATGTCCCGCTTCCGCCCCAACCTCGTGGTGGACGGCGCCGAGCCCTTCGCCGAGGTCGACTGGGACGCGCTGACCGGCGAGACTGGCCTCCGCCTGGGCCTGCGCAAGCCCTGCAAGCGCTGCAAGATCATCACCCAGGATCAATGCACTGGCGACGCTCCGGTGCCCAAGGAGCCCCTCAGGACGTTGGTGGAGATGGACACCCAGCCGGGCTGGCGGGGCGCCTTCTTCGGTCAGAACGCCATCCTGCTGGACGGCGAGGGGGCGACCCTCGCCGTCGGCGACCGGCTGACCGCCACCCGCCGCTAAGCCCCTGGGTGGTACCCCTTACCGTGAAGATGCGTCCCTGCGGCTCGAGCCGGCCGGCCTCCTGGACCGGGACTGGGCCGCCGAACTGGTGCGGGCCAACATGGGCCAGGACTATCGTCGGCATGGCCTCGCCTGGGACCCGGCCGCCTTCGCCGCCCACTGGGCCGCCGGAGAGAACCTCCTGCTGTGGCTCGCCGGAGAGCCGGTCGGCTACCTGCGGCTCCATCATGGCGAGGACCGGTGCTATCTGCAGGACCTGCAGGTGGTGGTCGGGCGGCGCGGCCAGGGCCTGGGGAGCCGGGCGCTCGAGCGGGCCGGGGCGCTGGCCCGGGAGAAGGGGGCACGGGCGCTGCGTCTCAGGGTCTTCGCCGACAGCCCGGCCATCCGGTTCTATCGACGCCACGGCTTCGTCGAAGTCATGCATGACCCGCCGCTGGTCGGCATGGAATGCCGGACGCCCCACAAGGAACCGTGAACGATGCACATCCCCGATCATCTGCGCATGGCCGACCTCGCCGAGGTGCAGGCCTTCATCGACGCCCATTCCTTCGGGGTGCTGGTGACCCCGGACCTCGAGGCCACTCATCTGCCCTTCGTGCTGCGCCGGGAGGAGGGCGAGCTGGGGCGGCTCTATGGTCACGTCGCCCGGGCCAATCCCCACTGGCAGGCCCTGGAGGGCGCCGAGGCGCTGGTGGTGTTCGCGGGGCCGCACGCCTACGTCTCGCCTTCCTGGTACGACAGGGCGCCGGCGGTGCCGACCTGGAACTACGCCGTGGTGCATGCCCGAGGCCGGGCAAGGCGGCTGGACGAGGCCGGCACCCGCGAGGCGGTGCGTGAGCTGGTGGCGGTGCACGAGCCTGCCTTGCTCGAGGATCGCGAGCGCCTGCCCCCGGACTTCGAGACCCGCCTGCTCGCGGCGGTGGTGGGGTTCCGGATCGAGCTTACCGCGCTCGAGGGCAAGCACAAGCTGGGCCAGCATCGCCGCCCGGAGGATCAGCGCGGTGTCCATGCCGCCCTCGCCGAGTCCCCCGACCCCGAGGCGCGGCGCCTGGCCGACTACATGCGGGCCACCGGGATCGGCACAGGCGAGTAGGCCCCTGCCCGGGCCCTCATCGACTCTCGGCGCCGTGCAGGCGCTTGTGCAACGCATGGACGCGCTCGTCGAGCCCCTCGACGGGGCCTTCCACCCGGGCGCCGGGCACGACCTGCTGGATCGGCAACGGCGCCACCGGCGGCGGTTCGACCCCCAACTCGGCCAGCCAGCGGCCGAGCTGTTCGGACGAGCTGGCATAGACGATGCGCCCCAGTCCCACCCAGCCATGGGCGGCGGCACACATCGGACAGTGCTCCCCGGAGGTGTAGACGGTGGCGGCGGCGCGCGCCTCCGGGCTCAGGTGCTCGGCGGCCCAGCGGGCGATGGCGAATTCCGGATGCCGGGTGGCGTCGCCGGCGGCGACGCGGTTGCGGTCCTCGTAGAGGACCTCGCCATCGGCCGAGACCAGGATCGAGCCGAAGGGTTCGTCGCCGGCGACCAGGGCCTCCTCGGCGAGGGTCAGGCAATGTTCCAGGAATTTCGTGTCGTCGTCGCGGATCATGGGCGGTTCTCCGTCAGGGGCCTGTTACCTGGAGTGTAATGGCTCCCCGGCCGGGCTGTGCTAGCTTCAAGGGCATCGGTCGAGCCGGCTCAAGCGAGGTGGCGCCCCATGCTCTTCATCACCAACCGGTGTCCCCGCCAGAGCATCAAGACGAGAATCCATCGGAACTTCGATTTCGATCTCGCCGACAACGCCGCCGGCAACTCGGTGTTCTTCTGCGAGCGCCTGGGCCGCGATGTCTACGAGGAACTCGGCAGCCGACGCTTCCTCGACCGGGTCGCCGAGGAGAAGCATCGCCAGGTGCTCTTCTATGTCCATGGCGGGCATCGGCTGCCCGAAGACGTCTTTCCGCTGGCCGAGTCCCTGCAGGCGCTGTGCGAGGCCCAGGAGCCGGACGAGGTGCGGGTGGTGCCCTGGATCTGGCCCTGTGACGGGGATCGCGGCGTCGTGCACGAGGACTGGGACGATCGGGCCTCGGCGGATCTCAGCGGGTTCGCCTTCGCTCGCGCCCTGCAGCGGTTGCTGTACCGGCGCCTCGCCGACGACGGCACGGGCGCCGGGGGGCACCTCCCCAAGCCGCTGAGTCTGCTCGCCCATGGCCTTGGCGCCCGTGTGCTCGCCGAGAGCCTCCACCGCTGGCGGGTCCATCACCTGCCCCGGGGCGTGCCGATGCTGTTCCGGCATGTCTTCCTGGTCGCCGCCGACCTCGAGGACACCGCACTGGAGGCCGGCGGCATCGGTGAGGATATCGGTCATGTCGCCCGCCAGGTCACCGTCTACTTCGCCGCCGAGGATCCGGGGCTCACCTCCGGTGGCGTCCACCAGGTCGCCGCGTGCCGGCTCGGACATCGCGGCCCGGCCGACATGGGCCGGGTGCCGCGGCATGTCATCGCCGTGGATTGCGACGACGTCGGGCGGCGCCACGATCTCCGGCGGGAGCATGCCGACTTCCACGTCGGCCTGAGCCCCGCCGAGCCCGGCGTGGTCTTTCGGCATCTGTTCGCCGCCCTGATGGCGGGGCGCGTGTTCGCCGAGGACGAGACTCGACGATTGACCATTCTCAGGGAGGGCTGAGCCCGAGGAGTGCCCATGAGCATCAACCTGACTCCGGTCCTGCGCGAGGAATACGAGCGTCTCTTCGAGACCTGCCACATCCGCCCCGAGCGAAGCCGCAGCGTGGAGCAGGCCGCCGACCGGCTGCTGGAGCACCGCGAACGCTACCGCCAGGTCGGCGAGCGTCAGGGCGTGCCCTGGGTCTTCGTGGGGCTGGTCCATCAGATGGAATCCGGAGGCGACTTCGGCTGCCACCTGCACAACGGCGATCCCCTCACCGCGCGCACCGTGCATGTCCCGGCCGGTCGTCCTCGACGCGGCTCCCCTCCCTTCACCTGGGAAGACAGCGCTGTGGACGCGTTGGCCATGAAGCGCCTCAATCGACATCCCGACTGGAGCCTCGCGGGGCTGCTCTATCAGCTCGAGCGCTACAATGGCTGGGGCTATCGGCGCTTCCACCCGGAGGTGCTGTCGCCCTACCTGTGGAGTTTCTCGACTCACTACGACCGGGGGAAGTACGTGGCCGACGGCCGCTGGTCCGACACCGCCGTCTCCCGTCAGGCCGGGGCGGCGGTGATCCTGCGCCGCCTGGCCGAGCTCGGCGAGGTGGCCTTCCCCGAGCGCCCGGCGCGGGGCCCCCTCAAGCCTCTGGTGCCGCGCTATGCCATGCGTCGTTCCACGAAGGCCGAGACCGTGGCCCGGGTGGAGGCCCTGCAGCGCTGGCTGAACAGCTTCCCGAGCCTGTTCGTCGCCGTCGACGGCGTGCCGGGGCGGCGCACCTCCGAAGCCTATCGGCTGGCCACCGGTCATTACCTCCCGGGGGACCCGCGCATCGAGCAGGGGTAGGGCTCAGGCGTCCGGCAGGGGCGGCACCAGCCCGAGGGCGGTGACCATGCGCACCAGTTCCGCCAGGTTGGCGGCCCCCAGTGCCTTCATGGCGCGCAGCCGGTAGATCTCCACCGTCTTGGCGCTGATGTCCAGCCGATCGGCGATCGCCCGGCTGGTCAGGCCCTCGGCGACCAGCACCAGGATCTCGCGTTCTTTGGGCCTCAGGGCATCGAACCGCTCGCGAAGGGCGTCGAGACGCTCGCGCTCCCGGCGGCGACGACCGTGCTCGGCCAGCGCTTGCTGGACCAGGTCGATGAGCTGCTGATGGTTGAAGGGTTTCTCGACGAAGTCGAAGGCCCCGGCCTTGAGGGCGGTGACCGCCATGGGCACGTCCCCGTGGCCGGTCATGAAGATGACCGGCGAGGTATCCCCGCGCTCGACCAGGCGCTGCTGAACCTGCAGGCCGGAGAGGCCGGGCATCCGCACGTCGAGCAACACCAGGTCGTGGGCCTCGGGCCCGGCATCCAGGAAGGCCTCGCCGTCGGGGTAGGGCAGGGGGGTCAGGCCCACGGATTCGAGCAGCCAGGACAGGGATTCGCGCAGGGCCGCGTTGTCGTCGACGACGGCGATGCGGGCAGGCGCTCGAGGGGACTCGGTCACACGGAGGCTCCGGCGATGGCTAGCGGGATGCAGGCGCAGTGTACCGCCTGGGGGCCTCCTCGACCACGTGCTCCGGCGGCGAGCCGTAGCAGCCTGTCGGGTTTGACCGATCATCACGAGAATCACGGATTTCGTATCAAGTTGGCCGAAAGACCGGGATTCGCAGTAGATCAGCGTTAAGTCCGACAGGCTGCTAGCCTGTGGGAGGCGGCCGCGAGCGGCGACCGCCGAGGCGACAGGGAGGAGAGACGATGCGGCAGTTCCCCCACGAGACGGGCGACGCCGGTGCGGGCGAGCCGACCGGGACGGAGCGCCCCGAACCCGGCGCCCGGGCGGCCGAGACGCTGGATCGTGCCTTCAATGCCAGCCTGGCGCGCTGGACCGCAGGCATCTCGCCGGCGGGACTCGCCAGCCTCTATGGCGAGTGGCTGATGCATCTGGCGCTGGCGCCGGGCAAGCAGCTCGAGCTCGGCGAGAAGGCCGCCCGCAAGACCGCGCGGATGGCCCGCTACGTGCAGCGCCTGGCCACCGATCCCGCCTGCGAACCCTGCATCGAACCCATGGTGCAGGATCGCCGCTTCCGCAGTGCCGCCTGGCAGCAGTGGCCCTACAACCTGATGTACCAGTCGTTCCTGCTGACGCAGCAGTGGTGGCACAACGCCACCACCGAGGTCCCCGGCCTGCCGGCGCCGAGAGAGCAGGCGATCAACTTCGTGGTGCGCCAGTGGCTGGATCGCTGGTCCCCGTCCAACCTGCCGTGGACGAACCCGGAAGTCGCCGCCGTGACCCTGGCCACCGGTGGCCAGAACCTGGTTCAGGGCTGGCATAACCTGGTCGAGGATTGGGAGCGGGCGATGTCCGGCAAGCCCCCGGTAGGGGCGGAGGGCTTCCGCGTGGGACGCGAGCTCGCCACCACCCCGGGCAAGGTGGTGTACCGCAATCACCTGATGGAGCTGATCCAGTACGCTCCCGCCACCCGACGGGTCCAGGCCGAGCCGGTGCTGATCGTGCCGGCCTGGATCATGAAGTACTACGTCCTCGACCTGCAGCCCGGCGCCTCCCTGGTCGAGTACCTGGTCGCGCAGGGTCACACGGTCTTCATGATCTCCTGGCGCAACCCGGACTCGGAGGACCGCGACCTGGGCATGGCGGACTACCGCCGGCTGGGGCCCATGGCCGCCCTCGACGTGATCGGCGAGATCACCGGCTGCGGGCGGGTGCACGGCGTGGGCTACTGCCTGGGCGGGACCCTGATGTCGATCGCCGCGGCGGCCATGGCCCGGGACGGCGACGACCGCCTCGCCAGCCTCACCACCCTGGCCACCCAGGTGGACTTCACCGAGGCCGGGGAGCTGATGCTGTTCATCGGCGAAAGTCAGGTCGCCTACCTGGAGAGCATGATGTGGGACCAGGGCTACCTGGACGGCTACCAGATGGCCGGCGCCTTCCAGATCCTGCGTTCCAACGACCTGATCTGGTCGCGGGTGGTGCACGAGTACCTGCTCGGCCGGCGCCAGTCGATGAACGCCCTGATGGCCTGGAACGCCGATCTCACCCGCCTGCCCTATCGCATGCATTCGGAGTACCTGCGTCGGCTGTTCCTCGACAACGACCTGGCCAGTGGCCGCTATGTGGTGGGCGGCCACCCGGTGGCGATCAGCGACATCCGGGTGCCGATCTGCGCCGTGGCCACCACCGGCGATCACGTGGCGCCCTGGCGCTCGGTGTACAAGATCCACCTGCTCGCCGATGCCGACGAGGTGACCTTCCTGCTGACCAATGGCGGCCACAACGCCGGCATCATCAGCGAACCCGGCCACCCGGGACGGCACTACCGGCAGCATACCCTGAAGGCCAGCGATCACTATCTCGACCCGGATCGCTGGCAACAGACGGCGACGACCCACGAGGGCTCCTGGTGGCCGGCCTGGCACGACTGGCTGACCGAACGTTCCTCCGGGGAGGTGGCGCCCCCGCCGATGGGCGGCGAACGCTACCCGCCCCTGGGGGAGGCCCCCGGCCGTTACGTGGCCATGCCCTGAGGCGCGGTCAGTCGGCGAGGCGCAGGGTGCCGGCGAAGCAGGCGCCGGAGCCGGCATCCTCCAGGCTCAGGCGGCCGCCCATGGCCTCCATCAGCGAGTGCGCGATGGCCAGCCCCATGCCCAGGCCCTCGGGCTTGGACGTGTAGAAGGGGGTGAAGAGGTCGGGCTTCATCGCCTCGGAGATCCCCGGTCCCCGGTCCTGGACCCGGAACACCAGTTCCCGTGGCGTGATTCGCTCCGCGCAGACACGGACGCGATCGGCGCCGGGATGGTCGCGGCTCGCCTCCAGGGCGTTGAGCAGCAGGTTGACCAGGACCTGCTCCAGGGCGATGGGATCGGCCTGCACCCGCGGCAAGTCGTCGGGCAGGGCCGGCTCCAGGGCCACCCCGGCCTGCCGGAACTGCCAGTCGCACAGTCGCAGGGCGCCGTCCACCGCCGTCGCGAAGGCCAGGGGACGGCAGCGGGTCTGGCCCCGTCGCACATAGGCACGGATGTGGCGCAGTCGTTCGGCCAGCCCCGCCACCTGCTCGTTGATGCGGGTCAGCGGCAGGGCCAGGTCGCGTGCCGGTGCCTCCGGGGCCGCCTCGAGCCGCATCAGGGCGCCGCTGGCGTAGTTGGCGATGGCGCCGAGGGGCTGGTTGAGCTCGTGGGCGATGTTGGAGGCCAGCTCGCCGGTGGTGGCCAGCCGGTTGGCGTGGGCGATCTGTTCCTGGTGGCGCCGGGCCTGGGCCTCGGCGGCCTTGCGCAGGCCGATGTCGCGGTTGAGCAGGGATAGCCGGCCGGGTTCGCCGCCGGGCGCCTCATCGGCCAGGGCCACGCAGAGCACCGGAATCGGGCCCTCGGGGCCGCGCATGGCGAGCTCGCCGCTCCAGCTGCCGTCGCGGGTCACGGCGGGCCCGATCTCGTCGTTCAGGATGGCCAGCGACGCCTCGGTGTAGGCGTCGGCCAGGCCGACGTCGGCCGGGGGGAGGGCCAGTCCCCGGCGGGCCGCCTCGTTGAGGTAGAAGACGCGGCCGGCGGCGTCGGCGAAGAGCACGTAGTCGGTGGTGGAGGCCACGACTCGGGCCAGTCGCTCGCGGTTGGCCTCGGCCTGGATCCGCCGGGTCACGTCCCGGGAGACGCAGAGGATGTCGATCAGCTCGCCGGTGGCGGGATCGCGTCGGGTGCGGCTGGTGGTCTCGAACCAGACGTAGTGGCCGTCCCGGGCCCGGAAGCGGTAGGTGTGCTGGTAGAAGCCGTCCCGGTGGTAGACGCGCGGCGACTTGTTGAGCAGGTCGGCGAGGTCGTCCGGGTGGAAGAGGTCGTAGGCCGAGACCCCGATCAGCTCGGCCGGTGCGTAGCCGATCAGCTCCCGGGCGGCCGGCGACGCATAGAGGAAGGTGCCGTCCCGGGCGTGACGGGAGATCAGGTCGGTGGTGCGCTCGGTCAGCCAGCGATAGTGATCCCGCTCCTCGGCCAGCCGCTCGCAGCGAGCCCGGAGTTCGGCGGTCTCCGCCTCCAGCGCCGCCAGGCGCGTCCGTGCGTCCGCCATCAGTGGGCCGGATCCACCAAGCCGCCCAGCGAGGCGTTGCGCCGGAACCAGCCGGCGATGCTGGCCCGGGGACGACGGGTCGGCAACACCTCGTGGGGCACCCGGTCGGAGAGGAAGCAGACGAAGGTGCCGGCTTCGGGGCGCACCCGGGCGACCTCGCGGTCGGCATCGTCGGGGGCGAAGATCACCATCTCGCCGCCGCCGTCCTCGGGCCAGTCGGGGTTGAGGTAGCCCACGGTGGAGATGACCCGATTGGCGCGGCCCCGGAAGCTGTCCAGGTGGCGGCGATAGAAGGCGCCGGCGGGGTATTGGGCGAAATGCGCCTCGTACTCGAACAGGCCCAGGAACAGCGCCTGGTTCAGGGTCTGCTGCAGATCGCCCATGGCCTCCAGGTAGCGTCGCTGGGCCAGGCTCTCCCGGTCCAGCCAGCGGATGGCGTCGCCGCGGATGTCGCGACGCAGGTGGCGCTCGGTGCCGCGGCCGATGCCCGCCGCCTCCAGGGCCCGGCGTTCGGCCATCTCCTCGAGCTCGGCGAGCAGCGGGGCGTGGAGCGATTCGGGCAGGAAGCCCTCGCCCAGGTACCAGCCCTGCTCCACCAGGGCATCGACCAGCTCGGCCAGGCGGGCCTCGGGCAGCAGGGAAGCGTTCATTCGACGTACCTTGAGCGTTCGGGGTGGAAGTGGAGTTCGCCCTCGGGCCGCCGGAACAAGCTGATGGGCATGCCGAAGCCCTCCGCCAGCAGCTCCACCAGCATCATCGACGACAGCCCCCAGATGACGTGACCGTCATGCCGGTAGCTCGGCACATAGTAGTCGCGGCCCTCGACGCGGATCACGTCGGTGTGGGTGCGGCGGTCGGCCAGGAAGTCCGCCAGCGGCACCTCGAAGATGGCGTCCAGCTCGCGCCGGTCCGGGACCAGCGGCAGCCCCGGGGGAATCAGGCCCACGTAGGGCGTGACCTTCAGGCCGTGCAGGGAGATCACGTCCGACAGTCGGCCGAGGACCTCCACCCGGGCGGGGGGCAGGCCGATCTCCTCCTCGGACTCGCGCAGGGCCGTGGCCAGCAGGTCGGGATCCTGATCCTCCCGCTTGCCGCCGGGGAAGGCCACCTGGCCGCCGTGGGTGGAGAGATGGGTGGCGCGGCGGGTGAACAGCAGCGTCGGCACGGGGCGTGCCACCAGGGGCAGGAGCACCGCGGCCTGCGGCAGGTCGAGCCGCAGGCGCCGCGGAGCATGCGCTTGCAGGCGCTCGCGAAGATTCTCTAACATGGTGATTCCGTCGGGTTTGAACCCTTTTACCCAGTCGCCATGAGCGGCGTCAAGCCCGGACCCGACCCCTTCCCCAGCCTGCCAGGGAGCGCCATGAACTTCTGCAGCCATTGTGGTCAGCCGGTCCGCTTCGCGATTCCCGAGGGCGACGATCGGCCGCGCTTCCTCTGCGAGGCCTGCGGCACCATCCACTACCAGAATCCGCGCATCGTCGCCGGCACCCTGCCGGTATCCGGCTCCCGCATCCTGCTGTGCCGCCGCGCCATCTCGCCGCGCAAGGGCTACTGGACCCTGCCGGCGGGCTTCATGGAGAACGCCGAGACCACCCTGGAGGCGGCCGCCCGGGAGACCCGCGAGGAGGCCGGTGCCGAGGTGCGCCTGCACGGCCTCTACACCCTGATCAACCTGCCGCACATCGACCAGGTCTACATGATCTTCCTCGCCGACCTGGAGGGCGGCTTTGAGGCCGGCCCGGAGAGCCTGGAGGTGGCGCTCTTCGAGGAGCACGAGATTCCCTGGGACGAGCTGGCCTTCCCCACCATCGAGCGTACCCTGCGCCACTTCTTCGCCGATCGTCCCGGCGGCGACTATCCCCTGCACGTCAGCGACATCACGCCGGAGGATCGCGAGCGTTACTTCGGCTCCGCCTGACCCCTCCGTCAGCCTTTGCCTTTCCCGTTGCGGCCTGCGTTGCTGCACCTGCGACATGGGGCGGGACCCCGGTACCCGGGGGCTTGCCGGCTTCGCGCTATCTGAAAACGACGCGAGGATGCTGCACTTGCGACATGCTGGCGAAGGGGGGGAGGTGATGGGTTGTGGTATTCCAGTCACATCCTGGTGATGAGTGCTGTCTTGGGTATTATTGTCTAGTGGAATTTGCTAGATAGATTGCAGAATTAAAAAATATCCACTGTTACGGCTTGTAACCCTGGTCCATTGACCCGCCCGGGAGGCACCGATAAAAGGACTGCTCCAACCCAGCCATCCCGCAGAGCGTCCATCATGTCCCACTACAAGAAGACTCTCGTCCGTACCTCCGTCGCCGCCCTCGCCACCGGGGCCTTGCTGTTCGGCGCGGGTGCCGCCCAGGCCGCCACCACCCTGCGCCTGGCCACCGACTCGGGCACCCAGGGCTCTCCGGCCGGCGATACCCTCGATGAATGGAGCCGGCTGATCGAGGAGAAGTCGAATGGCGAGCTCGAGGTCGAGGTCTACTACCAGAACGAACTGGGCGGGCAGCAGGAGGTCTTCGACCTGCTGGTAGCCGGCGGCATCGACATGATGCTCAGCTGGCCGATGACGTCCTACGACAAGCGCATCGGGGTCATCTACACCCCCTACATGACGCTGTCCTGGGACGAGGCCATCGAGGCCTACAGCCCGGGTGGCTGGGTCAACGAGCTGCTCGGCGACATCTTCGCCGACATCGGGCTGAAGTTCTTCGGCCCCTGGCCGGAAGGCTTCAACGGGGTGGCCTCCCGGGGTCAGTACGCCCTCAACGTCGAGGACGCCGAGGGGCTGGCCGTGCGCACCATGACCGTCTTCCCGGCGCCGCAGACCATGCAGGCCCTGGGCTACCAGACCGCTGCCATCGACTGGGGCGAGGTCTACACCGCCCTGCAGACCGGCGTGGTCGACGGCGAGGCGGGCAACGTCATCTACTGGCCCTACGAGTATTTCCGCGACACCCTCGACTACTACGTCCACACCAAGCACTTCTTCATGACCGGCATCCTGACCATGAACATGGACAGCTACGAGCGGCTGAGCGAGGAACACCAGCAGGTGGTCAGCGAGGCGGCCCAGGCGGTCATGGAGCAGCAGTTCGTCGACGCCCGCGAGCGTGACGAGCACTACATCGCCAAGGCCCAGGAAGACGGCATGGAGTACTTCGCCCTGCCCGAGGAGACCCTCCACGACTTCGCCCGCCGCGCCCGCGAGCAGGTCTGGCCGCTCATGGAGGAGGAGCTGGGCAGCGAGATCATGGACACCATCCGCGCCAACGCCACCCCGCTGTGACGCTGCACCCCTGAACCCCGGCGCCGGCCCGCTTCCCGGGCCGGCGCCCCCGTTGCGAGGGCCCACCCATGCAACCCTTCCTCAAGGCCCTGGACGAGAAGGTCGGCTGGCTGCTCAACGCCATCGCCTTCGTGGCGAGCCTGCTCGTCGTGGGGCTGATGCTCTTCCTGATCCTGGCCCGCTACGTCTTCGGCTGGTCGCTGGTCGGCACTCTCGAGCTGGTCATGCTCGCCGGCATGTGGCTCTACATGACCGGGGCGCTGATCGCCAGCCGACGCCGGGAGCACCTGGTGGTGGACTTCCTCGAGCTGCAGCTGCGCGACGCCCGGGTCAAGGCGCTGCACCGGACGCTGGTGGCGGTGATCGTCGCCGTGATCAGCGCCTGCTTCGTCTACTGGGCCCAGCGCATGCTGGCTTGGGGCGTGCAGCGTCCCCAGCACACCCCGGAGCTATCGATCCCGCTGTGGGTCTCCCAGGCGGCCATCATGGTCGCCAGCGTCGGCTGCTTCTGCTACGCGCTGCGGGACATCTGGCAGGGGATCGCCGACCTGCGCGGCGCCCGCTACACCCTGAGCGGGGAGGAATCCTGATGGAAGGCTTGTTCGCGATCCTGTTGCTGCTGGTGCTCATGGGGCTGGGCGTGCCCATCGCCTGGTCCTTCGCCGGCGTGCTGGCCTACCTGGCCATGGCCTATGACGCCAACCTCGATACCCTGATGATGCAGGGCTTCCGCTCGGTGGACTCGGTGATCCTGATCGCCCTGCCGTTGTTCGTGCTCACCGGCTACCTGATGCAGAGCGGCGGCATCGCCAGCCGCCTGGTGACCTTCATCGAGACCCTGGTCGGCAAGCGGCGCGGGGGCATGGGCGCCTCCATGGTGCTGGCCTCCGGCGTGTTTGGCGCCATCGCCGGCACCGCCACCGCGGCGGTGGCCTCCATCGGCACCATCATGATCGGTCCGCTGGAGCAGCGCGGCTATCCCCGCGGCTATTCCTCGGCGCTGCTCGGCATCTCCTCGCTGCTGGGCATCCTGATCCCGCCGTCGATCACCATGATCCTCTTCGCGGTGGTGACCCGCCAGTCGGTGGCGGCGCTGTTCGCGGCCACGGTGGGGCCGGCGCTGCTGCTGATCCTGGGGCTGATCCTGGCCAACCGACTGGCCGCCGGCCGGCTCTTCCAGGAGGTGGCCGGTGCGACGCATCCGGCCGGCCAGGCTCCGTCCAAGGCCCGGGCGACCTGGCGGGCGCTGCCGGCGCTGAGCCTGCCCTTCATCATCCTCGGCGGCATCTACGGCGGGGTCTTCACCCCTACCGAGGCGGCGGCGGTGGCGGCCTTCGCGGCCATCGTCATCGGCTTTCTGGTCTACCGCGACCAGTCCTTCCGGCACTTCACGCGCAGCGTGATCGCCGCCTCGGAGACCACCGGCTCGATCATCCTGATCCTGCTGTTCTCCTTCATGATCGGCCGCATCCTGGCCTTCGAGCGGGTGCCCCAGGACCTCACCGAGCTGATCACCACCCTGATCCAGAACCCGCTGCTGATCCTGATCGCGGTGAACCTCTTCCTGGTGCTGGCCGGGGCCATCCTCGACGACGTCTCGGTGACGGTGGTGGTGGCGCCGCTGTTCCTGCCCTTGATGGTCGATACCGGCGTCCATCCGGTGCACTTCGGCGCCATCGTCGCCTGCTCGGTGGTGATCGGCGCGAACAGCCCGCCGGTGGCGCCGATCCTCTACATGGCCTGCCGGATCGGTCGAGTGTCGATCCACAAGACCTTCTCGCCGGCCCTGCGGCTGATCGCCTTCGTGGGCATCCCGGTGATGCTGATCACCACCTTCGTGCCCGAGCTGTCGCTGTTCCTGCCGCGCCTGCTGGGCTTCATCTAGGGCACACACGGATTCATTACTGCGCTCGATATCTTGGCCGCCGGCGATGATCGCAAGCCTCATTGACTGGGGTGTCAACTCCGGTTGCTGCGCTTCGGCGACGGCCAACCTCTCTTCGCTCATGACATGAATCTGCTCGTCCCCCGGCGTACCCGGAGCTCCGGGCAGGGGGCTCACCGGGTACGCCATTCGACTCGACGCCACGGGCCCAAGGCCCGTGGCGTCGTCCGTTACAGGTCCGCCAGCCGCCAGACGTCGTAGGCAGGCTCCTCGTAGGGGTGGGCCTCCTTCAGTGCCGCCAGCGCCTGCTGGATCAGGCCATCCTCGCAGACCAGCTCCACCTTGAGCTCCTCGACCCGCTCCAGGTCGCCGACCCGCCCGATATGCGGGTCGGCACCCGCCAGGGGGCGGAACTGGCCGGTGCCCGGCGTCTGGAAGCAGCAGGCCTCGTAGTCGCCGATCCGTCCCGCGCCCGTGGCGAAGACGGCCTCCTTGACGGCCTCGGCGTCCTCCACGGGGACGAAGAAAGCAAGCTTGTACATGGGCCTTTCCTCTCCGCTGGTGTCGAGATCCCGTTGTGCCACAGGACCTTGGCCGGCGTCAGCCGTCTCGAGGGCCGGGCCGAGAAAAAAATACTTGTCCAATAGCTGTACAGAGCCTATTGTCTGTACAGGCAGAGGCGGCGGCGCCTCTCCGCTAGGTCGAGCGCCACCCGCTCGCGTTTCCCCAGAGGAGCGAATCACCATGAATGCCTTCATCACCGCAGCACCCAAGTGGATCGGTACCGGCCTGGTGGGCCTTACGCTGGCAGGCGCCGTGCAGGCCGACCAGCACGGCATGAAAGCCGACATCGTCGATACCGCCGTGGAAGCCGGCCAGTTCGAGACCCTGGTCGCCGCCGTGCAGGCCGCCGACCTGGTGGAAACCCTCAAGGGCGAGGGTCCCTTCACCGTGTTCGCGCCCACCGACGAGGCCTTCGCCGCCCTGCCCGAGGGCACCGTGGAGGATCTGCTCATGCCCGAGAACCAGGACACCCTGCGCGCCGTGCTGACCTACCACGTGGTGCCCGGCAAGATCATGGCCGAGGACGCCATGGCCGCCGACAGTGCCACCACCGTCCAGGGCCAGGACCTGACCATCACCACCATGGACGGCCAGGTGATGATCGACGACGCCACCGTCATCCAGGCCGACATCGAGGCCAGCAACGGTGTCATCCACGTCATCGACAGCGTCCTGATGCCCGAGTGACACCTGTCCATCCCCCCACGCGGTTGTCTCGTGCAACCCCGTCCTTGCCGCCCCTCCCGGGGCGGCCTTTTTGTGTCTTTGACAAGCGGCGGCGCAGCGGCGAGTCTCCATCCCGATGAAGGAGGGAGAGAGCATCATGCCGGACGAACTCGATGCGCTGTTGCGACGTTGCGGCATCCGCCCGCTCGGGGAGCCGACGGCGCTGTCCGGCGGCGGCATCGCCGCGGTCTACCGCCTGGCCACCGATCGCGGCGAGGCGGTGGTCAAGCGCGACGCTCCTGCCCGACTGGCCGGCGAGGCGGAAGGGCTGCGCGCGCTGGACGAGGCGGGGACCCGCCTGGTGGTGCCCGAGGTCTGGGGGCAGGACCGCGGCTGGCTGGTGATGGAGGCCCTGGAGACGACGCCGCCCACGCCGGCCTCGGAGGTTGCCCTGGCGGAGGGCCTGGCCGAGCTGCATGCGCCGACCGGCGAGCCGCATGGCTGGCCCCGGGACAACGCCTGCGGCGCCACGCCCCAGCCCAACGGGCCGCTGGCCGACGGCCGGGCCTTCCAGCGCGAGCGTCGGCTGCTGCCGCTGGCCCGGGCCTGCCACGCCAAGGGGCTGCTGGATCACCGCCTGCGCGAGCGCTTGGAGGACGTGGCTCATGACCTCGAGACCTGGCTGCCGGACGCGCCGGCCTGCCTGGTCCATGGCGACCTCTGGTCGGGTAACGTGCTCCATACGCCGCGGGGCCCGGCGCTGATCGACCCCGCCGTCTACCGGCATTACCCGGAGGTGGACCTGGCGATGCTGACGCTCTTCGGGGCACCGTCGCCGGCCTTCCTCGAGGCCTACTGGGACGGTCGGCGGCCGGATGACTGGCCGCGGCGCGAGGCGCTCTTCCAGCTCTACCCGCTGCTCAACCACCTGTTGCTGTTCGGTGGGAGCTATCGTGGTGCCGTCGAGCGGACGGTAGCGCGACTGGAAGGCGCCTGATCACCGCGTCGCCGCCATCCGCGACAGCGTCCAGTCGACCAGTTCGGCGGCCAGCCGGTCCGCGGCGTGACCGAAGGCCTCGACCACCGCATCGAGGCCGTCGTCATCGCTGGGTACCACCGCCTCGACACGGTGGCTGGCCAGCACCTCGCGGCTGGCCTCGTCGAGCAGCTGGACATCCAGACGCAGCACCACCTCGGGGTTCCCCCCGCGGTAGCGGCTGTGGAACGCCCCCAGGTGGCTCGCCAGGGTGGCGTCGGCGCGCGCCCGGCTGGCATCGTCCACCACGGCGGCCAGGCGCCCGTCGAGGCGGAAGGCCTCGACCAGGTGGTCGCGCAGCAACCGCGGCGCATCGTCACGCCAGCGGGCCCCGGCATAGGCCTGGAACTCCCCGGGGGAGGGCATGACCAGCAGGCGGGGCCCATCCAGCGGGGCCCCGGCGCTCGGCGTATCGACCCGCAGGGTCAGGTCGCCGGCGGTTTCGGCGGACGCCGACAGGGAGGGCACGGGCAGCGCGAAGAGGCGCACCGGCTCGCGCTCGGGCAACAGGCCGCAGCCCGTCAGCATCACGGCCATCAGCAGGGCCGGTGTTGCCAGGATGAATCGAGGCCCGAGACGCCGGCTCATGGCCTGAACTCCCGGATGTCGTCACGGCCCCGCAGGATCCCGGCCGGATCGTACTCGAGGCGTCGCACCAGCCGGTTCAGGGCGCGAAGCGTGGCGTGCAGTTCGCGCAGGGCCGGGTCGAGCTCGCCCACGCCCTGCAGGCCCCGGCCCAGGGCCCCCTCGTGTCGGGCGGTCAGGCGATCCAGCCGGGCGGTAGCGGCTTCCAGCGACTGCATGGCGCGTCGGGCGCTCTGCAGGGTCGCGCGAGCCTCCCCGTCCAGCAGCCCCTCGGCGCGCTCGCCCAGGCGGCGGACGCTCTCGAGGGACGCCTCCAGCCGCTCGCCGGCTCGCCCGACGCGCACCAGGGTCTCGCCGAGGGTAGCGCGCTGGTCGACCAGCGACTGCGAGAGGCGCTCCAGGTTGCCCAGGGTGCGCGTCAGGCGCGCGGCGTTCTCCTCGGAGAGCAGCCGGTTGGCGTTGACCAGCAGCCGGCTGACCCGGGCGAACAGCTCCTCGCTGTTGGCGAGCAGCGAGCTCAGCGGCGAGGGCTCGGCCTGGATCAGCGGCGGGTCGTCGCGATCGCCCTGCAGGCGGGGGCTCTGGGGGGTGCCGCCGGAGAGCTGGACGTTCATGGTACCGGTGATGTTGGCCAGCGCCAGGCTGGCCCGGGTGTCCTGCTTGATCGGGACGTCGCCGTAGACGCGGATCAGGGCCCGCACCTGCCGCGGATCCCGGGGATCGAGGCGCAGCCGGACCACGTCCCCGACCTCGATGCCGCTGTACTGCACCGCATTGCCCTCGGAGAGCCCGCTGACGGCGCGATTGAAGCGAATCTCGTACCAGGCATAGTCGCGGTCGACGCTGGACTTGCCGAGCCAGAGGGCGAAGAGCAGCGCGCTGCCCAGGGTGATCACCGTGAACAGCCCGATCAGCACATGGTGGGCGCGGGGTTCCATCGTCAGGGCTCCTCCACCGGGTGGGCCGCCCGCCGGGCGGCGCGGCCGCGGGGGCCATGGAAATAGGCCTGGATCCAGTCATCGTCGGTGGCCGCGACGACGTCGAGGCGATCGGCGACCAGGACCCGGCCTCGCGACAGCACCGCCACCCGGTCGCAGGCGGTATGGAGGGTGTCCAGGTCGTGGGTGACCAGGAAGACGCTCAGGCCGAGGGCGTCGCGCAGGGTCAGGATCAGGCGGTCGAAGGCCGCCGCGGCGATCGGGTCCAGGCCGGCGGTCGGTTCGTCCAGGAACAGCACCTCCGGGTCCAGGGCCAGGGCGCGGGCCAGGGCGGCTCGCTTGATCATGCCACCGGACAGCTCGGCGGGGTACTGGATCGCGGCCTTCCCGGGCAGGCCGGCGAGGGCCAGCTTGGCCCGGGCCAGTGTCTCGGCGTCGGGGCGGGGGAGCCCGAGGTGCTCGATCAGCGGCAGGGCGACGTTCTCCTGCACCGTCAGCGAGGTGAACAGCGCGCCGCGCTGGAAGAGCACCCCGAAGCGGCGCTCCACCCGGGAGCGCGCCGGCGCGGGGAGGCGCCGGAGGTCCTGGCCGAAGACCTCGATGCCCCCGGTGCTGGGGCGCTTCAGGCCGACGATGCTGCGCAGCAGGACGGACTTGCCGGTGCCCGAGCCGCCGACCACGCCGAGGATCTCGCCCGGATAGAGATCGAGATCGAGGTCCTCGTGGACGCGATGCTCGCCGAAGCGGTTGGTCAGCCCGCGGATCCGGATCAGCGGTTCTCGTGTTGCATTCACCAGCCCATCTCCATGAAGAAAAGCGCCGCCACCGCATCCAGCAGGATCACCACGAAGATCGACTGCACCACGCTGGAGGTGGTGTGCTCGCCCACGGACTGGGCGCTGCCGCTGACCTTGAAGCCCTCCAGGCAGCCGATCACCGCGACCAGGAAGGCGAACGGCGGTGCCTTGGCGAGTCCCACCAGGAAGTGGTCGAGGGGGATATCGCGCTGCAGGATGGCCAGGAACTGGGTGAGGGAGATATCCAGGGCGAGCAGGCAGACCAGGGCGCCGCCGAGGATGCCGCTGAGCATGCCCACGAAGGTGAGGATCGGCAGGGCCAGCATCATCGCCAGCACCCGCGGCAGCACCAGCAGCTCGACGGGGTCGAGCCCGAGGGTGCGCACGGCGTCGAGTTCCTCGTTGGCCTTCATGGCGCCGAGCTGGGCCGTGAAGGCGCTGGCGGTGCGACCGGCGAGCAGGATCGCGGCCAGCAGCACCCCGAACTCGCGCAGGAAGGCGAAGGCGACCAGGTGGACGGTGTAGATGGTGGCGCCGAAATCCCGCAGCACCGTGGCACCGAGAAAGGCCACCACGACGCCCACCAGGAAGGTCAGCAGGGCGACGATGGGCAGGGCGTTGAGTCCCGTCTGGTGCACCTGGGCCACCATCGAGGTCAGGCGCCAGCGAGCCGGCCGCCAGGCGGTGGCGGCGAGGGTGACGAGCACCTGGCCGATGAAGCCGAGCAGCTGGCGCTGCTGCTGCCAGAGCCCCTCGACGAGCTGGCCGGTCCGGGCCAGGCCATCCCTCAGCGGTCGGACGGGGCGCACAACGGGCGGCTGGTTGTCGGCCATGGCCTCGCCCAGGGTGCGCAGGAGGGCACGGCGCGTCGCCGGCAGCTCGGGCGCCCAGTCGTCGATCGCGGCGAGCGGCCCGGCGCCGACCAGCTCCATCAGCAGTACGGCACCGGCGGTATCCAGGGCGTCGAGCCGAGCGAGGTCGATCCCTTCGGGAGAGGGCTCGCGGGCCAGCGCCAGGCGCTCGACCTGGCGCTTCAGGGTCGCGTAGTGCACCAGGGTCCAGTCGCGAGCCTGGGACAGGCGGCCGTTCCGCTGATCGATGTGGCCAGGATCGCTCATGGGGAGAGCATCTCGCGCGAGTCATGGTGGCCGACGGGGTCGGCACGCCTGCCTACATAGTATGACCCTGGCAAGCGGTCGTGTCGGGGAGATCGCCGGACGGGCGGCCAGCACACCGAATCGGAGGCGCGCGGTGATGGTCGGCGCAACCGCTCAACCCGTGCCGTCCCCCTTCAGCCAGCGCAGGCCGCGCTGCCACCAGGTCGGGGCTCCCTCGGCGGTGCCCGGCAACTGGCGGTGGCGGGGGCGGCCGAGGAAGTCGGCGATGGGCCACACCTGCTCGGGCCGGTCGAGCATGGGGGCGTGACCGCACCCCGGCGCCTCCAGGCTGACCAGCTCGGGCTGGGCCCGACGCATCGCCTCGATCGTCTCGGCGCGCAGCAGCGGCGAGTCGGCGCCGCGCACCACCATCAGCGGACAGCGGATCGCCTGCCAGTCCGCCCAGGTGTCACGAGGTGTGTCGTGGACGAATTGCTCGCCGATGCGGGGATCATAGTGGTAGGTCCAGCTCCCGTCAGGCAACCGCCGCGCGCTCTCCAGGGCCAGGCGGCGCCAGGCCGCCTGGTCCTCGATGCCGAATCCGGCATAGTGGCGGCGCAGTTCGGCGGCCAGCTCGCTGAACCGCGAGAATCGATGGGGCACCCCGAAGTAGCCGGCCAGGTCGGCGAGGCCGTCCGGATCCAGCTCGGGGCCGACGTCGTTGAGCACCAGGCGATCGATGCGGTCGGCGGTGATGGGATCGGCGGCGAGCCGCACGCGCAGCAGGCCCCCCATGGAGGTGCCGACCCAGGGGACCCGCTCGAGGCCGAAGTGATCGAGCACCGTGGCTGCTATGGTCATGTAATGGGCGTAGAGGTAGTCGTGCTCGGGGTAGAGCGACCAACTGGACAGGCCGCGTCCCGGGGTGTCCGGGGCCAGCACCCGCCAGTCGGGCCCCAGGGTTCGGGCGAAGGCGGCGAAATCGCCGCCGTGGCGGGCCAGGCCATGCCAGGCCACGAGAGTGCGGGGGGCGTCGGGGTGCCAGATGCGTACCGCCACCTCCAGCTCCCTGACCCGCACCCAGTCGAGCTCGTCCATGCGCGGTCGTCCTCGGTCGAGACTATGCTGCTATGCAGCGTAGCCAATTCGGGGGTGTCTGCCGAGATGGCCGACTGTTTTCTTGATCGTTGCATGATGGGCCATGGATCGAGACCGCAAACATGCGACAATGTATGTATCGTCACATTCGCAGAAGGAACTTGCCGATGAAGCCGTATCGTCCGGGGGAGGTGGGCTCTCGCTCCCTCCTGTCGTTGCTGGTGGCGGCCCTGATGGCCGGGCCGGTCCAGGCGGCCGACCTGCTGACCATCACCCGGGATGCCCTCGAGAACAACGCCGCACTGGCCTCGGCCCGTGCCGAGACCGCCGGGGTGGAAGCAGGCCGCGACGTCGCCCGGGGCGACCTCCTGCCCCAGTTGACGGCCGCCGGGCAGGTCGCCCACAACCGCCAGTACGAGCGCCAGACATCGGGGTTCACGCCAGGGTCGGGAGACGATCGCTACAACAGCGCGGGCCTGAGCCTGGAAGCCACCCAGGCGCTGTATGATGCCCGCGACAGCGCCGAGGTCGAGCAGGCCGAGCGCCGGATCGACCAGCAGACCTATCGCCTGGCGGCCACCGAGCAGCAGTTGCTGATCGACGTGGCCTCGGCCTACTTCGATATCCTGCGCGCCCATGAGGTGCTGGAGGCGCGACGCGCCCAGGAGCGGGCCATCGGTCGGCAGCTGGAGCAGGCCCGGGAGCAGTTCGAGGTGGGGCTGATCGCCATCACCGAGGTGGAGGAGGCCCAGGCACGCTTCGACCAGTCCCGGGCCGAGCGCATCGCCGCCGAGAGCAATCTCCAGGTCAGCTTCGAGACGCTCGAGCGTCTCACCGGGGAGCGCTACGAGAGCATCGAGGTCCTGCAGGACGCCATGCCGGTGACCCCGCCCGAGCCGGCCCGCCGGGACGACTGGGTGGAGACGGCCATGGAGCGCAATCCCCTGGTGCTGGCCACCCGGGCCGGCGTCGAGGTATCGCGCAGCGGTGTCGATGTCGCCCAGGCCCAGCGCCTGCCGGTGGTCGAGGCCTTCGCCAACTACGACTACGCCGACAGCGACCAGGATGGCGTCGAGGGCCATACCTCCGCCAGCCAGGTCGGCGCCCGGGTGAGCCTGCCGCTCTATACCGGCGGCCGCACCAGTGCCGGCATCCGCCAGTCCACCTACGCCCTGGAGGCCAGCCAGTACGACTTCGAGGACCAGCGTCGGCAGACCGTCCAGCGGGTGCGTTCCCTGTTCACCCAGGTCAGCAACGACGTGGCCACCGTGGAGGCCCGGGCCCAGGCCATCGTCTCCAACCAGAGTGCGCTGGATGCGACCCGTGCCGGATACGAGGTGGGAACCCGCAACATCGTCGACGTGCTCAACGCCGAGCAGAACCTGTATGACGCCGTGGCGGCCCATGCCGAGGCGCGCTTCGACTATGTGGTCAATCTGCTCACCCTGCGCCAGCAGGCGGGCACGCTGGACGTCGAGGCCATCGAGACCCTCGACGGTTGGCTCGACGAGAGTCGGAGCGTGTCGCTGACGCTGCCGGGTGCCGCCGCCGATGACCCCTATGACGCGGCCCTCGAGATCGGGGCGCCTCCGTCGCCGGAGGAGTGACACCTCTTACCCGCATGGGTGAATACCCGCATGCGCGGCTGCCAGGCCGCCGCGCGTCAACGACTTTCGATCCCCTAACGAGATAGCCCGAGATGAACACGATCCTGCAACGGACCCGGGTTGCGCTGGCCCTGGCCGCGAGCCTGATGCTGGTCGCCTGTGGCCAGGGAGAGCCCCCTCAGCAGCAAGCCGCCGCGGCCGACGCCGGCCAGGCGCCGCCGCAACCCAAGCCGGTCATGACGCTGGCCCGCCAGGACATTCCCCTGGACAAGTCCTATCCCGCCAAGCTGCGCAGCGAGAACGAGGTGACCCTGGTGGCCCGGGTCACCGGCTTCCTCGAGGCGCGCCGCTTCGAACCCGGCGAGGTCGTCGAGGAGGGCGAGGCGCTCTATGCGATCGAGCCCGACCTCTACGAGGCGACCGTGGCCCAGCGCGAGGCCGACCTGGAAAGCGCCCAGGCGGAGCTGGCGAGGGCCCAGCGCGATGCCACTCGCTTCCGGCGGCTGCTCAACCAGAACTCGGTCAGCCGTCAGCAGGTGGATCAGGCCCAGGCCGATCTCGACGTGGCCCGGGCCCGGGTGGCCCAGGCCGAGGCCGCCCTGGCCAGCGCGCGCATCGACCTGGGCTATGCCGAGGTCACCGCGCCGGTGGGGGGGGTGATCGGCCTCAGCCGCGTCAACGTGGGTAACCTGGTCAGCCCCGGCACCGAGCTGGCCACCATCACGCCGCTGGATCCGCTGGAGGTGCGCTTCCAGCTGCCCCAGGAGGACGCCTTCGCGCTGCGCCGCCAGCTGGGGAATCGCGCGCCGACGTCGATCGGGGCCAGCCTGTCGCTGCCCGGCAGCGGCGGCACCCTGGAAGGCCATCTGGACTTCCTCGGCTCCCGGGTGGACGAGGCCACCAGCACCGTCCAGGCCAAGGCGACCTTCGCCAACCCGGACGGGGCGGTGCTGCCCGGCCAGTTCGTGCGCGTGCGGCTGGCCGGCATGCAGCGCTTCGACGTCCTGGCGGTGCCGGAGATCGCCCTGACCCAGGGCCTGATGGGGCCCCAGGTGTTCGTGCTCGACGAGGACGACGTGGCCCGGGCCCGCCCGGTGGAACTCGGCGAGCTGGCCGGCCCCTGGCAGATCCTGCGCGGCGGGGTCGAACCCGGCGAACGGGTGGTGGTCGGTGACCCGGCCGGCCTGCAGCCGGGCACGCCCATCGCGCCCCAGGCCTTCGACGGCGACGCCGAAGCGCTGATGGCCAGGAACGGCGGCGAGGCCGCGTCGGGCGAAGGGAGCGGTACGCCATGAACTTCGCCAACTTCTTCATCAAGCGGCCGATCTTCGCCTCGGTGCTGGCCATCATCCTGACCCTGGTCGGGCTGATGAGCATGCGGGTGCTGCCCGTGGAGCAGTACCCCAGCGTGGTGCCGCCCACGGTCTCGGTCAACGCCACCTTCCCCGGGGCCGACGCCGAGACCGTGGCCCAGACGGTGGCCGCGCCCCTGGCCGAGGCCATCAACGGCGTGGAGGACATGCTCTACATGACCTCCACCAGCGCCGACAACGGCTCGATGAGCCTCTCGGTGGCCTTCGACATCGGCACCGACGGCGACATCAACACCATCAACGTCAACAACCGGGTGCAGGGCGCGCTGTCCCAGCTGCCCGAGGCGGTGCAGTCCCAGGGGGTGACGGTTGAGCTGAGCTCCAGCTCCATCCTGATGCTGGTCTCGCTGATCTCGCCGGAGGGGGACTACGACCGCATCTACATGCAGAACTACGCGACCCTCAACGTCCTGGACGAGCTGCGCCAGGTGCCGGGGGTGGGGTCCGCCGAGGTGCTCGGCGGCGGCGAGTTCGCCATGCGCGTGTGGATGGACCCGGACAAGCTGGCCCAGTACGACCTGACGCCCGCCGAGGTGGCTCGGGCGATCCGCGCCCAGAACACCGAGGTGCCGGCCGGCAACCTGGCAGCCACCCCCCAGTCCGACCCGCGGGCCTTCACCTACACCATCTCCGCCGGCGGCCGGTTGTCGAGCGTCGACGACTTCCGCGAGATCTTCCTGCGCACCAACCCCGACGGCTCGGCGCTGCGCCTGGCCGACGTGGCGCGCATCGAACTCGGTGCCTCCTTCTACGGGGTCGAGGCACGCCTCAACGGCGGCACCATGACCCCGATCATCATCAACCAGCAGCCCGGCGCCAATGCCCTGGAGACCGCGGCGGCGGTCGAATCGACGATGGAGGAACTGTCCGGACGCTTCCCGCCGGGCCTCGAGTACGTGGTGCCCTACGACACCACCCAGTTCATCGACGCCTCCGTGGAGACGGTGCTGCACACCTTCATCGAGGCCTTCCTGATCGTCGGCGTCATCCTGTTCATCTTCCTGCAGAACTGGCGCTTCACGGTGATCGCCATGTCGGTGGTGCCGGTCTCGGTGCTGGCAACCTTCGCCGGCTTCTATGCCTTCGGTTTCTCCATCAACCTGCTGACGCTGTTCGCGCTGGTGCTGTCCATCGGCATCGTGGTGGACGACGCCATCCTGGTGGTGGAGAACGTCGAGCGGGTGCTCGGTGAGGACGAGGACATCTCGGTTCGCGAGGCCACCGTCCAGGCGATGAAGGAGGTCGGCGGGCCGGTCATCGCCACCTCGCTGATCATGGCGGCGGTCTTCGTGCCGGTGGCCTTCCTGGGCGGGTTCACCGGCCAGATCTATCAGCAGTTCGCCCTGACCATCGCCATCTCGGTGGCCTTCTCGGCCCTGATGGCGCTGACCTTCACCCCGGCGCTCTCGGCGATCTTCATCAAGCGCAAGTGGAACGAGACCTCCACCGCCTTCGGCCGCGCGGTGCGCACGCCGCTGCGGCTCTTCGACCGGCTCTTCGCCGGCATCACCGCCGTCTACCTCTGGGTGGTCAAGAAGCTGGTGCGGTTCTGGGGACTCGCCCTGCTGCTCACCGCCCTGGTGGGCGGCGGGTCCTGGTGGCTCTACCAGAACACGCCCTCGACCCTGGTGCCGGAGACCGACCAGGGCATCGTGCTGGCCGCCGTGCAGCTGCCGGATTCGGCCTCCCTGACGCGGACCCGGGACTACATGGGCGAGCTGAGTGCGGCCATCCAGGAGATCCCCGGGGTCAAGTACTCCACGGCGGTGGCGGGCTACGACATCCTCTCGAGCTCGGTGAACACCGCGCGGGGGATCATCTTCGTCAACATGGAGCCCTGGAGCGAGCGTAACCTCACCGCCAATGAGCTGGTCGGCCGCATCATGGGCCTGGGCGCCCAGATTCCGGGCGGCTCGGCCATGGCCTTCAACATGCCGCCGATCATGGGCCTCTCGACCACCGGCGGCTTCACCGGCTACCTGCAGTCCTTCGAGGGGGCCTCGCCCCAGGAGCTCTACCAGGCCTCCGTGAAGGTCATGCAGGCCGCCGGCCAGCATCCGGCGCTCAACCGCGTCTTCACCACCTTCAACGTCAACGTGCCGTCCTTCCGGGCGGAGATCGACCGCCAGAAGGCGCTGAGCTACGGGGTCTCGCTGGAGGATCTGCACAATACCCTGGCGAGCACCTTCGGCAACGGCTTCGTCAACTTCTTCAACTACCAGAGCCGCAACTTCCAGGTCTATCTGCAGAACGAGGACCGCTTCCGCCGGACCCCGGCGGACGTGGCCAACGTCCATGTGCGCGGCGGCAACGGCGAGCGCATCCCGCTCTCCGAGTTCGTGACCCTGGAGCGTCAGGCGGCTCCCGCGGTGGTGACCCGCTTCGGCGTCTACACCGGCGCCCAGTTCCAGGGCGGCCCGGCGCCGGGCTACAGCTCGGGGCAGGCCATCGCCGCGATGGAGGAGATCGTCGCCGAGGAGCTCGGCGACGGCTGGGGCATGGGCTGGACCGGCACCGCCTACCAGGAGACCTCGGCGGGCAATGCCGCGACCCTGGCCATCGTCTTCGGCCTGCTGATGGTGTTCCTGATCCTGGCGGCTCAGTACGAGAGCTGGTCGCTGCCGCTGGCGGTGCTGACCTCGACGCCCTTCGCCTTCCTGGGCGGCATCGGCGGGATCGTCCTGCGCGGGCTCGACACCAGCGTCTATGTGCAGATCGGCATGCTGGTGGTGGTAGGCCTGGCGGCCAAGAACGCCATCCTGATCGTGGAGTTCGCCGAGCTGCAGCGCCGCGAGCTGGGCCGCTCGATCCGCGAGGCGGCGATCACCGCGGCGGAGCTGCGGTTCCGGCCCATCGTGATGACCTCGCTGGCCTTCATCTTCGGTACCCTGCCGCTGGCCCTGGCCGCCATCGCCAGCGATACCAGCAGCCATCACATCGGCACCACGGTGGCCGTGGGCATGGCCGCGGTGGCGGTGATCGGCAGCCTCTTCGTGCCGACCTTCTACGCCATGATCGCCGGCATCTCCGAGCGGTTGCGCGGCCTGATACGTCACCAGGCCGGGGATCGTCCCGCCCTGGAGCAGGACGCCGGCTGAGGGCGGCGTCGACCCGCCGACGGGCATCGTCCCCCCGGGGGCGGTGCCCGTCGGCGTGTCGGTGGAAGGTGACGAGACGGCGAGGGCGGCTATGCTGAGGGACAGGCATCGTTTCGCCCGCTAACGGGCTTCACGGAGGACTCGCCATGGACACCCTCATCGCCTACGCGCTGCGCTTTCCGCTGATCGTCTTCAGCGTCCTGCTGGGGCTGCTGGCGCTCTACTGGTTGCTCGTGCTGCTGCGCCTGGCGCCCCTGGAGCTCTTCGAGCACGACAGCCTGCGCAACGACAACCTGGCCAGTGCCCTGGTCTCGCTGGGCTTCGCCGGGCTGCCGGCCTCGCTGGCCCTGACGGTGCTGATCGTGCTGGCCGGGCTCCTGACCCTGGGCGTGGAGGTCGCCGTGCTGACCTGGCTGCCGCTGGGCTTCTTCCGCATCCCCCTCGGCGTGCTGGTGCTCTGGGCAGCCTTCGCGCTCGCCTCGCCCCTGGCGGCGGGCATCTGCCATCGCCTGCACCGTCCCCTGCATCGGCATCCCGAACGCCATCCCCGCTGCCTGCTTGGCGAGGTCGTGCGGGTCACCGACCAGGCTGAGGCCGATGGCCGGGTGACCGCGGTGCTCGAGGAAGACGAAGCCCGGGACGTCTGCCTGCTGGGTAAGCCGGGCGAGCGGCCGACGCCGGGCGAGCGGCGGGTGCTGGTCAAGTACCTGCCCGAGGCCGGGGCCTTTCGTGCGGTGCCGGAGCGGGAATTCCTGGATGCCCGTACCCGGCTGGTGCGGTTGCACCTGTTGGGGCGTCATCACGGGCCGGGCTCACGCAACGGCGGGTCGGCCTCGGCCTAGGAGCCAGTCGGGTCTGACCGGTCGTCACGAGAATCACGGATTTCGAGTCAAGTTCATCGATCGAGTGAGGCGCGAATGGCGCGCGATTCGACGAAATGGCTCCTAGCGGCGCATCAGGGCGAGCTGGGCATCGACCAGGGCCATGCCGCGCTCATGGAGGGAATAGGCCTCGGGGTCGCGCAGCCAGTCGTGGAAGATGCCGCTGAGCAGCGACTGCAGCAGGCGGGTGGCGACCTCGGGGGCGAGGTCCTCGCGAAGCAACCCCTGCGCGCGGGCGGCGCCGAGATAGTCTCCCAGGGCCTCGAGACACTCGCTGGCCATCTCGCTTTGCATGGCCTGGGGGTCGATGTCGCTGAAGAACTCGCAGCGGTGGACCAGGATGGCGTGGACCCGGCGATGGCGGGGCTGTTCCAGGCGCAGGAAGCCGCGCTCGCAGCCCAGTCGGATGGCCTCGAGCGGTGAGGTGCCCTCGCCGGCGGTCTCCGCCACCAGTTCCTCGAAGGGCAGACGCACCCGTTCGAGCATGGCACGGAAGAGGTCGGCCTTGTTGCGGAAATGCCAGTAGACGGCGCCCCGAGTCATCCCCGCGTGTCGAGCGATCTGCTCCAGGGAGGTGCGGGCGACTCCCTTCTCGAAGAAGACCTCCTCGGCGGCATCGAGCAGCGCCAGGCGGGTCGCCTCGGCTTCGGCCTTGGTGCGTCGGGCCATAGATGATCCACTCCTGACGGGTCTGTCCCTCATTCTACCCGATCGAATGGGGAGTATCACATTAGAAAGCGAATGCTCGCTATCTTGTGAGCGCTTGTCGCCGCTGCCGGGATGCGGGAATATGAGAGAACGCTGTTTCCATCGAGAGGTCGCCCATGGCGCGAGCCCCCTTCGAACTCGCCGGCGTGCGCGTGGCGCCGGGTTCCCGCAGCCAGATCGACGTGCCGGTGGCTCGGCTCTACACCCATGCCCCGCTGCATATCCCGGTGGAGGTAGTGCACGGACGCCAGGCGGGGCCGGTGATGCTGGTGTGCGGCGGCATCCACGGCGACGAGATCAACGGCGTGGAGATCGTCCGTCGGCTGTTGCGTTCCCGCCAGATCCAGCGGCTGCGTGGCACCCTGATCGGCGTGCCGATCGTCAACGTCTTCGGCTTCGTCCAGCACAGCCGCTACCTTCCGGACCGGCGCGATCTCAACCGCTGCTTCCCCGGCAGCGAGTCCGGCTCCCTGGGCAGCCGGGTGGCGGCGCTGTTTCGCGAACAGATCGTCGATCAGGCCACCCACATCATCGATCTGCACACCGGGGCCATCCATCGCACCAACCTGCCCCAGATCCGGGCGCAGCTCATCCCCGGCAGCGAGACCGAGCGGATGGCCAACGCCTTCGGCGCGCCGGTGATCCTCAATGCCGACCTCCGCGAGGGCAGCCTGCGCCACTATGCCGAGACCCGCGACATCCCGGTGCTCACCTACGAGGCCGGGGAAGCCCTGCGCTTCGACGAGTGGGCCATCGCCCCGGGGGTGCGCGGGGTGCCGCCCGTGATGCGCCGGCTCGGCATGCTCAGCGGCGAGAAGCGCCGACGCACGCCGCCGGCCGCCGAGGTGGCCAACGGCTCGAGCTGGGCTCGGGCCCCCATCGACGGCATCCTGCGGCCGCAGGTACGCCTGGGCGCCCGGGTGGCCAAGGGCGAGCTGCTGGGGCGGGTCGCCGATCCCTTCGGCAACGCCGAGGGCGAGGTGCGCTCCATGGCCGACGGCATCGTCATCGGCATGGGTCGCCTGCCGCTGGCCAACGAGGGCGAGGCGCTCTTCCATATCGCTCGCTTCGATGCCATCGAGGAGGCCGAGAACGCCGTGGAGACCTTCCAGTCCAGCCTCGAGCCGCCGCCTGACCCGCTGTACTGAGTCAACCGGCCAGCGCCGGGGCGGGTGCCGGCTCGGGGACCAGGCCCAGGGCGTCGTCGAAGACCGAGAGACCGGCGCCATCGCGGTGGGCGTGTTCGGAGAGGTGGCGACGGAACTTGCGTCCCCCCGGGCACCCCTGGAAGAGGCCGAGCAGATGGCGCGTCACGTGGTTGAGCTTCGCGCCTTCGGCGAGACGTTCGGCGATGTAGGGCCGCAGCGCCCGGGCCGCGGCATGGCGGCTCGCGGCCGGCCCCGGCTCGCCATAGAGGTGTTCGTCGACACCGGCCAGCAACCAGGGGTTCTGGTAGGCCTCGCGGCCGACCATCACGCTGTCCACGTGTTCGAGCTGCGCCTGGCACGCCTCCAGGCTCTTGAGCCCCCCGTTGATGCCGATATGCAGGTCCGGACGGCTGGCCTTCAGCCGGTGGACCCGCGGATAGTTCAGCGGCGGGATGTCGCGGTTCTCCTTGGGCGAGAGCCCCTCCAGCCAGGCCTTGCGGGCATGCACGATGAACACCTCGCAGCCGGCGTCGGCGACCCGCTCGATGAAGTGTGCCAGGTCGGCGTCCTCGTCCTGGTCGTCGATGCCGATGCGGCACTTGACGGTGACGGGAATCGACACCGCCTCGCGCATGGCCGCGACCGCGTGCGCCACCTTGTCCGGGTGGGCCATCAGGCAGGCGCCGATCAGGTTGTTCTGCACCCGGTCGCTGGGGCAGCCGACGTTGAGGTTGACCTCGTCGTAGCCCCATTCCTCGGCGATGGCCGCACACTCGGCCAGCGCCCCGGCGTCGCTGCCGCCGAGCTGCAGGGCCAGCGGATGCTCCACCGGGTCGTAGCCGAGGAAGCGCTCCCGGGGGCTGCCGTGCAGGATGGCCCCGGTGGTCACCATCTCGGTATAGAGCAGGGCGCGCCGCGTCAGGGTTCGCGCGAAGGCGCGGTAGTCGCGGGTCGTCCAGTCCATCATCGGCGCGACGGAGAAGGTACGGTCGAGATCGGTCATCGGCATCACAGGGGTAGGGCGGTGAGGTGGCATTCTACCAGTCGCGGCGTAGGTTGCGAGGGGCGGCGTTGCGTGAGAAGGCTCCGAGCCGGCTTCGTCCATACTCATGGTGTCGACGTGGCGGTAACGGTCAGGAGGCGAGCATGAGCGACGAGGCACTCGATGACAGCCAGCGGGAACTGCTGGCGCGCGTCCTGCAGCACGGCGGCGTGCTGGCCGCGCCCTTCGGTCATGTGGGCGAGGACAGCCTGCTGCCCGAGCTGGTGGCCGATATCGAGGCGCTGGAGGTGACGGGACGCCTCCGGGTGGAGCGCGATCCCGACGGCGACCCCCGGCGGCTCGAGCTCACCCCGCAGGGCTATGAGGCCCTGGAGATGGAGTGATGGGCGGGCGTTGAAGCAGGGAGCTTCGACGTGGTGGTAGTGTCGGAAGTAGCAACCCGGGGACGCCGTTCGCCCAGCGACGCCCCCGTTCCCGTGTCAATGGCTGGGGAGACATGACATGAGCGATCGCCAGGAGCGACTGGAAACCTTGCGGGACGAGCTGATCGATCGCCTCGAGCGCTATCGGGCAGACAAGACTCGGGCCGGCGGTCCGCTGGACAAGGACCTGGAAGAGCAGTCCATCGAGCTGGAGAACGCCGAGACGATCGATTCCCTGGAGAACGAGGCCGAGGAGGAGCTGATCCAGGTCATGCATGCGCTGGCCCGGATCCGCGAGGGGCAGGGCGAGAACTGCGAGAACTGCGGCGAGCTGATCGACGAGGCGCGACTGTCGGCCGTGCCCTTCACCACGCTCTGCCGCGACTGCGCCGAGGCAGGATGAGACCCCCGATCCCCCCTTGGGGGCCGGGCGGGTCGGGATGGGCCGGACAGGGAGGACGACCATGAAGGCGTGGTATCGAGGTCTGCTGCTGGCCGGGTTGGCAGGGTGGCTGTCGGCCTGTGGCGGAAACGAGGAGGACAAGCCGCCTCCCGATCAGCGGCTCGGGGGAGTGGCCCAGCCGGACGTGGTCGAGGAGGCGCCGGAGCCGGCGCCTCGTGTCGAGCCCTTCGACGAGGCGGTGACGATCGAGGTGTCCGCCCGGCTTCGCAACGATCGTCGGCTCCTGGTGGAGGGCGCCACCAACCTGCCGGAAACCACCCGTCTTCAGGTGCTGGTGGAAAGGGAGGTCAGCGGGGTGCGCTGGCAGCAACGGACCCGGGTGGAAGGGGGAGGCTTCTCCGCGGGCCCCTTCGGGCCGGGCAGCGGGCTGCCGGACGGGGGCTATCGCATCACCGTGAACATGCCCGCGGCGAGCATCCAGCCCCCGGAGGTACGGGCGCGACTGGGACAGGACGGCGAGCATCTCCAGGGTCCATTGGTCGGGCAGTCGCGCCATGGCCTGGGACGGGTGGTCAGCACCACCCAGCGCTTCCTGGTCGGCAGCCAGCCACGCCACACCACCGACCAGGTGGAGGTGCTGGAACTCGAATAGGCTAGACGGTTTCCTGGCGCCACAGGCCGACGACCTTGCCGACCAACCGGCAGTCGGGCGTGTAGGGAGAGGGTGCGTCGCCGCCGTCGCCCTGGAAGGTCAGCTCGCCCCTCGTGCCCTGCCGGACATGGCGCAGCACCAGTCGGCCCTGTTCCTCGATCAGGTAGAGACCGGGTTGTCGAAAGATCTCGGTGGGGGCGATGGCCGCCAGATCCCCGCTGTCCAGGTAATCGAAGGTCTCGCCCGGGGCGGGCGTGATCAGGTGGCAGTCGCCGTCCCACCGCTGGCCTGGGGTCAATTCCAGGGGCAGGGTGATCCCCTGGCTCTCGTGGCCCTCCCAGGGAGGAGCGCCCTCGTGGCGGAGCAAGAGGGGGGCGGGACGCTGGCGTTCGCCCTCCAGCAGTGCGGAGAGCGGGCAGTTGAGGGCCTGGGCCAGGGCGACCAGGCGCTCATGCCCGATCTGCTTGATGGCCCCGGACTCCCAGTAGGAGATGGTGACGTCCGAGACACCGACCCGCCGGGCGAGCGCGGCCTTGTTGAGTTTGGCCTCCAGCCTGAGTTGCTTGATCCGTGGGCCGAGAGTTTCCATTGAACGTCGTCCTGTCTGAGATCGAGGAAAGGAAAGCATGGTCCGTGATTGCTCAGGGCTGTGCAATAGCGCGCATCAACGCTATGACAACCCGTCTCCTCCCCTGTTACCAGGGGATGGCCATGTCGTCCCAGTCCCGGAAGTCGCCGCTGTCCTCCGGTGTGCGGCGGCCCAGCACGTCCAGCAGGCGTTCGGCCACGAAGTCCGGGGAAAACAGCTTGCCCTCGGGGACCCGAGCCTGGAAGGGGTGGGACAGGGCGGTGTCGGTCGTGCCGGGGTGCAGGCAGACCACGGTGGCATGCGGATTGAGCCGCCGGAGCTCCACGGCCGCGGTCTTCATCAGCATGTTATGGGCCGCCTTGCTGGCCCGGTAGCCGTACCAGCCCCCCAGGCGGTTGTCGCCGATGGAGCCCACCCGGGCCGAGAGGCTGGCGATGAGCGCCGGGTGGCGCCCCTTGAGCGAGCCCTCCAGGGCCTTGAGCAGCAGGGCCGGCGTGGCGGCGTTGACGTGAAACAGGCGGGCCAGGGCCGCGGCATCCAGATCGGCGAGCCGTTTTTCCGGGGCGATGCCGGCGGGCTCGTCGTGCAGCATGCCCACGGCATTGACCATCAGGTGCAGGGGAGCCCCGTCGAGGTGGTCGGCGAGCCGCTCCAGGGCCGCGGGATCGGTGATGTCCAGCCGGACCGGGTTCCATCGGGGATCGTCGCGCCGCTGCGGACGTCGACTGACGGCATGCAGGCGGCCCAGCCGTGGGCTGGCCAGCAGCGCATCCGCCAGGGCCGAGCCGATTCCCCCGGAGGCGCCGGTGACCAGGGCGGTGAAACCGTCGGGAAGCTGGGGCAGCATGCTCGCTCCTTGAGGTAGCGGGGGATTCCAGTCATGGACCATCGAGCCTGGCAATGATTCCGCCGCCACGGCTGCCGGGCCGAGGCGAGGTGCGTATAATGCGCCCATCCGCCCTGGCGAGGAGCCTGCGGGACCCGATCGAGCACTGAGCGGCGTTCCGCAGGCGCCTGGGGCCCCATTCCCCCGACTGGACCAAGGACGACATGACCGTACGTACCCGTATCGCGCCGTCTCCCACCGGCGATCCCCATGTGGGCACCGCCTACATCGCCCTGTTCAACCTCTGCTTCGCCCGCCAGCACGGCGGCCAGTTCATCCTGCGCATCGAGGACACCGACCGGGCGCGCTCCACCGAGGAGTCGGAGCAGATGATCCTCGACTCCCTGCGCTGGCTGGGGCTGGAATGGGACGAGGGACCCGACGTGGGCGGCCCCCATGGCCCCTACCGCCAGAGCGAGCGTGGCGATATCTATGCCGAGTACGCCCGTCAGCTGATCGACGCCGGTCATGCCTTCAAGTGCTACCGCACCAGCGAGGAGCTCGACGCCCTGCGCGAGGCTCGCAAGGAAGCCGGCATGCACCTGGCGCTGAAGCCCGCCGACCTGGCGCTGCCCGAGGAGGAGGTCGCCCGCCGCGAGCGCGAGGGCTGGCCTTACGTGGTGCGCATGAAGGTGCCGGCCAGCGGCACCTGTGTGGTGGAGGACATGCTGCGCGGCACCATCGAGGTGGACTGGGCCCAGGTCGATGCCCAGATCCTGCTCAAGTCCGACGGCATGCCCACCTACCACCTGGCCAACGTGGTGGACGACCACCTGATGGGCATCACCCATGTCCTGCGCGGCGAGGAGTGGATCAATTCCGCGCCCAAGCACCAGCTGCTCTACGAGTACTTCGGCTGGCCGATGCCGGTGCTCTGTCACATGCCGCTGTTGCGCAATCCCGACAAGTCCAAGCTGTCCAAGCGCAAGAACCCGACCTCCATCAACTATTATCGGCGCATGGGTTTCCTGCCCCAGGCGGTCACCAACTACCTGGGTCGCATGGGCTGGTCCATGCCCGACGAGCGGGAGAAGTTCACCCTCGACGAGATGATGAGCCACTTCGACATCCAGCGGGTCTCGCTGGGCGGGCCGGTCTTCGACCTGCAGAAGCTGACCTGGCTCAACGGCGTCTACATCCGCGAGGACCTGGACGACGATGCCTTCCTGCAGGCGCTGCGCGACTGGGCCTTCAACGAGGACTACGTGCGTCGGATCCTGCCCCAGGTCCGCCCGCGGGTGGAGACCCTCTCCGACGTCATGCCGTTGGCCGGCCACTTCTTCTCCGGCCTGCCGGCGATCGAGGAGGGCGACTTCGACGGTATCAAGCTGGGCCGCGAGGACCTGCTCAAGCTGCTGCAGTTCCTGGTCTGGCGGTTCGAGGCGGTGCCCGCCTGGCACAAGGAGGTGCTGTTGACCGAGGTGAAGGCGCTCTCCGCCCACTTCGAGCTCAAGATGAAGGACTTCCTGGCACCGGTGTTCATCGCCATCACCGGCTCCACCTCCAGCACCTCGGTGATGGACGCCATGGCCATCCTCGGCTCCGACATGACCCGCGCGCGGCTGCGTCACGCCATCGCGGTGCTCGGCGGCGTCTCCAAGAAGCAGGCCAAGCGCTTCGAGAAGGAATATCGCGATCTCTAACAAATAGGAAAACGCTGAAGTTCCGTCGCGAGCGACGATAGGCGGGGACGCCGAGGCTGGTCGCCGCCGGAGCGCAGCGCCCGGAGTGTAGCCTGCTACATGAGGAGACGACCGGGCCGGCGCTCCGGCACCGCCGGCGGCCAGGATATCGAGCGCAGCAGGAAATTCTCGTTTTCCCGTTGACGAAGCCGAGGGGAATCAGTACTATACGCCTCGTCTTCACGAGATGCGGGGCCTTAGCTCAGCTGGGAGAGCGCGACACTGGCAGTGTCGAGGTCAGCGGTTCGATCCCGCTAGGCTCCACCAAGTCTCGCTATCGGAGATGATGCGTCCCATTCGTCTAGTGGTCTAGGACACCGCCCTTTCACGGCGGTAACAGGGGTTCGAACCCCCTATGGGACGCCACTTTCCCTTCTTGTGGATATCCAGGCGCCTCGAGCGTCTTTTTTTGTCCCTGAGCCTGCTTGCCGCCCCCGCGCGGTCGCCTTGTCTAGTACTTTGGTGCTAGAAACCGGGCGTTTTTCCCCTTGACTTGTCCACTTTACCTGTTCCTGTTTTCCGCCCTGTGCACAGCAGCGGCGTGAAGCCCGTGGTTGCGGCGTTCTTTAATTAAGTCTTTAAAATCAGTGGGTTGCTATAGGTCAAAATTTGATCAATCTAAGCGCGACCCGCTAGTCATGGCGGTCCGGGGCGCTTATCTAGGCGTTGTGAACAGGGTTATCCACAGAATGTGTGGAAAACGCTGCAGGCGGGCGACAGGACGATGACGGCGGGTCCCGTCGCCGCCTCGGTAGGGCGGTCAGGGGGCGTCGTGGGGGCGATCCTGCAGCCGGCGCAGCAGGGAGGAGGTATCCCAGCGGCCGCCGCCCATCGCCTGGACGTCGCCGTAGAACTGGTCCACCAGGGCGGTCACCGGCAGGCGGGCGCCGAGCCGGCGGGCCTGCTCCAGGCAGATCCCCAGATCCTTGCGCATCCAGTCCACCGCGAAGCCGTGCTCGTACTCGTCGGCGATCATGGTCCGATGCCGGTTGTCCATCTGCCAGGAGCCCGCGGCGCCCTGGCTGATGACCTCGACCACGCGGTAGGGGTCGAGCCCGGCCTTGTCGGCGAAATGCAGCCCCTCGGCCAGCGCCTGGATCAGGCCACCGATGCAGATCTGGTTGACCATCTTGGTCAGCTGGCCGCTGCCGGCCGGGCCCATCAGGGTCACGGCTCGGCCGTAGTGCTCGAGCAGCGGGGCGGCGCGCTCGAAGTCGGCCACCTCGCCGCCGCACATGATGGTCAGCGCGCCGTTCTCGGCGCCCTGCTGGCCACCGGAGACCGGGGCGTCGAGAAAGCCGATGCCGCGTTCGCGGCAGGCCGCGTCGAGTTCGGCGGCCAGCTCCCCCGAGGCGGTGGTGTGATCGACCAGCAGGCTGCCGGCGGACATGCCGTGCAGGGCGCCCTCGGGGCCGGTGGTCACCTGGCGCACGTCGTCGTCGTTGCCCACGCAGATCAGCACCAGGTCGGCGCCGGCGGCGGCCTCGCGGGGCGTGGGATGCTGGCTGCCGCCATGGCTCCCGACCCAGGCGGCGGCCTTGTCGCCGGTGCGGTTGTAGACACGAACGTCGAGGCCGGCGCGGGCCAGGTGGCCGGCCATGGGGTGGCCCATCACGCCAAGGCCGATAAAGGCAACCGTCGAGATTGTCGGGTTCATGGATGGCTCCTTGCGGGTGGGAAATCAGGCGTCACGAACGACGAAGGCCGCCCAGGGGCGGCCTTCGTCAGCGAGCGGTCCGGCGGGCCGGCCTCACTCGGCAGGGTAGTCGCGCTGGTCGTGGCCGACATAGAGCTGGCGCGGGCGACCGATCTTGTAGCTGTCGCTAAGCATCTCGTTCCAGTGGGAGATCCAGCCGATGGTCCGGGACACCGCGAAGATCACGGTGAACATGTTGGTGGGGATGCCCATCGCCTTGAGGATGATGCCGGAATAGAAGTCGACGTTCGGGTACAGCTTGCGCTCGATGAAGTACTCGTCCTCCAGGGCGATCTGCTCCAGGCGCTTGGCGATCTTGAGCTGCGGATCGTCGGCCATGCCGAGCTGGGCCAGCACCTCGTCGCAGGTCTCCTTCATCACCTTGGCGCGCGGGTCGAAGTTGCGGTAGACGCGGTGGCCGAAGCCCATCAGCTTGAAGGGGTCGTCCTTGTCCTTGGCCTTGTCGATGAAGCGCTGGATGTTCTCTTCGGAGTCGTCGCCGATCTCGTCGAGCATGTTCAGCACCGCCTCGTTGGCGCCCCCGTGGGCCGGTCCCCAGAGGGCGGCGATGCCGGCGCTGATGCAGGCGAAGGGGTTGGCGCCGGTGGAGCCGGCCAGGCGCACCGTGGAGGTGGAGGCGTTCTGCTCGTGATCGGCATGGAGCATGAAGATGCGGTCCATCGCCTTGGCGAAGACCGGATTGATCTCGTAATCCTCGCAGGGGTTGCTGAACATCATGTAGAGGAAGTTCTCTGCATAGTTCAGGTCATTGCGGGGATAGTTGAACGGCTGGCCGATGTTGTACTTGTAGGACATGGCCGCGATGGTCGGCATCTTGGCGATCAGGCGGATGGCGCTGATCTCGCGGTCTTCCGGCTTGGTGATGTCCAGATGGTCATGGTAGAAGGCCGCCAGGCCGCCGACCACGCCGCACAGGATCGACATCGGGTGGGCGTCGCGACGGAAGCCCTTGAAGAAGTTGGCCAGTTGCTCGTGGACCATGGTATGGCCGCGGACGCGGCCCTCGAAGTCCTGGTACTGCTCCTTGGAGGGCAGCTCGCCGAACATCAGCAGGTAGCAGAGCTCGACGAAGTTGGAGTGCTTGGCGAGTTGCTCGATGGGGTAGCCGCGATGCAGCAGCACCCCCTTGCCGCCGTCGATGTAGGTGATGGCGGACTGGCAGGAGGAGGTGGCCATGAAGCCGGGGTCATAGGTGAAGAGGCCTTCGGCGCCCAGGCCACGGACATCGACCACATCCGGCCCCACGGTGCCCGAGTAGACCGGCAGCTCGATCGGCTTATCCAGACCCTCTACCGTCAACGTTGCTTTCCTGTCAGCCATAACTGGCCTCCTCTCGAGTTCATGGTGGCGCGATAAGTCGTGATTTCGCAGAACTTGCCGGCGAAAAGGTTCGCCCACTATAGAAGCGTCCTGGCGATTGTCAATTCGCCCATGGCCGGCCTTGCCTTATGCAAACAAGCGTTCTATGTATAGGTTGTGTCTGGTTAATGGTGCTCCGCATCATGCCGATCCCCGGCGTGGCGGGGGTTCGGAGAGCGTGCGCTAAGTGCCGGGATGACGGACTTTTTGCGCACTTTCAGAACCTGCCACCATAGTCGAGTCGGCGGCGTCTTCATTTGTCATGGGGGGGGTGGACCCCTATAATCCTGTCGCGCGACTGGCAGGAAACGGCGGTCGTGGCCCTCGGTCACGATCGAGTCCCTTCCCGAAACCACCGCCCGTGAGGGCCTCGCCCGAGTGCCCACCCGCGGGCCAAGAGAGTGTGTAGAAAGCCGTGAATAGCAAACGACCCGTAAATCTGGATCTGTCCACGATACAGTTTCCGCTCCCCGCCCTGACGTCGATCGCTCACCGCATCACCGGCGTCATCCTTTTCATCGGCCTGATCTTCGGCTTCTGGGCCCTCGACGCCTCGCTGTCCTCGCCCGAGGGCTTTGCCGCCGTGAGCGACGCCCTGGCCCACAACTTCCTGGCGAAGTTGATCGCCTGGGGGCTGTTGTCGGCACTGGCCTTCCACTTCGTGGCCGGGATCAAGCACTTGCTGATGGACATCGACATCGGCGTGACCCTCGAGGGGGGCGTCAAGAAGGCGCAGATCACCGTGGTGGTGAGCGTGGTCCTGATCATTCTGGCGGGAGTCTGGGTATGGTAACCAACATCACGAACTTCGGACGCAGCGGGCTGTCCGACTGGCTCGTCCAGCGCGTCTCGGCCATCATTCTGGCCCTCTACACTCTCTTCATCGTCGGCTACCTGCTGTTCCACCCGGGCCTCGACTATGCCGCCTGGAGCGGTCTCTTCGCCCAGACCTGGATGCGCATCTTCTCGCTGTTGGCCTTCGTGTCGCTGTCCGCGCACGCCTGGGTCGGTCTGTGGACCGTGACCACTGACTACCTCAAGCCGACCGGCATCCGTATCGCCACCCAGACCGTCATCATCCTGGCCATCTTCGTGTTCCTGGTCTGGGGCATCCAAGTTCTGTGGGGAGCCTGATCCATGTCCAACATGCGTAGCCTGACCTTTGACGCCATCATCATCGGCGGTGGCGGTTCCGGCCTGCGGGCCGCCCTCGAGCTGGCCAAGTCCGGCAAGAAGACCGCCGTGCTGTCCAAGGTCTTCCCGACCCGTTCGCACACCGTGTCCGCCCAGGGTGGCATCACCTGCGCCATCGCCTCCGCCGACCCCAACGACGACTGGCGCTGGCACATGTACGACACCGTCAAGGGCGGCGACTACATCGCCGACCAGGACGCCGCCGAGTACATGTGCTCCGAGGGCCCCAAGGCGGTCTTCGAACTCGAGCACATGGGGCTGCCGTTCTCCCGCTTCGACAACGGCCGCATCTACCAGCGTCCCTTCGGCGGCCAATCCAAGAACTTCGGCGAGGGCGGCCAGGCGGCCCGGACCTGCGCCGCGGCGGACCGTACCGGTCATGCCCTGCTGCATACCCTTTACCAGAACAACCTGAAGAACAATACCACCTTCCTCAACGAGTGGTACGCCGTCGACTTGGTCAAGAACGCCAACGGCGACGTCGTCGGCTGCATCGCCATGGACATCGAGTCCGGCGAGGTGGTTCACGTCAAGTCCAAGGCTACCGTGCTGGCCACCGGCGGCTCCGGCCGCATCTACGCCTCCACCACCAACGCCCTGATCAACACCGGCGACGGAATCGGCATGGCGCTGCGCGCCGGCTTCCCGATGCAGGACATGGAGATGTGGCAGTTCCACCCGACCGGCATCTACGGCGCCGGCACCCTGGTGACCGAGGGGTGCCGCGGCGAGGGGGGCTACCTGATCAACAAGGACGGCGAGCGCTTCATGGAGCGCTATGCCCCCAACGCCAAGGACCTGGCCGGTCGCGACGTGGTCGCCCGCTCCATGGTCATGGAGATCCTCGAGGGCCGCGGCTGCGGCGAGAACGGCGACCACGTCTACCTCAAGCTGGATCACCTGGGCGAGGAGGTGCTCGGCAAGCGCCTGCCGGGCATCGTCGAGCTGTCCAAGACCTTCGCCCACGTGGATCCGGCCAAGGAGCCGATCCCGGTGGTGCCGACCTGCCACTACATGATGGGTGGTGTGCCGACCAACGTGCACGGCCAGGCGATCATGCAGGATGGCGAGGGCAACGACCAGATCGTCAACGGCCTCTACGCCGTCGGCGAGGCGGCCTGCGTGTCGGTGCACGGCGCTAACCGCCTGGGCGGCAACTCGCTGCTCGACCTGGTGGTGTTCGGCCGCGCGGCCGGCATGTTCATCGAGAGCGCGCTCAACGAGGGCGTCGACTACCTGGCGGCCAGCGAGTCCGACGTGGCCTCGGCCATGAAGCGCATCACCCGCTGGAACGAGTCTGAGAGCGGCGAGACCGTGCCCGAACTCAAGCGTGAGCTGCAGGACACCATGCAGAACGCCTTCGGCGTCTTCCGTCAGGAGGAGAACATGCAGGAAGGGGTGAAGAAGCTCGCCGAGCTCCGCGAGCGGATCGCCCACGCCTACCTGCCGGACAAGTCCAATGCCTTCAACACGGCCCGCGTCGAGGCGCTCGAGCTCGACAACCTGATGGAGGTCGCCGAGGCCACCGCCATCGCCGCCCTGGAGCGCAAGGAGAGTCGCGGCGCCCATTCCCGCTACGACTATCCGGATCGTGACGACGCCAACTGGCTGAAACACTCGCTGTACTTCCCCGCCGAGAAGCGGCTGGGCAAGCGCGACGTGAACTTCGCGCCCAAGACCGTCGACATGTTCGAGCCGAAAGTCCGTACCTACTGAGGGGAGTCACGATGTCCACGCTTCAGGTATCCCTGTACCGCTACAATCCCGAAACGGACTCCGCCCCCTACATGGAGGAGTTCCAGGTCGACACCCAGGGTCGCGACCTCATGGTGCTCGACGTCCTGCACCTGGTGAAGGAACAGGACAACGGCCTGGCCTACCGTCGCAGCTGCCGCGAGGGCGTGTGCGGCTCCGACGGCATGAACATGAACGGCAAGAACGGCCTGGCCTGCATCACCCCGCTCTCCGAGGTGGTCAAGAACAACAAGCTCACGCTGCGCCCGCTGCCGGGCCTGCCGGTCATCCGTGACCTGGTGGTCGACATGGGGCTGTTCTACAAGCAGTACGAGCGGATCCAGCCGTACCTGCAGAACGACACCCCGGCGCCGGCCATCGAGCGCCTGCAGTCCCCCGAGGACCGCGACAAGCTCGACGGCCTCTACGAGTGCATCCTCTGCGCCTGCTGCTCGACCTCCTGCCCGTCGTTCTGGTGGAACCCGGACAAGTTCGTCGGCCCGGCCGGCCTGCTGCAGGCCTACCGCTTCCTGGCGGACTCCCGGGACGAGGCCACTCGCGAGCGCCTGGAGGGTCTCGAGGACCCGTTCAGCGTGTTCCGCTGCCGCGGCATCATGAACTGCGTGGCGGTGTGCCCGAAGGGCCTCAACCCCACTCGCGCGATCGGCAAGATCCGCGAGATGCTGCTGGCGAATGCCACTTAAATCGTGGGCCCCGGCTTGTTATCATACGCCGCGAACTGCGACGCGCTGTCGCAGTTTGGCCCCCGGTGAGACGTCGAAGCCGGTGCCTCGTGCACCGGCTTTTGACCATCGAAGCAAAGGTGCCCGCCCGCCGGCCGGCCACCGACGATGTCGCCACGGGTGAGCCGTGACGACAGATACCACCCCATCAGTGCAGGGTGACCGAGAGATGCAACAAGGCATAATGGAGTTGATGTGGCGCTCCTCCCACGTCAGTGGCAGCAATGTCCATTACGTGGAAGCGCTCTACGAGCAGTACCTCGATGATCCCTCCGCCGTTCCCGACGAATGGCGCCAGTACTTCGACCAACTGCCGCGCCCCGACGGCAGCGCCACCCGCGACGTTCCGCTTGCCCCTACCCGCGAACAGTTCTATCAGCTAGGCCGCCAGCGCCGCACCGCCCTGGCCGCCGGTGCCTCGTCCGACAGCGACGAGAACCGCAAGCAGGTCAAGGTCCTCCAGCTGATCAACGCCTACCGCTTCCGCGGCCACCAGAAGGCCGACATCGATCCCCTCGATCTGCGCGACGCGAAACCGGTGCCCGACCTGGACCTGTCCTTCCACCAGCTGTCGAAGGCGGACCTGGACACCGAGTTCCAGACCGGCTCCTTCTTCCTGGGCGTGGACAAGGCACCGCTCAAGGAGATCGTGGAGGCGCTGGAGCACACCTATTGCCGCAGCATCGGCTGCGAGTTCATGCACATCGTCGACACCGAGGAGAAACGCTGGCTGCAGCAGCGCTTCGAGTCGGTGCGCTCCAAGCCCAAGTTCAGCGACGACGTGCGCAAGCACGTGCTCGAGCGGCTGACCGCCGCGGAAGGCCTGGAGAGCTACCTGGCGTCCCGGTACCCGGGCACCAAGCGCTTCGGCCTGGAGGGGGGCGAGTCCTTCATTCCCATGATGGACGAGCTGATCCAGCGTGCCGGCGGGTACGGCACCAAGGAAGTGGTGATCGGCATGGCCCACCGGGGGCGCCTGAACGTGCTGGTCAACATCCTCGGCAAGAATCCGTCCGAGCTGATCGACGAGTTCGACGGCAAGAAGGTGGTCGAGCGGGGCTCCGGCGACGTCAAGTACCACCAGGGCTTCAGCTCCAACGTCATGACCCCAGGCGGCGAGGTGCACCTGGCGCTGTCGTTCAACCCGTCCCACCTGGAGATCGTGGCGCCGGTGGTCGAGGGCTCGGTGCGCGCCCGCCAGGACCGCCGCGACGATCCGGATGGCGGCAAGGTGCTGCCGATCAACGTCCACGGCGATGCCGCCTTCGCCGGCCAGGGCGTGGTCATGGAGACCTTCCAGATGTCCCAGACCCGGGCCTACCGGACCGGGGGCACGGTGCACATCGTGATCAACAACCAGGTGGGCTTCACCACCTCCCACCCGGAAGACTCGCGCTCCACCGAGTACTGCACCGACATCGCCAAGATGGTCCAGGCGCCGATCTTCCACGTCAACGGGGACGACCCGGACGCCGTGCTGCACGCGACCCAGGTGGCCCTGGACTACCGCCAGCAGTTCAAGAAGGACGTCGTCATCGACCTGGTCTGCTACCGTCGCCGCGGCCACAACGAGGCCGACGAGCCGTCCGCGACCCAGCCGATGATGTACAGCAAGATCAAGGAACATCCCTCTTCCCGGACCCGCTACGTCAAGCGCCTGGTCGAGGAGGGGCTGCTGACCGAAGACGATGCCAAGGCCATGATGGAGAAGTACCGGGACGACCTGGTCGCGGGCAATCACGTGGCCAATGCCCTGGTGCAGAAGCCGAACACCGCGCTGTTCGTCAACTGGAAGCCCTACCTCGGCCACGAGTGGAGCGGCCACACCGATACTAGCTTCGACCTCAAGCGCCTGCAGCACCTGGCGGCCAAGATGTGCGAGATCCCCGACGGGATCGGCGTGCAGCGCCAGGTGGCCAAGATCTACGATGACCGTCGCAAGATGCAGGCCGGCGGCATGGCCGCCAACTGGGGCTTCGCCGAGACCCTGGCCTACGCCACCCTGCTCGACCAGGGCCATCCGGTACGCCTGACCGGCCAGGACGTCGGCCGCGGCACCTTCTCCCACCGTCATGCGGTGGTGCACAACCAGAAGGACGGCACCACCTACGTGCCCTTGCAGCACCTGTCCGACGGCCAGCCGCGCTTCACCATCCATGACTCCTTCCTGTCGGAAGAGGCCGTGCTGGCCTTCGAGTACGGCTACGCCACCACGGCGCCCAACGACCTGGTGATCTGGGAGGCGCAGTTCGGCGACTTCTTCAACGGTGCCCAGGTGGTGGTCGACCAGTTCATCTCCTCCGGCGAGACCAAGTGGGAGCGCCTGTGCGGCCTGACCATGCTGCTGCCGCACGGCTACGAGGGGCAGGGGCCCGAGCACTCCTCGGCGCGCCTGGAGCGCTTCCTGCAGCTGTGTGCCGAGCACAACATGCAGGTCTGCGTGCCGACCACCCCGGCGCAGATCTTCCACCTGCTGCGTCGCCAGGTGATCCGCAAGCTCCGCAAGCCGCTGGTGGTGATGTCGCCCAAGAGCCTGCTGCGCCACAAGGAAGCCGTCTCCAGCCTCGACGAGCTGGCCAACGGCAAGTTCCAGATGGTGCTGCCCGACCAGGGCAAGCGCGACCCGGCCAAGATCGAGCGCATCATCCTGTGTGCCGGCAAGGTCTACTACGACCTGGCCAACTGGCGCGAGGAGAACGGCCGGGACGATGTGGCCATCCTGCGTCTCGAGCAGCTCTATCCCTTCCCCGAGGAGGAGCTCTTCGAGGCCATCCAGGCCTACACCAACGTCACCGACGTGGTGTGGTGCCAGGAGGAGCCGCTCAACCAGGGCGCCTGGTATCCCAGCCAGCACCACATGCGGGCCGTCGCCGAACGCCTCAAGGCGGGCATGGGCGGCAAGCTGAAGTTCGCCGGCCGTCCGGCCTCGGCGGCTCCCGCGGCGGGCTACATGTCCGTGCACATCGAACAGCAGCGCCAGCTGGTGGAAGACGCCTTCAACCTCTGAGGCAGCCCACCGGGACGAGAGAGAACTCACAAGGGAAACGACATGGCTACCGAGATCAAGGCACCCACCTTTCCGGAATCCGTTGCCGAAGGCAGCGTGGCCGCCTGGCACAAGCAGCCGGGCGACAGCGTCGAGCGTGACGAGCTGATCGTCGAGATCGAGACCGACAAGGTGGTGCTCGAGGTCGTGGCACCCGAGGCCGGCACCCTCTCCGAGGTGCTGGCGGAAGAAGGCGATACCGTGCAGTCCGAGCAGGTCCTGGGCCGCCTCGGCGAGGCGGCCGAGAGCGGCGGCGAGAAGGGCGAGGCCGCGGAGCAGAAGGCCGAAGCCAAGACCGAGTCGAAGTCGGAGGCCAAGCCGCAGGCCGGCGGCGGCAAGCAGCACGAGGTGAAGGCGCCGACCTTCCCCGAGTCGGTCCAGGAAGGCACCGTGGCCAGCTGGGCCAAGCAGGTCGGCGAGGCCGTCAAGCGTGACGAGCTGCTCGCCGAGATCGAGACCGACAAGGTGGTGCTCGAGGTGGTGGCCCCGGCGGACGGCGCGCTGACCGAGATCAAGGCCGAGGAGGGCAGCCAGGTGGCCTCCGAGCAGGTGCTGGCGGTGTTCACCGAGGGCGCCGGCGGCGAGTCCGCGCCGGCGGCTGGCCAGGTGGCGCCCGCGGCGTCGGCCGACGATGGCGCCAGCGACGAGAAGGTCGGCGGCAAGATCCTCGCCCCGGCGGCGCGCAAGCTGGTCGCCGAGAACGACCTCGACATCGACAGGATCGAGGGTACCGGCAAGGGCGGCCGCATCCTCAAGGAGGACGTGCAGAAGGCCCTGAAGGACGGCAGCGCCAAGAAGGCCGCCAAGCCCGCCGGCGGCGGTGCCAAGGCCGCCGCGGCGCCCGCCCCGGCCGTCGAGGGCGAGCGCCCGGAGAAGCGCGTGCCGATGAGCCGGCTGCGCCAGACCATCGCCAAGCGCCTGGTCGAGGCCCAGCAGACCGCCGCCATGCTGACCACCTACAACGAGGTGGACATGGGCGCGGTGATGGAGCTGCGTGCCCAGTACAAGGACACCTTCCTGAAGGCCCACGACACCAAGCTCGGCTTCATGGGCTTCTTCGTCAAGGCGGCCAGCGAGGCGCTCAAGCGCTTCCCCGACGTCAATGCCTCCATCGACGGCACCGACATCGTCTACCACGGCTATCAGGACATCGGCGTGGCCGTGTCCACCGACCGTGGCCTGGTCGTGCCGGTGCTGCGCGACACCGACAGCATGAAGATCGCCGACGTCGAGAAGGGCATCGTCGACTTCGGCAAGCGCGCCCGGGACGGCAAGCTCGGCATCGACGAGATGCAGGGCGGCACCTTCACCATCACCAACGGCGGCATCTTCGGCTCGCTGATGTCCACCCCGATCCTCAACCCGCCGCAGACCGCCATCCTGGGCATGCACAAGATCCAGGAGCGGCCGATGGCGGTGAACGGCAAGGTCGAGATCCGTCCGATGATGTACCTGGCCCTGTCCTACGATCACCGCATGATCGACGGCAAGGATGCGGTGCAGTTCCTGGTCACGATCAAGGAACTGCTCGAGGATCCGGCGCGCCTGCTGCTGGACATCTGATCCGCGGCGCCACGAGTTTCAGCGAAACACAACGCAAGGAGCCAACATGGCCGACAAGTTTGATGTCATCGTCATCGGCGCGGGCCCCGGCGGCTACGTGGCCGCCATCCGCGCCGCGCAGCTGGGCCTGAAGACCGCCTGCGTCGAGAAGTGGATCGGCAAGGAAGGCAAGGTGGTGCACGGCGGCACCTGCCTGAACGTGGGCTGCATCCCGTCCAAGGCCCTGCTGGAGGCCTCTCACAAGTACGTCGAGGCCAAGCATGACTTCGACGACCTGGGCATCGAGACCGGCGACGTCAAGATGGACGTCAAGAAGATGATGGCCCGCAAGGACCAGATCGTGAAGAACCTCACCGGTGGCATCGCCGGCCTGTTCAAGGCCAACGGCGTCACCGCCATCGAGGGCACCGGCAAGGTGGTCGCCAAGAACCAGGTCGAGGTCACCGACAAGGACGGCAACACCTCCACCGTGGAGGGCGACAACATCGTCGTCGCCGCCGGCTCCGTGCCGGTGGAGATCCCGCCGACCCCGCTGACCGAGGACCTGATCGTCGACTCCAGCGGCGCCCTGGAATTCCAGGAAGCGCCCAAGCGCCTCGGGGTGATCGGCGCCGGCGTCATCGGCCTGGAGCTCGGCAGCGTGTGGAGCCGGCTGGGCAGCGAGGTCACCGTCCTCGAGGCCCTGGACGACTTCCTGCCGATGGTCGATTCCGCCATCGCCAAGGAGACCCAGAAGCTGCTCAAGAAGCAAGGCCTGGACATCCGCCTGGGCGCCCGGGTCACCGGCTCCGAGGTCAAGGGCACCGAGGTGGTGGTCCAGTACACCGACAGCAAGGGCGAGCAGGAGATCACCTTCGATCGCCTGATCGTCTGTGTCGGCCGCAAGCCCTACACCAAGGGCGTGATCGGCGAGGGCGTGGGGGTCGAGCTGGACGAGCGTGGCTTCGTCCACGTCGACGACCAGTGCCGCACCAGCGTGCCGGGCGTCTATGCCATCGGCGACTGCGTGCGCGGCCCGATGCTGGCCCACAAGGCCTCCGAGGAAGGCGTGATGGTCGCCGACATCATCGCCGGCCACAAGGCCGAGATGAACTACGACGCCATCCCCAGCGTCATCTATACCTTCCCCGAGGTGGCCTGGGTCGGCATGACCGAGCAGGACGCCAAGGCCCAGGGCATCGAGGTCAAGACCGGGACCTTCCCGTTCGCGGCCAGCGGCCGGGCCATGGCCAACAACGCCACCGAGGGCCAGGCCAAGGTGATCGCCGACGCCGAGACCGACCGGGTGCTGGGCATGCACATCGTCGGCCAGCATGCCGGCGAGCTGATCGCCCAGGGCGTCATCGCCATGGAGTTCGGCTCCAGCGCCGAGGACCTGGCGCTGACCTGCTACGCGCACCCGACCATGTCCGAGGCGGTGCACGAGGCGGCCCTGGCCGTGGATGGCCACGCCATCCACATGGCGAACCGCAAGAAGCGCAAGTAAGACAACAACAGCGCCGCCTGAGGGCGGCGCGTCCCTTCCGGCGACGCATCGGGAGGGAACGGTGGTAGCCGGCGCCCGGCGCCCAGGCGGCGTCCGCTCCGGCTACCGTTCGAGTCACATGCAACCAATGGCATGAATCGATGAACCTTCACGAGTATCAGAGCAAACAGCTGTTTGCCGATTATGGTCTGCCCGTGTCCAAGGGCTTCGCGGTGGACACCCCCGAGGAAGCGGCCGAAGCCTGCAAGAAGATCGGCGGCGAGATGTGGGTCGTCAAGGCCCAGGTCCATGCCGGGGGGCGCGGCAAGGCCGGCGGCGTCAAGCTGGTCAAGAGCCCGGAGGAGGCCAAGGCCTTCGCCGAGCAGTGGCTGGGCAAGAACCTGGTGACCTTCCAGACCGACGAGAACGGGCAGCCGGTCGCCAAGATCCTTGTCGAGAACTGCACCGATATCGCCAGCGAGCTCTACCTGGGCGCCGTGGTCGACCGGGGCACCCGTCGGGTGGTCTTCATGGCCTCCACCGAGGGTGGCGTCGAGATCGAGAAGGTAGCCGAGGAGACCCCCGAGAAGATCCTCAAGGCCGAGATCGACCCGCTGGTCGGCGCCCAGCCGTACCAGGCCCGTGAGCTGGCCTTCGCCCTGGGCCTGAAGGGCGACCAGGTCAAGCAGTTCACCAAGATCTTCCTGGGCCTGTCCAAGCTGTTCCATGACAAGGACCTGGCGCTGCTCGAGATCAACCCGCTGGTGATCACCGAGGAAGGCAACCTCCACTGCCTGGATGCCAAGGTCAACCTGGACGGTAACGCCCTCTACCGCCACCCGGACCTGCAGGCCATGCGCGATCCCTCCCAGGAGGATCCGCGCGAGGCCGAGGCCGCCGCCTGGGACCTCAACTACGTGGCCCTGGACGGCAACATCGGCTGCATGGTCAACGGCGCCGGCCTGGCCATGGGCACCATGGACATCATCAAGCTCCACGGCGGCCAGCCGGCCAACTTCCTGGACGTCGGCGGCGGCGCCACCAAGGAGCGCGTGGCCGAGGCGTTCAAGATCATCCTCTCCGACGATTCCGTGAAGGCCGTGCTGGTCAACATCTTCGGCGGCATCGTGCGCTGCGACATGATCGCCGAGGGCATCATCGGAGCCGTCGAGCAGGTCGGCGTCAACGTGCCGGTGGTGGTGCGTCTCGAGGGTAACAACGCCGAGCTGGGTGCCGAGAAGCTGGCCTCCAGCGGTCTCAACATCATCGCTGCCAAGAGCCTCACCGACGCGGCTCAGCAGGTCGTCAAGGCAGCGGAGGGCAAGTAATGAGCATCCTGATCGACAAGAACACCAAGGTCATCTGCCAGGGCTTCACCGGCGGCCAGGGGACCTTCCACTCCGAGCAGGCGATCGCCTACGGCACCCAGATGGTCGGCGGCGTGACCCCGGGCAAGGGCGGCCAGGAGCACCTGGGCCTGCCGGTGTTCAACACCGTCAAGGAGGCCGTGGAGCAGACCGGCGCCGAGGCCAGCGTGATCTACGTGCCGGCCCCGTTCTGCAAGGACTCCATCCTCGAGGCCGCCAACGCCGGCATCAAGCTGATCGTGTGCATCACCGAGGGCATCCCGACCCTCGACATGCTCGACGTCAAGGTCAAGTGCGACGAGCTGGGCGTGCGACTGATCGGCCCGAACTGCCCCGGCGTGATCACCCCGGGCGAGTGCAAGATCGGCATCATGCCGGGCCACATCCACCAGCCGGGCAAGGTCGGCATCGTGTCCCGTTCCGGCACCCTGACCTACGAGGCGGTCAAGCAGACCACCGATCACGGCTTCGGCCAGTCCACCTGCGTGGGCATCGGCGGCGATCCCATCCCGGGTTCCACCTTCATCGACATCCTCGAGCAGTTCGAGAAGGATCCGGCCACCGAGGCCATCGTGATGATCGGTGAGATCGGCGGGACCGCCGAGGAAGAGGCGGCCGCCTACATCAAGGAGCACGTCTCCAAGCCGGTGGTGTCCTATATCGCGGGCGTCACGGCGCCTCCCGGCAAGCGCATGGGCCACGCCGGCGCCATCATCGCCGGCGGCAAGGGCACCGCGGACGAGAAGTTCGGCGCCCTCGAGGCCGCCGGCGTCAAGACCGTTCGTTCGCTGGCCGAGATCGGCGATGCCCTGAAGGAAGCCGCCGGCTGGTAAGCCGTCGCGACCCTCGGGCCACGAAGAAGGGCACCCTCGGGTGCCCTTTTTTCGTGGCCGGCGTTCATTCGGCCTGGTACAGCCGGTCACGCCCGTCGCGCTTGGCCGACAGCAGGGCCCGGTCGGCGCGTCGGATGGTGTCCCGGTAGTCCTCGCGGGGCCGGTGCTCGGTGATGAAGCCGCTGGCGGTGACGCGGGGACCGTCCGGCGCCAGGCCGAGGTCGAGGTCGCGCAGCCGGTCGCAGAGTCGCGTCACCATGGACTCGGCCTGGACCAGGTCCGTGTTCGGGAGCACCACCAGGAATTCCTCGCCTCCCCAGCGGCCGCAGAAATCGTCGACCCGCAGCGCCGACTCCAGGGCCTGGGCCAGGACGATCAGGGCTCGGTCCCCGGCGGCATGGCCGTAGCGGTCGTTGATCCGCTTGAAATGATCGATGTCGACCATGGCGAGGCTGAACGGCCGGCCGCGGCGCTCTGACTCGGCGATCGTGCGCTTCAACTGGCGGTTGATGCGGCGCCGATTGGCCAGGCCGGTCAGCGGATCCCGGCTCGAGGCGTCCTCCAGGGCCTGATTGCGCTCATGGAGCAGGTCCTGGTAACGGTCGGCGATGCGCGAGAGCTTGCGTTGGCGTCGCAACTGGCGATCGAGCTGGTGGCGGGTCTGGTGAAGGTCCTGCTGGGCGCTCTGCTGGAAACCGTCGGCGATGTTCACCAGCCGTTCCAGGCGGTCCCGCTGCTCCAGGTGGCGATGGTAGAGGCGCGAGAGGGCCGAATGGAGCGGATGGTCCCGATGGGCCTCCATCGCCAGCAGGGTCTCCACCTCGTCGAGCAGCGCCCTGTCCCGGGTGCTCACGCCGGCACCTCCCGGGGGCGGATGGCGAAGGGGAAGGTGCAGTCTTCCTTGAACTCCTCGGCCAGCTCGGCGATGCGGTCGTTGCGGGGATCGTAGTGCCAGACCACATCGACCTCGCGTCCGGCCTGATGGGCGTCCTCCAGCAGGTCGAAGATGTCCATCATCGCCTTGACCGAACTGGTGTTGAGGTAGACCAGCTCCAGGGCCAGCGCCAGGGGGCGGGACTCGCGCTCCAGGAAGGCCTCGACCCAGTCGATGACCTGGCTGAACAGGTCGAAGGAGTTCTCCGGATAGGAGTCGCCCTGCATGCTCAGGCGACCGGCCTGCCAGTCGCTCTGGATCTCGGGGGTGGAGACGCTGCCGGGAAGGTTCAGATCTTGGCTCATGGCGGAAACCGTTCAGATGGTGGCTGTCAGGCTAAAGAAGCTTCGGCCGGAGGGCAACGGCTGGAGCTTGGCCTCCAGCGGGCGCGACGACTTGCGCGCCATGTCGATCAGGCCCAGGCCGGCGCCGCTCGGCGCCGCCTCGTCCCGGGGACGGCGCAGCTGCTGCTTGTAGGCGCGCTTGAGCTCGCCGGCATCCAGCCCGGCCAGGCCTTCCACGGCTTCGACCAGGCGCCTGCCGTCGGCCTCCTCCACCAGGTTGCCGGCCGAAACCACGTAGTGCCCTTCCGCGTCGCGGGCCACGGCGAGGGTGGCGGTGGCGTCCTGATCGCCGTAGCCCTGCTGGCGAGCATAGTGGCGGATGTTCTGGGTCATCTCGATATAGACGGCGAAGACGTCCATCGCCGCCGAGGGGGCGGCGGACTGGCTGTTCAGGTAGTTGCGCAGCGCATGCCCGATCTCCTCGATCAGGCTGCGCGAGATCGGGCCGTTGAAGCACAGCATGATGCGCTGTTGCAGGTAGTTGTCACGCAGGCTCAAGAGGTCCATGACGTCTCCTGGTCGGTGGATGGCGCCGGGGCCGGCTGCCCGGCCTCGAGTGTCGCCTCGCTGCGGAAGCAGAGCAGGGTGATGTCGTCGCGCTGGGGGTAGTCGCCGCGGTAGGCGTCGAGCTCGGCCTCGAAGGCGGCGATCTGGGCGGGCAGCGAGGCCCTGGCGTGGCGTCTCAGCATGGCCTCGAAGCGTCGGTTGCCGAAGCCGAAGCCTTGTTCGCCGCCGGCCTGGTCGAGGAACCCGTCCGAGCACAGCGCGTAGGTCCAGCCCCGCCGCAGGGGCATGTCCTGGTTCTCGTAGGTCATGCGGCGCTTCTGGCCCAGGGCGCGCTTGCCGCCGGGATGCACCTCCAGGGCATCGCCGTCGGTGGCGTACAGCGACATCTTGGCGCCGGCGAAGGTCAAGCGGTCGGCGCCGTGGGCGACCCAGACCAGGCCCATGTCCATGTTGGTGGCGATGGAGGCGGGCAGGGTGTCCTTGTTGAGGGTGGCGCGATTCTGCCGGTCGGTCTCGTTGAGGATCAGGGCCGGGTCGTCGGGGCCGACCTTGAGGATGGCATGGTCGATGATCGCCCGGGCCAGCATGGTCATCAGCGAGCCCGGCACCCCGTGGCCGGCGCAGTCGACGACGCCCATCAGGTAGCCGGCCTCGGTGGCGCGAAAGACGTAGAAGTCGCCCCCCACCTGGTCCCGGGGGCGCCAGAGCACGGCATGGTGATCCTCCAGGTGCGCCTCGAGCTGCCGACTGGGCAGGATGGCCCGCTGGATGATGCTGGCGTACTCCAGGGAGGCGTCGATCTGGCGTCGGGCGGCGGCCATCTCGGCATTGGTGGCCTCCAGGTCCCGGGTGCGTCGGCGCACCTTGTCCTCGAGCTCCTGGGTGTGGCGTTCCACCTGGCGAGCCATGTGGGCGAAGGCCCGGGACAGTTCGCCGATCTCGTCGCCGCGCTCGGTGGGCAGGTGGCCGCCGTAGTCGCCGTCGGCGATCGCCCGAGCCGAGTGCTGCAGGCGGCGCAGGGGGCCGAGGATCAGGCGATCGATGCCGTAGGCGGCGCCGGCCATCAGGATGGCCAGGATCAGCGTCAGGGCGCCCACCAGCGGCCAGAACCAGCGCCCTTCCAGGATGGGGGCGGTCTTCAGATCCAGCGACGAGACCAGCAGCCACTGGAGCTCGGGGATGTAGCCCACCGTGAGCAGGCGGGGCTCACCCTCGATGCTGGCCTCGAGGGTATGCACCTCGCCGGGACGGCGACGCGACTCGAGCATGGCCTCCTCCAGCCGCTCACGCTGGGTGGGATCGTCGACCATCGCCTGCAGCTTCGGGGTGTCGCCATCGAGCTGTTCCCGAGCGCCCGAGCTCAGGGCCACCCTATCCCGATCCGGATGGGCCTGGATGGCGCCGCGAGCGTCGACGATCATCGGCGTCAGGCCGGCGGTATCGTCACGCAGGAAGTCGTCGAGGAAGCGGCTCAGGTCCAGGCCGCCGCCGGCCAGTCCCAGCGGTCGGCCGTCCTCCATCACCTTGACGTTCAACCACACCTTGGCGAGCTCCAGCTTGGCATCGACGTTGACGTTGATGTTGTAGCTGGCGCTGCTTTCCATGGTCGAGAAGTACCAGGCGTCCTCCGGATCCTCCGCCGAGAGCCGGTAGCGGGGCAGCCGGCTCGTCGGCGAGGTGGCGTCGTTGTAGTAGTAATCCCCGCTGGCGTGGTGGATGACGAAGTAGGCGTCGCCGTTGAACTGCCGACGGAAGCCCTCGGCCTCGCGGAAGAAGCGCTCGCGCTTGTCCGCGTCGTCCGGCGCGGCGAGCCACTCGCGGGTGACCACCGAGTCGGCGAAGCGGCGGGACAGGGCCAGCTCCCGGGAGACCGGCGCCAGGATCCGTTGCATGTGCAGCAGGGTGTACTGTTCGGCGTAGCGAGTGGCGAAATGACGTCGGACGTCGTCGAGGGCCTGCCAGCCGATGAACAGGGCCGGGATGAGGGCGAGCAGGCAGGCCATCAACAGGGTCAGGGTGGACTGGCCGCGCAGTCCCCAACGGTTGGCCATGGACGGATTCCCTTGCGTGGGCCGGTGCCGATGTAACACCGGGTTCCTTGCTTGTTATTTCATGTGATTACGATGCCACAAGCGGGGCCAAACTACGAGCCGCCCGACGTCCGGGGCGACGCTCGGCGGCGCTCCCCCAGCAGGACCAGCAACACCGGCGCGCCGGCCAGCAGGTAGCAGTGGTAGGTGATGACGCGCCACACGGCGATCGCCGCCCCGGCGGTGGCCTGGCCGACCAGCGGCACCAGCAGCACGCCGGTGCCGAGTTCCGCGGCGCCGGCGCCGCCGGGCAGCAGGCTGAGCTGGCCGGCGGCCATGGCCAGCATCTGCACCAGGAAGGTCCAGGACCAGGCCACCTCCGCGCCCAGCCCCGTCAGCGCCAGGTAGAGCAGGCTGTAGCGCAGCAGCCAGTGGCCGGCGCAGCAGGCCATGACCAGGGCCAGGGTGGGGCGCGGCAGGGCCAGGGTAGCCAGCAGGGCCTGGCGGAACTGCAGCAATCGCCGCGCGAGCCGTCGGCCACGTCGTCGGGATGGCCCCTTGCCGCGGCGACCACGCAACAGGAGGGGCAGGCGATGCACCAGCAGACCGCTGCCCGCGAGCAGCACGCCGAGCGCGGCGATGGCGCCGCCCAGCAGCCCGGGATGGGGCCAGGGCACCGCCGTCCACAGCGAGCCCAGCGCCAGGACCACCAGGGCGACGAGGAAGAACGTCAGGTCGCAGCACTGGTCGATCATGAACACCGCGGAGGCCCGGGCCGGGCGCAGGCCGCGGAGGGCGAGCAGCGCGAGCAGGGTGGCCGGGCCGCCGCTGCCTCCGGGAGTGGCGCAGATGGCGCATTCGGTGGCCATCACCATGGCGAACGCCCGGCGCTGGCCGAGTCGCCCGGCCCGGCCCGCCAGCAGCAGGCGCAGCCGCCAGGCATTGAGCTGCCAGCCGAGGGCCACCATGGCGAGCATCACCGCCAGCCAGCCGGGCGGGAAGTCGCCCAGCGCCGCCAGCCCTTCGCGACCGCCGATCAACAACGGCACCACGAGCCCCAGGACCAGCGCCAGGGCCAGCCATCCCCCGCGACCGGGGAGCCGAGACGGTGACACCCGCCGCGTCCCGGCCTCAGCCATGCCGGGACGGGGCGAGAGCGTCGACCGAGGGAAGCAGATCGGCGTAGTGAGTCACCAAGCCGTCGATCACCCGGTCCCAATGGAAGTGGCGCTCCACGTGCCGGCGGGCATGGCGGCCGCTGGCGGCCAGGTCGTTCATGAACAGTTCCTCCACGGCGCGGGCCATGTCGCCGTCGTCGAACGGGGTGCACAGCCGCCCGCCGCCGAGGGGCACGTTCTCGATCAACGCGCCGGCCCGGGCGCCTATCACCGGCAACCCGCAGGCCATGGCCTCCAGCGCCACCAGGCCGAAGGTCTCCCGGGTCCCGGCATGCAGCATGGCATCCGCACTGGCCAGGGCGCGGGCTACCTCGCGGCGGTCGCAGTAGCGGGACACGCTGGTGACGTTGTCCGGCACCCGGGTGGGCATGCCCGGCCCCATCAGCAGCAGGTGATAGGGGTGCCCCAGCCGCCGCAGTGTGCGCAGCAGCACGTCCACGTTCTTCTCCCGGGAATAGCGCCCGGCGAAGACCAGCAGCCGGGTGTGCTCGGGCAGGCCCAGGGCGGCCCGCCAGGCCGGATCGGCCCGGCCGGGATGGAAGGTCGTGAGGTCGACGCCCAGCGGCTGGAGGCGGACGTCCTTCACGCCCCAGTCCACCAGCCGCTCGGCCATGGCCCGGCAGGGCGCGAGCACGCGATCGAAGCGACCGTAGAGATCGGCCACGTAGCGCTGCAGGCGTCGGCGCACCGCGGGGCCGAAGCGGTCGCCCATCAGCCGAGGCAGGTCGGAATGGTAGAAGCCCACCACCGGCACGCCCAGGCGCTGGCCGGCCTCCAGCGCCGCCCAGGCGCTGACATAGGGGTCGCCGGCCTCAATCAGGTCGGGCGCGAGCTCGACGAGGCGCTCGCGCCAGGGGGCCCGGCGCAGCGGGAAGCGATAGCCCTGGCCCAGGGGCAGGCGCCAGGCGGGCAGGGTATGCAGCTCGGCCAGGCTGTCGCGTTCGGGGCCGGGCACCAGCAGGCTGTGTCGCCAGCCCGGCCGCTCGGCCAGGCAGCGTTGCTTGGCCTGCAGGTAGGTACGCACGCCGCCGCTGGCCGGGGCATGGAACATGGTGACGTCGGCGATATGCAAGGGCTCCCTCCCGTTCGGCCGATGGCTCGATGACGAGGGTACGGGCCCTTTGCGACAGTTCGACGACACCCGGAACGCGAAACGGCGGCCCGAAGGCCGCCGTCCCGGTCATGCGCCAGGGGAGGGGCGCGTCACTCGGCCGGGCGGCCGACCAGCGAGCGAGTCTCCTCGCGGGCCTCGGTCAAGGCCACGCGGATGGTGTCGCCCAGCTTGAAGCGCTCGACGCCCTCGATCTGGATACGGCCTTCCTTGTCGTCGATCACCACCTTGTCCCGGTCGCCGTGCATCAGCGGGGCGGGCACGAAGGCGGTGGCGCCGTTGGCGGTCAGACGGACCCGCATGCCGCCGCGGTTGATGGCGATGATCTCGGCCTCGAAGGCCTCGCCGGCCTCGGCGGACGGGCCGAGGTAGCGGACATAGAGCCAGTCCTTGACGTCGCGCTCGGCCATGCGGTTGAGGCGGCGGCGCTCGGTGAGCTGCTCGGTGAGCTGCTGGCTGGCCTCCGCCGGCGCCTGTTCGCCCTTGAGGACCCGCTTGATCAGGCGATGGTTGACCATGTCGCCGTACTTGCGGATCGGCGAGGTCCAGGTGGCGTAGGCGGGCAGGCCCAGGCCGAAGTGCGGTCCCGGCTTGGCGGACATGCTGGTGAAGCCCTGGAAGCGGCGGAGGCGGGCGTCCAGCCAGGCGTCGTCGCGGCCCTCGAGCTCGCGCTTGAGTTCGCGATAGCGGGGCAGCTCGGTGAGCGCCTCGGGGGCCACGGCGATGTCCTGGGCGGTGAGGAACTCGTGGGCGGCCTCGGCCTTGTCCGGCTCGAAGGCGCGGTGGACATTGAAGATGCCATGGCCGACGTGCTCGGCGAGCAGGTGAGCGCAGCAGGCGTTGGCCGCGATCATCGACTCCTCGATCATGCGGTTGGCGATGCGCCGCTCCTCGGTGCGGATGTCCAGCACGTTGCCGGCCTCGTCCAGGTCGAAGACGTAGTCCGGGCGGTCCTTGAACACAAGGGCGTGCTCGGCCCGCCAGGCGGTGCGGGCCTCGGTGAGCTCGGCCAGGGCCTTGAGCTGCTCGCCGATGGCCTCCGACGGCGCCCAGTCTCCCTGACCCTCGAGCCAGTCGGAGACCCGGTCGTAGACCAGCTTGGCGTGGGAGCGCGCGGTGGCGGCGAAGAAGCGGTAGTCGCCCAGGCTGCCGTCGGCCTCGATGTCCAGGGCGCAGGCCAGCACCGGGCGGTCGCGATCCTCCCACAGCGAACAGAGGTCGTCGGCCAGCGTCTCCGGGAGCATGGTGACGTTCTGGCCCGGCAGGTAGACGGTGAAGGCACGGGTACGGGCCTCCAGGTCGGCGGCGTGGCCTTCCTCCACGTAGGCGGTGGGGTCGGCGATGGCCACGGTCAGGGTCCAGCCGCCGCCCTCGCGGGGCGTGACGCGCAGGGCGTCGTCCATGTCGCGGGTCTTCTCGCCATCGATGGTGAAGAAGGGCTCGCCGGTGAGGTCCTCGCGCTCCAGGCCCTCGTCGCGCAGCGGCCAGTCGTCGCCGGCGTCGGGGCACTCCTGCTCCAGGGCGTGACGCGCCAGGGTCACCCGCCAGGGCACCGCCGGGTCGTCGGTCTTGGCCACCAGCTCGTCGACCTGGGTGAAGAAACCGCGATCCTCGGGCTTCAGGGGGTGGCGCACCAGCCGGGCCACCACCCAGTCGCCGTCGCCGAGGCTCGCCTCGTCCAGGCTGCGCTTGACGCGCGCCTTGAGCACGTTATTCACGGATGGATGGTCGGGGACCACCGCCAGGCGACCGTCGCGTTTCTGCAGGCGGGCGATGAAGCGTTCCATGCCGGTCTCGACCAGGGTGTCGGGCTCCACGGACTTCTTGTCGCCCTCCTCGTGGAGGACGGCCTCGACCCGGTCGCCATGGAGGACCTGCTTCATGGCGGGGGGCGGCACGAAGTAGGACTCGCCGTCGTCGGTCTCGAGGAAACCGAAACCGCGGTCGGTGGCCTTGATGACCCCCTCGACGCGGGGCGTGTTGTCGCGGATCTGTTGCTTGAGCTGAGCAAGCACCGAGTTGTTCTGCAGCATGGTCACGATCGATTGGCGGGATAAGGGGGCCACTATACGGATTCCGCCAGCCCGCGCCAATCGGCGCGTGGCGCCGATTAAGGCTATCCCGCAGAGCGGTATCGCTCGGGGCAGATCCGTCGACAAGCCCTGGGGTGCCGGACCATCGAGGAGGCGCTGTGAATGCGCCTCGTACGCTACTGGCGCCCTCGCACTCTGCTCCGCTTGCAGGACCGGTGCTGGCGATCCCTGGGCCCCCCTTCGGAGGGATCCTCCTCAGCCCTGACGTAGGACCTCCTCTTCGACCTGTCCCCGGCGCCCTCGACATGCCGAGCTGTGAATGCTCAGGATGCCTCGCCCGGGCGGATGAGTCCGCCCGGGCGAGACGGTAGACTGGGGGCACACACGCTTCCCGCACGGAGGGCCCATGGGGCCACACCTCATCGCCACCGACAACGACGGCACCCTGCTCGGCGCGGATCACGCCCTGGCCGAGCTCACCGTCGCCACCTTCCAGGCCCTGGCGGCCCGGGGGCATCACGTCGCCCTGGCCTCGGGGCGCCACTACCGCGACATCCTGGCCTTCCGCGACCGCCTGGGCATCGACGCCCACGTGGTGAGCACCAACGGCGCCTACACCCATGGCCCCGACGGCGAGCTGCTGGCCGCGCGCTACCTGGCCGGCGAGCTGGCCCGGGAGCTGATCGCGCTGCCCCGCCCCGAGGGCGTGCGCCTCAACCTCTACCATGACGACGAATGGGTCATCGACGCCGAGGCCCCGGAGCTGCTCGCCCTGCACGTCCACACCGGCTTCGGCTACCGGGTGGTGGCCCCGGAGCGCCTGGACGGCGAGGGGGTGGGCAAGGTGCTCTACATCGGCGAGCCCGATCGGCTGGGGGAGCTCGAGGCCGAGGTCCGCCGCCGCGCGGGGGAGGCGCTGCATGTCACCTACTCCACGCCGAACTCGCTGGAGATCATGGCCGGCGGGGTCAACAAGGGCAGCGCCCTGGCGGCGTTGCTCGACCGCCTCGACCTGGCCGCCGAGCGCTGCCTGGCCTTCGGCGACAACCTCAACGACACGGAGATGCTGGCCCTGGCGGGCGAGGCCCATGTCATGGCCAACGCCCATCCGGCGCTCGGCGAGGCGGTGCCCCATGCCCGGCGCATCGGCCATCACGACCAGGCCGCCGTGGCGCGGCACCTGGCGGAGCGTTTCGCCCTGTAGGCCATTGCCACCTTGGTGGAATCGTGACCCGCTCGCCGCTTCGCTAGAGTGGGTTCGACCAAAGCACAACGAAGGCTCGACGGCACGACCGCCGCCGCGATCCCGGTTTTCCATGACGATGCCTCCCACCACCCTGATCGTGGTCGACGACGACCCCGAGATTCGCGAACTGCTTGCCGACTACCTGGGCCGCCACGGTTACCGGGCCCTGATGGCCGAGGATGCCGTGGCCCTCGACGCCCTGCTCGAGCGCGAACGCCCCGACCTGCTGATTGTCGACCTGATGCTGCCCGGCGATGACGGCTTCGCCATCTGCCGGCGCCTGCGCCGCGACAGCGAGGTGCCGATCATCATGCTGACCGCCAGCCCGGACGAGACCGACCGGATCCTCGGCCTGGAGCTCGGCGCCGACGACTACCTGGGCAAGCCCTTCAACCCCCGGGAGCTGCTGGCACGGGTCAAGGCGGTGCTGCGCCGTTGCCAGCCCCGGCCCGAGGCCCTGACCCCGGACCGGGCGCGCCTGGTGGCCTTCGGCGACTGGCGGCTCGACCGGGTGACCCGCGAGCTGATCGACGCCGAGGGCGAGCGCCACGCCCTGTCCGGCGCGGACTTCCTGCTGCTCCAGGCCTTCCTCGACCACGCCGAACAGGTGTTGTCCCGGGATCGGCTCTTCGAGCTGAGCCGGGGGCGGCCGGCCCCGCCCCTGGATCGCTCCATCGACGTCCATGTCTGCCGGCTGCGCCAGCGCCTGGGGGATGACCAGGAGGCCGGCCTGATCCGCACCGTGCGGGGGGCCGGCTACGTGCTGGCCTCCCGGGTGGACGTGATCGCGTGAGCCGGGGAACGCGCTGGCGCCGCTGGCGTCGCCGGCTGGCCCGGGGCCTGCCCGGCAGCCTGCGCGGGCGCTTCCTGCTGATCATGGTGGTGGGCGTGCTCGGCGCCCAGCTGGCAAGCTACGCCGTCTGGACCACCCAGGAGCGCGCCGGCCGGCTCGAGCGTCTCGACGAGCTGTCGCGCAGCATGGCCTACAGCGTGGCCTCGACGGTGCGCTTCTTCCGCTCGCTGCCGTTCGACTACCGGCATATCGTCCTCGATCAGCTGCGCGACATGGGGGGCACCCGCTTCTTCGTCAGCGTCAACGACCACCGCCTGCCGGTGACGGACGATCGGCAGGGGCCCGAACCGGCGCTGGTGGCGGACAATGTCCGCACGGTGCTGGCCGCCGAGCTGGGCGTGCACGACGCCGTGGTGGAGTTTTCCCGCCCGGGGACGCTGCGCCTGCTCAACAACGAGGTGCCCCTGGACGCGCTGCCGCCCCGCTGGGGCCAGCACAGCCTGCTCGCCGCGCCGCCCACCCAGCCGATCCTGGTGGTGCAGTTGCCGCTGGAGGAGGCCGAATGGCTCTATGTGGCGGCCCTGCTGCCGCTGCCCGAGGGCTTCGGGGCGAACCGCTGGCTCTCCCCGGATCGCCTCTTCGTGGCGCTGGTGGTGCTGGCCACGGTGCTCGGCCTGTCCTGGCTGGGGGTGCGCGGTGCCACCCGCACCCTGGCGCGGCTGGCCCGGGCGGCACGACGCCTCGGCGACGACCTGGACGCCCCGCCCCTGAGCGAGGGCGGGCCCCGGGAGGTGGCGGCCGCCGCCGTCGCCTTCAATCGCATGCAGGGCCGCATCCGCCATCAGGTGGAGGAGCGCGAGCGCCTCTTCTCGGCGATCTCCCATGATCTCAAGACCCCCATCACCCGGCTGCGCCTGCGCGCCGAGATGCTCGAGGAGCCCACCCAGCGCGAGCGCTTCTGCGCCTCCCTGGACGAGCTCGACCGGCTGGTGAAGGGAGCGCTGGCCTCGGTCAAGGGCCTCGATCTCCATGAAGAGGTCGAGCCCCGGGATCCCCGAGCGCTGCTCGACGCCCTGGCCGAGGAGCTGGCGCTGCAGGGCGGCGAGGTCGAGGTGACCGGCGAGGCGGCGCCGCTGGCGGTCAAGCCCCTGGCCTTCAAGCGTTGCCTGGCCAACCTGCTCGAGAACGCCGTCTTCTATGGCCGGCGGGCCGAGGTGCGACTGGAGGACGGCGAGGATGCCCTGCGGATCACCATCCGCGACCATGGGCCGGGCATTCCGGCGGCCGAGCGCGAGCGGGTCTTCGCGCCCTTCGTGCGCCTGGAGCCCTCGCGGAGTCGGAACACCGGCGGCAACGGCCTGGGGCTGGGCATCGCCCGCCACATCCTCCAGGCCCACGGCGGCGAGATGCGCCTGACCAATCATCCCCGGGGCGGGCTGGTGGTCCGCCTCTCGCTGCCTCGTCCCGGCCTCCAGCCCGTGTAACACTTCGCAGCACTCGGCAACACGGCATCGCCCCCGGCCTCCGCTAGGCTGGGCGCGACATCCATCGCGGAGGCCCCATGAACGTTTACGATCCCGCCTTCCTGCGCGCCCAGGTGCGCAAGACCATGGCCTTCTATCACCCCCGGGCCATCGATCCCCACGGGGGCTTCTTCCATTACCTGGCCGACTACGGCAGTGTCCTCGACCGGGGGCATCGCCACCTGGTGTCCAGCGCCCGCTACGTGGTGACCTATGCCCGATACGCCCGCCACGGTGGCGGCGACGAGTACCGACACTGGGCCCGCCACGGCCTGGCCTACCTGGAGAAGGCGCACTTCCAGACCGCCACCCAGGGCTATGCCTGGACCCTGCAGGACGGCGCCGTGGAGGACGATACCCAGCACTGCTATGGGCTGGCCTTCGTGCTGCTGGCCTATGCCGAGGCGCTCCGGGCCGGCATTCCCGAGGCCGAGGGCGGCCTCCGTGCCACCCATGCACTGATGCAGCGGCGCTTCTGGGAGCCGCACTGGCAACGCTTCGCCGACGAGGCCGATGGCCACTGGCGGCTGTCCTCCTATCGCGGCCAGAACGCCAACATGCACGCCTGCGAGGCGCTGATCGCCGCCTTCGAGGCCACCGGCGACGTCGCCTTCCTCGACCAGGCGCTGGCCATCGCCCGGGCCATCACCGCCGCCGGTGGCGCCCACCCGGAAGGCTGGATCTGGGAGCACTACGACGCCCGGTGGCGGCCCGACTGGGACTACAACCGTCACGACCCGGCGCATCTCTTCCGGCCCTGGGGCTACCAGGTGGGCCACCAGACCGAATGGGCCAAGCTGCTGGTGATGCTCGAGCGCCTCCGTCCCGAGCCCTGGCTGCTGCCCACCGCCGAGCGGCTCTTCCTGTCCAGCGTGCGTGCCGGCTGGGACCGCGAGCATGGCGGCCTGGTCTACGGCCTCGACCCCGCGGGACGGGTGTGCGACGGCGACAAGTACTACTGGGTCCAGGCCGAGAGCCTGGCGGCGGCGGCACTGGTCGGCCTGCGCACCGGCCGGGCCGTCTACCGGCGCTGGTACGAGCGGCTCTGGGACTTCGGCTGGCACCGCTTCATCGATCACCGCCATGGCGGCTGGTACCGGATCCTGACCCCGGACAACCGGCGCGTTTCCACCGTGAAGAGCCCGGCGGGCAAGGTGGACTATCACACCATGGGGGCCTGCCATGACGTCCTGGAAGCCCTCTCTCGGCGCCATGTTTCAAGCTCGTAATATTCCGGCAACACTACCCAGCACTTGGTAACCCCAGGGGCGGGGACGAGTGCGCTAGCGTATCCTCCAGCCGCCATGAGCGGCGCGAGACAACAACAAGCTCAGGAGAACGTCACATGCGCGCACTAACCCGACTCACGACCCTGAAGACCTCGGCCATCGCCGTGGCGATGGCCGGCGCCCTGGGGACCGGCCAGGCCTCGGCCGGCGAGGTCGAGGTCCTGCACTGGTGGACCTCCGGCGGCGAAGCCGAGGCGGTGGGCACCCTGCGGGACCTGCTCGAGGCCGAGGGCCACGAATGGAAGGACTTCGCGGTGGCCGGCGGGGGCGGCGACAGCGCCATGACGGTGCTCAAGTCCCGCGCCATGTCCGGCAACCCCCCGGCGGCGGCCCAGATCAAGGGCCCCGAGATCCAGGAGTGGGGAGAGCTCGGCCTGCTCGGCAACCTCGACCCGGTGGCCGAGGCGGGCGACTGGGACGCGCTGCTGCCCGAGGTGGTGGCCGACATCATGCGCCACGAGGGGCACTACGTGGCGGTGCCGGTCAACGTCCACCGCATCAACTGGCTGTGGGCCAACCCCGAGGTGCTGGCCGATGCCGGCGTCGAGGTGCCGACCACCTGGGACGAGCTGTTCGCCGCCGGCGAGGCCCTGCGCGAGGCGGGCTACGTGCCCCTGGCCCATGGCGGCCAGCCCTGGCAGGACGCCACCACCTTCGAGACCGTGGTGCTGAGCCTGGGCGGCAGTGACTTCTATCGCCGTGCCTTCGTCGAGCTCGACCAGGAGGCGCTCGAGAGCGACACCATGATCGAGGCCCTGACCACCTTCAAGCGCCTGCGCGGCCTGATGGACGAGGGCATGCCGGGACGCGACTGGAACCTGGCCACCTCCATGGTCATCGAGGGCGAGGCGGCCATGCAGATCATGGGCGACTGGGCCAAGGGCGAGTTCACCGCGGCGGGGCTCGAGGCCGGCGAGGACTACCTCTGCGCCCCGGTGCCCGGGACCGCCGATGCCTTCGCCTTCAACATCGACAGCTTCGCCATGTTCCGCCTGACCGAGCAGGCCGCCCGGGAGGCCCAGTACAGCATGGCTCGCCTGGTGCTGGAGCCCGAGTTCCAGCACGCCTTCAACCGGGTCAAGGGCTCGATCCCGGCCCGTCCGGACCTGGACATGGATGAGTTCGACGCCTGCGCCCAGCGCTCCATGGCGGACTTCCGCCAGGCCGAGGACGAGGGCGGCCTGGTGCCCAGCATGGCGCATCGCATGGCCATGGGCAGCGACGTCCAGGGCGCCTTCTACGACATCGTCACCAACTACTTCAACTCGAGCGACATGAGCGCCGACCAGGCCGCCGAACGTCTCGCCCAGGCCGCCAGCCTGGCCCTGTGACGCCACCGCGGCGCCCGCCGCCGGCGGGTGCCGTCCGCCTCGAGACTGAGGAAGTTCCCATGAAAACCGCTTCGACTCTCGCGACCGGCCGCGCGGTCCCGGCCGGGTCCTCGCCCGGCCTGGCGGCGCGGCTCCAGACCTGGCTGCCCAAGCTGGTGCTGGCGCCCTCGGTGCTGATCTCCTTGTGCTTCGTCTACGGCTTCATGCTGTGGACCTTCGTGCTCTCGCTGACCGACTCCCGGCTGCTCCCCAGCTACGATTTCGTCGGCTTCGCCCAGTACGCCCGCCTGATGGCCAATGACCGCTGGTGGGTGGCGGCGACCAACCTGGGCGTGTTCGGTGGGCTCTTCGTCGGCATCTGCCTGGTGCTCGGCGCGGGGCTGGCCATCCTGCTCGACCAGCGCATCCGCCAGGAGGGGGCCCTGCGCACCGTCTACCTCTACCCCATGGCGCTGTCCTTCATCGTCACCGGGGTGGTCTGGAAATGGCTGCTCAATCCCGGCCTGGGCCTGCAGGCCATGGTGCGCGGCTGGGGCTTCGAGTCCTTCACCTTCGACTGGCTGGTGAACCCGGACATGGCCGTCTACACCCTGGTCATCGCCGCGGTCTGGCAGGCCTCGGGGTTCGTCATGGCGCTCTTCCTGGCCGGGCTGCGCGGCCTCGACGACAGCATCTTCAAGGCCGCCCAGCTCGACGGCGCCAGCCTGCCGCGCCTCTACTGGCGGGTCATCCTGCCCTGCCTGCGGCCGGTGGTGTTCAGCGCCGTGATGATCCTCTCGCACATCGCCATCAAGAGCTTCGACCTGGTGGTGGCGCTGACCGGCGGCGGGCCGGGCTATGCCTCGGACCTGCCGGCCACCTTCATGTACGCCCATTCCTTCAGCCGGGCCCAGATCGGCCTGGGCTCCGCCAGCGCCGTCCTGATGCTCGGCGGGGTGCTGGCCATCCTCGTCCCCTACCTGTATTCCGAACTGCGGAGCCGCCGGCATGGATAACGTGATTCGACGCCAGACTCCCATGGCGCGCCTGCTGCGCGCCCTGGTCTACGCCGCGCTCGCCCTTGCGGCCCTGTTCTACCTGCTGCCCCTGGCGGTGATGGTGCTGACCTCGCTCAAGCCCCTGGACGAGATCACCGCCGGCACCCTGCTGACCCTGCCCGAGAACCCGACCCTGGCGCCCTGGATCAAGGCCTGGGGCGAGGCCTGCACCGGGATGCGCTGCGAGGGGGTGGGGGGCTACTTCTGGAACTCCTTCGCCATCGTCATCCCGGCGGTGGCCATCTCCACCCTGCTCGGGGCGCTCAACGGCTATGCGCTGACCAAGTGGCGCTTCAAGGGCGCCGAGCTGGTCTTCGCGCTGATGCTGTTCGGCTGCTTCATCCCCTTCCAGGTGATCCTGCTGCCCATGGCCCAGACGCTCGGCTGGCTCGGCCTGTCCAGCTCCCGGGCGGGACTGGTGCTGGTCCATGTGATCTTCGGCGTGGCCTTCACGACGCTGTTCTTCCGCAACTTCTACGTCTCGATCCCCGACGAGCTGGTGTCCGCCGCCAAGCTCGACGGCGCCGGCTTCTTCCGCATCTTCCGGCGCATCCTGCTGCCGGTGTCGACGCCGATCATCGTGGTGTCGGTGATCTGGCAGTTCACCCAGATCTGGAACGACTTCCTGTTCGGCGTGGCCTTCTCCGGCCACGACACCCAGCCGGTCACGGTGGCCCTGAACAACCTGGTCAACACCTCGACCGGGGTGAAGGAATACAACGTCGACATGGCCGCGGCCATGATCGCCGCCTTGCCGACCCTGGTGGTCTATGTGCTGGCCGGGAAGTACTTCGTCCGGGGGCTCACCGCGGGCTCCGTGAAGGGCTAGGGAAACACTGATTTATTGCTGCGCTCGATATCCTGACCGCCGGCGGTGCCGAAGCGTCGGACCGTCTCAATCCTCATTGAGCCGACCGTCAACTCCGGTTGCTGTGCGCCGGCGGCGGCCAGGCTAGGCGCCCCCGCCTCTCATCGCTCGCGACATAAATCAGTGCCTCCCTCTGGGCCATTCCCAACAACAACTTCGAGAGAGCAATCGCCATGTCAGCTTTGGAAATCCAACACGTCTGCAAGGACTTCGGCAGCACCCAGGTGCTCAAGGACGTCAGCCTGGCCATCGACTCCGGGGAGTTCCTGATCCTGGTCGGGCCGTCGGGCTGCGGCAAGTCGACCCTGATGAACGCCATCGCCGGGCTCGAGCCGGTGACCTCAGGGGAGATCCACATCGGCGGCGAGGACATCACCTGGCGCACGCCCGCCGAGCGGGACATCGCCATGGTCTTCCAGTCCTACGCCCTCTACCCGAGCATGACGGTGCGCGGCAACATCGCCTTCGGCCTGGAGATGCGCAAGGTGCCCAAGGCCGAGCGCGAGGCCGCGGTGGAGCGGGTCGCCGACCTGCTGCAGATCTCCCACCTCCTGGAGCGCAAGCCGTCCCAGCTCTCCGGCGGCCAGCGCCAGCGGGTGGCCATGGGCCGGGCCCTGGCCCGGCAGCCGCAGATCTACCTCTTCGACGAGCCGCTCTCCAACCTGGACGCCAAGCTGCGGGTGGAGATGCGCACCGAGATCAAGAAGCTCCACCAGCGCCTGGGCACCACCATCGTCTACGTCACCCACGACCAGATCGAGGCCATGACCCTGGCCGACTGCATCGCGGTGATGCGCGATGGGCGGATCCTGCAGCTGGGCACGCCCGACGAGATCTACAACGATCCGGTGGATATCTTCGTGGCCGGCTTCATGGGCTCGCCGGCGATGAACTTCATCGACGCCACCCTGGAAGGGCAGGCGGGGGACTACCGCCTGCGCGTGGCCACCCCCGGGGCCGACGACCTGGTACTGCCCTGGCCGGCGAGCCGCGAGACCGAGGCCCTGGCCGGCCAGGTCGGCCGTTCGCTGGTGCTGGGGCTGCGCCCGGAGCACTTCGCCGAGGAGGACGTCCGCCTCGGCGAGCGGGCCGAGGGCACGCCGCTCTCGGCCATCGTCAGCGTGGTCGAGCCCACCGGGGCCGACATCCTGTTGCGCCTGCCGCTGGGCGAGGACGAGATCACCGCCCGGGTGGATCCGCATTGCCGGGTGAGACCGGGCGAACGCCTCGACCTGCGCGTGGACATGCGCCGGGCGGTGCTCTTCGATCGCGACAGCGAACGCCGGGTCGCCTGAGACGGCGCGGCGCCGGCTCCCCAGGCGTCCGGTTCAGTGGACGGTGATCACGCTGCACTCGGCGGCATGGCTGACCTTGTGGGAAACGCTGCCGGTGAGCAGGCCGCGCAGGTCGCTCAGACCGCGGCTGCCCATCAGGATGGCGTCGACGTCCCGGGCCTTGGCCACCTCGAGGATGGTACGGGTGGGATCCCCGCGGCGGATCAGCGTCTCGACGTGAACGGCGCCCAGGTCGCGGGCCTCCTCCGCGGCCTTGTCGACCATGGCCTGGGCCTGGCGCTCCCGGGCTTCCCGGGAGTCCTCCACGGCCTGGGTGCCCACCCCCCACACCAGCGGCGGATCGTGGGGCAGGGCCTCGGGGATGTGCAGCAACACCAGGAAGGTCTCCTCGTGGCGAGCGAGCTGACACGCCAGGGAGAGGGCCTTGCGGGCATGGGGGGACCCGTCGATGGGGACCAGCAGGGAACGGAACATGGTCTCTACCTCCGTGCCGGTTGACGGCTGCCGTCAGGAAGCCCGTGACCGGCCACGCCCGGGAAGGGCGTGGCCGCGGGGCTCAGTGGACGGTGATCACTCGGCACTGCGCACCGTGGGTGACCTTGTGGGACACGCTGCCCACCACCAGGCCCTTGAGGTCGCCGAGGCCGCGGCTGCCCATGACGATGGCGTCCACGCCGCGCTCCTCGGCGGCGGAGAGGATGGCCTGGCTCGGATCTCCCTGGGTGAGGACCGGCTCGACCTGTTTCACGCCCAGCGTCTTGGCCTCTTCGCTGGCCCGGTCGAGCAGCTCCTGGCCGACCTCCTTGCGCTTCTCCAGGGTGGCGCCCATGGGCACGGCGCCGGCCCCCCAGACCAGCAGGGGCTCATGGGGCAGCTCCTCGGGGATGTGCAGCAGCACGAGCTGGCCGTCCTCCTGGCGGGCCAGCTTGCAGGCCACGCACAGCGCCAGGCGCGAGTGCTCCGAGCCGTCGATGGGGACGAGGATGGTCTGGAACATGTCGGGGCTCCTTGCTTGTCGATGGGGGATACCCCTAGCCTAGCCGTCCCGGGCGTTGATGGGGTGACCTGTATCAACCTCCGGGACGCTCCTCCCGGCCCTCCAGGCGACGCAGCCGCCCCCAGAGCTCCCGGCGCAGGTCCGCCAGGCGGGGCCGCTGCGCCTCCTCGAAGGCCAGCGGGCGGGTCAGCCGTTGGGCGCGCAGGCCCAGGCGGGCCCCGAGCAGGCCGACCGCCAGCCCCTGGCCGGCCCGGGCCGAGAGCCGGCCGGCGAGGTCCATCGACAGCCATTCCATGCCGGCCTCCCCGGCCAGCTCGCTGGCGCCGGCGAAGGCCATGTCGCGTAACACCCAGCGCAGCAGGCGGACCCGCGCCGCATAACCGAGTTCCAGGCCATAGAGTCGGCACAGCCGGTCGATCAGCGCGAGATGACGCCATGCCACCAGCGCCATGTCCACCAGGGTGAGGGGACTGAGCGCCACCATGACCGCCGTTTCGCCGTTCATGCCCGAGATCAGCCGGCGCGCCTCCCGGTCTCGGGGCGCCAGCAGATGGTGGGTGAGCAGTGACTGCAGCTCCCTGCCGTCGTGATGCGGTTGGCGGGCCGCGACGAAGGCGCGCCAATGGGGGTGGTCGGCATCCAGCCCAAGGCGGTCGCGCAACGCCGTCGCCGTGGCCAGGGCCTGGCGAGGGGGCATCTCGGGCATCGCCGCCAGGGCGTCGCGCAGACGACCGTGAGCCCGAAGGCGGCGGAGTCGCCAGAGCTCGCGAGCCAGGGCCGTCGTTCCCAGGCCGATCGCTCCCAGCCCCAGCAGCCCCCAGCCCAGGGCCAGCCAGTCGCCGGTCGCCAGCGCGGCCGGGAGCGACAGGGCGAGCTCGACCCCACCCAGGGCCAGTCCTCCGACCAGCAGACCCAGCAGGGCCCAGCGACGCCGCCGCGGAGGCGCCAGGGTGGCGTCCATGCCGACCTCGCTGGCTTCGGGAGCCTCGGGGCTGGCCAGGGGACGGCTGTCCCGTTCCGGAGCGAAACGGCGGCCCGGCGCGGGAGGCTCATCGGCCGGGGGTGGGTCGTCCAGCGGGAAGCGGCGCCCCGGTTGCGGATCGCTGTCGCGCGGTGCGGTCATGTCAGCTTGTCTCCGATCAGCCAGTCCAGGGCCACGTCCAGGCGGATATGGGGCAGGGTATCGCCGTCACGCGGTAGCGGGCGGAAGGCCGGGAACTCGAAGCCCTGGCGGGTCCAGAAGTCGGCGTCGGGCAGCCGCGCCGGCACCTCCCCCGGGAACAGCAGCGTCGTCTCGCCGTCCAGGGTGGTGCCCCGCAGGACCGGCTGACGCCGGCCCTGATGGTCGACCTCGCGGGCCTCGGTGGCCCGGATCGAGGCCAGGCTCAGCGCGCGCACCGGTACGTCGGCGAAGCGCAGGTCCTGGAGCGGCTCGGCCAGCAGCGCCTCCAGCAGGCCGGTGAGGGGCTCGTGCTGTTCCGGGGTGACGTGGTCGGCCTTGGTGGCGGCGATGGCCAGGCGCTCGATGCGTGGCGCGAACAGCCGCGACAGCAGGCTGCGTCGGCCGTAGTCGAAGCTCTGCATCAGGCGGGACAGGGCCCGGGAGAGGTCCTCGAAGCGCTCGGGGCCGGCATCCAGGGCGCCCAGCACGTCCACCAGCACGATCTGGCGGTCGAAGCGCCGGAAGTGTTCGCGATAGAACGGCTTGACGATGTGCTGCTGGTAGTGGCGAAAGCGCCGGGCCAGGGTCGCGTAGAGGCTCTCCGGCGGCAGCCCGGCCAGGCGCGCCTGATCCACCCGCTCGAGTCCCGGCAAGGGGAAGAACTGCAGCACGGGGGCGCCCTCGAGCTCGCCGGGTAGCAGGAAGCGGCCGGGCTGGAGGTCGGCGAAGCCGGCCTCCCGGGCCGCGCGAAGTCCCTCGGCATAGCGCTCGGCGATCTCGGCCAGTCGGCCTTCCTCGACCGTCTCGGCCGGATCCAGGCCCGCCACCGCCTGGCGCCAGTCGGCGAACAGCGTGGCGCGCTCGCCCCGATCCAGCACCTGGGCCCGGCTCCAGGAGGCGAAGTCGTGGCCCAGCAGCGGCAGGTCGAGCAGCCATTCCCCCGGGTAGTCGAAGAGATCCAGCGTCAGCCGGCGGGTGTCGCCGCCCACCCAGCCCGGGCGGCGGGGGCGGTAGCGGATCACCAGGCGCAGCTCGCTGATGCCCCGGGTGGGCTCGGGCCAGCGGGGCGGGGAGTCGTCCAGGGCCGCCATGGCCCGGTCATAGGGAAAGCGCGGCACCCCCAGGTCCTGCTGCTCGACACGGCGAGCCCCGAGCAGGCGTCCCTCCCGCGCCGCCGGCAGCAGGTCGAGGCGGGCCGCCAGGCCGGCGTGGCGAAGCTGGTGGACCAGGGAGGTGAGGAAGGCGGTCTTGCCCGAGCGTGACAGGCCGGTGACCGCCAGGCGCAGCTGCCGGTCGCGGCCGCGCTCGAGCAGGTCGGTCAGTTCCCGAGTCAACGGTTGGCGCATGGTGCGGCGTCCCTGTCGCGGCTCACTGGGGGGTGGCCTCGGGGGCCCGGCTCGTCACCAGCCGTCGCCAGCCCAGTGCCATCACCGGCAGCACGCACAGCGGCAACAGCACCGCGTTGAGCCGCGACCAGCCCAGGGCATCGACCAGGGGGCCGGCGAACAGGGCGGTCAGGGTCACGGTGGTGAAGACCAGGAACTCGTTGGCGGCCTGGGTGCGGGCCTTCTCGGCGGGACGATAGGTCTCGGTCAGCAGGCCGGTGGCGGGCAGGAAGGAGAAGTTCCACCCCAGCCCGAGCAGCACCAGGCCGAGATGGAACCCCATCAGGCCGGCATGGAGCTGGGCCACCAGGGCGCTGGCCAGCAGCAGGGCGCTGCCGGCGAGGATCATGCGGCTGGCGCCGAAGCGGGCGGTCAGTCGGCCGGTGACGAAGGAGGGCAGGAACATCGCCACCACGTGCCACTGGATGGTAGTGGCGACATGGTCGAAGTGGAGCCCCGTGGCCGACATGGCCAGCGGGGTGGCGGTCATGGCCAGGTTCATCACCCCGTAGCCGATCAGCGCCGCGGTCACCGCCACCACGAAGGTGGGCTGGCGAAGGATCTCGCCCAGCGGCCGGGCCTGGCCCTCGCCGTGGGTGCGTTCCGGTGGCGGCAGGCGGATCAGCGATAGCACCCCCAGGGCCAGCAGATAGAGGGCGCCGAGGCCCAGGAAGCTGCCCAGGAAGGGGACCTCCGCCAGCTCGCGGCTATGGCGCGCCAGCCAGGGCCCGAAGAAGGCGGCCAGTACCCCGCCGCCCATCACCAGGCCGATGGCCCGGTCGCGAAGCGCCGCCGGCGCCGCCTCCACCGCGGCGAAGCGGTACAGCTGGCCGAAGCCGATGCCGATGCCGATCAGCCAGGTGGCGGCCAGGAACGGCAGGAAGGCTTGGTCGGTGAGCGCCTTCACCGCCAGCATCACGCCGCCCAGGCCCAGCAGGTTGCCGAGCATGAAGCCGCGACGCCGCCCGAGTCGGGCCATGATCAGCGAGGCCGGGATGGTGGCGCACATCAGGCCGAGCCACTGGGTGGCCACCGGGGCCGTGGACCAGGCGGGGGAGGGGGCGAGCTCGGCGCCGATCAGCGGCGACACGGCGATCAGCAGGATATTGCCGCTGATCAGCAGGGCCTGACACAGCGACAGCAGGGTGACGGCGAGGGGCACGATGAGGTCCTTTTCGGATGGCCTGGAAAGCTTCCAGCATACCCGTCCTGGGTCGTCCGGATGAAGCGGGCGTCGGCTACTGGGGCGGCACCACGCCTACGGGGACCGGTTCCACCAGGCCGAGCAGCTGGACCAGCACCGGCGAGGCGGCGATCACGAAGCCCAGCGCGGCGATCAGCCGGCCGAGCAGGCGCCGGCTGGGGTGGCGGGCCAGGGTGAGGCCGGCGATGCACACCACCAGGCCGATGATGTTGAAGGCGTAGCCGAGCATCTGGAGGAGTTGATAGGCGGTCATGGCACTCGATCGGTGGGTGAAGGGAAAGGGGCATCCTGCTAGGCAATGTCCGAAAAGTGTCTGCGCTCGGCTATACGGCGTTAAAAATCAACTCGTGCGCGAGCCCGGTCAAAGTCCTCATTCAGCGCTCGTAAACTCCGGCTTTTGACTCGCGACATCCATGTCGCTCGCTCTTCGAGCAGCGGAGCTGCCCAAATCGGCACTCCTTGCCGATTTGTCGTTGTTTTTTGCCTTGTCTAGCCTTCGCTCGCCGACTTTTCAGACACAGCCTAAGCTGGGATGATACCAGTCGGGACCGGGTCGTGGTCCCGTCCTACAGGGAGGCAACGACGCCATGGCTGGCCAGGACGCCCAGACCGTCATCGACTTCTGGTTCGGGGAGCTCGCCCCGGCCCAATGGTTCCGCAAGGACCCTGCGCTGGATGCCGAGATCGCCCGGCGCTTCGCCGACACCCTGGCGGTCGCCCGGCGGGGGGAACTGTGGCACTGGCGCGCCGACCCCAGGGGACGGCTCGCCGAGATCCTGGTGCTCGACCAGTTCTCGCGCAACATCCACCGGGACACCGCCGAGGCCTTCGCCGCCGATCCCCAGGCCCTGGTGCTGGCCCAGGAGGCGGTGAGCCGTGGCCTGGATGCCGAGCTGGCAACGGTCGAGCGGGCCTTCCTCTACATGCCCTACATGCACAGCGAGTCCCTGGTCATCCACGAGGAGGCGCTACGCCTGTTCGACCAGCCCGGGCTCGAGGACAACCTTCGCTTCGAGCGCCGGCACCGTGACATCCTGGTACGCTTCGGACGCTATCCGCATCGCAACGCCCTGCTCGGGCGCGAGTCCACCGACGCGGAGCGGGCCTTCCTGGCCGAGCCGGGCTCGTCGTTCTGACATTCCGCCCCGCTTCCCGGGGCACCCAACCACTGGCAGGCAGGAGAAGGAGGAGATCATGGGGATCATCGCCTGGTTGATCATCGGCGGGCTGGCGGGCTGGATCGCCGGCCATATCATGCGGGGCGGGGGCTTCGGCCTGCTCGGCAACATCGGGGTGGGCATCGTCGGCGCGGTGGTCGGCGGCGGGCTCTTCAACCTCCTCGGCCTGCAGGCCGGGGGCTTCATCGGCTCGCTGGTCACCGCCGTGGTCGGCGCCGTGGTGCTGCTCTGGGTGATCGCCAAGGCGAAGAAGGCCTGACCCGGGGCCTGGCCGGACACGCCATCGCCCGGCCGTCTCCGGCCGGGCGATGGCGTGTCCGTCGCCGGCGCCGAGGCGCCGGCGGGTCGGTCAGGCGGGGGCGGTGGCCTTGCTGCCCACCAGCTCGGTCAGCGCCTCCTCGATGATGGAAAGGCCTTCCTCCAGCACGTCGTCCTCCACGGTCACCGGGACCAGGATGCGGATGGAGTTGCCCCAGAAGCCGCAGGACAGCAGGATCAGGCCCTTCTCCTTGGCCTTCTTGCACAGCGCCGCGGTCAGCTCCGGGTCGGGGGTGCGCGAGGTCTTGTCGGCGACCAGCTCGAAGGCGGCCATGGCGCCGAGGTTGCGCGGGTTGTCGACGCACTCGAAGGTCTGCTGCCAGGCCTGGAAGCGGGTGGCCAGCTTGTCGCCCAGCGCCGCGCTCTTCTCCAGCAGGTTCTCTTCCTCGATGGCCTCGATCACCGCCAGGGCGGCGGCGCAGGACAGCGGGTTGCCGCTGTAGGTGCCGCCCAGGGAGTTGGGGCCGGAGGCGTCCATCACCATGCCGGTGCCGACCACCGCGGACAGCGGCATGCCGTCGGCCAGGCTCTTGGCCATGGTCATGATGTCGGCCTCGACGCCGCTGTGCTCGAGCGCGAACAGCTTGCCGGTGCGGGCGAAGCCGGATTGCACCTCGTCGACGATCAGCAGGATGCCGTGCTCGTCACAGAGCGCGCGCAGGGCCTTGAGGTAGTCGGGGGAGGCGATGTAGAAGCCGCCCTCGCCCTGGACCGGCTCGATGACGATGGCCGCGGTGCGGTGCGCCGGGATGTCGGTCTTGAACAGGGTCTTCAGGGCGTTCAGCGAGTCCTCCTCGCTGATGCCGTGATAGGCGTTCGGGAAGGGCGCGCGGTAGACGTCACCCGGCATGGGGCCGAAGTCGTTCTTGTAGGGCAGCACCTTGCCGGTCATGGCCAGGGTCATGAAGGTGCGGCCGTGGAAGCTGCCGTCGAAGCAGATCACGCCGCTGCGGCCGGTGGCGGCCCGGGCGATCTTGACCGCGTTCTCCAGGGCCTCGGCGCCGGAGTTGACCATCATCGCCTTGGCGTCGCCGCGTACCGGGGTCAGCTGGCAGAGCTTCTCGGCGAGCTGGACGTAAGGGGCATAGGGCATCACGGTCTGGCAGGTGTGCATCAGCTTGTCGAGCTGGCCCTTGACGGCCTCGACCACCTTGGCATGCCGGTGGCCCAGGTTCAGCACGCCGATGCCGCCGGCGAAGTCGACGAAGCGGTTGCCGTCGGCGTCCCAGAGCTCGGCGTTCTCGGCGCGCTCGGCGAACTGGGGCGAGGGGCTCGCGGCGCCGCTGGCGACATAGCGCTGCTTGAGCTCGTTGAGTTGCGCGTTGTTCATGGGGATCTCCTGTTGGGGAAACGGTAGGGGGTCTCAGAGCCCGCCGACACAGACGTATTTTAGTTCAGTGTATTCCTCCAGGCCGTGACGCGAGCCCTCGCGGCCCAGCCCGGATTCCTTGACGCCGCCGAAGGGCGCCAGCTCGGTGGAGAGGATGCCCTCGTTCACCGCCACCATGCCGTATTCCAGGCCTTCCATGACCCGCCAGATGCGCCGGTAGTCGCGGGCATAGAAGTAGGCCGCCAGCCCGAACTCGGTGGCGTTGGCCATGGCCACCGCGTCCTCCTCGGAGGCGAAGCGGAACACCGGCGCCAGCGGCCCGAAGGTCTCCTCGGTGGCCACCCGCATCCGCTCGGTGACGTCGGCGATCACGGTGGGCTGGAAGAAGGTACCGCCGAGCGCATGGGGTTCGCCGCCGCATACCAGCCGACCGCCCCGGTCGAGGGCGTCACGGATGTGGCTGCCGACCTTGTCCACCGCCGCCTGGTTGATCAGCGGCCCCTGGACCACGCCGTCCTCGAGGCCGTTGCCCACCCGGAGCTCGGCCACCCGGGCCGCCAGCTTGTCGAGGAAGGCCTCGTAGACGCCGTCCTGTACCAGCAGGCGGTTGGTGCAGACGCAGGTCTGGCCGGAATTGCGGAACTTGGAGGCGATGGCCCCTTCCACGGCGGCGTCCAGGTCGGCATCATCGAAGACGATGAAGGGGGCGTTGCCGCCGAGCTCCATCGAGGCCTTCTTGACGGTCCCCGCGCACTGGGCGAGCAGCCGCTTGCCGACGGCCGTGGAGCCGGTGAAGGACACCTTGCGCACCCGGGCATCGGTGGTCAGCACCTCGCCGATCTCGGCCGGCCGGGCCGCGGTGACCACGTTGATCACCCCGGCGGGGATGCCGGCCTCCTCGGCCAGTCGGGCCAGGGCCAGGGCGGTCAGCGGGGTGGCCTCGGCGGGCTTGATCACCACCGGGCAGCCGGCGGCCAGCGCCGGGGCGCACTTGCGGGTGATCATCGCCAGCGGGAAGTTCCAGGGGGTGATCGCCGCCACCACGCCGATCGGCTCGCGGAACACCAGGATGCGCTTGTCGGCCCCATGGCCCGGCAGGGTCTCGCCGGCGACCCGCTTGGCCTCCTCGGCGTAGAACTCGACGAAGCTGGCGCCGTAGGCCACCTCGCCGCGGGACTCGGCCAGGGGCTTGCCCTGCTCGCGGGTCATCAGCCGGGCCAGGCCTTCCTGGTGGGCCATGATGCGCTCGTACCAGCCGCGCAGCGCCGCGGCCCGCTCCTTGGCGGTCCGGCGCCGCCATGCCGGCCAGGCGGCCTCGGCGGCGGCCACGGCCTCGAGGGCGTCCTCGGCTGTGAGGTCCGGTACCTCGGCCAGCACCTCGCCGGTGGCGGGATCGGTGACGGGGAAACGGCGGGGGGCGTCACGCCACTCGCCGGCCACATAGGCCTTGTCGATGAGCAGCTCGGTCTCGGCGGTCATGGGGTCTCTCGCTGGGTGTATTGTCATGATGGACGAGTGTGCATTATTTAAAACAGTGCGCCAAGCCCCTTTTCTCGCTCTTTGGTCGTGGGGCGTCCCGGAGCATCGGCGCCGGCCGCGCTTTCCGTTACACTATGGCGCCGAATTTCCCGCGGCACCCTTGGTGTCGCCCGACGTGTTGCATGTATGGCGAGGTGAGCCTTGGTCGATCCCTTGAATGCCTGGTGGGCCCAGCAGCTGGTGCTGTGCGAGTGGGCCTTCGCGCCCGACCCCCTGACGCTGGAGCGCGATGAGGCGGTGGCCCGCCTGCAGGGGCTGGGCGTCGTGGACCGTGGCGAGCTGGGCTGGCGCCTGCTGGAGTCGCTGGGCGCCGGCGGCGAGAGCGATCCCGCGCGCTTGCTCGCGGCCCTGGAGCTCGCGGCCCTGGGCGGAGCGGCCGGCTGGCTGGGCGAGGATCGGGCCCGGGACTGGGCCCGGCGACTGGCCGAGGAGATCAGCGTCCATCACGACAGCCTGGACGGCTGGCTGACGGCTCTGTGCCGGGCGCGCAGCGCCGAGGGTTGGGTGAAGGGCGACGACGGCTTCAGCGAGGCCTGCGAGGCCCTGGCCGTGCTCGAGCACGAAGGGGAGGGCGTGACCTGGGACATGCTGCGTGAGTGGCTGGCGGCCCATCGTGGGCCCCTGGCGCTGTGGCCCGACGACCCCGAGGCTCGGGTCTGGCGCCTGCGGGCGGCCTTCTCGCCGATCCTGGAGACGCCGGCCGGCTCCCTGGACTGGCAGGGGCTCGAGCCCTGGCTGGCCGAGGCCTGGCAGGTCAGCGGCCGCGAAGAGCTGATCCGGGTGCTGTTGTGGCTGGCCGCCCAGGGGGATCGGCAGGGTTGGGATCTGGATGCCAATCGCCTGCTGGGCGCGGAGGCGGGAGAGCGTCGCGCCTGGCTCGAGGGCCTGGCCTCCCCGGATCAGCCGGCCGGGCGCGTGCTGCTGGGCTTCGTCGAGGGAGGGGAGCCGCTGGAGTGGGCCGCCTGGGACTGGCTGCGGCTGATCGACCTGGCCTGGGCGGGCGCCTGCCTGGGCTGGCTGTCCGACGAGGAGGCGACGGATTTCGCGGCCCACGGCGCGGACCTGGCGCTGCACCGCTACAGCGACTGGACGGCCCTGGCCCGCGCCTACCAGCGGGGGCGTAGCCTCTTCGAGGCGCGCGACCTGCTCCCGGCCTTCGACGCCGACTGGGCCTTGCTGCTGCTCTCGCCGGTCAGCCCCTGGAAGCCGCCCCTGCAGGGACTGCTCGAACCCGAGGTACTGGAGCGATCGCGGGAGGCCATCCGTGCCTGGCGACGTGAGCCACGGCATTGGGTGCTGGCGCTGGCGTCGGTGCGCGAGCCCGAGCTGGCGATGCGGCAGGGCGTGGCGCCCGAGCTGCCGGCGGCTCGCCGGGAGGATGCCCGGGGCTACCTGGCCGAGACCCTGGACCTGCACGCCGACGAGGGCGCCGAGGCCCTGGCTCGCTACTGGCTGCCGGCCCAGGCGCACCATCTCAACCAGCTGGCGGCGGACGCCGCCCATGGGGCCCTGCCTCCGGCGCAGACGCCTTTCGGGCATCCCGCGCGCGCCGATCTCGCGGGGCGCGACGCCCTGGGACGGGCCAGCCGTCATGCCGCCACCATCCACATGGCCGAGAAGTACGCCTTCCACCTGCAGATGGCCATGGACAGCGGCCTGTTCGAGGCCGAACGGCTGACGGAGCTGGCCAAGGCCCTGCAGGGGTCCCTGTGCCGTTTCTACCCGGACGCCCGCCGGCTGCTGTCGGCCTGGGCCCACTGGGAGGCGCTGCTGCCCGAGCCCGAGCTGCCCGCCCTGGTCGCCGAGATTCGCTGGCACCTGGACGATCCCGGCAGCCTCTTCCACTGGCTGGATTGGCGGGGAGGGGCCTGGCAGGAGCCCGGCCCCCGACCGACCTTGCCGCACTTCACCGCCATGGCCCTGGTGGGCCCGCTCAACAGCGCCGCCTGGAGCCTGCCCCAGGTGGAAAGTGCCCGGGAGTGCGCCTCCATCCGCGAGTGGGTCGACGGCCACTATGGCCTGCATGGTGCCGACGAGCTGGCCGAGTTCATCGACCACCTGTTGGAGGCCGGCGATCGTCAGGAATACCAGATCAACTACGCGCCCTATACCCTCAACGGGGCCCGCCTGGCCTCGGAAATCGCCACCCTGGAATCCGGCGAGTGCAGCGAGGAGGAACGCAACCACCTGCTGCGGCTGCGCCGCGTGCGCGACGATGAGGACGGCTGCAATGACCTGGACCTGACCGCCTGGGACCTCGCCCAGGCGGTCGACCTCGCGATCGCCGGTCGCCAGCTGGGCTGGCTCGAGGAGGCGGCCTTCCTCAGGGTGCTCGAACGGGCTCATGCCCTCGCGGCCCGCCATTATGGCGGCTGGGAGGAATACGCCCGGGGGCTCTATGCCGGCTTCTCCTTCTTCATGGGGGAGACACCCGAGCGCGAGGCCTTCCTGGGGGGGTTCCGCCAGGCGCTGGTCGGCTGGCTGGCCGCGGCGCCGCCCCTGGCGGGTCCCTGGGCCAGCCTGGACTTTCCCGGGGCTCGCCCGCGTCACTGGGCGCCCATGCACGTGGATACCCTGCCCGGTGACGGCCATCAGCTGCACTGAGGCACCGGCCTGCCCGCGCGAGGCGGGGGGCGACAACCGCTAGGAGAGGGACAGGGATGTCGAACTGGAGCCGCGGGGCGTCGTGGGCGTGGGTCTTGGTGCTGCTGTCGGGTTGCGGCTCGGTCGCCGAGCGACCGCCGTCGGACGAGGTGTTCGCGGCGGACCGGCGCGATGCGCCGCTGATGTCGCCCATCGATAACCCCATCCTCGCCGTGAGGGGGCTGCGCAACCCGCCGCCGGCCCTCGTCCAGCGGGCCCTGCTGGCCCAGCACGAGCGCTGGCTCGGCACCCCCTACCGATTGGGAGGCACCGGCCGCCGCGGCATCGACTGCTCGGCCCTGGTGCAGCGGGTGTACGCCGAGACCTTCCGGGTCGACCTGCCGCGGACCACCCGCCAGCAGGTCCACGAGGGGGAGGCGATCTCCCGCGACGCCCTCCGCCCCGGCGACCTGGTCTTCTTCCGGCCGCCCGGCTTCTACCACCACGTGGGCATCTACGTGGGCGAGGGGCGCTTCCTGCACGCCTCCACCTCGCGCGGGGTCAAGCTCTCCGCCCTGGACAACCCCTACTGGCGGCGCCACTACTGGCAGTCGCGCCGGCCGCTGGAGGCGGTTCGCCTGGTGCAGCGCCTCGATCCCGCGTTGCTCGATCGTGGCGAGGGCTAGCCGGCGCCATGTGCCTCGGCTTCGTCGCCCCAGATTTCCTCTAGCCGCTCCGAACGCCCGCAGGCCGACTTGTAGTAGCGGTAGCGCATGGCGTTGTCGACGTAGTAGTTCTGGTGGTAGTCCTCGGCGGGGTAGAAGGCCTCGAAGTCGATGATGCGAGTGGCGATGTCCCGGTCGAACCGTTCCGCGACCTCCTCGAGGCTGGCCTCGGCGAGTTCGCGCTGGCGCTCGTCCAGGGGGAAGATGGCACTCTGGTAGGTATCGCCGACGTCGCAGAACTGGCGGTTCTCCACGAAGGGATCGATGTTGCGCCAGAAGACATGCAGCAGGGTGGCGTAGTCGACGATCTCGGGATCGTACTCCACCTTGACCACCTCGATATGGCCGGTGACGCCGGCCGAGACCTGCTCGTAGGTGGGATTCTCCACGTGACCGCCGGTGTAGCCCGAGGTCGTCTCGACGACGCCCTCCACCTTGTCGTAGGCCTGTTCCATGCACCAGAAGCAGCCGCCCCCGAAGATGGCGGTCCGGGGTTCGGCCGCCTGGGCGGGGGCGATCACGCCGAGGGCGAGCAGGCAAGGCCACAGCAGGTCCGCAAGGGTCTTGCGCGTCATGGTGTTGCTCCTCCTCGAAGGGATGTACTTTCCTATAGTCCAACGGATGCCCGGATCCTTACAACCCGAGCCTGGACAAGGCTGTAAGGTTGTCGCCACGGACCCGACTCAAGGCCGACACCGACTCGCGACCACAGGGAGTGACCGACTTGACCAAGCGACGCCTGCTGCTGCTGTGCCTCATCGCCCTGGCCTTCGCCGCCTTCTTCCTCTCCGGCGCCGATCAGGCGCTGACCCTGGACAACCTCAAGGCCGAGCAGGTGCGCTTCCAGGCATGGCTGGCCGAGAGGCCGGCGACCGTGGCCGGAGGCTTCTTCCTGATCTACGTGCTGATGGCGGCGCTGTCGCTGCCCGGGGCGACGCTGCTGACCCTGCTGGGCGGGGCCCTGTTCGGTTTCGGCTGGGGGCTCGTGCTGATCTCCTTCGCCAGCACCCTCGGGGCCACCCTGGCCGCCCTCATCGCCCGGACCATCGCCCGGGAGCCCCTGGAGCGGCGCTTTGCCGCCCAGCTGGCGCGGATCAACGCCGGCATCCGCCGGGAAGGGCCCTTCTACCTGTTCACCCTGCGCCTGATCCCCATCTTTCCCTTCTTCGTCATCAACCTGGTGATGGGACTGACGCGCATGCGCCTGACCACCTTCTACTGGGTCAGCCAACTGGGCATGCTGCCGGGCACCGCCGTCTACGTGAACGCCGGCCGCGAGCTGGGGCAGCTGCAGTCCCTGGCCGGGATCCTGTCGCCGGGCCTGATCGGCTCCTTCGTGCTGATCGGCCTCTTCCCCTGGGTGGCCAAGACGCTGGTGGCGGTGGCCAAGCGGCGGCGGCTGGCACGGCGCTTCGGGCGCCCCCGCCGCTTCGACCACGACCTGGTGGTGATCGGGGGCGGTTCGGCGGGCCTGGTGGCCAGCTATATCGCCGCCGCGGTTCGGGCCCGGGTGGCCCTGGTGGAGCGTGGCAAGCTGGGGGGCGATTGCCTGAACACCGGCTGCGTGCCCTCCAAGGCGCTGATCCGGGCGGCCCGGGTGGCCAACGAGATCCGCCGGGCGCCGCGCTACGGGATCTCGGCCGGCGAGCCCGAGGTGGATTTCGCCGCGGTCATGGAGCATGTTCGCGGCGCCATCCGCGGGATCGAGCCCCACGACAGCCGGGAGCGCTACGAGGCGCTGGGCGTGGACGTGATCGCCGGGGAGGCCCGGTTGGAGGATCCCTGGCGGGTGCGGGTCGGCGAGCGAGTGATCACCGCCCGCCACGTCATCATCGCCAGCGGTGCCTCGCCCTGGATTCCCCCGCTACCGGGGCTGGAGGCCGTCGAGGTGCTGACTTCGGATAACCTCTGGTCGCTGGAGACCCTGCCCGAGCGCCTGCTGGTCCTGGGAGGCGGCCCCATCGGCTGCGAACTGGGCCAGAGCTTCGCCCGACTGGGCAGCCGCGTGACCCTGGTGGAGATGGGCGGACAACTGCTGCCCCGGGAGGACGCCGACGTGGCCGGCGAGGTCGAGGCCCGGCTGCGCGAGGAGGGCGTCGCCCTGCACCTGGACAGCCGGGCGCAAAGGGTGGTCCAGGTCGAGGGCGGCGGTCACGCCCTGGAGGTCGACGATGGCGAGGCCACCGTCTTGCTGCCCTTCGATCGCCTGCTGGTGGCGGTGGGGCGGCGCGCCAACGTCGAGGGCCTGGGCCTCGAGGCCCTGGGCGTGGAGACCCGCGCCGACGGCACCCTGGCCGTGGACGAGACCCTGCAGTCGGTGCTGCCCAACGTCTGGGCCTGTGGCGACGTCGCCGGCCCCTACCAGTTGACTCACGCCAGTGCTCACCAGGCCTGGCATGCCACGGTCAATGCGCTGTTCGGGGAGCTCAAGCGCTTTCGGGTCAGCTACCGGGCGATGCCCGCGGTGACCTTCACCGATCCGGAGGTGGCCCGCGTCGGCCTGAACGAACGCGAGGCCATGGCGCAGGGGATCGCCTTCGAGGTCACCCGCTACTCCCTGGCCGATCTGGATCGTGCCATCGCCGAGGGCCAGCGGGACGGCTTCGTCAAGGTGCTGACCGTGCCCGGCAAGGATCGTATCCTCGGGGCCAGTCTGGTGGGCGCCGAGGCGGGTGAGATGCTCGCCGAGTTCACCCTGGCGATGACCCGGGGGATCGGGCTGAACAAGCTGCTCGGCACCGTCCATCCCTATCCGACCCGCGCCGAGGCGGTGAAGGCCACCGCCGGGGTCTGGAAGAATGCCCACAAGCCGGAGCGCCTGCTGGGCTGGCTGGCCCGCTACTTCGCCTGGCGGCGGGGCCAGGGCGTCGCCGATCCCGGTCCGGCTTCCCGCACTACCGGGGCGGATCGCCCGCTGCGCTGAACGAGGGACCAGGATGCTCGACCGTTGGACCATGCCCCTGACCCAGAAACCTCTGCTGCGCCTGGCCGGCCGGCTGGCGAACGCCGGGGTGCGCCCCGACCAGGTGACGATCGCGGCCTTCGCGATCGGCCTCCTGGCCCTGCCGCTGCTGGCCCTGGAGGCCTATGGCGGGGCCCTGGCGGCGATCCTGCTCAATCGCCTGGGCGACGGCCTGGACGGGGCCCTGGCGCGGTTGACCCGCACCGCCACCGACGCGGGGGGCTTTCTCGACATCGGCCTGGACTTCGTCTTCTACGCCGGCGTGGTGCTGGGCTTCGCCCTGGCGGATCCGGCGGCCAACGCCCTGGCGGCCGCCGTGCTGCTGTTCGCCTTCATCGGCACGGGGACCTCCTTTCTGGCCTTCGCCATCATGGCCGCGCGGCATGACCTCAACCGACCGCATTTCCAGCAGAAGGCCTTCTACTACCTGCACGGGCTCACCGAGGGCACCGAGACCGTCCTGGCGCTGGTGGCGTTCTGCCTGTGGCCCGCCCAGTTTCCGGTCCTGGCCCTTGGCTTCGCCGCGGCCTGCCTGGTCACCACGGCCACCCGACTCTGGGGCGGCTATCTCACCCTTAGGGCCCTGCCGCCCGGCACCCGCTGAGCCTTGGCGCGGGCACGAAAAAGGGCAGCCCGATGGGCTGCCCTCTGGCGTCCTGGGACGGTGCCGGTGAGCGTTCAGTGCTCGTGGCCGCCCTCGCCGTGGACATGGCCGTGCTCGATCTCTTCCTGGCTGGCTTCGCGGACCTCGGCGATCTCGACGTCGAAGTTCAGGGTCTGGCCGGCCAGCGGGTGGTTGCCGTCGACGGTGACGGTGTCGCCCTCGACCTTGGTCACGGTGACCATCAGCGGACCGCCCTGGGTCTGGGCCTGGAACTGCATGCCGGGCTCCACGCTCTCGACGCCCTGGAAGGCATCCCGCGGGACTTCCTGCACGAGCTGCGGCTGAACCTCGCCGTAGCCCTCTTCCGGGGCGACCTTCGCCTGGAGCTTGTCGCCTGCCGTACGACCTTCCATTTCCTTCTCGAGACCCGGAATGATGTTGCCGGCGCCGTGGAGATAGGTCAGCGGCTCACGGCCTTCCGAGCTGTCCAGCACTTCACCTGCATCGTTGGTCAGGGTGTAGTGGAAGGCGACAACGGAATTCTGCGCGATCTGCATTGATGAACCTTTGGTGAGTGCATGTAAGAGGTCATGGTAACGTGGCATCCGGGGAGCTGTCAGGAGCAGCACGACATTTTTCAGCTTGTGCGCGGCCTGGCTGAGCCTCGTTCACGTCGGTCGGCGTGGTTGCGTGGCCAGGCCGGCGGGGATACCCTTTCGGCACAGCTTTCCCACCCCGTCATTTCCCTTGCTGGAGACCGCCATGACCGTGACCGTGATCTGGTTGATCGCCTTCGCCGTGATTCTCTTCCTGTGCCTGAACCGTTGGGAGGCCAGCGTCAGCGGCGCCCTCGACGCCCTGCTGCCGGCCGTCCTGCGCAGCGAGGACGACCGTTGGGTCTGGTGCCCGGCCATCGCGGTGCTCGTGGCCACGGCCATCGTCCAGCCGGTGGACCTGCTGCTCACCCTGATCCTCATCGGCCTGATCGCCTTCATCGGCGGCAAGCTGGTGTGCTGGGCCCTGCGCAAGGCTCACTGAGCGGTCTTGAAGCCCCAGGCGAAAGGCCCGCGGTGCAAGCCGCGGGCCTTTCGTTTGCTCGTCGTGCAGCCCGGGGTCAGTAGGGCACCACGCTGACCCGGCTGCCGCTGCCCACCAGACGGACTCGCTGGCCCACCTGGAAGGCCTGGTCGGCCTTCTGCACCACCACCACCGTCTGGCCGGTGTCCTTGCGCACCTCGATCTCCCAGGCAGGGATGCGGTTGGTGGTTTCCTCGATCTTGGTGCCGGCGACGGCACCGCCGATGACGCCGGCCACGGTGGCGAGTTCGCGTCCCGAGCCGCCCCCGATCTGATTGCCGAGCATGCCGCCGATGACCGCGCCGCCGCCCGAACCGAGGATGCCGCCGGCCCGGCTGTCGGCCTGGATCTGGACGCGCCGCAGTGCGGTGATGGTACCGAAGGACACGCTCTGGGCGGTCTTGGCCTGGTTGCCGGTGTAGACGTTGCCCGAATAGGGCGCGGTGTTGGCACAGCCGGCGAGGGTCAGGCTGGCCATGACCAGGACGGGGAGAAGACGTTTCATGCAGACCTCCTTGGCGTCATCGGCGCGTCGCGCCATTCCGAGATGGGGTGTCGGCGAAAGCCCCAGGGGCGAGACCGACGCCCCCGGCGCCTGTCGGGTTTGACCGGTCGTCACGAGAATCACGGATTTCGAGTCAAATTGTTCGATCCATTGAGGCGCATAGCGCGCGATTTCACGACATGGATCGAATGACGTCGGCCGAAAGCCCGGGATTCGTAGTCGATCAGCGTTAAGCTCGACAGGCTCCTAGTGTAGACAGGCGAACCGCCAACGAAAAAAGGGGAGGCCGGGCCTCCCCAAGGGTTCCAGTCTTGCGAACTTGGACGTCGATCAGCCGAACTGGTTCATGGTGTTGTCCTTGCCGCCGGCCTTGAGGGCCGCCTCGCCATGGAAGAACTCCTTGTGGTCGTCACCGATGTTGGAGCCGGCCATGTCCTGGTGCTTGACGGTGGCGATGCCCTCGCGGATCTCGCGGCGCTGGACGCCCGCCACGTAGGCCAGCATGCCCTCGTCGCCGAAGTAGCCCTTGGCCAGGTTGTCGGTGGACAGGGCCGCGGTGTGGTAGGTCGGCAGGGTGATGAGGTGGTGGAAGATGCCGGCCTCCCGTGAGGCGTCGCGCTGGAAGTTGCGAGTCCACTCGTCGGCCTGGGCGGCCAGTTCGGTGTCGTCGTACTTGGCGTTCATCAGGTCGGCACGGTCGTAGGCGCTGACGTCTCGGCCCTCGGCCTCCCAGGCATCGAACACCTGCTGGCGGAAGTTCAGGGTCCAGTTGAAGGACGGCGAGTTGTTGTAGACCAGCTTGGCGTCCGGGCAGACCTCGCGGATGCGGTTGACCATGCCGGCGATCTGGCCGACGTGGGGCTTCTCGGTCTCGATCCACAGCAGGTCGGCGCCGTTCTGCAGGCTGGTGATGCAGTCCAGCACCACCCGGTCCTCGCCGGTGCCCGGCTTGAACTGGTAGAGGCCGGAGGCCAGGCGCTTGACCTTGACCAGCTTGCCGTTCTGCTTGATGACCACGTCGCCGTTGTCGATGTCGGCGGCCGAGGTGATCTCGTCGCCGTCCAGGTAGCTGTTGTACTGGTCGCCCAGGTCGCCCGGTTCGTTGGTCACGGCGATCTTCTGGGTCAGGCCGGCGCCCAGGGAGTCGGTGCGGGCGACGATGACGCCGTCCTCGACCCCGAGCTCCAGGAAGGCATAGCGCACGGCGTTGATCTTGGCGATGAAGTCCTCGTGGGGCACGGTGACCTTGCCGTCCTGGTGGCCGCACTGCTTCTCGTCGGAGACCTGGTTCTCGATCTGGATGCAGCAGGCGCCCGCCTCGATCATCTTCTTGGCCAGCAGGTAGGTCGCCTCGGCGTTGCCGAAGCCGGCGTCGATGTCGGCGATGATCGGCACCACGTGGGTCTCGTGGTTGTCGATCCTGGCCACGAGCTCGTCGGCCTTGGCCTGGTCACCGGCCTTCTTGGCCTCCTCCAGGTCGCGGAAGAGGTGGTTGAGCTCCCAGGTGTCGGCCTGGCGCAGGAAGGTGTAGAGCTCCTCGATCAGGGCAGGCACGCTGGTCTTCTCGTGCATGGACTGGTCGGGCAGCGGGCCGAACTCGGAGCGCAGCGCGGCGACCATCCAGCCGGAGAGGTAGAGGTAACGACGCTTGGTGGTGCCGAAATGCTTCTTGATGGAGATCAGCTTCTGCTGACCGATGAAGCCGTGCCAGCAGCCGAGCGACTGGGTGTACTGGGCGCTGTCGGCGTCATAGGCGGCCATGTCCTCGCGCATGATCTTGGCGGTATAGCGGGCGATGTCCAGGCCGGTGTGGAAGCGGTTCTGCACCCGCATGCGGGCCGCATGCTCCGGATCGATGTTGTCCCACTTGCCGCGTTGGGCCTCGCGCAGCTGGGCCAGGGTCTTGAGTTCGTCGTTGAATGCTGCCATGGGGCCATCCTCTCTCGCTTGGAAGTCTCGTCGGCGCTGCCGTCCTGGGTCGGCATTGCCCCCGCGGGAATCGCCGGCTGCATCATTCGGCAAAGCCTTATGCTGCATCTGCGAAGTCTTGTCAGGTTCGTCCGCATTACCGGGCCTGTCTCTAGGGCCTTGGTCGAACCCCGGCGAGCTGGGGAGGAGAGTCTCGACTACATGAACAAGCGTTTGACCCGTTGCGCTCCCCGCTCGTCTTGGTAGTCACTATGGCCCGCCATGGCGGGGGACAACAATTGATCCTTGGGGGCAGGGAGCGTTGTAGCCCGACTACAGGAAAGCGGGCTGGGGGGCGATTCCTGTAGTCGGGTTTCCTGGAGAGGGGATGGGAGGGCGGCTCAGTCGTCGAACCGGCGCACCATGTTGCGGTGCGGAATTCCCGCCTCCATGAAGGTCTCGCCCTGGGGAAGGAAGCCCAGCCGTTCGTAGAAGGCCAGGGCGTGAGTCTGGGCGGCGAGTTCCACCCGGGCGAAGCCCTGGCGCCGGGCGGCGGCGATCGCCGCCTCCATCAGCGCCACGCCGATGCCGGCACCGCGATGGACGGGGAGCACCGCGACCCGGCCGATATGCCCATCGGGCAGCAGGCGGGCGGTGCCGATGGCGACGCCGTCGAGCACTGCCAGGAAGTGGGTGCTCTGGTCGTCAAGGCCGTCCCACTCTTCCTCCCGTGGGACGCGCTGCTCCTCGATGAAGACGAGGCGACGAATCTCCGAGGCCTGAGTGCCCAGTGTGGCCCAGTCCCCCTCGCGGATCTCGGTGGCGCTCTTCATGTGTCATTCCTCCTCGTCGTCCCAGGGCCAGCCGAGGCTGCCGGCGTCGAACAGCCGGGCCAGGATGGCCGGGGCCTCGTGATGGATCAGCATGTCGACGTCGATCGGTTGCGGGCCGGCCAGTGCCCGGGCCAGGCCCGGCGAGCATTCCATGCCGTCGCCGTCGGCGAACAGCGTGGCTTGGCCATCCTCGCGGAGGCGCCAGGCGAAGCGCGAGCCGGGGCTGCGCTCCAGGACCTCGCCCTCCTGTAGTGCGGCGACAAGCGCCTCGGGGTCGGTGGGCGTCTCCGTGGGCACCAGCTGGTCGACGTACTTGGGCTGGGTCATCACTCGGCCGAACCACTGGGCCAGCTGGGCCGGGTCATCCAGGGTCTCCAGGATCAGTGCCCGCATGCGGGCGAGCGCCGCGTCGTCGAGCTCGGCCGGGTCGTCGGGCGGCACCATGCCGGCATCCGCGTAGCGGCGCGAGGGGGGAAGCTGCTCGCCGATGTAGTCGGCGAAGGAGGTGACGGCCTCGTCGGCCGAGGGCGCGCGGAAGCCCACCGAGAAGGTCATGCAGTCCTCGGACTGGCTGACGCCATGATGCGCCCAGCCCGGCGGCAGGTAGAGCATGTCGCCCGGCTCCAGGGTCCAGTCCTGTCCGGCCTCCACCTCGAAGGTCTCGAGGATGCGCAGGTCGATGCCGGCGAGGATGGGGGCGTCGTCGGGAACCTTGCCGCCGAGCTGCCAGCGCCGCCGGCCGCTGGCCTGGAGCAGGAAGACGTCGTACTGATCGACGTGGGGGCCGACGCTGCCTCCCGGCGGGGCGTAGCTGACCATGATGTCGTCCAGCCGCCAGCGGGGCAGGAAGGTGAAGGCCTCGAGCAGCGCCGCCACCTCGGGCACGTAGTGGTCCACGGCCTGGACCAGCAGGGTCCAGTCGCGCTCAGGCAGCCGGGCGAAGGTCGCCTCGTCGAAGGGACCGTGGCTGACCTGCCAGGGACCCTCGGGGCCGCGTTCCTCGACCAGGCGGGCCTCGACGTTGTCCTCGCAGGCCAGTCCCGCCAGCTCGTCGGGGGACAGCGGGCTCTCGAAGTCGGGGAAGGCCCCGCGGATCAGCAGCGGCTGGCGCTGCCAGTGCTCGCGCAGGAAGTCGGCGGCGGAAAGGCCGCCGAGCAGTTGCCGGGGCGTATCGGTTGACATAAGGATCCTGGGACTCGAATGGGATGAGTGAGCAACCGGGCCATGGCGTGAAGCTGGAAGAGCGCCCGCTTCGCGGGCTTGAGCTTGAAGCTGGAAGCAACCCCTTGCTTCTGCGGCAGAAGGCGGCAATCTGCCTTCCAGCTTCCAGCTTCCAGCTTCCAGCTTCCAGCTTCCAGCTTCCAGCTTCCAGCTTCCAGCTTCCAGCTTCCAGCTTCCAGCTTCCAGCTTCCAGCTTAGAGCTTGCGCGCCTGGGCCTCGGCGTTGCCGATGTAGTTGGCCGGCGTTAGCGCCTTGAGCTCGGCCTTGACCGTCTCGGGCAGTTCCAGGGTGTCGATGAAGGCGGCGAAGCCGGCCTGATCGATCCGCTTGCCGCGGGTGAGCTCCTTGAGCTTCTCGTAGGGCTTCTCGATGCCGTAGCGGCGCATCACCGTCTGGATCGGCTCGGCCAGCACCTCCCAGCTGTTGTCCAGGTCCTCGGCCAGGCGCGCCGGGTTGGCCTCGAGCTTGCCGATGCCCTTGAGCGAGGCCTGGTAGGCGACCAGGGCGTAGGCCAGGCCGACCCCCAGGTTGCGCAGCACCGTGGAGTCGGTGAGGTCGCGCTGCCAGCGCGAGATCGGCAGCTTCTCGGCCAGGTGGCCGAGCATGGCGTTGGCCAGCCCCAGGTTGCCCTCGGAGTTCTCGAAGTCGATGGGGTTGACCTTGTGGGGCATGGTGGAGGAGCCGATCTCGCCGGCCACGGTCTTCTGCTTGAAGTAGCCCAGCGAGATGTAGCCCCAGACGTCGCGGTCGAAGTCGATCAGCACGGTGTTGAAGCGACACACGGCGTCGAACAGTTCGGCGATGTAGTCGTGGGGCTCGATCTGGGTGGTGTAGGGGTTGAAGCTCAGGCCCAGGCCCTCGACGAAGGTGCGGGCGTTGGCCTCCCAGTCGATCTCCGGGTAGGTGGCCAGGTGGGCGTTGTAGTTGCCCACGGCACCGTTGATCTTGCCGAGCAGCTCCATGCCCTCGATCTGCTTCAGCTGGCGGCGCAGGCGATAGGCCACGTTGGCCATTTCCTTGCCCAGGGTGGTGGGGCTGGCGGTCTGGCCATGGGTGCGCGACAGCATCGGCTGGGCGGCGTGCTCCTCGGCCAGGCGGGCCACCTCGTCGGTCACCTCGTGCATCACCGGCAGCAGGGCGTCCAGGCCGCCGCGCAGCATCAGGGCGTGGGACAGGTTGTTGATGTCCTCGCTGGTGCAGGCGAAGTGCACGAACTCGGTGATGGCGTGCAGCTCCGGCTGGTTCGCGATGCGCTCCTTGATGAAGTACTCCACCGCCTTGACGTCATGGTTGGTGGTGCGCTCGATCTCCTTGATGCGCTCGGCGTCCTCCAGGGAGAAGTCGCGGACCAGGGCGTCCAGGGCCGCGGTGGCCTCGGCGGAGAGCGGCGGCACCTCGACGATCTGGGGGTGCTCGGCCAGGCGCTGGAGCCAGCGGGCCTCGACGGTGACCCGGGCGCGGATCAGGCCGAACTCGCTGAAGTGCTCGCGCAGGCTCTCGGCCTTGCTGCCGTAGCGGCCGTCGACGGGGGAAAGGGCGGTGAGGGCGGTCAAGGGAAGGGACTTGGGCTGCATGGGGTCGTGTTCCGGGTGGGAGTGGTCGGTTCGGTTACAGGGTGTCCAGGGTCTTCTTCAGGGCCCCCCGCTGGAAGACCAGCTTCCAGCGGCGGCCGCCCTGCTGGTGCCAGAGCAGGGCGAAGCGGATGCCGGCCAGCAGGCAGGCGCGGACCCGCTCCGGCATCATGCGGCTCTGCAGCAGCGAGGGATCGCCCTGGACGACGATGCGGCTCTTGAAGGTGGAGAGGGTGTCCTGGTAGGCCTCGCCGAGGCTGGCGATGACGTTCTCGTGGGTCGCGCCGAAGTGCTCGGCCTGGCCCTGGGCCCGGGCCAGGCGCTGGCCCAGGGCATCCATCATGGCCGTGTCGGTGCGCAGCTTGCTCATCAGCATCAGCAGCGAGAACCCGTAGCGCATGACCACCGGGTTGGCCTGGCGCCGCCCCAGCATGCCCTCGAGCACCTCCAGGCCACGGCGCAGGTTGTTGGGATGGCCGCCGTAGATGGCTTCGAAGCTCGCCGGGTCGGTTTCCAGGGTGGCATGGATCAGGGTGTCCCAGGCGCGCTGGTCGACATGGCCGGTGCGCGCCAGCTCGTCGACCAGGCTGGCGGCCTGGAAGACCCCGGCCAGGGCCAGGGCCTGGCGGGCGGTGGGCGAGTCGGGCGCGCGGTGGATGGGGGTGGTGCCGTTCATCGGCCGGCCTCCGCGGCGTTCCAGGTGGCGCGGATCACTCCGCCGCCCAGGCAGATCTCGCCGTCGTAGAGCACCAGCGACTGGCCGGGGGTGACCGCCCGCTGGGGATCGTCGAAGCGCACCTCCACGCCGCCGTCCTCGGCCGCCCGGAAGGCACAGGGCACGTCGGCCTGGCGATAGCGGGTCTTGGCGGTCAGGCGGCCCTCCGGGGCCGGCGGCTCGCCGGCCACCCAGTCCATGGGTTCGGTGGCCAGGCTGTCGGTGTACAGCAGGGGATGGTGCTTGCCCTGGACGGCAATGAGGACGTTGCGTTCGAGGTCCTTGCCGGCCACGTACCAGGGGGCGTCCGGATAGTCGGCCAGCCCGCCGATGCCGAGCCCCTGGCGCTGGCCCAGGGTGTGGTACATCAGCCCCATGTGCTCGCCGATGACGTCGCCGTCGGGCGTCTCGATGGTGCCCGGCTGGGCCGGCAGGTACTGCCGAAGGAAGTCGCGGAAGCGTCGCTCGCCGATGAAACAGATCCCGGTGGAATCCTTCTTGCGCGCGGTGACCAGGTCGTGGCGCTCGGCGATGGTCCGCACCTCGGGCTTCTCCAGCTCGCCGACCGGGAAGAGGGTGCGGGCGATGGCCGCCTCGGGCACGGCGTGCAGGAAGTAGCTCTGGTCCTTGTTGGGATCGAGCCCCTTGAGCAGTCGCGGGTGACCGTCACGCACCGCCTCGCGCACGTAGTGCCCGGTGGCGATCCTGTCGGCGCCGAGCATCTCGGCGTACTCGAGGAACACCTTGAACTTGATCTCGCGGTTGCAGAGGATGTCCGGGTTCGGGGTCCGCCCGGCCCGGTACTCGGCGAGGAAGTGCTCGAAGACGTTATCCCAGTACTCGGCGGCGAAGTTGGCCGTATGCAGGGGGATGCCGAGTTTCTCGCATACCGCCTCGGCATCCGCCAGGTCCGCCTTGGCGGTGCAGTATTCGGTGCCGTCGTCCTCGTCCCAGTTCTTCATGAACAGGCCTTCCACCTGGTAGCCCTGCTCGAGCAGCAGCAGGGCCGAGACGGAGGAGTCGACACCGCCGGACATGCCGACGATGACCTTGCCTTGGGTGGCTGTCATGGCGCTCTCGGATTCGATGGGTCGCAAATGGGGCGGAATTATACATGATGTGAGCGCCGAGCGCCGAGCGCCCTTCGGGCAGCTACAAGCTACAAGGAGCAAGCTACAAGGAAACCCCTTGTAGCCCGCCTCGGGGGCTTATCATACGGCCTGGAGTGCCCCTGAATTTGTAGACACCTTACCTGCAACCCGGAGGTAAGGTGCTATGCGCTTGAAAACCCGTCGCCAGTTCTCCCTGGAGTTCAAACGCCATGTGGTCCAGCATTCGCTGGAGTCCCCCGAACCCCAGGCCCGCGTAGCGGAGCGGTTCGGGATACACCCGAAACTGCTAGGTCGATGGAGGCGAGAACTCGTGACCACGGATGACCGCCAGCCCAAGGGGGTGCCCAACGCGGGTCCCCACAAGAGCCAGCATGAGCTGGAGCGTGAGAACCGGCGACTCAAGAAGCGTCTCGAGCGGGCCGAGCTGGAAGTCGAAATCCTAAAAAAGGCCAACGAGTACTTCGCCAAAGACCCGAAGTGAAGTTCGCCTTCATCAAGCGCTACCGCTCCCGACGCTGGACGGTTGTTTTGATGTGCGGAGTACTCGGCGTGTCCAAGGCGGGCTTCTATCGCTGGCTAAGTCGCCGACCGTCCCCCCAGGTGACGGAGAACGAGCGCCTGTTGCGCTTCCTGCTGGCCGAAGCTGACCGGCAGGCAGGCGTACCAGGTTATCGCAAACTCTGGCAGGCGGCCGTGAACGTGGGCTTTGCCTGTAGCCAGAATCGTGTGCAGCGGCTCCTGCAGCGCGCGGGCTATCGCTCGACACGGGCCTTGCGCCCCGGTTATCGGCGCCCCAAGCCTGGCCTGCCGGCCTTACCCAACCTGCTGAACCGAGAATTCGATGTGACGGCGCCCAATCGCGTCTGGGTCTCGGACATCACACAGGTACGCTGTCACGAAGGCTGGTGGTACCTGGCCATCGTCATGGACCTGTATTCCCGGCGGATCGTCGGCTGGGCCGGTGGGCCTCTCAACGACAGCCACCTGGTGGAGCGGGCGCTGAGGATGGCCTGGGCGGCGCGGCAGCCCTCAAGCGGAGGCATGCTGTTCCATTCAGATCAGGGGGCGCAGTACCGCAGCGAGAACGTGATGCGGTGGCTGACGGAGCGAGGCATCACGTTGAGCATGTCCCGTCGTGGCAATTGCTGGGATAACGCCTGTGCCGAGAGTTTCTTTGCCCAGCTGAAGGAAGAGTGGCTCCGTCGCCTGGCACGGCAGAGTCGTGCTGAACTGCAGGCTGAGGCGGAGTACTACATCGAAGAGTATTACGATAAGGTGCGGCTGCATGGCGCCTTGGGCGGGGTATCGCCCAAGGCGTTTGAAGCCGCTGCCTGATCAAGGTGTCTACTTTTTCAGGGCCACCTCAGCCTTGCAGCTTGCAGCTTGCAGCTTGCAGCTTGCAGCTTCGCGCGAAGCGCGGCTAGCGCTCGTGTATCACGTCCATGGGATAGAAGCGACCGTTCCGCGCATCGTGGATCCGCCGCATCACCAGGGGGCTGCGCAGCCGGCCGTCCCGCTCCAGGGCTTCCAGTTCCTCCAGGGTCAGCCAGTGCGCGGCCCGGATCGCCGGGTCCAGGCCGTGGCCGAGATGGGCCAGGGCCATGCCGTAGAAGCCGTGGCTGTGGAAGGTCTTGCCGTCCGGCGCCCGGAAGACGTAGAGCCCCAGGTAGTCGGTGAGCCCGACCTGCCAGGCGGTCTCCTCGCGAAGCTCGCGCAGGGCCGCGTCGCGGATGCCTTCGCCGGCTTCCAGGTGGCCGGCGGGCTGATTGAACTCGGTGTGCGGCCCGCCCCGGTCCTCCTCGACCATCAGGTAACGGCCGGCGCGTTCCACCACGCTGGCCACGGTCACGAAGGGTTGCCAGCGGCTCATCGGCGTCTCCTCGGTCGGCGGCCTCGTCCCGCCGGCGGTTGGGGGGCATGCAGGGTCTCGCGACGCCACTCCCCGGGGGCCAGGCCGTCGAGCCGCCATGGGCCGATGGCGACCCGGACCAGCCTCAGGGTGGGGCGGCCGACATGGGCGGTCATGCGCCGAACCTGGCGGTTGCGGCCTTCCTCGATGGTCAGCTCCAGCCAGGTGGTGACCGGGTGGCGTTTCGGGTCCAGGGGAGGATCCCGTTCCGGCAGGCCGCTCTCGGCCAGTCGGCGGACCTTGGCCGGGCGGGTCCGGCCGTCCTTCAGCTCGATACCGTCACGCAAGGCCCGCAGGGCGTCGTCGTCGGGCTCGCCCTCCACCTGGACACGGTAGGTCTTGGGCTGCTTGTGGCGGGGATGGCTGATGCGGTGGATCAGCTCGCCGTCATCGGACAGCAGCAGCAGCCCCTCGGAATCGTGGTCGAGCCGGCCGGCGGGGTAGATGCCCGGCACGTCGATGACGTCGGCCAGGGTCGCACGCCGTTCGCCGGCCTGCGTGCCGCGGTCGGTGAACTGCGAGAGCATGCGATAGGGCTTGTGCAGGAGATAGAGGGCGCTCATTCGACCAAGGTCTTGCTACCATGGATTGTCGACAAATACCCGGCCAAGCCTACTCCGAGCGGCGGGGGGAATGCTATACTCCGCGCTCCACTGAACAGACCAGACAGGGGAGTTCTCAATGGGGTTCCAGAAAATTGTCGTACCCGAGGGCGGTTCCAAGATCACCGTCAACGCCGACAACACCCTGAACGTGCCGAACGAGCCGATCATCCCGTTCATCGAGGGTGACGGTATCGGCGTCGACGTCACGCCGGCCATGAAGATCGCCGTCGATGCCGCCGTGCAGAAGGCCTACAACGGCGAGCGCAAGATCCACTGGATGGAGGTCTATGCCGGCGAGAAGGCCACTCAGGTCTACGACCCCGACACCTGGCTGCCGGAAGAGACCCTGGAGGCGGTCAAGGACTTCGTCGTCTCCATCAAGGGCCCGCTGACCACGCCGGTGGGCGGCGGCATCCGCTCCCTGAACGTGGCCCTGCGCCAGAAGCTCGACCTCTACGTCTGCCAGCGCCCGGTGCGTTGGTTCGAGGGCGTGCCGAGCCCGGTCAAGAAGCCGGGTGACGTGGACATGGTCATCTTCCGCGAGAACTCCGAGGACATCTACGCCGGCGTCGAGTGGAAGGCCGGCAGCCCGGAAGCCGACAAGGTGATCAAGTTCCTGCGCGAGGAAATGGGCGTCACCAACATCCGCTTCCCCGAGATGTGCGGCATCGGCGTCAAGCCGGTCTCCGAGGAAGGCACCAAGCGCCTGGTGCGTCAGGCCATCCAGTACGCCGTCGACAACGACCGCGACTCGGTGACCCTGGTGCACAAGGGCAACATCATGAAGTTCACCGAGGGTGCCTTCAAGGACTGGGGCTACGAGATCGCCAAGGACGAGTTTGGCGCCGAGCTGCTCGACGGCGGCCCCTGGATGACCTTCAAGAACCCCAAGACCGGCAAGGACATCGTGGTCAAGGACGTCATCGCCGACGCCATGCTGCAGCAGATCCTGCTGCGCCCGGCCGAGTACGACGTCATCGCCACCCTGAACCTCAACGGTGACTACATCTCCGACGCCCTGGCGGCGGAAGTCGGCGGCATCGGCATCGCGCCGGGCGCCAACCTGTCCGACGCCGTGGCCATGTTCGAGGCCACCCACGGCACCGCGCCCAAGTACGCCGGCCAGGACAAGGTCAACCCCGGCTCGCTGATCCTCTCCGCCGAGATGATGCTGCGCCACATGGGCTGGACCGAGGCCGCCGACCTGATCCTCCAGGGCATGGAGAAGGCCATCTCCAAGGGCGAGGTCACCTACGACTTCCATCGCCTGATGGAAAACGCCACCCTGTTCAAGTGCTCCGAGTTCGGCCAGGCCGTCGCCGACAACATGTAAGCGTCGCCGCCTGAATCGGGGCCCCCGTCCGCCCGGCGGACGGGGGCCCTTTTGCGTCCGTGCCGCAGGTCCTTGCGGTAGGATGAACCCTGCCGGCCCGGTGGCGTCCAAAAACGGTTGAGACGCGCTGCGGCGGCCGGCTTGTCGATATCGATAGTGGTGCTTATGTTCAAGACAAAGGAGGTGAAGGGCATGGCGGACCGTCTCGCCCCGCCCCATGCCGGGATGACGCGCCCCCCGGGGCCCGAGGAGGAAGGCGACGGTGATCTGGCGGTGCAGTCGTCGGAGCCGGAGCTGGCGCGACCGCCGATGTACAAGGTGGTGTTGCACAACGACGACTTCACGCCCATGGAGTTCGTGGTGGAGGTCCTGCAGACGTTCTTCAACATGGACAACGAGACCGCGGTGCAGGTGATGCTCACCGTGCACACCCGGGGCAAGGCGACCTGCGGCGTCTTCACCCGCGACATCGCGGAAACCAAGAGCCACCAGGTCAATCAATATGCCCGAGAGTGCCAGCACCCGCTGCTGTGCGACATCGAGGCAACGGATTGACCATCGGCATGGTCGAAGGGGAAACGCAAGCGTTGGCGTAGCGACTTGAAACGCCCTTGCTTGTGCCCGATTGTTGATGATGCCGGACCGAGAAAGATCCGACGCAAGCCCTAAGCGGCGAGAAGGGGACTGCCATGCTGAGCAAAGAACTTGAACTGACCCTGAACACGGCCTTCACCGTGGCACGCTCCAAGCGCCACGAGTTCATGACCGTGGAGCACCTGCTGCTGGCGCTGCTCGACAATGCGTCGGCCGCCGACGTGCTGCGGGCCTGTGGGGCCAACCTCGACAAGCTGCGGTCCGACCTCCAGGACTTCATCAATTCCACCACGCCGCTGATTCCCGAAGACCAGGCGGATCGCGAGACCCAGCCGACCCTGGGCTTCCAGCGGGTGCTGCAGCGCGCGGTCTTCCACGTGCAGTCCTCCGGCAAGAGCGAGGTTACCGGTGCCAACGTGCTGGTGGCCATCTTCTCCGAGCAGGAGAGCCAGGCCGTCTACTTCCTCAAGCAGCAGAACGTGGCCCGGGTGGACGCCGTCAACTACATCGCCCATGGCATCTCCAAGGTGTCCGGCCACGGTCAGCACCAGAGCGCCCCGTCCCCCGAGGCGGAGGACGCCGAGGAGGCCGGCGGCGAGCCGGGCGGCAACCCGCTGACCGGCTATGCCACCAACCTCAACGAGCAGGCGCGCATGGGCAAGATCGATCCGCTCATCGGTCGCGACCACGAGCTGGAGCGGGTGGTGCAGATCCTGGCCCGCCGGCGCAAGAACAACCCCCTGCTGGTGGGGGAGGCCGGGGTCGGCAAGACCGCCATCGCCGAAGGCCTGGCCAAGCGCGTCGTCGAGGAAGACGTGCCCGACGTCATCGCCGATGCGGTGGTCTATTCCCTGGACATGGGTGCGCTGCTGGCCGGCACCAAGTACCGCGGCGACTTCGAGAAGCGCCTGAAGAGCCTGCTGGCGGAGCTGCGCAAGCAGCCCAACGCCATCCTCTTCATCGACGAGATCCACACCGTGATCGGCGCCGGAGCGGCCTCCGGTGGCGTCATGGACGCCTCCAACCTGCTCAAGCCGCTGTTGTCCTCCGGCGAGCTGCGCTGCATCGGGTCCACCACCTTCCAGGAGTTCCGCGGCATCTTCGAGAAGGACCGCGCCCTGGCGCGGCGCTTCCAGAAGGTCGATGTCATGGCGCCCTCGGTGGAGGACACCATCCGCATCCTCAAGGGCCTGCGCTCGCGCTTCGAGGAGCACCACGGGCTCAAGTACACCGATGCCGCCCTGGAGAGCGCCGCGCGGCTGGCGGATCGCTACATCAACGACCGCCACCTGCCGGACAAGGCCATCGACGTCATCGACGAGGCCGGGGCGCACCAGCGGTTGCTGCCCCCCGAGGTGCAGGTCGACACCATCGACGTGGATCAGGTCGAGGCGGTGGTCGCCTCCATCGCGCGGATCCCGCCGAAGAGCGTCTCCAGCTCCGACCGCAAGCTGCTGGCCAACATCGATCGCGATCTCAAGATGCTGGTGTTCGGCCAGGACGAGGCCATCGACAGCCTGGCGGCGGCGATCAAGCTGTCCCGGGCCGGGCTCAAGTCGCCGGACAAGCCGGTGGGCAGCTTCCTGTTCGCCGGCCCCACCGGCGTCGGCAAGACCGAGGTGGCCCGCCAGCTGGCCCATATCATGGGCATCGACCTGGTGCGCTTCGACATGTCCGAGTACATGGAGCGCCACACCGTGTCGCGGCTGATCGGCGCGCCCCCCGGCTACGTCGGCTACGACCAGGGCGGCCTGCTGACCGAGGCGATCACCAAGCAGCCGCACTGCGTGCTGCTGCTCGACGAGATCGAGAAGGCGCATCCGGAGGTCTTCAACCTGCTGCTGCAGGTCATGGACCATGGTCGTTTGACCGACAACAACGGCCGGGAGGCGGATTTCCGCCACGTCATCCTGATCATGACCTCCAACGCCGGGGTCGAGCAGGCCACGCGGCGGTCCATCGGCTTCCAGACCCAGGACCACTCTACCGATGCCATGGAGGTCATTCGCAAGACCTTCTCGCCGGAGTTCCGTAACCGGCTGGACGGCATCATTCAGTTCCATGCGCTGCCCACCGAGGTGGTGCGCAACGTGGTCGACAAGTTCCTGGTGGAGCTCCAGGCCCAGCTGGACGAGAAGCGGGTTCAGCTCGACGTGGACGAGGCCGCCCGGAACTGGCTGGCGGAGAAGGGCTACGACCCCGACATGGGGGCCCGGCCCATGGCCCGGCTGATCCAGGAGAAGCTCAAGAAGCCGCTGGCCGAGCAGATCCTGTTCGGCGAGCTGGCCGAGCACGGCGGGGTGGTGCACGTCAGCGTCGAGGACGACGAGCTGCACCTGGCCTCGGAGGCGGAGTTGGCCGACGCGCCCTGATCCGGCGCGTCACCCGCCCGTACGCCACAGCGCCCTGTCCTCGGACGGGGCGTTGTTCGTTCGGGGCTGCGAGAGGGGGCAGGGGGCTTGGGCGCGTCCCACCGGCTCCTAGCGGGAGCGGTAGACGATGCGGCCCTTGGAGAGATCGTAGGGGGTCAGCTCGACCTTGACCTTGTCGCCGGTGAGGATGCGGATGTAGTTCTTGCGCATCTTGCCCGAGATGTGGGCGGTGACCACGTGGCCGTTCTCGAGTTCGACACGGAACATGGTGTTGGGCAGGGTGTCGACGACGACGCCTTCCATTTCGATATGGTCTTCGCGTGCCATATAGGCATTTCCTCGCTGGTGATAACGAAAAACGCGGCACGAGTCGCGGTGTGTCCGCCTGTGCCGATCAGGATAGCGCGATATTGTGCCGCATGCCGGTCGCCAAGGCAAAAGGGGCCGGCCTCAGGTGGGGATCAGGCGACGCCAGTGGCGCCCCTCGAGCACCTCCAGCGGCTGGAAGGCCTTCTTGTAGGCCATCTTGCGGCATTCCTCGATCCAGTACCCCAGGTAGACATGGGGCAGCCCCTGGGCGCGGGCACGCTCCACCAGGGTCAGGACCGCGAAGGTCCCGAGCGAGCGACGCTCGAGTTCGGGGGCGGGGTCGTAGAAGGTGTAGATGGCGGACAGCCCGTGCTCGAGCTGGTCGAAGGCCGAGACGGCCACCAGCCGACCGTCCAGGCGCAGCTCCATCAGGCGGGCGTAGTCCTGGTCGAGGGTCAGGAAGGTGCGGTACTGCTCGTGGCTCGGGGGGTACATGTCGCCGTCGGCATGCCGCGTGCGGATGTAATGGGCATAGAGCGCGTAGTGCTCGGCATCGAACAGCGCCGGGCGCACCCGCACCTCCAGGTCGGCGTTGCGGCGATAGAGCTTGCGCTGGGTGCGGCCGGGGGTGAAGTCGGCGACCGGGATGCGCACCGAGATGCAGGCGCTGCAGCCTTCGCAGTGGGGTCGGTACAGATGGCGCCCGCTGCGCCGGAAGCCGAGCAGGGCCAGGGCGTCGTAGACGCTGCCACCCGGCGATTCCTGGGGGTCCAGGAAGAGGGTCGTCGCTTCGCGCCCTTCCAGGTAGCTGCAGGCGTGCGGCACGGTCAGGAAGAAGCGCAGGTCGCGAATCGGCTGGCGCGGGGCATTACTGCTCAAGGTGGCCGCCTCCTTTGCATGCGGGGGGCGAGGTTCTCGCGGCGTCCAGGCGATCGAACGACCAGGTCGCCGGCGGAATGGTGCTGGGCGAGTCCTCCTGGGCGTCCGGCATCTCGTTCAGCCACTGTTCAAGATAGCCGATGAACTCCGCCCGGGCGATATCCCGCGCGCCCAGGCTGGCCAGGTGCGCGGTGTGCATCTGGCAGTCGATCAGTCGTCCCCCGTCCGATGCCATGGCCCGGGCGAGCGTCACCAGGGCGACCTTGGAGGCGTCGGCGACCCGGGAGAACATGGACTCGCCGAAGAACACCGGGCCCAGGGCGACGCCGTAGAGGCCGCCGACCAGCTCCCCCGCCTTCCAGACCTCCACCGAGTGCGCCGCCCCCAGCGCATGCAGGCGGCCATAGGCCTGCCGCATCTCGTCGGTGATCCAGGTGCCGGGCTGGCCGTGGCGGGGCGCGGCGCAGGCGGCGACCACCGCGTCGAAGGCGCTGTCGGCCACGACCCGGAAGCCGCCGTTGCGCAGCCGCTTGGCCAGGCTGCGGCGCACCCGGATCTCCCCCGGGAAGAGCACCATGCGCGGGTCGGGGCTCCACCAGAGGATCGGCTGCCCCTCGCCGTACCAGGGGAAGATGCCGTGCCGATAGGCGGTGAGCAGCCAGGCCGGGCTCAGGCTGCCGCCGGCGGCCAGCAAGCCGCCCGGCTCGTCCAGGGCGGTGGAGACCGGTGGGAAGCGAACGGGATGCTCGGGGAGCCAGGGCAGCATGGGGGAGGTCCTCGGGGCTGGAGGGTCCAGTGTGACGGGCCTGGTGGCGGGGCTCAAGTGATCGCCTGCCCCTGTGACGGCTCCTGCAGGCCCGGTATGATTGACGGCCGTGGAATCCGGAAGACGCCATGAGGCGCAAGGGGGATGGCCGCTTGAGTGCCCAGAAGAAGTCCGCGTCGCACCGGCGTGCGGCGACCGCCAAGGAAACGGCCAGGCGCTTCGGCCTGCGGCTTCAGGGGTCGGTACGCGAAGGTGCCGTCATCCTGCTGCTGTCGGCCTGCGTGTTTCTGCTGCTGGCCCTGTACAGCTTTCGTATCGAGGATCCGGGCTGGTCGCGCAGCGGCCCCGAGACGGAGGTGGCCAACTGGATGGGCCCCATCGGGGCCTGGCTGGCCGACGTGCTGTACTCGCTGTTCGGGGTCAGCGCCCTCTGGTGGCCCGGGATGCTCGGCTTCGCTGCCTGGTGGTTGATCCGCGCCCGACAGGTGCGGCTGGTGTGGGATGCCACGGCACTCGCCGTGCGCTGTGGCGGCCTGGTGCTGCTGCTGTTGGGGACCACCACCCTGGGGGCGCTGCATTTCTACCATCCCGCCAGCAGCCTGCCCTATGCCGCCGGCGGCATCCTGGGCGAAGGCCTGGTCGGGGCGCTGTTGCCCCTGGTGGGGGCCGGTGGGACCTCGCTGCTGGCGTTGGCCGCCATGCTGTGCGGGGTGCCGCTGTTCACCGGCTGGTCCTGGCTGACCATCATGGACGAGATCGGGCATCGGGCCCTGGCGGCCGGGCGTTGGGTCGCGGATCGCTTCGCCCTGAGGCGTTCCCGGGACGCCGAGGCCGATGACGGCGAGCGGCCGGCGCCGCGGGCGGGCACGCCCGAGGTCCCCGCCGAGCCTTCCGCCGCCGCGGACACGCCGCGCCCCGCCTGGTGGCGTCGCTGGCGGCCGGGACGGCGGTCGAAGGCCCTCGAGCCGGCCGCCGAGGCGGGGCGTCGCGAGCCCGGCTTCGGCGACGACGGCGACACCGAGATCCCCTGGGACGTGCCCGAGCATACGCCCTCGGCCAAGCGGCCCGAGGCGGCCTACGCCGCCCGGGAGCCGCGGCTTTCCCTGGCGGCGTCCGGCGAGTCGCCGTCTCGCCGGGCCGAGCCCGAGGCGCCAATCATGCCCCTGCGGGCGACGGAGGAGCCCGAGCCGGCATCGCCACCGCCTCGGCCCGAGGCGTTCTCCGCGCCGGGCGAGTCCCCCGCGCCTCCCGGCGGGATGTCCGAGCCTGCCGGGCGCCCCGAGGCGGGCGAGTCCGGCGCGACGCCTGCGGCCCCAGCCGTCGACGACCGGGAGCAGGACGAGCTGCCGCCGAGGGCGTCGGCGGGCGAGGAGGGTGACACCGCCGATCGCGGCCCGGCCGATGCCGGCCGTGAGGCGTCCGCGATCACCGCGCCCTCCGGATCCGATGCCGAGGCGCCGGCGTCGGCCGGGATGCCCGGGGCCGACATCGTCCCCGAGCGGGCATCGGTCGCCGTGGAAGCGGGGCGGCACGGTGCGCAGGTCGAGACCGGGGAGCGTCGCGTTCCCGAGGTGATCCCCGACCCGGTGCTGCCCGAGGACGAGGAGGACGACGCGCCGGCGCCCCCCCGGCCTGCCACGGCGCCCGATGCCGGGCGGACGCCCCCGGGCGTCGAGGCGGCAGACGCGGCCGAGGGACGTCGAGCCACCGCCGACCAGGCCCGGGAGGCCGCGGCGGACGATGACGGCCCCACCCTGTGGACCGTGGAACACCTGCAGAACCAGCGCCCGGTCTTCGAGGATCTCGACGAGCCCGAGGGCGCGCTGCCCAGCCTGCGCCTGCTCACGCCGCCCAAGGCTCACCAGCCCAACTACTCCGATGCCCAGCTCGCCGAGATGGCCGAGTTGCTCGAGACCCGGCTCCGGGAGTACGGCGTCAAGGCCGAGGTGGTCGACACCTGGCCGGGGCCGGTGATCACCCGCTTCGAGATCAAGCCGGCCGCCGGGGTGAAGGTGTCCAAGATCAGCAACCTGGCCAAGGACCTGGCCCGCTCGCTGATGGTCAAGAGCGTGCGGGTGGTGGAGGTCATCCCCGGTCGCCCCACGGTGGGGATCGAGATTCCCAATCCCCAGCGGGCCATGATCCGCCTGCGCGAGGTGATCGACTCCGACCGCTACCAGCACGAGGCGTCGGCGTTGACCCTGGCGCTGGGGCAGGACATCGGCGGCGGGCCGGTGGTGGCCAACCTGGGCAAGATGCCCCACCTGCTGGTGGCAGGTACCACCGGCTCGGGCAAGTCGGTGGGGGTCAACGCCATGTTGATTTCGATGCTGCTCAAGGCCACCCCCGAGGAGGTCCGCATGATCATGGTGGACCCCAAGATGCTCGAGCTGTCGGTCTATGACGGCATTCCCCACCTGCTGGCGCCGGTGGTCACCGACATGAAGGAGGCCGCCAACGCCCTTCGCTGGTGCGTGGCCGAGATGGAGCGCCGCTACAAGCTGATGGCCGCCATGGGGGTGCGCAACATCGCCGGCTTCAATGCCAAGCTCGACGAGGCCGAGCAGGCCGGGGCCCAGGTTGCCGATCCCCTCTGGGAACCCCAGCCCTGGGAGATGCACCAGGCGCCGCCGGTGCTGGAGAAGCTGCCCTACATCGTGGTGGTGATCGACGAGTTCGCCGACATGTTCATGATCGTCGGCAAGAAGGTCGAGGAGCTGATCGCGCGCCTGGCCCAGAAGGCGCGGGCCGCGGGCATCCACCTGATCCTGGCGACCCAGCGGCCCTCGGTGGACGTCGTGACCGGCCTGATCAAGGCCAACATCCCCACCCGCATGGCCTTCCAGGTGTCCTCCCGGGTCGATTCGCGGACCATCCTCGACCAGGGCGGCGCCGAGAACCTGCTCGGCCACGGCGACATGCTCTACCTGCCGGCGGGGTCCGGCATGCCCACCCGGGTCCACGGGGCCTTCGTCGACGACGACGAGGTGCATCGGGTGGTGGAGGACTGGAAGCGCCGCGGGGAGCCGGAATACATCGACGAGATCCTCTCCGGCGGCGTCTCCGCCGACGCCCTGGCCGGCCTCGAGGCCGAGGGCGGGAGCGGCGGCGACGACGACCCGGAGCAGGATGCCCTCTACGACGAGGCCGTGGCCTTCGTCACCGAGAGCCGCCGGGCCTCCATCTCCGCGGTGCAGCGCCGCTTCAAGATCGGCTACAACCGGGCCGCGCGGCTGGTCGAGGCCATGGAGATGGCCGGCGTGGTCTCGACCATGGGCACCAACGGGGCCCGCGAGGTCCTGGCCCCGCCGCCGGCGGGCGACTGACATCGCCGATCGTGCAATCACCATGCATGTCGCGGCGGCGAAGCAACCCGCCGCCGCGACCGGGGTCCCACCAGGCAGGACGCCCAACGCGCCTCAAGGAGATAGTCGATGAGCAAGATCACCAAGCCCCTCGCCGCCCTGGCGATGCTGGCCCTGGCACCGCTGCCCGCGCTGGCCCAGGAAGGCGCCGAGCGCCTGACCCGCATGCTCGAGCCGGTCAGGACCTATGTGGCCGACTTCGACCAGCAGATCCTCGACAGCGGCGGCCAGCGACTGCAGGAAGCCAGTGGGCGCATGTGGCTGTCGAGGCCGGGACGCTTCCGCTGGGAGGTGGAGGCCCCCTATGAGCAGCTGGTGGTGTCCGACGGCGCGGAGGTGACCCTCTACGATCCGGATCTCCAGCAGGCCACCGTCCAGGCCCTGGACGAGCGCGTCACCCACACCCCGGCCCTGCTGTTGTCCGGCAGCGCGGACGAGCTCACCGCGAGCTACGAGGTGTCGCGCAGCCAGCAGGGCACCGCGGAGACCTTCACCCTGCTGCCCAAGGACCCGGACACCCTGTTCGAGGAGCTCAAGATGACCTTCTACGGCGAGCGCCTGGGGTTCCTGCAGATGACCGACAGCACCGGCCAGCGCACCGCCATCGCCTTCGAGGGTGTCGAGCAGAACGTCCCGGTCGAGGACGCCCGCTTCCGGGTCGACCTGCCGCCGGGCACGGACGTGATCCGCGAAGGGCGCTGACCCGGCTTCGCCGGGTCAAGCTTGAAGCGGGAAGAGCGGCGCTTCGCGCCTGGAAGCTGGAAGAAACCCCCTGACCCATGATGTCGGGGTTCATGCTGTCTTCCAGCTTCCAGCTTCCAGCTTCCAGCTTCCAGCTTCCAGCTTACGGCTTGCCGCCGCCATCCGCCTCGGCATCGAGCCCGGCCCGCCACTCCTGCATCTGCTTGAAGCGCTGTTCCTGGCCATGCTCGGTGGGCCCGAAGAAGCGCTCCCGGGGCAGGTCCTCGGGCCAGCAGTCGTGGGCGCTGCCCGCCGGATAGCCGTGGGGCTCGTGGTGGGCGTAGCGATAGCCCTCGCCATGGCCCAGCGATTCCATCAGCTTGGTCGGGGCATTGCGCAGGTAGGTGGGCACCTCGAGCCGGGGCGAGGCGGCGGCGAAGGCCTTGGCGCGCTTCCAGGCCTGGTCGATGGCATTGCTCTTGGGGGCCACGGCCAGGTGGATGGCGGCGTGGGCGATGGCACGCTGGCCCTCGTAATCGCCCAGGCGAAGGTAGGCGTCCCAGGCCGCCATGGTCAGCGGCAGGGCCCGCGGGTCGGCGTTGCCCACGTCCTCGGAGGCGACGGCGGCCAGGCGGCGGACGACGTCCAGCGGGTCGCCGCCGCCCTGGACGAAGCGGGCGATGTAGAGCAGGGCGGCGTCCGGCCGTGAGGACCGCACCGACTTGTGGATCGCCGAGAGCAGGTCGTAGTAGTGGTCGCCCTGCTTGTCGAAGGCGCTGGCCTGGTGGCCGATGACGTCCTCGAGGGCTTCCCGGGGCAGGCGCTCGCCGTCCCCCTCGGGGACCGCGAAGTCGCAGGCGGTCTCCAGCAGACCCAGCGCCCGGCGCGCGTCCCCGGCGGCGGCCCGGGCCAGCAGGGCGAGGATCTCGTCGTCCACGGCGATGCGGCGCCTGCCCAGGCCCCGCTCGTCATCGCCCAGCGCCTGGCGCAGCACGGCCACCAGCTCCGTCTCGTCGAGGGCCTTGAGGACATGCACCCGGGCCCGGGACAACAGCGCCGAGTTGACTTCGAAGGACGGGTTCTCGGTGGTCGCGCCGATCAGCGTCAGCAGGCCGGATTCCACATGGGGCAAGAGGGCATCCTGCTGGCTCTTGTTGAGGCGATGGATCTCGTCGAGAAACAGCAGGGTGCCCCGGCCCTGGCCCTGGGCGGCGCGCGCCCGGTCCACCGCCTCGCGAATGTCCTTGACTCCGGCCATCACCGCCGAGAGTCGCTCCAGGTGAGCGCCGGACTCCTCGGCGAGGATCTCCGCCAGGGTGGTCTTGCCGCTACCCGGCGGCCCCCACAGGATCATCGAGCGCACCACGCCGGTCTCCACCATGCGGCGCAACGGCTTGCCCGGCCCGACCAGGGCCTGCTGGCCGACGTAGTCGGCCAGGCGGCGCGGCCGCATGCGCCAGGCCAGGGGGGCGCTGTCCTCGGTCGTGGCCTGCTGGAACAGGTCCATTTCTGACTCCTTCGCTGACGGCTGCTAGAGTGGATACGTCGACGCCGGTCTTTCGACCACGGCGCCGGATAAAGGTCCCGCAGGGAGGGGTGTGCCGGCCACGGTCCGCCCTCAGGCCAGGAACCACCAAGGCGGAGGCGAGTCGAACCTAAGGTGCCTTCCGTCCATGATCGATACTGAGGAGGCTTCCGCAATGCCCATGCTGAACCAACTGCGCCAGGATCATGCCAATATGGCCCGCATGTTGCACGTTCTGCAGCTCAAGCAGAAGACCCTGGCGGGCGGCGAACGCCCGAATTTCCAGCTGGTGCGGGAAGTCGTGGACTACATCCTCGACTACATGGAAGGCTTCACCCTGCCGCTGGAGGAGGTCTGTGCCGAGCGGTTGCGCGAGCGGGCCCCGGAGTCCATCAAGGTCACCGAGCAGCTCGCCAAGGACTACCGTGCCCTCAAGGCCCAGCTCAAGCGGCTCTCCGGCGACCTGGACATGATCCTCATGGACGCCGTCATTCCCATGGATCGCTTCGCCGACGACCTCAAGGCCTACCTGGACGCCCACCGGGCCTACCTGCGCGACGAGCGCGAGCTGCTCTTCCCCCTGATCCGGCAGCACTTCGATGACGACGACCTGGAACGGCTCGCGGATGCCCTGCCGGACGGTGCCGCCGCCGAGCTCGAGCGACTGCAGGAGGCCTACCCGGAGCTCTACGCCGAACTCCGCGACGCACCCGAGCCCGTGACCTGATTCCCGTTGGGCCGCAGCGCCGACCGCCCAAGGGGGCGTCGGCGGCTTCGAGTCCCCGGCCCACTGAGGTAGAATGCGCGGCATCCTTTGACGGGAGGCGCGCAATGCCGGACTTCGCCCCACGACGGTTCCTCCAGCCCCCCGGGCCCCCTGGCCCGGGGGCCGTGTGCATGGAGGCGCCCTGATGGCGGGACCGGTACTGGTCTTCGACTCCGGCGTCGGGGGGCTTTCGGTGGTGTCGGCACTGCGCCGGCGCCTCCCGGACGTCGCCCTGGCCTATGCCTGTGACAACGCCATGCTGCCCTACGGGGTGCGCGAGGACGACTGGCTGGTGGCTCGCATCCTCGCGGTCTGTGAAGCCGCAGTGACCGCCAGCGGCTGCAGCGGCCTGGTGGTCGCCTGCAATACCGCCAGCACCCTGGCGCTCGAGCCGCTGCGCGAGCGCCTGGCGGTGCCGGTGATCGGCACGGTGCCGGCGATCAAGCCCGCCGCCGGTGCGAGCGAGACCCGGCACATCGGCCTGCTCGCCACCAGCGCCACCGTGCTCCGGCCCTACACGGTGCGGCTGATCCGCGACTTCGCCGGCGACTGCCGGGTGACCCGCATCGCCGCCGATCCCCTGGTGGGCCAGGCGGAGCGACTGGTGGCCGGCGAGGCGCCGGATCCCGAGGTCCTGCGCCGGGTGCTGGCGCCCCTGGTGGAGCTGCCGGATCTGGACACCCTGGTGCTGGGCTGCACCCACTTCCCGCTGCTGCGGGATCAGCTGGCCGAGGCGGTGCCCCATCCGGTGCGCTGGGTCGATTCCGGCGATGCCATCGCCCGGCGCGCCGGCCAGGTCATCGCCTCGCCGCAGCGTCGTCCGGCCCGCGAGCTCGGCTGGGTGACGGCCCCCACCCAGGCGCTGGCCCGAGGCCTGGCCGGCTTCGGCTTCGCCGACACCCGCCGGCTGACGCTGGCCTGAGCCCTACCGCTGTCTCTCGTTTCCCTTCTCTTCGACCGATCAAGAACCAGGAGCCGCCGTGGCCATCCCCGTTGTCGATCCCGACCGCTATGACGAACAGCTCGCGGCCAAGCGCGACCGCCTGACCGCCGACTTCGCGCGCTTCGCGCCGCCGCCGCTGGAGGTCTTCCCCTCCCCGGCGAGCCACTATCGCCAGCGCTGCGAATTCCGCCTGTGGCACGAGGGCGACGATCTCTATTACGCCATGTTCGAGGTCGATCCCGACGATCCCAGGCAGAAGACGGTGGTGCGCCTGGACGATTACCCGGTGGCCAGCCGGCGCATCAACGAGCTGATGCCACGGCTGCGCGAGCGCCTGCTCGACAATCCCGTGCTGCGCCATCGACTCTTCCAGGTGGAGTTCCTCACCACCCTGTCCGGGGAAGCCCTGGTCACCCTGATCTATCACCGTCCCCTGGACGATGCCTGGGAAGCCGAGGCCCGCGCCCTGGAAAGGGCCCTGGACATCATGATCATCGGCCGTGCCCGCAAGCAGCGGCGGGTCTTGACCCGGGACCATGTCTGGGAACGCCTCGACGTCGATGGCCGGGAGTTCGTCTACCAGCAGGTGGAGAACAGCTTCACCCAGCCCAACGCCGAGATCTGTCGATCCATGCTGGGCTGGGCCAGGGAGGTCACCGCCGGCAGCGGCGATCGCGACCTGGTCGAGCTCTACTGCGGCAACGGCAACTTCACCATCGCCCTGGCCGAGAACTTCCGACGGGTCCTGGCCACCGAGATCTCGCGCACCTCCGTGGCCAGCGCCCGGGAGAACCTGGCGGCCAATGCCGTCACCAATGCCCAGGTGGCGCGCATGTCCGCCGAGGAGTTCGCCCAGGCCCTGAGGGGCGAGAAGGGCGGGCGCCGGGTCGCGGAGCTGGACCTTGGCGACTACGATTTCTCCACCGTGCTGGTGGACCCGCCCCGTGCCGGACTCGACGACGAAAGCTGCCGTCAGCTCAGCGAGTACGAGCGCATTGTCTATATTTCATGCAATCCCGAGACGTTGGCGCATAACCTGGAGACGCTGACCCGGACCCATGAGGTGGCGCGATTCGCGCTGTTCGATCAGTTCCCCTGGACCCATCACTGCGAATGCGGGGTGCTGCTGCGCAGACGCACCTGAAGCCCCGCCGCCTCGACGGCCGTGTCAAGGGCGATGCGTAACCGACATGTCTCATGAGTGAACCGGCATGTTGCTGGGGATGACGGCAGGAATTGCGTAAGCTCCTGGCGCAAGGGCACAAACGCGCCCGTCTACTACGTCAAGTGATCCCGGCCGCGATCGGTGGCCGCAGGCAGTCGAGGTGATGGATGCTACACGTCGCACATCATGAGGAGACCCGGCAGGATCTCCTCAAGCAGCTCAAGGAACGGCTGCAAAGCCGCCTGGACAAGGGCAAGGCCGAGCAGGTCGATGGCTTCGCGCGCCATTTCTATGCCACCGTGCCCCTGGAAGACCTCGCGGAGCGCCGCCTGGACGACCTCTACGGGGCGACCCTCTCGGTGTGGCACTTCATCCAGCAGCTCGATCCCAAGGCGCCCAAGGTCCGGGTCTTCAACCCCGACTTCGAGGAACACGGCTGGCAGTCCACCCACACCTTCATCGCGGTGCTGCACGAGGACATGCCCTTCCTGGTGGACTCCGTGCGCGTGGAGCTCAACAACCGCGGCATGACGATCCACGCCATCCACAATGCCGTGCTGGCGGTGGATCGCGACCAGCAGCACCGGCTGCGCAAGGTCGTCGCCCCCGGCGAGAGCGGGGCCCCGCAGCGGCGCGAGTCGCTGATCGCCATCGAGGTGGATCGCCATTCCGACCCGGCCGAGCTGGAGGACATCGAAGCCAGCCTTCATGAGGTGCTGCGCGACGTGCGCACCGCGGTGGCCGACTTCGAGCCCATGTGCGACAAGGCCCGTGCGGCCGTGGAGGAGATCGAAGCCTGCCGCCCCGATCAGGTGGACCCCGACGACCACCGCGAGGCCATCGCCTTCCTCCACTGGCTGCTCCAGGACAACTTCACCTTCCTGGGCTATGACGAGTACGAGGTCCGCGACGTGGACGGCCACCAGCGCCTCGACAAGGTGCAAGGCAGCGAGCTCGGCGTCTTCCGCCTGGACGAGCCTCGCTACCGGGAACGGATCCGTACGGACATGGGCGTCGAGGGGGACCACTACGTGCTGGTGCCCCAACTGCTGTCCTTCGCCAAGAGCGCCCATCATGCCAGGATCCACCGGCCGACCTATCCCGACTACATCTCCATCGACCGCTACGACGCAGAGGGGAACGTGATCGGCGAGCGGCGCTTCCTGGGCCTGTTCACCGCCACCGTCTACAACGACTCGCCGCGTCACGTGCCCATCCTGCGCCGCAAGCTCCAGGCGGTGATGGACATCTCCGGCTTCAACCCCAAGGCCCACAACGGCAAGCAGCTGCTGCAGATCCTCGAGGTCTATCCGCGGGACGACCTCTTCCAGATCGACATCGACGAGCTCGCGCAGACGGCGCTCGGCATCCTCGATATCCGCGAGCGTCGCCGGGTGCGGCTGTTCATCCGCGAGGACCGGTTCGGCAAGTTCTACTCCTGCCTGGTGTTCGTGCCCCGGGACGTCTTCTCCACCGAGCTGCGGCTTCGCGTCCAGGCCTTGCTGTGCGAGGAGCTCGACGCCACCTTCGGCGACTTCAATACCTATCTCTCCGAGTCGGTGCTGGCGCGCATCCAGTTCATCCTGCGCTTCAACGGGGACCGGCCGGTGGACTACGACATCCGGCGCCTGGAGGAGAAGCTGGTCAAGCTCGCCCGCAACTGGCGCGACGACCTGCTCAACGCCGCCATCGAGGGCTTCGGCGAGGAGCAGGCCAACCTGCTGATGGGGCGGTTCCGCGACGCCTTCCCGGCCAGCTACCGCGACGACTTCAGCGCCCGCACCGCGGTCTACGACCTGCAGCATCTCGGCGAGCTGGACGAGGGCGCGCCGCTGGCGCTATCGCTGTATCGCCTCATCGAGGAGGAGGGCAGCGGCGTCAACCTCAAGCTGTTCCATCCGGATGCCCCGATCCCGCTGTCCGACGTGCTGCCGATGATGGAGAACCTGGGCCTGAGGGTGCTCGGCGAGCGGCCCTATCCGGTCGAGGCCACCGATCGGGCCTACTGGATCCATGACTTCACCCTGGAGCATCACACCAGCGTGGAGGTGAACCTCCAGGAGATGCGCGAGCCCTTCCTCGAAGCCTTCCAGCGCATCTGGACCGGCGAGGCCGACAACGACGCCTTCAACCGGCTGATCATCGGCGCCAACCTGGACTGGCGGGAAGTCGCCATGCTGCGCGCCTACGCTCGCTACCTGAAGCAGATCCGCTTCGGCATGTCCCAGGACTACATCGCCACCACCCTGGTCAACCACCCCGAGATCACCCGCGAGCTGGTGACCCTGTTCGAGCTGCGCTTCGATCCCGCGGATCGTCCCGAGGCCGGCGAGATCGCCGACTGCGAGGCGCGCATCCAGGCCCTGCTCGATGACGTGCCGAGCCTCAACGACGACCAGCTGCTGCGTCGCTACATGGAGCTGATCCAGGCGACCCTGCGGACCAACTACTACCAGCGTAGCGACGGCGGCGGCTACAAGGACTACATCGCCCTCAAGCTGGAACCGTCCCGGGTCTCCGGCATGCCCAAGCCGCGCCCGGCCTACGAGATCTTCGTCTGCTCGCCGCGGGTCGAGGGCGTGCACCTGCGAGGCGGCAAGGTGGCCCGGGGCGGGCTGCGCTGGTCCGATCGCCAGGAGGACTTCCGTACCGAGGTGCTGGGCCTGGTCAAGGCCCAGCAGGTCAAGAACGCGGTCATCGTGCCCGTGGGCGCCAAGGGCGGCTTCGTCTGCAAGCGCATGCCGGAAGGGGCGGATCGCGAGACCACCCAGCAGGAGGGCATCGCCTGCTACCGGACCTTCATCCGTGCGCTGCTGGACGTCACCGACAACCTGTCCGGCGGTGAGGTGGTGCCACCGAAGGACGTGGTGCGTCACGACGACGACGACATCTACCTGGTGGTCGCCGCGGACAAGGGCACCGCGACCTTCTCCGATATCGCCAACGAGATCTCCGCCGAGTACGGCCACTGGCTCGGGGATGCCTTCGCCTCCGGGGGCGCCAACGGGTATGACCACAAGAAGATGGGCATCACCGCCAAGGGGGCCTGGGAGTCGGTCAAGCGCCACTTCCGCGGCCTGGGCGTCAACACCCAGGAGGACGAGTTCAGCGTGGTCGGCATCGGCGACATGGGCGGGGATGTGTTCGGTAACGGCATGCTGCTGTCCGACAAGATTCGCCTCATGGGCGCCTTCAACCACCTGCACATCTTCGTCGACCCCGATCCCGATGCGGCCGCCGGCTTCGCGGAGCGCAAGCGGCTGTTCGAGCAGCCGCGCTCCAGCTGGGAGGACTACAACCGCGACCTGATCTCCGAGGGCGGGGGGATCTTCAAGCGCAGCGCCAAGTCGATCGCCATCACGCCGCAGATGAAGCGGGCCTTCGGCATCGCAGAGGACAAGCTGTCGCCCAACGAGCTGATCCGGGCCATGCTGGTCTCCCAGGTGGACCTGATCTGGAACGGCGGCATCGGCACCTACGTGAAGGGCAGCGAGGAGAGCGACGCCGAGGTGGGCGACAAGGCCAATGACGCCCTGCGCATCAATGGCCGCGACCTCAACTGCCGGGTCGTCGGCGAGGGTGGCAACCTGGGCCTGACCCAGCGCGGCCGGATGGAGGCCGCCGCCAAGGGCGTGCGCGTCAACACCGACTTCATCGACAACGCCGGGGGCGTGAACTGCTCGGACCATGAGGTCAACATCAAGATCCTCATCGACGAGGTGGTCTCCCGTGGCGACATGACCGAGAAGCAGCGCAACCAGCTGCTCGCCGACATGACCGCCGAAGTCAGCGACCTGGTGCTGCGCGACAACTATCGCCAGACCCAGGCGCTGGACCTGGCCGAGCTGCTCTCCCGCCAGGGCATCGGCCCCTTCCGGCGCTTCATCAGCGAGCTCGAGGCGGCCGGGCAGATCGACCGGGAACTCGAGTTCCTGCCCTCCGACGAGGAGCTGCTCGAGCGCACCCATCATGAGCAGGGCATGACCCTGCCCGAGCTGTCGGTGCTGATTTCCTACGCCAAGAGCGTGCTCAAGGGCGACCTGATCGCCTCGGACGTGCCGGACGATCCCACCATCATGCGCTACGTGGAGCGAGTCTTCCCTGCGGTGCTGGTGGAGCGCTACCGCGACGAGATGTACGAGCATCGCCTGAAGCGGGAAATCGTCGCCACACAGCTGGCCAATGACATCATCGACCACATGGGCGTCGTCTTCGTGCGCCGGCTGATCGACTCCACCGGGGCCAGCCGCGCCGAGATCGCCCGAGCCTATGTCATCGCCCGAGACAGCTTCCATCTGACCCGGCTCTGGGAGCAGGTGGAAGCCCTGGACAACAAGGTACCGAGCCGCGTCCAGTACTCGATGATGCTCGACCTGATGCGCATGCTGCGGCGGTCCACCCGCTGGTTCCTGCGGCATCGCACCAGCATGACCACCCGGGATGCCATCGACTACTTCGCCCCGCGTCTGGCCCAGTTGCAGGAGAACATCGGCAAGCGGCTGCGTGGCGAGGAAAAGGAGCAGTGGGAGGTTCGTCGCCAGGAGCTGTCGGAAGCCGGCGTACCGGATGCCCTGGCCGCCACCGTCGCGGCCGCCAACAGCCTCTATGCGGCCCTGGGCATCATCGATACCGCGCGCCAGACCGACGACAAGCCGCAGCGGGTCGCCGAGGTCTTCTACGAGGTCGGGGCGCGGCTGGAACTGCCCTGGATCCTGCAGCAGGTCACCCGCCTCGAGGTCCGCGACGGCTGGCAGGCCAAGGCACGGGAAACCTTCCGCGACGACATCGAACGCCAGCAGCTGGCCTTGACCGCCAGCGTGCTGGGCATGGAAGGCGGTTCCCGGGACGCCGCCGAGCGGGTCGAGCGATGGCTGTCGCTGCACGAGAGCATGCACCAGCGCTGGCGTCGCCTGCTCGAGGAGGTGGGCAGCGGTAGCCAGGGCGGCTTCCCGCTGTTCGCCGTGGCGGTCCGCGAGCTGGTGGACCTGGCCGAGAGCAATAGCGAAGCCTGACGGCCCCAGGAGCAGGGGGCACCGAGGCGCCCGAGACGCGAACCCCCGCCACAGGCGGGGGTTCGTCGTTGGGGGCGGGCGACCGGGAACGTCAGAGCAGGAAGATCGTGGCCAGTCCCAGGAAGGACATGAAGCCGATCACATCGGTCACCGTGGTCAGCACCACCGAGCCGGACAGCGCCGGGTCGATGCCGAAGCGCTTGAGCATCAGCGGGATGACGATCCCGGCCACGCCGGCGGCGAGCATGTTGATCACCAGGGCGGCGGCGATGATGGCGCCGATGCCCAGGTTGTCGAACCACAGCACCGCCACGATCGCCACCACCAGGGCCCAGAGCAGGCCGTTGAGGATGGCGATGCCCACCTCCTTGCGCAGCAGCCAGTTGCTGTTGGTACGGCTGATCTGGCCCAGCGCCAGGCCACGGATGGCCAGGGTCAGGGTCTGGCTGCCGGCGATGCCGCCCATGCTGGCGACGATGGGCATCAGCACCGCCAGGGCCACCACCTGGTCCAGGGCATCCTCGAAGCGGCCGATCACCCAGGCGGCGAGGAAGGCGGTCACCAGGTTGATGCCGAGCCAGACGGCGCGCCGTTTGGCGCTGGGCAGCACCGGGGCGAAGAGATCCTCTTCCTCGTCGAGGCCGGCCATGTTCATCAAGGCCTGCTCGGAGTGTTCGCGGATGACGTCGACGATGTCGTCGATCATGATGCGGCCGAGCAAAAAGCCCCGGGAATCCACCACCGGCGCCGAGACCAGGTCATGGGTCTCGAACAGGGTCGCCACGTCCCGGGACTTCATGGTGACCTGGATGCTGTCCACGTCGCTGTCCATCAGGTCGGCCACCGCCATCTCCTGGTCGCTCGCCACCAGGCGCGACAGGGGCAGGACGCCCATGAACAGGCCGTTGCGGTCGACCACCATCAGCGCATCGGTGTTGTCGGGGACCTCCTGTTTCCAGCGCAGGAAGCGTTGCACCGTCTCCAGGCTGACGTCGGCGCGCACGGCGATCGTGTCGGTGCGCATCAGGCGGCCCGCGGAATCCTCCTCGAAGGCCAGGGTCTCCTGGAGACGCATGCGCTGCAGCTCGTCCATGGAGCGCAGCATGTCCTCGGCGACCTGCTGGGGGAGGTCCTCGAAGAGCTCCGCCAGGTCGGCGGTGTCGAGGCCCGCGGTGGCGGCGACGATCTCGGCATGGTCCATGTCGTCGATCAGGGTGCTGCGCACCTCGTCATGGACGTGCAGCAGCACTTCGCCGTCGACTTCCTGGGGAATGCGCTCCCATAGCCGGATCCGCTCGTTGGGCGGCAGGGACTCCAGCAGCAGGGCGACCTCGGCGGGTTCCAGGTCGGCGATGACATCGTCGACCCACTCCAGGTGTTCCTTCTCCAGGGCCAGGTGGATGCGCGACAGGCGGTGTTCCAGCGTCTCGGTCGTATCGGTCATGTCGTCTCCCTGGCATGCGGATGTCGAGGCTGACATCACCCTGTGAGTGTCCTATGTTGGACTCCATCCCATATCAGTAGACCACAAAAGGAGAGCCCCATGGCAGCCAGCGAAGGCTATCACGAGCCGGTGGAGGAGCTCAGCGCCGAGACCCGGGATTATCATCGCGCCATCGTCTCCTTGATGGAGGAGCTCGAGGCGGTGGACTGGTACAACCAGCGGGTCGACGCCTGTCGGGACGACGCCCTGCGGGCGGTGCTGGCCCACAACCGGGACGAGGAGAAGGAACATGCGGCCATGACCCTGGAGTGGCTGCGTCGGCGTGACCCGGCCCTGGACAAGTACCTGCGGGCCTTCCTCTTCACCGAGGGCGATATCGCCCACTGACCCCGCCCCGGCGGGGTTCGTCGTCCTGGGGTGGCTGCGCTATACTCGCGCCCCGATTCGTCAGCCGCCGCCCCAGGAGAGCCCATGTATTCCCTCGCCCGATCCCTGCTGTTCCGCCTCGATGCCGAGAAGGCGCATGGCCTGGCGCTCTCCGCCCTGGACCTCGCCCACCGCCTCGGCATGGGCCGGGCACTGGGCTCCCGGGTCGAGGATCCGGTGGAGCTGATGGGGCTGCGGTTTCCCAATCGGGTCGGGCTCGCGGCGGGGCTCGACAAGAACGCGGACCATCTCGATGCGCTGGGGGCGCTGGGGTTCGGCTTCGTGGAGGTCGGCACCGTGACGCCCAGGCCCCAGGACGGCAATCCCCGGCCGCGCCTGTTCCGCCTTCCCGAGGCGGGCGCCATCATCAATCGCATGGGCTTCAACAATGCCGGCGTGGACCACCTGGTCGCGAACGTCCGCGCCAGCCGCTACGACGGCGTGATCGGCATCAACATCGGCAAGAACCTGACCACCCCGGTGGAGCGGGCGGTGGACGACTATCTACTCTGTCTGCGCAAGGTGCATGCCCACGCCCACTACGTCACCGTGAACATCTCCTCGCCGAACACGCCGGGACTGCGTAACCTGCAGTTCGGGGAGCACCTGGATCAACTGCTGGGCGCCTTGCGCGAGCAAGCCGACCGCCTCGACCGCGACGCCGGCCGGCGCGTGCCCCTGGCGGTGAAGATCGCCCCGGACATGAAGGCCGACGAGGTCGCCCTGGTCGCCCGCAGCCTCGAGGCCACCGGCATCGACGCGGTGATCGCCACCAACACCACCGTGTCCCGCGAGGCGGTCGAGGGCCTGCCCCATGCCGACGAACAGGGCGGCTTGTCCGGTCGGCCGGTGTTCGAGGCCTCCAATGCCGTGATCCGCGAGCTGCGCCGCCGGCTGCCCGACCTGCCGATCATCGGCGTGGGCGGAATCGACAGCGGCGAGGCGGCAGTGGTCAAGCGCGAGGCAGGGGCGGACCTGGTACAGCTGTATTCCGGCTTCATCTACCGTGGGCCGGGGCTGGTGGGGGAGTGTGCCCGGGCCCTCAAGGCACACGGGCACTAAAAAGCCCATGGGGTCGCCATGGGCTTGAGGATTCGTCGGGGACGATGGGGTGGAATACCCGCCCGTGGGTCAGACCACCATGGGGTTCTTGTGGATGCCGGAGACCCCTGTCATGCCGGCCCATTGATCTCCACGACCTTCACGCCAACCGCTCATCCAGTATTCGCGTAGGTTGATGTCTTGGCTGGGACAGTCGTCACGGGAACGACCTGAGAGACCCGCCTTGTACCCATGGACATAGGCACGCTGGAAGCGATCACGTTTCTGTCGTTTCATTGGACTACCTCTTGCTAAAGGTACCATTGGAATACGACGCACAAGGGCGCCGAACCCGTGTATGGGGATCCTGAAAGACGTGCGACAGCAGGTTCGCACTGGACAGGAAGAATTTCCCCTTGACAGGAACGCATGCGTTGTCAGGTAGCTACCACCTAATTCATAGCGCAACCTGGTCGATGCTGTCGACAGGTGATTTGTAACAAGGCGTACACACTCCCGTCCTCCCCGGACGACGGGACAGGCGCCATCCCGATGGACGAGCCATGACCGAAAGACAAGCCCCTGATTCACAGGCGTTTCTCGCGACCTGTCCCAAGGGCCTCGAGCTGCTGCTGGCCGAGGAGCTGGCAGCGCTCGGGGCCGAACCGGGCAAGACCACGCCGGCGGGCGTCCACTTCCGCGCCGACCTCGAGGCCGCCTACCGGGTCTGCCTGTGGTCGCGCCTGGCCAATCGGGTCATCCTCTGCCTGCTTCGGGAGGAGGGCATCGAGACGCCCGACCGGCTGAGGGCCGTCGTCGCCGGGGTGGACTGGCGCGAGCATCTGGCTCCCGGGTCGACCCTGGCGGTGGACTTTCATGGTCGAGCGAGAGACATCCGCCATACCCGTTTCGGCGCCCAGACCGTCAAGGATGGGGTGGTGGATCGGCTCCAGGCCGAGGGGCGGGCGCGACCCAGTGTCGACACCCGACGACCGGACCTGCGCCTCTATGCCCAGTTGCATCGGGGGCGCCTGATCCTCGGCGTGGACTTCGCCGGCGACAGCCTGCACCGTCGCGGCTACCGTCGCGACGTGGGCCACGCCCCCCTGAAGGAGAATCTCGCCGCGGCCCTGCTGGTGCGGGCCGGCTGGCCCGAGCTGGCCCGCCAGGGGGCCCCGCTGGTGGACCCCCTCTGCGGGGCGGGGACGCTGCTGATCGAGGCGGCGATGATGGCCGCCGACATGGCACCCAACCTGCATCGCGAGCGTTTCGGCTTCCATGGCTGGGCGGGCCATGACGAGCGGCGCTGGCGGGAGCTCAGGCGCGAGGCCGAGGCGCGGGCGAGCATCGGCCGCAAGCGCTGCCGCTCGCGGCTGTTCGGTTTCGACCAGAGCCCCCCGGCGTTGTCGGCCGCCAAGGCCAATGCCATGCGGGCGGGGATCCCGGCGCTGATCGACTTCCGGGGCGAGGCGCTGGGTGGCCTGACCCGGCCAGAGGCACTCGCTGCCGAGGACAAGGGGCTGGTGATCACCAATCCGCCCTACGGCGAACGGCTCGGCGAGCTGCCCGAACTGGTGGAGCTCTATGCCACCCTCGGGGAGCGGGTCCGGGCGGCCTTCCCGGGCTGGCGGCTGGCGCTGTTCACCGCCAACCCCGATCTCGGCCACCGTACCGGGCTGCGGGCTCACAAGCAGTATTCGCTGAAGAACGGTCCCCTGGATGCCCGGCTGTTGCTGATGGAGGTCCCGGCGGAAGCGGGCGGCGAGGCGACGGGGGCCGCGAGGCCCGCACCGCGCTCCGAGGGCGCGCAGATGTTCGCCAATCGCCTGGAGAAGAACCGCAGGCGCCTGAAGAAGTGGCTCAAGCGCTCGGGGGAAACCTGCTATCGCCTGTATGACGCCGACATGCCGGAATACGCCCTGGCCATCGATGTCTACGGCGCGCATGTGCACGTCCAGGAATACGCGCCGCCGAAGTCCGTGGACCCCGCCCAGGCCCAGAAGCGCCTCTTCGATGCCCTGGCGGTGATCCCCGAGGTGCTGGACGTCGATCCGGCCCGGGTGGTGGTCAAGCGACGCGAGCGCCAGAGCGGCCGGGCCCAGTACCAGAAGCAGGCCGCCAGCGGCGAGCGCTTCGAGGTCCGCGAGGGTCGGGCGCGGCTGTGGGTCAACCTCCGCGACTACCTGGACACCGGTCTCTTCCTCGATCATCGGCCGGTGCGCCGGCTGCTCGCCGGGATGGCGCCGGGCAAGCGCTTCCTCAACCTCTTCTGCTATACCGGCACGGCCACCGTTCAGGCGGCGCTGGGCACCGAGCGCGACGGCGGCGCCGTCGACAGCGTCAGCGTCGATCTCTCCAACACCTACCTGGACTGGGCGCGGGACAACTTCGCGCTGAACCGGCTGGATCCCTCACGACACCGGGTGGTGCGGGACGACTGCTTCCACTGGCTGGAGACCGCCGGCGGGCGGTTCGACCTGATCTTCCTGGATCCGCCGACCTTCTCCAACTCGAAGAAGATGGCCGAGACCCTGGACGTGCAGCGCGACCACGGCCGGCTGGTGCGCCTGGCCATGGCCCGGCTGGCCCCGGGCGGGACCCTGGTGTTCTCCAACAACCAGCGCCGCTTCACCCTGGACGCCGACCTGGCCGAGGCCTATGCGGTGGAAGACATCTCGGCGAAGACCTTCGACCCGGATTTTCAGAGGCGTCCGGACCTGCACCATTGCTTTCTGATCCGCCACCGGGAGGATGCATGATTCGTCTAACCCTCTACACGACCCTGGGCTGCCATCTCTGCGAGGCCTTGGAGGCCTGGTTGGGGCGGCTGGCCGGCGTCGAGGTGCAGCTGATCCGGGTCGAGATCAGCGAGGACGAGGCGCTGATGACACGCTACGGGACGCGTATCCCGGTGCTGGCCGACGCGGCGGGGGAGGAGCTGGATCGTGGCTTCGAGCCCGAGCGGCTCGCGGCCTGGCTGGCGGCACGGGGCTGGCTGGACGAGGCGGCCTGGCGGGCCGCCCGGGGAGGTGAGGCCCAGCGGCCGGAACCCCGGGGGGCCGAGGTGCGCGGCGGGCGGCGCTACCTTTCCCCTGCGGGGAAAGCCTAGGCAGCAAGCCGTAGGCCGGATAAGCCGAAGGCGCATCCGGCATGGTTTGTCGGGTGCGCTCGCAGGCTCGCTTACCCAATGGGATGGACTCCTCCTCACCCTACAACGGCGTCTGTGCGCCAGGATGGTAGGTGAAAACCGCCACCATCATGAGCGGAGGAGGAGCCCAGATGAACATTAGCCGGGTTGGTGTCGATATCGCAAAGTCCGTCTTCCACGTGCATGGCGTGGACCGCCATCACCAGGTCCAGTGGCGCGGCCAGTACTCGCGCGGCAAGTGGCTGGAGGCCCTGGTCCGGCGGGCCCCCGCCGGGGCCGAGATCGGCATGGAAGCCTGTGCGTCCTCTCACTACTGGGCCCGGGTGCTGCAGGCACGCGGCTATCGGGTCAGGCTGATCGCCGCCCAGTTCGTGAAGCCCTACGTGAAGAGCCAGAAGAACGACCGCGCGGATGCCGAGGCGATCTGCGAGGCCATGAGCCGTCCCCATATGCGTTTCGTGGCGGTCAAGACCGTCGCCCAGCAGGATACCCAGGCCGCCCACCGCATCCGCGAGGCACTGGTCGGCCAGCGCACGGCCAAGGCCAACCAGATTCGCGGCCTGGTCGGGGAATACGGCCTGGTCGCACCCAGGGGCATCGCCCCACTGCGCCGTGCCCTGCCATGCTGGCTGGAGGACGCCGAGAACGGTCTCAGCGACGACTTCCGGGTGCTGCTGGCCGGGTTGGCCGAGGACCTGCGCTATCTCGATGCGCGAATCACGCAACTGACCCAGACGATCGAGCGTCACGCCCGGCAGGATCCGGTGGCCAAGCGGCTCCTGGCCCTGCACGGGGTGGGGCCGATCACCGCCAGCGCCCTGGCCGGGGCGCTCGGGGACGGCCAGGCCTTCGCGCGCGGTCGCGAGTTCGCGGCGTCCCTGGGGCTGACGCCCCGCCAGCACAGTACGGGCGGACGACCGCGCTTGCTGGGCATCAGCAAGCGCGGGGATCGCTACCTGCGCACGCTGCTGGTGCAGGGCTCGCGGGCGGTTCTGCGCCATGTCACGGCCCGGGAGGATGGGCTGAGTCGATGGCTGCAGGCGCTGACGGCGCGCCGCCCGGACAATGTGGCGGTGATCGCGCTGGCCAACAAGACGGCGCGTCTGGCCTGGGCCATCACGCGCCATAAGGTGGCCTACGACCCCGCCCTGGCGGCACGTCCTCAGGCGTGCGCCGGCTAGGAGCGGCGGCCGTTACCAGAAGGGCGGCCCCATGAGGGGCGCCCGTCCACGGTAGCCGAGCACGAGGTGAGATGGCGAACAGGTCGGACCGACGTCGGACCACCCCATGTAGGTCGGAGAGCCCAAGAGCTCGTTTATCCGATAGGGAGCCGACGTGCGGAACCCCCATCAGGGTCCGATGCCCATGACCGAGGCATCCTTGAAGAGACCGAATATACGTGAGCAGTCGTACCTATCCGCCTTTCCACAACGTGCTGGCAATCGAGGAGGAGTCCATAGTGCGCCAGGCGAAGCCTGGTCGTCCGGGAAGTCGCGCGAACATGCGACAGAAAGGACGAATTGAAACCCAGTGGGTGAAAGTCCCACTCGGCCAAGGGTAGCCACCAGCCGGTAGCGAGTGTTGCGTGGTGCCGGGTAACCGTCACTGCGAAGCGTACACAGCGAGTGGATAGGCCGCGTGATTGAGCATCGAAATCCTCGGATCACGGTCGCCGACAGCGTTATGGATCTGGAAGGCAATACGAACCCGTTGTACTGGCTTGGCGGGAGAGGGCCGTCGGTGTCATAGAGCAGGGCATGTCCACACAGGGGTTTCCCAGGAACCTGGGAGGCCCGCCTTTCTCCCCCGAAAGGTGAAAGCTCAGGTGTCGGAGCCACCTGTCCCGAAAGCTCCCGGTCCGGTGCTGTCGTGCCTGGCGGTATCGGAAGCAAATCACGGGCACTCAAGGGGGTACGGCCGGGCGACCACAAGGAGCCAGCCGGACGGAAAGGCGGGAGTCGCTCATACTACCGATGAAGGCGGGGAACCGGCTCGACGGGACCCGCTGGAGGGAAGGGGCGACCAATCATCAGAACCGCGAGAGGGAAACATGGCAGGTGCACAGGAACCTGTGTCCATGTACACGTCACAATTGCGGATAGCAGCGCTGGCAGAGCGCTTCCCGCAGCGTGCCTTCACGTCACTGGCGCACCACATCGATGCCCAGTGGCTGAAGACGGCCACCCTGATGACGCGCCGTGACGGCGCCGTCGGGATTGATGGTCAGACGGCGGACGACTTCGTGCGCAACTTCGAGGCCAATATCCAGCGTCTGCTGGAGGCGGCCAAGAGCGGTTGCTATCGAGCCCCGCCGGTGCGGCGTGTCCACATCCCCAAGGGAGATGGGCGCGCCACACGGCCGATCGGCATTCCCACCTTCGAGGATAAGGTCCTGCAGCGCGCCGTGGTGGCCCTGCTGGAGCCGCTCTATGAGCACGACTTTCTTGGCTGCTCATACGGCTTCCGACCGGGGCGCTCGGCGCATCAGGCGATCAAGACGGTATGGGATAGCCTGTCGTCGATGGGAGGTGGCTGGGTCATCGACCTGGACATCCAAGCCTTCTTCGACACGATCGATCATCAGCACCTGCGCGCGCTTTTGCAGCAACGAGTGAAGGACGGTGTCATCCTCCGCCTGATCGGCAAGTGGCTCAAGGCCGGGGTACTGGAGGCCGGGCAGTGGCAGAAAGGTGAGATAGGCAGCCCGCAAGGGGGGGTGATTTCTCCATTGTTGGCTAATGTCTATCTCCACTACGTGCTGGACGAGTGGTTTGAAAATGAGGTCAAACCACGCCTGCGAGGACGGGCGTCCTCGGTGCGTTTCGCCGATGATGTCGTGCTGGCCTTCAGCAACGAAGCCGATGCCCGCAAGGTGCTGGAGGTGCTTCCCAAGCGCTTCGCGCGCTTTGGCCTCACCCTGCACCCGACCAAGACCCGCCTGGTGCGGTTCCGACCGCACCGCGAGCAACGTGCCGAGACCTTCGACTTTCTGGGCTTTACCCACTACTGGGGCAAGTCCCGGCGCGGTCGCTGGATCATCAAGCAGAAAACGGCCAAGGATCGGTTCAAGCGCGGGCTGAAGCGAATTTCGCTGTGGTGCCGAGCCAACCGTCACCTGCCCCTACGAGACCAGCACCGTCAACTCTGTCGAAAGGTCACCGGGCATTACGCGTATTACGGGATAACCAACAACATGGAGGCCCTGCAGCGCTTCCTGCACATGGTTCGGGGTATCTGGATCAAGTGGCTCAGGCGGCGATCACAGAAGGCAGGGTTCTCATGGGACAAGGCAGCTCAACTGCTGTCGATACTTCCGTTACCACGTGCCAGGATTGTCCACCGCTTGTCCTTTCAGCGAACCTGATGGTTGAAGAGCCGGATGCGTCAATCGCGCACGTCCGGCTCTGTGGGGGGCCGGGTCGAGCAATCGCCCGGTCTACCCGACTACGACCTACGGCGTATCCAGCAGCGACAGCTGGCTGACCGCATCACGCCCCTCGGGGCTGTGGTCGTCGGCCTCGAGGACCTTGCGGAAGCCGCGCGAGGCCTGGATGGTCGCCTCGTCCTCGAGCCACATCATGGCCTGGGCATGGTCGTCGGCGAGCCGGTGCTTGAGGCCGCCGAACTGGGTGCCGATCTGCCCCCAGGCGCGGCTGAAGATCCAGTCGCCGAACATGTCCTGATGGACATGTACCAGCACATAGTCATGGTCGGTTTCCCAGCGAACGATCACGGCGGCTCCCGGTGTCGGCGGCGGCGCGAAGGCGCGCCGCTCATGTAACATGGGCCGGTATTGTAAGGGCTTGCGTCCCGCGGACAAGCCCGGAGGCCACCGGGAGGAGGAGTGCATGAGAATCGTCGTCGACGCCAACGTGCCGGCGGCCATGGAGTGCTTCGCGCCATTGGGCGAGGTGATCCGGGTGCCCGGACGTGAAATCGATGCGGCCACGGTGCGCGAGGCCGATGCGCTGGTGGTGCGTTCCATCACCCGGGTCGACGAGGCCCTGGTGGCCGGCTCGCGACTGCGTTTCGTCGGCACCTGCACCATCGGCACCGATCACGTCGACCGCGACGCCCTGGGGACCCGGGGCATCGGCTTCGCCAGCGCCCCGGGGTGCAATGCCGAGGCGGTGGTGGACTACGTGCTGGTCAGCCTGGCGACCCTGGCCGAACGCCAGGGGTTTCGCCTCGCCGAGCGGCGGATCGGGGTGGTGGGGGCCGGCAACGTGGGAGGGCGCCTGCTGGCACGGCTGGAGGCGTTGGGTATCGAGACCCTGGCCTGCGACCCGCCCCGGGCCGAGGCGGAGGGCGCGGAGGGCTTCGTCGAGCTGGATGCCCTGATCGAGGCCTGTGACGTGATCTGCCTGCACACCCCCCTGGTGCGGGAGGGGCCCCATGCCACCCATCACCTGCTGGACGCCCGGCGCATCGACGAACTCGTGCCGGGCACGGTGGTGCTCAACGCCGGCCGGGGCGACTGCCTTGACGGCCAGGCGCTGCGGGACCGCCTCTCCGGGCGAGGCGACATCTCGGCGGTACTCGACGTCTGGGAAGGCGAGCCCGCCATCGATGCCGCGCTGCGCGACCTGGCCGAGTTGGCCACCCCCCATATCGCCGGTTACAGCCTTGACGGCAAGCTGCGCGGGACCCATGCCATCTACCGGGCGTTGGCCCATCGGCTGGGGCTGCCGGTGCGACTGTCCCTGGAAGACCTCGCCCCGGCGCCGCCCCTGCCGTCGCTGAGCCTGGATGGCGGCTTGACGCTGGAGGAGGCCCTGCGCCTTTGCATGCGGGCCGTCTACGACGTGCGCCGCGACCACGACGCCCTGTGGCTCCACTCCCGGCGCCAGGGGCTGGCCGCGGGGTTCGATGCCTGCCGCGCCCAATACCCCCTTCGGCGGGAGTTCTCGACGCTGACGGTCGACCTGCGGCCGGATGCCGAGTCCCTGGCCGAGCCGCTCGCCGCCGCCGGCTTCCGGGTAGGGAGTGAGCTACAAGCGCCGAGCGCCGGGCGCCCAGCTGTCCGGTGACGGGCGGCGGGTGACGAGACAGAAACGCGAAACCCCATCGGGCATACACCTGATGGGGTTTCTTGCGACTTGTCACTTGATCCTGGTGGCCGCTTGGCCGCTTGGCCGCTTGGCCGCTTGGCCGCTTGGCCGCTTACTGCCGGTACGCCGCTTCCTTGAGGGCGCGGATCCGCTCGTCCAGCGGCGGGTGGCTGGCGAATACCTTCTCCATCAGCTTGCGGGTCTGGCCGGTGGTGATGGCGAAGGCGCGGAAGGTGTCCGGCATCTGGTCGGGCATCTGGGTCTCGGCCTTCAGCCGGGCCAGGGCGTTGATCATGGCCCCGCTGCCGGCGAGCCTGGCGCCCGCCGCATCGGCCCGGTACTCGCGGAAGCGAGAGAACCAGGCGACGATGGCCGAGGCGATCAGGCCGAACACGATCTCGGCGACCACCACCACCGCCATGTAGCCGAAGAAGCCCAGCCCCTCGCTGTCGTCCCGGCGCAGGAAGCTGTCCACCAGGTGGGCGACCACCCGGGCGAAGAACATCACGAAGGTGTTGAGCACCCCCTGGACCAGCGCCAGGGTGACCATGTCGCCATTGGCCACGTGGCCGATCTCGTGGGCCAGCACGGCGCGGATCTCTTCCGGGCGCATGCGGTTGAGCAGCCCGGCGGAGACCGCCACCAGGGCGTCGTTCTTGTTCCAGCCGGTGGCGAAGGCATTGGACTGCTGGGCCGGGAAGATCCCCACCTCGGGCGTCTCGATGCCGGCGTCCCGCGAGAGTTCGCGCACGGTGTCGAGCAGCCACTGCTCGGTGCTGTTGGAGGGCTGCTCGATGATCACCGCGCCGGTGGTCTTCTTGGCCATCCACTTGGAGATGAACAGCGACACCAGGGAGCCGGCCATGCCGAAGATGAAGCAGAAGATCAGCAGGGCATTGAAGTTGATGCCCTGGGCGGTGAGGTAGGGTTCCACGCCCAGCAGGCGCAGGGTGATGCTGGCCACCACGATTACCGCCAGGTTGGTGGCCAGGAACAGCAGGATTCTCATCATTGCCGGAACTCTCCCGTCAGGGTTGTCACGCTGGCGCCGCGCCGGGGGGGCGCGGCGAGTAGAAGCAGATGCCTAGATACGGGCTTTGATCGCGGGTTTCAAGCCTGTCGGCAATTATTGGCGGTAGCGCGACAGGAAGCGCGCGAAACGATCCAGGGCGTCCTCGAGTTGGTCGGCCCAGGGGAGGGTGACGATGCGCACATGGTCCGGGTCGGGCCAGTTGAAGGCGGTACCCTGCACCAGCAGGATCTTCTCCTGCAGCAGCAGGTCCAGTACCAGCTGCTGGTCGTCCTGGATGTTGAACACCTTGGGGTCCAGCCGCGGGAAGGCATAGAGTGCCCCCTTGGGCTTGGTGCAGGACACGCCGGGGATGGCGTTGAGCTTGTCGTAGGTGATGTTGCGCTGGGCCAGCAGCCGGCCGCCGGGCAGGATCAGGTCGTTGATCGACTGGTAGCCGCCGAGCGCCGTCTGGATGGCATGCTGGGCGGGGACGTTGGCACACAGGCGCATCGAGGCCAGCATGGTGATGCCCTGGATGAAGTCCTCGGCTCGCTGCTTGGCGATATTGCCCGACAGCGTCATCCAACCGCTGCGAAAGCCGGCGCAGCGGTAGCTCTTGGACAGCCCGTTCATGGTCACCACCAACTGGTCGTCGGCGGCGAGGGCCCCGGTGGCTACGTGCTCGGTGCCGTCGTAGAGGATCTTGTCGTAGATCTCGTCGGAGAACACCACCAGGTCGTGCTCGTGGGCGATCTCGAGCAGCTCGCGGACCACCTCCGGCGGATAGACGGCGCCGGTGGGGTTGTTGGGATTGATGATGACGATGGCCCGGGTATGGGCGGTGACCTTCTCGCGGATGTCGGCCATGTCCGGGGCCCAGTCGGCCTGCTCGTCGCACCGGTAGTGCACGGCGCGCCCGCCGGAAAGATTGGCGGCGGCGGTCCACAGCGGGTAGTCCGGCGCCGGGATCAGCACCTCGTCGCCGTCGTTGAGCAGGGCCTGCATGGCCATGACGATCAGCTCGGAGACGCCGTTGCCGATGTAGATGTCCTCGATGCCGACCCCGGGAATCCCCTTGCGCTGGCACTCCTGCATGATCGCCTTGCGGGCCGAGTAGAGGCCCTTGGAATCGCAATAGCCCTGGGCGGTGGGGAGGTTGCGCATCACGTCCTGGAGGATCTCCTCCGGCGCCTCGAAGCCGAAGGGGGCGGGGTTGCCGATATTCAGCTTGAGGATGCGCTGGCCTTCCTCTTCCAGGCGCTTGGCGTGGTCGAGCACCGGGCCGCGGATGTCGTAGCAGACGTTGTCGAGCTTGTGCGATTTCCTGAGCGGGGCTGTATCCATGAGGTCGTTCCAGTGGTGTCCAGGTGCCGCGGGGGGCGGCGGGTGTCATCGTCGCGGGTCAGGAGGCCGGGGCGTCCTGGTCCTCGCCGGTCGTCTCGGTCTCGGGCTCGACCGGGATATCGGCCGGCGTCTCCAGGGTGAGGCGGCCGAGCTTGCCGTCGCGCAGCTCGTGGAGCAGTACCTCGGCGCCGCGATGCAGGTCCACCTCGCCTCCCGGGCGCAGGCCGCCGCGCTTGGCCGCGATGGCGGCCAGGATGGCATGGCCGTCGAAGCCGGCCAGGGCCAGCAGGTCCGGCCGGGCATCGCCGTCGGCGTCGACCCGGTCGGCCGCGGGATTGGCTTGGTAGGCGGGCAGCTCCTTGAGCTTGTAGCGGGCGGCGAGCGCCTCCGGGTAGCGGCGTGCCAGTTCGGCGGCGGTGACCACGGCCACGTCGACGTAATCGATGGCGGTGTCGCGGATGGCGCCGCTGGCGGCCAGCCGGTAGGCGCTGGCCTGGTCCTCGATCTTCGGCCACAGCACCCCAGGCGTGTCGATCAGCGCGACCTGGCCGGCGATGCGAACCTTCTGCTGGCGCTTGGTGACCGCCGGCTCGTTGCCGGTCTTGGCGATGGTACGCCCGGCCAGGCCGTTGATCAGGGTCGACTTGCCCACGTTGGGGATGCCCATCACCATGACGCGCACGTCGCGGTCGGCCCGGACCTGGCCGGCCAGCTCGTGGCACAGCTTGGGGATGCGCTTGAGCTCCCGGGCGTTGGTCGTGGTCACGGGCAGGGCCCGGGTGTCGGCCTTGGCGTCGAAGTGGGCGGTCCACTCCTTGGTGCGCGCCGGGTCGGCCAGGTCGGCCCGGGAGAGGATCTTGAGCACCGGCTTGTGGCGCGTCAGCTTCGCCAGCATGGGGTTGGCGCTGGAGTAGGGCAGACGGGCGTCGAGGACCTCGATCACCACGTCGATCTCCGGCAGCGCCTCGAGGATCTGGCGGCGCGCCTTGTTCATGTGTCCCGGGTACCAGCCGAGCATCGAGCCTCTCCTGCTTGCCATACGAAACGGCCGACCATCATAGCAGATGGTCGGCCGTCCAAGGGCGGGGGAGGCGCCTATTCGCCGGGATGGAAGTCCAGGGCCACCGAGTTGATGCAGTAGCGCTGGCCGGTGGTTTCCGGTGGGCCGTCGGGGAAGACGTGGCCCAGGTGCGCGTTGCAGCGGGCGCAGATGACTTCGGTGCGTTCCATGCCATGGCTGCTGTCGGGCTGCTGTTCCACGCAGCCGGAGGCCAGCGGCCGGTCGAAGCTCGGCCAGCCGCAGCCGGCATCGAACTTGTGCTCGTTCTCGAAAAGCGGTGCGTGGCAGCACACGCAGTGGTAGATGCCGTGCTCGTCGGTGACCCGGTAGTCCCCGGAGAAGGGGCGTTCGGTACCTTTCTCGCGGGTCACGTGAAACTGTTCCGGCGTGAGCTGTGCACGCCATTCGGCATCGCTCTTCTCGATCTTCTTTCGCATGGCCTTCCTCCTCGTCACGATGGCGCCTGCTCCTCATTGTGACATCCGGGGGATGCGATTTTTCCAGTCGGTTCACCAACGCTGTGGTCTCGCAGGCACGGTGACGGAAGCGGCTTGACACCTCCCAAGTCCCTGAGTAATATACGCGCCATCTCGACGAGGCGAGACGCAGCGTCCCATTCGTCTAGTGGTCTAGGACACCGCCCTTTCACGGCGGTAACAGGGGTTCGAACCCCCTATGGGACGCCACTCCTCTCGACGAGATGCCGGAGATGCGGGAATAGCTCAGTGGTAGAGCATCGCCTTGCCAAGGCGAGGGTCGCGAGTTCGAATCTCGTTTCCCGCTCCAATCTTCCTTCGGGTAGGTTGGGTACGAGTAGGGCCTGCGAGGGTCGCGAGCCGGTACGCCGGTCCGATCGAATCTCGTTTCCCGCTCCAATCACCATCTGGTGATGATGCGTCCCATTCGTCTAGTGGTCTAGGACACCGCCCTTTCACGGCGGTAACAGGGGTTCGAACCCCCTATGGGACGCCACTTCCGGTGTTCGACAATGCGAGACCTGCGGGAATAGCTCAGTGGTAGAGCATCGCCTTGCCAAGGCGAGGGTCGCGAGTTCGAATCTCGTTTCCCGCTCCAACCTTCCTTTGGGTAGGCTGGTTAGGAGGCCAAGGGCCTGCGAGGGTCGCGAGCCGGTACGCCGGTCCGATCGAATCTCGTTTCCCGCTCCAACCTTCCTTTGGGTAGGCTGGTTAGGAGCCAAGGGCCTGCGAGGGTCGTGAGCCGGTACGCCGGTCCGATCGAATCTCGTTTCCCGCTCCAATCACCATTTGGTGATGATGCGTCCCATTCGTCTAGTGGCCTAGGACACCGCCCTTTCACGGCGGTAACAGGGGTTCGAACCCCCTATGGGACGCCACTTCGCATCGTCCTCCCTCCTGTCGAGCGGGAATAGCTCAGTGGTAGAGCATCGCCTTGCCAAGGCGAGGGTCGCGAGTTCGAATCTCGTTTCCCGCTCCATTCAATCTGTGAGCCTTTTCGAGCAGGCCAAGGCTCGGGCCGCGAGCCGGAACGCCGGCCCAGCGGAAGGCCGCCCGTCGATCCATTTCCCGCTATCATCCTGATACTTCTCCATAGGGGGAGGAGCCCGCGTGGGAGCGCTCTTCAGAGCGCGATGGCCCAAGCCGACACGACTCCTGCCTTCCGCCCGGGCGGCAGTGGCGACTCCCTGCGGCAGCACCCGAACTTGAAGCGATGACGCTCCGCCCCCATATAGTGGGGCTTCGACGACATTCACCCCTTTGCACAGGATCGCACATGGCCGAACCGGCGCTGTCCATTCGTGGCCTGACCAAGGTCTACGGCAATGGCTTCCACGCCCTCAAGGGCATCGACCTCGACGTTCCCCAGGGGGACTTCTTCGCCCTGCTGGGGCCCAATGGGGCGGGGAAATCCACCACCCTGGGGGTGGTCTGCTCCCTGGTGCAGAAGACCGCCGGCAAGGTCTCGATCTTCGGCATCGATATCGACACCGATTTCGCCCGGGCCAAGTACCATCTCGGCGTGGTGCCCCAGGAGTTCAACTTCAATCAGTTCGAGAAGGTCCTCGACATCGTCATGGCCCAGGCGGGCTACTACGGCATGTCACGCCGCGAGGCGCTGCCCCGCGCCGAGCAGCTGCTGCGCGACCTGGGGTTGTGGGACAAGCGCGACGGCAGTGCCAGGATGCTGTCCGGCGGCATGAAGCGCCGGCTGATGATCGCCCGGGCCCTGATCCACCGACCGAAACTGCTGATCCTCGACGAGCCCACCGCCGGGGTGGACATCGAGCTGCGCCGCAGCATGTGGGACTACATGCGCCGCATCAACGAGGAGGAGGGCACCACCATCATCCTGACCACCCACTACCTGGAAGAGGCGGAGAGCCTGTGCCGCCACGTGGGCATCATCAACCACGGCGAGATCATCCGGAACACCAGCGTGCGTGAGCTGCTCGCCGAGCTGGACACCGAGACCTTCCTGCTGGACCTGGCGCACCCCGTGGAGAGTGCGCCCCGTGTCGAGGGCTTCCAGGTGAAGAAGGTGGACGATGCCCAGCTGTCGGTCATGGTGCATCGCGGGCAGCGGCTCAACGCCGTCTTCGAGGCCCTGGGGGAGCAGGGCATCGAGGTGATGTCGATGCGCAATCGTGCCAACCGGCTGGAGGAGATGTTCGTTTCCATGGTAGAAGGCGGCCAGAACACGGAGGTTCGTGCATGAATCCGCAGCAGATCGCCATCGCCCTGTGGACCCTCGTGGTCAAGGAGATCAAGCGCTTCACGCGGATCTGGCCCCAGACCCTGCTGCCGCCGTCGATCACCATGACGATGTACTTCATCATCTTCGGCAACCTGATCGGCTCGCGCATCGGCCAGATGGACGGCTACAGCTACATGGACTTCATCGTCCCCGGGCTGATCATGATGTCGGTGATCACCAACAGCTACTCCAACGTGGCGTCCTCGTTCTTCTCCAACAAGTTCCAGCGCAGCATCGAGGAGATGATGGTCTCGCCGATGCCCAACTGGGTGATCCTAGCTGGCTTCATCCTGGGGGGCATGGCCCGCGGGCTCGGGGTCGGCGTGATCGTGACCCTCGTCTCGTTGTTCTTCACCCGGCTCGAGGTGGCGCATCCGCTGCTCACCCTCGGGGTGGTCATCCTGACCTCGGCGCTGTTCGCCATCGGCGGCTTCATCAACGCCCTGCTGGGCAAGAAGTTCGACGACATCTCCATCGTGCCGACCTTCGTGCTCACGCCGCTGACCTACCTGGGTGGGGTCTTCTACTCGATCTCGCTGCTGCCGGCCTTCTGGCAGGGCGCCTCGATGCTCAACCCTATCCTGTACATGGTCAACGTCTTCCGCTACGGCTTCCTGGGCGTCTCCGACATCCCGGTGGGCTGGGCGTTGGCCGCCATCCTTGGGTTCATCGTGGTACTCTTCAGCATCGCCCTGTGGATGCTCGAGAACGGCAAGGGCATCAGGAGCTAAGCCATGTCATCGCATCGTCCCGAGACCCTCGCCCACGCCCCCCTGGGCCGCGAGTCCGCCTATCCGGAGCATTACGACGCCGGGTTGCTCTACCCGATTGTCCGTGCCGCCAACCGGGCCCCGCTGGGCATCGAGGAGGGGGCGCTACCCTTCGTCGGCGAGGACGAATGGCACGCCTTCGAGGTGTCCTGGCTCAACGCCCGGGGCAAGCCGGTTGTCGCCGTGGCCCGCTTCCGGCTGCCGGCGGACTCCCCCCGGCTGATCGAGTCCAAGTCGTGGAAGCTCTATCTCAACGGCTTCAACCAGACCCGCTTCGCCAACCGCGAAGCGGTGGTGGCGACCCTGGAGCGCGACCTGGCCGAGGCCGCCGGGTCGCCCGTGGGCGTGGAGCTGTTCGGCGTGGACGACGAGGTGCTCGCGCCGCGTCGGCTGCCGGGGGAGTGCCTCGACGAGCTCGAGATCGAGGTGAGCGACTACACCCCCAGTGCCGAGCACCTGCGGGTGGGCGAGGAGATCGTCGAGGAGACGCTGCACTCCCACCTGCTCAAGTCGAACTGCCCGGTCACCGGTCAGCCCGACTGGGGCAGTATGCTGATCCGCTATCGGGGCCCGCGCCTCGACCGCGAGGGGCTGCTGCGTTACCTGATCGGCTACCGCCAGCACCAGGACTTCCACGAGCACTGCGTCGAGCATATCTTCATGGACCTGATGACCCGGGCCCGGCCCGAACGCCTGCTGGTGCTGGCCCGCTACGTGCGCCGCGGCGGGCTCGACATCAGCCCCTGGCGCGCCACCCCCGGGGAACGGCCGCCGTCGGCGCTGCGCCTGGCGCGACAGTGACCCGGCGACTTGATAGAGTGCCGAGAACCCTTCTCGTTCGGATCCAGGCAAGGAGACCCTTATGGACGCGATGACGCTGCTGCACGAACGCAGCTCCATGGGCAAGCTGATGGGCCCGCCGCCCGACGCGGAACAGCTCGAGGCGATGTACCAGGCGGCCCTGCGCGCCCCGGATCACAAGGAGCTGCGGCCCTGGCGGTTCATCGAGTTCTCCGGCGAGGGGCTCGACCGTCTCGGCGAGCTGTTCGCCGAGGCCGAGTTCCGCGAGGATCCGCATGCCGGGGATGCCGTGCTCGAGGCCGCCCGCAAGAAGCCCAAGCGCGCGCCCATGATCATCGCCGTGATCGCCAAGGTCACCCCGGACGACCCCAAGGTGCCTAGGGTGGAGCAGGTCATCTCCGCCGGCTGCGCCGCTCACGGCATCCTGCTGGCCGCCCACGCCCAGGGACTCGGCGCCATGTGGCGCACCGGCAAGTACGCCTTCGATCCCACGGTCCGCAAGGGCCTGGGCCTGGCCGAGGACGACGAGCTGGTCGCCTTCCTCTACCTCGGCCAGCTGGGCGGCCGCCATCGCCCGCTGCCGCAGCATGACGTCGCCGATTTCGTCGAACGCTGGGACTGAACATGCGCGAACCCGGCATTCCCCATCCCCGCCTGCCGCTGCCCCTCGAGGGCGGGGAGGACGACCCGGCGAGCTTCCTGGCCTGGCTGGGCGAGGCGATCCCCATGGTCGAGCACCTGGGCATCCGCTCCATGCGGCGAGAAGGGGGGGACCTCGAGTGGCGCCTCGATCTCTCGCCCAGCCTCAATGACAAGGGGACCGGCTTCGGCGGGGCGCTCGCCGCCCAGACCACCCTGCTCGGCTGGTGCTGGACGACGCTCTGGCTGCGTCGCCGCGGTTACGAGCGTGACGTGGTGGTGGCCGAGGCCGGCCAGCGCTTCCTGGCGCCGGTGACCGGCGACTACCGGCTGGTCTGCACGCCCGAGGCGGAAGATGGCCCCGAGCGACTCGCCGAGCGCCTGGAGCGCCGCGGCAAGGGGCGCATCGCCCTGGTTCAGCGCCTGTGGTGCGGCGACACCCTCTGCCTCGAGGCCCGGGGCGACTATGCGGTCCTGCCCGCCGACTGAGTCGCGGGAGGACATCGCCCCGATCGGGAAGAAATCCGAAAACCGGCTTGCATTCGCGGACTTAAGCCGATAGTATACGCCCCGTTCTGGAGCGAAAGGCCACGCGCCCAAAGCGATGGAACCACAATGCGGAGGGGTGTCCGAGTGGTCGAAGGAGCACGCCTGGAAAGTGTGTAAGTCGAAAGGCTTCGAGGGTTCGAATCCCTCCCCCTCCGCCAAGAATTCTGATTAAGCCGCTGATTTCAGCGGCTTTTTCTTTTTCTATATCCCTCCAGACCATACTTCAGCCCATACTTTGGGCCTGGCTTCCACGGGTCCATAAAAGACGCTACTGGACAGCTCTTCCCTCAATACCGTATCAGCCCTATGACTCGGCTTATCCCCCGAGGCTGCTCCTGATACCACGCATGGTTGCGTATCTGCTGATACAGCAATGACAGCGGCTCCCTTATTCGTTACCTTCGTCCTAAGTCCTTTGAGCGACGAGAGGTATGGTTACGCCTGGTCTCGATGTTGTAGGTCTACGTGTCCCGTTTGGGTTGCGTGAAGGTCGGATGTATTCGCCTAGTGAGGTCGCCAATGGGCTTCGCTGTGGCTGTGTTTGCCCAAGTCCGAAGTGTGGTGCTGCTTTGATCGCCAACCACCCGACAGGCGGCAAGCGGGCGTACTTTTCGCATCACAGCGGAAGCAGTTGCGAGGCGGGCTACGAGACCGCGGTTCACTTGATGGCCAAGCAGATCATTGAAGATGCGATGTGGGTCACCCTCCCGGCTTACACGGTTCCTATTGAGACGCCCATGCCGGACGGTGTGCCCTATACTGATGAAGTATTCTTCGAGCATCACAAGAGCCAACCCTTCCGAACCGTGGTCCAGGAACAGTCGGCGGGAACCCTGCGTCCTGATCTCACAGCCAGGCTCCGCAATGGCTCCATTCTCTTCATTGAGATCTATGTCACCCATGCAGTGGAAGAAGCCAAGGCCAAGGCGCTCGACAACCTGATGGAGGTTGACCTAAGTAATCTCACGCCTGAGCAGAAAACCGATCCCGACCTGCTGCGCCAGGCAGTGCTTGAGAGTGCCCCTCGCCGGTGGTTTCTATGCTCACTCTACGACAACCTCAAGCGCGTGAAACAGGCCCAGGCCACGCTGAGTGCATCTGCCCCGGACGAATGGATGAGACGCGAGCAGGCAAAAAGAGAGCTGAAGCTCAAGAGGGAGCGCGCTGCGGCACAGGCACAAGCAAGGGAGCAGGGGCGCAAACGGATGGAGGCAAACAAGAAGAGCCGTGACTGGCAGCGACGGCAGCACCAGCACCTTATTGATCATCTCGCAGCTGCCCGGTCGGACGACTATGAGCAGGCGCGCTTGGAAGTACGTACGGCTAATCACGAAGCTAAACTAATGCGCGAGGATGCTTTCCGCACGCCGGGGCGGCTGATAACACGTGGCCGCCAAGCGACATTCGTGGGCATTCCGGTTCAAGGGGACTGGATCATTAATGCGGATTCTGAGGCCTGGCAAGCGCTTGTCGTTTTGGATCATCTGCTGTGCAAGCGAAAAGGAGCCCAGGTGAATATAGGTCAGTGCGTGTCAGCAATTAAGAATCGGTTCGGGATTCTGCCTTGGATGAGAGAGCTCAATGCCCTGAAGCGGGAGCAATCTAGGCAGGATGCTCGCGAAGGTCGGAGCCAGGGGCCAACAAAGCTGTGGTATCTGACAGGCGAAGAGAATCGGAGCATCGTCAATCCGGTAACCGTGGTAATCCGCTATCTGGAGGTTTTGTCCGCGCCGAATATTCAGATTCTCGACGCAATAAGGAGTAATGGAAAAGCCCACTTCCGCCTGCGCGATAACCGCCTCGATAGAATAATGGCTAACATTGATCATTATGCTGACGAATGCGATCAGATGTATAGAACGCATTTGCGAAAGAAGAAATAGTCACCGCTGTGACCCCGGTGCCGAGTAAGCAGGGATCCATGCGGCACTATGGTAGATAGGTGTTGTGCTTGGATCTTTGAACTATCCATTCTTCGCTCTGTGATAGACGTATGCATTCACACAACCCGGGTAAATTACTGTATATAGTAGTTGGTAAATATCAGAGATGAGAGTCTGTGAAAGTCCACCTCGATGGAATGACGGAGATGTTTATCAATGCATGATGCCGATCCTGAAGATGTCGTTGATCAGCATGGGCAAGAGGAAATCATGCTTCCTGCGCTCATGTGGCACAAGAAGCACGATCTCGGCGAGATAGCCCATACGGTACGGTCCGAGCGTGCCGAAAGGATTGTTGAGCGTACCACTATAAGGGTCTCGCCACGGATTGAGCAGCCTCTTCTTATCCTAGAATCGGGCGAGCACATCGTCCTCACCACACGGCAACGTTGCCCAGTTCCTGAAGGAGTAGACGGTGTTGTGCGAGAGGACGATACCGGTTTACTTGTTTGGCAGTATCACCGTGAACTCTCCGGTCAGGATGACCCCGCACAATGGGCGGAAAAAAAGTCAGAGGTCTCGGAATCCTGGAAGAGTGGAATCCGGTATGCTTCAGAACATGTTGACCATGACGGTAATTTAGTGCATGCGGGTCTTCGTGCTCCCCAGATTGGCGCCCTTCATGCTATCGGTGCTCACTGGAGCCTTTATAGTACACCGGCCACGATTGTCATGCCGACAGGAACCGGAAAGACAGAAACGATGATTGCCACTTTGGTTGGCCAGGTGAAGGGTACTTTTTTTGTGGTCGTCCCATCTTCGCCACTTCGATCACAAACGGTGAAAAAGTTTCTGACACTTGGCCTCCTCAGGAAGCTTAGGGTTATTCCCGAGGACATGCCCAATCCCATAGTGGGTGTGATAAACAATCGCCCGCGGTCAGAGAGTGAGCTAGATATCTTCGACTCGTGTCATGTCGTGGTCTCTACAATGGCAGCCGTGAGCCAGGGAACGGCCACCAAGCTTGTGCCGGAGATGGCTGAGAGATCCTCGTGTCTTGTCGTTGATGAGGCCCACCACGTAGGCGCAAAAAGCTGGGCAGCATTCAGAGATGAATTTCAGGCCACGCGCGTCTTGCAGTTTACGGCAACGCCGTTCAGGCGTGATGGTATTCTTGTAGACGGCGATGTGATCTACTCATATCCGCTTCGGCGGGCACAGGAGGATCAATACTTCAAGTCGATCAAGTTTGATCCGGTCTGTGAGATCGAACCCAAAGACGCGGATCGTGCCATTGCAGAGAAAGCGATCACTCAGCTTGGGGCTGACCTGGAAGCGGGGTTTGACCACCTATTAATGGCGCGCTGTAATCGCATTGAGCGCGCCACGGAAATATTGAGGCTGTATCAGGAATTGGCGCCAGGCTATGATCCGATTCTCGTCCACTCTGAAGACTCTTCATCAGGGTGGCATCTACAGCGCCTTTACAGCCGAGATAGCCGCATTGTCGTGTGTGTTGAAATGCTCGGAGAAGGGTTCGACATGCCGCAGCTCAAGATCGCTGCGATTCACGATACGCACAAGAGTCTGGCTGTCTTGCTTCAGTTTACGGGTCGCTTTACCCGGACGGCGGGCGGGGTGATCGGCGATGCGACAGTGGTCGCCAATATAGCTGATCAGGATGTGTCCGCCGGACTAGAGAGACTCTATAGTGAGAACGCAGACTGGAACACACTTCTTGCCGAAATGAGTTCGGATGCCGTTCGCGAGCATCGCGAGCTTGTCGAATTCCTCTCTCAGTCTGTTCCTCTTACTAATGAGGTTGAAGACGACGCGCTAGCTTCAATTTCTCCGGCATTACTCCGTCCTAAATTTAGTGTCGTCGCATATAGAGCGAGTGAGTTTAAGCCGCGTCGTTTTCATCGTGCTGTGCCGGTTAACACCGAAGTTCATCGAGTGTGGCTGCATGATGAATCCAGTACCCTTTACTATGTGACGAAGACGGAGCCACCTGTGCGCTGGACACGCGCGCAGTCGATCCAAGATCGCGAATGGCACTTATATGTCGTTCATTACGATGATGAATTGGGTCTGCTTTTTATTCATTCTAGCGAAAAGTCCTGCCTGCATGAGAACTTGGCCAAAGTGGTAGGCGGCCAGGATGTTTCTTTGGTCCGCGGTGATTCCGTGTTCCGGACTCTTTCCGGTATCAATCGGCTTCAGTTTCAGAATGTGGGCGTCACCAAGCATGCGCGTCGTAATCTGCGCTTTGCGATGTACACTGGTGCGGACGTTCGGCAAGCCTTGGAAATCTCTCAAACTGTCGGTTCCACGAAATCCGTTCTTCAGGGTGCTGGCTATGAGAGTGGTCTGCCGGTTGCGATCGGCTGCTCGTTTAAGGGACGGGTGTGGTCGAAAGAGCGCGGGACAATCGCCCATCTGACAAAATGGTGCAAGCGTGTTGGTGCGAAACTTATAGATAGTGCAATCAGTACGGATGAGATCCTTCAGAATGTATTGGTGCCTGAGGAAATTACGCAGTTTCCCGAGGCAACCGTGCTCACCCTGGAGTGGCCGCTTGAGATTCTTCAGCAGCAGGAGGAGAGGGTTCAGCTCATTCGGGATGGTATCGAAAATCCGCTTTCCTACTTTGATCTACGTTTTGACGAAATAGGGGAAGAGCGTCAAGCGATGCGGTTTTATCTCGAATATGATGGACAGCGGTCCGAGTATGTGTTTCGGCTTGGCATCGCCAATGCTTATGAGTTTACTCACGTGGCCGGACCAGCTCTTTCGATCGGAGTTTCACGCCGAGAACTTCCCCTATCGGATTTTCTAAATGATTACCCTATCTTAGTTCGATTTTCCGACCTTAGTGAATTGGACGGTCATTTATTGATTAAACCTGAGGTGGCGCCAGAGCTTTCCTTTCCGGCTGAATGCTTCGACGTGTGGGATTGGAGCGGTATTGACGTTACGAGGGAGTCGTTGTGGCGTGATGGCCAGCAGCAAGAGAACACGGTGCAGGCTCGTGCGGCGCAACACTTCATAGATGCCGGTTATGAAGTGGTTTTTGACGATGACGCCTCCGGAGAGGCTGCTGATTTGATCTGCTTCAAGGTTGAAGAGGAGGTCATCCATTTTTCTCTTGTTCACTGTAAGTTTACCGAAAATGTAGGGGGTGCCCGGCTTCAGGATGCCGTTGAAGTCTGCTCACAGGCGGTGCGTTCAGGACGCTGGCTCTGGAAGTTCAAGGATTTGTGTCGCCATATCGCTAGGCGCGAGCAGCGCTTGCGGTCCGACATCCGTCCAACCCGTTTTTTACATGGTGGCACACACGAAATGAACAACATTCTGCGCGCAAGCCGGTTCAAGGAGATCCAGGGGCGGATCATCATTGTCCAGCCTGGGATCTCACGGACAAATCATAGTGACCGGCAAGCTACGATCCTCGCGGCTGCTCATAGTTTCCTGATGGACACAGTTGGTGTCTCATTGGATGTAGTGTGTGCGGAGTAGACGAGAGTCAATCTTAAGAACATTTATGATTTATTTACTCCAGGGTACGTGTGAACCTGGCAAGTGTTGGACGGCTTTATCATGCCTGAATTATATAAGGCTTTTCCGATCATCCGCTTTTGGGAAAACTCTTCCCATAGTCGAAAAAATAAAGTGAACATTGAAACGCCGGTGCTGCCTTTTTAGGCAGCACCAGCGCTATATCGTGATTGGGATGCAGGCCAATTCTACAGATACCCCTGCTCAGCAAAGGAATCACATCCCTGGCTCCCGACTACGATGTGATCGATGACCCGGATCTCCACCAGTCCGAGGGCTTCCTTCAGCCGCTGGGTGATGCGTCGGTCGGCATCGCTGGGCTCTGGATCACCCGAGGGGTGGTTATGGACCAGAATCACCGCAGCAGCGTTGCAGGCCAAGGCCCGTTTGACCACTTCACGCGGGTAGACGCTGGCCGAGTCGATGGTGCCGCGAAACAGCTCCTCGAAGCGGATCACCCGGTGCTGGCTGTCGAGGAACAAAGGGCTGAAGACCTCGTGCTCGTAGTCCTGCAGCAGCACCTGCAGGTACTCGAACGCGAGAGCTGGCTGGGTGATTTTACGTCCCTTGGCCAGCCGACGACGAGCGAATGCCTTGGCGATGCTCAAGAGCTCCGATTCAGTCACCGTGTCGGTGATCCGGTAGGTGCCAGTGGTCTCGCCGGCACTCAGCTTGCGGTGGTTCATGGTGTCTCTCCTCAGGCCGCCATGACCATGGCCATGCGACGCTCTAACTCCTCGTAGAAGGTCTCAACGCGCTCGGCGATGGTGCGGATCAGCGCCTCGTCCCGATAGGCACGCTTCACGAACAGCGGCATACCCGGCCAGTAGCTGACGAAGTCGATCCATTCCCGCTCGCTGACCCACAGCCCGCCTTGGCACTGAGCGACGTGCTCCTGGGGTAGCTCGTCGGCCAGCAGCAGCTCGATTTGGTACTTGGGCAGCTTGGTCTTGATCTCGACCAGGCCATTGCTGTCGACCAGGCAATCCGGCGAATAGCCCACCCCGTGATTGAGGATGATGCCGACCTGCTCCAGTTGGGGCAGGCCGGTGGCCTCGTGATAGAGCTCCCGGGCCACGGGCTCCAGCTCATGCCCGCGCTGGGTATGGGCATTGCCCTGGAAGGTGTCGGAGGGCTCGCCGGTGATGCGCTCGCCGATCAGCTGGTGCATGTAGCTCATCGCACCGGCACCGAAGCCTCCCGGCCCCTTGCCCTTGACCAGCAACGTCTTCAGCTCGGACATGGTGACGATGCCCAGACGGGCGGCATGCCACTCGGGCGTGCCCTGTTCCAGTGTCAGGATCTGCATGATGTTCTCCTTCTCGATGACACGGCATAGGCCAGCGAGGGGAGGCCCCTCGCCGGCCGGTCAGTGATGTTGATGGTTGGGCTGCGCCCGCTTCTGCAGGGAGGCACGCAGCTTGTCGAAGTCGCTACGGGGCACCTGCTCGGCGTCGCTGTACTTGCCGACGAACCATTCCTGAGTCGCCGGGGGACAGGCGGCGATCAGCTGCCGGATCTGCCCGGCCTGGAAGGGGGTGACCAGCTTGACCGGGGCGGCGGCGTGACCGTTGTCGTCCTGGCCGCGGGTGGTGATGTTGAGCAGGGCACACAGCACGTAGCGCTTGCCGTAGCTAGTGGAGGAGCCGAACGCCTGGACGGCGTTCTTGCTGCCGCTGGTATCGGCCGGCAACAGCATGCTGGTTTCTTCCCGATGGCCGTCCTGGTGCATCAGCACGCCGGTGACCTGGATGCCGCGTTCCTGGGTCTGAATGCGGAAGCTCACCGCGAAGCCGTGCTTCTTCATGATCGGGCGCACGGTATCGACGATGTCCTCCAGGGTGGCGTAGTGGCCGTTGTTGGTCTTGCCGCGCTCGGCGATGCTCGGCAGCTCAGTCTGCATGGCCGCCATCGCGGCGCTATAGGCCATCAGCGCCTGGCGGTCGAGCACCCGCTCCTGCATCTGCAGTAGGCGCTCCATCTTGTCGATGTCGACCTCGGGGTTGAGGGCGGCCCGCTCGATCACCTGGATGATCGCGGTGCTGTCCTGGGTTGCTTGAGCGATCGGTGTCTGGTCGGCGGTCTTGGGATGAATGGGGGTTGCCATGATGGCCTCCGTTATCGATAGCGTTGGATGACGTCAGGGAGCTCCTCGGTCGGGACCGGCTCCAGGGACAGGGCCACGCGATAAACCTGGCCCTTGGCCAGCACGTGGGTCTCGGTCGCTTGCTCGCCAGCCTCGAGTAACTGACGCGTCAGCTGGGTCAGGGCATGGCAGATCTCGAATGTCATGGGTGGTTGCATCGGTACCTCCATAAACAAAAACGCCCGGCCTTTGATGGGCCGGGCGCTATGCCGTGGTGAGGGAAAGACGGGGGTGGGAGAACGCAGGACGCCGTTCAGGACACCAGCGCAAGGGAGGACTCCAACGCCTTGTCCTTGAGGCTGGCGCCCTGGCCGAACCAGGCGGAGTCCATGCGGTAGTCGTTACTGCGAGCGCGCTTCTCGTGGTCCACGTACTCGGTGACCGCGTTGAGCAGGCCCCAGGCGGTGCCTTGCGCCGTACACAGCTGAGAACCACGTCCCTCGCCCTGGTAGAGCTTCTGGACGCGATTGAGGGCGCGAACGTTGGGCAGCTTGGACGGATCGTCCAGCGGCGCCTCGGCGTTGCAGATCACCGACTGGAAGTAGGTCCTCGCTTCCTCCTGGCTGACCTTGCGCTCGGCCAGGGTCTTCAGGTGATACATGAAGTCGTCCCACTGGGACACGGAGATTCCCAGCTGCTGCTTGACCAGCTGCGGACGGAACTCGGTGCTGTGTGGCACCTTTACGCCCTGCGAGGTGCCGTCCACGGCGATGGTCAGGGTGTTGTTGCACACCACCCGTACCGAAGTTGGCGTCGCCACCGTGGCCAGCGACCCATCGCAGGACGTGGCCAGCAGCAGGTAGTCGTTGACCTGGTCTTGTCCCTTTAGAGCCCCACCCAGGCCGCTGCGGGCCAAGGCCCAGAACTTGCGGCCACCCTTGAGCACCCCGGCGGTCTCCAGCTCATAACCCGCGTATTCCGTGAGGTCCCGGTAAAACTCCAGAACCTCCTCCGGCTGTACCACCTTGTAACGTTGGGAGACCACCGACAGCGGGGCCTTGGTGTCGGAGCGATAGAGGACCTTCTGCTCCGGGAAGGAGTGGATACTGCCCAAGTGGCCGGCCCCATCGGTGATGAAGCGTACCGGGGATTCCTCGATGTGCCAGTCCATGCCAGCCTGCTGCCGCCAGACCTCCAGCGGCTGATGACGTGACAGCTGCTGGCCCAGGCCATGCCAGGGTGTGTCGCCGACGTAGGCCATGTGTTCGATCTGATGTGCCATGAGAAACCTCCAAGACGGAAAAAGCCGGCAAGTCGCCGGCAGCAGGGGGGAAGTGCGGTGATGGGATCAGTCCAGCACCCGAAAGGCATGACCACACCCAAGGCAGAGCCAGGGTGAGCCCTGCCCAGGTGGAAACAGGTGCTGGACCATCTGATGGCCAGCCGCTGCCCCGGCGATACCGCTGGACGCGGCCGCAATCACGGCAACGGCGATCCGGCTGAGGGGGAACTGTGTTGGGGAAGCCAGCAACCGGCTGGGCGAATAGAGCGAGGAATAGGCGCCCTTGAGGGAACCGGCCACCGCACCGGTAGCCGTCCCCAACTTGCGGGCAGTCTCAAGATTGATCACACACTGTGAGACACAGCGCGAGCAGGGTGGGGGCATATCATGTCTCCTGTGCCGGTGGAAGAAGCCTGGGAAGGGCCGGGTTCACAGGAGTGATATAGGTCTCAAAAAAAATGGAACAAAACTTCTACATCTTATTCTGCTACTTTAGTGCTAGTCTCCATTTCCAGTGGACCTTTTGGCAGCGTGCCAGTGCTCCTTCCAGACATGTTTGTCAGGAGTGGGAGGCCGGGCAGAGGTCGCCGCAACTGGCCAACACGCTGCTGAGGTGGTTGCTCTGAGCACGACATCACGACGTTGAGCGCCAGGTTTTTCGAAAAAACAACCTCAGGAGTGGGCAACAGACAAGATTGGCAGCAGCGAACGTCGTCTTGTCGTGGACGTCCTCTGTATATGTCCAGTGAACACACATCTGGATCTCAAGTCCTGGATCGTGGCAGATTGCTTTCAGCACGATACCTCGATTGTCTAGGTCGCCCAGCAGCAGGGGCTCCATATCAAACTTGGACAGGCATGGACTCGCAAGGCCAGGGACCGACGCTGTGCGGTGTTCAGCGAGTATTGCCTGGCGATCTGGCTGATGGACAGGTGGGCTGGTCCAAACATTGCGATAGTCCGGGTGGTCAAGGCATTCGGTTCGCCTTGGACCCACTGTGCTTGCCTCTTGCCGACGTAGTGGCAATCGGATGGAGGTGCTGGTTCCCGGTGGTCTGGGCATCTGGCCTGCCCTCGGGAATTTGCTTGGACACGTTCCACTGAACCGAGTCCTGGCGAGGGGGTAGGGTAGTCGTCGGAAACGCTGGGCGGTGATGACGGGCTACTTCGATGACGGCACATCGCCGGGAAGATCCAACTGGCTACTCGCCCGGCCACTGCGCATGAGCTCGCAGGCCACCAACATCATGAGCCTGAGCCGGCCTACCAAGCTTCACGGCCACGAGCCCCATGCCTACCCTGAAAGGCATACAGGGTAGGCTGCCGACCCAGAATGCCGGTCGGGTCCACAATCTCCTCCTCCAAACTGGCAGGTAACCGCCTAAGTCTCGACACGCGATGAATGCCAATTGGTCAGAAATGCTGCATGGCGAGCCCTTTTGGACCGATCACCCAATGGCGTTTCGAGCCACGTTTGCCGTTGCTACAGCAGGTAATCCCCTGGGCATCCAGCAGTGGGGCGGCACGCTTGAAGGCTGCGCCGAGGCCGCGCGCCTCACGTGGCCATTGGCTGTCCGACACACAGGCCGGCCGGAACTGGCCTAAGATGGCCAGCCAGACCCCCGCCGGATTTTCGACGGCTTCCGTGATGGCGTTGATCCTCAGGTATTCAACAACTGCCTTGGCAATCGGCTCCTCTTCAGTCATCTCGCAGAGCCGCTCATTGCGATATGCCTCGTACTGCGACCAAAAGGCCTCTGCACTGCCGGTCAGTGTGTCGGAGACAATCATTCCGATACGACAGAAATCGTGCCAGCCGTCCGGTACTCTCCGATCCAAGCTCACTTGGTCGATATTGGCATGTGCCTTTCCGAGCATGCCAAGCAGTGCATTGAAGACGCGACTCTGATCTTCGCCTGGTAAGTTCTCCTGAGTATGGCATTGGGAAGACGCCTTACCCGTCTGATCTGTTGAGGGTGATGGCATTTCCAGACTCAAGGTGAGTTCTACTAATTCAGGTTGTGTGATAACCGGCTCTAGGCTGCTCAGCAAAAAAGCACGCCGCACAGCGAGACTCGATGTAATCTCATGGCAACCAATAGCTTTCCATTCCAGCCGGCTTTTGCAGAGCAGCTCAAACATACGTCGCTGTACCGCCGAACTGAGCCCGTCTTCGACATTGTCCAGGTTGAGCACATGATGCCGCCAGGCCTTTTGATCTACGTCCTTGACCTTTGAGGGTGTATCACGAATCGCATTCTCCTTGATTACCGGATCTAGGGTGCGCTTGATGACATCTTGTAGTTGTGCCATTCCAGATTTAAGCTCTCCTGTGAGTTCCAGGACCAGCTGCTGACGTTCTGGCATCATGCAAAGCACCATGAACGTATAGATCAGCAGGTCTCGATCTTTCGGAATCGGCACATACGACTCAATGATGCGCACGCCTGAGGGTGCCATCGCACTGGGACCCTGCATATACAACGTGTGAAAGGGACGACTATTGGCGGGATGCCAGTAAGGATAGACTAGCTCTGGCTGAATCATGTTCTCCTGTTTCGGTTGGAGAATCATCACTTTTCCATTCAGTGCGATATATCGATTACCGTAATTGTCTAGCCAGGTTCGGCCACTCCCGATTTCCGCAACATCCGGGTAGTCCCTCCGAATGATCTCCAGCGCGTCCCGGACATTTTGGTCCGAAACATCGCGATTGTTAGTGCTCGCTGCTATATGCTTGATGATCGGTGCAATCATCTCCGCTTCCAACATCAGGACGGGACCGCCGAAGTTCGGTACAAGGAAATAGACGCCGTTAGGATCAGCTACAAGGCGATAGGCTTGGTAAAGGATCTGCCGGATGAGATTGGCCTTGCAGGGCTTGGGTGGCCGTCCCACCCGGGAAAAGGGAAGTTGCTGGCTCGAGTTGTATCGACCGGTGCTTGCGGAAGAGACAGCCTGATAGTCTATCTGGGGATTAGCGGATGGATTGGGGAGACATGCACCGTTCCCTGTTGAGGGTTGGTTGAGCGGATATGGATTATCGTACATTAGGCTGAGTCCTTAGTTTTCTCGTGGAGCATGATGTTTGTGTTTTTTACTTGCCTTCGCATGTTTTTTGTAGCGGTATCTGTGCGCTCGGGGACTATCAGGGTGTGGCGTATTTGGTATATGAATATTCCTGTCAGTTGAGTTTGCATTACCGTTTGAAGCTGGAGCCGGTGCGTTGGTGTTTTGATTCAAGGCCTTCCATCAATTCAAGTTGAAAGTGCTATAGAGTATCGCCCTCATTCTGCCAAAAATTGTTGAAATTAATTGTGTTAAGGATGTTGGCAAGTATGAGCAGTCCGCCGTCCTGATTTTTCATCCACCCAGTGGATGGTGAATAGCACCAGTGAAGCCAGAAGGTCATTATCCTGGAGCAGAATTGGTTTCGTTAAGGGAATGTTTGTCCCACCTATATCGTCTTCTGAAAACTCCTACATGTTGAATCTCCTTCATTGCTGATGTTGCCAAATTTAGCAGGTTGAACATGGATTGAATAATGAGTTTTTTTAACCTTGGGCTTGTATGTCGTTAGATAATAAAAGATGCTTTTGGATGTTCCTGGACACCCATGGTAACCATTTTTGTATGAGGAATTTTCAAGGATCTCGTCCAGAGCTGTGCCTGAAGACCCCTAGCTGGGGCGTCAGGCACATCGCGGACGAACTAGGTGTCAGCAAGAACACCGTCAAGCGCTAGCTGCGCCAGGGTGGATGGGCGCCCTAGGCCAGCCTGCAGCGCACCCGTTCGCTTGATGTTCTGGAGCACTGTCTGCAGTACCGCCTCCTGCAGCTCACCGGCAATGCCGCCGTGGTGCTGCAAGTCCTGCAGCTCGAACATGGTCTTAACCGTCAGCCTGCGGACGCTGGAGCGCGCCTGCGAATCCTATTGCCAGGCGCTGGCCGCCGAAGACAAGGCGACGGTGAGATTCGAGACTCCACCTCGCAAGCAGCTACAGATCGACTTCGGCAGCCGCCAGATCGTCATCGGTGGCGAGTCGGTCAAGGTCTACCTGTTCGTCGCCACCCTGGGCTACTCCCGCCGCCACTATGTTCGGGCCTTCCGGCACGAACGCCAGTCGGCGTGGTTCGCCGGCCTGGAAGGGGCCTTTCGCCACTTCGGCGGGGTGCCGGAGCAGGTGCTGCTGGACAATGCCAAGGGTTGGTCGATCACCACAACGCCGCTACCCGCGAGGTGGTGTTCAACGCGCGGCTGGTGGCCTTTGCCCATTACTGGGGCTTCCGGCCGGTGGCCTGTGCACCTTACCGCGCCCGTACCAAGGGCAAGGACGAGCGCGGCGTCGGCTACGTGAAGCGCAACGCCATCGCCGGGCGCACCTTCGCCTCCTGGGCGGCGCTGGAGGCCCACCTGGCCTGGTGGATGCGCGAGATCGCCGACCAGCGGTGCATGGCACCACCGGGGAACTGCCGGCGGTGCGCTTCACCGCCGACCAGACCAGCCTGCAGCCGCTGAACGATCGGGCGCCCTTCGAGCAGGCCAGGGCTGGGGCGCCGGGTCCAGCGCGACGCCACCGTGGAGGTCGACACCAACCGCTACAGCGTGCCCTGGCGGCTGATCGGCGAGGCGGTCCAGGTCAGCGTGACCGACGGCGAGCTGCGGGTGCACCACGCCGGCCACGAGGCGGCGCGCCACCTAGAGCTGGGTGGGCGCCGCCAGGTACGCCGGCCTGCCGGAGCACCTGCAGGGCATCGTCGGCTACCGGCCGCCAAGGCGGACACCGAGGGCGCGGTGACGCCCACGCCGGTCGTCGCCACCTTGCCCGCAGTGATCCCGTCGGCCGAGTTGCAGCGCGACCTGACCGAGTATGAGGCGGTGGTGGGAGGGGGCTGGTGATGATGACGCCGGACATTGAGCACCTGGACGCCATGCCCACGCGCCTCAAGCTGACCGCCATCCGTGAGCGGCTCGACGCCCTGCTCGACGAGGCGGCGCGCCGCGAGTTGACCCTGCGCGAGACGCTGTCCTATCTCTGCGAACAGGAGGTGGCTCACAAGGCGCAGCGGCGCATCCAGATGGGGCTGAGCATCGCCCGCTTCCCGTTCCTGCGAACCCTGGAGGGGTTCGACTTCAACGCCCAGCCCGTCGTGGACCCTGGGCAGATCCGCGAGCTGGCTTGCGGGCGCTGGATCGCCAACGGCGATGCCCTGCTGTTGCTGGGCCCACCGGGGGTGGGCAAGAGCCACCTCGCCGTGGCCTTGGGCCGCGAAGCGGTGAAGACCGGCTACTCGGTGCTCTTCACCACTGCCACCGCGCTGATCACCCAACTGGTCCAGGCCCACGCCAGCGGCGACCTGGAGGAGAGGTCACGTCACTTCGCCAAGCCCAAGCTATTGATTATCGACGAACTGGGCTACCTGCCGCTGGAGCCCGGCGCCGCTAACTTGTTCTTTCAACTGGTCACTCGCCGCTACGAACGTGGCAGCCTGCTGGTCACCAGCAACCGCGCGGTCAGCGAATGGGGCGAGGTATTCGGCGATACGGTGGTCGCCACGGCCATCCCGGATCGGCTGTTGCACCACAGCCACGTCATCACCATCCGCGGGGACAGTTACCGACTGCGTGCCAAGCGCAAGGCCGGGCTGATCAAGCCCGATTCCAGCCACCATCACGAGCAGATCGTCAGCGGATAAGGGGGGCAGATTTCACTGTCGCCAGGGGGCACTCTCTGATGTCGCTTGACACCGATCGCGGGACAAGCCCAGGGCCGGGTTCATCAAGCTCGATGCGATCCACCATCCCGAGCCGAGTAGGTCGCCAGAGGGTAAGGGGGCAGTTTCTGGTGTCGTTCGACAACAATGTGGTCGCCCAGCTGCCTGACGCATGCCAACCGCCGAATCCTGCTTGCTTGCGCACCGCATTGGCGTCTGTCTGACCAGGCAGGAGCGCTTGGGTATCCCGCGAGGTTCAGTAATTTTTTACCAGAAGATTTCTCTAAAGGATGGCTTTGCCTAACGTAATGAAAAATATGGATAAAATCTGGTGACTGTTGGTGCGGTGAGAGCTTTTCTGGCTATAAATACAGTGCAAATGCCCAGGATTTGAATAGGCGGCACGGACTGCTGGCTACTTGTATAGCCTCAGATACAATGCGTTATACAAGTTGATTCAGAAGGAGAGTTAAACAATGAGCAACGATACAACCTTCAAGATCCTGAGAATAAAGCAGTTGGTCATCAAACTTGGCATTGGTCGGTCATCCATCTATGCGAAGATGAACCCTCGGTTACCCCAATATGATCCCACATTCCCAAAACCGGTTACTCTTGGCGCCCGGTCAAAAGGTTGGATAGAGCGGGAAATCGATGAGTGGTTACGCTCAAGGTAGGGTAGACCTCCTAATAACCCTGATGCTAGCTAAGGTTCCTGACTTTCTTGAATGCTTCTTTGGCTTCAGTATTTTTATACATCCAGTTGGTTGTCATTCTTTCAACGTCACATTGGAGTAGTTTTATGACTGAGCGGTGATCGCTTTTCTCATGATAATCCAATATTTTCGGTGCCAGTTTGTATGCGGCAGATTTTACTGAGCGCCAACCATTATCTGGACAATCTTCATACAGGAGGTCTATGAGATGATGTTTCAAGTGTTTTAGCTTCTGGTTGGCTAATCTTCCATATTCTTGCTGAAGGAGCTTTTCCCAGCGTTTTTGTTCAGCTATGCATGCGTCTTCAAGTCTTGGCTCTAGAGATGCGAGTTCAACCAGTGCTGCCCATGATTGATCGCGTAAGCCTTCTTGGGCTAGGAGGTCGGAACAAACTAACCACATGAATGAAGTTGAGAAAAGCCTTGTTATTTCCTCACCAGTTTTTTCAAAGAGAGCGAGCTCTAAAAATTTTTGATAGTCGCTAGCTGGCGTGCCAGAAAATATTGCCCTTTCAGCTGAAGAGTATTCTTGATGGAAGAGCTTGTTTGCTAATTCTTCTTCATTTTTTTTCGGTGGAGGTGAGCCAATGGTTGGAGGTTTTCGCGATATATGGAAATAGGTTTCGCAAAGCGTGCTTTTCAGCCTCTCAATGTAGTCTTCAAGCGGGATGGAAGAGATCTGGTGGTAATAGTCAGGGATGGTGAGGTTTCTGTTTGTGAGGTGCTGGTTGTGTTCTCCTCCTTTCTTTTCTGAAATGGAGGTGGTGGCCGGTAAGGGATTATTGCTCATTGCGGATTTCCTTTGATCGAAAACTCAGAATTGAAAAATTATGCCATAAAGTGATCACAGGTTCTAGAGCTTGAGATTCACCATGTGATTATTTTTAGCTGACGTTATTTTAACGTTATTTTTTTGGCAAAGAAAGCTCTGATATTTTGCTGCAACCCTTGCTATGTCTGCAATGTCGAAGAGGAGGTGATTAGGTTTATTTTTGCTTTATATGTTATACCAAGGTAGTAGTGGTAGCTATGTACTATATCAATGGAAGTGCTGGTGGAAGAGCTGCCAATAGGAGGGTAATGAACTAGCACTTACCATATGGCTCAGTTGTATGTGGATGGATGACACTTATAAGGCAGAAATTGGATGCTCGAGGCAGAGCCGAGAGGCTGTGCCTTATATCCATGATGAGATACTCAACCGTGAAGTCGATGATGGAGTGGTGTATGGAATATGAAACATGCCAAGGTGAGTCTTCGCATCCTTTTGACGAAGACTGGGATCTTGATTGGGGCTGGGGAGCGAATCAGTCTCTTAGCGATGATGATGTACCGTGGTGGGAGGTAGAGGAACGACTGGCAAGAGATGGGGGCTTACGACAATGGGATATGGAAGATGAGGAGTTTGAACTTGAAGAGAAGGAGGTGCCCGATGATCAAGAAGAGCTACTCTCAGAAGCCGATAAACAGTTTGCTGCACACCTGCGTCGTGCAGAAGCTGTTGTAAAAGGGATATCTGTCTCTCAAGAAGTTCACTTTGAGGTGGTAGAAAAAAAGAATGGGAAGCTGAGGCTCTTCCCATCCTTACATGGCAAAGAGTTCCTGAAAGTAGTGAAAAAGAGCTGTGATGATAGATGCTCACAGCTGCGCGTTGTCGATCAAAATCCTTACGTTGGCATTTATCATAAGGTAACAAGGAAGTGGCAATATGAATTGAGAGCAGTGGTGGAGTATGGCGTGCTGGAAGGGGGTGTCCGAAGAACGGCGAGCGTCATGAATAAGATCATGGAGGAGATCAAGGAAGAGGTCAGTAGGCCGATTATCCAAAATTTTTCACGACGTGCCGATCGAGCGGCAAAAAGCAGAAAGGAGGCAGCGACCTCAATTATCGATCAATGCTTTGCCGAGCGGTCCCGTCTACTGGTGCTTAGAGTGGATCTGGGATATAGAAAAGGAAAGTTTGTTGAGTCGGAAGACTTTCTGCAAGACATGAAAATGGTCAAGTATGAATGGGCATTAATGAGTGATAGTCTCAAATCAGGGAAAGTTATTCCGAACGTGATGGCGGTTTTTGGCAAGCTGGAATACGGGGTCCTGGCTGGTTTTCATTACCATTTGGTTGTCGTCATGAAGGGAGCCGATCATCGCCAGGACATTAGCTATGCCAAGATGGTGGGGCAGTATTGGTACAGCGAAGTGACGGGGGGTGAAGGGAGATATTTTAACTGCAATAGAATCAAGCATCGCTACCAAAACCTGGGAATAGGGGTCATAAACTATTATGAAAAAGACAAAGTCGATGCTTTGAAAGGGGTGGTGATTGATTACGTTGTCAAGAGTGATTACTACATGAGCTCTCTGTTACCATCCAAGAAAACATTTGTCCAGTTATCGTGCAACAAAAAGGAGCAGGTTGGCAGGCGCGGGCGGCCGCGGCGTTATCTTTCCAAGGTTTGAGCACCCATCATTCCGTGACATCGCGCCGTTCAAGCTGGTATGGCTCGGCAGAGCGAGGTTTAGCTGCTACTATGCCACCTATCACTATCTGTTAGGTTGTGCCTGCTTGGGCACAGTCGCCGCCAAGGAGGCCCGCGGGTGCCCAATGCATCACACCAGCCCAGTTCGCTGGCGTCGCTCTCCACGCCGCAGCGGGAGCGTCTCGCCCATATCGACTTCACCCTCATGTTCAAGGGTGAGGCGGGGCGCGGCGATCTGATGGAGCGCTTCACCATCGCGCCGACGCAGGCCACCAAGGACTTCGCGCTCTATCACGAGTTGGCGCCGGCCAACATCGTTTACGATAAGTCCAAGCGGCTGCATGTGCGGGCTCGCTCCTTCACGCCGCTGTTTGACTACGACACCAGCCGCACCCTGGCTACCCTCTGCCAGGGACATGGTGATGGCTTCCTCGGAACGCTGCCGACCTCGGTGCGCTGCGAGATGGCCGATCAGCTCAATCAGCCGGATCTGATCCTGGTAGCGGCGGTCAGCGAGGCCGTGCACAAGAGCTGTGCGCTCTCGATTCGCTATGTGTCGCTCTCTAGTGGTGAGACAGAGCGCGAGATCGTGCCGCACACCTTGGTCGACAACGGCTTACGTTGGCACGTGCGGGCCTTCGATCGTCACTCCGGTGAGTTTCGCGACTTCGTGCTCACACGCCTTCTGACAGTGTCTGTGCTCGAGCAGAGCGCTGCTCAGGAGCATGAAAGCCTCCTGCATGACCGTCAGTGGAATCGTTTCGTGGAGCTGGAACTGGTGCCTCATCCCGGGATTCGTCATCCCCAGGCTATCGAGCGCGACTACGGCATGCAGCAAGGCAAGCTGAGTGTTGAGCTGCGAGCCGCCTTGACCGGCTACCTGCTGCGGCGTTGGAACGTCGACTGCTCGTCCGATCACTCGCTGCAAGGGGCGGAGTACCAGCTGGCCCTGGCCAATGCCCCGGCCCTGTATGGGGTTAAGAATCTTCAGCTGGCCCCTGGTTACGATCAGGCCGAGCCGGTATAACGCGCCTTCGTGCGGAGGGAACTGCATGCTGAAGCTGGAAGACATCAAGCAGGACGCTCAGGTCCGCGGTATCAGGCCTGATGAGGTGGTCCGAGTCGTGGCGGTGGTGCCGGTGGGTACCGATGCGCTGACCGTCTACTTCAAGGACAGTCAGGGCGCCGTTCACGAACAGATGCTGTTCCGTGACAATGAGCCCAACCTCTCACTGGCCGAAGCCGGCCGTCCCTGGGCCTTCGATGCCCCCGGCGCCGACTTCAAGCTGGGCCTCGAAGCCTATCGCATCAGCCAGGCGGCGCTGTTCGACCCCATGATGGCGGTGCACACTTCCAATGTGGAGCCGCTGCCCCACCAGATCTCTGCCGTCTACGAGGCCATGCTGCCACGCCAGCCGTTGCGCTTCGTGCTGGCCGATGACCCCGGCGCCGGCAAGACCATTATGGCCGGCCTGTTGATCCGTGAGCTGCTGATGCGCGCCGACGCCAAGCGTATCCTGATCGTCTCCCCAGGCGGGCTCACCGACCAGTGGCAGGATGAGCTGCTGGAGAAGTTCGGCGTGCAGTTCGAGATCTTCAGCCGCGAGAAGCAGGAGCAGTGCGCCTCCGGCAACTACTTCGACGAGCAGGATCAGCTGATCTGCCGCCTGGACCAGCTTTCCCGCAATGAGCAGCTCCAGGAGAAGCTGGCCAACACCGAGTGGGACCTGATCATCGTCGACGAGGCCCATAAGCTGTCGGCCAACTACTTCGGTAACAAGATCAACAAGACCAAGCGCTTCCAATTCGGAGAACTGCTCGGTTCGAGCACTCGCCACTTCCTGCTGATGACCGCCACGCCTCACAACGGCAAGGAGGAGGACTTCCAGATCTGGCTATCGCTGATTGACAGCGACCGCTTCTATGGCAAGTTCCGCGAAGGCGCGCACAAGGTCGATGTCTCCGACATGATGCGGCGCATGGTGAAGGAGGAGCTGCTCAAGTTTGACGGCACCCCGTTGTTTCCCGAGCGTCGCGCCTATACCGCCAATTACGACCTTTCCGATGCCGAGGCCGAGCTCTACGAGCAGGTCACCGACTACGTGCGCAACGAGATGAACCGTGCCGATGCGCTCTCCGGTAAGCGCAAGGGCACCGTAGGTTTCGCACTGACCCAGCTGCAGCGGCGGTTGGCATCGAGCCCCGAGGCGATCTACCAATCGCTCAAGCGCCGCCGGCGCAAGCTGGAAGACAAGCTCAACGAGATGAAGCTGATGGCCCGCGGCCAGTCGGTCCGCGAAGGCAAAGTCGCTTCCACCCTGGGCACCTATGCCGTCCAGAAGCAGATCGATCTGCCAGACAACATGGATGAGCTGGACGAGGAACTGAGCGCCGAGGAGTACGAACTCTTCGCCGAGCAGGTGGTAGACCAGGCCACTGCTGCCGAGACCGTCCCGGAGCTGGAGGCCGAGATCCTCATCCTCAAGGATCTGGAAGAGCAGGCCCTAACGCTGGTGGATTCCGGGAACGACCGTAAGTGGGAAGAGCTCTCGCACTTGCTGCAGGACAGCCCAGAGATGTACACCGCTGGTGGCAGCCGCCGCAAGCTGATCATCTTTACCGAGCACAAGGACACCCTGAACTACCTGGTCGACCGCATCCGCAGCCTGTTGGGCCGCCCCGAGGCTGTGATCACCATCTATGGCGGGACCAATCGCGATGACCGTCGCAAGGCCCAGGAGCAGTTCCGCAACGACCCGGACGTGCTGGTCTTGATCGCGACCGACGCCGCCGGCGAGGGCGTCAACCTGCAGAACGCCAACCTGATGGTCAACTATGACCTGCCTTGGAACCCCAATCGCCTGGAGCAGCGCTTCGGGCGTATCCACCGTATCGGCCAGCGAGAGGTCTGCCACCTGTGGAACCTGGTGGCCAACGAGACCCGCGAAGGGGCTGTGTTCCAGAAGCTGTTTGATAAGTTGGAGGTGGAGAAGAGTGCTCTTGGCGGCAAGGTCTTCGACATCCTCGGCGAGGCCTTCGAGAACACCTCGCTCAAGGACCTACTGGTGGAAGCCATCCGCTACGGCGAATCCGACGAGGTGACATCGCGCCTGGATCAGGTCATCGAGGGTGCCCTGGATACCGAACACCTGCGCGAGATCATCCGCCGCAACGCCTTGGTGGAGCAGCACATGGGCCTGGAGGAGCTTTATGCGGTGAAGGAGGAGATGGAGAAGGCCGAGGCACGTAAGCTGCAGCCTTATTTCATCCGCGCCTTCTTCACCGAGGCCTTCCAGACCCTGCGTGGTGAGCTGCGCCCGCGTGAGACGGGGCGCTATGAGGTGCGCCACGTGCCAGCGGCGATCCGTGAGCGCGACCGGGTGATCGGTGAGAGTCGTACCCCCGTGCTCAGGAAGTACGAGCGGATCTGCTTCGAAAAGGAGCATGTACGCCTGTCCGGCAAGCCCATGGCGGATCTGATCCACCCCATGCACCCGCTCATGCATGCCACCACCGACCTGGTGTTGCAGGCCCACCGCAGCAAGCTCAAGCAAGGGGCAGTACTGGTTGACCCTAATGACGATAGCACCACACCCAAGGTGCTGTTCATGGTCGATCACTCGGTGCGCGAGGTAGAGAGTCAGAGCAGCGGCTCGCCCTTGGTGGTATCGCGGCGTCTGCAGTTCGTGGAGATCGACGAACAGGGCAGGGCGACCCATGCCGGCTGGGCGCCACACCTGGACATGCAGCCCATCGATGATCATGACTTGGGCCTGGTGCAAGACGTGCTCAAGGCGCCCTGGATCACCGGCGACCTGGAGGCCCTGGCGCTCAACCACGCCGTACAGGCCCTGGTGCCTGATCACTACCGCGAGGTGAAGGGGCGCCGGGAGCGCCACGCCGACAAGGTGCTCAACGCCGTCAACGAGCGGCTGGTCAAGGAAATCAACTACTGGTCGGACCGCTACATCAAGCTCACCGACGACATGAAGGCCGGCAAGCAGCCGCGTATGCAGCCGGAGATGGCGCGCCGGCGGGTCGACGAGCTGACCGAGCGCCTCAATCAGCGCCGCCGTGAGCTAGATGCCATGAAGCAGGTGGTTTCTAGCACGCCGGTCGTGATTGGCGGTGCCCTGGTGATTCCCCAGGGGCTGCTAGCCGAGCGCAAGGGCGAGACCCAGTTCAACGTCGACGCCCAGTCCCGCGCCCGCATCGAGCAGTTAGCCATGCAGGCGGTGATGGACGCCGAGCAGGCCATGGGCCATCAAGTGTTCGATGTTTCCGACCAGAAGTGTGGCTGGGACGTGACCGCTCGACCGCCGGCCAATCCGGACGGCTCGATCCTGCCCGACCGCCATATCGAGGTGAAGGGCCGGGCCAAGGGGCAGAGCACCATCACCGTTTCACGCAACGAGATCATCTACGGCCTCAACCAGGCCGACAAATTCTGGCTGGCCATCGTCATCGTGGAAGGCGACAGCGTCGAGGGCCCCTGCTACGTGAAGACTCCCTTCACCAGCGAGCCCGACTTCGGCGTGGCCAGCATCAACTACGACCTGGGCGAGCTGCTGTCCAAAGCTGCCGACCCACAACAGACGCCATAGGGAACCGGATGACAGACATCAAATCCCCCAAGAAACTCATCGAAGTGGCGCTGCCGCTGGATGATATCAATGCCGCTGCTGCTCGCGAGAAGTCGATCCGTCACGGCCACCCTAGCACCCTGCATCTGTGGTGGGCACGGCGCCCCTTGGCAGCAGCACGGGCGGTGCTGTTTGCGCAGTTGGTCAACGATCCCGGCTATCAGCGGGAGTTGGGCTACGGGGTCAACAAGCAGGAGGCAGAGCGTAAGCGCGAGAAGCTCTTCGATATCATCCGCGAATTGGTGAAGTGGGAAAACACCAACAACGAGGAAGTGCTGAACCGCGCCCGGGAGGCCATCTGGGAGAGTTGGCGAGAAACCTGCCATCTGAACCGCAACCATCCGCAGGCTGCGGAACTCTTTAATCCTGAAAAATTGCCAGCTGCTCATGACCCCTTTGCAGGTGGAGGCACAATTCCGTTAGAGGCGCAGCGACTGGGTTTGCAGAGTAATGCATCGGACCTTAACCCAGTAGCTGTGATGATAAATAAGTCAATGGTCGAAATACCCGCTAGGTTTTCAGGGATAAGTCCTGTGGGTCCTGAAAGTGCTATTAAAAAACAAAGAGTTTTGTCTGAAAAATGGGAGGGGTTGTCTGGCTTAGCAGAGGATGTTAGGCGCTATGGGGAATGGATGCAGAAAAAAGCACATGATGCTTTAAAAAACCACTATCCAAAGGTGGTGGTCACAAGTGAAATCTCAGAGTCTTATCCTCATTTGCGTGGTAGTGAAGGTCAAGAGCTTACTGTTATTGCATGGGTATGGGCTCGAACAATTCCCAGTCCAAACCCAGCGGCTATGGGGAAAGAAATACCTATAACATCAACTTTTGTTATTGCAGGGTCTGGCGAAAAAACCGCTTTTGTTGAGCCAGTGGTCGAGGGGGGCAATTATAGGTTTGATGTGAAGTTTGGTAAGCCTGGTTCCGAAGCAAAAAAAGGAACCAAGCTTGGCCGGGGGGCAAACTTTTTTTGTTTGCTCACTGGCACTCCAATACCGGAAAAGTATCTGAAGAAAGAAGCTTCAGAAGGCCGGTTAGGCCAAAAATTAATGGCGGTTATTCTGGAGTCAAGTAAAGGGAAGGTTGTTGCATCCCCCTCTTTGGAAATGGAAGAGGTCGCCCTTAGTGCATCACCATCTTTCAGGCCAGATGTTGAGCTTTCTAAGCATCCCCAGTATATGGGGCCGCCTAGATATGGAATGACTAATGCTTCTGACTTGTTTACTGATCGGCAGACTTTGGCGCTTGGTACATTCCTTAGCTTGTTAGATGATGTTGAGAAAAAGGTCCTAGACGATGCTGCTTCCTCCGGGGCTTTGTCGAATGATAAGGAACCTCTTCGCAGCGGGGGAGCAGGCGCTTTTGCATATGCTCAAGCCATAAGGACTTATTTAAGTTTTGGTGTCGATCGTTCATCGAATTATTGGTCGGCACTTAATGCCTGGGGAGGAGGTTTCGTAGTACAGGTTTTTAGTAGGCAAGTTTTGCCTATGGTTTGGGACTTTGTTGAGGTTAATCCATTTTCAAGCTCAACCGGGAATTGGTTAGGTGCCGTTGAGTGGGTGTCTAAGGTCGTTGAAAGGTCCTTGGTCCCAGGGAATTCAGGCTTTGCTTTACAGGCAGATGCGTCCTCTAAGGTGTCTTATCTTGAGAATTCTGTTATCTCTACGGATCCTCCTTACTATGACAATGTCCCATATGCTGATATTTCCGATTACTTCTACGCATGGCTTCGGCCAGCGCTAAAAAAAGTGTACCCAGAGGTTCTTGGTACAATCAATGTGCCGAAGTCTAATGAGCTTGTTGCTGACTCTCAAAGGCACGGGGGTAAACAAGGGGCTGAAAAATATTTTCTATCTGGGATGATCGAGGCAATGTCAAATATCTCAGAGGCCTCTCATTCCAGCTTTCCGGTTACTATTTATTATGCATTTCGTCAGGGTGAAAGTACCGATGAGGGTACTGGCAATACAGGCTGGGAAACCTTCTTGAATGCTGTAATTGATTCTGGCTTTTCTATAGTAGGTACGTGGCCTATTAGGACAGAAAGGCCAACTGGAATGAAAGTCAACTGGAATGCCTTGGCATCTTCCATTGTGCTCGTTTGTAGAAAGAGAGAAAGTTACGTTGGGAGTATATCTCGAAGGGAATTTCAGCGTTACTTACGTGAGCAAATGCCTGAGTCATTGGAAACCATGATTGGTGGTGAAAGTGGGCAGGCTCCTATTGCACCGGTGGATCTGGCCCAGGCCGCTATCGGCCCGGGTATGGCTATTTACTCTAAGTATGAGGCCGTGTTGAATCAGGATGGCTCTCGGATGAGCGTCCATGATGCTCTGGTGCTGATAAACCGCACCATCACCGATTTCCTGAACCCCGATTCGGGCAACTTTGACGCCGATACCCAATTCTGTTCGAGCTGGTTCGACCAGTATGCCTGGAGCGAAGGGCCCTTCGGTGAGGCCGATACGTTGGCTCGTGCCAAGGGCACGAGCGTCGACGGCGTGCGTGAAGCCGGTGTGGTTGAGTCCGGCGGCGGCAAAGTCCGCCTGCTTAAGTGGGGGGAGTTCGAGTCCGACTGGGACCCCACCTACGACAAGCGCACGCCGGTGTGGGAGGCCTGCCACCAAATGATCCGCCGGCTGCAGAATCATGGTGAATCTGCCGCCGGTGAGCTGTTGGCCAAGATGCCCGAGAAGGGTGAGGCGATCCGTCAGTTGTCGTACCACCTCTACACACTCTGCGAGCGCAAGCGGTGGGCCGAGGAGGCGCGTGCCTATAACGAGCTGATCGGCTCCTGGCATGCCATCGTAGCGGCGTCGCATGAGACAGGTCATACCGGCGAGCAGGTCGGTCTGGATATTTGAGGAGCGTACCCATGGCAAGCACTGACTGGCCTTTTCCCGGTTCTCGCTGGTGGAAGTTCGACTTTCATACCCATACCCCTGCCTCAAAGGACACACGAGCATGGCAACAGGCCAAGGGTACTGAAAATGAAGTCACACCAGAAAAATGGCTCTTGCGCTTTATGGCCGCTGAGATTGACTGTGTGGCGGTGACGGACCATAACACGGGCGCTTGGATCGACCAGCTCAAGAGTGCTTATGCCAGTATGGAAATGCAGGATGAGCTTATCGGTTCTGCTGGGTTCCGCAAGCTGACGATCTTTCCAGGGGTGGAGATATCGGCTAACAATGGTGTGCATGTGCTGGCTATTTTTAATCCGGAGGCCACCACCAGTGATATCGATACATTGCTCGGAAGCGTCGGCTACCAAGGCACAAAAGGTGATAGTGATGGAGTGACTAGCAAAGGGATTGAGGAAGTCATCCAGACGATTCTGGATGCAGGTGCGATTCCCATCCCCGCTCATGCCGATCAAGGCAAAGGATTGCTGCAAGCCCAGTCGGATTCCAGGCGGAGCCGGATCGATGCTAATACACTCCGCCAGGCAGTTTCCGCGGAAGGACTGCTGGCGGTGGAATGGTGTGATCTTACCAACCAGTTCCCGGAGTGCGTATGCCATGAAGAAGCGCGTTTTTCCAAAGTGCTTGGTAGTGATTGCCATAACTTTCAAGGCCGGAATATTCCCGGCAGCCGCTTTACTTGGGTCAAGATGGCCAACTCAACGTTGGATGGCCTTCGCTTGGCACTACTAGATGGTAATGAGATCTCGATTCGGCGTAGTGACGAAGGCGATTTCAAACCCTTCGGAGTGCCGGATCACGTTATCACTGCCATCGATATTGAAGAGGGGCGATATATCGGGAAAGGAAAGCCCGCAAGGCTGGAGTTTTCGCCGTTCTTTAACGCTATCGTCGGTGGGCGTGGGACTGGTAAATCCACGCTGGTGCATGCCCTTCGGTTGGCGGTGGGGCGTGGGCAGGAATTGGCTACACTTGGACCAGGCAGCGAGCCGCGCGCTCATTTCGATGATTTCCGCAAAACCTCTCGCGGGCGCGATGGTACAGGGGCGTTAGGCAGCAACTCCGAAATCCGCGTGGAGTGGCGATACGATGACAATCTTGTGCGGCTACGCTGGCTAGCAGATAGCCAAGCAGCCATGATAGAGGAGTGGGATGGTAGCGAATGGCAGGCATCCAGCAGCCAAAGCATCAACCCAGCGCGTTTTCCCCTGCGTATCTTCTCTCAAGGGCAGATTGCGGCCATGGCCGGCAGTGGTCGCCAGACCTTGCTGTCCATTATTGATGAAGCCGCCAATATCGATCCACATCGTCAAGCCTTCGAAGAAGCCCAACGTCTCTTCCTTACTCAGCGGGCCAGGCTACGCGAGCTGGAGGGGAAACTCGCCGGGCAACCTGAGATCGAACGCAGGCTGGAAGAGACCAGCAGGAAGCTGGCCGCCCTCTCGCAGAGCGATCAGGCGACGGTTCTGCGCGCCTACGGCCAGTCGCAACACCAAATAAGAGAAGTCGACGCCCTATTTGAGCAAATGAGAAATAATGCGGATCGCATTACCGACTCAGCGGAGCATATCGTACTCGATGACTGGTCTGGGCAATACTTCACGGAGCAGGATACAGATATTCTGGCCTTGCGAAAAGAAGTCGACTTACGTGTTGAACAGGTCCGCAGAAGTTTGCTGGAACAGGCCAAAAGCCTGAACAGGATCATAGAGTTGGTTCAACAAGACGCACGTTATGCACAGTGGCACAGTCGCACTCAGGCTGCCCAACAAGCTCATGCTGAACTGCAACAGCAGCTGGAGGCGCAGGGCGTCAGCGACCCCCAAGCCTTTGCCCGCCTGACTCAAGAGAAGCAGCAGTTAGAGGCCCAGTGCAAGCACTTCGGAAAAATGCGCGAAGACCGCGAGCACCTAAAACATAAAATTCAGGCTCAACGCTCACTGATGTCGGAAAAGCGCCAAGCGATCACCCGGGCGCGTCAGGATTTCGTTCAACAGACATTGGACAACAATAATTACGTTCGTATCGAGGTGGTGCCGTTCGGCTATGAGGCGCGACAGATAGAAAGAGGGCTGCGCGAGTTGGTCGATGCTACTGACGATCGTTTTGCTGGCGATATCTTGTCAATAGAGAATGGCGAAGCCGAAAGCGGCATGGCGCTTGATCTGGCTCAAGCTCATGGGGACAAGAAAATAGCCAAACTCAAGGATATCAAACGTCAGCTCTTGGAAATGAGCGATAGTCTTAGTGGCCACTTCCGAAACTATCTAGCGCGAAAGCACGAGAAACCGGAATTTGCCGACCATGTCATGGCCTGGGTGCCTGAGGATGATCTGCGCATCCAATACCGTCGAGGTAACGAATGGAGTGACATCAAAACAGGCTCCCAAGGGCAACGTTCGGCGGCACTGCTGGCTTTCCTGTTGGCTTTCGGTGACGAGCCCATCGTGTTGGATCAGCCCGAGGATGATCTCGATAATCACCTGATCTATGACCTGGTTGTTCGTCAGATCCGTGAGAACAAGCTGCGCCGACAGCTTATCATCGTTACCCATAACCCCAATGTGGTGGTCAACGGTGATGCTGAGTTGGTGCATGTCACTGAGTTTGGCCGTGGACAGTGCTTTGTGCAGCAAAATGGTTCGCTTCAGGATAGAGAAATACGTACTGATGTGTGCCGTGTGATGGAAGGTGGCCACGAGGCTTTTGCTCGGCGATGGAAACGCCTGGGAGCGGAGGTTTGAAATGTTGATTATACATAGAGAACTGTTGGATAGCCATTTGGCTGAAAATTTTAGTATATCCAGGTGGTGTATTTATAGAGATTTATTTGCATCCCAAAAGCCGACCGTGGAGCTGTCTCACGAGACGGGGGATAACGGTAAGCCGGTAGGGAGGGAGCACTGATGTCCGAGCAGACGGAAATCTTTTTGGCGCGCTTTGCTCGGCTGGAGAAGCTTGCAGCCCGTGAGGCACGACAGGAAGAATCGCGGGGAGTGATGGCCAATGTCAGGGTTGCGCAAGAGCGCAATGCGATCTTCCGACGCAACGCCAGCGACATCGAACTACTGGCCAAGCTACGCAACGTGCTGGTCCACGAGCGAGGTGCACGATTCGGGCCACGCTATCTGGCCGAGCCGTTGCCTGAGCTGGTGGTTCAGCTGGACAACATCATTCAGCAGATCGAGAAGCCGGCTCTTGTTGTCCAGCACTTTCAGGTGCCGATCCGTGAATTCGATCCGGATGACTCTATGGTGGAGGTTCTGCACTTCCTTGCATCTCAGGACTTTTCCCAGACTTTCGTGAGGGTCGATGGGGCACTGAGGATCTTAACCGCTAACACCATCCAACGATGGCTGGGCCGCAACGCCACGGATGAGTTGATCGAGTGTACTGTGCCAGTCAGCCAGGTGATGGCCTATCAGGAACTACCAGGCGAGCTGCGCTTCGCTTCTCGCCAGACGACTCTGGTGTCTGCCCTAGACGCCTTCGATGGTGAGAAGCACCCTCATCTAGCCGCCTTGGTGATTACTGAGCATGGGCGTGAGCATGAGAAGCCCTTGGCCCTGCTGACGCCGTCGGACCTTGGACGAGTCTCCCAGATACTGGAAGGAAAAGCGCCATGTTGAAGTCCCTGGAGCTACAGCAATTCACTCTATTCCCCGAGGCCAGGCTGAGCTTCGCACCGGGGCTGAATGTGATTGTTGGGGAGAACGGCACCGGTAAGTCGCACCTGCTCAAGGTGGCCTATAGCGCTATCGCCAACGCTTACGAGCAGGGCAACGAGCCCAGTGTGGCTGACCCGACGAAGGCGCTGCTGCAGAAAAGTATCGCCGACAAGCTGATCAAGGTGTTTCGGCCAGAGTCTCTAGGCCGGCTGGCAAACCGTCGTCAGGGAACTCAGACCTGCAAGGTGTCAGCCTCCTTCGAGCAGACGGCGCTGGATACCGCTTTCAGCTTCAGCACCCGCTCTCAGACCGAAGTCAAAGTCGAAAACCTTCCCGGTGCCTGGCAGGAGAAGGCGCCGGTCTTTATGCCGACGCGTGAGCTGCTGAGCCAATATCACTGGCTACTGCCGCTCTACGAAAGCCGCCATGTGGATATCGAAGAGCACCACATCGATCTCTGCAAACTGCTGGGCGCACCCGCTATCAAGGGGGCGCGCGAAAAGGCCGTGGCCGAGCTGGTGGCCCCGCTGGAAGAAGCCATGGGCGGCAAGGTGGTGCTGGATAAAAATGGCCGTTTCTACCTGCGCATCCCGGGGCAGGGTAACCTGGAGATGCCGCTGGTGGCCGAGGGGCTTCGCAAGTTGGCGATGCTGGCTCGCTTAATCACCACCGGCTCACTGCTCGACAAGGGCTATCTGTTCTGGGATGAGCCCGAGGCCAATCTCAACCCCAAGCTGATCAGGCTGGTGGCTCGCGCTGCCTTCGCGCTGAGCCAACAGGGGATTCAGGTGGTGATCGCTACCCATTCGCTATTCCTGCTGAAGGAGCTGGAACTGCTCGCCCTTGAAACCAAGGGCGTCGAGAATCAGCAGCGCTACTTTGCTCTGGTCAAAGGTCCTGAAGGGGTCCAGGTGGAGCAGGGCAACCGCGTTGATGACCTTCAGACCCTAGTGCTGCTGGATGAGGAACTGGCCCAGTCGGATCGCTATCTGGAGTTGGCATGACCACCACGCTGACGGAACAGCAGCTCGCCTTCACCTTCGCGGATGGTGCCGAGCCCTCTCAGTATGATGACTGGTCCTTCTACCGCAACCAGTTCAATGCGGTTTGCGGAGGTACCAAGGCCGTGGATTTCGTCTGCCTCGACGGCGACCAGCTCTGGCTGATCGAGGTCAAGGACTACCGGCGGCACCGTCGCACCAAAGTGATTGATCTAGGTGATGAAATTGCCCACAAGGTGCGCGACACACTCGCCGGTCTGGTAGCGGCCAGCTGTAATGCCAACGATGCAGAAGAACGGCATATGGCACGGCAGGCAGTGGGCCGCTCACGGCTGCGGGTAGTCCTGCATCTGGAACAGCCCCGCAATCCGTCGAGGCTGTTCCCGCGTGCAGTCGATCCGGATGATGTGCGGCTCAAGCTTAAACAGCGGCTCAAGGCCGTCGATCCACACCCAAAGGTCGTTGACCAATTCGCCTTAGGCGCTGAGGTGCCCTGGACGGTTGATGGAGTGGCAGGATGAGTTTGACACCATGGAAGGGGACTGAGGGTCGGTATGAGCATTGAACAGGCGATACAGCAGCTCACGCGCAGCGATGTGATCCGCACCATCGATGCGAACGGTCAGCGCATACCGCCTGGTGAGCGCTTCTCATGCCTCTATCAGGGGCGCCGCTTCGATCCTAAGCAGCTGGTGGCGGAGTCTCTGGCGCAAACCAAACAGCACAAGGTCGACCCTGAGGCGCTGGAGCAAGCGCTTTACGAGCCCTTTGTCGAGGCGCTTAAGGAACGCGAGTTTTCGGTGGTCAGCAATCCCCGTCAGATCGGTGATACTGGCCTGACCGTGATGGTCTACGAGGTGAAAAAGCCGCCTCTGGTGCAGGAGAACTTCAAGCGCCTGTTCTCGGCCAACCAGAACCGCTTCTACTGGAATCGGGACAAGTTCTCTCGGCTGCGCCAGGGGGCCCCGGTGTTCGTGGTCAACAACAGCGCTGCCCGAGTGCTGTTTGGTTACGTTCAAGACACCCTGATTCGCGCCGAGTTTGATGAGGAGAGTCATGTCAGCCGCTTTACTCATCAAGGCGAGACGTTCGAGGTCAGCGGCGAGTATCCAGAGTTCGTTTGCATCGAGGTCAGATCGCTTCAACATCCGCCGTCGGGGTGGCAGTGGAAGACCTTCGGCAGCGGTGAGCACTCCTACATCGCTGGGCCTGAGGTGAACGCTAAGGCTGTGCCGAATAACCTGGAACGGGTCAATCTGCTGCTCGAGGTCTTCGCAAGGGAAGAGGAGATAGTCCTGCAGCTGCAGACCTGCTACCAGGCGCTGCTTAGCCACCTGGTGGATTACGATGAACCCGAGCAGCAGCACGAGCCCCGCGTCTGGTATGTGATGCAGGGGAAAAGCTTTACTTCTGAGATGGGGTTGTCCTACCTCCTGTCGAAGCTTGAAGGTAAAGGCGGACGTTCCTTGAATCACTGGCTGGCGGTGGGGGACGTCAGGCCGGGTGACATCATCGTTCACCACTCTGCGGGCGAGGTTCGTGCCATCTCGCAGGCCGACTCGATGCCATACGTGACATCACAACCTGACGATCTCCATGATGTTAGGAGTGGTGATGGTCAACGTGTTGACCTGAGAGTGCTTGTTCACCTGAAACACCCTGTCACCCTGGATGACATTCGGAAGAAGAAGGGCAGGCTGCAGAAGGCCCTGGCCGATGTGCGAGGCCCCTACAATCGCGATGGCACCGGAAAGCAGGGCTACCTTTTCGAGTTTACCTGGGAGGCCTTGGCGATCCTGCTGGATGGGCGCTCCCTAGCGCTGCCCGAGGAGCTCCAGCGCTGGCTGCCTTCCCTCGATGAACTAGCGGATGACGCTGAGGAGACACCTGACGAGGAACTTCTCTCTGAGGAAGCCCAGGAACGCCGCCTGCCCGTCGAAATCACCCAAACCTCGGCCAGGGAGTGGCTTCCTCGCGTGCAAGCCTATATGGCGAGTCAGGGATTCCATTACTCACTGGCAGAGGTAGCCAACTTCTACCTTTGTATGCGGACTAAACCGCTGGCGATGCTGGCGGGCATCTCGGGGACCGGCAAGACCCAATTGGTGCGCCAGTTTGCCAAGGCCATCGGATACGGGGACTCCGACCACTGCGTGCTGATCGCCGTGCGCCCCGACTGGGCCGATAGCTCAGATCTGATTGGCTACGCCAATATCCAGGGCAAGTTCGAGACCAAGCCGCTGCTGGACGTGATGGCCCGTGCCATCGAGCACCCCGACGAGCTCTACTTCGTGATTCTGGACGAGATGAACCTGGCCCGGGTTGAGCATTACTTCTCTGAGTTCCTGAGCTTTATCGAGACGCGGGAGCGTGACAACGACGACGTCATCGTCACCGAGGCGCTGATCAGCCGCGCCGACGTGAACGGCGGTCGTCCGGTCTACCTTCCGCAGAACCTGATGGTGGTGGGGACGGTGAACATGGACGAGACCACCCACGCCTTCAGCCGCAAGGTGCTGGACCGTGCCAATGCCATTGAGATGAACGATATTGACCTGGCGTGGGTCAGCCCGGAGCGCGATGTGGCGGCGGTCTCCGGCATCTATGCGGATGCCTTGAGGGCACCGTTCCTCAACTCGAATGACCTGAGCGATACCCACAAGCGGAACCTCGCGGCCCCCATGGCGATGCTGATGGAGGTCAACCGAATACTGGAGCCCGCCGGGCTGCACTTCGGCTACCGGGTGCGTGATGAGGTGGCCTTCTACCTTACCCTGCATGGTGAGGAAGCGCTGGAGAGCCTTGATGGCTTCGGAGTTGATGCGGCCATCGACTTCCAGTTGATGCAGAAGGTGCTGCCACGCATCCAGGGTAGCTCGCTGAGTGTGCTCAAGGTGCTAATACGCCTGCTGGAGCTGCTGGCCGAGAAGCCCCTCGACGACGAGGCGGAGTACCACAGCATCGAGAAGGAGGTCGATCCGCACGCCACCCGTTATCCCCGTAGCGTCAAGAAGCTGCTGTTCATGCTGCAGCGCTTCCATGACGACGGCTTCACTTCCTACTGGCTGTAAGCGGATATGACGGCGCTTTGCTTCGATCATCCCAACGGCACTATTTGCCACCTCTCGGTGAGCGATGTGCGGCTGCCGCGGGCGATCCTGGCGCAGCGGCATGAGGACCAGCGGGTGCGCTTTGCCACCCACGGATTGAGCCTGAACCGCGAGGACTCCGAACTGGAGGGTTCCCTGGAGGCGCCGTTGTTCTTCGAGTGGCAGCGGTTGGAGTGGTTGTTCGAGCCGGGCGAAACCTGCCACTTTCAGCCTCCGCTCAGGCTGTTCGTCAATGATGCTCCCCAGGAGCGGGTGAAATCCAAGCCGCTGCACGGCAAGACTCGACTGATGGGGTCCATCAACCTCGAGAACAGCGTAGGGCTGACGCGCTTCGATGTGCGCGACGCCAACGGCAAGGTGCTGTTTGCGCTGGACACCGAGGTGTTTCCACAGAAGCTGGATTACAAGGATGACTTTCCAGCGATGCTGGATGAGATCACCGAAATCCTCTATTCGCTGGCGTTCGATGCCTTCACTAAGACCTTCGCTTCGACCCGGCCGCGCTCCACCTACCATCAGCTCACTTCTGAGTGGTTGAACCTGTTCAAGGCGCTCTACCACAGCCTGGAGCAGAGCCTGGATACGCTGCTGCGCTCACCCAAGTCAGAGCTGCGCCGAGAGTCGCGGGTCAAGCCCATCCACAGGGTGAAGAGGGCCACACCTCGGGCGATCAAGGCCGCCACCCAGCGGCCGGACCGCTACTGCCGCGGGGAAGGGCTACAGGTCGCCCCCGGTGTTCGGCTCTCTCATCTGAGCGAGCAGCATAAGCGCATCAGCTACGATACCCAGGAGAACCGCTTCGTCGCCTGGGCGATCACCGACATCCTGCGCCAGATTCAGCGCGCCATTCGCCACCTGAGTGGCAAGCAGGGGCTCGATCCACAGCGCATACAGCTCGAGGTAGAGGCGCTGGAGCGCAGCAAGTCCCATCTTCGCCGCCGCTTACGGGGCCCGGTGCTTAGCGAGGTGGGCAAGTTCAACCACCAGATGTTCTTCTCCACGGCACTGACCATGGCGCCGGGATACAAGGAGTTCTATCACCGGTTTCTGCTGCTTCGGAAAGGCCTGACCATGGCCGAGCACCCGATGTTCAAGATGGACTACAAAGATGTTGCCACCATCTACGAGTACTGGTGCTTCCTGAAGACGGTGAGCCTGCTGCGGGAGAACCCCAAGTACGACCTGGCCAGCAACGACATCGTCAAGCTGGAGCACAACCGCTTCAAGGTGAGCCTGAAGAAGGGCAAGTGCTCAGGGGTCAACTTCGTCCAGCGCGGCACCGGCGACGACATCTCGATCTACTTCAACCGCTCGTTCCAGCGTGTGCCCTATACCTACACCTTCGACCAGCGCCCGGACCAGTTCATCGAGTTCTCGCGTCGCGGCTTCGGTAAGGATCAGGACAAGAAGTCGTTCAAGGTGGTGATGGACGCCAAGTACCGCTTCGATCGGGAGTCGGCCGGCTACCCGGCGTCGGCGAACCCCTATGGGCCGCCGCTGGATACCATCGCTCAGCTGCATCGCTATCGTGACGCCATCCTCTGGGAGCAGGGGCAGGATGAAACCGTCAAGGTGGCCAACAAGAGCATCGGCGGCGTGATCCTGTTCCCGTACCCCGAGGACGAGCAAGACTTCGTTGCACACCCCTTCTACAAGAGCATCGACAAGGTCAATATCGGGGCGATTCCACTACAGCCGGGCCGAACCAGGAAGAACACGCTGTTCCGGCAGTACCTGGACAGCCTGTTCGAGCAGCCGGGTGAGGTGATCACCGAGTCGCTCTACCACTACGATAACCGGGTCTATCAGCAGCGCCGCCAGTCGAGCAAGGACCTGGTGATGGTGGGGCTGATCCCTGACCGGCAGCGGGCGGCCAGATTGGAGTACCATTTCGAGCAACAGGTCTTTTACACCCAGCGCCATGAGTCATCGCGCTATCCGCTGCATGAGGTGAAGGCGGTGGCGCTCTATGACCAAGCCAGCCGCTCGATCATCGGCTGGGCTGATGTGCTGGACATCGAAGTGCTGCTGGGCAGGGAGCTCAGGCAAACGGGCACAACCTGGGAGCCCAGCAAGCCCGATCAACCCTACTATGTCTATCGCCTCGGCCCGATCCAGCATATCAGCCTGCCGTCAGGCGTCCAGATGAAGGGCTACCGCACCGGTCGCTACTTCATCTCGCGGCTGGGCCTGGAGCTGGCGATCGACGAGCAAGAGCCGCAGCTGCAGTTCATCGACAGCTGGGAGCAGTTCATCAAATGGAAGACGCTGAAGACGCGCTACCCGGTGGTGCGTGTGCAGCGCAATCGTAATCAAGACAACGATCCGGTCACTGGCAGGCCAGTGAGCGATCTGAAGTTTATCCCGGAATCAGACGTGGAGCCGTCATAATGTCACTGAAAGCCTGGCGAGACATCGCTACGCCACACAAGGATGTGCTGGGAGGCACCTTCAAGCAGTCGGAATTCGCGGCTGACATCACCCAGGTGGCGACTGGAACTGCCCCCGAGGAGTACCAGGACGCCGAGAAGTTCTTCTCACGCACTTACATCACCGAGGGCATGCGGCTGCTGCTGATCTCGGTAGCTCAACGGCTCGCTGGTCAAGGCGGTGATCCGGTCATTCAGCTGCAGACGGCCTTCGGTGGGGGCAAGACCCACACCATGTTGGCGGTCTATCATCTCGCTTCGCGCAAGATCACCACCGATAAGCTGCATGGCGTACCGCCGGTACTGGACGAAGCCGGTGTCAGCGAGCTGCCGAGCGCTCGCGTGGCGGTGATCGATGGCATCAACATGGCACCGAGCCAGCAGTCGGTGAAGAAGGAAGGGCAGAAGGTCTCCACGCTATGGGGAGAGCTCGCCTGGCAGCTGCTAGGCGATGAGGGGCTGGCCATGGTCAAGGACTCCCATGAGCAAGGCACCTCGCCCGGCAAGCAGGTGCTGGTGGAGCTGCTTGAGAAGGCCGCGCCCTGCGTCATCCTGGTTGACGAGCTGCTGGCCTACATTCGCCAATTCGAGCTGGGGAAGTCCTACCCGGCGGGTACCTACGACAGTAACTTCAGCTTCATTCAGGCACTCACCGAGGCAATGAAGGCGGTACCCAACGCCATACTGCTGGCATCGCTGCCGGAGTCGGAGCTGGAAGTGGGCGGCACCATGGGCCAGCAGACACTCACCGCGCTGGAGAAGTATTTCGGACGCGTGGAGTCGGTGTGGAAGCCTGTCGGAGCCGAAGAAGCCTTCGAGATCGTTCGCCGTCGCTTGTTCGAGAACGCCGGCGATCGTGCTGAGGTAGAGGGTATCTGCCGCCAGTTTTCGGATTTCTACCGACAGCATGCCCAGAAGTTTCCCACCGAAACGCAGTCCAACGAGTACTTCGAGCGCCTCTGTAGCTCCTACCCGATCCACCCAGAGGTGTTCGACCGTCTCTACGAAGACTGGTCGACGCTGGACAAATTCCAGCGCACCCGCGGCGTACTGCAGTACATGGCGATCGTGATTCACCAGCTGTGGGTCTCGGGCAACCGCGACGCCTTGATCATGCCGGGGTCACTGCCGCTAGAAGACAGCAGCGTTCGCGACAAGAGCATTCACTACCTGCCTCAGGGCTGGCAGCCGGTGATCGAGCGTGAGATCGATGGGCCGCGCTCCGCGGCTCTCGACCTGGATAGCCATGTCGCCCTGTTCGGCGGTGTGCAGGCGGCGCGGCGTGCTGCCCGCACCATCTTCCTGGGCAGCGCCGCTTCCAGTAGCGTCCAGGCGGCCCGGGGCATCAAGCAGGAGCGCATCCTGCTGGGTACCGTTCAGCCTGGTCAGTCGCTAGGCGTTTTCGAGGATGTGCTCAAGCGCTTGCGTGACCGTCTCCACTACCTCTACTCCGAGCAAGATCGCTTCTGGTTCGATACCAAGCCCAACCTGCGTCGTGAGATGGAGAGCCGCAAGCAGAACATCAGCGAGCGCGATGCGCTGATACCTCTGCTCAAAGAGCGCACTACCCAGCGGATGGGGCGTCAGCACCACTTTTCCGGCATACATGTCTTCACTCAATCGGGCGATGTGCCAGACGAATATGGTTCAGGGCCCCGGTTAGTGGTATTGCCCACCGACGCCGCCTATAGCCGCACTGAAGCCAATCAGGCCTACAAGGTGGCCGAAGAGATTCTGCGCAAGCGCGGCGAGCAGCCGCGACAGAAGCAGAACCGACTGATCTTCCTAGCAGCCGACTTCGACGTGGTTAGTCGCCTTAAGGATCAGGGGCGTACCTTTCTGGCTTGGAAATCGATCGTCGAGGACATCGATAACGGCACCCTCAACCAGGATCTCGTCCATCTGCGCCAGGCCAAGCAGAGTCGCGAAGCCGCGGAATCCTCGCTGTCTCAGCTTATACGTGAGACCTACAAGTGGCTGATGGCGCCGGTCGAGGAGTTCGTCAGGGGCAAGCCCACACTGGAGTGGGAAGTGGTGCAGATTTCCACCACCACCCCCAACCTGGTCGAGACCATCGAGAACAAGCTGCGCGAGGAGGAGTGGCTGATCTACGAATGGTCGCCAATCTTTCTGCGCAACATCCTCAAGCAGTGGTATTTCAAGGATGGTGTGACCGAGGTCAGCGCCCTCAAGGTCTGGCAGGACAGCTGCCACTACCTCTACCTGCCGCGCCTGGTGAACGACGAGGTGTTCAAGAACGCTATGCACCAGGGCGTCGCCTCGGAGGACTTCTTCGGTTACGCCTCCGGCAAGGAAGGGGATACCTATCTTGGTTTCGCCTTTGGCCAGGGCAGCATCGGCGGCTTGGATAGCGAGGCGCTCATCATCGAGCGTGAAGCTGCTAAAGCCTACCGTGACAAGCTGGCCGCGGAGGCTGCTCAACGTGCCCGAGAGCAGGATGAGCGCAGCGGTGATCAACCTGCACCTGCATCCATTGGAGAGGGGGCCCCGAGCACAACAGGCTCCTCTGGACCCACCGTGCCGATGGGCGGAGGGCTGGCTGGCGGTTCTTCCGATCAGGCAGAAGTTGCTAATGCAATCAAGAAGCACTTCTACGGCAACGTAGACCTGGACCCTCTCAAGGCGAAGATGGACTTCGCCACGTTGGTCGACGAGATCGTGGAGCAGTTCACCCTGCGCAGCGGCGTCGAGGTGAAGATCTCCGTGGAAATCGAGGCCACCAGTGCCGATGGCTTCGATGAGGCGCTGCAGCGGACCATCAAGGAGAACTGCAACGTGCTGAAGTTTAGCAGCTCGGAGTTTGAGGGGGAGTAGCCGGATATGAATGCCCAGAAAGTGAACTTCCACTTTCTGGGCGCACTCTTATAAGGCTGATGAGTTATAAGGAAAAATCCCTGGTCGGTTTTGCTATGTTTTCAGTATGGGGCCGGAATGTCTAAGAGTGTAAGAAACCGTGTTCTTAAAGAATACGTTGGTGATGATGTCGCGGGTGTCAATAAAATCCAGTGTGGTGTTGTTTATCATGTCGTTGAGGGAAGGAATGCGTGGCATTCGACATGGGTGAGTCAGTACTCGAAAAAGAGCATGCATACTTCTTTGAAATCTGCGAAAGAATATGCTGAGAGGTGTAGGAAAAGTGGTAGCGTTTTTAGAATAAAAGAGCTTCCTTGTCTTGTTTTTAGAACGTGCAAAAAAACCGTGATAATAACTGCTATCAACTCTTCAAAACCTCTCTCTGAGCACTATCTTGCCTGTGAGTGTTTGGAAGATTTTGGTGAGATTGTAAGTGATTACAGGAAAAGGCTTTCTTGTTCGAGAGATATGGTAAAAGGGTTTTTCCCTAACAGCTTTGGCTGGAAGCGCAGTGTAAAAAAGAAAGATCATGTGATTATTCTTGAGCATGAGAATAATGAGATAAGAGTCGAGCCGTTAAAGAGTGAGAGTAAGTTGTTTGTTTCGAAATCAGTGGGGAGCGATAATTTTCTAGAGTGGAAGATGAGGGGGGGCAAGTTTGTGCGATCTTTCAGTTCGCCAAATATGTAGTAACTTATCAAATATTGCTGATGGTTTTTTTGAGGATGAGGAAAGTCAAGACAAAGTGGTTGGGATAAGAGGTGATGATGGTAGGGAAGAGCTGGCGAAGAAGCTCCGTGTTCACATTAATAAAGGAAATTATAAAATTAAGGGTAGTGAAGAATCAAGAGAAAATGCAATTGGGGTCTTTCTTGATGTGATTCTACTGTCTTACACTTTTGACGCTTTGCGTAAAGTAGATGGTGATGAGTTGGTCATGGTTTTTGTGAATTGGCTAAGGGTACTGGAGCATCGAACTGTGGACGAAACTAAAGAGATCGTGATGAAGTCCGCTTTTAGTTCCCCGGCGTCAACTATTTTTATTAATAAATGAGTCTGGGAATCATAGCGATGTGGTGCTACCTATTCTCATGGCTCCAGACTTACACGCTGTGAGTGGTGTTGGTGAGCATCGCCAACGACGATGCCAGTGGGCTCGACTATTCGCCGGACGAGGGGGAGGCCGAGGCCCGGGAGCGTGAGATTCGCGGGGCTATCGCCGAGATCCAGCGTGAGGAAGTCGGCACTAGCGACAGAGATAACGAGTTCTCCTCGAGACCCTGCGCTTGCTGTGGCACACACTTGGCGGGGGCGCGGCACCAGATCCTGGGAAGCAGCCGGGAGCGGTGAGCTCCCGGCCAGGGTGGCAGCTTACTTGCCAGCCATCCGCTTGGCGGCGTCGTATTCGGCGTCTAGTCCGGACTGCGAGTCCAGCGAGGGATCGATCTGCTTCAGGCCGACGTGCATCATCGACAGCAGCTGCAGACCGGAGAAGTCGCCGTCCAGGCTCTTGAGCGTGTAGCGCTTGTCCGGGTCGTTGATCGACAGGCCGCTCTCGCCGAGCTTGGCGATCTCGAATACCACCTTGGCAAGCTCCTGCTGCTCCATGTTCTCGAAGGTCTCGAAGGCGCCGGTCATGTACATCACCGCATCCATGCGCAGGCCACCGTCGGCCTTTTCTTTCATGGTGCCCTGGGCGAGGCGGCTCAGCGCCTTCTTGGCCTCGGTGGTGATGGGGGAGTTCGGCTCTAGCTCGATGATGCGCTGGTAGATGCCGATGGCCTGTTCGTGATTCTGCGGGCCAAGCTCCTCCAGGTTCAGCGCCAGGCCGTACAGAGTGCCGATATCCTTGGGGTTGGCCGCCAGGGCGCGTTCGAAGAACGGTTTGGCCTCTTCGTGCTTGCCACGCTTGGCCAGCAGGCCTGCCAAGTTCCGATTGACCCAAAGGTCATCGGGCAGCTTCTCCGCGGCGTTACGCAGGGTGGTTTCCGCTTTGTCCAGCTCGCCGAGCTTTACGTAGGAGAAGCCCAGGGCCGCATGGGCGTGGGCATAGTCCGGCTCTGCCTCGACGCAGGCCTGCAGCGGCGAGATCGATTCCTCAACCCGGCCCATCTCCGAGAGGCAGACACCGTAGTTGTAGAGAATCTCAGGGTCGTCGGTCATCTCGGCCATGACTTCGAGCGCCGGCAGCGCATCCTCGAGGAAGCGGTGCTCAAGCAGACCCAAGATGTACTGCTTGGGTTCGACGCCCTCCTGCGGGACCGCCACCCCGCGGACATGCCCGTCCTGGATGACGATCGCAGCTGTGTAGCCCTTGGCCGCGTACTGTAAGGTAATGCTCTGCAGGACGGCATCCTCAAAGCCCGGGTCATCTCGCGGCGGCAGCCCATCGAGATGGATGTCGTCGAGGCTGCGTTTGAAGATCTCGGGGGCTTGCGGCATTGCTCCACCTACGATGCGAAGATTTGTGAGGCCGACATGGTATCAAGGATTCCATGGGGATAGTGACCGTCACGCTGGATTTGCTCTTGCGCTCAGCGCTGTCTCTGGTTCGCAACGGGTCATGGTGCAGGCATAGGCAGCTCAGGCAATGTAGTCAGCCCACTCCTGCATCATCGCCCGCCGCTTCTCGAAAAGGTCGCCACGGCGGTAGGCGGCTTCCACCTTGTTCTCGATGGTGTGAGCGAGAGCCATTTCGGCGACATCCCGCGGATAGCTGGTGACTTCCCCCGTCCAGTCGCGAAAGCTCGAGCGGAAGCCGTGGGGTACGTAGTCGCCACGCTCGCCACCGACGCCATACCCCATGCCGCGCATCAGCTGCAGCATGGCCATGTTGGAGAGGGGGCGACCATGACGAGCGCCGGGGAATACGTGTGTATTGCCCTGTACCTTCGGCAGCTGGGCCAACAGCTCCACTGCTTGCCGTGACAGTGGCACACGGTGTTCGCGGCGTGCCTTCATCCGGTCAGCTGGGATCGTCCAGGTTTCATTGTCGAGGTCGATCTCCAGCCAATCAGCGCGCAGGACCTCTGAAGTGCGCGTAGCTGTGAAGATCAGGAACTGCAGTGCCTTGGAGGAGAGGCTGGTATAGCCCTGAAGCTCGGCCATGAAGGCAGCGACATCGTCGTAGGGCATGGCAGGGTGGTGAGTCACCTTTTTTACCCTTGCCGGCTTGGCCAGCAGCTTGTCGAGGTGACCACGCCAGCGGGCAGGGTTTACGGGGTCCCGGTAGCTGTGCGCTGCGGCGTAGTCGAGAACGTTCTCAATGCGGCCTTGAACGCGCTTGGCCGTTTCGGTCTTGTTGGTCCAGATCGGCGACAGGATCTTCAGGACGTCCTGGGTGGTGACCTCATCGACCGGCATGGAACCGATCACCGGTCGGGCATACGCCTTGAGCGTGCTGACCCACTGCCGCGCGTGCTTGGCGTTCCGCCAGCTACGGCGGTGAGATTTTATGTAGCGAGCGGCACAGCTGGTGAAGGTAGGAGTCGTCTCGTCTGCTTGCTCTTCCTCTACCTTTGCCTCAAGAGGGTCAAGGCCCTCCTTGACCAGGCTACGGTTCTTGCCGGCACGATCACGCGCCTCAGCAAGGCTGACGTCCGAATAGCTACCAAGGCCCATGTCGCGAAGCTTGCCATTGCGCCGGAACCGATAGATCCAGCTTGCTCCCCCTTTCTTGCCGATCTTGAGGTACAAGCCTTCGCCATCGTTGGTCAATCCGGGCTTGGCCTCCCTGACCAGCTTTTGCACCCCGCGTGTGGTGAGCTTGCCCATGGCCGCCTCCTGCCTCCTTGTTGTCGGAGGGATCAGCGTACCATAACCTAGCCCATACTCCAGCCCATACTTAGATTCTGCAATCGACGATACAGCTTTGGATTCTCTTGGACGGAAATGTCAAAAAAATATAGTTAAAACAATGAGTAAATGGATTGGGTTGGACTTGCCTGTATTATAAGTAGGCGGACTCCCCCTCCGCCACATAATATCGAAAAAGCCGCTGAGATCAGCGGCTTTTTCTTTATCTGTTCTTATTTAACCCACACTTTGATCCCCACCTAGTGCCTGGCTTCCATAGCTCCTTCTAGGATGTAAGATGCCTCTGGCCTGCTTTCCTCTCCGCGCTCTCGCATTTCCTGTGATCTTCGCTCGCCCCTTACCTGACCGACCGTAAGACGATCCGCCAGCTGGAGTATCATATATCAGGCGACACGCTCACCCACTCGGCGGAGAGCATTCGGGTCAGCAATACCATCGACGATGATGTTTCCTTGATCGAGCCCACGCAAGGTGAAAGTTCGAGCTCTCAAGGCTTGATCGTGTCGGCATTTCCCGTGGGCGCACGTTGGCGGTCCTCCCCCTGGGGGAGGACCGCGAGCGATGCAGAGGGCGAAAGCGACGTCAGATCAGGTAGGCGAGCGCCCCGGCCGCCATGGCCTCGATGCCGGTGCGCAGGGTCACGGAGTTGCCGGGGAAGTAGTAGGGCGAGTGCGGCATCTCGAGGTGGCGCATCTTCTCGGAGACGCTCTTGCCCGGGGTGGCCTCCCAGCGCTCCTCGAGGGTCGATCCGATGAACCAGTAGACGTAGGGAATATCCTCGCCACCGAAGCCACCCGCCTCGGCGTTGCCGAAGAAGGGGAAGTCCTCGCTGCCGTTCAGGCGGGGCATGTCGTAGAGATTGGCCTCGCCGAAATGGTCGCCATGGGCGCGGCGGACTCGCGCCACCGCCGCCGGGTCATTGTCGAGGGCGATGGTCTCGTTGAGTACACGGAACTCCGGTGGTTTCGGAGAGCGGCCGGCCTCGCACTCGGCCCGCACGATGCGCTCGATGGCCTCCACCACCTGCCGGTGAAGGCTATTGTCGAAGCTGCGGATATTGATCTCGAGTGCTGCCGTATGGGGAATGATGTTGGCCTGGGTGCCGGCGTGCAGCTTGCCGACGGTCACGACCACGGTCTGCTCCGGCGGCACCTCGCGGGAGACGATGGTCTGCAGGCGGGTGACCACGTGGGCGGCGATCACCACCGGGTCCACGGCTTGGGCGGGCATGGAGCCATGACCGCCGGCGCCATGGATCGTCACCGCCAGGTTGGTGCAGGCGGCCATGGTGCTGCCGGCGCGATGGCCGATGGTGCCGGCCAGCGCCGGCATGTTGTGCTGGCCGAGGATCACGTCCGGCCGGGCGAAGCGGTCAAAGAGGCCATCGTCCAGCATGGCCTTGGCCCCGCCGAAGATCTCCTCGGCGGGCTGGCAGACCAGCATCAGGGTGCCGGACCAGTGCTCCTTGAGCCCTGCCATCACCGCGGCGGCCCCCACCACGCAGCTGCTGTGCAGGTCGTGACCACAGGCATGCATCACGGGGACCGAGCCGCCTTCGCTCTCGACCGTCCGTGTGCTGGCGAAGTCCACGCCCGTGTCCTCCTTGATGGGCAGGGCATCCATGTCACCGCGCAGCATCACCGTGGGGCCCTCGCCGTTATGCAGCAGGGCCACCACACCGGTGCCGCCCACGCCGCGGGTCACCTCATAGCCCAGTGTCTCCAGGGCCGTGGCGAGTCGCTGGCTGGTCTCGTGCTCCTCGAAGGGCAGCTCGGGATGCTGGTGAATCTGGCGGTAGAGCGCCTGAACCTCCTCGAGGGTCGCCTCCACCTGGGCGCCGATGGCGCCCTTGAGATCCGACATGTCGGTTGGTGTCGTCATCGTGGTCTCCATGGCGGTTCAGTGGCTCGAGGTGTCGGGCACGCGATGGTCGTTGTGCGAGGCATGGCTCAGGCGCTGCCAGACGGCGACCGCCACCACGTTGAGCAGCATGGCCCAGACGCCGGCGTGCCAGCCCAGCGGTGAGCTCCACACGAACTCCATCAGCAGGAAGGTCAGGCTGCCGATCAGCGCCCCCGCCATCACGCTGGCGCGGCGCAGCTGAGGCATGAACAGCGCACCGATCACCATCGGGAACAGCTGAATGATCACCCCGTAGGCGGTGAGCAGGATCATCACCAGGGAGCCGGGGTTGAGCAGCGCGATCAGATACGCCGCCAGCGACAGCCCCAGCACGCTCCAGCGTGTCACGTTCACCGTTGTCTTCTCGCTGGCGTTCTTCATCACGGTGGGGCCCATGACGTCGCGCACCAGCACGATGGCCGCGGTATGCGCCAGGTTGGCCCCGGTGGACATGGCCGCCGCCAGGGCGCCGGAGAGCATCAGGCCGATCACCCAGGGCGAGAAGTTGGCCACGTCCATCACCATCTTCAGCAGCACGGTGTCGGCACGCGCCAGGGGCGAGTCGGCGAAGGCCAGGATGCCGGCGAAGCCGATGAACAGCAGCGGCACCAGCAGGTAGGCGTAGAGGGGGTAGAAGACGCTGACCTTGCGCAGGGTCTTGCCGCTGTCCGCGGAGTAGAACTTCATGAACAGGTGGGGCCACATGGCGCCGCCGAAGGCACTGACCAGCACCGCGGTGCTGAAGTAGCCCCAGCCCATGCCGGTCGCCCCGGGCATGGTCAGATACTCCGGTGCCTGCTGCTGAAGCTGGGCGAACATCTCGCCCACGCCGCCATAGAGGCGTTCGGAGATGGCGAGCCCCAGGAACCAGGCGATGGCGATCATCATCACGCCCTGCACCAGGTTGGTCCAGCCGATGCCGCTCAGGCCGCTGCAGAACACATAGGCGGCCACCACCACGAAGGCCAGCAGGCCGCCCAGCCAGAAGGGCACCATGCCGTCGGTCGCGGCCTGGAACAGCAGGCCGGCACCGGCGATCTGTATGGTCAGGTAGGGCACCAGGGCCACTACGCCGATGAGGCCGGCCAGAATGCCGAGCGGTTTGCTCCGGTAGTGATCGGCGATCATGTCGCCCTGGGTCAGGTAGCCCCGCTCGCGGCCCAGCTTCGCCACCCGCGGGCCCAGGGCCCAGATGGTGATCGGCACCAGCGACAGGTAGGCGAGGATATAGAAGGCTGGCGCGCCGTGCTTATAGGCCCATCCGGGGGTGCCGAGGAAGGCGAAGGCGGAGAAGATCTCGGCGCCGAGGATGAAGAACAGGATCACCACGCCCACGTGGCGGCCGCCGGCCACATAGCCTTCCAGGCTGGAGCTCGACTGGCCACGAGCGCGCAGGCCCACCACCAGCACCATTGCCAGGTAGACCAGCGTAATGCCGACGATAATCACGGAATCACTCATGGCGGTTACCTCCGTGACGGACGACGAAGGCGACCCACATGCCGGCGAAGAGCACCAGCATCCAAAGGGCGTACCAGAAGAACAGGAAGGGCAGGCCCAGCACGGTGGGCTCGAGGCGGTTGGCGATCAGGGCGCCGGGCCAGATCATGGCCAGGGTGCATACCAGGAAATGCAGCCCCGTGAGGAGGTGGTAAGTCTTGCTCATGGGAGTCGTCCAGCTCGCCCAGGGCGAGTCTTGTTATGGGTTGTCACCTCACTATGGGGCAGGTCAATTGATACCGAAAATATAGGTTTTGGATGGCACCCATGCCTTTTCGGCATGGTAATGCGCTACTCCATCGTCGATACTGGGCGTCCTCGTAGCCTGCGGCGGTATCGGTGCCCTGATGGAATTTCGACAGCTTGAGTACTTCGTGGCGGTGGTGGAGACCGGCTCCATTTCCGCGGCCAGCCGGCGTGTACACGTCGCCCAGCCGGCGCTCACGCGGCAGATGCGGCTGCTGGAAGACGACGTGGGCACGCGACTCTTCGAGCGCCACGCCCGAGGCGTCAGGCTCACGGTGGCGGGTCGCGCCCTCTATGACGAGGCCCTCTCTCTGCTTGATGAACGGGTGCAACTCAAGGCGCGCCTGACGGCGCTGGGCAGCGGCCTGAGTGGCAAGCTGAGCCTCGGCATCACCGTGACCCATCTCTGGGTGCCCGAAGTGGCCCAGTTGATGGGGAGCTACCGGACCCGTTACCCCGGGGTCGCCTTCGAGGTCTTTCCGCTACTGTCGGGCCCCCAGCTGGACCGGCTCAGGGAAGGCACGCTGGATGCCGGCATCCTCTATCTCGATGGTCCCGATTCTCCAGGATTGGCAACGCGTCTGCTGCAGAATGACCACCTGATCCTGGCGGTGCCGGAAAGCTCGCCCTGGGCATGCAGGCCACCGTCGAGCCTGGAGGAGCTGGAGGATGCCGATTTCGTCTGGGGGTTCCGCAGTGCCTCACCGGTCTACTACGACCGGATGCTGGCTCACTTCGAGCGTCTGGATTTCTCACCCCGTGTCGTCCAATACGGAGCGGATAACATCACCATCCTGAGCATGGTGGCGGCAGGACTGGGGATCGCCATCGTGCCCGCGGCCAGCAGCGCTCACCCCATGCCCGGTATCCGGTTCATGCACCTGCCGGAGCTCGATACCTGTGATATGCCGCTCTGGATGGCCTGGCGCTCGGCGAGTGATGCGCCGGCACTCCACAACCTGATTGGCCTGGTCGACGAGGTATTGGGGTGATCAGGTTTCCCGGGCCGTGAAGCGAAGCGCTTCTGAGCCGTATAGGCTATCCCCCGGCCAACTGGAGAACCGGGTGCGTCACGACAGACGCATCAAGTCATGGAGCTCCCGCTGCCAGACTCGGTGGTCACAGATATCTTCAGGGGTAACACCACGGTGGCCGTGGCTCGTCGGCATCGGCTCATCGTTTCAGGGTGATGTGTCCTGGCTCGATGCAGAAGGCGGCGCGTTTGCCTCCAGTTGGACATCTTGCCGGCAAAGCATTAGGGTACGTCGCCCGGGTCATTGGCTCATGCCATTCAGGCCCGCCTTCATCCCGCAACGGGATACGCTGGTTTCGCTACCCCGATGACGCTCATCAGCCAGTTCGCATGTGCTTTGCTGATGTCATCGATAGAGAGGAAACTCATGTCGCCCCATTACACCGATCAGGGCCGCTGCATGCCACGCCGCCCGCCACCGCTTCCCCCCTGCCAGGGCTGACGTCGACCCCACGACGTTTCCCGCCATTGCCGTCACGACGGCGACAACGCGCTTCCCATCGCTCCGGGGTCGGGTTTTCCAGCCGCCCGGCATGGCCTCCTCGTGCGTGTTCTCCGTGTCGTCGCGGCAGCATTTCATCGCGACCTACACACGCCGGCAGGGCTGGCGTGTGTGTGGAAAGCGTCCCTTCCACCCACCGAGGGATTGCCCTTGAACAACGCATCACTCCATCAATTCTCGACCCTGACCGTCATCCTGCTGATGCTCGCCTTCTATGGCGGCACCTACCTGCTGACGCTCGGCATTCGCAAGAAGAAGGAGGATGCCGATGCCTTCATGGTCTCCAACCATCGCGTCGGTTTCGGCATCGGCGCGGCCAGCATGACCGCCACCTGGATCTGGGCCGCCTCCTTCTACGCCGCCGCCACCTCCGGTTACACCTACGGTGTCTCGGGCCCGATCCACTACGGGCTGTGGGGCGCGCTGATGATCCTGTTCATCTATCCGTTCGGGCGGCGCTTTCGCCAGCTGGCCCCCAATGCCCACACCCTGGGCGAGCTGATCCACGCCCGCCACGGTTCCTCCAGCCAGCTGATCCTGGCCATCTCCAACGTGCTCGGCAGCATCATCAGCCTGATGGTCAACTTTACCGCGGCCGGCGCCCTGGTCTCGGTGCTCTCGCCGCTCTCCTTCCAGGCCGGGGTGATCATCGCCGGGGTCGGCGTGCTGCTCTACACCCTGTGGTCGGGCTTCCGCGCCTCGGTATTGACCGACTTCGCCCAGCTGGTGGCGCTGATGGCCATCGCCGTGGTGATCATTCCCGCGGTCTTCTTCGCCATGGGCGGCCCGACTGAGCTGGTCGCCGGGCTCGACAACCTGACCGCGGAGCAGGCCGATTTCTTCTCCGTCGATGCGATCCTCAACCAGGGCGCGCCCTTCTTCGTCGCCGTGCTGGCCTATGCCATCGGCAACCAGACCATTTCCCAGCGCCTCTTCGCGGTCAACGAGGATCACATCAAGCCGACGTTTCTCACTGCCACGGTGGGCTACGGCGCCATCGTCATCGGCCTGGGCATGATCGGGCTGATGGCTCTGACGCTGGGCATCGAGCCGCTGAACGGCGACATGAACAACCTGATCCCGCAGATGGTGTCGGGCTATCTGCCGCCGCTGTTCATCGCGCTGTTCTTCATCCTGGTGATCGGCTCGCTGTCTTCCACCGCCGACTCCGATCTCTCGGCGCTGTCGGCGATCATGATGGCCGACGTCTATGGCAAGAACATCGCCCGAGGCAGGGCCGATCCCCAGCGCATGCTGCTGGTCGGCCGGTTGACCATGATCATCGCCACCGCGGTCGGCATCGTCTTCGCCAGCTTTTCCCTGGACATCCTGGTGATGCTGGTATTCGTCGGCGCGCTATGGGGGGCCATCGTCTTCCCGGTGATCGCCAGCTGCTTCTGGAGCCGAGTCACCAACGCCGCCTTCACCACCTCGGTGCTCGTCGCCATGCTGACGTTCTGCGTGGCGCGTTTCGAGTGGCTGCCGCTGACCGGCCTCATCGGCCTGGGCTTCGAGGCTCTGGCGAGCATCGGCGGGGGGATCATCATCGGGCTGATGGTGTTCGGCTTCCTCGGCCGGGTGGCCGGCTTCATCGCCGGTATGCTGGCGTTCGTGGCGATGCTGGCCTTCGCCACGGACTTCCTGCGCGACTACACCGTGCTGCTGGCGTCCCTCACCGCCTACGGGACCAGCACCCTGGTGTGCGTGGTGATGAGCCTCGCCAGTCGCCAGGAGCGCTTCGACTTCGACAGCATTCGCGAGCGGGTCGGTGACTATGACGATCACCTCACCGACGCGGAACCGACCGAGTCGGCCGGTGATCCAGCCACGGCATCTCTCGCAGCGCAGCGCTGAGCCATTCCCCTGTCAACGTGGCGCCGGTGCGCCGGCGTCCCCCATCGGAGATCGACCATGACCACACTCTTCGCCTTCTATGTACTGATCTGGCCGGCCCTGACCCTGGGCGTGCTGCTGCTGATCTGCCGCGCCGTACTGCGCGATCGTCGCGAGGCGCGTCGCCAACACCGTGGGCTCGTCTGAATTAGCTGCCACTTCACGTTGCCGGTTCAGGTGAATGACCCTCTTGCCAAACGGTCGGTTCGTGAGGGGCAGCCGGCTCAGGTGCAAACTCCCTAGAGCGCGACGCCTTCGCGCGGTATTTACTTCCACGGAATCGGGATAACTCCACCCGCTGGAAGCGCTGGATGGCTGGATACGCCGTCGACTGCGCTGTGTGAGCTGGCGACAGTGGAAACGCCCGAGAGCTCGGCGCCGGAAACTCCTGGCGCTGGGCCTGGATGCGCAACGTGCCCGGAAATCAGCGGGGAACGGGCGAGGCCCCTGGTGGAATGTAACCGGTCGCTGAACACACCTTCTGCGAAGGGCCTTGGCCGGTGACAGTAGGTGCCCACGTAACAATAGATGGGCACCTATTCATGACATCCCCAAGCACCGAACGCGAGGTCCGTCGTCGCCGTCGCTATACCCCGTCGTTCAAGGCCAAGATCGTCGCGGCCTGCCTACAGGGCGACGCCTCGATTGCCCAGATCGCCCTGCAGCACGGGCTCAACACCAACCTCGTCCAGACCTGGATTCGCAAGGCCAAACGCCAGAGCCAACTGCCGACCGTGCCGGAGTTCGTGCCACTTCCGGCCCCGGCAGCAACGGCTGATTCCCCTACGCCTCCCACTTCCGCCGCGGCAATCCGGATCGAGGTGCCCTCGGCGCATGGCACGATCACCGTGCGTTGGCCGGTCGCCGAGGCGGCCCAGTGCGCGCAGTGGATGAAAGGGCTGCTGGGATGATCCGTATCGACGAGATCTGGCTGGCCACCGAGCCGCTGGACATGCGCGCCGGCCCGGATACGACGCTGGCTCGGGTGGTGAAGGTGTTCGGCGCGGCTCGCCCGCACTGTGCCTATCTCTTTGCCAACCGTCGCGGCAACCGCATGAAGGTGCTGGTTCACGATGGCCTGGGCGTCTGGCTGTGCGCCCGGCGTTTGAACCAGGGCAAGTTCCACTGGGCCGGTAACTGGCACGGCGATCGCGTCGCGCTGTGTTCCGAGCAGGTGACGGCGCTGGTGCAAGGCCTGCCCTGGCAGCGTCTCGGTGCCGACGGGGTGATCTCGGTCGTGTGATGAGCGGCACAGACTTGGCGGCCCGGCTATTCGCGGATGCGCTAATCCCGCTGTCGCCGGCGGGCTGGCATACTTGGCGGATGAAAACGCCGCCCGATCTGTCCCAGCTCACTCCCGATCAACTCCGTCACCTGGCGGCAACCCTGATGTCGCAGGTCGAGCAGCAGGAACAGGCACTGGCGCAGAGTCAGAAAACGCTGCGGCATACCGAGCAAGTCAATCAGAAGCTGAGCTACGAACTGGCGCTGCTCAAGCGCCATGCCTTCGGCAAGCGCAGCGAGCAGCTCAACGTCCTGCAGATCAGCCTGCTGGACGAGGTGGTGGATGCCGACATCGCCGCCATCGAGACCGAGCTGGAGGACCTGAAGCTCGCCTCCGCGACACCGACGCCCAAGAAGGCGCCCAAGCGCGCCCCCTTGCCGCCCGAACTCCCGCGCACCGAGATTCACCATGATCCGGAGAATGATCTCTGCGCGTGTGGTTGTCAGCTGCGGCGGATCGGCGAGGAAATCAGCGAGAAGCTCGACTACACGCCGGGCGTGTTCCACGTCGAGCGCCATATCCGTGGCAAGTGGGTCTGCGACCAGTGCGAGACGCTGACCCAGGCGCCGATGCCGGCGCAGATCATCGACAAGGGCATTCCCACCGCCGGCCTGTTGGCCCAGGTGCTGATCGCCAAGTATGCCGACCACCTGCCGCTCTATCGTCAGGAGCAGATCTTCGCCCGGGCTGGCGTGGCGATTCCGCGCTCCACCCTCGCCGAATGGGTCGGCGTCTGCGGCGTGGAGCTATGGTGACTTCTGGTGTATGGGAGGAGGTAGGAAGGGTGGCGTATCCTGTTGATTGATCTCGCCAGATCACAATCAACACGGAATGGATACGCCATGACCGATTCTACCCTCCGAGCTCTTTCACAACCAGAACCCCAGGCCACTGACCCGCTGCACGAGCTGCTGCGCCAAGGTGCCCGTGACCTGATCGCCAAGGCCATCGAGGCCGAGTTGACCACCTTCCTGGCGCAGTATGCCGATCAGCGGCTCGACGATGGGCGCCAGGCTGTGGTCCGCAACGGCTACCTACCTGAGCGCACGGTCCAGACCGGGGTCGGGGATGTCAGCGTGCAGGTGCCCAAGGTGCGTGACCGCAGCGGGGGTGGCGCTCGCTTCAACAGCAGCCTGCTGCCGCCCTACCTGAAGCGAGCCCGCAGCATCGGGGAGCTGATCCCCTGGCTCTACCTGAAGGGGATTTCCACCGGCGACTACCAGGAGGCCCTGGCGGCGCTGCTGGGCGACCAGGCCAAGGGGCTGTCGGCCAACACGGTGTCACGACTCAAGAAGCAGTGGGAAGACGAGCATACCAAGTGGCGGAAGCGAGACCTGGCCGACCGGCGCTACGTCTACTGGTGGGCCGACGGTGTGCACAGCAACGTCCGCATGGATGACCGCCTGTGCCTGTTGGTCATCATCGGTGTCACCGAGCATGGTCGTAAGGAGCTGGTGGCCGTCGAGGACGGCTTCCGCGAGTCGGCGGCCAGTTGGGAGACCCTGCTGACGGGCCTGCGAGAACGTGGCCTGACCACGACCCCAAAACTGGCGGTGGGCGACGGTGCCATGGGGTTCTGGGCGGCGCTGAGCAAGATTTACCCGGAAACTGACCATCAGCGCTGCTGGGTCCACAAGACAGCTAACGTGCTGAACAAGCTGCCAAAGTCGGTACAACCCAAGGTCAAGGCCGACCTCCATGACATCTGGATGGCCGAGACCCGCGACCAGGCGCACCAGGCCTTCGATCGCACCCTGAAACGCTTCGAGGCCAAGTACCCCAAGGCCATGGCATGCCTGGCCAAGGATCGGGACGAGCTGCTGGCGTTCTACGACTACCCGGCAGAGCACTGGGTGCACATCCGCACCACCAACCCGATCGAATCGACCTTCGCCACGGTCAGGCTACGGAGCAAGCGGAGCCGGAACTGCGGCTCCCGGGCGACGACCCTGGCGATGGTTTTCAAGCTGCTTCAGAGCGCTCAGAAGCGCTGGAGGCGCATCAAGCACTTCCAGAAGCTGGAGCTGGTCGTCAGCAACGTCAAGTTCCAGGATGGAGAGCAGGTAACCGATCAATCAGACAGGAATGCGGCCTGATCGCCATCCACCAGAATTGACAATAACTGTGCGGCGTGCGGCTCCAACCGCTGATCGATGCCTTACGTGACCTACTGCTCAGCGAGCCGGTGCTGCATGCCGACGAGACCCCGGTGCCGATGCTGGCCCCGGGCAAGAAGAAGACGCACCGCGCCTACCTCTGGGCCTACGCCACCACGCCCTACGCCGGGTTGAAGGCGGTGGTCTACGACTTCAGCGAGAGTCGCGGCGGGCAGCATGCCCGTGACTTCCTCGGCGACTGGCGGGGCAAGCTGATCTGCGACGACTACAGCGGCTACAAGCAGAGCTTCGCCAACGGCGTCACCGAGATCGGCTGCATGGCCCATGCGCGTCGCAAGTTCGTCGACCTGCATGTGGCCGGCAAGAGCCAGATCGCCAAGCAGGCCATCGAGCTGATCGGCCAGCTCTACCAGGTGGAGCGCGAGGCACAGACGCTCACCGCGGAAGAGCGCCAACGACTGCGAGAGACACGAGCGAGGCCCATCGCCGACGCGCTGCACCGCTGGATGCTGGCTCACCGCGAGAAGGTGCCGAACGGCTCGGCGACGGCCAAGGCGCTGGACTACAGCCTGAAGCGTTGGGTGGCGCTGACACGCTACCTCGACGACGGCGGGCTGACGATCGACAACAACCGGGTTGAGAACCTGATTCGCCCCTGGACGCTGGGCCGCAGCAACTGGCTGTTCGCCGGGTCACTGCGCAGCGGCCAGCGCGCCGCCACCATCATGAGCCTGATCCAGTGCGCCAAGCTGAACGGCCATGAGCCCTACGCCTACCTGAAGGATGTGCTGGAACGGCTGCCGACACATAAGGCCAGCCAGCTCAGCGAACTCCTGCCTCACAACTGGCAGCACACCGACTGATTACCGGCAAGCGGTGTTGCCCGTTCGCTTACGGTGGAATGCCGGTGCCTCGCACATGAATCAGGCCCTGCCGCGCAAGTGGTTCGGGCAGTTGGGCCTGATTTCGGTACTGGATACGGTAAGAGGACTTAGTCGTTCTTCATGAACCGCCGTATACGGAACCGTACGTACGGTGGTGTGGGAGAGCGCCGGGGCTGACCCCGGCCCCTACCCGATGCGTTCGTGCTGCCGGGCCAGCGAATGGATGACACCTTCTTGGGTTTCGGCGAAGAAGGGGCCTTGTGGCTCGGTGGGTTAGCCGGGACCCTGCCCATATGGATATTCAGCCGAACTTATCGAACAGGATGTTATCCGGCTCCACGCCGAGGTCCGTCAACATCTCCACGCAGGCATCGATCATGGGAGGCGGTCCGCACAGGTAGTACTCGATATCCTCAGGCGCAGAATGATTTGCCAGGTATCGGTCCCGTACCACCTCGTGGATAAAGCCATGTGCCCCTTGCCAGTCATCTTCCGGCTGGGGAGCCGATAGGGCCAAGGTCCACTGGAAGTTCTCGTGTTCAGACGCCAGGCGGTTGAAGTCCTTTACATAGAAGGCTTCCTGAAGGCTTCTGGCTCCGTACCAGAAGCTGATCCGTCGCCTGGAATGCAGGCGTTCGAGCTGATCGAAGATATGAGAGCGCATCGGAGCCATCCCTGCGCCCCCGCCGATGAACACCATCTCCGCATCACTCTCGCGGGCAAAGAACTCTCCGAAGGGGCCACTGACCGTCAAGGGAGCACCGGCCTTTAGGCTGAAGAGGTAGGAAGAGACGATCCCCGGCGGTGCCTTAGGATGGGAGAGTGGGGGCGGCTCGATACGCACATTGAGCATCAAGATGCCTTTCTCTAAGGGATAGTTGGCCAAGGAATAAGCTCGCTCCGTCATTTCTTTCACATAGGAGGAGTACTGCCACAGGCCAAGCTCATTCCAGGACGCATGAAACTCCGGGTCAATATGGAAATCCGCATAGTTCAGTTGATGAGGTGGGCATTGAACAAGGACGTAGCCACCTGCGCGGAAGGGGAGCGATTCGCCTTCAGGAAGTTCCAGCACCACCTCCTTGATAAAAGTAGCCACGCTACGACTGGAGAGAACCTGACATTGCCATTTTCGAGCGTTTAGGTGTTCCTCCGGCAACTCGATGGTCATGTCCGACTTGACCTTGACTTGACAAGCCAGTCGGATCCCCCTACGTCTTTCGGATAGTGTGGTCAATGACAACTCGCTTGGTAGGGGGGAGCCGCCACCCTCGCGTACGCAGACTTTGCAAGTGCCGCAAAGTCCCCGTCCACCGCAGCCCGCCGGGAGATAGATATCTCGGCTAGCCAAGGTATCCAGCAGTGTTCTGCCTGGCTCGATGTTCAAGGGGGCCGAGGCATTTCCGTTAAGGAACAGCTTTACTTGCCCCCCAGCGACAAGCCACTTCCTGGCGATGAGTAACGCTGCCACCAACAACATCACCACACCACTGAAAGTTGTGATCCCGATCAGAATCTCGGCCATATCCCTACTCCAGGCAGTGATAAGGGAGAGCGAATGACATTGCCAATCCGAAGGAGACTAGCCGCACTTCATGGTGCATGAGCCTTCTAGCATGACTGCCCGAAGGATCAGCATGATGACGTCGTTGACCGTGCTCCTGACGGAGTTGTTCATGCCCTTGTCATCTGGGTCCGCGGCTCCCACCACGTTGATGCGATGGCTGATGGGGGCGCAGTTATTGTCAATTCTGGTGGATGGCGATCAGGCCGCATTCCTGTCTGATTGATCGGTTACCTGCTCTCCATCCTGGAACTTGACGTTGCTGACGACCAGCTCCAGCTTCTGGAAGTGCTTGATGCGCCTCCAGCGCTTCTGAGCGCTCTGAAGCAGCTTGAAAACCATCGCCAGGGTCGTCGCCCGGGAGCCGCAGTTCCGGCTCCGCTTGCTCCGTAGCCTGACCGTGGCGAAGGTCGATTCGATCGGGTTGGTGGTGCGGATGTGCACCCAGTGCTCTGCCGGGTAGTCGTAGAACGCCAGCAGCTCGTCCCGATCCTTGGCCAGGCATGCCATGGCCTTGGGGTACTTGGCCTCGAAGCGTTTCAGGGTGCGATCGAAGGCCTGGTGCGCCTGGTCGCGGGTCTCGGCCATCCAGATGTCATGGAGGTCGGCCTTGACCTTGGGTTGTACCGACTTTGGCAGCTTGTTCAGCACGTTAGCTGTCTTGTGGACCCAGCAGCGCTGATGGTCAGTTTCCGGGTAAATCTTGCTCAGCGCCGCCCAGAACCCCATGGCACCGTCGCCCACCGCCAGTTTTGGGGTCGTGGTCAGGCCACGTTCTCGCAGGCCCGTCAGCAGGGTCTCCCAACTGGCCGCCGACTCGCGGAAGCCGTCCTCGACGGCCACCAGCTCCTTACGACCATGCTCGGTGACACCGATGATGACCAACAGGCACAGGCGGTCATCCATGCGGACGTTGCTGTGCACACCGTCGGCCCACCAGTAGACGTAGCGCCGGTCGGCCAGGTCTCGCTTCCGCCACTTGGTATGCTCGTCTTCCCACTGCTTCTTGAGTCGTGACACCGTGTTGGCCGACAGCCCCTTGGCCTGGTCGCCCAGCAGCGCCGCCAGGGCCTCCTGGTAGTCGCCGGTGGAAATCCCCTTCAGGTAGAGCCAGGGGATCAGCTCCCCGATGCTGCGGGCTCGCTTCAGGTAGGGCGGCAGCAGGCTGCTGTTGAAGCGAGCGCCACCCCCGCTGCGGTCACGCACCTTGGGCACCTGCACGCTGACATCCCCGACCCCGGTCTGGACCGTGCGCTCAGGTAGGTAGCCGTTGCGGACCACAGCCTGGCGCCCATCGTCGAGCCGCTGATCGGCATACTGCGCCAGGAAGGTGGTCAACTCGGCCTCGATGGCCTTGGCGATCAGGTCACGGGCACCTTGGCGCAGCAGCTCGTGCAGCGGGTCAGTGGCCTGGGGTTCTGGTTGTGAAAGAGCTCGGAGGGTAGAATCGGTCATGGCGTATCCATTCCGTGTTGATTGTGATCTGGCGAGATCAATCAACAGGATACGCCACCCTTCCTACCTCCTCCCATACACCAGAAGTCACCATAGCTCATGGGGGCGCCCCAAGACCTTTAGGCGCTTGAAGGTCATACATACGATACTGAATCAGAGAGTCTTTCCCATATGAGTAACCTTCAGTTCATTTCATGAGGCATTGGCCGCGTGGGAGTCTCCATGGGGCATGGTGACAGGTAGCTGAGTCAACTTCCTGTCACCATGCTGTCCAGCTTGTTGGTGCGTAGAGAGCCTTACTGACGCTGTCGACGAGGCATGTCCTCCTCGAGTTGCTGTCGCTGATCGTCCGTCAGCAAGTCGTGCATGGCATTACGCAGCCGAACCATCTCCGCCACCATCTCGCCCTGCAGGTCGGCCATTTGGCCATGTAGAGCCTTTACCTGCTCGGGGTTGGGGCGTTCATCATTCATCTCGGCCATGAGGTCATCGCGCAGGTTCATCAGTCGACCCATTCGTTCGAATTGGGTTAGTCGGTGTTCATGCCTCAGTTGGCGAAAATCGCTGCGCTGCTTGGAATCGAACACCTGCATCATATCGAACCTCGGGCCACCCATCATGCCGGGTCCCATGCCCATGCCTGGGCCACCCATCATGCCGGGCCCCATGCCCATGCCTGGGCCACCCATCATGCCGGGTCCCATGCCCATGCCTGTGCCACCCATCATGCCGGGTCCCATGCCCATGCCTGGGCCACCCATCATGCCGGGTCCCATGCCCATGCCTGGGCCACCCATCATGCCGGGTCCCATGCCCATGCCTGAGCCCCCCATGATGCCGGGCCACATTCCTGTGCCCGAGCCACCCATGATGTCGGGGCCCATCCCTGTTCCAGGGCCAATCATCATACCGGGCCCCATACCTGTGCCTGGGCCGCTCATCATGCCGGGGCCCATGCCCGATCCGCCCATCATCCCGCTGGGCATATCCTGGGCGAGGGCGAGGTCGACACTGCCGCTTCCGAGGGCCATGGCCAAGCCAAGGGCTAGGATGCGCTTGCGAATGTTCATGCTCTCCTCCTTACCTGGTGGGCGTTTGCCTATCCAGGGATTGTCTTGACCGAATCTGGATACGTCTGTGCGGATGTGTGTTCGGCTCAGGACCGCAGTCGCTGGGTCAGAAGATAGATCGGAACTGGTGATGGCTCGGGGAGAGTTCGCGGTTTGCCACTGGTTACGACAACCCAGGGGGACATGGCCTGGGCGTCTATGTTCATGGGAAGGGGATCGAACTTGAGATCCGTACGCACTAGGGCGTTGCCGACGGAGCGAGCCGCATGGTCATGGTGGCAGTCCGGCCCGGTGGGGTATGCCTTGTCAACAAACCTGCCATGCTCAGCTGTATCCGACGGAGACATGGCGCTGACATGGAGGGACGTGGTGGAGAAGGGCGGCTGGCCGGTGACGACGGCACTGAAGAGGAGCAGGACTATACCCAGCAGGACGGACATCCCATGGCGACGCCAAGTGGCAGTGGGTAGCGTGAAACGCTTGGGAGGAAGGACGCGCCTGACCATGCGGCAAGGCTCCAGAAGAAAGCTACGCCACTTCACCATAGCCCAGGGGCAGCCCTTTTCCCTTGACCCGCATCAAGTTCATTTTGGGCTGACTACCTCGGGGCGGCACCGACGTTGTTGTCCTTATTAGCGTTGTGGAATATTCGCCTCATTGACGAGGTTGCCCTCGAGCCGTTCGTAACAGTCGGTGACCCAATCAAGTGGCGAATCGAAAAGGGGACGTGACAACACTGGCCAGGGGAGGGCGTCATGAATGAGCCCCTGGCCATGCAGGAGCCCGGACGTGATCGCTCAAAACGACGTCCAAGACCGAACAGCACGTACTGAAACGGAGAAAGGGGGACTTATGAATCACGGTCACGGCGGCCACGGCCATGCGGGGCACATGCCTTCCAGTGGACCCGGCATGGCGATTTCGGCCTGGCTGACGGGGATCTACTTCTTCATCGAGATGGGCATCGGCCTGTGGACCGGCTCGGTCGCGGTGATCTCGGACGCCTTCCACACTTTCTCGGCGGTGGGTGGCGTGCTGGTGGCCATCATCGCCGCCCGGCTCGCCCGCCGACCGGCCGATGAGGATCGAAGCTTCGGCTGGTATCGCGCCGAGATCGTGGGTGCACTGGTCAACGGCGGCTTTTTGCTGGGTATGGCGCTGATCGTGATCGTGATGGCCGGCATGCGCATGACCGCCCCCATTGATCTGCCCACATCACCCATGCTGTGGGCAGCGGCCGGCGGTCTGCTTACCGAGATCATCTCGCTGGGCCTGATCTGGAAACAAAGCCGCAGTGACCTGAACGTCAAAGGCGCGTTGTGGCACATCATCCAGACTTTCGTCGGCAGCCTGCTCATCATCGTCACCGCGCTGGTGATTCGATTCACTGGGTTCTTGCTGATCGACCCGCTGCTTGGCATGGCCTTCGGCTTCGTACTCTTGTGGGCGAGCTGGGGTATCCTGCGCGATGCCACCCATTTGCTGATGGAAGGCACGCCCGCCGAGATTCGCCTAGCTGTAGGGTCCCGGATGATCAGATGAGCTATAGGAGTTATCCTTTGCTGGCCGCCAAGGAGCTTCTTCAGCAGCTCATCCGGGAGCAGGGATATGGACATCAAGCTACATAAACAGGCGACCACCACACCGAAGATTCGCGCCGAGATCCAGGCAGCGCCTTCCAGCATCAGCGACAGCGAGCTGGCGCGCCAGTACGGCGTCGCCGACGCGACCATTCGCCGCTGGCGGTATCGGGATGATGTGCAAGATCGCTCGCATACCCGGCACAACCTGCTGGCGACGCTGACCTCTGAGCAGGAAGCCGTATTGATCGCCGCAAGGGAATTCCTCCGTCTCGGCTTGGATGACTTGCTGGTGGTCGCTCGTGAGTTCCTGAACCCCCGGCTGTCCCGGTCAGGCCTGCACCGCATGTTGAAGCGACGCGAAGTTCCGACCTTGGCGGAGCTGGCCCGACAGGACGCGGGTGATCGCGAGCAACCAACACATCAGCGATTCCGGGCCTATGACCCTGGCTTCGTGCATGTCGATATCAAGCACCTGCCGCAGATGCCCGACGAGCAGCAGAAGCGGTACCTGTACGTGGCCATCGACCGTGCGACCCGCTGGGTGTACCTGGAGGTGCGACGCAGCCAGTCTGCCGAGGATGCTCGATCCTTCATGAAGCGCTTGGTTGAGAAAGCGCCGTTCAAGGTCGAGAAGGTCCTGACCGACAACGGGCTACCTGCGGTTGCCGTGCCATCATGGACAAAAAGATCCTTGCCGATGTCAGCATAGCTCAGACATCAGCAAGGCCAATCATTCCTGGCAGCCCGCCATATCCGGATTCAGCGGCTCACCATAGTGACAGGAGTCCGAACCAAGGAGGTCGGCTCGACTGGGCTTAACAGAGGCTCATAACATCCTGGCGGGCGGGCTCAACCATTATCTACGGGGTCCTTGCGGCCCTACGGCTTGGTAAAGAAGTCCCGCCGCCAGGAATGCAGTACTCATGATAGCCGCGATAGTCGACATCATGCTTGATCAGGGCATGAGCCACCCGTGCCATCTTCACCGCCACGGCCGTCAGCCCTTTTCGTTTGAGATCGCCATCGGTCGGGTCCTTGCCGACGTAGCGATCGAATTTGGTATGGAAGCTGTTGTCTCGCATCCGTACGGCAACCGTGGCTGCGAGCCAGTAGGCATAGCGCAGCCGGGCATTACCTCGCTTGGCCAATCGGTAGCGACTGCACGTGTTGCCGCTCTGTGACGCGGCGAGGTTGAAACCACAAAACTTCAAGTACTGTCGATGGTGCGAGAAACGCCGCAGGTCCCCGCTCTCCGCCAGAATCATCAAGGCAATGATTGGCCCCACGCCGGGAAGTGTCTGAAGGCGAGCGAAGTCCTTGTTATCTCTCATGCACGTCGTTGCCATCGCCTCCAAGGCCTGACGTTGCTCTGTCAGTGAGAGGTACTGCTTCACCTGAAGCTGAAAAGTGCGCACCGCCGGAGAATCCGGCACGACCGGCAGGCCCATGCTGGTCTGAGCTGCTTCGTAGATGCCTTCCAGAAACTGCTGCTTGGCTACCTTGCGCCCTACGCTCTCCCAGGCGGCTTCGACAAACGACTCGCGGGCTAACGCGGTGATACTGGCCGGTGTGGGAAACGCCAGCAGGAAATGACAGAACCAGTGGGCCCGTGACCTGCTGAGGTAGCGCTCCATCTCCGGGAAGTACAGCGCCAAGTAGTGGTTGACCAGGCTATGCTGGCAGCGTGTTCGGGCTCGAGCGATCTGCTGATAGGTGTTCGAGATCTCCTGGAGGTCGAAGTAACCTTCACGGAGAGGATCGTGAAAGGGATGTGTCATGCCCTGGGTCAGCAGATACATCAGAACACGTGCATCCTTCCGGTCATGTTTGTCCCACGAGGTATACAAGGCCTCTCGAACCCGAGCAGCTGCCAAGGATGAGGCGAGGTGCACCGATATCCCTGCCTGAGCCAACCGGTAGGCAAGAGGCCGATGAAAGTCCGCTGTGGGCTCCAGCACGGCCAGCACAGGGGCGTGCTGCTGTTGCAAGAAGTGAATCAGGTCGTCGTGCCCAGCGCGTGTGTTGGGCATTTTAAGCACCTTTTCGCGACCATCGGGCCAGCGAACCAGTACATCGTGGTAACGCTTGGCAATATCGATCGCGACACACACGGTGTCTGGCATAAGCTGAGTGGAGGCAGCCATCGTCGGTCTCCTTGTGATGATGTGGGTCACACAAGGATCTCTTAGGCCACGATGGCTGCCGCTAACCAGATTGTTCCGTAGGTACTATGGGAAATCATTCACCGATCGCTTCACACGCGCGGGAGAACGGCAACCGAGTGGTCGTCACCCCTTCGATCGGGAATGCCAAGCACATGGCATCCAACATCGACTCATCAAGCCAGGGCGACCACAAACCAATGGTATGGTCGAGCGCTTCAACGGCCGCATCAGCGATGTACTGGCGACCCGAAGGTATGAGTCCGGTGAAGATCTGGAACAGACGCTGAAACGCTACTGCTGGCTTTACAATCACCACATCCCGCAAAAGGCACTGGGTCATCAGCCGCCCATCTCAGCGATGAAAGACTGGCAGACGAAGCGGCCGGCGCTATTCAAGAAACGTGTTATCAATCACGCGGGACCCGACACCTAGCTGAGGTGACGGAAGCACTGGTAGCGCTTGACGGCGTGGAAAATGCCCATCACGTCCACGCCTGGGCATTGACCAGCGGCCGTTACGTATTCTCCGCACCTGCGAATCTCCGATGACACCGATCCACAGGCCGTGCTCAAAGCCGCCTATAGCATGCTCAAGGATCATTACGGCTTTTTCTTCGCCACACTGCAGGTGGAGACCGCCTGTCTCGACGAGTCCGGTGCCGAAGCGATCGATATCACGCGTCTGGGGAGCAAGGGAAGCCAGGTATGAATACCCTCCTTCTGCTTGCGTTGATCACGGTCTCCGAGGCGACCATCGGCGTGTTCGTAAAGCTCACCGATGGGCGGATTCCGATCCAGAAGTTGACCTTCTATGCCATGGCCTTCGCGGCCGCTTTCCTGTTCTTGGCGCGGGCTCTTGCTACTCGGCAACGGCCGCGGTTTCCCAAGGGCAACGTCAAGGACACCGCCATCATCGGCGTACTGATCGCCGCTCAGGGCGGCGTCTTCAATTTCGCCATGTCGCTGGTGCCGATCGCCAATGCGGTGATCTTCTGGAGCATCGCGCCATTCTTCGTGTTCATCTTTTCGGCGCTATTCTTGGGTGAAAAGGCGCGCAGGAGCTATGTCCTGATCTTCGCCGTCGCCCTGGTCGGCATTGCGCTGGCCAATCCGCTCGGCGGCGGCCATATGCTGGGCAACTTCGTGGCGCTGGCCACCGGGGCGATCTATGCCGCGATGGTCACCTACATGCGCTACGAGGGCAAGACCGAGACCGGGAATGACATCGCCTGGTCGCTGCTGGTCGCAGCGCTGGCGCTCTCGCCGTTCCTGTTGATCACCGGTCCCGGCCAGTTGGCGACGACGATCGCCTATCCGGCGCTTGGCGTGGAACTGCCGGTGATGCTCTGGGCCGCAAGCCTGGGCATCGTGTCCACGGGCTTCGCCTATTTCGGCATCTCCATCGTCTTGAAGTCGCTCAATGCCAATGTCTATGCCCTGGTCGATATCATCGTCTCGCCGGTGGTGGCCTCGAGCCTGGGTTTCCTGATCTTCGCGGAGGTGCCGGGCCGTGGCATGATCTATGGCGGCGCCTTGCTGCTCGGCGCCGGCTTCTGGCTGACCCGCGAGATGTCGCGGGGTCGGGAACGCCAGGCCGTGCATCCCTGTCAGTGCGTATAGACTTCGCCGAGGATGAAATACATCAGCTTTTTGCCAAGAGCCTGGCCGAGTGTGCACGCACCAACGGGTGTTTACTCGGGGATTCGGACGCTGCGGCAAGTTCTGGTCAAGTCGGAACGGACTCCTTCTCAAGCTGTAGCTGCCGGTTCGACACCTCTTGGCGTTTGAGTGCCCAGGGGCGGATGGAGTCCGAGGCTGGCCTATGCGGCTTGCTTGCCCAGCGACGCCGGCTCAGAGGCAGGCTTCGTTGGAAGGAGGACGGTGAGCCGGCTGTTCGCGAACGCGTTGATAGATCACAGTCAGGCGACACGTCGCCGGAACAGCCAGGTGCCGGCCGCGAGCGTGGTGGTCGCGATCAGCGCCATCGGCCAGGTATGACGGAGGATGACCTCCGCGGGCACGGCCCTCAGGAATATGCCCTTGCAGATGATGATGAAGTGAGTGATCGGGTTGGTGGCGGCGAGCCACTGCAGCCAGTCGGGCATGTTCTCCACCGGGGTCGCATAGCCGGACAGCAGCACCGCCGGCACCATGTAGAGCAACAGCCCGATGACGGCCTGCTGCTGGGTCGAGGCCAGCGAGGAAATGAACAGCCCGATGCCGATGATGGCGGCGAGATACACGGTCATGGCGGCGTATAGCCCGATAAGCGAGCCCCTCAACGGCACCTCGAGCACGATCCCGCCGAGTGCCAGCATGGCGCTGGCGCTGGCAAGCGCGATGAGCAGCGCCGGTAGTGTCTTGCCGACGAGGATCTCGACCGACTGGAGCGGCGAGACCAGCAGCTGCTCGAAGGTGCCGAGCTCCCGCTCGCGGGCGACGGCCAGTGCCGAGACCATGAAGCCGACCACTGCGGTCAGGACCGCGAAGAGGGCGGGGACGGCCGACCACAGTGGCTCGACGTTGGGGTTGAACCAGGCTCGTGTGATCACCACGGTCGGCGGGCGCGAGCTGCCTTCGCTCAGTGTCTCGTTGAACTGCGCGACGATACGCGTGACATAGCCCAGCAGGATCTGCGCCGCGTTGGTGCGCCGCCCGTCGAGCAGCAGCTGGACCTGGGCGCGCTCCCCGGCGGCGATCCGATGTGAGAAGTCCGGTCCGAGGTGAAGCACCATGCTCACCTCCTGGGTCTCGAGCGCCGGCGCGATCTCGGCCACGCCTTTCAGATAGCGAATGCGCGTGAAGGTCTCGCCCCCTGCGAAGCGACTGACGAGCTCGCGGGCTTCCCGTCCCCTGTCCTGATCGAGGACCGCGATCGAGACGTTCGTGACTTCCTGGGTGATGGCGAAGGCGTAGACCAGCAGCAGGAATGGTGGCGAGAACAGCACCACCCAGCGCGTCTGCCGGTCGCGGGCGCTGGCCAGCAGCTCCTTGATGATCAATGCCAGAATGCGTCGCCACATGTTCTATTCCAGTCGCCTGCGCGTGCTTACGGCGGTCAGGGTGAAGAAGCCGACGGCGATCGCCTTGAGCCCCAGCAGGTCGGGCAGGAGCACGCTGCTGACGTCGCCGACGAGGAATAGGGTCTGCAGGGTCGAGACGAAGTAGCGGGCGGGCACCGCATAGCTGATGAGCTGCAGGGCCCAAAGCATGCTGTCGATTTCGAAGACGAAGTTCGAGAAATAGAAGGCCGGTAGGAAGGCCGACAGAATGGAGATCTGCGCTGCGACCAGCTGATTGCGGGTCACCGTCGAGATCAAGAGCCCCTGGCCCAGGGCGGCCCACAGGAAGAGCGCCGAGGCCAGCGCCAGCAGTGCGAAGGAGCCGCGGAAGGGCACGCCGAACAGGAAGACGGCGGTGGCGACCGACAGCGCCATGGAGCCCATGCCGAGCAGGAAGTAGGGCACCAGCTTGCCGGCCAGGAGCTCGAGGATCCCGATGGGGGTGGCGAGCAGGGCCTCCATGGTGCCCCGCTCCCACTCGCGAGCGACGACCAGCGCCGTCAGCAGCGCACCGATCAGGGTGAGAACGATGGCGATGGCACCGGGCACCAGGTAGTGGCGGCTCGAGAGCTCCGGATTGAACCAGACCTGCGATCGGAGCTCGACGGCTCCGGGCGCTAGGGGACGAGCCCGGTCGATCGACTCCTGCTCGAGCCAGTTCGCCCACAGCAGCTCCAGATAATTGTCCACCAGATCGGCGGTATTGGGATCGCTGCCATCGACGATGACCTGAATCGGCGCGCTTTCACCACGGTAAGCCCGCTCGGCGAAATCGGTCGGCAGCACGACGATACCGTGAATATCGCCGGCGACGAGATCCGCCTCGAAGTGGCGGCGATCGCGAGCGGATTCAATCCGGAAATAGGGTGAATGGGAGAGCGCCGCGGTGAAGCTACCGCTCTCGGGCGTCGGTTGTTCGTCCACCAGACCGATCGTGAAGAAGCGTGGGTCGAAGGTGACGCCGTAACCGAACAGGAACAGCAGGATCAGCGGTAAGACGGCGGCGACCAGGATACTGCTCGGGTCGCGTAAGGCCTGGCGGGTCTCCTTGCGCACCAGGCCGAGGACCCGGCGAAGCTTCTGCCTGCCCGGCGAGGCGTCCGCGTTCATGCCGCGCTCCTGCGGTCGTCGGCTTCGACCAGGGCGATGAAGGCATCCTCGAGGGTCGGCTCGGGCCGGCCCGCACAGCGAACTCGCTCCTTCAGATCGTCCGGCGCGCCGGTGGCGATGAGACGACCGCGATAGACCAAGGCCATGCGGTCGCAGTACTCCGCCTCGTCGAGGAAGTGGGTGGTGACCATGATGGTCATACCGTTCGCCACCATGGCATTGATATGCGACCAGAACTCTCGCCGGGTGCGAGGGTCGACCCCGGACGTGGGTTCGTCGAGAAACAGCACGTCGGGGGCGTGCATCACCGCGCACGCGAGCGCCAGCCGTTGCTTGAAGCCCAGCGGCAGGGTGCCGGCATTGACGCCGAGATAGGGGCCGAGGGCGAAGATGTCGACCATGCGTTCCAGGGCGTTGCGTCGCCGGCGGCCGCCGAGCCCGTAGATGCCCGCGAAGAAGTTCAGGTTCTGGCCTACGCTCAGGTCGCCATAGAGCGAGAACTGCTGCGCCATGTAGCCGAGCCGCGCGCGTGCCTGACTCGGGGCCTTGGCGAGATCGAGCCCCACCACCCGGGCCGTGCCGGACGTCGGGTGCAACAACCCGCAGAGCATCTTGAAGGTCGTCGACTTGCCGGCGCCATTGGGGCCGATCAGCCCGAAGATCTCGCCCCGCCCGACCCGCAAGCGGATCCCGTCGACGGCGGTGAAGGCTCCGAAACGGCGGGTCAGCCCCTCGGCCTCGACGACGCTGTCGACCGGTTGCTCGCGGGACGGGCCGCCCTCCGCGAAAGGTGACCGGCCTCGCGGGCCCCCGCCGAGCAGATCCATGAAGGCGTCCTCGAAGCGCGGGGGCACCGTTGTCATCACCGCCTCGGACCCGGCATCGAGGCTGGCCGGTGTTGGAGCCACGCCATCCTGGCCGACCACCAGCCGAACGCTGCGCCCCTGGATGACGCCGTCGATCACGTCGGGCCTTTCCAGGGCGCGCGTCAGCACGGCGCGTCGCTCACCGCTCATGTTACGCACCAGGAAGGTCCGCCCCTCGAGGCGTCGGGTCAGCGCTTGGGGCGGCCCCTGGTACAGCGCCTTGCCGCCACTCAACAGCAGCACCGAGGCGCAGCGCTCGGCCTCGTCGAGATAGGCGGTGCTCCAGACCACCCCGATCCCCTGATCGACGAGCGCGTAGACCAGCCGCCAGAGCTCGCGCCGCGAGAGGGGGTCGACCCCGACGCTCGGTTCGTCGAGCAGCAGCAGCCGGGGGCGCTTGATCAGGGCGCAGGCGAGGCCGAGCTTCTGCTTCATGCCACCGGAGAGCGCGCCCGCGAGTCGCCGGGTGAAGGGCGCGAGCCCGGTGAACGTCAGCAGTCGCGCGAGGGCTTCCTCCCGTTCCGTCCCGACCACCGAGCGCAAATCGGCGGAGAGTTCGAGATTCTCGATCACCGACAGCTCCTCGTAGAGGCCGAAACGCTGGGGCATGTAGGCGACGACACGGTGCAGGGCGATGACGTCTGCGGCCGGAGCGAAGCCGCAGATGTGGAGGGTGCCGTCGTCGGGGAGCAGTAGGCCGGCCATGAGGCGCAGGAGCGTGGTCTTGCCGGCCCCGTCGGGGCCGACCAGACCGGTGACCCGGCCGGCCTCGATGCGCGTGGTCAGCGCCTCGATGGCGGGCGTTCCCTCCTCGACGAAGCGTTTTGTGACCCCATCGATTCGGGCGAGCGTCTCGGTCATGATTCATCCCCCTGGTTCGGTTGCAGGACCACCGTCACCGGCATGCCCTGCCTGAGGCCGTTGTCCGGATTTTCGACGATCACCCGCAGCCGATAGACGAGGCTGGTTCTGAGCTCGCGGGTCTCCACCGTCTTGGGCGTGAATTCGGCACGCGGCGAAATGAAACCGACCTGGCCCCGGTAGATGCCGCCCGAGTCGGTGTGGATCTCGGCCGGCATACCCGGATAGATGCGGCCGAGCTCGGGTTCGTCCACGTAGGTGCGGATCCAGACCGGCGAGGTCAGAGACAGGGTATAGATAGTGTCACCCGGCGCTACGACGGTACCCGGCTCGCGTACGCGGGTCAGGATGATGCCACCATTGGGCGCGATCAGGGTCGCATCGGCGAGGCGTCGCTGGGCGAGATTGAGCGCGGCCCGATCGGCATTGAGCTGGGCGCGGGCCTGTTCGATGTCTTCCCGTCGCGGCCCGGCCTCCGCCAGTGCGAGAGCCTTCTCGGCGGCACGCAGCTGGGCCCGGGCTTCGTCCAGGCGCGCTTTCGCCTCATCGTGGACCTGGTGCGAGGCGAGATTGCGGGCCGCCAGTTCCTGTTGGCGGCGCAGGGTGGCCTGGGCCAGGCGTAGCGCCGCCTCGTGCTGCATGACCCGGGCGCGGGCCTGGTCGATCTCCGCCGGCCGCGTGCCGGCTTCCAGCGCGGCGAGCACGGCCGCCTGGCGCTCGAGGCGTGATCGGGCCAGGCGGACCTCGTCTTCGAAGTCCGCCGTCTCGAGGGAGGCAACGGTCTGTCCTGTCGCAACGGTGTCGCCCTCCTCTTGGGTGACCGTGGCAACCCGTCCCGCGACCTCGAACGCCAGATTGACCTGACGAACGTCGACATTGCCCAACAGCTCCAGTCGATCGCTGTTTTCGCGCGGATCCCCAGAGTATATCCAGCCGAGGCCGGCCACGCCGGCCAGCACAAGGAGAACCGACGCGGCGACGATCGTGCGCTTCGAAATCTGCACAGGAATCGCCCTCCCATTATCCGGAGCCCATCGAGCTCTATGCGAATGGGGAGCTCGATGAGGATGTCGAAATTGAACTCGCTATCTCCATTTCAAGCTCCAGCGATCAAGGTCTTAAATCATCCCTCATCCCTCGAACAAACCGTTCGGGCTCTGCTTCGAACCGTTTCGGCAATTTAAGGAACAGAGGTAATAGCGCTTTCCTTGATACTCACTTCCCATGGCGGAGGAAGTGAAATCAATCTGCCTTCCGCAAACCGGATCCACGAATGTTCTTCGCCCAACCCTGTCTCGTTTCACTGTTACCAGTCCCCCGTTTTTCTACCCACTTCATTGCCTGCATGCGGGCTGAGATGCCGTGTCAACCCGCACCGAGGTACGCATCTGCCGTTTTTGCCGTAATAGGCTCAGCGCTCTCGTACGTAATATCCGGGCGCCTCATCAAGCGCCTGATGGCTTTTGGTGACTCCCGGCTCACGGGAGGGCACGCCCTGGGTGCTGTGATCGGCCAGCCAGCCCTGCCAGCAGGGCCACCAGGAACCGTCATGATGCGCGGCAGTGGCCTGCCAGCCGTCCGGATCCATGAAGGGAGCGTCAGGCTGGATGGTCGAGATCTGGTGGAAGCGGTGTGCATCGCCGGGCGGGTTGACGATGCCGGCGTTGTGCCCGCCGCTGGACAGCACGAAGGTGACATCCGCCCGCGTCAGCCATTGGACCTTGTAGACGGAGCGCCAGGGGGCGACATGGTCCTTGAGCGTGCTCACGGCGAACACGGGAATCTCGATATCGGTCAGGGAAACAGGCCGTCCGTTCACCCGGTAGCGCCCGCCGGCGAGGTCATTGTCGAGGAACAGCCACCGGAGGTATTCGCTGTGCATGCGCGCCGGCATGCGAGTGCCATCCGCGTTCCAGGCCATCAGGTCGAACATGGGGGGCCGCTCACCGACAAGATAACTGCGGACCATCTTCGACCAGATCAGGTCCTGGGAACGCAGCAGCTGGAAGGCGCCGGCCATCTGGCGGGTGTCCAGATAGCCCCGGACGGCCATGAGATCCTCGAGGAAGCGCACCTGATCCTCGTCGATGAATAGCATCAGCTCTCCGGCCTCGCTGAAGTCAGTCTGCGCGGCAAGCAAGGTGAGGCTGGCCAGGCGATCGTCGCCGTCCCGTCCCATGGCGGCCGCGGCGATCGACAGCAGGGTTCCTCCCAGGCAATAGCCCACGCCGTGGACGCGCTGCTCCGGGCAGATGGCCGTGACGGTGTCGAGGGCCGCCATGACGCCCAGCCGCCGGTAGTCGGCCATGCCCAGGTCCATATCTTCGCTGCCCGGGTTCTTCCAGGACACGACGAACACCGTGTGGCCCTGTGCCACCAGGTAGCGAACCAGGGAGTTCTCCGGGGAGAGGTCGAGGATGTAGTACTTCATGATCCAGGCCGGCACGATCAGCACCGGCTCGGCATGGACCTCCTGCGTGGTGGGCGCGTACTGGATCAGCTCGATGAGCCGATTGCGGTAGACCACCTTGCCCGGCGTCACCGCCACGTTCTGGCCGACCCGGTACGCCTCGACCCCTACCGGCCCTTCGCCGGCCTGGCGGCGTCGCCAATCCTCCAGCAGATTGCTGGCGCCACGGGCCAGGTTGGCGCCACCCTCGCGCCGCGTCTGGTCCAGCAATTCGGGGTTGGTGGCGAGGAAGTTCGACGGCGACCAGACATCGAGCATCTGCCGCGCACCGAAATTTACCATCGCCTCATGATGCCGCGAGACGCCGGGGACGCCGGTGGTGGCCGCATGCCACCACTGTTGCTGCAGCAGGAAACCCTGGTAGAGCGAGTTGAAGGGCCAGCGCTGCCAGGCCGCGTCCTGGAAGCGCTTGTCCTGAGGCAGCGGCTCGATGCAGCGTTCGCAGTTAGCGTTCCGGCAAGCCTGCTCGCAATAATTGCCGAATCGTTGCCACTTGCGAAGCGCCTTGCCGAGAAGCTCAGCCTGCTTGTCCGGCGACAGGAGCAGGTGTTGCGCCCAGTCCCACCAGGCCTGCTGGACCGCGGTCGGCGACAGCCCGCCCGTGAACAGGCTCACCATGGCATGCAGGCGTGGGTCGGTGGTCGTCGCCGGTGGGCTCGCTGGTGGCACGTCGATAGTGATAGTAGGGGGCTTGGTGTCCATTAGCGCACCTCCCGGGGGCAGCAGGCCGACTCGGGTTGCGGGGAACAGCAGAAGGTGGATTCGACTTCGCCAGTGGAGGGTAGGGGCAGGTGGATGCCCGTTCGGTACATCAACGCCGCCACGGCCAGTCCGGCTAGGCGTGCCTCGGGCGGGTCGGCCCGGGAGCTCAGCACTACCGGCACCGCCAGCCCCATGACCACGCCGGCCGCCGTGGCGCCGGCATGGTACTCGAGGTTCTTGGCCAACACGTTGCCGGACACCAGATCCGGCATGAGCAGGATGTCGGCCTTCCCCGCCACCGCGGAGTCGATGCCCTTTTCGCGCGCGGCTCGCTTCGAGATGGCATTGTCGAAAGCCAGCGGTCCGTCGACCTCGGCGCCGGCAATCTGGCCGCGTCGGGCCATCAAGGTCAGGGAGGCGGCATCCAGGGTGGAGACGATCGCCGGATTCACCGTCTCCACGGCGGAAATGATCGCCGCTCGTGGCCGCTCGAGCCCGATCAGGTGCATCAGCTCGATGGCATTCTCCAGGATCTGTGCCTTGGCATCGAGGTCCGGCGTGATGTTCACGGCCGCATCGGTCACGGCCAGCAGGCGTGGGCAGTCGGGCACGTCCACCAGGAAGACGTGGCTCACGCGCCGGCCGGGCTGCCTCAGGCCCTTGTCCAGCAGGGCATGCATGAAGGTGTCGGTGTGGATGTGTCCCTTCATCAGCGCATCGGCCTGGCCGCTGCGCACCAGTTCCACCCCGGTGCGAGCGGCCTGGACCTCCGAGTCGGCCTCGACCACCTTGAGGGGGTCGACGTCCCAGCCCAGCCCCGTGGCCTGCTCGAGGATCTCGGAGGAACGGCCAATGAGCACGGGCTTGGCGATGCCCAGGCTCGTCGCCTCGCGAAGCGTCTCCAGAACCGCGGTCTGGGCGGCGTTGACGACCGCGACCCTGATAGGTGTCGAGCCTCTGGCCGTCTGAATCAGGTCATCGAGCGTGCTAAGGACGATGGGGCTTCCCGCGTTGGTCATGTCACCCCCTGGGTGTTGGCTAACGTGCGCGGCACAGGCAGGGCGACCGCGGGCAGAGCGGGGAAGGACGCCGTGTCGAAGCAGGCGAGCTGGGGCACATCGGGGAACTGCGTGCGCATGGCGGTGATTCCGGTCAGGTTGTGTGGCAAGTGCAGCGGAGCCAGCGGCGTCAGGCTCTGCAGTAGGCCGTCGTCGATCCGCTGTGGGCAGTCGCCATCCGGGCCAACATGGACCACCCCGTGCCAGATGCCGACGAAGGTCAGTCGACTCGTCTGCTGATGAAGAAGGGTATCAACCTTCTCGATGGCAGTGGCATGATCGGCCAGGCGCACTTGGTGGTCGTCAACCGTTCCCTGCGAATTCGTCATCTGGAGGCGACCTTGTGCAGTGTCGATCCCGCTGGCCGCTCTCCATACCAGGCGCTGAAGCCCCACCGTCAGGCCGAAAACGGTGAACTTCAGGCGGGATGACCCGGTGTTGACGGCCAGAATGGCCGCTCGGGGGCTTGGCATCGTCGCTTCCTCCTCCTCCAGGGGCGGAGGATGGTCCCGGATTATCTAGAGGTCTCGGGCGCGGTTGGTCTGCTGGGCCAGGCGCATTGCCTCGTGTTCCTCCAACTGCAAGAGCTCGCGAACGAGATCCCGAGCCTCGGGGATGTCGGCGCGTCCTTCCAGGTAGCGGTACAGCTCGATGACCTGGTCATGCAGTGAGAATACCTCCCGACAGATGTCATCGAAGCTCATCTCGGCATAGGGAGAACTGCACGCCTGGTGAGGGGTGATAGGGGTATGGGACAGGTAGTCGTAGACCCAGGTGTGCAGGGCCTTGGGGTCGGCCTGTTTCTCGAAACCGGCCACGGTTTTTTCCAGGGTCGCCTCGTGATTCGACAGATACTCCAGCAACCACTTGGCCCTTGCCTCTTCATGCTGGGTGGCACAGTGCCTGAAGCATTCTGCCAGCTTGGCATGCAGCTGATGGGTCCAGTCGATCAGGTCCTGAAAGGTCTCGATATTCATCCGATGCTCCCCTTGTCGAGTTGCTCTAACCGTATTTACCGGGAGCCGAGCCGGGGGTCAGCTCCGTCCCTCGTTCTCACTCGATAACCCCCAGCCGTAGAGGCTGTGAAAGGCTATCTCGCATAGGCTGTCGCGGGTCGTGCCGGCAAGGGTCAGCGCCGAGGTGATCGAGTCGCTCATCAAGGCTTCCCACTGCCGAAAGGGATTGTCGTCGTCGAGCGGTTCTCGTGCGGGTTCCGCCACCTCCGCCAGCCACTTCACGCCGCTCATCCAGGGGGCGAAGCGCTCCGAGAACAGCAGCCGGCTGGTGCGCGCCGGATGCAGTTGGCGCAGTGTCTCGGCCGTCCACGGATTGACGGCCAGGCGAACCCAGGGCCCGAGGAAGGTCTCGTAGAGGGCTACGTTGTACTCGGAGAGGGCTCGTACCCGGTCGAACGTCGGCGCCTGGTCGGGATAGTCCAGATCCTCCACGTGGCGCTCCTCGAAGCTCACCCGATACTGGGGCTTGTGGCAGTCGGGGTCACCTGTGGGGTTGTCGATGCGCATCTCGTAGAGGCCAGGGGCCAGGTCCTTCAGATCGCCGACGCTCTCGAGGATCGCCCGGTGCTCGAGGCGTGCGACCCTGGAGGAGACGAAGATCCCCAGGTGCCCGATGTGAGGGTTGAGCAGGTAGACGATGCGCTGCCCGGCCGCCTTTAGGGCTTGCGTGTCCGAGTAGATCGCGGGGATCCAGTCGAGCGCCTGATGGGGCGGGGTGATGTTGTCGCCGCCGGAGGCGAAGATCACCAGCGGATTTCGGATCCGCTTGAGGTCGATGGTGCAGCCGGGGCAGACCGTGAGCTCGCCGCGTTCGAGACGGTTGCCGACGAAGAGGTTGTCGACGATGGCGGTGATCTCTTCCTTGCTCAGCGTATAGAAGCCCGTCCACCAGCGCTCGAAGTCGAGGAAGCGCTCGCGCTGGCTGTCGATATTGGCGAACAGCTGGTAGTCCTTCTCCCATAGCGTATTCGCCGGCTTCAGGGCCTCGAAATTGGCGACCAGGTGGGCACCGTCGAAGCGGCCGTCGCCCAGGTCGGCCAGCAGGTGGGTCAGCCAGGCGCCACCCAGTAGCCCGCCGGCCAGGCGCATGGGGTTGATGCCGGATTCACCCGACCAGTAGGAGAGCGGCGAGCCGTTGAGCACCGCCGGCCCCGCCAGACCCTGACAGTCGGCGGAGAGCAGCGCGATGGCCCAGCCCGCCTGACAATTGCCGTAGAGCACCGGTGACTGGCCGGGGTGACGCTCGGCCACCGCCTCGACGAAGCGGCGCAGGACGTGCAGGACGTCGTCCAGGGTCTGGCCGGGCAGGGGCTCCGGGAAGAAGCTCACGAAGTAGACCGGATGGCCCTCGTGGAGGGCCATTCCCACCTCGGAGTCGCGCTTGAAGCCGCCGATACCCGGGCCGTGACCGGCGCGTGGATCGACGATCATGACCGGCGGCTTGCTGGCGACGAGGCAGTCCTCCAAGCAGTCATCGCCGACCCGAGTGATTCTCAGCAGGGCATAGTTGGCGGGGCGCGCCAGTCGACGGCCATCGAGGACCGTTTCGTAGTCGAAATCGAGCAGCGGCGGCTTGCCGGCCCGCTCGTGCTCGAGCATGTTGTTGGCGCGCTCACGCAGGGTGTCCAGGTAACGCACGGTGCGACGCCACAGGTCGAGCTGATAGGCGAGCAGTTCCGCTGCTGGGGGGCTCAGCGGGGTGCTCGATTCGAGCCCCGGTACGTTCACCTGGTCGGTGGCCTCTTGTGGGGCGGTAGATACGCGCTTGCGCGGGGCGTGGCGAGCCCCGGGAACTTTGGCTGTCGAGGTCTGGACGGTCATGGGGTTGCCTCTCGAGGTCAGGATGTCGTTGATTCGGGATCGACGCCGATCTCGATCTGGCGATCGGACAGGAAGCGGTACGGTGGGACCTCCAGATTGATCGGGGCCGGCACCGCCTTGAACACGCGTCCGGCGAAGTCGAACCGGGAGCCGTGGCAGGGACAGAAGTAGCCGCCCGGCCAGTCGTCGCCGACCGAGCCCGGCTCGGGTCGAAACAGGGGCACGCAACCGAGGTGGGTACAGATGGCGATGACCACCAGGAACTCCTCCCGGAGCGAGCGCAGTGGCCCGCTGATATAGCTCGGCTGCTGGGAGGCTACCTCGGCGAGGGGATCGCGAAGCCGGTCGGAGTCGGTAAGCGTCGCCAAGCGCTCGAGGATTGCCGGGGTACGATGCAATACCCAGACGGGCCGGCCGCGCCATTCCACGGTCAACTGCTGTCCCGCTTCCAGCTTGCCGACGTCGACCTTGACGGGGGCGCCGGCGGCCTTGGCGCGCGCACTGGGTTGCCAGGAGGCAACGAAGGGCACGGCCGTGAATACTGCCCCAGCACCGCCGGCCACCACGGTAGCACCGACGAGAAAACGTCTGCGTTTCATGGCTGGCTCTCGGACGTGGATCGCAAGACCGCCGAGCGAGGCAGCGTTACTGCCAGCACTGTAGCCTCGACCAATGCGGCCATGGCCAACACGCCCTGGCGAGCCGGGAGCAGGGCCGTCGCGGCATCGAAGGCGAGCCCGGCGATGAACAGGCTCATGGTGAAACTGATGCCGGTCACCATATCCCTCCCGTACGATATGCCTTACAGGCGCCAGCCATCTGACTCTGCGACCCGGAGCCGCGGAATGAAACGTGGCGTGCGGGCCGCGTAGGCCTGCCATTCCTCACCGAACTGGCGCGCCACCTCGCGCTCTTCGTGGATCGCCAGCCGTGAGTACATCCACACCAATACCGGGAACATGGCCAGGGTCAGCAGGGTGGGCCACTGCAGCAGGAAACCGGCCATCACCAGCACGAAGCCGGCATACTGAGGATGCCGGACATGGGCATAGAGTCCGGTCGTGGCCAGCTCCCCCCGCCGCTGGGCGGCATAGAGCGACCGCCAGCCGGCGGCGATCAGCCAGAAGCCTGCGGCGATGAACACCATGCTCAGTAGATGGAACGGCCCGAAGTGCGGATTGGCCTGCCAGCCGAACAGCATTTCCAGCAGGTGCCCGGCGTCGTGGCTGAACCAGTCCACCTGCGGATAGCGTGACTGCAGCCAGCCCGAGAGGAAGTAGAGGGTCAACGGGAAGCCGTACATCTCCGTGAACAGCGCCACCAGGAAGGCGCTGAAGGCCCCGAGAGATCGCCAGTCTCGGCCCGTCTGTGGCTTGAAGAAGCTGAACGCGAAGAAGATGAAGATCGCCGAGTTGAGAATGACCAGGCCCCACAGGCCGTAGGCCGGCGCGTCGCTACTCATCGTGCCCCCTCTTGTGGTCATCCTGCCCGCCGTGGGACCCGTGCCCGCCATGCCCACCGTGCATGAATACATGCATCAGCGGGCAGGCGAGCAGGATCAGCCAGGGGAGGGCACCGAGCAGGTGCACCTTGTGCTCCTCCCAGAGCAGGAAACCCATCACGGCCAGGGCGATCGCCACCATGAGCCAGAAGGTGCCCTTGCTCGGTCTGCGGTCCAGCCAGCGGTTGTCGTCGTCCATGATCAGATCCTCACCCGGCGCAGTCGCAGCGAATTCATCACCACCGACAGCGAGGATGCGCTCATCGCGAAGGCGGCGAACATCGGTCCGATCAAAAGGCCGAGGAACGGGTAGAGGACTCCGGCGGCGATCGGCACCCCGGCCCCGTTGTAGACCAGGGCGAAGAACAGGTTCTGCTTGATGTTGCGCATCGTGGCCAGCGACAGCTTGCGGGCACGGACGATGCCGTCGAGGTTGCCCTTGACCAGCGTGAAGCCGGCGCTTTCGATTGCCACGTCGGCGCCGGTGCCCATGGCGATGCCCACATCGGCCTGGGCCAGGGCGGGAGCGTCGTTGACCCCGTCGCCGGCCATGGCGACCTTGCGGCCTTGTTCCTGCAATTCACGGATGATGCGCGCCTTGTCCTCGGGCAGCACGTCGGCGCGGATCTCGTCGATGCCCAGCCGACCGGCTACCGCCTTGGCCGTGCGCTCGTTGTCGCCGGTGGCCATGATGATGCGAAAGCCCAGCCGGTGCAGCGCCTTCAGGGCGTCGGGCGTGGTTTCCTTCACCGGGTCGGCGACGCTGACCAGGCCGGCGATGGCACCGTCGAGCACGACGAACATCACCGTTTCCCCCTCGTCGCGGCGGCTGTTCGCGGTCTCGGCGATCCGGGCGCCGTCGAGGCCCAGTTCGGCCATTAGCTTGGCGTTGCCCAGCGCCACCGACTGGCCGTCCACGACGCCCGTGACGCCCTTGCCGGTCACGGCCTCGAAATCGCTGGCCTCGGCGAGGGAGACGCCGCGTTCCTCGGCGCCGGAGACGATGGCCTCAGCCAGGGGGTGCTCGGAGCCTTTCTCGAGGCTGGCCGCCAAACGCAACACTTCGGACTCGTCATGTCCCTCTTCCGGCAGCACCGCTACCAGCTTCGGTTTGCCCTCGGTCAGCGTGCCGGTCTTGTCGACCATCAGGGTGTCGACCTTGGCGAAACGCTCCAGCGCCTCGGCGTTCTTGATCAGCACACCGGCCTGCGCGCCGCGCCCGGTGGCCGTCATGATCGACATCGGCGTGGCCAGTCCCAGCGCACAGGGACAGGCGATGATCAGCACCGCCACCGCCGAGACCAGCGCATAGGACAGCGCCGGTGCCGGTCCCCAGATCGCCCAGGCGATGAATGCGACGATGGCGACGCCGATCACTGCGGGGACGAAGGTGCCCGCTACCTTGTCGGCGAATTTCTGGATCGGCGCGCGTGAGCGCTGGGCGGCGGCTACCATCTCGACGATCTGGCTGAGCATGGTGTCGGCGCCGACACGTGTGGCCTCCATGACCAGGCTGCCCGTGCCGTTGATCGTGGCCCCCGTGACCTTGTCGCCCGAGACCTTTTCCACCGGTACCGGCTCGCCCGAGATCATCGACTCGTCGACGGAGGAGCGGCCCTCGACCACCACGCCGTCCACCGGCACCTTGTCTCCGGGCCGCACCCGCAGGCGGTCGCCCACCTGAACGTCTTCCAGCGGCACTTCCTCTTCGCTGCCGTCGGGCCGGATCAGCCGCGCGGTCTTGGCGGCCATGTCGAGCAGTGCCCGGATCGCCTTGCCGGTGCCCTCGCGGGCGCGCAGCTCCATCACCTGGCCCAGCAGGACCAGGGTCACGATTACCGCCGCGGCCTCGAAGTAGACCCCGACGCTGCCGTCTTCCCGGCGGAAACCGTCGGGGAAGATGCCGGGCGCCAGAACCGCGACGATCGAGAAGAGATAGGCCGCGCCGACCCCCATGCCGATCAGGCTGAACATGTTGAGGTTCAGGGTGCGGAAGGAATTCCAGCCACGTACGAAGAACGGCCAGCCGGCCCACAGGATCACCGGCGTACTGAGCACCAGCTCGATCCACATCGCGTTGCGTTCACCGAAGAAGTCGCGAATGGCCGTGAGGCCCAGGTAAGGGCTCATTGTCAGTATCAGGACCGGAAGCGTGAGTACGGCCGCGACCCAGAAACGTCGGGTAAAATCGACCAGCTCGGGATTCGGCCCTTCATCGCCGACCGCCGCCGATTCCAGCTCCAGCCCCATACCACACAGTGGGCAGGCGCCAGGAGTGATCTGACGCACCTCGGGGTGCATGGGGCAGGTGTAGACGGCGCCGGTATGCCCGACCGGCACCTTGTCGTACTTGCCGCCGCGAACCGGCTCGCTTCCCGCATGGTTGTTGGCATGTCCGTGGCACTGGGCATGCTTATCATGATGGGAAGGCTCCTGAGCGTCGTCGCGTCCCACGGACACGAGGTGCATGCCGCACTTCGGGCAGTCACCCGGCTGGTCGGAGACGACCTCCGGGTGCATCGGGCATGTGTACTGGGAAGCCCCTTGATCGCTGGCTTTTATGGAGCCGGCATCTGGGCCTTCCTTCAGCTGATCGTGATGCGAGTGCTCGCGCCGCGTGATGTGCTGCTGAGTCATGAAGCCGTCTCCGTGACCTTGGTTGGCTGGGGGAATCTCAGGATCTACCTTCCCGCGAGTGAGGGACGCCGTGGTGCCTATGCAGCGTCGTCAATGCCGCAGATCGCGCCTGCGTTGCTCGTATTCCTGCTGATCGATCTCGCCGCGGGCGTAGCGTTCTTGCAGAAGGTCCAGTGCCGTTGGCCGCTGGTGAGAAATGGCCTCGCCCCGGCTTCGGGTCAGGCCACGCACCAGGAGAACGGCCAAGGCAATGACGGCGCCCCAAAACAACACCATCATGAGCCCGCCGAAGAGCATATGCCCCCAACCGTAGCTCCCCATATACGCCATCATGTCGCCCCACATGGTGGAATCTCCTTTCATGTTGAAATACCTTGCCCTGATGTCAGGCTAAAACTTGTGGGTAACCCAAGGGTCAAGAACGATAGCGGTGAAAGCCTGCGGGGCTTGATCCCGGTCAGCTTTCTTCGGTGGAATGGAATCAACCCTGAGCGCATGTGCTGATGGGTGAATCCATGTTAGTGGCCCCCGGCACATCGTGAGTATCGCGTGAGGTATCCGCTAGCTTCCGCCATTGCCCCCAGCGAGGAATGAACATCGGTACTCGTCGCTGATAGCCGGAGATGTCGCTTACGCTGCCAATTCCTTGGCAACATCGAATATGGTCGAAAAACCTGAAACGAGCCTGAAAGACTGCTTGTCGCGTGACATGTGTTGTCCATGGGGCTTGCCTCCCGCCGATTCTCACCGTCCAGAGCGTGTGGCAAAGAAGTTGTAGAGCGGGCCGAAGACCAGGGCCACGTACCAGCCGTAGCCAAAGCTTTCAGCCAGGCCCAGGAAAAAACTTGGCCAGCTCAGCCAGGTGAAACCAGGAAGCAGGCGCAGCCAACTCTCATACATCGCCTGGTCGGGAAATAGCAGGTCGAAGCCGACGCATAGGATGAAGGTCACGGCCAGAAAGAGCCCCAAGCTCAACCCCAGTGCGATCACGGGAATCCGTGGCGTGGCCTGAACCGGCAAGCGGGTTCCGTAACGCGGCTTGGCCGTCGACGGAAAATCGGCATCAGGCATCTTCGTTCTCCGGTTGGGTAGGCAAGGCCTTTGCTGCGGGTGCGAGATACTGTTCGGGTGCGGCCTCGAAGCGCTCCCGGCAGTCACGCGAGCAGAAGTAAAAGACGTGGCCATCGTGGACGCTCGGCTTGGCCCTTTCGGTGCGGACGGTCTTGCCGCAGACGGGATCGACGTCCACGGCTGACGGAATCCATTTCAACCCCTCGGTGGCATGTGAACCCTCTGCGCTATCCTCGCCATGCTTGCTCCTGCCATGGCGATGCCCCATGACATGGGCACCACAGCCAAAGCGCATCATCAAAACATCATCAAAAAGAGGATCGCTGCCCAAAGCAGGAAGTAAAACAGTGCGTTCATATATGCCTCATAGTTACTTCCGCTAAGTCGTGCCCCACACCGAACCCGCGGGCGTGCTCGAGAATGTTCATGTGTTTCTCTTGACGGGGCACGGGCTCCTCCCGCGCGTCGACGTCTGGAATCGCGCGGGGCCAGGGAAATGGGGATGACTTAGACCCTGAAGCGTTGAGTCAAAAGGTAGACTGCAACCGACGATGAGGCGGGAAGGGCACTTGGCGTGCCGCAGGCGGTGACAACTCGAGGCGCCATGACGGGGAACGTCATGCTCAAGGGAAGGGGCTCGAACTCCAGGTCCTCACGCTCCAGGCGCAACAGGGCGCTGCCGGCATGGCGAGTGCCATGGCCATGGTGGCAGTGCGGCCGAGGGTGTTCCGTGTCGATGCGTTCGGCGTTCGCGTGCGTGTCCGAGTGAAGCTCGAGGCCAACCTGGCCAGACGCGGTGGAGGCGGGCACATCCGCCGCCGTGGCGGCGCTGGAGAGCAGCAGTACCATGCCCAGCAGGATGACCATCCCAAGGCGCGGCCAGGCTACGGCGGGCCGCGTGGACCGCTTGGGGATCAGGGCATGCTTGGCCATGCGGAAAAGCTCCTGTGGAAGGAGGTGCTCTTTCACCATAGCCCAGGGGTGGCCCCTTTACCCTTGATCCGCATCAAGTCCATGTGGGACCAACAACCCCGGGGCAGGACCGATGTTGTCGTCTGCAGCAGCGTCATGGAATACTCCCGACGAGATCCGTGCTTCCGGCAACGAGGCGACGCCGATGCCCCGTTCTGTTATGACATGGCTGCTGTGTATCCTGCTGGGTATCGGCCTGGCAGTGCCCGGTGTCGCTGTGGCTGCCAGTGCTGGTCACCATGCCGGTGATGCCTGTGCTGTCGAGTCGGATCGGATTTCGGTTTCGTCATCTGTCGAGCTGGTGGCAGCCGATTCGCATGATGGAGCCATGACCTGCAGTGTCCCCTGCGAAAATTGCACCGCCGGGATACTTCCCACCAGGAGCCAGTCCGGCATTCCTCTATCGCCAACCCTGGCAAGCGTCGCGAACTGGCCGCAGACATTCCCCGAGCGCCTCGATCGCCCTCCACGCGCCTGAGCGACGACCTCCTGCTGGGCATCCGCCCATTCACCCTCGTCGATGTCCCATGGCGACGTCTTGATGACTCCATGCGGTCGTGACGCGTGGTGCCAAACAGGCGGGGCATCACGACAAGGGTCACTGATGATGACTCGCCGATGGGCCCCCTGCCGATGTGGCGAATGATCACCCCCCTTCCACACAGGGATGGACACAAGATGATGCAGTATCCTCAGATCGATCCGATTGCCATCGCCATCGGGCCGGTGCAGGTCCACTGGTATGGCCTGATGTACGTTGTCGGCTTCGTGGCGGCATGGCTGTTGGGTCGCTATCGCGCCCACCGACTGGGCTTGAGCCAGGACGACATCGGTGACTTGATCTTCTACGGGGCATTGGGCGTCGTGCTCGGCGGACGCCTGGGCTATGCCCTCTTCTATGGCATGGACCAGTTCCTGGCCAACCCGCTATGGCTGTTCAGGCTCTGGGAGGGGGGCATGAGTTTCCATGGCGGCCTGACCGGTGTCCTGGTCGCTGCCCTGCTGTTTGCCCGCAAGCACCGTCTCGGCTTCTTCCAGCTCACCGACTTCATCGCTCCGATGGTGCCGATCGGTCTGGGGGCCGGGCGCCTCGGCAACTTCATCAACCACGAACTGCCGGGGCGGATCAGCGACCTCCCCTGGGCCATGGCGTTCCCGCACATGGGATCGGAGCCGCGCCACCCCTCGGCGCTCTACGAATTTGCCCTGGAAGGCGTGGTGCTGTTTGCGGTGCTCTGGTGGCTGTCGCGTCGGCCGCGCCGCCGGGGGCTGATCTCCGGGCTCTTCCTGCTGCTGTACGGCATCTTCCGCTTCATCGTGGAATTCGTTCGGCTGCCCGATCCCCATCTGGGGTTCATCGCCTTCGGCTGGCTGACCATGGGCCAGCTGCTGAGCCTGCCGATGGTGGTGGCGGGGATGGCGCTGGTGGCGTGGTCACGTCGCCAATCTCGTCCTCTGGACGAGCAGCGACACCCGGAAGGTTCCATATCGACTCCCCGATGACAGAGGACAGTGTCATGACGATCGACACCGATGGGTCTGGCCGAACAGGAGTGATTCAGGCTCTGCACTGGCTGCAGGTTGCGGTGGTGCTGCTGGCCGTCGGAAACGCCCCCCTCCAGGCGGCTGGGGCGCCAGACGACTGGCCCAAGGGCCACTACCCGCTGCCCGAGCGGGGCGACCTGATCGGGGAGGACTACACCGTCGAGGCGGGGGCCGAGGAGACGTTGCTCGACCTCGCCCGCGAGCACAACCTGGGGTATAAGGAGATTCGTCGCGCCAATCCCGATCTCAGTGTGTGGATGCCCGGGGAGGGCACCGAGGTAGTGATCCCGGCGCAGCGCCTGCTGCCGCCGGTGCCCCGCGAGGGCATCGTGATCAACCTCGCCGAACTCCGCCTCTACTATTACCCGGAGGTGGAGGAGGGCGAGGCGCCGCGGGTCGAGACCCATCCTATCGGCATCGGGCGTGAAGGTTTCGATACCCCTCTCGGTAAGACCGAGACCACCATGCGGATCGAGAATCCTGCCTGGTACCCGCCCGAGTCGGTGCGTCAGGAAGCGGCGGCGCGTGGCGAACAGGCTCCCGCGGTGGTCCCGCCGGGGCCGGACAACCCCCTCGGCGACTACGCGATCCTGCTCGGCTTCGACGGCTATCTCATCCATGGCACCAACCGGCCGGACGGCATCGGCATGCGTGCCAGCCGTGGCTGCATCCGCATGTTCCCCGAAGACATCGAATCGATCTTCGCTCGGGTCCCCGTCGGCACCCAGGTCAACATCATCGATCAACCGATCAAGGCCGGCTGGCACGAGGGCACGCCCTACGTGCAGGCCTACCAGCCGCTGGAGGTGCAGGAGAACGGCATGGCGCACCTGCTGGATACATTGACGTTGCTGGGTCAGCCTGTCGGTGGGGAATCCATGGCACTCGACTATCAACAGCTGCGCGGGGTGCTGGATGCAGCCGATGGCCAGGCCGTCGCTATCCGACCGGCGCCGGAACCCCAACCCGTGGTGGCCGAGGCGAAGAGCGAGACCGGCGGCATCTACGAACACCTGGGGGGCGACCAGGCCTTGTACGAAGCCCCGGAAGTGTGACGTCCCGGCAGTCAGGTATCGCCTGATTCGCGCCGGGACCGGGGACCACACTCGTGGACGGGCGGCTTCGTCGTCCCGGAACGCGGCCAGGGCGCCATGGCTTTCAGCAACGTGTTGGGCGAGCCTGGCGCGGTGCCACGGAACACGTCGTGACCATGGATGGCGTTACGTCGAGAAGTCGCAGGAAACTCGACGGTTGGATTCCGATCGGCACCCTCAGCCGATCGTGGCCAAGGCCGGGAACCAGTCCACCAGGATGCTGGAGAGCCGGGTGAGCGTCCCCGAGACGATCAGCAAGCCCATGAGGACCAGGATCACGCCTGCGACCGGTCGGGCATAGGCACTCCACTTGCCGAGACTGCCCCGATAGTGGCTGAACTTGTTGAGCAGCAGGGTGCTGGCCAGGAAAGGCAGAGCCAGGCCCAGGGAGTAGGTCGCCAGGTAGAGCATGCCGGCCTGGGCATTGGCGGTGGTCGAGGTGGCCATCAGGATCGCGCCCAGGATCGGGCCGATGCAGGGCGTCCAGCCGATGGCAAAGGAGATGCCGAAGAAGGTCGCCGCCATGGGAGATCCCCCTCGCAGCTCGGGCGACCACTGAAAGCTGCGCTGCAGGACGGGCAGCCGGAACACGCCCGTCATGAACAGGCCGAGCACGATGACGATGCTGCCGGTGATCCAGTTGAGCTCCTGGCGATAGCCGCGAAGGAGTTGGCCGATGCTGGTGACCCCCAGGCCCATCAGGATGAAGACCACGCTGAAGCCGAAGACGAAGAAGGTGCTCAGCAGCAACGCCTCGAAGCGCCGATCTGCCTTGCCGGCACTGCCGCCGGTGACCACCGATAGATAGGCGGGCAGCAAGGGCAGGGTGCAGGGCGAGAAGAACGACAGCAGCCCGCCGAAGAGGGCGCCGATCAGGCCGATGGAGGAGAGCGTTTCCACTGAGCTTCTACCTGGGTGTCATGAAGTGAATGGAGATCGGCCGGCGATTGTCAGGGTTGCCGGCCGGAATTGGTCAGGTGGCGCGTGCTGCCCCTAGGGGGCACACGCGCGATGGAGTATTGGGCTGCAGCGCATCGCCTCGCTTGCCTTCGTCGTCGGCAGCAGCTGGATCCAGGGCCGTGCCTCGGGGATCTCGGCACGGCCATCCAGACAACGATACCGCTCGATGACCGGATCGTGAAAGGCGAACACCTTACGACAGGTCCCATCTACTCTCATCGGGGAATGGGGCAGGTGACCCGCCTGGAGCGCGTGATGGGAGCATGGGGACCAGTCGGCTTATTCACCTGGAACGCGAAGCCTGGAGCGATATCTGGTGGCCGATGCCCCCCAGTTCCACGGTCTGCAACACCTCGAGGGAATCCGGGTCGACGATCCACAGGAGGGGTTCTGCGCGGCTGGTGACCAGCACCCGCCCATCGGTGGGCGCCACGGCGAGATGGTAAGGGGCCGGAGATAGCTCGGCGCTGTGTCCTGTGCCGTCCTCGAGGGAGATCCTGACGAGGCGGTTGTCGCCCTGACTCGTCGCATAGAGCCTCTGGCCATCCGGACTCAGGTCGATGCCGTGAGGTGCCGCGCCGATCTCGTATTCTTCGGCCACACTCCCTGTCGCGAGATCCACCGCCAGAGTTCTCCCCCCGCTATCATCGTTGACGTACAGGCGTTCGCCATCCTCCGAGAGCACCATATGCTCCGGGCTGCCACCGACGCGCATGTTGCGCCGCACGAACCAGTGCTGGGGGTCCACCTCGCTGATGGTGCCATTACCGGCGTTGCTGACCAGTATGCTACCCCCCTCCGCGTGCTGAACCAGGTAATTCGGGTTCGGCCCCGTAGCCAAGGAGGCGATCACCTGGCCGCTTTCCAGCGACACCACGCTGATGCCGCCGCCGGTGGGATGGGTCGAGACGACATGCTGCCCGTCTTGCGTGACCAGGACATGATGCACGGGCCCTGGCACCTCCAGGGTCCTGATGATGCGGCTCGTGGCCGTGTCGGCGACGTAGAGCAGGCCGGTACTTGCTCCCTCCTGCGAGGCCGTTCCGCCATCGCCATGATGGGCCGCGTGCTCGTCTTCTGTCACGCCCTCGGGGCGGGCGATCTTGCTGCCGGGCTCATGGGGGCTGAGACTGCCGAGGATGAGCTGCTCACCGTCGGGAGTCAGGGCAGAGCCATGCGTGTTGATCGTATCGGTCACGGTCGATATCACCTGGTGACGATCGAGGTCGATGATACCCACGGCATCCGCCGTGCCCATCGGCACGAATGCCCGATCGCTGGTCGCCATGGCGGCAGTCGAGGCGCCGAGGACGACGCCGGCTACGAGACAAGCCAGCCACGGTCTCTGCAGAGAGTTTGTCATGAGATGCATTTCCTAAGTGTTGGGGCACCGGGGGCGTGGGCGACTGCCAGCAGGCGGTCGGGGTGTCATGGGACAACGTCGATGAGATCGTCATCGCTCAAGCGTCATCGGCAGACCTCATCGATCATGGCCTGTCAGCACGGGGTTCCTCTAGTGTTCATCCGCGGCCTCCCCCTCGTGATGGCCATCGGGCATGTGGTCGCTCATGGCCTCATTCGCTTCGCCGTGTGTGTGCTCGCGCGGGGCTTCGCTCGACCGGAGCTGATGGGGATGGCGCATGTTCAGTGTCTCCGGAGGGTCGAGGGTGACCCGGATGAAGGGACTTCCCACCGCCTTATGACAGGCGTTACAGACCTGAACCGTCTGCTCCAGCGCCTGGGCGAACGCCTCCCGGTCACGATGTTCGATGAGTTCCGCGAGGTTGTTCAGCGGCCCTGACATGTAGTCGTCGAGCAGAGCACCGTTCTCGGGATCGAAGCGCCGCATCCGGGCGATGATCTGCTGCATCGTCAATAACTCGTGATTGGCCACGGCCCAGTCGCCGGCATCTCCGGCTCGGTGCATGACATGAAAGCGTTCGGCGAAATTCGGCATGATCATGGTCATGTCGGGCTGCAGAGCCTCCAGGCTCGCCTCGACCCTGGCCAGTTCCTCCTCGAGGGAGCCGACTCGGTGCTCCAGGGACTGTGGCTCTAAAGGCGCCGTCGAGGCTGTCTCACCCTCCGCCTGGGGGACGGAATCGTGATCGTCGTTCGCCACGGCAGTCGGTGGGACGACCAGCATCACCAGGAGCGTGGTCACCCCGAGCGGATGGCCCCGATCATTCGTCATCGTGCTGTCCTCTCCGGTTGCGTTGTCCGGGCACCGGCCCATCGGAGGGTCGGGCTTCAAGCGTCTGCAGGGAGCCCTGGCGTGCGGCCGTCAGGCCTACCATCTTTCGCTTCGCCGGTAGGGCTCGTTGAGCCGGAGACTCAGGGACGCAGGCGCTGTGTCAGCAGGAAGAGAGGAAGGGGGGTGGAACGGGCTGGAGGAGAGGGCTTGCCAATTACCGCCGTGAGCAGGTGGGGACAAGGGGTGGCCATGCCGATGGCGGGACCACCATCACCTTGGGGCTCCTGGCGCTTGCCATGGGCCAGTCCCCAGGCTGACGAGTCAGGGCCTTCATCGTGCTGGCAGTGATGGTCGTTTCGCTGCAGGACATCGGCCAGGGTCGTAGTGGAGACGCTGTTCCGGCTGGTGCTGGCTTGCCCCGTCTGCTCCATGGCAGCCAGGGAATGTCCGCTCAGCAACAGGGCAACCACCACTACCAGTCCCACCAGCGCGGACCTGACCCAAGCCAGGGGCAGGAGAGGTGGAACACAGAGCGATGACGGTCGCTGAAACATGTCGAGGCGGTTCCTGGAGAGGTAGCGAGGTTCCATCCCCAACCTTAGTCCATCGGCGAGGGCCCCCGCTTGATGCGAGTCAATTCAGAGGATTCGGCCCATCGCGTCGTTCCGGCGATGTTTGGTCGGGGTACGGCCTCCGGCGCCGATGTGAAGGAAGTGAGCATAGGCCCCTTCAGAAGGCACCCAACGGAAGATCGCCGCAGTGGGCAGGGTCACGGCCCATCGACCATTGGCGGGGGCCTCCTCAGTTATCCGCGCCGTCTCCATGCTTGCCATGCCCCCTGTGCCCTCCGTGCATGAACAGGTGCATAAGCGGGCAGGCGAGCACGATCAGCCAGGGGAGGGCACCGAGCAAATGCCCCTTGTGCTCTTCCCAGAGCATGAACCCCACCACTGCCAGGGCCAGCCCCACCAATAGCCAGAAGGTGCCCTTGCCGGGGCGTCGGTCCAGCCAGCCTGTTTCGTCATTCATGGTCAGATCCTCGTTTGGCTCCAGCGCAGGGAATGGCGTATCACCGATACCGAGCCGAACGACATGGCCGCGGCAGCGATGAAGAGAGGAGTCAATGGCAGCTCCATGGCTCCTTGCTGGCATTGTCCTTGATGTTCTGGTCAACGAACCGGTAGTGGTCTTCCTTGAAGCGCGTCCACCAGCCATGGCTGATCTCGATGGCGTGCCAGGCGAGGATCGCCTCGATATGGTCGATGCACAGCCGCGACGCATCATAGGCCATGCTGAGTTTGTGCTTGTCGGTGTCATAGGTGACTCGCTCGAGCCCGTACAGCTCATCGATCTCTCCCATGGCGACGCGTAACTCATCCTTATCGCAGGGCTCGAGCTTCAATTTGCGAGTCACCAGGTTGACCTCGGAGACGCCGAGACGGTGTTGATTCTTTGACATACGAAACACTCCCTCAGTCGTTTTCGTCATGCACAGTCAGATCCACGTCTGGTGTAAGTTCAGAGCATTGCCCACCACCGACACCGAACTGATCGCCATGGCGATACCGTCTTACCCCTCAGCCCAGGGCATCGTTGATGCCGTTGCAGGCCCTCGGCCTGTATCGCTTCCGCCTTTCCGGCTTCTGCTTCCGGCAGCACCTCAGCGATGCCTAGGTGCTTGGGATCCGTCGATTTGCTCAAAGCCTAAAACCCTTGGGTAACGCAAGGGTCAAGCGAGAGCGGGGCACCATGGAGGCGGATAGCTCCGAACCTTGATCGACGTCATGTTAATCGCGCCATTCGGGGCCCAGGGCCGACGCAGCCGAGCCCCAGGCTGCATGGGCAGAGCCTGGTTGTGGTTCAGGGACAGGTAAAAAGGGACATGATCGACTCGGGGTCGTCATGCTCCAAGGACAGGCCCGGCTGGCGACTGCCGTACGCTGACCGGTCACCCGAAGTGCAGCCAGCGCCTGAGGGCCGATCGCACGCGTGCTGGCGTGGCCTTCCAGGCCAGGGGGAGCAGGGTGATGGTGCCGAGCGCGAGCACGGTGAAGGCCGCGCGGCGCAGATCGTCGGAGGCGAGTTCGTCGCCGAAATGCGCCAGCAGGAAACTCGCCGGCAACACCCCCAACAGCGTCGCGATGGCAAAGCGCCAGGCCCTGAGAGGCGAGAGTCCCGCCGCGTAGCTGATGACGTCGAACGAGACGAACGGCATGAGCCGAGTGGCGAAAACGGCGGCCATCAGGGTGTTCTGGGAGCCGAGGAAACGGTTCAGCAGGTTCGGAGTCGCGCGCACGCCCAACCAGGCCCTCAGGGCGTCATACCCCAGCAGGCGGGCAATGGAGAAGGCGATCAGTGCGCCGGTTCCGGAACCGATGGCGACATAGAGCGTCCCCCAGGCATGGCCATAGGCCGCGCCGGCGGCAAGCGCGATCGGGGCGCTGGGGATCGGACTCATGACGATGGCCAAGGTCATCAGGCCAATGACCAGGACCGGACCCAGTGGGCCAAGCCGTATCACCGCCTGCTCGAGGGTGTCGCCGTCCAGCAGGGTATCCAGCATTCCGGTGCGCCACAGCACCAGAGCGGAGGCAAGGAAGGCGGCAAGCAGCGCAACGCCCAGAAGGATGCGCCGCCTCGAGGCTCGGGACAAGCGGGAAGGGGCGCCGTCCTCCCGGTTCTGCTGCCTGGCCATGTTGCCCACTCTCGATCTCCCATGCCTGTCGTTGCACCCACTCGGGCTCCTCGACGATGAAGGACCGCCGGTCGGGGGGCCATCGACGTGTCCTAACGGTGTGCCCGCTTCAATCGACGAAACCCCAGGACGGCGGCGGCGATCGCCAGTAGCACCATCACGCCGAGCACCCACGTCGGCGCATAGAAGGTGGTATAGAGCTCCCACCCCAGCAGTCGGGGCAGGGCAGAGAAGAAGGTCGGGGCCCCGGCCAGGTGACCGCCCAGGGTGCCGGTCAGCGCGAACAGCCAGGTGCCCAGCAGTCCCAGCACCACCAGTGCCAGGCCGCGCGGGCCGCTGAAGGCGTCTCGCCCCCCGACCCACACCAGCACGAGCAGTATCAGGTAAACCGCCAGGGACCAGAAGGCCATCAGCAGGTGGTTGCGCGTCAGCGGGCTGTGCAACAGGGCCTCGAGGGACCAGATCCCGTAGCCGCTGAGCAGGGTGGCGAGGGCCCCCAGGACACCGAGGATCAGCACCGGCAGGAGGGCGGCCTGGCAGAGGTCGGCGAGCCATCCCTTGGCCAGCACGCCGACCAGGATCATCAGGCTGGCCAGCGCCCAGAAGGCGACGGGGAAGTGGGCGAGCATATGGTGCATGCCGGTCATGGTGTGCCTCCCGAGTGATGGCGTCTGAAGGCGGGCAGCAGGCCGATGAACAGGCCGGCCAGCAATAGCAGGCCGGCGACCAGGGTCAGGGCCCACTGGCGCTGGATGGCGTCCTGGAACTCCATCTCCACCCCATAGTGGGCCAGCTGGCGCTCGTCGTGGTGGGCTCGCACCGGAAGGCCCGCCGCGATCTTCTCGGCGCCGGCATGGGCCTCGCCGATCAGCAGCGGCCAGTCGACCTGTCCGGGGTAGTAGAGCGTCAGGTCGAACCACGGCTGGGACCAGTCCGGCGTGCCCTCCGTCACGGAGGAGGCGAGGATGTCGGCCTCGCGTCCCAGGCCGAGGGAGTAGGGGAGGGACACGTAGTGCCAGCGGCTGCCGGTGGCGTTGCGGTGCACGGCGAAGGCCAGATCATAGCGGCCCTGGGAGGCGAAGGCCTTGTCGTCCGGCTGGCCGGTGTCGAGGTCGCGGACCAGGGTCACGTCCCAGTAACCGTCCGACCAGCGGGCGTCGCCGGCGACCCGGATGTCGCCCCGGGAGCCCTCGCCCTCACGAAGTAGCCGGCGGGGGATGACGTCCCCTTCCTGCCAGTCGTGGTCGGGATCGAAGGGCACGGCGAAGGACTCGGCGAGGTAGTAGAGACCGTCGAAGTCGACGCGCTCGGCGGTGACATCCTCCCAACGCAGGGCATGACGGCCGGTGGCCTCGGGGTCGAACATCCACTGGGGCCGGGTGTTCTCGGCGTCCCAGTTGGTGGTGTAGGGCCCCCGGCCGGCGTCGCTGTGGCGATGCTCCCCGACCCACTGGTCGTCCGACATGCCCACCGCATTGGAGCGGCCCGCCCGCCAGTGCCAGAGATCGAGGAAGTAGCCGCTCGTCTGCTGGTCCGCCAGCTGTGGCTCGTCGACGATGCTGTCTCACTCGGCGACGTCGCGACGCGTCTCGGGCAGGTGCTTGCGCACCTCGGTCTGACCGAGGGTCTCGCCCAGGTAGGGGTGGGTGGCCACGGCCTCGGCGGGAGCCTCGTCGCTGAAGAACCGCATGCGGTCGCCCACGGTGACGTAGCCGCCGTAGCGCCCGAAGTCGGGCACGCCGCCGTCGTCGACCAGCATGGTCACCCGGTCCTCGTAGGTGCCTTCCGGCTGGGGGCCGACGGTAGAGGCGCCATGGCGGACCCACCCGCCGTCCGTGTAGCGCAGCATGTCGTGATAGATGTGCGGTCGCTCGGTCGGCCAACGATAGCGGAACCAGATGCGTTCCTCGTCATGGGCCACCTTGACCTGCAGCGGCATGGTCAGCGGATCGGGGATGTAGAGGTTGCGGGCCTGATCGTCGTGGATCACCCCGCTTCCCTGGGTGACCCAAGCCAGGCCCAGGCCCACCAGGCCGCCGGCTAACAGCAGGGGAATCGCCTTGTCGCTCATGCCGGGCTCCCAAGGTAGCAAGGATGCATTCAGCATAGGCACCCTTGACGGCAGGCCACTTGATTGTGGTCAAGCCTTCTTCGGTCGTCACGGCAGAGGCGTCCCAGGGAGACGCCAGCGCGTCTCAGCGTTTCGGCGATGGGGGGCAACGCCGCCGGGCTCGACTACTTCGAGCCGTCATGTCGGGCCATTTCCTCCGGCGCGAGGGGCCTGTAACAGTGCCAGGCGCAGGCCGATCGGCGCCGCGATGGTGGTGACGATGGCGACCAGCACCACCACCGAGAACAGATTGGCGACGATGGCGGAGTCCGCGGCCCCCGCGTCGAACAACCCGGCGCGCAGCGCGATACCGGCAATAATCAGCTCGACGGCCCCGCGAGCGCTCATGGCGGTGCCGATCGCCCAGGCTTCCGGCGCCGGGATACCGAATAACCGAGCCGGTAGTGCAGCACCGAGGAGCTTGCCGAGGAAGGCGACGATAATGAGTATGAGCAGGAACAGAGGGACTTCCCGGATGGCCGACAGCTCAAGTTCGAGTCCGATCGAGGCGAAGAAAATGGGGGCCAGAAACCCGTTGGTGATGGCCGCAACCTTGTGACGCAGGTCGTCGTACAGCTGGCTGTTGACCGTCTCACGACCGAAGAACAGACCGGCGGCGAAAGCGCCGAGGATGAAATGCAATCCCAGCAGCTCCGCCAGCAAGGAGAACAGGGCGCCTATCACCAGGATAAAGCTGAATCCCATCTCCTCGACCCCCAAGCCGACCACGAAGCGGGCCAGTGGCGGCATCAGGAAGGTGCCAAGCGCGTACACCAGGACTACGAATGCCAGCACGCGCAGGGGGATCAGCGCGAGGGGCAGACCCTCCAGGAACTGGCCGTTCCCGAGGGTCGCGGTCAAGATGCTGAGCAAGACCAGGCTCAGCAGGTCGTCGAACACGGCGGCCGACACGATCAGCCGGCCGATGCGGGTATTGAGCCGGTTCATGTCCATCAGCACCCGTATCGTTACCGGTACTGCGGTGATGGACAGTGCGGTACCGACGAACAGTGCTTGGGCGAAGCGCAAATCGGACGAAGGCAGCCAGAGCCAGGCGACGAAAAAGCCTGCCGAAAGCGGCAGCACCATGGCGCAGGTTGCCACGACCATTGAGCGGACACCGGATTCGACCAGTTCACGGGGGCGCATCTCGAGGCCCCCGAGCAGCATCAGAAAGAAAATGCCGAGATCGGTGAGTGCCATGACGTGGTGTTCTTGGCCAAGTTCGATCAAGGCAGGGTCGAGGGTGAAGCCGGCCAGTATCAGGCCCAAGGCGACCCCGGCGATGAGTTCGCCGACCAGCATCGGTTGCCCAAGCCTTGTCGCGATCAAGCCGCCAAGTCGGGTTGCCACCAGCAGTACCAGAACGATTAACAGTGTTTCCATGGTGAACAGTCTGGTCAGAACTCCCCTTCAGCATAGCCTTTCGACAGCTGGGGAACTGGCGGTGGCCAATAATCGCGACCAACAGGCAGCATTGGCACTTTCACGAATTGGCAGTCAGAATTAAAGACCATCGACCATTGATGCCGTGGAGGATGGGCGCCCAAGCCCTTTAGCCATAACATTGGTCGAATAGTTGTTCTGAACGAGGATGAAACAGGAGTGTGTTCACAGTGTCGAAAGATAGGTGAGCCGGATGTGACGAATGGAAAGAGTCTCACCAGAGACCCTGGAAAATTATTACGCAGCGGCGGGGGCGGTAATGTCGATTGCAGGTTGGGATGTATCAACCAGATAGCATTCATAACCGACTCCGCGCAATCCGCACCGGCATCGAGACCTATCAGGAGTCGGTGGTCTATATGCGCGATGATATATCATATCTATCGCTCAGAAGGCTTTGGAGTTCAAACCCGGATTGAAGTTCAGACAGGCTCGAAGAGTATCATCGCCAGACTCAACGTCATCGAGTCCGATGCCGGGTTATTACCTTCAGGATTTATCGGATTATCGAAAATCGCCTGGGAAAGATTGAAACTGAGTCAGGGGCAACAGGTGGCGACCAGCCACCCGGCCTGGGTCAATTCCCAGACTCAGGTGCGCCGTAAGATCTTCGCCCCCAGCGAGAGCCAGTTCCAGGCGATTATCCGGGATATTCTGAATGAAGAGCATCCTTAGGCTGATATTTGCTCATTACAGCCGGAAACAGGGTATCTTGTCTCGGTGAAGGCCGTGAGCATCAGCCTCACGGCTTCTTCGCCGCACCTGGTGGCACGAATGGAGTAAGTGGCTGAGCCTGATGCAAAGCAGGGTGGATAGTCATCCCTGCGCCACTCTTCGGATACCAGCCTTGGCGCGCCATGGGGACGGTCCGGCGCGAGCGAAAGAGGGGGAGTCCATGAGAATTACCTTCCTTGGTGGAACGGAAACCGTGACCGGTTCCAAGTACCTGATCGAGACCGCCAATACCCGGCTACTGGTCGATTGTGGTCTCTTTCAGGGGTTCAAGTGGCTGCGCGAGCGTAACTGGAAATCGTTGCCGCTGAACCTTGCATCGCTGGACGCGGTACTGCTGACCCATGCTCATCTGGATCACTCCGGCTATCTGCCTGTCCTGTATCGCCAGGGGTTCCGCGGACCCGTCTACACCCATCATGCGACCCGGGAATTGTGCCGCATCCTGCTGGCCGACAGCGGTCACCTGCAGGAGGAGGATGCCAGGTTCTATGCCAAACATCGGATCGGTCGGCACCGATCGCCGCTGCCCCTCTATGACCGCCGCACCGCCGAAGACTGCATTGAGTTGTTTCAAACGGTCGGGTTCGATGAAGAGGCGTCGATAGGCGATGTTCGTTTCCATCTACAACCAGCCGGTCATATTCTCGGGGCCGCCAGCATCATTCTGGAAGCAGAGGGAAAAAAGATCGGATTCTCCGGTGACGTCGGACGGCCGAACGATATCTTCATGCAACCCCCGCGGTCGTTACCCGGTCTCGACCTGTTACTGCTGGAGTCGACCTACGGTAATCGTCGGCATCCAGACGCGGACCCTTGGGCACAACTCGCGGAGGCGGTCAACCTCACGGCCCACAGGGGTGGCGTGGTGCTGATCCCCTCCTTCGCCGTCGGTCGGGCGCAATTGCTGCAGCATATGCTGACGACGCTGATGGCGAACGACGCCATTCCCCGGCTACCCGTCTATCTCGATAGCCCCATGGCGATCAACGTGTCCGACATCTATTGCCAGTATCGCGATCAGCATCGACTCTCACCAGAACAGTGCCGCGCGATGTGTGATGTGCCGGAATATCTTCGCTCGGTGGCTCAGTCGAAAGCGTTGTCCGGACAAGCCTATCCCCATGTCATCATCGCCGGCAGTGGCATGGCCTCAGGCGGCCGCATTCTGCACCATTTCCGCCGCTTGCTTGGTAATCCCAGAACGACGGTTCTCTTTACCGGCTATCAGGCCGGTGGGACCCGCGGCGCGAAAATGACCTCCGGTGCCGATGCGGTCAAGATCCATGGCAAGTGGGTACCGATCCGTGCCACCGTCAAGGTATTGGAGGGGTTGTCCGGTCATGGCGACTATCTGGAAATCGCGGAGTGGCTGGGGAAGAGCGCACTGCCACCGGATACTCCGATTCAGCTCGTTCATGGCGAGCCGGAAGCACTCGACGGCATGCGCGATTATCTGGGTCGCCATACGGCCTTCCGGGCCGAGGTGGCCAGGCATGAAATGGCCCTGGAGTTATAAGGAGACGCTGCATACAATCCGCTGCTGCTGCCGAGTGCGTGATAGCTGGATGCCGTGATGTATGCAGCGTTGCCCTAAAGCAATGACCGGAATGGGTAGCAGGCAAGAAAAAGGCCAGCTTTGGCTGGCCTTGAGTACGACAGGCAGGTCGTCAACCCTCGAGCAGCATCATTCGACGTTGAGGTGAAGAGTATAGCGGTTGGAAACCTCGTCGGCGCTTCCCATAGCGGTGCCACTCACCTCGAGAATATAAGTGCCGGGTTGAAGCCGCTCCGAGATAAGCAAGTGACCGCGAGTGTCGGAATCCCTGGAGATGAGCTTACCTGATGCGTCGTAGAGTTCGCCTTCGATCATCGTGACAGCACTGGACTCACCCGCGAAGTGCTCGCTACTGATCTCGATCGTTTGATCACGATCTATTTGCACTTCATAGCGCTTGGGATCAGCGGAACTCAGGATCTGGGTATCGGTCACTCCCGGTTCAAGCTTTATCGGTCCGCTTGGTTGATTGCCCGTGACGGCGAAAGAAGCTGACGAGAACAGGCTCAACATCGCTGCACTCAGGAATACGACTTGACGCTTCATGGGATACCTCCTTGGCTGGTTGACGATTCCAGTATGGAGGTGGAAGCTGAAATGACACTGAAATGAATGAAAAGCGCCACATGGAGCATGTGGCGCGAAGAAAGTGACGAGGCAGGACTCAATACCAGAGTCGTAACCCGGCCACGATGCCGGTGTCTTCCACGTCCTCCCCTTCAGCACGGGCGAGATCGGCCGTTTCGCCGTAGGCTTTCTCCCAGTAGGCACCGAGGTAGGGCGCAAACTTTCGCGTCATCTCATAGCGCAGCCGTAGCCCCGTGCGTATAGCGTTTATCCCTTCGCCAATGCCGAATTCTGGGACATCATCGCCCGCTACCGCGATCTCCACTCGAGGTTGGAGATACGTTCGCTGTGTGAGCCGGAGGTCGTATTCACCTTCCAGGCCGGCCGAGACTTCCCCCTCATCGCTGACCCTGAGATCGAGGTCGGTCTCGAAGCGATAGGGAGCGAACCCCTGCAGGGTGATGACCCCGAAGTAGCGTTCAGGGTGATCGTCGGTGGCAATGCCTCCCTGATAGCCGATACCTCCCTGAAGCTCCCAGAAAGGGGCGATCAACCGACTATACAACAGGTCGAGGTTCTCGAATTCTGCGGCTTCGTCATCCCCCTGGACGTTCTCGCCCTCCCCCTTCAGGTAGACCCGGTTGACGTCGCCGCCATACCAGGCACGAAAGTCCCATACCAGGGCATCTTCCCCCTTGTCGGGTGTGGCGTACTCGAGGCGGTCGACGAGTAGAGAGCCACGCGAGTGCTCGACGATCGGCGAGGGCCAGTCCTGTGGCGCATCGTAACCGTCCTCGGCCTGTAGGCTGGTGGCGGCCAGCATGACAAGGCTGGTGCCGATCGCCATGGCAATGATCTTGGGATTCATGAGCACTCCTTACGCGACTTTGACGACCCGGAACATGCCGGCATCCATGTGATAGAGCAGATGGCAATGGAAGGCCCAGCTACCTTCCGCATCGGCGGTAACCAGCGCGGAGATTCGTTCTCCGGGCTTGACGTTCAGTGTGTGCTTGCGGGGAATCAGCTCACCGGCGCCGTTCTCCAGTTCCATCCACATGCCATGCAGATGAATGGGGTGCTCCATCATGGTGTCGTTGACCAGGATCAGTCGCAGGCGCTCATCCTTCTCGAAGTGGATCGGCCCGGTGACCTCGCTGAATTTCTTGCCGTCGAAGGACCACATATAGCGTTCCATGTTGCCGGTCAGGTGAAGCTCGAGCTCGCGGCCCGGCGGGCGGCGATCCGGCCAGGGACGTATCGCCTTCAGGTCGCGATAGACCAACACGCGACGCTCGCGCGGGTCGATGCCGATGCCTGGCTGGTCGAGACGGGAGCCGGGTTGCGCCACGCCCACGGGCAGCATTCCATCGGCCTCCCGGGGGGGCATCTTATCCTTGCCGGCCATGTTGCCATGCTCCATGCCTTGCATGCCGGCGTGATTCATGCCGGTCATCTCGGAGTGGTCCATGTTTTGCCCACCGGCCAGATCCGAGCCTCGCATCCTGGCATGATCCATGCTTTGCTTATCGACCATGCCCGACATGTCCATACCCCCATGAGTGCCCATGGCTTCCATGCCGCGATCGGCGATCCGGCGCCGCACCGGGATGGCGGCGGCCATGCCGAGCCGCGGCGCGAGGGTGCCGCGCGCGAAGCCGCTGCGATCCATGGACTCGGCGAATAGCGTATAGGCCGTATCGGCCTCAGGGGTCACCAGGACGTCATAGGTCTCGGCGATACCGATGCGAAACTCTTCGACGGGGACGGGTTGGACCGGCTGACCATCCGCTGCCACGACCGTCATCGTGAGTCCCGGTATTCGCACATCGAAGTAGGTCATGGCCGAACCGTTGATGATACGGAGTCGCTGTGTTTCGCCGGGCTTGAAGAGGGCCGTCCAGTTCTGTTGCGGCGATTGTCCGTTCATCAAGTACGTGTAGGTACTGCCGGTAACATCGGCGATGTCACGGGAACTCATGCGCATCTGGGCCCACATGGCTCGCTGAGCGGCGGTATCGGCGAAGCCGTTTCGTTCCACGTCGGCGAAGAAGTCAGCGACCGTTCTTTCCTGGAAGTTGTAGTAGCCTTCACCGGTCTTCAGGTTATGGAAGATGGTGGCGGGATCCTCGAAGCTCCAGTCGGTCAACAGCAGCACATGCTCCCGGTCGTAGCGGAAGGGCTCACGCTCGGCAGCGTCGATGATCAGGGGCCCGGCATGGCCGAGCTGTTCCTGAAGCCCAGAGTGACTGTGATACCAGTAGGTGCCACTCTGGCGCACGGGGAAGCGATAGGTGAAGGTCTCCCCCGGGGCGATGCCGGCAAAGCTGACACCGGGCACACCATCCATCTCCGGTGGCAGGATCAAGCCGTGCCAATGGATGGAAGTGGGCTCCTCCAGCAGGTTCGTGACCCGCAGCACGGCATCCTCGCCTTCCCTGAGGCGAATGAGGGGACCGGGACTGGTGCCATTGATGCTGATGGGACGGGCGGCCTTTCCCGCGACCGGTGAGGTCTCACGGCGAATGGCCAGCGAGACGTCGGGGCCGTGCTCGGTGCCTTGCGGGTATACCGCGGACTGGCCCCAGGGATTGGCCCAGGCCGGGGTGAGCCCCAATGCCATTGCGCCGAGTCCCATGGCGCTGCCGCCCTTGAGGACCTGGCGGCGGGTCAATGGGAATACAGGATGCTTGGCCGTTGTCATGCATGACTCCTTTCCAGGATGATAAGACGGAGTCGATGATGCCGTGGCTAGCTGAACCCTGACTGAATGGGGGAGCCGGGTTGAGGAATATGGATCGTGACCCGCAGGCCCGAGTCGGGAGGTGACTGGAAGTCGACGGATCCGGCATAGTGATCGAGCAGCTGGATTAGGATCGACAGTCCCAGACCGTGGCCCGGGCGGCCCTCGTCGAGGCGTTGCCCGCGTTGACCCAACCGGGTGAGCTGTTCTTCCGGAACCCCGGAGCCATCGTCTTCTACCACCAGACGCAAGCCGTCGGTGAGCGTAGCGTGAATGCGGATGGTGTGGCTCGCCCACTTGCCGGCGTTATCCAGCACGATGCCCACCATCTCCATGAAGTCCTGTCGCTCCATGGCGAGGCTCGCCGATTCGTCGAGTGTCCCGCTCCAGCGGAATTCCTTGTCGGGATAGAGGGACTGGAACATGTCCAACATCCCTTGGATCTCCCGCCGAATGACGGTGTGCTGGCCGGCATCGGGGCCGGCGATCCTCGAGCGCCGCAACTCGGCATTCAGTTGAGCCTGCATGTCTGCCAGGCGAGCCAGTATCTTGGCCCGTCGCTGCGGATCGATGGGACGACTGCCCCGCATGACCTGCATGATCGCGGCCAAGGGGGTCTTCAGCGCATGCGAGAGATCGGCGACGGCATGCCGCGAACGCTTCAGGCGGCTGTCCTGCGCATCCATGAACCGGTTCAGTTGGGTGACCAGCGTCTCGAGTTCCGTCGGCACCGTCAGGTCCAGGCGTGCCCGCTGTCCCAGGCGGAGCTCGTCGAGTTGCCGCTGCAGTTGCGCGATGGGGCGCAGTGCGGCCCTCACCGCCAACAAGTTCAATATGATGAGCAGTAGCAGGACCAGGCCGGCGATGATCCCGATCCACCAAGTCAGCCTGATCAGTCCCGTCTCGACACGATCGAAATTTTCGCCGACCAGCAGGACGCCCTCGTGACCGGCGACCGAGAAGGGGCGGCGATAGACGAGCAGGTGGCTGCCTTGGCGATGCACGTCGAGCAGCGCGTCATCCTGAACCTCCAGCAGCGGATAGAGCGTGTCCAGCCAGGCAGGATGCGAGGTCGTGACCTCGCCGTCCAGGCTCAGTACGTAGAGGTGGTGGAAGACTTGCGCGGCCAGGCTCGACGGGGCCGTTAGCGGGGGGCGCGTCGTCGGTTCTTGGCGCAACTTGTCAAGGGTGTACTCGGCTTCTTCGCGTAGGCGGTCGCCGAGGAAGTCACGGGCCAGGTCACGCAGCAGTATGCCGTGCAGCAGCCAGGTCACCCCCACCACGATGAGCGCCGCGCCGCCCAACCAGACGAGTAGCCTGATTCTCAGGCTGCGACGATCAAGAGGACGCAAGGATGTACCCCTGGCCGCGACGCGTCTTGATGACGTCCTTACCCAGTCGGCGGCGCAGGCGCCCGATATAGACCTCGACGAGATTGGGGGCCGGAGCATCCTGTTCCAGGGTGTAGAGCTGGTCGAGAAGCCGCAGCTTGGAGTGGACGCGATCCGGGTGGTGCATCAGGAAGCGCAGCAGCCGAAATTCGGTGCCCGTCAGGGACTGCCAGGTATTGCCGTCGGTGCTCACCCGTTGCTGGTGCTCATCGAGATGAATGCCATTGACGGTCAAGACGTTGCCGGTATTGCCGTGCTGACGCCTGAGCAGGGCATGCAGCCTGGCCAGCAACTCTTCCTCGTGGAAGGGTTTGGTCAGATAGTCATCGGCCCCACGGCGCAAGCCAAGGACCTTGTCTTCCCAGGTATCGCGAGCCGTGAGGGCCAGGATGGGTTGCCGATAGCCTCGTCCGCGCCAGCGCTCGAGCAATTCGAGACCGGAGCCGTCGGGCAGTCCGATATCCAGGATGACGAGGCCATACTCCTCTGTCTGCATCAGGGAGTCGGCCACACGCAAGCGTGTGGCCGTATCAACGCGGTACCCTTCGTCGCTCAGGGTTTCCGCCAGGCTCTCGCCGAGCAGGTCATCGTCTTCGAGAAGCAGTAGCTTCATGGCTTATCCTTCGATCCGGATGTCACCGTTCATGCCTGCCTCATAGTGTCCTGGAATATTACAGGCGAATTCCACTTCCTTGACGTCATGAGGCGCGGTCCAGACCAGGGTAGCGGTTTCGCCGGGGGGGATGGTGACCGATGGCATGTTGGCGGCGTCATCCTGTCCTCCGCCATGATGGCCACCCCCCATGTCGTGTCCACCGCCGGAGGCCATCTCGCGCATCATCTCGCGATGCTGTGCCTGCGCCTCGCTGTCACCGATCACGAATTCATGCTCGAGATTGCCGGCGTTGGTGATCTCGAACTTCACCGTCTCACCGGGAGTGATCTCCAGCTTGCCGGGCGTGAACCACATGTCACCCGCTTCGAAGGCGAAGGTTCGATCGATCGACGGTTCAGTGTCGGCTTGGGAATTACCGCTGCCGTGCCCGGCACCGGCCAGGGCGGTGGTGGACGCCAGGCCAAAAACGGCTACGAGAAGTGTCTTACGCATCTTGATACCTCTGTCGAGTCAGTGGGCCGTCCATTTCTAAGCCATCAAGCTGAATCGGGGCTGAATGCCGAACGGGGCATAGCCATGGACAGTGATTACCCGATCTCATGTTCCAAACGGTGAGGTATCTTCTGGGCATATGATCGAGCCAGGCCGGAGGGACACCCTCCGGCCTGGCTCGCAGAGCTGGTGGCCCGCCGACATCCGAGGACCGGGAGCCGGCGGGCATCCGAGAGGTGTGGTCAGAGCGTCATGAAAGGGGTCTCCTGGTGGTCCCGGAACTGGTAGACCTCATAGGGTTCCCGCTGCGGTCCCGGCATGCCGGGTGTGCCGCTCGGCATGCCGGCGAGCCCGATGCCGTCGGTGTCGGGCTGCCGCTCGAAGAGGGCCTCCACCGCCGCCAGGGGCACATGTCCCTCGATCACGTAGTCGCCCATCATGACGGTATGGCATGCGCCCAGCCCGTAGGGCACGCCCGCCGACTGCTTGATCTCGCCGAGGTCCCGGTCATCGACGATGGTGACCTCGACCCCCAGCCGTTCCAGGTGGCGGGCATAGCCATCGCAGCAGCCGCACTGAGGATTCTTGTAGAGGGTGGCCTCGTCCGGCAGGGCGGCATGGGCGGTGGTGGCACCCAGCAGCAGGCCGGTGGCCATCAGCAGGTGAGGCAGAGTGAGTTTCATGAGCGATCTCCCTTGCTGGAACTGAACAGATACTTGATGAGGGCGGCGATGCCGAGACCGAGGAGCAGCAGGACGGCCAGCGGCATCAGCCAGCCCAGCCAGCCCATGTGGCCCATGGTGGCGAAACAATCGGTGAACATGGCGCGACTCCCGAAGCGCAGCGGTCGTGAACGGGTAACGGTCGGGGTATGGCAGGCGGTCAGGAGCCTGCCTGGAGGCTCAGGCTCTCGGGGGCCTGTGCGGGGGCTGGGGCACGTAGTCGCTCACGGCGATGGTCTCCGTGAGCGGCAAGCCGTTGGGAGCGAAGATCGCAGGCTGAGCCGTAGCGGCGGGAGCCGCGCAGATCGCATCGCAAGGCTCCTCCGTATCGAGCATCTCGACCTGCAGCAAAGCGCAGTCGACCTGGCAGGCATCCGCCGAGGCATGGCCGGGAAGGGTCGAGAAGGCAAAGAACATCACCAGCAGCAGCGCCAGCAGGCGTCGCCAAGCCGTGTGTTGCGGTGATGTCCTGGTCCACGATGCCATGACGGGATCCTCGGTATCTCGGCTCCTATTGAACCCTGATTCCCACCGAGGATGCAATCGTCAAGGGGCGGTCCGGAGTAACGCAGACCTCCGAGATTCAGTGAGTGTGACCATCCGCATAGTGATCGTCGCTGGTTGAGGATGACGACGAGGGGCCATCCGGCTCATGGTTACCCGGTGAGTCAGCCTGGCGCGAGTCGGCCAGCTGAAGCTCGGTGGTGGCCGGATCCGCCTCTGCCGCGGCCGGGTCGCGGGCCGACGCCTGCTCGCTCATGGCCCCCATGTCGCCATGCTCGTGGTCATGGCCGTCGTCTGCCCGCTTGGGAGCATGGGTCCCCGACTGGGCCATGGCGCTGGTGTCGCCATGGTCGTGGTCGTGACCGTCATCCCCCGCCGTCGGCTCGACCATGGCCAGGTAATCGGCTTGCGAGAGTTCGGGCAGTCGCTGCAGGAAGGCCACGATCTCCCACAGCTCCTGGTCGTCATGAGTCACGCCCCAGGCGGGCATGCCGGTCATCTTGATGCCGTTCTTGATTACCCAGAACTGCTCGGCAGGATCCTGGTGAGAGGCACCCGAGAAGGTCGGCGGCGTGGGGTTGAGACCGGCGCGCAGCACCGTGCTCTCGCGACCGGGCTTGAGGTGACAGGCGGCGCAGAGGTCGTCGTAGGCGGCGGCTCCGGCACGAATCATGCGGTCACCGCCAAGGTCCGGAACCTCGATCTCTTCGGCACCGGCCTCGACCGAGGCGTGCATGGTGGAATGCAGGACCGACTCGACGATCGGCAGGTGCTGGTCCGTGGCGGCGACATTGTACATGCCGCTATGAACGAAGGCCGCGCCTCCGGCGACAAGCAGCAACAGGGTCAGGACCCCTCCGAGGGCAAGCTTCAGCATCTCTGATCCTTATCGTATTCGGAACATGTCGGTGTCTTGAGGTCCGGAGCGGTTCACGCCTCGGTGAAACACGATGCCGATTCGCGCGGCCCGGCGCAAGTCGACGATGACGCAGACAGGGCTTGAACCGCCGACTGCTGTTCACGCCCCCGCCGAACGTGGGCAGGGTCCGGAAGCGGTTGTACAGGCTCGACAGCGAATCCCGGTAGGCGTCGCCCGGGGGCTGCATCGGTATCCCGCGGGCGGCCGGAGCCTCGGGAGGAGGCTCAGTTCGGAATACGCCATCTGCCTCGGCATCGGGTGCCCGGGAAGACCCGCTGGGCGGTATCGGCATTGCCTCGCTCGGCCAGGCATTCGCGCCCCTCGCTCAGGGCCTCGAGCAGGGCAGCGTCGCCGTGGCGCACGGTGAGCAGGGCCAGGTCGTCCCGGCGCGTCACCCGGTAATCGGCCCGGAACGCCGCGACGAGCGGTTCGAGATAGTCCGGATGGCCATCGAGGCAGAGCGAGAGGCGCATGGCGCCGGCGTCGATCATGCCGGCATGCAGCCCGGCCTCGACCAGGCCCCCGAGGATGTGATGCTGGCGCGCCTCGTCCATGAAGGCGAAGTCCCGAGGGCGGAGTTCCAGCAACGTCTGGCCTTCGCGAAGAATCAGTACCGGGATCTCGCCGTCATGGCGAGTGTCGGCATCGATGGCGGTGCCCGGTGCCCGGGGCTGCGTGAAGGAGCGTAGCGTCAGCGGGATGGCCTTGCGTTGCAGGGGAGCCAGGGCCTTGGGATGGATCACCTTGGCGCCATGCCAGGCCAGCTCGATGGCCTCGGCGTAGGAAAGGTGGTCAAGTTGAACGGCGTTGTCGAATCGCCGCGGGTCGGCATTGAACAGGCCCGGCACGTCCTTGCAGAGCGTGAGCCGCTCGGCGTCCAGGCAGTGGGCGAGGATCGCCGCGCTGTAGTCGGAGCCCTCGCGTCCCAGGGTGGTCGTGACCCCGTCGGGGGTGCTGGCGATGAAGCCCTGGGTGACCAGTAGCCGGCCGTCATCCCGCCTCAGCCGCTGCAGTCGCTCGGTGGTGGCCGCCCAGTCGACGTTGGCCGCCTGGTGGCAGGCATCGGTGACGACCAGCTCCCGGGCGTCCTGCCAGCGGGTGGCGATGCCGCTCGCCTCGAGCCAGGCGCTCACGATGGTAGTGGAGAGCAGCTCGCCGAAGCAGACGGTCTGATCGTAGTGAAGGGGCCGCTCGCCGTTCGCATGCGTCCGGTGGAGCGCGTCGAGTTCGTCGAACAAGGCCTCGACCCGCCGTGACACGGGGGCGGCCTCCGAACCGAACAGCGCGTCCACGACGTCCAGATGATCCCGGCGCAGGGTCGCGAGGCGGTTCCGGTAGTCGGACGCCTCACCGGCCCGACCACCGCCGAGCAGGGCCTCCAGGGCATCGGTGGTCTGCCCCATGGCGGAGATCACCACGGCGAGCGGGCGTTCGGGAAAGTCGGCCAGCAGGCGGCCAAGATGCCGGATGGCGTCGGCGCCCCGGATCGAGGCCCCGCCGAACTTGAAGACCTGGGTCACGTCGCACCTGCCGGATCGCGATGGGTGTCTGCCCACCTTGCGAAAAATTCGTGCCGAGGGAAAGGGGCAGGGGCCGCTCGCCAATACCCGAGTCCCTCACCTTCCGTGAGGCCTGCTGACCTCGCCTGCCTTCGATGTCAGGCTCGGGTGCCCCTTGGCATGGGGAAGCGTCCTTCGCGGTTCATCGGGAAACGGCGTCATGCTCCCCGATGGCGTCGACGTGGTGACACGTCTCGGTGGAATTGCCGCACTGGTCACAGGTGATCCGGTAACGGCTGTCGGCGAGAGGGCGCAGGTCGAAGGCCGTCCAGACGAGACCCGGCGACGAGCGCAGCTCGGTCGAGCCGCAGGGACAGAGCATCATCCAGTGCCCCAGGGGACATGCCAGCAGTTCGATATCGGTCATCCAGGTCTCTCCATGTACCAGTCACGCCATCATACCTCAGGATTCTTCGGGCATATGTAAGCGTTGTCTCAAGTCCATCGTGTCATGGCCCGAACCGGGTGTCCGGGCGCTCTGCCGAGTGGCCTATCGCGCCTGTGTGCCGACCCCGATGTGGACTGAGGGCGAGGGTCGCCTGCCTCGGCACCCTGGGCTCGCGCTCCAGGGTGCTCACGCAAGGGCAACGTCGCGTCCCGAAGCTGACGGCCTGATTGCGGTGAAGGGACCGCTTCCCGACTCGGAAAGCCTGGGCGAGGGAATCGCTGCGGAGAGGTCGCGTGATCGCCGTGTGGCGGAAACGCGCAGGGGCTCAGTCGAGGGGCGCGCTGCCCTCCAGGGCCGCCTGGCGATGGTGGCTCTGTTCGGTGACATGGCCGCACTCGCAGCAGGTGATCCGGTAACGGTGATCGGCGAGGGTGCGCAGCTCGAAGGTCGCCCAGGCGGGGCCTCGAGGGGAGCGCAGCTCGGCCGCGCCGCAAGGGCACATCATCATCCAGTGCCCCAGGGGCGATGGCAGCAACTCGATGTCGTTCATGGGGGCCTCCATCCGGCGTCACCCCCAGCATCGTCCAGCGGACGCCGTCTGGCTGTAAGCCTTCTCGCACTTCCCGCGTGATCTTGTTCGCAATCATCGTCAGTCGGGGGGACGGAGGCCAGGCGTACGGCCTGCCGCAAGGACGGGGAATGGCGCACAGGGGTGCGCCTCGGCTTCGTGGCGCTGTCATCGATGTCCTACGCGGGGCATGGACGATGCCGTGCAGTCTTCCTCTCCGGGAGGCGCCATGATGGAGCCATAGGAACGACGCAGCGCCCCGAGGCCGCGTCGCCTATCCCCCCCTTGCGGGGCATTCAGGGGTCGCGGGTTGTCATCCGGCATTGCCCCGAGGTCCCGACGGTTCCCTGCTTGGCCCCCCTCGTGGGGGCATTTTTTGCTCTGTGGTCGGGGCGCCGCCGGTGCCCATCACGCCGAGGCCGCGCTCGGGACCTCGGGCAACTGGCGAACCCACTCCAGGGCCAGGGGCTTGTCACGGATGGGGAAGGTGCGGATCTCCATGGTCTTGAACAGCCGATTCTCCAGGCGGGTGAGATGCTGCACCCAGTGCCGGTCGCTGAGTACCGCCGCCCGGTAATAGCGGTCCAGGTCGCCGACCTGGGTGAGGGCATAGCCCAGATCCCGCAGGAAGGCCGTGAAGGTCATCCAGCGCATCTCGTCGATCTCGGTATAGAGGCTGACCCTGGGGTGTGCCTTCTTGACGGTCTCGATGGCGTCGATGGCCGTCTGCAGGTCGTCGGCGGTGACGCGACCGCTGACCCGCATGGCCACCACATGGTCGGCGCCCGGCGGCAGGAGTTCGAGCATCCTGACGTCCCCCTCGGTGTCGATGGTCATGCCTAACAGCATAGCCCCTCGGCGCCCCTCGGGGCCTACACTGAGCGTCACACACCGGGAGGCATCACCATGCAACCGCGCATCAGCATGATCACCCTGGGCGTCGCCGATCTCGAGCGGGCCGTGCGTTTCTATGCCGAAGGCCTCGGCTGGGAGCGCATGGACTCGCCGCCGGAGGTCGCCTTCTTCCCCCTGAACGGCACCTGGCTGGGACTCTATGGCCGTGAGGCGCTGGCCGCGGATGCCGGGGTATCGGCCGAGGGGCACGGCTTCACCGGCGTCGCCCTGGCCCACAACGTGGGCAGCGAGGGCGAGGTGGACGCGGTCCTGGCCCAGGCCGAGGCGGCCGGTGCCCGGCTGGTCAAGCCGGGCCAGCGCGTGTTCTGGGGGGGCTATTCCGGCTACTTCGCCGATCCCGACGGCCACCTCTGGGAAGTCGCCTACAACCCCTACGTGTGGATCGGGCCCGGCGCGGAGTAGCGCCGGTCAGTGCGCCGCCGGGTACTCGCCCATCTCGCGCTCGAGGCGGCGGGCCACCTCGCCGGGGGAGCCGGTGCGCCGGGCCAGCAGGTCGTAGGCGACGGGCACCACGAAGAGGGTGAACAGCGTCGCCGTGGCCAGCCCGCAGAGGATCACGGTGCCGATCACCAGGCGCGTCTCGGCGCCGGCGCCATTGGAGAGGATCAGCGGCACCGAGCCTGCCATGGTGGTCACGGCGGTCATCACCACCGGCCGCAGGCGGGTGACGGCGGCCTCCACCAGCGCCTCGTGGAAGGCATGGCCGGCGTCGCGGAGCTGGTTGGCGAATTCCACGATCAGGATGCCGTTCTTGGCCGCCAGGCCCACCAGCATCACCAGCCCCACCTGGCTGTAGATGTTCAGCGTCTGGCCGGTCAGGTACAGGCTGAGCAGGGCGCCGACCATGGCCAGCGGCACGGTGCACATGATCACCAGGGGGTGGATGAAGCTCTCGAACTGGCCGGCCAGCACCAGGAAGACCACCAGCACGCCGAGCACCAGCAGGAAGGTGGCGGCCCCGCTGGCCTCCAGGTAGTCGCGGGCGGCACCCTTGACGTCGGTCTGGGCCTCGGCGGGCAGCACCTCGTCCGCCGCCGCCTCCAGGTAGGCGAGGGCCTCGCCCAGGGAGTAGCCATCCGCCAGGTTGGCCTGGACGGTGATGGCACGCAGGCGATTGTAGCGGTTGAGGGTGCTGGGGCCGGCATGGTCGGTGAGGGTGACCATGCTGGAGAGCGGGACGAGTTCGCCGGAGCGCTGGGAGCGGACCATGACGCTGTCCAGGGCCCGGGGGCTGGGCAGGGTGCCGCGCTCGGCTTCCAGGATGACCCCGTATTCCTGTCCGTCCTCCACGTAGCGGGTCACGCTGCGTCCGCCGAGCAGGCTCTCCAGGGTGCGGCCGATCTCGGTGACGGTCACCCCGAGATCCGCCGCGCGGGCGTAGTCGATCGCCACGCGCAGCTGGGGCTGGTTCTCCTCGTAGTCGCTCTCGAGTCCCGTCAGGCGAGGGTTGTCCTCCCGGACGTGGGCGATCAGGGTATCGCGCCACTCGGCCAGATGGTCGTAACGCCCGCCGCCGAGCACGAACTGCATCGACTGCTCGATGCCGCCGCCGAACCCCTGGGGCATGATCGGGAAGGCGCGCACGCCGGGCAGGTCGGCCAGCCGGGCTCGGACCTCGGCCATGATCGGCCAGGCGGGGCGTCGCTCGTCCCAGTCGGCGAGGCCGACGATGACGAAGCCGCCGTTGAAGTTCTCGATGTTGCCCCAGCCGCGCGGGGCGCGCACCAGCACCCGGTCGATCTCGCCGGACTCCCGCAGGGGCAGCAGCCGGGCCTCGATCTCGTCCATGTAGTCGAGCATGTAGTCGTAGGTGGCGCCGGGCGGGCCGTTGACCAGCAGGAAGAAGGTGCCGCGATCCTCCTGCGGCGTGTACTCCCGGGGCAGCTGGGCGTTGAGCCACAGCATGCCGCCGATCAGGGCCGCGAAGGCCGCCACCACCGCCCAGCGGCCGCGCAGGGCCCGCTCGAGCAGGCGGCGGTAGCCGGCCCGGGTGGCGAGCAGGGCCGCGTGCACGCCATGGGCCAGGCGGCCCTCGTGCATGTCGGTCTTGAGGATCTTGGAGGCCATCATCGGCGTCAGGGTCAGCGCCAGCAGCGTCGAGATGGCCACGGCGGCGGCGAGCGTCAGGGCGAACTCGGAGAACAGCCGGCCGATGTCGCCGCGCAGGAAGCTCAGGGGCACGAAGACGGCGATCAGCACCAGGGTGGTGGCGATCACCGCGAAGGCGATCTGGCGGCTACCCCGGAAGGCGGCGACCAGGGCGGTCTCGCCGTGCTCCTGCATGCGGCGGTGGATGTTCTCCAGCATGACGATGGCATCGTCGACGATCAGGCCGATGGCCAGCACCAGGGCGAGCAGCGTCAACAGGTTGATCGTGAAGCCCATGGCGGCCAGGGCCGCGAAGGTGCCGATCAGGGCGATGGGCACGGTCACCGCCGGCACCAGGGTGGTGCGCAGGTTGCCGAGGAAGGCGAAGATGGCCACCAGCACCAGGCCCATGGCGATGAACAGGGTCTGCACCACCTGGCCGATGGCGCCGGCGACGAAGGTGGAGGCATCGTAGTTCACCTCGAGCGTCATGCCCTCCGGCAGGCCGGGCTGGATGCGCGCCAGCTCGTCGCGGACTCCCTCGGAGAGCGCCAGGACGTTGGCGGTGGACTGCTTCATGATGCCCAGCCCCACCATGGGCACCCCGTTGCCGCGGAAGAGGGTGCGTTCCTCCACCGCGCCGACCGCCACCCGGGCCACGTCGTCCAGCCGCACCAGGTAGCCGTCGGCGTCGCGGTCGAGCACCAGGGCCCGGAAGTCGGCGGGGTCGGCGAAGCCGCGGGGCAGGCGGACCATGAACTGCCGGTCCCGGGACTCCACGGCGCCGCCGGGCAGCTCCACGTTTTCCTCGCGCAGCGTGTCCTCCACGTCGCCCACGGTCAGTCCCCGGGCCGCCAGGGCGTCCGGATCCAGCCAGATCCGCATGGCCGTCTCGTGACCGCCGCCGACGATCACCCGGGAGACCCCGTCCTGCACGGCGAAACGGTCGCTCAGGTAGCGGTCGGCATAGTCGGTGAGCTCGGCGATGTCGTAGCCTTCCCCGGACAGGGCGAGCCAGAGCACCACGTCGGAGCTGGAATCCGCCTTCTGCACCTCGGGGGCCTCGGCCTCCTCGGGCAGGTTGTCCAGCGAGCCGGAGATGCGGTCGCGGATGTCGTTGGCGGCCGCGTCGATGTCCTTGTCCAGGGCGAACTCCACGTTGATGCGGGAGCGGCCGTCCTCGCTGGAGGAAGCGATCACCTCGATGCCGGAGACCCCGGAGAGCCGGTCCTCCAGCACCTGGGTGATGCGTGTCTCCACCACGCCGGCCGAGGCCCCGGGATAGCGGGTATCGACGCTCACCACCGGCGGGTCGATGGCCGGATACTCCTGGAGCGGCAGCCGGGTCAGGGCGAGCAGCCCGAAGGCCACGATCAGCGCGGCCAGCACGGTGGCCAGCACCGGGCGACGGACCGAGACATCGGACAGGCGCATCAGGCGCCTCCCCGGCCGCGGCCGGCCTCGAGGATCTCGCGAATCGAGGTGGTCTCGTCGGCGACGCCCAGCAACCTCACCCGGGCGCCGTCGCGGGTGCGCTCGACGCCGTGGCTGACCACCAGGTCACCCGGCGCGAGCCCCTCCAGGACCTCCGCCTCGCCGGGGCGCCGCTCGCCGAGCCGGACGCGACGACGCTCGATGCGACCGTCGTCGCCTTCGTGGATCACCAGCACGAAGTGCCGCTCCCCCTCGGGAATCAAGGCCGACTCCGGGATCACCAGGGCCTGGCGGGGGCGCCGTTGCAGGGTGACCTCCATCAGCATGCCGGGGCGCAAGCGCTGCTCGGGGTTGGGCAGCAGGGCGCGGACCGGCACGCTGCGGCTGACCGGATCGACCCGGGAGCCGATGGCCGCCACCTCGCCGCGGAAGCGGCTGCCGGGGAAGGCGGCGCTCTCGGCGGACAGACGCATCCCGGGGGCCAGGCTGCCGAGTTCGACCTCGGGGACCCGGAAGTCGAGCTTCATGCGATCCAGCTTGTCCAGGGTGGCCAGTTCCATGCCGGGGGTGACCAGGGTGCCGACGCTGACCCGGCGAAAGCCCACCACCCCGGCGAAGGGCGCGCGGATCCGGTAGTCGGTGAGCCGGGCCTCGAGGGCCTCGACCTCGGCCTGTGCCTGGCGAAGCTGGGCGCGGCTGTCCTCGGCCTCGGCACGGGGCGCCAGGTTGCGCTCCTGAAGCTGGGCCAGGCGAGTCACCGCCGACCGGCGTTCGTCCCGCCTCGCCTCGGCGGCCCGGAGGTCGGCGCGTTCCTCGCGGTCGTCGAGTCGAACCAGCACCTGGCCGGCCTCGACTCGCTCGCCGCCCTCGAAGGCGAGCTCGGCGATCGTCTCGGTGACCGTCGCCGAGAGGGTGACGCTTTCCTCGGCCGCGAGGGTGCCCAAGGCCTCCAGGGGGTCGGACCAGTCGGTGAGCGTGGCACGGGCGCCGATCACGGCCGTCCGCTCCTGGGCCGATACCGGCAGGGCCAGCAGCAGGCCGAGCAGCAGGGCCGGCCAGCGACGCCGGAGGAAGGAATGAAGAGGGGAGAGGATCATCGGTGGCTCGTCGAATCCGGTGGCGGTTGATGGCCGGGCCTCCTGCCCGGTCGGGACACTCTAGCCTCCTCCGGCCCTGCCCGGGGGGCAAGACGGTGCAAGCGAAGGTCAAGGCGATGTACAAGAATCGTACATCATGGAGTGCGGATCCGGGGCTCGGGTTCCCTGTGCTACCATGCGCCGCTTCATCCATCCCCGGAGAACAGGCATGACTTACGACGCGGTCGTCATCGGCGCGGGCGCCGCCGGCTTGATGTGCGCATTGACGGCGGGCTATGCCGGCCGGCGCGTGCTGGTGATCGATCACGCCAACAAGGCCGGCAAGAAGATCCTGATGTCCGGGGGCGGGCGATGCAACTTCACCAACCTGGGAACCACGCCCGCCAACTTCTTCTCGGACAACCCTCACTTCTGCATCTCGGCGCTCAAGCGCTATCGCCCGGAGCACTTCGTGGAACTGGTCGAACGTCACGGCCTGGAGCACGTGGAGAAGGCGCCGGGCCAGCTGTTCTGCGCCGGGTCGGCCAAGGACCTGCTCGCCATCCTGCTCACCGAGTGCGACTGGGCCGGGGTCGAGATGAGCCTGAAGACCTCGGTGACCCACCTGGAGCGTCGGGGGGAGGGCATGCGCCTGGAAACGAGCCGCGGGCGGATCGAGGCCGGGGCCGTGGTGGTGGCCACGGGGGGCTTGTCGATTCCCACCCTGGGCGCCAGCGGCTTCGGCTACGACATCGCCCGGCAGTTCGGGCTGGCGGTCACCGAGACTCGCCCGGCCCTGGTGCCCTTCACCCTGACCTCGCAGTGGAAGGCCCGTGCCGCGGATCTCTCGGGCCTGAGCCACGAGGTGGCGGTGCGTTGCCGGGACGGCGCCTACCGGGAGCCCCTGCTCTTCACCCATCGCGGCCTGTCGGGGCCGGCCATGCTGCAGATCTCCAGCCACTGGCGGCCCGGCGACAGCCTCGCCGTCGACCTGCTGCCCGGCGAGGATGCCTATGGGGCCCTGGTGGCGGCGCGGCGGGATACCCCCAAGCGGCGCCTGGCCACCTGGCTCGGCGAGCGGTTGCCGCGTCGCCTGGCCCAGGCGCTGGTCGAGTGGCATGGCGGCGACGGCCCGCTGGCCGAGCGCTCCAATGCCGAGCTCGAGGCCTGGGCCGGCCACCTCAACGACTGGCGCCTCAAGCCCGCCGGTACCGAAGGCTGGCGTACCGCCGAGGTCACGATGGGCGGGGTCGACACCCGCCACCTCTCCTCCAAGACCTTCGAGGTCTCGGGGCTGCCCCAGCTGCGTTTCATCGGCGAGGTGCTAGACGTCACCGGCGAGCTGGGCGGCTACAACTTCCAGTGGGCCTGGGCGAGTGGGGTGGCCTGCGGCCAATCCCTTTAGGGAAACACTGATTTATTGCTGCGCTCGATATCCTGGCCGCCGGCGGTACTGGTGCGCCAGCCCGGTCAACATCCTCATTTACTGTCTTGTAAACTCCGGTGGTTCCGTTCCGGCGGCGACCAGCCTCTCGTCGCTCGCGACATAATTCGGTGCTTCCCTAGGGCCGCCTATACTGGGGACGTCCATCTCGAGGAGGAGGCGTCCATGCCCAAGCCATTGAAGGACAGGCGACTGAGCCGGGCGGTGGGCGACGGCGGCCTGGAGATGCTGGCGGAAGCCCGCCAGGCCCGGCCGCGCGTCGACGACCCGGAGGATCTCGAGGGGCTGCACGACTTCCGGGTGGCCCTTCGCCGGCTGCGTTCCTGGCTCCAGGCCTATCGGGACTATCCGGGCATCAAGGTGCCCAAGCCGCAGCGCCGTCGCCTGCGCGACCTGGCCAAGGCGACCAATGCCGCTCGCGATGGCGAGGTGATGCTGGCCTGGCTCGAGGCCGAGCTGCCGGGCCTGCCCGCGGCGGAACGCGGAGCCGCCCACTGGTGGCGGCAACGGCTGACCCAAGGGGTCGATCTCGCCTATGCCGAGGCCCGTCGCCATCTTGAGGAGGGCTTCCCGCAACTGGAGGAGAATCTGGGGCGTTCCCTCTCGACCCTGGCGCAGGCCAGGTCCAAGGGGCCCCGCTTCGGTGAGGCGACGGCACGGGAGCTCGAGGCGCTGCGGGCCACGCTGGTTCGGGAGGTGGCGGCGATCGCCTCGGTGGAGGACCGGGAGGCCCTGCACCGGCCGCGCATCACCGGCAAGCGCATCCGTTACCTGCTGCGGCCCTGGAAGGACGAGGACGCGGTGTTCAAGGAGGCGGAGAAGGCCATGAAGGCCTTCCAGGATGCCTTCGGCGTGCTGCATGACGACCTGGTCCGCGAGACGGCGCTGCAGGCGGCGGCCGCCGAGCATGCCGGCGACGAGGTCGAGGCGCGGCTGATCCAGGCGACCCGGGGCGAGACGGCCAGCGCCGCCGCGCCGCGACACCTGAGAGGCTTCCTCGGCCTGGCCCGAGGCAATCGCCGGCGGTTGCTCGGTCACTACGAGGCGGCGGTGGGCAATCCCGGCGGCGTGGACATGGCGGCGCTGACGGCGCGCCTCGACGCGGTGGTGGCGGCCATGCGCGGGAAGGGATGAGTCACCCCAGCCGCTGGGCCAGCTCCCGCCACAGGGCGGCGTAGGCGCGGGCCGCCACGCTGCGGGGGGCGAACAGCTGCAGGGGAGCTCGCTCCAGCCCCATGCGCTCGACCACGCTGGCGGAGGGAATGGCGTGGGACAGCATCAGCGGCCAGCGTTCCTGCATGCCGGCCATGACCTCGCGGTGCAGGGTACGCCGACGGTCGGCCAGGGTGATGAAGGGCCATAGCGGGCAGGGAATATCGTGGTCGTCCAGGAAGGTCTCGAGCTGTTCCAGGGTGCGCAGGGAGAGCACCGTGGGGACCACCGGCACCAGCAGGGCGTCGACGCTGGAGAAGATGTTCTCCGAGAGGTGGGACAGGCTCGGCGGGCAGTCGAGGATCACCAGGTCGTAATCGTCGCGAACCGGCTTGAGGACCTGGCGCAGGTGGCTGTTGCCGCGCTTGGCGAGGAGTTCGTCCATCTCCCGGGAGGCCAGGGCCGCCGGCAGCAGGTCGAGGTTCTCCAGCTGGGTGGCCCGGATGACCTTGTCGAAGGAGGCCTTGCCCTTGACCAGCTTGCCGACGCCCCCACGGATGCGCGGCTTGACGCGCAGGTAGAAGCTGGTGGCGGCCTGGGGGTCGAGGTCCCAGAGCAGCACGCGATGGCCTGCCCGGGCGGCTTCCGCCGCCAGGTTCACCGCCGAGGCCGTCTTGCCGACGCCGCCCTTGATGCTGTAGAGCGCCAGCATGCGCATGGGGTCCGCTCCCTGTGGATGATCCGTCATGATCTCGACACAGGATCATAACAGGGCTGTAACTTCAGAGTGTTACGAAGCGGTTATGGCGTCCTGTCAGGGGCTGCGGGGCAGCCACCGTCGCAGCCGTCGTGCGGCCAGGGCGGTCAGCAGGGCCCGGCGGCCCAGCCGCCTGGCCGCCCCCGGGCGGCGGGCCACGGCCCACAGCAGCAGGGCGCCCGCGGCCAGGGCGGGGCTACGGTAGCGCCGCAACGCCTGCCAGCCGGCATCCAGCCGGTGCGCCGACGACCGCCACTGCTCGGCGGCGACCAGCAGGTCGACCCGCTGTTGTTCGATGGTGGCCTCCAAGGCCGCCTTGCGCGCCTGGCGGTGGGCCTTAGCCTTGTGCATCACGGTCTCGCTCGGCCAGTTCGCGATCCAGGGCCAGGTGCTTGAGGGTATCGACCAGCAGGGTGCGTCGCCGGGCCAGGTGCATGACCCAGCCCGCCAGGCCCAGGCCGCCGAGCAGCAGCACGGCGGCGCTGGCCCCGATCGCGGTGAGTCGGTGACTCTCCCAGAAGGCGACGATGACCAGGGCGGTCAGCACGCCGAGCCCCAGCAGCAACAGGATCAGGCTGATGCCGGCCAGCATCAGCAGGGCGATCAGCCTGGCGCGTTCCTCCTCCAGCTCGAGCACGGCGAGACGCAGGCGCGTCTCGCCGGTGGCCAGCAGGCTGGAGAGCAGTCGCTTGCCGGCACCGAACAGCCGCTGAGCCGGTCCTTGGCTCGCTGCCATCAGCGCCGCCCGATCAACATGCCGACCACGACCCCGACGGCGGCGCCGATGCCGATGCTGGTCCAGGGGTGGTCGTGGACGTAGCGGTCGCAGGCGTCGGCCTGGTGGGTCACGGTGTCCCGCGCCTCCTGATAGGCGCGCTCACCGCGCGCCTCGAGGCGCGCGCGGGTCTCGTTGAGCCGCCGCTCGGCCCGCTCCCGCAGCTCCTTGATGTTGTGGCGGGAGTCGTCGGCGGTCGCATTGACCAGCTCCTCGACGGTCTGCGAGAGATGCTGCAGGTCTTCCTTCAGTTGCCGGGTGGTGTCGCGAGTATGGGGGGCATGATCGGCCATCGGGTCGTCCTCTGACGGTGAATGACAGCTCCAGCATAGCAGTCGACTCGCGCTTCCGTAATGTGTCGGGCCCGGGGATCGCCCCCTTCAGCGTGCGAAACTGCCTGTGGAAAACAGGGGGTTGAGGCTGAAGCCCAGGCCGAGCCGGCTCACGCTGCGGTCGTAGTCGATCAGGTTGCCGCCGTAGCCTTGGTAGAACTGGACGTGGCCTCGTACCTTGCCGAACAGCGGCCAGGAATAGTCCAGCTGGGCTCCCATGTGCCCGCTGCCGGGGTTGCCCCGCCACAGCAGGCTGGCCTCGTGCCCCCCGTCCAGGCGGCGGGCCACGGTCACGTCGCCATACCCCATGAAGCGATGGATGTCGGGGTTGTCGTCCTCGTCCTCGGGCTCGGGGATGCGCCAGAAGGGGGCCAGCGAGACCGCCCAGTCGTCGTTGACGAAGGTGCTGGTCAGGATCACCCGGTTCCAGCTGCGCGAGAGTGCGTTGGAGCGACCATTGGACTGGTGGTTGAGGGCGATGCGATTGCCGATGTTGGTCCAGCCGCCGACACGCCAGTCGTTGTCGAACTCGAGGAAGGCCTCGGGCTCGTAGTTGGTCTCGCGGAAGGGGGAGGAGGCATCCGCGTTGTAGGCCTGCCACCAGCTGCGCTGGGTGTAGGCGAAGTAGAGGTCGCCGTGGCCGAGCAGCAGCTCCCGTGCCAGGTTGAACTTGACGCTGAACTGGTACTTGACCTCCAGCCGGTCCGGGTCGGCGGTGTCATCGATCTCCCGGAAGGCAACCTCGTTGGGGGTCGTGGTGTAGCTCAGGGGCAGCAGGTAGTTGCGATGGTGGGCGGTGATCGCATAGGGGTTGCCGGCGGACTCCTCCTCGAGCAGGCGGCGCTCGGCCATGGATTCCTGCAGCAACGGCTCCGAGCGAGGCGCGTCGCTCTCCGCCGGCGGTGCCGTCTTGAGGCGAGTGCGGAGCTCCCCGATCTCGTCCTGCAGGGACTGGATACGGTCGCGGATGGCCTGGCGCTCGGCCTCGCCGAGGGGATCATCGGCCTGGGCATGGGCCAGGCTCGCAAGCCCCGCCGACAGCAGGGCCGAGAGCAATCCGGTGAGGAAGCGGGACGCCATGATGGTTCGGCTACCTTGTCGAGTAGGAGTCGTCGTTCTATCACGCCCGTCGGGCAAGTCAACGGGGAGCGGCGTGCGGCGACGCCATTGCCTTGCCGGCCCGGACCCCCGAGAATCCCTGAGGTGCCCATGGTGACGCCCCCGACGAGGTTCCCTTGACCGCCTTGCCTCTGCTCCTGCGCCTCGCGTTGTTCCACATTCTTTGCCTCTTGCTGGTCGGGCTCGCCGGACCATCCTGGGGACAGGCCTCCCTGCCGGAGCGGGCCGAGCTCGAGGCCCGCCTCGAGGCGCTCCATCAGGTCGAAGGGGGCGAGGCCAGCGAGGCCGCCCGGCGGGATATCGAGGCCCTGCAGGGGGCACTGGACGGCCTCGAGTCCCTGGCCGAGGTCGACGACCAGCTGGCCGAGCTCGAGCGTCGCGCGGACAGCGCCCCCGAGGAGCTCCGGCAGGTGGAGCAGGAACTGTCGGCCGCCCGGGAGACGCCGCCGACCGAGGGGCTGGAGGACGTCGAGGGGCTCGCCCTAGATGCCCTGGAGAGGCGCCTGGCCTCGGTCACCGCGGAGCTGGGCGACGCCCAGGATCGCCTGGCCGAGGTGGAGACGCGCCTGCTGGGGACCCAGACCCTGCCCGAGCGTGCCCAGCAGGCCATCGCCGAGGCCACCCTGGCCATGGAGGAGAGTCGTCGGGCGCTGGAGGAGCTGGCGTCGCAGGGCGTCGCGGAGGACGCTCCGCGGCGGCTCCGCCATCGCATCGAGCGAGCCCTGGCCGAGCGTCGCCTGACCCTCCATCAGCGGGAACTGGCCACCAACCCGCGTTTCCGGGAGCTGGCCCAGCAGCGTCGTGACCTGTTGCAACGTCGGGTGGCGCGACTCGAGGCCCAGGCGCTGACCCTGCGCCGGGCCGTCGAGCAACGTCGTCGGGAAGTGTCCGAGCAGGCCATCGCCGAGGCGGTGAGCGACGAGCCGGAAGGCGTCACCCAGCATCCGCTGATCCAGGAGGCCCAGCGGGTCAACCGGGAGATGAGCCTGGAGCTGCTGCGTGCCACCAGCCGGGCCAACGACCTGGAACGTCGGGTCCAGGAGGTCCGGCGCCGCTTGGACCGGGTGCGTCAGTTGCAGCGCGGCCTCGCCGAGCATATCGAGGCCATCCGCGGCAGTCCCCTGCTGTCACGCATCCTGCGCGAGCAGCGCCAGGCCCTGCCCCGTGTGGAGACCCTGGACAGCCTGCAGGAGGAGATCGCCGACCTGCGGCTCAAGCAGTTCGAGCTCGACCGCCAGCGGGAGCGGCTCCAGGACGTCGAGCGTCAGGCCCGTCAGCGATTGACCGATGCGGGGGTGGAGGCGCGCGGGCCCTTGGTCGAGCCCCTGGCCCAGCTGCTGCGTGCGCGGCGCGAGCTGGTCGCACAGCTCGAGCCGACCTATGGCGAGATGCTGACCGCCGCCATCGAGCTGCAGCTTCACCAGCAGCAACTGCTGGACACCAGCCGCAGCCTGCGAAACACCCTCGACGAGCAGCTGTTCTGGGTCGCCAACGCCAGGCCCCTGGACGTCGCCTGGCTGATGCGGCTGCCCGACCACCTGAACGACGAATGGCAGGAAGGGGAATGGCGCCGGGCCTTGCCGCGCCATTGGGCATGGCCCGATGCCGGCGTGCTGGGCGCCTCGCCGTTGCTGCTGCTCACGGGGGGGCTGCTGCTGTTACGTCGCGCCATGCAGCGTCGGCTGAAACGCCTGCATGGCGAGATCGGCCGCCTGCATCACGACAGCCAGGGCCATACCCCGCAGGCGGTGGCTCTCGAGGCATTGCTGGCCCTGCCCGGGCCGCTCGGCCTGGCGACGCTGGGCCTCGGCTTGATGCTGGGTGGGCAGGGCATGGCCCCCGGGATCGGCTGGTCCCTGCTGCATCTCGCCCTGGCCTGGGCGGTGCTCGCCTGGGGGCGCCGCCTGCTGGTGGCCGATGGCGTCGCGGTCCACCACTTCCACTGGCCTGCCGGCTATGTGGCCCGACTGCGCCACTGGCTGGGCTGGCTCGGCCTGGCCCTGGTCCCGGTGCTGTTCATCGGCACCCTGGCCCGGGACGCGGCCATCGACCTCACCCATCGCCCCGTGGCGCTGGGGCTGTTGCTGGTCGGCCTGCTGGGCATGAGCCTGGCCCTGGCCAAGCTGATCCTGGCCCATGTGCCCTTCTTCGGAGGCAAGCTGTTCCGTCTGTCGGTGGGCCTGGCCATGGCGCTGGTGCCCCTGATCCTCGCGGGCCTGGTGACCTACGGCTACGCCTACACCGCGCTGAGCCTGGTGGGCCGCTTCGTGATCACTCTCTACCTGCTGGCCGTCTGGATCCTGGTGGAGGCCGCCGTGGTGCGGGGCCTGGCCGTGGCGGCCCGGCGGCTGGCCTACCGCCGGGCCCTGCAGCGCCGGCGAGCCCAGGCCCAGGAGGCGGAGAGCGCCGAACATGGCCTGGAGGTCGTCGAGGAGCCGCCCCTGGACATGCAACAGGTCAACGCCCAGTCGCTGCGGCTGTCGAAGCTGTTCCTGATGCTGGGCCTGCTGCTGGTGCTCTACCTGGTCTGGGCCGACCTGCTGACGGTGTTCGGCTACCTGGAGCAGGTCATGATCCTGGGCGCCGACGGGCAGGAGGGCAGCGAACTGGTAGGGGGCACGGTCTCGGTGGCCGACGTGGGCATCGCCCTGCTGGTAGTGGCCCTGACGCTGATGATGGCGCGCAACCTCCCGGGCCTGCTCGAGGTGATGGTGCTGTCGCGGCTCGAGCTCAAGCAGGGCAGCGCCTACGCGATCAGCTCGTTGCTGTCCTACACCATCGTGGGTACCGGGGTGGTGATGGCGCTGGGGACCCTGGGCGTCTCCTGGAGCAAGCTGCAGTGGCTGGTGGCCGCCCTCGGCGTGGGTCTCGGTTTCGGCCTGCAGGAGATCTTCGCCAACTTCATCTCGGGGCTGATCATCCTCTTCGAGCGGCCGGTCCGCATCGGCGACACCATCACGCTCGGCAACCTGACCGGCACGGTCAACCGGATCCGCATCCGCGCCACCACCGTCACCGACTTCGACCGCAAGGAGATCATCATACCCAACAAGACCTTCGTCACCGACCAGCTGATCAACTGGTCGCTGTCGGACACCATCACCCGGGTGATCCTGACCTATGGCCTCGCCTACGGTTCGGATCACCGTCTGGTGCATCGCCTGCTGCTCCAGGCCGCCCACGAGAATGCCCGGGTGCTGGACGACCCCGAGCCCCAGGCTTTCTTCATCGCCTATGGCGAGAGCAGCCTGACCTTCGAGCTGCGCATCTTCGTCAACAGCCTGATGGACCGTCTGCACGCCACCGACGAGGTCAACGGCCGGGTCGGCGAGCTGTTCGCCGAGCACGGCCTGGAGATCGCCTTCAATCAGCTGGATGTCCGGTTGCGCCGGGAGGACGGCACGGAGGTCCGACTGGAGCGGACCGGGAACAGCCAGGCGGCCTCGCCCTCCAGCGTGGGCGCCGCCGGGAATCCCGCCGGTCCGGAGGACGGCGATGGCGAGATCGGTCGCTGACCTCAGCGTCGACTGGCGTAGAGCAGGAACTCGCGGTTGCCGTCGCCGCCGCGGATCGGGCTCTCCTGCCAGTGGCGGACCTCGAAGCCGCCGGTCGTGGCGACCTCGCGGATCCGGTGCTCCACCTCCGCATAGCGACGCGGCTCGGTGACCAGGCCCCGGGCGTTGACGCCCTCCGGCCCGACCTCGAACTGCGGCTTGACCAGCGACAGCAGCTCGCCGCCGGCGGGTAGCAGGGTGACCAGCTCCGGCAGGATCAGCGTCTGGGAGATGAAGGAGACGTCCATCACGGCCAGGTCCGCCGGGTGCGCGGCCAGCGCCGCGGCGAGGCGCGGGTCGTCGCGCATGGCCCGGGCGTTGAGCCCCTCCAGGCAGGTCACGCGAGGGTCGTCGCGCAGCTCGGCGGCCAGTTGGTCATGGCCGACCTCCACGCCGATGACGTGTGCCGCGCCATGGCGCAGGGCGCAGTCGCTGAACCCCCCGGTGGACTGCCCCACGTCCAGCACGGTTCGGCCCGCCAGCGGCAGTGCCAGGGTCGCCAGCAGCGCCTCGAGCTTGAGGCCGGCCCGCGACACGTAGCGCTCCTCCGGGTCCTCCTCCACCTGCAGCCTCGCGTCGTCGGGCAGCTTCTCGCCGGGCTTGGTCAATACCCGGCCGTCCCCGGCCAGGCGGACCCGGCCGTGGCGGATCAGGCGTTGGGCTCTGGTGCGCGAGCGTGCCAGTCCCTGGAGGAGCATCAGCTGGTCGAGGCGCGGCATGGGCAGGATCCGGCGACGGGGAATGGCGCCATTATGGCATACTGGATTGATTAGTTGGGTAACGAAGGAGCCGGGCATGAATGGAGCGGGCGGGCGAGCCTTGGTACGGGCCCTGGGCGTCGGCGCCCTGGGCGGCGTCGTGGCGCAGGGCCTCGGCCTGCCGCTGGCCTGGATGCTGGGCCCGTTGCTGGCCAACCTGGCGGCCTCGTCCCGGGGCCTGGACGTGCGTGTGCCCGAGGGACTGCGCGAGGCGTTGTTGGGCGTCATGGGCCTGGTGCTCGGCAGCCGGGTGACCCCGCAGCTGGCCGAGCGGGTCCTGGACTGGCCGCTGTCCGTGGCCCTGCTCCTCGCCGGGGTGCTGGCCTCCACCGCCGTGGCCTCGGCCTGGTACCGGCGGCGGGGCTTCGATCCGGTCAGCGCCTGGTTCGCCGCCGCCCCGGGGGCCATGACGGCGATGATCCTGACCGGCGAGAAGTGCGGGGGCGACCCGGCACGCATCGCGGTCTCCCAGTCGTTGCGGGTGGTCCTGGTGGTGGTGGTGCTCCCGCCGTTGTTCTGGGCCCTGGAGGCGCCGGAAGCGGAAGTGGTGACCGCCCCGGCGCGCCAGCCCGAGGCGCTGTGGTTGTTGCTGCTGTTGCCGGTGGTGATCCCGCTGGGGCGCCGGTTGCGACTGCCGACCCCGGCCCTGCTGGGGCCGCTGGTCGTGGCGGGGCTGCTCTCGGGCCTGGGCGTGGCCAGCCTGACCCTGCCCGGCTGGGGCATGAACCTGATGCTCTGGGTGCTCGGCAGCGCCATGGGCGCCCGCTTCCGGGGCTTGCAGGGGGCGAGTCTGGGGCGTTACCTGGTCGACGCCGGCGTGGCCACCGCGCTGGCCCTGGCCGTGCTGGCGCTGTTCGCCGAGGCGATCCACCAGGGCCTGGGGGTGCCGAGGGACGTGGCCCTGCTCGCGCTCGCCCCGGGGGGCATCGGCGAGATGGCGATCCTGGCCGTGGCCCTGGACCTGGATCCCATCTACGTGGCCTTCCACCATCTGGTGCGGGTGGTGGTGTTGATGGTCATGGCGCCGTTCTGGGCGAGCTGGTTGCGGCGCCGCCGACGGAGCGCTCCGGTGCCCAGGGATTCAGGGCCCGGAGGAGGCCTGTAGACCGGTCGGCGACAGGCGATCGGCCCCCCAGCTGCGCTGCAGGTAGCCGATCACCTGATCCAGCTCCTCCTGGCTGACCTGGGCCAGCTCGCCGCGTTCCAGGGGGTCGTGGTGGAAGATGTAGAGACGCGACGCGAACTGCTCGAAGGGCAGCGAGGACTCGCCGAAGCGCTCGCCGTTGCCCGCGGTGCTGACCCGGATGCCGTCGCCCCAGTCCTGGCCGCTGTCGTTGTTGGGGTTGTAGAAGTAGACCCGCATCACATCCGAGGGATCGAGGCTCGCCCGCAGCAGGGTGATGGCGTGCCAGCCGATGAAGCGGGCGGCGCTGTCGGTGACGGCGATGCCCGCCGGCTGGGGATGGATCAGCGGCTGGTTGCCGTTGTAGTAGGGGTGGTAGCTCGCATAGAAGTGGCGCAGGAAGGCGTCCAGGTCGATGATCTGCCCGGTGGCCACGTCCACGTTGATGCGGAAGCCGCGTCCCGACCACCAGCCGTGGAACTCCGGGTTCACCCAGCGGTGGGGATCGCCCTCGCGGCCCGCGCAGCGCCGGCCCATCTCCGCGTAGATGCGGTCCAGGTGCGGGACCACGATCAGCGAGACCGGGTCCAGGTCCATGGGCAGTTCCTTGGCCACCCCCGAGAGGCTGGCCATGGAGGACAGCGGCATGCCTTCGAAATGCATGATGATCTCGTCGTCCCGGGCCGCCCAGGCCACCATCTGCAGCAAGTAGTCCGGGTCGTTGTAGGCCCACATGGACAGCGCCCGGGCCGACTGGCAGGTGGGGTTGTTGCCCTGGCCCACCCCCAGGGGCAGGCCCAGCATGCAGAGCACCCCTTCCAGGAGCCGTGCCCGCGGCGAGACTGCCTCGCCGAACGCCAGGTTGAGGCGCAGCTGGGACCATTCCGAGAGGGGCAGTCCCAGCTGGCGCCACATGGCCGGGGCGACGGGGGGTTGATAGAGGATGCCGCGCTCGAGCATCAGTGCCAGGCCATAGACGGCCTGGGGGGTGGCGGGATGGACGCCACTGCGGATCAGTGCATGCACCAGGTCTCGATAGCACAGCAGGCAGTCGCGACCGGTGGAGGACAGGCCCAGCGCCTCGCTGATCAGCTGGTCGCCGTGCTCGGTCAGGTGGCGCAGCAGCACGGTGTGGTAGGGCGAGACCAGGCCGGTATCGTGCATCGCCCGGGCAAAGCCGGTGGCCTCGGCCTGCAGCGCCGATGGGTCCATGCCGCCGAGGCGTTCGCGGTACACCTCGATGCCGGGGTCCTCCCGGGTGGCATGGGTGGGGCCGAACAGCGAGCTGACCAGGCGGTCGGCGCCCTGGCCGCTGGTCCCCAGGTCGATGTTCGGGTCGGCCTGGCAGATGGCGATCTGGGTGATCATCTGCTTGACCGGCTCGACCTGGATGGGGCGCTGCTGGAGGATCCGCCAGATCTCCGCGATCAGCCTGTCGATGATGTGCTCGTAGCCGATCCGCGCCACGAGATGCTGGAAGAGGTAACGCGGCAGCTGGGCCAGGCGTCCCTGGGTCTCGCGCTCGGCCTCGGTGGGCGGGCCGAACAACAGCCCGAGGTTCAGGGCGATCGCCTGAGTCAGATAGTGGTGGGCCTGCTCCGCCGAGATCAGCGGGTGCAGCCGCTCGCCCTTGGCCACCGCCAGCAGCCGCAATTCGCTGATCGCCTCGACCACCAGGGTGTTGGCATCGGGGCTCTTCAATGCCTGGGTGGTCAGGGAGGGCACGAGGAACTGGGGCGTGGCCCAGTCGGAGCCCTCGAAGATCCCGGCCGCCTCGAGGGTTTCGGCCCGGGACTCGACGGCCGCACATCCTCCTTCCTGCAGCATCACCCGGCGGGCGGTATCGAGGACGCGGGGCAGCTTGGCCGGCTTGGCGAAATCGGGTGCCTGGGCCAGCAGCGCGGTGGCCTCGTCCAGCTTGGCCAGGAGGCCGCCGAGCTTGTCCTCGGCGGCCCCGTTGGTACCGGGTTGGTCGGATTGTGTCGTCACGCCGACTCCTCGTCGTCAGGTTGTCATGAGGGTCATGACGCCCCCTTCAGACATAGAAATCAAGCTCTTCCATATGCTTGAGGAGGTCTCGCATGCGATGGGCGTCGTCGCCCTTGAAGTACACCAGGCCCCAGTGGGTGCCGAAGGCGGTACGCTTGGTGACGGTCTCCTGCATGGGTGGCGTCAGTTCGTGGGACTCGAAGTAGGGGTGATCCTCCACCTCTTCGGGGATCTCCAGGCGGCTGACCACGCGCAGGCGTGGGTAGACGCCGAAACATCCGGCAAAGCCGTCGGCATCGACCACCTCCTTCGGGAAGAAGGCCGCTACCTCCTCGGGCGTGGTCTTGGGATCGAAGACCAGCATGCTGGCCTGATAGGCATTGAAGCCGTAGACCCGTTCGAGCAGCTCGAACACCTTGAAGCCCGGCGGGCGATAGGCGACCTCGCCGAAGTACATCTCGCCGTCGCTGGTGACGAAGTATTCCGGATGGATCAAGCCGAACTCGATATCGAAGGCCTTGATCAGCTTCTCGATCTGGGCGGTGATCTGTGGCCGGTACTTCTCGAGTTCCGGCGAGGCGGGCACGAAGACCGAATAGCCCAGGGTCACGTACTCGGAGATGTTGAGGAAGGCGATCTTGCCGTCGTGGATCCAGGCCTCGACGGCGAACTCCCAGCCGTCCAGGTGCGACTCCATCAGCACCGGGAATTCCTCCTCGGGGATGGTATCGACCTCGTCGGGCGTGCGGATCACCCGGTGACCCAGGCAGCCGGCCTTGTCGAAGGCCTTGAGGTGGATGGGGTCGTTGGGATCCCCGTCGAGCTTGAGCAGGGTCTGGTTGACCCGCTTGAGGAAGCGGATGACGTCATCCTTGTCGTGGGCTTCCTCGAAGATGCCCACGCGGATGCCGCCGAGCTGGGCGCGGCGCTTCATCAGCGCCTTGTCGCGCAGCAGCAGCGACTGGCCATAGAGGCGCGGGCTGTCCAGCAGCAGCGAGTTGATGGCCCCGGCCCATTCCACGGTCTCCTCGAACAACGGGATGGCCACGTTCACCCCCATCTCCTTGAGGGTCTCGGCGATCTCCATGGAGCGGTCGTTGAGGCGCTCGAAGTTCCAGGAGATGTAGGGAATGTCGTGCTTCTGGCAATATTCTTCCGCCCAGTCGGGGGCGACGACCACGTAGCGTCGATCGAAGTTCTCGGCGGCCTCGATGGCATTCAGGCTCCAGCCCAGCAATGCGATATAACCCTTGTTCGGATCCTTCTTCATGGGATGCCTCCTGCTTGGCAAATGGACACCAGCCCGGCCACCGGCAGGGTGGCGGGCGTAGCGACACTGTCTATCACCATAGAGCAGGAAGGCCTCCCCGACATCCCGTGGGGTCAACGCGACGCGCTCCGGAGCAATCGTTCCTTGCCGTGGCGGCGGGGCATTGGTATAGTGCCCGGCGTTCGGCAAGTGCTTGATCGCACTCCGAGTCAGGCGCCCAGAGCGCCCGCTGTGGTGGCCCCGTCGGTCCTCCCGCAACGCTAAGCCGCAAACCCCGCCAGGCCCGGAAGGGAGCAACGGTAGTGGTGGACGCGTGTGCCGGGATGTGGCTCTCGGGGCCGCCTCCATTTCGGGACCCCGAAAAGGGCCCCAGCGTTACCTCGGTCGCCCTTCTCCGACCCGACATCTCCTCTCGTCCCCCTCGATACCCCCTTGTCGCGCCATCCCGCCGCCAGGCGTGGGTGAGACTCCCCCCGGCTTGTAGCTCGCCGGTGGCCGCGTAGTCGTGCCGGTGCAGCGTGGGTCATGCCCCGTCTGCGCGACATGTCGCCGCCCGTCATGCCTGGGTGGCGCGCCAGCTGTCGGCCCCCTGGAAGCAGGCGCTCGAGCGCCAGGCCTTGTCGGGGCCCAGGCCGTCGCCGCTCCGGAGAGCGGTGTATCGGGTGGAATCGGAATCGGGAGCAGGAACTCGAAAAGAGGCGCCGTGTCGAGCACGGCGCCTCCTCGGCATGTCGGCCTGGTCGACCGGGCTCCGGTCAGCCGGGCTGCGCTCAGCCTGGCTGCACTTCCTGCTGGCGATAGGTGTTGACGTCGTTGCGCTCGCCCTCCCGCCAGATGAAGAGGTTGAACATGGCGTAGAGCACCGCGATGACCGGGGTGATGAGGGCCAGGAAGGTCCACCCCATGTAGTCCCAGGCCGACACATCCAGCACGCCCATGTAGTAGGCCCCGCCCAGGCCCCAGGGCACGAGGGGAGAGGTCACGGTGGCGGAGTCCTCGCAGGTACGCGAGCAGACGGACGGCAGGATGTTGAGCCGGCGATAGGCCGGTACCAGCATGCGCCCGGGGATGATGATGGCGATGTATTGGCTCGCCGAGAACAGGTTGGTGGCCAGCGACGCCAGCACGTGAGTGGTGATCAGGCCACGCGAGTGGCTGACCAGCTCGCCCATCCGCTCGAGCAGCACCTCGAGCATGCGGGTCTTCTCCAGCAGTCCGCCGAGACTCAGTCCGATGAAGCCCAGCGAGATGGTCCACATCATTTCCTGCAGGCCGCCCCGGCTGAGCAGGCTGTCCACCGATTCGACACCGGTTTCCGACACGTAGCCGTAGTTCATGAAGTTCATCATGTCACCGATGCCCACGCCCTGGGTGGCGACCGCCATGGCCGCCCCCACCAGGCTGCCGATGACCATGACGGCGAGTGCATTCACCCGGCGATAGGCCAGCACCAGCACGATGAGCGGCGGCAGGAAGGCCACCAGGCCCACCGAGTAGTTCTCCCGGATGCCTGCAAGCAGCCGGTCGGTCTGGCTGGTGTCGACGTTCCCGCTGTCGTAGCCCATGCCGATGAGGAAGAACAGGGCGGCCGAAATGAGCAGGGCGGGACCGGTGGTATAGAACATGGACCGGATATGGTCGAAGAGGTTGGCCTCGGCGATACCCGCTGCCAGGTTGGTGGAATCGGAGACGGGCGATATCTTGTCGCCGAAAATGGCGCCGGAGATGACGGCGCCGGCGGTCATGGCGGGGGGAATGTCGAGACCGCTGCCGATGCCCATGAAGGCGACGCCAAAGGTCGCGGCGGTGGTCCAGGAGCTGCCCGTGACCAGCGAGGCGATGGAGCACACGATCACCGCCGTGAACAGGAAGTAGGCAGGATTGATGAGCTGCAGGCCGTAGTACACCAGCGACGGGATGGTGCCCGAGGCGATCCAGCTGGCGACCAGGACCCCGACCATCATCAGGATCAGCATGGGCAGCATCGCGATTTCGCAGCCGTAGAGGATGCCCTTCTGGATATCGTGCCAGCCGAATCCCGACGCCAGGGCGATGATCGCGCAGACCACGATGGCGAAGATCAGCGAGATATGGGTGACCCAGTCTTCTCCCAGGAGGAAGATCTGGGCGAACATCATGAAACAGAGAAAGCCGATGCAGCTGGCGGCCCCCAGGAACGAGGGGCGTATGGAGGTATCGTTGGTTGTTGTAGTTGGCATGTGGGGCTCCTTTCGGGAGTGAAGCGTCCCTGGCCGACATCGGGATCGGCCTGACGCGGGTTCTCGTGTGGTGACCGTCGTCGCCCTGACGGGCCGGCTTCGGGCTTGATGACCAAGCCCGTCAGGCCGCCCGTGTGGCGCTCATGGCGGTGGCATTCGGCGCCGTTCGCCGGAGGTTGGCGGTCCTGGTGCTGAGGAGATGGCAGTCGATGGCGTCATGGCGGGGCCTCGTCGGTGTACTCGGTACCCTGGTGATGCTCAGCAGCGCTCCAGGAGCATGGCGATGCCCTGGCCGCCGCCGATGCAGGCGGCGGCGCAGCCATAACGCCCCTGGCGATGCTGCAGGGTGCGGGCGAGGGTGCCGGCCAGTCGGATGCCGGTGGCGCCCAGGGGGTGCCCCAGCGCCAGGGCGCCGCCGAAGGCATTCACGCGTTCCGGATCGAGGCCCAGGACCTCCATGGCATAGAGCGGCACGGCGCTGAAGGCCTCGTTGATCTCCCAGGCCTCGATGTCGTCGATGCCGAGGCCGCTGACCGCGAGCAACCGCTCGATGGCGGCCGCCGCCCCGGCGCCCATGCGCTCGGGAGTCACGCCGCGGTCGACCACCTCGACCACCCGCGCCAGCGGGGAGAGGCCGTGCCGGGCCAGGGCGGCCTCGGACATCACCAGCGCCGCGCCGGCGCCCGAGCTCAGGGGCGAGCTGTTGCCGGCGGTGACCCGGCCGTCCTCCATGAAGGCCGGGGCGAGGTCGGCCAGGCGTTCCAGGGTGGTGTCGGGGCGGATATTGGCGTCGCACGCCACCACCTCGCCGGCCGGGTTGGGCAGGGCCAGGCGCTCGCCCTCGAACCAGCCCTCCCGCTCGGCTCGGGCGGCCCGTTGATGGGAGCGCAGGGCGAAGGCGTCCATGGCCTCCCGGGAGATGCCGCCTTCCCGGGCCAGGCGCTCGGCGGTCAGGCCCATGTTCATGGCCACGGTCGGGTCGAGCCCGTCCGTGCTCTGGAGGGCCTCGGGGACCGTCAGCGCGCCTTCCTGGAAGAGGCTCGGCCCCATCGGCACCCGCGACATGTTCTCGAAGCCGCCGGCCACCCCGGCCTGGATGGCGCCGGCCTGGACCTCGCGCGCCGTGGCGCGCAGGGCCGCCAGGCCGGAGCCGCACTGCTGGTCGAGCTGCCGCGAGGCGCAACCCGGTCCGAGACGGGAGAGCCACAGGGGATAACGCCCCCCGAAGCTCCACTGCTCCTTGACCGGCAGGGCGCAGCCGACGCTGAGGTCCTGGATGGTCGCGCCCTCGACGCGGTTGCGCTCCAGCAGGACGTCGATCACCTGCCCCAGCAGGACGTCGCCGCGCTGGCACGACCAGGCGTCGACCTCGGGCTTGCGGGGATGGGCGCGGGTGAAGGCCGAGCGGGCGAAGTCGACGAGATAGGCGTCGTTCATGAGTCGCTCCTTGCGGTGTCGCCGGCGGCGGCCCAGCGGTGGATGAACAGGGCGTAGGTGGTCAGCACCCGGCGGATGGAGTCGATCTCGACACACTCGTCGACGCCGTGGATGCGCTGTGCCACGGGGCCGTAGCAGGTGCCGTTGATGCCGCCCGATACGTGGAAGGCCCGCAGGTCGGTGGTGCAGGTCGAGAGGTAGTGGGCCGGTGGCGCCCCGACCAGGTCCTCGTGGCAGCCCGACAGCAGGCGGATCCCCGGGGTCTCGAGATCGACCAGGTGGCCCTCGGAGCGAAAGCCATGGAACTCGACCCGCGGCGCCGGCGTGCCGCCATCCAGCGAGCGGTGATGCTCGGCGACGACCCGGCGCACCCGGGCCATCACCTCGTCGGGACTCATGCCGGGGGGGAAGCCGACCCGCCCCTCGAGGATGGCGTGGGCCGGCACGCTGGAGGCCCAGTTGCCGCCCTCGATCCTGCCGATGCTCAGGTTGAAGGGGTGCTCGAGGGCATCGTAGGGCGCTGGGCGGGGCAGGCCGTTGATTTTCGCCTCCAGTGCCTTGAAGGCCGGCAGGTAGCCCTGCAGGGTCTCGATGGCGTTGCTGCCGGCTCGGGTGTCCAGCACATGGGCCGGCACCCCGTCGATGCGCATGCGGAACCACAGCACGCCCACCTGGCCGCTGTAGATCTGTGCGCCGAAGGGTTCGGGGATCAGCACGAAGTCGCCGCTGTAGCCCTGGTGGAGGCAGGCCAGGGCGCCGTTGCCCGTGCACTCTTCCTCGATCACCGTCTGCAGGGTCAGCGGGAAGTCGAGGGTGCCGCCGGCCTCGCGCACCGCCTGCACGGCCATCACCATGGCGGCGATGCCGGCCTTCATGTCGCCGGCGCCGCGGCCATACAGCCAGCCGTCCTGCTCCCAGGGCTCCCAGGGCGGGCGCGTCCACATGTCGGTGGGCTCGGCGGGCACCACGTCCAGGTGGCCGTTGAGCACCAGGTGAGGCTTCGCGGAAGTCGGGTTGAGCCGGCTGACCAGGTTGTAGCGGCCTTCGCTGGACCATGCGGTCGGGGCCCGGTGGGGATGATCGGCGAAGCCCGGGGCATCGAGGCCGACGCGCTGCGCCGGCAGGTCGAGGCGTTCGAGCCAGCGTTCCATGGTATCGAGCGCCCCCTGCTCCTGGCCCAGCACGCTGTAGCCGCGGACCAGGTCCCGGGTGAGGTCGAGGGTCGTGTCCATCAGCGCCTCGCAGCGCTCGAGGATGCGTTTCTCGGTGGCATCGAGCATCAGAACCTCCCCAGACGGCGTTCGTCGACGATCAGCTCGGCCTCGGTGGCCGCGCGCAGCGTGGCCACGTCCAGGCCCTCGGCGATGTCCACCACCTCGAGTCCGGCGTCGGTCACCTGCATGACCGCCTTCTCGGTGATGATCCGCGACACGCAACGCGGGGCGGTCAGCGGCAGCCGGCATCGACGGAGGATCTTGGGGTTGCCGTGCTTGTCGTTGTGCGAGCAGAGCACCACCAGGGTCTCGACCTTCTGGGCCAGCTCCATGGCCCCGCCGATGCCGGGGGAGAACTTGCCCGGAATCTTCCAGTTGGCCAGGTTGCCCTGCTGGTCGACCTCGAAGGCGCCCATGAAGGTGAGATCCACCCGGCGGCGGCGGATCATGGCGAAGGACAGGGCGCTGTCGAAGACGCTGGCGCCGGCGCGGGTGTCGATGTAGGCGCCGCCGGAGTCGATCATCTCGAGGTCCGGCGAAGCGCCGTGATCGAGGGGCTGGCAGCCCAGCACGCCGTTCTCGGAGTGCACGAGCACCTCCAGCCGTGGCGGCAGGTAATGAAACAGGCGGGTCGGCAGGCCGATGCCGAGGTTGACGACCTGCCCGGACACGACCTCCCGGGCGGCGCGAGCGAGAATCCGTTCCTGATCAGACGGCATGGGCGCGTCTCCCCTGTTCGCGGGTGGCGGGATCGACCTGCACGACCTGGCTGACGAAGGCACAGGGCGTATGGATGGACGCCGGCGCCAGCTGGCCGGGGGGCTCGACCCGGAAGGCCTGGGCGATGACGTGATCGGCGGCCATGGCCATCAGCGGGTTGAGGTTGATGGCGGTGCCGCGATAGATGAGGTTGCCGTAGGCGTCGGCGAGGTCGGCATGGACCAGGGCGACGTCGGCGTGGATGGCCGGCTCGATCGCCCAGGTCCGGCCTTCGCATTCGATCTCGCGGCGTCCCTCGGCGATCTCGGTGTCCAGGCCGATATCGGTCAGGAAGCCATAGTGGCCGGCGCCCGCGCAGCGGATCTTCTCGGCCAGCAGTCCCTGGGGGTGGATCTCCACGGCCAGGCGTCCCTGGTTCATCTCCTCGATGGCGACCCGGTTGAGACCGATATGCGAGGTGATCAGCCGGTCGACCCGGCCGGCGCGGATCAGGCGGCCGATGCCGATATCCGGTTCGTTGGCGTCGTTCTTGATCAGCGTCAGGTGCCGCTGGCCCTGGGCCAGCAGCTCGTCGAGCAGGGCGAAGGGGGTGCCGGGCGAGCCGAAGCCGCCGACCATGATCGAGGCCCCATCGGGAATGCCGGCGATGGCGGCCTCGAGGCTGGTCTGTTTCTGGTTGAGCAATGTCATGAGGTCTCAGCCTGTGATGCCATTGGCGGTGGAAGCGTCGAGCTCGCCGAGCAGCGGTGTCACCACCTCCCGGTCGAGCCGTTCCAGGGCGCGGGCGAGCCGTTCGAGGAGCAGGTCGGTCTCGCGGTCGCTGATGGTGAAGGGCGGGCTGACCAGGAAGTGGTCGCCGGCCAGGCCGTCCAGGGTGCGGCGTGGGTAGACGAGCAGCCCTTCCTCCTTGGCCAGTGCCGTCACCCGGGCGAAGAGGTTGGCCTCGGCGGGGAAGGGCGTCTTCTCGACGGGGTCCATGACCAGTTCCACGCCCCACAGCAGGCCGAGGCCGCGCACGTCGCCGATCCAGGGATAGCGGGATCGGAGTGCCTCGAGGCCACGCCGGAGCTGGTCGCCGCGAGCCTTGACGTTGTCCAGCAGGCCCTCGCGGCGGATCGCCTCGACGGCGGCCAGGCCGGTGGCGCAGGCCAGGGGGTTGCCGGCATAGGTGTGGCCGTGCTGGAAGCCGCCGCTGGCCATGACCGTCTCGACGATCGCCTCGCGGCACAGCAGGGCCCCGACCGGGTAGTAGCCGGCCCCGAGGCCCTTGGCGGTGGTCAGCAGGTCCGGCGCCACGCCCCACTGCTGGTAGGCGAACCAGCGGCCGGTGCGGCCCACGCCGCAGAGCACCTCGTCGAAGATCAGCAGGCAGCCGAACTCGTCGCACAACGTGCGCAGCCCTTCCAGGTAGGCTCGATCGACCAGGCGTGCCCCGGTGCTGGCGCCGCCGACGGGTTCGACCACGACGGCGATGATGGTGTCGCCGCCGACGGCCTCGATCCGTGCGCGGGTGTCGTCGAGCACGCGGCGGACATGGGCGTCGCGCCCCCCGTCCCGATGACGATAGAAGTCGGGACCGGGGACCTTGATCGAACCGGAGGTGATGTCCGCGAAGGGCGCCTCCAGGGGCTGGTAGCCGGTGACGCCCAGCGCCCCCAGGGTGCTGCCGTGGTAGGAGGGGCGCAGCGACACGAAGTGGCGACGCCCGGGCTCGTCCCGAGCCACGAAGTATTGCCGGGCCAGCTTGAGGGCGGACTCCACCGCCTCGGAACCACTGGAGACGAAGAACACCTTCTCCAGGTCGCCTTCCGTCATCTCGACCAGCGCCTCGGCCAGTGCCACGGCCGGGGCGTTCTCGAACTGGGTGCGATAGGTGAAGGCGACGCGATCGAGCTGGGCCAGCATGGCGTCACGAATGTCCCCGCGGCCGTGGCCGAGGTTGCAGGAGATGGCCCCGGCGCAGCCGTCGAGATATTCCTTGCCTTGGGTGTCCCACAGGAAAACGCCGCGGCCGTGGCTGATTTCCGGCATGGCGGGGCCTGCCTGGTAGAACAAGGGGGAGGTCGTCATCTTGTCGGATCCGTTGTGGTTGTGCTGTCGGATGTCGCCAGTCTAGGTAGACTCGTTATTCTATTTCAATATATGATGTTTTTACCGAATTCTATGATTCCAAGTCATGCCTGACGTCAACATTCATTCCCTCAAGGCGCTCGCCATCTTCAAGACGCTGTTCGAAGTGGGCACCGCCTCACAGGCCGCCCGCACGCTGGGCATCACCCAGTCCGGGGTCAGTCGCTCGCTCTCCCAGCTGGAGCAGAATCTGGGGCTCACGCTGTTCCTGCGGGAGAAGAATCGCCTGGTGGCAACCCCCGAGGCCCGGGAGCTCTACGAGGAAATCCTGCGCTTGATGGGCAACATCGAGGAGCTGAGACACAGCGTGCTGGCCCTCAAGGAGTTCGGCACCTCGCGGCTGCGCATCGCGGCGATCCCGGGGTTGGCCTTCGGGTTCGTGCCGCGCCTGATCGCCGCGCTGCTGGAGGACAACCGCGGCTTCAGCATCAGCTTCGACATGATGTCGAGCCACGATGTGCTGCGGGAGGTGGAGTCCGGTCATGCCGATATCGGCTTCGTGACCCTGCCGGTCAGCTCCCGGGTGCTGAGGGTCGAGGAGTGGCTGACGACCCAGGCGCGCTGCCTGGTGCCCAGGGGGCATGGGCTCAGCCGGCAGCCGCGGGTGACCATCGGCGACCTCAAGGACGAGTTCCTGGTGATCAGCAATCAGCCGAACGTCGGGGCCGATCCGCTGCTGACCCTGGCGGCCCGTCACGGGGTCCATATTGCCGGCAAGACCGAGGCCAACATCGGGGCGATCACCGCGCTGGTGGCGAATGGCGTCGGGATCAGCGTGATGAACCCGATCACCGCCAACGATCAGCTCGCCGGCCGCGACGAGGTCGTGATGCTGCCCTTCAGCCCCGAGATCGATTTCAGCTTCGGCCTGGTCTATCGCGACGACTGGAAGCAGGCCCGGGCACTGGAGTTCATCCGGTCCAGTGGTCGTGAGCTGTTGCGGGCCTATGCGGATTGACGCAGGGCGCAGCCGTTCCGAGGAGGGTGTCCCCCGGGGAGGGCCGGTGGCATGCTAGGAGGCTGTCGGATTTGACTGATCGTCGCGAGAGATTCGGATTTCGAGACAAGTTTATCGATCCGATGCGGCGAATAGCCCGCTATTTAACGAATCAGATCGAATGAAACTGGCCAAAAGACCGGATCTTGTAGCAGTTCAGCGTTAAGTCCGGCAGCCTCCCAGGGGAACCCTCGAGCGCCCCGGCGGGCTTGGCGCTTCTCCATCCAACGGAAAAGATCGGAACATGTTGACGTTTTACAGTGACGGGACACGGCGTCGCCGTGCCCGCAGCGAACTGGACGGCGGCGTCCTGGTGTCTCCCTACGAGTGCCCCGAGCGGGTCGAGCTGGTGCTCGAGCGAGTCCGGGACGTGGGACTCGGCGAGGTGCGCGAGCCGGAGGCCTTCGGCCTCGAGCCGGTGCTGGCCGTGCACGACCGGGGCTACGTGGACTTCCTCGCCCGCTGCTGGGACGACTGGCTGGCGGAAGGGCGAACCGGCGAGGCGATCGCCTGGATCTGGCCGACTCGCACGATGCGCGACGACGTCATCCCCGAGCACATCGACGGTCGCCTGGGGCACTACGCGTTGTCCGCCGACACCTCGATCTGCGAGGGCACCTTCGAGGCCGCCATGGCCAGCAAGGACATCGCCCTCTCCGCGGTGCGGCACACCCTGGCCAGCGGCGCGCCGAGCTTCGGCCTGTGCCGGCCGCCGGGGCATCATGCGGCGAGAGACCAGTTCGGCGGCTACTGCTTCTTCAACAATGCCGCCATCGCCGCCCAGCAGGCCCTGGACCGGGGTGTGGCGCGGGTGGCGATCCTGGACGTCGACTTCCATCATGGCAACGGCACCCAGGAGATCTTCTTCGAGCGCGACGACGTGCTCTTCCTGTCCCTGCACGGCGATCCCAGGACCTGCTTCCCGTACTTCCTCGGACACGCCGACGAGACCGGCCGGGGCCGGGGCGAGGGCTTCAACGTCAACTACCCGCTGCCGCCGGGCACCGCCTTCGACGCCTGGTCGCGAGCGCTCGACGATGCCCTGGCACGCATCCGCGCCGCCGGCTGCGAGCTGCTGGTGGTCTCGCTGGGGGTGGACGCCTTCGAGCACGACCCCATCAGCGCCTTCAAGCTGACCAGCGACGACTTCACCGAGCTCGGCCGACGGCTCGCCGCCCTGCGGCTGCCCACCACCTTCCTGCTCGAGGGCGGCTATGCGGTGGAGGAGATCGGCATCAACGCCGTCAATGTGCTGACGGGCTTCGAGGCCGCCTGACGGCCCGACATACCAGGACGAGGAGCGATTCATGGCGCGCATCTACGACGACAACTCCCGGGCGATCGGCAATACCCCGCTGGTCAGGCTCAACCGGGTCAACGAGGGGGCGACGATCTGGGCCAAGATCGAGGGACGCAACCCGGCCTATTCGGTGAAGTGCCGCATCGGCGCCGCCATGATCTGGGACGCCGAGGAACGCGGGGCCCTCCAGCCGGGGATGACCATCATCGAGCCCACCAGCGGCAACACCGGCATCGCCCTGGCCTTCGTCGCCGCGGCCCGCGGCTACCCCCTGACGCTGACCATGCCCTCTTCCATGAGCCTGGAGCGGCGCAAGGTCCTCAAGGCCCTGGGCGCCGAGCTGGTGCTCACCGAGCCGGCCAAGGGCATGGCCGGGGCCATCGCCAAGGCCGAGGAGCTGGCCGAAGCCGAGCCGGGCAAGTACTTCCTGCCCCAGCAGTTCGAGAACCCGGCCAACCCGCGGATCCACGAGACCACCACCGGCCCGGAGATCTGGAACGATACCGACGGCGAGATCGATATCCTGGTGGCCGGGGTGGGCACCGGCGGGACCCTGACCGGCGTGTCCCGCTACATCAAGCAGACCCGGGGCAAGGCCATCACCAGCGTGGCCGTCGAGCCGACCGACTCGCCGGTGATCACCCAGGCCCGGGAGGGGCAGGAGCTCAAGCCCGCCCCCCACAAGATCCAGGGCATCGGCGCCGGCTTCGTGCCCGTGAACCTGGACATGACGCTGGTCGACCAGATCGAGACCGTCTCCAACGACGAGGCCATGACCATGGCGCATCGGCTGATGCAGGAGGAGGGCATCCTCTGCGGCATCTCCTGCGGCGCGGCCGTGGCCGCCGCCCTGCGGGTCGCTCGCCAGCCCGACCACCAGGGCAAGAACATCGTGGTGGTGCTGCCGGACAGCGCGGAGCGCTACCTGTCCTCGCCGCTCTTCGAGGGTCGCTTCGGCGAGCAGGAAACCGTGCAGTAAGATCGTGGCCCGGCGACTTCCCCGGTCGCCGGGTCCCTTCCCCTCACACGCTCTTCCCCGGGGCACGCCGCTGGCCCGACAGGGGCTCGGTTCGGGCTGATAATCGACACCTGCTGATATTGCACTTTCTCATGCTGCGGCGCATGATAGCGCCTTTGCCTCGGGAAAGTGCATGCAACGCCTTGTCATGTCAGCCTTTTTCGCCGTCCTGCCGGTCCTGGCCGAGGCCGATGCGGTGGTCGGCAGCTGGAACGTCGAGCATCTCGGCTGGAACAACGGCAAGCGCCTCGACCTCGTCGCCCATGTGGCCAACCATTTCGACCTCCTGGCGGTGCAGGAACTCATGGCGCCCGCGGCTCTGGCACGCCTCGAGGCGGCCCTGGAGACGGCCTCGGGCGAGGCCTGGTCCTCCCTGGCCAGCCACGCCCTCGGGCGAACCTCCTACCAGGAACACTACGGCTTCCTGTGGCGGGAGGCGGAGATCGACTACCTGGACGGGGCGGTGGTATTCCTCGACCACGGCGACGTCTTCGCCCGGGAGCCCTTCTCCGCGCGCTTCCGTGGCCGCCGGGTGGGCGAGGCCTTCGTCGCCGCCTCGGTGCACGTGACCTATGGCGACGGCGTCGACGACCGCCTGCCCGAGATCGCCGCCCTGGCCGACTACTGGCGGTGGCTCGACGAGGCCCATCCCGGTACGCCGCGGCTGCTCATGGGCGACTTCAACCTGCCGCCGGACCATGCGGCCTGGGCGCCGCTGCGCGCGCTCGGGGCGGTGCCCGCCATCACGGATCAGGCCACTACCCTGTCGACCGCCGACGGCGCCTATGCCAGCCGCTACGACAACATCTGGTACCGCCCGGATCGGCTGAGCCCGGCATCGCTCGGGGTGGTGCGCTACCCCGCTCTGGTGGGCCTGGACCATGGCCAGGCCCGGGACCGGGTCTCCGATCATGCGCCCGTCTACCTGGCGCTGCACGGCGGCGAGCTGGCGCGGCTCACCCGGGACGGGGAAGGGCTGGCCACGGCACTGGCCGCCGGCTGCGTCGATCTCAACGGTGGCTCGGTCGCCGACCTCGAGACCCTGCCGCACATCGGTCCGGCCCGGGCCGCCGCCATCGTGGCCGGCCGCCCCTGGGGCGACAGCGGGGAGCTCACGCGCCTCGACGGCATCGCCGCCGGGCGCCTCGCCGAGATCCGGGCCAGCGGTCGACTGTGCGGTGGCTGAGCCGTCCCGAGCCTCACCAGGGCAATCGCAGTTGGAAATGGTGAGGGGCGCCGGGGACAGGTCGAAGAGGGGGGCCTACGCCATGGATGGCGTCGGTAGCGCCCAGGGAGGGGTTCACAGCGCCCCCTCGTCGGTCCGGCGCTCCGGGACCTGTCGACGGATCAGTCCCGAGCGATAACGCGAACTGCGATACCCTGCGAGCCTCACGCTTTGCGCCCACGCCGCCACCCGGTAGAATGTCCGGCATGTCTTCGAGCCTGTCGGCGGGCACGTCCCGAGCCGGCGGCCTAATCGTGTTCGGCTGCCCGCCAGCCCAGCCGCAAGGATTCCGAGCCGCATGAGCTATCAGGTACTGGCCCGCAAGTGGCGGCCGCGCACCTTCCACGAACTGGTCGGCCAGGAGCACGTCCAGCGTGCCCTGGTCAATGCCCTGGATCAGGGGCGGCTGCACCATGCCTACCTGTTCACCGGCACGCGCGGGGTGGGCAAGACGACGCTGGCGCGGATCCTGGCCAAGTGCCTGAACTGCACGACGGCGGGGCAGGGCGACGAGGGCGTGACCTCCACCCCCTGCGGGACATGCCCCAGCTGCCAGGCCATCGATCAGGGGCGCTTCGTCGACCTGATCGAGGTGGACGCCGCCTCGCGCACCAAGGTGGAGGACACCCGCGAGCTGCTCGACAACGTCCAGTACGCGCCGACCCAGGGGCGCTACAAGGTGTACCTCATCGACGAGGTGCACATGCTCTCCACCAGCAGCTTCAACGCGCTGCTCAAGACCCTGGAAGAGCCGCCGCCCCACGTGAAGTTCCTGCTGGCGACCACCGATCCGCAGAAGCTGCCGCCCACGGTGCTGTCGCGCTGCCTCCAGTTCACCCTCAAGCACATGCCGCCGGAGCGCATCGTCGGCCACCTGTCCCAGGTGCTCGAGGCCGAGTCGGTGCCCTTCGAGGAGAGCGCCCTCTGGCTGCTCGGCAAGGCCGCCGAGGGGTCCATGCGCGATGCCATGAGCCTCACCGACCAGGCCATCGCCTTCGGCCAGGGCGAGGTGCGCCACGGCGACGTGGCGGCCATGCTGGGGACCCTCGATCACCGCCACGTGCTGGCGCTGCTCGAGGCCCTGGCCGAGGTGGATGCGGCCCGGGTGCTCGCCGAGGTCGAGGCCCTGGCGGAGCAGGGGCCGGACTTCGCCGGCGTGCTCGACGACCTCACCGGGGTGCTGCATCGCCTGGCCATCGCCCAGATGGTCCCCGATGCCCTGGACAACGGCCACGGCGACCGCGACTCGCTGCTGGCCCTGGCCTCCCGCTTCACCGCCGAGGACATCCAGCTCTATTACCAGATCGGCACCCAGGGGCGCGGCGACATGGCCCATGCCCCGGACCTGCGCACCGCCCTGGAGATGACCCTGCTGCGCATGCTGGCCTTCCGTCCCCAGGGGGTGCCCAGGCCGGCGAAGACCCCGCTGCCGATGCGTGGCGACGCCGGCACGCCGCCGGGCGACGGGAGCCAGGGCCAAGGAACTCGGTCGGCGCCTGCCGCCGGGGGCGTCCCGGCAACCCCGCCGCCGGCGCCCGAGACGCCGGTGGCTCAGGCCGAGCCCCCGGCCGCAGAAGCCGTGACCCCGCCGGAGGCGGCCCCCGCGGCGCCGGCTCGCGAGCCCGGTCCGAGCCAGCCGGTTCCCGATGCCGCGCCGCCGCCCCCCCGGGCCGAGCCGTCGCCGCCCCCCGAGCCCGCTCCTCGGGTGCAGGCACCCGCGGCGCCTCGGCCTCCGGCGGAGGCGGCCCCCGAGTCGACGCCGGCCGCCGACGCCCCGGTGGCCGAGGCGCCCGGGGAGGCGATCCTGGACCATGACGCCTGGCTGGCCCGCTTCGACGACCTGGGGCTCTCGGGGCTGACGCGCAACCTGGCCGCCCATTGCGTGGTCGAAGCCGACGACGGCCGCGACCTGACACTGCGCCTCGACCCCTCCCAGGCGGCCATGCAGGCCGAGGTCCACGTCGAGCGGATCCGCGAGGCCCTGGCCGCCGCCGGCTTCGATCGGCGCCTGACGCTCGCCGACGGCCCCCTGCCCGAGGGCATCGAGACCCCGCGCCAGCGGGCCGACCGCCTCGCCGCCGAGCGCCATGCCCGGGCGGTGGAAGCCCTGCGGGCCGACCCCCAGGTGCAGAAGCTTCAGCAGGCCTTCGGGGCGCGGCTGGTCGAATCCACGGTGAAGCCCGCCGACGCCCCGGCGCGCCATTGATTACCGGTCGCTTCGGCGGCCACGACGAACCGACCATCGAGAGGACACCGCCATGATGAAGGGTGGAATGGGCAACCTGATGAAGCAGGCCCAGGAAATGCAGGAGAAGATGCAGAAGGCCCAGGAGGAGGTCGCCCGCGCCGAAGTGCTGGGCGAGGCCGGGGCCGGCATGATCAAGGTGACCATGAACGGCCGCCATGACGTCATCAAGGTCGACATCGACCCGAGCGTCATGGAAGAGGACAAGGAGCTTCTCGAGGACCTGCTGGCCGCCGCGGTCAACGATGCGGTGCGCAAGGTCGAGGCCAATTCCAAGAAGCTGATGGAAGAGGCCACCGCCGGGCTGAACCTGCCGCCGGGCTTCAAGATGCCCTTCTGACTCGGCGGAAACCGGCTGCGCTCGATCATGCGGCGTTAAAAAGCCTCTCAAAATACTCATTTACTCTATGTAAACTCCGTTTTTTCGAGGATTTTTGCCTTGCCTGATCATCGCTCGCCCGAGTTTCCGCCAGAGCCAGTAGGACGCCGCCAATGAGCTTTTCTCCCCTGGTCGAGCGGCTGATTGAGGCCTTCCGGGTGCTGCCCGGCGTGGGCCCCAAGACCGCCCAGCGCATGACCATGCACCTGCTCGAGCGCGACCGCGACGGCGGCCGACGCCTGGTGGAGGCGCTCGGCCTGGCGATCGAGGAGGTCGGCTACTGCCGACGCTGTCGCACCCTCACCGAGGAGGCGGTCTGCGCCCTCTGCGACAGCGCCCGGCGCGACGACGCCGTGCTGTGCGTGGTGGAGTCCCCCGCCGACCAGCTGGCCATCGAGGAGGCCGGCGGCTACCGGGGACGATACTTCGTGCTGCACGGCCACCTCTCGCCGCTGGATGGCGTCGGGCCCGAGGACATCGGCCTCGACCAGTTGGAGGCCCGGGTGGCGGAAGGGGGCGTCGAGGAGGTGATCCTCGCCACCAACCCCACGGTGGAGGGCGAGGCCACCGCCCACTACATCGCCGCCCAGCTTGCCCCCCAGGGCGTGACGCTTTCGCGCCTGGCCTATGGCGTGCCCATGGGCGGCGAGCTCGAATACGTCGACGGCGGCACCCTGAGCCGGGCCTTCAACGGCCGCCTGCCCTTCCAGGGCGAGTGACCGTCGCCTTCCCATACCCTTGCCGGATATCCCATGACCCCGATGCCCGAGATACGCTGGATCGACACCCCCGAGGCCCTCGACGCCGCCTGTGCGGAGGTCGCCGGGGCCGAGGTCATCGCCCTGGACACCGAGTTCTTCCGCGAGCGCACCTTCCATCCCGTCCCGGCGCTGATTCAGTTCTGTGCCGGCGGCCCGGCCTTTCTCGTCGATCCCCTCGAAGTGGCCTGCACGGAGACCTTCCGCCGGCTGCTCGCCGAGGGGCCGCTGAAGCTGCTGCACGCCTCCAGCGAGGATCTGGAGGTCTTCGCCCACTGGGCCGGCGTGCCGGTCGCGCCCCTGGTGGACACCCAGATCGCCCAGGCCCTGCTCGGCGAGGTGCCGGCGATGGGCTACCAGAAGCTGGTCGAACACTGGGTGGGCGAGACCCTGCCCAAGGACGAGACCCGGTCGAACTGGCTGGAGCGCCCCCTCACCGAGGCCCAGAAGGCCTACGCCGCGCTGGACGTCGTCTACCTGCTGGACGTCTGGGCCGGCCAGCGCGAGGCCGAGGAGCGTCGGGGGCGTCTGGCCTGGCTGGAGGAGGACTGCGCCGAGCTGGTGGCCCAGGCGGCACGCAGCGACGCGGCCGACGGCCAGTGGTACCTGCGCCAGCGCAACCTCTGGCGGCTCGGGCCGCGCCAGATCGAGGCCTATCGACGCCTGACCACCTGGCGCGAGGGCGAGGTGCGCCGCCGCGACCTGCCGCGCGGCTGGCTGGCCAGCGACAAGCTGCTCTACGCCATCGCCGAGCGCCTGCCCGAGAACCGCTACGAGCTGGCGTCGGTGGAGGGCGTCAAGCCGCCGCTGGTCAAGCGCGAGGGCGACGCCCTGCTGGCTCTGGTCAAGGAGGCCCGCCATGCCGACGCGGCCGAGCTGGCCCCGGCGCCGCTCTCGCCGCTGTCGCCGGATTTCAAGCGCTGTCTCAAGGCCATGAAGAAGGTGGTCAATGCCGAGGCCGAGGCCCTGGGCGTGGCGCCGGAGGTGCTGATGCGCCGTCGCGACCTGGAGACCCTGGCCAGTGCCAAGCTGAGGGGCGGCGCGCTGCCGCTGCCGACCGGCTGGCGGGGCGAGCGCCTCGCCGCCGCCCTGGAACGCACCCTGAACGAGGTGGGGGAAGTCGCATGACCAGCCTGAACGGCAAGTTGCTGTGCGAGATCTACAAGAGCGCGCGCAAGGACGAGATGTACCTCTACGTGGACAAGCGCCGCGGCCTGGAGGACGTGCCAGAGGCGCTGCTGGAGCGTTTCGGCCAGCCGGTGTCGGCCATGACGCTGATCCTGACCCCGGACAAGCCCCTGGCCCGGGCCAAGGCCGCCGAGGTGATGGCCGCCATCGAGGAGAAGGGCTTCTACCTGCAGATGCCGCCGGCCAAGGAGGAGTACCTGCTGGATCTGTACAAGACGCCCACCGAGGCGCGCTACTGAGCTACGAGCTACGAGCTACGAGCTACGAGCTACGAGTAACGTAGGTCGGGTAAGCGAGCCTGCGAGCGCACCCGACAGAGCAGGCCGACAGCGTCACCGCCATGTCGGAGGCGCGTTCGGCTTATTCGACCTAGGGGGTTGTCGAGCCAGCCCCGGGCGGCAACATGCTGGTAGCCCCGAGCACGCTCAAGACGAGACGAGTGACGATGCGCGAACGGTTCTGGGAACGCTTCCCCCTGGAGGAGCTCACCGACGAGGAGTGGGAGGCGCTCTGCGACGGATGCGGCCAGTGCTGCCTGCTCAAGTTCCAGGACGATGAGGGCGACCTGGCGGTGCTGGGCGTGGCCTGCGAGTTGCTGGATATCGACAGCTGCCGCTGCGGCGACTACGCGAACCGTTTCGCCCGGGTGCCGGACTGCCAGCAGCTGACCCTGGCGCGGGTCGAGGCGTTCCGCTGGCTGCCCAAGTCCTGTGCCTATCGGCGCCTTGCCGAGGGGCGCAAGCTGGCCGGCTGGCACCCGCTGATCTCGGGCGATCCGGAACGGGTCCATCGCAAGGGGATCAGCGTCAGGAGCTTCGCGGTCTCCCAGGCCGAGGTCCCGGAGGACGAGCTCGAGGACCACATCATCGCTATCCTGCCCATCGACGGCTGAGCCGCCTCACACCCGATGGATGATCCTCGACACCATCTCGGCGGTGTTGCGACAGCCCAGTTTCTTCATGATCCGTGCCCGGTGCACTTCCACGGTGCGATGCGAGATGCCCAACTGCCGGGCGATCTCCTTGCAGGTCTGGCCGTTGGCGATGTAGCTGGAGATCTCCCGTTCCCGTTGCGAGAGCGTGGCGCCGCCGGCGGGACGCACGTCGATCTTCTCCACGGTCCAGACCACCAGGTCGAAGGGCGACTCGGGGGTCAGGGAGCGGCCCGCGGCACGCGCCCAGAACACCTCGCCGTCCCGGGCCTGCATGAAACGCTCGTCGGAGTAGTTCTCCGGGTTGCGCAGCATCGCCTTGTAGCCCCGGTCGCCGATCGACTTGAAGTCGGCGAAGGAGGGGTAGAGCTTGAGCATGAAGAGCCCGATCAATTCCCCCTTGGCGTAGCCGAACAGCTCGCAGAAGGCGTCGTTGCAGGTCAGGATGCGTCGCTTCTGGGTGACGACGATGGCGCAGGGGGCATGGTCGAAGGCCGTCTCGATCAGTTCGTGGCCGAAGGGCAGCGATGTCATGGGCGGTCTCGGCAGTCGTAGGGAGGGGCCGTCCCGGGCCCCGTCGCGGTTTACACGCAGGTCCAGCCGCCGTCGATGGGCAGCGAGACGCCGGTCATGTGCTCGGCGGCGTCCGAGCCCAGGAAGGCGGCCAGCTCGCCGATGTGGGCCGGGTCGATCAGCTTGCCGTTGGGCTGCTTCTCGCTGACCAGGGCCTCGACGGCGGCCTCGCGGGTGTTGGCGCCGATCGCCCGGCCCTTGGCCTCGATCTGCGGCGCGATGATCGCCGTGTCGGTCCAGCCCGGGCAGATGGCATTGGCGGTGATGCCGTCCCGGGCGGCCTCCAGGGCGATGACCTTGGTCAGGCCCACCACGCCGTGTTTGGCCGCCACGTAGGCCGTCTTGTTCACCGAACCCACCAGGCCATGGACGGAGGCGAGGTTGATGATACGCCCCCAGCCCTTGCGGCGCATGTCCGGCAGGCTCTGCTTGATGCAGTGATGGACCGCCACCAGGTTCACGGCGACGATCTTCTCCCAGGTGTCGTCGTCGAAATCCTCCACCGGGGAGGTCTTCTGGATGCCGGCGTTGTTGACCAGGATATCGATGGCGTGGCCATCGCTCCTGAGGGACGTGAACATGGCGTGAATCTCGTCCCGGGAGGCCAGGTCGGCGCGTACGTAGCGGAAGGCGCCGGCGCCGGCGGCGATCAGCGAGCGCTCGAGCTCGGCCACCTTGTCGTCGCTCTCGGCGACGAGGTCGTGGGCGAGGAGGGTGGCGCCGCGGCGGGCGAAGGCGTGGCAGATGGCGGCGCCGAAGCCCACCAGGGCGCCGGTGACGAGCACGCTCTTGTCGTGGAACTGGGTCATGATGAGGCTCCTGCAGGGCCCGAGGGGCCGGTGAAAGACGGGAGGGAGAGGCGGTCAGTCCACCGCCTCGAGGATGCTGGCGTAGTTGGCCACGGCCATGCCGCCCATGTTGAAGACGGCGCCGCGGCGGGCCCCGGGGAGCTGGAAGTCCCCGGCCTCGCCGAGCAGCTGCTTGGCCGCCATCACGTGCATGGATACCCCGGTGGCCCCCACCGGATGGCCCTTGGCCTTGAGCCCGCCGGAAGGGTTGATCGGCAGCCGGCCATCCTTCATGACCCAGCCCTCCTCGATGGCGCGCCGCCCCTGGCCCGGGGGCGTCAGGCCGAGGCTCTCGTAGATCATCAGCTCGGCGATGGTGAAGCAGTCGTGGACCTCGGCGAAGGCCAGGTCGTCGAGGCCGACGCCGGCCTGCTGCAGGGCCTTTCCCCAGGCGTGGCCGGCGCCGTCCAGGCGGGTCACGTCGCGCCGGGACAGCGGCAGGTAGTCGGTCGCCTGGGTCCGGGCGGCGATGGCCACTCGGCGCCGGGCAGGCACGTCCGGGGCGGCGAGCACCAGGGCCGCGGCACCGTCGGAGACCGGCGAGCAGTCAGTGCGCTTGAGCGGGCCGGCCACCACCGGGTTCCTGTCGGACACCTCGCGGCAGAAGGCCACGCCCAGCTCCTTGCGTAGCTGGGCGAAGGGGTTGTGCACGCCGTTGGCATGGTTCTTGGCGGCGATGGCGGCCAGGGCGTCGCTCTGGTCGCCGTAGCGGGCGAAGTACTGGCGGGCCACCTCGGCGAAGATGCCGGCGAAGCCGGCCGGCACGTCCGCCGATTCAGGGCGGTAGCTGGCGCCCAGCAGCCCGCGGGCGATGCGCTCGGGGCCCGCCTCGGTCATCTTCTCGGCGCCGATCACCAGCACCCGGCGGGCGCGCCCGGCCTCGATGCGGTCGAGGCCCTGGTGCAGCGCGGCCGAGCCGCTGGCGCAGGCGTTCTCGACCCGGGTAGTCGGGGTGAAGCGCAGGTCCGGGTGCGCCTGCAGGGCCAGGGGGGCGGGGAACTCCTGGTCGTACATCCCGCTGTTGAAGTTGCCGACGTAGACGGCGTCGATCTGGGCCGGCTCCACGCCGGCGTCCGTCATGGCCTCCCGGGCCACCTGGGTGATCAGGTCCTCGAGGCTGGCGTCGAGCTTGCCGAACCGGGTATGGGCCAGGCCGATGATATGGGGGCGTGCACTCATGGGGTCTCCGCGGTGTCGTCGTCGAGCCGCTTGCGCAGCTCGGTCTTGAGGATCTTGCCGTAGGCGCTCTTGGGCAGGTCGTCGAGGAAGTGGTAGGCCCTGGGCCGCTTGAAGCGCGCCATGCGCTCGCGGCAGAAGCGGTCGAGCTCGGCGGCCGCGACGGCCTTGCCGGTGGCGACGAAGGCCACGACCGACTCGCCCCACTCCGGGTGGGGGCGCCCCACCACCGAGACCTCCCTTACGTCGGGATGCCGCAGCAGGACCTCCTCCACCTCGCGCGGGTAGATGTTGGTGCCGCCGCTGATGATGACGTCCTTGACCCGGTCGGTGAGGTAGAGCCAACCGTCCGCGTCGAAGCGACCGACGTCGCCGGTGTGCAGCCAGCCGTCCCGCAGGGTCTCGGCGGTGGCCTCGGGGCGCTGCCAGTAGCCCGGCATCACCACCTCGCCCCGCACGCAGATCTCGCCTTCGGCGCCGACGGGCACGGCTCGGCCCTCGGCGTCCAGGAGCCGGACCTCGACCTGGGGGTGGGGGCGGCCCACCGGCACCAGGCCGGCATCCTCCAGGGCAGGGCCCGCGAGCAGCTCCTGGTGGGCGGCGGCATCCAGGACGGTGATGGTCATGGGGCTCTCGCCCTGGCCATAGATCTGGGCGAGCCGCGGCCCGAAGGTCTCCAGCGCCTCGCGCAGGTCCCGGGCGTACATGGGGCCGCCGCCGTAGACCAGGGTGCCGAGGCGCGTGACGTCCAGCGGCGTGCCCCCGGCCTGCAGGTGGTCGAGGAGGCGCCTGACCATGGTCGGCGCCAGGAACATCGAGACCCTGTCGTGGCGGTTGACCAGGGCCACCAGCTCGGCCGGGTCGAAGCGCTCCGCGCTCGGCACCAGGCTGGCCGCGCCGATCATCAGGTAGGGCACCAGGTAGATGCCGGAGCCGTGGGAGAGCGGGGCGAAGTGGGCCAGGACGTGATCGGCGCCGGCCCGCTCGACGTTGATCAGGTAGCCGGTGGCCATGGCGGCCAGGTTGCGATGGGTGAGGGTGGCGCCCTTGGGGCGGCCGGTCGTGCCGCTGGTATAGAAGATCCAGGCCGGGTCGTCTCCGGCGCGCTCGGCATGCTCGGCCAGGGGACGGGAGGCGTCGGTGAAGGCGGCGTCATCGGGCCCCAGCCACGGGCAGCCCAGGGGCGGCGCGTCGGGGGGCGGCCGGTCGGCGATCAGCACCCGGGCGCCGCTGTCCTCGAGGATGTAGGCCACCTCGTGCCAGGACAGCTTGGCGTTGATCGGCACCACCACCAGGCCGGCGTGCCAGGCGGCGCACAGGGCCTCGAGGTAGGCCGGCGAGTTCCTGAGGAAGATCGCGAGCCGGTCGCCGGGGACCAGGTCATGGGTAGCGACGAGGCTGCCGGCGAGCTCCTGGGCACGGCGCAGGAATCCGGCATAGGTAAGGGCGAGATCGTTGCCGGCATAGACCGCCGGCCGGTCGGGGGCGTGACGCGCATGATGCGCGAGGTAATGGGCGATGTTCACCGGGTCGGCTCCATGGTCTTGTCGTTGTCGGTCGCCTCGAGACTTCATCGAGCCTAGTCCTCGGCTCGTCGCCTCGAAATACGTACTACTACGTACCTGGCTACGTAATAGGTCGGGAAGGGGATGCCCACGCAAGACGCCCCGAGCAAGGTCGGGGCGTCGGTCGGGGCAGCGGGAGCGGGAAGGCGATCAGGCCTCGCGATTCTCCACGCCGAGCGCCCAGAGGATGAAGGCATCCTGGCGGGCATTGTCGTGCCAGGCCTTGAAGCGACCCGAGGCGCCGCCGTGGCCGGCCTCCAGGTCGGTGCGCAGCAGGATGGGGCCGGGCGAGGCGTCGCCGCGTGCCCGGGCCAGTTCCGTCAGCCGGGCATACAGCTTGGCGGGTTCCCAGTAGGGCACCCGCATGTCGTGCCAGCTGCCCTGCAGGAAGACCGGCGGCCAGGGGCGGTCGGGCAGGTTGTCCAGCGGCGAGTAGTCGCGGATGCGCCGGCGCACGGCGGGATCCTGGGGATTGCCCCATTCGCTGTACTCCGCGGTGGTCAGCGGCAGGTCGGGGTTCTCCATGGTGCGCAGCACGTCGACGAAGGGCACATCGAGGACGGCGGCGCAGAAGCGATCCGGTGCCAGGTTGAGGCTGGCGCGGACCAGCAGCCCGCCGGCGCTGGCGCCGTAGGCGACGATGCGCTCGCCGTCGCTGAAGCCCTTCTCGACCAGGGCGTCCCGGGCGGCCAGGAAGTCGCGGAAGCTGTTGGTCTTGTGCTCGAGCTTGCCGGCCAGGTACCAGGGCTCGCCGCGATCGCCGCCGCCTCGCACATGGGCGACGGCGAAGGCCACGCCCCGGGCCAGCAGCTCGAGGCGGGCGACCGAGAACCAGGGATCGAGGACCTCGCCGTAGGCGCCGTAGCCGTAGAGCAGGGTCGGCAGCGGATGCCCGGCCAGGTCGGCGCGGATGACCACCGAGACGGGGATGTGCTCGCCGTCGTGGCCGGTCGCCCAGAGGCGTTCGCAGGCGAGCTGGTCGGGCCTGAGGTCGCCATGCACGGGTTGCTGCTTGAGCCGGCGGCGCCGGCCGCTGTCCAGGTCCAGCTCGGTCCAGGTCACCGGCAGGGTGAAGGACTCCTCGTGCAGCCGCAGTCGGCGGTCATCGAAATGGGGCGCCTCGCCCAGGGCCAGGCTGCAGGGCGTCTCCGACAGTGGAAGCCGCTCGTCGCGTCCGGTCGCGTGCCGGTCGTCCAGCTCGAGTACCCGCAGGTGCTCCTGGGCCTGGTGATGGTCCCGTTCGGTGATCACCAGGCCCCAGGCGAAGGCATCGATGCCCTCCAGGGTGGTATCCTCGCGATGGGCGATCAGCCGCTCGGGCTCGGCCTCCGGGGTGGCCTCGTCGACCCGGTCCAGGCAGAAGTGCGGTGCCTCGCGGTTGTGCAGGAGGTAGAAGTGGCCGGGGCGATGGTCCAGGGCGTACTCCACGCCCCGCTCCCGGGCGCGAAACCGCCGCGGCGGCGTGTCCGGGGCGCCGGCCGGAACCAGGTGCACCTCGCTGGTGTCCTTGGAGGCGGATTCCAGCAGCAGCCAGTCCCGGGAACGGGTCTTGCCCAGCCCCAGGAAGAACTCCGGGTCCTCCTCACGCAGCATCAGCGCCGGTGTCCCGGCGGTGGGGGCGTCGCCCAGGGCCAGCGGCAGGCGCCAGATGCTGTCGGGGCGCAGGGTGGCGTCGTAGCGGGTGAAGAGCAGGGTGATGCCGTCCTCGGCCCAGCACAGCTCGGGACCGATGGCCTCGAGCAGGGAAACGGGGGCGCCGTCGGGCAGGCGCTTGAGCCACAGGCCGAAGGTCTCGTCGCCCTGGGTGTCCTCGGTCCAGGCCAGCCAGGCCTCGTCCGGCGACAGCGCCATGTCGCCCACCTCGAAGAAGGCATGCCCGGCGGCTCGAGCCTCCAGGTCGAGGAAGGCTTCCCGCGCCTTCGGTTCGCCGTTGGGGTGGCGCCACCATACCGGGTGGTCGGCCTCCGCGGCCGTTTCGCTCCACACCGTGTAGTGGTCCAGCGCCGTGGGCAGGCCATGGACGGCCAGCTCGCGACGGGCGAGGTGACCGTGGTAGAGGCGCTCGGTGAGGTCCTCGAGCGGCGCGAACCAGGCCTTAGCCTCGGCATTGGTGGCTTCCAGGAAGGCCGTCACCCGAGGATCGTCGCGCCGTTCCAGCCAATGCCAGTCGGGGTCGTCGTCGCGCCGGAAGCGGTCGACGGGCGAGGTCGGGGAGTGGGTCGGACGGGAATCCCCTGCACGGGGCGGCTGTGCTTTCATGGTGCGGGATGTACCATACTCGGAGTGAATTCAATAAGGTGCGTCTTTCGACGCCGCGATGACGAGGTACCGATGCTGATTTCGGATTCGATGTCCCTACTATGGCTGAGCTACGCGCTGCTGTCGCTGGTGGTGCTTGCCACCGGTTATCTTGGCCTGGCCTTCCTGCCGCGGTTGCCGCGGCTGCTCATCACCTGGGCGGTGGCCGGGGTGATGTGGGCGCCGGCCAGCTTCCGGCTGCCGTTGATGGAGGAGGGGGAATTCTACAGCGGATTCGCGCCGGCGGTGGTGGTCGCCGGCCTGGCCTTCCTCGAGGGCGACACCGATGCCATGGCGCCGGCCTTGCTGCTGGTCGCCGCGGGCACCGTGCTGGGCGTCCTGCTCGGCCTCCTGCTCTGGCGCCGGGGGGCGCACCGGGGCGTGGACCACGCCGCCACGCCATCGCAGAGCCCGGGCGAGCGTCGCCAGGCCGGGACCAGTGAACGACGGGAGCCGGTGATCGGCTAAGGACGCTCGATGCACAGAGGGGGAAGGCGCAACGTCCGGTGGCGGATCCTGGCCTGCCTGGTCGGCCTGTGTCTGGCCGGCGTGACGGGGATGGCGTCCGCGCAGCCTGCCGCCGAGCAGCCGGACGTGCGGGTGGTCGTCGACGTCTCCGGCAGCATGAAGACCAACGACCCCGATCGACTGGCGGTGAGTGCCCTGGACCTGCTGGTCTCGCTGTTGCCCGACGGGGCCAGCGCCGGGGTCTGGACCTTCGGCGAGCGTGTCGATACCCCCTTGCCGCCGGGGCGGGTCGGCGACGGCTGGCGCGAGCGCGCCCTGGCCCTGCCCCCGGCGTTGCAGGCCTACCAGGAATACACCGACATCGAGGGGGCGCTGCGCCAGGCCGCCGAGGCGGAGGCCAACGGCTGGCGACACCTGATCCTGATGACCGACGGGGTCATCGACCTGCCGCCGTCCCGGGGAGCCAAGCCCGAGATCGACCGCCGTTCCCGCCGGCGCCTGGTCGAGACGCTCGCCCCCGCGCTGGCCGATCAGGGCGTGGTGGTGCATGCCATCGCCTTCTCCGAGCAGGCCGATCTGGCCCTGGTCGAGCGCCTGGCCCAGCGCACCGGCGGCCTGGCCTCCCTGGTGGAATCGCCGGAGGGCCTGCTGGGCGCCTTCCTGGACATCTTCGAGCGGATCTTCCCGGCCGATCGCCTGCCGCTGGAGGAAGGGCGCTTCGTCGTCGATGCCGGGGTGGACAGCCTCGCGGCGCTGATCTTCCATGAGCCGGGTGCCGAGCCGCTGACCCTGGTCGCCCCGGATGGCAGCCGCTACCGGGCCGATGCCCCGCCGGAGGGGGGGCGCTGGCGGGTGGAGCCGCGTTTCGATCTCATTCGGGTGCCCGAGCCCCTGGCCGGCGAGTGGCGGCTCGAGGGCCCCGTGGGGGAGCGGAGCCGCATCAGCGTCACCGCGGCCTGGCATCTGCGGACCTCGCCGTTGCCGGCCACCCTCTACCGCGGCTTCCCGCTGCCGATCGAGGCCTGGCTCCAGCGCAACGCCGCCGATGCCACCCTGCCGGAGAACCTGACCCTGAGCGTCTCCCTGGAGGACGCCGACGGCGAAGTGCAGTCCTCGGTGACCCTCGAGGCCGACGCCGACGGCCGCTTCCAGGGCCGGCTGCCCGCCCCGGCGCTGACCGGCAACGCCCGGCTCGCGATCCGCGCCTCGGGGGAGGGGTTCGCCCGTCAGCGTCGCCAGGCGGTCAATATCCTGCCGGCCATCGGCGCCGTCCACGACCCTGCGGCCGGCCGGGTGGTGCTGGCCGCGGAGCATCCGCGGCTGAACCGGGACAATACCCGCCTCCATGGCGAACTGCTGGGCGAGACCCTCGACGCCGAGGCGGTCGGCGAGGCGCGCTGGCACCTGCCGCTCCCCGACCTGGACGCCGAGCTGCGCCAGCCGCTGCTGCTCACCGCCACCGTCACCCTGGACGGCGAGACCCGGGAACTGCGCCTGCCGCGACTGATGCTCAACCCCGAGGGACGCATCGGCATCGACCAGGCCGACCTCGCGGGACCGACCCTGGCCGCCGAGCGCTTCGCGTCTTCCGGCGACGATGCCGCGCCGGCCGAGTCGGCCAGCCTCGCCGATCGCTTCGTCGAGGGCGTCAATGCCGTTCCCGGCATGCTGCGCGACGCCTGGCAAGCCGGCTGGCCGGGGCTCGTCGACCGCGCCCGGCGCTGGGGCGGGGATCCCCGCCTGTGGGGGGGCATCGCCCTGGGGGTGGTCCTGCTGCTGGTGCTCGCCCGACGGCGGCGGCTGCGTCGCCCTCGATCCAGGTCCCACCGGGAGGAACCGCATGTGTGAATTGCTGGGCATGAGCGCCAACGTGCCGACCGATATCTGCTTCAGCTTCACCGGCTTCCTGCATCGCGGCGGGGGCACCGGACCCCATCGCGACGGCTGGGGCATCGCCTTCTACGAGGCCGGGGGCTACCGGGACTTCCGCGACCCGCACCCCTCGGTGCACTCGCCCATCGCGCGGCTGATCTGCGACTACCCCATCAAGTCGCACATCGTGATCAGCCACATCCGTCAGGCCAACGTGGGGCAGGTGAGGCTGGCCAATACGCATCCCTTCACCCGGGAGATGTGGGGCCAGCCCTGGTGCTACGCCCATAACGGTCAGCTGACGGGGTGGGAGGCGCTGCCGTTGTCCTTCTACCGGCCGGTGGGAGGAACCGACAGCGAGCATGCCTTCTGCTGGCTGATGGGGGAGCTGCGCCGGGCCTATCCCGACCCCCCCGACGACCGGCGTGAACTCTGGGCGCACCTGCATCGTCTCTGCGAGCGGCTGCGGGGCCTCGGCGTCTTCAACCTGCTGCTGGCCGACGGCGAGTACCTCTATACCTACTGCTCCACCAAGCTCGCCCATATCACCCGCCGGGCCCCCTTCGGCAAGGCGAGTCTCTCGGATGCCGAGCTGGCCGTGAACTTCGCCGAGCACACCACGCCCGACGACGTGGTCTCGGTGATCGCCACCGAGCCGCTCACCGACAACGAGGATTGGGTGCGCATGATCCCGGGGGAGCTGCTGGTGTGGCGGGACGGCGAGATCCTGGGACGCTATCAAACATGAGTTTCAATCAGTCGTTTTACAGCCTGGAGGCCGCTGGTATAGGGTAGGGAAAGAACAACAAGGAACGACGCCGTGAGCCCCCGATGGCGGGGCGGCCGTCGGGGCACGCAAGGGGCGCGCCGGGTCGCCGGATCCGATGAGACGGATCGCGAGACGTGGCTCGAGCGCCCGGGTGTCGCGAAGGGATCGCCTGAGGCCGGATCGGTCCTCGGCGTCGTCCACAGCCTGGAGAATGCCATGAGCGAGCAAGCCACCCCCACCGTCCTCTGCGGTCCCGAACTGGAAGGGACCGACGCCTACTCGTCGGTGATGGACATCTTCCATGCGTCCGTCCGGCGATTCGCCGACAAGCCCGCCTTCACCTGCATGGGGAAAACCCTGAGCTACGGCGAACTCGACCGCCTGTCCCGGGACTTCGCCGCCTGGCTGCAGCAGGAGACCGATCTTCGCCCCGGCGATCGCATCGCCATCCAGCTGCCCAACGTGCTGCAGTTTCCGGTGGCGGTGTTCGGTGCCCTGCGCGCCGGCCTGGTGCTGGTGAACACCAACCCCCTCTACACCGAGCGGGAGATGGCGCACCAGTTCAAGGACTCCGGCGCGCGGGCCATCGTCATCCTGGCCAACATGGCCGACAAGCTCGAGCACGTGCTGGAGCGCACCGACATCGAGCACGTGCTGGTCACCCAGCTCGCCGACCTGCACGACTTCCCCAAGCGCCCGCTCATCAACGGCGTGGTGAAGTACGTCAAGAAGATGGTCCCTGCCTATCGCCTGCCCCGGGCCCATGGCTTCCGCCAGGTCCTGAAGCGGGGCGCACGACTCGATCACCGGGAGGTCGGCCGCGAGGCCGGGGACATCGCCGCCCTGCAGTACACGGGGGGCACCACCGGCCTCGCCAAGGGCACCATGCTCACCCATCGCAACCTGGTGGCCAACATGCTCCAGGCCCGCCAGGCGATCGGCCAGGGACTCCGGGACGGCGAGGAGACCATCATCGCCCCGCTGCCCGTCTACCATATCTACACCTTCACGGTGAATTGCCTGTTCATGATGGAGACGGGCAACCATACGGTGCTGATCACCAACCCCCGCGACCTGGATGGTTTCGTCAAGGAGCTGAAGTCGCTGTCGTTTACCGGCTTCGTGGGGCTCAATACCCTGTTCAATGCCCTGTGCAATCGCGAGGACTTCCGCCGGCTGGATTTCTCCCGGCTGCACCTGACCATTTCCGGCGGCATGGCGTTGACCCAGGCCGTGGCCAAACGCTGGGAGGAGATCACCGGCTGCCCGATCGCCGAGGGCTACGGGCTGACCGAGACCTCGCCCATCGTCAGCTTCAACCCCATCGACGCCATCCAGCTCGGCACCATCGGCAAGCCGGTGGCCGGCACCTCGGTGAAGGTGGTGGACCTGGACGGTGGCGACCTGCCCGCCGGCGAGGCCGGCGAGCTCTGCGTCAAGGGCCCCCAGGTGATGAAGGGCTACTGGAACCGCGACGAGGAGACCGCCAGGTCCCTCGACGCCGAGGGCTGGTTCCACACCGGGGACGTCGCAGTGCTCCAGGAGGACGGCTACATCCGCATCGTCGACCGCAAGAAGGACATGATCCTGGTCTCGGGCTTCAACGTGTATCCCAACGAGATCGAGGACGTGGTGGCTCACCACCCGGGCGTGGTGGAATCGGCCGCCGTGGGCGTGCCCGACGAGGCCTCGGGCGAGGCCATCAAGCTCTTCGTGGTGGCCAGGGACCCGGACCTGGACGCCGGGACCCTGCGCGACTGGTGCAAGCGGGAGCTCACCGCCTACAAGGTGCCCAAGTACGTGGAGTTCCGCGACGAGTTGCCCAAGACCAATGTGGGCAAGGTGCTGCGCCGCCAGCTCCGCGACGAGGAACCGCAGAAGGCCCAGGCCTGACCGGGCAGATCGGTTGCCCAAGACGCCATCGTGTTCAGCAAGGTGCTGCGCCGCCAGCTCCGCGACGAGGGCGAGGAGAAGGCCCAGGCATGACCGGGCAGATCGGTTGCCCAAGACGCCATCGTGTTCAGCAAGGTGCTGCGCCGCCAGCTCCGCGACGAGGAACCCCAGAAGGCCCAGGCCTGAGGGGCAGCTCGGGCGCGTAGGGCGGGTAAGCGAGCCTGCGAGCGCACCCGCGGTGGCGCGGTGCCGCTCCCGGTAGATGCGCTGGCGCTTATCTCCCCTACGAACTACGAGTTGAAGCCCGAAGCCCGAAGCCCGAAGCCCGAAGCCCGCAGCCCCTAGGCGATTAGCCGCCGCCTGGCTCCCGGCGTTACAATGGACGACCCGCGCCCGACGGCGCGGGTTCTTTCGTTGCCTTGCCTGATCGACCATCGGAGCCTTCGAGTCCGCCGTGAGTACCCAGACCCCGACCCCCGACGCGCCCTCCACGGACGCCGCCGCCCTGGATGCCCTGAGCGGCGAGCTGGAGGGCGTGCTGCTGCGCGATGTCCCGCGCCTGCGCAAGCGCCTCGACGGCCTGGCGCGGCGCTGCCGCCAGGGCAAGCCGGTGGATCGGGGGCTCGCCGAGGTACATCGCGAGATCGCGCGCTCCCGGGAGCGCGTGGAGGCCCGGGCGGCGCGTCCGGTGCGCCTGGCCTATCCGGAGGAGCTGCCGGTCGCCGAGCGTCGCGCCGACATCCTCGACGCGCTGCGTGACCACCAGGTGGTGGTGGTGGCCGGCGAGACCGGCTCGGGCAAGACCACCCAGCTGCCCAAGCTGTGCCTGGAGCTGGGCCTGGGCCGGCGTGGCCTGATCGGTCACACCCAGCCGCGGCGCCTGGCGGCTCGCTCGGTGGCCACGCGCCTCGCCGAGGAGATGGACGTGCCCCTGGGCGAGCAGGTGGGTTACCAGGTGCGCTTCACCGACCACACCGACGAGGGCACCCTGGTCAAGCTGATGACCGATGGCATCCTGCTGGCCGAGACCCGCCACGATCCCGACCTGCGCCGCTACGAGGCGATCATCATCGACGAGGCTCACGAGCGCAGCCTCAACATCGACTTCCTGCTCGGCTACCTCAAGCGGTTGCTGGCGCGTCGTCCCGACCTCAAGGTGATCATCACCTCGGCGACCATCGACGTGGAGCGCTTCGCCGAGCACTTCGCCCTGCCGGGGGAGGACGGCACGCCGAGGCCGGCCCCGGTGGTCGAGGTCTCGGGGCGCACCTACCCGGTGGAGGTACGCTACCGGCCCCTGATCCGCGAGGCCGAGGACGAGGCCGATCGTACCCTCCAGGAGGGCATCCTGCATGCGGTGGAGGAGATCGAGGCCGTCGAGCGCGAGAAGCGCTGGTTCCACGGTCCGCGAGACATCCTGGTCTTCCTGCCCGGCGAGCGGGAGATCCGCGAGGCCGCCGACACCCTGCGCCGCGCCGACCTGCGTGGCACCGAGATCCTGCCGCTCTATGCCCGGCTGTCCAATGCCGAGCAGAACCGGGTCTTCGCGCCCCATGCCGGACGGCGCATCGTGCTGGCCACCAACGTCGCCGAGACCTCGCTGACCGTGCCGGGGATCCGCTACGTGATCGACCCGGGACTGGTGCGCATCAGCCGCTACAGCTACCGGGCCAAGATCCAGCGCCTGCCGGTGGAGCCGGTCAGCCAGGCCAGCGCCGACCAGCGCAAGGGGCGTTGCGGGCGAGTCGCCGAGGGGGTGTGCATCCGCCTCTACGACGAGGAGGACTACCTTGGCCGCCCCGAATTCACCGACCCCGAGATCCGCCGCACCAACCTGGCCTCGGTGATCCTGTCGATGCTGTCGCTGAAGCTCGGCGACATCGAGGCCTTCCCCTTCGTCGACCCGCCGGACTCGCGTTTCGTCACCGATGGCTTCCGGCTGCTCTTCGAGCTCGGCGCGGTGGACGAGCGCCAGCGGCTCACGCCCATCGGCCGCAAGCTCGCGCGGCTGCCCATCGACCCCCGACTGGCCCGCATGGTGCTGGCCGGGGCCGAGCAGGGCGGCCTGCGCGAGGTGCTGGTCGTGGTCTCGGCGCTCGCCATCCAGGACCCGCGCGATCGCCCCGCAGAGAAGCGCGAGGCCGCCGACCAGGCCCATCGCCGCTGGCAGGACCCCGACTCCGACTTCGTCGCCCTGCTCAACCTCTGGCACGGCTTCGAGGCCGCCCGGGAGGAGCTCTCCGGCAACCGCCTGCGTCGCTGGTGCAAGGAGCGCTATCTCAACTACCTGCGGCTGCGGGAATGGCACGATACCTTCCGCCAGCTGCGCCAGCTGCTGCGCGACATGGACATCGAGGTGCCCCCCCCGGCCCCGCGCCCCGCCGTCGACGAGGACGAGCAAAAAGCCAGGCAGGCCCGCCGCGAGAGTGCCGCCCGGCTCCACCAGGCCTTGCTGCCGGGGCTGCTCTCCCACCTGGGCCACTTCCTCGAGAACCGCGAGTACCAGGGGGCGCGCAACCGCAAGTTCATGATCCACCCGGGGTCGGGGCTGGCCAGGAAGACCCCCAAGTGGGTGATGGCCTTCGAGCTGGTGGAGACCTCGCGACTGTTCGCCCGTACCGTGGCCAAGGTCGACCCCCAGTGGATCGAGCCGCTGGCGGGGCATCTGGTCAAGCGCAGCTACAGCGAGCCCCACTGGGAGATGAAGCGCGCCCAGGTGGTGGCCTTCGAGCAGGTGACCCTGTTCGGCCTGCCGATCGTCAATCGGCGCAAGGTGCACTATGGCCCGATCGCGCCCCGGGAGGCCCGGGAACTGTTCATCCGCCGGGCCCTGGTGGAAGGGGAGTTCCGGACCCGCGGCGAGTTCTTCGCCCATAACCGGGCCCTGGTGGAGGAGGTCGAAGATCTCGAGGATCGGGCGCGCAAGCGCGACATCCTGGTCGACGAGGAGGCCCTGTTCGACTTCTACGACGCCCGGATCCCCGAGGACGTGGTGAACGGCAAGGGCTTCGAGGCCTGGCGCCGGAAGGCCGAGCGCGACGATCCCGCCATCCTCAAGTTCGATCGCCAGGCGCTGCTGGCCCGGGAGGCCGAGGAGGTCACCGAGTCCGACTACCCGGACGAACTGGTGCTGAACGGGGTGCGCTATCCGCTGAGCTACCACTTCGCTCCCGGCGCCGCCGACGACGGCGTGACCCTGACGGTGCCGGCGGCCATGCTGCCGCAGCTCCCCGCGGGGCGGCTGGAGTGGCTGGTGCCCGGGTTGCTGCGCGAGAAGTGCATCAGCCTGCTCAAGTCCCTGCCCAAGTCGATCCGCCGCCAGGTGGTCCCCATCCCCGACTGGGTGGACGCCGCCCTGCAGGCCATGAGTCCGGACGACGTGCCCCTCACCGAGGCCCTGGGGGAGTTCCTGCGGGTCAAGACCGGCGTCAGGCTCCATCCCGACGACTGGCGCCAGGACCAGCTCGAGCCGCACCTGGTGATGAACCTGCGGGTGGTGGATCACGAGGGCCGGGAGCTGGGCCAGGGCCGCGATCCCCGGGAGCTCGAGCGTCGCTTCGAGGCCGCCGCCGGGGAGGGGGCCCGGGCGCTCGCCGCCGAGGCCAGCCAGGGGGACGCACTCGAGTCCCTGCCCGAGACGCCACTGCCCGAATCCCGGGTCACCACCCAGGCCGGCATCCGGGTGGAGGCCTTTCCCGCCGTGGTGCCGGAAGGCGAGACGCTCAGGGTCGAGCTCTTCGACCACCCCGACAAGGCCCGGGAGGCCCATCGCCGCGGCGTGGTCCGGGCCGCCATGGCTCGCCTGCCGGACCAGGTGCGTGCCATCGAGCGACTGCCCGGCCTTCAGCCCTGTGCCCTGCTGTTCGCCAAGGTGGGCAGCAAGCGGCAGCTCGCCGAGGACCTGGTGACCGCGGTCTTCCGGCAGGTGGTGGCGGTGGATCCGCTGCCGCGCAGCCGCGACGACCTCGAGGCGCGCCTCGAGGAGACCCGCGGCGAACTGGTGCCGCGAGCCGAGCAGCTGCTCGCCACCCTCAAGCAGGCGCTGGAGGGGCATCTGGCGGTGACCAAGGCGTTGAAGGGCAACCTGAACCTCTCCTTGGCCCTGGTATACAGTGACCTCAAGGCCCAGATGCAGCGCCTGGTCCACCCGGGGTTCGTCACCGAGGCCGGCGAGTGGCTGGCCGAGTATCCCCGCTACATGGAGGCCGCGCGGATCCGGCTGGAGAAGGCCCCGCGAGAGCGCATGCGCGACCAGATGCACATGCAGGCGATCCAGGACTTCGAGGCGCGGCTGGCCGCCCGGCGCGAGAGCGAGCGTCGCGGCGGCGTGGAGGATCCGGCCCTGATCGAGTTCGGCTGGTGGATCGAGGAGCTGCGTGTCTCGCTGTTCGCCCAGCAGCTGGGCACCCGGATGCCGGTCTCCGAGAAGCGCCTGGAGAAGCGCTGGAAGGAGCTCGTTGCCGCCCGCTGACCCGCGCCGCGGTGGGCTGGTGTCCGGGCGCGTGGCGGGCTACAGTGCCGGCAGCCACCTGGTGAGGCGTCGCCGACAGACATGGACAACACCGAATGATGCGTAGGGAGACCACCCAAGCAATGACTCCGAATACCCCGATCCGGCGGGCCGGTCGTGGCCTGGCGGCGCTGTGTGCCCTGGCGCTGCTCTCCGGCTGTGCCTCTCAGGCCACCGTCGAGCGCGCCCATCCGGACGATCCCTGGGAGGGGTTCAACCGCAAGGTCTTCGCCTTCAACGAGACGCTGGATCGGTATGCCCTCAAGCCCGTCGCCCAGGGGTATCGGTTCGTGACGCCGGATCCGGTGGAGACGGGCATCGGCAATTTCTTCTCGAACCTCGGCGAGATCCGCACCACCCTCAACAGCCTGCTGCAGGGCAAGGGGACCAACGCCAGCGTCGCCACCGGTCGTTTCCTGATCAATTCCACCCTGGGAGTGGCCGGGTTCTTCGACGTGGCCACCCGACTGGAGGTGACGGGCCGCGAGGAGGACTTCGGCCAGACCCTCGCCGTCTGGGGCGTGGGCGAGGGGCCCTACGTGGTCCTGCCGTTGCTGGGGCCGAGCACGGTACGCGATACCGCCGGGCTGCCGGTGGACTCCTACACCGATCCGCTCACCCATGTGGAGGAGGATAAGGTACGCTATTCCCTGCGCGCCCTGGACATCATCGATACCCGGGCGGGCCTGCTGGACCAGGAGCGGCTGATCCGTGGCGACCGCTACAGCTTCATCCGCGACAGCTGGTTGCAGCGCCGGCGGTTCGAGGTCAATGACGGCGAGATGGGGGAGGACCCCTTCGCCGAGGATGATTTCGGGTTCGACGGTGAGGATTTCGATGATGCCTTCGCCGAATGAGGCCCTGTGAGGATGCCTGGTGCCAATGAGCTGGTTGGACTGATCGATTATCCGGGGCCCGAGCGCGATGCCCTGGCCCAGATCATCGCCAAGGACGGCCTGGCGGTACTCGCCGTGAAACGGGTCGAGGAGCTCCCGCCGCACGTCGCCATGGCGGTGGCCCATGCCCGGGCGGTACCCAGCGACGAGTGGGTCGCCCTGGGTCGACGCCTGCCGACCCTGGTGGTCAGCGACGACCGCCAGGACGCGGACCTGCTGCGGGCGGTGGACGCCGGGCTGGTCGATTACGTGGTCGCCCCCGAGCGGCACGGCCATCTGCTGCGGCGCATGATCCGGCGCGTCATCGACCTCGACCGTCTGGCGCGGGAACGCGAGCATGATCGTGCCCGCCTGGCCGAGCTCAACGAGCGACTCGAGACCCACCTGGCCATGCTGCGCCTCGACCAGCAGGCCGGCGGACAGATCCAGCGCAAGCTGCTGCCGCCCCGTCCCCAGAGCGTGGGGGGGGTGAGCTGCGACTACTGGCTGGCACCGTCGCTCTACCTGTCGGGGGACTTCCTGGACTTCCAGCGCTTCGACGACCGCTTCACGCTCTTCTATTTCGCCGATGTCTCCGGCCATGGGGCCTCCTCGGCCTTCGTCACGGTGCTGCTCAAGTACCTGTCCAACCGCTGGCAGCACGAGTGGGACGGCCAGCACCCCGAGTGCCTCGCGCCGCGCTGGCTGGCCGGCCTCAACCGCGAACTGCTGGATACCGGCATCGGCAAGCATGCCACCCTGTTCGTCGGGGTCATTGACCGGGAGCGCCGCTATCTGCACTATTCCCTCGGCGCGCAACTGCCCATGCCGTTGCTGGTCGCCGAGGGCGAGGCACGTTACCTGGAAGGGGAGGGGATGCCGGTGGGGCTCTTCCCGAACGTCGAGTATCCCCAACTGGGCTGTACGCTGCCGGCGGACTTTCGTCTCTGGCTGTGTTCCGACGGCATCCTCGAGTGCCTGCCGGGGGAGACCCTCGATGCGCGACTCAAGGAACTCGAGCGGCGCGCCCTGGCCAGCTCCACCCTGGAAGCGTTGAGGAACAGCCTTGCCCTCGGTGACGACATCGCCGACGATGATAGCGAGATCGCCGAACACGCCCCTGGCCACGACGAGCTGCCCGACGACTTGACGATCATGATGTTGAGCGGATTTGGCAATGATGATGCATGAGGGCCGCCTCAAGGCGGCGTTCGACTCCGGGGTGTTCGTGCTGAAGCTGTGCGGTGATGTCAGGCTGACGCTCTGCGCCACCCTCGACACCCAGGCTCAGCGGCTGGCCGAGACCCCAGGACTTGAAGCGGTGATGGTGGACCTCCGGGAGGCCACCAACGTCGACTCCACCGCGCTGGGTTTCCTGGCCAAGGTGGCCATGGCCCTCCAGGGGCGACTCAAGCAGCCGCCCACCATCGTCGTCGACAATCCCGATGTCAGGCGCATGCTCGACGTCATGGGCTTCGCCCATTACTTCACCCTGGTGGATTCCCCCATCACCGAGCCCCATGAGCTCCGGGACCTGCCCGAGGTCCCCGCCGACGAGGAAGGCCTGCGCCATCGCATCCTCGAGGCGCATCGCATCCTGATGCACATGAACGAGCACAATCGCGAGCAGTTTCAGCCGCTCGTCGAGATGCTCGAGGCCCAGGAGGCCGAGACCCACCGGCACTGAGCCGCCCGTCGGACGGGCGGCTGGCGGATCGGGTCAGCCCTGGCGAAGCTCGGCCAACAGGCCCTCGAGCTTGCGCTGGTCGGCCATGAACTTGCGAATCCCTTCGGCGAGCTTCTCGGTGGCCATGGCGTCCTCGTTGAGGGCCCAGCGGAATTCCGGCTCGTCCTGGGGTTCGGGGGGACGGGTCTCGGCGCCGAGCGGCGACAGTCGGCGCTCCAGGGTTCCCTGGGTCTCGGCCAGTTCACCGAGCAGGGCCGGGGAGATGGTCAGGCGGTCGCAGCCGGCGAGGGCCTTGATCTCGCCGCTGTTGCGGAAGCTCGCCCCCATGACGATGGTCTCGTAGCCATGGCCCTTGAAGTGCTCATAGATCCGCTTGACCGACTGCACCCCGGGATCCCGGTCACCGCCGAAGTCGGCCTCGGGATCCTGCGCCTTGTGCCAGTCGAGGATGCGACCGACGAAGGGTGATACCAGGGTCACGCCGGCATCGGCGCAGGCACGTGCCTGGTCGAAGTTGAACATCAGCGTGAGGTTGGTATGGATGCCCTCGCGCTCGAGCACCTTCGCCGCCTGGATGCCCTCCCAGGTGGCCGCGAGCTTGATCAGGATCCGCTCCGGACCGACGCCGTGCCGGTCGTAGCGGGCGATCAACGAGCGGGCCCGGGCCAGGGAGGCCTCGGTGTCGAAGGACAGCCGGGCGCTGACCTCGGTGGACACGAAGCCGGGCACCAGGGCACTGATCTCGCTGCCGATCTCCACCGCGACGGCATCCAGAGCATCGTCGATGTCGGTGGCGTGGCGGGCGATCTCCGCGAGCCGCCGGCGACGCGCCTCCTGCTGGGCGGCCTGCAGGATCAGCGAGGGGTTGGTGGTGGCATCGGTGGGCTGGAAGCGGCGGATCGCTTCGATGTCGCCGGTATCCGCCACCACCGTGGTCATGCGCTTGAGTTGTGTCAGCAGATCGTCTGCCATGGGTCTGGGGTCCTCCGTCTGGTCTGGCTCCCACTCTAGCAAGCGCCGATGGACGAATATAGACGGTCGGGACCGGCATTGGTCTGGCAGATGGGTTATTATTAGCACCCTATTTAAAATCTCCTCGGAGGCAGCTTGACCCTCAATGCCCGACGGGTGGCCTACCTGGTCGCCGCCAATACCGCGCTTGCCCCCTTCGCCATCGACGCCTACCTGCCGGCCATGCCGGCGCTGGCCGAGGCCGGGGTGCAGAGCGTCCACCACACCGAACTGTCCATCAGCGGTTTCCTGCTGGGCTTCGCCCTGGGCCAGCTCACCGGCGGCCCGCTGTCCGACCGGATCGGCCGCAGGCCGGTACTGCTCGGCGGCCTGGTGGTCTTCCTGCTGGCCAGCCTGATGATCACCAGGGTGGATGCGTTGCCCGAACTGCTGGCCTGGCGCTTCGTCCAGGCCCTGGGCGGGGGGGGCTGCGTGGTCAACTCGGCGGCCATCGTCCGCGACTGCTTCAGCGGCCGGGAGGCGGCCAAGGTGATGTCGACCATGGCCATGATCATGATGCTGGCACCGCTGGCGGCGCCGGCGGTGGGCAGCGGCCTGCTGTACCTGGCCGACTGGTGGCTGATCTTCGTCTTCCTGGCCGCCTACGCGGCCTTCCTGTTGTGGCTGATGGGCACCCGGCTCCCGGAGACCCGGGCCCCGGACGCCCCCGTCGCCTCGCCGCGGCAGGTGCTGCGCAACTATGCCAGCGTGCTGCGCCACCGCGAGGGCATGGGCTACGTCTTCTCGGTGGCGGCGACCTTCTCGGGGATGTTCGCCTTCATCACCGCCTCGCCCTTCCTGTACATCACCCATTACGGCGTCACGCCGGCGATCTATCCGCTGGTGTTCGGGGCCAACGTGGTGGTCATGGCGCTCTCCAACCGGCTCAACATCCGGCTGCTGCGTCGGCGCACGCCCCAGCAGAACATGCGCCTCGGGCTCGGCGTCCAGTTCACGGTCTCCCTGTGCCTGGTGGCCCTGGTGGCCTCCGGGCTCGACTCGCTGGCCACCGTGGTGCCGCTGATCATGCTGTTCATGGGCATGGTCGGCCTGATCACACCGAATGCCATCGCGTCCCTGCTGGAACACTTCAGCCACATGAGCGCCACCGCCACGGCGCTGCTGGGCAGCATCCAGTTCAGCTGCGGGGCGCTGGCCGGGGTGGTGGTCAGCGCCTTCGAGATCGACAGCGCCTGGCCCATGGTGCTGACCATGCTGGGCGTGTCGCTGGCCGGCAACCTGGCCCTGCGCGGGCTGGTGGGGCGAGCGGGCCATCCGGCCCTGGGGGAACAGGGCTGAATGCGGAAAAGGTGAACGATGTCGGACCTGTCATGAAGCTGTCATTTTCGTGGGGCATCTTGTGACTCGCGAAGGATGATCACTTCCCTGAACAGGAGCTTTCTCCCATGAACCGCATCCTCAAGACCACCGTCATCGCTGCCGCCGTCATGGGCGTGGCCGGTGTCGCCCAGGCCCGCGACCAGGTTCGCATCGTGGGTTCCAGCACCGTCTATCCGTTCGCCAGCTACGTGGCCGAGGAATTCGGCGCCACCACCGACTATCCCACCCCGGTCATCGAGTCCACCGGTTCCGGTGGCGGTCTGCGCCTGTTCTGCAACGGTGTCGGTGAGGGCACCCCGGACATCACCAACGCCTCGCGTCGCATGAAGCCCTCCGAGTTCGAGCGCTGCGCAGAGAATGGCGTCACCGACATCACCGAGGCCTTCATCGGCTACGACGGCATCGCCTTCGCTCAGTCCAATGCCAACGAGGCCATGGACGTGTCCCGCGAGCAGATCTTCCTGGCCCTGGCCGCCCAGGTGCCGGTGGACGGCGAGCTGGTCGACAACCCCTACACCAACTGGAGCGACATCGACGCTTCCCTGCCGGATCGCGAGATCGCCGTCTATGGTCCGCCCACCACCTCCGGCACCCGGGATGCCTTCGAGGAGCTGGTGATGGAGGCCGCCTCCGAGGACATGGAGGCCTACGGCGGTGAGGGCTACACCGACATCCGCGCCGACGGCGCCTTCATCGATGCCGGCGAGAACGACAACCTGATCGTCCAGCGCCTGGCCGAGAACACCGACGCCTTCGGCATCTTCGGCTACTCCTTCCTGGAGGAGAACGCCGATACCCTGATCGGCTCCAGCATCGACGGCGTCGCGCCGACCCCGGACGCCATCGGCAGCGGCGAGTACCCGGTGTCCCGGTCCATGTTCTTCTACGTGAAGAACCAGCACGCCGACGAGGTCCCGGCCATGTACGAGTACGCCAACCTGTTCATGAGCGAGCAGATGATCGGCGACCTGGGCTACCTCAAGGGCATCGGCCTGATCCCGGCTCCTGCCGAGATGCGGGAACAGGCTCGGGAGGAAGTGGCCAACCATGAGCCGCTCGAGCTGGCCGAGCTGAAGTAAGCGGGACTGGGTTCCAGCCCCGAACCGGCCGGCAACCTGGGTTGCCGGCCGGCGCGCGTTCCGGCAGGGAAGGCCTGCCAGGCGGTTCCCGCGGATCCATTCCTTCGAGAGACACCTATGCAGACCAACCAAATCCTCGCCCTGTTCTGCGGCACCCTGCTGGTGCTGGGTCTGATAGCCTTCTTCCTGGGCCGGGCCAAGGCCGCCAAGGTGCGCGCCTCGGGCACGGCCATGTATGCCCAGCCCGACCAGTACGCCTGGTTCAGCGTACTGTCCACCGCCGGCCCGGCGATCGCGGTGGGCGCGGTGGGCGCCTTCGTGATGCTGCTGCTGGGCGCCGAGATCCCCACCCTCTACCTGCTCGCCGCCAGCCTGGTGGTGGGCTGTGCCGGCCTGGTCATGGGCATCAACCTGGTGCGCCCGGACTTCCATGCCCGCAAGGCCATCGAGCGGGTCATCCGCTTCTTCCTGGCCGGTGCCGCCCTGATCTCGATCTTCACCACCTTCGGCATCCTGCTGTCGATCGTCGGCGAGGCGCTGCGCTTCTTCCAGATGCAGAACTTCTGGGACTTCATCACCGGCACCACCTGGAACCCGGGGGCCAGCTTCCTCGAGGCGGCGGGCCGCGCCGAGGAAGGGGCCAGCGCGGCCCAGTTCGGCTCGGTGCCGCTGTTCGCCGGCACCTTCATGATCACCCTGATCGCCATGCTGGTGGCGATCCCGGTGGGCCTGCTGTCGGCCATCTACATGGCCGAGTACGCGCCCCGGCGGGTGCGGACCCTGGCCAAGCCGGTGCTCGAGGTCCTGGCCGGCATCCCCACCGTGGTCTATGGCTTCTTCGCCGCCATCACCGTGGCCCCGATCATCGTCGACGTGTCCGGCGTGTTCGGCCTGGACGCCTCCTTCAACAACGCCCTGGCCCCCGGCATCGTCATGGGGATCATGATCATCCCCTTCATCTCCTCGCTGTCCGACGACGTCATCAACTCGGTACCCGACAGCATGCGCCAGGGCTCGCTGGCGCTCGGCATGACCCAGGGCGAGACCATCCGCGACGTGGTGGTGCCGGCGGCCCTGCCGGGCATCATCTCCGCCTCCCTGCTGGCGGTGTCCCGGGCCCTCGGCGAGACCATGATCGTGGTCATGGCGGCCGGCATGCGGCCGAACCTCACGGCCAACCCCCTGGAGGACATGACCACCGTGACGGTGCGCATCGTCGCCGCCCTGGCGGGCGACCAGGAGTTCGCCAGTGCCGAAACCCTCTCGGCCTTCGCCTTGGGCCTGGTGCTCTTCATCGTGACGCTGTCGCTGAACCTGGTCTCGGTGATCATGATTCGGCGGTTCCGCGAGAAGTACCGGATCAACAACCTCTAACGCCTTGGAGCCTTACCGATGAGCCAATCCTTCGACGAGATCAGCGCCCAGCTCCGGCGTCGTCACCGCAAGTCCGCCCGCCTGAAATGGGTTTCCATGGGGGCCCTGGGCCTGGCCGCGCTCTTCCTGGTCCTGTTCTTCGCCGACATGCTGGTCAAGGGCGTGCCGGCCTTCCAGCAGGCCCAGATCCAGGTCGAGGTCGACTACAGCGAGCAGGCCAGCCAGCTGCCCCTGGCGGCGGTGAAGGAAGACGTGCGCCCCCTGGTCAGCCGCGGCTACCTGCGCCTGATTCCCGGTCGCATGGAGGACAATCCCGACCTGCTGGGCACCACCCGCATGGAGTGGGTGCTGGCCGACGGCCAGGTCGACCAGTACCTCAAGGGCCACCACACCAAGCTGAGCGGCAGCGAGCAGGCCGTGGTCGATACCCTGGTGGATCAGGGGCGGGCCGAGTTGCGCTTCAACACGACCTTCTTCACCAGCGGCGATTCCAAGATGCCGGAGCTCGCGGGCATCGCCGCCGCCGCCATGGGCACGGTGATGACCCTGCTGGTGACGCTCGCGGTGTCCTTCCCGATCGGCGTGATGACGGCGGTGTACCTGGAGGAGTTCGCCCCCGACAACCGCGTCACCCAGCTGATCGAGATCAACATCAACAACCTGGCGGCCATCCCCTCGATCCTCTTCGGTCTGCTGGGCCTGGCGATCTTCATCAACTTCTTCGGCGTACCGCGTTCCTCGCCGGTGGTCGGCGGCCTGACGCTGGCGCTGATGACCCTGCCGGTGATCATCATCGCCACCCGGACGGCGCTGCGCAGCGTGCCCGATTCGATCCGCCATGCCGCCTTCGGGGTGGGGTGCTCACGCTGGCAGGTGGTGCGCGACCATGTGCTGCCGCTGGCCCTGCCCGGCATCATGACCGGCTCGATCATCGGCCTGGCCCAGGCCATGGGCGAGACTGCGCCGCTGATCATCGTCGGCATGGTGGCCTTCATTCCCGACGTCGGCGCGTCCTTCACCGAGGCCGCCACCGTGCTGCCGGCCCAGATCTTCACCTGGGCGGGGGAGCCCGACCGGGCCTTCATCGAGAAGACCTCCGGCGGCATCCTGGTGCTGCTGGCCGTGCTGATCACCCTCAATGCCACCGCCGTGGTGTTGCGCAAGAAATTCGAACGTCGCTGGTAAGCCCCGCGGCACGACACAGGATATGCCAAGATGAATATTCAAGTTGCCGAGCGGAGTATCGCCCCGATGACCGGTCACAGTGCGGGTGAACCCGTGACCCGTAACGAGGAGGCGCACCACGAGCTGAGCATCCGCGTGCGCGATCTCAACCTCTGGTACGGGGACACCCAGGCCCTCAAGGGCATCGACATCGATCTGTACAAGAAGAACATCACGGCGCTGATCGGCCCCTCGGGCTGCGGCAAGTCGACCTTCCTGCGCTGCCTGAACCGCATGAACGACCTGATTCCGGGCGTGCGGATCCAGGGCCTGGTGGAGATGGACGGCCGCGACGTCAACGAGGTCAAGATGGACGAGGTGGCCCTGCGTCGCCGCGTCGGCATGGTGTTCCAGAAGCCCAACCCCTTCCCCAAGTCGATCTACGACAACATCGCCTATGCGCCGCGCATGCACGACCTGGTGAGCCGCAAGGCGGACGTCGACGAGCTGGTGGAGCGCGCCCTGCGCGATGCCGGGCTCTGGGAAGAGGTCAAGGACAAGCTGCACCAGCCCGGCACCTCCCTGTCCGGCGGCCAGCAGCAGCGCCTGTGCATCGCCCGCGCCATCGCCGTGCAGCCCGACGTCATCCTGATGGACGAGCCGACCTCGGCCCTGGACCCGATCTCCACGGCGACCATCGAGGACCTGATGGACAAGCTCAAGCAGCAGTTCACCATCGTCACCGTGACCCACAACATGCAGCAGGCCGCGCGGGTGGCGGACTACACGGCCTTCTTCCACCTGGGCGAGCTGATCGAGTACAACGACACCCAGACCATGTTCTCCAACCCCCACACCAAGAAGGCGGAGGACTACATCACCGGCCGCTATGGCTAAGCACCTTCGGTGGTCCGGTGGTCCGGTGGAACGGGGAGGCGGGCGATCGCCTCCCCGTTGTCGTTTTCCGACCCTGTCATGGCGTTGTCATCCGTCTCGCGTACATATGGAATTCCATATATACTGACGGCCCACCCGGCCGGAGAGGACACGAGGCGAGATCCATGACCCTGAAGATCGGAATCAATGGCTTCGGCCGCATCGGACGACTGGCGATGCGCTGCCTGCACGGCCGGGACGGCGTCGCCGTGACCCATATCAACGACCCCGGCGGCGACGCGGCCACCTTCGCCCACCTGCTGGAATTCGATTCGGTGCACGGACGCTGGTCCCCGGGGCAGGGGATCCGGGCGGAAGGCGAGGCCATCGTCGTCGACGGCGTGCGCAGCGCCTTCAGTGGCCACGACCGCATCGCCGCCACCGACTGGTCGGACTGCGACCTGGTGATCGAGGCCTCCGGGGTGAACAGGCGCCGCGAGGTTCTGGAAGGCTATCTCGACCAGGGCGTGCGCCGGGTAGTGGTCTCGGCGCCGGTCAAGGAGACGGGCGTGCTGAACGTGGTGATGGGCGTCAACGAGGATCAGTACGACCCCGCGACGCACCGCATCGTCACCGCCGCGAGCTGCACCACCAACTGCCTGGCCCCGGCGGTCAAGGTGATCCACGAGACCTTCGGCATCCGCCACGGCTCCATGACCACGGTGCACGACATCACCAACACCCAGAGCATCCTCGACGCCCCGCACCGGGACCTGCGGCGGGCCCGGGCCTGCGGCATGAGCCTGATCCCCACCACCACCGGCTCGGCCAAGGCGATCACCGCCATCTTCCCGGAACTCGAGGGCAAGCTGAACGGCCATGCCGTGCGCGTGCCCCTGGCCAACGCCTCGCTCACCGACATGGTCTTCGAGCTCGAGCGCGAGGTGACGGTGGAGGTGGTCAATGCCGCCCTGAAGGCCGCCGCCGAGGGGCCGCTTGCCGGCATCCTGGGCTTCGAAGAACGCCCGCTGGTGTCCATCGACTACCGCACCGATCCGCGCAGCGCGATCATCGATGCGCCCTCGACCATGGTGGTCAACGGCACCCAGCTGAAGCTCTACGCCTGGTACGACAACGAGTGGGGCTACGCCAATCGTACCGCCGAGCTGGCGCTGAAGGTGGGAGATGCCTGACGCAGGCGGGCTCGTCAGACGACTCAAGACGCTCCCCTTCGAGGTGCGCCAGTATCTGCTGATCACCGGCAACTACTGGGCCTTCACCCTCACCGACGGCGCCCTGCGCATGCTGGTGGTGCTCTACTTCCACCAGCTGGGCTACACGCCGCTGGAAGTCGCGCTGCTGTTCCTCTTCTACGAGGCCTTCGGCGTGGTCACCAACCTGGTGGGGGGCTGGCTGGGGGCGCGCCTGGGCCTCAACCGCACCATGAACATCGGGCTGGGGCTCCAGGTCGTGGCGCTGGCCATGCTGATGGTGCCCGCCTCGGCGCTGACCGTGCCCTGGGTGATGGCCGCCCAGGCGCTGTCGGGGATCGCCAAGGACCTCAACAAGATGAGCGCCAAGAGCGCGGTCAAGGTGCTGGTGCCCCAGGACAGCCCCAGTGCCGGTAGCGCCCTCTATCGTTGGGTGGCGATCCTCACCGGCTCCAAGAATGCGCTCAAGGGCGCCGGCTTCTTCCTGGGTGGCCTGCTGCTGACGCTGATCGGCTTCCGGGGAGCCGTCATCGCCATGGCGGTGATGCTCGTCGCGGTGCTCGGGCTGTCGCTGGTGCGGCTCAAGGCCGACCTGGGCCGCGGCAAGCGCAAGCCGAAGTTCACCGAGGTGTTTTCCAAGTCGCGAGCCATCAATGTGCTCGCGGCGGCGCGGCTGTGTCTCTTCGCCTCCCGGGACGTCTGGTTCGTGGTGGCCCTGCCGGTGTTCCTGTATGACCAGCACGGCTGGAGCCACTGGACGGTGGGGGGGCTGCTGGCCGTGTGGGTGATCGGCTACGGCGGCGTCCAGACCCAGGCGCCGCGCCTCACCGGCCTGGTCAAGGGTGGTGCGCGAGGCGTCACGGCGTTCTGGGCCTTCATGCTGGCTGGCCTGCCGGCCCTGCTCGCGCTGCTGCCGCTAGCCGAGGTGGCATGGCTTGTCACCGGACTGCTGGCCTTCGGCGTGCTCTTCGCGATCAACTCCAGCTGGCACAGCTACCTGATCGTGCACTTCGCCCGCGCCGACGGCGTCTCCATGGACGTGGGTTTCTACTACATGGCCAACGCCATGGGCCGGCTCGCGGGCACGCTGCTCTCCGGCTGGGTCTACCAGCTATACGGGCTCGCCGCCTGCCTGTGGGTCTCGGCGGCCCTGCTGGGCGGCAGCGCGCTGCTGGCCCTGGCGCTGCCCCGGCAGGCATGATGCCCGAGAGCGGGGCGGCGGAGTACAATGAGGTCCCGAGAAGAGGAGACAGGAGCGTGACGTCACCGGCCCCCGTCCAGGTCTTCAAGTGCCTGGCAGACGAGACCCGCCTGATGCTGATGCTGTTGATCCGGCAGCAGGGCGAGCTCTGCGTCTGCGAGCTGACCGGCGCCCTCGAGCTCTCCCAGCCGAAGGTGTCCCGGCACCTGGCGCAGCTGCGTCGCTGCGGCCTGCTCGGCGACCGGCGGGCGGGGCAATGGGTGCATTACAGCCTGTCCGATGACCTTCCCGACTGGGTCCTGGCGACGCTGGCGGCGGCCGCCGACGGTGAGCGAACCCGGCTGGAGGGGCTGGAGCGGCGGCTGGCGGGGATGGGGACCCGTCCGGAGCGCCGCACCGCGCTCTGCTGAGCCGCGTCGTCCCGCCTCACCCTCTGCCGTCGTGTCGCAGCGGTCGCCGATGCAGGGCCCAGAGCCCCAGGACAGGCCCCGGCAGCAGCGCCCAGACCACCCAGGGGCCGAGGGCCGACCACAGCGAGGCGGTGAGCCAGATGCCGGGGATCGTCAGGGCGAAGCCGATGGCATTCATCACCGCCAGGGTCGAGCCGACATGGGCACGAGGCGCGTTGGCGGCGGCCAATGCGGAGAACTGCGGGGAGTCGGCGATGACGGTCACCCCCCAGAGCGCCATCAGCGTGAGCAGCAGCCAGGGGGAGGCGTCGGCCAGCAGCGGATATGCCAGGCAGATCGCGCCCGAGCCACTCAGGGCGCCCCGGGCGACCGGCAGGCTGCCCAGGCGACGACTGACCAGGCCGCCCAGGACGCAACCCACCAGGCCCAGGGCGATGACGCCGAAGGCCAGCCAGGGCATCAGGGCCACCGGGGCCGAGAGCCTGGCGAGCTCGCGTCCGACCAGGAACGGCACCAGGGTCCAGACGGCATAGAGTTCCCAGCAATGGCCGAAATACCCCCCGGCCACCGCGCGAAAGCGGCCCTCCCGCAGGGCGGCCAGCCCCTCCCCCAGCCGGGCGCGCCCGCCCGGCGGCGGCAGATGGGGGCCGTCCCCCAGGGCCAGGATCAGCCCGCCGCCCAGCAGCGCCAGCCCCGATGCCCCCAGCAGCGGCCACGACCAATCCAGGCCCAGGGTGGCGCCCCGCAACAGGTGCGGCAAGGCGGTGCCGAGCGTCAGCATGCCGACCAGCCAGGCCAGCGCCGCCCCGGTATGGCGCGGCGTCCAGCCGATCACCAGCTTCATGCCCAGCGGGTAGATGCCGGCCAGGCAGACCCCGGTGGCGAAGCGCAGCGTCAGGCCGGCGATGGGGAGCTCGGCGGCCAGCACGAAGCCGGCGTTGACCAGGGCCCCCGCCAGGCAGGCGGTGGCGAAGACGCGGCTGGCCCGAAAGCGGTCGGTGAGACCGCTGGTCGCCAGCGCGAGGGCGCCGGCGATGAAGCCGGCCTGGACGGCCAGCGTCAGTCGGCCCAGGTCGGCCTCGGTCAGCCCGAGGTCGGCGGAGAGCGAGAGCCCCACGCCGTTGACGCTGAACCACAACGAGGTGCCGAACAGCTGGGCGAGGACGATGATCGCCAGCGGGTGGTGCGCCAGCCGGCGTCCCATCAGGCGGCGGGGAAGCGGTCGCGGGTGGCGTTGGCGATGCGCACCAGGGCGAGCATGACCGGCACCTCCACCAGCACGCCGACCACCGTGGTCAGTGCCGCGCCGGACTGCAGGCCGAACAGCGCGATGGCGGCGGCCACGGCGAGCTCGAAGAAGTTGCTGGCGCCGATCATGGCGCCCGGTGCGGCCACGCTGTGGGGGACCCGCCACGCCTTGGCCCAGCCGTAGGCGAGGAAGAAGATCAGGAAGGTCTGGACGATCAATGGCACCGCGATCAGGGCGATATGCAGCGGCGCCTCGAGGATCACCTCGCCCTGGAAGGCGAACAGCAGTACCAGGGTGACGATCAGGCCGATGGGCGTGACGGGGCCGATCCGCTTCATGAAGACGTCGTCGTACCAGGCGACGCCGCGGCGGGCGATCAAGGCGCGACGGGTCACGACGCCGGCAGTCAGGGGAATGACGATATAGAGCACCACCGACAGGGCCACGGTGTCCCAGGGGACCTGGATGTTCGAGACACCCAGCAGGAAGACCACGATGGGGGCGAAGGCGAACAGCATGATCAGGTCGTTGAGCGAGACCTGCACGAGGGTGTAGGCGGCGTCGCCGCGCGTCAGGGTGCTCCAGACGAAGACCATGGCGGTGCAGGGCGCCGCGCCCAGCAGGATGGCGCCGGCCAGGTACTGCTGGGCGAGGGCCTCGGGAATCCAGGGCCGGAACACTACCGTCAGGAAGCACCAGGCGATGGCGAACATGGTGAAGGGCTTGATCAGCCAGTTCACCGTGGTCGTGACGATCAATCCCTTCGGCTGGCGGCGCACGCCGAGCACGGCGGAGAAGTCGATCTGCGCCATCATCGGAAAGATCATCGCCCAGATCAGGATCGCCACCGGGATCGACACCTGGGCGAGTTCGAAGCGTGACAGGGTCTCGGGGATGGCCGGGGCGACCAGGGTCAGCAGCACGCCGGCGACGATGGCCAGCGCCACCCACAGCGACAGGAACCGCTCGAATCGACCCATGTCGTCGGACTTGCCGAGTGCCTGGGCTTCCGGGTGACTGGTCATGTCGTGACTCCTGTCAGATCGCATGCGGGGTGACCCGGGCCCACGGGGGCGCTGCCGATGCCTCCCGCTCGGGTCGGCGCTCGGTGGGATCGTTTCCCGGCCGCTTGGGCGTCACCTGACCGCCGACGAGGCGACCCTGGCCGGCGGAGGGCTTCAAGCCTTCCCGGTCCTCGCCTCCCATGAAGGCCCGGGCGACGAAGGACATGGCCCTCCTGCCGGGGCGTCTTCCTGCGAAGGGAGGAATGGCATGCGGGGAATGTATATGGGTTTCCATATGTGTGCAACGGGGACGCCTCGCCGCGCATCCGCTCGGATGACACTGCTATGATCGGCGCCATGTCGTTCCCTGCGAAGGAGGCCGTGTTGCCTGCCACGGATGCCCTGCGCCTCGAGGCCCTCGCCATCGGCGAGCTCAGGGGGCTCGACCTGACCATCGCTCCCGGCGAGATCCTCTGTCTCTCCGGCGCCAGCGGAGCCGGGAAGACCCGGCTGCTGCGGGCCGTCGCCGACCTGGAGCCCCATGAAGGGGAAGTGTGGCTCGGGGAGAGGGCGCAATCCTCCCTGCCGGGGCATGAATGGCGTCGTCGGGTCATGCTGGTCCCGGCCGAGAGCCAGTGGTGGGCCGAGCGGGTGGGCGACCACTTTCCCCGGGACGAGATCCCGGGGCTGGCGGCGCTGGGCTTCGACCGCGAGGTCCTCGACTGGCCGGTGAGCCGGCTGTCCTCCGGGGAGAAGCAGCGCCTGGCGCTGTTGCGGGCCCTGGTGCGGGCCCCATCGGTGCTGCTGCTGGACGAGCCCACGGCCAACCTGGACGACGCCAGCACCCGCCGGGTCGAGGGCTGGCTCCTGTCCCGTATCCACGAGGAGGGGTGGCCGGTGATCTGGGTCGCCCATGAGCCGGCGCAGATCGCCCGGGTCGCCACCCGGCATGTCCGTCTCGAAGGCAAGCGGCTGGTCGAGGAGGTCTCGGCGCCATGCAAGTGATCGCACTCGCCTGGTGGCAGCTGGCCCTCGCCGCCCTGCTGGTGGTCGCGCTTGCCGGCTGCACGGTGGCGGGGCGGCTGGGCATGGGGCGCAGCCTGCTGATCGCCGCGGCGCGCACGGTGATCCAGCTGGCCCTGGTGGGGGTGGTGCTCGAGGCCCTGTTCGCCGTGGCGCGCTTCCACTGGGTGGCGTTGATGGCGCTGGCCATGCTGCTGATGCCCGGCGGCGAGGTGGTGGCCCGTCAGAAGCGCCGCCTGCTGGGAGGCTGGGCCTTCGGGGTCGGCACCCTGGCGATGTTCCTGTCGTCCTTCACCGTGGCGGTACTGACCCTGACGGTGATCATCGGGCCCGAGCCCTGGTATCGGCCCCAGTACGCCATTCCGCTGCTGGGCATGATGCTCGGCAACACCATGACCGGCGTGGCCCTGGCGCTGGATCGCCTGACCGATGGCGCCTGGCAGCAGCGGTCGCTGATCGAGAATCGCCTGATGCTCGGACAATCCTGGCGGGAAGCCATCGGCGACCTTCGCCGCGAGGCGATGCGCAGCGGCCTGACGCCGGTGATCAACGCCATGGCCGCCGCCGGCGTGGTCAGCCTGCCGGGCATGATGACCGGCCAGATCCTGGCCGGCACCGCCCCGGCCCTGGCGGTGAAGTATCAGATCCTGATCATGTTCACCATCACCCTGGGGACGGGCTTCGGCACCCTGGCCGCAGTGGCGCTGGCCAGCCGGCGGCTCTTCGACGGGCGCGAACGGTTAAGGCTGGAGCGGCTGGCGGCGCCCAAGGGGTGAGCGTCAGCCCGAGGCGGGGGGCGCCAGGAAGGCGCGGATGACCTCGATCAGCCGTTCCGGGCACTCTCGATGGGGGACATGGCCGCAGTCGGACAGGAGCGTCGGCTCGCCGCCGGGCGTCAGGGAGGCGATCCGCCGTGGCTGGCCGAGCGAGCCGTATTCGTCGCACTCGCCGTGGATCACCAGGGTGGGGCAGCGCACCTCGGCGAGGGCCTCGTCCAGGCACCAGTGCCGGAACGCCTCGGCATGCCAGGTGTCGACCCAGGAGCGCAGTACCCAGTCGGCCTTGGCGCCATGGTGTCGCGCCAGGCGCGCCATCCGACCGGGTTCGTGGAAGGCCCGTTCGGCCTCGCGGATGCCGGCCAGGGTGCGTTCCTCCACATAGGCCTGGGCCGAGACGGTGATCAGTCCCTCGCAGGCCTCCGCATGGCGGCCGGCAGCCACGGTGGCCATGGCGCCGCCTACGCTATGGCCGAGGAGCACGAAGCGTTCGAGTCCCAACCGGTGGCGCAGCGCGGCGAAGCCGTGCCGCGCCTCATCGTCGATGAAGCGGTGGGGCAGGGACCCCGGATAGGGGTCGGAACGGCCGTATCCCAGGCGATCGTAGGCCACGACCGCGCGACCCGTCGCTCGGGCCAGTCGCTCCGGGAAGTCCCGCCACAGCCCCACGCAGCCCAGGGAGTCGTGCAGCAGCACGACGGGACTGCGTGGGGCCGACCCCGGGGGCGACCAGCACATGGCATGCAGGCCGCCGTGCTCCGTCTCGATCCAGTGGGACGTCATCGAGCCGTCGTCCCGATCGTCGAGGCTCAATCGATCAGTTCCACGGCCACCGCCGTGGCCTCGCCGCCGCCGATGCACAGGCTGGCGATGCCGCGCTTGCCGCCCTTGGTGCGCAGGGCATGGATCAGGGTGGCGATGATCCGCGAGCCGGTGGAGCCGATCGGGTGGCCCTGGGCGCAGGCGCCGCCGAAGACGTTGACCTTGTCGTGAGGCAGGCCCAGGTCGTCCATGGCCATCAGAGTGACCACCGCGAAGGCCTCGTTGATCTCGAAGAGGTCGACGTCGTTCACGCCCCAGCCGAGCTTGGTCATCAGCTTCTCGATGGCGCCCACCGGGGCGATGGTGAACTCGCTGGGGTGACGCGAGTGGGTGCTGTGCCCCAGCATGCGGGCGATGGGCGTGGCGCCCACGCGGTCCGCGGCGGCCTGGCTGGCCAGGATCAGCGCCGAGGCGCCGTCGGAGATGGAGCTGGAGTTGGCGGCGGTAATGGTCCCGTCCTTGGCGAAGGCCGGGCGCAGCGAGCGAATCTTGTCCAGCTTGGCCTGGAAGGGCTGCTCGTCGTGCTCGACGACGGTGTCGCCATGGCGACCCGACACCGTGACCGGCGCCATCTCGGCATCCAGGTGACCGGCGTTGGTGGCCTCCATGGCGCGCTCCAGCGAGGCGATGGCGAAATCGTCCAGCCGCTCGCGGGAATACTCGCGCCGGGTCGCGATCTCCTGAGCGAAGCCGCCCATCAGCTTGCCGGTCTCGGCATCCTCCAGACCGTCCAGGAACATGTGGTCCTTCAGCTCCCCATGGCCGAGCCGGTACCCTGAGCGTGCCTTGGTCAGCACATGGGGCGCGTTGGACATGGACTCCATGCCCCCGGCCAGCAGGATCTCGCCGGAACCGGCGCGGATCAGGTCGTGGGCCAGCATGGTGGCCTTCATGCCGGAGCCGCACAGCTTGTTGACGGTGGTGGCCCCGATGGCGTCGGGGATGCCGGCCTGGCGCATGGCCTGACGGGCCGGGCCCTGCTTGACGCCGGCGGGCAGCACGCACCCCAGGATGCCCTCGTCGATGGCGTCGGCCTGGATGCCGGCCCGTTCGATGGCCGCACGGATCGCGGTGGCGGCGAGTTCCGGGGCGGTGACGCTGGACAGGCTGCCCAGCAGACCGCCCATGGGCGTACGGGTCGCGGAAAGGAAGACGATGTCTTGGGACTGGCTCATGATGATTCTCCCGAACGTCGATGGTTGTGATTGTGCTGGAAGGGCCGTGGCGGCGCGTTGACCTGCCGGCAGGGCTGTGGTTTTCTCAGGGTCAACCAAGCAAGCGCTAGTGTAAACGTCGATGAATGTAATGAATGACTCGCCGCGTCGCAAGGAGCTCACTCGCCTGGCCGCCCAGCTCTTCGTCCAGGAAGGCTTCGATCGCACCACGGTGCGCATGCTGGCCCAGGAGATGGGGATCAAGTCGGGCAGCCTCTTCCATCACTTCCGCGACAAGCAGGAGATCCTGGCCGCGGTGATCGAGGAGGGGACCGAGAACGCCCTCGGCCTCGCACGCGCCGCCCTCGACCAATGCGACCGCAACCCCGAGGCGAGGTTGCATGCCATGGCGCGGGCGCATCTCGAGACCCTGCTCACCGATCGCAATGCCCATGTGGTGGCGCTCTACGAGTGGCGACGCCTGGATCCCGAGGCCCGCTCGCATCTCAGCCACCTGCGGGACGCCTACGAGGCGCTCTGGGAGGAGGTGATCGACGAGGCCCTCGCCGTCGGCCTGATCCAGGGGGATCGCTTCCTGGTCTCGCGCTTCGTGATGGGCGCCCTGAACTGGACCGTGCGCTGGTACGATCCCCTCGGCGAGCGTTCCCCGGAGGATCTCGCCCGCGAGCTCATCGCCATGATCACCCGTCCCGCCTGAGACCCCGATCGGCGGGCTCGACCATCGTCTAGTGCCTTGCCGGCGTGTTGCGCCTTGCCCCGGCCGGGCGAAGCCTCTAGGTTGTACCTAGCGCTTGTTAGGTTGACGCTTACGTCAACTGCGGCTAACCAGAGGAAGGTTGGCCATCAGCGCCGCACGCTGGCTGACAGCCGATCGCCGACAACAAGCACAACAGGCCCGGGCGGCCACGCCCATGGCCGATTAGCAGAGAGGCAGTTTATGAGCACACCCGCGACCCTTCCCGATTACCGCACCTATCTGGACAGCTTCTCCATCGACGACGTCATCGCCCGGCTCGATGATCATCGGGATGGCCGACTCAATGCCTTCGAGGCCTGCTGTGGCCGCCACCTTCGCGAAGGACGCGGGGAGGTGCCGGCGCTGGTGCACGAGGACACCGAAGGCCGGGTCACGACCCTGAGCTACGCCGAACTGGCCGCCGAGAGCGAGAAGCTGGCCGGCTGGCTCGCCAGTCGCGGCCTGGGGGAAGGGGATCGCATCGCCTGCATGCTGCCCCGTTCCCCTCAGCTGCTCATCGCGGTGCTGGCCACCTGGCGGATCGGCGCGGTCTATCAGCCGCTGTTCACCGCCTTCGGCCCCGATTCGGTGGAATATCGCCTGGGCCGCGCCGACACCAAGCTGGTGATCACCGATCACGCCAATCGCTTCAAGTTCGATGGGCTGGCCAGCTGTCCGCCGGTGCTCACCGTGGAAGGCCCCGATGCCGAGCACGCCGACGATCTGGACTGGCAGCAGGCCCTGGCCCATGCCCCGATCACCACCGCGCCGCCTCGCCAGTCGCCCGAGGCGCCCTTCCTGCAGATGTTCACCTCCGGCACCGTGGGCAAGCCGAAAGGCGTGGCGGTGCCCCTGTCGGCGATGCCGGCCTTCGCCCTGTACATGGAGCTGGCCATCGGCCTGGAGCCCAGCGACCGCTTCTGGAACATGGCCGATCCGGGCTGGGCCTACGGCCTCTACTACGCCATCGCCGGGCCGCTGCTGCTGGGGGTGACCACCCACTTCTGCGAGGCCGGCTTCAGCGCCGAGGGCGCGCTGGCCTTCATGAAGCGCCACCGCATCACCAACTTCGCCGCCGCGCCCACCGCCTACCGGCTGATGAAGGCCTCGGGGCTGTTCGACGATGCCCACGAGACCCTGGCGCTGCGCCGTGCCAGCTCCGCCGGCGAGCCGCTCAACACCGAGGTGGTCACCTGGGTGGAAAGCGCCCTGGGTTGCCCGGTGATGGATCACTACGGCCAGACCGAGACCGGCATGACCTGCTGCAACCATCACGCCCTGGAGCATCCCAAGCACGTGGGGGGCATGGGCGTGCCGATGCCCGGCTACCGGCTGGCGATCCTCGATGCCGAGTACAAGGAGCTGCCTCCCGGCGAGCCCGGCGTGCTGGCGGTGGACATCGCCAACTCCCCCGCGCATTTCTTCGCCGGCTACACTTGGCAGGAAAAGCACCCCTTCGCCGAGGGCTACTACCTCACCGGCGACGTGGTGATGCGCAACGAGGACGGCACCTTCCAGTTCGCCGGCCGTGACGACGACATCATCACCACCGCCGGCTACCGGGTGGGCCCCACCGACGTGGAGAACTCCGTGCTCACCCATCCGGCCGTGGCCGAGTCCGCCGCCGTCGGCCAGCCCGACGAGATCCGCGGCGAGATCATCAAGTCCTATGTGGTGCTGCGCGAGGGCTTCGAGCCGAGCGACGAGCTGGCCGACGAGATTCGCCAGCAGGTTCGCGAGCGCCTCTCGACCCATGCCTTCCCGCGGGTGATCGAATTCGTCGACACCCTGCCCAAGACACCCAGCGGCAAGATCCAGCGCTTCAAGTTGCGCGCGGATGCCGCCGACAAGGCGGAGACCCCTGCCGCCCAATGATCGTGGAGATCCATCGATGCAAGTGAAGGACAACACCTTTCTGATCACCGGCGCCGCCTCCGGGCTGGGGGCGGCCACCGCCGAGCGCCTGGTGGCCGGGGGCGGGCGCGTGGTGCTGTGCGACCTCAGCGACGCCGTCGAGGCCCATGCCGAGCGCCTCGGCGAGGCGGCCCAGGCCGTGCGCGGCGACGTCACCTCGGCCGACGACATCCAGGCCGCGGTGGACGCCGCCGTGGCCCTCGGCGGCGACCGGGGACTGGCCGGGGTGGTGCACTGCGCCGGCGTGGTCAGCGTGGCCAAGGTCCTCGACCGCGAGGGCCATCCTGCCGACCTGGAAGCCTATGCCCGCACCGTCCAGATCAACCTGGTGGGCACCTTCAACGTCATGCGTCTGGCCGCCGCGGCCATGGCCAGGAATGCCCCGGGGGTGGACGGAGAGCGCGGCGTGCTGATCAACACCGCCTCCGTGGCCGCCTTCGACGGCCAGGTGGGGCAGTGCGCCTACAGCGCCTCCAAGGCCGGGGTGGTGGGCATGAGCCTGCCGGCGGCCCGGGAACTGTCGCGTCACGGCATCCGGGTGATGGCCATCGCCCCGGGGGTCTTCGAGACGCCGATGATGAGCGACATCCCCGAGGAGGCCGTGGAGGCCCTCTCCGCCTCGGTGCCTTTCCCCAAGCGACTGGGCAAGCCCGACGAGTTCGCCCGGCTGGCCGAGCAGATCGTCACCAATCCCATGCTCAACGGCGAGGTGATCCGCCTGGACGGCGGCATCCGCATGCAGTAGCCGGGCTTCGCCCGGAGCTGGAAGATCGCCCCCTTCGCGGCCGTAAGCTGGAAGCTTGAAGGAAACCCCGACCGGGCTTCGCCCGGAGCTGGAAGAGCGCCCGCTTCGCGGGCTTAAGCTGGAAGCTCGAAGAAAAACCTTGACCCCATGATGTCGGGGTTCATGCTGCCTTCCAGCTTCCAGCTTCCAGCTTCCAGCTTCCAGCTTCCAGCTTCCAGCTTCCAGCTTCCAGCTTCCAGCTTCCAGCTTCCAGCTTCCAGCTTCCAGCTTCCAGCTTCCAGCTTCCAGCTTCCAGCTTCCAGCTTCCAGCTTCCAGCTTCCAGCTTCCAGCTTCCAGCTTCCAGCTTCCAGCTTCCAGCTTCCAGCTTCTTCGCTCTCGTTTTAAAACGAACGCTTGACTTGATCCGTCGTTCGGCGCTAGTTTCAAACACATGTTTGATCGCGGCCATCGCCGCCCTGCGACTCCGAGGAGAGACGAGATGCCCGACTACCAGGCCCCGCTGCGCGACATGCGTTTCGTGATGGAAGAGCTCCTGGACTACCCGGCCCACTATGCGCGCCTGCCCGGCGGCGAGGACGCCACCCCGGACGTGGTCTCGGCGATCCTGGAGGAGGGCGCCCGCTTCGCCCGCGAGGTTCTGATGCCGCTCAACCAGAGCGGCGACCAGGAGGGGTGCCGGCTGGAAGGGGGCGAGGTCAAGGCGCCCAAGGGCTTCAAGGAAGCCTATCGGCAATACGTGGAGGGCGGCTGGCCGAGCCTGGCCGCGGACCCGGACCAGGGTGGCCAGGGCCTCCCGCATTCGCTGTCCCAGATCCTCTCGGAGATGCTGGCCTCGTCCAACCTGGCCTGGGGCATGTACCCGGGGCTGTCCCACGGCGCCTCCGCCGCCCTCCACCACCACGGCACCGAGGACCAGAAGGCCACCTACCTGACCAAGCTGGTCGAGGGCACCTGGACCGGCACCATGTGCCTGACCGAGCCCCACTGCGGCACCGACCTGGGGCTGCTCAAGACCCGGGCGGTGCCGACCGACGGCGATGCCTACGAGATTTCCGGCACCAAGATCTTTATCTCCGCCGGCGAACACGACCTGGCCGAGAACATCGTCCACCTGGTGCTGGCCAAGCTGCCCGACGCCCCGGAGGGCTCCAAGGGCATCTCGCTGTTCGTGGTCCCCAAGTACCTGCCGGATGCCGAGGGCCATCCCGGCGAGCGCAACGGCGTGACCTGCGGTTCCCTGGAGCACAAGATGGGCATCCACGGCAATGCCACCTGCGTGATGAACTTCGACGGCGCCAGGGGCTTCCTCGTGGGCGCTCCCCACAAGGGCCTGGCCTGCATGTTCACCATGATGAACGCCGCCCGCATCGGCACCGGCATCCAGGGCCTGGGGCTCGCCGAGACCAGCTTCCAGAACGCGCTGGCCTATGCCCGGGATCGCCTGCAGATGCGCTCGCTGTCCGGTCCCAAGGCCGCGGACAAGCCCGCCGATCCCATCATCGTCCACCCCGACGTGCGTCGCATGCTGCTGACCCAGAAGGCCTTCGCGGAGGGCGGGCGCATGCTGGTCTATTACGCCGCCCAGATGATCGACGTGGTGGAACATGGCCAGGACGTCGCCGAACGCGACCGTGCCGAGGCCCTGCTCGGCCTGCTGACGCCGATCGTCAAGGCCTTCCTCACCGAGGTGGGGTTCGAGGCCACCAACGAGGGCGTTCAGGTCTTCGGGGGGCATGGCTTCATCCGGGAATGGGGCATGGAGCAACTGGTGCGTGATGCCCGCATCACCCGCCTCTACGAGGGCACCACCGGCATCCAGGCCCTGGACCTGCTGGGGCGCAAGGTGCTGATGAACCAGGGCGAGACCCTGAAGATGTTCACCAAGGAGATCCACAAGTTCTGCCAGGCCGAGGAGGCCACCCCGGGCATGGCCGAGTTCGTGCGCCCGCTGGCCAAGCTCAACGCCGAGTGGGGCGAGTTGACCACCGGCGTGGGCATGAAGGCCATGACCGATCGCGAGGAGGTGGGCGCCGCCAGCGTCGACTACCTGATGTACGCCGGCTACGTGACCCTGGCCTACCTCTTCGCCCGGGCCGTCAAGCAGGCTCGCTCGGCGCTGGAGGCCGGCACCGAGGAGGCGCCCTTCTATCGTGCCAAGATCGATACCGCCCGGTTCTACTTCGACCGGCTCCTGCCGCGCACCCGGGCCCATGCCCAGATGATCCAGGCGGGAGCCGAATCGCTGATGGCGATCTCCGCCGACGACTTCGGCCTGGGCTTCGAGATCTGATTCCCGACTCTCTCCGACCGGCTTCATCGATCGGGACTGTTGCGGCGGACGACTGTCCGCCGCGTTTTTTCGTTGGCCGACGTCGCGCTGGAGTCCCTGCCGGGAAACGACCATGCTCTGATCAGGCCCGGGTCGTCGATCGCCTCCCGAGCCTTGCGTTCATCGTGCGGGAGATCACGGCCATGAAAGCCGACGAACTGAAATCACGCCAGGCGCCCCTGAAGCGACGCTATGCGCAGGAGCCCGAGGCCGCCCTGGTGACCCTCGAGGCCCGGGGGCGACTCGGCGAGGGCGTCACCTGTCGCCTCGAGACGGGCAGGGCGCTGGTCGAGGCGGGGCTTCATCCGGCGACCGGCGGCAGCGGGCACGCCGCCTGTTCCGGTGACATGCTGCTGGAGGCCCTGGCGGCCTGTGCCGGGGTTACCCTGGGCGCGGTGGCCACGGCCCTGGGGATCGACCTGCGGGACGGGGAGGTCTTCGTCGAGGGCGACCTGGACTTTCGCGGTACGCTCGGTGTCGCCAAGGACGCACCGGTGGGGTTCCGGGCCGTCCGCCTGCACGTCGCCCTGGTCACGGATGCCGACGAGGCCGAGGTCGACACCCTGCTGCGCCTGACGGAGCGCTATTGCGTGGTCTACCAGACCCTGAGCCGGGGCGTGCCCATCGACATTTCCCGGCGGGTTCGCCCGCCCGAGGCCCTGCCCTGAGCCAGCCCCCGGCAGCCGGGCGCCGGGGGTGCGGGCGGTGAGGCCGGCCGCCAGGGGGCCTCGCGGGTCATTTCCACTTGATATTGCAGCCCATCGACGGCTTCTGGTCCGGGTCGGGTGCGCGCCCGGCCAGCACGGCGTCCGCGGCGGCGCGCAGATCCGCCCCGGTCACCGGCGTATCCTTGCTGGGTCGACTGCCGTCGAACTGGCCGCGATAGGCGAGCCGATGATCCCGGTCGAACAGGAAGAAGTCCGGCGTGCAGGCGGCCTGGAAGGCGCGGGCCACGTCCTGGCTCTCGTCGACCAGATAGGGGAAGGTATAGCCCCGGGCCTCGGCCTCCTCGATCATTCTCTCGGGACGGTCATCCGGGTGCGCCCGTGGGTCGTTGCTGTTGATGCCCACCACCGCCAGTCCCCTGGCCTGGTACTCCCGGGTGAAGTCCGCCAGGGCATCCGCCACGTGCTTGACGAAGGGGCAGTGGTTGCACATGAAGATTACCAGCAGGGGCTGGTCGGGGTAGTCGTCGCTGCCCACCGTGTGGCCTTCGGCATCGGGCAGGCGGAAGGGCGGCAGGGGGCTGCCCAGCTCGATCATGTTGGAGGGAGTGAGGGTCATGGGGCCTCCGGCGTCGAGGGTGTCGACTTTCATCCTAACAGAGACGCGCCCGATGCCGACGGGCTCAGGGATAGCCCAGGGCCAGGCGCAATCGGTCGGCATGACTCGCGACCCAGTCGGGGTCGATGGGCCCCCAGTCGCGAATCACGTAACGGCCGATGTTATGGCGCTGGCCGGGCTCGGGCTCGAACTCGCAGCGGATGTCCAGCTCGGCCAGGGCGGTCAGGGTGTCCTGGGCGGTGCGGCGAGGCATGCCGGTGGCCTCCATGATCGCCGGCACGCTCGCGGTGCCGGCGGGGCCCAGGTGGGCGACGTAGAGACGACGATAGAAGCTCGATTGGGTCTTGCTGAGTGCCATGGGGGAGAGTCCCGGAGTATGAACCCCTCAGGCTGACACGGGCCGGGTGGCATTGCCAGTCTCGGCCGGCGCCCCTGGCCCGAGCGGCACCGCCCCGATCGGGGGAGACTTGATCGGGATCAACACATCGGGACCGGAAAGGGCCATGCTTACCCGAGAAAGCTGCGACTGCCGTTCCCCGTCCTGCGTCCATTGAACGACGCCCGGGAGGAACCCCCCATGGCCTGGAATGTCTTCGTCGTCGGCCATGACGACCTGAGTCGACGCCTGCTGCCGACGCTGCGCCATGCCGAGGACTATGCGTTTCATGGATTGCTGCCCCTGGACGAGGCGGTCCATGCCCAGGAGTATCATTTCGACCGCCTGGTGGCGGATGCGCTGGACGAACTGGAGCGCTTCCCCGGCTCGGTGGATGCCATCGTCGGGGTCTGGGACTTCCCGACCACGGCGCTGCTGCCGGTGCTGCGCGACGCCCTCGGTCACCGGGGACCCTCGCTCGAGGCGGTGCTGAAGTGCGAGCACAAGTACTGGAGTCGCCTGGAGCAGTCGAAGGCGGTACCGGAATGCGTGCCCGCCTTCCAGGCCCTGGATCCCTTCGACGAGCATGCCATCGACACCCTCGAGGTGGACTATCCCTTCTGGATCAAGCCGGTGAAGGCCCATTCCTCCCAGCTGGGATTTCATATCGCCGACGAGCGGCAGCTTCGCGAGGCTCTGCCGCTCATTCGCAAGGGGATCGGCCGGTTCGGCGAACCCCTCTCCGAGGTCTGTCGCCATCTCGACCTGCCCGACGAGGTGGCCGGGATCGACGGCCACCATTGCGTGGTCGAGCAGATCATCTCGGCGGGCCGGCAATGCACCCTGGAAGGCTATGTCCAGGACGGGAGGGTGGAGGTGACCGGCATCGTGGACAGCGTGCGCGACCGTCAGCACCGTTCCGTGCTGATGCGCTACGAGTACCCCAGTGCGCTCCCCGACCCCGTCCAGGCGCGTATCATCGAGCTCAGCCGCCGGGTGATGACGCATATCGGCTACGACGATGCACCCTTCAACATCGAGTTCTACCATGAAGAAGAGAGTGATCGCCTCTGGCTGCTGGAGATCAACGCGCGCCTGTCGCGCTCGCATGCCGCGATATTCCAGCTGGTGGATGGTGCACCGCACTTCCAGGTGATGGTGGACGTGGCCTTGGGCATTCCGCCTCGCATGCCGTTTCGCGAGGGCCGCTACGCCGTCGCCGCCAAGCAGATGCTGCGGGTCTTCGAGAACGGCATCGTGCGGCGGATCCCCACGGCGGAGGAGATCGAGCGAGTCGAGACGGCGCACCCCGGCACCCTCGTCGAGTTGAACGTCCGGGAGGGGATGCGTCTGACCGAGCTGCTGCACCAGGATTCCTTCTCCTGGGAGCTGGGGGTCCTGTTCACCGGGGCCGAGGATCGGGATGCCCTGCGACGGCGGATTCGCGACTGCCAGGACGCGTTGCCCTTCGAGATCGCGTCCCTGTCATCGGACGGCGAGGAATGATTCTTTCCGGCACCCGGTATGGCGGCGTGTGCAGGAGGCGGCGATGCGAGAGATCAGCGACTTTCCCCACGAGGTCGAGTGCCGGGATCCGGTATGGATCCCCATGCGGGACGGCACCCGGCTGTGCGCCCGGATCTGGCTGCCGGCGGGCGCCGAGACGGGCCCCGTGCCCGCCATCCTCGAATACATCCCCTACCGGCTGCGGGACGGTTCCGCCCGCCGCGACGCCATCCATCACCGTTACTTCGCCGGCCACGGCTATGCCGGGGTGCGGGTCGACCTGCGGGGCAGCGGGGACAGCGAGGGTGTGCTGGAGGACGAGTATCTGGAGCAGGAGCTGGCCGACGGCGAGGACATCCTGCGCTGGCTGGCCGCCCAGCCCTGGTGCGATGGCGGCGTGGGCATGATCGGCATCTCCTGGGGTGGCTTCAACGGCCTGCAGCTGGCCGCCCGGCAGCCCCCCGAACTCAAGGCCGTGATCACCGTCTGCTCCACCGATGATCGCTATGCGGACGACGTCCACTACATGGGCGGCTGCCTGCTGGGCGACAACCTCTCCTGGGCGTCCACCATGTTCGCCTACAACTCCCTGCCGCCGGATCCGAGCGTGGTCGGCGAGCGCTGGCGGGACATGTGGCACCAGCGCCTCGAGGGCAGCGGCCTGTGGCTCGCCACCTGGCTCGAGCACCCCCATCGGGACGCCTACTGGCGGCATGGCTCCATCTGCGAGGACTTCTCGAAGGTACGGATCCCGGTGCTGGCCGCCAGCGGCTGGGCCGACGGCTACTCCAATGCCGTGATGCGCCTGCTCGAGCACCTGCCGGGCCCGACCCGCGGCCTGGTGGGGCCGTGGAGCCACAAGTATCCCCACCTGGGCGAGCCCGGGCCGGCCATCGGCTTCCTGCAGGAATGCCTGCGCTGGTGGGATCAGTGGCTCAAGGACGAGGAGCGGGGCGTGCTCGAGGACCCCGCCCTGCGGGCCTGGATGCAGGACAGCATGCCGCCCACCACCCGCTATGGGCACCGGCACGGGCGCTGGGTGGGCGAGCCCGACTGGCCCTCGCCGCGCATCGAGGCCTGGCGGCTGCCGTTGGCGCCGGGGCGGCTGTCGCTGGACGGCCAGCGACGCCGCGAGAGCTGGCCGCTGACGGTTCAGTCGCCACTGACCTGCGGGCTCTTCGCCGGCAAGTGGTGTTCCTACGCCGCCGGCCCCGACCTGGCCCACGACCAGCGAGAGGAGGACGGTGGTGCCCTGACCTTCGACAGTCCCCCCCTGGGGGAGACCCTGGAGATCCTCGGGGCCCCGGTCCTGGAGCTCGACGTGGCCGCCGATCGTCCCGTGGCCATGGTGGCGGTGCGCCTCTCCGACGTGGCGCCCGACGACAAGGCGACCCGTGTGACCTATGGCCTGCTCAATCTCTGCCACCGCGATGGCCATGCCAGCCCCGAAGCCCTGACGCCGGGGAAGCGCTACCGGGTCCGGGTCCAGTTCAACGACATCGCCCAGGTGTTCCCCAAGGGGCATCGGCTGCGCCTGGCGATCTCGACCTCCTACTGGCCGCTGGCCTGGCCGCCTCCCGAGCACGTGCGGCTGACCATCCACGACCAGGGCATCGCCCTGGTGCTGCCCCGGCGTCCCCGGCGCACGGAGGACGCGGCCATCGCCTTCCCCGAGCCGGAGGGCGCGCCGACCATCCCCGTGACCCCGCTGGAACCGGAGCACCATAACTGGTACGTGCACCGCGACCTGGCCGAGGATCTCTCCACCCTGGAGGTGATCAACGATCGCGGGCGAGGGCGGCTGGAGGATTCCGGGCTGGAGGTGCAGATCCGCTCGGTGGAGACCTACCGCTCTCGGGACGACGACTTCGACTCCGTCCAGGGCACGACCCTCTGGGAACGCTCGTTGAAGCGGGACGACTGGGAGGTCGCCACGGTCACCCGCACCGTGCTCACCTCGGATCCGGCGTATTTCTACCTGCATGCGACCCTGGACGCCTACGAGGGCGAGCGGCGAGTCTTCTGCCATAGCTGGGATCGGCAGATCCCCCGCCGGCTGGTGTAGTCCCCTCAGTCCCGTCGGAACCAGCCCTTCATGGCACCGGTGATGCGGCGCATGTCGTCCTCGGGGGTGATGTAGGCCGGCATGGTGTAGAGCCAGCGGCCGAAGGGGCGCAACCACACCCCCTGCTGCCGGGCGAAGGCGGCCACGCCCTGGAGCGCGGCGGCGTCGTGGACCTCGATCACCGCGGTGGCGCCGAGCACGCGCACGTCGGCCACGTCCGGATGGGCGCGCAGCGCCGCGTCCTCCAGCAGCTCCTCGCGCAGCACGGCGTTGAGCGCCCGGATGCGGCCCAGGTAGTCGTCCTCCTCGAACACCGCCAGGCTTTCCAGTGCCACCCGGCAGGCCAGCGGATTGCCCATGAAGGTGGGGCCGTGCATAAAGGCGTGTTCTGAACTGTCACCGATGAATGCCGAATGCACCCGATCGGTGGCCAGGGTGGCGGCATGGCCCAGGTAGCCGCCGGTCAGGCCCTTGGAGAGCACCATGATGTCCGGGGTCACGTCGGCGTGGTCGGCGGCGAACATCCGCCCGGTACGCCCGAAGCCGGTGGCCACCTCGTCGAACACCAGCAGGACATCGAATTCCTCGCAAAGCGCGCGGGCGCCGCGCAGGTAGTGCGGCGAGGTCATGTTGAGCCCGCCGGCGGCCTGCAGCAGCGGCTCCATCAGCAGGGCGGCGATCTCGTGCTGATGCGCCTCCAGCACCGCGCGCAGGGCATCGAGGTCCGGCCGGACGTCCGCCTCGTCGGCGTCGAAGGGGGCTCGGGGCGCCGGGGCGAAGTGATGCTGCGGCAGGAACCCCGAGAACAGCGAATGCATGCCTTCCTCGGGGTCGCAGACCGCCATGCAGCCGGCGGTGTCGCCATGATAGGCCTTCATCAGCGAGAGCATGCGGGTCTTGCCGGGCCTTTCGCGAAGCCGGTGGTACTGCACGGCCATCTTCATGGCCACTTCCATGCCCACCGAGCCGCTGTCCGAGAAGAAGACGTGGTCGAGCCCTTCGGGCGTGATGCGCACCAGTTCCCGGGCCAGGCGATCGGCGGGCTCATGGGTCAGGCCGCCGAGCATCACGTGGCACAGCTCGTCGGCCTGGTGCTGGATGGCCTCGACCAGCCGGGGATGCCGGTAGCCGTGGATCATGCACCACCAGGAACAGGTGGCGTCGAGCAGCGACTCGCCGCTCTCCAGGGTGAAGCGCGGTCCCTCGCCGCCGACGACCTTGGGGGCGGGAGCCTGTGTCTTGAGATGGGCATAGGGGTGCCAGACGGGGGACGTCATCGGGCCTCCTGCAGTGAACTCGAACGTCGCCACCGGATCGCCCGGCGTTCCGATGGCCTGTGACCGCCCTCACCATACATGTAAACCATGGCGTTATGAAGGCGTTTACTAAGAGGTGTCCCGTTCTCGATGGCGCATGGTGTCGATCCGGCCCATGGCATAGGCTTTCCGCAAGGGAAGCATCATGTTGCCGGGGAAGGATGTCATGTGTGGTCGTTTCGCGCTCTTCAGCCCCTATCCCGCCCTCTCCCGCGCCCTGCGCCTGCCGCTGGCGCCGGGGAAGGTCATCCCGCGCTACAACGTGGCGCCGGGGACCTGGATCACCGGGGTGCGTCATCCCGACGAGCCGGCGCCCCTGGTGATGGACGACCTCTGGTGGGGCTATCGGCCGCACTGGGCCAGGGAGACGTCCCCGGAGCCCATCAACGCCACCGTCGAGAAGGTGGCCACCTCTCCCTACTTCCGTGGCGCCTTCGCCCATCATCGCTGCCTGATACCGGCGGACGGCTGGTACGAATGGCGGCCGGCGGAGGGCGGGAAGCAGCCGTACTTCCTGTGCCGTCGGGACCGTGAGCCGGTCTGGCTGGCGGGCATCTGGAGCGAGCGGCCGGACGGCAAGCCGGGGTGCGCCATCCTCACCGAGCCGGCACGTGGCGTGGCCAGGGAGATCCATGGCCGCATGCCGGTGGTCCTGGACGCCGAGAGCCTGGCGCCCTGGCTCGATCCTCGCGTGACGGAGCGCGAGACGCTCCGCGGTGCGGTGCATCATCTCGCCGCGGAGGCGCTCACCCACTGGCCGGTGAGTCACCGGGTCAACCGGCCCGTCAATGATGAGCCTTCCCTGATAGCGCCTGCTGCCGGGTAGGGGACGAGCGCCGGTTTCAGGTCCGAACCCTGGGTAGCTCGCCCCAGCGGGTGGTCCATCGCGGCGTGCGGTGGGCGCAGCGCAGGTGCCAGGCGGCGTTCTCGCGCGGCACGCCGAGGCGTACCGTCCCGCGGCCCATTCGCCGGTTGAGCGCATCCAGGGTGGCCATCAGCCGGTGGTCACGATCGCGCCGGGCGGCGCCTTCGGGAGTATCGAGCAGCGGGAGCTGCCGGCGGTTGGCGTCCACCAGGTCGAGCAGCATCACCCCGGCCTTCATGAACCGGTAACCGCGGCGGTAGATGGCGTCGAGGCCCTGCCGGGCGGCGGCCAGGATCGGGCGACTGTCGTCGGTGGGTTCGGCCAGTTCGATGATGCGGCTGGGCGAGTACTGGGGCAGGTCGGCGCGGTGGGGGTGGGTCTGGAGGAAGACCAGCACGGCGCGGGCCAGGCTGTCCTGACGACGCAGTTTCTCGGCGCCGCGCTGGGCGTGCTGGCGGATCGCGTCCTGCAATTCGGCCGGCTCGCCGGTGAGGCGGCCGAAGGAGCGCGAGGTCATGATGCGCCGGCGGGGCTCGTCGGCGTCGTTGAGCTCGATGCAGGGCAGCCCCTGGAGCTCGCGCACGGTGCGCTCGAGGGTGACGGAGAAGCGCCGGCGGAGGGGCCCGGGGTCGGCCTGGCGCAGGTCCCAGGCGGTCTCGATGCCCTGCAGGCCGAGTCGCTCGACCAGGCGCCGGCCCACGCCCCAGACGTCGCCCAGGGCGGTGCGCTCGAGCAGGCGGCGCGTCTCGTCACCCTCGGCGGCGAGCACGCAGACACCGTCGTAGCCCGGTTGCCGCTTGGCGGCGCGATTGGCCAGTTTGGCGAGGGTGCGGGTGGGGGCGACGCCCACGCCGACGGGGATGCCGGTGAAGCGGCGCACGTTGCGATAGAGCGTGCGGGCCAGGGCCCGGGTGGTGGCGGCATCGAAGCCGTCGAAGCGGACGAACATCTCGTCGATGGAGTAGGGCTCCACGCCGGCGGAGAACTCCTCGAGGGCCTCGCGCACCCGCGTGGACATGTCGCCGTAGAGCTCGTAGTTGGACGAGAGGAGGCGGATGCGGTCCCGGTCGACCAGGGGCCGCAGCTCGAAGGCGGGGGTGCCCATCGCCACCCCCAGGGCCTTGAGCTCCTCGGAGCGGGCGATCACGCAGCCGTCGTTGTTGGACATCACGCCCACCGGCACGCCCTCCAGGCGTGGCTGGAAGGCCCGCTCGCAGCTCACGTAGAAGTTGTTGCAATCCACCAGGCCGATCATAGGGGGTACTCGTGGATGACCGAGCGCACCACGCCCCAGACCTGGCAGTCCAGGTCCGTGACGGGAATCGGGGCATAGCGGTCGTTGCCGGAGCAGAGGTAGGGCCGACGGCCGAGGATCTCGTAGCGCTTGACGATCACCTCGCCGTCGACCAGCGCCACGAGGACATGGCCGGGGCGGGCGTCCACGGAGCGGTCCACCACCAGGATGTCACCGTCCTGGATGCCGAAGCCCTCCATGCTGTCGCCGCTGACGGTCATGAAGAAGGTGGCCGCGGGCCGCTTCACCAGCCGCTCGTTGAGGTCCAGGGTGCGGCCGACATAGTCCTCCGCCGGGGAGGGAAAGCCGGAGATCCCCGCGCGGATGGTGGTATGCGGATGGGGCAGGGCGCGCTGGGGCGGTGCCGGGGCGGGGGAGAAGGTCTCGGGATCATGCATGGCTGGCCCTCCATCGAAAGCTGTCTATTCATACAGTATTCGGCAGGAGGCCCCCATTAGGCAAACGCTAATATGCTGTCGTGCGAACCCGGGCGAGGCCCGAGGCGAGTGGCGGGACGAGACGCCGAGGCCTTCGGCCGGGGGAGGCCTTGCGGCGGCAGGAGGCCGCTGGCATGATATGCCACCTGTTCGGGCGCCTGCCCGATGCGTCGGTGGTGGAATTGGTAGACACGCGAGGTTTAGGTCCTCGTGCCTTCGGGTGTGTGGGTTCGAGTCCCACCCGACGCACCATCCCTCTTGATATCGGTCCCTTCCCTTCCGCCGGGAAGCGGCCCTGGTAGGCTGGAGAAGCGCTCGCGGATCCACCACGAGCGGACTCCGCGCTGCGCATCCTGCCCGGATGCACTCGCCAGCTCGTTCATCCCCCCCTGGTCCCGGTTGACGTGGCCGTCGTGTGGCCTGGCCGGCCGTCGCCGAGCGTCCCTCGATCGGCGGGACTCGTCATGATCGCGGTCACGCGCCGCCCGGAGGATTCTCCAGGACGAGACATGTCCCTCGGGATGCTCGGCTCATGGGGTCGCCGGGCAGCGCCAGGTGTGCGGCGGCGGCCCGGGCCCGGGCCTCGGGCGTCTCCGCGTCGAGCCGCGGGATGACGCCCAGGCAGGGCGCGTCCAGGGTGCGTACCAGGGTGTCCAGGTTGTCCCGGTAGAGGGCCTCGTCGGCGGCGAAGTCGGGATCGACGAGATTGCCCACCCAGCCGGCCAGGCGAAGGCCATCGGCCCGCACCGCCTCGGCGGTGAGCCGGGCATGACTCAAGCAACCCAACTTCAGTCCCACCACCAGGATCACCGGCAGCTCGAGGCGCCGCGCCAGCCCGGCGAGATCCTCGGCGTCGTTGAGCGGCACCCGCCAGCCGCCGGCGCCCTCGATCAGCGTCAGATCGCGCCCCTCGTCCAGGGGGGCGGCGGCGTGGTCGACCAGTGCCGCCAGGGTCGGGCGCTCGCCGGCGCGCCGGGCGGCCAGGTGGGGCGCGATCGCCGGGGCGTAGGCGAAGGGATTGATGGTCGCGTAGGGCACGGCCGGCACGCTCTGGGCCTGGAGGGTGAGGGCGTCGATGTTGCGCAGCCCCTCGGGGGTGGGGTCGCAGCCCGAGGCCACGGGCTTCAGCCCCAGGGTGGTCAACCCCCGCTGCCGGGCCAGGGCCAGCAGGCCGCTGGCCACCAGGGTCTTGCCGGCATCGGTGTCGGTACCGGTCACGAAGTAGACGGCCATCTCAATGCTCCAGGGTCAGGGTCAGCAGGCGATAGGACACGGGCAGTCCCGCCTCCGTGCGAAGTGCCTCGTAGCGGCGGGTGGCTCGGGCCAGGTCGGCTCGGGAGAGCCGGGCACCGGGGCGGGCGACCTGGGCGCCCACGCCCTTGATCGAGGCCATCACCGCCGCGAGGTCGGGGTAGTGGAAGCGCTCGGTGCGCGATGCCACCGACACCTCGCGGAAGCCGGCCCGATGGGCGGCCAGCCGGTGGCAGGCCGCATCGCGGAACGCCAGCAGCGCGGCAGGGCGTCCCGGCCGCTCCCAGGCGCGGCCGACCTCGGCGAGGGTCCCCGGGCCCAGGGTGTTGATCAGGGCCCGGCCGCCGGGGCGCAACACCCGATGGATCTCGGCCAGCACGGCCTCCAGGTCGGGACACCACTGCAGGGCCAGGTTGGAGACCACCAGGTCGAGCTCGCCCTCGGCCAGCGGCAGCTCGGCGGCATCGGCGCATAGCCAGCGGATCCCGTGCCCGTGTCGACGGCGGGCCTCCTCGAGCATGCCCGGCGCCAGGTCCAGGCCATGGACCCGGCCGCCGGGGCCGAAACGTCGCGCCAGCTCGGCGGTCATCTCCCCCGGCCCGCAGCCCAGGTCCAGCACGGCGGAGGCCTGCGTCGGAAGCCGGTCGAGCAGCCGTTGCCCCATGGCCTGCTGGGCCCGGGCGCGCTCAGGGTAGTGGGGCGCGGCTCGGGAGAAGGCATGGGCGACGCGGGCTCGCCAGTCGCGATCGGCGACGGGGCGGTCGTCATGGCTCGGTAGGGCGGTCATGGCGAGTCCTCCGGGGCGGTGAGTCGTCGCTGGGGAGCCGCGGCGATGGCGGAGAGCGCCGCGGCCAGGCGTTCCGGCTGGCTGAGCATCGGACAGTGGCCGGCCCGGGGGATCCGGCGGTCGGCGGCCTGACGCACCGCCGGGGCCAGCAGGGGATCGGCCTCGCCCGCCAGCCGGTGGACCGGGCAGGGCGGCTGGGCGAGGCGCCGCCCGTTGTCCAGGCGAGCGAGCTGGGCGAGTCCTGCCGCCAGGGTGGTCCGGGGGGCGGGGGTGGCCTCGCCGAGGAGCGCGAGCAGCCGGCGGTGGGCCGATCGGGGAGCCGGCTCGCCGCGCAGCTGCCAGCGCAGGAAGTGGGCTCGGGTGGCCTCGGGATCGCGGCGGAAGGCGCCGCGAAAGGCCGCCAGGGCGGCCTCGTCGACGCCCTCGGGATGACAGAAGCGTTCGCCCATGCCGAGCAGCACCAGGGCGCGTGGCGCCGGCAGGTGGTCGAGCAGGGCGGTGGCCAGCAGGCCCCCCAGGGACCAGCCCACCCAGATGGCATCCGCCGGGAGGGCGTCCCGCATGGCGTGGGCCAGCGCCTCGAGGGAGTCGGGATGGGGCAAGGCGGGACGCGTGCCGTGGCCGGGCCAGTCGGGGGTATCGACGGCGAGGTCCGCCGGCCAATGCTCGTCCAGCGGTCGCCAGATGCGGGCATCGCAGCCCCAGCCGGACAGCAGCGCCAGCCGACTCACGGCGTGACCTCCCGGCGACAGGCGTCGAGCCCCTCGAGCAGGGCGTCCAGCGCCTCGTCGTCGTGGGCGGCGGAGAGGGTGATGCGCAGCCGCGCCTCGCCCCTGGGCACGGTGGGCGCGCGGATGGCGCCGACCCGGAGGCCGGCCTCGTGCAATCGGCCGGCCCAGCGCATCACCGTGGCGTTGTCGCCGAGCAGGATCGGCTGGATGGGCGTCGTGGATTCGGCGAGCGGCAGGCCGAGCGTCGCGGCCTCGCGACGGAAGCGGGCGATGCGATCGAAGAGCCGGGCGCGGCGCTCCGGCTCGGCGGCGAGGATGTCCAGGGCCGCCAGGGTGGCCGCCGCCACGCCCGGGGGCTGGGCGGTGGTGTAGACGTAGGGGCGGGCGAACTGGATCAGGTGCTCGATCAGCGTCTCGCTGCCGGCCACGAAGGCGCCGGCGCTGCCCAGTGCCTTGCCCAGGGTGCCTACCAGGATCGGGACGTCGCCGGGGCCGTGGGCCCGGCCCACGCAGCCGTCGCCGCGTTCGCCGAGCACGCCCAGGCCATGGGCGTCGTCGATCATCAGCCAGGCGCCGTGGTGCCGGCAGGTCCCGGCGAGGCCTTCGATGTCGGCCGTATCACCATCCATGCTGAAGACGCCGTCGCTGGCCACCAGGCGAGGGGCATCGCCCGGCGCGCGGGCCAGCAGGCGTGCCAGGTCATCGAGGTCGCGATGGTGGAAGCGCCGCGAGGGGGCGCCGGCGAGCCGGGCGCCGTCCAGCAGGGAGGCATGATTCAGGCGATCCTGGAAGACCGGGGTGTGGCGGTCGCACAGCGCCTGGAGGGTCCCCAGGTTGGCCATGTAGCCGGTGGAGAACAGCAGGGCCCGGGGGCGGCCGGTGAGCTCGGCGAGGCGATGCTCCAGGGTCTCGTGGATCGCCAGGTGGCCACAGACCAGGTGCGAGGCCCGGGCCCCGGCGCCGAAGCGTCGCGCGCCCTCGGCCTGGGCCTCGGCCAGCCGCGGGTCGGCGGCCAGGCCCAGGTAGTCGTTGCCGGCGAAGTCGCGCAGCGACGCGTCGGGCGCGAGGGTGGGGCGGTTCCGCCATAGCCCCTCGGCCCGGCGCGCCTCGGCCCGCGCGGCCAGGCGGCGTGACCAGCGCTCGTCCATGGCGTCAGGCCCCGGCGGCGTCGTAGAAGAGATCGCCGTCCCGACGGTCGCGGATGGCGGCTTCCAGGGCGGCCTCGGCCTGGCCGTCGTCGGCGCAGGTCTCGCGCTGTTCGGGATGCAGGCCGAGCTTGGCGAACAGCGCCCGGTCCCGCTCCACCTGGGGGTTGCCGGTGGTCAGCAGGGTATCGCCGTAGAAGATGGAGTTGGCGCCGGCCAGGAAGGCCATGGCCTGGGTGGACTCGGACATCTGCTCTCGGCCGGCGGACAGGCGCACATGGCTCCTGGGCATGAGGATGCGAGCCACGGCGATGGCACGGATGAACGTCAGCGGGTCCAGGTCCTCGACGTCCTCCAGCGGGGTACCGGGCACCTTGACCAGCATGTTGATGGGCACCGACTCGGGGTGCGGCTCGAGCCGGGTCAACTGCTGGAGCAGGGCGGCACGATCGCGGGGGGCCTCGCCCATGCCCAGGATGCCGCCGGAGCAGACCTTCATGCCGGCCTCGCGGACATTGGCCAGGGTCTCCAGGCGGTCGGCGTAGCTGCGGGTGGTGATGATCTCGCCGTAGTAGTCCGGGGAAGTGTCCAGGTTGTGGTTGTAGTAGTCGAGGCCGGCCTCGGAGAGGCGCCGGGCCTGGTCGGGATCGACCATGCCGAGCGTCATGCAGGTCTCGAGCCCCAACGCCTTGACCCGGCTGACCATCTCCATCACCACCTGGAGGTCCTTCTCCCGCGGGCTGCGCCAGGCGGCGCCCATGCAGAAGCGGCTGGCGCCGGCCTCCTTCGCGGCGCGGGCCTGTTCGACCACCTTCTCGATCTCGAGCAGCTTCTCCTTGTCGAGGCCGGTGTTGTAGTGCCCGGACTGGGGACAGTACTTGCAGTCCTCGGGACAGGCGCCGGTCTTGATCGACAGCAGGGTCGAGACCTGGACGGCGTTGGGATCGAAGTGGGCGCGGTGGACCTGCTGGGCGCGGAACAGCAGGTCGTTGAAGGGCAGCGCGAACAGCGCCTCGATCTCCTCCAGGGTCCAGTCGTGGCGAATCGTGCCGGGGGCGGCTAGGGTCAGGTCATCCAGGGGCGTATCGAGGGCGTGGGCAGGCATGGCGGGCTCGCTTATGGTCAACTTGTCGAGAATATGGCGGTTGACCGATAGGGTACGGGGCGCTGGCATCATGTCAACCTCGGCGAGAGGCGAGGTTGACGACTGGCTGCGTCACGCCCTGCCGGGACGCTGTGTCTTCTGTCTGGGCGACTGTCCGCCCGCTTCCGCCTGGTGCGAGGCCTGCCTCGATGACCTGCCCTGGAACCGGCCGGCCTGTCCGCACTGCGCCGAGCCTCAATCGGGCCGGGGGCGCGGACGGGTGTGCGGCCACTGCCTGCGGGTCCCTCCGGCCTTCGACGCCGCCCGGGCGCCGCTGCGCTACGAGGCCGAGGTGGCGAGGCTGATGCGGCGCTTCAAGTTCCATGCCTCGCCCCGGGCCGGGACGGTGCTGCTGGCGTTGCTCGAACGGGCGCTGGTCCAGGCCCCGCGTCCCGAGGCCCTGGTCGCGGTGCCCCTGCATCCGCGGCGGGCCCGGGAACGTGGCTTCGACCAGGGGCGCTGGCTGGCCGAGCGCCTGGCGGCCCGCCTGGACGTACCGGTGGTGGTGGCCCGGCGGCGTCGCGATACTCCCAGCCAGCGTGGCCTCGATCGTGCCGGGCGGCGGGGCAACCTGCGCGGGGCCTTCGAGGTGCCGACTCGCCTGCCGGCCCGGGTGGCCCTGCTCGACGACGTGATGACCACCGGCGCCACCCTGGATGCCCTGGCGCAGGGCTGTCGGCGCGCCGGTGCCGAGCGGATCGAGGCCTGGGCCATCGCCCGCACGCCCGCCGAGCTCTGGTAGCATGCGGGCTCGACCAACCGAGAGGAGCGCCCATGCACGACGCGATCCATCCCTTCGCCCGCCTCGAGCCCGCTCGGGTGGTGGCGGCGGTGGAGTCGCTGGGCTTCTGGCTGCCCGGCGAGCCCTTCGCGCTCAACAGCTACGAGAACCGCGTCTACCTGGTGCATGACGACGAGCGTCGGCGCTGGGTGATCAAGTTCTACCGTCCGGGTCGCTGGACCGATGCCCAGATCCAGGAGGAACACGATTTCCTGGCCGAGCTCGAGGCCGAGGGGGTGGCGGTGGCGGCGCCCTGGCGGGACGCGTCGGGGACCAGCCTGCATCGCCATGAGGGCTTCCGCTTCGCGATCTTTCCGCAGCTCCCCGGCCAGGCTCCGGAGCTGGAGAATCCCGCCCACCTCTTTGCACTCGGGGAGGTCCTCGGGGCCCTGCACGCGGTGGGAGAGCGCCGGTCCTTCGCCCATCGGCGGACCATGGACCTGGAAGGCATGGTCGAGGAAGCCGTCGTCGGGGTGCTGGGGAGCGGCTGGCTGGAACGCCGCCAACGCCAGGCCTACGAGCGCGTCACCGAGGCGCTCAAGCCACTGCTCGCCGCTCACGCCTGGCCGGCAGGGCGCGCCCTGCGCGTCCATGGGGATTGCCATCTGGGCAACCTGCTGGGGCGTGACGAGCACTTCGCCCTGGTGGACTTCGACGACTGCCTGATGGCGCCGGCGGTCCAGGACCTGTGGATGCTGCTCACCGCTCAGGACGAGGGCGAGCGGCAGATGCAGCTGTCCGAGGTGATCGAGGGCTACGAGCAGCACCGTGACTTCGATCGCGGCGAGCTGGCCCTGGTGGAACCCTTGCGGACCCTGAGGCTGCTGCGCCATAGCGCCTGGCTGGTGGCGCGCTGGGAGGACCCGGCCTTTCCGGTGGCGTTTCCCTGGCTGGCGGATGCCGGCTACTGGGACGCCCATGTCCGCCAGCTCGAGCAGCAGCGCCAGGTGCTCGACACCAATACCCTCTGGCTGGCCTGACGCCGGAACGACGCACGCCCCCGGTCGGGGGCGTGCGGATGCGCGGGCGGCCGGGCCTTATTCGGTCGTGTCGTCCTGTTCGTGCTGGCGGCGACGCTCGTTGATTTCCGCCGAGGGATTGGCCTGCTGTTCGATGCTGACGGGATGGGTCAGGGTCAGCATGAAGCGGTCGGCCGGTGTCAGGCGGCAGACGCCGTCGTCGCAGGCGGCGATGCCGAATCCGCCGTCGCTGTCGTAGGCGCCGGCGGTGAGCTCGCCGCTGTAGATCGCGCTGTCGCCGCCCTCGGCCTCGATACAGGTCAGGGCCTGGGTGGTCATGCGGATGCGCTCGCCGTCGCGCTGGGCGTCGCCGATCACCACGCAGTAGTCGGGAAGCTGGTGGGAGCCGGCACCATCGGCCACGGGGCGCAGGACCACGTCGGCCCGGCGCGGGGTTTCGGCGTCGAGGACGAGGTCGTCCACGACCTCCATCTCCACGCGGGCATCGGCAGGCAATTCCAGGGTGTCGCCCAGGGCGAGGCTCGGCAGGAGGAGCGCGGTGGCCATCAGCAGCAGGCTAGGGGTCTTGATCATGTCGGCTCTCGGGTGGCTTGGGCACAGCATGAAGGTGGCGTCACTCTACCACAGGGCGGGGCGCCGGGCAGCCGCCTGCCGGGGTGGCGCATCGCGACATTCTGTCACTGCCGATGGGGTCGCCGTCGGTACTGGCACTGCGTGCCCCTTCGCCATGCGCTAGAATTATCGCCTTCCCGATCCTTTTGCTTGTACACTGACCGGGATTTGTATAACTTTTCTATAGGGGTGTGGGCCGGGCCAGCGCCGACGCACCGACATCAAGACTGCATGGGGCCTGACCATGACCGATCGACTCGCCAACCACTATCGCCAGATCATCGAGGAGCTCGGGGAGAACCCCGACCGGGAAGGGCTGCGGGACACGCCGAAGCGGGCCGCCAAGGCCATGCAGTTCCTCAACCACGGCTATCACCAGTCCCTCGAGGAGATCGTCAACGGGGCGGTCTTCGAATCGGATACCGACGAGATGGTACTGGTCAAGGACATCGAGCTGTACTCGATGTGCGAGCACCATCTGCTGCCCTTCATCGGCAAGTGCCATATCGCCTACCTGCCTCGCGGCAAGGTGCTGGGCCTGTCCAAGTTCGCGCGCATCGTCGACATGTACGCCCGTCGCATGCAGATCCAGGAGAACCTCACTCGGCAGATCGCCGAGGCGGTCCAGCAGGTCACCGAGGCCCGTGGCGTGGCCGTGGTCATCGAGGCGCGCCACCTGTGCATGATGATGCGCGGGGTCGAGAAGCAGAACTCGAGCATGACCTCCTCGGTGATGCTCGGCGCCTTCCGCGAGCTGCAGAGTACCCGCCAGGAGTTCCTGACCCTGGTCCACGGCCGCTGAAGGAGATCGCCATGCCGATGCATGCCCTGGGCGATGCGCATCTCGACCACGACCTGGCGACGATACGCATCAAGAACCTCCGCCTGCGGACCCACATCGGGATCAAGGAGGAGGAAATCAACAATCGCCAGGATGTGGTCATCAATGCGGTGATCCGCTATCGCGCCGACCGGGCGGTCGCCTTCAACCACATCGAGCAGGCGCTGAACTATCGCACCATCACCAAGCAGGTCATCGCCCATGTGGAGGACCATCGGTTCCTGCTGCTGGAACGCATGACCCGGGAGGTCCTCGACCTGATCATGAGCTTCGAGCAGGTGCTCAGCGCCCAGGTGGAGATCGACAAGCCCCATGCCCTGCGCTTCGCGGACTCGGTCTCCATCACCCTGTCCGACTCCCGGGAGCCCCGCCCCCGGGCCTGAATGGCGGGACGCGCATGAGCGGTTGGCGTGTCGGGGAGCTTGCGCTTAGCATGAGGGGCAACCCTCACGAAGTCCTCACACGGCCAGGAGTCGACCATGGAAGCCCTGAAGGAAACCCAGCTCTACTGCCCCTTCGCCTATATCGACGGGAGCTGGGTCGCCGCCGATAGCGGCGAGCAGATCGATGTGATCAATCCGGCCACCGGCGAGACGATGGGCAACGTGCCGCGGCTGGGGCGTGCCGAGACGGAGCGAGCCATCGAGGACGCCGATGCCGCCTTGCCGGCCTGGCGGGCCCTGACCGCCCAGGAGCGCGCCGACATCCTGATGAAGTGGCACGACCTGATGCTCGAGCATCAGGACGACCTGGCCATGATCATGACCCACGAGCAGGGCAAGCCGCTCAAGGAGGCGGCGGGGGAGATCGTCTATGCCGCGAGCTTCCTGCGCTGGTTCGCCGAGGAGGCGCGCCGGATCTACGGCGAGACCGTGCCCGCCGCCAAGCCCCAGCAGCGCATCGTGGTCACCAAGCAGCCGGTCGGCGTGGTCGGCGCCATCACCCCCTGGAACTTCCCGGCGGCGATGATCACCCGCAAGGCCGGCGCCGCCCTGGCCGCCGGCTGCACCTTCGTGGTGAAGCCCGCCAGCCAGACGCCGTTCTCCGCCACCGAGCGCGCCCTGCTGGCCGAGCGGGCCGGGGTGCCGCGGGGCGTGTTCAACGTGGTGCCGGGACGCGCCTCGGAGATCGCCGCGGCCCTGACCGAGTCGCCGATCGTGCGCAAGATCACCTTCACCGGCTCGACCCAGGTCGGCCGCGAGCTGATGGCCCAGGCCTCGCGCCACGTACAGAAGATCTCCCTGGAGCTGGGCGGCAATGCCCCCTTCATCGTCTTCGAGGACGCCGACCTGGATGCCGCGGTGGAGGGGGCCATGGCGGCCAAGTTCCGCAACGCCGGCCAGACCTGCGTGTGCACCAACCGCTTCCTGATCCAGTCCAGCGTGGTCAACGCCTTCTGCGAGAAGCTGGCGGTGGCCATGAACAGCGAGCTGAAGGTGGGGGACGGCACCCAGGAGGGCATCAACATCGGGCCGCTGATCGACGACAAGGCGGTGGCCAAGGTCTCCGAACACGTCCAGGACGCCGTGGACCATGGCGCCGAGCTGCTGCTGGGCGGCCACCCCCATCCGCTGGGCGGCAATTTCTTCACCCCGACCCTGATCAGCGACGTCAAGGATTCCATGAAGGTCGCCCAGGAAGAGACCTTCGGCCCCCTGGCCGCGGTCTTTCCCTTCGAGGACGAGGAAGACGCCGTGAGCATGGCCAACGACACCGAGTACGGCCTGGCGTCCTACTTCTATTCCCGCGACCTGGGGCGCGTGTGGCGGGTCGCCGATGCCCTGGAGTACGGCATGGTGGGCATCAACACCGGCCTGATCTCCAACGCCGCCGCGCCCTTCGGCGGCGTCAAGGCCTCGGGCCTGGGCCGTGAGGGCGGCCACCAGGGCCTCGAGGAGTTCCTCGAGACCAAGTACCTCTGCATCGATCTGGGCGCCTAAGCGCCGAGCTACAAGCGCCGAGCTACAAGCGCCGAGCTACAAGCGCCGAGCTACAAGCGCCGAGCTACAAGCGCCGAGCTACAAGCAAAACCCCCGAAGGTGGAAGCCTTCGGGGGTTTTGCTTTTGCGCAGTCCGGGATCAAGCTGCTGACTTGCAGCTTGCAGCTTGCAGCTTGCAGCTTGCAGCTTGCAGCTTGCAGCTTGCAGCTTGCAGCTTGCAGCTTGCAGCTTGCAGCTTGCAGCTTGCAGCTTGCAGCTCGCCGCAGGCGTCAGTGCCTGAAGTGGCGCATCCCGGTGAACACCATGGCGATCCCCGCCTCGTTGGCGGCGTCGATCACCTCCTGGTCGCGCATGGAGCCGCCGGGCTGGATGACCGCGGTGATGCCGGCCTTCGCGGCGGCGTCGATGCCGTCGCGGAAGGGGAAGAAGGCGTCGGAGGCCATCACCGAGCCGGGCACCGAGAGGCTCTCGTCGGCGGCCTTGATGCCGGCGATCTTCGCCGAGTAGACGCGGCTCATCTGGCCGGCCCCCACGCCGATGGTCTGGCCGTCCTTGGCATAGACGATGGCGTTGGACTTGACGTACTTGGCCACCTTCCAGGCGAAGGCCAGGTCGCGCATCTCCTGCTCGGAGGGCACCCGCTCGGTGACTACGGTCAGCTCATCGCGACCGACCATGCCCAGGTCGCGGTCCTGGACCAGCAGCCCGCCGGTGACGCGCTTGAAGTCGTGGGCATGTTGACGCTCGCCGGGCCAGTGGGCGCTGATGTCCAGCAGGCGCACGTTCTTCTTCTCGGCGACGATGTCCCGTGCCTCGCCCTCGACTCCGGGGGCGATGATCACCTCGACGAACTGGCGATCGATGATGGCGCGGGCGGTCTCGGCATCCAGGGCGCGGTTGAAGGCGATGATGCCGCCGAAGGCGCTGGTCGGGTCGGTGGCGAAGGCCTTGTCGTAGGCCTGCAGCGGGGTGGCGCCCACCGCCACGCCGCAGGGGTTGGCGTGCTTGACGATGACGCAGGCGGTGTCGGTGAAGGTCTTCACGCATTCCAGGGCGGCGTCGGTATCGGCGACGTTGTTGAAGGACAGCGGCTTGCCCTGCAGGGTCTCGGCGGTGGCCACGCTGGGCTCGCGGCAGTCGGCCTCCACATAGAAGGCGGCGGCCTGGTGAGGGTTCTCGCCGTAGCGCATGGCCTGCTTCTTGTGCAGCTGCAGGTTGTAGGTGCGCGGGAAGCCGTCCTCGCCGCCTTCGACCCGCTGGCCGAGGTAGTCGGCGATGGCGGCATCATAGCCGGCGGTGTGCTCGAAGGCCTTCACCGCCAGGTCGAAGCGGGTCGCCTGGTCGATGCCGCCCCGATCCAGCTCGCCGAGGACGCGGGAATAGTCGCCGGCGTCCACCACGATGCTGGTGTAGGCATGGTTCTTGGCGCAGGCACGGACCATGGTCGGGCCGCCGATGTCGATGTTCTCGATGGCGTCTTCCAGGGTGCAGTCGGGACGGGCCACGGTGGCCGAGAAGGGGTAGAGGTTGACCACCACCATGTCGATGGGGGCGATGTCGTGCTCGGCCATCACCGCATCGTCCTGGCCGCGCCGTCCCAGGATCCCGCCGTGGATCTTCGGGTGCAGGGTCTTGACCCGGCCGTCCATGATCTCGGGGAAGCCGGTGTGCTCGGAGACCTCGCCGACGGGAATGCCGTGTTCCTGCAGCAGGCGGAAGGTGCCGCCGGTGGAGAGCAGCTCGACGCCCCGGTCGCTGAGGCCACGGGCGAAGTCGACGATGCCGGTCTTGTCCGAGACGCTGATCAGGGCGCGGCGAACCGGGGTAATGGTGGAGACTTGGGACATGAGGGTCACTCTGTTACGGGCGTGGGCATGGATCGGTCGAGGGACAGGCGAGGCCGCCCCGGGGGCGGCCTCGCGTGGTCAAATCAGGCCATAGTGCTTGAGCTTCTTGCGCAGGGTGCCCCGGTTGAGGCCCAGCATCTCGGCGGCGCGGGTCTGGTTGCCCTGGGCGTGCTCCAGCACCGAGGCCAGCAGCGGCGCCTCCACCTCGGCGATCACCATGGCGTGGAGATCGGTCACGGTACCGCCGTCCAGGTGATCGAAGTAGCGGCGCATGGCGGCCTCGACGGCTTCGCGCAGGGGCATGTCGGTGACCGATCGGGGACCGGCTCCCTCCGCGGCCTTGGTCAGGTCGCGGGAGGCGCGGGCATCCAGCTCGGTCAGCGCGGGGTTCTGGTCAACGGCTTGGCTGCTGGTCATGCGGCACAGGTTCCATCCGGCGTCACGGCCCGGGCCACGCGGGCAGGCGCCATGGCGGGGTCGTGACGAAAGAGTTCGTCGATGAAGCGGCACTGGGCAGCGGCACTGTCCAGGCCATTGAAGGTGGCGCGCAGGGCGCGGCGTGCGGCCTCGTCGAAACGGGCATCCCCGGCCAGGTACCAGCCGAGGTGCTTGCGGGCGATGCGCACGCCCATGTACTCGCCGTAGAAGTCATGCAGGGCCGCCAGGTGGCCCCTCAGCACCGACGCGCGCTCGGCATCGTCGGGGGGCGCCAGGCGTCCGCCGTGCTGCAGGTAATGGTCGATCTCGCGAAACAGCCAGGGGTTGCCCTGGGCGGCGCGACCGATCATCACGGCATCCGCTCCAGTATAGTCGAGGACCCGGCGAGCCTTCTCGGGGGAATCGATGTCCCCGTTGGCGAACACCGGCAGGTCCACGGCGGCCTTGATGGCGGCGATGGTGTCGTATTCGGCCTCGCCGCCATAGCGCTGCTGGCGGTGGCGGCCATGGACGGCCAGGGCCTGGATGCCGGCCGCCTCGGCGAGACGGGCGACGCGCACGCCGTTGTTGCTCTCGGCGCACCAGCCGGTACGAATCTTGAGCGTCACCGGGATGTCCACGGCGCCTACCACCGCGTCGAGGATCTCGCCCACCAGGCCTTCGTCACGCAACAGGGCCGATCCGGCGGCCTTGTTGCAGACCTTCTTGGCCGGGCAGCCCATGTTGATGTCGATGATCTCGGCGCCCATGGCCGCGTTGAGGCGCGCCGCCTCGGCCAGCATCTCGGCATCGCCGCCGGCGATCTGCACGGCCCGGGGACCGGGCTCTCCGCGGTGATCCATGCGCAGCCGCGACTTGCGGGTATGCCACAGCCTGGGATCCGAGGTCACCATCTCGCCCACCACCAGGCCTGCCCCCAGCCGCCGACAGAGCGCCCGGAAGGGGCGGTCGGTGACGCCGGCCATGGGGGCCAGGATCACCCGATTGGGCAACCGGTGGCGTCCGATGCGTGGCAGGGGGCGAGAGTCGGTCATGGTCGGGCTCGATGGCTCGAAGGGGGACATATCATACGCCCCCCGGTGGCTGCGGTGAAGGTGGCGTTCGGTCGCGTCAGGCGGAGTGTCGCCCAGCGGAGTGCCGCCCAGCGGGGCGATACCCGGTCAAGCGAACCCAGCCCTCGCGCACCTCGGGCTCGTCCATGACCAGGCCGCGGTCGCGATAGGCATCGAGGACCGCCTCGGCCTGGCGCTCGAGGATGCCCGACAGGGCCAGGCGCCCGCCCGGTGCCACCCGACCGGCGATCTCGTCGGCGAGCTCGACCAGCGGCCCGGCCAGGATGTTGGCGACCACCAGCGGGAACCGAGCCCCGGCCTCCAGCCGTTCCGGGTAGCAGAGCCGGAAGTCCGCCTCGGGTACGGCATTGCGCTCGGCGTTGTCGCGGCTGGCGGTGAGCGCCTGGGGGTCGATGTCGGTGCCCGTGGCGTGTCGCGCCCCGAGCTTCAGGGCGGCGATGGCCAGGATGCCCGAGCCGCAGCCCACGTCGAGTACCTCGATGTCCTCCAGGGCGCCGGCCGAGGCCTGGCCATCGAGCCATTCCAGGCACAGTGCCGTGGTGGGGTGGGTGCCCGTGCCGAAGGCCAGGCCCGGGTCGAGGTGCAGGTTCACCGCCCCGGGGTCCGGGGCCTCGTGCCAGCTGGGCACGATCCACAGTCGCTCGCCCATGCGCAGGGGAGCGAAGTCGTCCATCCAGGCGCGTTCCCAGTCCCGGTCGTCGAGCAGCTCGTGCTCGATGGTCGGGCAGGGTTCCCCGGGCACGGCCTCGGCCCAGGCGGCCGCGAGCCGCTCGAGCATGGCCGAGAGCCCTTCGAGGTCGTCGTAGAGGCCGGTGAGCACCGTCTGGTCCCAGAGCGGGGTGGTGCCGCGTTCGGGCTCGAAGACCGGCTCGTCATGGGCGTCCTGGAGGGTGATGGCGGTGGCGCCTTCGGCCAGCAGGAGCTCTTCGAGCAGTTCGGCCTGTTCCGGAGCGATGCGGGCCTTGAGTTGCAACCAGGGCATGGGAGGCTCCCGAGATGGATGGGGAAAGACGACGGGGCGGCAGGTGCCGCCCCGTGGGGGAGAGTCGGGCGGGGATCAGAGCCCCAGCTTCTTCTCCAGGTAATGGATATTGACGCCGCCCTGCTGGAAGTAGCCGTCGCGGACCAGGTCCTTGTGCAGGTCGGTGTTGGTCTTGATGCCTTCGACCAGCAGCTCGTCCAGGGCGTTGCGCATCCGGGTCAGGGCCGTCTCGCGGTCGTCGCCCCAGGTGATCAGCTTGCCGATCAGGGAGTCGTAGTGCGGCGGCACCGAATAGCCGGTGTAGACATGGGAATCCATGCGCACGCCGAGACCGCCCGGCGGATGATAGAGGGTGACCTTGCCCGGCGAGGGCATGAAGGTCCTGGCGTCTTCGGCGTTGATGCGGCACTCGAAGGCGTGGCCCCGGAGCTCGACCTGGTCCTGGGTGATCGACAGCGGCAGGCCGGAGGCGATGCGCAGCTGTTCGCGGACGATGTCCACCCCGGTGACCATCTCGGTGACCGGATGTTCCACCTGGACCCGGGTGTTCATCTCGATGAAGAAGAACTGGCCGTCCTCATAGAGGAACTCGAAGGTGCCGGCGCCGCGGTAGCCGATCTCGATGCAGGCCTCCCGGCAAGCCTCGAGGACCTTGCCGCGCGCCTCGGGGTCGAGGGCGGGGGCGGGAGCCTCCTCGATGACCTTCTGGTGGCGACGCTGCAGGGAGCAGTCGCGGTCGAAGAGATGGATGGCATTGCCCTGTCCGTCGGCCAGCACCTGGACCTCGACGTGACGCGGCCTCTCGAGGAACTTCTCCATGTAGACGGTGCCGTCGCCGAAGGCCGAATGGGCCTCGGTGCGGGTCACGGTCACCGCGGAGAGCAGGTGCGCCTCGGTGTGCACCACGCGCATCCCCCGTCCGCCGCCCCCGGCGGCGGCCTTGATGATCACCGGGTAGCCGATGCGCCGGGCGGTCGCCAGGATCTCGCCCTCGTCATCGCCCAGCGGGCCATCGGACCCCGGCACGGTGGGCACGCCGGCCTGCTTCATGGCCTCGATCGCACTGACCTTGTCGCCCATCAGGCGAATGGTCTCGGCCCGGGGGCCGATGAAGGTGAAGCCCGAGCGCTCCACCTGTTCGGCGAAATCGGCGTTCTCGGAGAGGAAGCCGTAGCCGGGATGGATGGCGCTGGAGTCCGTGACTTCGGCCGCGCTGATCAGCGAGGGGATGTTGAGGTACGACTGCGCCGAGGCGGCGGGACCGATGCATACGGCTTCGTCGGCCAGGCGAACGTGCATCAGCTCGCGATCGGCCTTGGAATGAACCGCGACGGTCCGGATGCCCAGCTCCTTGCAGGCGCGCAGGATGCGCAGGGCGATCTCGCCGCGATTGGCGATGAGAACCTTGTCCAGCATGAGGGAGTCCGTCTGGTGGAATGGGAAGATCAGGAGAGGACGACCAGCGGCTGCTCGAACTCGACCGGCTCGCCGTCTTCGACCAGGATGGCCTCGATCACGCCGTCACGGTCGGCTTCGATCTGGTTCATCATCTTCATGGCCTCGACGATGCAGATGGTCTCGCCCTTCTTGACGCTCTGGCCGACCTCGGCGAAGGGCTTGGCGCCCGGCGCCGGCGCGCGGTAGAAGGTGCCCACCATGGGGGACAGCACCTCATGGCCCTGGTAGCCGGGCGCCTGGTCGGCGACCGGGGCGGCGGGCTCGGCCGCCGGCTGCGGTGCCGCGGCGGGCTGGGCGGGGGCCTGGGTCGGGGCGGCCGGGGCGGGTGCCTGGGGATAGGCGGCGCCGTTGGGATGGCGGCTGATGCGCACCGATTCCTCGCCTTCCTGGATCTCGATCTCGCTGATGTTCGACTCTTCCAGCAGCTCGATCAGCTTCTTGACCTTGCGGATATCCATATGACGTGTCTCGATCGGGTGGATTCTGGGGTGGCGGCCGGCGCTGTCAACCGGGGCCAAGTTGCCATAGATCGCGGCAAGATGGCGTCTCTTGCCGCCTCTATCGCCTTCGAAAGCGGTGTCGGCGGAGTTTGCCGAAAATCCGTGTCGATGTCCAGCGGGGGCGAACAGCGTTCGCTCGGGACCCGGTCGTCTCAGCCTTGCCGTTCTCCGAGCCAGGCCTTGACCCCCTCGAGGTGGCCGGCCAGGCGGTCGGCGTCGACCTCGCCCTGGATGCGAGCATCGCGCAATTCCCGGCCGCCGTCGAAGAATAGCAGGCTGGGCGGACCGAACAGGGCGTAGTGCTCGAGCAGGGCGCGGCTGCCGGCGTCGGTCTCGGTGACGTCCACCTCGATGCGCCGGAAATCGGCCAGGGGGGCGGCCACCGCCGGGTCGGGGAAGACCTCCCGCTCCATCACCTTGCAGGAGATGCACCAGTCGGCGGTGACGTTGACGAAGGCCGGTCCCGAGCCGTCGCTCAACGCCGTCTCGAGTTCCGGCAGGGTCCGCACGACGCGAATGTCGCGAACCGGGGCCTCGGCGCCGGTCGACGCCGGGGACGGGGAGGCGGCCAGCGGCCGCAGCGGGTCATGCGCGCCCCGGGAGGCACCGATCACCAGGGTCACGCCCCAGGTCAGCAGCAACAGGCCGGCGGTCTGGCGGACCCGGGGCCAGCCCCGCGGCGTGTTCCAGGTCAGGGCGCCGAGCGCGAGGGCCGCGCCGATGGCGAGGGTCGCCCAGAGCAGCAGGGCGAGCGGGGCCGGCACCAGGCGCTCGATCAGCCAGACGCCGATCCCCAGCAGGAGGAAACCGAAGGCGGTCTTGACCCCGGTCATCCAGGCGCCGGTGCGTGGCAGCAGGCCGGGGCCGAGGGTGCCCACCAGCAGCAGGGGGAGTCCCATGCCCAGGGACAGGGCGAGCAGGGCGGCCCCGCCCATCAGGGCGTCGCCGGTGGAGGAGATGAAGACCAGGGCGCCCGCCAGCGGTGCGGACACGCAGGGCGAGACCACCAGCACGGACAGCGCCCCGGCCAGGGCCAGGCCGGCGGGGCCGGCCTGCTGGGCCCGGGCCTGCCAGGCATCGATGCGGCCGGCGAGCCGCGGGGTCAGCCGCAGGTCGACGGCGCCGAACATGGCCAGGGCGAAGAGGACGAAGAGGGCGGCGAAGGCGATCAGTACGGGCGCCGACTGCAGCCGCGCCTGGAGGTTGAGGCCGGCGCCGAACAGGCCCATCAGCACGCCGACGGCGGTATAGGTGGCGACCATGCCGGCCACGTAGCTGGCCGAGAGGAGCAGGGCGCGTGGCCGACCGGGCCGCTGGCCGACGATGATCGACGACAGGATCGGCACCATGGGCAGCACGCAGGGAGTGAAGGTCAGCCCCAGCCCGGCCAGCAGGAACAGGCCGAGGACCACGGGCAGCTCGGCCTCGCGGATCAGGGTGCTGAAGCGACCATCCTCGCTGACGGGCGCCGCGAGGCCGGGGCGGGGCGAGGCCCCCTCCGCGCCGATCGCGCCGGAAGCGTCGGCCCAGCCGGCGAAAGCGGCCGGCGGCGATCCCTGGGGCGCCACGAGGGTGACGCGCTCGGGCGGGTAGCAGAGCCCGGCATCGGCGCAGCCCTGGAAGCCCAGCGTCAGGGCCAGCGGACCGGAGGCCTCGCCCTCGAGGGGGACCGCGAAGACCACCCGGTCGTAGAAGACCCGCACGTCGCCGAGGAACTCGTCGGTCTTGGCCTCGCCGGCCGGCAGGCGAGGCTCGCCGAGGGCGATGTCGTCGGCCTCCACGTTGAAACGGTGCCGGTAGAGGTAATAGCCCTCGGCGTTCTCGAAGCCGACCATGAGGGTCTCGCCGTCGTGCCAGGCGCTGGGCTGGAAGGCTTCCTGCACCGGCAGGAAGTCCGCCTGATCGTCGCCGAACCACTGGGCCTGGGCGGCCAGGGGAAACAGCAGGAAGGCGAGCAGGGAGAGCAGGCGGCGGGCGTACGACACGGGGCTTCCTTTCTTCACGGCGAACGGGGGCGCGTTTGAGACTCGCATGATGGCATGGGGTTCCACGGCAGGGGCCGCTATGATCAGATGCTGGGGCGTGTTCACGATAGCATGTACCACGCACGGGAACGGTGAGCGTTCTGGTCGAGGCGGCCTCGGCGATGCTTGGCGCAGCCGAGCGAGCCTTGACCCTAGGATATCGCAGCGGCGGGGGCTCTGTGGATGCCCGCCTTCATGGCCGGGGCGCGCCCGATCGTCGCGCCCCGGTCGGACATCGATAGGGAACAGGGATCATGGTGTTGAAGCGAAAGTCGACCGAGAGGCGGCGCAAGCGGGTCGAGGCGCTGGAGCGCCCGCAATACGGCTGGATCTGGAAGCCGCTGCTCGCGCTGGCCGGCCTCTACCTGCTGGTGGCCCTGGGACTCGGCGTCTGGTGGAGTCGCACGCCGCCGGCCTTCGAGGTGGAGGCGGTCGCCGAGCACCCGGGCGGCGCCGATGCCGGTCATGGCGCCGCGACCCTGGCCAGCCTGATGGCCCTGGTCGAGACCCTGCTCGACAAGCCCGGCGGCTATCTGCGCAACGACATCGCCCCGCCGGGACTGTGGCTCGACAACATGCCGGCCTGGGAGCTCGGCGTGCTCAGCCAGGCGCGTCGCCTGAGCGGGGCCCTGCCGGCGATGACCGGTGACGATGCCGTGGCCCTGGCGCGCGTCCAGGAGCAGCTCGCGGGAGACAGCACCGACTGGTTCTACCCGTCCACCGAGCACCGCCTGGAGCAGGCCCTGATCGGTCTCGAGGGCTACCTGGGGGAACTCTCTTCCGGCGAGGCGGCCTTCGGCGACCCGGGGCAGGGCGTCGCCCCCTGGCTGTCCGGCGTGGCACGCGGGCTGGATGACCTGGGGCGCCGCCTCTCCGCCAGCGTCGGCAGTCCCGAGGCCCTGGCCGACCTGGACCTGGAGGCCGAGGGGCTTCCCCGGGAGACCCCCTGGTACCGGGTCGACAATGTCTTCTTCGAGGCCCGGGGGCAGACCTGGGCGTTGCGACAGCTGCTCGTGGCGCTGCGCCACGACCTGGCCGACGCGCTGGAGGATGCCGGCGAGCTGGGGCGCCTGGACGCCCTGGTCGCCGAGCTCGAGCGCAGTCAGCGCCGGCTGTGGAGCCCCGTGGTGCTGAACGGCTCCGGTTTCGGCATCTTCGCCAACCATTCCCTGGTGATGGCCAATCATGTGTTGCGCGCCCGTGACCTGACCCGGGAGCTGGCACAGGCGCTGTCGCGGCCGTCCGCACCGGAAACGGTCGCGGAAGGTGCCGCCGAGGAAGCTCCTGCCGCGCCGGCCGAGTCGCAGGCGGCACCCCGGGAGGACGCCGAGCAATCCCCGGCCACGCCGGAAGCGGCGCGCCGGGAGGGTGAAGAGCAAGCCCCGGCCGAGCCGCAGGCGGCGCCCCAGGAGGACACCGAGCAATCCCCGGCCACGCCGATGGAGACCACCGAAGGCGTCGAAAAGGCGCCCGCCCTGGGCGCCCCCGAGGCCCGCTGAGCCATCGACGCGAAGGGGCCGCCCCGGTGGGCGGCCCCTTCGCTCCGTCAGGACGATCGGTCCCGGGGAATCAGGCCTTGTCGTAGGCGGCGGCGGCCTTCTCGATGGCCTTGCGGGCGGCCTCGACGCCCTCCCAGGATTCCACCTTGACCCACTTGCCCTTCTCGAGGTCCTTGTAGTTCTCGAAGAAGTGGGCGATCTGCTGGCGCAGCAGCTCCGGCAGGTCGGTGACCTCCTGGATGTCGTCGTAGAGGCTGGAGAGCTTGGGATGCGGCACGCATACCAGCTTGGCGTCCTCGCCGGCCTCGTCGGTCATGTTGAGGATGCCCACGGGACGGGCACGGATCACGCTGCCCGGCTGGACCGGATAGGGGGTCACGACCAGGGCGTCCAGGGGGTCGCCGTCATCGGCCAGGGTGTGCGGGATGAAACCGTAGTTGGCCGGATAGAACATCGGGGTGGCCATGAAGCGGTCGACCAGCAGGGCGCCCATGTCCTTGTCGATCTCGTACTTGACCGGCGCATGATTGGCCGGGATCTCGATGGCGACATAGACGTCGTTGGGCAGGTCCTTGCCGGCGGGAATGTTGTCGAAGTTCATGAGCGGGTCCTTCTCAGGCGGATGACCGTGTCGGGTGGAAAATCCGCCGAATTATACGAGCCCGCCCCGGCGATTACCAATCCGACCTAGGGCGTGTCTGCGGCTTTGGTGGACGAGCCAGCCGAGGCGTTGGGGGTGTATGATGAGCCCGCTAGCGAGCGAGGGCCCCGGGGTCCAGGAGTCGTCATCACAAGGAGTTCGTCTTGGCATCCGCGCAACTGTCACTGAGTCATGGTCAGGCCTTCGTGGCACCGGACCGTCGCCGGCATCGCAGCTCGATGGCGGTGCGTCGGCCGGAGGGCACCCTGCTCGCGGCCAAGGGGGCCTGCGCCCTGATCAGTGACTCCACCTCCCGCAATCCGCTGGCCAAGCAAGCCGGCGACCTGAGCGTCCAGGGGTTCCTCGCCGACTACTTCTCGACCCCGGATCACTGGGACGTCAAGACCTCGGCCACCCGGGTGCTGAGGGCGCTGAATGGCTGGTGCTTCGGGCAGAGTCGCCAGGTGAGCGATGGCGGCTACGTCAGCTCGCTGTCCGCCATGATCTTCCGTGCCCGGGAGGCCCACCTCTTCCACATGGGGGACACCCTGGTGTTCCGGCTGCGAGGGGCCGAGTTCGAACAGCTCTCCCGGGATCACGTCACCGACCTCGGCGGGTATCGCTACCCCTCGCGGGCGCTCGGCATGGACGCCAGCCTCGACATCGACTATGCCCGAATGCCGCTCAAGCAGGGCGACATCTTCCTGTTCACGACCCAGGTGGTTCAGGGCACCCTGATGCCCTCGGACTATGTGCGGCTGATCCGCCAGGACGCCAGCGACCTGGACGCGGCCTGCGACCGTCTGGCACAGACCGCCCGGGAGCGGGCTCAGGAGCGTGGCTACGGGGGAGACCAGTTCTGCTTCCAGCTGGTGCGGATCGATGCCCTGCCCGAGGAGGAGAGCGATCATCCGGGGAAAGTCTATGGCGACCTGCCCATCCCGCCCGAGCTTGCCGTCGGCGAGCGCCTCGATGGCCTGGAAGTGCGCGAGGTACTGTCGCGTACCGCCCAGTCCCGGGTCTACCGGGTGCGGGACGTGCACTCCGAACGGGAGATGGTGATGAAGGCGCCGAGTCCCGAGCTGTCCAGTCGCAACGCCTACCTGGAGCACTTCCTGCTCCAGCAGTGGGTGGTGGAACGGGTTCATTCCCCTTTCGTGGTGCGGGTCATGGAGCCGTCCCGGCCGAGGCGCTTCCTCTATTACCTGATGGCCTACGTCTCCGGAGAGACGCTCACCGACTGGGTCATGCGCCACCCCCAGGCGACCCTCGAGCAGCGGCTGGATATCGCCCGGCAACTGGGCAAGGCCGTCCAGGCCCTGCACCACCGTGATCTGCTGCATCAGCGGGTCCATCCGGACAACGTGCTGATCGACCGCCATGGCCAGGTGGTGCTCGCCGACCTCAGCGCCTGCCACCTGCGCGACGTCGACGGCCACCGTCGCTCCCGGAGCCTGCTCCGTCAGGTGGGCCTCACCGAGCACAGCGCCCCGGAGTATGCCCTGGACGATGAGGTCGGCCGGCGCAGTGACCAGTACTCCCTGGCGTCCACCGTCTACTGGTTGCTGACCGGGGAGCTGCCCTACGACGTGCCCGTCAAGGAACTGCTGCGTCACACCGACCTGGAGCGCATGCATTACCGGAGCGCGCGGCAGCGCAACCCCGAGGTGTCGCCCGCCCTGGACGAGGTCCTGCGCCGAGCCCTGTCGCCCCAGCGAGAGCTTCGCTATCGGCGTCTGTCGGAGTTCCTGCATGCGCTGCGTCTGCCCGAGACGCCGCCGGGCACGCCTCCGGGCCGGCGTCGGTGGCGCGAGCCGGCGGGGTTCTGGCAGGGGGTGGCGGCGGTGCTGACGCTGCTGCTGGTCCTGAGCTGGTTGTTGCGGTAGCGCCGAGCTACAAGCGCCGAGCTACAAGCGCCGAGCTACAAGCAAAACCCCCGAAGGTGGAAGCCTTCGAGGGTTTTGCTTTTGCCCGGTCCTGCATCAAGCTGCTGACTTGCAGCTTGCAGCTTGCAGCTTGCAGCTTGCAGCTTGCAGCTTGCAGCTTGCAGCTTGGCCGCTTAGATCTTGAATTCCGGCAGCTTGCGCTCCACCCGGTGCTTGGCCAGGTGCGCCACCCGCGGCAGGCCATTGGCGAAGGGCGGGAAGTCCTCGCCCTGGATCAGCGGCGAGAGGTAGCGGCGGCAGGCCTCGGTGATGCCGAAGCCGTCCTCGCGAATGAACTCGCGGGGCATGAACTTCTCGCGGTTGGCGACCTCGGCGAGCGGCGCCGCCTCCACGGTCCAGGCGTAGGGCTCGTCGGCGGTGCGCTTGATCGCGGGCATCTTGGCGTTCTGGCCGGCGAGTGCCAGCTCCACGGCCTTCTCGCCCACCGCATAGGCCTGCTCCACGTCGGTCTTCGAGGCCAGGTGGCGGGCGGAGCGCTGCAGGTAGTCGGCCACCGCCCAGTGGTACTTGTAGCCCAGGTCCTGCTTGATCATGCCGGCCAGGGTCGGCGCCACGCCGCCCAGCTGGCGATGGCCGAAGGCGTCGGTGTTGCCGGAGTCGGCCAGGAAGGTGCCGTCCTCGTAGCGGGCGCCCTCGGACACCACGATGACGCAGTAGCCGTATTCCTTCACGCAGGCCTCGACCCGGGCCATGACCGCGGCGCGGTCGAAGGCGACCTCGGGGAAGATCACCAGGTGGGGCGGCTCGCCTTCGCCCTGGCCGGCCAGGCCGCCGGCGGCGCCGATCCAGCCGGCATGGCGCCCCATCACCTCGAGCACGAAGACCTTGGTGGAGGTGGCGCACATGGAGGCGATATCCAGCGAGGTCTCCAGGGTGGAGGTGGCGATGTACTTGGCCACGCTGCCGAAGCCCGGGGAGTTGTCGGTGATCGGCAGGTCGTTGTCCACGGTCTTGGGCACGTGGATGGCGGTGAGCGGATAGCCCAGCTTCTCGGAGAGCTGGGAGACCTTCAGGCAGGTATCGGCGCTGTCGCCCCCGCCGTTGTAGAAGAAGTAGCGGATGTCGTGGGCGCGGAAGACCTCGATCAGTCGCTCGTACTGGGTGCGATGGGTCTCGATGTCCTTGAGCTTGTAGCGGCAGGAGCCGAAGGCCCCGGCGGGCGTATGGCGCAGCGCCGCGATGGCCTCGTCGCTCTCGCGGCTGACGTCGATCAGGTCCTCGGTCAGGGCGCCGATGATACCGTTGTTGCCGGCATAGACCTTGCCGATCCGGTCGGCGTGACGGCGGCAGGCCTCGATGACGCCGCAGGCGCTGGCGTTGATCACGGCGGTGACGCCGCCGGACTGGGCGTAGAAGGCGTTGTGCTGGGCCATGGGGCTATCCTGTTGCTGGTCGCGTCGAGGGGGCGTCCGTGGATAAGGGACGCGCCAAGGGTCGGTCGGGGAAGGCGAGATTCTAGCGTATCCCCCCTCCGGCTGCATCCCGCGTCGGCCGACCGGCAGGGCGATCGTCGATGAATCCGGCCCCGCTGCGATAGCCTTGGGCCGGCTGGAGCACCCGGGGGCGCCGTGCTAGGCTGCCGCTTTCGCCGGCGCACCCGGCTGAGCAGACGTTCGGCAGCGGAGATCCCATGCACCTTCATATCCTCGGCATCTGCGGTACCTTCATGGGCAGCCTGGCCCTGCTCGCCCGGGAACTGGGGCATCAGGTCAGTGGCTCGGATGCGGGCGTGTATCCGCCCATGAGCACCCAGCTCGAGGAGGCCGGGATCCGGCTCAGCGAGGGCTTTCGCGCCGAGAACCTGGAGCCGCGGCCGGACCTGGTGGTCGTGGGCAATGCCCTGTCCCGGGGCAATCCCGAGGTGGAGGCGTTGCTCGACACGGGCCTGCCCTACGTCTCCGGCCCCCAGTGGCTGGCCGAGCATGTGCTGCCCGGCCGGCGGGTGATCGCCGTGGCCGGCACCCACGGCAAGACCACCACGGCCAGCCTCGCCGCCTGGCTGCTGGAATCGGCGGGGCTGGCGCCGGGTTTTCTGATCGGCGGGGTGCCCCGCAACTTCGGCGTCTCGGCCCGTCTCGGCGCACCGGACGCGCCCTTCGTGGTGGAGGCCGACGAATACGACACCGCCTTCTTCGACAAGCGCTCCAAGTTCGTCCACTACCGTCCCGAGATCGCCGTGCTGGGCAACCTGGAGTACGACCATGCCGACATCTTCCCGGACCTGGCGGCCATCGAGCGCCAGTTTCACCACCTGGTGCGCACCGTGCCCGGCAAGGGTCGGCTGCTGGTGGCCGACGACGAGCCGGCCCTGGAGCGGGTCCTGGAGCAGGGCTGCTGGACCCCGGTGGAGCGTTTCGGCGCGGCGGCCGACAGCCCCTGGCGCGTCGAGCTCGAGCGCGACGACGCCAGCCGCTTCCGGGTCATCCGGCGCTCGCCGGAAGGCGAGGAGGATGCCGTGGTCGACTGGGGGTTGACCGGTGCCTACAACGCCCGCAACGCCCTGGCGGCCCTGGCCGCGGCCCATGCCTGCGGCGTCGACCTGGACCGTGGCTGTGCCGCCCTGTCGCGCTTCGAGACGCCACGCCGACGCCAGGAGGTGCGCGGGGAAGTGGCCGGCATCCAGGTCATCGACGACTTCGCCCACCATCCCACGGCCATCGCGGCCACCCTGGCCGGGCTGCGCGCCGCCACCCCGAAGGGACGGCTGCTGGCGGTGATCGAGCCGCGCTCCAACACCATGCGGCTCGGTACCCTGCGCGAGCGGCTGGCGGACAGCGTGACCCAGGCCGATGCCGCCTACTGGTATCAGCCGCCGGGCCTGGACTGGTCGCTGGCTCCGCTCGTCGAGGGCGTCGACCGGCCGGGGGGCGTCTTCGACGACCTCGAGGCCCTGGTGTCGACCCTGGTCGCCGAGGCTCGTCCCCGGGACCGCATCGTGGTGATGTCCAACGGGGGCTTCGGCGGGATCCACGAGCGCCTGCTGGTCGCCCTGGAGGTGGCTCATGGCTGAGGTCTTCGGTCCCCCGGTCACCGTGGCCCTCACCGGGGCCTCGGGCGCCCAGTACGGCCTGCGCCTGATCGAGGCGCTGGTCGCGGCGAACCGCGAGGTCTGGGTGATGATCTCCAAGGCCGCGCACCTGGTGATCGCCACCGAAACCGAGGCCGAGCTGCCGGCCAGGCCCGAGCGGCTGGCCGAGACGCTCATCGAGCGCTGCGGAGCCGGGCCGGGGCAGATCCGCTGTTTCGGCCGCGAGGACTGGATGGCGCCGGTGGCGTCGGGGTCGGGGGCGAGCTCGGCGATGGTGATCTGCCCCTGCTCCACCGGCACCCTCTCCGCGGTGGCCTGCGGAGCCAGCAACAACCTCATCGAGCGGGCCGCGGACGTGGCCCTCAAGGAGCGCCGCCGGCTGATCCTGGTGCCCCGCGAGACGCCGCTGTCGGCCATCCACCTGGAGCACATGCTGACGCTGACCCGGCAGGGAGTCGTGGTGCTGCCGGCCGCTCCGGGGTTCTATCATCGGCCGGCCACGGTGGCCGACATGGTCGACTTCATCGTGGCGCGGATCCTCAATCAACTGGGCATCGAGCATCGCCTGATGCCGCGTTGGGGGGCGGCGCCAAGCGCCGAGTAGCGGGTGGCAAGGGACGAGGGGTAAGGAGTAAGGAGGTTGCCGCTGGCCAGGTGCCAGGTGAAGGTCCTTGTCCCTTGCAGCTTGATCCTTGCGTCTTACATGGAGGTTGCTCGAATGGTCAGCCTGAGCCTGCTGTCGGTGTTCGTGCCGACCTTCCTGCTGGTGTCGCTGACCCCGGGGATGTGCATGACCCTGGCCATGGTGCTGGGCATGACCCAGGGGGTGCGGCGCACCCTGTGGATGATGGGGGGCGAGCTGCTCGGGGTGGGGCTGGTGGCGGTGGCCGCCGGTGCCGGGGTGGCGGCGCTGATGCTGCGCCAGCCCGGGTTGTTCGCCGCGTTCAAGTGGCTCGGTGGGGCCTACCTGGGCTACCTGGGGGTCATGATGTGGCGCTCGCGAGGGCGCATGGCGATCCCCGATGCCCTGGAGGGCCCCGCCCGGGCCGGGCGTCGCGAGCTGGCCATGCAGGGACTGGTCACGGCGGTGGCCAACCCCAAGGGCTGGGCCTTCTTCATGGCCCTGTTGCCGCCCTTCCTCGACGCGACCCGGCCGCTGGCGCCCCAGCTGGCGGGGCTGGTCGCCGTCATCCTGCTCATCGAGTTCGCCAGCCTGCTCGGTTATGCCACCGGCGGCCAGACCCTGCGCCACCTGCTGGGCCAGGCCGACAAGGTGCGCCTGCTCAATCGCCTGGCCGGGACCCTGATGGTGGGGGTGGGGCTGTGGCTGGCGTTGGGCTGACCCCGGGCTTCGTCCGGGAGCTATAAGCCATAAGCTGTAAGTCCCTGGCTTTGCCGGGAGCTGGAAGATCGTCCGCTTCGCGGCCGTAAGCTGCAAGCTCGAAGACAAACCCCTTGACTCGGCCTCTGCAGGTCGCATGTTGCCTTCCAGCTTCCAGCTTGCGGCCCCGGCCGAAGCCGGCTAGGCCGGTCCCAGCCAGACCACCCGAGCCGCGGCGAGCGCCAGCGACGCGGGCAGCAGGACCAGCCAGGGGCAGGGACGCAGCGTCTCCCGGGATTGCCGTTGCCAGATGAGCATCACCAGGGCGCAGACCACCAGGCCCAGCAGGGCGCCGCCCACCAGGTCGCTGAGCCAGTGGACCCCGACCACCAGCCGTGACAGGGCCATGGGCAGGATCACCGCGATGGCGGTCCAGTAGGCCCAGAAGCGGCGACGCAGCGGGAGCTCGCGGGCCACGAAGGCCGCGGCGAGGCCGACGAGCACCACGGCGGTGGAGGTGTGGGCGCTGGGATAGGACAGCGAATCGGCCAGGTGGGCGGGCGTCTCCGGCCGCACGCGACCGATGGCCGCCTTGCCGAGGATGTTGAGCAGGGCGACGCCGAGCAGTCCGCCGGCGAGATGGCCGAAGGCATCCAGTCGGCTGCGCGCCAGCAGCCAGACCCCCCAGGGCAGCACCAGGGCGATGACCCCGTAGAGATCGCCGACCTCCCCCAGGACCCGCCCCAGTCCCGTCAGGCCCGGAATCGCCAGGGCATCCATCACGCCGTCCAGGCGCCGGTCCATGGGCAGGGGGCCATCGACATGCAGCACCGCCAGGGTCCAGGCCGACAGGGCGGTCAGCGAGGCCAGCAGCAGCAGCCAGGTGCCCAGCGGCGGTTCCCTGTCGTGGGGCCTGGCCAAGAATCCCCATACCCAGCGCCCTCGGGGATGTCGGCGCAACAGCCGGGCCAGGCCCCGGTAGACCAGGCCATCGTGGTGGGTCTGATGACTCAGCCAGGAGAAGATGAGCGCCAGGACCACGACCAGGGCGCCGAGTCCCAGCAGCCAGGGGCGCAGGGCGTCCGGGAATCCCGGCAGGCGTTGCCAGGCCCGCCCCAGCAGGTAGCCCGGCAGCACATAGGCCGGCGCCCAGAGTGCCGCCGACAGCAGGTTGGCCCAGGTGAAGGCGCGCGGGGGCATGTGCATCATGCCGGCGATCAGCGGAACGACGGGGCGGACCGGGCCGACGAAGCGGCCGAGGAGGACCGACAGGGGACCATGGCGCTGGAAGAAGCGGGCGCCCTGGGCGAGCCATTCCGGGTAGCGGGAGAGTGGCCAGAGGGTGGTGACCCGTTCCCGCTGGCTGTAGCCGAGCCAGAAGCTCAGGCCATCACCGGCCACGGCGCCCAGGAACGCCGCGCCCATCACCGCCCCCACGGCCAGCTGCTGGTGGCCGGCCATGGAGGCCGCGGCGGTGATCAGCACCACTCCCGGGATCAGCAGGCCGATCAGCGCCAGGGATTCCACCAGGGCGATGGCGGCGATGAGCAGCAGCAGCAGTGGCGGCGAAGGGGTCAGCTGGTGCAGGAGGTCGACAGGGTTCAAGGGACGCTCCGTGGTCGGTGTCGGTCCGTCTGGGGAGGCCGGGGGATCGCCTGGCGTCGTCTCCGGCCGCGGTGCCCGCTAGCCCATGGCCTGGGCCTGGGTCATCGCCTCCAGGCGCTGCAGGAAGGCGGGCCAGGCCTCCCCCGGGCGAGGGGTCTCCAGTCGCATCCGGACGTCGAGGGGGCCGGTCTCCACCAGCACGGCCTGGTCCAGGGCCTGGCGGAGTCGCTGGCGGACCAGCAGGGCGCCGCTCTCGGTGGTGTCCGGCAGCACCAGCCAGAAGTCCGCCTCGCTCTCCCGGCCCAGGGTGTCGAGTTCCCGGCAGTGGCTCACCACGCCGCGACAGAAGGCATCGAGCATCGCCTGTCGCGCCGGGGCGCCGAATTGTTCCCGGGCCATGTCGAGCTGAGGCAGGTGGAGCAGCAGCACGGCCAGCGGGCGCTGCAGGAGCCGGGATCGTTCGAATTCGCCGGCCAGCCTCTCCCTCAGGCTGTCCCGGGTCATGGCCCGGCATTCCTGCTCCCAGGGATCCGTGGCGTGCAGCAGGGCCCGCTGGCGCAAGCGCTCCCAGAGCGCCAGCGAGGCCACGGTCACCAGCGCCAGGTAGCCCAGGGCCAGGTCCAGGTCGAGCTCGCCGTTGGCGAGCAGCGCGAGCCAGACGGGCGTGAGCGCCAGGTTGAGCAGCAGGGCGGGGCCGAGGGGCAGCAGGACCAGGGTCAGGATGGGGGGCAGTCCGATCCACAGCGAGGGGCGGCTCGATTGTCCCGGCAGTTCCACGGCGATGAGCAGGAAGCCGCAGATCAGCACCAGGTAGGCCGAGGCCCTGGAGGGGGCCTCGCCCGCGGTGGCCAGCAGGGCGGCGACCACCAGCACCAGGGCCAGCATGGCCGGCAGCAGGATGCGCCCATAGTGACCCATCAGGTAGAACCACAGCGCCTGCCCGATCAGCAGCAGGGTGCCGATGGCGAGCACCAGGCTGAACAGGCGGGGACGGGGGGGCTGGGACTCAACCATGAGGGGCGGTCTCCTTGATCTCGAGAGGGCCGGTCTGACGCGCCAGGGCCCGACGCTCGCGGGACAGGGAGCCAAGCCGGGGCAGGGCGACGACCCGGGCCCGTGAGCGACGGTCGAGGCTCGCCAGCAGCGCCTGGCGGCGGGCGTTCGCCTGGTCGGCATCGGTGCTGATCAGCAGCACCCCCAGGGTGCGGCGATCGAGCCGGTAACAGGGCTCGAACCGATGGGTCAGGTCGCATAGCCGTTCCGCCAGCCGCCAGAGCCGCCAGCGGCTGGTCCGCAGCAGCAGCAGTTCCACGTGGACGCCCTCCTGTCGGGCGCGGTGCCGCTCTTGCTGGACGTCATGATGGAGCTGATGCCCGGGCCACAGCGCCATCGCCGGCACCAGGCGCGCTCGATGACGGATGCGGCGACGCAGGGCTTGCAGCGCCAGGGAGCGCGACAGCCCCAGCAGCATCAGGCCCGCCAGCAGCAATCCCGCCAGTCCCCACTGTTCCAGGCCGAGCAGGTCGCGCAGGCTCCACCAGCTGGTCGCGGCCAACAGGGTATGGAAACCCAGGATCCAGCGTGGCTGGGGCAGCATCAACAGGATGGCCCAGGCCCACAGCCAGGTGAGGTGCCGCTCCGGGGAGACCCACAGCAGGGCGGCCAGCAGCAGGCCCGGCAACAGTTGCCAGGGGATGGTGGCCGGATGGCGGTGACTGAGCTCGACCTGGGTGGCCGTGACCCCGAGCCAGGCCGTGGCCAGGCCCAGCAGCAGGGCGTCCGGCAGGTTCTCGGAGGCGAGGGCCAGGCCGGCGGCCAGGCCGGCGGCGACCACCAGGTTGATCCGCATCAGGCCGACTTTGTACTTGCTCTGCATGGTGACTTAGTATGGGCTCCTTCCCGATTCGACTCGAGCCTGGGTCGCGGCCGCTGACGCTGCGGACCCCCTTCAGGAGACACTCTACGGCATGACAGCTCACGCCTCCCACTCCGAACACGAAATCGCCGACGTCGACGCCTACATGGTGCGCCTGGGCGAGCAGGCCCGGGCCGCCGCCGGCCGCATGCGGCGTGTCGATACCGCGGCCAAGAACGCCGCCCTGCTGGCCATGGCGGCGCACCTCGACCAGGCGCGCGGCGAGGTGCTGGCGGCCAATGCCAAGGACCTGGAGCGTGGCCGCGCGGGCGGTCTCGACGCCGCGCTGCTCGATCGCCTGGCGCTGGACGACGCTCGCCTGGACGCCATGATCGAAGGCCTGCACCAGGTCGCGGCCCTGCCCGACCCCGTGGGCGAGATCGATGGCCTGCGCTCACGGCCGAGCGGCATTCAGGTCGGCCAGATGCGTGTGCCGCTGGGCGTGATCGGCATCATCTACGAATCGCGGCCCAACGTCACCATGGAAGCGGCCAGCCTGTGCCTCAAGTCCGGCAATGCGGCCGTCCTGCGGGGCGGCTCCGAGGCGCGCGAGTCGAATGCGGCCATCGCCGCCTGCATCCGGGCCGGCCTCGAGCGAGCCGGCCTGCCCGAGGGCGCCGTCCAGGTCGTGGCGACCACCGATCGTGCTGCCGTGGGGCGACTGATCGACATGCCGGAGTACGTGGACGTGATCATCCCGCGCGGTGGCAAGTCGCTGATCGAGCGGATCAGCCGCGACGCCAGCGTGCCGGTGATCAAGCACCTCGACGGCGTCTGTCATGTCTACCTGGATGCCACCGCCGACCCGGACAAGGCCCTGGCCATCGCCGTCAACGCCAAGACCCAACGCTACGGCACCTGCAACACCATGGAAACGCTGCTGGTGGACGCGCCCGTCGCCGAGTCCCTGTTGCCCCGGCTGGCCGAGGCCTACGCGGCGCATGGCGTCGAGCTGCGCGGCTGCGAGCGTACCCGGACGATCCTGCCCGACATCGCCGTCGCCACGGAGGCGGACTGGGCGGCGGAGTACCTGGCGCCGGTGCTGGCGCTCCGCGTGGTCGACGGCATCGACGCCGCCATGGCGCATATCGAGCGGTACAGCTCGCGGCACACCGACGCCATCGTCACCGAGCACTACGGCCTGGCGCGACGCTTCCTGGCCGAGGTCGACTCCAGCTCGGTGATGGTCAACGCCTCCACCCGCTTCGCCGACGGCTTCGAGTACGGGCTGGGCGCCGAGATCGGCATCTCCACCGACCGCCTGCATGTCCGAGGGCCGGTGGGGCTGGAGGGGCTGACCACCCGCAAGTACGTGGTGCTCGGCGACGGGCAGATCCGCCGGTGAGCGAGACCTCGAGCGCGCCCCGTGTCGCCATGCTGGGCGGCACCTTCGATCCCGTCCACCTGGGGCATCTGCGCAGTGCCGTGGAGCTTCACGAGGCCCTGGGGCTCGACCGGGTCCACATGATTCCGGCCGCCAAGCCGCCGCTGCGTGGCGAGCCCCGGGTCACTCCCGAGGAGCGCCTGACCCTGCTGCGCCTGGGCATCGGCGATACCCCGGGACTGGTCGCCGACCCCCGAGAGCTGCGTCGCGACGGCCCCTCCTACAGCGCCGACACCCTGGCCGAGCTGCGCCGGGAATACGGCCCCGAGGCCAGGCTGGTGATGGCGCTCGGCCATGATGCCTTCCTGCGCCTGGCCGAGTGGCATGCTCCTTCGCGGCTGTTCGAGCTGGCCCATCTGGTGGTGATCGATCGGCCGGATCACGAGGCGCCGCTGCCCGACGCCCTGGCCGCCCTGGTGGCGGGGCGGGAGGTCGATGCCGTGGCGGCCTTGATGGCCGCGCCCTCCGGGGGGCTGCTGCGCCTGCGCCTGCCGTCGCGCATGGCGATCTCGGCCACCGAGTTGCGCCGCCGCCTGGCCGAGGGCCGGAGCGTGCGCTATCTGCTGCCCGAGGCGGTGGAGGCCCGGATCCTCGATCACGGCCTCTATCGTCAATAGGTGTCGCCGGACACTGCCAGCCCGCTCTCGAGTCGGTACAATAGGACTATGACCACTTCCCGCTGAGAGGGGCTGATACGAAGGGTATGCACATCGACGCACTCAAGACTCTGGTGCTGGACGCACTGGAGGAGCTCAAGGCCCGGGACATCGCCGTCCTGGACGTGTCCCGGCTGACCAGCGTGACCGACCTGATGGTGGTGGCCAGCGGCACCTCCAATCGCCATCTGGCGGCGCTGTCCGACAAGGTGATCCAGGCGGCCAAGGAGCAGGGCGTGCCGCCGCTGGGGGTCGAGGGAGAGGCCGGCGCCGACTGGGTGCTGGTGGACCTGGGCGATCTGGTTGTCCATATCATGCTGCCCGAGACCCGGGAGCTCTACGACCTGGAGCGGCTGTGGGCGGACCTGCCCACCGACGGCGTCGCCCTGGAGGAAGAGGCGCACGGCGCCTCATGAGGGTCCGGCTGCTGGCCGTCGGCACCCGGATGCCGGACTGGGTGACCCGGGGCGTGGAGGAGTATCGCAAGCGCCTGCCCCGGGACTTCCCCCTGGAGGTCGAGGAGATCGCGCCCGGGGCGCGAGGCAAGAACGCCGACACCCGACGGGCGGTGAGCCAGGAGGCCGAGCGCATCCGGGCCCGCCTCAGGGGCGACGAGCACCTGGTGGCCCTGGAAGTGGGCGGCAAGGCCTGGAGCACCGAGCAGCTGGCCCGCCAGGCCGAAGACTGGCGACTGGAAGGGCGCGACGTGGCCCTGCCGGTCGGCGGCCCCGATGGCCTGGACCCGAGCCTGTCGGCGAGCGCCGACCAGCACTGGTCGCTGTCGCCGCTGACCCTGCCGCACCCCCTGGTGCGCATCCTGCTTGCCGAACAGCTCTACCGGGCCTGGACCCTGATGGTCGGCCACCCCTACCATCGCTGAGCGCTCGAGGTCATCGCCTAGCATGCGTCCGCCCCGCGACACCCTGAAGAACCCCGAACAGGAGCTTCGCGTCTTCCGCCTGCGCGCCTTGCTGGCGATCGTCGTGGTCCTGGCTCTGACCGGGCTGCTGGCGGGCCGCCTGGCCTACCTGCAGATCGTCCAGCACGAGGTCTACAGCACCCGGTCCGAGAAGAACCGGGTCCGCGTGGAGCCGCTGCCCCCGACCCGGGGGCTGATCTATGACCGCAACGGGGTGTTGCTGGCCGAGAACCGGCCGACCTACAACCTGACCCTGGTGCGCGAACGGGTCGATGACCTGGACGAGACGCTGGCCTTGCTCGTGGAGCTCCTCGAGTTGCCCGAGGACAAGCAGCAGGCCTTCCGCGAGCGTTCCCGGCAGCGTCAGCGCCCCTTCCAGCCGGCGCTGCTGATGAGCGACCTCGACGAGGAGCAGATCGCCCGGCTGGCGGTGAATCGCCACCGGCTGCCGGGGGTCGAGGTGCAGGCCCAGTTGCTGCGCTACTACCCCGACGCCGAGGTGATGTCCCATGTGCTCGGCTATGTCGGCCGGATCAACGCCGAGGAGCTCGAGGACCTGGACGCCGGCGACTATGCCGGGACGCACTTCATCGGCAAGACCGGGGTGGAGCGGTTCTACGAGGACGTCCTGCACGGCCAGGCCGGCCTGCGCAAGGTGGAGACCAATGCCCGGGGGCGGGTGCTGCGCGAGCTGGGGCGCACCGACCCGATCCCCGGCGAGACCCTGACCCTGACCCTGGATCACGAGCTGCAGCGCCTGGCCGTGGAGCTGCTCGACGGGCGACGCGGCGCGATCGTGGCGGTCGCTCCCCAGACCGGCGAGATCCTGGCGATGGCCTCGGTGCCCGGCTTCGACACCAATCAGTTCGTCACCGGGATCGACGTGGCATCCTACCGGGCGCTGCAGGATGACATCGACCTGCCGCTGTTCAACCGCGCCATCCGCGGCAGCTATCCCGCGGGCTCGACGATCAAGCCGTTCATGGCGATCACCGGCCTCAAGGAGGGCGAGATCACCCCCGACGAGGTGATCTACGATCCCGGCTACTATCAACTGCCCAACGATTCGCGCCGCTACCGCAACTGGCTGCGCTGGGGGCACGGCCGCGTGGACCTGGAGCGGGCGCTGGCGGTGTCCAACAACACCTACTTCTACTCGCTGGCCCATGACCTGGGCATCGACCGGATCCATGACAGCCTGTCACGCTTCGGCTTCGGTCAGCGGGTGGCCGCCGATGTCGCCGGCGAGAGTTCGGCCCTGCTGCCGTCCCGGGACTGGAAGCGGGCGCGTTTCAACCAGCCCTGGTATCCCGGCGAGACGCTCTCGGTGGGCATCGGGCAGGGCTACCTGCAGATCACCCCGCTGCAGCTCGCCACCGCCACGGCCGTGCTGGCCAATCGAGGCGACTGGGTGCAGCCGCGGCTGGCGCTGGAGATCGGGGACGCCCCGGTGCCCACCGAGCTGCCCGACACGCCGCCGGATATCGAGCTGGACAATCCCGTGTGGTGGGAGCGCGTCTATTCGGGCATGGAGAAGGTGCTCTCCGGTCGCGAGGGGACCGCCCGGCGGTCGGGCGCGGGACTCGAGTACCGCATGGCCGGCAAGTCCGGCACCGCCCAGGTGTTCTCCCTCGGGCAGGACGAGAAATACGACGCCGAGGAGCTCCAGGAGCGGCTGCGCGACCACGCCCTCTTCATGGCCTTCGCGCCGGTGGACAATCCCCAGATCGCCGTCTCGGTGATCGTCGAGAACGCCGGGGGCGGCAGCAGCCAGACGGCCGGCCTGGCGCGGGCCATGACCGACTTCTGGCTGCTGGAGCGCCAGGACGGCGAGGCGCTCGCGGCCCGGCAAGACGCGTCCGAGGAGGAGGGCGGCTAGGATGCCGATGATCGATCTCGTGCCCGGCCGGCGGGCCTACCCGGTCAAGCCGCCCCAGAGCGGCATCTCTCGCAAGCGCAGCCTGTGGGAGCGCATCCATCTGGATCCCTGGCTGCTGGCCATGCTGCTGGTCCTGATGCTCTCCGGCCTGGTGGTGCTCTACAGCGCCAGCGGCCAGCGCCTCGAGGTGGTGATCGCGCAGGGGGTGCGCTTCGGGGTCGCCCTGACCGGCATGCTGATCATCGCCCAGTTCTCCCCCGCGACCCTGCTGCGCTGGGCGTTGCCGGCCTACCTGGTCGGCCTGGCCATGCTGGTGGCGGTGGAGGTGATGGGCGACATGGGCATGGGCGCCCAGCGCTGGCTGGTGATCCCGGGGGTGGTGCGCTTCCAGCCGTCGGAGATGATGAAGCTGGCCGTGCCGATGATGGTGTCGGCCTGGCTGTGCCGGCGGGAATTGCCGCCTCGCTGGCGTGATCTCGGGGTCTGCGCGGTGCTGATCGGGGCGCCGGTGCTGCTCATCGCCCGCCAGCCCGACCTCGGCACCTCGCTGCTGGTGGCCATGGCCGCGGTCTTCGTGATCCTGCTGGCCGGGCTTTCCTGGCGGATCATCCTGCTGCTCGGGGCGTTGGCGGCCTCGGCCTTGCCGCTGCTGTGGATGAACATGCACGACTACCAGCGCCAGCGCGTGCTGACCTTCCTCGACCCGGAGAGCGATCCCCTGGGGGCGGGCTGGAACATCATCCAGTCGACCACCGCCATCGGCAGCGGCGGGCTGTGGGGCAAGGGCTGGCTGCAGGGGACCCAGTCCCAGCTGGAGTTCCTGCCCGAGCGCCACACCGACTTCATCGTCGCCGTGCTCGGCGAGGAATTCGGCCTGGTGGGGATGCTGGCGTTCCTGGCGCTCTACCTGCTGATCGTCTGCCGCGGCCTGTGGCTGGCCGGTGCCGCTCAGGAGACCTTCGGGCGGCTGCTCGCCGGCAGCATCATCCTGACCTTCTTCATCTACGTGTTCGTCAACGTGGGGATGGTCAGCGGCATCCTGCCGGTGGTCGGGGTGCCGTTGCCCCTGGTCAGCTATGGCGGCACCTCCAGCGTGACCTTGCTGGCCGGTTTCGGTATTCTCATGGCCATCCATTCGCACCGCCGCCTGCTCCCCCGTTAGCGAGCAGGCAAGATGGCTCAGGGAGAGAACGGGATGACGGTGACGACTCAGGGACGCCGGACACGAGCCCTGGTACTGGGCGGGCTGCTGGCCCTGGCCTCGGCCGCCTGCCCGGCGGCGGATTTCGATCCGAGACACGGCGACGTCAAGGCCCTGGTCGATGACGTCGCCGGCCGTGGGGTCGACCGCGACTGGCTGGAACAGGCCCTGACTCGGGCCGAGTTCCGGCAGGAGGTGCTCGATGCCATGTCCGGGGCCGCCGAGCATCGCCTGGTCTGGCACGAGTACCGCGACATCTTCCTGGGGGAGGAACGCATCGCCCAGGGGGCGGCCTTCATCGAGACCCATGGGGATGCCTTCGCCCGGGCCGAGGCGGAGTACGGCGTGCCCGCCGAGATCATCGCCGCCATCCTGGGGGTCGAGACCCGCTATGGCGAGGTGACCGGCGATCATCGGGTGCTCGATTCGCTGTCGACCCTGGCCTTCCATCACCCCCGCCGCGGCGAGTTCTTTCGCGGCGAACTGGCCGCCTTCCTGGAGATCGCCTTCGCGCAGGGGATGGCGCCGGAGAACCTGGAGGGGTCCTATGCCGGCGCCATGGGCTACCCGCAGTTCATCCCCACCAGCTATCGCGCCTATGCCGTGGACTTCGACGGCGATGGTCGCCGTAACCTCTGGACCGATCCGGTGGACGCCATCGGCAGCATCGCCCACTACCTCGCCGAGCATCGCTGGGCTCCCGGCGCGCCGATCTATCACGAGGCCAAGGGGCCGGCCACGCCGCCCGGCGGTATCGCCTTCAACGAGGCGCGTCCCCCGCGCCTGACGGTATCCGACCTGCACGATGCCGGGATCGTGCCACGCGCCGAGCTGCCGGCGGATACCCGGGTGATGCCGCTGGCCCTCGAGCTCGCCGACGGGGCCATCCGCTATCGGCTCGGCCGCGACAACTTCTACGCCATTACCCGCTACAACCACAGCTATCTGTACGCGATGGCCGTCACCGAGCTCGCCGAGGCCATCGCCACGGCGCGCGGCCAGGGCCCCGACTGGCTCACCTCGATCGACACCGCCCCGGAGGAGCGCCCATGAGACCCTGGTGGATCTGGCTACTGGCGATGCTCTGGCTGGCCGGCTGCGCCGGCGGCGGGGGCGTTCCCCCTGCCACGACCGATGGCGACGACGCGGCCGGCGGCGGGGAAGGGGAGCGCTATGCGCTGAGCAGCGATGCCTATCCCGAAGAACCCCCGGACGTCAGCCGGGTGCCCGACGCCGTGCCGCGCGTGGAACCCCCCTCCCGGGCGGGGAATCGCCCGACCTACCAGGTGTGGGGCAAGACCTACCATGTGCTCGACGATGCCAGCGGTTACGATCGCCGCGGCATCGCCTCCTGGTACGGCAGGAAGTTCCACGGCTATGCGACCTCCAACGGCGAGATCTACGACATGTACAAGATGAGCGCCGCCCATCGCAACCTGCCCCTGCCGACCTACGCCCGAGTCACCCATCTCGACAACGGCCGTTCGGTGATCGTGCGAGTCAACGATCGCGGGCCCTTCCACAGCGAGCGGGAGATCGATCTCTCCTACGCCGCCGCGGCGCGACTGGGGCTCCTGGAGAGCGGCACCGGCCGGGTGCGGGTCGAGGCCATCGACCCCGAGGCCTGGCTGGCCGAGCGGCGACGGCCGGAAGCGGTCGCGTCCTCGTCCGCCGCCGAGGTCGCCTCCTCCGGCGCCGAACCCGCCTCGCCGCCTCCGGTCGATCCCGGTGCCGTCTATCTGCAGGTGGCGGCACTGGGATCCGCCGAGCGCGCCGGCGTTCTGCGGGCCCGGCTGCAGGCGTCGCTGACCCGCCCGGTCCGGGTGACCGGCGAGGCCGGCCTGTACCGCGTCCAGGTGGGCCCGCTGGCGAGCCGTGATCAGGTCGATCCGGTGCGCGGCGAACTGCGCCGTGCCGGCTTCGACGAGGCCTTCGTCGTCGAGGGTGCCGAGTGAGACGGTGCCCTGGCGAGTTTGCTGAATCCCCGATGTACCCCGAGAGACTAGCCTCCATGAAAGTGCTGCGTTCGCTTCGATTCCGCCGGCTGCTGCCGGTCCTGATGCTCTGCCTGTCGCTGGTCGCGACCCCTGTCCTGGCCCAGACACCTCAACCCCAGGGGCCCCAGGCCCAGAGCATGATTCCGGCCCCCCCACGGCTGGCCGCCAGCTCCTGGATCCTGATGGATGCCCACAGCGGGCGAGTCCTGGCACAGCACAATCCCGACGAGCGACTGCCGCCGGCCAGCCTGACCAAGCTGATGACCGCCTACCTGGTCGAGCGCGAGCTCAACAGCGGCAATATCGCGCCGGACGACCTGGTGCCGGTCAGCGAGAAGGCCTGGCGCACCGGGGGGTCGAAGATGTTCATCGAGGTCGGCGAGCAGGTGCCGGTCAGCGAGCTGCTGCGTGGCATCGTCATCGTCTCGGGCAATGACGCCAGCGTCGCCATGGCCGAGTACCTGGCCGGCGGTACCGGGCCCTTCGCCGACATCATGAACCAGCATGCCGCTCGCCTGGGCATGGCCAACACGCACTTCGTCAACCCCACCGGATTGCCCGACGAGAATCACTATTCCACGGCCCGGGACCTGGCGCTGCTGTCTCGGCACATCATTGAGGACTATCCCGAGCACTATCGGATCTACGAGCAGAAGCACTTCACCTACGCCGGCATCGAGCAGCCCAACCGCAACCGCCTGCTGTGGCGCGACGCCAGCGTGGATGGCCTCAAGACCGGCTGGACCGAGGACGCCGGCTATTGCCTGGTCGCTTCCGCCGAGCGCGACGACATGCGCCTGATCTCGGTGGTCATGGGCACCGGCTCCGAGGAGGCCCGGGCCCAGGAAACCCAGAAGCTGCTGAGCTACGGCTTTCGCTACTACGAGACCCTCAAGCTCTACGACCAGGGGGCCGTGCTGAACCGTCCGCGCGTCTGGGGCGGCGACAAGAACGAGCTCCGGGTCGGCGTGGATCGCGAGGTGTTCATGACCGTGCCGCGGGACCGTCAGCAGGAGCTCACCGCCAAGCTCGACATCCGCGCCGATCTCACCGCCCCCATCGCCGCCGGCGAGCAGGTCGGGCGAATGCAGGTCCGCCTGGGGGACGAAGTGGTCGGCGAGCGCCCGCTGCTGGCGCTGGAGGCCATCGAGGAGGGCGGCTTCTTCAAGCGGCTGTTCGACAAGATCCAGCGCTTCTTCACCAACCTGCTGGGCGGCCTGTTCGAGTGACGTCCCGCTGCCTTGGTGGCCCGGCGCCGGTCGCGTAGAATGGAGGTATATGCTTCCAGATGGGTGAGGGATGAGCGACAAGACCCTGCGTGACCTGCGCCGGCCCAGTGCCGGCCGCGGCGATGGCAAGCCGCCCAAGATCACTTTCCCCTGCGACTATCCGATCAAGGTCGTGGGCGATGCCAGCGAGGATTTCACCGCCATGGTGTGCCAGGTGGTATCGCGTCACGATCCCGCCTTCGATCCGCAAGGTATCCAGGTGGTGCCCAGCCGCAATGGCCGCTTCCAGTCGGTCCGCCTGACGCTGCGCGCCACCGGCGAGGCCCAGCTCGCGGCCCTGTTCGCCGAACTCAAGGCCAGCGGTCGCGTGCACATGGTGGTCTGAGGTGGAGCCCCTTCGACTGCATCGCCTGGGGCGGCGACCCTACGAGCCCGTGTGGCGGGCCATGCGCGATCTCACCGATACCCGCGACGGCGACACCCCGGATCAGCTGTGGCTGGTCGAGCATGACCCGGTGTTCACCCAGGGGCGTGCCGGCAAGCCCGAGCATCTGCTGATGCCCGGTGACATTCCGGTGGTCCAGACCGACCGGGGCGGTCAGGTGACCTACCACGGTCCCGGCCAGGTGGTGTTGTACCCCCTGCTCGACGTTCGCCGAGCGCGTCTCGGCGTACGCGCCCTGGTCAGTGCGCTGGAGGATGCCGCCATCGCCCTGCTCGCCGAATACGACATCGAGGCCCGGGCCCGACCGGATGCCCCCGGCGTATACGTGGGCGAGGCCAAGATCGCCTCCCTGGGGCTGCGTATCCGGCGCGGCGCCAGTTTCCACGGCATCGCGCTCAACGTCGACGCCGATCTCTCGCCCTTCGACCGGATCAACCCGTGCGGCTATGCCGGCATGGCCATGACGCGGCTGGTCGACCTGATCAACGAGGCGCCGCCCCGGGAGGCGGTGGCCACCCGGCTGGCCGAATGCCTGGCCAGGGAGCTGGGGCGGGAGCTGGTCGACGAGCCGCGGCAGGATCCGAGCTGACAGCGCCGAGTGGCAAGTGACAAGTCGAAAGTGAAGAGTAGAAAGTGACAAGAAAGCCCCGCCGGCATTCGCCAGCGGGGCTCTCTATCGACAGGAAGGGCTCAACCAGGGTTCCCTTGCTACTTTTTGCTTTCTCCTTGAACCTCGGCTTGGCAGCTTGGCCGCTTTCACCCCACGCTGCGGGTGGGGATGATGTTGGGGTCGGCGGCCTGCTGCCCCGGCACCTCGGCCGGGGAGGCGAGCTCCAGGCCCAGGTTGTTGTTCTCGAAGACCCGATCGGCCCGATAGCTGGAGCGGACCAGGGGACCGGAGGGCACCTCCATGAAGCCCTTCTCCAGGCCGAGCTGGCGGTAGCGCTCGAACTCCTCCGGGGTGACCCAGCGCTCCACCGGAAGGTGGTTGCGGGTCGGGCGGAGGTACTGGCCCAGGGTGACGATGTCGACGCCGATCGCCCGCAGGTCGTCGAAGGTGGCGAGGATCTCCTCCTCGGTCTCGCCGAGGCCCAGCATCAGGCTGGTCTTGGTGAGGACGTCGGGGCGGTGCCGCTTGGCATGGGCCAGCACGTCGAGGGTCTTGCGGTAGCCGGCGCGGGGATCGCGGACCCGACGGGTCAGGCGTTCCACCGTCTCGACGTTCTGGGCGAAGACCTCCAGGCCGGAATCGACGACCCGCTCGATGGCGGTCGGGGCGCCGTCGAAGTCCGGGGTCAGGGCCTCCACCGCCACCTCGGGGGTGCGGGCCTTGATGGCCTGAATGCACTCGGCGTAGTGGCGCGCGCCGCCATCGGGCAGGTCGTCGCGGTCCACCGAGGTCAGCACCACGTAGCGCAGCCCCATGAGTTCCACCGACTTGGCGGTGTTCTGCGGTTCCTCGGGATCCAGCCACCCCTTGGGATTGCCGGTGTCCACGGCGCAGAAGCGGCATGCCCGGGTACACACCGAGCCCATCAGCATGATGGTGGCGGTACCGTTGCTCCAGCATTCGCCCATGTTGGGGCAGTGGGACTCGGCACAGACGGTGCTCAGTCGATGCTGGGCCACGTTCTTCTTCACCGCGTCGAAGCGCTGGCCGCCGGGGATCTGGGCGCGCAGCCACTTGGGCTTGCGACCCAGGGCCGGGCTCTCCTCCACCCGGCCGCGCTGCTTCATGCCATCCTTGATGGCCGTCGCGCCGTGTTCGTTGCGGTACTTCTCGCCGCTGGACACATGCTTGCTGTTGTTGTCGCTCATGAGCTGGGAGCCTCTTCACTCGGCGGCCGCTCGCCGGGCCGGTCTCGAATCTAGCCGGTTAAGGTACCACACTCGCCGTCGGGCTGGACAGGCGAGGGTGGTCAGGGCGTGGCGTCGGGCAGGCAGGCCACGCCATGGCTGGGCAAGGGGGCGGGATCCGCGGCGAAGTGTGCGTGAAGTTCGTCCAGGTGTTGACGCACGAAGCGCAGGAAGAGCTCGGTGACCGGGGTCGGGAAGCGTTCGCGATGATAGACGGTGCACCATGAGTGCCTCAGCGGGAAGCCCGGCAGCTCCAGCGGGGCCAGCAAGCCGGCCTCGAGCTCCAGGCGCACCGCCAGGCGGGGGAGCACGGCCACGCCGAGCTGGGCCATCACCCCCTGCTTGACCGCCTCGTTGGTGCCCATCTCGATGGCGTGGTCCAGCGCCACGCCCTCCTCGGCGGCCAGCTCTTCCAGGGCACCACGCACCCCGGAGCCGGGTTCCCGCATCAGCACATAATGGTGCGCGAAGTCCGCCAGGGTGGGGCTCGTCGCCTCGAGCAGCGGGTGACCCGGCCAGACCACCGGGATCATCTCGTTGTCGAGGATGGGCATGAACACCAGGTCGTCGTCCTGCGGCACCCGCGCCATGATCACCAGGTCGTCGCGTCGCTCGGCGAGCCGCTCGAGGGCCTGGCTGCGGTTGCAGACCCTCAGGCGCAGCTGGACATTGGGGTAGTGGGCGCGGAACCGAGCCAGCAGGTGGGGAACCACGTACTGGGCCGTGGAGACCGCGGCCAGGTTGAGTTCTCCGGTAATGGTGCCGTCCAGGTCCGAGAGGCTCATCTGCAGACGGGACACCTGGCCGAAGATCGCCCGGGCGGAGGCGGCCAGGGCATCCGCGGCGGGAAGGGCATGCAGGGTGCGGCCGGCATACTTGAACAGCGGATGGCCGAGCGCCTGCTCGAGCTGGCGGATCTGGGCGCTGACCGCCGGTTGCGTCAGCCCCAGCGCTTCGGCCGCCCGGGAGAAGGACTGGCGCTCGTAGACGGTACGGAATACCTGAAGTTGTCGGAAGGTCAGGCGGTTGAGCAGCTTGGGCGTGGTCATGGATCGTCCGTTGGATCGGCGCCGTGGCGTCCGGCGGGCCTCGGCGTCATGCTAGCACCGCCTCGTTTCCTCTAGCCATTCGGAGATCTCTGATGTCGCACCCTTCCTATCCGGTGACCCGGATGCTGGTCCTCGGGGCCGGCGCCGGGGCCCTGCGCCTGTGCCAGGCCGGCGAGGAGCTGGGGATCGCCAGCCTCCGCCACCAGGGGCCTTCCGATCGGGCATGCCACCGTGCCCGGGAGCTCGGCTGCGACGCCGTGCACGCGGGGGAGCTGGCACCGGCGCAGCAGGTGCCGCTCGCCGAGCGGTGCCGACAGGCGGGGATCCGCTTTCTCGGTGTCGAACCCCGCCTGCTGGCCGCCATGACCGATGCCCGGGCGATGTCGGCGCTGATGCGCGAGGCCGGCCTGCCGCTGGCCGGCATGGGCTCGTCGGGGGGGCCGCGGGTACGGCTGTCGCTCCTCGCCGATCACCAGGGACAGGTGCGCTACCTGCCGCCCCGTCAGCGTCTCTCCGAGCAGTCGTCCCAGGCCCCCTTGCCGTGGTTGACCTCCGAGCGAACGCGCTACCTGGGGAAGCTGGCTGCCCGAGGAGTCGGCGCCCTGGGCCTGACGGGGCTCGTGGAAGCCTGCTTCGAGGCCGGAGGGAACGAGCTGGGCTTCGTTTCCCTGGCGCCGGGCCTCAGTGGCGAGGAGGCGCTCGACGAGACCCTGACCGGGCTGGACCCGCTCGCCGAGCAGTTGCGACTCCTGCAGGGAGAGCGACTGCGCGTGCGTCAGTCGGCCCTCGAGGCCGGCGGGCATGCCCGATTGTGGCGGCTGAGCCTGCCGCGTGGGGCGCGGCTTGCCGGAGGTCCCGGGCGGCGCCTCGATCACGCCGGGGACGGCGGTGAGTCGAGGTTCGTGGCCTGGGGCAGGCGTCCCGAGGACGTCCGTGCCCGCGCCGGTCATGCCCTCGCCGAGCTGCTGGCTGCCGCCCCGGGCCGGCGGACCCCGGGGGACTGATCGGGGTGAGGTCTCGCGGACGTCCCGATTCTGGGTTATATTGCATTGCAGCAAAGTCGATCCCGCGAGGCGTCTCGCCTTCGCCATCCACCATGGCTACCCATGGAGTCAACGACATGAATCCCCTGATGCCGAGTCTGTCGCCCGCCGCCCTGTCCTGGCTGGACCCCTTCGGCTTCGGCCGTGCCGCCTTCGACTACTGGCGCGACGCGGTGGAGCGCAGCACCCTCTACCTGGATGTCATGCGGCAACGCGGCAACCAGTATCTGGAACACATCGAGCAGACCAAGCCCAACGTGCTCGGCTTCGAGTCCGAGGTCGTGATCGACGGACGCGAGCTCTCGCGTCCGGTCAACTATGAACTGATGCGAATCCTGCCGCCCGACGGCGTCGAGACCGATCCGCTGATGCGCCCCTTCGTGGTGGTCGATCCGCGGGCCGGCCATGGCCCCGGCATCGGGGGCTTCAAGCCGGACAGCGAGATCGGCGTGGCCTTGCGTGCCGGTCATCCCTGCTACTTCATCGGTTTCCTGCCCTATCCCGAGCCGGGCCAGACCGTCGAGGACGTGGTCGAGGCGGAGGTCGCCTTCCTGCGCCATGTCATCTCCCTGCATCCGGACACCGCCGAGAAACCCATGGTGGTGGGCAACTGTCAGGCCGGCTGGCAGATCATGATGGCCGCCGCCCTGGAGCCGGACGTCTTCGGCCCCATCCTGATCGCCGGTGCCCCGCTTTCCTACTGGGCCGGTGAACGGGGCTACGCGCCCATGCGCTATACCGGCGGGATGTCCGGAGGAACCTGGATGACCTCGTTGCTCAGCGATCTGGGGGCGGGACTCTTCGACGGCGCCTGGCTGGTCCAGAACTTCGAACGGCTCAATCCCGCCAATACCTGGTGGGACAAGCAGTACGCCCTCTATTCCAGGGTCGACACCGAGGCGCGCCGCTACCTGGACTTCGAGCGCTGGTGGGGCGGCCATGTGGTGCTCGGCGGCCAGGAGATCCAGTACATCGTCGACAATCTCTTCGTCGGCAACCGGCTATCCACGGCTCAACTGGTGACCGCCGACGGTCGTCGCATCGACCTGCGCAACCTGCGCTCGCCGGTGGTGGTGTTCTGCTCCCGGGGCGACGACATCACCCCGCCGCCCCAGGCCCTGGGCTGGGTGCGCGACCTCTACGAAGACACCGATGACGTCATCGCCAACGAGCAGACCATCGTGTACTGCGTGCACGACACGACCGGCCACCTGGGGATCTTCGTCTCGGGCAGCGTGTCCCGCAAGGAACATGCCGAGTTCACCGCGAACATGGACTACATCGATGTCCTGCCGCCGGGTCTCTACGAGACCACGATCTCCCGGGCCGAGGATCGTCCCGACGCGGAGCTGATCGAGCGGGACTACCTGCTCGAGTTCCAGCCACGCAGCGTGGAGGAGCTCGATCGCGAGATCCAGCACCGTCCCGACGACGATCGCCGCTTCGCCACCGTGGCCCGGATCTCCGAGATCAACCTCGGCCTGTATCGGCGGTTCCTGCAGCCCTGGGTGAGGGCGCTGGCCACGCCGGAATCCGCCCACTGGATGCGTCTGATGCATCCCAATCGCATGGGGTATCGACTGCTCTCCGACCGCAATCCGCTGATGGTGCCGGTCCCCGTGCTGGCCGACATGGTGCGTGAGGATCGCCATGCGGTCGGCGAGGACAACGTGTTCCGTGCCCTGGAGAGGGTGGCGTCCAGCCAGATCTCCCACGGGCTCGACGCCTGGCGGGAGTTGCGTGACCGCAGCACCGAGCGGCTCTTCCTGGACGTCTATGGCCAGCCCCTGCTGCAGGCGCTGGTGGGACTCGGCGGCGACGCCCATGCGCACCGTCGTCGCCCGGGGGCCGAGCCCGAGCACCGCCGCTTCGTGGCGCGGCGCCGTGAGGAGATCCGCGCCAAGGTGGCCGAGGGCGGTAGTCACGAGGCGGTGATGCGTTCGGTGATCCATGTGCTGGGGGGCGCGCCGGCCACCGATGGCCGCAACTTCCAGCGCCTGCGGGCGTCCCGTGCCGAGCTCGAGCCGGATATCACCCTGGCGGACTTCAAGCATCTGGTGCGCGAGCAGTTCTTCATCCTCGAGAACGATCCCGAGGCGGCCCTGGCGGCGATCCCGCATCTGCTGGAGGGGCTGGACGCCGAGGCGATCGATGCCCACCTCGAGCATATCGAGCATGTGCTCGCGGCGAGTGGCGAGTTGAGCGAGCATGCCGCCCAGCGCTTCGAGCGCATCCGGGCACTGTTCGAGCATTCCAAGCCCGCGACCACCGACTCGCCCACGGGGGCTCCTGCTTCGGACACGGGAGGCAGTGCGCCTCCGGCGTCTGCCTCCGAGGCGCCTGGAGCGGTGCCGGAACCCGCCACGACCAAGCCGGCGAACCGGCGAGGGCGCTCGCGCAAGGCGTCGCCCCGCCGTCGCACCCCGTCCAAGGCCGACGACTGACGGTCATGGGCGTCGCCTGAAGACTCGCGCCCCCGCCGGTTCGCCGGCGGGGGCGCCTGGTTGAGGGCCGGCCCTTGCCGGGCCCCGGACGGCGGTCTAGGGTCAAAGGCCCGGCGTCGGCCCGACTGGCGTGTCGGCCGGTGCTGGGGTAGGGTAAGCGCATTTTTCACCCGAAAGAGGGTGGCCGATTACCGTCCGGCGCGGCCGAGTCGTCCGCGCCTACAGCATTTTGGAGCACTATGGGCAAGTCACTGGTCATCGTCGAGTCGCCTGCCAAGGCCAAGACGATCAACAAGTACCTCGGCAACGAGTTCATCGTGAAGTCGAGTGTGGGGCACATTCGTGACCTGCCGACCAGCGGCTCGGGCAAGGCGGCCTCGGACCCCAAGGAGCGTGCCCGGCAGGCCGCGGCGACCCGCAAGATGTCCCCCGAGGAGAAGGCCGAGTATCGCAAGCGCAAGGCGCACGAACAGCTCATCCGGCGCATGGGCATCGACCCCGAACATGGCTGGGAGGCCCACTACGAGATCCTGCCCGGCAAGGAGAAGGTGGTCGCCGAGCTCAAGAAGCTGGCCGACAAGGCCGATGCCGTCTATCTCGCCACCGACCTCGATCGCGAGGGGGAGGCCATCGCCTGGCACCTGCGCGAGACCATCGGGGGCGACGAGTCCCGCTATCGTCGGGTGGTGTTCAACGAGATCACCAAGAACGCCATCCACGAGGCCTTCGACCATCCCGGCCAGCTCAACATGCCGCGGGTCGAGGCCCAGCAGGCCCGGCGCTTCCTGGATCGGGTGGTGGGCTTCATGCTCTCGCCGCTGCTGTGGGCCAAGATCGCCCGCGGGCTGTCCGCCGGCCGCGTCCAGTCGGTGGCCATGCGCCTGATCGTCGAGCGCGAGCGCGAGATCCGCGCCTTCGTGCCGGAGGAATTCTGGGACGTGCATGCCGACCTGCGGCCGGCCGAGGATGCCGCGGCCGCGCCGGTCCGCTTCGAGCTCACCCGCCAGGACGGCCAGGCCTTCAGGCCGACCTCGGAGGCGGAGACCCTCGACCGCATCGAGGGCCTGAGGAAGGCGTCCCTGGCGATCACCTCGCGAGAGGACAAGCCGACGCGTTCCAAGCCGAACGCTCCCTTCATCACCTCGACCCTGCAGCAGGCCGCCAGCGGCCGGCTGGGGTTCTCGGTGAAGAAGACCATGACCCTGGCCCAGCGGCTCTACGAGGCCGGCTACATCACCTACATGCGGACGGATTCCACCAATCTCTCCCGGGAGGCGGTGGAGACCGTGCGTGACTTCATCGGCGACGAGTACGGGGCACGCTACCTGCCGGAGGCCCCGAATCGCTACACGAGCAAGGAGGGTGCCCAGGAGGCCCACGAGGCGATCCGCCCCTCCGAGGTGACGCGCCGCGCCACCGACCTGGCCGGCATGGAGCGTGATGCCGAGCGCCTCTACGAGCTGATCTGGCGGCAGTTCGTGGCCTGTCAGATGACGCCCGCCGAATACCTTTCCACCACCCTGACCGTGGCCGCCGACGGCTACGAGCTCAAGGCCAAGGGGCGGGTGCTGAAGTTCGACGGCTACACCCGCGTCATGAAGCCCATGGGCCGCAAGGATGAGGACCAGTCGCTGCCGGACCTGGCCGAGGGGACGCCGCTGCGCCTGGAGGCGCTGGACCCCCAACAGCATTTCACCAAGCCGCCGGCGCGCTATACCGAGGCGAGCCTGGTCAAGGAACTGGAGAAGAAGGGCATCGGCCGGCCCTCCACCTATGCGTCGATCATCTCCACCATTCAGGATCGCGGCTACGTCAAGCTGGAGAATCGGCGCTTCTATGCCGAGAAGCTCGGCGACATCGTCACCGAGCGGCTCAAGGAGTCCTTCCCCGACCTGATGGACTATTCCTTCACGGCACGCATGGAGGACAGCCTCGACGAGGTGGCCGAGGGGCAGCGGCGTTGGCGGGAGCTGCTCGACGCCTTCTATGCCGAGTTCCGTGAGGAACTGGCCGAGGCCGAGAGCGAGGACGGCATGCGGCCCAATCAGCCGGTGCCCACCGACATCGACTGCCCCAGCTGCGGTCGCAAGATGCAGATTCGTACCGCCTCCACCGGCGTCTTCCTGGGCTGCTCGGGCTACAACCTGCCCCCCAAGGAGCGCTGCAAGACCACCATCGACCTGCTGCCCGGGGACGAGGCCGTGGCTGCTGACGCCGACGAGGACGCCGAGACCGATGCCCTGCGGGCCAAGCATCGCTGCCCGAAATGCGGCACCGCCATGGACAGCTATCTCATCGACGAGACCCGCAAGCTGCACATCTGCGGCAACAGCCCCGACTGTGACGGCTACGAGGTGGAGAAGGGCCGATTCCGCATCAAGGGCTATGACGGCCCCACCATCGAGTGCGACAAGTGCGGCAGCGAGATGCAGCTCAAGTCCGGGCGCTTCGGCAAGTACTTCGGCTGCACCAACGAGGCCTGCAAGAACACCCGCAAGCTGCTCAAGAGCGGCGAGGTGGCACCGCCCAAGATCGACCCCATTCCCATGCCGGAGCTGCCCTGCCAGAAGGTCGACGACCATTACGTGCTGCGTGACGGGGCCAGCGGCCTCTTCCTGGCGGCGAGCAAGTTCCCCAAGAACCGCGAGACCCGTCCGCCGCTGGTCCAGGAGCTCAAGGCGCATGCCGAGGAACTGCCCGACAAGTATCGCTTCCTGCTCGACGCCCCCAGCGAGGATCCGGAGGGGCGTCCGGCCCAGATTCGCTTCTCGCGCAAGGCCAAGGAACAGTTCGTGATGACCGAGGAGAACGGCAAGGCGACCGGCTGGAAGGCGAGCTACCGCGACGGCAAGTGGCAAGTGGAGGACAAGCGCAAGTGACCCCGAGAGCCCGCACCAATCAGCTGCTGTACCAGGCCGAGCTGCTGCCGGCCGTGCCCGCCGGCGACGACGAGCATGCCGAGGCTCGTCGCATGGCCGGCGAGGAGGGCGCCCTGGCGCTGCTCGAGCTGGCCCTGGAGTCGCTGCTGCGCGAGGTCACCGAGCATGCCGGCCTCGAGCGCCATGACTGGCATGAGCTGCTCGCCCCGGAGGGGATGGCCCTGGCGGAGCTCGAACGCTTGCGCGGCCTGGCCGCCCGGCCGGACAGCTGGCTGGCGCGGCTGCTCGGCCGGATCGAGGCGCTGCACTCCTCCGAGGGGGTGGCCCGCCGCACCGGCGGCGCCGCCCAGGGCCTGATCGCCGTGGGCAGTGCCGCCGCCCTGGGCGAGGAGCTTCAGGACTGCCTGAGGGCGGCCAAGCGCGAGATCGCCGAGCTGCGCCAGACCAGCGAGGAGTGGTAGTCGACCGGCTCAGCCCTGATCGTTCCAGTGCCGCTGCATCTCCAGGAAGGTGAGCGATGCCGACCAGGTGATCAGCATGAAGCCGGTCAGCGATTCGGTACCCATCAGGAAGCGCAGCGGCCCCTCGGGGTAGACGTCGCCGTAGCCCAGGGTGGTGAAGGTGATCGCCGACAGGTAGACATAGTCCAGTCCATTGTGCAGGGCGGCGCCGACCACGGTGCCGCCGGTCTCCCCGACCAGCCACCAGGCCGCCAGCCCGAACAGCCAGATCTCCGCCACGTGGGCGGCCAGCAGTCCGAACATCAGGCCCAGGAAGCGCCGTCGTCGCGTCGGCGCCGTGCGCCGCATCAGGTGGCTGAGCACGCTCGAGACCTCGTAGTGCAGCAGCACGCAGGCCCCCACCAGGATCAGGGTGGTCAGGGCCACGAGCCAGTGGTTCGCATCGAACAGGGCATCGATCAAGGCGGCCTCCTGGCCAGGCGGTGGTCGGGAAGGGACGGGATGACTTGGATCAAGCGGCATCCGCGACCCACTCGGCTAGGATAACAGTAGCGGGGAGATGGGACCGGATCCTCGCGTCCACCGGCACGGAGGGATTGACCATGCGATATCATCAGGTGCGCGAGCTGGTGCGCTGGGCGGCGGACTATCATGGCCGTCTCGAGGAAGCCTATACGCGGCTGGCCGAGGGAGACGTCGGAGCCCGGGTGCGCCTGGCCCTGGAGTATCTCGCCGACCACGAGCGGCGCATGAAGCGCGAGCTCGAGGCCTACTTCCACGATGGCAGCGATCATCGCCCGGTGCTCGATACCTGGTTCGACGACCCCAACGACTTCCCCCATCTGCCGGTCCTCGAACGCCTGCCCGAGGCCCTCGAGGGCGACGGCGTCCAGGCATTGCTCTCCACCGCGCTGACCATGCATCGCACCCTGCAGGACCTCTACCGGCATCGCGCCGAGCGTGCCGTGGGGCGCGAGGAGCAGGAGTTCTTCGAGGCCCTGATGGGCGCGGAAGATGACGAGGTACGTCGCCTGGCCCGCGACATCCAGCGGCTCGAGGATTACTGAGCCGGGCGGCCAAACCCGGCAGGCTGCTAGGCTGTAGGCCGTGTCCCGCCCTGCCTCAGGAGCCCTCATGCACGAGCCCCCCGCCGCCTCCCCCACTCCGCGCTCCCCTCCCTTGCTCCCCTCGCTGGCGGAGGCCAGCGAGGAAGGCTCCATGGAGGCCCATGCCCTGCTGCACGATGCCTGGCAGGCTCGGGCCAGCGATGTCCATCTCGACCCGGTGGAGGACAGCCTGCGCCTCCGGCTGCGCATCGACGGTCATGTCGTCGGGGCGCCTAGCCTGGCCGCCGCCCCGGGGCAGCGTCTCCTCAACCAGCTCAAGGTGCTCGCCGGACTCGATCCCTTGCCGTCACGGACGACCACCGAGGGCAGTTTCGCCTGGGCGCCTCGCCGGGGGCAGACCCTCTACCTTCGGGCAACGGCCGTCAATTGCGTGGCGGGAGAGAAGCTGGCCCTGCGCTTCCTGGCTCCGCCGCGGCGCTTCGACGATCCCGAGTCTCTGGGACTCGGTGAGGCGGGCGTGCGGGGGCTGCGGCGCTGGATGGACGCCACCGGCGGAATGCTGCTGGTCGCCGGCCCGACCGGAGCCGGCAAGACCACGACCCTGTATACCCTGCTGCATCGGCTGCGGCTCACCGAGAGCCAGGTGGTGACCCTGGAGGATCCGGTGGAGTACGAGATCCCGGGCATCAATCAGGTGCAAGTGGATCCCGACCATGGCCTGGACTTCACCACCGGCACCCGCTGCATGCTGCGCCTGGATCCGGACTACGTGCTTATCGGCGAGATCCGGGACCCGGGATCGGCGGAGGCCGCGATGAGCGTTGCCAATGGGGGCCGATCCCTGATGGGGACCCTGCATAGCCGCGATGCGGTCGGGGTCGTCTCCACTCTGCGACAACTGGGCCTCGACGACGCCGAGATCAGCACCGGCCTGGGCCTGGTCATCGCCCAGCGACTGGTCCGTCGTCTCTGTACCCATTGCCGTCGCCCTACCGCCCCCGGTGCGGTGGAAGCCGAGTGGCTGGCGGCGGCCGGGGCGACGGTCCCGGCGCGTGTCTGGAAGGCCCCCGGTTGCCGGCATTGCCAGGGGCTCGGCTATCGTGGCCGGGTCGGAATCTTCGAGCTCTGGCAGCCGACCCTCGAGGATCACGGGCGGCTGCTGCGCCATGCCGACGAGAACCAGCTGCGTCATGCGTTGATCGAGCGGGGCGAGACCCTCTTGCTCGAGGACGGCCTGGCCAAGGCGTCCCAGGGGGTGACCTCCCTGGCCGAAGTGCTGCGCATGGGGGCTATCCTGGCCGCCTGACGTCGCGCAGCACCTCGGGATCGCCCTGGCCGGCCAAGGCGCGGCGTTCCGCCTCCGTGAGCAGGGAGGCAGGGGGCAGGCCCGCCGCCGTCGCGACGGCCGCGAGGGCGTGGGCCCAGGTGCAGCGATTGGCGAACAGCATGCCGAAGGTGTCCAGGGTGCCACCCTGGTTGCGGTAGCCCAGGAAGCGGCTGCCGCCACCGGTATCCAGGGGGCGCAGGGTGCCGGCGAAGACCTCGGGACGGCCATGGCAGAGGAAGACCCGGGCCGGGCAGCCGGGGACCAGGCGGTGCAGGTGCGTGGCGGGCTGCACGACTCTCCCTTCGGCGTCATCCCGGGGTTCCCGGAGGCGCCCCGGGGCGAGGAGTGCATAGAGTCCCGCCGCCACGCCGGCGGCCTCCAGGCGGTCCCGGGCCTTCTCCGCCTCGATGAGCTGATAGGCGCCGATGGCGAAGAGCTGCACCCGTGGGGCGGCCGGCTCGTGCAGCCCGAGCAGGCCATCCCGGGTCAACCGTCGGGCCTGCTCGGGCGTGAGGCGTACCGGAACCGCCCGCTTCGGCACGACCATCACGCCCACCCGCGCGTGGCTTAGGTAGAGGTCGCGCAGCGCCTCGATGGCGCTCGTCGCATCGACGGGAAAGAGGGTGGGGGCCACGTCTTCCAGCTCGCCCAGCCAGGCCTCGCAGAGGGTGGGATCCTGATGGGACTGCTCGTTCTTGCCGTTCTCCCAGAGATGGGAGCTGGCCAGCACGGGAACCGAGAGCCACCCCGGCACTCGGCCGGCCTCCCGGGCATGGCGGGCGAAGATGACCTCCTGGCGCATGGCGCCGAGCATCTTGACCGCGAAGGCTTCGTAGCTGGCGACCAGGTTCAGGCCTTGCTTGTTGGCCAGGGCCGCGTTGACCACGGCCTCTTCGTTCAGGGCGGTGATGACGGCGCCGTCCAGTGCCTCGGCGACGTCCGGTTCGGGATCCGTGACCCGGTGGCGCAACCGGTCCAGGGTCCTGTCGAGCCGATTGCTGCGCATCTCGTCGGGATTGCCGATTCGCACGCGCAGCTCGGGATTGGCCTCCACGACGCCGAGGATGGCCTCGTCCAGGGCCGCCATGGGGGAGACGGCGTCGCCGAGCGGGAAGGTGGGAGGCGCAGGAAAGTGGGGCAGGGGCACTCGAGGGTCGGCCAGGGCATGATCCCGCTCCTTGGGGCGGGCGGTGGCCGCGTGATTGCGCAGGCGGCCGATGGCGTCACCGAGCTCGCCGAGCGGCACGTGCAGGCGCGCCACGCCGGCATGGAAGCGGCGGCGCGCCTCGCTGTCCTCGGCCGGATTGGCCCCCAGGGGCAGGTTGTGGGCGGCATTGGTGCCGGCCCCGGGGAAGCCGTAGCCCTTGATCGTCTCGGCGATGACGTAGGGCATGCGGATCGGGTAGCGGGCACGGCCGGAGCGGATCAGGGCGCTGCGCTCGGCCAGTTCCGTCTCGGCGGTGAGGATCCCCCAGGCCACCGCCGCCGGGTCCCGGCCATCGACGGTCAGGGGCGAGAAGCCGTTGAGGGTCAGGTGATCCTGGAACCAGGCGGTGCCCCCGGCCTGGTTCATGCCGGTGCGCTGATCGATCCGCCGGCCGTTGGCGATCATCACCGGGACCACGGGGCCGCAATCCTCGGCCCGCCACCAGCGGGGCACCCAATCCGAGCCTCGCTGCTCCTCGAAGGCACCATCGCTCAGGAAGGCCACCAGAGCTTGCCCCGGCAGCGGCATGTGCACGTACTGAAGGCCGGTGAATCCCAGGTAGCCGCCCTCGGCGGCTCCCCCCGCGGTATGCGGGTTGACGTGGCTGCCCAGCGGTGACACGGGGCGGCCATCGGGGCGCACCCGGCACGCATAGAAGTCCTTCGCCAGCCGGGTCAGGCCGGTGTCGTCGAGGGCATAGCGGGCGGCATGGGCAGGCGTCGTGTTGTCCATCAGCACGTTGACCGCGTCGATCGCGGCCACGCAATGGCCCTGTCCCATGGTCCAGGCACGGGTTCGCCGCGCCATGGCGTTGGCGAGCAGGTAACCCACATAGCCGATCACCATGTTCAGGGCGCCACCGGTATGTCCCTCGGGGGAGCGCTTGAAGTCGACGGCGGCCAGTGGCTGCCCGTCCAGCTGGACACGGCGGGTATAGGTCATGTGCACCACCAGCCACATGCCCATGCTGGCCACGCGATCGGCGGCGTGCAGCAGTCGCAACCAGTCCTGCCGGTCGGCCGGGTCCCGCGCATGGTGGTCGAGCCACTGGGCGATCCGGGCGCGGGTCGTCGGCTCATGACGGATCATGGCGAGGCCACGGGCCCAATCCTCGAAGGCGGCGTCTCGGAAGCTGTCGCCGGATGGCGACGTGCCCGGGTCGTTCTGGCCATGGGACATGCGGATTCCTCCTCGAGCTTCAGGCGTCTTTCAGACTAGCCGCTCCACCGTGAGCCGATGCCACCTGACAGCCCGGGTGGAATGCGTTATAACGGCGTGCCCGCTTTCCTGCCACGATGAATTCATGACGAAGATGGACGACCTCCCCGCCCTGACCCGAAGACGGTTCGGCCTGCTGGCCCTGAGTCTGCCCTTCTGGTCCCCCGCTCAGGCGGCCTCCGACCTGATGACGAGCCTCTTGCGCCAAGCCGGCACTCCGCGCCATTCCCGGGAGCTCTGGGTGCTCGTCGAGGATCGCGAGGCGTCGCTGAGCATTTTTCGGGGGGAGGCGATGATCGACCGATTCTCTCCCATCTCCCTGGGACGCGGGGGGGCCAAGCCCCAGCGGGTCCGCGGCGACCGTGTCACGCCGCTCGGCGAGTTTCGCGTGATGCGTTTCAACCACGCCAGCAAGTATCACATCTTCGTCGGCCTGGACTATCCCACGCCCACCCATGCCCGCATGGCTCTGGAGTCCGGCGTCTACAGCCAGCAGGACTACGACGACTATTTCGCCCATTATCGCCGTCACGGCGAGCCGCCCCAGGAAACGGCCCTGGGGGGGTACATCGGCATTCACGGGGTCGGCGTGGGGGATCCGGAGATTCATCGACGTTTCCACTGGACCAATGGGTGTGTCGCGGTCACCGACGCCCAGGTCGAGGCCCTGTCGTCGATGATCGACATTGGCACGCGGGTCGTCATCCGCTAGGCTTTATATGCGTTAAGGACGTTCTAGTATTCAGACAAGCGCTGTCCCCTGTTTCCATGACATCGCTTGGTTGACGTGACATGCAGCAGCATCGTTGCTGTCGAAAGGGCCTGCAGAAGCAGGAAGCCTGTTCTTCAGGCATCACCAACGCAGTACCAAGGAAGACCCAAGGAGAACACCATGACTCTCAAGACCACTCTGAAGCTGTCCGCCGCTGCCGCCTCTCTCGCCGTTCTGGCCGGCTGTGCTTCCTCCAGTGCCCTGGAAGAAGTTCGCATGACCGCCGAGTCCGCCCAGGCCGATGCCGCCGAGGCTCGCAGCATCGCCACCCAGGCCCAGAACACCGCCAACCAGGCTCAGCGCGACGCACAAGCGGCCCTGCAGATGTCCCAGCAGAACCGTGAAGAGATGAACCGCATGTTCGAGCGTTCCATGCGCAAGTAAGGCGGTTGCGCAGGCCAGGCTCGGCGCCTGGTGATGCCATGCCAAAACCACCCCTGGCGACAGGGGTGGTTTTTTCTTGGGCGATTGCCTCCGAACCTTCCTCTTTCTCTCCTCCCCATCCGGCCTGCTCTTGCCCCGGGTACCCTGTCTTTGGGACATGGCCACCTGCTCTCCCTGTTGCCGACCCCTGCTGGACTCGATCTCCTTCGATGGTTCCCGACGTCGAGCCGAGGCGATCGCCCCATCGGTGCGTTGTGAGTGCGCTGAAAGCAGTGTAAGAGATCTCTTATGAAAGCGAGGGGTTATCGTCTTTTCTTCTTGTAAAAGTCATTTAAAAACAATGACTTGAAGAGTCGTCTGGGCATGGGGCGATGGTTTTTCTCCTGGAGGGCGCTGTGTAGAGTGCCATCAGGGCGAAGAGGTCCTGGAGCGATCGGTCCCCTCTTCGCGGTGTCACGACAGGCAGAGAAGACAGAGTGAGGCGATCATGGCAGGGAACAGCTCATCGACAACCCCCCCGTTCCTCCCCTTTTCCGCGCTGGTCCTGGCGGTGGCGCTAGCCGGCTGCAGTGGAACCTCGGAAATTTCGCAGTCGCCGGGTGGGGGGGGCAGTGGGGCGAATGGCGACGAGGATGGCTCCTCCTCGGCAGAGCTCACGAGCTCCGAGCGGGTCGTCAATGATGCCGCTGATGCCACTGGCGGGGCCGGCGAGGTGGTGAAGACCCTCGGTGGCACCATCCAGCAGCTGGATGCGCCGCTTCTCGGTGGGGTGACGGATGGGGCCGGTAACGTCGTCAACGACCTCGGTGACGGCGTCAACAGCCTGTCCGCCGGTCTGCGCCATGGCCTTGGCAACCTGACCGAGAACGACAACGCCCTGGGTACCACCCTGGCGGGGGCGACGGGGACCGTGGCGCATGCCGGCCAGGCCGTGTCGAGTCTGGGGGAGACCGTCGCCGCGCTCGATACCCTGCCGGTATTGATGCAGGTCGATGCCGAAACCGGTCTGCTGGCGAGCCTTGGCGGCACGGTGTCCCAACTGGGACTTACCGTCACCTCGACCGGCGATGCCCTGACGATGGCCCTCACCCGCGAGAATGGGCACCTCTCCGGGTTGACCGCCGAACTGACCGGGGTGGTGCGTCCCCTGGTGGTCAACGTCGAAGGCACGACGCAACGCCTGGGCGATGCCTTGATCGTGGGCCCCGTAGGCAATCGCCTGCTGAGCCAGGCCGGGGGGGGCGTCGTGGTTCTGGGCGAGCGACTGGGCGATGGCACCATCCAGCTGGCCGGGGTTGGCGACCTCGTCGCCTCCGGTGGACGCCTCATTGGCGATGCCGGCGGTCTGTTGACAGCGGATTCCGAGATACAGGATGGCCTTCTGGGAGTCGGCCTGCTGGACGGCCTGATGGGGGATAGCGGACTTCTGTCAGGTCTGTTGGGAGGCAACGGCAGCCTGCTCGAGGGCGAAGGTGCCTTGCTCGGTGGTATCGGAGGGCTGACCGGTGGGTTGCTGGTCGGCGAGGACGGCCTGTTGGCCGGCGATAGCGGCCTGCTGGGTGGGCTGCTAGATGGCGAGGGCGGGTTGCTCGCTGGCGAAGGCGGTCTGCTGGGTGGCGTGACCTCCGGCCTGCTGGGCGGCGAGGGCGGATTGCTCGGCGGCGAAGGCGACCTGCTGGGCGGCGTGACCGGCACCGTGGATGGCGTGACCTCCGGCCTGCTGGGCGGCGAGGGCGGATTGCTCGGCGGCGAAGGCGGCCTGCTGGGCGGCGTGACCGGCACCGTGGATGGCGTGACCTCCGGCCTGCTGGGCGGCGAGGGCGGATTGCTCGGCGGCGAAGGCGGCCTGCTGGGCGGCGTGACCGGCACCGTGGATGGCGTGACCTCCGGCCTGCAGGGCGGCGAGGACGGATTGCTCGGTGGCGAAGGCGGCCTGCTGGGCGGCGTGACCGGCACCGTGGATGGCGTGACCTCCGGCCTGCTCGGCGGGGAGGGTGGCCTGTTGGGGGGGCTATCCAGCTCCAACTGAACCATGGCAATCGGTGCCTGGGAGCGTAGTCGGCGGCCTCGGGCCGCCAATTATTCTTAGGAAAAGATTTTGACACTTGCTCGAAATCTGCTTAGATATATATGCCGAATTTGAATTCGGTACAGAGACGCCACCTGGTCCTTGAATACTTAGATGACAAATGGGCCACAGAAAGGGGCGGATCGCTGTGAAGGAGCAGGGAAACCCATGATGCCAAGGACAGGCTTGAGCAGGATTCGGCGAAGCCTGGCTTCGCTGGCAGTGGCTACGCCATTGGCGATGCCGGTAGCCATATACGCGGCGAGCGATTTGCCCGCCGTCATCGACGAGCGTCAGCCGACGTTGTCGCCCCCCTTGCGTGAAATGTTCGAGCAGCGCCGTGCCCGGGAGGTCGAGGTCAGCCTTCCCGAGGTCGCCGGTCGGCTGAGTCGAGATAGCCTGGTGGCAGTCTCGCGTATCGAGATTCTCGGGGGCAGCATCTTCGAGCTCGAGACGCTGACTGCCCCCATCCAGCCGCTGGTCGGCGAGGAGGTGCGCCTGGGCCGCTTGATCGCGGCCGTGGAAGCGATCACCCGACGCTATCAGGAGGCCGGCTACCCGCTCTCCTACGCCTACCTGCCCAGCAACAACTTCCGTGACGGCACCGTCTCGGTGGTCATCGTCGAGGGCTATATCGCCCGCAGCGAGATCGCCGTGGACGACGCCGCGGTCGCCGCCCGCGTCGAACGCCTGGTAGCGAGGATGCGGGCCGAACGGCCGTTGTCCCGTGAGACCTTCGAACGCTATACCGGCCTGATCGAGCGCATTCCCGGCGTCACCCTGGCGGTCAATGCCCCGGTGCCGCGAACGCCTTCCGGGGCCACGACCCTGCGCGTCGAGCAGCGGGATCGCCAGCGCATCGATGGTGGCCTGACCGTCGAGGGCGGTGACGAGGACGAAGCGCGCCTGCTGGCCAACCTGGCCTTCCGCAGCCATACCCCTTACGCGGAGTCGCTGTCCTTCGCCTCGCTGCTGCCCCTCGAGACCGAGGATGCCTTCCATGCGATGGAGTATCGCCAGGCCCTGGGCAGCGATGGCCTGCGCCTGATCCTGAATGCCCAGCGCTTCGAGGGCGAGGACGCATCGCCGCATCCCCGGGATGAGGCCATCGAGGTCCGGGAGGACAAGGTCCGCGATCGTTTCCGCTTCGGGGTCGATTATCCCCTGATCCTGGGGCGCGAACGCCGCTGGGATCTCGAGGCGACGCTGGAGCATCTCGACGAGACCGTCGACTATGCCTTCGTCTCGGACGGGCAGACGGCGCTGACGGCGCGCCAGGACGTGCGCTACTCGACACTGGAGCTGGGTAGCCGCTTCCTGACCGGCAGCGACCACCGCCGCCTGGAAGCCCGTGCCGAGGTGCGGCACGGCCTGGATCTCGGCGGCAACCGCAACGTGGTGAGCGTGGGCAATGCCTCCGCGGTCGGCGACGAGGAGCTCGACTTCACTCGCTTCGCCCTGCAGGGACGCTGGCTGGAGGCCCTGTCGCCGCGCTGGCGCCTGTCGATGCGCCTGGCCGGCTTCTGGACCGACGATGACCTGCCCACGGCCGAGCATGGAAACTACGGGGGCAACCGTTTCGGCCGTGCCTACCCCGATGGCCAGGCCGAGGGCGAGCGCGGTTACGCCGGTGAACTGGAGCTTCGTTATCGCCACGCGCTGGACATGGCCTGGCTGACGCGCCTCGAGCCCTATCTGGCCGTGGATGGCGCCCATACCGCCTTCACCGAAGGGGACGTCGAGCACGACCTGGGCTCGGCGGCCACCGGTATCGAATTTCGGGACGAGGGACGCTATCGCCTCGGCGTCGAGTACGCCTACCCCATCGGCGACCGCCCCGAGGACGACGAGAGCCGCCGGGGGCGCATCAATGCGCGCCTGACCTGGGACTTCGGCGGCTGAGAAGAATATCGCCGGCATCGCCGACGGTAACGCAGGGTGCAATACCCGACGACATCAAGACGAAAGGGATCTCCATGATGAAACTGACTTCTCTCCATCACGCCTTTGGCAAGGTCCACGCCGAACAAGGGAACGCCCAGCTCAATCGCCCGGTCTTTCGCCGTCAGCGCGGGGCGAGTGCGATCGAGTACGCCATTATTGCAGCGGTGATTGCATTGGCCATTTTTACTGCCTCCAGTGCGGGTGATGTCGATATCGCTGGTGCTTTTGAGACTTTCTTTACCAAGATTCAAAATGCGTTGAATTCCTGAAAATGAAAGCGTTTTGAAGTGATCGGGTAGCGCTGCCTCCTGGATGACGGTTCTTCATAGAGAGTCTGTGATGTCACCAAATATGTTAAAGGGTATCGCCGCCCTATTGGTGGTGATCGCCATGGGGCTGGCCTTCGCCGGCTGGCGCATGGCTCGGGACGTGCCGGCGCCCGTGGCCTCGTCGCCGGTGGTTGCCACCGCCGACTCCGAGGCGGGGCATCCGGTGCTGACCGCGGCTCGGCGACTGCCGGTGGGGACTCGGCTGGAGGGGCTCGGCGAGGGCGAGACCTCGCCGCTCCAGCGGATCGACTACCCCCGGCCGCTGGATGCCAGCTTCGCCGACTTCACCGAGGTGGAAGGGCGGGTGCTGACTCGCCCCCTCGCGCCCGGGGATGTGCTCCGCCCCGAGCACTTCGCCGCCGGCGGCCTGCTGGCCGAGGCCGTGCCGCCGGGCAAGCGGGCCATCGCGGTGGGCGTCGACGAGGTGATCGGCGGGGGCGGCTTCGTGGCTCCCGGGGATCATGTCGACGTGCTCTTCTATGCCCAGGATGACGATGACGACCGCACCCGGCTGGCCCGTCGGGTGCTGGCGGACGTCGAGGTGCTGAGCTTCGGCGAGGCCCTGCAGGGCCAGCCGCCGGCCGAGGGCGAGGGAGCCAAGCGCAGCGGTCGCACCGCCGTGCTGGCCCTGGAAGCGGATCAGGCGCCTCGGCTGCTGCTCGCCGAGGCCACCGGCCGGTTGCGGCTGGCGGTGGTCGGCGCCGAGGAGCGCCGGGCCGCGCTGAACCCGGGGGAGTCGCCGGCGGGTAGCTGGCTGATGCCGGCCACACTGGCGTCGAGCGCCCCGGAAGGCGAGGAGGATGAGGCCAGGGATCTGGGCGAGGCCGTCGAGTTCGATGCGCTGATGGGTCGCGAGGGCGAGACGAGGCGCCCGGCGGCGCCCTCGCGCGGTACATCTCGTCCCGCCGGGCGGCAGGTGGTCCAGCAGGTGGGTCGCGAGGTCCGCACGGTGCGCGTGGGCGGCTGATGGCTCGCCCCGTCGAGGCCGCGTGATAACGACATGGAATGCGTAGGGAATAAGGATACGAAGAGCATGAGCAGCTCCCGAATGCGATCGTGGTGCCCGGTGTCCCGCCCGAGCCGGGCACTGCTCCTGGCCTGGCTGATTCTGCTGGCCGGCTGGGCGCCCCCGGCCCTGGCCAGCAACGAAGAACGACCCATGACCCTGCTGGTGGGGGAGCAGAAGCGTCTCGGCTATGGCCGGGATATCGTGCGTACCGCCGTCGGCAGCGGGGGCATCGCCGATGTCCAGGTCGTCGATGCGCGCCAGTTGCTGGTGACCGGCATCGGCCCCGGGGCGACCTCGCTCCGGGTCTGGCTCGCCGGGCGCCGAACTCCCCAGGCGCTGCGCCTCGAGGTCCGACCGGCGGCGGCCCGGGGGCTCGAGGACGAGTATCACCTGAGCCTCGACGCCGGCGTTCCGCGGCTGGCAGGCGAGACGGTCTCCCTGGAGCGTCACGATCAGGCCCTGGTCCGCTTCGGCGAGGCCGCGCCGGTGGATGCCACCCGCCAGTCCGGGCCGGTGCAGGTGCAGACCGATATCCGGGTCGTGGAGGTCAGCCGTCGCCGCCTGGAGTCCGCCGGCTTCTTCCTCGGCCGCGACAACGGCGGCAACACCCAGTTCGCGGTGGGCAGTACCGACAGCGGCAGCGCCTTCCTCAACGACGGCAGCGTGCTGTCGCCGATCTCGGTGGACGGCGGCTTCTCGATCATCGGCGGCAACGCCAACGAAGGGATCCTCGGCGTGATCAGCGCCCTGCGCAACAACGGCTTCGCCTACACCCTGGCCGAACCCAGCCTGGTGACGCTCTCCGGCCAGAGCGCTTCCTTTCTGGCCGGCGGGGAGTTTCCCTTCCCCAGCAATGCCAGTGACGGCGACGTCTCGGTGGACTTCAAGGAGTTCGGCATCCGCCTGCGGCTGACGCCCACGGTACTCGACGGCGATCGCATCATGCTCAAGGTGGCGCCGGAGGTCAGCGAGCTGGACTTCACGCGCGCGGTGCAGTCCAGCGGCATCGCCGTACCCTCCCTCAGCGTACGGCGCACCGACACCACCATCCAGCTGGGGGATGGCGAGAGCTTCATCATCAGCGGCCTGGTCAGCAATTCCACGATCCAGAGCGTCGACAAGTTTCCCGGCCTGGGGGATCTCCCGGTGCTGGGGGCCTTCTTCCGCTCGACCCGCTTCGAGCGTGAGGAGAAGGAACTGATCATGATCGTTACCCCGCATCTGGTCTCACCCATCGCCGCCGGCGTCGAGCTGGGCGAGCTGCCGGGCGAGGCCCTGGGGCGCTATGACCCGAGCTTCCTCGAGCTGCTGTTCGACCCCCGGGACGCCCGCGAGATCGAGCGCCTGGGCAACGTCGGGTTTTCCCGCTAGGAGGTGACCATGGGCGCATGGCGCTCCCTGAGCCGGCATAAGCCGTCTCAGGCACGAGAGCAGGTCGACTTGTCCGACGGGAGCCTCAAGGCGGCGCTGCACCGCGAGGTGATCGAGCGCCTGGAGGACGACGAGAGCCTGTTCGGTGACGAACCCTCCTCCATGCTGGTGCGCATCGAGAGCCTGGTGCGTGAATACTTCGACCAGCGTCACCAGTTCGTGCCGCTGGAGGCCCTGGAAGTCCTGGCCAGGGAAGTGCTCAACGAGGTGACGGGCTTCGGCCCCCTCCAACCGCTGCTCAAGGATGAGGATATCTCCGATATTCTCATCAATGGGCCCGACCATATCCTGGTCGAGCGTCGGGGGCGACTGGAACGGGTCGAGGAGCGTTTCATCAACGACGCCCATGTGCTGCGCGTGGTGCGCCGCATGCTGGCTCCCCTGGGCCGCCGCCTGGACGAGTCCAGCCCCATGGTGGACGCGCGGCTGCCGGATGGGTCCCGGGTCAACGTGGTGATTCCGCCGCTTGCCCTGGATGGGCCCTGCGTGTCGATCCGCAAGTTTCGCCGCGAGGCGCTGACCGCGGAGGATCTGGTGCGCGGCGATGCGGTGACCGCGCCCCTGATGGCGTTGCTGCGCCAGGCGGTGGCCGACCGGCGCAACGTGCTGATCAGTGGTGCCACCGGCTCGGGCAAGACGACCTTGCTGAATATCCTCAGCCGCGACATTCCCCATCACGAGCGAGTGGTGACCATCGAGGATGCCGCCGAGCTGCAGCTTGGCAACAGCCACGTGGTGCGCCTGGAGACCCGGCCGCCCAACAGCGAGGGGGAGGGCGAGATCACCGCTCGGCAATTGGTGCGCAACGCCCTGCGCATGCGCCCGGATCGGGTCATCCTCGGCGAGAGCCGGGGCGACGAGGCCCTCGACATGCTGCAGGCCATGAATACCGGACACCTGGGGTCGATGAGCACCGTGCATGCCAACTCCGCCCGGGACGCCCTGGTGCGGTTGCAGATGATGGTGCGACTGGCCGGCTTCGAGGCCAGCGATGGACTGGTCAACCAGATCATTGCCACGGCGCTCGACCTGGTGGTGCATGTCACCCGGGACGGCCAGGGGCATCGCCATGTCGTCGAGGTCCAGCAAGTGCGTGGCCTGACCGAGGACCGGGTGAGCCTGGCGACCCTCTACCACCGCAACGATCGGCGATTGGTCGATGACATCGACTGGCAAAAGCGTATCGAGGAGCCGGCATGAGCGCCTGGCAACTCTGGTCGATCACCATGCTGCTGCTCTTCCTGGCGGCCGCCTTGCTGTGGCGCAGCGCTTCCCGGGAGAGCGATCGGGCGATCCGAGTCAAGCAGGGGCGTCGCCTGCGACGGTTGCCTCGGGAATCACTCATGCACTGGCTGCTCGATTACCTGACGGCGGCGGGCGTGCATGCCACTCCTCGAGGCGTGGTGGTCGTCGGTGGCGTTGGCGTGGCGCTGATCGTGCTGGCGCTGATGGTCTTCGCCCATCGGTCAGGCGCCTTGGTGATCCTCGGGCTCTTGCTGGGGGGCAATCTACTGCTGCGGCTGCGTGCACAGCAGTTGCGCCAGCGCATCCGGGCCCGTCTCCCCGGCCTCATCGAGCAGGTGGTTCGTGATCTCGGCACCGGGGCAACCATGGAAATTGCCTTTCGGCGCAACGGCGAGCAGGGCGATGGCCCGCTGCGCGAGGCTATCGGGCGGGTCAATCTGCGCCGGGAACTGGGCATGGAACTCCACGAGGCCCTGCGTCGCGAGGCGCAACTGCTGAAGATCCAGGAGTTCGATCTCCTGGCCACGGCGGTGGAGGTCAATCAGGTCCATGGCGGCAGTCTGAGGGACATTCTGAGTAGTTTCGTCGAGCTGCTGCGCCAGCAGGAAAGGGGCCAGCGGGAGTTGCGGGCCCTGACCGGCGAGACCCGGGTCACGGCCTTCGTGCTGGCTTGCGTGCCGGTGGGCCTGGCGGCCTTCCTGTGGATCAGCAACCCGGCCTTCATGGCGCCGATGTTCGACACCGCCGGGGGCCGCATGGCGTTGTGGGCCGCGGTGCTGCTCGAGCTGGGGGGCTGCGTGGCGCTATGGCGAATGCTGAAATCGATCTAGGGCGTGCCGGAGGGAGGTCAGGATGACGCTACTGTTGACGAGTTCGCTGCTGACCCTGGTGGCCGCCGCCCTCTGCCTGCGTCTGGCCCGGCTGGTGCGCTCGCCGCGTCGCGGGCCGAGGGTGTCGTCCGGCGTTGCGGATCATCGTCGACAGGCCGCGGCGCTGGAAGCCCGCCTGCTGGGGGGCGGTCGCGTACTGTGGCGGCGTCAGACCAGCGATCGGCCCTGGCTGGCGGAGCTGGCGTTGATGCTGCGTCAGGCGGGATACATCGGCAGCCGCGCCCAGCTTTACCTGCTGTTCGCCAATGCACTGATCGTCTTCGGCGTGTTCAGCGGCGGGGTCCTCTATGGCATGCAGCTGGGGCTCGCCTGGCCCCGGGTACTGGTCGCGGGCCTGGCCTTCGCCGGCGCGGCGGCCGTGATGGTCTGGCTGTGGCTCAAGCGTTGTCGTCAGCGCCGGGTCGCGCGTCTCGACGAGGAGGCCGACATGGTCATCCAGGTCACCCGCATGCTGTGGGAATCCGGCATGACGCTGGAAGGGGTGCTGAGAGGCCTGATTCACAATCTCGACGAGGCTTGCCCGGAGAGCGTCCGTGAGCTTCGCCTGGTCCTGCTACGCATCGAGGCCGGCCAGGCGCGGGAGGAGGTGCTCGAGGATCTGGCCGCCATCCAGCCGAGCGAGGGGCTCGAGGACCTGCTCAAGCTGCTGGCGCAGATCTCGGCCTCCGGTGGCGGAGCGCGTCGCGCCCTGCTGGATCTCGGACATCGGCTGAGGGATCGCCGGCGTCTGCGCATCCAGGAGGCGGTCTCGAGCCTGTCCGGGAAGATGTCGCTGGTGATGATGGTGTTCCTTTTCCCGGCGTTGCTGATCGTGCTCGCGGGGCCGGCGGTGATCAACCTGGGCGGCATGCTCGGCAACCTGGGGAGCTAGGATGACGATGTCCACCATGAAACGGTATCGCCATGGCCTGGTTCGCGGGTTCCTGCTCGCCGGCCTGTTGCTCCTGGGAGGCTGTGCCGGCTTCCAGGAGCGGATGCCTAGGCTGGTATTCGACGAGGCTCCGGAGGGGCAGGGACGCGAGTCCGTCGGCCCCTGCGGGGAGCGCTATGCGGCGGAGATAGGCCTCAGGATCGACATGATCCGCCAGCAGTTGGAGCAAGACCGTCCGCGCTCGGCCCTGGCGCATCTCGAGACCCTCGGTCTCGATTTTGCCGAAACTACCCTGATGCGCGCGGATGCCCTGAGAGCCATCGGCCGCCGTGACGAGGCGGATGCGGTCTACGAGACCCTGGCCACCGGCTGCCTGGCGGCGGATGCCTACCATGGGATGGCGCGTAACGCGGTGGCCCGGGGCGAGCGCCATGAGGCCCTGCTATTGATGCGTGAGTCGCGACTGGCGCGCCCCGCGGACCCGGACATTCGCAACGACCTGGGATACCTGCTGTTGCTCGAGGGGCGACGTCGCGAGGCTCGTGAGGAACTGCTCACCGCCCTGGAGCTCGGCGGCGACCGGTCCCGTGCCGCCAGCAACCTGGTGATGCTACTGATGCAGGAAGGCCGGACGGCCGAGGCGCAGCGACTGGCGGCCCGTTACGGCGTCGATGGCGAGCTGGTGGAGCGCTTGCGTCGACTGGCTCGGTCCGAGCCCGGCGAGGGCGATGAATGACGGAAAGCGGTAACCAAGGAAAGGAGACGACATGCACCAATTCGAGCGTGGGCATCACACCCTCAGCCCCCTGGCCCTGCTGCTGACCGCGGCCTTACTCGCTCCCGTCGGGGTGGCGGGGGCGAGCGATGCAGCGCCACCGAAAGCGACGGCCGAGGTCAGGCAGACCGCATACGCCCATCGACGCGGCATGGCCCCCGGAGAGCGAGCCGCCCGGCTGCTGGAAACGCAGCGCAGTGGCCGCCTGGCCACGTCGAGGGCCCAGACGCTGTCGGGTGCCGTCCAGGCGCGTATCTATCGACGCTATGTGGACAGCTTCAGTCATGCGATCCCCGACGACTACATCGACATGGATTTCGGTGAGTGATGAGACGTAACGGTTACCGATGGAGCCGGCGCCAGGCCGGCGCCATCGGCTTGCTCGGCGCCTTCGTCATGCTGCTGACGGTGCTGTGCATCGCCCTGGCCCTGGATACCGGGCGGCTCTACATGGAGAAGCGCAACCTGCAGCGTGTCGCCGACTTGGCGGCGCTCGAGGCCATGGCGCAGGTCTCGCTGCCCGAGGCCGACAACCTCGACGCCCTGGCGCGGGCGGCGGCATCGCGCAACGAATTCGATGCTGACGCCGCGGATAACACCCTCGAGGCCGAACTCGGCAGCCTGAGGGTCGAGAACCACAGGCGTGTGTTCGTCACCGGAGGCGTCGGCCTCGACAACAGCCTGCGCGTGGTGGCCTCGAAGGAGGTGCCGACCAGCCTGGTAGCCAACCTGGCGGCACTGGGCGGTGCAGAGGCACCCTCGACATTGACCCTGTCCGCTGAGGCCGTGGCGAGTCGGAGCGGGACGGCGGCCTTTACGGTCGGCACCAGCTTGCTCAAGGTCGACAGTGACAGCTCACCGCTCCTGGCTCCCCTGTTGAGGGGGGTGCTGGCCGAGAGCCATCTTGATCTGTCGCTGATCGATCATCAGGGCCTGCTGGATACGGATATCACCCTGCTGCAGCTGGCGGAAGCAATGCCCCTGGTCGGTCTGGAGGCGGTGTCATCCATCGACGAGCTGCTCAACGCCGACCTATCGGTATCCCGGTTCGTCGAGCTGATGGCCGAGGTGCTGCAGCGTCGCCAGGAGGAGGGAGAGCTGGCCGGCATCGACCTCGGGCTGCTCAGCCTGATCGAGGAAAGCGCCGGCATCGGGCTCAGGGATATCACCCTTGGTGAACTCCTTGCTTTGGAGATGCCCGGCGGTGGGCGGGACGAGGCACTCGAGACTCAGCTCCGACTGGGCGATCTGCTGGGGGTCGGGTTACTGGTCGCCAATGGAGACAATGTTATCGATCTGGACGTCAGCTCGGAGGCGCTCGGAGAGGGCATCGACGAACTCGACAGCGTCCTCGATCTGGATATCGGCTTGACGATCGTCGAGCCTCCCAAGCTGGCCATCGGTCCCCCTGGTCGACTCGCGTCGCCCGACGGCCATCGCCACTGGCGGACCGAGGTCATGTCCCCGCAGGTGGCGCTGACCGTCAGTACCTACCTCGACCTGGGGCTGGTCAGCCTGGACCTCGGCCTGCGCCTGGATGCGGGAAGCGGCAAGGCGGCCTTGGCCGAGCTGGGCCCCGGTGGCGAGGTCGAGATCCTGGCCAAACCGACGCTGGCGGCCCTTTACCTCGGTGACAGCGGCGATCTGGGTGATCCCTTCGGCATGCCGCCGGCCCCCTTGTCGGTCAATATTCTGGATGCCGATGATGCTTCCTTGGTGGATATCCGAGTGTCCGCCGAAGCCGTGGCCGCGCGACGCGGGGGGCTGGTGATCGACGAGGGTGATGAGCGTCTGTCGTACTCGCCGCCTTATCCGCACACCCAGGAGGTCGAGCTGGAACCCGGCAATTCCCTGGGGGGGCTGCTATCGAGTCTGGGCAACAACCTGGAGGTCGATGTCGACCTGCTGAGTAGCGGTGACGGTAACTGCGGCCTGCTGGAACTGGGGTGCGTCATCGACGACATCGTGGACACCGTGGTCAAGGGTGTCCTGGAGCCCATCCTGCAATTATTGATGAATGTGCTGAGCCCGCTCGTCGAGAACATCGGGACCGTCGTTCTGGGGCCTCTACTGGAACTGCTGGGAATCCGGCTGGACGTGCTCGAGGTGCAGGTCATCGATGCGAGCTCGGGACGGGTGGAGTTGGTGAAATGAGTCGTTCCAGGGTCCTGAAGACGGCGCTGCTGTTGCTGATGTCGGCCTGGAGCCCGATGGCTTCGAGTCAGGCCTTCCATGGCTGTGACAGCCGGCAAGCGGCCGAGCTGAAAACGCGCCTGACGGCCCGGCTCGAGACGTGGGCGGCACAGCAGCCGCGTCAGGCACTGGCCTGGGCCCAGCGGCTTGAGCATCGTCGAGGTGACTACCTTCGCCAGGGACATAATGCCTGCAGCCTGTATCGTCAACTCCTCGACGAGCTCGATCGGCAAGGGGGGCCTCATGAAGCGTCGTGAACGAGGGGCGGTGGGAATCGAGTTCGCCATCGTCTTTCCGCTGTTCCTGTTGATCTTCTACGCCATCGTCAGCTATTCGATCTGTTTCGCCGTCCTCCAGAGCCTGCATGGTCTCAGTGCGGAGGCGAGCCGGGCGGTGCTGAGCGTGGAAAGGTCTTCGCTGTCGATCGGCAGCGAACCCGTGCAGCAAGCCATCGAGGCCGAAGTCGGTCGAGTGCTGCAGGACTCCTGGCTGGACACCGCCCTGATACAAGGCTGTGGACGTGAGGCGCTCTATGAGATCCAGGACGGTGTGCTCGAGGTCTGCCTGAGGATCGGCATCGGGCCCGATCATGATCCGGGAATCGCCTTGCCCAAGCTGGAGCTGCTGGGTGTCGAGATCCCGCATCTCGAGCGAGTCGAGTCCACCTCAAGGATTCGCCTATGAGGCACGGCAGCGCCCGGCGGCTTCGCTGGATCCTCCTGGTCGCGCTATGGGTGGCGTGTCCCCTGTGGGCCGGTGAGACGCTGCTGGTCATCGTCCCGGGACACCCGGGGCAGGTCCTGGATCGCGCCCTGCTCGCCGAGCTCGGTGATCGGGTCGAGGCCGAGAGGGGGCCCGGCAGCCTGGAAATCGTCTATCTCCGGGAAGGCGAACTGTCGCCGGCGGAGCTGGGCCAGGCGCTACGACGACGCGACCTGATCGAGGTGCAGGACGTCATGCTGCTGCATGATCCGGCGGTCACGGCCTATGCCGAGCTGCTCGAGGCAGGCGTCGCGCCGGCGCAGCGTGTCGTGGCGTACGGTGCCTTCGCGCCGGCGCATCGCCGCTGGCTGCGCCGGCAAGGCATCGCCCATCTCGATCTGTTGCCGGTGCTCACCCGTCTCCTGGCCTGGTTGCGTCAGGGAACCGAGGCGAATCGCCTGGTGGGATGGGTGAGTGATGCTTCGCCGATGCCCGCGCTGGCAAATGTCTTGCGTCAGGGCCAGGCGCGCCTCGATGCGCTGAAGGTAGTGGGCGAAGCGCCATTGCCGCCCCCCGTCAGCGGAACCGAGCATGTCTTGCTCGCCTTGCCCTATCAAAGGCATCGACGAGAGGCCGCCTCACTGCTGGGGACGCCGACGGCTGCGTGGTGTCTTATGCCCGAGTGGTTCAAGGACGGCTGCCTGGGAGGGATTCAACCCCGTGTATCGGGCGTGGCCGAGCGCTTGCTGGCCATGCTGGGCTCGGATCTGGAGGAGACGGCGCCAGCCGGACCGGTCGTTTGGCATGCCGCCCGTACCCGGCTCCGGGAGGGATTACGCGACGAGCTGCGCTACCGAGGCGTGCCGGCGGACGAGGCACAAAGGCGTAGCCTGGGAAGCTGGCTACAGTGGTCCTCTCTGGGGCTGGGCGGTTTTGCGATGCTGGTTCTTGGGGCGGCGGCTGCGATCGAGAGGCATCGGCGTCGCCGTCGAGAAGGCTTCGGCTATGACACTACCACCGGGTTGCCGGGTCGGCCGTTACTCGAACACCGTCTAAAGCGCTATCTGGACAGTGACCATGCTTTCCAGCTCTGTTGGATATGCTTCGATCGCCTGGAGGGGCTTCGAGAGACACTGGGTCCCGAGGGCGCCGAAGAGGCCATTCGTCGCATTGCCAAGCGCTTGCGCCGGACCGTGCGGGGAGAAGGGTACGTCGCTCGTCTCGAAGGAGAGGTCTTCGCGATAATGAGTTTCCATCCGAGGCACGAGACGGGGCGGTCGCCGGTGGGCATGGTCTTCGCCGAGCGGCTCCAGGAAACCCTTTCCGCCCCCTTCCAGGTGGGCCGTGAAGACAGGCTGCTGCTGCCGCGAATCGGGGTCGCCTTGTCCGGTGGCGACATGACTCCCTTCGCCTTGCTCGAGGAAGCCCAGGGCGCCGCCCGCCAGGTCATGAGAAGCGCGGACCGTCAGCCTCGGATGCTTGTTCCCGAGGATGTCGCCCCCGATGAGCGGTGCCTGGCCCTGACCGAGCTCCTGGGACGCCTGTCGCCCGGGGAGTTGGCCGAGCAGTTGAGCCTCTCCCTCGAGCCGCGTTTCCTGCTGGCGGATCGCCGGCCATGCGGGGGGGAGGTCCATGTCCGCTGGCACTCTCCACGCTGGGGTACCGTAGAGCAGGACGAGCTGGTCCGACTCGCCGAGGGGGCGGGCCATCGGGCCTTGCTGGATCGCCTGATCTGCCGGAGGGTGGTCGATGAGCTGGCCGGAGGCGCCATGCCCGAGGATGAGCCGGAAGGTCCCCGCTCCGGGCGGACGCTATGGACGATCCCGGTCGGCCTGTCCCAGCTGGTCGATGGTGACGTCATCGAGTCCTTGTTCGCGGCGTGCGAGGAGCAGGGCCTGGACAGCTCGCGGCTCGAGCTGCAGTTCCGGGGGGAGGAACTGCTCGAGACCGAGAGGCTGCAGCCCGCGCTGCGACGCTGCCGGGAGATCGGGATCGGCGTGGCCATGCAGGCCCCGACCCGCTCGGGGCGGGCGCTGGACGCCATCTTTCGGCTCCCCCTGTCGCGGCTGGTCCTGGAGCCGGCGCTGGTGGCCAGGGTCCCCCATGATCAGTCGGCGATCCTGATCCTCAAGAGCCTGCGCGACATGGCCAAGCTGGCCGGGCGGCATATCACCGTGACCGGTGTCACCACCTCGGACCAGCTGGTGGCGGTCCGAGGGATGAACTTCGTGTCGGCCCAGGGCCGGCTGCTCGGTCCGTCCCGCCCCTTGTCGGCGCCGGACGGGGTGTCCCCGTCAACGGCCCCCGGCCATCTGGCCCCGGAGTCGTCATGACGGCCCTGGCCGGGTTCTATGGCCTGCTGGCCGCCCTCTCGCTGACGGCGGCCTGGCTGCTCTGGCGGCGCACCTCCGTCATGTCGTCGCCAGCGGACCCTGAAGCGCCAGTCGAGCCGGGGGACGCCGGGCTACAGCGGGCCGGCCAGCTGGAGCAGGCGCTGCGTGAGGCGCTCGCCCGAGACACGCCATTCTTCGAACTCTACCTGCAGCCACAACATCGTCTCGTCGGCGGCGAGCTCGTCGGGGCCGAGGTGCTGATCCGCTGGCAGGACGAGCGGTTCGGCAGCGTATCCCCGGGGGAATTCATCCCCCTTGCCGAGGCGACGGGGCTGATCATCCCGCTGGATCGTCGGGTGCTCGAGGCCAGCCTGGCTTGGCTGGCGGCGCTGCCCGCGGAGGCGAGTGACCTGAGCTTGTCGGTGAACTGTTCCATTCGGCACTTCACCGACCTCGAGTTTCCGGGATGGCTGAACTCGCGTTGCCGTCGCTATTCGATCGATCCTGCCCGCCTCGAGATCGAGCTCACCGAGCACGTGGCCTTCGAGGACCTGGACACGGTCCGGCGGGTGATGTCACTGCTTCGCCATCACGGCTTCGGCATCGCCCTGGACGATTTCGGCACCGGCTACACCTCGCTGAGCTTCCTGCAGCGGCTGCCCTTCTCCAAGGTCAAGCTCGACAAGGCCTTCATCGATCCCATCGACAGCCAGCGACGCAGCCGGGTGCTGGTCCAGAGCCTGATCACGATGGCCGAGGCCCTGGGGCTGGAGGTGGTGGCCGAAGGCATCGAGGACCGCGGACAGCTCGAGTTGCTCCAGCGCATGGGCTGTCCCGTGGGACAGGGATACCTCCTCGGCCGTCCGGTGCCGGCGGATCGCTTCCTGGCGGCCTGGCTCGGCGGGGCCCCGCCCGAGGGGGCGCGGCCCGACCGGGCACCGGCGCCCGCCGACGCCTGACTCAGCCGCGGGGACCGTCCTCGACCTCGGCGGCGACCAGCTCCAGGCGGTCGTAGAGCGACTCGGGAGCCGGGGCGGGGGCCGGCTCGGGGTCGGCCTCCGGCGAGGCTTCCAGGGCGACGGGCATGCCGCCCGGAACCTCGACCACCTCGCGCAGGCGGGCGTAGTCCACCGGATAGGCGAGCCCCTCGACGCTGGCGTCGACCAGGCCGAGCGCTTCGGTGACCCGCTGGATGGTGGTGCCCTGTTCCTCGTCCAGGTAGGGGTAGGCCTGGACATAGAGGGTGCCGTCGGACCAGCCGAGCTTGAAGCTCTCGTTGATCAGCCGGACCTGTGTACCCACCGAGATCTGATCGAACAGGTGCTCCACGTCCTGCGGCAGCATCCTCACGCAGCCATGGGAGACGCGCATGCCCACCCCTTCCGGCTTGTTGGTGCCGTGAATCAGGTAGCCGGGAATGCCCAGGCGCATCTTGCGGGTGCCCAGCGGGTTGTCGGGGCCGGGCGGAACCACGCTGGGCAGGGGGTCGCCGGCCTCGGCGTGCTCGCGGCGGATGGACTCCGGCGGGTACCAGGCCGGGTTCTCGACCTTCTGGGTGATGGTGGTGTTGCCCAGCGGCGTCTCCCAGTCCTGGCGGCCCACGCCGAGGGGGTAAGTCTGGACGATGCGCGGCTGGTCTTCCTCGGCCGGCGGATAGTAGTAGAGGCGCATCTCGGCTACATTGATCACGATGCCCGTGCGTGGTGCGTCGGGCAGGATGAACCGGCCGGGAATCGTCACCTCGGTGCCTTCGCCGGGATACCAGACGCTGACGTCCGGGTTGGCGCGGACCATGGCCCGGTAGCCGATGCCGTGTTCGTGGCCGATGTCGATCAGGGTGTCTTCCTCGTCGGCCACCACCGTATAGACCTCGCCGACCAGGTCGCCTTCCTCGGGCAGCGGATAGTGGCCCCGGGGCCATTCCTCGCTGGCCTGCAGGGGGGCGGCGAGGGCGGCACCCAGCCCGAGCAGCAGGAGGGTGCGGGTCAAGGAGCCGCGAAGGGGGGAGGGAGTCATCTGGGTCATGGTCTCGGATCGGTTCGTCTTGGGGGCCGCCCTGTCCGGCAGGGGACGGCAATCGCGTTAGATTGCCCGAGCCGGCGAGGGTTCGCCAGTGGGGCCGGCGGAAAGCGACAAGTGCCAAGCCGCCAGGGCGAGTAGAAAGTGACAAGTGGCGAGTCGCAAGTAAAAAGGCTCCTCATTCTACGGTTTCCTTTCTACTTTCTACTTTCTACTTTCTACTCGAGCCTACGCTTGTGGCTGCTCATGCCGCCTCGGCCTTGCGGTTGAGCGACTCGAGCAGTGCTTCCACCACGCGGAAGCGGGTCTCCTCGTCGGCCATCTCGGCCTCGAAGCGCAGGGTGTCGGCCCCCTCCAGGCGGTAGCGGCTGGGTTCCCGCTGGATCATCTCGACCAGCAGCAAGGGGTCGACCCGGGTATGGCCGGCGAAGATCACCCGTCCCTTCTCGGGGCCGGCCTCCAGCCGGGCGATGCCCAGGCGTTCGGCACGCTGGCGCAGCCGAGTCTGGCGCAGCAGGGTCTTCACCGGGGCCGGTAACAGGCCGAAACGGTCGATCATCTCCACCTGCAGCTCCTTGAGTTCGGCCTCGGTCTCGGCGCTGGCGATACGCTTGTACATGACCAGCCGCTGCTGGACGTCGTGCAGGTAGTCGTCGGGGATCAGCGCCGGCAGGTTCAGGCCGATCTCCACGCCCTCCGCCAGCGGGGCCTCGATGTTGGGCGTCCTGCCCTCGCGGATCGCCTTGACCGCGCGATCGAGCATCTGCATGTAGAGGCTGTAGCCCAAGGCCTCCATCTGGCCGCTCTGCTCCTCGCCGAGCAGCTCCCCGGCGCCGCGGATCTCCATGTCGTGGCTGGCCAGGGTGAAGCCGGCGCCCAGGTCCTCGGCCTGGCCGATGGCCTCGAGGCGCTTGACGGCATCCCGGGTCATGGCGCGTGGCGGCGGGGCCAGCAGGTAGGCGTAGGCCTGGTGGTGGCTGCGGCCGACCCGGCCGCGCAGCTGGTGCAGCTGGGCCAGGCCGAACTTGTCGGCGCGCTCGATGACGATGGTATTGGCGCTGGGCACGTCGATGCCGGTCTCGATGATGGTCGAGCAGACCAGCACGTTGAAGCGCTTGTGGTAGAAGTCCGACATGACCCGCTCCAGGGAACGCTCCGGCAGCTGGCCGTGGGCCACGCCGACCCGGGCCTCGGGCACCAGGCCGCGCACCGTCTCGGCGGCGGTCTCGATGGTCTTGACCTCGTTGTGCAGGAAGTAGACCTGCCCGCCGCGCAGGATCTCGCGAAGGATCGCCTCTTTGATCACCGCCTCGTCGCGCTGCTGGACGAAGGTCTTGACCGAGAGGCGCCGGGCCGGGGGAGTGGCGATGATCGAGAGGTCGCGGATGCCGCTCATGGCCATGTTCAGGGTCCGCGGAATCGGCGTGGCGGTGAGCGTCAGGATATCCACCTCGGCGCGCAGGCTCTTCAGACGTTCCTTCTGGGCGACCCCGAAGCGATGTTCCTCGTCGATGATCAGCAGCCCCATCTTCGGGAAGCGCATCGACTTGGAGAGCAGCTTGTGGGTGCCGATGACGATGTCCGCCTGGCCCTCCTCGATCCGTTTCCTGGCCGCTTCCTGTCCCTGGCCGCCGGTGAAGCGCGAGATCAGCTCGATGTTCACGGCGGTGTCGGCGAAGCGGTCACGGAAGTTCTCATAGTGCTGGCGGGCGAGCAGGGTGGTGGGCACCAGTACCACCACCTGGCGGCCGGAATGCACGGCCAGGAAGGCGGCCCGCATGGCCACTTCGGTCTTGCCGAAGCCGACGTCGCCGCACACCACCCGGTCCATGGGCCTCGGGGCGGTCATGTCGCCCACCACCGCCTCGATGGCGGCGCGCTGGTCCGGGGTCTCCTCGAAGGGGAAGCTGGCCGCGAAGCGAGCGTATTCGGTGTCCGGCGCCTCGCAGGCGAAGCCCTCCTTGGCCTCGCGGCGGGCATAGACGTCGAGCAGTTCGGCGGCGGTGTCGCGGATCTTCTCGGCGGCCTTGCGCTTGGCCTTGTCCCACTGTTCGGAGCCCAGTCGGTGCAAGGGGGCCAGCTCATCGTCGACGCCGGCATAGCGCGAGATCAGGTGCAGGCTGTCCACGGGCACGTAGAGCCTGGCGCCGTCGGCGTATTCGAGGGCGACGAACTCGGCGGCCTGGCCGCCGGCCTCGAGGGTCTCCAGGCCGCGATAGCGGCCCACGCCATGGGCCTGGTGGACCACCGGTGCCCCAGGCTTGAGTTCGGCCAGGTGTCGGATGGCCAGCTCGCCGTCGTCGGTGACCTTCTCCCGGCGCCGGCTCTGGCGGACCACCTCGCCGAACAGCTCGGTCTCGCTGATCACCGCTAGGTCGGGGGCCTCCAGCCACAGACCGGCGTCGATAGCCCCTTCGGTGATGGCGGTGCGGGCGTCGCCGGCCAGGAAGGCCGTGAAGTCGTCGACATGGGGCAGGGACAGGCCGAGCGGGGACAGCGTCTCCTCCAGGGCCTCGCGGCGGCCCCGGGACTCGGCCACGAACAGCACGCGCGTCGCCGCATGGGACGCGAGGAAGCCCTCGACCTCGGCCAGGGGATGCTTGGCCCGGGCGTTGATCGGCACCACCGGCGATGGTCGGGCGCCCGGCGTCAGGGCATGGGGATGGTCGGCGTCGTCGGTGAGCTCGACCCGCGGATGGCGCTTGATGGCGCCGAACACCTCGGCCACCGGCACGAAGGCGCGATGGGGAGGCAGCAGCGGTCGCGTCGGGTCGACGCCGAGGTTTTCATAGCGGCTCTCGATCGCGGCCCAGTGATGCTCGGCGGCGTCGAAGGCCCCAGGCAGCAGGGCCACCCGGGTGCCCTCGGCCAGGTGGTCGAACAGGGTGGCCGTCTCCTCGAAGAACAGCGGCAGGTACTGCTCGAGGCCAGGGGAGGGGATCCCCTTGAGGGCGTCGACGTACAGCGGGCACTGGCGCGGGTCGACGTCGAACAGCGTCTCGAAGCCCTCGCGGAAGCAGGCGATGGCCGAGCGCGACAGCGAGTACTCGTGCGCCGGCAGCAACTCGACCCGCTCGACCTTGTCGGCGCTTCGCTGGGTGTCCGGATCGAAATGACGCAGGCTGTCGACCTCGTCGTCGAAGAGGTCGATGCGCAAGGGCGAGTCGCTGCCCATGGGGAAGAGATCGATCAGGGCGCCGCGCAGGGCGTATTCACCGGGTTCGTAGACGGTTTCCACGGCCCGGTAGCCGGCCCGGGACAGGCGCTCGCGAAATCCCTCGCGGTCCAGGGTCATGCCCACTTCCAGCGTCATGACCCGGCCGGCGATGTAGTCCACCGGGGCCAGGCGCTGCATCAGGGTGTTGATCGGCACCAGGACGATGCCGTGCTCGCCGTCCTGGAGCCGGCGCAGGGTGCGAAGCCGGGCGGAGACGATGTCCTGATGCGGGGAGAAGCTGTCGTAGGGCAGGGTCTCCCAGTCGGGGAACGGCATGACCGGCAGTCGCGAGTAGAAGGCCAGGTCGCCCTCCAATCGCTGCGCGGCGGCGGTGTCGGCGGTGATCACCAGCAGCGGGGCGTCCTCGGCCAGATGGGCCAGGGCCAGGGCGGTGGCGCTGCCGGGCGGCGTCTGCCAGTAGAGGGTATCGCGCAGCCCCCGGGGACGTGGCGGATCGAGTGGCGAGAAGGTCGGCATGGCGTCGTGTGCGTCGTGTCGAATGGGTGACTGAGCGCATCATACCAGCCTGGCGGCCTCGTGTAGTGAGCGGCGAATTCCTGTAAATCCCCTACAGCGCCTGCGACCATCCCGCGATTGCCCTGGCGCGTCGGGGGTCGGATAATACCGCCGACATCTCAACCCCATAGAGAGGCCCCTCGTGAGTCAGCAACCCCTCGATACCGTCTTCCAGGATTGGCACGACAACCAGGCGATCGCCGAGCAGATGATTCCGCTGATTGGCAGCCTCTACCGGCACAACAACGTCGTGACCACGCTGTACGGACGTTCGCTGTTCAACCGCAGCGTCATCCGCATCCTCAAGGACCATCGGTTCGTACGCAAGGTCGAGGGGACCGAGCTCTCCGTCAAGGATACCTTCCCGCTGGTCAAGGCCATGACCGAGCTCAACCTGGGGCCGGCCCACGTGGACGTGGGCAAGCTGGGCGTGGCCTACAAGAAGCGCGGCGGCGGTGATGCCGTGGCCTTCCTGCGCGAGGAGCTGGCCGAGATCGTCGACGCTCACGACCCGGATGCCGGCAACGGCGAGCCCAAGGACGTGGTGCTCTATGGTTTCGGGCGTATCGGCCGCATCCTGGCTCGGGTGCTGATCGAGAAGGCCGGCGGCGGCAACCTGCTGCGCCTCAAGGCCATCGTGGTGCGCGGTCGCGGCGACATCGCCAAGGACCTGCAGAAGCGGGCCAGCCTGCTGCGCCGCGACAGCGTCCATGGGCCCTTCGAGGGCACCATCAGCGTCGACCCCGAGGCCCGGACCCTGACCGCCAACGGCAACGTCATCCAGGTGATCTACGCCGATTCGCCCGCCGACGTCGACTACACCGCCCATGGCATCGACAACGCCGTGGTGGTCGACAACACCGGCATCTGGCGCGACGAGGACGGCCTGGGACAGCACCTGGCCTGCAAGGGCGTGGCCAAGGCGATCCTCACCGCGCCGGGCAAGGGCGACGTCAAGAACATCGTCTACGGCATCAATCATCAGGACATCACCGCCGAGGATCGCATCATCTCCGCGGCGTCATGCACCACCAACGCCATCGTGCCCACGCTCAAGGTGCTCAACGACGAGTACGGCATCGAGCATGGCCACGTCGAGACGGTGCACTCCTACACCAACGACCAGAACCTGATCGACAACTATCACAAGGGCGATCGCCGTGGCCGCAGCGCCCCGCTCAACATGGTGTTGACCGAGACCGGCGCCGCCAAGGCGGTGGCCAAGGCCCTGCCGGAGCTGGGCGGCAAGCTGACCGGCAACGCCATCCGGGTGCCGACTCCCAACGTGTCGATGGCGATCCTCAACCTGACCCTGGAGCGCGAGACCGACGTCGAGTCCCTCAACGACTACCTGCGTCGGATGTCCATCGACTCCCAGTACCAGAAGCAGATCGACTACGTCGACTCGCCCGAGGTGGTCTCCACCGACTTCGTGGGGAACCGTCACGCCGGCATCGTCGATGCTCAGGCGACCATCGCCAATGGCAAGCATGTCGTGCTCTACGTGTGGTACGACAACGAGTTCGGCTACAGCTGCCAGGTGATCCGCATCCTCCAGCACATCTCCAACGTCAACTTCCTCAAGCTGCCCCGCGCCCAGGGGTGAGCGACCACTCCGCCCCGGCCGTCGGCCGGGGCGGAGCTCCTTCCAAGTCCCTCTCCCGTCAACGGTTTTCTCACCCTCCGTGACAATCTGTCCCTTGTCGCCGATGGCCTCGTGCGACCTAAGGGCAGGTGGTCATCGCATCGGCTTGTCTTTATAATACCGGGGATTTTTTGGGGTGGTCCGAGCTCGCCTCGGGCCCGACTGGTAACCTTCTGACAACCAAGAAGAATCCGATCCATTCGCACCCCTTTCCTTCATCTATCCGATCCATCAACTGGGCGAGACTATGATCGAAGTCAAGAAAGGCCTGGATCTCCCCATCACGGGAGCCCCGGAGCAGCGCGTCGAGGATGCGCGTCCGGTGCGCCATGTGGCCGTCCTGGGTACCGACTACGTCGGCATGAAGCCGACCATGGAGGTCCGGGAAGGGGACAAGGTCAAACTGGGCCAGCTGCTCTTCACCGACAAGAAGATCGATGGCGTGCGTTTCACCGCGCCGGCCGCCGGTGAGGTCGTGGCGATCAACCGTGGCGAGAAGCGCAAGCTGCTCTCGGTGGTGATCAAGGTCGACGAGAGCGAAGAGGCGGTGGAGTTCACCGCTCATGGCCGTGACAAGCTGGGCTCTCTCGAGCGCCAGGCCGTGGTCGACCAGCTGGTCGAATCCGGACTCTGGACGGCACTGCGTACCCGCCCCTATTCCCGGACGCCCGCCATCGACGGCACGCCGGAGAATATCTTCGTCACCGCCATCGACACCCATCCGCTGTCGGCCGATCCCGCCGGGATCATCAACGAGCGCCCCGACGCCTTCGAGGACGGCCTGAAGGTCCTTTCCAGGCTAACCGAAGGCAAGGTGTTCCTGTGCACCGCGCCCGACGCCCAGGTGCCCGGCGGCGACGTCCAGGGGGTCCAGGTCGAGACCTTCGCCGGCCCGCATCCGGCGGGGCTCGTCGGTACCCATATCCATCATCTCTCGCCCGTAGCCCTGCACAAGCGGGTCTGGCACGTCGGCTACCAGGACGTGATCGCCATCGGCAAGCTGTTCGCCGAGGGCAAGCTCGACGTCAGTCGCGTGGTGGCCGTGGGTGGCCCGCGTGCCGAGAAGCCCCGTCTGCTGCGCACCCGCCTGGGGGCCAGCACCGAAGAGCTGCTGGACGGCGAGGTCCGTGAGCCCGAGGAAACCCGGGTGATCTCCGGATCGGTGTTCGCCGGTTTCACGGCCGAGGGCAGCCTGCGCTACCTGGGACGGTTCCATAACCAGGTCAGCCTGCTCGAGGAAGGCAACAAGCGGATCTTCATGGGCTGGATGTCGCCGGGCAGCAACCGGCATTCCGTCCTGGGGATCTATCTCTCCAAGATCAAGGGGCTGCGCAACTTCGCGCCGACCACCTCCACCAACGGCTCGGAGCGAGCCATGGTGCCGGTGGGGGTCTACGAGGAAGTGATGCCGCTGGACATCCTGCCCACCCAGCTGCTGCGCTCGCTGATCGTCGGGGATATCGAAACCGCGATGCAGCTCGGCTGTCTGGAGCTGGATGAGGAGGACCTGGCGCTGTGCACCTATGTGTGCCCCGGCAAGTACGAATACGGTCCCATCCTGCGTGACAACCTCACCATGATCGAGAAAGAGGCCTGATGATGGGTATCCGACAGACACTCGACAATCTCGAGCCGCACTTCCACAAGGGCGGCAAATACGAGAAGTTCTATCCGCTCTACGAGGCGGTGGACACCATCTTCTACAGCCCGCCCAGCGTGACCAAGACCACCGCCCATGTGCGCGATGGCATCGATCTCAAGCGGATCATGATCACGGTCTGGCTGTGCACCTTCCCGGCCATGTTCTTCGGCATGTGGAACGCCGGCTGGCAGGCCAACCTGGCCATCGCCGACGGCTACGGCGCCCTGGGCGGCTGGCGCGAGGCCATCGTCATGACCCTGGCGGGCAGCCATGACCCGGGCAGCCTCTGGGCCAACTTCGTGCTCGGCGCCACCTACTTCCTGCCCATCTACCTGGTGACCTTCGTGGTCGGCGGCTTCTGGGAGGTCCTGTTCGCCGTCAAGCGCGGCCACGAGGTCAACGAGGGCTTCTTCGTCACCTCCGTGCTCTATGCCCTGATCCTGCCGGCCACCATTCCGCTGTGGCAGGTGGCGCTGGGCATCACCTTCGGCGTGGTGATCGGCAAGGAGATCTTCGGCGGTACCGGCAAGAACTTCCTCAACCCGGCGCTGACCGGCCGTGCCTTCCTCTACTTCGCTTATCCGGCGCAGATCTCCGGGGACGCGGTCTGGGTGGCCGCGGATGGCTTCACCGGCGCCACGCCGCTGTCCACGGCCTTCCAGAGCGGCATGGCCGCCCTGAGTGAGCAGTACAGCTGGTGGGATGCCTTCCTCGGCTTCATCCCCGGCTCCGTGGGGGAGACCTCGACCCTGGCCATCCTGATCGGCGCGGCGGTGCTGCTGTGGACCAAGATCGCCTCCTGGCGGATCATGCTCGGCGTCTTCCTGGGTATGGTGGCGACCAGCTTCCTGTTCAACCTGATGGGCTCCGACACCAACCCGATGTTCGCCATGCCCTGGTACTGGCACCTGGCGGTGGGCGGTTTCGCCTTCGGCATGGTGTTCATGGCCACCGATCCGGTGTCCGCCTCCATGACCAACCCCGGTCGCCTGATCTTCGGCATCCTGATCGGCGTCATGACCGTCCTGATCCGCGTGGTCAACCCGGCGTTCCCCGAGGGCATCATGCTGGCGATCCTGTTCGCCAACCTGTTCGCGCCGCTGATCGATCACTTCTTTGTTCAGGCCAACATCAAGCGTCGGATGCAGCGTACCGGCGTGCCGGCCGAGGAGACCGCCTGATGGCACAGAGCAACAACTCCATCAAGAAGATCCTGACGGTGGCGTTCGCACTTTGCATCGTGTGTTCGATCATCGTCTCCACCGCCGCGGTGGCGCTGCGCTCCAAGCAGCAGCTCAACCAGGAGCTGGATCGGAAGTCCAACATCCTGTCGGTGGCCGGCCTGTACGAGCCCGGCACCGACATCGAGGAGGCCTTTCAGCAGGTCACGCCGCGCGTGGTCGATCTGCGCACCGGCGAGTACACCGACCAGTTCGACCCGGCGACCTATGACAGCTTCCAGGCCGCCAAGGATCCGGCTCAGTCCCGTACCCTGTCCGGGGAGAAGGACATCGCCGGGCTGTCGCGCCAGGAGAACTACAGCACCGTCTACCTGGTCGGCGATCCGGACGATCCGGAGCAGGTGATCCTGCCGATCCGCGGACAGGGCCTGTGGGGCCTGATGCGCGGCTACCTGGCAGTCCAGGGCGATGGCAACACCATCGAGGGGATCACCTTCTACTCCCATTCCGAGACCCCGGGGCTCGGCGGCGAGGTCGACAATCCGCGCTGGAAGGCCCAGTGGGAAGGCAAGGAGATCTACGCCGACGCCGACAGCGCCCAACCGGCCATCCAGCTCGTCAAGGGCGGCGCCAGCGACGAGACCGAGGTCGATGCCCTCTCCGGTGCCTCGCTGACCAGCAACGGCGTGACCAACCTCGTGCAGTTCTGGCTCAGCCCCGAGGGCTTCGGCGAGTATCTCGCCCGGTTCCGCAGTGGCGTCGACCGGGAAGAGGTGCAGGGCGCGTCCACCGACCAGACTGAAGGAGCCTGATGATGTCAGCACCGACTCCCAAGGGCGTCCTGACGACGCCGATCTTCAAGAACAACCCCATCGCGCTGCAGATCCTCGGCATCTGCTCCGCGCTGGCGGTGACCAGCAGCATGAGCGTGTCGCTGGTGATGACGCTGGCGGTGATCTTCGTCACGGCCTTCTCGAACCTGTTCGTGTCGCTGATCCGCCACCACATCCCGTCCTCCATCCGGATCATCGTGCAGATGACCATCATCGCCTCGCTGGTGATCGTGGTGGACCAGATCCTCAAGGCCTACGCCTACGAAATGTCGAAGCAGCTCTCGGTCTTCGTCGGCCTGATCATCACCAACTGCATCGTGATGGGCCGCGCCGAAGGCTTCGCCATGACCAACAGCCCGGGTCTGTCCTTCCTGGACGGCGTCGGCAATGGCCTGGGCTACGGCTTCATCCTGATGACCGTCGGCTTCGTGCGCGAGCTGCTGGGTTCCGGCTCGGTGTTCGGGGTCACCGTACTCGAGACCGTGCAGAATGGGGGCTGGTACGTGCCCAACGGCCTGCTGCTGTTGCCGCCGTCCGCCTTCTTCATCATCGGCCTGATCATCTGGGTGCTGCGTGCCGTGAACCCGGAGCAGATCGAGGAGACCGAGTTCAAGATGAAGGAAAACAGCCAGCCCAAGGAGGCCGTGTAACATGGAACACTATCTGAGCCTGTTCATCGCCTCGGTCTTCGTCGAGAACATGGCCCTGGCCTTCTTCCTGGGCATGTGTACCTTCCTGGCCGTGTCCAAGAAGGTTTCCTCGGCCATCGGCCTGGGCATCGCCGTCGTGGTGGTCCTGGTGATCACCGTGCCGGTGAACAACCTGATCCTGAAGTACCTGCTGGCGGAGGGAGCCCTGACCTGGACCGGGATCGCCGGCGCCGAGAACATCGACCTGTCGTTCCTCGGCTACCTGAGCTACATCGGCGTGATCGCCGCCATCGTGCAGATCCTGGAGATGTTCCTCGACAAGTACGTGCCGGCGCTCTACAACGCCCTGGGCGTGTTCCTGCCGCTGATCACCGTGAACTGCGCGATCCTCGGCGCCACCCTGTTCATGGCCGAGCGAAACTACAACTTCGGCGAGTCCGTGGTCTATGGCCTCGGCGCCGGCGTGGGCTGGGCGCTGGCCATCACCGCCCTGGCCGGCATCCGCGAGAAGCTGAAGTACAGCGACGTTCCCGGCTCCCTGCAGGGCCTGGGCATCACCTTCATCACGGTGGGCCTGATGTCGCTGGGCTTCATGTCCTTCTCCGGCATCCAGCTCTGACCCGGTCGTGCCGCCGGCGGCGTCCGCGCCGCCGGTGACCAGGCAACGCAAGCAATAGGAAACCGACATGGTTGATACAACAGTCATCTTGCTCGGTGTGGTCATGTTCACCGTGATCATCATCGGTCTGACGGCGGTGATCCTGGCCGCCCGCAGCAAGCTCGTCAGCACCGGGGACGTGACCATCGAGATCAACGACGATCCCGATCACACCCTGACCACCCAGGCCGGCGGCAAGCTGCTCAATACCCTGGCCGCCAACGGCATCTTCCTGTCCTCCGCCTGCGGCGGCGGCGGCTCCTGCGCCCAGTGCAAGTGCCGCGTCGAAGAAGGCGGCGGCTCGATCCTGCCCACCGAAGAGTCCCATTTCACGCTGCGCGAGAAGAAGGACGGCTGGCGCCTGTCCTGCCAGGTGCCGGTGAAGCAGGACATGAAGATCGAGGTCCCCGAGGAGGTCTTCGGCGTCAAGAAGTGGGAATGCGAGGTCATCGAGAACCCCAACGTCGCCACCTTCATCAAGGAGCTCAACCTGCGCCTGCCCGAGGGCGAGGACGTGGCCTTCCGCGCCGGCGGCTACGTGCAGCTGGTGGCCCCGCCCTACGACATCAAGTTCTCCGACTTCGACATCGAGGAGGAGTACCGGGGCGACTGGGAGAAGTTCGGCCTGTTCGACATCTCCCACAAGAACACCGAGGAAGTCATCCGCGCCTACTCGATGGCGAACTACCCGGAAGAGAAGGGCATCCTCAAGTTCAACATCCGCATCGCCACCCCGCCGCCCAACACCAACCATCCGCCGGGCCTGATGTCCACCTATGTCTTCAGCCTGAAGCCGGGTGACAAGGTCACGGTGATGGGGCCCTTCGGCGAGTTCTTCGCCAAGGACACCGATGCCGAGATGGTCTTCGTCGGTGGCGGCGCGGGCATGGCGCCGATGCGTAGCCATATCTTCGACCAGCTCAAGCGCCTTAACTCCAAGCGCAAGATCTCGTTCTGGTACGGCGCGCGCTCCTGGCGCGAGACCTTCTACAACGACGAGTACGACAAGCTGGCCGAGGAGCACGACAACTTCGAGTGGCACCTGGCGCTGTCCGACCCGCAGCCGGAGGACAACTGGGAGGGGCCGACCGGCTTCATCCACAACGTCCTCTACGACAACTACCTCAAGGACCATCCGGCGCCCGAGGACTGCGAGTACTACATGTGCGGGCCGCCCATGATGAACGCCTCCGTGATCAAGATGCTGCTTGATCTCGGCGTCGAGCCCGAGAACATCATGCTCGACGACTTCGGCGGCTGATCCGCCCCGGCACCTCCAGGGCTGGCCCAAGGGCCAGCCCTGTTCGGTTCCGTCACCCGATATGCCGATCATGCGGTCGGCATATCAGGCAACGGATCCCCAGGAGTCGAACCTCCATTCGCGCGGTCTCAAGGGGACCCCCCCATTTCACCTTCATTGGAGCATCCTATGAGCACCTTCCTGGTGGTACTGGCCTTCATGCTGCTCATCGTGGCCGCCATGGCGGTCGGCGTGATCCTCGGTCGCAAGCCGATCGAAGGATCCTGCGGTGGCCTCAACAAGCTCGGCCTCAAGCAGGGCTGCGAGGTCTGCGGCGGCAAGGACGAGGTCTGCGAGGAGGAGAATCGCAAGGCGCAAGCCGGCAGCGCGCGCCGGCGCAGCGACGAGAGCCGCGGGGCCGATCTCGGTTACGACGCGACTAAGCGCTGATGCGCCCATATGCAAGCGCCGAGCAGCAAGTGACAAGTCGAAAGGGGCAAGGGGAGCCTGGCTACTCGTTACTTGCTACTTGAACCTTGGTTTGTACGCTTGCCGTCGGATAGGGATTCAGGGAGACGTAGGCAAATCATGGCAGTCCATAACTACGACGTGGTGGTGATCGGCACCGGCCCGGCCGGGGAGAGCGCCGCGATCAACGCCGCCAAGCACGGCAAGCGGGTGGCGGTGGTGGAGAAGCAGGCCGTGGTGGGGGGCAACTGCACCCACTGGGGCACCATCCCCTCCAAGGCGTTGCGCCATCAGGTCAAGCAGATCCTGGCCTTCAATACCAACCGAATGTTCCGCGACATCGGCGAGCCGCGCTGGTTCTCCTTCCCCAAGGTCATGGAACGCTCCCGGGTCACCATCGATCAGCAGGTGGCCATGCGCACCAACTTCTACGCCCGTAACCGCATCGACCTCTTCAACGGCGTCGCCCGCTTCAAGGATCCCCATACCCTAATGGTGCGCGGGGAAGGCGAGGGCATGGAGGAGCTGGTCGCCGAGCGCATCATCATCGCCACCGGCTCCCGTCCCTATCGGCCCGCGGACATCGATTTCCACCACCCGCGGATCTACTGCTCGGACACCATCCTCAGCCTGAACCACACGCCGCGCACCCTGATCATCTTCGGGGCCGGGGTGATCGGCTGCGAGTATGCCTCGATCTTCTCCGGCCTCGGCGTCAAGGTCGACCTGATCAACAACCGCGGCAGCCTGCTGTCCTTCCTCGACGACGAGATCAGCGATGCCCTGTCCTACCATCTGCGCAAGCACGGGGTGCTGATACGCCACAACGAGGAGTACGAGCGGGTCGAGGGCGACGACTCCGGTGTCACGGTGCACCTCAAGTCCGGCAAGCGACTGCGCGCCGACGCCTTCCTGTGGGCCAACGGGCGTACCGGCAACACCGACGAGCTGGGGCTGGAGACCATCGGTCTCGAGGCCAACGGCCGCGGCCAGCTTCGGGTCGACGACCACTACCGCACCGCCATCCCCCACATCTATGCCGCCGGCGACGTCATCGGCTGGCCGAGCCTGGCCAGCGCGGCCTACGACCAGGGCCTCAACGCCTGCGACGAGCTGCTCGATCGCGACTACCGCTATGTCACCGACGTGCCGACGGGGATCTACACCATTCCCGAGATCAGCTCCTTCGGCCGCACGGAGCGTGAACTCACGGAGGCCCGCGTGCCCTACGAGGTGGCTCAAGCCTTCTTCAAGGACACCGCCCGTGCCCAGATCACCGGCGACACGGTGGGCATGCTCAAGATCCTCTTCGACCAGGACACCCTGGAGATCTACGGCATCCACTGCTTCGGCGATCAGGCCTCGGAGATCGTTCACATCGGCCAGGCGATCATGCAGCAGGCAGGCGAGGCCAACACCCTCCAGTACTTCGTCCGCACCACCTTCAACTACCCCACCATGGCCGAGGCCTACCGGGTGGCGGCGCAGAATGGGCTGAATAGAGTTTTTTAATACCTGAACCATGAGCTTCTTCATGCTAGCGCCGGTCTTAGACCGGCGTTTTTCGTTGGGTATCGGGAAACGGGCTATCGAGCCAACTAAGGGATCAGCCAGCTGGGATAGCACTAGCATGAAAGGCAAGCCTGGCATCCGATGTGATTCCTGAGCAGCAGGGAATGAGAAAAATAACCCGGGCAAGGAATGGATCTGAATGTAACCTTATGTATACGCAATTTCTGCATTTGTATTATTTCGAGAGACTGATTACAAAGCAGTCACAGAACCTGCTGACAGGCTGGATTGGGCATCTCGGATGCTGCTATGGGTAGCTTCCTCGGCGGTAGCGTGGCCGAAGACATGGAAGCGGGATGACTCGGCGGGTTGGACCAGTACCCGTCTTTTTATTAGATTTTTCATACATCCTCATGATATCAGAACCTGGTTCTTGTGTTCTCTCCTGACGTTTCCCGGTGCTGGCTTATCGTACCGGTATGGTAAATCAGCCCTCGATCCTCGGTGATCGGCAGGGTGTGGCTCGTCTTCGTCTCGAAACGAATGTCGATAGAGTGAGAGGCTTTGATATGTCCATCAACATGACGCTAGTGGACTATGACCGTGCGATGGAAGAACGGGGATGGGTCATCTTCGAAAAGGCCATTTCTGATGAATTGGTGATGGAGATGAAAAAGGATGTCCTCGCCTGGATCGAGATCTGCAAGGAATATCAGATACGCAATGGCATCAATGAAGATGGAGATGGTACGGCCCATCAGACGATAGGCCGAAATGACAGTATCGATAAGTTCTATGCCATGCACCTCTTTCATGACTATATATCGAGATATTTCGGGGGGAAACCCTATATATTGAGCTGTAGCACGCCTACGGCTGGGTATGCCCACAAGCCGAACTATTTGCAGAGAGTCCACCGTGATGTTGGGACGTATATTGATGGCTATAACCTTAGGCTGAATCTCATCGTCATGCTAGACGACTTTACCGAGGAAAATGGGGCCACAAGGATTCTTTCCGGTTCACACTGCAAGGAAGAGAAGCCAACGGACGAAGAGTTTGAAGCATCCTGTCAAAGCATAACAGGTCCAGCTGGTTCAGTTGTTCTTTTTAACTCTTATCTGTGGCATCGAGGAGGGGTGAACAGGACCAATAACACGAGGGTTGCCCTGACATCCGGGTTTACGCGCCCCTTCGTCAAGCCACAGACCGACTATGCAAGAATGCTGGGTGAGGAGTATGGAAAAGGGCTGTCAGAGTTGACCAGGCAACTTCTGGGTTATAACTCCAGGGTGCCGGTCAGTTTGGATGAATGGTATCGTCCTGATCCTCGTCGACTATATCAGAAGGGGCAAGGTTGAAGTAGAGTCTTGCCTCCAATTCTGATCAAGAGGAATAAGAATGGACAAGGTCATAATCGTGATCGCCTCTACGAATGGGGCAGTGTTTGATCGAGCCATGTACGTGGAGGAGTGCAGAAAGAACATCTCTATGCTGATCTCTGACCGCCATTGTGGTGCCGTGGAGAGTGCTATCCATCACGGGGTTCCTGCAGTCGTGTTAGACAGCTCTAGTGGGGAGCAATTTTCCGAGGCTCTTCACGAGTATTTTAACGGTAAAGCGGTAGACTTTTTTATTTCATCTTACACAAGAGTCTTCGCGGGCCGTTTCCTTGAAAAATATCAGGGAAGGATCGTAAACTTCCATCCTGCTTTGCTGCCTGCCTGTCCAGGACTCGATGGGTTCGGAGATACTGTGCGTTCAGGTTGCCAGTTTATTGGTTCTACGGCCCATTTTGTGGATGAAGGCATCGATACAGGAAAGCCTATCCTGCAGGCGGTAGCACCTTATGATCCGCATGCATCGCTTGAGCACAATAGACACAAGGTCTATGTGCAATTATGCAAGATGTTCGTTCAGACAGTGGACTGGATGGCGCAAGGGCGGATTGGGCCCGGTGGAGTAATTGGAGGGAGCTATCTTTCATCGGAGTTTATCCCTAATCTTGAGAGTGCAGCTGCCCTGCAGTTAAGGGAGTAGTCTATTTTTTGCCACGCATGTCGTGGTCGCTAGGATGATTATAAAGTGGGTTTGCTAGCAGAGAAGTTGAACGGGTCATTGGAGAGGCTAGGCAAGTTTTATAACCTCGGGAGTGGCTATGATATTGCAACATGACTTTCTTGATAGGGTGTCACGTAATCAAGGAGGAGCCTTCTATATATTTGATGGTTCTCTTTTTGAAAGCAATATCTTGCGCTTCAGAAAGCAGCTTCGAGAACATTATGAAAATAGTGAAGTGGCGTATGCGTGCAAAGCAAATTACATGCCGCAGATAGGAAAGATTCTATCCAGGATAGGATGCATGTGCGAAGTGGTTTCGCGGTTTGAATATGAAGTTGCCACTCGATATCTAGACCCCGAAAACGTGGTGTTCAATGGGCCCGTAAAAAGAATAAATGATCTGAAAGAGGCGCTTTCCAGAAGCTGTATGGTGAACATCGATTCTTTCAGAGAAATCCAATATTTGGAAACGATATCTCCTTGCGTTGAGAGGATCGAGATTGGGTTGCGTATCTCTCCACCTTGGGACCGACAGGATGGTCCCAGTCGGTTCGGTTTCAGACCCGATGAGAAAGAGCTGGACCGCGCATTGGAAATGCTTCGCCGAATACCCAACCTGACCATCATCGGTTTGCACTGTCACGCCAGTGGCCGAGGAAGAGGAGTCGACCACCATGTCATGCGAGTTCACGAGTTAATGAAACTGCGTGAAACTCTGAAAAAAGAACCCAAGGTGAATATCAGTATCATCAATGTGGGTGGAGGCTACATTGGTGAAATGCCGCATAGCTTGAAATGCCAGTTTCCAGATGACTTGCCTTCAATGAGGGACTATGCCAAGGCTATAGGCAAGGAGATGTTGCTTCATGAGAATGGGGAAAGCGTGAAGTTGATTGTTGAACCCGGCGTATCAATGGTTGCCAATACGATGTGCCTCATCGCCGAGGTCGTTGAGATAAGGAAGAGAGGGGAAAAAAATCAAGCATTACTCGATACCAATATCAATCAAGTCAACCCCACCCGTTCGCAGAGAAGGCCTGTGGTGAGTCAAGTCATAAAAAAACGGAAAGATGCATCATGTCGTGAGAATTATCGCTTGGTAGGTAATACATGCATGGAGCATGATGTTCTAGTAGAGGAATTCGTCGGCTGCCTGGAAGAAGGGGACTTTGTAGCATTCGAGAATCGAGGGGCTTATTCAATTAACTACACGCCACCGTTTATCGTGCCTGCGCCCGCAGTTGTCGACGTCAGAGGGGAAGTTCTTAAGTCACCGGATACTTTCGAAACTGTGCTTCAGGCGTATGTAGAGTAAACGGCTGTGACATACTCTGAGATTCTTTGCCATTCGGGGGGTATATGATAAAGCGTACCTTAGATATTATTATCTCTCTGGCTGTGCTGATATTTCTTTCTCCCGTGCTTCTCGTATCAGCCGGGCTTATATGGTGGAGAATGGGGCGGCCTGTTTTCTTTACGCAAGAACGTCCAGGCTTGCATGAAAAGTCCTTCAAAGTAATCAAGTTTCGCACCATGGTAGAAGCATTCGATAGGGAGGGGAGACAGCTTCCCGATGAACAGAGGGTCACTCGATTAGGTCTTAAGCTGCGACGCTGTAGCATCGATGAGCTGCCACAGCTCATTAACGTCCTGAAAGGAGAGATGTCTCTTGTCGGCCCGAGACCACTACTGAGTGAATACCTCCCTTACTATACTCTTCAAGAAAGGAGGCGCCACTTGGCCAAGCCGGGCCTGACTGGCCTGGCACAAATATGTGGACGACAAGATATCTCATGGGAAGAAAAGTTAAGGCGCGATGTCGAATATGTGGAGAAAGCCAGTTTGTTGTTGGATTTGAGGATTCTGATAGCAACGGGCGTTCTTGTTTTACGTCGGCAAGGGATTCTCTTCGCAGCTCCACAAGGTCGCTTCGATGATTATCGTCGAAAGTTGAGGTCAGATTCCTGACATGCCCATTTCTGGTAACACCTCTTCCCTGCCTGGCCTACTGTGAGGTGGCTAGATGAACGTTCTCTTCACTTGTGCTGGCCGAAGAAATTATCTGATACATTTCTTCAAGCGAGCCCTTGATGGGCAGGGTGGGGGAAAAGTATTGGCAGGAGATATGAATCCCTATGCGCCCGCTTTGGGGGATGCAGATGAAAGTATCGTGCTGCCATCGCTAGCCCATGACAACTATGTCGATGACTTACTATCCTATTGCCGTCGACGTTCGGTGAAGATGTTGTTCTCGCTCAATGATGATGAATTAGCGCTGCTGGCCGAGTGCAAGGAAAGCTTCGCACGCCTTGGTACGCGTGTGGTGCTGTCATCACCGGAAGTCATTGATATCTGTTCGGATAAAGTCAAGACCTTCGAATTTTCCCGGGAGATCGGCGTATCGGCCCCTCAGTGCTACCGAGATCTAGCATCGGCGAGACAGGCTCTCGAAAGGGGCCACATTCATTTCCCGTTGTTTATCAAGCCCCGTTGGGGAACGGCCTCCCTGTGCGTAGAGAAGGTGCTAGACGACGAAGAGCTAGAGTGGGCTTGGAGGTTCGGGAATCGAAAACTATCTCGGTTGGGGCTCAGGCGAGAGGAGACAGGAATAGGGGGACTGATCATCCAAGGCGCCCTCCAAGGGGATGAATATGGACTGGACGTCATCAATGATCTCGATGGAAATTATCGTGCGACCTTCGTGAAGAAGAAGTTGTCGATGCGCTCGGGGGAAACCGAACGGGCCGTGACAAAAGATAACTCCATGCTCCTCGAACTGGGGGAACGGCTCGGACGAAGATTGAATCATGTCGGCGTACTGGATTGTGATGTCATCCTCAACGGGAATAAATGTCACGTGATTGACCTGAATCCCCGCTTCGGCGGGGGGTACCCTTTCGCAGATGTAGCAGGTGCCAGGGTGCCGGAGGCCTTGATTGCTTGGCATAAGGGTAAGATTGCCCCCTATGACTGGAATACCGTGAGACCCGGGGTCGTGTCCAGCAAATACGACTGTATCCAGACCGTCGATCATGCATCGCCCCTCATTTGACCGCCGTCGAGACTAACGTCGTTACCATCCCGACAGGTGTGGCGCTCGGTGCATCATCGTGTGTGAAAGACAAGACAATGAAGAGTATTAACTGCGTGAGTGCTTCTCCCCCAAGGAAGAGGGGATTAGCCCAGGGGGCATGACATGAATAGAGTGGCATCCAATCAATATGAAGACGTGGACCTGGGTCGAGTCATGGCATTGCTGGCGGGAAAGAGGGGATTGATTTTCCTCATCATGGGCCTGTTCACATTGGCGGGAGCTACCTATGCGTTATTGGCGACGCCTATCTATCGTGGGGATGCGCTCGTGCAGGTCGAGCGTATGCCGACCAGTCCACTCGAAGATGTTGCCAGCACCATGCTGGGCGAGGATCCCGAGAGTAGCACGGCGGCGGAGGTGCAGATCCTGCAATCCCGTATGGTATTGGGGCAGGTCGTGGAGCGTACCGGACTGGATACGGCTGTTCTCCCCGAGCGACTCCCCTTGGTGGGGGATTTTCTCGTTCGGCGAGGTATTCCTCGGCCGAGTTTCATGCAGGAACGCCCCGAGGTCTGGGCAGGTGAGTCCCTCGAGCTGGGGATCTTGCAGGTCGATGAGCCGCTGCGAGGCACTCCCTTGCGGGTGCAGACCGGGCAGGACGGCAACTTCATGGTGTTCATGGAAGGAGAGCGGCCTCGCTTTCTCGGCGCCGGACAGGTCGGTGAACTCCTCGAGTTCGAGGAGGGCGCGATACGGCTCAGGATCGCCAATCTCCAGGCGCCGCGGGGGGCTCGCTTCATGCTGATCAAGTATACGCGCGCGGCCGCTATTGAAGATTTCAGCCGGCGTCTTCGGGTACAGGAAGTCGGGAGCGGGCGAGCCGCCAGCACCGGCATGCTACGCCTGACCCTGACAGGAGAGGACCGGGAAGAGATTCGTCTCTCCCTGAATGAAGTGGCGGAAACCTTCCTCCGTCAGAACATCCAGCGGCAGTCGGCCGAGATCGAACAGAGTCTGGCGTTTCTGCGTGAGCAGGCCCCCGAGCTCCGTGAGCAATTGCGTGTGGCGGAGGATAGTCTCAATCGCTATAGGGTGGAACAGCATAGCGTCGATCTGAGTTCCGAAGCTCAGGCAACCATCCAGCAATTCGTGGCCCTTGACAGTCAGCTCAATGAACTCGAGTTCCAGGAAGCAGAATTGTCGCAGCGCTTCAAGCCGAACCATCCCACCTACCAGGCGCTGCTTGAACAGAAGCGGCATCTGCAGAACGAGCGTGACGAGCTCAATGCGCGCGTCAATGAATTGCCCCTGGCCCAGCAGGAGGTGGTGCGCCGCACTCGCGATGTCGAGGTGACTCAGGCGATCTACGTCAATGTCCTCAATCGCATGCAGGAGCTAGAGGTAGCCCGCGCCGGCACGGTCGGAAATGTTCGTATCATCGACAAGGCGGAAGTGGGTGTGGCTCCCATAGAACCGCGCAAGCCGATCGTCGTGTTGTTGGCCACCATGGGGGGGGGCTTGTTTGGCGTCGGGTTGGTATTGGTGCAGGGGGTGTTCAATCGTGGCATCGAGTCGCCCGCGCAGCTCGAGAATGCCGGCCTGCCGGTCTATGCGACCATTCCGCTGTCGGACGAGCAGAAGAAACTGGTCAGACGGGTCAAGCATCTGCGAGCACGCCGCTCCCATGAGGTCATGAGCGATGTGCTGGCGTCCCGCAATCCTTCGGCCCCCGCCGTCGAGGCACTGCGTGGCCTGCGTACGAGCCTGCACTTTGCCATGTTAGAAGCCGCCGACAATCGTCTGATGTTGACGGGGCCGAGTCCGGGCATTGGCAAGAGCTTCATTTGTCTAAATCTTGGTTTCATCTGTGCTCAGGCGGGACAGAAGGTTCTGGTTATCGACGCAGACATGCGCAAGGGACGCATGCATCATGCCTTTGGTGGACGCGGTGAAGGAGGGCTATCCGAGGTCCTGTCCGGAACTATGAGGCTTGAAGAGGTTGTTCGTACCACCCAGCAGGAGGGACTCTGCTACGTGGCCCGGGGTGTCATCCCTCCCAATCCCTCGGAACTGCTGATGAATGCGCGCTTCAGCGAGTTCCTGGCGGCCGTGAGCCGACGCTTCGAACTGGTTATTCTTGACACCCCCCCTGTGCTGGCTGTTACCGATGCTGCCGTAGTGGGAGCGCAGTGTGGCACGGCGTTGTTGGTGGCACGATTCCAGGACAATCCAATGCGCGATATGCAGATCTCCAAGCGACGACTGGAAACGTCGGGAGTAAGCGTCAAGGGGGCAATCCTCAATGCAATGGCGCGCAAGGCCTCAGCCTATTACGGATACTGTAGAGAATACTACCACTATTCGTAATGGGTGGTGGGAAGCGTCGTGACCGCCCTGAAGGCTGATTGCGCCCTGAGCCACTCGTGTCGTCGGGGGTGACTCGCTTAATGCGTCTCGGTGGTACTCCCTCGATAGAGCGTCCGACGTATCGCCAAGGGCGTCGAGTCTGCATGATTTCACCGGGTGAGAAGCATGCTGCGTAATCTTACCGAGCTGTTCACCTTGTTGACCAGAAAGCAGCGGAGGGGGCTGTTGTGGCTACAGCTGCTGGTAGTCTTGATGGCCTTTGCAGAGGTCACGGCGGTGGTAGCCTTTGGCCCTTTCATGGCGCTGGTCGGGGATATCGAGCGCCTGGATACTTCCTCTCCCCTGGTCAGGGTATACACGGAGCTGGGGTTCGAAGACCCCCTAAACTTCCTGTTCTGGATGGGACTTGCCGTACTGGGCGTGCTGGTACTGGCCTCATTTATTTCAATGTATACCGTCTGGAGACTCTCTGTCTATGGTCAACAGGTGGGCGCCGAGATAGGGATGCGGCTTTATCAGCACTACATGGGCAAACCGTGGTTATTTCATGCACAAGGAAGTAGTGCCCATTTGACCAGCAAGATTTCGCAGGAATGTACACGTATCACGGAAAAGGTTATTGCACCCTTGATGAAGATGAATGCCAGGGTCGTCATGGCAGTATTCATGATCGGTGCTGTCTTCCTTTATAATCCGGCAGTCGCGGCCACGGGTGTCCTGTTTTTCATTCTGGCGTATGTCTTCCTGTACATGACCGTCAGGAGGAGGTTGACCCGCTACGGGGTCTCCATATCCAGGACACAAAGCGAGCGCTTCAAGCTCATGGCGGAAGGGTTTGGTGGTGTGAAGGATGTTCTGGTGTTGGGGCGTCAGCCCGTCTTCAACGGTCGCTTCGCGACGGCGAGCCGCACCTTGGGACGTGCTCGTGGCGTGAGCAAGGCCCTGTCCGAGGTGCCGCGATATGCGATGGAACTCATCGCATTTACTTCGGTGATATTTCTCTTGATTTACCTGCTTAATACTTACGACGGAGACTTAGGGAAGATTCTTCCTCTGATATCGATATATGCCCTGGCTGGGATCAAGCTGCTTCCAGCGTTCCAGCAGATCTATGCCTGCATTTCCACCATAAAGAGTAACTTGTCGGCCTTTGATGCAATCCGGGAAGACCTCCTGGAGAGTCGTCATGCTGAGCCTGAAGTCCAGGAAGACGATAGGCTGCACGAATGTCTCGTGCCGAAGGCGTCCATATCCCTGCAAGACGTTACCTTCCATTATCCGGGAGACCGGCTGCCCGTCGTCGAGGGTATATCCCTGTCTGTACCGGCCAATACGGTCGTGGGCATCGTAGGGCCGTCCGGGGCGGGGAAATCCACTCTGATCGATATACTGCTAGGCCTGATCGTGCCGGACGAGGGTGTGGTGAGAATCGATGATGTGCCCTTGACCGACGAGAATCGCCGATCTTGGCAGAATTGCCTCGGCTTCGTATCTCAATCGATCTTCCTGGCCGATGCCTCGATAAGAGAGAATATCGCCTTCGGCCTGCCCCAGGACGAAATCGATCATGAGAGGGTCGAGCGCGCCGCTGAAATGGCACATCTCGGTTCTCTCTTGTCACAATTGCGTGACGGTTTGGACACCCGGGTGGGGGAAAGAGGCATCCAGCTTTCCGGCGGTCAGCGACAGCGGATCGGCATTGCCCGTGCGCTCTATGATGATGCCAAGGTACTGATTCTCGATGAGGCAACGAGCGCCCTCGATGGTATTACCGAGCAGGGGGTCATGGAGTCGATTCATGAGTTCAATGGCAGGAAGACGATTGTCATGATCGCACATCGGTTAACCACTGTGAAGCGATGCGATGTCATTTATGTCATCGAGGATGGTCATGTTTCCGATTGGGGGAGCTATGATGAGTTGAGTCGCCGAAACCTGATCTTTCAAAGAATGGCACATCATGGATAGTTCTTCATTAAGAAGGGAAAGCGGCTAGTCTGTAGTGCGTGCTTATGGCTGGCTTTTGAGTTGTCGAAAGTATCTAAAGTACGGGTTAAAAGGCATGGTCAAGAATATTGCCAGGCTCTTCTCCAGGGCGTTGTTGGGCCGTGCAGCCTACGAAAGGATTCAGTTCCGTCGTCATGTTGGATACTGGCCGAGGCTCAGCGCTCCCGTAAGCTTTAATGAGAAAATTTGCGCGAGAAAAATGGCGGGCGATACTCCCGAGGCCATCATACTTCAGGACAAGTGTGAAGTGAGAAGAGTTGTGAGTGAAAGGGTGGGCGACAGTTATCTGACCGAGCTGTTTGGTGTTCTTGATTCGCCAGAAGAACTGGATTATGAGGCCCTGCCAACTTCATTCGTCCTGAAAAGCAACAATGGGTGTGGTCCCAAGAGTATCTTGATCGTAGAAGACAAGTCGCATTGGAGTGAAAAGGCCTTGAGGCAGCGAGTGGCCAGTATCTTTGAGCGTAGTGAGAATTGTTTTGAACGGTTTTTCTATTATACCAATGAGTGGTGGTATGGGGAAATACCGACGCGGGTGATCATCGAGGAGTATCTGAACGAAGGAAGCGGGGGAGTGCCGCTGGATTACAAGTTTTTCGTCTTTCATGGAAGAGTGGCGTTCATCCAAGTGGATTTCGGTCGCTTTGTCAAGCATACGCGCACATTCTATGACAGGGACTGGGAGCGGCAGCCCTTCATACTAGGATTTCCCTCGGGCCCGGATGTCCATAAGCCGAAATGTCTGACGGATATGATCAGGGTGGCCGAAACTCTTGCCAACGGATATGAATTTCTGAGAGTCGATCTTTATGAAATCGATGATGACCGAGTTGTTTTTGGGGAGGTTACCTTTGCACCTGATCTTGGGCACGGGAGGTTTGAACCATTGGAGTGGGATAACAAATTAGGGAGTCTGTGGAGCTACAAGGCCATACGTAATGGTTGAGCCATGAAAAAAATATTAGATAACTATCTCTATAACAGGGCTGGCTTCAAAGCTTATGAACTTCTCCATAGCCCGCTACCCCCTATTGTATTCGATGTGATCGGGCCGCCAGGTGTAGGAAAATCTTTTTTCATTCAGGCGTTGATTTCGGGTGGCGTCATCAAGTACAGGTCTCATAGGTTTACAAAAGACGTGCGGTTATGCAGTGCCCGATCCAGGCTGCTGTCGCTGCTAGCATTGAATCGAGATGACCTGGAGGTGCTGAGGAGAAAATCCGCCAAGTTGCTCTACGACTTGAACATCATGTCTTCGGCATCGCGCTTGATAGTCGATGAGGGGGTTTGTCACCACTTTTCCAAGGAGTTGATACAGCTTTCAAGAACCTCCAGGGAGGACTTTTTGACCATCATGCGGGGGAGAGGTGTCATTAACCTGACTGCGCCACCGGACGTCATCACGAGACGAATCGCCATTCGTTACCGGCAGACTGGGAAAATTCTGAAGTATCATGAAGGAAAATCCGAATATGAACTTCAGGAGTTTAACTCGACGGCGCTGCAACAGCGTGACGAGTTATGTGGCCTGATGCGGGAAGTCGGTTGTCCGACGATCAGTATCGATGTCAGTGAGTCAAATTTCACACGCTCTTGGGTCAGGGGGTTCAAGGAAACGATGAGTGAAGTGGATGTCGGCATCAGGGGATGCCACTTGTAGCAAAGTCTCTTTGCCATGACGCGGTCCGGTCTTTTGCATAGGGCGAACGAGTTCACAATATGGATGATGACCTCATGCTGGCCCACTCATTGAGTGAAAGCAATACGCCTCGACTCGTCTGGCGCCTGCTTTTTCTCACTCTTCCGCTGGCGTTGACCACTCTGGTGGGGGCCCTCGATCCCGATATGGCCGCCTTCCTGGGGCTAGCCATGAGTGGCGGGCTCGCCGCCCTGTCTCCCATCTATGCCTTTCCGATGATCCTCTATGGCGTAGCCCTCAATAATCTGACATTCATAGCCGGGGTGCATTTCGGTTGGATGATCATCGCCGGCGGTACCCTAGGTAGCCTGGTGCACATCCTGTTACGACGTGAGGGGGTCAAGTTCAGCATCCTCTTCCTGGTGATGGTGATCAGCTTCATGCTGCTCGAGATCAATGGCGGCCTGCTGAGGGGAAGTGTGCGTCTCGACAGGCTGTTTGCTCTTGCCTTTCTGCTTGTATATCTCGGTTTGCTGACGAGTATGAACCTCTTCCATCTGCTGTACGGTGTCTTTGGTGATGATCCTCGAAAGGCCTTTGTCTATATGGTGGCATGTGTCGGAGTGGCGGTGGTGGCCAGCATCCTTACCATGCTCTCATCACAAGAGTTCAGCATGGCCCGCAGCGGCGAGCTCGGGCTGAGCATAGGCGATACCGAGTCCTCTCCCCGTTCCCTATCGAATATCCTCGGCGTCGTCGTGGTCACCAGTGTCATGTCAGCTGCATCACTATCCGCTAAGCCTCTCGACAAGATGATCTGGGTCAGCGTGGCGTTCGCCTCCTTCATGGGGATGGTCTATACCGGCTCCAGGATGCCCGTGGCATCCGTTGGCTTCGGAATCACCCTGGGGCTTATTGCCCATGTAGCATTTTCCGGAAGGTCTTCCAGGCCCATAAACTCGCTCTGGTTTCTAATATTCCTGGGTTTCGTGTATCTGTTGACCGAGTCGCTCTTGTCCATGGGGCCAGAAGTCTTGCCCTTTATCGGATCGCATGTTTCCGAGCTACGATTGCTTCGGCCCCCCGATATTGGATCCAACGTCAGGTTCGAGATGTGGGGTGCGTATCTTGCCGAAGTGAACTATCTTAAGCTCATTTTCGGAAGTGGTATCGGTGAACTGGGTAACCCCCACTCTCTATATATCGGAACCTTGGGAGCCTTTGGGCTAATAGGTTTGAGCCTTCTCTCGGCGTTCATTGTTTATTTCCTGATAAAGGCGATTAGCAATCGCTCCGCAGTAGCCGTGTCTATTATCGCCTATACCGTATTGGTACTGGCCAGTTCTTCGGACGTCGACAAGTCGTATTTTTGGGTCATGATGACCATCGCGATTATTTTCCTTCGTATCGATGCCGAGGCCATGCTTACTGATCCGGAATCACAGCCGCTGTCGAGAGGTGTGGCATGAGGGAATCGCTGGGGGTCATTTATCTTGCACTGGGTCGCCCATACTTATCCATGGCGTTGCTGTCGGCATCGTCTCTCCGAGACAGCAACCCCGACATGCCCTTTACCATGGTAACGAACGTGATGAGGGAGCCGCCGGTCGGCGATGTCTTCGAGGAGGAGCGGGATTCCTGGTTCTTCGTCGATGTGGATACCAAGGATAACCGACTTCTGAAAACTGATATCCTGAAGTATTGCCAGTATGAAAAGGTGATCTACCTGGATTGCGATACCTTCGTGCTGGGTGACTTGGGAAGTGCTGGGAAGATACTCGATTATTTCGATATTGGCATGCGATTGAAGAGGAAGCCTCAGAGGCGTGTCGGGAAGGGGGAGGTGGACGTTCTGGGGGGGATGAAGGTACAGGATCTGCCCCACTGGAATAGTGGTGTAATCCTGGCGCGAAACACTTCCCTCGCATGGCAGTTCTTTCAGGATTGGCACGATAAGTATGTCGAGCTAGGAAATTGCTATGACCAGGTGGCCCTGGTTCCCGTCGTCTTCCAGAGTCCGGCCAGGTTCCTCTCCCTGGAGGATCGCTGGAACGCCACCGACCCCGGCATCGGAAGGAAGGCCTGGAAGAAGGAGGTCATTGTTTATCACTATGCAACGAATATTTGTGATCGCTTGTTCAACCAGATAGTAAGCAAGGATCGACTCATCTTACCCGATCAGTACTCCGCCGAGGAAACGCCACGATTTCTGCGAAGGAAACGTCTGTTGAAACGCTCACAGATGTCATACTTTCGGTATCTGGCCATCAATGCACTCTGGCGGATCTCGTCTCCGATCGGTTCTTGATCGCGGGCATCGCCATTAGTTCACGGCAGGATCATGACGGTCATCTATGAGTTCTGCGGTCGGCCCGGAGCCGGCAAGACCCATGTGTGCCGCCTGCTGCTGGCCCATCTCCTTGACGCGACAGGAGATACCGGCGTGATGCCCATCCTGTCTCGGCGGCGTCCCTTCGTGAACCCCTTGCTCAAGCTGTGGGGTGCCGCGCATGGCGTGCTCTTTCGCACGGGACGAACCCTTGACCTTCTGCGCTATCGGCGAGCCGTGATATCGGCAACCGGTCTGTCCAGGGCCTTTTCCATTTACCTGAACGCGCTCTATCTCGACGACTGCCTGTCGAGAGGCATGGGCGACTACGATCTGGTACTCATCGACCAAGGCTTCATGCAGCTCTGTTGGAGTCTCCAGACGGAGGTGGGGCAAACGATAGCCAGGCGATTCTTGCATGATCTCTATGCCCCCTATGCGTCAGCGCCGCTCCACCTGGTATGGGTTCAGGCCTCACCGTCGGTGGTGGCCTATAACCTGTGCCAGCGTGACGACCTGCAGGGGACGATAGAGCCCCAGTGCCGTCGCTTCGACTCGGCGGGATTGCATCGACTGACCGGCGAGCTCCTGTCTCGCCGTGAATTATCTTTCGTCCATTTTCGCAACGACGCCGTGGACCGTATCGATATTGGTGCGCTTCTCCAGCGTCTGACAGCTTCAGGAGATAACCGTGGCCAGATGCATCATTAGACGCCCCCTGCTGGTGACCGCCATCACATCTCCCCTGAGTGCCACCCTGGTCCGTGGGCAATTACAGTTCATGAAGGCCAATGGGTTCAGGCCCATGTTGGTATCCTCGCCGGGGGAAAACGTCAGGGCGCTCGCGGCGACGGAAGGCATCGACCTTGTGGAGATCCCCATGGCGCGGACGCCACACCCGTTCAAGGATCTGGTGTCGTTAATCCGATTGATACACCTCTTCCTCCGGGTGCGGCCTGAGATCGTCAATGCGGGAACCCCGAAGGCCGGCTTGTTGTGCATGCTGGCAGCGGCGGCGACGTCGGTTCGGGTGAGGATCTATACGATACGGGGCTTTCGCCACGAGTCCATGACGGGGTGGCGGCGCCGTCTGATGGTAGGGGTGGAGCGCTTGACCTGCCTGGCATCGAACCGGGTGGTGTGCGTCAGTCGCAGCGTCGCCGACCTGGGCGTGAGGGAAAGCATCCTGGAGCCGAATGGCTTCCACGTACTGGGCCTGGGGAGCAGCAACGGCATCGACCTGGAGCGCTTCAACCCGCAGCGGAAGGACCTGATGGACCGCGATGACCTGCGCGCTACGCTCGGCCTGTCACCCCAGGACCGGGTCATTGGGTTCGTAGGACGCATCATTCGGCGCAAGGGGGTCGACGAACTCGTGGCGGCCTTTACGCGGCTGAAATCGCGGCACCCGGGCGTCAAGCTCCTGATCGTCGGGCCGCTCGAGAACGAGCAGCCGATCTCCGCCTGGACCCGTCAGCGCATTAACCTCGACGATGACATCCTCCATCTCGGCTACGTTCAGGGTGTCGAGCACTATTATCCGCTCATGGATCTGTTCGTGTTGCCGGCGTACTGGGAAGGGTTCGGTAATGTGTTGCTCGAGGCCGCCGCCATGGGGGTGCCGACCGTGGCCTGCGATGCTACGGGCTGTCGGGATGCCGTTTCGGATGGGGTCAGTGGGACCCTGGTGCCCGTGCAGGATGTCGAGGCCCTCGAGCAGGCGATGTGTCGCTACCTCGAGGATGATGCCTTGCGGGCCGGTCACGCCCGCAATGCTCCCCTGTGGGCGGCCCGCTTCGGCAATGTCGCGATCTGGTCCGGCCTTCTCGAGTTGTACCGGGCGTCGCTGGAGGATGCCGGACTCGGCGTCGCCGGTGCCGAGTAACCCGGTTGGCATCATGCGAGCTCGATCCTCCTTGACCTAGCGGAGTCGCCCATGCCTGCTCCCAGCTTTTCCCCTTGGCCAAGCTTCGGTGACGAGGAAGTCGGCGCCGTAGAGCGGGTCCTGCGCTCTAATCGTGTCAACTACTGGACGGGCGAGGAATGCCGGCACTTCGAGTTCGAATTCGCCGACTTCGTGGGCGTGGAGTACGCGATAGCCGTGTGCAATGGCACGGTCGCACTGGAGCTGGCCCTGAAGGGGCTTGGGATCGGGTCCGGTGATGAGGTGATCGTGACCGCGAGAAGTTTCATGGCCTCGACTTCCTGCATCGTGGCGGTGGGAGCCGTGCCCGTCTTCGCGGACGTGGATCCGGCGTCGCAGAATGTCACGGCCGCGACCATGGCGCCACTGATCACCTCCCGGACTCGCGCGGTAATCTCGGTGCATCTCGCGGGTTGGCCCTGCGAGATGGATGGGATCGTCGAACTGGCCGAGCGGCACGGCCTGTACGTCATCGAGGATTGCGCGCAGGCCCATGGCGCCATGTTCCGGGGGCGGAGCGTGGGGGGAATCGGCCACGTCGGATGCTGGTCCTTCTGCCAGGACAAGATCATGACCACCGGCGGTGAGGGGGGCATGGTCACTACCAGCGATGAAGCACTTTGGCGGCGCATGTGGGCCTACAAGGATCACGGCAAGTCCTGGGAGGCCGTCCATGCGACGACCGAGGATACCGGCTTCAAGTGGCTCCATGAGAGTTTCGGGTCCAACTTGCGCATGACCGAGATGCAGGCCGCCATCGGCCGAATCCAGCTGCGTCGATTGTCGGCTTGGAGGGCCAGGCGTCGTGCCAACGCCACCCGAATCTGGGACACCGCCGCGGACTGTCCCGGGCTGCGTGCTCCCGTGCCTCCTTCCCACCTGACGCATGCCGCCTACAAGTGCTATGTGTTCGTCGAGCCCTCCCGACTCAGAAGGGGGTGGGATCGCGAGCGTATCAGGCGAGCGATCAACGACCGTGGAGTGCCCTGCCTGGTGGGCAGCTGTGCGGAGATATATCGAGAGAAGGCGTTCGACGGGACAGGGTGGCGACCCTTGACCCCGTTGCCTGTGGCCAGGGCATTGGGTGAGACCAGCCTGATGTTTCTCTGCCATCCGACGCTGACCGAAGACGAGGTGCTCAGGAGCTGCGAGGTGCTGCGCGATGTCATGGGTGAGGCAGGGGAGCGTTGAGGAGGCGCGGAGCGTGAAAGACTATCGATGAAGCGGTCGTGCGTCATGTCGTATCTCACGGGAATCGCGGTGTGGTGGTGGTGGGCCCTGTTGCTCCCTTTTCCTCGAGGATGGTTGCCGGCGCTGATCCTGTTGTCGCTGCTGGCCTTGTGGCGGCCCGCGGAGCGGGTCGTGGCCCTGAAAGCCTCGGCCTGCTGGCCGGCGCTGGTGGTGATGCTGTTCGGACTGGTCTGGATGGCCATGGGGGCCTGGCATGGGGATGCGGGGCCGGCCTGGGCATTGACCTGGCCGTGCCTGCTGGCGTTGCCCGTCAGCCTGGCGCTGTCGTCGCCACGTCCTTCCATGGCCTGGCTATGGTCTGGCGTGGCGGTGGGCGGCGTGGCCAGTGGTGCCTGGGGGAGCATCCAACGCCTGCAGGGTGAGGCGCGGGCCGAGGGGCTGGGAAGCCTGGATGCCATCCTGTTCGGCAATCTTGCCTTGCTGCTGGGCCTGTGCTGTTTCGCGGGGCTGGGGTGGGCCCTGTCGCAACGCCGGCGACGCGGTTGGGGCGTTCTCTTGCTGGCCGGTGGGGTAGGCGGGCTCCTGGCCTCGTTGCTCTCGGGCACCCGGGGAGGCTGGGTGACGCTGCCACTCTTGCTGCCGGTGTTCTATGCCGGCTATGGCCACAGGGCGACTGCGCGCCAGCTGGTGGGGGGGCTCGGGCTGGTGCTGATCCTCGGCATGGGCGCCTATGCGGTGCCGCAGACGGGGATACAGGATCGGCTGCAACTGGGCATGGGCCATGTGTCCCGTTATCTGGACGGCGAGCGAGGGGTGGAGGTGGCCGCACGGGTGATGATCTGGCAGACGAGCCTCGAACTGATCGCCGCGCGGCCGCTGACCGGCTGGGGCGAGGAGGGGGCCTGGCAAGAACGCTCTCGGCGCTATCCCTCCTTGACCCGGTATCACCATGCCCACAACGATCTGCTCGAGGCTTGGGTGACGCGTGGTCTCCCCGGTGTGCTGGTCTTGATCGCACTCTACCTGCTACCCCTTCGACTCTTCTGGCCGGGATTGAGGGCCGGCGATCCAGCCCGTAAATCCCTGTCCGTCTGCGGTGTACTGTTGCCGGTAGCCTTCTTCGGTTTTGGCCTGAGCTACAGCTTTATGGCCTATCCCGTCGGTATCGCGGCTTATTGCGGCTGGCTCTTGGTGCTATGGGCGTATTGGCAGGGAAACGAGACGAAGGCATCGCAGGGGCTTTCCCCGCTAGCGAGGCGCCCGACCGGAAGGTGATCTCGAGATCCTGAAGAAGCCACTCGGAAGAGGAAGCGCCTAGATGTGTAAACCCACCAGGTTGTTCACGGAAAGTCCCAGCCGACTAATCGGAGGCTGATAATTCAGACTGGCATGTGGCCGATGCCAGTTGTACTGGTGGAGCCAGGCGGGCAGATGCTCGCCTCGTTGCTCTGAGCTCTGATAAGACCAGGCATAGGCCCATTCGCGCAGGGCGGTTTGAATGAACCGCTCTGCCTTGCCATTGGTACGGGGCGTAAAGGGGCGAGTGCGCTTGCGTTTCAGCCCTAATCGGCGGCACAGGCGGCGGAATGGCTTGGACTTGTAGCATCCGCCATTGTCGGTCAGTACCCGGCTAAAGTGGACCCCCAGACGCCTGTAGTACCGCACGGCCTGCAGCAGCGCACGGCAAGCGCTCCACTTGGTCTCATCCGGCAGGATGGTGCTGAAGGCCACTCGCGAGTGGTCGTCGATGGCCACATGGACGTACTCCCAGCCAGCGCCTCGTGTGTTCTGCTGGCGATTGCCGGTGACACGATGCCCTGGGCGCTCGAAGCGGCCGAGCTTCTTGATGTCCAGGTGCAGGAGCTCTCCCGGGGCGTCATGCTCGTAGCGGTTCTCGAGAGGAGCGGGCGCCAAGACCGAGAGACGATTCAGCCCCTCGCGCTCAAGGAGTCGCGCGACCGTACTGTGTCCGATGCCCACCTGTTCGGCAATCTGGCGGTAGGTCTGGCGCTGCCGGCGGCGTGCGATGACCTGCGCGCGGATCGCGTCTGGGGTCTCATGAGGACAACGGCATGGGCGAGAAGAACGGTCCAGGAGACCGGCCTCGCCCTCGTCCCTGTAACGGCGTACCCACTTGTAGACCGTCCGCACACTGACGCCTTGCGCCTGGGCCACCTCCGCTGGCCGAAGCCCTTCCCTGATGACTCGGCGGACCAGCAGGGCTCGACCATGCACTGTGAGACGGGCATTCTTATGGGTGTTCATCCGGGCCTCCTGGAGGTTGGTTTGGGTCGCACCTCCAATTGTCCGGGTAGGTTCCGGATGAACAACCTACCGAGAGATCACACCTAGACGCTTCCTCTTTAGGCATTAGCCCTTGGACTCCTGACCATAGCAGGGGGGCGAGCTGGGCTCGCGGTCCTCGGCGTCTTCCTCCGCCAGCGCCTGGAGCAGCGCCTCCCGCAGGATCGGCAGATGCGAGGCCTCCAGGTCCCGTGCCGCCGAGAGCAGGGTCAGGCGGCCGTCGCGTGCCCGCCGCATCAGCGGAAGCAGGCAGTCGGGATCGTCGCGCAGCTCGCCGCGGTAGCGGGCGGCGAAGACGGCTTGGCTGATCTCCCCCTGGTGGTACTGGCGGCGCAGGGCCGGGGAGGGCGAGGCGTCCCGGTACCAGTCGGCGAGCGCCAGGGATTCGCGGCGCTTGCCCCGGGGCCAGAGACGGTCGACCAGCACCCGGGCGCCGTCATCCGCCTCGGGCGCCTGATAGACCCGCTTGAGGACGATGTCATGGCTCATGCGTCGATCTCCGTGTCGAGGGCCTCTCGTGCATCCCGAGCCCTGTCTTGCCATGGTCCGGGGATCGCCGCGGCTCGCGAAAACGCCCGCCGGGCATCGGCCAGGTCGCCGGCCTGCCGTGCCAGCTGGCCCAGGTTGAGCCAGGCCGGCGCCAGTTCGGGATCGGCCTCGGTCGCCCGTCGAAACGCGACCCGGGCACCGGCGATATCGCCGGTGGCATGCCGGGCATTGCCCAGGCCGAAGAGCGCCATCGCCCATTCGGGCTGTCGATCGGTCAGCGCCCGCCAGGCGGGGAGGGCCGCCCGGCTGCCCTGGACCGCCTCGAAGTCGGCGATGGCACGCAGGGCGCCGGCGAGAGTCGCGGCGGGCAGCTCGCCCGGAGGCAGGGCGACGAAGGCCCAGCGGTCGCCGCGGGCCCAGGTGGCGTCGAAGCGTCCGAAGGCTACCTCCCGCTCCGGCGTCATGCCGGTGTGGAGGGTCAGGGTCTCGCCGGACAGGTCATAGCCGATGGCCACGGCATAGTGCCACAGCGGCCAGGCGGGGAGGGCGAGGTTCTGCAGGACGACGACCGGATGGCCCGCGGCGAGCTCGGTCAGCAGCGCCGTGAAGCGTCCCGGAAGCCGATAGGCCACCAGGCCGTGACGCCGCACCGTGGCGAGCATCTCCGGCTGCACGCTGCCTTCCCGGCCGGGCAGGAAGACCTGGGGGATCAGGGTGTCGACGGAGACGTCCCGGCCGGCCGCCTGCAGGGCCATCGCCAGTGAGGCCGGGCCGCACTGGTAGTCGCGTTGGCCGTGGAAGGGCACGTCGTCCAGCTGCACCCGCTCGGGCAGCGCCTGTCGGGTAGCGGGGGCGAGGTGCGGCGCCGAGGCGCATCCCGCGAGCAGAAACAGACATGCCACCAGCACAGGAACGCCCGCGATGCGGGCGTTCTTGCGTCTGGATGGCCGGAACGCGCCGGTCATGCGGTGTCTCGCCTTTCAGCGGGTGAAGGGGTAGACGTCGGTGAGGCCGAGGATGTCGGTCACCAGCAGGATGACGAAGACGGCGAACAGGGCGCCGACCACGCTGGCGCCGGCGGGCAGCTGGTCCAGCCGCTCGGCCATCTCGCGGGCCTCGGCGTCGGAGAGGGCGGCCACGCGGTCCTCGACCTGGCGGGGCGAGACGCCCTGGAGGAGCAATTGCTGCCGGACGTCCTCCCGGGCCAGGATGTCACGGATCTTGGCCCGATCCCGCTGAGCTCCCTGGGCGTCGAGCGCGGCCGTCGTGGCGATCAGGTCCGAGAGAGCCGTCCCGGGGGTGGCCATGGCGGGGAGGCTGCCCAGGACCAGGGCGGCGATCAGGAGCGGGGTGAGGAGGCGGCGGAGTCGCTTCATGGTGGAGATTCCTTGTGTCTCGGTGGTCCGGCTCGTGTTCTTTCCCTTCGGCGCGTCCATGCCCTTCGGGAGCGATGCTTGCTCAGTATAGAGGATAAGCGAACGGCGTTTCACGAATTCGTATGGATTTCCAGCCGGTTGCGCCCCTTCTGCTTGGCCTGGTAGAGCGCGGTGTCGGCCCGGGAGTAGAGCTGATCCAGGTCCTCCTGGCCGGCGTGCGTGGCGGCTAGCCCCAGGCTGATGGTAAGGCGATGTCCTTGAGCCCGGTCAGGGAGGGCCAGGCTCGCCGTGGCCTCGCGGAGACGCTCGCCCAGCCTTCGCGCCCCCTCGATGCCGGTATTCGGCATCAGCACGGCGAACTCCTCCCCCCCGAGCCGCGCCACCAGGTCCGACTCGCGGCTGAGGCGAGCGAGCTCTCGGGAGAAGGCCTGGAGGACGGCATCGCCGGTCGGATGGCCGAAACGGTCGTTGACGTGCTTGAAGTGGTCCAGATCGGCCAGTAGCAGGCTCAGTTCGCCTTCATCACGCCGATTGAGCGCCAGCTGCTGCTGGGCCCGGTCCCAGAGCCGGCGCCGATTGGCCAGCCCGGTCAGCTCGTCGGTCACGCTGAGTTGGTGCAGCGAGAGCCACTGACGATGGATGCGGGCGAGCGCCAGCATCAGGGCGCCGGCGACCATCAGTACCAGTAACAGCAACACGACCACGGCGAGGCTCAGCCGTTTCATCAGTCGACGCTGTTCCGCCGCGGCCCCGTGGATGCTGTCCAGCAGGCGGCTGTAGGCCCAGGCCAGGGTCGACTCCAGCTCGCCGCCCAGCTGGTTCACCGTGCCGGCGTCGGGGGCCTCTCGCGCCAGGGCTCCCTCCAGGGCCTCCAGGGTCTCGGCGGCCTGATCGAAATCCCCCAGTACCTCGCTGTAGTCCGTGCGAGGCAACTCGCTGCGCCTCAGGGCCTGGCGAACGCCCGCCATGCGCTCCGGCAACAGCCACAGCAGCTTGCCGACCCGTTGCCGATGGAAACTGTCGCCGGGTGCGCGCATCAGCCCCTCCAGGGCCAGGCGCAGCTCGGCCGTCTCCTCCTGGGCGCGCACGATATCCCCGGCCAGGGCCGCGTAATCGGCGCCCAGGTGGCGCCCGGACTGGCTCACGTAGGCCCCGGTGGCCAGCGCACCGAGCACGGCCATCAGGCAGAAGCCCAGCGCCAGCCCGATCCGCAGCCGTGCCGAGGGGCTCCTCACCGGGCCTGGATCTCCCGGATGGCCCAGATCCACTGGCTCATGGGGGCCTCACCCTCCAGCACCGCCTCGGCGTCCGCCGGAACCACCAGCATCAGGGGCCCCAGCTGGTCGGGCCGCAGCGGCTCGCCATCGAGTCGGGTGGCCAGCATGTAGTCCCGCTCCTGACGATCATGGGGCGTCAGGAAGGTGGTGTAGTCATCGATCGCGATGAAGCGCAGCCGGCCGGCCTCGTCCAGGCCCTGATCGGCCAGGAAGTCCTCCAGCCAGACGCCATCGAAGGTGCCTTCCGGCCCCTCGAAGTGGCGCATGGTGACCCGGGCGGCCTCGCTCCGTTCGATCTCGGCGAGGGTCAGCTCGCGGGATTCGGCGCCCTGCTGGATCGTCAGGATCGGCTCGGCGACGGTGGTCAGGGCCGGGGCAAGGGCGGCGGCCAGCAGGCCAGCCAGGGTCAGGCGGTGCAGCGACATCATGGAACTCCTCAACAAGATTTTTCGCATGATGGCAAGAACCCGAAGAGAGGGCCATGGGCGGACGCTCACGGGCCGCCCACGCGGCTCAGCCCACCCGATAGGAGGCGGGCAACTCGGTGAGGGGGCCACGGCCGCCGGCCAGGGTCAGGGCCAGGTCGTGCAGGCCGTCCCAGAGGGGCAGGGGGCTGGCGCCCTTGATCGCCAGGTCCAGGCGCTGGGCGAACAGCAGCAGCTTGTGCAGGCGCTTCATGGGCAGGCGGCCCAGCGCCTGCTGGTAGGCCGGTCGCCGCTTCTCGAAGATCGGCGGCTTCTGCGCCTTGCAGGCATGCTCCAGGCTCTGGCCCTGGTCGAGATGCTGGTGCAGCGACAGCAGAAGTCGCAGCTCGCGCGTCAGGGCCCACAGCACGATGGGGGCCTCCACGCCCTCGCCCCGGAGCCCCGCCATGATGCGGGACACCCGCGCCCGTTCGCCCTTGAGGCAGGCATCCATCAGGGTGAAGACGTCGAAGCGGGCGCTGTCCTCCACGCCCCCGGCCACCTGCTGCGGCGAGATGCGCGCTCCCGGTGGGCAGAGCAGGGCTAGCTTCTGCAGTTCCTGGTCGGCGGCGAGCAGGTTGCCCTCGGTGCGCTCGCCGAGCAACCGGGCCGCGTCCAGGTCCAGGGACAGGCCATGATGGCCGGCCCGGTCGCGCAGCCAGAAATGGAGCCGAGAGGCGTCCACGGGCCACACCGGCACGAAGAGCCCGGCCTTGTCCAGGGCCTTGAACCAGGCGCTCTTCTGCTCGCGGAAGTCGAGCTTGCCCGCGGCGACCAGCAGCACGTTATCGCCGCCCATGGTCTCGGCGTATTCGCGCAGGGCCTTGGCGCCCTCCTGGCCGGGCTTGCCGTTGCCCAGGCGCAGCTCGATGAGCTTGCGCGAGGCGAACAGCGACAGGCTGGCGGCGGCTTCGGTGAGCCGTCCCCAGGCGAAGTTGGCCTCCACGTGCAGCACCTCGCGCTCCTCGATGCCCGCACCACGGGCGGCGGCGCGCACGGCGTCGCAGGCCTCGCGGTGCTGCAGGGGCTCGTCCCCGGCGACGATCACCACCGGCGGCAGCGACTTGGCCAGCGCCGCCTCGAGCTTGTCGGGGAAGACCTTCATGGGGCGTCCAGGGCGATCAGGCGATCGAGCAGCCGACGGGCCGCCGCGTGGCGCAGCCGCTCGAGGACCGCCTCGCGCTGGGTGTCGCCCGCCAGCAGGTCGTCGTCGCTCGTCGCATAGCGCTCGACGACCGTCATGTCCTGGCGGGGGAGCCGATAGGCACCGTCGGCTCGACGCTTCAACGAGAAGGGGACCGTCAGGGTCAGTTCCCGTTCCTGGCTGCCCGCATCCAGCACCGAGAGGCGGCGCTCCTCGATGCGTTCGGCGCCAAGGGTCATCACCAGCGGGGCATCGTCGCGGATGGCAGTGCCGGCGGCCTCGAGCCGCGCCCCGACCAGGCGCGAGAACTCGTCCTCGGGCCCGGCGAGGGCCAGGGCGGCCAGTGGGGGGCCGGGGCGATCGAGCCCCCTCAGCCGGAACCCGCAGCCGCTCAGCCCCAGGCCGGCGCCGCCGGCCAGGGCGAGGCGCAGGAAGTCACGCCGTTGCATCTCGACTCTCCTTGGCCATGGGACGGGTTCAGCCGACCACGATGTTGACCAGCTTGCCTGGCACCACGATGACCTTGCGCACCGTCTTGCCCTCGACGTGACGCTGCACGTTCTCCGCGGCCATGGCCTGGGCCTCGATGGCGTCCTTGTCCGCATCCGCCGGCACGTCCAGGCGGGCCCGCAGCTTGCCGTTGACCTGGACCACCATCTCGAGGGTGTCGCGGGCCAGCGCCGCCTCGTCGACGACCGGCCAGGGCGCGTCGATGGCCGGGGTGTCGTGGCCGAGCTCGTCCCAGAGGGCATGGCAGGCATGGGGCGTGATGGGCGCCAGCAGCAGCACGCAGGCCTCCACGGCCTCCCGGGCCACGGCCAGGCCCAGCGGCGAGGCGTCGTCGAACTTGCCCAGGGCGTTGGTCAGCTCCATCACCGCCGCGATGGCGGTGTTGAAGGTGGTGCGCCGACCGATGTCGTCGGTGGCCTTCTGGATGGTCTCGTGGGTCTTGCGGCGCAGCTCCCGCTGGGGCTCGCTCAGGGCGTCGACGTCCAGCGTGCCGGGGGTGCCGGCGGCCAGGTGCTCGGCGACCAGGCGCCACAGGCGCTTGAGGAAGCGATGCGCGCCCTCCACGCCGGAATCCGACCACTCCAGGGACTGCTCGGGGGGCGCGGCGAACATCATGAACAGGCGCACGGTGTCGGCCCCGAAGCGATCGATCATCGCCTGGGGGTCGACCCCGTTGTTCTTCGACTTGGACATCTTCTCGATGCCGCCCATCTCCACCGGCTGACCATCGCTCTCGAGCACCGCGCTCAGCGGCCGGCCCTTGTCATCGCGCCTGACCGCCACGTCGGCCGGGTTGAACCAGTCCTTGCCGCCGTTCTCGGTGGGGCGATAGAAGGTCTCGGCGATCACCATGCCCTGCGTCAGCAGGCGCTGGAAGGGCTCGTCGGAGTCGACCAGGCCGAAGTCACGCATCAGCTTGTGGAAGAAGCGGGCGTAGAGCAGGTGGAGGATGGCGTGCTCGATGCCGCCGATGTAGAGATCCACCGGCAGCCAGTAGTCGGCGCGTTCGTCGAGCATGGCCTCCGGGTTGTCGGCACAGCAGAAGCGCGCGTAGTACCAGGAGGATTCCATGAAGGTGTCGAAGGTATCGGTCTCGCGGATCCAGCCGTCCCCCAGGTCGCTGAACTCGGGCATCCGTTTCAACGGCGAGCCGGAGGCATCCACGGTGACTTCCAGCGGCAGCTCCACCGGCAGCTCGTCGTCGGTGAGCGGCACGGTCTGGCCCTCGGGGCCGTACTTGACCGGAATCGGTGCGCCCCAGTAGCGCTGGCGGGCCACGCCCCAGTCGCGCAGGCGGAAGTTGGTCTTCACCTCGCCGTGGCCCTGCTCGGCGAGCCTGGCGGCGATGGCGTCGAAGGCCGCCGGGAAGTCCAGGCCGTCGAACTCGCCGGAATTGATCAGCACGCCGTAGTCGTCGTGGGCGCCCTCGCTGAGGTCCGGCACCTCCCCGTTCTCGTCGGCGATCACCGGCTCGATGGGCAGGTCGTACTTGGTGGCGAACTCCCAGTCGCGCTGATCATGGGCGGGCACGGCCATGACGGCGCCGGTGCCGTACTCCATGAGCACGAAGTTGGCCACGTACACCGGCACCCGGCGCCCGGTGAGGGGATGCACCGCCTGGTAGCCGGTGTCCATCCCCTTCTTCTCCATGGTGGCGAGCTCCGCCTCGGAGGTGCCGCCGTGGGAGCACTCCTCGAGGAAGGCGGAAAGCGTGGGGTTACCCTCGGCGGCGGCCTGGGCCAGCGGATGACCGGCGGCCACGGCCACGTAGGTCACGCCCATCAGGGTGTCGGGGCGGGTGGTGTAGACCCGCAGCGGTTCCAGGGCGTTGTCGTCGTGGTCGGCCACGTCGAAGGCCAGCTCCACGCCCCTGGACTTGCCGATCCAGTTGCGCTGCATGGTCTTGACCTGCTCGGGCCAGTCGACCTTGTCCAGGTCCGCCAGCAGCTCCTCGGCGTAGTCGGTGATCTTGAGGAACCACAGCGGGATCTCCTTGCGCTCCACCGGCGCGCCGCTGCGCCAGCCGCAGCCGTCGATCACCTGCTCGTTGGCCAGCACGGTCTGGTCCACCGGATCCCAGTTGACCGTGGACATCTTCTTGTAGACCAGGCCCTTCTCCACCAGCTTGGTGAAGAACCACTGCTCCCAGCGGTAGTAGTCGCTGTCGCAGGTGGCGAACTCGCGGCTCCAGTCGTAGGCGAAGCCCAGCGCCTTGAGCTGGCCGCGCATGTAGTCGATGTTCTGGTAGGTCCACTTCGCCGGCGGGACCTGGTTCTTGATCGCGGCGTTCTCCGCCGGCATGCCGAAGGCGTCCCAGCCCATGGGCTGCAGCACGTTCTTGCCCTGCATGCGCTGGTAGCGGGTCACCACGTCGCCGATGGTGTAGTTGCGCACATGCCCCATGTGCAGCTTGCCGCTGGGATAGGGGAACATCGACAGGCAGTAGAACTTCTCGCGGCTGGCGTCCTCCACCGCCTTGAAGCACTGATTCTTCTCCCAGAACTGCTGGGCGTCGCGTTCGATCTCTTGGGGCTGGTATTGTGCGTCCATCGCTGTCTTCGGGTACCTTGCTAGTCGAGAGCAGCGCCCGCGGCGCTGCGCATGTCAGCGGGCCTTGTCCGGCGTCAAGGTCATCTCCGGTCGGAGGGAGAAGTCATTGATTCGCCGACGGCATGTCGTCTAAATGGAACAACCTTTGGGGCGCAAGGATACCCCAGCACGGCGGGCCCCGGCTATGGTGGCCTGCGCCGTGACCCGGCTCGGACAGGAGGAGACCCCATGAGCGAGCATCAGGATCGGCACCACCAGGACCACCGCCTCAAGGCGGCCTACGAACGCGTGCTGGCGCGCCTGAAGGAGGGGGCCGGCGAACTGAACCGGGAGACCCTGCAGCAGGAGCTCGATGAGGCCATCGAGTTCGAGGCCGACGTCGAGGAGTTCACTCGGGACGAGCTGTCGCTGCTGCGCGCCTGGGTGGAACGGGATCTCAAGGAGATGCGCCGCTACCTGGGGGCCGGCGGCGAGAGCGTGGCCAGCTGGCTGGGCATCGACCTGTCGATGCTGTCGCGCAAGGTGGTGGAGTCGCTGCTCTCCATCGCCGATCGCGGCATGCTGGAGCGCGAGCGCTTCGAGGACGACCTGGAGGCCTCCCGGGCCGACTACGTCGCCGGGGAGATGGCCGCCCCGGGCCGCATGGCCTGTACCCACTGCGACGCCATCGTCGAGCTCGATGCCGTGACCCGCATCGAACCCTGTCACCGGTGCGGGCATCGCTACTTCGTGCGCGCCCCGCTCGACTGACGCTTGTCGTGTGGGAGCGCTCTTTAGAGCGCGAATAGGTTACCTGCTGGCCAGCCGCGAATCGCGCAGCAAGCTGCGCTCCCACTCCCAAATTCGCCCCGGTGCTCGAATTCACCGGTGGGAGCGCTCTTTAGAGCGCGATTGGAGGTTCAGCTGCTATGTTGGGGGAAGTCACCCACAGTGATCCTTCACCATGTCGGCACCTCATTCATGCCGCCTCAGGAAGGGGCGGCGTTCGTTGCCTGGGTATTGTTATTTGCTCACCATGGTGACGGCTTCCCGCTACCCAGTATTCCTCCATCCCGGACATGCCGCCGCCGCATCCCGAGAGTTCTATGCGTCGGCTGTCCTCAAGCATGGCGATACCCTCTGCTATGTGGTCATGCCTGATCATGTGCATTGGTTGGTGCAGTTGAAGGGTGACCTGTCAGTCCTGGTCAGGGTCTACAAGTCACGTGTGTCCATGGTGGTCGGGAAGCCAGTCTGGCAATCGGGTTTCCATGATCATGCCCTTCGGCTTGAGGAAGATCTCAGGGCCACGGCCCGATACGTCGTTGCGAACCCCTTGAGAGCCGGGCTTGTGACCAACATCACCGATTACCCCTATTGGAACGCGGTCTGGCTGTAGTCCTCTTCTTGAAACCTCATCACGCAGCAAGCTGCGCTTCCACAGGACGGAGTGATGCCCCGTTCGTGGGAGCGCTCTTTAGAGCGCGATGCGGTGTTTGATGGCTTGCTGCTTGTCGCGCAGCAAGCTGCGCTCCCACTCCTGAATTCGCCCCGGTGCTCGAATTCACTGGTGGGAGCGCTCTTCAGAGCGCGATCGAGATGGGATCACGAGGACAGCAGCCAGATGGCCGCCACCGCCAGGGCGGCCATCACCAGCGCATAGCGCAGGTTCTCGCGCATCATCCGGGTGCCGCTGACGCCGTAGCGGCCCTGCAGCGAGAGGTTGATCCCGGACAGCGGCCCGACGCTGGTGCCCACCGCCCAGGCGGCCAGCGCCGTGAAGGCGAACAGCGTCTGCTCGGCGGCGGCGAGGTCCAGCACCGAGGCCAGCACCGAGACGCCGATGATGGGATGCAGGCCGGCCACGGCGCTGGCCACCACCGCCAGGAAGCTGGCGATGGCCTCGCCCGTGCCGAAGGCGTCGAACAGCGTCCAGCCCCCCTCGGTGGCGGCATTGGCCAGGGTCGAGAGGCCCTTGGTCAGCAGGCCCGCACAGAGGAACAGCGAGATCTCGCCGCGCATGGCCGGCAGCCGCGTCAGGGCATGGCGATGCAGCCGGCCCAGGGTCCAGCGCGGCCCCTTGGGCAGGTTGGCGACCAGGGCCGAGGCCGGCATCAGGAAGGTGATGATGCTGACCATGGACAGCTCAGGCGTCAGGCCGTAGTGGAAGCCCATCACCAGCGCCGCCATGCTCACCGGCAGCAGCAGGCTGCGCGGCGACATCGAGAAGCCGGCGGTGTCGCTCAGGTCGAAGCGGCGGGGCAGCTCGATCATCGTCACCAGGCCCGCGCACAGGGCCAGGGGCAGGCCATGGGCCAGGACCGTCGCGTAGTCCATCGCCGGGGCCAGGGTCATGACGATGCCCATGGAGGCGAAGAAGGGCGACCACAGCGCCGCGCTGGACAGGCCCCGGTTGAGCCCCAGCAGTTGCGGCATGGTGAGCGGCGCCCGGCGGGCCAGGCGGTCGCCGACCATGAACACCGTCGAGAGGTTGAGGATGGTGCCGAGCAGGTGCACCCCCAGCCAGGTGCCGGCGAGCCCGCGCCGGCCGGTCACGGGGTGGCCCGGCGGGCGTGGCCTGCCCCGCAGGTTGCCGATCAGGCCGATGAAGCTCACCCCCACCAGCATCGCCACCACGAAGCTGTTGCCGTCGAGCATCGCCGCCCAGTCGATGACCGCCCCGTAGCCGAAGCGGGCGAGCAGCAGCAGGCCCAGGCCGAGGGCGGCGAGCCAGCCCGCCTGGCGCCGGGTGCGACCGGGGATGTCCGGCCACAGCAGGGCGGTGGCCAGCCAGAAGGCGTAGCCGGTCAGGTGCGGGTCGAGCGCCAGGGGAGTGAAGCCCAGGATCTGGCACAGCAGGCCGGCGAGGATGGCCAGGCCGGCCAGGGCATGGCGCGGGGCGACGGCCGCCTCGGCGGCGGGGGCGGTGGGCGACGACATGGCGTTACCGGGTGGCGAGAAACGTAGCATCCTAAGCAAGATGCCCGCCCGCCTCAAGGCGCGGGCAGAAAGCGGGGCAAGGGAAGCGCTGATTTACGTCGCGAGCGATGGGAGGCTGGCCGCCGCCGGAACGCAAAGACCGGAGTTTACACAGCGGTAAATGAGGATCTTGACGGGGGTGCCGAGTCCGGGCTGGCGCACCAGTACCGCCGACGGTCAGGATCTCGAGCGCAGCAGTAAAGCAGCGTTTCCCTAGTCGTGGCGGGGCAGATAGCGCACCGGCAGCACCGGCGCGTCCCGGGACTGCAGGCGATCCTGGCTGGGGGCACAGCCGAAGAAGCGGCGGTAGGCCCGGGAGAAGTGTTCCAGGGAGCCGAACCCGGCGCTCGAGGCCACCTGGGCGACGCTCAGGTCGGTCTGCTGCAGCAGGCGATGGGCGCGGTTGATGCGCAGCCAGAGGTAGTAGCGCTTCGGCGTGACGCCCAGCTCGGCCTTGAAGCGTCGCTCGAGCTGGCGCACCGAGAGCCCGACCCCCTCGGCCAGTTCGGCGCTGGACAGCGGCGACTCGATGGCCCGGCGCATCAGCCGGATCACCCGGCGCATCTGGGCCGAGGTCTCCGGCTGGCGCTCCGGGGCGGCGGCGAGCTGGACGGCGTCCCCGGCGCGTCGGCGACGCTCCAGCAGGTGGTTCTGCAGCTCCTCCATCAGCGGCGCCTCGACCCGTCGGCCCAGCCAGGCCAGCATCATGTCGAGCACCGCCGTGCCCCCCGCGCAGGTCAGGCGGCCGCCGCCCAAGGTGTAGAGCTCGCCGACGGCTTCCACCCGGGGGTAGAGCTCGCGGAAGCCCTCCAGGTTGTCCCAGTGCACCGCCGCCCGTCGGCCGTCGAGCAGGCCCGCCGCGGCCAGCACCTCGCTGCCCATCTCGATCCCGCCCAGTTCGACCCCGGCGGCGGCGCAGTGGCGCAGCCACATGGCCAGGGGGCGGTCCCCGGTGAGCGCCTTGGTCTCGAAGCTGGCCAGCACCAGGACGCCGTCCAGCTCCGTGGGGGCCGGCCAGTCGACCTCCACCCCCAGGGGCACGCCGTTGGAGGCCGGCACCGTCGCCTCGCCGCCCAGCAGCCGCCACTCGAAGCGCGGCTCCTGGGCCAGCCAGTTGACGATGAACAGCGGATCCAGCAGCGCCCCCAGGCCGGCGAAGGAGAACTGCGGCAGCAGCAGGATGCCGAGCCGATGCGGGGTGGGGTCTGGGGTCCTGGCCATGGTGCGATCTCAACTCCGGTAGTCGTCGCCCTCCTTGTCGAGCAGGCGCATCAGCGCCGCGAAGTGGGCCTGGGGTGCGCCCGCCCGGGCATAGTCGTCCCACTGGGCGGCGGTCTTGCGGGCCACCTCCGGGGCCACCGGCGCCAGCGGCAGTCCGCTGGCCCGGGCCACCAGGTAGGAGCGGCAGGCGCGCTCGAAATAATAGAGGTTGTCGAAGGCCTCGGCGACATCGGCGCCGGTGGCGATGACGCCGTGGTTGCCCAGCAGCAGGATCGGCGCCTCGCCGGCCAGGCGGCCCAGGCGTTCGGCCTCGTCGCCGAGGCCCATGCCCTCGAAGCCTCGGTCGACCGCCACGCGCTCGAAGAAGCGCATGGCGTTCTGCTCCACCGGGGGCAGCTCGGGCTCGGCCAGGCAGGCCAGGGCGGTGGCGTACAGCGAGTGGGTGTGCAGGATGCAGCCCACCTCGCGGCCCTGGCGGTGCAGGGCGCCGTGGATCGCCCAGGCGGTGGGGTCGAGCCCGGCGGGGCGCTCGCCGCCCCGGGCCTCGACCTCCAGCAGGTCGCTGGCGCGCAGCTCGGCGAAGTGCCGGCCCGCCGGGTTGATCAGGAAACGCTCGCCGCCCTCGGCGGTGGCCAGGCTGCAATGGTTGGCGGTGGCCTCGTGCAGGTCCAGGCGGGCCAGCCAGCGCAGGGCGCAGGCCAGCTGTTCCCGGGCGTTGCCCGGGACCTCGGGAATCTCGCTCATGGTCGGCTCCTCGGCTCAGTAGTGGATCCAGCGGGTCTTCAGCGCCATGTACTTGTGCATGCCGGCCAGCTCGTAGTCGCGGCCGATGCCGGACTGCTTCATGCCGCCGAAGGGCGTCTGGGGACTCACGGCGTCGACGCCGTTGACCGTCACCGTGCCCGCCTGCAGGGCGTCGCACAGGCGGTGGGCGCGGCCCAGGTCGGCGGTCCACAGCGAGGCGGCCAGGCCGTACCGGCTGTCGTTGGCCAGCGCCACGCCCTCGGCCTCGTCGGCGAAGCGGCTCACCGCCAGCACCGGGCCGAAGATCTCCTCGCGGAACAACCGGTGCTCGGGGGTGACGCCGGTGAACACCGTGGGGGCGACGAAGAGCTCGCCGCCGGCGGCGGTGAGCGGTTCCCCGCCGTGGCGCAGGGTGGCCTCCCGCTTGCCGATGGCCAGGTAGTCGCGGACCTTGTCGAACTGGGCGCGGCTGACCAGCGGCCCCAGCCGGGTGTCCGGATCCAGGGGATCGCCGGGGACCAGGGCCTCCAGGCGCTTGTCGAGTGCGGCCAGGAAGGCGTCGTGGATGCCGTCCTGGAGCAGCAGGCGGGAGTGGGCCGAGCAGACCTGGCCGGCGTTGGTGAAGATGCCCGCCACCGCGGCGTCCACCGCCGCCTCCAGGTCGGGGCAGTCGTCGAAGATCACCAGCGGGCTCTTGCCGCCGCATTCCAGCCAGACCGGCTTCATGTTCGACTCCCCGGCATAGACCTGGAAGCGCTTGCCGATCTCGGTGGAGCCGGTGAAGCCGAGGGCGTCCACGTCCTCGTGGCGACCCAGGGCCTCGCCGGCCAGGTGGCCATGGCCCGGCACCACGTTGAGCACCCCGGTGGGCAGGCCCGCCTTGTCGCACAGCTCCGCCAGGCGCAGGGCGGACAGCGACGACTCCTCGGCGGGCTTGAGTACCAGGCTGTTGCCCGCGGCGAGCGCCGGGGCCAGCTTGACGGTGGCGTTGTGCAGCGGGTAGTTCCAGGGCACCACGGCCCCCACCACGCCCAGCGGCTCGTGGGTGACGGTGGCCTGGACGCCGGCCGGGGCGGGGGCGACCCGGTCGTAGGCCTTGTCCTGCAGCTCGCCGTACCAGTCGAAGAGCACCGCGGCCTCCTCGGCGTCCTCCAGGGCCTCGGTGATGCACTTGCCGGCCTCCAGGCTGTCGAGCAGGGCCAGCTCCTCGCGGTGGATGCGGATCTCGGCGGCGATGGCCAGCATCACCCGGCGCCGCTCTCCGGGCTCGGCCCGGGCCCAGTCGCCGGCCACGAGGGCCGTCCGGGCGGCGGCCACGGCGCGGTCCACGTCGGCCGCGTCGCAGGCCGCCACCGCGGCCACGGCCTCGCCGGTCATGGGGTTGATCGAGTCCAGGGTGGCGCCGCCCGCGGCCGGGCGGCGGCGCCCGTCGATCCAGGCGCGGCCGTCGACCTCGAGGGCCGCGGCGCGGCGCTTCCAGTCATGATGGGTCAGGGGCATGGGAGGTTCCTCGTCGTCTTGGGTCGGGTATTCAGAGGTCGAGCACCAGGCGCGCCCCCGCGGGGCGGGAGACGCAGGCGTAGAGGGTGTCGTTGGCGGCCTTCTCGGCATCGGACTGCAGGACGTCCCGGTGGTCCACCTCGCCCTCGATCACGCCGCAGGCGCAGGTGCCGCAGGCGCCCTCGCCGCACAGGGTGGGCGGGGCCACGCCGGCGCGGTCGAGGCCCTCGAGCAGCGATTCCTCGGGAGCCAGGGTGAGGGTCCGGCCGCTGCGCTCGAGCACGATCTCGCAGTGGCCGTCCCGCGGGGCGGCGTCCGGCGCGGTACCCCGGAAGCGCTCCAGGCGCAGGCAGCCCGCCGGCCAGGCGGCGGCTGCGGCCTCCAGGGCGGCGAGCAGGCCTTCCGGCCCGCAGGCGTGGACCCGGGTGTCGGCGTCCACCTCGCCGACCAGGGAGGCCACCTCGGCGCGGCCGTCCCGGGCGGAGACATGCAGGCACAGCGCCCCCTCGGGCAGCAGGGCGGCGAGTTCCTCGGCGAAGGCGGCGTCCGCCTCCCGGCGCACCAGGTAGTGCACCTCCGGCGTGATGCCCCGGGCGCACAGCCGCCGGGCCATGGCCACCAGCGGCGTGATGCCGATGCCGCCGCCGATCAGCACCTGGCGGCGGCCCGTCTCGTCCAGCGGGAAGCGGTCCCGGGGCAACGAGGCGGTCAGTCGCAGGCCCTCCGAGGCCTGGTCGGCCAGGAAGGCCGAGCCGCCCCGGGAGTCGGCCTCGCGGAGCACGCCCAGGCGGTAGCGGCCCTCGGCGCCGTCGTCGAGCAGCGAATAATGGCGCACCAGGCCGTCCGGGAGCTCCAGCTCCAGGTGGGCGCCGGCGGGGGCCGGCGGCAGGGGCGCGCCGTCCTCGGCCTCGAGGGTCAGCTCGACGATGGCCGGGGCCAGGCGGCGACGCCGGGTCAGGATCAGCGACAGGCGATCGGTCATGGCGGCCTCCTCAGCGTTGCTGGTTCTGCCAGTCGGGGTGGATCCACACCGGCGCCTCGCTGGGCGCCGGGGCGGGGTGGCCGAGGATCAGGTCGCTGGCCTTCTCGGCGATCATGACGGTCGGCGCATTGGTGTTGCCGCTGACGATGGTCGGCATGATGGAGGCATCCACCACGCGCAGGCCCTCGAGCCCGTGGACGCGCAGCTCGGGGTCGACCACCGCCTCGGGATCGCTCGCCGGGCCCATCTTGCAGGTGCCGGCGGCGTGATAGCCGGTCTCGGTGGTGGCCCGGGCCCAGGCGTCCAGGGCCGCGTCGCTCTGGCAGTCGGCGCCCGGGGTGATCTCCTCGCCGCGCAGGCCGTCGAAGGCCGGCTGCTCGATCAACTCGCGGACCAGGCGTACCGCGGCGCGCATGTCGGCCCGGTCGCGCTCGGTGGCCAGGTAGTTGAAGACGATCGCCGGGGCCTTCGCCGGGTCGGTGTCCGCCAGGCGTACCCGGCCCAGGCTGGTCGGGCGCATCAGGTCGATGTGCACCTGGAAGGAGTGCTCCTTGAGGGCCTCCACGGTGCCGGGCTCGACGGCCAGGGACATGAAGGTCAGCTGCAGGTCGGGGTGCTCGACCCCGGCCCGGGAGCGGATGAAGGCCCCGGCGTCGAACAGGTTGGTGCCGGCCAGCCCGCCGCGGTCGGCGAACCAGCGCATGCCCAGCCACCACTTGCGCGGCGCCCGGGTCCAGGGGGCATGGGAGACGGGCCTGGGGCAGCGGTAGGCGACCACGGTGTCCGGGTGGTCGCTGAGTCGCCGGCCGACGCCTTCCAGGCGATGGGTCTCGGCGATGCCCCAGCGCTCCAGCTCGTCCCGCGGACCGATGCCGGAGAGCATCAGCAGCTGCGGGCTGTTGATGGCGCCGCTGGCGAGCAGCACCTCCCGGCGGGCCCGGGCCTCGACGCGCGCCGCGCCGCGACGGTAGGCCACGCCCCGGGCGCGGCCGTCCTCGACGACCACCCGCTCGGCCAGGGCGCCGGTGATCACGGTGAGGTTGGGGCGCGTCCGGGCCCGGGCCAGGTAGCCCCGGGCGGTGCTCCAGCGCCGGCCCCGGTGGGTGGTGCGGTCGACCCGGCCGAAGCCCTCCTGGCGGTAGCCGTTGACGTCCTCGCTGGCGCCGTAGCCGGCCTGCTCCCCGGCTTCGAGAAAGGCCCGGGCCAGCGGGTCGGTCGGCGTGCCCGGGCTCACCCGCAGCGGGCCGTCGTCGCCGTGATAGTCGTCGCCGCCCAGGGCATGGGATTCCGCGCGCTTGAAGTAGGGCAGCACATGGGCATAGTCCCAGCCCTCGCAGCCGGCCTCGGCCCAGGCGTCGTAGTCCCGGGCGTGGCCGCGGATGTAGACCATGCCGTTGATCGAGGAGGAGCCGCCCAGGGTCTTGCCCCGGGGCGTGGCGATGCGCCGGCCGTCCAGGTGGGGCTCGGGCCCCGACCAGTAGTGCCAGTTGAAGCGGGGGCCGTCGATGGCCGCCCCCATGGCCGCCGGCATGTGGATGGTCCAGGAGCGGTCCCTGGGGCCGGCCTCCAGCAGCAACACCCGGTGCCGGCCGTCGGCGCTCAGGCGGTCGGCGAGCACGCAGCCCGCCGAGCCGGCGCCGACGATGATGTAGTCGTAGTCAGGGGTCGGATTCATGGTGACTCCAGAAGGGAGGCGGGCGCGTTCGGCGCCCGGCATCGCTGGGAGTTGGGAATGGGGCGTGGGAAAGCGCTGATTTATGTCGCGAGCGATGAGAGGCGGGGGCGCCTAGCCTGGCCGCCGCCGGAACGGAGCAACCGGAGTTGACAGGTTGCTCAATGAGGATTGTGACGGTCCGACGAATCGGGACCGCCGTCGGCCAGGCTCCCTAGGTTCGTTCCCGACGAACCAACGCACTTCCCACGTCCCTGTGGTTTGTCGAGCGCAGCAATAAATCAGCCTTTCCTTAGCGGTCGGCCAGGTAGGCGTCCATATAGGCCTCCAGGGCCGGCGTGGCGCCGTCGGCGCTGGTCACGCCCTCGAGCCACTCGCCGACCAGCTCGGGGTTGGCGTCGAGCCAGTCGCCGGCCACCGCTTCCAGGGGCCGTTCCTCGCGGCTGAACTCGTGGACCCAGGCGTTCTGCACCTCGATGGGGACCACCATCCGCTCGAGGAAGGCGGCGACGTTGGGCTCGCGCTCGAGGAAATCGGCGCTGGCCACGGTGGACACGGTGCTGGCGCCGCCCCACAGGCCCTCGGGGTCCTGCAGGTAACGCACGTCGTAGACGACGTTCATCCAGTGGGGCTCCCAGCCCAGGAAGGCGGTCCAGCGGCCGCCGTCGTTGTTGGCCTCGAGCTGGGAGAGCATGCCGGTGACGCTGGAGGCCACGACCTTCCAGTCGCCCAGGCCGTAGGTGTCCGCGTCGATGGCGTCCTGCATGATCTCGTTGCCGACGTTGCCGGGCTCGATGCCGTAGAGGCTGTGGTCGAAGCGCTCGGCATGCTCGGCCAGGTCGGCCATGGAGCGCACGCCGGCCTCCCAGACATGGCCGGGGACGGCGAGCTTGAAGCGCGCGCCCTGGATGTTCTTCGCCACCTCGACCAGCTCGCCGGTCTCCAGGCGCGGGTCGAGCATGTCGCTCTGGGAGGGGCGCCACAGTGCCATGTCGACGTCGATGTCGCCGCCGACCAGGCCTTCCAGGATGATGGCGGTGCTGGCCTCCTTGACGCTGGTCTCGTAGCCGAGGCGCTCCAGCAGCTGGCTGGCCACCTCGGTCTTGACCGTGGCACCGGGCCACGGCGGGGTCGCGAAGTTCACCTCGGCGGCCTGGGCGAGGCCGGGGAGGGTGGCGGCGGTCAGGGCGGTAGCCAGCAGGCCGCTACGCAGGGATTGGGGATGCTTCGTCATGGGGAAATCTCCTTAGCGTGTTGTTATCGAAAGGGCGAATCGGCTCAGTAGCCGCAGACCCCGCCGCCATCCACCGAGAGGATGGCGCCATGGGTGAAGCCGGCCCGGGGCGAGGCCAGGTGGAGGATGGCGTCGGCGACCTCCTCGGGCCGGGCCATGCGCCCCATCGGTGCTCGGGCATGGGCGGCGGCCAGGTAGCGTTCCCGGTCGCCGCTGGCCTCGGCGGCGGCCTCGATCATCTCGGTGGCGACGTTGCCGGGGCAGACGCAGTTGACGCGGATGCGTCCGGCGAGCTCCAGGGCCAGTGCCCGGGTCAGGTTGACCACCGCGGCCTTGGCCCCGGAGTAGACGCTGCTCGGCGGGAAGCCGATCAGCCCGGCGTCGGAACCCAGGTTCACGGCGTTGCCGGAGGCCGCCTCCAGGTGGGGGAGCGCGGCCTGGAGGGTGAAGAAGGTGCCGGCCACGTTGACCGCCATGGTGGCGTCCCAGTGGGCCTGGCTGACCGCCTCGAAGGGCACCTCCTCGAAGACGCCGGCGCCATTGACCAGCACGTCCAGCCCGCCGAGGCCGGCCACCGCGTCGTCCACCACGGCGGCGCAGGAGGCGCGGTCCTCCAGCGGCCCCGGGGCGGCGACCACCGCGGCCTCGTCGCCCAGCTCCCCACGCAGGGCTTCCACGGAGGCCGCCCGCCGGGCGCCGACGGCGACCGTCGCGCCCTCCTCGAGGAAGCGGCGCACGGTGGCGGCGCCGATCCCGCGGGCGCCGCCGGTGACCAGCACGCGCTTGCCGGCGAAGGGACGAGAGGCGCTCATGCCTCCGCTCCGTCCTCGCCGTGCAGGGCCCGGTGCACCAGGCGGTGGAAGTTCAGCACCAGGTGCTCGCTCTCGTTGCTGCGCTCGGCGTCGATCATGTAGCGGCCCTGGTCGTAGCCCAGCGAGCGCAGTCCCTTCTGGGTGGTGACGTTGAGCTCGATGTCCTCCGGGCCCAGGTCCTCGTTCATCCAGCGGATGCTGGCCTGGGTCACCTCGGGCAGGGCGTCCCGGTCATGGGCGCTGTAGTAGCCGAAGCGCAGGATGCTGCGCTCGGCATCCAGCGGGATGATCATGAAGGTGCCCATGCACTGGGAGAACGGGAACTGGTAGAAGGTGTTGTGGGGCCAGAGGCCGATGTTGAAGAAGCCGTCGCCGTCCTCCACCGGGCGGCCGATCGGTGCGCCATAGGCTTCGGTCGCCTCGCGGTTGGGCGGGGCGCCGTAGGTCCACCAGTTGTCGTGGTGACGCAGCTTGTAGCCGGAGAAGTCGATCAGTGACGCCAGGTCGACGTGGTGGGGCCCCGAGAGCTGGAAGTGATAGCCCTCGATGGAGTTGTCCATGATCACCTTCCAGTTGGCCGGGACGACGACGTCGTCCTCCTGGATCAGGCGCAGCTCGTCGAGGTCGGGAATGGCGTCGCGGATGGCCGCCTCGGCCCCGGGGAAGAGCTCATGCATGTCCGCGGCGTCGGGATCGAGGTTGAAGTAGACGCCGCCGGCGAAGACCTGCAGGCGCACCGGCGGGATCCGGTAATCGTCGACGTCGAAGGCCTCGATGCGATCGCTGCGCGGCGCGGCCTTGAGGCGGCCGTCGGCGCCGTAGCACCAGGAGTGGTAGGCGCACCGGATCACGCCCTTCTGGACGCCGCGGGTCTCGTTCAGCAGGCGGTTGCCGCGGTGCTGGCAGACGTTGTGGAAGGCGTGCAGCTCGCCGTCCCGGTCGCGCATCAGGATCACGCTCTGGTCGAAGATGTCGCGGACCACGAAGGCGCCGGGCCGGTCGAGCTCGTTGACGTGACAGCCGAAGTGCCAGGCGCCCATGAAGATGCGTTCGCGCTCGGCCTCGAACAGCGTCGGGTCATAGAAGTAGCGGGACGGCAGGGTCAGGGCGTTCTCGGGACGCTGGGCGGCCCAGGCCTGGGGGCTCTGTGACATGGTTCACCTCGTGCATCAGGGGATGTAATGGGCACAAGGCTAGGCGGGCGGTAGCGGCGCTACATGAGGTTTTGCGACACGCCATGGGGCATAGTTTTGATGTAAAGCGGCAAATAATTGCCGCTAAAAATCATATATAGCGATGATTCAGGATGATGCCGGGTAGTAATTATTGATGTTTAACGGCATCAATGCTCCCCGTCTCTGGCCGCGTCCTCGCGAGCTTGGTCGAGCAGGCCCAGCATGGCCCGGGCGGCGTTGGACAGGGTACGGCTGCGATGCACCAGGTAGCCCAGGGGGCGATGGATCGGCGGGTGGTCCACCTCGAGGACGTGCAGCTCCCCGGCCACCAGCCGCTCCGGCAGCAGGCTCCAGCCCAGGCCGATGGCGGTCATCATCTTCAGGGTCTCCAGGTAGTTGGTGGAGAGCGCCACCGGCAGGTCCAGGCCGGCGGCGGCGAAACGGCCCTCGATCAGGCCGCGGGTGAAGGTCAGGGGGCCGGGAAGGACGGCATCGAAGGCGCACAGCTCGTGGAGCCCCAGCCGCCCCCGGCCGGCCAGGGGGTGGTCCGGGGCGCAGACGAAGCACAGTCGGTCGATCCACACCGGCACCACCTCGAGCTGGGGATCGGGGTGCGGCGCCAGGGTCACCACGGCGATCTCCAGCTCGCCGTCGAGCACGCCCTGGTAGGCCTGTTCGGAGTCCAGGAAGTGCAGGTCCAGCCGCACCTCCGGGTGGCGGCCGGTATAGGCCTTGAGCAGCGGCGGCAGGCGATGCAGGCCGATGTGGTGGCTGGTGGCGAGCGTCAGGCTGCCGGCGACCCGGCCCTCCAGGTTGCCCAGGGCCCGGCGGCTGTCGTCGACCATCACCAGGATCTGCCGGGCCCGGGGGAGCAGTAGCCGGCCGGCCTCGGTGAGCGCCACCTTCCGGCCGATGCGGTCGAAGAGGCGGGCTCCGACCTGGCCCTCGAGCACCGCGATGCGCTTGCTGACCGCCGGCTGGGTGAGATGCAGCTGCTCCGCGGCCCGGGAGAAGCTGCCGCTGTCGGCCACGGCCAGGAAGGCCTGCAGGCTCTGGGTGTCCATGCTGAACTCCTTTAGCTATTCCAGTAAGGAATTCATTTAATAAATAACATGAATTGCTTTTATGTGCGCGCCGCGGGACACTGCCTCCAAAGCGCCGAGGGCCGAGGGCCGAGGGCCGAGGGCCAAGGGCCAAGGGCCAAGGGCCAAGGGCCACAGGATGCAAGCCGATCGCGGCGGAGCAGGGCGGCGCCGGGAAAGCCACGATACCGGGGAACGCAGAGTCCCGAGCAGGATTCGAACACCGACCGGACAAGCAGAGGGCCGCAGGCCCGGGAGAACGAGATGGCAGGCCAGACACTCTACGACAAGTTGTGGTCGCAACACCTGGTGAAGGAGCGCGACGACGGCACCGCCCTGATCTACATCGATCGCCAGCTGCTCCACGAGGTTACCTCGCCCCAGGCCTTCGAGGGCCTGCGCCTGGCGGGTCGCAGGCCCTGGCGGATCGACGCCAACCTGGCGACCCCCGACCACAACGTGCCGACCACCCTCAAGGAGCGGGCCGCGGGCAACAGCGGCATCGAGGACCCGGTATCGCTGATCCAGGTCCAGACTCTCGACGACAACTGCAACGAGTTCGGCATCGAGGAGTTCCGCATCAACGACCCCCGCCAGGGCATCGTCCACGTGGTGGGGCCGGAGCAGGGTGCCACCCTGCCGGGCATGACCGTGGTCTGTGGCGACTCCCATACCGCCACCCACGGCGCCTTCGCGGCCCTGGCCCACGGCATCGGCACCTCCGAGGTGGAGCACGTGCTGGCCACCCAGTGCCTGCTGGCCCAGAAGATGAAGAACATGCAGGTGCGGGTGGAAGGCGAGCTCGGCGCCGGAGTCACCGCCAAGGACATCGTGCTGGCCATCATCGGCGAGATCGGCACCGCCGGCGGCACCGGCTACGCCATCGAGTTCGCCGGCAGCGCCATTCGCGAGCTGTCCATGGAGGGGCGCATGACGGTCTGCAACATGGCCATCGAGGCCGGCGCCCGGGTCGGCCTGATCGCCGTGGACGACACCACCATCGACTACCTGAAGGGCCGTCACTACGCGCCCACCGGCGAGCAGTGGGAGGCCGCGGTGGCCGATTGGCGCGAGCTGGTGTCCGACTCGGACGCCGAGTTCGACAAGGTGGTGACCCTGGACGCCGCCGACATCGAGCCCCAGGTCTCCTGGGGGACCAGCCCGGAGATGGTCACCGGCATCGGCGGCGAGGTGCCGGATCCCGCCGAGGCCGCCGACGAGACGGCGCGGACCGGCATCCGCCGGGCGCTGGAGTACATGGGCCTTGCCCCCAGGCAGAAGATCACCGACATCCGGCTCGACAAGGTGTTCATCGGCTCCTGCACCAACTCGCGCATCGAGGACCTGCGCGAGGCCGCCAAGGTGGCCCGCGGCAAGAAGGTCGCCGACTCCGTCAAGCTGGCCATGGTGGTGCCGGGCTCCGGCCTGGTGAAGCGCCAGGCCGAGGCGGAGGGGCTCGACAAGGTCTTCCTCGAGGCGGGCTTCGAATGGCGCGAGCCGGGCTGCTCCATGTGCCTGGCCATGAACGCCGACAAGCTGGGTGCCGGGGAGCACTGCGCCTCCACCTCGAACCGCAACTTCGAGGGCCGCCAGGGCTATGGCGGACGCACCCATCTGGTCAGCCCGGCGATGGCCGCCGCCGCCGCCATCGCCGGCCATTTCGTCGACGTCCGTGATCTCGCCGCCAACGACGACGCTCAGGAACAAGAGGCCTAAGCCATGCAGAAATTCGAACGCCTCGACGGCCTGGTCGCGCCGCTGGACCGCGCCAACGTCGACACCGACCTGATCATCCCCAAGCAGTTCCTGAAGTCCATCCAGCGCACCGGCTTCGGCGTCAACCTCTTCGACGAACTGCGCTACCTGGACGAGGGCCAGCCGGGCCAGGACGTCTCCCAGCGACCGCTCAACCCGGACTTCGTGCTCAACCAGCCGCGCTACCAGGGGGCCAGCGTGCTCCTGGCCCGGCAGAACTTCGGCTGCGGCAGCTCCCGGGAGCATGCCCCCTGGGCCCTGGCCGACTATGGTTTCCGGGTGGTGATCGCGCCGAGCTTCGCCGACATCTTCTACAACAACGCCTTCAAGAACGGCATCCTGCTGATCAAGCTTCCCGAGGAGCAGGTCGACCGGCTGTTCGCCGAGGTGGAGGCCAACGAGGGCTACCGCCTCGACGTGGATCTCGAGCACCAGCGCCTGGTGACGCCCTCCGGCGAGATCCTCGAGTTCGAGGTGGACGCCTTCCGCAAGCATTGCCTGCTCGAGGGGCTCGACGACATCGGCATCACCCTGCAGGACGAGGACGCCATCCGCGCCTTCGAGCAGAAGCATCGCGCGGCGCGCCCCTGGCTGTTCCGGGAAGCATAATGGCTGCGGGCTACGGGCTACGGGCTACGGGCTACGGGCTACGGGCTACGGGCTACGGGCTACGGGCTACGGGCTACGGGCTACGGGCTATGGGTTTGGGTTTCGTGGCTCGTAGCTCGCTGCCCGCAGCCTGCGGTTTTGGCGCCTCGTAGTGATAATCAAAAGGACTAACCGGTTATGACACGCAAGATTCTGGTTCTCCCGGGCGACGGCATCGGCCCGGAAATCACCGCCCAGGCCGGCCGGGTGCTGGCCGCCTGTCAGGCCCGCGGCCTCGACATCGAGGTGGAGGAGGCGCCGGTCGGCGGTGCCGCCTATGATGCCGAGGGCCATCCGCTCCCGGACGTCACCCTGGCCAAGGCCCGGGCGGCGGACGCGGTGCTGCTCGGCGCCGTGGGCGGGCCCAAGTGGGACAAGCTCGAGGACATCGCCAAGCGCCCGGAGAAGGGCCTGCTCGGCCTGCGCAAGGAGCTCGGCCTGTTCGGCAACCTGCGCCCGGCGCTGCTCTATCCGCAGCTGGCCGAGGCCTCGACGCTCAAGCCCGAGGTCGTCTCCGGGCTGGACATCATGATCGTGCGCGAGCTGACCGGCGGCATCTATTTCGGCCAGCCCCGGGGCATCGAGGAGCGCGACGGCCAGCGGGTGGGCTACAACACCTACGTCTACTCCGAGGCCGAGATCGAGCGCATCGGCCGGGTGGCCTTCGAGATGGCCCGCAAGCGCGGCGGCAAGCTGTGCTCGGTGGACAAGGCCAACGTGCTCGAGGTGACCATGCTGTGGCGCGAGGTCATGGAACGGCTGGCCGCGGAGTATCCCGACGTCGAGCTGTCCCACATGTACGTGGACAACGCCGCCATGCAGCTGGTCCGGGCGCCCAAGCAGTTCGACGTGGTGGTCACCGGCAACATGTTCGGCGACATCCTCTCCGATGCCGCGGCCATGCTCACCGGCTCCATCGGCATGCTGCCCTCGGCCTCGCTCAACGAGAGCGGCCAGGGCATGTACGAGCCCTGCCACGGCAGCGCCCCGGACATCGCCGGCCAGAATGTCGCCAACCCCCTGGCGACCATCCTCTCGGTGGCGATGATGCTGCGCTACTCCCTGGGCGAGGCCGAGCTGGCCGAGCGCATCGAGGCCGCGGTGGGCCGGGTGCTCGACGACGGCCTGCGCACCGCCGACATCGCTTCCGAGGGCTGCCGGACCGTGTCCACCACCGAGATGGGCGACGCCGTGCTGGCGGCCTTCGAGGCCCTGTAGGGGGGACAAGCGAGCCGGCAATATCGTGGGAGCGCAGCTTGCTGCGCGATGCATCGGCTACCCGCTAGGTGTGTAAACCCACCAGGTTGTTCACGGAAAGTCCCAGCCGACTAATCGGAGGCTGATAATTCAGACTGGCATGTGGCCGATGCCAGTTGTACTGGTGGAGCCAGGCGGGCAGATGCTCGCCTCGTTGCTCTGAGCTCTGATAAGACCAGGCATAGGCCCATTCGCGCAGGGCGGTTTGAATGAACCGCTCTGCCTTGCCATTGGTACGGGGCGTAAAGGGGCGAGTGCGCTTGCGTTTCAGCCCTAATCGGCGGCACAGGCGGCGGAATGGCTTGGACTTGTAGCATCCGCCATTGTCGGTCAGTACCCGGCTAAAGTGGACCCCCAGACGCCTGTAGTACCGCACGGCCTGCAGCAGCGCACGGCAAGCGCTCCACTTGGTCTCATCCGGCAGGATGGTGCTGAAGGCCACTCGCGAGTGGTCGTCGATGGCCACATGGACGTACTCCCAGCCAGCGCCTCGTGTGTTCTGCTGGCGATTGCCGGTGACACGATGCCCTGGGCGCTCGAAGCGGCCGAGCTTCTTGATGTCCAGGTGCAGGAGCTCTCCCGGGGCGTCATGCTCGTAGCGGTTCTCGAGAGGAGCGGGCGCCAAGACCGAGAGACGATTCAGCCCCTCGCGCTCAAGGAGTCGCGCGACCGTACTGTGTCCGATGCCCACCTGTTCGGCAATCTGGCGGTAGGTCTGGCGCTGCCGGCGGCGTGCGATGACCTGCGCGCGGATCGCGTCTGGGGTCTCATGAGGACAACGGCATGGGCGAGAAGAACGGTCCAGGAGACCGGCCTCGCCCTCGTCCCTGTAACGGCGTACCCACTTGTAGACCGTCCGCACACTGACGCCTTGCGCCTGGGCCACCTCCGCTGGCCGAAGCCCTTCCCTGATGACTCGGCGGACCAGCAGGGCTCGACCATGCACTGTGAGACGGGCATTCTTATGGGTGTTCATCCGGGCCTCCTGGAGGTTGGTTTGGGTCGCACCTCCAATTGTCCGGGTAGGTTCCGGATGAACAACCTACCGAGAGATCACAGCTAGGCATACGGGGCGCCTGTCGGCGCCAATCGCTCAGTAAACTGAGCTCCCACAGTGATTTGTAGCTCGATTATCGAGACTCCTTATCAGCGTGCGATTGCCCGACACCAAGAGCCTGGCCGCTGATAAGCCCCCTCGCTTCCTGTATACTAATGGGTTCATTCTTTTTGGAGGACTTCACATGTTGAAAGTCGGTTTCGTCGGATGGCGTGGCATGGTGGGCTCCGTGCTCATGCAGCGCATGGTGGAAGATGGGGACTTCAACGGCATCGAGCCGATCTTCTTCACCACCTCCCAGGTCGGCCAGCCGGGGCCCGACGTCGGCGTGGACGTGCCTCCGCTGAAGGACGCCTTCGACCTCGAGGCCCTCAAGGCCCTGGACGTGGTCGTCACCTGCCAGGGCGGCGACTACACCAAGCAGGTCTACGAGGACCTGCGGGGCGGTGGCTGGAAGGGCTACTGGATCGACGCCGCCAGCACCCTGCGCATGGCCGATGAGGCCACCATCGTGCTGGACCCGGTCAACCGCAAGGTGATCGACGACCAACTGGCGCGCGGCGCCAGGACCTTCGTCGGTGGCAACTGCACCGTCAGCCTGATGCTGATGGGCCTGGGCGGCCTGTTCGAGGCCGACATGGTCGAGTGGATGACCTCCATGACCTATCAGGCGGCCTCCGGCTCCGGCGCCAAGCACATGCGCGAGCTGCTCAACCAGATGGGGGCCCTGCGCGACAGCGTGGCCGGCGAGCTCGCCGACCCGTCCAGCGCCATCCTGGACATCGATCGCAAGGTCACCGCGGCCATGCGCGGTGGCGACTTTCCCGTCGACAACTTCGGTGCACCGCTCGCCGGCAGCCTGCTGCCCTGGATCGATTCCAAGCTCGACAACGGCCAGAGCCGCGAGGAGTGGAAGGGCAGCGTCGAGACCAACAAGATCCTCGGCCTGCAGGACAACCCGGTGCCGATCGATGGCCTCTGCGTGCGCATCGGCGCCATGCGTTCCCACAGCCAGGCGTTCACCATCAAGCTCAAGCAGGACGTGCCGCTCGACGAGATCGAGGAGCGCATCGCCACCCACAACGACTGGGTGAAGCTGATCCCCAACGACAAGGACGCCACCATCGACGGCCTGACCCCGGCCGCGGCCACCGGTACCCTGACCGTTCCGGTGGGTCGCCTGCGCAAGCTGTCCATGGGCGGCGAGTACCTGTCCGCCTTCAGCGTCGGCGACCAGCTGCTGTGGGGCGCGGCGGAGCCGTTGAAGCGGATGCTCAAGATCCTGCGGGAACAGTGATAAATCACGGATTCATTGCTGCGCTCGACGACCCACAGGGACATGGGAAGTGGGTTGGTTCGTCGGGAACGAACCTGGCAATCCTGGCCGCCGGCGGTCCCGATACGTCGGACCGTCACAAGCCTCATTGAGCAACCAGTCAACTCCGGGTGTTCCGTTCCGACGGCGGCCAGGCTAGGCGCCCCCGCCTCTCTTCGCTCGCGACATGAATCAGCGACTTATCTTCCAACCCCCTAAATGGGGAAAGGCGGGGCGCCTCCCTCGGGAGGCGCCCCGCCTTTCGTTGGTCGGCCGAAATTCGCACGACCGGGGATCAATGGCTTACGTTGAAAGTATGAGAGGGTAGAAAGAGCGGGGCGGGCCCGCCAACGAGTTCGATGTGTTAGACATTACCATACCGCCCGAATGGCCAGGCCTTGACGGGCCGGGCACCGGAACGACCGAGGCGCGACACTAAGGGGTCCCATGAAACGCAAGCTGACGCTCACCACGCTGCTGCCGCTTTCCCTCGCCAGTCCCCTGGCGCTGGCCCTGGGGCTGGGGGATGTCGAGGTGCGCTCGACGCTCAATGCGCCGTTGCGTGCCAGCATTCCCCTGACCGACACCGCCGGATTGCAGGCCGGCCTGCTCAACGCCTCGATCGCCGGTGCCGAGGCCTATCGCGTCGCCGGGCTCGCCCGTACGCCCCTCGCGGCCAGCGTGCAGCTGGAGATCCAGCGTCGCCAGGGGCGCCTGGTACTCGACCTGGCCACCGAGCGAGCGGTGCGCGAGCCCTGGCTGGACCTCTTGCTGCGCTTCGACTGGCCGGGGGGCCGCCAGCTGCGTGAGGTCACCCTGCTCCTGGACCCCCCCGACTATGCGGCCATGCCGGCCCTGGTGGAGGGCGCCGACCGGGCTCGGCTGGCCGACTCGACCGCGAGGCCCCGCGCACCCAGCCGGGCCGGTCTGCCGGCGAGTTCGCGGACGTCGGGCGATCCGGCCCGGGTGCGCAGCGGCGATACCCTCTGGGCCGTGGCGGGCCGCCTGCGCCCGGACAGCGGGATCGGCATGAACCAGATGATGCTGGCCCTGGTGGAGGCCAATCCCGAGGTCTTCCCGACGGGGAACATCAACGACATGCGAGCCGGCTACACCCTCGTCGTGCCGCCTCGCGCGGCGATCGCCGCCCGCTCACCCTCGCGGGCCGCCGAGCTGGTCCAGGCCATGAACCGTGCCTGGGCCGGTCGTGGCGCCGGCGCGCCGGCCAGGGTGCCGCTGGGGGGCGCCGAGGCGGTGGCCGGTGCCGCCGAGGCCGGGGCCCCGCTGGAGGGAGGCGAGGCTTCAGGAGGGGCGTCCGCGGTCGAGCGCGGCGAGGCCACGAGCGAGGCCCCGCGGCTGACGCTGCTCACCGAGGAGGAAGCGGCGGGGCTCGGCGGGGCCGCCGAAGGCGCAAGCGCCGCGCCGGCCGGGAGCGGGCAGGCGGATGATGGCGAGGCGGCGCCCCGCGTCAGGATCGAGCCGGGCGTGTTGGCGGCGATCACCGGCGGCGGGGCGCTGACCGAGGACGAGCGGCTGTTGCGACTGGAGCGGCGCTGGGAGGAGAGCCGGGCGGCCCTGAGTGCCGTCCAGGCCGAGCGCGATGCGCTGGAGGCCGAGCTGGCCGGCGTGCGCGAAGAGCTGAGCGAGCTGCGTGAGCGCGTGGCCGCCCTGGCGGCGGGAGGCGCCGGCGTCGAGGGTGCCGGCGCCGGCGGCGTGGTGCCGCCGGAGGCGCCGGAGGCCACCGGGCAGCCGGCCGCGACTCCCTGGTGGGGCGCCCTCTATCAAGCCGCCCTGGAGCGCCCCTTGATGTCCGGGGGGGCCGGGATCGCCGCCCTCCTGGCCTTGTGGGCCCTCGTGCGGCGGCGCCGTTCGCGGGAAGAGGAGCCGGCCTTCCCCTTCGGCGAGGTCCAGGTGGCGGTGCCCCATGGGGAGGCGTCCGCCGCGGGCGCGGAGGCTCCCGGCCAGGATGGCGACGCCCCGCGGCCGGTGAAGGCTTCCATGCCCGAGGCCCAGGCCATCAACGAGGCCGATATCTTCATCGCCTACGGTCGCTATGACCAGGCTCGCGAGCTCCTGGAGGCGGGGCTGGCAAGGGAGCCCGAGCGGGATGACCTGCGCGTCAAGCTGCTTCGGGTCCTGCTCGAGCAGGGCGAGCGCGAGGCCGCCGAGCGGGAGGCTACCCGGCTGCGGGCGTCCGCCGATCCCGCCACCCAGGCCGAGGTGGAGCGGCTGATGGGGCGCTTGACCACGAGATCCGCGACGGCCGGCCAGCGGGCGGTCTTCAGCGCGGCGGACGAGCGCCCGCCGCGGCACTTCGCCGAACCCGGCGCCGCGGGTCCGGAGGGGCCGTCCGACGCTTCCCCGCCCCGTGGCGAGGAAGCGCCGAGCGCGCCGGCCTCCGAACGGACCGATCCCCCCGGGGCCGAGGACCTCTCCCGCTACCGCCCCCCGCGGGTGGAGCCCGAGGGCGAAGCGGCGCGGGCGGCGGACGCCGAGAGCCGGCGGGAAGCCGAGGTTGCCGGCGCCGACGAGGGGAGGGCAGAGTCGCCCTCCGCCGACGAGGAGGCCCTGCCTCAGGTGACTACCCGGGTGAAGGAGGACGGCAGTCAGGTCATCGACTACCGGCCGCCGTCGCTGGATCCGGAGGCCTCGACCGGGGATGAGACCCCCATGCAGCCCAGTGTCGACTTCACCCCCCAGGAGCGGCCGGCGGAGCCGCTCACCGCCAAGCCGGGGGAAGGGTGGGATGTCGAGGAGGTGGCGTTCCCGCCGCTCGGCGGGGATAATACGGGATCTGCCGACGAGGCATCCTCGGCGCCCACCCTCAACGAGGCCCGCCACCTGATCGAGCTCGGTGAGGTCCGGGAGGCGCGCCTCCTGCTGGAGCGACTGCTCGAGGAGGCCGATGACACCGGCGTGAGGGAGGAGGCCCGCGACCTGCTCGACCGACACCAGCCATGACGTGCGCATGACCCTTTTTCATCGTCTCGACGAACATCATCCCCTCTCCGGCCGGCTGGCCATGGCCGTGGAATACGACGGCAGTGCCTATTGCGGCTGGCAGCGCCTCAAGCATGCCGCCTCGGTCCAGGCGTCCCTGGAGACCGCCCTGTCCCGGGTGGCCGGGGCCCCTGTGAAGGTGCATGCCAGCGGCCGCACCGATTCCGGGGTGCACGCCACTCGCCAGATCGTCCATTTCGATCCGCCCGCCCCCCGCTCCCAGAAGGCCTGGGTATTCGGCGTCAACTCGAACCTTCCCCGTGACATCGCCGTGCGCTGGGTCACCGAGGTGGCGCCCGACTTCCATGCGCGCTTCAAGGCCCTGGCGCGGCGCTACCGCTATGTGCTGCTGAACCAGCCGAGTCGTCCGGTACTGGAGCGGGCCAACGTGACCTGGTGCCGCGATCCCCTGGACGCCGGCGCCATGCACCGGGCGGCCCAGGCGCTGGTGGGCGAGCATGACTTCTCCACCTTCCGGGCCGCCGGCTGCCAGTCGAAGACCCCCTGGCGGCACCTCCACTTCATCGAGGTGCACCGTCACGGTCCGCTGGTGGTGATCGACGTCCAGGGCAACGCCTTCCTGCACCACATGATCCGTAACATCGCCGGTGCCCTGGTCACGGTGGGGCGGGGCGAGCAGGGCGAGGACTACCCGGCGCGGCTGCTGGCGCTCCGCGATCGCACCCTGGGCGACGTCACCGCGCCGGCCTGCGGCCTGCACTTCGTCGACTCCCTCTACGACGAGGCATGGGGCCTGCCTGCCGAACCCCTGGGGCCCAACCTGCTGGCCTTCCTCGGCGAGTGGACCGGCGAGCGCCCCCTGCCGGATTGCCCGATGGTCGAGTTCCGGCGCGGTCGCCCGGTGGCGGCGGATGCGTAGCCATGCCTTGATCGAAGCCCTCGGTGGGAGCGCGGCTCGCTGCGCGATGCCAGGGCGGCTTCCCGGGCGCCTGGCGGCCACCATCGCGATCTGAAGATCGCTCCCACAGGGCCCATTGACCGCCCGTTGATCTGGAGACGCTTCCCTTGACAGCTCTGCCCCCTCAACCCCGCCGTACCCGGGTCAAGTTCTGCGGCATGACGCGTCCCGAGGACGTGGACGCCGCCGTATCGGCCGGCGCCGATGCCCTGGGCTTCGTGCTCTGGTCCGGCAGCAAGCGGGCCGTCGACCCGTCGCAGCTGGCGGCGCTCTGCGAGCGGGTGCCGGCCTTCGTCACCCGGGTGGGGCTCTTCGTCGACCCGGAACCCGCTTGGGTGGCCCGGGCCAGCGAGCACCTGGACCTGCTGCAGTTCCACGGGGAGGAGCCCCCGGCCTTCTGCGATGCGGCGCCGCGGCCCTGGATCAAGGCGCTTCGCATGCGCGACGGTCTCGACCTGGCGGCCGCGGCCGACGCCTACCAAGGCGCTCGTGGGTTGCTGCTGGATGCCTATCGCCCCGGCGTGCCGGGGGGCACCGGCGAGACCTTCGACTGGACGCGCATCCCCGCAGCCCTGGCAAAACCTGTTATCCTCGCCGGAGGCCTGACGCCGGCCAACGTGGCCCGGGCCATCGAGACGGTCCGGCCCTTCGCGGTGGACGTCTCCGGCGGCATCGAGGCCGCTCCCGGCCGCAAGGATGCCCGGCGCATGGCGGACTTCCTGCGGGAGGTGCGTCGCGCCGATGCGTGATCCCGAATTTCCCGTTCCCTACACCCCTTCTGGCGACCCTGTGAGGTGTCTCTCGTGAGCAAGTTCAGTGACCTGACCCGACTGCCGGATGCCCGCGGCCATTTCGGCCCCTATGGCGGCCGGTTCGTCTCGGAGACCCTGAGCTTCGCCCTGGAGGATCTGGACAAGACCTATGCGCGGCTTCGCGATGATCCGGACTTCCAGGCGGAATTCGACCATGATCTGGCCCATTACGTGGGTCGGCCCTCTCCGCTCTATCATGCGGCACGATGGTCCGAACGGCTCGGCGGCGCCCAGGTCTGGCTCAAGCGCGAGGACCTCAACCACACCGGTGCGCACAAGGTGAACAACACCATCGGCCAGGCCCTGCTCGCCAAGAAGAGCGGCAAGCCGCGGGTGATCGCCGAGACCGGGGCCGGCCAGCATGGCGTGGCGACCGCCACCGTGGCCGCCCGGCTGGGGCTGCGCTGCGACGTCTACATGGGCGCCGAGGACGTCGAGCGCCAGAAGCTCAACGTCTACCGCATGCGCCTGCTGGGGGCCAACGTCATCCCGGTGGAATCCGGCACCCGCACCCTCAAGGACGCCATGAACGAGGCGCTGCGTGACTGGGTGACCAACGTCGATGACACCTTCTACATCATCGGCACCGTGGCCGGGCCGCATCCCTATCCCATGCTGGTGCGCGACTTCAATTCGGTGGTCGGGCGCGAGGCGCGTCGCCAGTCGGTCGAGGAGTTCGGTCGCCTGCCCGACGCCCTGATCGCCTGCGTGGGTGGCGGCTCCAATGCCATGGGGCTGTTCTATCCCTTCGTCGAGGACGACGAGGTGGTCATGTACGGCGTCGAGGCCGGGGGCGACGGGGTGGCCACCGGGCGCCATGCCGCGCCCCTGGCATCGAACGCGCCACGCGGCGTGCTCCACGGCAATCGCACCTACCTGATGTCCGACGAGGGCGGGCAGGTCAGCGACACCCACTCCATCTCCGCCGGACTGGACTATCCCGGTGTGGGGCCCGAGCATGCCCTGTGGAAGGACGTGGGGCGGGTCAACTACGTGGCGGCGAACGACGATGCGGTGCTCGAGGCCTTCCGCGAACTCACCCATGTGGAAGGCATCATGCCGGCGCTCGAATCCGCCCATGCCCTGGCCCACGCCAAGGTGCTGGCGCCGACCATGCGCCCGGACCAGCATATCGTGGTCAACCTCTCCGGCCGGGGCGACAAGGACATCCTGACCGTCGCCAAGCTCGATGGCATCGAACTCTAGGGGATCCTGATGAATCGTATCGACCAACGCTTCGCCGCGCTCAAGGCCGAGGGACGCCGTGCGCTGATTCCCTACATCACCGGCGGCGATCCTGCGCCCGAGTACACCGTGGGCTTCATGCATGCCCTGGTCCGTGCCGGGGCCGACGTGATCGAGCTTGGCGTGCCCTTCTCCGATCCCATGGCCGACGGCCCGGTGATCCAGAAGGCCTGCGAGCGGGCCCTCAAGCACCATGTCCGCCTGACTCACCTGCTCGAGATGGTGCGCGACTTCCGTCGCGAGGATGGCGAGACCCCGGTGGTGCTGATGGGGTACCTCAATCCCGTGGAACGCATGGGGCTGGAAACCTTCGCCGACCAGGCGCGTGACGCCGGCGTCGACGGTGTGCTGCTCGTCGACCTGCCGCCCGAGGAGGCGGACCTGATGGGGCCGGTGCTCAAGGAGCGCGGCCTGGCCTCGATCTTCCTGGTGGCCCCTACCACTTCCTCGGCCCGGGCCGCTACAATATGTGCCCACGGCGAGGGCTATCTCTATTACGTCTCGCTCAAGGGCGTCACCGGCGGGGCCGCCGTCGATGCCGCGGATGTCGCCGAACACCTGGCGCCGCTGCGCGAGATGACCGACCTGCCCCTGTGCGTCGGCTTCGGCATCCGTGACGGCGCGGCCGCCGCCGAGGTCGGTCGAGTGGCCGACGGCGTGATCGTCGGCAGCGCCCTGGTCAACCGCATCGCCGACAACGCCGACCGGCCCGAGGCGATCCCTGCCGCCCTGGAGGCGGTACTGGGCGAGATGCGCCAGGCCCTGGACGCCTGACGCTCCCGAGCCGACCGATTCGATTCCGCCCCCGCCGCTGCGGGGGCGACAGCATAAATGGAAGCGTTTCTGAGATGAGCTGGCTAGACAAGATCGTGCCCTCGGTGGGCCGCATTCAGCGCAAGGACCGGCGCGCGAGCGTCCCCGACGGCCTGTGGCGCAAGTGTCCCAAGTGCGACGCGGTGCTTTACCTGCCGGAGCTTGAGAAGCATCACAACGTCTGTCCCAAGTGCGATCACCACCTGCGCCTGACCGCGCGCAAGCGCCTGGACTGGTTCCTCGACAAGGACGGCCGCGAGGAGATCGCCGCCGAGCTCGAGCCCGTCGACCGCCTGAAGTTCCGCGACTCGAAGAAGTACAAGGACCGCCTGGCCGCGGCCCAGAAGTCCACCGGCGAGAAGGATGCCCTGGTGGCCATGCGCGGTAGCCTCGAGGGGCTGCCGGTGGTGGCGGTGGCCTTCGAGTTCACCTTCATGGGGGGGTCCATGGGCGCCGTGGTGGGCGAGAAGTTCGTGCGTGCCGCGACCGTGGCGCTGGAGGAGGGGGTTCCCCTCATCTGCTTCGGCGCCTCGGGCGGGGCGCGGATGCAGGAGGCGCTGTTCTCGCTGATGCAGATGGCCAAGACCTCCGCCGCCCTGGAGAAGCTCAAGCAGGCCGGGGTGCCCTACGTCTCGGTGCTCACCGATCCGGTGTTCGGGGGCGTCTCGGCCTCGCTGGCGATGCTGGGCGACCTCAACGTCGCCGAGCCCAACGCCCTGATCGGCTTCGCCGGACCGCGGGTCATCGAGCAGACGGTCCGCGAGCAGTTGCCCGAAGGCTTCCAGCGCAGCGAGTTCCTGCTCGAGCACGGCACCGTGGACATGATCGTCCACCGGCACGAGATGCGCAGCCGACTCGGCGCGATGCTGCGCAAGCTGACCCATCAGCCGTCCAGCGGTCCGGTGGCGGCCACCGCCGAGCCGGACCTGGTCGATGAGGCCGAGCGCGCCGAGCCGGAGGCCGATGAGGTTCCCGCCGAGCCCTCCGCGACGGCCGCCGCGCCCGCCGAGGAGCCGCGCTCCGACGCCGGCCGCTGATCTGCCCATGCGCGACGCTTCCTCCTCCCTCGATGCCTGGCTGGCGCGGCTGGAAGCGGCTCACCCGGTGGGCATCGACCTCGGCCTCGACCGGGTGGCCGAGGTCGCCCGCCGGATGGGCCTGCTGGACCGCCCCATCGCCCGTCGCGTGATCACCGTGGCGGGCACCAACGGCAAGGGCTCCACCGTGGCCATGCTGGAGGCCCTGGCCCGCGAGCATGGGGCGACCACGGCCACCTACACCTCGCCGCACCTGCTGCGCTACAACGAACGGCTGCGCCTGGACGGCCGGGAGGCGGACGACGCCGTCCTGGTCGCCGGCTTCGAGGCCGTGGAGGCCGCCCGCCTCGACGCCGAGCCGGTCAGCCTGACCTACTTCGAGGCCGGCACCCTGGGGGCGCTGCATGCCATTCGCGCCTGCGCCCCCGACCTCGCCATTCTCGAGGTCGGCCTCGGCGGGCGTCTCGACGCCGTCAACGTCCTGGATGCCGACGTGGCGGTGGTGACCACCATCGCCCGGGATCATGCCGCCTACCTGGGTGACGACCTGGAAGGCATCGGCCGCGAGAAGGCGGGCATCATGCGGCCCGGGCGGCCGGCGGTGCTGGGCAGCGACCGGCTGCCGGCCAGCGTCGCGGCCACCGCCGAGGCGCTCGGGGCTCCGGTGTTCGCCCTGAACGCGGCCTTCTTCCGCGAGTCGCATCCGGCCGGTTGGACCTGGCGGGGGCGGGATGCCCGGGGCAGTGCCCTGACGCTGACGGACCTGCCCGATCCGGGGCTGCCGCTGGACAACGCCGCCAGCGCCCTGCAGGCGTTGGCCCTGGCCGACCAGGCGCTGGATCCGGCGGCCTGCCGCCGGGCGCTGGACGGGGTTCGGCTGCCCGGGCGGATGCAGTGGCGCGGCCAGTGGTGCCTGGACGTGGGCCACAACCCCCATGCCGCGGAGTACCTGGCCCGGCGCCTGGCCGAGCGCCCCTGCCGTGGGCGCACCATCGCCCTGCTGGGCATGCTCGCCGACAAGGACGCCGAAGGCGTGATTCGCGCCCTGGCGCCGGTGGTCGAGGCCTGGCTGCCGGTGTCCCTCGAGGGTGACCGAGCACGCAGCGCCGAGGCGCTGGCCGGGATCCTGGGCGACCGGAACCTGGCGGTGGTGCACCGGGCGTCCTCCCCGGCGGCGGGAGCGGCGTGGCTGGCGACGCACCTCGACCCCGAGGATCGCGTCCTGGTCTGTGGCTCCTTCTTCACCGTGGCCGGGGTCCTGGCGGCCTGGGCCGAGGAGGCGCAGACTGGAGCGGACGAGGCTAGCGGCGAGGGCGCAAGATGAAATACGGACTGCGTGAGCGGGTCAGCGGAGGACTGATCCTGATCGCCCTGGCGGTGATCTTCGTGCCGCTGCTGTTCGATGACCCGGCGCCTCGAGAGGAGCGCCCCGAGCCAATGCTGACCATCGAACAGCCGGTGGAAGTCGAGCGGCAGTCGCTCGAGGATCCCGTGCCGCCGCAGAGCCTGGGCGAGCAGGCCGGCCAGGAGGCATCGACGATGGGCGCCGACCCGGCCGAGGCCGGGGAGGTCCCGGCACCGGTACCCGGACGCCAGGCCGCGGCCACCGAGGAAGCCCCGGCCGTCGATGCCCCTCCCGCCCCGGGCGGCGTCGCCGAGGAGGCGGAGGCCCCGGCCGAGCCCTCCTCCGGTGAGGATCCCATCGCCGAGCTGGCCCGTGCGGCCGATGAGCGGCTGGGCGGCGACGAGAGGTCGTCCACCCAGGCCGTGCCGGGGGGGGAGTGGGCCGTGCAGGTCGGCAGCTTCGGCGAACCCGGCAACGCGGAGCGCCTGGAGGCGCGGCTGGTGGCGGAGGGCTTCCCCGCGTATCGGCGCCCGCGCAGCAATGACCTGGTCAGCGTCTATGTCGGCCCCTATGCCAGTACCGAGGTCGCCGAGGACGTCATGGGCCGGCTCAAGGCCAGCCAGAATCTCCAGGGCCTGCTGGTGAAGGCGCCGTGACCACCCTGACCTGGCTCGACTGGGCCTTCGTGGCGGTCCTCGCCGTGACCGGCATCGCCGGACTCGTCCGGGGCCTGGTCCGCGAGGCGCTGGGGCTGGCCGCCTGGATCGTCGCCCTGCTGGCGGCGCGCTGGCTGGCCGAACCGCTGGCCGACCGGCTCGTCGGCGTCCTCGACAGCCCCGACGGGCGGCTGGTGCTGGCCTTCGTGCTGGTGGTCCTCGGCGTGATCCTGGCCTGCGGCGTGATCATCCGGCTGATCCATGCCGCCGTGGAGTGGGTCGGGATGGGCCTGTTCAATCGGCTGGCCGGCGCCGCCTTCGGCCTGGTCAAGGGCGGGGCGGTGCTGGTGCTGGTGACCCTGCTGATCGGCCTGACGCCGCTGGAGCGGCTTCAGGCCTGGCAGCAGGCCACCCTGCGGCCAGGCTTCGTACAACTCAAGGACTGGGCGATCGGTCGGCTGGCGGACTGGGAAGACCGCCTGCCCGTGTCGCCCGGGACCCTCGGCGAGCTGCCGGTCAACCCCCACGCGGGGAAGCCGGACGAGCGGGTCGCCACCCCATGACATCGATGACACGGCGCGCAAGGGCGCCGCTCAATCAAGGCAAGCGAGGTAAGGTGTAATGTGCGGTATCGTGGGCCTGATGGCCAAGCAGGCGGTGAACCAGGGGATCTACGATGCCCTGACGGTGCTTCAGCACCGCGGCCAGGATGCCGCCGGCATGATGACCTGGCACGAGGGGCGCTTCCTGCTGCGCAAGAGCAACGGCCTGGTGCGCGACGTCTTCCATACCCGCCACATGGCGCGCCTCAAGGGCAACCTGGGCATCGGCCATGTGCGCTATCCCACTGCCGGTTCCTCCAGCGAGGCGGAATCCCAGCCGTTCTACGTCAATTCCCCCTATGGCATCAGCCTGGCCCACAACGGCAACCTGACCAACTCGGAGCAGCTCAAGCAGGAGCTGTTCTCCTCGGACCTGCGCCACATCAACACCAGCTCCGACTCCGAGGTGCTGCTCAATGTCTTCGCCCATGAGCTGGGCAAGCAGGGCCTGCATCTCGAGCCGGGCGACATCTTCGATGCCGTGCGTCGGGTGCATCGCCGCTGCCGGGGCGGTTATGCGGCGGTGGCGATCATCAATGGGGTGGGCATGGTGGCCTTCCGCGATCCCAACGGCATTCGCCCGGTGGTCTACGGCACCCGCGACGAGGGGAGCGGCCAGGAGGTGATGATCGCCTCCGAGTCGGTGGCCCTCGACGTCGGCGGTTTCGAGCTGGCCCGTGACCTGGCCCCCGGCGAGGCGCTGTTCGTCGACATGGAGGGACGGGTGCACACCCAGTCCTGCGCCGATGCCCCGCGGCTCGCGCCCTGCATCTTCGAGCACGTCTACCTGGCGCGTCCCGATTCCATCCTCGACGGCGCCTACGTCTACGGCACCCGGATGCAGATGGGCCGCAAGCTCGGCGACCGGATCCAGCAGGAGTGGCCGGATCACGATATCGACGTGGTCATCCCCATCCCCGACACCTCCCGGACCTCGGCCCTGGAACTCGCCCAGCATCTGGGGGTGACCTACCGCGAAGGCTTCATGAAGAACCGCTACATCGGGCGGACCTTCATCATGCCCGGCCAGACCCAGCGCAAGAAATCGGTGCGCCAGAAGCTCAATGCCATCGACATCGAGTTCGCGGGCAAGAACGTCCTGCTGGTGGACGATTCCATCGTGCGCGGGACCACCTGCCGACAGATCATCCAGATGGCCCGGGAGGCCGGTGCCAACAAGGTCTACTTCGCCTCGGCCGCGCCCCCGGTGCGCTATCCGAACGTCTACGGCATCGACATGCCGGCCGCCGGGGAGTTGATCGCCCATGGTCGCAGCGAGGCCGAAGTGGGCGAGCTGATCGGTGCCGACCGCATGGTCTACCAGGATCTCGAGGACCTCAAGGCCGCCTGTCGCGAGGTCAACCCGGCCCTGGACGCCTTCGACTGCTCGGTGTTCGACGGCCGCTACATCACCGGTGACATCGACGACGCCTACCTCGCCGACCTGGAGGCCAGCCGCAACGATGCCGCCAAGGCGCAGCAGAGCGCGGGGGATCATGCCCTGGTGGGCATGCACAATCAGGAAGACATCGACTGAACCGGGAGGGCGGCATGCACGACGAATCCAATCCCGGGGAAGCCTGGGGGCTCGATACCCTGGCGATCCGCACCGGGCACCATCGCACGGCCGAGCAGGAGCATGGCGAACCCATCTTCCCGACCTCGAGCTTCGTCTACGAGAGCGCCGCGGAGGCGGCGCGCAAGTTCGGTGGCGAGGAGGCGGGCAACGTCTACTCCCGGTTCACCAACCCGACGGTGCAGACCTTCGAGCGGCGCCTGGCCGCCCTGGAAGGCGGCGAACGCTGCGTGGCCACCAGTTCCGGCATGGCGGCCATCCTGTCCACGGCCCTGGCCCTGCTCCAGGCCGGTGACGAGATCGTCGCCTCGCGATCGCTGTTCGGCTCCACGGTCAGCCTGTTCGACAAGTACCTCGGCAAGTTCGGCATCACCACCCGCTACGTGGAACTGTCGAGCCTCGACGACTGGGAGGCGGCGCTGACGCCCTCGACCCGGCTGCTGTTCGCCGAGACGCCTTCCAACCCGCTCTCCGAGGTTGCCGACATTCCCGCCCTGGCCGACCTGTCCCGGCGTCACGACGCCTGGCTGGCCATCGACAACTGCTTCCTGACCCCGGCTCTGCAACGCCCGCTGGAGCTGGGGGCCGACCTGGTCATTCACTCCGCCACCAAGTACCTGGACGGGCAGGGGCGTGCCGTGGGCGGGGCCGTGGTGGGCCCGGACAAGGCCCTCGAGGAGGTCTTCGGCGTGGTGCGTACCTGTGGCCCCTGCCTGAGCCCCTTCAATGCCTGGATCTTCACCAAGGGCCTGGAGACCCTGGGGCTGCGGATGAAGGCCCATTGCGCCAACGCCCGGCGACTGGCCGAGTGGCTCGAGTCCCATCCGGCGGTGGAGCGGGTCCATTACAGCGGCCTGCCGAGCCATCCCCAGCATGCCCTGGCGGCCCGTCAGCAGAACGACTTCGGCGCCGTGCTGGGCGTCGAGGTCAGGGGAGGGCGCGAGGGCGCCTGGTCGGTGATCGACGCCACGCGCATGCTGTCGATCACCGGGAACCTGGGGGATGTCAAGACCACCATCACCCACCCCGCCACCACCACCCACGGCCGGTTGTCCGACGACCAGAAGATCGCCGCCGGCATCCGCGAGGGCCTGATCCGCATCGCGGTGGGCCTCGAGGACATCGCCGACATCCAGGCCGACCTGGCCCGGGGGCTCGACGCCCTGGCCTGACCCTTCCCGCCCGTCTTCCGCATGTCGCCCTGCCGGGCGGCATGTGGAAATTCCGAACGAAGCTTTCATCTTTTTTCAGCGGATTCGATTGCCCGGGTCGGGTACGCTATGTCTCGGTTTTGTTTCATTAGGAGCTAGGCATGTGGCGTAATTCGGTGTCCGGCTGGGGGCTGACCAGCATCCTGCTGCACTGGCTCAGCGCCGTGGCGATCATCGGCCTCTTCGTGCTGGGCTGGTGGATGACCGGCCTCGATTACTACCACGGCTGGTACAACCTGGGACCCTGGTGGCACCGCTCCCTGGGCATGGTGTTGCTGTTCGCGACCCTGGGGCGGCTGGCCTGGCGCCTCGTCCAGCCCTCGCCGGTGCCGCCCGGCTCACGGCTCGAGCGCCTGGCCGCTCATCTGGGGCACGTCGCGCTCTATGCCCTGATGCTGCTGGTGCTGGTCAGCGGCTACCTGATCTCCACCGCCGAGGGGGATGGCATCGACGTCTTCGGTGCCTTCGAGGTGCCGGCGCTGCTCACTGGCCTGCCGAACCAGGCCAGTCTGGCCGGTACGGTGCACTGGTACGCCGCCCTGGCCCTGATGATCCTGGCGGCCGGCCATGCCCTGGCCGCGGTGAAGCACCACCGGTGGGACCGCCACGATACCCTGGTCCGTATGCTGACCCCACGTCACGCCCGTCGAGCCGGCGGGTCGGAGACTCCCCTGACTCACGCAAGGAGATAGCGATGTTCAAGAAGACCGCCCTGGCCGCCGCCGCGCTGGTGCCCTTCACCCAGGCTCATGCCGCCGACTACGCCATCGATACCCAGGGCCAGCATGCCTTCATCCAGTTCAAGATCAGCCACCTGGGCTTCTCCTACATCCTGGGCAGCCTGGAGGAGTTCACCGGCGAGTTCCACTACGACCCGGAGAACCTGGCGGCGTCCTCGGCCAGCCTGGAGGTGGACGTCACCAGCCTGACCACCAACCACGCCGAGCGCGACAAGCACATCAAGAGCGATGACTTCCTGCATGTCGACGAGTACCCGTCCGCCAGCTTCGCCTCCACCGGCTTCGAGCCCACCGGCGAGAACCAGGGGGTGCTGACCGGCGAACTGACCCTGCATGGCGAGACCAACACCATCGAGATGCCGGTGACCCTGCTGGGCGAGGGCGAGGATCCCTGGGGCAACTACCGCGCCGGCTTCGAGGGTTCCACCACCCTGACCCTGGCCGACTACGGCATCGACATGTCGAGCTTCCCCGAGGTGATGCACGAGCTGGAGCTCTACGTGACCTTCGAGGGCATTCGCCAGTAAGCGCCGCCCCGCGGGCCCGAACGACGACACCCCCGGCCTCTCGGCCGGGGGTGTCGCGCTTGGGGGAAGGCGTTTCCTTCCGGCGGGGTCAGTGCCTGTCGAGCACCGCCTGGGGGAAGTGACGGCGGAGGATGCGGTTCTGGAAGTCATCCACGAAGCGACCGTTGATGATGATCACGAAGCGCTCGAAGGGCAGGCCGGGATCCAGCTGGGCGAGCGGATCGACGCTGTGGAAGAGGCGATCGTCGCGCAGGTGCAGGATGTCGCCCGGCATCAGGGTGGTGTCCACCAACGGCCGAGAGCCGGCCTTGTCCTCATAGAGGTGGCTGTCGGCCCCGAGGACGTTCCGGCGGCTGAGCACCAGGATGCTCAGTGCCTTGCAGCCATCGGCATGGATCCCCTGCCCCTGGAGCGGGTCGATACGGCCCTCGCCTCGGGCGCCGGTGATCTGCATCAGGATGGGCTCGTTCGGCTGGAAGCCCCAGAGGCGGGCCCAGGCTCGGACGAAGGCCAGGACGTCGGCGCGCTCCAGGAAGGCCGGGCTCAACGGCTCGTAGTAGCGAAGCCGATCGGCCATGCTGTCCGCGTCATTGAAGGCCCCGCCCTGGGCCATGGGGCAGTGCCCCAGGTCCTGGACCCCGCCGGCCTCGTCCAGGGCCAGCCAGGACATGCGCTTCCATCGGCGGTTGACGTAGGGGTCCCGCGGCAGGTCGGTGGTGAATCCCTGCCAGGCGGCGAGATCCAGCCTCGAGCGGGCCTCGGTCAGCGCCCAGTCGCCATGCGCCAAGGCATCGTGGACCTCGGGCGCCCAGTAGTCGGCGAGGGGATCTGCTGGCATGGTGGTATGATCAAAACCATATTTGAGAGTATCGAGTTTCATAAGACGTTCTCCTGATCCTTTCAGGGCGAAATTGCCCGACCGTTGACGAAAAACATCCGTCAACAGTAAGGAAAGGAGAGGAAATGTTTCAGAATGTCAAAATACGGCCGGTCGATCGGCATACGCCGATGGCGCCGCCGAATGTGTCAAGATGAAAGAGGTACCGCAGGGAAGGCGGTTTTGCTTATACCGTTTCAGTGCGCGTCATGTGGTCTCTTCATGACGCAATTTCCTGAGAGGCTACCGGGGTACGCCATGTTCCGTCGCGGTACGCGCCGCCTGTTGCAGTGGTGGAAAGGGCAGCAAGAGGCTGCCGTTGAGAGAAAGGCCCGGCGGACCGTCCCGGCGTCGACGAGCGAGGTCGAGCTCGTCCGGCGTCGCTATCATGAGAGCGAGCAGCGATTTCGTGCCCTGCTCGAGAGCCTGCCCCGGGTCGCGGTACAGGGTTATGACCGCGAACGCCGTGTCATCTACTGGAACGAGGCCAGCGTGCGGCTGTATGGCTATTCGGCCGAGGAGGCCATGGGGCAGTTGCTGGAGGACCTGATCATTCCCGAGCCCATGCGGCAGGCGGTGATCGATGCTCACCGTGCCTGGGTCGACGAGGGACAGGAGATCCCCGCCGAGGAGCTCGAGCTGCGCCACCGAAGCGGTGAACTGGTGCCGGTGTTCTCCCATCATGTCATGCTCGGCGAGCACACCGATTCGCCGTTGATGTTCTGTGTCGACGTGGACCTCTCCGACCAGAAGCGGGCCCATCGCGACCTGGCCTTCGCCACCCGCTTCGACCGCCTGACCCATCTGCCCAACCGGGAGGCCTTCGAGACCGATCTGGACGAGCTGCTCGACCAGTGCCGGCGTCGTGGAGTGGGCCTGGTGGTGCTCTATCTCGATATCGACCATTTCGTCGAGATCAATGATGCCCTGGGGTATGCCCAGGGCGACCAGTTGCTGATCGAGCTCACCCATCGTCTGCGCCGCCAGCAGCGGGCCACCGACCTGATGTCCCGGGTCAGCGGCGACGAGTTCGTGATGGCCTTCCCCGGCGTGGCGCGGGAGCAGGACGTCCTGAGACTGGTGGACAAGGTCCGGTCGGCGTTTCGCTCCCCCTTCGCCCTGGACGGCAGCGAACGGATGGTGACGGCGAGTCTCGGCGCCAGCGTCTTCCCGGAGCACGGCATGACGGCCCGCGAGCTGATCCGCAACGCCGATGTGGCCAAGAACCGTGCCAAGCTGGATGGCCGCGGCAGCCTCCAGCACTTCCGTCAGCATTTCCATGACGAGCTGGTCCGGCAGCATCGCCTGGTCGAGCGACTCGAGCGGGCCATCGTCAACCGCGAGTTGCACCTGCACTACCAGCCCCAGGTGTCCGTGGTGAGCGGGCGCATCGAGAACCTCGAGGCACTGCTGCGCTGGACGCCCCTTGAGGGCGAACCGGTGTCGCCCGCCGAGTTCATCCCCCTGGCCGAGCGTTCTGGCCTGATCCATCAGCTAGGCGACTGGGTGATGGAAGAGGCCTGCCGCCAGCAGGCGGCCTGGCGAGCCGCGGGACGCGTCGATTCGCGTGTCGACATCAACCTCTCGGGGCGTCAGGTGCTGGCCCCCGACACCCTGGAGCGGCTCGAGGCCTGCGTGGCACGCCATGGCCTGCGGCCCCAGGATATCGGCATCGAGCTCACCGAGAACGTGCTGATCGAGGCGGATGCCGGCATCCTCGAACGATTGCGTTATCTCTACCACCGTGGCGTGCGCATCGCCATCGACGACTTCGGGACCGGCTATTCGTCGCTGAGCTACCTCAAGCATTTCCCGGTCACGGCGCTCAAGATCGACCGCGCCTTCGTGCGGGACGCCCCGGAGCAGCCCGAGGATCGCGCCATCATGGAGGCGACGATCTTCATCGGTCACCGGCTGGGGCTCGAGGTGGTGGCCGAGGGCGTGGAGACCGCCGAGCAGCTGGCCCTGCTGCGCGAGATGCGCTGTGACCTGGTGCAGGGCTATCTCTTCCACCCCCCCATGCCGGCGGAGGATATCGATCGCCTGCTGGTCGGCCCAGGAGTGGGGCACCACTGAGGACCGGGGCCAGTTCGCGTAGAATGGGGCACCTTCCTTGCCGACCGGAGTCCCGTGTTGCGAACCGATGCTGCTTCCGTCTCCCTGGGGGTGACGCTCTGGCGCCAGACCTGGCCCATGGCCATCGGCGTGCTGGCGCTGCTGGGCTTCCAACTGGTCGACAGTGCCTTCATCGCTCGGCTGGGCACGTCACCGCTGGCCGCGCAATCCTTCACCTTCCCGCTCTCCTTCCTGATCATCGGCGTTCAGGTGGGGCTGGGCATCGCCATCGCAGCGCTGATCTCCCGGGCCCTCGGGGCAGGAGAGCGCGCCCGGTCGCGGCGTCTCGGCAGCCTGGTGCTGATCGTCGGCACCCTGGTCATCGCCGGCCTGGCCCTGGCGCTCTGGTGGGCCCAGGCCGCCATCTTCCTGCGCCTGGGGGCCGCCCCGGACGCCCTGGCCCTGATCCGCTCCTACTGGGGGCCTCAACTGGTCGCCGCTTGGCTCGGCGCGGTCCTCTACTTCGGCTACAGCCTGTTCCGGGCCCATGGCAACACGCGTCTGCCGGGCACCCTGATGGTGGTGACCAGCCTGGCCAACCTGGCCCTGGACCCCCTGCTCATCTTCGGCCTCGGGCCCTGGGACGGGTTGGGGCTGCCCGGCGCCGCCTGGGCCACGGTGATGGCCTTCGGCCTGGGGCTGACCGTGCTCGGCCGTCGCCTGGCGGGAACGAACTGGCTGGCCGTCTCGGGGCTGGCCGGTGAGCTGTGCCGCTCGGCCCGGCCCTTCCTGGGCATCGCCGGGCCGGCCATGATCGGCCAGCTGATGCCGCCCCTGGCCGCCATGCTGGCGATCTCGGTGGTCGCCTGGCTGGGCGAGTCCCAGGTGGCGGCCTGGGGGCTGGCCAGCCGGCTGGAGACGGTCTCGCTGATGGTGGTCCTGGCCATGACGATGTCGCTGCCACCCTGGCTGGGGCGCTGTTATGGCGCCGGGGACTGGGAGCAGGTGCATCGCCTGATGCGCCTGGCGCTCCAGGTGGCGGTGCTGTGGCAGCTGGCGCTGGGGGTGGGCCTGGCCCTGGCGTCGCCCTGGGTGGCCGGCGCCCTGGCGGGCACCCCGGACGTGCGGGATGACCTGAGCATCCTGCTGCGTTACCTGCCCCCCAGCTACGCCGCCCTGGGGGTGTGCATGCTGGTGGTGTCCGCCGGCAATGCGCTGGGCTGGCCGCTGAGGTCGATGCTGATGTCCGCGGCCCGGCTCTTCGTCTGCTATCTTCCGGCGCTCGGCCTGGGCGCCTGGCTGGCGGGGTTGCCGGGACTGGCCCTGGGGGCGGCGATCGGCAATCTGCTGGCCGGGCTGGCCGCCTGGGGGCTGTTGCGCCGGATCCTTGGCAGTCCCCGCCGACAGGGTGTCGAGGTGCAGTGATAAATGCTGAATTTATGTGGATAAACGTGACAAAATAATGAGTATAACAGATAAATTGAAATAAAATGCCATAAAAATAGGTAAAAACGGGCGAATAGACCAATCGAGTGATCCTATACTGCTCCCCTCCTTACGACCGGCGCCGGATTTCGAGCGTCACGGTTCCCGCGTCAACAAGCACAAAGGGTAGGGCAGCGCATGAAGGTACTGATTCTCGGCAGCGGCGTGGTGGGGGTCACCAGCGCCTATTACCTGGCCCGCCAGGGCCATGAAGTCACCGTGGTGGACCGCCAGCCGTCGCCGGCCATGGAGACCAGCTACGGCAATGCCGGCCAGGTGTCTTTCGGCTTCTCCTCCCCCTGGGCGGCCCCCGGCATCCCCCGGAAGGCCGTGAAGTGGATGTTCCAGGAGCATGCGCCGCTGAAGATCCAGCCGAAGATGGAGCCGACCATGGCGCGCTTCATGCTGAAGATGTTCGGCAACTGCAACGCCGAGCGCTATGCGGTCAACAAGGAGCGCATGGTGCGCATCGCCGAGCACAGCCGCGCCTGCATCGATGCCCTGCGGGCCGAGACCGGCATCCGCTACGAGGACCGTCAGCGGGGCCTGCTCCAGCTGTTCCGCCACGACAGCCAGGTCGAGGCCGTGGCCAAGGACATGAAGGTCCTCGAGCAGTGCGGTGTGCGCCACCGGCTGCTGGGGGCCGAAGAGCTCACCGCGGTGGAGCCGGCCCTGGCCCGGGTGCCCGGCAAGTTCGTCGGGGGCCTGCATCTGCCCGACGACCAGACCGGCGACTGCCATCTCTTCACCAACCGCCTGGCCGCGCATTGTCGCGAGCGGCTGGGCGTGACATTCCGCTTCGACACCGAGATCCAGCGCATTCGCCGCGGCAACGCCGGCGTCGAGGGCGTGATCACCAGCGCGGGCGAGCTGACGGCGGATGCCTACGTGGTCTGCCTGGGCAGCTACTCGCCCTTCCTGGTCAAGGACCTGGGCATCCGCCTGCCGATCTACCCGGTCAAGGGCTACAGCCTGACCGTGCCGGTGGTCGACGACGGCGGGGCGCCCCAGTCCACGGTGATGGACGAGACCTACAAGGTGGCGATCTCGCGCTTCGATGATCGGATCCGCGTCGGCGGCACCGCCGAGCTGGCGTCCTTCGACCTGAGCCTGCCGGAGAAGCGTCGGGCGACCATCGACATGGTGGTGCGCGATGTCTTCCCCGAGGGCGGGGACGTGGACCGGGCGGAGTTCTGGACCGGCCTGCGGCCGATGACGCCGGATTCCACGCCGATCATCGGTGCCACCCGTTACGACAATCTCTGGTTGAACACCGGTCACGGGACCCTGGGGTGGACCATGAGCTGCGGCAGCGCCCAGCTGCTGGCCGATCTGGTGGATGACCGCGCTCCGGCCATCGATCCCGCCGGGCTCGATGTCGCACGCTACGCCGCCTGACCTCTCGAACGGCTGCGGATCGTGCAGCAAGCTGCCCTTGTCTGCTGGAAGTGAGCAGACAAGGGCAGTATGGAGAAGACTTGCCGCGGTGGAGGGACAAGCTGCGCATCCACAGGGATGGAGCGATGATCTGTCTGTGGGAGCGCTCTTCAGGGCGCCAAGGTATCGCGCAGCAGGCAGCCACGAAGAAGGTCTTTCACTCGGCCGCGCGGAGACCTGAAAACAAGACGCCCGGGTCTCGCGACCCGGGCGTCTTGCATGGGAGATCCGGAAAGGATCAGTTGACCGCGGCGATGGCCTTGGCCAGGTAGGGCAGGTTCTCGTGGGAGAAGCCGGCCACGTTGGCTCGGCCGGAGCGGACCATGTAGATGCCGAACTCGTCGCGCAGTCGGTCCACCTGCTCCGGCGTCAGGCCGGTGTAGGAGAACATGCCGCGCTGCTCGGCCACGCAGGCATACTTCCGGTCCAGGCCGTAGGGCTTGAGGGCCTCCACGAACTCGCGACGCAGGGTGTTGATGCGATCGCGCATCTCGGTGAGCTCCTCGCGCCAGACGGTGGCCAGCTCCGCGGAGTGCAGGATCTCGGAGACGATGGCGCCGCCATGGGCCGGCGGGTTGGAGTAGTTCTCCCGGGCGACGATGGCCACCTGGGAGCGCACGTTCTCCATCTGCTCCGCGTCCTTGGCGATCATGATCAGGCAGCCGGTCCGCTCGCAGTAGATACCGAAGTTCTTCGAGCAGGAGCTGGTGACGATCATCTCGTCGAGGTTCTCGGCCAGCAGGCGCACCCCGTAGGCGTCCTCGTCCAGGCCCTCGCCGAAGCCCTGGTAGGCGAAGTCGACCAGCGGCAGCAGGCCCCGCTCCTTGACCACCTCCAGCACCTGTTGCCACTGCGCCCGGGACAGGTCGAAGCCGGTCGGGTTGTGGCAGCAGGCGTGCAGCAGCACCACGTCACCCTCCGGGATCTCCTTGAGGGCTCCGAGCATGCCGTCGAAGTCCAGGCGGTTGTCGGCATCCACGTAGGGGTACTTCTTCAGCGTGATGCCGGCCGCCGGGAAGATGCCCAGGTGATTCGGCCAGGTGGGGTCGCTGACCCAGATGGCCTTGCCCGGGAGCTGGCTGGCGATGAAGTCCGCCGCCAGGCGCAGGGCGCCGGTGCCGCCCGGGGACTGGGTGGCGCTGGCGCGCCCGGCCTCGAGCACCGGCGAGCCTTCGCCCAGCACCATCGGCAGGATCACCTCGCCATAGGCGGGATCGCCGTGAGAACCGATGTAGGTCTTGGTGGTCTCGTTCTTGAGCAGCAGGGCCTCGGCTTCCTTGACCGCGCGCATCACCGGGGTGTTGCCCTGGGCGTCACGGTAGACGCCGACGCCGAGATCGACCTTCTGAGGGTTGGTGTCCTTCTTGAAGGCCTCGATGAGCCCGAGGATGGCATCCCCGGGAACCCGCTCAATTTGCTCGAACATTTACTTCGCTACCTCGTCGGTTCTGGCGGCTAGGATGAAATCGTTCTTGTGCAGGCCCTTCATCTCGTGGGACCACCAGGTCACGGTGACCTTGCCCCATTCGGTGAGCAGGGCGGGGTGGTGACCCGCTTCCTCGGCGATCTCGCCGACCTTGTTGGTGAACTCGAGGGCCTGACGGAAGTTGCGGAACTTGAAGACCCGCTCCAGCTGCATGATGCCATCGCGCTCGACGATCTGCCACTCGGGGATGTCGCGACGGTACTGCTCGATCTCGCTGTCGGTGACGTGGGGGGCGTCCCAGCTGCAGGCCTCGCACTGCTGTTCGGAAAGCTCGCTCATGATGACTCCTCGTTGTCGTTGGTCGTCGGGGGTGAAGCAGGGCTATCGCAGTTAGCGTTATCACTCGGGGCTGATTCGTCGACAGGTCTGTGAGGGGGCGCTGTGAACCCCTCCCTGGGCGCTACCGACGCCATCCCTGGCGTAGGACCCCCTCTTCGACCTGTCCCCGGCGCCCCTCGCCAGATCCAACTGCGATAGCCCTGGGAGGTGAAGAGGATCAGGCGCTGGCGGCCTCGGCCGGCTTGGGCTTGGGCGGGAAGCGCGGCTCGAACAGCCCGAGTTCCATCGCCTGGTGGACCATGCCCATGATGTCGCGATTGGCCAGGTCGTGCAGCGTCTCCAGGTCGTCCAGCACATAGTAGAGGGGCTGGAGGATATCGATCCGGTAGGGGGTGCGCAGGGCATCCATGGGATCGAAGGGGGCGTGGATCGGCGTGTCGGACAGGGCGTGCAGGGTCTCCTTGGGCGAGGAGATGATGCCGCCGCCGTAGATGCGCCGGCCTTCCGGCGTGTCGACCAGGCCGAATTCCACGGTCATCCAGTACAGCCGCGCCAGGTAGACCCGCTCCTTCGGAGAGGCCTCGAGCCCCAGGCGCCCGTAGGTGGCGGTGAACTCGGCGAAGGCCGGATTGGTGAGCATCGGGCAGTGGCCGAAGATCTCGTGGAAGATGTCCGGCTCCTGCAGGTAGTCCAGCTCCTCCGGGGTGCGGATGAAGGTGGCCACCGGGAAGCGGCGATTGGCCAGCAGCTCGAAGAAGGTGTCGAAGGGAATGAGCGCCGGCACCTGGGCGGTCTCCCAGCCGGTGGCCTCGCGCAGCACCGCGTCCACTTCGGCGAGCTGGGGGATGCGATCCACCGGCAGTGCCAGGCGCTCCATGCCGTCCAGATACTCCTGGCAGACGCGTCCGGGGAGCAGTTCGACCTGGCGCTCCATCAGGGTCTTCCAGGTGGCGTTCTCCTGGTCGGTCCAGGCGATGTGGCCCTGGGCATCGGGCATCCTGGCCTGGTAGGCGGTCTTCTTGCCTGTCTGAGCCTTCATGATCTCTCCCGTGGCGGTTGGGGTTGTATTGGCCTTAGAGGGAATGACCGCAGTCTAGGCGCGTCGGCACGCCGGGAGGACGGTTCATGCGGGATATCTACAGGCCAGCCCGGCGTCCAGGTGTAAATTTCCCCTTACGACCGAGCGCGGTCGGGATCCCACGACACGGAAGGTCCGTCGATCCGGCCATTGAGTCCGGTTAGGTGTCACGTTATCTTTACACGTGAGTCACGCTATCCTGACGGTCCGATACCGCCCTCGTCCTCCCTGCCTACTTCGAGTGCCCTATGCGCCTGAGATTCCACTGCCAGAACCGAATCGGCATCCTGCGCGACATCGTCGCCCATTTCGCCGACTACGGGCTCAACGTCGCCCACGGCGAGGTGGGCGGCGAGCACGGCAACGCCATCTATCTGCACGTCCCCCACCTGCTCAATGCCCAGCTGGCCACCCTCAAGCCGGAACTGGAGCGGGTGCCCGGCGTCTTCGGGGTGCGCCGAGTCAGCCTGATGCCCAGCGAGCGGCGTCACCTGGAGCTCGACGCCCTGCTGTCGTCGCTGTCCGATCCGGTCATGTCCATCGACATGGAAGGGCATCTGGTGGCCGCCAACCGAGCCGCGGGGCAGTTGCTGGGCGTGCGTGTCGACGAGGTCCCCGGCCTGTCGCTGGATCGTTACCTGCCCGACCTGGACCTGCCGGCGTTGATCCGTCGCAACAACGCTCGGGTCAACGGCCTGAGGGTCAAGCTGCGTGATACCGTCTTCCTCGCCGACATCGCCCCGCTGCACCGTGAGCACCAGGCGGACGTGGCCTCGCTGGCCGGTGCCGTGGTCACCCTGCACCGGGCCGATCGCATCGGGGAGCGCATCTATCAGGTGCAGCGCCAGGAGCTGCGCGGCTTCGAGTCGCTGTTCCAGGCCAGTCCGCGACTCGAGGCACTGATCCGCGAGGCCCGGCGCATGGCCCCGCTGGACGCGCCCCTGCTGATCCAGGGCGAGACCGGCACCGGCAAGGAGTTGCTGGCCCGGGCCTGTCACCTGGCGAGCCCCCGCGGCCAGGCGCCCTTCATGGCGCTCAATTGCGCGGGCCTGCCCGAGTCGATGGCCGAGACGGAGCTGTTCGGCTATGCCCCCGGGGCCTTCGAGGGTGCGCGACCCGAGGGCAAGCTCGGGCTGCTGGAACTGACCGCCGGGGGCACCATCTTCCTCGACGAGGTGGGCGAGACCAGCCCGCGGATGCAGGTCAAGCTGCTGCGCTTCCTCCAGGATGGCGGTTTCCGTCGGGTGGGCAGCGACGAGGAGACCTACCTGGACGTGCGGGTGATCTGCGCCACCCAGCAGGATCTGCCGACGCTGTGCGCCGAGGGGCGCTTCCGTCAGGACCTCTATCATCGGCTCAACGTCCTGACCCTCAATGTGCCGCCCCTGCGCGACTGCCTGGACGGCATCGAGGAGCTGGCCGCCCACTTCATCGATCGCGCCGCCACCCAGATCGGCTGTCCGCTGCCGACCCTGTCCCCGGCCGCCGTGGCCAGGCTGACCGCCTACCACTGGCCGGGCAACGTACGCCAGCTGGAGAACGTCCTCTTCCAGGCGGTGTCGCTCTGCGAGGGGGGCACCATCGAGCCGGCCCACCTGCGCCTGCCCGACGTGGGGCAGGCCCCGGGACTGACCGGCATCGACCTGGACGGCTCGCTGGCCGACATCCACGCCGAGGTGGAGCGCCGGGTCCTCGCCGCCCTCTATCCCCAGCATCCCTCCAGCCGCCAGCTGGCCCGGCGACTCGGCGTGTCCCACACCACCATCGCCAACAAGCTCAAGCGCTACGGTATCGGCACGGAGGAGGCATGAATGCCGCGGCGGGCCGGCTTCCCCTCTGGCTGAAGCTGGCCTTCACGCTCTGGGTCGTCACCTGGGCGACGAGCTATGCCCGGGTATTGGGTTGGCAGAACTTCCTCTGGCTGTGCGACCTGGCGAGCTTCCTGCTGCTGGTCGCCCTGTGGACCGAGAGCCGGCGCCTGATGTCCGCCCAGTGGCTCGCGGTCCTGCTGGTGGGGGTGCTCTGGGGCGTGGATGTCGGCACCGCGCTGGTCATCGGGGTGCACCCGATCGGCGGCACCGAATACATGTTCGATACCGCGCGGCCGCTGGCCTTCCGGCTGCTGTCCCTGTTCCATCTCCTTCTGCCGCTGGTCGCGGGCTACGGGGTGTGGCGGCTGGGGTACGACCGTCGCGGCCTGGTGTGGCAGGTAGGCCTGACCTGGGCGGTCCTGCCGCTGAGCTACGCCGTCACCGATGCCGAGCGCAACATCAACTGGGTACAGGGTCCCTTCGGCCAGCCCCAGGCAAGCCTCGATCCCCTGGTGTATCTCGTCGGCCTGATGCTGGCCTGGCCGGTGGTGGTCTACCTGCCGACCCATCTGCTGACGCTGGGGCTGGCGCGCTGGCGCCGCCGTCGGGATCACTGATCCAGGCCGCGGGCCAGGCCGGCGTGGACCTCCCCGAAGGGGTAGGCCTCGAGGGCGGCGAAGCCCTCGAGGCCTCGCGCCCGGTGGCGACCGAGCGCGGGCGAGCTCAGCCCGCACAGGAAGCGGGCCAGCAGGGTGGGGGTGGCCGCCTCGGCCTCGCCGGCCGCCGCCAGGCGCTCGCGCAGCGCCGCGGTCAGGGGCTCGGCCTCGAGGCCGGCCAGGGGCGCGCGTTCCGGCGGCGCCGGCAGACGAGGGACCGCGCCGCGACAGCCCGAGCAGTGACCGCATCGCTCGGGGGCCCGGTCGTCGCCGAACCAGTCGGCCAGCCGCCGGGTCAGGCATCCCTCGGCCTCGAAGAGGTCGAGCATGGCATGCAGCCGGGCGATCTCGGCGCGCTCCCGGTCGACGAAGTCCTGGTGCAGGGAGGCGACCAGCGCCGGCGTGGCGGGCCTCAGGACCTGGTAGACCTCGGTCATCTGTCGGCTCTCCAGGCGGATCCAGCCCTTGTCCACGAAGTAGTCCAGGGCGGTGATCACCCGGCGCCGCGTGGTATCCAGCCCACGCTCGGCCCCCAGACGCGCCAGCGCCTCGAAGTCCAGACGGTGCCAGGTGCGGGCCTTCGTCGCGGCCTCGAGGATCGCCTCCACGAAGGCGCGGCGTTCCCCCTGGAACCGGGCGGCCAGGGCCTCGGCGGGCTCTTCCAGCTGGAAGCGATACTCGGCGAAGTAGCTGTAGCGAGGGCGGATCACCCCCACGAGCTCGAGGCGGACCAGCAGCGTCTTGAGCGGCAGGGGGCGGATGTCGCTGTCCCGGGACAGCGCGCTCAGGGAGAACTCCCAGTCCTCTCCCAGGGCGGGCAGCATCGCGAAGACCCGGCCGATGGCCGCCCGCTCCGGGGTGTCGCCGTAGGTGAAGTTCTCCAGCACATTGAGGTGGTCGCGTCCGGCCAGCATCAGGCATTCGGCGGGGGCGCCGTCCCGGCCGGCACGACCGATCTCCTGGCTGTAGTTCTCCACCGACTTGGGCAGGTCGAAGTGAACCACGGCGCGGATGTCGGCCTTGTCGATGCCCATGCCGAAGGCGATGGTGGCGACGATGCAGGGTAGCCGCCCGTCCATGAAGTCGGCCTGCAGCCGCTCCCGGGCCTCGGCATCGAGCCCGGCATGGTAGGCCGCCGCCTGCAGGCCGGCCGCCGCCAGGTAGGCGGCCAGGCGCTCGGCGGTCTGCTGCAGGGTCACGTAGACCACGGTGGGGCGCGGGCTCGGCCCCTCGAGACGCGGGCGCAGCCACGCCACGAGCCGTCGGGGGCGCGCCTCGGCGGACACCGGGTCCACCTGGAGGTCCAGGTTGGGGCGATAGAAGCCGGTGGCGGTCACGTCGGATGCCGCGATGGCGAAGCGCTCGCGCATGTCCTCGATCACCCGGGGCGTGGCCGTGGCGGTCAGCAGCAGCACCTGGGGGATGTCCAGCTCCCGGCGCACATCGGGCAGGGTGAGGTAGTCGGGACGGAAGTTGTGCCCCCACTCGGAGATGCAGTGAGCCTCGTCCACCACCAGCAGCGAGATCGCGACCCGGCGGATGAAGGCGCGGAAACGCTCGTTCTTGAGGCGTTCCACCGAGATCATCAGGATGCGGATCTCGCCGCGGGCGACGCCGTCCATCACCGCCTGGGCCGTCTCGCGATCCTGGGTCGAGTCCAGGCTGGCCGCGGGAATCCCATGCCGGGCGAGGAAGGCCAGCTGATCCTGCATCAGCGCCAGCAGCGGCGAGACCACCAGCGTCAGGTGCGGCAGGTGCAGGGCGGGGAGCTGGTAGCACAGCGACTTGCCCGAGCCGGTGGGGAAGATGGCCGCCGCCGAACGCCCGCCCACCACGGCCTCGATGACCGGGCGTTGGCCGGGGCGTAAGTCGGCGTGGCCGAAGACGCGCGACAGGGTCTGGTCGATGGTGGGCATGGCGGCTCCGGTCGGGGCAGGGGCCCTCAGGATACACGTCATGCCCGGCGATGACCCGAGGCGTCCTGTCTTGGCATAATGTGACGTTCTTCGCCCGGAAAGGATGCCCCATGACCGCCTGGAGCAAGCTGCTCGTCGCCACCTCGCGACTGCTCGACCTCCACGACAGTGCCCACGAGCCGGGGTCGCCCTTCGTGCAGGTCAGCCAGGAGCAACGCAGAGGCTGGCGAGACGGCTATTGGCTGGACCTCGGTTGCCTGCTGCTGGAATACCTGCTCGACGTCGACTTCGCCACCAACAGCGCCTTCGTCTCCCAGGGGCGTTGCCTGAGCTGGCTGCGCCACACCTATCCCGACCTGCCACATGATGACCTGGCCTTCGTCATCAACCTGCTGGCGACGCCGACCGAGCTGCACTTTCGCCAGTCGTCGCCGAGAGCGGACGCCGGCGAGGCGGCGTTGAACGCCGGCCCCTGCCGGACGGGACGCAGCACCAAGCGCACCGCCCTGATCGAGAAGCAGGGCCAGACCGGCCAGGTACGCCTCACTCCCAGCGGCCGCCAGGCGGTCACCCTGGCCGGTCAGGTCGAAGACCTGCTGTATTCCGAATACGACGCCGCCAAGGTGCTGGCGGCGCTGGCCCGGGGTGACTTCGCCCGGATCCCCGACATCACCAACCAGATCCTGCTGGCGATCCGCGCCCTGACCCAGGAGCTGCGTCGGGTTCGCGAGAACCCCACCCGGGAAGGCAAGCTCACGGCACTGCAGGACAACGAGCGGCATTACCACAACGCCCTGTCGAGCATCCAGCGCACCCTGCTCGATGCCCGGGCCCAGCTGGGCACCCCGGGCCTGGTCGCGCGTTTCGAGGCCTGGCGGGAGGCCCAGGCCGATGACTGGGACCTGCGCATGCTCTCCGGAGCGATCGGGCGGGTGCTGACCGCCATCGAGAACCTGTCGCGGCGCCTCTCGGAACTGCTCGCCGATATCGCCGAGGGGCGCATCCAGTCCATGGGGGTGGTCGACTTCGCCGACCTGGCGCGATGCCTGCTCACGACGCCGCCGGCCCCGGGGCTCCAGGCGGCGCTGGTCGAGCGCCTGATGCCCTTCCATCAGGCGGTGGCGGTGCCGCGCCTGGCACCGCTGCTGCCGTTGCTCGAGACGCGTCGGGCCGAGACCAGCCATGCGGCACTGGTCTTCGACGAAGCCTCGGACGCCCGGCCCGAGGACCCGCTGCTGGCACGGTTCCTCGAGGCCCGGGGCCCGGCGCTGCGCCGCCGGGTGGCGACCTCGCCGATGTCGCTGCCCGAGGCCCTCGCCGAGGGCTGGCACCGCTTCGAGGACACCGATTGCCTGCCCCAGCTGCTCAACGTCTTCGTCGACACCCAGCAGCTGGACGAGACCCTGGCGGTGGGCGTCGAGTATCGAGCCTTTCGGCTGGACCTGCCCGACGGACGGCGCATCGAGGGCGCCGTGACCCCCAGCCTGCGCCTCGCCGCGCCGGCCGCCTCCTCCCTAGCCACGGAACAGGACCCTGTGCGATGAACATGACCGAGATGGGCGAGGTCGTCGCCTACCTGCTGCGCTATCGCTGCGCCGAACGCCAGCCCGGAAGCGGCCGCAAGCGCCGCGCCGCCCGGGAGGGGCAGCTCTCCGAGCGCGATGTCTGCGCGCTGATCGATGATGCCAGCGACGCCGAACGCGAGGCCCTGCGCGACTTCCTGGCCGGCCAGGGCCTGCGCCTCCGGGTGCTGGAGGCCGGCGACTACCCGGGAATCGCCCCCGGCTCGCGCTACTATGCCTTGTTGCCCGACCCGGATCTGGAGCAGCCCCCGCTCTACACCCGGGAGCCGGTCTTCGATGCCCTGCGCCTGCGCCAGGAGAGTCGGGGCGAGCTGGCCCAGTGGTACCTCCAGCTGTGGCTGCTCACCCACACCCTGCTCTATACCCGCTATAACCGGGCGCTGTCGGACGTCAGCCGCTACCAGGAGGCGACCTTCAGCGGCCCGGAGCTGGTCGACCTGATGCGCGACCAGCTCGAGACCCTCAGGGGCCTGGGCGAGGCCGTGCCCGAGGCCAACCTCTCGCTGCTCGACGAGCGAGGCGAAGACGTCAGCCGGCGGGTGCGGGCCTTCATCGACCTGCAGGTCAGGGCGGGGTTGCTGGAGCCGCTGCGCGAGACCGGCGACGAGGGCGGCGAGGTGTGGCAGCAGACCCTGCTCGGGGCGCTGGAAAGCGAGCAGGTGGGCATCCACCAGCTGGGGCACCTCCAGGCCCTGGCCGAGGGTCGCCAGGCACCGGCCGGCGTCGATGATGTCCCGGTCGAGGAGGACGAGGCATGAGCGTGATCCACCGCATCGAGGTGGCCAACCTGCTCAACAAGCACGGCGACGTGGCCTCCCCCTGGGAGGCCAGGATGCGTCACCTGCTGCTGGACCTGCGTGGCCAGTCCAGCGCCATCAGCATGGAGAACGGCTTCGGCCGAGAGAGCGCCCTGGCCGAGGCGCGCGCCGAGGAGGGTCGGGCATGAGCGTGATCAACCGCATCGAGGTGGCCAACCTGCTCAACAAGCACGGCGACGTGGCCTCCCCCTGGGAGGCCAAGATGCGTCACCTGCTGCTGGACCTGCGTGGCCAGTCCAGCGCCATCAGCATGGAGAACGGCTTCGGCCGAGAGAGCTCCCTGGCCGAGGCGCGCGCCGAGGAGGGTCGGGCATGAGCGTGATCAACCGCATCGAGGTGGCCAACCTGCTCAACAAGCACGGCGACGTGGCCTCCCCCTGGGAGGCCAAGATGCGTCACCTGCTGCTGGACCTGCGTGGCCAGTCCAGCGCCATCAGCATGGAGAACGGCTTCGGCAGGACCACCCTGGCCGAGGCGCTGATCGGCCTGCTGTCCCGGGACCGGACCCTGCTGACCCGCACGCGGCGCAAGTGCTCGCCGAGCAGCGTCGGCGGGGAGGGGCGCAGCTGGAGCCACCTGCGCGTGGAGTTTCGCTCCCGCAGCGGGCGGGCCGGCCAGGACGACATGCTGGAGGCGGCCGGGGAGGAAGTCGCCGGGGAGACCTTCGTGTTCGGCTTCTACGGCTACTGCGACGGCAGCGGCCTGTCCTTCTACCACTACACCGGCCGGCTGGAGGACGTCCCGGTGCACCACCATACCGCCGACGGCAAGCTGGCGCTCTTTGCCAATCGCGACGTCAAGGCGGCCCTGGCCGAGCGGGGGGTGCGCCTGACGCTCAATCGCGAGGAGTGGCTGGAGGCGGTGGGCAGCCACGTCTCGCGACGCGAGCTGGCGCAGCTCGCCGCCTTCCAGAAGGACGGCGGCGCCGACAAGAGCCAGATCTTCAATGCCATCCGGCCCCGCGCCGGCGAGCAGGCCGACCAGGCCTTCTTCTTCGAGGTGCTGGCCCCGGAGATCCTCTCCGGGGCGACCCGGGGCGAGACCGACGAGCGCGAGGAACTGATCGAGGAGGTCATCCTCAACTCGGGCACCAACATCACCGAGCTGCGCCATCGCCTGGAGGAAGCCGAGGCCGATCAGCGGCGCAGCGGCGACAAGGTGCAACGCCTGGCCGCGCTCACCGACCAGGGCGAGGCGCTGCTCGAGGCGCGACGGCATCTCGCCGAGCTCGATCGCGGCCTGGCCGCCGGCGAGCGACTGCTCGGCGGCCGCGCCTTGGCGGGCCTGCCCGGGGTGCCGCGGCCCTCCGAGGCCGACGACGAGGTGGTGTCCGGTTTCGCCTGGGGCGCCGGGGACACCGGCCGTCCCCGGGTCTCGGTCCGGCTGCTGGCGCGGCTCTGCGGTCGCTCCGAACGCGTCCTGCGCCGGGCCCTGGACGAAGCGGGCATACGCCTCGACGGTCACCGCCGCGTGCTGCACCTGCCCGAGGCCGACTGGCCCCGGGCCCGGGAGGTCGGTCACCTCGGCTTCCAGGCCGCCCGGGACTGGCTGGCCGGCAGCCTGGCCTTCGACGACGATACCGACCGGGAGCGCGCCATCCGCGCCCTGGAGGAGGGCGCCGAGGCCTTCGAGGCCCTGGACGGCAACCCCTTCCGCGACGAGGTGATCGCCGACCGGCTCTTCCTGGACGAGCTGGACCGCGACCTGGAGGCGCTGGACGAGCGGGCCGAGCACCTGGACCGGGAGCGCGAGCGGCTCGAGTCCCGCCAGCGGGACTTCATCGACAACCAGAGCTTCTATACCCAGGCGCTGGCCGACGGCCTCTTCGACGAGGCCGAGCTGGAGGACCCGCTGGCCACCGCGGACACCTGTGCCGCCGAGGCCGAGGCGGCCCGCCGGGCGCTGCTCGAACACAGTGCCCGGGTCGGCGAACTCGGCCGGGTGGCCGAATGGCATGACGCCTTTCGACGCGAGCATCCCGGGACCGACCCGGCGGCGCTGCTCGACGAGAAGCTCGCCCGCCAGGAGGCCCTGGAGGCCGATCGGGAAGCCGTCCGAGCCGAACGGGACGCCGCGGACGAACGACTCGAGGCCGACCGGGACGAGGCGGCGCGCCTCGACGGCGAGCGACAGCGCCTGACCGGCGAGCGTGGCCCCCTGGCCCAGGCTCAGGGGCCCTGGGAGGCCTTTCGCCGCGGCTGGCCGGATGCCGAGGCGTCCGGCTTCTGGGCGGCCCGCAAGGCCGGCTTGGCCGACCTCGACGAGGCGTGCCGGGAGTCGATGCGGGCCCGGGAGGAGGCGGAACAGCGTCGGGCCCGCCTCGCGCCCCTGGCCGAGGCCGCCGAGCGCTATCGCGAGCTGCACGGCGATGACGAGCCGGTCCACCTGCGCGACCGCCTGCACGCCGAGGCGCGGCGCCTGGACGACGAGGCCCATCGTCTCGATGCCGAGGAGAGCCGGTTGCGGGACCTGCACCAGGCCCGGCTCGACTTCGCCGAGCGCAGCGATTTGGCCCCGGCCGACTGGCTGGCCGATGCCAAGCGCCGCTATCCACGGCTGCTCAGCGAGGCCGAGCAGCTCGAAGCGGCGATCGCAGGGCGCGAACGCTATCTCGAGCGCCTGGGCGGCGACCCCCTGGAACGCCGAGTCGCCGAGGCCGAGGCCCATGGGCATCTGGACGCGGCCGGGATCCCCTGGCGGCCCTTGCACGAGGTGCTCAACGATCCGGTCCGGGACGAGCCGGCCCGGCGTGCCTGGTTGTCCCAGGCCGCCGGGCTGCTCTTCGCCCCGGTCGTGGACGGGAGCGGGCCGGCCAGGGAGGCCGCCGAGCGCCTGGTCGAGGCCGGACTGACGGTGCCGGTGCTCGAGGGCGAGCGCCTGGCCGAACGGCTGGCATCGGGAGAGTCGCCCCTGGGGGCGATCCAGGGGGTGGAGACCCTGGCGGTGAAGGCCGCCCTGGATCCGCGCCACCTGGACGCCCTGCGCGAGGCCACGACGCGGCGCCTGGCTGCGGATCGCGCATGCCGGGAGGCGCTGGCCGAGGAGTGCGCCCGCCTGGATCCCCATGGCGAGTGGCATGCCCTGGCCCTCCAGGCCCGAGAGGCCGAGGAATCGCAGGTGGAAGGTGCCCTCGAGGCCCTCGCCGAGGCCCGGGAGGCGAACGATGCCCGGCGTGAGGCCCTGGCGCCGCGGCTTTCCGAGGCGGCGCTGGCCTGCATCGACGACTTCCAGCGTTTCCTTCAGGAGGGCGGCGAGATGGCCCTGCGGGAGGCGAAGGCGGCCGCGGAGGCGGCGAGCCGGCGGCTGGAGGAGCTGCAGCCGTTGCGTGACCGACTGGCCCGGGAACTGGCGCTGCATGGCGAGACCTGGCTGGCCGCCGAGCGCTTCGCCGCTGCCGGCGGCGCCGAGCGGCTGGCGGAGCTGGACGAGCGGCTGGCGGTGCTGGAGGAGGCCCTGGCCGAGGTCGAGGCCCGGCGTGACCGGCAGGCCGAGGCCCGGGAGGCCGCCCGCCGTCGCCTGGAGGCGCTGGAGGCCGGGCTGGCCGGCCTCTTCGCGGACGGGGAGCGAGCGCGGCTGCGGTCCCTGGCGGACTTCGAGCGCCAGGACGGCCCGGCCTTCATGGCCGGGGCCGAGGCAAGGCGCCTGGAACTCGAGCAGGATCTGGCCCGGGCCAGCCGGCGGGCCGATTTCGACTTCGAGCGGATCCGGGCCTATCTGGAGGTCCGCGATGCCGGCGGTGGAGGCCGGGTCCTGGAGCGAGACCTGGCTCGCTGCAAGCGCGACCTGAAGGAGGCACGGGAAGCCCGCAAGGCCAAGGAGAGGGAGCGCCGCGAGGTTCAGGACCGCCTGTCTCGGCAGCAGGCGGCCCTGCACTGCGTCGATCAGCTGGGCATCGCCTGGCTGGAGGCACTGCGCCAACTCCCCGAGGGCTGGCGGGAACGGCTCGTGCCGGCGGCCCCCGCGACGGACGCCTTCGGCTGGCCCCCGGACGATCCCCGCGCCGAGGACCGGGACGACGCCCTGGCCCGCTGGCAGGCCCTGGCCGGCCAGGGGCCGGTGGGGGAGGTCGCCGAGCTGGAGGCCGTGCAGCAGAGCCTGCTGGATGCCCTGGGCGAACTGAATCTGGGGGAGCGGGCCCGGGATCGCGAGCGTCAGGCCAGGCGAGTGGCGGAGGCCGAGCGTGCACTGGGCGGCGCCCTGGAGGAGGCGGCCCAGAGTCGATTGTTCAACGACACCGAGCGGGCGCGGCTGGCCTCGCTGCACGGCATCACCGAGGCGGCCCTGACCGACCTGGCCGGGTTGCACGCCCAGCTGCAGGCACAGCTGGAGGAGCACCGCGGGCGGGTGGGCCGGCTGCAGGCCTCCCGGGAGCAGATCGAAGGCACCCTGGTGGAGCGGCTGAGCTCCATCATCGGCGACGCCGCCGGCAATCTGGACATTCTCAAGCGGGTCGCCCGCCGCAGCGGCGAGGGCGGGGCCTATTTCGAGGTCAAGGCGTCCCTGGTCGGCGGCGAGCGCCTGCGCGAACTGATCCAGGTGCTGCTGGCCGAGATCGACGAGCATCAGGCGGCGTTGCGTCGCCGGGCCGAGCGCGACGGCGGACTGGGCGAGGCCGAGACCGGCCGGCGGGATGAGGAGCTGCTCGGCCAGATCCGCCGGCGCATCTACCGGGGGCTCTTCCATGATGTCGCCATCCGCCTCAAGCACGATGCCATTCGTCCTCACGGCCGGTTATTCTCGCTCAACGAGGCCATGTCGGAGGGCCAGCGGGAGGCCGTCTCGCTGATGTGGCTGGTCAAGCTCTCGGAGTTCGCCATCGAGCGGGAACTGCGGGAACTGCCCGGCCACCACAAGCGCCGGGCTCGTGCCAGCCGCGAGAGCGTGATCCTCCTCGACGGCCTCTTCTCCAAGCTGTCGCACCGTCGCCTGATCCAGGATTCCCTGGAGTCGTTGCGCAACACCCGAGGACGCTTCCAGATGATCGGCCTGATCCACAACCCCAACTATGAGAACGACGCCGAGATCTTCCCCACTTACCTGGTCGGCAGCGTGATCGGCGGCGCCCAGGGGCAGGGCGGGCATGTCATGGTCCGCGACGGCCATGCCACGACGCCGGAGTCGCTGGGGCGCGCCAGCGGCGAGGCCAGCCTGTTCGGCATCCATGTCACGGCGCCTGCCACATGAACGGGGAGCATGACGCGGTTCGCGCCGTCCGTGCCTGGCTGGAGGCGGATTGGAGTCGTCATTTCCTGCGCCAGGGGGGCAAGCGCTGGCGCAGCGATACCCTGGTGCGGGACCTGAAACGCCGCGGTGTCTGCGACTCGGAGCTGGCCGCCTGGCAGGCGCTGGCCGTCCTCCGCCACCAGGGCGTGCTCGATGCCCCGGCGGCCCTGGACCACCGGCTGTCGGTACGGATGGGGCTCTCGGAGGGCGAGCGGCATCGCCTGATCCAGAGCCTGCCGCGGCCGGATGCCGCCCTGGGCCTGGAGGGCGACCTGGCCGTCGCCTGGTCGCGGGCCCGGGAGGCCGGCCTGGCGGACTGGTCCCTCGATGACCAGTGCCGCCTCGTCGAGGGCCTGCGACGTCTCGCCGCCGACCTCCCCGCCGCCTATGATCTGGGAGCCTATCGGGCCAGCGCCCGCTACCTGCTGGGCAGCGCCAAGCTGCTTCAGGCGTTGCCCGCCGAGCTGGTCCGCGCCTTCGGCATCGAGCCCCGGGACTTTCGGCCCATGCCCACCTGGCTGCTCGCCGAGGCGCCCGAGGTCCCGCAGGGCCTGCTGTTGATCGAGAATCCCCAGAGCTTCGAGCAGGCCCGCCGCCTCGGGGTGGGGGATCGTCTGGCTCTGGTCTGCGGCTTCGGTTACGGGCTTGCCCTGGGCGAGGCCCTGGCCGACGTCGACCGGGTGAGGCTTGTGGGAGAACGCCCGCCCCGACAGGGCCTGGCCAGGCTGCTGTCGCTGCCGTCCCAGACCTATTGGGGGGATCTCGATCCCGAAGGGCTACGCCTCTACCGCGCGCTCAAGCGTCGCCTGCCCCGGCTGTGCCTGTCGGCCCTGATGGCGCCCATGGCGGAGGGGCTGGAGGCCGAGGGGGGGCCACCCTCTGCATCGCCTGACCGGCAAGGAGGGGCAGCGGGGCAGCGCCGACGGGGCGAGAGGGCTCGATCAGGAATGGCTGGAGGATGCCCGCGTGCTCGAGCGGGCCGGCGAGCCTCTGGACCAGGCTCTCGAGGCACGCTGGCTGGCCGCTCTCGAGGCCGAGTGAGGCGGCCTCAGCCGCTTGCCTCGACCCGGTTGCGGCCCCGGTGCTTGGCCTGGTAGAGGCTGCGGTCGGCGCGCTGCAGGAGGATCTCCCGGGAATCGCCGACCCGGTGTTCGGCGATGCCGATGCTGACGGTGACGCGGCCCGCCCCCATCTGGCCGAAATCGTGCTCGGCGACGCAGCGGCGCAGCCGCTCGGCCAGGCGCTCGGCATTGGTCCGCGGGGTCAGGGGCAGCACCAGGGCGAACTCCTCGCCGCCCAGCCGCGCCAGCAGGTCTTCCTCGCGCAGCAGGGCACGGCAGCAACTGGCCAGGGACTCGAGGACCTCGTCCCCCTTCAGGTGCCCCCAAGTGTCGTTGATCGCCTTGAAGTGGTCCAGATCGAGCATCATCAGCGACAGCGGCGTGGCATGGCGGTTGCTGAGCGAGATCTCCTCGTCCAGGCGCTTGAGGAGCTTGCGGCGATTGGCGAGGCCGGTGAGGGCATCGCTGTCGGAGAGGGCCCGCAGGCGTTCCTCTTCGGCGACCTGCTCGCTGATGTCGAGCATCATGCCATGCCAGAGCACGCCGTCATCCACGCGTTCCGGTTGCGCCCGGACCGCGATCCAGCGGCAGATATCGCCGGGCAGCAGCAGACGAAACTTGGTGATGATAGGCGTGCACCAGCGAACCGAGCGCTCGATCGCCGCCATCAGCCGGGGGTAGTCCGCGTCGTGGAGCCGCTCGAGGGCGGGGCGGGCATCCCGGGCCAGGAGCTCGGGCTCCAGGTCCAGCAACCGGGTGCCGCTGCCCATCAGGTGAGGGAAATGCAGATGACCGTCGTCTCGGCGGTGAAGCTGGAAGATCAGGCCAGGAAGTTGTTCGGCCAGTTCGAGGACCTTCACCGGGTCGAGCCGTTCCCTGCTCGGCATGACTTCGATGGGCGGCATGAGATTTCCCTTCTGGTTCCTGCTGCGTACAGGTAAGTTCGTTATCGTTGGCGTGCTGCCATGGGGCCTGGGGAATATCAGGCGTTCTTCTTGTTAAGCGGCTTATCATACACTCGGCGCGAAGCGCTGGCACTAACCATCGGTTGTAGGAGATCGCCGATGCTTTGTAGGTGATTGCTCGACGTTTGCCACCATTGCCGACAAGTTTTACTTAGGCGTGCCGTGGGGAGCGAAGAATGAAGAATGAAGCAAGCGCCGGTGGGGGACCGGAAGGCGCCGTGGCATGCTTTACCCGGATCCGCCCGGAACATCGTAGCGACCGGGGCGCCCCAGCGAGAAGACCACCTGCCACAGCTGCAGGTTGCGGGCCCGAAACGCCCCGGCACACACGGACAGGCCGAATGGTGAGTCGGAACATCCGCCGCCGGCGAGTGTTCCGCAAGGATCAGCGCGGGGCGTCGTAGCGACCGGGGCGCCCCAGCGAGAAGACCACCTGCCACAGCTGCAGGTTGCGGGCGCGAAATGCCCCGGCACACACGGACAGGCCGAATGGTGAGTCGGAACATCCGCCGCCGGCGAGTGTTCCGCAAGGATCAGCGCGGGGCGTCGTAGCGACCGGGGCGCCCCAGCGAGAAGACCACCTGCCACAGCTGCAGGTTGCGGGCGCGAAATGCCCCGGCACACACGGACAGGCCGAATGGGTGAGCCGGAACATCCGCCGCCGGCGGGTGTTCCGTAAGGATCAGCGCGGGGCGTCGTAGCGACCGGGGCGACCCAGCGAGAAGACCACCTGCCAGAGTTGGAGGTTGCGGGCCCGGAACGCCCCGGCACACACGGACAGGTAATAGCGGAACATCCGCCGGGTCCGCTCGTTGTAGTGCTCGGCGATCTCGTGCCAGTGGGCGTCGAAGTTGGCCAGCCAGGCCATCAGCGTCTTGTCGTAGTCGGCCCCGAAGTTCTGCCAGTCCTCCATCAGCAGGTGTCCCTCGCTGGCCTTGGCGATATGGACCGTCGACGGCAGCACCCCGTTGGGGAAGATATAGCGGTTGATCCAGGGGTCGGCGCTGATCTCCGAGTTGTTCGAGCCGATGGTGTGGAGCACGAACAGGCCGTCCCTGGGCAGCAGGCGGCGAACCGTCCGGAAGTAGGTGTCGTAGTTGCGATGGCCGACGTGCTCGAACATGCCGATGGAGACGATCCGGTCGAAGCGCCCCTGCAGGTCCCGGTAGTCCTCCAGCAGGATCTTCACCGGCAGGCCCCGGCAGCGTTCCCGGGCCAGTTCGGCCTGTTCCCGGGAGATGGTGATGCCGGTCACCTCGACCCCGTGATGGCGGGCGGCATGCTCGGCCAGGCTGCCCCAGCCGCAGCCGATGTCGAGCACCTTCATGCCGGGTTGCAGGTCCAGCTTGCGACAGGCCAGCTCGAGCTTGGCCTTCTGCGCCTCGTGCAGCGTCCCGGCGTCCTTCCAGTAGCCGCAGGAATAGCACATGGTATCGTCGAGCATGCGCTGGAAGAGATCGTTGCCGAGATCGTAGTGCGCCTCGCCGACGATATAGGCCCGGGCCCGACTCTGGAGGTTGAAGAAGCCGGACTGCAGGCGATACATGAGGCGCTCCGAGGGGGACTGGGCATGCTCGCCGAGCCCGTGGCACAGCAGGCGATGGGCCATCTCGTCGATGCGCTCGCAGTCCCACCAGCCGTCCATGTAGGCCTCGCCCAGCCCCAGGGTGCCCTGGTGCAGGATGCGGGGAAAGAAGTCGGGGTGATAGATGCGGATGTCCTGGGGGGCCTCGCCGTTGAGGGTGACCCCGGAGCCGTCGAGGAGCTTCTCGACGACATGGCGAGCCCGGGTATCGGGAAGGGCGACAGGGCCGAGGCGCGAGTCACTGGTCATGGAATCCTCCTGGTCCCGCAGTGGCTGGACGCCGGAAGCCGGCGGCAGAGCGTCTTCCATCATCATAGACCACTCATACAAGCGGCGGGTCCCGGCCCGTCCCCACAGCGACGAGGAATCCCGGATGTACGTCATCATCGATCTCTGCGTGGTCCCCCTGGGCGTGGGGGTATCGGTCTCGCCCTATGTGGCGGCCTGTCAACGGGTCATCGAGGACGCCGGGCTGGAGCACCGGATGCATGCCTATGGCACCAACATCGAGGGCTCCTGGGACGAGGTCCTGGCCGTGGTCAAGCGCTGTCACGAGGCGGTCCACGCGATGGGGGCCCCTCGCATCACCACGACCCTGAAGCTCGGCACCCGCACCGACCGGGAACAGCACATGGATGACAAGCTGGAAAGCGTCGAGACGCTGTTGCGAGACTCCGACGCCGGCAAGGTGTAACGAATCCCTTACGCGCTGTCAGCCTGGCTTGCCGCCAGGGTGACGCCATTCATGGCCTCGCCGGGGCCGTAACGCAGGCTTGACGACGGCCCGGCCAAGGCGGCCGGCGATGGCGGGGAAAGCGCATGATCGGGGCGTTCCGGCGGGGGCGAGGGCGCACTAGTCTGGGGGCATCCAAGGCACCACAACCACAAGCGACCCGGAGGTCTTCATGAACGCCCCTGCCAAGACCAGCGAGATCAGCACCGCCAATCCGATCGGCACCGACGGTTTCGAGTTCGTCGAATACAGCGCCCCGACCGCCGAGGGCATCGAGGCCCTGCGCCAGCTGTTCCTCCAGCTGGGCTTCACCGAGACCCGCAAGCATCGCTCCAAGGCGGTGACCCTGTTCCAGCAGGAGAACATCAACTTCGTGCTCAACGCCGAGCCCGGCAGCCATGCCGCCGAGTTCGCCCGCGTCCATGGCCCCTGCGCCTGTGCCATGGCCTGGACGGTGGCCGACGCGAAGCAGGCCTTCGATCATGCCGTGGCCTGTGGCGCCAAGCCGGTCGAGGTGCCGGTGGGTGAAGGCGAGGTGGGCATCCCCGCCGTCGAGGGCATCGGGGGCTCCCTGCTGTACTTCGTCGACCACAAGGTCGATGGCGAGGGTCGCACCATCTACGACATCGACTTCGAGCCGATTCCGGGCCGCACGGCCCAGGACCACAGCGTTGGCCTCAAGGTCCTCGACCACCTGACCCACAACGTGGACCGCGGCCAGATGGACGTCTGGGCGGACTTCTACACCCGGGTGGCGAACTTCCGCGAGATCCGCTACTTCGACATCGCCGGCAAGAAGACCGGCCTGCACTCCCGGGCCATGACCGCGCCCTGCGGCAAGATGCACATCCCGATCAACGAGTCCGCCGACGACAACTCCCAGATCGCCGAGTTCCTGCGCGAGTACAACGGCGAGGGCATCCAGCACCTGGCCATGGCCACGGACGACATCTACGCCACGGTGCGCGCCCTCAAGGCCAACGGCATCCAGTTCCTGACCACGCCGGACACCTACTACGAGCGGGTCGACGAGCGGGTGCCCAACCACGAGGAGAACCTCGAGGACCTGCGCGAGCTGAACCTGCTGGTGGACGGCGGTCCCGACCAGGGCGTGCTGCTGCAGATCTTCACCGAGACGGTGATCGGCCCGATCTTCTTCGAGATCATCCAGCGCAAGGGCAACGACGGCTTCGGCGAGGGCAACTTCAAGGCCCTGTTCGAATCCATCGAGGAAGACCAGATCCGTCGCGGCGTGCTCAAGGCCGACGACTGATCCCCACCCGCGCCCGGCCGGCGCCGGGCGCGACGAGCAGGGGGGAAGTGACAGAACAATTCGTCGCCTCCCTGCCCATTCACGACAAAATCCGTCACAATGGGCGCCTGTATTGGCCCCATGATTTGTGGCGGGCGACAATAACAGTTCCGTGACCCTGGTGAGACATGTCAAATAACGCGCAAAACCGCACCCAGTGGCTCGGCCGCTGGGGCTTCGTCCTGGCGGCGACCGGCTCGGCGGTCGGCCTCGGTAACATCTGGAAGTTCCCCTACATTACCGGCGAGTTCGGCGGCGGTGCCTTCGTGCTGGTCTACCTGGCCTGCATCCTGGCCGTCGGCGTGCCGGTGATGATGACCGAGATCGCCTTCGGTCGCCGCGGCCGGGGCAGTCCCATCGATGCCATCCGCCGCGTGGCCGCCGAGTCCAAGGCCTCCCCCGTGTGGTCGCTGCTGGGCTGGATGGCCATGCTCTGCGGCTTCATGATCCTGTCCTTCTACGTGGTGGTGGCGGGCTGGTCCTTCTCCTACCTGTGGAAGATGCTCAGCGGCGGCCTGGCCGGCTCCAGCGTCGACGAGATGGCGGCGATCTTCGGCGCCAACAACGAGAGTCCTCTGAATCTGGGCTTCTGGAGCACCCTGGTGACCGTGGCCACCATGGCCATCGTCGGCAAGGGCGTGCAGGCCGGCATCGAGAAGAGCGTGAGCTTGATGATGCCCGGCATGGTGGTCATGCTGGCCGTGCTGATCGGCTACGGCGTGTTCTCCGGCGGCTTCGGCGAGGCCGTGCGCTTCCTGTTCTCCTTCGATGCGGGCAGCCTGTCCAGCGAGGGCATGCTGGCGGCCCTGGGGCATGCCTTCTTCACCCTGTCGCTGGCCTCCGGTGCCATCCTCACCTACGGCAGCTACCTGCCCGGGCGGGCCTCGATCGCCCGCACGACGCTGAGCGTGGCGGTGGCCGATACCGTGGTGGCGCTGATGGCCGGCCTGGCGATCTTCCCGGTGATCTTCGCCAACGGCATGAGCCCCGGCAGCGGTCCCGGCCTGATCTTCATGAGCCTGCCGCTGGCCTTCCAGGCCATGCCGCTGGGCACCCTGTTCGGCATCCTCTTCTTCGTGATGCTGTCCATGGCCGCCTTGACCTCGTCGATCTCCATGGTCGAGGCCACGGTGTCCTGGCTGACCGACAACAAGGGCATCTCCCGTCGAACCGCCTCCTGGGGCACCGGCATCGTGCTGTGGCTGATCAGCACCCTGGCCATGCTGTCCTTCAACGTGGGCGCCGAGTGGACCCTGGCCGGCAAGCACTTCTTCGGCTGGCTGGACTACCTCACCTCGCGCTGGATGATGCCGCTCGGCGGCCTGGGCATGGTGCTGCTCGCCGGCTTCGTGCTGAAGAGCGAGACCTTCCGCGAGGAGCTCGGCCTGTCCCCGGCCTGGCACGCCCTCTGGCTGTTCATGGTGCGCTACGTCAGCCCGCTGGGCATCCTGATGATCTTCGTCGACGCCCTGGGCATCGCCAAGGTCCAGTTCGGGGTGCACTGGCCCTGGCTGCTGCTGGTGCTGGCGGTGATCACCCTGATCGGCGAGCTGGCCAGCCCGAGGCTCAAGCGCGTGCTCGGGGCCTGATCCGGCCCGCTCCGACCCACGACACGGCCCCCGCTTCGGCGGGGGCCGTGTCGTTTGCGGGGGGCAGGTGCGGCCGGTTATATCCTTGCGCCGGATCATGAGTGGCAATCGGGCGCCGAATTAATTACTTTATCGCATATAAAATTCTCCCAACCCCGAGTGATTGGAATATGCGCGCCGCAAGCCCTTCCCCTGAGCCGCAGTCCCTTCGGCTGCCCCCCGTGTCCTCCGAGCTGGCGCCGGGGCGGGTCAGCCTGGTGGGCGCGGGGCCCGGGGATCCCGAGCTGCTGACCGTCAAGGCGCTCAGGCGTCTGCAGGCCGCGGACGTCATCCTGCACGACCGCCTGGTCAGCGACGAGATCCTGGCGCTCGCCGCCCCGCAGGCCTGGCGGCTGTATGTCGGCAAGGCGCGCTCGGACCACAGCGTCCCCCAGGAGGGGATCAACCAGGCCCTGGTGGACTGGGCCCGGGCCGGCAAGCGGGTGGTGCGGCTCAAGGGGGGCGACCCCTTCATCTTCGGCCGCGGCGGCGAGGAACTGGAATCCCTGGTGGCCGCCGGCGTCGAGGTGGAGGTGGTGCCCGGCATCACCGCCGCCTCGGGCTGCGCCGCCTATGCCGGGATTCCGCTGACCCACCGGGACCATGCCCAGTCGGTGCGCTTCATCACCGGCCACCTGCGCAACGGCAGCTGCGACCTGGACTGGGCGGCCCTGGCGAGCCCCGGGCAGACGCTGGTGTTCTACATGGGGCTCGGCAGCCTGGCGATCATCAGCGAGCGCCTGCAGGCGCACGGCCTGGCCGCCGATACCCCACTGGCGCTGATCGAGCAGGGCACCACCGCCCGGCAGCGGGTCCATGTGGGCAGCCTTGGCAGCTTGCCGCCGGCCCTCGAGCTGGGTACTATCCGACCGCCGACACTCGTCATCGTCGGCACGGTGGTGACGTTGCATGACGCACTGGCCTGGTTCGACAGCGAGCGAGCCGGTAGCCTGGGTTGGTTGCAGGGAAAGCACCCGACACCGTCTGACACGTCTCGAGGCGCCTGATCGCGGGGAGGTCGATCGGCGTACCAGTCGTCGTGAGGTGACGCATGGGGTATTCCATGAAGGCGGGCCAGGCTCGCCCCAGAGGGTTTCGTCTTGTCTCGATCTGCCTGGCGGCGCTGTGGCTGACCAGCGCCGCCGGGGCAGTCCAGGCCAGCCAGTCCTCCGCCGATGCCCACCAGAGGGGCATCGCCTCCTACTACAGCGACCGCTTCCAGGGCCGGACCACGGCCAGCGGCGACGCCTTCGACCAGCAGGAACTGACCGCCGCCCATCGCAGCCTGCCATTCGGTACCAGGGTGTTGGTGACGCGCCGCGACAACGGCCGACAGGTCGAGGTCCTGATCAACGACCGCGGTCCCTTCGTGGACGGCCGGGTCATCGACCTGTCCAAGCGCGCCGCCCGGGCGCTGGGCATGCTCCACCGCGGCACGGCCCCCGTCCAGCTCAGCCTGGTTCGCTGATCCTTGCCCGCTCGGTTCAGGGCGGGGGCAGCCCCTCGCTGCCGCGCGCGAACTCCCGCCGCCATCGGGCCAGCAGCGCCTGCCGCTTGAGATCGTCCAGGGTGGCGAGCAGTCCCGGTCCCAGTGACAGGGGACGCAGTGCCTCCCCGTGGCTCTCCCGCAGGGCATTGGCCGTCCCCGGCCCCGTCAGGGCGGGGTGCAGGGCGCCCAGGGCCGTGCGCTCCGCGATCACCCGCTGGCCCGCCTCGCCGATCAGGAAGTCCAGGAATCGCCGGGCGGTCTCGGGATGGGGCGCGCCCCGCGGCATCAACGCCAGCCGTCGGGTCACCAGCGCATAGTCATCGGGGATGACCATGGCGAGGGCCGGATCCGCCTCCACCACGGCCCGTGCATAGCTGCCCAGCAGGTTGTAGCCCACCCAGTAGCGTCCCTCGGACAGGCCGGAGAGCATCTCGCCGGTGGTGTCCGCCAGGGCGGCGTCGGCTTCCCCCAGGGCCGCCACTAGATCCCAGTAGCGCGGCGAGAGCCGTGACTCGGCGATGGCATAGGTATAGCCGGCGCCGCTGCGGGCGGGGTCGTAGGTCACCACCCGGCCGCGCAGCGCGTCGGCGTGGCGTTCCAGCAGCGCCAGCAGGTCGGCATGGCTCTCCGGACGACCGTAGCGCTCGACGAGTTCCCGGCGTACCACCATGACCACGGGTTCGAAGGTGAAGGCGAACAGTTCCCGTCGCCAGCGGGCCCGGGCCGGCCAGGCGTCGGCCGTCGCGGTGTCGAGGGGGCGCGCATGGCCGTCGTTGGCGAGGCGGTAATGCCAGGGCATGGCGGACGAGAGCAGCACGTCGGCCTCCTCGGGGTGCTCCAGGAAGCGGCGGTGCAGGGTCAGGGTCCCGAGGTTGCGATAGGTCAGCGCGATACCGGGATGGCGGCGGTGGAAGGCCTCGAGCAAGGGGCGAACGTGGATCGGGTCCAGGGCGCCGTGTACCACCAGGGCGGTCGCCTCCCCGCCGTCCGAGCGGGCCGGATAGTCGAGGCGCTCCTCGGCATGCACCGAGGCAACGAGCAGCCAGCACAGCATGACGATCAGCAGGCGGATCATGAGGCCGCCTCCTGGAAGCGCAAACGGACGAGGAGACCACGGCCGTCGACGCCGTCGTCGAGACTCAGGCGGACCCCATGGGTGCGGGCGATACCGTCGACGATGGCCAGGCCCAGCCCCGAGCCCTCCTGGTCGTCGCTGCCGCGATGGAAGGGGCGCAGCATCAGCAGGCGTCGGGAGGCGGGAATGCCCGGGCCGTCGTCCTCGACCTCCAGCGTCGGTGGCGAGGGACGGGTGCGCACGGTGATGCGCCGGGCGCCATAGCGCCGGGCATTGTCGATGAGGTTGCCGAGCGCCTCCTCGAGCTGCCAGTCCAGCCCCTCGACCGTCAGCGCCCCGGCGGCCGTCTCCACGCCCAGGTCGATCCCGTCCCGGTGACACGACGCCCAGTGGGTGCGTACCGCCTCGCGGGCCAGGTCGTTGAGATCCACCCGGCCCATCTCGGGATGATATTCGGGGTTGTTGAGCCGGGTCAGGGACAGCAGCTGGACGGCCAGGCGCGAGATTCGGGTGCCGGTGGCCCGGATGGCCTCCAGCGCCTCCCGCCAGCGTTCCGGCTCGTCCTGGCGCAGGGCCAACTCGGCCCGGGCCGAGAGTCCGGCGAGGGGGGTGCGCAGCTGATGCGAGGCGTCGCCGATGAAGCGCTCCTGGTTGGCGCGCACCCGGCGCATCCGCGCCAGCAGCTCGTTGAGGGTCTCGCGCAGCTCGGCCAGCTCCCGGGGCAGGGGCAGGTCCAGCGGGGCGAGGGTGCGGGGGTCCCGGGCGCGGATGGCGCGGCGAAGGCGGGTGAGCGGCGCCAGGGCGCCGCGGATCGCCAGCAGCAGGACCACCACCGCCAGCGCCGCCATGCCGAGGATGTAGGCGAGGTTGGCCCGCAGCAACTCCGCGGCCAGGCGCTCGCGTCCCTCCCGGGTGTGGGCGACCCGGATCTCGAAGCGTTCCCGTTGCTGCCAGTCCTCCAGGCGCGAGCGGCGCACCCCCTGGCGCAGGGTCATCTCACCCCAGTCGATGTCCCGATACAGCAGGGCGGCATCGCCGGGTGCGCCGCCCCGCGGATCGCCGGGCAGCTCGGCGTTGCCGGTGACGAAGCGTCCCCGGGCATCGTAGAGGGCGTAGAAGACGCGCTCCTCGGCATCGGTGGCGAGCATCTCCAGGGCGGCGGGGGGCAAGTCCAGCCAGAGGCGATCGTCCTGCCACTGCACCTGTTCGGCGATCGCCAGGGTGGCCGCCTCGAGCAGGCGGTCGTGGGCGCGGTCGGCGGTGCGTCGGGCATCGAGCCAGGCTTGCAGGACCATGAGACCGCCCAGGGCCAGCAGCGGCAGCAGCAGCCAGGTCAGCAGGCGACGATACAGGCTGTCTCGCCGGATCACGTCGCCTCCAGCAGGTAGCCCAGGCCGCGTACCGTGCGCAGGGCGACGCCGCCGTCGGCGAGCCGCTTGCGCAGGCGGTGGACATAGACCTCGATGGCGTTGTCGCCCATGGGTTCGCCCTGGAAGGCCTCCTCGGCGAGCCGCACCTTGTCGACGGGTTCCCCGGCATGACGCATCAGGCAGGCCAGCAGGCGCTGCTCCCGCGGGGGCAGCGACAGCGCTTCGCCGTCCAGGCTGAAGCGCTGGGCCAGCGCATCGAAGGCCAGCGGGCCCACCTGGAGCTGGTGCCCCCGCTCGCGGCGGCGCAGCAGCGCCCGGACGCGAGCCTCCAGCTCGTCCAGGGCGAAGGGCTTGGCCAGGTAGTCGTCGGCGCCCAGGTCCAGGCCGCGCACACGATCTTCCACCGCGCCCCGGGCGGTGAGGATCAGCACCGGCGTGTCGGCATCATGGCCGCGCAGGGTGGCGAGCACCTCCAGGCCGCCACAGCCGGGCAGGTTGAGATCCAGCAGCACCAGGTCCAGGCCGTGTTCCGCGGTGTCGAGGCGGGTCCGGGCCGCGTCGCCGTCGGCCAGATGCTCGACGTCGTGTCCCTCCAGGCGCAGGGCATCCACCAGGGTGTCCGCCAGCAGCCGATCGTCCTCCACCAGCAGCAGTTTCCTCATGGCGTTTCCTCCGGCTGGGGGGCGGCCAGGGCCTCCCGCGCGCGGGCCAGCGCCCGGCGGGCCCGCTCCCCCGTCAGGCGGCCGGCGGGCCCGGACAGCGACAGCCACAGCGCGGTCGCCTCGGGGGCGTTCGGCAGCGCCACCCAGGTCATGGTGCCACCGGGCAGGGCAGGGCGGGGATCGTCATCGCTCTCGATCCTCCAGCGGCTGCCGGGGCGCAAGTCGTGCCGCAGGCTGGTCGCCGGCAGGGCCACCAGTCGGCACTCGACCTCGCCGCCTTGGGCCTCCAGCAGGGCGGCGGTTTCCCCGGTCTCGGACGCGAGCCGATCGAGCAGGGGCTGTATCCGCGCGGCCAGCGCGCGCGAGGGCGGATGTCGGCGGGCCAGGCGCACCGGGGTCGCGCCCAGCCGCCAGCGGCCGTCGGGGCTACGCTGCACGTAGTCGAAGCGCTCCAGCGAACCCAGCAGCCGCAGCAGGGTGCTCTTGTAGAAGCCGGTGGCCTGGGCCAGCTCGGCCAGGCTGAAGGCCTCCTTGTCGGCATCGAAGGCGTCGAGCACCGTCAAGGCTCGCTCCACCGCTTCCACGCGATCCTGTGCCATCTCTAGGTCTCCGAGGCGGTAGGGGATGCAACTTTGGTCGCAATCTCACGGACAGGCATTGACCCCCGCTCGCGGGGCGCCTAGCTTTCCATCCTGAAGAACGTTGTTCTGCCTTACAGAATTGTAAGCCAGCCGTCAGCGTTCGACAAGTCCAACGTTTCGTTCCATCGACCAGGGGACCACAACAATGTCCAAGAGCACGCCACTCAAGCTGATCGCCGTCGCCGCCTTCACCGTCTCCGCCGGCTCCGCCCAGGCCTTCGAGCCGGAGGGCAAGGTCGAGTGCATCGCCCCCGCCGACCCGGGCGGCGGCTGGGACTTCACCTGCCGCAGCGTGGGCAACGTCCTGGAAGCCCTGGACCTGGTCCCGGGCAGCGTCCAGACCATCAACATGGCCGGGGCCGGCGGCGGCGTGGCCTACGCCCATACCGTGAGCAAGCGCGCCGGGGACGACCAGCTGCTGGTCGCGGCCTCCACCGCCACCACCACCCGCCTGGCCCAGGGCCAGTTCCCGGGCATGACCGCCGACATGGTCAACTGGATCGGTGCCCTGGGGGCCGATTACGGGGTCATCGCCGTGGCCGACGACGCCGAGTACGACGACCTGCCCGAGCTGATGGACGCGCTGAAGGAAGACCCGCGCAGCGTCAAGTTCGCCGGCGGCAGTGCCAAGGGAGGCTGGGACCATCTCAAGGTGCTGATCGCCGCCCAGGAGGCCGGGGTCGAGAACCTGCCGCGCATCCCCTACCTGTCGTACAACAACGGCGGCGAGGCCATGACCCAGGTGGTCGGCGGCCACGTGGATGCCTTCACCGGGGACATCACCGAGGCTCAGGGCTTCCTGGAGTCCGGCGATCTGCGCGTGCTGGCGGTGCTGTCCGAGGAGCGCCTGCCCGGCGAGTTCAGCGATATCCCCACCGCCCGCGAGCAGGGCATCGACGCCATCGGGCCCAACTGGCGCGGCTTCTACATGCCGGCGGACATCTCCGAGGACGCCAAGCAGTACTGGATCGAGGCCATGGACACCCTCTACGCGAGCCAGGAGTGGAAGGACGTCATGACCAACAACGGCCTGATGCCCTTCCACATGAGCGCAGGTGAGTTCGAGTCCTTCGTCACCGACCAGATCGCCGACATCGAACAACTCTCGAAAGACATCGGGTTGATCCAGTGATGACCTTCAACGACCGCATCTTCGGGATCCTGCTGATCGTCCTGGCCGTCGCGTACGGCTGGGGCGCTACCCAGTTCCCGGAACCGTTCGGGGGGGCCGAAGGCGTCGGCCCCGATACCTTTCCCCTGCTGCTGGCCGGGGTGCTGGCGCTGTCGAGCCTCTACCTGATCGTGCGGCCCGACCCCGATAACGCCTGGCCGTGGAGCCGCACCGGGGTGGAGCTGATCATCGCCGTGGTGGTGCTGATCGTCTACACGGCGTTGCTTCAGCCGCTTGGCTTCATCCTCAGCACCCTGCTGGCGGTGGGCACCCTGTGCTGGCGCATGGGGGCCTCGCCGCTCAAGGCCTACGCCACCGGCGGGGTCGCGGGCGTGGTGGTCTTCCTGATCTTCAACTTCGCCCTCGATCTCGCCCTGCCGCTGGGCCTGCTGTCCTTCCTGGAGGTGAACTGATGGAAACCCTGGGTTACCTGATCGATGGCTTCGGCGTGGCCCTGGCCCCGCACAACCTGATGTTCGCCCTGCTGGGGGCCTTCCTGGGCACCCTGATCGGGGCCCTGCCGGGGCTCGGTCCGGCCAACGGCGTGGCCATCCTGATCCCGCTGGCCTTCACCCTGGGCCTCGCCCCGGAGACCGCGCTGATCATGCTCACCGCCGTCTATGCGGGCGCCATGTACGGCGGGCGCATCTCCTCGATCCTGCTCAACATCCCCGGCGACGAGCCGGCGATGATGACCTGCCTGGACGGCTACCCCATGGCCCGGCAGGGCAAGGCCGCCGAGGCCCTGGCGATCTCCGCCGTGGCCTCCTTCATGGGCAGCCTGATCGCCACCGTGGGGCTGATCCTGCTGGCCCCGATCCTGGCTGACTTCGCCCTGACCTTCGGCCCGGCCGAGTACTTCGCGCTCTTCCTGCTGGCCTTCGCCACCCTCGGCGGGATCACCGGCAAGAATCCCATGAAGACGGTGGTGGCGGCCTGCCTGGGTCTGATGATCGCCACCATGGGCATCGACAACACCGGCGTGCAGCGCTACACCTTCGGCGTGCTGGAGCTCTACGAGGGGGTGGACTTCATCATCGCCATCGTCGGCCTGTTCGCCATCTCCGAGCTGCTGTTCTTCATCGAGGAGAAGGCCGGCGGCGGCAAGGAGAAGATGACCGTCAACAAGCTGACCCTGCGCTGGGCCGACATCCGGGCCATCATGCCCTCGAGCATCCGTGGCGGCATCCTGGGCTTCATCGCGGGCGTGCTTCCCGGGCCCGGGGCGTCGCTGGGCAGCTTCATCGGCTACACCCTCGAGAAGAAGGTGGTGGGCAGCAAGGGCCACTTCGGCGAGGGGGACCCGCGCGGCGTGGCCGGCCCCGAGGCCGGCAACAACGGCGCCTCCAGCGGCGCCCTGGTGCCGATGCTGACCCTCGGCGTGCCGGGCAGCGGCACCACCGCGGTGCTGCTGGCGCTGCTGATCTCGCTCAACATCACGCCGGGGCCGCTGATGTTCACCCAGAACGCCGACATCGTCTGGGGCGTGATCGCCGCGCTGCTGATCGGCAACTTCCTGCTGCTGGTGCTGAACATCCCGCTGGTGGGCATCTTCGTCAAGCTGCTCTCCGTGCCGCCGATGTACCTGCTGCCGATCGTGACCATGATCGCCTTCGTCGGCATCTACTCGATCAGCAATACCACCTTCGATCTCTACTTCATGGTGGCCTTCGGCGTCGCCGGGTACCTCTTCCGCAAGCTGGAGATCCCGCTGGTGCCGATCATCCTCGGCCTGCTGCTGGGGCCGGAGATGGAGAAGAACCTCCGCCACGCCCTGGACATCTCCGACGGCGACTGGACGATCCTCTGGGACAGCGGCCTGGCCATCGGCCTCTGGGTCTTCGCCGGCCTGGGCCTGATCCTGCCTTACATCGTCGGCCCGCTGCTGCGTCGGCGCATGCAGCTCCAGACCGGTACCGGAGGTCCCGAGGGCGACTGAATCCGGCACGATCATTCTCACGCCAGATGAGGGGGCGTCGGCACGGGCCGGCGCCCCTTCTTTCGTTCCGCCCCCTCTGTGTCGGGACGGGCGCGTACGGCGAGCACCGACATGGGGCGAGCCGGCGCGGGACCTGCCCACCCTTGGGGCAGGGCATGGAGGGGGATGGGCGGGGAGTGCGCGCCAGTTGACTGAAATATCAAAGATAAATGGAGAGAATGCGTTTCTGGCGTGCCTCTTGCATTAGATTTGCGGCAGAAGTGGAGTACCCGATGCGCATCCCCGCCCCGGATACCAACGACCCGAATCGCAAGGAGATACCATGAGCCCGAATTCGCCCGCCGTGCCCAAGCGTCTGTTCGCCGCCACCCTGCTCAGCCTCGCCGTGTCGGCCCCGGCCGTGGCCCAGGAGGATCCCATCAAGGTCGGCATCCTGCATTCGCTGTCCGGTACCATGGCCATCAGCGAGTCGACCCTCAAGGACACCATGCTGATGCTGATCGAGCGGCAGAACGAGCAGGGCGGCCTGCTCGGCCGCGAGCTCGAGCCGGTGGTGGTCGACCCGGCCTCCGACTGGCCGCTGTTCGCCGAGAAGGCTCGCCAGCTGCTGGCCCAGGACGAGGTCGACGTGATCTTCGGCAACTGGACCTCGGTGTCGCGCAAGTCGGTGCTTCCGGTGGTCGAGGAGCTCGACGGCCTGCTGTTCTATCCGGTGCAGTACGAGGGTGAGGAGTCCTCGGAGAACGTCTTCTACACCGGGGCGGCGCCCAACCAGCAGGCGATCCCCGCCGTGGACTACCTGATGAACGAGGTGGGCGTGGAGCGCTGGGTGCTGGCCGGCACCGACTACGTCTATCCGCGCACGACCAACAAGATCCTCGAGGCCTACCTCAAGGACCACGGCGTCGCCGACGACGACATCATGGTCAACTACACCCCCTTCGGGCATGCCGACTGGCAGAACATCGTCTCCGACATCAAGGACTTCGGCAGCCAGGGCAAGAAGACCGCGGTGGTCTCGACCATCAACGGCGACGCCAACGTGCCGTTCTATCGCGAGCTGGGCAACCAGGGCATCGACGCCGCCGACATTCCGGTGGTGGCCTTCTCGGTGGGGGAGCAGGAGCTCTCCGGTATCGATACCGCGCCGCTGGTCGGCCACCTGGCGGCCTGGAACTACTTCATGAGCGTCGACACCGATACCAACTATGACTTCATCGACGACTGGATCGATTACACCGGCGACGAGATGGCGGTCACCAACGATCCCATGGAAGCCCACTACATCGGCTTCAACATGTGGACCGAGGCCGTGCGCAAGGCCGGTACCACGGAGGTCGACGCGGTGAAGGACGCCATCATCGGCGTGTCCGTGCCCAACCTCACCGGTGGCTACGCCACCATGATGCCCAACCACCACATCACCAAGCCGGTACTGATCGGCGAGATCCAGGACAACGGCCAGTTCTCCATCGTCTGGGAGACCCCGTCCACCGTGGCCGGCGATGCCTGGTCCGACTACCTGCCCGGCTCGCGTGACCTGATCAGCGACTGGCGCGCGCCGATGCGCTGCGGCAACTACAACGTCGTCGAGGGAAGCTGCGGCGGCGGCGCCGACGCCGAGGTGGCCTCGGCCGAATAAGCCGCTCCCCGGGTCGCGGTCGCGGCCCGGGCCTTCTTTCACCCTTCCCCTACTGACAGGACATGGTCATGAGGACGATTCGCTCCCTCGTGCAGGGATTGCTGTGCCTCGTCGTCATCGGGTTCGCGGCCCCGGCTGCCTTGGCCGGGGCCGACGACGAGGGCCGGACGCTGCTCGAGGCCCTCGACACCGATTCCTATGCCGCCAAGGGCGAGGCCGTCACGGCCATCGCCGAGAGCGGCCATCCGCGGAGCCGCGACTGGCTCGAGGCGCTGCTGGACGGCAAGCTGCAGCGTCAGGAGGACACCGGGCGCTTCGTGGTGGTGCTCGCCAATCGCGGCCGCCACTGGCCGGTCCGCGATGCACTGAGCGACGAGGAACTCGGCGAGATGTCGCGACGCGACCTCGATCGCATCGGCATCAACAATGCGCTGCGCGGCCGGCTGCAGAACACCCTGGCGCTGCTGGACCTGCGTACCCCGGACGTCACGGCGCGTCGCGAGGCGGCCCGGGACCTGCTCGGCGAGGTCAGCCCGGCGATGGTCGAGCCGCTGACCGCCCTGGTGGAGGGCGAGGCCGATGACGAGGTGCGCCGGTTGCTGACCCAGGCCATCGCCATCCAGCGCCTGGCGCAGGGCGACGTCGGGGCGGTGGAGGCGCTGTCCGGCAGCCTCAATGCGTCCGTGCGCTCGGCGCTCAGCGCCGCCGCCCGCAGCGACGACGCGGCGCTGGCCGAGGCCGCCCGCGAGGCCCTGGCCGGCATCGAGCAGAAGCTCGAGCTCAACGGCGGCCTCGAGACGCTGTATTTCGGCCTGTCGCTCGGCTCGGTGTTGGTGCTGGCGGCGATCGGCCTGGCCATCACCTTCGGCGTGATGGGCGTGATCAACATGGCTCACGGCGAGCTGATCATGCTCGGCGCCTACACCACCTGGGGCATGCAGCAGCTGCTGCCGGGTCAGCCGGGGCTGGCGCTGCTGCTGTCGATTCCCGCGGGCTTCCTGGTCGCGGCGCTGGCCGGCATCGTCATCGAGCGCGGCGTCATCCAGTTCCTCAAGGGGCGCCCGCTGGAGACCCTGCTGGCGACCTTCGGCGTCAGCCTGATCCTTCAGCAGCTGGTGCGCACCCTGATCTCGCCGCTCAACCGCACGGTGGTCTCGCCGGAGTGGATGAGCGGCTCGCTGATGATCAACGAGGGCCTCTCGCTGACCCTCAATCGGCTCTATGTCCTGGGCTTCGCGCTGCTGGTGTTCGCCGGGCTGATGCTGGTGATGCGTCGCACCCGGCTGGGCCTGGAGGTGCGCGCCGTGACCCAGAATCGCGCCATGGCGAGGTCGATGGGCATCCGCGCGAACCGGGTCGACATCCTGACCTTCGCGCTGGGCTCCGGCGTGGCCGGCCTCGCCGGCGTGGCGCTGTCCCAGCTCACCAACGTGGGGCCCAACCTCGGCCAGAACTACATCATCGATTCGTTCATGGTGGTGGTGTTCGGCGGCGTGGGAAACCTGTGGGGCACCCTGGTGGCCGGGCTGTCGCTGGGCGTCATCAACCAGGTGCTCGAGCCCTGGGCCGGCGCGGTGCTGGCCAAGATCCTGGTGCTCGTGTTCATCATCCTGTTCATCCAGAAACGCCCCCGTGGACTCTTTCCGCAGAAGGGCCGGGCGGCGGAGGGCTGATCCATGCTGGCTTCGAGATCCTGGCTGTCGCGGCCGTTCCGCGAGCGCTCGACGCAGATCTTCCTCGGCGTGTTGCTGGCCGCGCTGGCGGTCGTGACGCTGCTCAACCTGGTCGTGCCGGCGGGGCATCCGCTGCACGTTTCGACCTATACCGTGACCCTGCTCGGCAAGTACCTGAGCTTCGCGCTGCTGGCCGTGGCGCTGGACCTGGTGTGGGGCTATCTCGGCATCCTGAGCCTCGGCCATGGCGCCTTCTTCGCCCTGGGCGGCTACGCCATGGGCATGTACCTGATGCGCCAGATCGGGGATCGCGGGGTGTACGGGGACCCCGTATTACCGGACTTCATGGTGTTCCTCGACTGGGATCGCCTGCCCTGGTACTGGCACGGCTTCGACATGGCCTGGTTCGCCTTCCTGATGGTGCTGCTGGCGCCGGGGATCCTGGCGCTGGTGTTCGGCTTCCTGGCGTTCCGCTCGCGGGTCACCGGGGTGTACCTGTCGATCATCACCCAGGCGCTGACCTTCGCGCTGATGCTGGCCTTCTTCCGCAACGAGATGGGCTTCGGCGGCAACAACGGCCTGACCGACTTCAAGGAGCTGCTCGGCTTCGACCTGCGCGGCGATGCCACGCGGCTGGGACTGTTCCTGGCCTCCGGGGTTGCGCTGGCGCTGGGCTACGTGCTGTGCCGGGCCATCGTCGCCAGCAAGCTGGGGCGGGTCAGCGTGGCCTGCCGCGACGCCGAGGCGCGCACGCGCTTCCTCGGCTATCGCGTCGAGCGCGTGCAGCTGTTCGTGTTCGTGGTCTCGGCGATGCTCGCCGGGGTGGCCGGCGCCCTGTACGTGCCACAGGTCGGCATCATCAACCCCGGCGAGTTCTCGCCCATCTTCTCCATCGAGGTGGTGCTGTGGGTGGCCCTGGGCGGTCGCGGCACCCTCTACGGCGCGGTGATCGGGGCACTCGTGGTCAACTACGCCAAGACGGTGTTTACCGGCGTGATGCCGGAGGCCTGGCTGTTCGCCCTCGGCGGGCTCTTCGTGGTGGTCACGGTGCTGCTGCCGAAGGGCGTGGCCGGCCTGCTGGAGACGCTGCGTCGCCGTCGCGACGGCGAGGCGACCGAGACATCCGCGCAAGGAGCGAACTCATGAACCTGCTCAGGGAGATGGCCAATCGCGATCGCGTCTTCGACTTCATGGCGCCGGCGCGCTCGCCGGTAGACGTGCGCCACGGCCCCATCCTTTACCTGGAAGATGTCAGCGTCAGCTTCGACGGCTTCCGCGCCATCGACAACCTGAACCTGACCATCGACGACGGTGAGCTGCGCTGCATCATCGGCCCCAACGGGGCCGGCAAGACCACCATGATGGACATCATCACCGGCAAGACCCGGCCCGATCACGGTTCGGTGTGGTTCGGCAGTCGCCACGACCTGCTGACCATGAACGAGCCCGAGATCGCGAGCCTCGGTATCGGCCGCAAGTTCCAGAAGCCGACCACCTTCGAGGCCTTGTCGGTGTTCGAGAACCTCGAGCTCGCCATGGCCGCCGACAAGCGCCTCTGGCCGACGCTGACCGCCCGGCTCTCCGGCGAGGCGCGGGAACGCATCGACGAGGTACTGGTCACCATCGGCCTGGCCGAGCACCGCGACCGGCTCGCCGGCATCCTCTCCCATGGCCAGAAGCAGTGGCTGGAGATCGGCATGCTGCTGATGCAGCGCCCGCGGCTACTGCTGGTCGACGAGCCGGTGGCGGGGATGACCGAACAGGAAATGGAACGCACCGCCGAGCTGCTCACCGGCCTGGCCGGCCGGCAGTCGGTGGTGGTGGTCGAACACGACATGGGCTTCGTACGCTCGATCGCGCGCACCGTGACCGTGCTGCACCAGGGCAGCGTGCTGGCCGAGGGCAGCATGGATCAGGTGTCGAGCGATCCGAAGGTGGTCGAAGTCTATCTGGGCACGGAGGAGGACGCCTGATGCTGAGCATTCGCGCACTCGATCAGTACTACGGCGAGAGCCACACCCTGTGGGGCGTCGACCTCGAGGTGCCGGCCGGCCAGTGCACCTGCGTGATGGGCCGCAACGGGGTGGGCAAGAGCACCCTGATGAAGGCGGTGATGGGCGAGGTCGCGGTAGCCTCGGGCCTCATCCGCTACGCCGATGACGTGGAGCTGACGAAGAAACGTGTGGAGGATCGTTCGCGGCTGGGCATCGGCTACGTGCCCCAGGGGCGCCAGATCTTCCCGCTGCTGACCGTCGAGGAAAACCTGCGTACCGGTCTGGCGGCGCGAGGCGACGGCGTGCGACGGATTCCCGAGCGTATCTTCGAGCTGTTCCCGGTGCTCGACGAGATGCGTCATCGGCGCGGCGGCGACCTGTCCGGCGGCCAGCAGCAGCAGCTGGCCATCGGTCGCGCCCTGGTGCTGGAGCCCAGGCTGCTGATTCTCGACGAGCCGGGGGAGGGCATCCAGCCCAATATCGTCGCCCAGATCGGTGAGGTGATCCGGCGGCTGATCCGCGAGGACGGCCTGTCCGTGCTGCTGGTCGAGCAGAAGCTGCCCTTCGCCCGCAAGTACGCCGACCGCTTCGCGATCATGGATCGTGGCCGCCCGGTCGCCGAGGGGACCATCGACGAGCTCGACGACGGTCTCATCAAGACCCATCTGACCGTCTGAGTCGGGCGGCCGCTTCGGCGCGCACTCGGGGCGTCGGCGACGAGGGGCGCCATGCGTCATCCTGGTGCGAGAGACATGTCGTCGATCGATATTGGTGCGCAAGCAAGGCGCAGCACGAGCCTCAGTGGTGCAATGATGCGATTGTCTACCGGGTTGTGTACAAGTCAAGTCATTGTACGAAAACGATATTTTGGAACAATTGCCAGTTTGGTACGTGACTTGCTGGGGAACCGGTAACCGCCACCGGACCCACAGGACCCGTCGATGACCGCCATCCCGCCTGCCCTACCGTCGCCCACCGAGTCGGGCCACCGCTTCGACGACGAGCGTCGCTGGGCGGCGAAGCTGGCACTGGACTTCGATGCTCGCGCCGACGGCCGTACCCGGTTGCTCAAGGCTCGCCATCGGGGCCCGCTGCGGGTCCAGCGTCCCTTCTACCCGGAGGTCCCCGACCAGGCGGGTCGTTCCGGCGCCTGCCATGTCTATCTGCTGCACCCGCCCGGGGGGCTGGTCAGCGGCGACGAGCTCGCCATCGAGGCCACGCTGTTATCCGGCGCTCATGCCCTGCTCACCACGCCGGCGGCCAACAAGCTCTATCGCGCCGACAGCCGAGGCGTGCGCTGGCATCAGCGCACCCGGCTCTGCGTGGCCGAGGACGCGCTGCTGGAATGGCTGCCCCAGGAGACGATCGCCTTCGATGGCTCTCGGGGCAGCCAGGTCACCGACATCGAGCTCACCGGCAACGCCCGCTGCCTGGGCTGGGAGGTGCTGGTGCTGGGCCGATTGGCGAGCGAGCTGCCCTATGTGTCGGGGGCCATCGAGCAGCGCTTTCGCCTGACCCGCGACGGCCACCCGCTCTGGTGGGAGCGTCAGGTGCTCGACCCGACCCATCGCCGCTTCCGTGGCGCCTGGGGGCAGGGCGGGACCGGCGTCCAGGCGACGCTCTGGGCGGTGGGGCTCGACGACGAAGCCGGTGCGATCGAGGCCCTGCGCGAGGCGTTGCCGGCGAGCCGCGAGTGGGCGGTGACGGCGCGTCAGGGGGTGCTGCTGCTGCGCTACCTGGGGCACGAGCGCAACGTCGCCTGGTCGCTCTGCCAGCGGGCCTGGGAGGTGCTGCGACCCCGGCTGGCGGGGCGCGAGGCCTGTGTGCCACGGATCTGGAGGACCTGACGAGGCTTCGCCTCGGCTGCGAGCGACGCGCTACGGGCATCGAGCACCATCTTGTCGAAGCTCGAAGCTCGAAGCTCGAAGCTCGAAGCTCGAAGCTCGAAGCCCGAACCAACTCATGATGAGGGAGCCGCCGACATGGAACTGACCCCGAGAGACAAGGACAAGCTGCTGCTGTTCACCGCCGGCCTGCTGGCCGAGCGGCGCCGCGATCGCGGCCTGAAGCTGAACTATCCGGAGGCGGTGGCGCTGATCAGCTGCCACGTCCTCGAAGGTGCCCGGGACGGGCGCAGCGTGGCCGAGCTGATGGGGGAGGGCCGCGAGATCCTCGGCCGCGACGACGTCATGGAGGGGGTGGCCGAGATGGTCGATCAGGTGCAGGTCGAGGCGACCTTTCCCGATGGGACCAAGCTGGTCACGATCCACGACCCGATTGTGTGAACTGGAAAGGGGGAGGTGTAGGGAGCGAGGGCGATGGAGACGCCTCACCACCAACCCCTGACCTCTCACGGCGACTGCAAGGAGCCACGACATGATACCCGGTGAATATCGGCTTCAGGACGGCGAGATCGCGCTCTGCGAGGGGCGCACGCGGATCACCCTCGAGGTGGCCAATACCGGCGATAGGCCGGTCCAGGTCGGCTCCCATTATCACTTCGCCGAGGCCAACCCGGCGCTGGTCTTCGACCGGGCCCAGGCCCGCGGCCGGCGCCTGGACGTGGCCGCGGGCACGGCGATCCGCTTCGAGCCCGGGCAGGCTCGGGAGGTCACGCTGATCCCCTTCGCCGGCTGTCGGCACGTCTTCGGCTTCCGCGGCGAGGTGATGGGGGCCCTGGACGGCGATTCAGGAGAGACGTCATGAGCGCTTGCAACACGATTGGCCGGCAGGCCTATGCCGAAATGTATGGCCCCACGGTGGGCGACCGGGTGCGCCTCGGCGACACCGAGCTTTGGATCGAGGTCGAGCATGACGCCACCCACTACGGCGACGAGGTGAAGTTCGGCGGCGGCAAGGTGATCCGTGACGGCATGGGCCAGAGCCAGCGCCATGACGACGCGGTCATGGATACCGTCATCACCAACGCCCTGATCCTCGACTGGTGGGGCATCGTCAAGGCCGACGTGGGGCTTCGGGGCGGGCGCATCGCCGCCATCGGCAAGGCCGGCAACCCCGATACCCAGCCCGACGTGCAACTCGTCGTCGGCCCCGGCACCGAGGTGATCGCCGGTGAAGGCAAGATCCTCACCGCCGGCCACATCGACGCCCATATCCACTTCATCTGCCCCCAACAGGTAGAGGAAGCGCTGGCCAGCGGCGTGACCACCATGCTCGGCGGTGGAACGGGCCCCGCCACGGGGTCGAATGCCACCACCTGCACCCCCGGCGCCTGGCACCTCGGCAAGATGCTGCAGGCCATCGACACCCTGCCGATGAACATCGGCCTGCTCGGCAAGGGCAACGCCAGCCTGCCGGAGGCCCTGGAGGCCCAGCTCATGGCCGGGGCCATGGGCCTCAAGCTGCACGAGGACTGGGGCACCACGCCGGCGTCCATCGACAACTGCCTGAGCGTGGCCGAGCGCTACGACGTTCAGATCGCCATTCATACCGACACCCTCAACGAGTCGGGCTTCGTCGAGGACACCCTGGCCGCGTTCAAGGAACGCGCCATCCACACCTATCACACCGAGGGGGCCGGGGGTGGCCACGCGCCGGACATCCTCACCGCCTGCGCCAAGCCCTACGTGCTGCCGTCGTCGACCAATCCGACCCGGCCCTACACGGTGAACACCATCGACGAGCATCTCGACATGCTGATGGTCTGCCATCACCTCGATCCCAACATCCCCGAGGACGTGGCCTTCGCCGACTCGCGTATCCGGCGCGAGACCATCGCCGCCGAGGACATCCTCCACGACCTGGGGGTGATCTCGATGATCGCCTCGGACTCCCAGGCCATGGGACGAGTCGGCGAGGTGATCTGCCGCACCTGGCAGACCGCCCACAAGATGAAGCTGCAGCGCGGCCTGCTGCCCGAGGACGAAGCGCTCGGCGCCGACAACTTCCGCGCCAGGCGCTACATCGCCAAGACCACCATCAACCCGGCCATCACCCACGGCATCGGCCACGAGGTGGGCTCGGTGGAGGTTGGCAAGCTGGCCGACCTGGTGCTCTGGGACCCGGCCTGCTTCGGCGTCAAGCCGGCGCTGATCCTCAAGGGCGGCATGATCGCCGCCGCGCCGATGGGCGATCCCAACGCCTCGATCCCCACCCCGCAGCCGGTGCACTACCGGCCGATGTTCGGCGCCTTCGGCCGGGCGCCGAGCGCCACGCGGGTGACCTTCGTCAGCCAGGCGGCGCTGGAGGCGGGCATTGGGGAGCGGCTGGGCCTGCAGAGCCAACTGGTGGCGTGTCATGACGTTCGCGGGGTCCGCAAGGGCGATATGAAGCTTAACGACGCCTGTCCCGAGCTCAGCGTGGACCCGCAGACCTACGAGGTGCGCTGCGACGGCGAGCTGCTGAGCTGCGAGCCCCTGGCCGAGCTGCCCCTGGCCCAGCGCTATCACTTATTCTGAGCTGCAAGCTGCAAGCTGCAAGCTGCAAGCTGCAAGCTGCAAGCTGGAAGAGGGCAGAGGGAAGAGGTGAGGGGTAAGGGGTTAGGAGTGAGGCGTTGGAAGTCACCCCAAACCCCTCACACCTCACCCGGACTCGAGGAAATTGCCATGTGGAAACTGATCGAACGCCTGGGGCCGATCGCGGCGAGCGCCGGCGCGGGCAGCCTGACCCTCGACTACGCGACCCGCACCCGAGGGCGCTTCAAGGCCACCTCCGATGGCGGCCGCGAGCTCGGGATCTTCCTCGACCGCGGGCCGGTACTGCGCCATGGCGACGGGCTGGCCGGCGAGGCCGGCCAGACGATCCGCGTCCAGGCCGCGGCGGAGCCGGTGGTCACCGCGCGCCTCGAGGCGGGCCTGCCGCTGGCGCGGCTGAGCTATCACCTGGGCAACCGCCACGTGCAACTGGCGATCGGCGTCGACGCCGATGGCCTCGGCTGGGTGCGCTTCCCGCCGGATCACGTGCTGGAGGAACTGGCCCGGCGCCTGGGCGCGCGGCTCGAGCATCACGAAGCGCCCTTCGATCCCGAGCCCGGCGCCTATGCCCGGGCCGGGGAGGGCGGCCATCACCACCGTCATCACGATCACCATCACGGTCATGACCATGCCCACTGAGTCGGACGACCTGGCGCTGCTGGGGCTGATGCAGCTGGTCAGCCCGGCGCTGCCGATCGGCGCCTTCGCCTGGTCCCAGGGCCTGGAGAGCGCCTTCGAGCTGGGCTGGGTGCGCGGCGAGGATGATCTAGGCGACTGGCTGGAAGGCGTGCTCGACGACGGCCTGGGGCGCTGCGAACTGCCGGCCCTGGCGCGCCTCATGGCGGCCTGGGCCGTGGACGACCCCGATGCGCTCCGGCACTGGAACGGCTGGCTCGCGGCCACCCGCGAGACCGCCGAGCTGGCCGCCGAGGAGGCGCGCCTCGGCGCCGCCCTGACACGGCTGGTGAAGAGCCTCGAGCTGACGCCCCCGACGCCGTCGCGCCTGGAGGGCATGGGCTACGTCGGTGTCTTCGCCTGGCTGGCCCATGCCCGTGGCGTGGCGCCACGCCAGGCGCTGCTCGGCTTCGCCTGGGCCTGGCTAGAGAACCAGCTCGCCGTGGCCTGCAAGGCGCTGCCGCTCGGCCACACCGCCGCCCAGCGGCTGATCGAGCGCCTGCGCCCGGCGCTTTCGAGCGCGGTGGACGCGGCCCTCGTGCGCGACGACGACGCACTCGGTCCCATGCTGCCCGGCCTGGCGCTGGCCAGCGCCCAGCACGAGACCCAGTACTCGCGGTTGTTCAGGAGCTGATCCATGAGGATGCCAGGCCAGCACGCTGCGCTCACCACGCCACGCGTCCGAAACCCTGACGTCTCTGCCGGTCTCCTGCGGTCGGCAAGACGGCACATCCTTGTGCCGGCTCGCCTCGATCTTCTTCCCTGAAGATCGACCGCGTCGCCTCGGCCGAGTCGACAGCGGCCGCGCAAGGTGGATTCGGCAGCGACTGGCCTCCGGCATTGCAAACTTGATAGAGCCGCCATGGCGGACAAGGAGAGAAATGATGACCCATTGCCTGCGGATCGGCGTCGGCGGCCCGGTGGGCTCCGGCAAGACGGCGCTGCTCAAGCGGCTGTGCCTGGCCCTGCGGGATCACTACGATATCGCCGTGGTCACCAACGACATCTACACTCGCGAGGACGCCGACTTCCTGACCCGCCACGAGGCGCTGCCGGCGGATCGCATCCTCGGCGTCGAGACCGGCGGTTGCCCGCATACCGCCATCCGCGAGGACGCCTCCATGAACCTCGCCGCCATCGACGACCTGCAGGCGAGTCATCCCGGGCTCGAGCTGGTGCTGGTCGAGTCCGGCGGCGACAACCTCTCGGCGACCTTCAGCCCCGAGCTCTCCGACCTGACGCTCTACGTCATCGACGTCTCGGCCGGCGACAAGATCCCCCGCAAGGGCGGCCCCGGTATCACCAAGTCGGACCTGCTGATCATCAACAAGATCGACATCGCCGAGCAGGTGCATGCCTCCCTCGCGGTGATGGAGCGCGATGCCCGCATGATGCGCGGCGAGCGTCCCTTCGTGTTCACCAATCTGCACGACGGCGTCGGCCTGGAGGAGATCATCGCCTTCCTGCTCGATCGCGGCATGCTCCCCGACCGGCGGCCGCCGGAACGCCTGCCGCCGGAACGCCTGCCGCCGGAACGCCGGCCGCCGGAGCACCGGGCCGAGGCGTCCGACTGAACGGGTCCCTCGCCTTGCCTTCCCTTTCCTACCTTCAGGAGACCACACCGATGTCCCGGATCACCGCCGTATTCACGGTTCCCGCACTGACCACGCTGGCCACCCCGGTGCTGGGCCACCCCGGCCATGGCGCGCCCTCGCTGCACCAGCACCCCACCGAGTTCCCCCTGCTGGCCTTGCTGGCCGTCGCCGGCCTGGCCTCCCTGGGCGTGGCCCTGCTGTTGCGGTCCCTGCGTCGACGCGAGCGCACTCGCTCGGGCCACTGAGGGGCCGCCTGCCCGGCTGCACCCCTGTCCCGCTTCGAGGTATGCTTCCGAGAGGCGTCGCCATCACGCGGCGCGTCGTTCGGGCAGGGAGCATCAAGGATGTCGGCGAGACGGGGGAGGATGCCCATGGCGTGGGGGATACTGGTTGCCTTGATCCTGGCCTGGGCGGTCATGGGCGCCTGGCAACGCTACAAGCCTCTCCCCGAGGGCATCGGGTCGGCCCATCCGCTGCGTCCGGCCGGCGAGGTCCGTTTCCTGATCGACGAGACCTGGTACGACGCCGAGGGGCGCAGGCACCGTCGACAGGCGATCTTCGACGAGGTGCTGGCGATGATCGGCCAGGCCCGTCGCCTGGCGGTGGTCGACATGTTCCTGTTCAACGACTTCGCGGGCCAGGCGCGAGGCGCCGAGTTCCGGCCGCTCTCGACCGAGCTCACCGAGGCGCTGATCCGACAGCGGGCCCGCCACCCGGAGCTCCGCGCGGTGGTGATCACCGATCCCTTGAACACCCTCTACGGCGGGCTCCGGCTCGATCACCTGGAACGGCTGCGCGCGGCCGGCGTGGAGGTGGTGCTGACGGACCTCAATCGGCTGCGGGCCTCCAACCCGCTGTGGTCGGGTCTCTGGCACCTGGGCCCCCGCTGGGTGGGCAACAGCGCCTCGGCGGGCTGGCTGCCCAACGCCCTGGGGCCCGGGCGGGTAACCCTGCGCAGCTATCTCGCCATGGCCAACTTCAACGCCAATCACCGCAAGACCCTGGTGGTGGACGAGGGCGACGGCTGGGCCGGCCTGGTGACCTCGGCCAATGCCCACGATGCCAGCAGCCTGCACGGCAACGTGGCGCTGCGCTTCTCGGGGGCGGCCGCGCTCGACCTGCTGGCCTCGGAGCGTGCGGTGGCCGGCTGGTCCGGGGTCTCGCTGCCCGGACCCCGACCGCCGGTGGCCGAGGACGATTTGCCCGGGGCACGCTTGCAGGTGCTCACCGAAGGCGCCATCCGCGATGCCCTGGTGACCGTCGTGGATCGGGCGGGGGAAGGGGATCGAGTCGACGTCGCGGTCTTCTACCTGGCTCATCGCGAGATCGTCGAGGCACTCATCGCCGCCCATCGCCGGGGCGTGACGGTTCGCGTGCTGCTCGACCCCAATCACGAGGCCTTCGGCATCGACAAGGGCGGGATTCCCAACCGTCCGGTGGCCGAGGAGCTGACGACGGCGGGCATCCCGGTTCGGTGGTGCGCGACCCGCGGCGAGCAATGCCACACCAAGCTACTGCTGCGCCATCCCGCCGATGGGGGCGAAGTGGAGATGATTCTCGGCTCGGCCAACTTCACCCGCCGCAACCTCGATGACCTCAACCTCGAGACCAGCGTGCGCCTGGTCGGGCCGCCGACCCTGCCCGCCCTGGCCGAGGCGGACGCCTTCTTCGCCCGTCGCTGGCATTCCACGCCCGAGCGCACCACCAGCCATCCCCATGCCGCGAAGCATGCCATGGGGCGACTGGCGTACTGGCGGTATCGAGTGATGGAGGTCACGGGGCTTTCGACCTTCTAGTCCCCGGCAGCGGGGCATCCGGCGCCTGTCGAGCGCCTCCCTGGACCGTCTAGTCGACATGGGTCACGGCCTCGTGTCGCGGGTCCAGGTACCAGGGCACCCCGAGTCGGGCGTTGCGCTCGAGCTCGGCGATCACCTGGGCGCCGAGCAGCAGGATGACGGCGCCGGCTTCCAGGGTCAGCAGCACGGCGATCAGCGTGGCCAGCGAGCCGTAGACGGCGTTCACGAAGGACAGGTTCTCGAAGTAGAAGACCAGCAGCAGCCGCACCCCCTCCCAGAGCAGCGCGGCCACGAAGCCGCCGACGATGGCCCGCCTCAGGGCCACCCGGACCACCGGCATCACCTTGTAGATGGCGCTGAACAGCAGGAAGACCCCGGCGAAACTGGTCAGGTTGAGGGCGGTCCCGGACAGCCCTGCCAGGGGCAGCTCGCGGCCGAGCATCGCCATCCACAGCGTATTGACGGCGTCGGCGAGGCTGACCAGCAGGGTCAGGCCCATCAGGCCCGCTCCCAGCACCACCATGAACGCATAGGGCATCAGCACCGAGACCCAGAGCGACCGGCCGGCGTGGATGTCCGGGGCATGGAAGATGATGGCCAGTGCGTCCTCGAGCATGCGGAAGGCGAAGGAGCTGAAGACCAGCAGCACGGGAATCCCGAGGATGCCGATGGCGTCCCGGGAATCGAGCAGCGAGCGTACCGCCCCGAGCAATACCTCGGCATGGGCCGGGGCGAGATGGCGTGCCTGGATGGCCAGCACGGCGAGCAGGTGTTGCTCGTCCACCACCCGAGCCAGCAGCACCACCAGCAGGGCGAAGAGCGGCACGATCGAGAGCAGGATGTTGTAGCCCACCCCGCCGGCCAGCAGGATCCCCCGGTTGCGCACGAAGGCGCCGAGGACCCGCCAGGTAAAGTGGAGTGTCCGTCTCGTCTGACGGAAATGGCGGGCGCGAGCCTGAGGTGGAATCATGGGCGTGCCGGTCTGGAGGCTTACCGGCATGATATGCCGCGAACCGCGGGGCTTGCCAATCCAGAGCCGGCCTTCCCGAGAGGACGCTGCCGGACGCCAGATCGGCGGTGACTGATCTATGCTGAAACCGGTGGCCGGCGAAGGCTCGCCGGCAGGCGCATCCGGTGTCGGGAGGAATGAGGCTATGGCCGAGACGACGTTACGCGAGCTGTTTCGGGACAACCGTGTCAGGGCCCTGGCGGGCGTGGCGGTGGTTGCCATCATCTGGGCGCTGGTCGCCCAGTCCAGCGTCAGCTCCAGCAACGAGGCCCGTGTGTCGCTGCAGTCCCGACTGGAGACGGCCATGGCGGAGAACGAGGCCCTGGCGACGCGCCTCGATGAATTGAACGCCGCCGAGACCGAGCTTGCCGACCTGCGCGCGGGGATCGAGTCGTTGGAGTCCCGTCGCCAGGAAGGCCTGGCCCGACTGGAGCGGATCAGCGGTGAGATCGAGGCCGCGGAAACACGGCTCGCGGACACCAGCACCCGGGTGGCGGCGGCGACCGAGGAGGCCGAGACGGCGGAGTCGCGCCTCTCCGAGGCCCGGTCCGCCCTGGCCGAGGTCCAGCAGCAGGCGGCCGAGGCGGAGCAGGCACGGGACGAGGCTCAGGCCGCCCGCCAGGAGGCGGAAGACGGTCGTCAGGCGGCGGAACAGGCCCGTGACCAGGCCCAGGCCGCCCGGGAGCAGGCGGAGCAGGCGCAGCAGGAGGCCGAGAGCCGTCGAGGGGCGGTGGTCGAGGAGTTGACCGGCCTCGAGGCACGGGTCGAGGAGCTCCAGGAACGACTGGCCGGCCTGCGCGAGCAGCAGGCGACGCTGCAGTCCCAGCGCGACGCCGCCCGTGACGAACTTCGCGACACCCAGGCGCAGGTGCAGGCCGGCCGCGAGGAACTGGCCGAACTGGATGCCCGGATCGTCGACCGGCGCCGCCAGCTCGAGCAGCTCGAGCGGGATGTGGCCAGCTGGCGGGAACGCCTGGTGGAGCTCAGCGACGAGGTGGCCGAGCGGGCCGCCGCCACCGAGGCCGAAGCGTCCGCCACCGAGGAGCAGGCGCCGGCCGACCCCTGAGCTCGATCCCCCCTCGGCGTCCCTGTCGCTGTCGGGCAGGGGCGCGGCATTGCATTGTCCGCGGGCCGCCCGGGTATACTGGCGGGCCGTCCCAACCGCAGGTAAGGAGCGAGTCGTGATCGAAGGGGTCAAGCACATCGTCGCCGTGGCGTCCGGCAAGGGCGGGGTGGGCAAGTCCACCGTCGCCGTCAACCTGGCGCTGGCCATGGCCGCCGAGGGCTACCGCGTGGGCATCCTGGATGCCGATATCCATGGCCCCAGCCAGGCCCAGATGCTCGGGGTCGGCGAGGGCGTGCGGCCCGAGGCCGCCGGCGAGAACCGCATGAAGCCGCTGCAGGCTCACGGGCTCCAGGCCATGTCGATGGCCTTCATGGTCGACACCCGTGAGCCCATGGTCTGGCGCGGGCCCATGGTGGCCGGTGCCTTCCAGCAGCTGCTGACCCAGACCGTCTGGGACGACCTCGACGTGCTGTTCATCGACATGCCGCCGGGTACCGGCGACATCCAGCTGACCCTGGCCCAGAAGGTGCCGGTGGACGGCGCGGTGATCGTCACCACGCCCCAGGACATCGCCCTGCTCGATGCCCGCAAGGGCATCGAGATGTTCCGCAAGGTGAACGTGCCGGTACTCGGGGTGGTGGAGAACATGAGCCTTCACGTGTGCTCGAACTGCGGGCACAGCGAGCCGATCTTCGGCGAGGGCGGCGGCGAGCGTATCGCCAGGGAGTACGACACTCGACTGCTCGGTCGGCTTCCGCTGGCGCTCTCCATCCGCGAGCAGGCCGACGGCGGCCGGCCCACCGTGGTCGCCGAGCCGGAAGGCGAGACCACGGCCAGCCTGCGCGCCATGGCCCGCCAGGTGGCCGAGCAGCTCAAGGGCGCGGCGGCGGACGAGGGCCCGGAAATTTCCTTCAGCGACTGAGGCGGACCGCCCGTGGTTCCCGCCCACGGGAAGTGACGCCCTCGCCCGGGGCCGCTATCATGGCGGCCCCTTTGCATTTCCATTTCACCCAGCAGGACGACCCATGAGCATCAAATCCGACCACTGGATCCGCCGCATGGCCGAGCGGGAAGGCATGATCGAGCCCTTCGAGGCCGACCAGGTGCGCTATGTGAACGATCGGCGGGTGATCTCCTACGGGACGTCCAGCTACGGCTACGACGTGCGCTGCGCCGACGAGTTCAAGGTGTTCACCAACATCCACTCCGCCGTGGTGGACCCCAAGGGCTTCGACGACAAGAGCTTCGTCGACGTCAAGGGCGACGTCTGCGTGATCCCGCCCAACTCCTTCGCCCTGGCCCGGACGGTGGAGTACTTCCGTATCCCGCGCAGCGTGCTGACCATCTGTCTCGGCAAGTCCACCTACGCGCGCTGCGGCATCATCGTCAACGTCACGCCGCTGGAGCCGGAGTGGGAGGGGCACGTCACCCTGGAATTCTCCAACACCACCAACCTGCCGGCCAAGATCTACGCCAACGAGGGGGTGGCCCAGATGCTGTTCCTGGAGTCCGACGAGGTCTGCGATATCTCCTACAAGGACCGCGGTGGCAAGTACATGGGGCAGCGGGGCGTGACCCTTCCCCGAACCTGAGAAAGCGTCGATTTGCTGCTGCGCTTGCCATCCTGCGCGCCGGCGGTGCTCGGAATCCTCATGTAGCAGGCTACACTCCGGTTCCTGTGCTCCGGCGGCACCCAGCCTGCCATCGCTCGCTGCGCAAATCGGCTGCTTTCTTGAGTTTGAGATACTACCTCGAAGACAAGAAGACCCCGAAAGCCGAGACTTTCGGGGTCTTCTTTTGCTGCATATTATTTCACGCTGCTTACTTGCAGCTTGCAGCTTGCAGCTTGCAGCTTGCAGCTTGCAGCTTGCAGCTTGCAGCTTACTCCTCGGCGTCCTCGTCCAGCTCCTCGGCGGCGTCGGCGTGGGAGAGGCGCATGCCGGTGGGCGGCAGGGGGGTGCCGTCCATGGTGGCGGCATCGCCCTCCAGCCGCAGGCGGCCTTCGAGGAACCAGCGCACGGCGATGGGGAAGATCAGGTGCTCCCGGGCCTGGACCTTGGCCTTCAGGCTGTCCTCGGTCTCGTCCGGGGCGATCGCCACCGCAGCCTGGATCGCCACCGGACCGCCGTCGAGCTCCTCGGTGACGAAGTGCACGCTGCAGCCGTGCTCGACCGCACCGTCGGCGAGCGCCCGGGCATGGGTATGCAGGCCCTGGTAGGCAGGGAGCAGCGAGGGATGGATGTTGAGCATCCGCCCCAGGAAACGCTGCACGAAGCGTGGCGTGAGGATGCGCATGAAGCCGGCCAGCACCACCAGGTCGGGCTCGTGACGCTCGATGACCTTGATCAGGGCGCCGTCGAAGGCCTCCCGGCTCTCGTACTCGCGGTGGGGCAGGGCGACGGCGTCGATGCCGGCTTCCCGGGCCCGCTGGAGTCCGTAGGCGTCGGGCTGGTTGGAGATCACCGCGACGATCTCGCCGCCCAGTTCGTCGTGCTGCTGGGCGTCGATCAGCGCCTGGAGGTTGGTGCCGCTGCCGGAGATCAGGACCACCACCCGCCGGGCGTCGGCGGGCTCGGGAGTGAAGTCCTGCAGGGTGTCGCTCGCGTAGCCGTTCTCGCTCATGCCCCGAGGTTCTCCAGCTGAACGATTTCCTCGCCCTCGCCCCGGGCGACGATCTCGCCGATCCGGTAGACGGTCTCGCCCAGGCCCTGGAGGTGAGCTCGGGCCTGGTCGGCCTTGTCCGCCGGCACCGCGAGCACCATGCCGATGCCGCAGTTCAGCACCCGGTACATTTCCTGGTCCTCGACGTTGCCCTGCTGCTGCAGCCAGTCGAAGATCGCCGGGCGATGCCAGCTGGCCACATCGATACGGGCCGCGGCGCCCTCGGGCAGCACCCGCGGCAGGTTCTCGGTGAGGCCGCCGCCGGTGATATGCGACAGGGCATGCACCGGGACGTCGGTTTCCCTGAGCAGCGACAGCAGCGGCTTGACGTAGATGCGGGTCGGGGCCAGCAGGGCCTCGCCGAGGGGACGGCCGTCGATGGCGGTGTCCAGGGAGGCGCCGCCGACCTCGAGGATCTTGCGGATCAGCGAGTAGCCGTTGGAATGCGGGCCGGAGGAGGCCATGCCCAGCAGCACATCGCCCTCGGCGACGCGGCTGCCGTCGAGGATCTCGTCCTTCTCCACCACGCCGACGCAGAAGCCGGCCAGATCGTAGTCGTTGCCCTCGTACATGCCGGGCATCTCGGCGGTCTCGCCGCCCACCAGGGCGCAACCGGCCTGCTCGCAACCCTCGCCGATGCCGCTCACCACGTCGGCGGCGATGTCCACATCGAGCTTGCCCGTGGCATAGTAGTCGAGGAACAGCAACGGTTCGGCGCCGGCGACCACCAGGTCGTTGACGCACATGGCCACCAGGTCGATACCGATGGTGTCGTGGCGTCCCAGGTCCATGGCCAGTCGCAGCTTGGTGCCCACCCCATCGGTCCCGGTGACCAGCACCGGCTCGCGATAGCCGCTGGGCAGCTGGCACAGGGCGCCGAAGCCGCCCAGGCCACCCATCACCTCGGGGCGGGTGGTACGGCGGGCGACGCCCTTGATGCGGTCGACCAGGGCATTCCCGGCATCGATGTCGACACCGGCATCCTTGTAGCTGAGGGAAGCCCCGCTCGGGCGATTGGTGGAATCGGTCATGACCTGTCCTGTATGAACATTGCTGTCGAAGAGTCGCTCCGGCGCCGGGAGGGCGCCGGGCTGGGCAAGATCGGGCCAGAATTGTAGCATCACGGCGCGCGGCTCGCACCGCCGTGCCGGGCATCACACAGGGAGAGCGCGATGCGTAGACAAGGGTGGATCCTGGCCGTCCTGGCGGCCATCGGACTGTGGTTCTTCATCAGCATCGAGCCGGTGCTGATGCCCTTCTTCGTCAGCATGGTCCTGGCCTATCTCGGCGATCCCCTCGCCGACCGGCTCGAGGAGCTCGGACTGTCCCGGCGCCTGTCGGTGTCGGTGGTCTTCCTGCTGCTGAGCCTGGTCATCGTGCTGACCCTGGTGCTGGTCATCCCGATGCTGGGCCGCCAGCTCGGCCAGCTCATCGAGCTGTTGCCCGCCGCCCTGGACTGGGGGCAGACCAGCCTGGTGCCGCGGATACGGGCCCTCACCGGGATCGACCTGGGTACCGATTTCGACCAGATGCGCCAGGCGCTGCTCGACAACTGGCGCGAGACCGGGACCTTCGCCGCCTCCCTGCTGGCGCAGGTGTCCCGCTCGGGACTGGCGCTGGCCGCCTGGGTGGGCAACCTGGCGTTGATCCCGGTAGTGACCTTCTACCTGTTGCTGGACTGGGACATCCTGGTCGCCAAGGTGCGCGCCTCCCTGCCACGGCACTGGGAGCCTGCCGCGGTGCACCTGGCCCGGGAGTGCGACGAGGTGCTCGCCGCCTTCCTGCGCGGCCAGCTGATCGTCATGCTCTGCCTGGGCATCATCTATGCCGTGGGCCTGACCCTGCTGGGGGTGAAGTTCGGCCTGCTGATCGGCCTGCTCTCGGGGCTGGCCAGCATCGTGCCCTACCTGGGGGTGATCGTCGGCATCGGCATCGCCGGGCTGGTGGCCTTCTTCCAGTTCGGGGATCCGTTGATGCTGCTGGCGGTAGGAGGCGTCTTCGGCTTCGGCCAGCTGGTGGAGAGTACGGTGTTGCAGCCCAAGCTGCTGGGGGACAAGATCGGCCTGCACCCGGTGGCGGTGATCTTCGCCGTGCTCGCGGGGGGGCAGCTGTTCGGTTTCACCGGCGTGCTGCTGGCGCTGCCGGTGGCTGCGGTGGTCATGGTGGTGTTGCGTTATCTCCATGCGCATTATAAAAACAGCACACTTTACGATGCGGGCCGCCAACCCCAGGACGAGGAGTCGCCATGAGCCGACCACCCGCGCAGCTTCCGCTGGGCGTAGGGCTGCGCGACGACGCCACCTTCGCCAACTTCCATCCCGGTCCGAACGCGGCCCTGGTCGATCGCCTCAAGCACCAGCTCGACGACGACGGCGAGCCCTTCCTCTATCTGTGGGGGGCGTCGGGAGTGGGGCGCAGCCATCTCCTGCAGGCCGCCTGCCACGCCGCCTCCGATCGTGACCGGCGTGCCTTGTACCTGCCCCTCGAGGAGCTGGGCCATTTCCCGCCACTGATGCTGGAGGACGCCGAGCGCCTCGACCTGGTGGCCATCGACGACCTCGATCGCGTGGTGGGCCGCAAGCGTTGGGAGGAGGGACTCTTCCATGCCTTCAATCGCCTGCGGGACGAGGGCCGGCGACTGGTGATCGCCGCCCAGGCGCCGCCGCGCCAACTGGCGGTGAGGTTGCCGGACCTGGCCTCCCGGCTGACCTGGGGCATGACCTTCCATGTCCAGGGGCTGGACGATGCCGGTCGCCTGGATGCCCTGCAGCTGCGCGCCCGGGTGCGTGGCATGCAGTTGCCCGACGAGGTGGCCCGCTACATCCTGCACCGCGGCCCGCGCCGCCTGGACAACCTCTTCGAGGCGCTCGAGATCCTCGACCGCGCCTCGCTCTCGGCCCAGCGCAAGCTGACCATCCCCTTCGTCAAGCAGGCCCTGGGCTGGTAGCGGTCAGTCCCGGCTGCACAGCCAGTCGGTATCGAAGCGGAAGGCGTTGAGGATGTCGTCCTGGGTAAAGCCGTAGCCTTCCAGGGTGTCCTCCCATTCCTGGGTGTTACGGTAGTCGAGCAGCACCTCGTCGAAGGCGTCGCGCAGGGGCTCGGCATCCGGCGGGAAGGTGAAGGCCCCCCAGCTGCGCACGATCTCGCCGCCGATGACCGGATCCTCGAATCCCTCGACGACCTCCACCTCGGGGCTGTGTGCCGCCAGTTGGCTCACGGTGAGCCCCGTGCCGGCGTAGGCATGGGCCTCGCCGCCGAGCAGGGTGTCGATGGCCGCATCGTTCTCGGCAATCCTCACCACCCGCTCGTCGGGCACCCCGAGCGTCGCCATCATGCCGACCTGGGTCGCCCCCTCCAGCACGGCGATGCGCAGGTCATCGCGTTCGGCGAAGTCCTCGTAGCCGCCGATCTCGAGCGGGTTCGAGGCCCGCACCAGCAGTCCCTCCCCGTAGGAGGTGTTGGGGGCGGAGAACAGGACCCGCTCGCAGCGGGCCGAGCGAATGGCCATCTCCGCGGCGGCCATGTCGAAGCGGCCCTCCTCGAGACCGGGGATCAGGTCGCCGAAGGCCGTCACCACCCACTCGATCTCCCCGATGCCCAGCTCGCCGAGAACATGGCGGGCCACGTCCGGCCCGGCACCACGGCCCTCGCCGTCCTCGTCCAGGTAGCCGTAGGGGACCTCGTTGGCCACGGCGACGCGGATGCTGCCGTTGTCCTGGAGCTCGGCCAGGCTGGCGGCAGGAGCCGGCATCGCCACGGCAAGGCCCAGCGGCAGCGCCCAGATGGCCAGGCGAGCAGGCCTGCGGGCCCGAGTGCTGCTTTCCATGTCGTGTCTCCCTTCCGGACTCGCGGGACCGGATGGCCACCGCGGGGTCGCCTTCAGGGTAGATGCCTGGCCGAGCCGTCGCCATGGCGGGCCTCAGCGGTGGAGGCGCACTTCCCGGTGCTGGCCGTCGGCCAACGACACCTGGTGGATGATGATGCGGCGATTGCCGGTGGCCGGATCGACCAGGCTCCCGGAGACATAGAAGTCCCCCGAGGGCAGGCCGCGCAGCAGGAAGTAGCCGTCGTCGTCGGTGCGGGTGGTGTGGGTATAGGCCCGGGCGCGCGGGTCGGCGGGCTCAACGCTCCTGCCGGCCAGCGCCTGTTCCGCGGCCTCGGCGGAGTAGGTGGTGACCGGGGCCAGGGAGATGGTCTCGCCGGCGCCGACCACGATGCCCGCGCGACCGTCCAGGGTCAGCCGTCCGCTCAGGGCGGCGCTGCCGGTCTTGTCCAGGGCGGCATACTGCTCGGCCGGGAAGGGCACCCGGCGCGGGACGCGACCCGGCGGGGCGGGACGGTCCTCGCCGATGTCGATCACCTCCGGCGGTGCCTCGCGGCGCGTGGCGCCCTCCGGTGGCAGCACCTGGCAGCCTGCCAGGATCGCGCCCAGCAGGATGGGTAGTAAGGGGTGTTTCATCGCACTCTCCCGGTTGGCGTCGCCCCGTGCCGGTGAGAGCTTACCGCAAAACGCAAACGACAGGGCCCCCGCCGAGGCGGGGGCCCTGTCGTGTCATGCGCGCCGGTGGCGCGGCAGGCTTACTTGGCGGCCTTGGTGGCGGTCTCGGTGGCCTGCTTGACGTTTTCCTCGGTCAGCTTCTGGCTCTGCTGGACGAAGTCCTGCTGCAGGGACACGACCTTCTCGGCGTCGCCCTTGAGGCGCTCGGTCAGGTCCTTGGCGACCTTCTGCTGGCCTTCCATGTAGGCGCGCAGGCCTTCGGCATCCTTGACGTCGAGCAGGGTGCGCAGCTGGGCCAGGCCGGTCTCGGTGTAGGCGCGGCCGGCCTCGAGCTGGGCGTTCGCCAGCTTCTCGGCGAAGTCCACGGACAGGGTGGCGTAGGCGCGGGCCGGGCCGAAGAACAGGGATTCGAACTGGGCGGTGAACTGCTTGGTATCGAAGTTTTGCATCGTCTGAGCCTCCTTGGGTGGCATCGTTCATGAAGGCTAGGGCGGTTCGCCGATGCCTTCGTCATCTGTTGCAGTGCACAATAGCAGCCGTGTTTGTGCAGTGCAACATCGGCGACGACGATTTTTCCCCGTGACCGTTGCGCCTTGCAAGGCCGCCGAGGGAGCACCATGGTGACAAGGACATGCCTCAGGAGGAGCCGATCATGAGCGAGCACCGCATCGAACGCGACAGCATGGGCGAGCTGGAGGTCCCGGCCGATGCCCTCTATGGGGCCCAGACCCAGCGGGCGGTGAACAACTTCCCGGTGTCCGGCCAGCGCATGCCGACGGCCTTCATCCATGCCGTCGCCCGTATCAAGCTGGCCGCGGCGCGGGTGAACCATGAGCTCGGCCTGCTCGATGCCGAGCGCTCGGCGGCCATCGTCGCCGCCGCCGAGTCGGTGATCGCCGGGGATCATGACGACCAGTTCCCGGTGGACGTCTTCCAGACCGGTTCCGGCACCTCCAGCAACATGAACGTCAACGAGGTGCTCGCCCGCCTGGCCAGCCGAGACGGCCTGGACGTCGGCCCCAACGATCACGTCAACATGGGGCAATCGAGCAACGACGTCATCCCCACCGCCCTGCACCTCTCGGCAGCCCTGGAGGTGACCCGCGAACTGCGTCCGGCCCTCGTGCACCTTCACGAGACCATCGACGTCCGGGCGTCCGAGCTCGATGCCGTGGTCAAGACCGGGCGGACGCACCTGATGGATGCCATGCCGCTGCGCATGAGCCAGGAGCTGGGCGGCTGGTCGAGCCAGGTGGCTCAGGCCATCGAGCGGTTCGACGGCGCGATGCTGCGATTGTGTCGGCTGGCCCAGGGCGGCACCGCGGTGGGCACCGGGATCAACGCCCACCCCGAATTCGCCGCGAGGATGGCCCGGGACCTGAGCCAGCAGACCGGTCTGTCGCTCGCGCCCAACGACAGCTTCTTCGCCAGCCTCGGGGCCCAGGACGCCGCGGTCGAGCTCTCCGGGCAACTGCGGGGCCTGGCCTGCGTGATCATGAAGATCGCCAACGACCTGCGCTGGATGAATTCCGGGCCCCTGGCGGGGCTCGGCGAGATCGAGCTCGAGGCGCTGCAGCCGGGCAGCTCCATCATGCCGGGCAAGGTCAATCCCGTGATCCCGGAGTCCGCGGCCCAGGCGGCGGCTCAGGCGATCGGACTCGATGCCGCGGTGACCGTGGCCGGCCAGAGCGGCAACTTCCAGCTCAACGTCATGCTGCCCCTGGTGGCCAACAACCTGCTCACCGGCATCACCCTGATGCGCAACAGCGCCTGGCTGCTGGCCGACCGGGCCATCGCTACCTTCAGGGTGCGCGAGGACAATCTGCGCGAGCCGCTCTCGCGCAACCCCATCCTGGTGACGGCCCTGAACTCGGTAATCGGGTACGACGCTGCGGCCGCGATCGCCAAGCAGGCCTACCAGGCGGGACGGCCCATCCTCGAGGTGGCCGTGGAGCAGACCCAGCTGTCCCGGGAGGAGCTCGAGCGGTTGCTGGATCCCGCCGCCCTGACCCACGGCGGGATCCCCGGCGCGTAAACGAGCGACAGCCCCGAGGCTCGCCACCTTCCGGGGAAGGGGGAGGCCTCGGGGCTCCGGGTCAGAGGGCAAGGCCCCCCCGGTGGGAGAGCCCTGGCAGGCTTACTGGAGGGCGGACTCGCGATCGGCCTGGACCTCGTCGGCGGCGCGGTCACGCGCGGCCTCGAGCTGGCTCAGGAAGGCCTGGCCTTCCTCGCCGTAGTTGTCCAGGTACCAGTCGCGGATCGGCGCCGCGTAGCTGCGGAACTGCTCCATCTCCTCCTCGGTGGGGGTGTAGATCTCGCCGCCGGACTCGTTCCACTTCTCGTAGGCCTCGAGCTCCTTGCGCGGCTGCATGCCGAACTGCACCACGCCCATCAGCGCCGCGCCGTCGGCCACCACGCGCTGCTGCGCGGGAGTGAGGGACTCGAACTTCTGGTTGCCCATCAGCCACATGGACGCCATGTAGGCGTGGCCGTCCAGGGTGATGTGATTCAGCACTTCCTGGAAGTTCATGTTGGTGATGTCGGAGATCGAGTTCTTGGTGCCGTCGACCACCCCGGTCTGCAGTCCGGTGTAGACCTCGAGCCAGGGCAGCGGCGTGGGGGAGCCGCCCATCTCCCGGACCAGGTTCTGCTGGATCTCGGACTCGATGGTGCGGAAGCGCAGGCCCTCGACGTCCGCCGGGCTCTTGATCCGGCGCTCGGCGTTGGCGAAGTTCCGCCAGCCACCGGTCTGGGTCATGGTCATCAGGCGGATGCCGTCGCCGGTGGCCTCGAGGATCTCGCCGCGCAGGAAGTCGGTGAACTCGGGGTCGGACAGCATGCCCATGGCGGTGCGGTCATCCGGGAAGGTGTAGGGAATGTCCATGCCCTGGATCGGCGGGTAGATGCCGGCCACGCCTCCGGTGGTGGCGGTGAAGAGATCGACCACCCCGGCCTGCATGGCCTCGAAGCACTCGTTCGCGGAACCGCACAGCTGGGGACCGACGAAGACGTTGACGTTGACCTCGCCGCCGGTACGGCTCTCCACGTAGTTCTCGAAGACCAGGGCGGCGTCGTACTCCTCGTCCTGCTCGTTGGCCAGCAGGACCACGTTCAGGTCCACGGCCTTGGCCATGGAAGCGGCGCTCAGGGTGGAGCCCAGCAGGACGGCGCTGGCGATGCCCTTCATCTTGAAGCTTGGCATTTTCATTATTGTGTCCTCTCGTGCGGTTGGTGAGGGTTGCTTATGCGACGTACCCGAAGGCGCGGGGAATGGCGAGCACCAGGTCCGGCACATAAACCAGGGCGAAAAGAATGCCGATCTCGACCAGGAACAGCGGCAGCATTTCCCAGGCAATCTTCTCGATCTTCTCGTTGCTGATGCTGCCGACGACGAACAGCACCAGGCCCATGGGCGGGGTGATCAGGCCCATGATCAGGGTCACGCTCATGACCACGGCGAAGTGGATGGGGTCGACGCCCACGCCGACCATCACCGGCGACAGGATGGGGCCGAGGATCAGGATGGCCGGGCCGGCGTCCATGATGGTGCCGATCCCCAGCAGGAAGGCCACCACCAGGAAGAACAGCAGGGTCGGGTCGTCGGTGATGCCCAGGATGAAGCCGCTGACCAGCTGAGGGGTGCCCTTGAGGCTGACCAGGGAAGCGAAGGCCACCGCGGCGCCGACCAGCAGCAGGACCACCGCCGAGCTCAGCGCCGCCTTGCCGAAGATGGCCGGCAGGTCTCTGACCTTCAGGTCGCGGGTCACGAACAGGCCCAGGATCAGCGCATAGAAGGCGGCGATGGCCGCGCCCTCCGTGGGGGTGAAGATGCCGCCGACGATGCCGCCGATCAGGATCACCGGCGTCAGCAGGGGCATGAAGGCCGACACGAAGGCCTGCCACTTCTCGCCCCAGCTCGCCCGGGGCAGGGGCTCGGGAAATTCCTTGAAGCGGGTCATGATCGAGATGGTGATCATCAGGCCCACGCCGATCAGGATGCCGGGCAGGATGCCACCGGCGAACATGCCCGCCACCGAGACGTTCATGATGAACGCATAGAGGATGAAGATGCCGCTCGGCGGGATGATGCTGGCGATAACCGCCGAGGCCGCCGTCACCGCCGCGGAGAAGCGGTTGGTGTAGCCGGAGTCCTTCATGGCCGGGATCATCACCGAGCCCAGCGCCGAGGCGTCCGCCACCGCCGAGCCGGAACCGCCGGCGAGCATCAGCGAGGACGAGACCGAGACCTGCCCCAGGCCGGCCTTGCGGTGACCGATCAGGGTCTCGGCGAACTTGACGATCCTCGAGGTGACCCCGCCCGCGGTCATCAGTTCGCCGGCCAGGATGAAGAAGGGCAGGGCCATCAGAGGGAAGCTGTCGATGCCCGCGAAGAGGCGCTGGAAGAGCAGGTCGAGGAACATCACCTTGCCTTCGAGCACCAGGCTGATGCCTGGCGCGATCAGCATCAGGAAGACGATCGGCATGCCGAGCACCAGCAGCGCCGCGAAGATCCACAGGTAAGCGAATGTCATGGCTCAGGCCTCCGCCTGTTGTTTGTCGGTATCGCCTTGGCCGGCGCCCAGCCTGGCCGCGGCCCGGGGGGCCACCAGGGCGTAGGCGGCGCGGAGCACCCGTTCCAGGGAGCACAGGGCGGTGAGGGCGAAGCTCAGCGGCAGGACGTAGTAGACCTGGGCCATGGGGATGCCCAGGGCCAGGCTCTGGGTGGTGGCGCCGCGCTCGATGCGGTCGAGGCCGAGCTGGATGCACCAGATCAGGGCGGCGAGGATCGCCACCTCGAGCAGCAGCTGTAGCAGTTGCCAGGGGCGTGAGCCCTTGAACCATTCGGTGCAGACCTCGAGGCTGACGTTGAGGCCCTTCTTGTGGGCGGCCGGGAAGTAGAGGAAGGCCATCCAGACCATCATGTAGCGCGACAACTCCTCGGTCCAACCGAAGCTGTCTCCCAGGGCGTAGCGGTAGAAGACGTGGACGATCATGACGGCCAGCATGGCCGCCAGCAGCAGGGTCGCCACCCGGCCGGCCCAGAGGGTCGTCTGCCGGTTGAGGCGGTCGAGCAGGGAAATAAGCGTTGGCATGCGTTCTCTCCGAGAGTAGCGCCTGGCGGCCAGGGGTCTCGCCGGACGGCCGTCGCGTTCTGATTGTTGTCTGGGTTGTCGGGGTGTCGATCACGCCGTCATATCGTAGCGCTACGAAATAGTAGGGTTGGGCCGTGGGGGTGTCAAGTTGCTCCCGGGCACGCTAATGCCATGTTTATGCGACGAAAGTCGTAAATCTTCGGCAAGCTCCCGAAACACCGAGGGTTGCAGCCCGACCCGAGGCCGACATAGGCAGCGGGTTACGCTCGGACTAGGCGCCAAGTTGACAGTCGGCCTGGCGTGGCACAGTATTTCGTAGCGCTACGATAATGACGCCGTGTCCGCCATGGCGGTGAACCCGAGAGGCTGAATGATGAACAAGGACCGACGCACCATCGACCAACTGCGCAGCCAGCGCTGGTACGACTCCCAGGACATGCGTGGCTTCGCGCATCGGCAGCGCACCCAGCAGATGGGCCTGCGTCGCGAGGAGTTCATGGGCAAGCCCGTGGTCGGCATTCTCAACACCTGGAGCGACCTGAGCCCCTGTCATGCCCACCTGAAGGATCGTGCCGAGGCGGTCAAGCGCGCGGTCTGGGCGGCGGGCGGCTTCCCGGTGGAGCTGCCCGCCATGTCCCTCGGCGAGGTGATGGTCAAGCCGACCACCATGCTCTACCGAAACTTCCTGGCCATGGAGGCCGAGGAACTGCTGCGCTCGCACCCCATCGACGGGGTAGTGCTGCTGGGCGGCTGCGACAAGACCACCCCGGGGCTGCTGATGGGCGCCATCAGCATGGACATCCCGTCGATCTTCTGCCCCGCCGGCCCGATGCTCAACGGCAAGTGGAAGGGCAAGACCCTGGGCGCCGGCACCCATACCCGCAAGTACTGGGACGAGCTGCGCAGCGGCAACATCACCCAGGAGGACTGGGTGGACCTGGAGTCGCGCATGACCCGCTCCAACGGCACCTGCAACACCATGGGCACGGCCTCGACCATGACGTCCATCGTCGATGCCATGGGCCTGACCCTGCCCGGCGCCTCCAGCATCCCGGCGGCGGATTCCGGCCACATCCGCATGGCCTCCGAATGCGGCTCGCGCATCGTCGAGATGATCTGGGAGGACCTCAAGCCCTCCGACTTCCTGACCCGGGAGAGCTTCCTCAACGGCGCCCGCTGCTACATGGCCATGGGCGGCTCCACCAACGCCGCCGTGCACCTGATCGCCCTGGCCCGGCGGGCCGGCGTCGAGCTGACCCTGGACGACCTGGACGCCGTGGCCCGGGAGATCCCGGTGCTGGCCAACATCTTCCCGTCGGGCGAGTACCTGATGGAGGACTTCTTCTATGCCGGGGGACTGCCGGCGCTGCTCAAGCGCCTCGACGGCCACCTGGACCTGGACGCCGGCGGCATCTCCGGCAAGGCCTTGGGCGAGTGGATCGCGCCCGCCGAGTGCTATGACGACGACGTCATCCGGCACTTCGGCGAGCCGGTCACCCCGGGGGCGGCGCTCGCCGTGCTGCGCGGCAACCTGGCGCCGAACGGCGCGGTGATCAAGGCCAGCGCCGCCAACCCCGAGCTGGCCCGCCATCGCGGCCGGGCGGTGGTGTTCGACAATCATGCCGACCTGGTGGCGCGCATCGACGACCCGGCCCTCGAGATCACCGCCGACTCCGTGCTGGTGCTGCGCAATGCCGGCCCCAAGGGCGCGCCGGGCATGCCCGAGTGGGGCGCGCTGCCGATCCCCAAGAAGCTGCTCGCCCAGGGCGTGCGCGACATGCTGCGCATCTCCGACGCCCGCATGAGCGGGACCCACTACGGCACCTGCGTGCTGCACGTGGCGCCGGAGTCCGCCGTGGGCGGTCCCCTGGCCCTGGTGCGCGACGGCGACGAGATCGAGCTGGACATCGACGCCCGCCGCCTGGAGCTGTGCATCGACGAGCAGGAGCTCGAGGCCCGCCGGCAGGCCTGGCGGGCCCCGAGTCCGCGGATCGATCGCGGCTACACCGCGATCTTCCAGGAGCACGTGACCCAGGCCGACCAGGGATGCGACTTCGACATCCTCCAGAATGGCCAACGACAAGACGAACCCGAAATCTTCTGAGGTGACGACATGACGCTTCCCAAGAACCGTTTCAAGCAGTGGCTGGGCGAGTCCAGGGTGCCGGTGGGCACCTGGCTGATGACCGCCAGCCCCAACGTGGCCGAGGCCATCGGCTTCGCCGGCTTCGACTACGTGGTGCTCGACATGGAGCACGTGCCGGTGGACGTGCCCCAGGCCATCGCCATCATGCAGGCCGTGGCCGGCACCCCGGCGGACCTGGTGGTGCGCCTGCCCTGGAACGATCCGGTGATGGTCAAGCGGGTGCTGGACAGCGGCGCCCAGACCCTGATGTTCCCCTACATCCAGAACGCCGAGGAGGCACGCCAGGCGGTGGCCTCCACCCGCTACCCCGGCCGCGGCTTCCGCGGCGTGGCGGCGGTGCACCGCGGCAGCCGCTACGGCATGGTCAAGGACTACCTCAAGGAGGCCGACCGGGAGATCGGCGTCATCCTCCAGCTGGAGACCCCGGAGGCCGTCGCCGCCCTGCCGGAGATCGCCGAGGTGGAAGGGGTCGATGCCCTGTTCATCGGTCCGGGAGATCTCTCCGCGGCCATGGACCGCATCGGCGAAATCCGCCACCCGGAGGTGCAGGACGCCATCGGCGAGGCCGTGGCCCCCGGCCTGGCCCGCGACCTCCCCTGCGGCATCGTCGGCGCCGACCCGGCGCTGGTGGGCGAGTACATCGCCAAGGGCTTCGCCTTCGTGGCCATCGGCTCCGACATGAGCCTGATGATGTCCCGGGCCCAGGAGTACCTCGCCGCCCTGCGCGGCGAGGCCGATACCCAAGAGAACAGCGGCGTCTACTGAGGATGGCCGCGACCCTCGAGCTCGCGGCGCCGCCCTGGCGCCTGGTGCTGGCTCCGTCCGTCGGCGGGGCCGTGGCCCGGCTGACCCTGGGCGGTCGGGACGTCCTGAGGCCCCTGGAGGCCGAGCGGGCCGACACCGCGGAGGCCGTGCGCCACAGCGCCGGCTACATGCTGGCGCCGTATTCCAACCGCATCGCCGACGCGGCCTTCCCCTGGGACGGCGAGACGGTGCGCCTGGCGCGCAACTTCGGCGACCATCCCCACAGCCTGCACGGCGTCGCCTGGCAGCGTGCCTGGGCGGTGGAAGCCCAGGACGCCACCGGCGCGACCCTGGTGCTCGATCATGACGGCGACGCCGACTGGCCCTGGCGCTGTCGGCTCCGCCAGCGCTGGCGACTCGACGGGGCCCGGCTGACGCTGGCCCTCGAGGTCGAGAACCGCGACGACCGGGACATGCCGGCCGGACTCGGCTGGCATCCCTACTTCCTGCGCGAGGGGCTGGAGGTGGCCTTCCGCTGCGACGGCGTCTGGCTGAGCGACGCCCGCCAGCTTCCCGAGCGTCATGTGCCCGTCCCCGCCGGCTGGGACTTCGCCGCCCGGCGGCCGGTGGGCTCGCCGGGGCTGGATCACTGCTTCACCGGCTGGGCGCGGGAGGCGCGCCTGGCCTGGCCGTCACGTGGCCACGCCGTGACCCTGACGGCCTCGGAGGCGCTCACCCATCTGGTGGTCTTCACTCCCGAGGGTCGCGACTTCGTCGGCATCGAGCCGGTCAGCCACGCCAACGACGCCCTCAACATGGCCGATCCGGCCGCCGCCGGGATGCATCGCCTGGCGCCCGGCGAGCGGCTGGTCGGCCACATTCACCTGACAGCCGAGATCGCATCATGACCGCTTCCCCGTTCCGCTCCGTGCTGTCGGCCCAGGCCTCCCTCGGCGAGTGCCCGGTCTGGGCCGGCGACGAAGGGGTGCTCTACTGGGTGGACATCGAGGCGCCGAGCCTCAATCGCTTCGACCCCGCCACCGGCGAGAACACCGCCTACCCCATGCCCGAGCACATCGGCTGCGTCGGACGCCGCGAGCAGGGTGGCTTCATCGCCGGCCTGCGCTCGGGCCTGTGGCTGCTCGACGCCTCGGCCCGGCCCCGGGAGTGCCTGGCCCGGCCGGTGGCCGACACCTCCATCAGCCGCTTCAACGACGGCCGCGTCGACCCCTGGGGGCGCTTCTGGGCGGGCACCATCCACGAGCCCAGGGACAAACCCCTGGCCAGCCTCTTCCGGGTCGACGCCGACCTGAGCTGCCGGCGCCTCGCCGGCGAGGTGCTGGTGTCCAACGGCGTGGCCTTCAGCCCCGACCGCCGCTGGGCCTACCACTCCGACACCCCCAATCACGTGATCTACCGCTTTCCGCTGGATCCCGACAGCGGCGAGATCCTGGGCCCGCGGGAGGTCTTCCACCGCTTCCCCTTCGGCAACGGCCGCCCGGACGGCGCCGCCGTCGACAGCGAGGGTCACTACTGGTCGGCGCTGTTCGAGGGCGGTCGCGTGGTGCGCCTGTCCCCGGAAGGCGAGCTCGTCGCCGAGTATCCGATCCCGGCCCGCTGCCCCACCATGTGCGCCTTCGGCGGCGAGGACCTCAAGACCCTCTACGTGACCAGTGCCCGCCACGGCCGTCCGGCCGAGGAGCTCGCTGCCTATCCCGAGTCCGGGGATCTCTTCGCCATGCGCGTCGAGGTCGCCGGGCGTCCCGAACCGCTGTTCGCCGGCTGAGGCCGGCCAGCTTTCACCCTTCTACAGGCTACAGGAGCCCATCATGCTCAACCTCCAGGACAAGGACCTGCTGCGCCAGGCGTGCCTGATCGACGGCGACTGGGTCGGTGCCGACGACGGCGCCACCGATGATGTCATCAACCCTGCCGACGGCGGCGTGATCGGCCGGGTGCCGCGCCTGGGCGAGGCCGAGACCCTGCGCGCCATCGACGGCGCCGAACGCGCCATGGTCGAGTGGCGCCGCAAGACCGCCAAGGAGCGCGCCGTGCTGCTGCGCCGCTGGCACGACCTGATGCTCGAGCACCAGGAGGACCTGGCCGCGCTGATGACCGCCGAGCAGGGTAAGCCGCTGGCCGAGGCCCGAGGAGAGATCGGCTTCGCTGCCAGCTTCCTGGAGTGGTTCGCCGAGGAAGGGCGTCGCACCTACGGCGAGGTGATCCCGAGCCCCATGGGCGACCGCCGCCTGATGGTGGTCAAGCAGCCAGTGGGCGTGTGCGCCGCCATCACTCCCTGGAACTTCCCGGCCGCCATGATCGCCCGCAAGGCGGGCCCGGCGCTGGCCGCCGGCTGCACCATCGTCATCAAGCCGGCGGGGCAGACCCCGTACTCGGCGCTGGCCATGGGCGAGCTGGCCCAGCGCGCTGGCATCCCGGCCGGGGTGGTCAACGTGGTCACCGGCGACGCCCGAGGCATCGGCGGCGCCATGACCGCAAGCCCCAAGGTCCGCAAGCTGACCTTCACCGGCTCCACCGGCATCGGCAAGCTGCTGCTGCGCCAATGCGCCGACACCGTCAAGAAGGTGTCCATGGAGCTCGGTGGCAACGCGCCCTTCATCGTCTTCGACGACGCCGACCTGGACCAGGCGGTCGAGGGGGCGATGCTGGCCAAGTTCCGCAATGCCGGCCAGACCTGCGTGTGCGCCAACCGCCTTTTCGTCCAGGACGGCATCCACGACGCCTTCGTCGAGCGCCTGGCCGTCAGGGTCGCTGAGCTCAAGGTCGGCCCGGGCCACGAGGCCGGCGTGAGCGTCGGCCCGCTGATCGACGCGGCGGCTGCGGACAAGGTCGAGCAGCAGCTGCGCGACGCCCTGGCCAAGGGCGGCAAGCTGCACTACGGCGGCGAGCGTCTGGCCGGCAACTTCCTGTCCCCGGCGGTGATCTCCGAGGCTACCCCGGATATGGAGTGCTTCTCGGAGGAGACCTTCGGTCCCCTTGCCCCCGTGTTCCGCTTCCGGAAGGAGGACGAGGTCCTGCGCCTGGCCAACGACACCGAGTACGGCCTGGCCGCCTACTGCTACACCCGTGACCTGGGACGTGCCTGGCGCATGTCCGAGGGCCTGGACTACGGCATGGTCGGCATCAACAATGGCCACGTCTCCACCTGCGAGGCCCCCTTCGGCGGCGTCAAGGAGTCCGGCCTGGGCCGCGAGGGTGCCCGCCAGGGCATCGAGGACTACCTCGAGACCAAGTACGTCAACATGGCCATCTGAGAGGCGAGACCATGAGCGAACAGCCCCAGGTTCAGTACCACTCTCTCCAGGGCAAGACGGTGTTCATCTCCGGCGGCGGCTCCGGTATCGGGGCCGCCCTGGTCCGGGCCTTCGCCGGCCAGGGGGCCCGGGTGGCCTTCGTCGACATCGATGCCGCCGCCTCCGAGGCGCTGGTGGCCGAGCTGGCCCCGGCGGAGGTGCGCTTCCACGAGTGCGACATCCGCGACATCGAGCGGCTGCAGGCGGTGATCGCCGAGGTGGAGCGCGAGCTCGCGCCCATCGACGTACTGATCAACAACGCCGGCCTCGACGACCGCCATGCCCTGGAGGAGCTGACCCCCGAGTACTGGGACAACTGCCAGGCCATCAACCTGCGCCACCACGTCTTCGCCACCCAGGCGGTACTGCCCTCCATGAAGCGGCGCGGGGAGGGCAGCATCATCAACCTCGGCTCGATCTCCTGGATGCGCGGTCGCCCCGGCATGGTGGGCTACACCACCGCCAAGGCCGCCATCAACGGCCTGACTCGTACCCTGGCCCAGGAGATCGGCGTGCATGGTGTCCGGGTCAACTCCCTGGTCCCCGGTGCCATTCGCACCGAGCGCCAGGAGCGCCTGTGGCTGACCCCGGAGCTCAACCAGCGCTTCCTGGACCAGCAGGCCCTGAAGTTCCGTCTGGAGGCGGACGACGTGGCTCGCATGGCGCTCTTCCTGGGCTCCGCGGAGAGCCGCGGCTGCACCGGCCAAAACTTCGTGGTCGATGCCGGCCTGACGCTCAACTGAGCCTCGCTTACCCGGGGAGGCGTTGCTTCCCCGGATCTCCTTGACTCTCTTCTTCTCATCATCAACGGGACACCATCATGATCCGCGTCATCACTGAGTCGCACGCCGTCAGCGTCTACCTCGGCGACTCCCTGCTGTTTCGTCATGGCTCCGACGCCCCGGCGGTCTTCGTCGGACGCGGCCAGGCCAGGTTCGACATGTACCGCGGCAACTTCGACATCGAGGACTATCTCGAGGCCCGCGAACCCTTGACGCACCTGGACGTGCTGCAGGATGGCGAGGCCCATCGACTGGCCTTCCGACGCCATGCCGAGGACGAGCTGCAGCTGGAACTCCGTCTGGAAACGACCCGGGATGGCGCTTGCCTGACCACCCGTTACGCCGCACCGGGCATCAATCGTACCTGGTGGCGACTGGCCGCCGAGCGCGACGAGCGGGTCTGGGGCTGCGGCGAGCAGATGTCCTACCTGGACCTGCGCGGCCGTCACTTCCCGCTGTGGACCTCCGAGCCCGGCGTGGGCCGCGACAAGAGCACCTACGTGACCTGGCGTTCCGACTTGGAGAACCGCGCCGGTGGAAACTACTACCACACCAACTATCCGCAGCCGACCTTCCTGTCCTCCCGCTACTACGCCTGTCACCTGGAGACCAGCAGCTACGCCGACTTCGACTTCCGGCATGACGGCTTCCACGAGCTGCAGGTCTGGGCGGTGCCGGAGCGGCTCGAGCTGTTCGCCGCGCCCAGCTACCTGGGCCTGGTCGAGACCCTCGCCGCCCGGTTCGGTCACCAGCCCAGGCTCCCCGACTGGGTCTACGAGGGCGTGATCCTGGGCCTCAAGCGGGGCAAGGCCCATGCGGAAGAAAAGCTCGAGCAGGCGCTGGCCGCCGACATGGCGGTCTCCGCGCTGTGGTGTGAGGACTGGGCGGGCATCCGCGAGACCAGCTTCGGCGCCCGGCTGTTCTGGGACTGGCAGGCCTCCGAGAGCCGCTATCCGGACCTGGCGGGCTGGTGCCGCGAACTCGAATCGCGCGGCATTCGCTTCCTGGGCTACGTGAACCCCTACCTCTGTGTGGACGGCGAGCTCTACCCGGTGGCCCGGGACCATGGCTACCTGGCCACCGACGGCCGGGGCGAGGCGGCGATCGTGGACTTCGGCGAGTTCCATTGCGGGGTGGTGGACTTCACCCATCCCGAGGCATGCGCCTGGTTCAAGGACACCATCCTCAAGGCCAACATGCTCGACATCGGCCTCAGCGGTTGGATGGCCGACTTCGGCGAGTACCTCCCGGTGGACGTGACGCTGGCCAACGGCGTCTCGGCGGAGGTCGAGCACAACCGCTGGCCGACCCGCTGGGCCAGGGTCAACGCCGAGGCCGTCGCCGAGCGCGGCAAGACCGCGGAGGCGACCTTCTTCATGCGTGCCGGCTACACCGGGGTCCAGGCCCATTGTCCGCTGCTGTGGGGCGGCGACCAGTCGGTGGACTTCTCCCGCCACGACGGCATCGGCACCGTGATCACCGCCGCCCTGTCCTCGGGGCTTCTGGGCAACGCCTTCCACCACAGCGACATCGGCGGCTACACGAGCCTGTTCGGTAACGTGCGCACCGCCGAGCTGTTCAAGCGCTGGGTCGACCTGGCCGCCTTCACCCCGGTGATGCGCACCCACGAGTGCAACCGTCCCACTGACAACCTGCAGTGGTTCGACAGCGCCGAACTGACCGAGCACCTGGCCCACATGAGCCGGGTCTACCGCCACCTGTCGCCTTACCTCCGGGCACTGGTCGAGGAGGGGGCCGAGCTGGGCATCCCGGTGCAGCGTGCGCTCTTCCTGCACTTCGAGGACGACCCCGAGGCCCATGGCATCCAGACACAGTACCTCTACGGCCCGGACCTGATGGTGGCCCCGGTGGTCGAGGAGGGGGTCGCGGCCCGCGAGGTCTACCTGCCGGCCGGCGAGACCTGGGTCCATCTGTGGAGCGGCGTCGTGGAGGAGGGAGGGCGTCGCTTGACGGTGAACGCGCCGGACGGTCGCCCGCCGGTCTTCTTTCGCCAGGGCAGCGCATGGCGCGAGCTCTTCGAGAACGTCCCGGGTCGCGACTGATGGAGCTTCTGGCGTATCTGCCGCTGCTGCTGGTGGTGGCATTGGCGACCTATGCCCAGACCATCACCGGCTTCGCCTTCGGGCTGATCTTCATGGCCGGGGTGGTGCTGCTCGGCATCGCCCCGGTAGCGTTGGGCGCCATCCTGATCAGCATCCTCAGCCTGTTCAACTGCGTGGTGGCGCTCTGGCGCAAGCGCGCTAACCTGGATCGCCAGGTCGTGCTGCTCAGCACCTTGAGCGGGCTGGTCACGGTCTTCCTCGGAGTCTGGGCGCTGAACGCCCTGAGCGGTGACTACGTGGGTTGGCTGCAGGTCATCCTGGGCGTGGCCATCATCGTCAGCAGCATGATGCTGGTACGCCATCCCAAGCCGCGGCGTAGCCGCTCGCCCCGCTGGACCTTCGCCCTGTTCGGCGGGCTCTCGGGCTTCATGGGCGGGATGTTCTCCACCTCGGGGCCGCCGCTGGTCTTTCACCTGTATCGCCAGCCCTTGAGCCATGCCGCGATTCGCGACTGCCTGCTGCTGATCTTCGCCATCAACTGCCTCCAGCGCCTGCTGATCGTCGGCGTGCAGGGGGACATCACCCTGGACGTCCTGGTGCTGGCCGGGCTGTCGATTCCGGTGGTGCTGCTGTTCACCTGGCTGGGCCGCCAGTACCCGCCGCCCCTGTCGGCGCGCAGCATTCGCCGGGTGGCCTTCGTGCTGCTGCTGGGGTCCGGTGTCAGCCTCTGCCTCTCGGGCCTGAGAGGGATGTGATCCCTCGGCAGGTCTCGTGAACTCGATGAACGAGGCGCCACCTGGCGCCTCGTCATCGTTCAGGGCCGGGCCAGGCGGACCGGCCGCAGCGAGCTCTCGCGCTCCAGCAGCTCGAAGCCCAGGTCGATCACCGGTTCCACGCGATGGCCCTGGAAGCGCTCGAGCAGGCTGGCGGCGATCCGGTCGCCGATCTCCTCCCGGGGCGGGCGCACGGTGGAGATCGCCGGCAAGCAGCAGTTGCTGAAGTCCATGTCGCCGAAGCCCACCAGGGCGATGTCCTCCGGGATACGGATGCCCTGGGCCTGGGCCTGGCTGATGGCGCCCAGGGCCAGCACATCGTTCGAGAAGACGATGCCGTCCACGTCGGGATGTTCGGCGAGCAACTCGGCGAAGGCCCGGCGCGCCGCCTCGGCCATGCGCCCGGTGCCGGTATCGACGACATGGCAGCGACCGTCCCCCAGGCGGTCGCGACAGGTCGCCTTGACACCCTCGGCACGCAGCTGGGCGCGGTTGTCGATGCTCAGCCGGGCGCCGATGAAGGCCAGCCGGCGACAGCCGGCGTCGAGGAGGTGGCGGGCCTGGGCACGGCCCACCTCCTCGTGGGAGAAGCCCACCATGGTGTCCAGGGCGTTGGAGCCCAGCTCCCACATCTCCACCACCGGCATCGACGAGCTGGCGAGGATCCGTCGGGTCTCGCGGGTATGCTGCAGGCCGGTAAGCACCATGGCGCTGGGGGACCAGGACATGAAGGTGCGGACCAGGGACTCCTCCTGGTCTTGGGAGTATTCGCTGTGGCCCAGCAGCAGCTGGTAGCCCTGGCGGCTCAGGGCCATCTGCATGCGGCTGACGGTGGAGGCGAACATGGAGTTGACCATGGACGGCACCACGACCCCGATCACCCGGGTCTTGGCGGCGGCCAGGGCACCCGCCATCAGGTTGGGGACATAGCCCAGGGTATCGATGGCGTCCTGGATGCGTCGTCCCAGGGTGTCGGATACCTCGTCCGGGCGACGCAGGTAGAGCGAGACCGTGCTGGCCGACACGCCGGACAGCTTGGCCACGTCCGTCATGGTCACCCGCTTGGTGCTGCGCCGGGTACGCTGCTGGATGCTCATGGTCGATGCTCGAGGTTGGCGAGGGGGAAGGGACGGTGATCTCGTGCCCCGGAAGGCGGATCGGTCATTTTAGAATCCTATCATACCCTTGCGAGCCTGCGTCCATGGCGCGTCGAGGATGAAAAAGGCCCCATCCGCCGAGGCGCATGGGGCTAGTTCGAAACGCATGCGAGTCCGGGGCGCAGCCGTCATGGCGCGCCCCCATGGCCGATCAGAACCAGGTTTCGGCCTGGACGCCGAAGCTCCACTGGCCGCCGGCGAAGCCTTCGCTGCCGAAGTCATCCGTGGTGGAGAAGTCGTTGAGTTCGCTGTCCCAGTCCGAATAGGACGCGAACAGCCGCAGCTCCGGACGCTTCCAGAAGCCGCCCACCTCGGGCTTGAGGGTCGGGGCGATGGTGAACTTGGTGTAGGCGCCGTCGACCGCGGTGCGGCCCTTGTAGCCCTGGGGATCCAGGTCCATGTCCATGTAGCTCGCCTCGTACTGCATCTCGAAGTGCTCGGTGAGCTCGTTGGCGAGGCGGGCGTTGAAGGAGACCCACTGGTAGTCGTCGCCCTCGACGAAGCGATCCTCGCTGGTCTCGGCCAGGATGGAGGGAGCGATGCGCCAGTTCGGAGTCAGGTAGGTGGTGCCGTAGACGGCCAGGCGGGTGGCCTGGGCGTCCTCGAGCAGGTCGCCATTGGCGCCGATCTGCTTGACCTCGGCGCCGAGGCCCTGGCCATGCAGCAGGGCGACCTTGAAGTTCCCCTCGCCGAGGCCGAAGAAGCTGTCGCCATGGTAGGCCACCAGGCCGTGGAGACCGTCCTCGGCGGCGGTGTCGCCCTGGTCGGTCATGCGCTGATTGTTGTCCGCTGCAGAGATGCCGCTCACCAGGAACTGCCAGTCGCCCACGTAGTTGTTGGCGCTGACGATGAAGCTGTCGGTGTCGTCGCTGGTGGTGCCACTGGTGGTTTCCACGGTGAAGTCATCGAAGCTGCGACCGTAGACGGTGAAGTTGGATTTCCAGTCCTCGCCGAGCTGGACATCGTAGATCCCGGCGCCCAGGCCGGCCAGCTTGTAGACGTCGCTGTCGATCCAGTGGATGTCGTAGTTGTTGCGGTCGAGGCGCTTGCCGGCCCAGAAGGTGGCGTCTTCGAGGGCGCCGCCCTCGAAGCCCGGCAGGTCGGACAGCTCCACGAACACCTGGCGGATGTTCAGGTTGGACTCGGAGGCGGTCCAGTCGTTGCTGGTGGTCTGGGAATCCGCGAAGGAGACCTGGAAGCGGGAGTGGGCGCCGTTGTCATGGGTCTTGTCATGGCTCAGACGGGCGTGGACGTAGGTGTCCGGCTCGTTGCCGAGCCGGCCCACGGCGCCGCCGACGGAGCCGGCCGGCGTGACGTAGGGGCCGCCTGGGATGCTCTTGCCCTCGTCGCCGATATGCAGGCCGGAACGGGCATAGGCGTTGAAGGAGAAGCCGTCGCCGTTCTCGGCCTGCTCTTCCAGGGCGGCGAGGCGGGCTTCGTGGTCCTCGCCCTGTTCGGCCTCGAGGCTGGCGGAGCGGGCCTCGGCGCTCTGAGCGCGAGCCTCGGCCTGAGCGACGCGGGCCTCGAGCTCGGCCAGGCGTTCCTCGATGCTGGCCTCGTCGGCTAAGGCTGTGCCGCCCAGGGAGAGCAGGGAGACGGCGGCGGCAAGGGGGGCGAGCTGGAAGGTTCTTGGCATGATCTGATCCCGGTGAGAGGTTCGTTGTTGTCTTGGTGAAAGTCGATGCGCTCTTCTTTCGTAGCGCTACGATTTCCCCGTTAATCGTAGCGCTGCGAAAAAAAGACGATACTCCACTTTAGTCGTATATTTCTGCTGGATTACCAGGATTTAGCGAAGATTGTCTTGCGGGGTCCAGTGGATGGCATTTGGCTATCCTTTGTCGCAGCGCAACGAAATGCAGCAACAAAGGCCGTCCGGAGACACACCGGGCGGCCTCGACTGGCGGGCAGGAAGGCTAGCCGGCCAGGGCCTGCCGATGCGTGCCCATGTAGGCGCCCAGCCGCGTGACCTGGGCCTCGGTGAGCCGCAGCGACAGCTTGGTGCGACGCCACAGGACGTCCTCGGGGGTTCGGGCCCACTCATGAGCCATCAGGTAGTCCACTTCGGCGGCGGTCAGGCCGGCGCCGAAGTCCTCGCCCATCGCGGCCCGGGTGGTCTTGCCCTCCAGGAAGCGCAGGCAGAGCGAGCCGTAGCTCCGGGCGTAGCGCCTGGCCTGGGCCGGCGAGAGGAAGGGATAGTCGGCCATCAGGCGCTCGCGGAAGTGTTCCTGGTCGCCGATGTCGCCGCCGGGCAGGGGCGCCTCGGCGGTCCAGGGGCCCTGCATGCCGGGCAGGTGCGGCGCCAGATCGGCCAGCGCCGCCTCGGCGAGCTTGCGGTAGGTGGTGATCTTGCCGCCGAACACGGACAACAGCGGCGCGCCCCGGGTGTCGAGGTCCAGGGTGTAGTCGCGGGTCATCGCCGAGGGGTCGGCGGATTCGTCGTCGCACAGTGGGCGGACGCCGGCGAAGGTGCGGATGACGTCCTCCCGAGTCAGGGGAGTGCGGAAATGGTCGTTGACCACGGACAGCAGGTAGTCGATCTCCTCCTCGGTAGCCTCGACCCGGGAGGGGTCGCCCTCGTAGCGGCGGTCGGTGGTGCCGATGAGGCTGAAGTCCTCCTCGTAGGGCAGCACGAAGACGATGCGCTTGTCGGTGTTCTGCAGGATGAAGGCGCGATCGTCGTTGTTGCGTCGGGGCACGATCAGATGGCTGCCCTGGATCATGCGCACGCCGTAGCGGGATCGGCGATGGGCCTGGCCCTTGACCACCGTCTCCACCCAGGGGCCGGCGGCATTGACCAGGGCTCGGGCCCGGCGGCTGAAGCGCTGTCCGGTGTCGGTGTCCTCGAGCTCGATCACCCAATGGCCCTCGACCTCACGAGCGTCGACACAGCGCGTGCGAACCAGGATCTCGGCGCCGTGCTGCCGCGCATGGAGGGCATTGAGCACCACCAGGCGGGCGTCGTCCACCCAGCAGTCGGAATACTCGAAGCCCTTGGCGATGTCCGGGGAGAGGCCCTGGGCGGGCGTCAGCTTGAGGCCTCGAGAGCCCGGCAGACGCTGACGCTTGCTGAGATGGTCATAGAGGAAGAGGCCGGCGCGCAGCATCCAGCCCGGACGCAGGTGGGCGCGGTGCGGCAGGATGAAGCGCAGCGGCCAGATGATGTGCGGTGCCTTGGCCAGCAGCACCTCGCGCTCGCGCAGCGCCTCGCGGACCAGGCGGAATTCGTAGTGCTCGAGGTAGCGCAGCCCTCCGTGGATCAGCTTGCTGCTCGCCGAGGACGTGGCGCTGGCCAGGTCGGCCTGCTCGCAGAGCCCGACCGACAGGCCGCGTCCGGCGGCGTCGGCGGCGATGCCGGCGCCGTTGATGCCGCCACCGATCACGAAGAGGTCCAGGAGGTCGGAAGATGTCGCCATGGAATGCTCCGGCCGGCACGCATGCCGGCATGTGTGTGGATGATCACGGAATGTTTGAAAACGAAAATAGAGTAATGGAATTCGAACATCAAGTGAACATCCGATGACGCGCCCCGGGACGGGGCGGCCAGGCGAGAGGGAGAAGGGGGTCAGGCGATATGCAGGGCGACGTCGTGCTGGTCGAGGATGCGCATGATCCCCTCGGAGGGGCGGCGGTCGGTGAAGAGGGCATCGAGCTGGGCGAGATTGCCCTGGCGTACCACCGGATTGCGCTGGAACTTGGAATGATCGGCGACCAGGTAGACCTGACGGGAGTTGTGGATGATGGCCTGGGCCACCCGGACTTCCTGGTAGTCGAACTCGAGCAGCGAGCCGTCCTCGTCGATGCCGCTGATGCCGATGATGCCGAAGTCGACCCTGAACTGGTTGATGAAGTCGATCGTGGCCTCGCCGATGATGCCGCCGTCCCGGGGGCGAACCTGCCCGCCGGCGACGATGACGTTGAAGTCCTCCTTGCGCTGGAGGATGGCCGCCACGTTGAGGTTGTTGGTGATCACCTCCAGGCCATGATGGTCCAGCAGGGCCTCGGCCACGATCTCGTTGCTGGTGCCGATGTTGATGAACAGCGACGCATGGTCGGGCACATGGCGTGCGAGCTCGGCGGCGATGCGTTGCTTGGCTTCCAGGTTGAGGGTCTTGCGCATCGCATAGGCGGTGTTGACGGTGCTGGACTCGAGGCCGGCGCCGCCGTGCACGCGACGCAGGTGGCCCTCGCTGGAGAGCCGGTTGAGGTCGCGGCGGATGGTCTGGGGCGTGACCGCGAAATGCGCGGTGAGCTGTTCGATGCTGGCATAGCCCTGACGGCGAACCAGCTCGACGATGCTTTCCTGGCGTTGCTGTGGATTCATGCTAGCTCCTTGATCCTGAAGATTCTACGTCATCCCGTCCCGGGCTGCAGGGTGAGTTCGGCGTCTCCTGGTTAGACGAAAGTCGAGGAATCGTCAGGCTGGTGCCAATTGTGAGGTCCAGGCGACTCGCGTAGTCTTTATGATCGTAAATGAACATTTTCGTTGCACAAGCGAAACGGCTCTGTCATTCCAACAACATCAGGATGCTTCCCATGGCTTCTTACCTGCTTGCCATCGACCAGGGCACCACCAGTTCCCGCGCCATCCTCTTCGATCGCGAGGGTCACAGCGTCGCCATCGCCCAGCGCGAGTTTCCCCAGCAGTTTCCCGCCGATGGCTGGGTGGAGCATGATCCCGAAGCCATCTGGAACACGGTGGTGGAGACCTGTCGCGAGGTGCTTGGCCGGCAGGAGGTGGCCGCGGAAGACATCGCCGGCATCGGCATCACCAACCAGCGGGAGACCACCCTGCTGTGGGATCGCGTCAGCGGGGAGCCGCTCCACAACGCCATCGTCTGGCAGGATCGCCGGACCGCCGAGACCTGCCAGTCGCTGCGCGACGCGGGACACACCGAGCTGGTCCAGTCCCGCACCGGCCTGCTGATCGATCCCTACTTCTCGGCGACCAAGCTCGCCTGGCTGCTCGACCACGTCGAGGGCGCGCGGGAGCGGGCCGAGCGCGGCGAGCTGGCCTTCGGCACCGTCGATTCCTTCCTGATCTGGCGCCTCACCGGCGGCCGGGTGCATGCCACCGATGCCACCAATGCCTCGCGCACCGCGCTGTTCGATATCCACGAGCAGCGCTGGGACCCGGAGCTGCTCGATCTCTTCGGCATTCCGGCCAGCGTGCTCCCGGAGGTCAAGGATTCCAGCGACGACTTCGGTCGGTCGCGGGCGGACGTCCTGGGCGTCGAGCTGCCCATCGCCGGCGTGGCGGGGGACCAGCAGGCGGCCCTGGTGGGGCAGGCCTGTTTCACGCCCGGCATGGGGAAGAGCACCTATGGCACCGGGTGCTTCATGATCGTCAACACGGGCGAGCAGGCGGAGGTATCCCGCAATCGCCTGCTGACCACCGTGGGCTATCGCCTGAACGGCGTGCCGACCTACGCCATGGAGGGCAGCATCTTCGTCGCCGGGGCCACGGTGCAGTGGCTGCGCGACGGGCTCAAGCTGTTCGCCGATGCCGCCGAGACCGAGTCCCTGGCCAGCGAGACCTCCAGCGGACACAGCGTCTACCTGGTGCCGGCCTTCACCGGCCTGGGAGCCCCCCACTGGGATCCCAAGGCCCGGGGCGCGATCCTCGGCCTGACCCGTGACACGGGCATCGCCGATATCGTCGCCGCCGGCCTGCAGGCGGTCTGCTATCAGACCCGTGACCTGCAGGTATGCATGAGCGATGACATGAGCACCCCCCCGGGTACCCTGAGGGTCGATGGCGGCATGGTCGCCAACAACTGGGTCATGCAGTTCCTGTCCGACATGCTGGGGGTCCGGGTCGATCGCCCCGAGGTGCTGGAGACCACCGCCCTGGGGGCGGCCTACCTGGCCGGCCTGCGCCTCGGCTGGTACCGTGATCTCGACGAGATCGCGTCCCTGTGGCGGTGCGGCAGCAGCTTCCGGCCGGGCATGGCGGACGACGAGCGCGAGCGCCTCTACCGGGGCTGGCTGGAAGCCGTCGCACGGGTACGCTCCACTCCCGCAGGCGAGGCCCCAAGTTCCTGATACTAGGCGGCTTGGCGCGGTCGCCGGGGAAAATAAGGGTTGCATTCCCCGGCGGCTTGGGTAGAATGTGCACCCGTTGTCGAGGCAAGCAGCGACAGGACGCAGGACCATAGCTCAGTTGGTTAGAGCGCCACGTTGACATCGTGGAGGTCGGCGGTTCAAATCCGCCTGGTCCTACCAGAATTCTCGCTGTCTGCCATGAGGCAGGACCATAGCTCAGTTGGTTAGAGCGCCACGTTGACATCGTGGAGGTCGGCGGTTCAAATCCGCCTGGTCCTACCAATGGCCTCGCGACCCCCGCTTCAGGACCATAGCTCAGTTGGTTAGAGCGCCACGTTGACATCGTGGAGGTCAGCGGTTCAAATCCGCTTGGTCCTACCAGCTTCCCGAAGCGCCCCGATGCCAGCCGGCTCGGGGCGCTTTGCATTCGGTGCCCCTTCCGCGACGATCCGGCGGTGATGCGTTGCCGGCTCCTTGGCAGCCGCGGCGGCTGGGGCGTATCGCCGAGCCATGCTCCGGCGATCGCCCGTCGATATGGCGTCTCTGGTTGAACGTCTCTCCCTGCGCTGGCTAGTTTGAAGGGAGAGGGCGGCCCCGGGTGAGGGCCGCGATATCGCCAGGGGGAGGGGCCATGACGCATACCAGTCAGTCGTTTCGCATCGAGACGGGCGACGCCATCCTGGAGGGTGACCTGACCCGTCCCGCGCAGGCCGCCGGGATCGTCGTCTTCGCCCATGGCAGCGGCAGCAGCCGGTTCAGCGTACGCAATCGCCAGGTGGCCGCCTACCTCGCCGACCAGGGCATGGCGACCCTGCTGTTCGACCTGCTCACCCCCGAGGAGAACGTGGTGGACGAGCGCACCCGCCGGTTGCGTTTCGACATTCCGTTGATCTCACGGCGGCTGACCGGTGCCGTGGATTGGGTCGCCGAGGCGCCCGAGACCCGGGAGCTGCGGATCGGGCTGTTCGGGGCCAGTACGGGGGCGGCCGCCGCCCTGGTCGCCGCCGCCGAGCGGCCGGACCGGGTGGTCACCGTGGTCTCCCGAGGCGGTCGGCCGGACCTGGCGGGGGAGGCGCTCGACCGGGTGCACGTCTCGACGCTGCTGCTGGTCGGTGAGCGGGATTATCAGGTGCTCGAGCTCAACGAGCAGGCCCGCGAGCGGATCCCCGGGGACTGCGAGTTGATCGTGGTGCCGGGCGCCACCCATCTCTTCGAGGAGTCCGGTACCCTGGAGGAGGTCCAGGCCCATGCCGCGCGATGGTTTCGCCGGCACGGGCTGGTGGGCTGAGGGCCTGCCTGCTCCCGAGGGGGCATCGCCGTCAGTCCAGGTCGGTGCGTGCGATGAAGACGCGGACCAGGGACTCGATACCGGCCTGGTCGGTCGGGGTGAAGCGGCCATGCTCGGGGCTGTCCAGATCGAGCACGCCCCACAGGCGGTCGTTCACGATCACCGGCACCACCAGTTCGGAGCGGGAAGCGGCGTCGCAGGCGATGTGGTCGTCGATGGCATGCACGTCCTCGATCCGCTGGGTCTGGCGGCGGCGCGCCGCGGCGCCGCACACGCCCTTGGCGAAGGGAATGGGGTGGCAGGCGGGCTTGCCCTGGAAGGGCCCGAGGGACAGCACCTCCGGTTCCCGCTGCAGGTAGAAGCCCGCCCAGTTCAGCCCCGGCACTTCCTGCATCAGGAAGGCACAGGTCTGGGCGCTGTTGGTCAGCCAGTCCCGAGTATCGAGCAGGGCGTCCAGTTGGCGGCCGAGCAGGGCGTAGTCGGGCGAGTGAGTCATGTCGTCTCCTTCAACGGCCCGGGGCCGGCATCGCGCCGGCCCCGGAGTTCTTGCTGAAGAGGGGGGCGGAGAGGCGTCACGAGCCTGGTCGCCTGTCCGTCGGCCCTCACTCCCAGCCGGGAACAGCCGCCCCCTTGAACAGCTCCTCCGCCTTGGCGGCGACCTCCTCGCGCTGGTAGGCATCGACCAGTTGCCGGATGGCCTCGCGGTCCTCGTCGCCGGCGCGCACCGCGATGATGTTCACGTACGGGGATTCGGGACCTTCCTTCACCAGGGCGTCGTCCAGGCTCAGGCCGGCCGGCTGGGCAAAGGTGTTGTTGATGAAGGCCATGTCCACGTCGGGCAGTACCCGGGGCAGCTGGGCGGCCTCGATCTCGCGGAAATCGAAGTCGTGCGGGTTCTCGACGATGTCCAGCGGCGTGGCCTCCAGGTTCTCGGGATCGGCCAGGGTGATCAGGCCCGCGTTGTGCAGCAGGATCAGCGAGCGGCCCTCGTTGGTCGGGTCGTTGGGCAGGGCGATGGTGGCCCCGTCCGGCAGTGCCTCGAGGCTGTCGTACTTCTCGGAATAGGCGCCGATCGGATAGACGAAGGTACGGCCGGCGATGGCGAAGTCGTAGCCGCGATCCTCGACCATGGACTGCATGTAGGGCTCGTGCTGGTAGGCGTTGGCGTCCAGGCTGCCGTCGGCCAGGGCGGCATTGGGGGTGACGTAGTCGGTGAACTCGACGATCTCGATGTCCAGGCCGTACTCGCGCTCGGCGATGTCCACCGCGACCTGCATGACGTCGGTCTCGGGGCCGGCCACGGTGCCCACCTTGAGGCCGTGTTCATCGGCACTGGCCTGGCCGGCGGCCAGGGTGAGGGCGGAGGCGGCCAGGCCGCCGATCAGGATGCTGCGCATGTCCATATCTCCCTGTCGAGACGGTCGTGATGATCGTGGTACGATCTTAAAGGAATAACTGCGGTGTGTGTAATTCTTTCTGGTTATTAATGCGATAGCGTCACTTGTGGTCGCTCTTGCGCACCAGGTAGTCCCCCAGGCTCTGGAAGCCCTGCACCATGACCACCAGGATCACCACGGTGATCAGCATGATGGTGGGGTTGAAGCGATTGTAGCCGTAGCGGATGCCCAGGTCGCCGAGGCCGCCGCCGCCCACCGCCCCGGCCATGGCCGAGTAGCTGACCAGGGTGACGATGGTCACGGTCAGGGCGGTGAAGATGCCGCCCCGCGCCTCCGGCAGCAGCACCTTGGTGATGATCTGCCAGGGGGTGGCGCCCATGGACTGGGCGGCCTCGACCAGTCCCGGCGAGATCTCGTTCAGCGCCCCTTCCACCAGCCGCGCCACGAAGGGGATGGCGGCGATGGTCAGCGGCACGACGGCGGCGTTGGTGCCGATCGAGGAACCCACCAGTGCGCGGGTGAAGGGGATGATGGCGACCATCAGGATGATGAAGGGCACCGAGCGCCCGATGTTGGTGATCACGCCGAGCACGCCGTTGAGCGCCGGCTGCTCGAGGATCTGCCGCGGCCGGGTCACGTAGAGCAGTACCCCGAGGGGGATGCCCAGGGCCGCCGAGATCAGCCCGGAAACCGCCACCATGTAGAGAGTGTCGAGGGTGGCCTCGAGGATCAGTTCAAGCATCGCGCCGGACATGGCCGAGCACCTCCACCTGCAGGTCGTGGGTTTCCAGATAGGCCAGGGCGCGGCGGGTGTCCTCCGCGTCGCCCATGAGTTCGGCGATCATCAGCCCCAGGGTGCGGTCCTGGATCGACTCCACCTTGGCCTGGAGGATGCTGACGTCGATGCCGCATTCCCTGGCCAGCCGGGAGACCAGTGGCGTGGAGACGGCATCGCCGGAGAAGGCCAGGCGCACCACCGGGTGGCTGTGCTCCCCCGGCGCCTCCTCGAGGCGTTCGATCAGGGCGCGGGGCGGTTCGAGCTCCAGGAAGTCGTTGAGGAAGTCGCGGCCGAGTCGGGTGCGCGGGGCGGTGAAGAAGTCGCCGACCTCGGCTTCCTCGACCAGCTCGCCGCCGGAGATCAGGCTGACCCGGTGGCAGATGGTCTTGACCACCTCCATCTCGTGGGTGATCAGCAGGATGGTCAGCCCCAGCTTCTGGTTGATGTCCTGGAGCAGTTCGAGGATGGCGCCGGTCGTGTGCGGGTCCAGGGCCGAGGTGGCCTCGTCGCACAGCAGTACCCGGGGGCGGCTGGCCAGGGCCCGGGCGATGGCGACCCGCTGCTTCTGGCCGCCGGACAGCTGGGCCGGGTAGTGGCGGGCCTTGTCGGCCAGGCGGTCGAGCTCCAGCAGGGGGGTGACCCGCTCGCGGATCTCGTCGGTCTTCAGGCCCATCAGCTCCAGCGGCAGGGCGACGTTGGCGTATACCGTCCGCGAGGTGAGCAGGTTGAAGTGCTGGAAGATCATCCCGATGCGGTGCCGCGCCTGGTTGAGCGCGTCCCCGGACAGCCCGGTGAGTTCCTGGCCGTCCACGGTGACGGTTCCGGTGGTGGGGCGCTCGAGCAGGTTGACGCAGCGGATCAGGGTGGACTTGCCGGCGCCGGACAGGCCGATGACGCCGTGGATCTGTCCCTTGGGCACGTGCAGGTCGACGGCCTTGAGCGCCTCGACGCCGGCGCTCTTGCCCCTGGGGTAGTAGGTCTTGGATACGTTTTGCAGTCGAATCATCTGGGCCACCGAGGTGGCGCCGGCCGGGGGCGGGCGGTCAGTCGGGCGGCCAAAAAAAAGGCCACCCTGACGGGTGGCCATCAACGCTGGACACACCCTTTTAGCTGCACTTCACATCACGCGACTGGCAAGCCTCGCGACGTCGGCGCCCGCAATCCGGGTTCAAATCGGCGCCTTCAAAATGTGCCGCAATGCTAGGTCTCGAACGAGCGTATGTCAAACCTTTTGGGGCATGTTTGTAGGCTAGTCGCGCATGTCCAGCAATAATCACTGTCAGGGCCGTAAAATCAGTGGATCTTGCTGTCGCGGGGCAAGGGCTCTCCCCGGAGGCCGGTCGGGGTGCCGGGGCGGCATGCCGTGGACGAGGGCATCGCGACTTTCCTACACTGTTCGCCTTTCCGCCGTCGGGCGGGCCGTCAGCCAGAGGAGGCGTTATGTTCACAGGCATTGTGCAGGGTACCGCGGAGGTGGTGGCCATCGAGGAAGCGGAGGCGTTCCGCACCCATGTGCTGGTCCTGCCGGAGCCCCTGCGCGAGGGGCTCGAGATCGGGGCCTCCGTGGCCCACAACGGCGTCTGCCTGACCGTCACGGCGATCGACGACGAGCGGGTGGCCTTCGATCTGATGCGCGAGACCCTGCGGGTCACCAACCTCGGCGAGCTGGCCGTGGGCGACCGGGTCAACGTGGAGCGGGCGGCACGCTTCGGCGACGAGATCGGCGGCCATGCGATGTCGGGCCACGTCATGGCCACCGCGGAGCTGGTGGAGCTCGACGAGGCCCCCAACAACCGTCGCCTGTGGTTCGAGCTGCCCCATGCCCTGGGGCGCTTCCTGTTCGCGAAGGGCTATATCGGGGTGGACGGCGCCAGCCTGACGATCGGCGAGGTGCGGCCGGGTACCGCCACACAGGGGCCGCGCTTCTGCGTCGACCTGATCCCCGAGACCCTGGCCCGGACCATCCTCGTGGATCGCGTGCCCGGCGACCGGGTCAACATCGAGATCGATCCCCAGACCCAGGCGATCGTCGAGACCGTGGAGCGGGTCATGGCGGCCCGGGGCGAGTGAGGCGTTCAGGCTCCGTTGGTGCGGCGGCTGGCCCCCGGCCCCGTCGACCGCTTATATAACAGGGATAGTGCCGCACGGGGCGTCTCGCATCACGGGACGCCTTCCGCTACCATGTGCGGCTTTTCTCGCACCAGGACGCGACAACGCGCACCCCAGGACGACTCCCATGCTGACACGCCTGATCGACAGACACTTCGCGCTCACCGAGCACGGTACCGACATCAAGACCGAGCTCATCGCCGGGATCACCACCTTCCTGACGATGGCCTACATCATCTTCGTCAACCCGAGCATCCTGTCCGAGTCCGGGATGGATTACGGGGCGGTCTTCGTGGCGACCTGCCTGGCCTCGGCGGTGGGCTGCCTGATCATGGGCCTGTGGGCCAACTACCCCATCGCCCTGGCCCCCGGCATGGGGCTCAATGCCTTCTTCACCTACGGCGTGGTGCTGGGCATGGGCTATAGCTGGGAGGCCGCATTGGGGGCGGTCTTCCTGTCCGGCTTCACCTTCTTCCTGCTCAGCGTCTTCCGCATCCGCGAGTGGATCATCAACTCGATCCCCATGTCGCTGCGCCTGGGGATCGCCGCCGGCATCGGGCTCTTCTTGGCCATGATCGCCCTGAAGAACGCCAACATCGTGGTCGCCAACCCCGCCACCTACGTGGCCCTGGGCGATCTCTCCGAGCCCTCGGCTCTCTATGCCCTGCTCGGCTTCTTCGTGATCACCGCCCTGGCGCACCTGCGGGTCACCGGCGCGGTGATGATCGGCATCCTCGGCATCACCGTCCTGGCGATCCTGTTCGGCCACAACGAGTTCGGCGGCATCGTCTCGATGCCGCCCTCCATCGCGCCGACGCTGATGCAGCTCGACCTGGCCGGCGCCTTCGACATCGCCATGTTCAGCGTGGTCTTCGCCTTCCTGTTCGTGGACCTCTTCGATACCTCCGGTACTCTGATCGGGGTCGCCCATCGCGGCGGGCTGCTCGACAAGGACGGCAAGCTGCCGCGCATCGGCCGGGCCATGATGGCCGACAGCGGCGCCTCGATGGCCGGTGCCGCCCTGGGGACCTCCACCACGACCAGCTACATCGAGTCCACCGCCGGCATCGTCTCCGGCGGGCGGACCGGGCTGACCGCCGTGGTGGTGGCCGGGCTCTTCCTGATCAGCCTGTTCTTTGCGCCCCTGGCCGGTTCCATCCCGGCCTACGCCACCGCCGGCGCCCTGCTGTACGTGGCGGTGCTGATGGCCGGCAGCCTGGCCCATGCCGACTGGCATGACGCCACCGAGGCGGCGCCGGTGCTGATCGCCGCCTTGGCCATGCCGCTGACCTTCTCCATCGCCGAGGGCATCGCGCTGGGCTTCATCAGCTACGTGGCCATCAAGGCGCTGTCCGGTCGCTTCCGCGACCTGAATCCGGCCGTGGTGGTGCTGGCGCTGATCTTCTGCGCCAAGTTCCTGTTCCTCGACTGACACCGACCGACGAGATTCCCCGATGAGCATCTACGGCGACTACATCAAGTCCGTGATTCGCACCGTCCCCGACTGGCCGCAGCCGGGGGTCAACTTCCGCGACATCACCCCGCTGCTGCAGAACAGCGCCGCCTTCCGCAAGCTGATCGACAGCTTCGTGCACCGCTACCAGGAGATGGACCTCGACGCCATCGCCGCCATCGACGCCCGGGGCTTCATCGTCGGCGCGCCCCTGGCCTACGAGCTGGGGTGCAGCTTCGTGCCGGTGCGCAAGAAGGGCAAGCTGCCGTTCAAGACCATCAGCGAGACCTACACCCTGGAATACGGCGAGGCCGAGGTGGAGCTGCACAGCGACGCCTTCCGCGAGGGGGATCGCATCCTGGTGGTCGACGACCTGATCGCCACCGGCGGGACCATGCTGGCCGCGGCCAAGCTGATCACCCGCAGCGGCGGCCAGGTGGTGGAGACCGCCACCATCGTCGACCTCCCGGACCTGGGCGGCTCCCGGCGCATCCGCGAGGCGGGCTATAGTGTCTTCTCCGTCTGCGCCTTCACCGAGGACGAGTGACACCGCCATGAGCACCCATCGCTACCATCAGCACTTCACCGTCTCCTGGGACCAGCTCCACCGCGACGTCCGCGAGCTCTGCCACCGCCTGGTCGAGCGGGACTTCCAGGGCATCGTCGCCATCACCCGCGGAGGCTTGATCCCCGCGGCCCTGATCGCCCGGGAGCTCAACGTGCGGCTGATCGACACCGTCTGCATCAAGAGCTACGACCACAAGGATCAGGGCGAGCTGGAGGTGATGAAGGGCGTCGACCATGACGGCGACGGCTGGCTGCTCGTCGACGACCTGGTGGACACCGGCAAGACCGCCCGCAAGGTGAGGGAGATGCTGCCCAAGGCCCATTTCGTCACCGTCTACGCCAAGCCGGAGGGACGCCCCCTGGTGGATCAGTACCTCACCGAGGTGGCCCAGGACTGCTGGATCCAGTTCCCCTGGGACATGGGGGTGGCCTACGTGGAGCCGCTGGCCGACCAGGTCAAGCGCTGAGCCATGAACTGTCCGCTTCCCGACAGCTGGCAGGCCGTTCTCGGCGCGGAGTTCGAGGCGCCCTACATGCGGGCGCTGCGGGACTTCCTGGCCGCCGAGAAGGCCGCGCGCAAGGTCATCTACCCGCATTCCTCGCACTGGTTCCGGGCCTTCGAGCTGACCCCGTTGCACGAGGTCCGGGTGGTGATCCTGGGCCAGGATCCCTACCACGGTCCCGGCCAGGCTCACGGGTTGTGCTTCTCGGTGCGGCCCGGGGTGCGCATCCCGCCGTCCCTGCTCAACGTCTACAAGGAGCTCGCCGCCGACGTCGGCTTCACGCCCGTCGATCACGGCAATCTGGAACACTGGGCCCGCCAGGGGGTATTGCTGCTCAACACCTCGCTGACGGTGGAGCAGGGCAATGCCGGCTCCCACCGGGGCAAGGGCTGGGAAACCTTCACCGACCGGGCCATCGCCGCGGTCAACGAACACGCCGGCCCCACGGTCTTCCTGTTGTGGGGCAGCCATGCCCGCCAGAAGAAGGCCCTGGTCGACACCCGTCGCCATCTGGTCCTGGAGTCGCCGCATCCCTCGCCGCTCTCGGCCCATCGCGGCTTCTTCGGCAACCACCACTTCTCCCGGGCCAACGCCTTCCTCGCCGAGCAGGGCCGCGGCACCATCGACTGGCAGCTGCCCGCCACCCCCGCGTGATGCCCGACCGTGCCCTCGGGCAGGGTCGGCTTAACCTCGCCGCGGGATGCGGGTAGAATAGCGCGCGATTTTACGCATGCCCCGCGTGCGTCCATGCTTGCCGACGAATCCCCCCGCCGAAGAGGTCCGCCCATGAGTGTCCATGCCATCCATCATCCGCTGGTCCAGCACAAGCTGGGGTTGATGCGCGAAGCCGGCATCAGCACCAAGAGTTTCCGTGAACTGGCCGGCGAGGTGGCCAAGCTGCTGACCTACGAGGCGACCCAGGACCTGGAGCTGGAGACCCAGGAGATCACCGGCTGGAGCGGCGAGCCGATCCCGGTGCAGCAACTCAAGGGAAAGAAGGTCACCATCGTGCCCATCCTGCGCGCCGGCCTGGGCATGCTCGACGGCGTCACCGACCTGATCCCCAGCGCCCGCATCAGCGTGGTCGGCCTCTACCGGGACGAGGAGACCCTGGAGCCGGTGCCCTATTTCGCCAAGTTCGCGGGGGATCTCGACGAGCGCATGGCCATCGTCATCGATCCGATGCTGGCGACCGGCGGCACCATGGTGGCGACCCTGGACATGCTGCGCGATCGCGGCTGCCAGCACATGAAGGTGATCGTCCTGGTGGCCTCGCCGGAAGGGATCAAGCGGGTCCAGGACGCCTACCCGGGCATCGAGATCTATACCGCCGCGGTGGACGACCACCTCGACGAGAACGGCTACATCGTCCCCGGCCTAGGCGATGCGGGCGACAAGATCTTCGGCACCCGCTGAATTCCCTCCCTCCCTCTCTCCCTCCCGCTCGATGGCCGGCAGCCCGCCGGCCGTTCCTTGCCGCGAACTCGACTCATCGGCGTGCATCGTCGTCTTCCCGACGCCTTGCAATGTTCGAATTCGATCATTGGTGATCATGATGGCATGTGGTTGGCGCATCGCCCAGCGTGTCTCGTGCTCTGCGACCAAAGTTTTATGCGTTAAAAAACACAATTAAAAACAAAGGTGTATCTCGTAGATCGGGGGTAGGTCGGCGAGCCGGCGGGGATTTTCGGTTGTGTACATTTGTGCGTGGTTGCGAAACTGGCTAGGCTTCTTCCCAGCAGTTTCCGAATACCGTCAACAACAACACAGCCGAGAACTGTATGTCCTTGATCCTCGAACACATCGATCGCGTGGTCGGCGGTGAGACGCACATCGATGACGTCAACCTCGAACTCAGGCCGGGTTCGTTCAATGTCCTGCTCGGGCGCACCCTGTCCGGGAAGACTTCCCTCATGCGCCTCATGGCGGGACTGGATGTCCCGACCCGGGGGCGGGTGCTGATGGATGGCCAGGATGTCACGGGACGTTCGGTGCGCAAGCGCAACGTCTCGATGGTCTATCAGCAGTTCATCAACTATCCGAGCCTCAGCGTCTACGACAACATCGCCTCCCCCCTCAGGCTGGCCAAGGTGGAGCGTCGCGAGATCGATCGTCGCGTCCGCGAGATCGCCGCGATGCTGCATATCGAGCCCTTCCTGGACCGCCTGCCCCTGGAGCTCTCGGGCGGCCAGCAGCAACGCACCGCCATGGGACGGGCGCTGGTCAAGGATGCCGATATCGTGCTCTTCGACGAGCCCTTGGTGAACCTGGACTACAAGCTCCGTGAGGAATTCCGCGAGGAGCTTCGAGCTGTCTTCGCCGAGCGCAACTGCATCGCCGTCTATGCGACCACCGAGCCCGCCGAGGCGCTCGTGCTGGGCGGCAACACCGCGGTCCTGCATGAGGGGCGCCTGCTCCAGTACGGCCGCACCGAGGACGTCTATCACCGTCCCCGGGACATCCTGACCGCCGAGATGTTCTCTGAGCCGCCGATCAATATCATCGACGGCATCATCTCCGGGGCCGAGGTCACCTTCGACAAGCGGTTGCACTTCCCGGTGAACGAGGATCTGCGCTCGCTGCCTCCCGGGGAATACAGCTTCGGTATCCGTGCCTCGCATATCTCGCTGACGCCCCGGAGCGAGGATGACATCGCCGTGAAGATGATCGTCGACCTGGCCGAGATCAGTGGTTCCGAGACCTTTCTGCATGTCCATAACGACCTCTTCCACCTGACGGTGCATCTCGAGGGCGTCCACGAGTTCCGGGTCGACGCGCCCGTCACCCTCTACTTCCCGACCCACAAGGTCTATGCCTTCGACCGGCATGGTGCCGTGGTGCATATCCCGACCCACCTGGGAGGCATCTGACATGGCCGAGATCACCCTGAAATCCCTGGCCCACACCTATCTCTCCGACCCCAAGTCACCCGAGGACTATGCCATTCGCGAGATGAATCACGTCTGGCATCAGGGCGGTGCCTATGCGCTGCTCGGCCCGTCGGGATGCGGCAAGTCGACGCTGCTCAATATCATCTCCGGACTGCTGGAGCCCTCCAGTGGCGACGTGCTCTTCGACGGCGAGCGGGTCAATGCCCTGCCGCCGGAGGGGCGCAACATCGCCCAGGTTTTCCAGTTCCCCGTCATCTACGACACCATGACGGTCTACGACAACCTCGCCTTCCCGCTGCGTAACGTGAAGACGCCGGAAGCCCGGGTGCACGAGAGGGTCATGGAAGTGGCCGATGTCCTGGAGCTGACCGCCCAACTCAAGCGCAAGGCCAAGAACCTGACCGCCGACGAGAAACAGAAGGTGTCAATGGGTCGCGGGCTGGTTCGGGACGATGTCTCGGCGATCCTGTTCGACGAGCCGCTCACCGTGATCGATCCGCAGCTGAAGTGGAAGCTGCGCCGCAAGCTGAAGGAGATCCACCAGCGTTTCGAGATCACCATGGTCTACGTGACCCATGACCAGCTCGAAGCTTCGACCTTCGCCGACAAGATCGCCGTGATGTACGAGGGGCAGGTAGTGCAGTTCGGCACCCCCCGGGAGCTGTTCGAGACGCCGAACCATACCTTCGTCGGCTATTTCATCGGCAGTCCCGGTATGAACTTCTTCGATGTTTCGTTTCGCGACGGTCGCGTATTGGCCGATGAGACCGAGCTGAGTGTGGGGCCGGGGGTCCGGCGAGCCATCGAGGGCGCCCGTTCGACAAACGTCAAGCTGGGCATTCGGCCCGAGTTCGTCGAGGTCCATGAGGCCCCGGTCGAAGGCGGCATGGAGGCGGTCGTCGAGCATGCCCAGGATCTGGGCACCTACTCGATCGTCTATCTGAGGCTCGGTGACACCCCCCTCAAGGCCCGCATCGAGGAGGACCAGGCCGTCCCCGTCGGCCGCGCCTACCTCCGTTTCCCCGACGAACGCCTCGGCCTGTACGTCGACGAATTCCGCGTGGAGATCGATCATGAATAAAGTTCAGAACAACCGCGCCTGGTGGTTGATCCTGCCCATGCTGCTGCTGGTGGCCTTCTCGGCCATCATCCCCCTGATGACCGTGGTCAACTACTCGGTTCAGGACGTCTTCGACGCCAACACGAGGTTCTTCACCGGCGCCGAGTGGTTCAAGGAGATGCTCAACGACCCCGAGTTGCACGCGGCGGTGCTTCGCCAGTTCGCCTTTTCGCTGACAGTGCTGGCCATCGAGGTGCCCCTGGGCATCGGTATCGCCCTGCTCATGCCCAAGAAGGGGTGGCAGGCTTCGGCGGTGCTGATCCTGGTCACCATGCCGCTGCTGATCCCCTGGAACGTGGTGGGCAGCATCTGGCAGATCTTCACCCGGGGGGATATCGGCCTGATGGGCTGGAGCCTGCGTGAGCTGGGGTACGGCTACAACATCACGGCCAGCCCGGTGGATGCCTGGGTAACCATCATCCTGATGGATGTCTGGCACTGGACGCCGCTGATCGCGCTGCTCTGCTACAGCGGCCTGCGCTCCATCCCTGACGCCTACTACCAGGCTGCACGGATCGACCGTGCCTCCAAGTGGGCCGTCTTCCGCTTCATCCAGCTGCCCAAGCTGACCAATGTCCTGGTGATCGGGGTGCTGCTGCGCTTCATGCACTCTTTCATGATCTATGCCGAACCCTTCGTTCTCACCGGTGGAGGCCCCGGCAGTTCGACCACCTTCCTGAGCCAGTCGCTGACCACCATGGCGATCGGCCAGCAGGATCTCGGGCCATCGGCGGCATTCTCGCTGATCTATTTCCTGATCATCCTGCTCGTCAGTTGGGTGTTCTACACCGCCATCATGAACATGCAGAAAGACAACAAGAAGGAAGGGGAGGCCTGAGATGACCGATACGATTCCCACTACCCCCGAAGCCGTGCGCAAGAGCGCGGCCGCCGCCGACGCCCGTCGGCGGCGCAAGGCCCGGCCGGCGAGTCGCCAATGGCGCCGTCGGGGCCTGATGGCGGCCTATATCGTCTTCGTCCTGCTGCCGATCTACTGGCTGCTCAACATGTCCTTCCAGTCCAATACCGAGATCCTCGGCGGACTGACCCTGTGGCCCGAGACGTTCACCCTCGAGCACTATGCCAAGATCTTCACCGATTCGAACTGGTACATGGGGTACGTGAACTCCATCACCTACGTGCTGATGAACATGGCGATCACCATCGTGGTGGCCTTGCCGGCGGCCTACGCCTTCAGTCGCTACCAGTTCATCGGTGACAAGCACCTCTTCTTCTGGCTCTTGACCAACCTGATGGCCCCGCCGGCGGTCTTCCTGCTGCCTTACTTCCAGCTTTACTACACGGTCGGGCTCTTCGATACCCATATCGCCGTGGCCCTGGCGCACTGCCTGTTCAACATCCCGCTGGCGGTGTGGATCCTCGAGGGCTTCATGAGCGGGGTACCGAAGGAGATCGACGAGACCGCCTTCATCGACGGCTACAGCTTCCCGAAGTTCTTCGTCAAGATCTTCATTCCCATGATCAGCTCGGGGATCGGCGTCACCCTGTTCTTCCTGTTCATGTTCTCCTGGGTCGAGTTGCTGCTGGCCAGCACCCTGACCGCCACCGATGCCCAGCCCATCGCCTCGGTCATGACCCAGACCAAGGGGGCCTCCGGCATCGACTGGGGCACACTGGCTGCCGCCGGCACGCTCACTATCCTGCCCGGCATCGTCGTCGTCTACTTCGTCCGCCACCACATCGCCAAGGGCTTCGCCCTGGGCCGGACCTGAGGAGGATATGACATGGAATGGATGGTCTGGACCACTCCTACCGCGATCTTCTTCTCGGTCATCGCGGCCATGCTCGCCGGGATGACAGCCTGGGAAGTCACCTCTCCCTCGCTCGAGCGAAAGGGCTTCCTGCCGATCGCGACCACGCGAGGAGATCGCCTGTTCATCGGCCTGCTTTCCACCGCCTACATCCACTTGATGGTGGTGGGGTTCACGCCACTGAGTCTCTGGCTAGCCCTGGGCATCTCCATCCTCTGGATGCTCATCCTGATGCGCTGGGGCTGACACAAAGCACATGGAGTCGAAGGTTCAAGGACGAACGATCACCAACGAAGAGGTCAATATGAAACCGACAAGAATGCGACTCTCTCTGCTGGCTGCCGGCGTCATGCTGGCAAGCGGTGCCCTGCAGGCCGACAACCATGATGCCCGTGCCATCGCCGAACGCCTCGTCGACGAGCACTTCCAGGATTCGACGCTGACCCGCGAGCAACAGATCGAGGAACTGCTGTGGTTCGCGGAGGCGGCCGAGCCCTTCCGCGGCATGGAGATCAATACCGTCGCCGAGGGCCTGACGACCCATATCTACGAACGGGACGTGCTCGCCGAGGCCTTCGGCGAGCTGACCGGCATCGACGTCACCCACAACATCATCGGCGAGGGTGATGTGGTGAACAACATGCAGACTCAGATGCAGTCTGGGCGCAACATCTACGACGCCTACGTCAACGATTCAGATGCCATCGGTACCCACATCCGCTACGGCACCACCGTCAACCTCTCCCGCGCCATGGAGAACGAATGGGCGGACTATACGCTGCCGACCCTGGACCTGGAGGACTTCATCGGGCTCCAGTACGGTACCGGGCCGGACGGCAACCTCTACCAGTTGCCGGACCAGCAGTTCGCCAACCTCTACTGGTTCCGCTATGACTGGTTCCAGCGCGATGACCTTCAGGAGCAGTTCCGCGAGATCTACGGCTACGATCTCGGGGTGCCCACCAACTGGACCGCCTACGAGGACATCGCCGAGTTCTTCACCGAACACGTCGGTGAACTCGACGGCCAGAAGGTGTACGGCCATATGGACTATGGCCGTCGCGACCCCTCGCTGGGGTGGCGCTTCCATGACTCCTGGCTTTCCATGGCGGGCATGGGCAGCCCAGGGGTCCCGTTCGGCAATCCGGTCGACGACTGGGGGATCCGGGTCAATGAACAGAGCCAGCCGGTAGGCGCCAGCGTGAGCCGTGGCGGGGCCACCAACTCGCCGGCCTCGGTGTTCGCCGTCACCAAGATGGTCGACTGGCTGGACCGGTTCGCGCCGCCCGAGGCCAGTGGCATGACCTTCGGCGAGGCGGGACCGGTCCCGGCCCAGGGCAACATCGCCCAGCAGATGTTCTGGTACACGGCCTTCACCGCCGACATGACTGACCCCGGCCTGCCGGTCACCGACGCGGACGGGACGCCCAAGTGGCGCATGGCACCGTCTCCCACCGGACCGTACTGGGAGGAGGGCATGAAGGTCGGCTATCAGGACGTGGGCTCCTGGACCTTCTTCGACTCCACCCCCGCAGACCGCCGTACCGCCGCCTGGCTGTTCGCCCAGTTCACGGTGTCCAAGACCGTGTCGCTCGAGAAGCTGATGGCCGGCCTCACGCCGATCCGCAAGTCCGACATCTTCTCCGAGCAGATGACCGAGATGGCGCCGAAGCTGGGGGGCCTGGTCGAGTTCTACCGCAGTCCCAACGAGTCTCAGTGGACGCCGTCTTCCACCAACGTGCCGGACTACCCGCGCATGGCCCCGCTCTGGTGGCAGAACCTGGCGCCCGCCGTCAGTGGCGATATCTCGGCCCAGGAGGCGCTCGACAACCTGGCCGGGGACATGGACAGCATCATGGCACGCCTGGCTCGGGCGAGGGTCTTCGAGGACTACGCGCCCGACCTCAACGAGGAGCGAGATCCCGAGCACTGGCTTTCCCAGCCCGGCTCGCCCAAGGCCAAGCTTGATGACGAGATGCCTCAGGGGCGCACCGTGCCCTACGACGAGATGATGGAGGAGTGGATGGGCGCCGGCACGCGTGGATGACCCCGGGCGGGCCCGATGCGGGCCCGCTCCACCCGCCGCTCGTCGGCGGGTGACGACACGAGCGTGAACGGTTGCCGCAACGGGACCCAGGCCCCGCTCGGCATGCACCGGGCGGGGCCTCTTGCTTCCAAGAAGGGCCAGAGATGCAACTACGACAGAACAATCTGCACAAGCTCCCCGACCGGGTCTTCGATGTGCTGGTCATCGGCGCCGGCATCAATGGGGCGTCCGCCGCCGCGGCGCTTAGCGGGAAGGGCGCCCGGGTGGCACTGATCGACCGCGGCGACTTCGCCGGCAGCACCAGCATGCAGTCATCCAACCTGGTGTGGGGTGGCATCAAGTACATGGAAAGCGGCGACTTCGCCCTGGTGCGCAAGCTCTGCAAGAGCCGCAATCATCTGATCAAGAGCTATCCCTCGACGGTACAGGAGATCCGCTTCCTGACCACCATCAACAAGGGCTTCCGGCATCACCCGCTGTATCCCTGGGCCGGCACTTGGTTGTACTGGCTGATGGGGAGTGGCTTCACGCGCCGCCCCAACTTCCTCCGCCCCCGCGACATCAAGGCCCGGGAGCCGATCATCGCGATCGGGGACGCTCAGGGCGGCTTCGAATACTCCGACGCCTATCTGCACGACAACGATGCCCGCTTCGTCTTCAATTTCGTGCGCGGGGCCCTGGATTTCGGCACCGTGGCCGCCAACTACGTCGAGTCCCTGGGATCCAGGCGAGAGGGGGAGCACTGGGTCACCGAGGTCCAGGATCGTATCGGGGGGAGTCGCTTCGAGATCCGGTCGAAGGTGCTGATCAATGCCGCTGGCCCCTGGGTCGACCGGCACAACGAGCTATCGGGCCAGCGGACCGAGCACCGGCATGTCTTCTCCAAGGGCATACACCTGATCGTGCCGCGCCTGACTAACCAGCGCCGGGTGCTCGCCTTCTTCGCCGATGACGGACGGCTGTTTTTCGTCATCCCCATGGGGGCCCGTACCTGCATCGGCACCACCGATACGCGGGTCGAGACTCCGGAGGTCGGGGTGACCGAGGAGGACGTCGGGTTCGTGCTCGACAACATCAACAAGCGCCTGGCGCTGGACACGCCGCTCACCGAGTCCGACATCATCGCAACCCGTTGCGGCGTCAGGCCCCTGGCGGTGAAGCCGCGCAGTGGCAGCGAGCGGGACTTCCTCAATCTGTCCCGCAAGCACGCCATCGACATCGACGCCGAGGCTCGCCATCTGAGCATCTTCGGCGGCAAGCTGACCGACTGCCTCAACGTCGGCGAGGAGGTGGTGGAAGAGGTCGGCCGGCTAGGGGTCGAGTTTCCCTTCCCGGACTACCGCTGGTATGGCGAACCCGATGCCTCGGTTCGCGACACCTTCATGCATCAGGCACGGCTGATGGACCTGGACGCCATGACCGCCTCGCACGCTTCGGAGCCCCTCAGCACCCGGCTCTGGCGGCGCTACGGCACCCAGGCCCTGGAGCTGCTCGAGGACATCCGTCAGGACCCTCGGCAGGGCGAGGTGCTCATCGAAGGCACCGAGTATCTGCGCGGAGAACTCAAGCTGACACGACGTCGCGAGATGGTCACCCGGCTCGAGGACTTCCTGCGGCGTCGATCCAAGATCTCGCTGGTGGTTCCGCAGGAGACCATTCGCACTTCGCCCGGCCTGCGCGAAGCCTGCGACATCCTCTTCGGTGACCAGGCGCAGGCTCGCATGGAAGAGTATTTCGCGGCTTCGACCCCCAGGGCTCACGTCGATGAGGGAGAGGGGGTGCCCGGGCGTTAGTGGTTGCCGGGACCGGCGGAGTGGGGCGCCGGTGCACCCCGGCGGGTCGCAAGCCTCGAAAAGCGTGGTGAGGCTGCTAGAATGCCGCGCGATCCCCACTCCCCTTGGTCCTCCTGGAGCCTGCGACATGATTGATCACACGGCGGCCGTCCCCGCGCCGACCGATTCTCCGCTGCGTACCCTCGTGGTCGGCGCCCAGATGCTCTTCGTGGCCTTCGGCGCGCTGGTGCTGGTACCACTGCTCACCGGCCTCGACCCCAACGTGGCGCTGTTCACGGCGGGTCTCGGCACCCTGGTCTTCCACGGCGTGACCCGGGTGAGCGTGCCGGTCTTCCTGGCCTCGTCCTTCGCCTTCATCGCGCCCATCCAGGGCTCGGTGGCCAACTTCGGCATTCCCGCCACCCTGGGAGGGCTGATGGCCGCCGGCCTGGTCTATGTGGCGATCTCCCAGCTGGTGCGCCTCAAGGGGACCGGCTGGCTGCATCGTCTGCTGCCCCCGGTGGTGGTGGGGCCGGTGATCATGGTCATCGGCCTGGCCCTGGCCCCGGTGGCCGTGGACATGGCCACCGGCGAGACCAGCGAGGCCATCGGCTACGGCCGGGCCATGGTGCTGTCCATGGCCAGCCTGCTGGTGACCCTGGTACTGGCGGTCTTCGGCCGTGGCCTGATCCGCCTGGTGCCGATCCTGGGCGGCATCCTCACCGGCTACGGGCTGGCCGTGCTGATGGGCGTGGTGGACTTCGCCCCGGTGCGCGACGCCGCCTGGCTGGCCTGGCCCGACTTCGTCGCCCCGAGCTTCCACTGGGCGGCGGTGCTGTTCATGATCCCGGTGGCCATCGCCCCGGCGGTGGAGCACATCGGCGACATGGTGGCCATCGGCTCGGTGACGCGGCGCAACTACCTGGAGAAGCCCGGCCTGCACCGTACCCTGCTGGGGGACGGCCTGGCCACCGGCACGGCGGCGCTGTTCGGCGGCCCGCCCAATACCACCTATTCGGAGGTGACCGGGGCGGTCACCCTGACCCGCGCCTTCAACCCCTGGGTCATGGTCACCGCCGCGGTGATCGCCATCGCCCTGTCCTTCCTCGGCAAGCTGGGGGCGGTGCTGCAGACCATTCCCGGTCCGGTGATGGGCGGCATCATGACGCTGCTGTTCGGTTCCATCGCGGTGGTGGGCATGAACACCCTGGTGCGCGCCGGCAAGCCGCTGACCGCGCCGCGCAACCTGGTGGTGGTGTCGCTGATCCTGGTCTTCGGCATCGGCGGCATGCAGGTCGGCGGCGGCCAGTTCACCCTGCAGGGCGTCAGCCTGGCCGCCCTGGTGGGCATCGTCCTGAACTGGGTGCTGCCCCGGGCCGACGAGGACTGATCGCCCGAACCTCCGCCGGGATCGCCCGGCGGAGCCCTTTGGCAGGCGGGCCCGAAACGGGCACAATCCCCGGCCCGTCTGCCATCGAGGATCCCATGTCTTCCCCGTCCGCCCCGTCCTCTTCCGCCGCACCCCGCTCCGAGCTGCTCGACGACCCCATCGCCGTCACCCTGCTGCGCAAGTCGCTGCCCGTGGCGGGCGGCATGCTGGCCATGATGAGCTTCAACCTGGTGGATACCTGGTTCGTGTCGCGGCTCGGTACCGCCCCCCTCGCCGGGGTCGCCTTCACCTTCCCGGTGGTATTCACCGTGATCAGCCTGGCCATCGGGCTCGGCATCGGCACCTCGGCGGTGGTGGCCCGGCGCCTGGGGCAGGGCGACCACGAGGCGGTGCGCGAGCGAGCCACCGATGCGGGGCTGCTGGCGGTCGGCGTCGGGCTGGTGGTCTCGCTGCTGGGCCTGGCCACGCTGGAGCCGCTGTTCGGCCTGCTCGGTGCCGATGCCACCCTGATGCCGCATATCCACGACTACATGGGCGTCTGGTACCTGGGGGCGGCGGCGATGATCGTGCCCCGGGTGCTCAACAGCGTGCTGCGCGCCCACGGCAATACCCGCATCACGGGGTTGATGATGGCGATGGCCGCGCTGGTCAACGGGGTCCTGGATCCGTTGCTGATCTTCGGGCCGGGCCCGCTGCCGGCGCTCGGCGTCCAGGGGGCGGCGCTGGCCACCGTGATCAGCTGGACCCTGATGACCCTGGGGCTCGTCCGCTATCCCCGGCTGCGACGGTTGTTCGTGTGGCAGGCCTTCGGGTGGCGGCGCCTGGCGCGCTCCTGGTCGGAACTGTCGCGGATCGCCGCGCCGGCCGCGCTGACCAGCGTCTTCACGCCCATCGCCATGGCCCTGGTGACTCGGGTGGTGGCGAGCCACGGGCATACCGCCGTGGCGGGCTACGGCGTCGGCACCCGTCTCGAGGCCATCTCGCAGATCGCCGTGCTGGCGCTGTCCATGACCCTGTCGCCGCTGGTCAGCCAGAACGCCGGCGCCGGCCAGCTGGCCCGGGTGCGCCGGGCGATCTTCGGTTGTTTCGGCTTCGTGCTGACCTGGCAGCTGCTGGTCTGGGCCCTGCTTCAGGGGCTGGCTCCCTGGCTGGTGGCGAGCTATGCGGAGAGCGATGCGGTGGGGGAGGTGCTGCGAACCTTCCTGTGGCTGGTCCCTCTCGGCCTCGGTGCCCAGGGGGTGGTGATCCTCTCGGTGTCCTCGCTCAACGCCCTGCACCGGCCCGCCCTGGCCATGCGCCTGTCGGTGGTGCGCCTCTTCGTGCTCACCGTGCCGCTGGCCTGGCTGGGAGGCTGGCTGGGCGGGCCCGAGGGTATCTTCGCCGGCCTGCTCGCGGCCAATCTGCTGATGGCCGGGCTCGCCTGGTGGCAGTTGCGACTTGTGCTGGATCAGTCTTCCGGCGGGGAATCGGCGGCCTAGGCTTGGCAGGGCGTCGCACAAGGTCTACATTCACATGGAATGTAGAAATTAATATGGAGCGTCCACCATGAGCCAGATCACCCCCGTCACCTGGGATGACCCCTTCCGCCTCGTCGACCAGCTCGGCGAGGACGAGCGGATGGTCCTGCAGACCGCCCACGACTACTGCCAGGAGCAGCTGCTGCCGCGAGTGCTCGAGGCCAACCGCCACGAGCGTTTCGACCGCGAGATCATGAACGAGATGGGCGAGCTCGGCCTGCTCGGCGCCACCATCGACGGCTACGGCTGTGCCGGCATGAACTACGTGAGCTACGGGCTCATCGCCCGGGAGGTCGAGCGGGTCGACTCCGGGTATCGCAGCGCCATGAGCGTGCAGTCCAGCCTGGTGATGTACCCCATCCACGCCTTCGGCAGCGAGGCCCAGAAGGACAGGTACCTGCCCCGGCTGGCCAGCGGGGAGTGGGTCGGCGCCTTCGGGCTCACCGAGCCCGACCACGGGTCCGACCCCGGCGGCATGTCGACCCGAGCCGTGCGCACCGAGAACGGCTGGCGACTCAATGGCACCAAGACCTGGATCACCAACTCGCCGATCGCCGACGTCTTCGTGGTCTGGGCCAAGGACGAGGAGGGCGTGATCCGTGGCTTCGTGCTCGAGAAGGGCTTGAAGGGCCTCTCGGCGCCCAAGATCGAGGGCAAGTTCAGCCTGCGGGCCTCGGTGACCGGTCAGATCGCCCTGCAGGACGTGGAGGTCGGCGACGACGCCCGCCTGCCCGGCGTCACCGGCCTCAAGGGGCCCTTCTCCTGCCTCAACCGGGCTCGCTACGGCATCGCCTGGGGCAGCATGGGCGCCGCCGAGGCTTGCTGGCACGCCGCCCGTGACTACACCCTGGAGCGCAAGCAGTTCGGCCGGCCCCTGGCCGCCAACCAGCTGATCCAGAAGAAGCTTGCCGACATGCAGACCGAGATCGCCCTGGGCCTGCAGGCCGCCCTGCGGGTGGGGCGCATGATCGACGAGGGACAGCTGGTCCCCGAGGCCATCTCGCTGATCAAGCGCAACAACTGCGGCAAGGCCCTGGACATCGCCCGAGTGGCTCGGGACATGCACGGCGGCAACGGCATCAGTGACGAATACCACGTCATCCGCCACGTGATGAACCTCGAGGCGGTCAACACCTACGAGGGGACTCACGACGTCCATGCGCTGATCCTGGGGCGCGCCCAGACCGGCCTGCAGGCCTTTACCTGCTGACCCATGGAAACGACGAAGTTGTCCCCAACGAGGGGCGCCGGGGACAAGCCGAAGAGGAGGTCCTACGCCAGGGGTGAGGAGCACTGCTCCGAACGGGCTGGCCAGGGATGGCCAGCACCGGTCCTGCAAGCGGCGCAGGAGGCGAGAGCGCCGCAGGGCGTCGGTAGCGTACAGGGAGGTATTCACAGCGCCTCCTCGCAGGCTTGTCGCCGGATCAGCCCCGAGTGAGCAAGGAGTCAAGATGAGCGGACCGATGGACGGCGTCGTGGTGCTGGACCTGTCACGGGTCCTGGCCGGCCCCTGGGCCGGCCAGCTGCTCGCCGACCTGGGGGCCCGGGTGATCAAGATCGAGCACCCCGGGCGCGGCGACGATACCCGAGGGTGGGGACCCCCCTGGCTGGAGGGCGTGGGCGGCGCGGAGCGGCTGGCGGCCTACTACCTGTGCGCCAACCGTGGCAAGCAGTCGCTGGCCGTCGACCTCGCCACCGAGGACGGCCAGGCCCTGGTGCGGGCGCTGGCCGACGGCGCCGACGTGGTGCTGGAGAACTTCAAGGTGGGCGGGCTGGCCAGGTACGGCCTGGACGCCGCCAGCCTGCGCGCGCGCAACCCGCGGCTGACGGTCTGCTCCATCACCGGCTTCGGCCAGGATGGGCCCTATGCCCACCGGGCCGGCTACGACTTCATGATCCAGGCCATGGGCGGGCTGATGAGCCTGACCGGCGAGCCGGACGGCATGCCCATGAAGACCGGGGTGGCGATCACCGACGTGATGACCGGGCTCTACGCCACCATCGGGGTGCTGGCGGCGCTTCACGAGCGGCGCAGCTCCGGGGTGGGGCGGCATATCGACGTGGCGCTGCTCGATGTCCAGGTCGCCACCCTGGCCAACCAGGCCCTGAATGCCCTGGTCAGCGGGGTCGATCCCGAGCGACACGGCAACGCCCATCCCAACATCGTGCCCTACCAGGCCTTCGCCTGCGCCGACGGCCACCTGGTGCTCACCGTAGGCAACGATGCCCAGTTCGCCCGTCTGGCCGACCTGCTCGGCCACCCGGAATGGGCCGAGGATCCGGCCTTCGCGACCAACGCCGCCCGGGTCGGCAACCGCGAGGTGCTGGTGCCGAGGATCGCCGAGGCCTTCCTGACCCGGGGGCGCGACGACTGGCTCGTCGAACTGGAGGCGCGCGGCATCCCCGCCGGGCCGATCAACACCCTGAGCGAGGTCTTCGACGACCCCCAGGTGCGCCATCGCGGCCTGTATCGGGAGCTCCCGTCCGATGGACGCCGGATCCCCCAGGTGGCCAACCCGCTGCGCTTCGACGGCGAGAGCGCGACCAGCGAGGCACCTCCGCCGGCGCTGGGGCAGGACAGCGATGCCCTGCTGGCCGAGATGGGGCTCTCGGAGGCCGATATCGCCCGACTCAGACGGGCCGGGGTGGTGAGATAGCCTCGAGCTACAAGCGCCGAGCGCCGAGCCGCCGAGTCGCAAGTGACAAGTAGAAAGTGACAAGAGGACCCCACCGGCGATTCCCAGCGGGGCGTTCTCCTGGCAGGAGGGCCACCTGGCTGGGTTTCCTTGCTACTTTTGACTTTCTGCTGGAACCTTCGCCTGGCCGCTCAGCGCGGCGAGAAGCGCCGGTTGATCCCGGTCTCGGCGATCATCCGCGTCGAGATCTCCTCCACCGAGAAGCGGGTGGTGTCGATGAAGGGGATGTGCATGCGACGGTAGAGGGCCTCGGCCTGCTGGACCTCCTGGACGCACTGATCGATGGAGCTGTAGCGGCTGTTGGGGCGGCGCTCGTGACGGATCGCCGCCAGCCGACGGGGGTCGATGGTCAGGCCGAACAGCTTGTGTCGATGCCGGGCCAGCACCCCGGGCAGCTTGAGATTGCCGTCCTCGTCCTGGTCGTCCTCGGTCAGCGGGTAGTTGGCGGCACGGATGCCGAACTGCAGCGCCAGGTAGAGCGAGGAAGGGGTCTTGCCGCAGCGCGACACGCCCACCAGGATGATGTCGGCCTCGTCGTACTGGTGGGTACGGGCGCCGTCGTCGTTGTCCAGGGCGAAATGCACCGAGTGGATGCGATCCATGTAGACGTCGTCGCTGCCGATGGCGTGGGTACGGCCGACGCTGTACGAGGAGTGGGTGGCCAGCTCCTGCTCGAGGGGCTCGAGGAAGGTAGAGAAGATGTCCACCTTGAAGCCCGGCGCGTCGCGGATCACGTTGCGCACGTCCTGGTCGACGATGGTGTCGATGATGATCGGGGTCTCGCCGTCCTTGACCGCGGTGGCCTCGATGATCTCGACCAGGCGCCTGGCCTTGTCGACGCTGTCGATGTAGGGCTTGGTGAGCATGCGGATGTCGACGTTCTCGAACTGGGCCAGCAGGCTTCGGCCCAGGCTCTCGGCGGTGATGCCGGTGCCGTCGGAGATGAAGAAGGCGGTGCGCGTCATGGCGATGGCTCGGGCTGGTAAGAATGGCGGTATTGTCGAGCCTGCCGGGAGGCGAGACAAGGCGCCGACTACAGGAATCGCCCCGAACGGCGCGTTGTTGTAAAAAACCTCCAGTGACTTCGATGTTAGACCAATGGCGAATATGGTCCCCCGCTGGTAGAGTCGCCACCATCCATTCATGACGGCGTGTCATGAGTACCGTGGTGCCGACATCCAATCCAAGGGGGTCTCGTGGACGATTACATTCTCTGGTTCGATCAGCTGGGCATGGACGATGTCGAGCGCGTCGGGGGCAAGAACGCCTCCCTCGGCGAGATGATCTCCAACCTCGCCGGAGCCGGGGTCACCGTGCCGGGCGGCTTTGCCACCACCGCCCATGCCTACCGCGAGTTCCTGTCCCACGAGGGCCTCAACGACCGCATCAACCAGGCGCTGTCCACCCTGGACGTCGATGACGTCACCGAGCTGGCCCGGGTCGGCGCCGAGATCCGCCAGTGGATCATCGACACGCCCCTGCCGCCCGCCTTCGAGGCCGCCCTGCGCGAACACTACGAGAAGCTCGTCGCCCTGCACCCCAACCTCAAGGTGGCGGTGCGCAGCTCGGCCACCGCCGAGGACCTGCCGGATGCGTCCTTCGCCGGCCAGCAGGAGACCTTCCTCAACATCGAGGGCTTCGACAACATCAAGCGTGCCGTGCACGAGGTGTTCGCCTCGCTGTTCAACGACCGGGCCATCTCCTACCGGGTGCACCGCGGCTACGCCCACGAGAACGTGGCCCTGTCCGCCGGCATCCAGAAGATGGTGCGCTCCGAGACCGGGGCCGCGGGCGTGATGTTCACCCTCGACACCGAGTCCGGCTACCGCGACGCCGTCTTCGTCACCGCCTCCTGGGGCCTGGGCGAGACGGTGGTGCAGGGGGCGGTGAACCCCGACGAGTTCTACGTGCACAAGCCGACCCTGGCCGCCGGCCGCCCGGCGGTGCTGCGCCGCAACCTGGGCTCCAAGCTGATCAAGATGGTCTACACCGACGACGCCAGCGCCGGGAAGTCCGTGGAGACCGTGGACGTGCCGCTGGCCGACCGCGCCCGCTTCTGCGTCACCGACGACCAGGTCATGGCGCTGGCCCGCCAGGCGGTGATCATCGAGGAGCACTATGGTCGCCCCATGGACGTCGAGTGGGCGCTCGACGGCGATGACGGCGAGCTCTACATCGTCCAGGCGCGTCCCGAGACCGTGGTCTCCCAGCAGGAGGGCGGCAAGCTCGAACGCTTCCACCTCAAGGAGAAGGGGCGCACCCTGCTGGCCGGCCGGGCCATCGGCCAGCGCATCGGCCGCGGGGCGGTCAAGATCGTCCAGACACCGGACGACATGGACAAGATCCACCCCGGGGACGTCCTGGTCACCGACATGACCGACCCCGACTGGGAGCCGATCATGAAGCGTGCCTCGGCCATCGTCACCAACCGGGGGGGGCGGACCTGCCACGCGGCGATCATCGCCCGCGAGCTGGGGATCCCCGCCGTGGTCGGCTGCGGCGACGCCACCGAGGCCCTGGACGGCGGCCGCGACGTCACCGTGTCCTGCGCCGAGGGTGACACCGGCCACGTCTACGACGGCCTGCTCGAGTTCGACCGCAACGTCACCAGCGTCGACGCGATGCCCGAGCTGCCGTTCAAGATCATGATGAACGTGGGCAACCCGGACCGGGCCTTCGGCTTCGCCGGCCTGCCCAATGCCGGCGTCGGCCTGGCACGGCTCGAGTTCATCATCAACCGCATGATCGGCGTGCACCCCAAGGCGCTGCTCGAATACGACACCCTCCCGGCGGACCTGCAGCAGACCATCGATCTGCGCACCGCGGGCTACGACGACCCGGTCAGCTTCTATGTCGACAAGCTGGTCGAGGGCATCTCCACCCTGGCCGCGGCCTTCTATCCGCAACGGGTCATCGTGCGCCTGTCGGACTTCAAGTCCAACGAGTACGAGAACCTGATCGGCGGCAAGCTCTACGAGCCGGGCGAGGAGAATCCCATGCTCGGGTTCCGCGGGGCCTCCCGCTACGTCTCCGACGCCTTCCGGCCCTGTTTCGAGCTGGAGTGCCGGGCGTTGAAGCGGGTTCGTGACGAGATGGGGCTGAACAACGTCGAGATCATGGTGCCCTTCGTGCGCACCACCGACGAGGCCCGCGAGGTGGTCGAGCTACTGGCGGCCAATGGCCTGGAGCGCGGCCAGGACGGCCTCAAGGTCATCATGATGTGCGAGCTGCCGGCCAACGCCCTGCTGGCCGACGAGTTCCTGGAGTACTTCGACGGCTTCTCCATCGGTTCCAACGACCTGACCCAGCTGACCCTGGGCCTCGATCGGGACTCGGGGATCGTGGCGCACCTCTTCGAGGAGCGCAACCCGGCGGTCAAGAAGCTGCTGTCCATGGCGATCCAGGCCTGCAAGGCCCAGGGCAAGTACGTGGGCATCTGCGGCCAGGGCCCCTCGGATCACCCCGACCTGGCCAAGTGGCTGATGGAGCAGGGCATCGACTCCGTGTCCCTGAACCCGGACGCGGTGCTGGAGACCTGGTTCATGCTGGCCGGCGAGACCCTCGGCTGAGCATCGCCGCCGCCTCATGACGACGACGCCCGGCCCGCCGGGCGGCGTCGTATCTGCTCGCCGCTTGCACGATGGACGACTAGGGCAGCTACCCGGCAAAGGAGGAGGTCCCATGAGGTCACGTCGCCGTTATCGCCTGGTGACGGCCCTGAGCCTGCTGCTCGCCGCATCGCCGGTGGTGGCCAGCCCTGGCAATGGCCAGCCGCCCGGTCATGCCAAGGCCGCCGGGGGGCAGGCCGAGAGGGGCCATGACGAGACGCCCCCGGCGCGGCACGTCGAGGAGCCGAGCATCGAGGCGACCCTGATCCGCGAGGTCTTTCGCCGGCATCGGGACACCCTGGCGATCGACGACCGCGAGCGGCTGCCGCCGGGGATCCGCATGAACCTGGCCCGGGGCAAGCCCTTGCCCCCGGGGATCGCCAAGCGTCTCGATACCGACATCCTTCGTGACCTGCCCCACCATGAAGGCTACGAGTGGCGACGGGTCGGATGGGACGTCGTCCTGGTGGACGCGACCCATGACATCATCCATGCCGTCATCCGTGATGTCCTGAACTGACCCGCCTCGGGCAGAGGCCTCGCGCATCTTCCATACTTGCCCTGTCGGCAAAGGAGACAGGCCATGATGGAACCCTTGACGGTGGAGGCGGTGTTCCGGCGTTGCCCGAGCGAGACCTTCGACTTCGCCCTGACCAGCGAGCTCGAGCCGCTGGGCCTGATCGGCGGCCAGGACCGGGCGCGGGAGGCCCTGACCCTGGGCACGGCGATTCCCCACGACGGCTTCAACCTCTATGTGCTGGGGCCGGCCGGTCACGGGCTGCGGGGGCTGGTCACCCGTTTCCTCGAGGATCGCGCCGCCGAGGGCTCGGTGCCCCCCGATCTTTGCTACCTCAACAACTTCGATGACCCCGCCAGTCCACGCCTGCTGCGGGTGCCGCCGGGGATCGGGCGACAATTGCGCGGCGACATCGAGCGACTGATCGAGGAACTCGCCAGCGCCATCCCGGCGGTCTTCGAGAGCGACGAGTACCAGAATCGCCTCCACGAGCTCAAGCAGGCCATGGGCGAGCGCCAGCGCGATGCCGTGGAGGCGGTGCGCCGCGAGGCCCGGGAACACGACATCCTGCTGCTCTCCACCCCCAGCGGCTTCACCTTCGCGCCGGCCGACGAGAACGGCGAGATGCTGTCACCGGACGCCTATCAGGCCCTCGACCAGGAGGAGCGCGAGCGTATCGAGCGGAACGTCGAGATCCTGCAGCGCAAGCTGACCCAGGCGATCCGACGGATGCCCAAGCTGGCCAAGTCGCTGCGCGAGCAGATCAACACGCTGACGGAGGAAATGCTCCAGTCCGCCATCGGCGGCCCCCTGGAGGAGCTGGAGGAGCGCTATGCGGACTCCGAAGGTGTGCTCGCGCACCTCGCCGGGATTCGCCAGGCGATCCTCGACAACGTGGATGCCTTCCGCAGCGACGAGCCCGAGGTCCCGCCGGAGGCGGTGTTCAGTCGCCTGCGCATCAACCTGCTGGTGGACAATGGCGACGCCCAGGGCGCGCCGGTGGTCTACCAGGACCTGCCCAGCCACCAGCACCTGGTCGGCCGTATCGAGCACCAGGTCCACAACGGCACCCTGCTCACCGACTTCAGCCTGATACGTGCCGGGGCCCTGCACCGGGCCAGTGGCGGCTACCTGGTGCTCGACGTGCGCGGCCTGCTGACCCAGCCCGGCGCCTGGGAGACCCTCAAGCGGGTGCTGTCCAGCGGGCGCATCCGCACCGAATCCCTGGAACAGGCCTACGGATTGATCAGCACCATGACCCTGGAGCCCGAACCGGTGCCGCTCGACGTCAAGGTCGTGCTGCTGGGCGATCGCCTGCTCTACTACCTGCTTTGCGAGCACGACCCGGACTTCCTGGAGCTGTTCAAGGTCCAGGCCGACCTGGACGACGAGTTCGACCGCGACCACGACAAGCTCCATCTCTATGCGCGCATGATCGCCATGCTCGCCCGGGAGGAGGACCTGCGACCCCTGGACCCGGAGGGCGTGGCCGCGGTGATCGAACGGGCCAGTCGGCTGGCCGATGACCAGCGCAAGCTCACCGCCCGCCATCGCGATCTGCATGACCTGCTGGTGGAGGCGAACCACTGGGCGGGCGAGGACGGCCAGGAGACGATCGGCCGCGAGTCCGTGGAGCGGGCGGTGTCCGAGCAGCGCCGCCGCGCCGACCGGCTGCGGGAACACAGCCATGAGCTGATCACCCGTGGCACCCTGATGATCGATACCGACGGGGCTCGCGTCGGCCAGGTCAACGGCCTGACGGTGTTGCGGCTGACCGATCACGGCTTCGGGCAGCCGATCCGCATCACCGCCACCGCCCGCCCGGGCAACGGCCAGGTCGTGGACATCGAGCGCGAAGCCAAGATGGGCGGTCCCGTCCATTCCAAGGCGGTGATGATCCTGGCCCGCTACCTGGCCAATCGCTATGCCGGCGACGAGCCCCTGTCGCTGTCGGCGAGCCTGGCCTTCGAGCAGTCCTACGGCGGGGTGGAGGGCGACAGCGCCTCGGTGGCGGAAGCCTGTGCGCTGGTGTCCGCCATCGCGCGGCTTCCCCTGGACCAGGCCTTCGCCGTCACCGGGTCGATCAACCAGCACGGTGAGGTGCAGGCGGTGGGCGGCATCAACGAGAAGGTCGAGGGGTTCTTCGAGGTGTGCCGGGCACGCGGCGAGCTGTCGGGGCAGGGGGTGATCCTGCCGGCCAGCAACGTCGAGCACCTGATGCTGGGGAGCGAGGTCCGCGAGGCCGTGGCCTCGGACCGGTTCCGGATCTACGCCATCCATCATGTCGACGAGGCGCTGGCACTGCTGGCCGAGTCGGCAGAGGACGAGCGGTCGCTGGATGACCGGGTCGCCGAGCGCCTCGCGGCGTTCCGCGAGGCGGTCCGGCGTAGCCGGCCGCGCCCCGTCCCCCCGGGTAGCGGTAACGATGGCAACGACGACGAGGGGGAGTCCGATGGGCGAGAGTGATGGTCGCCGGGGCGAGGGCGGGGAAGAGCTCGCCCTGGCCGTGGCCCGGGTGCTGACCCTGCTCGATGCCTCCCGCCAGAGCCTGGCGGCGCTCTCCGTCGCCGTGCGCCTCGCCGAGCGCCAGGGAGCCGAGTTGGTGGCGCTCTATGTCGAGGACCAGGATCTGCTGCACACCGCCGCCTTCCCGTTCGCCAGCGAGATCGGGGCTCAGTCGGGGCTGGTCCGCCGTCTCACGGCCCCGAGCGTCGAGGCCAGCCTGGCGCGACAGGCCGAACGGGTCGCCCAGGCCCTGGAGCTCGCGGTCGCCGGACGACGTCTGCAGCACTCATTGCGCATCAGCCGCGGCCGGGTGGTGGCCGAGGCGCTGTCCCTGGCGACGCCCGGCGATCTCATGCTGCTCGGCAAGGCCGGGCTGACCGGCCATTTCGGTGCCCGGCTGGGCACCACCAGCCTCGGCCTGATCCTCTCCGCTCCCTGTCCGGTAGTGGTCTGGGACGACGAGGGGACGCCGGCGGCGCCGGGCCCGCTGCGAGTCCTGGTGGATCCCGCCTCCGGCGACGCCCCGGCGGTCCCCACGCCCCTGTCGGCGCTGTTCGACGGCACGGAGCCGATACCCCGCAGCGACGCCGCCTCGCTGACGAGACGGCTCGCGGTGTGTCGCGGCGGCGCCTTGCTGCTGCATCGCGACGAGCTTCGCGGGCTGCTCGCCGAGGACCCCGACTGGCTGTCCCGGCTGGCGTTACCGGTGGTCGTGGTGCCCTGAGCCGGCGTCTTTTGGCATCATGTCGGCCTCCATCCTGGCAGGATCGCTTCCATGACGTATTTCCTGGTGATGGGCGGCCTGGCGCTGTCGGTCTGCCTGACCCTGGGCTGGGCGCTCTGGCGGGCCGGTCGCTGGCTGTTCGGTCGCCTGGCGCCCCGGCGGGCCTCACCGTCGCGCGCCGCCGCCAAGCCACGGCGAGGCGCCGGTGCCGCACGCCGGTCCGCCCCGTCGCGCGCCTGGCGCCTCACCCGGACGCTGGCGCATCTGGGCGGCGCCTGGCCGCTGGCGCTGTTGGCCCTGCTGCTCTACGGCGGCACCCGCTTGGCCGCCCATGGCATGGCCGCACGGCCCCACGAGGCTCCCGACGCCTTCCACCGGCTGGTCGAGGCGCTGGGCTGGGGAACGGCGGGGCTGGCCGGCCTGGCCGGCGTCGGTCTCTCGGCGGCCTGGCGCAGCCGGCGGGCCTGATGCCGGCGAAGCACGGCGCCTCGCAGCCTGGTCGGGTCTGACCGGTCGTCACGCGAATCACGGTTTTCGAGTCAAGTGGTTCGCTCGATTGAGGCGAATCGCGCGCTATCCAGCGATATCGCTAGTCCCGTAGCCAGTTGCGCAGCTTCACCAGCATCAAGGCACCGTCCCCCAGGCGACGTCGCTCGGCGAGCAGCCGGGTCAGGCGGTCGGGGCGGTCGGTGATGATGCCGTCGACGCCCAGGTCGATGAGCCGGGACATCCGGGCCGGCTCGTTGATGGTCCAGGCATAGAGGCGGTAGCCATGGTGGTGGGCGCGCCGCACCTCCGACGCATCGATGCGATTGTGGCGCAGGGCCAGGGCATCGAAGCCCCGTCTCGGCAGGGTGCCGCGCATGACGAGCTGGGCCAGCAGGACGGTGCGGGCCTCGGGGGCCTGGCGTTCGATCTCGCCCAGCAGCGAGTAGGAGAGGGTGGCCAGCGAGATGTCGCGCATCACCGCGGGTTCGCCACAGGCGGCTCGCCGCACGCCGTCCGGTGCTCGCCCCCGGCAGCGACGCCGGGCCTCGGCCTCCGTGGCCAGCACCTCCAGGACCCGTCCGACCAGCCGGCGTTCCCGACCCGGATCCGGCTTGAGCTCGATCATCAACCCGGCCCGCCCCCGGACCCGCCTCAGGGCCTCGTCCAGGCCGGGGATGCGGGCCCCGACGAAGGGATCGCCGAACCAGCTCCCCACGTCCATCTCCTCGAGGGCCGCCCGGTCGAGGTCGGCGATGCGTCGATCATCGCCGACGAGCCTCGACAGGGTGCTGTCATGGTGGAGCACCACCGCAGCGTCGGCGGTGAGGCGGGCGTCCACCTCGATGACATCGGCGCCGTCGGCCATGGCGCGGTCGATGGCGGCCAGGGTGTTCTCCGGCGCCTCCAGCGAGCTGCCGCGATGGGCGATGATCGTCACCGTCTCGTGGATCTCGAACCGATGGATGATCCACCAGGCCTGGCCGAGCGCGAACAGCAGCACGGTGAGTTCCACGGCCCAGGCCAGGCGTCCGGGATGGGCCCCGGGAGGCGGGGCCGGCGGACGCGGCTCCCGGTGGGCGAGCCGCAGGTAGAGGCAGGCCCCCATCAGGGCATTGGCGGCGATGCCGACGAAGGCGAGGGCCAGGGTGATCAGCACATAGGCACCGACATAGCCCAGCATGGCCGGCACCAGGACCGGGCGTCGCTCGGGGAGGTGACCCAGCAGAGGCGTGAACAGGGCGTCGAAGAGGGCGCCTGCCGCCAGGGGCAGGGCGACGATGCCGGCCAGCAGCACCAGGATCGAGGCGGCGATCCCGGGGCCTCGGCCACGGGTCAGGTGGAAGCTGCGGGCCAGGGCCCGTCGCGGCGAAAGGCCTTCGAGGATCAGCACCGGCAGCGCGAGGTGCCAGCGCGTGTACAGGCTGGCGGCGGCCAGCGCCCAGCCCAGCACCAGCGGCAGGGCCGTGGCGACGAACTGCCAGAAGGCGGGAGGGCGGACCTGCTGGACGTAGTAGGGGTCCAGGTCCCCCAGCAGGCGGTCATGCAGCGTCAGCAGGGCCAGTACCGCGGGCAGGAGCAGCGCCAGGTGGCTGCCCACCTGAAGCAGCGCCAGGCCGGACAGCGAGGGCAGTCGGCGCAGGCAGGTCCAGAGGGCATCGAAGGCCAGGTGGACATGGTTGTCCCGGGGACGCACGGCGACCAGGGTCATTCCGGCCTGCTGCAGGTAGAGCACCAGGAAGGTGACGCCCACCGCGCCCAGCAGCCAGGCCAGCCCGCCCGGGGTCAGCAGGGTCTCGAGCAGGACGGCGTTGCTGATCAGGGGGCGCTGGAAGCGCCCCAGCAGATGCGCCAGGGTCCAGCCCGCCGCCGGCAGCAGCAGGCTCGAGGCCAGCAGGGTGAAGAACAGATGATAGGCGACGAGAGGGCGCAGGTGATCGCGCAGGCTGCGCAGCACATCGCCGGTCAGCTGGGGCAGGGCCAGCATGGGTACCGTGGCGTCGTGGTCATGTTCCTAGGGTGGCACCGTGGCGTCCAGGCCGGCAAACCTGCTGGGGCATCAGTCCAGGGTCAGGCGCTCGTCGGCCACCAGGATGCCGTTGTTGTCGGCATACAGCCATTGGCCGGGGTGGATCGTCACGCCGGCGAAGGCGACCGGGATGTCCCGCTGCCCCTCGCCGCGCTTCTCGCTCTTGCGGGGATGGGCGGCCAGTGCCTGGATGCCGAGCTCGGTCTCGGCCAGGACGTCGACGTCGCGGACGCAGCCGTACATCACCACCCCGGCCCAGCCGTTGCCGGCGGCCTTTTCGGCCAGCATGTCCCCGAGCATGGCACAGCGGGTCGACCCACCGGCGTCGACCACCAGGACGGCACCTTCGCCGGGTTCGTTCACCGCCTCCTTGACCCGGGAGTTGTCCTCGAAGCACTTCACGGTGCGCACCGGCCCGCAGAAGGCTTCCAGGCCACCGAAGTTGACGAAGAGGGGATCGAGGACGGCCACCTCGGGGTAGGCGTCGCAGATGTCGGGGGTGACGATCGGATTCATGGGGACTCCTCGCGGCATTGATGATGAGATCGGCATGATGCCACAGAGAGATGTCAGGGACAGGGCGCGGATGGCGGCATTGACACCCGGAGGCGGGCGTGTCCGGCGTAGTAGCCGGCTACTACCCGCAGCAGGCGGCGCCGTGTCAGCGTATCGACGGGCACCGGACGGGCCGGTGGCCGACGATGACGACGACAGGGAGACCTCCCCATGGGCAAGACCATCCTGATGATCACCGGCGACTTCACCGAGGACTACGAGACCATGGTCCCCTTCCAGGCGCTCCAGGCCCTGGGGCACCGGGTGCATGCCGTCTGCCCCGACAAGGCGGCCGGGGACAGCGTGGCCACGGCCATCCACGACTTCGAGGGGGACCAGACCTATACTGAGAAGCCTGGTCACCGCTTCACCCTCAACGCGGATTTCGCCGCGGTCGAGGTCGCGGGGTACGATGCCCTGGTGGTGCCGGGCGGCCGGGCGCCGGAGTACCTGCGCCTGAATCCTGAGGTGCTGGCGATGGTGCGTCACTTCTTCGACGCGGACAAGCCGGTGGCGGCGATCTGTCACGGGGTGCAGTTGCTGACCGCCGCCGGCGTCCTGGAGGGACGCCACTGTGCCGCCTATCCGGCCTGTCGCCCGGAAGTGGAAGCCGCCGGCGGGGTCTATGCCGACATTGCCGTGGATGCCGCGATGACCGAGGGCAAGCTGGTCTCCGCGCCGGCCTGGCCGGCCCACCCCGACTGGCTGGCCCGTTTCCAGGCCCTGCTGGCCGACTGAGCAAGCCGTCCCCGTCCCGGCGCGTGAGGCCGGGACGGCCCAGGCCGATGCTACGCCCCAAGTTCCCGGATCGAGGAGGTCGCCTCAATGTGTCAGCTGTTCGTCAATGCCGATCCGGCGCTCTGGAAGTGCGTGACCCGCTCGCTGCGCATCGATGGCATGGTGACCAGCCTGCGCATGGAAGCCGCCTTCTGGCGGGTATTCGAGGAGATCGCCGCCCGGGACGGGATGCAAACGCCACAGCTGATCACTCGCCTCTATCACGAATCCCTCGACGCCGGTCATGACCTGGGCAACTTCACCTCCTTCCTGCGAGTCTGTGCCCTGCGCTACCTGGCGCTGCAGCGGGACGGCGAGATTCCTGCAGACTCTCGGGTCCCGCTGGCCGCCCTGGATGCCGAGGGCATTCTGAAACGCGAGCGATCCGCGGCCCTGCGAGCCCACTGAGCCGCGACCGGACACGAAAAAAGCGCCCCGGATGGGGCGCTTCGGTCATCGACTTGGGCCCGCCGGAGCGGGCCCGCGATGGTGCGAGCATCGGCGTCGAATCGGGGCTCAGGCCTGCTGAGCCACCGGGATCACGTTCGAGGCGGCCTTCTGGAATTCCTCGATCTCGTGGAAGTTCATGTAGCGATAGATCTCGCCGGCCATGGCGTCGAACTCGCTCATGTAGCGACGATACTCCTCCACGCTCGGTAGGCGGCCTTCCACGGCGGCCACCGCGGCCAGGTCCGCCGAGGCCAGGTAGACGTCGGCGCCGTCGCCCAGGCGGTTCGGGAAGTTGCGGGTGGAGGTGGACACCACGGTGCTCTTGGCGGCGACACGGGCCTGGTTGCCCATGCACAGCGAGCAGCCGGGCATCTCCATGCGCGCCCCGGCGCGGCCGTAGATGCCGTAGTAGCCTTCCTCGGTGAGCTGGTGCTGGTCCATCTTGGTCGGCGGTGCCAGCCACAGCTTGGTCTTCAGGCTGCCCGCGGGCTGCTTCTCGAGCAGCTTGCCGGCGGCGCGGAAGTGGCCGATGTTGGTCATGCACGAGCCGATGAAGACCTCGTCGATCTTGTCGCCGGCGACCTCGGAGAGCAGGCGGGCGTCGTCCGGGTCGTTGGGGGCGCACAGCACCGGCTCGGCGAGCTGATCCAGGTCGATCTCGATGACCTCGGCGTACTCGGCGTCCTTGTCGGCGCGCATCAGGCTCGGGTTGGCCAGCCACTCTTCCATGCCCTGGATGCGGCGCTCCAGGGTGCGCGCATCGCCATAGCCGTTGGCGATCATCCACTTGAGCAGGGTGATGTTGGACTTCAGGTACTCGGCGACCGAGTCCTCGCCCAGGGTGATGGTGCAGCCCGCGGCGGAGCGCTCGGCGGAGGCGTCGGAGAGCTCGAAGGCCTGCTCCACGGTGAGGTCCTCGAGGCCCTCGATCTCCAGGATGCGGCCGGAGAAGGCGTTCTTCTTGCCGGACTTCTCGACGGTCAGCAGGCCCTGCTGGATGGCGTAGTAGGGGATGGCATGGACCAGGTCACGCAGGGTGATGCCCGGCTGGCGCTTGCCCTTGAAGCGCACCAGCACGGATTCCGGCATGTCCAGCGGCATCACGCCGGTGGCGGCGGCGAAGGCCACCAGGCCGGAGCCCGCGGGGAAGGAGATGCCCATCGGGAAGCGGGTGTGGGAGTCGCCGCCGGTGCCCACGGTGTCGGGCAGCAGCATGCGGTTCAGCCAGGAGTGGATGATGCCGTCGCCCGGGCGCAGCGAGACGCCGCCGCGGTTCATGATGAAGTCGGGCAGGGTGTGGTGGGTCTCCACGTCGACCGGCTTGGGGTAGGCGGCGGTGTGGCAGAAGGACTGCATCACCAGGTCGGCCTGGAAGCCCAGGCAGGCCAGGTCCTTGAGCTCGTCCCGGGTCATCGGGCCGGTGGTGTCCTGGGAGCCCACGGTGGTCATCTTCGGCTCGCAGTACATGCCGGGGCGCACGCCGTCCATGCCGCAGGCCTTGCCGACCATCTTCTGGGCCAGGGTGAAGCCCTTGCCGCTGTCGGCGGGCTGCTCCGGCTTGCGGAAGACCTCGGAGGGGGCCAGGCCCAGGGACTCGCGGGCCTTGGCGGTCAGGCCGCGGCCGATGATCAGCGGGATGCGGCCGCCGGCGCGGACCTCGTCGAGCAGCAGCTGGGTCTTGAGCTCGAAGGTGGTCAGCACCTCGTCGGTGCCGTGCTTGCAGACCTTGCCTTCATAGGGGTAGACGTCGATGACGTCGCCCATCTCGAGCTTCTCGACGTCCATCTCGACGGGCAGGGCGCCGGAGTCTTCCATGGTGTTGAAGAAGATGGGCGCGATCTTGCCGCCGAAGCAGAAGCCCCCGGCGCGCTTGTTGGGGACGTTGGGGATGTCGTCGCCGAAGAACCAGAGCACGGAGTTGGTGGCGGACTTGCGCGAGGAACCGGTGCCCACCACGTCGCCGACATAGGCGACCGGATGGCCCTTGGCCTTGACCTCCTCGATCTGCTTGAGCGGGCCGGTCACGCCGGGCTCGACGGGCTCGATGCCCTCGCGCTCGTTCTTGAGCATGGCGTTGGCATGCAGCGGGATGTCCGGGCGGGACCAGGCATCCGGGGCCGGGGAGAGGTCGTCGGTATTGGTCTCGCCGGGCACCTTGAAGACCGTCAGGGTGATCTTCTCGTCCAGGGCCGGCTTGGACAGGAACCACTCGGCCTCCGCCCAGGACTGGATGACGTCCTTGGCCACGGCGTTGCCGGCCTTGGCCCGCTCCTCCACGTCATGGAAGGCGTCGAACATCAGCAGGGTATGCTTGAGCTGCTCGCCCACTTCCTGGGCCAGCTCGGCATCGTCCAGCAGCTCGACCAGGGAGGCGATGTTGTAGCCGCCCTGCATGGTCCCCAGCAGCTTGACCGCGTGGACCTTGTCGATCAGCGGCGACTGGGCCTCGCCCTTGGCGATGGCGGTCAGGAAGCCGGCCTTGACGTAGGCGGCCTCGTCGACCCCCGGCGGGACCCGGTTGGTCAGCAGGTCGAGGATGGCTTCCTCCTCGCCGGCGGGCGGGTTCTTCAGCAGCTCGACCAGGGCAGCCGTCTGCTCGGCGTTCAGCGGCTTCGGCGGCACGCCGGCCTGGGCACGCTCCTCGACATGTTGGCGATAGGCTTCAAGCACGTGGTGGCCCTCATTGGTTGTGGTGGCCGAGCATCCCGCGCGACGGGCTGGCCGCGGCGCGGGAGGGCTCGGCACGTGAATACGGCACGGTCAACGGTGCCGCCATTCTAGGAGAAACTGTCGACAATGTTAAGAATCCCCGTCGTGACGGGACCTTGAACTTTGGTCTGCGGCTCGGGCGGGGTGCCAGCACGCCGGCGTCGCGTTACCATGACGGCTTCGATCAACGGAGAGGAGCGGTCGATGGCAGGGCGAATCGCCTCCCCCTGCGTGGGGTTGTGCTCGACGACGGTGGGCGACCGGGTCTGCCGGGGCTGCCAGCGGACCGACGAGGAGATCCGCGAATGGCCTGCCCTGGCCGGTGAGGCCCGGGCGCGGCGCATGGCGGAGCTGGATGCCCTGCGCGGGGCGGCCGCCGGCCGCCACCTGAGGGTGGTCGACGCCGCCGCGCTCGAGGCCCAGCTGGTGCGTCACCGCATCCGCTTTCGCGCCGACCAGCCGCCGCTGTCCCGGGCGGTGGAGCTGCTGCGCGTGGGCCGGGACCGCATCCGCGAGCTGTCCCGCTACGGCCTCGAGCCCCGCGAGCCCCTGGAGCCGGCCGCCCTGCATGCACGCATCGCCGCCGAACTGATGGCGGCGGCCGAGCGACGCCGGGCCGCTGCCGCGCCTCTCCCCTGAACCCTGAACCGCCGGACCCCAGATGACCGCGATGCCTGCCGCCGCCCCAATTGACCTGTTGCCCCCCGGGCTGCTCGATTTCCTCCACGTCGCCACGCCCGATGCCTGGGTCGACTGGGCCCTCTCGCAGCCCGAACTGCTGCTGATCGACCATGCCCAGTGCGAGAAGAAGGCGGCCTCCACGGCCATGAGCCTGCTCTATCGCTACGTGGATCGGCCCCTGCTGCTGGCCAAGATGAGCCAGCTGGCGCGGGAGGAGCTGTTGCACTTCGAGCAGGTCGTCGGGCTGATGGAGGCCCGGGGGATCGCCTACCGGCACCTCTCGGCCTCGCGCTACGCCGAGGGCCTGCGACGCCATGCCCGGGGCGAGGAGCCGTACCGCCTGGTCGATGTCCTGATCATCGGCGCCTTGATCGAGGCCCGCAGCTGCGAGCGCTTCGCCCGTTTGATCCCTCACCTTGACGCCGAGCTTGCCAAGTTCTATCGCGGTCTGGTTAAGTCGGAAGGGCGTCACTATGAGGATTACCTGATGCTGGCGCGGCAGGCCGCCCCGGAGGCCATCGACGATCGGATCGCCTTCCTTGCCGAGCGCGAGGCCGACCTGATCACCATGCCGGACTCGGCATTTCGTTTTCACAGCGGCGTACCGGCCTGACGCCGACGCCGCCCAGCAGGACCGATCATCATGCGGGATGCTTCCGACGCCGTTACTCCTGACGACCAGGATCGCCTGGCCCTCTTCGGTCACTTCTCGCTGACCCTGAGCGACGATGCCCTGACCCATTTCAGCTACGACAAGGTCAAGGCGCTGCTCGTCTACCTGCTGCTCCACGATCAGCCGGTGAATCGGGCGACCCTGGCCGAGCTGCTGTGGCCGGATCAGGGCCTGTCGTCGGGCCGGACCAACCTGCGTCATGCCCTGCACTGTCTGCGCCAGTCACTGGGGGAGCAGGCCGAGCGGGTCCTGTCGGTCTCCCGCCAGACCATCGCCTTCCGCCTTCCCGACCACTGGCGTTTCGACCTCCACGAGCTCCAGGCGCTGCTCGAGGCCCCGGCCGAGGTGGAGACCCTGGAGGAGATCCTGGAGTGCTACCAGGGCGACCTGGTGGAGGAGCTCCAGCTCAGCGCCTGCGCCGAGTTCCAGCGCTGGCTGGTCCAGGCGCGCAACGAATGGCGCCAGCGGGTGATCCGCTTCGCCGAGTCGGTCCTCGAGCAGCATGATCCGCTGCCGGACGAGCTGCTGCAGGCCCTGGTGAGCCGCTTCTCCGGCTATGGGCCCTTCCATGAGCGCCTGGTGCGCCAGCTCGCCGAGCAGGGGCAGCTGGCCGCCGCCCACGAGCAGTACAACGCCTATCTCCAACTGCTGGCCCTGACCGGCCAGCAGCCCGATCCGGCCTTCCTGCAGCTCGCCCGCTACTGGTCCGACGGCAAGTCCGAGGCCGCCTCGGGCCCAAGCGGCGCCTTCTCCCGGACCCTGGCCGCGGACAGCTCGCCGCTGCGCGAGGACGAGATCGAGCAGCGCCAGCTGTCGGTGATGGCCATCCGCCTGACCCTGGACGCCGACCTCGCCACCCGCGGCGAGGCCCGCGCCTGCCTGGCCCTGCAGATCGAGCTGATGCGCTGGCTCGAACAGCAATGCCACCATCTGGGGGGCTTCTGGCTGCCCGGCGCCACCGGGGGCCTGGGCCTGGCCTGCTTCGGCACCCATGGCCCCGCCCACCAGCTGGCGGAGCTGGTGGCCCTCTACGAGCACTGCCGCCGGATGCTGCCCGAGGAGAGCGCCCGCCACTGGACCGGCGAGGGGGGCGCCCCCAGCATCGCCCTGGCCGCCGGCCTCAACAGCGGCCGCGTCGTCTACCTGCCCGAGCGGCACCTGGTCGATCCCCTGGGGCAGGTGACCCAGGGAGCCCTGTCGTTGATGAGCGCCGCCGAGGGCAGCGAGCTGGTGATCTCCCAGGAGGCCAGCCAGCACATGCCGCCGGCCCTCGACCTGCAGCCGCGGCTGTCGTCGCGGCTGGTGGCCAGCGACGGCCGGGTTCGCCTGCGGGCCCTTGTCCTGGGCGAGAACGAGGGCGGCCGGGAGGCCCTGCCCCCCAGCCTGGTAGGGCGCGAGTCGGCACTGCGCACCCTGCGCGATGCCCTGGCCCGGGCCGGCATCGGGCTGCGCCAGAGCGTGCTGGTGCGCGGGCCCTCCGGGCTCGGCAAGTCGGCCCTGCTGGTCGGCTTCCGGCAGCTCGAGCAGAGCCGGGAGGCGGCCATCTGCTGGCAGCCCACCACCCGGCTGTCGGTCCAGGAGCCCTACGGCGTGGCGCGGCAGTTGCTGCGCTGGCACCTGGGCGGGCCCATCGAGGGCGACCGCCTGGAGGGGCTCGTCCCCGCCGACCTCGGCGACGAGCAAGGCCTGCTGCTGGAGGAGGCCCTGGGCGTGCGCGAGCCCCGCGAGCTGGCCGTGATCGCCCAGAGCGGCGAGGCCGTCGAGCTGGTGGTGGCCCTGCTGCACCGACTGATCGATCGCCTGACCGAGCGGCGTACGCTGGTGCTGATGATCGACGACCTGCAGTGGCTCGACGAGCCCTCCTTCAAGGTGCTGGCCGGCCTCCAGGCCCGGCTGCCCATCAATTGCCCCTTCCTGCTGGTCGCCAGTCACCATGGCCGCGAGGCGCTGCCCGCCAAGCTCGACTGGGACCAGCAGATCACCCTGGGCCGGCTCGATCCCATGCAGGCCTCGCGCCTGCTCTCCCAGCTGGCCCGCCGCTATCGCCTGCACCTGAGTCCGCGGCTGCGCAGCCAGATCATCGAACGCTGCGACGGCGTGCCGCTCTACCTGCAGGAGATCTGCCGGCGGGTCGACATGGACCGTCGCGAGGGGCGCAGCGTGCAGCTCGACGAGCTGCCACGGGGCCTGCTCGGCCTGCTGGCCAGCCGCATCGACCAGCTCGACGCCGATCGCGAGGTGGCTCATGTGGCCGCGGTCCTGGGGCGTCGCTTCCGGCTCGACTTCCTCGCCGAGTGCAGCGGCTGGGAGATGCCGCGGCTGACCTTCGCCCTGGAGCAGATGGTGCGCCTGGAGATCATCGAGCCGGTGGAGGGCGAGGACGAGGGGCGTGAATACCAGTTCACCCATCAGCTCCTCCAGGAGGCCGCCTACCTGTCCTGCCCCCGGGACGTGCGGGTGGCCCTGCACCGCCAGGTGGTCGGCCTGATCGAGGAACGCTTCCCGATGTGGATCAGCCGGCATCCCGGCGACTTCGCCACCCACCTGAGGCGCAGCGGCCACTACGCCCGGGGCGCCCGCTACTTCGAGCTGGCCGCCCGCGAGGCGCTTAAGGTCAGCGCCAACCGCACGGCCCTGAAGATGGCCGACTTCGGGCTGGCCAGCCTGCGCCATGTGGAGGGCCAGGCCGAACGCGAGATCAGCCTGCACACCGTGCGTGGCCAGGCGGCCTTCGCCCTGGAGGGACACGGCTCGCCCACGGCCCACGAGAGTTTCGTGCGTGCCCGGGAGCTGCTGGCCTGCGCCGACGAGGCGCCGGAGGAGAGCGAGGACCTGGAGCAGGCCTTCCTGGTCAAGTGGGGCCTGTGGGTAGGGTGCAGCCAGCGCAACGCCCACGCCGATGCCTTCCTGCTGGCCTCGCGGCTGGCCGACCTGGCCGGCCGGCTGGAGGATCCGCGCTATCGTCGCCTGGCCGACTTCGCGCGGGCCAGCTGCGAGTACTGGGCGGGACGCATCCAGCAGGCCTACGAGCACCTGGAGGAGATCGATCCGCTCAACGCGCCGATGATGATCGAGTGGCTGCCGTTCTCCGATCATCCCCAGGTGGCCGCCGCCTGCTTCCAGGGCTGGGCGCTGTGCCTGCGCGGCGACTATGGTCGCGCCGAGCAGCAGGTGGAATCGGCGATCCGGCTGGCCGAGCGCATCAATCATCCCGGCAGCCTGGCCATGGCGCTGATGTACGCCGCGGCCCTCTACCGCCAGGTGGGGCACGTCCACCTGGCCGCCAGCCGGGCGGAGCGCGCCTACGAGATCACCGGCACGCCGGACCTGCACCTCTGGCAGGTCTCGGCCCGCCTGGTGCTCGGCTGGCAGCGGGCCCTGTCCGGCGACCGCGAGGGGCTCGCCCGCATCGAGGCGGCGCTGGACGAGCTCGCCGAGGTCACCGGCCGTGACCCCTATCAGCGGCCGGCGCTGTGGTTCGTCGATGCCTGCATCTCCCTGGGCGAGCTGGCCCGCGCCGAGGACTACCTGGACCAGAGCCTGCTGATCGCCCGGGAGCGTACCACCCTGTTCGTGCCCGAGCTGGCGGTGCAACTGGCCCGGGTGCTCCTCCGCCTCGGCCATCCCGCCGAGGAGGTTCGGGCCCTGACCGAGCAGGCCCTGGAGCAGGCCCGGGACGACGGTAACCTGCACCAGGAGTTGTGTGCCCTGGAGGCCTGGCTGACCCTGGTCGACCCGGAGGACGAGGCCGCCCGCGCCGACTTCCGCGCCCTGCTCGGCGAGGTCAGCCACAGCGACGCCCCGGTGCTGGTACGCTGGCGCACCCTGCTCGACAAGCGCCTGCCCCACACCGCCGACGCCGAGGACTGAGCGGCCGCTAGGTCGCGACCTCCAGGGCGGCGATGCGCTCGAGCGCCTGGTCGCGGTGCTCCCCGCACAGTGCCGGGTCGAAGTCGAACCGGGCGCACACCCCGGGGCGGCGGGGGTCGCCGAACAGGCGGCAGAGGTTGTCGTCGTCGAGCTGCACGCAGCGTTCCCCGGCGGGCTTGCCCGCCGGCATGCCGGGGATCGGGGAACTGATCGAGGGCGCGATGCAGCAGGCGCCGCAGCCCGGGCGACAACCGGGGGCCGACGGTTCGTGACTCATGGCGTTGCGTGCGTCTCCGGCCGGCGTTCCGGGGCACCGGCCTCAGGGCGGGCCTCCGCCAGGGCCCCCTTGTCGACGCCCTCGAAGGCCTGGACCCGGGTGGCCCGTCCCGTTTCCCCGGCGATCTCCCCGGCCAGCCAGGCCGCGATGTGCTCCACCGTGGTGGGGCATGGCATCACCACGCAGCGTTCCCGGGGCAGGCTCAGCGCGAACCGTCCCTGCTCGGCCCGGTAGCGGGTGGTCAGCCGACCCAGGAAGGAGGCGTCCTGCCCCTCCACCACATCCGCCTCGTCCACCAGGTAGCGGTCCGCGAGCCGAGAGGCCCAGTCGGCCTCCAGGGCAGGGCATCGTTCCCCCCCTTGCCAGACGTGAAGCCGCGAGCGATGGCCGTGGGCGATGCGCTGGCAGTTGCCCGCATGGCGCCTGAGCCCATGGCTGTAGGTGTAGTGGGCGCCGGCGATGGCCTCCTCGCGCAGGGCCAGGCGGATGGCCTCGACCCTGGGCGGGGGCTGACGCATCAGTTCCGTGGCCAGCCGCTCGGCGAGCCGCGACGGGGTGACGGCGTCCCAGGGCAGCAGGGTGAAGGCCTGGCGCGGGCCGCGCACCTCGAACGGATAGGGCGTCTCGGCCCGCACGCAGAGGCCCTCCGGGCAGTCCCGGACCGCGATGCCCGCCGCCTCGGTGGGCACCAGCAGGGTATGGTCCGCCCCGCGGTCGAGGCGCGACTTGATCCAGGGCTTGACCTCGCCGAAGTCGAAGAGCATGCCGTCCTCGCCGAGCTCGCCGTCGAGCTCGGCGTCGACGAGCCAGCTCGCGCCGACGAGCCCGCGCTCGGGGCACCACAGCGAGATGTCCAGGTGGGTGAGGCGATGGACGAAGAGGGTCATCAGTCGATCCCCGCGATCTTGTGGGTCTGCAGCGACAGCCGCCATTGCGGATGGGCCAGGCAATAGGCCACGGTCTCGGCCAGGCTGTCGCCGCCGCCCCCCAGGGGAGCGGTGTCCATGGGCTGCAGGAAGAAGTGACGGAAGCCCAGGTCGACGAAGCGTTCGGGCGGCGCGTCGGGCTGGGGATGGATCAGCTTGAGCTCGTCGCCGCGGGTCTGGACGAGCGGCGCCTGGCCCTTGGGGCTGACGCACAGCCAGTCGATGCCCGCGGGCGCCGGCAGGGTGCCGTTGGTCTCCACGGCGACGTCGAAGCCGCGCTCGTGCATGGCGGCGATCAGGGCCTCGTCGAGCTGCAGCAGGGGCTCGCCGCCGGTGAAGATCACCTGGGGCGTCGCCGTGCCAGGGGCCTCCGGCCACAGGGCCACCAGATGGTCGGCCAGGGCGGCGGTCGAGGTAAAGCGCCCGCCGTGCTGGCCGTCGGTGCCGACGAAGTCGGTGTCGCAGAAGCGGCACGCGGCCGCGGCCCGGTGGGCCTCGCGGCCGGACCAGAGGTTGCAGCCGCTGAAGCGGCAGAAGACGCTGGCCCGGCCGGCCTGGCCGCCTTCCCCCTGCAGCGAGTAGAAGGCCTCCTTGACGCTATACATCCCCGGGCTCCCCCGCGTAGGCCAGGGGGTCGACGGCGTCGTTGGCGGCGAAGGCCGCCAGCCGCTCCCGGCAGCTGCCGCAGCGACCGCAGGCCAGGGCCTCGCCCCGGTAGCAGGTCCAGGTGCGGGCATAGTCCAGGCCCATGGCCAGGCCGTCGGCGAGGATCTCGGCCTTGCCGGCACGCAGGTAGGGGGCGTGGATCTCGATCGGGGCGAAGTTGGCGATGGCGGCCACGGCATTCATGGCCTCGACGAACTCGGGCCGGCAGTCCGGGTAGAGGACGTGATCGCCGCCGTGGGCGCCGTAGTCGACCCGGTCGGCGCCGATGTTCACCGCCTTGGCGATGGCCAGCGAGAGCAGGATCATGTTGCGGTTGGGCACCACGGTGTCCTGCAGGTTGTCCTCGGCGTAGTCGGCGTCGGGCAGCTCGCGGCTGGCGTCGGTCAGCGCGGAGGCGTCGATCAGGCCGTGGATGGCGGTGATGTCGACCACCTGGTGGGGCACGCCGAGCTCTCGGCAGACCCGGCGGGCGACCTCCAGCTCGCGGGCGTGGCGCTGGCCGTAGTCGAAGGAGAGCGCATGCACCTCGCGGCCCTCGCGCAGGGCGCGGTGAAGCACGGTATAGGAATCCATGCCGCCGGAGTAGATCACCACGGTGGCAGGAGCGGAATGATGGGACATGGGGTACCTGTGGGTCGGAGAATTTGCTTAACCGGGGTCCGGTCCGGGAAGCCCCCAGTGTACTTGACCGTCGAGACAAGTGCCAAGCTGGCTCGGCGTTCGGCGTTCGGCGTTCGGCGTTCGGCGTTCGGCGTTCGGCGCTGTTATAATCCGTCCCCCTTCGTTTCCTGCGCTCAAGCGCGCCATCGTCCTGACAACGGTGAACCCCATGCAAGCCCCCGAACTGCTGTCGCCCGCCGGCACCTTCAAGAACATGCGCTATGCCTTCGCCTATGGCGCGGACGCGGTTTATGCCGGCCAGCCGCGCTACTCCCTGCGCGTGCGCAACAACGACTTCAAGCTCGACAACCTGCACAAGGGCATCGCCTATGCCCACGAGCGGGGCAAGCAGTTCTACGTGGCCTCCAACATCGCCCCCCACAACAGCAAGCTCAAGACCTACCTGCGGGACATGGAGCCGGTGATCGAGGCCGGCCCCGACGCCCTGATCATGTCCGATCCCGGCCTGATCATGATGATCCGCGAGCGCTGGCCGGATCAGGTGATCCACCTGTCGGTGCAGTCCAACGTGGTCAACTATGCCGCGGCGAAGTTCTGGCAGCGGCAGGGCATCAGCCGGATCATCCTGTCCCGGGAGCTGTCGCTGGAGGAGATCGCCCAGATCCGTGCCGAGTGCCCGGACCTCGAGATCGAGACCTTCGTTCATGGCGCACTGTGCATCGCCTACTCGGGGCGTTGCCTGCTGTCCGGCTACTTCAATCACCGCGACCCCAACCAGGGCACCTGCACCAACGCCTGCCGCTGGAAGTACAACACCGTGGCCGCCGCCGAGGACGAGACCGGCGACCTGGTCCCGGCCAACTCGGCCCGGGCCCATGCCGCCAGCGGCATCTGGACGCCGGAGCAGGGCGGCGGCATGATCGCCTCCGCCGGCGGCAGCGCCGAGACGAGCACCGCCACCGCCGGCGGCGTGGAGGGCCAGGACGAGCTCTCGGCGCTGATCGAGGACCGCACCCGGCCCGGCGAGCTGATGCCGGTCTTCGAGGACGAGCACGGCACCTACATCATGAACTCCAAGGACCTGCGCGCCGTCCAGCACGTGCCCCGGTTGACCGAGATGGGGGTGAGCTCGCTGAAGATCGAGGGGCGCACCAAGTCCCACTACTACGTGGCGCGCACCGCCCAGGTCTACCGGCGTGCCATCGACGACGCCGTGGCCGGCCGCCCCTTCGACATGCGGCTGATGGACGAACTCGACAACCTGGCCAACCGCGGCTACACGGAAGGCTTCTATCGTCGCCATGTCCACGACGAGTACCAGAACTACGAGCAGGGCAACTCGGTGGGCGTCCACCAGCAGTTCGTCGGCGAGATCACCGGTTACGACCCGGATCGCGGCGTGCTCGAGATCGACGTCAAGAACCGTTTCGAGGTCGGCGACGGCATGGAACTGATGCTGCCCGGCGGCAATCGTCGCTTCGTCCTGGAGCACATCGAGAACAAGCGAGGCGAGCCCGTGGGCGCGGCGCCCGGCTCGGGCCACGTGGTCCGCATCCCGGTGCCGGGGGAGCCCATCGAGGCCTCGCGGATCGAGTTCGCCCTGCTGATGCGCGACCTGTAGAAACGCTCGCGAGATCACTCAGCGCTGCTCCTGGCCTGAGCCCCGGCTGGACATCGGCCGCGGCCTTCGAGGAAGCTGGAGGGGGCAGGGCCGAGTCGGCCCTGCCGCCCCGATGACCCTCAGCACAAGGAACCGGCATGGCCATCATCGAGCACAGTGCCACCCTGGAGGCGCCTCCCGAGCGGGTCTTCGCCCTGCTCGAGCGCGTGGAGGACTTCGTCGACTACGCCGACCTCATCCGGGACATCGAGTCCCTGGGGGAGGGCCGCTATCGCTGGCACGTGCATGCCGTGGGCATGGACTGGACCTTCGAGGTGGAGATCACCGAGTCCCGGGCGCCGGAGGTACTGGCCTGGGAATCCCTGTCCGGGGTGCACAACCGCGGGCGTTACCATCTGACCCCGGTGCCGGAGGGCACCGAGGTGGCGCTGACCCTGGAGTACGAGATCAAGAACCGCCTGGTGGAAAAGGCCGTCAACCGGGCGATGCGGCCCCTGGTCAACAAGGTCAGCCAGCAGATCCTGGACCGCGTGGCGGCGCGTCTCTAGGAGAGCCCCGGTGCCCGCGTCACGCGACCACCGGCCAGGCTCCTAGGCCGGCTTCAAGGAGGCCACCCGCCCACGGCCACCGCGCTTGGCGCGGTACATCTGGCGATCCGCGGCATCGATCATCTGCATGGCCGAGCGGAACGGGCCGGTTTCCAGGGTGGCGATGCCGATCGAGGCCGACAGGTACAGCGTCTCATCCTGTCCCTCGGCCATCGGCTGCGCCTCGAGCAGCCTCAGCAGCCGGGCCGCCACCCGGCGGGCCCCGTCGCTTCCCTGGTCCGGCAGGACCACCAGGAACTCCTCGCCGCCGTAACGGCCGGCCAGGTCGCCTTCCCGGATCAGGTCGCGCAGGGCCGTGGCGAAGTTGACCAGGGCGGTATCGCCGACCCCATGCCCGTGCCGGTCGTTGAGCGCCTTGAAGTGATCCAGGTCGATGAACAGCAGCGCCAGGCCCTGCCCCGCGCGCTCCGCCGCCTGGAGACGCTGCTCGATGCTGTGTTCCAGCCAGCCGCGATTGGCGAGGCCGGTGAGGGGGTCCGTGCGGGTCTTGATGTCCAGCGCGTCGTTTTCCTCGCGCAGGGCGTCGAGCTGGCGATGGTGGTCCTCGAGGCGCGCGCAGAGGTGCAGCGTCAGGGCGAACAGCCGCTGCTTGCCCTCGAGCAGCACCTGGGTCCGGTCGAGGCTAGGCATCCCGGTCAGGGCGAACAGCTCGGTCATGGCCGGCAGGGCGTCGCAGACCTCCCCGAGCAGCCGCTCCAGGGACAGGCTCGGAAGACCCTCGAGGTCACCGAACCGCTCCAGGAGCTGGCCGAGCTTGGCGAAGGCCAGGGAGGCATCGTCGGCCAGGTGGGCGTCGGCGACCCGCCCCGACAGGCGCAGGCAGAGCCGCTGGGGATCGTCGGCCGTCAGCGGGCCGTGGCTGTCGGCGATGAGCCGGGCCAGGTCCAGGGAGGCCCCCCAGTCGCGGGCCAGCCAGGCGCCGACCCGGGCATGGTCGCAGCCGTAGGCCTCGCGCTCGGCCACCGCGAGCTCAGGGTGTTGAACGAGACACTCCAGCCGGCTCGCGTAGGCCTCGCCCTCGAGGGCGACCAGGGCGAGGATGCCCACGTCCTGGAGGAGGGCGGCGGTGAACAGCCGGCTCGCGGCCTCGGGGCACAGGCGACGCGCCAGCTCCCGGGCCGCCGTGGCGGCCGTCAGGGCGCGATGCCAGAAGCGGTCGGGAACCTCGAGGTCTCGCAGCCCGAAGCTCAGGGCCGCGGCCGTGGTGGCATCGGTGCCCAGTCGTCCCACGGCATCCTGACACTGATGCACCTCGCCGGCCTGGCGGGAGTAGAAGGCGCTGTTGGCCAGCGCCATCACCCTCAGGGTCAGGGCGGGGTCGGGCTCGATGGCCGCCGCATAGTCGCTGGTCGATGCCTCCGGGCAGCGCGACAGCTCCAGGACCCGCAGCACGGCGGAGGGCAGGGAAGGCAGGGTGTCACAGTCCTCCAGCCGGAGCGCCAGGGCATCGGGCAGCATGGGGAGCCCCCGGGGCCGGTGGGTGACCGACGCGGGCGGGTCTGTCTCGATCGCGGGCACGCCTGTTCTCCTTGTCGTGGCGAGGGCAGACGGGGCGACCGCCGGGGTCGGCTCGTCAAGCGCCCTGACGGGTCGTGCGGTGCAGTCTATCGCGCTTGCTCGCAGGGGTCTGCCCGCTTCAACGGATCAGGCCTTGCGCAGCGAGGCGTCCAGGTGATCGACGACCTCCGCCCAGTCGGCGTCCTCGGCGATGGCCTCGCGCAGGAACTCGGCCTGCCCCTCGTTCCAGCAGGGGGCGTCGGGCAGCTCCACCTCCTCGGGAATGGGGGCATGCCGCTCGAGGAAGCGCTTGATGGACTCCGGGTCCGAGGCCAGGCCGAGCTGCTCGAAGAGTTCACTGAAGGGGTGATCGGGGTGTTCCATGGCGGCTCTCCTGTCCCATCGCGGTGTATCCCCCACTCTAGTCCGACGCCCTCGAGCGGGGCAGGGCCCGGCTTCAACGCTCGGGGGGGGAGCGTTCCCCCACCAGCGGAAGGAGGAAGCGGCGCCGTCGTTCCGCCTCGGGGAGCGGCTGGGCCAGCAGGTGGACCAGCTTGGTGACCGCGGCCTCGGGCGTCATGTCGTCGCCGGACAGGACCCCGGCCTCGATCAGCGGGCGTCCGGCGGCATAGTCGCCGATGGCGACGGCGCCGTAGGGACACTGGCTGACCGCGGCCAACAGCTTGCCCTCGCCGCTGGCCCGGCCCAGCACGCCGGCCAGAGACGGATCGCCCGGCAGGTTGCCGCCCCCCCAGAGTTCCAGCAGGGCGCCCTGGACCCGATCGTCCGCCAGCCAGGCCTCGAGTTGCCAGGCGGTCATCCCCGGCCAGAGGACGATGCGCGGGACGGCCCCGTGGGCCAGGGGGGTGTAGTCCGGCAGCTCGAAGCGCGGGGCGCCGCGCTGCTGGCGCTCCAGCCCGCGGCCGGGGTAGAGCACGGCATCCTCGTCCACGCACTCGCCGAGCGGCGGGAGATTGGGGCTGACGAAGGCATCCGCCTCACGGGTCTGCCACTTGCGGCTGCGTACGCCCCGCAGCAATCGGCCGGCGAAGCACACCGCGACCTCCTGCAGGCGGGGGTCGGCGGCGAAGCGCAGGGCGACCTCGACGTTGGCCAGGGCGTCGCTGCCGGGCGCCTCCAGCGGTCGCATGGCCCCGGTGACCACGACCGGCCGGTCGAGCCCCTGGAGCTGGTAGGCCAGGCTGGCGGCGGTCCAGGCCAGGGTATCGGTGCCGTGAATGACCACGATTCCGGCATAGGTGGCGTACCGTTCGGCGATCAATCCCGCCAGGGCCTGCCAGTCGGTCGGCGTGGCGCTGCTGGAGTCGATCGGGGTCGCCGTCTCGAGGACCTGGAACTCGGCCAGGGCGGCCTGGCGTGCCGGCGGCAGGCCGGCCAGGGCGCGCCGCAGTCGGGCCTCGATGTCACGGCCCGGGGCGAGCCCCTCGGGGCTGTCGACCATGCCCAGGGTGCCGCCGGTGTAGATCACCAGCAGGGGAGAGGGAGAAGGCGTCATGTCGGCTCCGGGTGCTTGGCAATGGCGTCATGATACGGGCATGGACGCCCCAGGCAAGTCAGGCGCGAGGCGCCACCGCGATGCCGTCCTCGATCCCTTCCCCGGGATGGACGATGACCGTCTCTCCCGCCTCCAGCCCGTCGCTCACCTGGGTGACCAGCCCGCTCTGGCGGCCGATCTCCAGATGGCGCAGGCGGGCACGGCCGTCCTCGACCACGAAGGCGGCCCAGCGCCCGGCATCGCGGAAGAGCGCGCTGGTGGGGAGTTGCAGGACGTCCTCGGCCTGCCAGATCAGGAAGGTCGCCTCGACCCGGAAGCCCACCCCGAGCCCCAGCTCGGCGGGGGCCACGTCCTCGGCGAAGTCGACGATCACCGGCACCCGCTGCTCGTCGACCCCCAGCGCCGAGACCCGGGTGAAGCCGGCCGGCTCGATGCGTCGCACGCGCCCCCGCAACGGCGGGCCGCCCCAGCCGCCGATCTCCACCGCCATGCCCGGTGTCAGGCGCACGGCATCCATCGACAGCAGGTCCACCCGGACCTCCATGTCGGCGAGTCGGCCGATCTCGAGGATGGCCTCGCCTGCGGCCACGGCCCCCTCGCAACAGCGCATGCGCTCGAGCACCACGCCGCCCACCGGCGACGACACCTCGAGCCAGGGCGTGTCGTCGTCGCCGCGGGTGCCACTGGCCACCGCCAGCACCGCGCGTGCGCTCTCGACCTCGAAGCGTGCCGCCTCCACCCCGGAGGCGGCGGCCCGGGCCAGGGCGCGCTGGCGGTCGCGCCGGCTGGCGTAGTGTTCGAGCTCGGCGGTGGACACCAGCTGGCGCTCGTGCAGGCGCCGGTAGCGCTGGTACTCCGCTTCGGCGAAGCGCCGCTCGGCCTCGGCGGTCTCCAGGTTGGCCTCGGCGGCGTGGAGTCGGGCGCGGGCGGCCGAGAGGGCATCCTCCGCCTGTTCGCGGCTGCGGGCGTCGAGGGCCGGCGCGGGGCTGGGCTCCAGACGAAACAGCACCTGCCCCGGGGACACCGGGTCGCCGGGTTCCAGGGTGACCCGTTGCAGGTAGCCGTCGATGGGGGCGGAGACGTGCCAGGTATCGCGCAGCCGCGTCCGGCCCTCCTCGCGGACGCTGTCGGTGAAGGGAGCCGAGGTCACCGGGGCGGTGGTCACCGTCTCGGGAGCCGGGCGCAGGGCCCAGGCCAGCAGGCCGGCCAGGGCCAGGGCGAGCACTGCCCAGCCCAGGCGGACCAGCGTCGGGTGGGGGGGGCGCATGGGGTCTCCTTCGTCACTCCGGTGCCTTGAGCACCGCGATCATGTCCAGGCGTCCGAGGCGGCGCAGCATCAGCAGGCCGACCAGCGCCGCGGCGCCGAGGACCCCGCTGGCGGCGAGCGCCAGGGTGCGCGGGGTGAGCGCCAGCGGGATGCGGAAGAGGTCGTTGCTGACGGCCTCGCCGAGCAGCCAGCAGAAGCCGGCGCCCAGCGCCCAGCCCGGCGGGATCGCCAGCAGCGTGAGCAGCAGGATCTCCCCCACCAGTATCCGCGATACCTCGAGGCGGGTGTAGCCCAGGACCAGCAGCGTCGACAGTTCGCGGGCGCGCTCGGCGAAGCTGATGCGGGCGTCGTTGTAGATCACCCCGAAGGCGATGGACCCGGCCAGCAGCACGAAGATGGTCGCGAAGACCCCCATGGTCTCGTCCAGGTAGGCGCGCACGCCCCGCTCGGCCTCGTCGAGCAGGCCGATGCCGGCCACGGCGGGCAGGCCGTGAAGTTCGTCGAGCAGCGCCTCGCGACGGGCGGCGTCGACCAGCAACCAGGCGCCGCTGACGGCGGGCCCTTCCCGCATCAGGCGATTGAGGCCATCTCGGCTGAGGTAGGCGCCGACCCCGATGGGTTCGTCGACGAGCCCGGTCAGGGGCAGGGCGACGCGACGGCGATGCCCGGTCATGACCGCCACTTCCACCGGGTCGCCCGGCCGGTCGCCGAGCCACTCGGCCAGGTAACGGGTCAGCCAGAGCCCCGTGTCGGGCACCGGCCGGGGAGGCCCGGCGGCGACCACTCGGCGCATCCTGGGCCAGTCCGGCAGGCCCGTCAGCCGGGTCCGGTAGCGACGGTGGCCATGGCTCAGGGTCACGGGGACGGTGCGCCATGTCTCCACCCCGAGGACGCCGGGGAGGTGACGCAGTTCGCCGGCCGCCCTGGCGGGGACGGCCTCGGTGAAGCTCAGCTCGATGTCCATGCCCATGATGTCCCGGTACTGGCGGTCCACCATGCGCTCCACGGCATCGAGCTGCCAGGCCCCCATCATCAGCAATCCCGCCGAGAGGGCGATCCCGGTGATCGAGAAACTCGCCTTGACCGGGTGGCGGCCCAGATGGCGCAGCACGATGCGTGCGGCAGGCCCGCCGCCCGGCAGGCAGCGTTCCAGCCAGGTGCGTCGGAAGCGTTGTGGCGCGGGGGGGCGCATGGCCTCGGCGGGCGGACGGCGCACGGCCACCCAGACCGCCCGCCAGCAGCCGCCGAGCCCGGCCAGGCCCGAAAGGGCCAGCGACAGCACCATGGCCTCGATCGACAGTCGCAGGGGCAGGTCGGCGAAGCGAAAGTATTCCGCATAGAGGTCGGCCATCGCCTGGGCGGCACAGGCGGCCAGCCCCACCCCGAGGCCCCATCCCAGCAGCACTATCCCCCCGGCGAGGCCGGCATAGTGACGGGCGAGCTCGCCGTCACGGAAGCCGAAGGCCTTGAGGACGGCGATCTGCTCGCGCTGAGTCCGGATGGTGCGGACCATGATGACGTGGAGCAGGAAGGCCGAGACCAGCAGGAAGACCGTGGGCAGCACCCTGGCCTGGGCGCGCTGCATGGCCAGTTCCTCCTCGAGGAAGCGGTGGGACTGCTGATCATGGCGGGTCCCGGCGCCGGTGCCGCCGTATCGCGCCAGGGCCAGGTCCAGGGCATCGATCACCCCCTCGCGCTCGGCACCGGCCTGCAGGGTCAGGCTCAGCTCGTTGAAGGCACCGCTCATGTCGATGGCCTCGGCCAGGGCGCGGCGATTCATCCACAGCAGCGCATAGCGGTGGTAGTCGGGCACCAGGTCGGCGGGGCCGGCCTGATAGAGGAACTCGGGGCTGCGCGCCACCCCGCTGATGAGCAGCCGGATCCGCCGGCCCTCCAGGATGGCCTCCAGCGCGTCCCCGGGCGCCAGGTCGTGGGCCTCGGCGAAGGCGTCGCTGATCACCACCTGGTCCTCGCGGCCGGGCCCGGGCAGGCCGCCGCGCAGCAGGTGCAGGCGGTTGAGGACCGGCTGGCGCCCGTCCGGCAGGGAGAGGGCCCGGCCCTGGACCGGATCCTCGAAGCCGGCCACGGCGAGTCGCACCGGGGCGCCGACCCGGGACTCGATCAGGTTGACCCCGGGCAGCCGCTGCAGGCGGGTCACCAGGCCCTCCGGGGCCCGGCTGACGCGTGCGAACACCTCGGCATAGTGATGGCTGGCATAGAAGGCGGCCCGGGCCTCGGTCAGGGTCTCGATCATGCTGAGTGCCAGCACCAGGGTCATGACCCCGCCGGCGATGACCACGCCGATGGCCAGGACCTGGGTCTTGAGCCGCCACAGGTCTCGCCGCCGCTTGAGGGCCAGGGTGGCGCTCACCAGACCAGCGCTCCGGCGGCCTGGCGCTGCTCGGGGCGCGTCTGGGCCTCGAGGCGTCCGTCACGCAGGTGCAGGACCCGATCGGCCATCCCGCCGATGACCGCATTGTGGGTAATGATCGCCACCGTGGTGTCGGTGTCCCGGTTGACGCGCTCGATGACCTCCAGGACGCGGATGCCGGTGCGGAAGTCCAGGGCGCCGGTGGGCTCGTCGCAGAACAGCAGCGCGGGCCGCTTGGCCAGCGCTCGGGCGATGGCCACGCGCTGTTGCTCGCCCCCGGACAGCTGGGAGGGGAAGTGATCCAGCCGATGCCCCAGGCCGACCAGCTCGAGGGCGTCCTCCGGCGCCATCGGCGCCTCGCTGATATCGGCGACGATGGCCACGTTCTCCCGGGCGGTGAGGCTCGAGATCAGGTTGTAGAACTGGAAGACGAAGCCCACGTGCCGACGGCGGTAGTCGGTGAGCCGGCGCCGCGTGGCGCCGGACAGATCCTGGTCGAGGTAGCGCAGCCGCCCGGCATCGGCACGATCCAGCCCGCCGAGGATGTTGAGCAGGGTGGACTTGCCGGAGCCCGAGGCGCCGAGCATCACCACCAGCTCGCCGCGGGACAGGGCGAGGTCCACGCCGCGCAGGGCCGGCACCTCGACCTCGCCGGTCAGGTAGGTGCGCGTCAGTCCCCGGGCGTCGAGGACGATCTCGGGTGTCGCCATGGCCGGGCCCGTGTCGGGGAACACGGCTACAGCCTAGCAGGTGCCCGGGAGCTCACCCTTGCGCTCGGTCAAGGGGCGGGGCTCAACGCACCGTCAGGCGGCCCGCCTCGTCGGTCATCAGGCGCCGATCGCGCCCCGCGAGCAGGGCGAAGGCGCCGGCCGCGGCCACCACGCCCAGCAGCACGCCGCTGATGGTGGACAGCGCCAGCCCCAGGTCCAGCATGACGCCGACCCCGAGGGGGCCCAGGGCGGCCAGGGTGTAGCCGCCGCCCTGGACCATGCCCGACAGCTTGCCGGCGAGCCGCGCATCGGCGGTACGCAGGACGATCAGCGACAGGGCCAGGCTGAAGCCGCCGCCCTGGCCGAGCCCCAGCAGGATCACGCCTCCCCAGCGCCAGGCGAGGGGGCCCTCGAGCAGTACCCAGAAGCCGGCGGCGACCAGGCATAGCACCAGCGCCAGGGCGGGACGCTGGTCGCGCCCCAGGCGGGCCAGCCAGGGGGCGGCCAGGGCCGAGCCGAGTTGCACCATCACCGAGACGCCCATCAGCCAGCCCGCCTCCGCCTCGCCATGGCCCCGGGCGACGAGCAGGGTCGGCAGCCAGCCGAAGACGATATAGGCCAGGGAGGACTGGCAGCCCATGTAGAGGGTGACCTGCCAGGCCAGGGGCTGGCCGAGCAGGGCCCGGGTATTGCCGGTTCGCGGAGAGGGGGGCGGGCGCCGCACCGGGGTCGGCATCCAGGCCTGCCAGGCGGCCAGGGCCAGCGCGGCCAGGGCCGCCCAGCTCATCAGGGCTCGGGGCCAGCCGCCCAGGCCGTCGGCCAGGGGGATGCTCAGCCCGGCGCCCAGGGCGCCCCCGAGGCACAGCGCCATGGTGTAGACCCCGGTCATCAGGTCGGCGCCGGCGGGCAGCTCGCGCTTGACCAGGGCCGGGAGCAGGGTGCCCGCCACCCCGATGGCGGCGCCGACCAGCAGGGTGCCGGCGAACAGCCCGGCGGATCCGGCCAGGCCCCGCATGACCAGGCCGAGGGCCAGGACCAGCAGGGCCAGCGACAGGGTCCGTTCCGCGCCGAGGCGACGAGACAGCCAGGGCGCCAGAGGCGCGAAGAGGCCCAGGCAGAGCACCGGCAGGGTGGTCAAGGCGCCGATGGCCAGCAGCGGCAGGCCGGTCTGGGCTTCGATGCGCGGGAGCAGCGGGGCCAGCGACGACAAGGCCGGTCGCAGGTTCAGCCCCACCAGGATCATCAGGGCGACGAAGACCCCGGCAGAGGGGCCGAGCGCGCGGTGCCCCTCAGCGCTCTTCATCGTCATGGCGCCATTCCCTCAGGCGGCCGGGCTTGGCCGCCTCCCGGCGCCAGCGTTCGGCGAAGCGGGCCTCGTCCTCGAGCTCGTCGGCGGCGCGGAAGCTGACGGTTCCCGGCGGCGCCTGGTTCTCTTCCCGGGCGCGGTGGCGGATGGCGGAGGTGTCTTCGCTGCTGACCAGGTCGAGGGGGCCCTGGCCGGTGGCCTGGGCCACCAGGCGTCCCTCGTAGGCCCAGCAGCGCTGGGGGACCTGGGCGACGCGCCACAGGTGGCCCTGCCAGTGGGCCTGGCCGTCGGCCCCCAGGTGCAGGCCGTCATGCGCCGTCAGGGCGGCGAACAGGCGCGAGTTGAGCACCAGGCCGCCGCCGGGCATGCGCACCGGTCCGGCGTATTCGCCCCGGTGGAGGGCCGCGATCACGTCGTCACGCCTGGCCTCGGGCTCGATGCGCCCCTCGCCGCACAGGTGCAGCAGATCGCGGTCGACCTGCTTGATCACCCAGACGCGGATCGGGGAGCGGCCGAAGAGCTTCTTCCACATGGCGTTATTCCAGATGGCTGCGTAGGTCTCCCCTGACCTGGTCGATCAGGGTGATGAAGCGCGTCTGGCCCGGGGCATCGACTCGATCCACGCGGGCCACGCTGGCCAGGCCGCGATCCAGGCTGACCGCATCGAATACCTCGAGGGTCATGGCGTCGGCCGGGCGATCGCCGGGAGAGAGGGGGCCGTCCTCCAGGGTGAAGGTCGGCAGCAGGGCCGCCCGGATCCGGGTCTGGCCCTCGCCGGCCAGCACCCGACGCACGAACAGCCAGCCCTCGCAGGCCAGGGCGTGGCCGCCCTCGTGGGCCTGGAGGTACAGGGTCCGGTAGCAGGCGCCCTGGGCCGCGGCCTTCTCGGCCATGCTGCGGTAGGCCTCGACGGTACGTCGGGCGGGGATCCCCGCCGCCTCCATCTGCTGCCAGGCCGCCCGGTGTTCCCGGTCGAGGCGGTCCTGACGCTGGAAACGACGCCAGCGATGATAGTCGTGAAGCAGGGCATCAGAGTCCATGAGCCTTCCTTGCGCATCGGCGGGAGTGCATGATGGTCACATTCTCATATTCCGATATGAGTCGGCCACTCAGGCCTGTTGGCGGCCCTGGCCGCCCCGCCGGCGCCGGCGGGCCGGGCGCTGGGCGTCGTTGCCGTCGCGCGCTCCCCGGTCCTGCCGGGACCGGGCGCCGCCGTTGCCCGAACGGCCACGACCGCCGCCGCGCTTGCCGCGGCCGTTCTCGATGGGCTCCGGCTTGGCATCGGGGTCCGGTTCGAAGCCCGGCTCGACGTGCTTGACCAGGTCCCGCTTGATCAGCTTCTCGATGTTCTTGAGCAGCCCATGCTCGTCCACGCAGACCAGCGACACCGCCTGGCCGTCGTTGCCGGCCCGGCCGGTGCGCCCGATGCGGTGGACGTAGTCCTCGGCCACGTTGGGCAGCTCGAAGTTGACCACATGGGGCAGCTCGTCGATGTCGAGTCCGCGGGCGGCGATGTCGGTGGCCACCAGGACCTGCAGCTCGCCGGCCTTGAAGGCGGACAGCGCCCGGGTCCGCGCCGACTGGCTCTTGTTGCCGTGGATGGCCATGGCGGGGATGTCGCGCTTGCCGAGGTGTTCCGCCAGTCGGTTGGCGCCGTGCTTGGTGCGGGTGAAGACCAGCACCTGGAACCAGCGCTGGGAATGGATCAGGTGAGCCAGCAGGTCGCGCTTCTTCTCGCGATCCACCCGGTAGACGGCCTGGTCCACGGTCTCGGCGGTGGTATTGCGCCGGGCCACCTCGATCAGGGTGGGCGCGTCGAGGAGCTTGCCCGCCAGCGCCTGGATCTCGTTGGAGAAGGTCGCCGAGAACAGCAGGTTCTGGCGCTTCTCGGGGAGCAGCTTCAGGACCTTGCGGATGTCGTGGATGAAGCCCATGTCGAGCATGCGGTCGGCCTCGTCCAGGACCAGGATCTCCACGGCGGAGAGGTCCACGTGGCCCTGCTGGTGCAGGTCGAGCAGTCGGCCCGGCGTGGCCACCAGGATGTCGAGGCCGGGCCGGATGGCGTCCACCTGGGGCTGCTGGCCGACCCCGCCGAAGATGACGTGGGAGCTGAGGGGCAGGTGACGGCCATAGGCACGCACGCTCTCGCCCACCTGGGCGGCCAGTTCCCGCGTGGGGGTCAGCACCAGGGCGCGCACGCCGCGCTTGGCGGGGCGGCGGCCATCCTTCAGCCGCTGCAGCATCGGCAGGGTGAAGCCGGCGGTCTTGCCGGTGCCGGTCTGGGCGCTGCCCAGCAGGTCGCCGCCCTGGAGGACGGCGGGAATGGCCTGTCGCTGGATGGGCGTGGGGGTGGAATAGCCCTGGGCGTCGATGGCGCGCAGCAGTTCGGGGCACAGGCCAAGATCGGAAAAGGTCATGCGGTCTCCGCGGCGACGCCCCGGCCGCCCCCGCCGCCTGGGGCGGCGGGCCGGGGCCGGAGCGTGGAAATGGGGTGGGTCGCGGCGGTGGGGTCGGCCGCGAGGGTCGCCATTATGGCACAGCGGCGGCCTCAGCGCAGCCGGGGCCGAAGCGCCTCGGCGAGCTCGTCCGCCAGCCGGCTCCAGCTGCGTCCCAGGGCCCGCACCAGCGCCGGATAGCCGTCGCGGGCCAGGGGCGTGGCGACCTCGAAGGACGCCGCGTCCCGCAGGGCTCCCTCGGCGTCGAGGAGTCGCCAGCGCCCCGCCGCCACGGCATGGCCGTCCGGGCGGCCCTGGAAGCGCTCCACCGTGACGCGCAGCTGCAGGCCGTCGGCGCCGGCTCCGGCGTCGTCCTCCAGGACGACCCGGGTGTCGGGCAGGGCGATGGCCAGCCGATCCCGCAGCCGCCGCTCCAGCTGCCCGCCCAGGGGCTCGGCCCAGCGATGGCCGCTGGCCTCGTGCAGGGTCACGTCGTCCAGCTGGACGACGATGCCTTCCACGTCCAGGAAGGGAGCCAGGCGCAAGGGGCGCACCACCAGCGCCCGGGTGGCCTCGACGTCGGCCGCGGCCGCGGAGGGGGCCGGCTGGGGCAGGGCATAGCGGGTGGCCGGCTCGCCGTCGATGGCGCAGCCGCTCAGCCAGAGCAGGGGCAGGAGGGCGAGCAGCAGGGGAGACGGCATCATGGCGAGGTCCTGTCGGTCGGTGCCCGCGGCACGGGGTCGGCGGCGTCCAGGCGGTCGAAGAGCAGGGCGCCGGGGGCGTCACCCAGGCGGCGGGCGGAGGGTTGCAGATCGCGCAGCAGGCGTTCCAGCTGGTCCAGGGTCTCGGTGAGATCCCGGTAGGCCGGGGCGCCGGGGGAAAGGCCGGCCAGGGTGTCGCGCAGCGCCGCGAGGGTCGAGTTGAGATTGCCGGGGAGGGCCCGGGCCCGGGGGTCGTCGAGCAGGGTCTGGAGGCCGGCGGTCAGCTCGCGGACCTCGCCGAGCATGGCTTCGGAGGTGGCCAGGTTACGCGAGAGGCCGTCGAGGATGGGCTCGACCTCCAGGGCATTGAGCTTGTCCAGCAGGGTGGTGACCTGGGCCTGGATCTGGGCCAGCCCCCCCGAGGTGGTGGGGAAGACGGGGCGCTGGGCGAAGGTCTCGGGCGCGTGGCTGCCGGCCCGCTGGGGGTCCAGGGTGAGATCGACGAACAGCGCCCCGGTCAGCAGGTTGCCGCTCTTCAGCGAGGCACGCAGCCCTCGCTGGAACAGCCGGTCGAAGCGTTCCCGCCAGGCATCGAGGTCCAGCGTCTGGCTGTCGATGCCGAGTCGCTGCGGCTCGATGCGGATCAGTACCGGGATGGCGAGCCGCGCGTCCCGGTCCGGCTGGGGGGCGGTGAAGTTCCAGGGCACGCTGGCCACGGTGCCGATCCGGACCCCGCGAAACTCCACCGGGGCGCCGCGGCCGAGTCCGCGGACCGTGTCCTCGATCAACAGCACGTATTCCAGATAGCGGTCGAAGGTTCCCTCCCGGGCGCTGTCCTCGTCGGCATAGAGGGTGAAGGTGGTGTCGGGGTCGGCGATCACCCCGCGGGGCAGTTCCTCGGGCACGCCGAAGGTGACGCCACCGGCAAGCATGGCCTCGAGGGATTCCAGCCGGGCGCGCACGCCCTCGGAATCGAGGCGCAGGTCGATGCCGCTGGTGGTCCAGAAGCGGGTGTTGGTGGTGACCAGACGATGGTAGGGACTCTCGATGAAGATGCGGTGATGCATCCGTCGGGTCTCCACGTCGAAGGTCGCCTCCTCCACCCGGCCCACGGTGAAGCCCTGGTAGGTGACGGGGTCGCCCACGTTCAACGAGCTGCCCACCCGGCTGAGCAGGTTGATCCGCAGGCCTTCGGCTCCGGGCGGGGCGACCGGCGGCTTCTCCTGGACGTCGAAGGTTCGCGCCTCTTCCTCGCTCTCGCCGGGCTCGAGCTGCAGGTAGGCTCCCGACAGCACGGTGTTGAGGCCGCTGATGCCCTCGCGTCCGATGCGCGGCTTGACCACCCAGAAGTAGCTGTCCTCGACGAGCATCGGCGTGGCCTCGGGGGTCATGCGTGCCTTCAGCACCACCCGGGACAGGTCCTCGGACAGGGTTACCGACTCCACCCGGCCGATCTCCACGTTGCGGGTCTTGATCAGGGTGCTGCCGGCCTCGATGCCGTCGGCGCTCTCCATGGTCAGGGTGATCAGCGGGCCGCGGCTCATGTAGGTGTCGTAGACCAGCCAGGCGCCGATCAGCAGGGCCACGATGGGCACCACCCAGATGGGGGAGAGCGGGGCCTGGCGGGTGGCCCGGGCGCGATGCGCCTCCTCGGGCGCGTCGTCACGGGGCGTGTCGTTCATGCGGGGCGTCCTCGTCCTGAGCGGGGCGGTGGGGATCGTCCCAGATCAGCCTGGGGTCGAAGGTCATGGCGGCCAGCATGGTCAGCACCACCACGCTGCCGAAGGCCAGGGCGGCGGGCCCCGGGCCGACCGCCATCAGGTTGCCGGCGCGGATCAGCGCCACCAGGATGGCCACCACGAAGATGTCGACCATCGACCAGCGGCCGATGAACTCGGTCAGCCGATACATGCGGGTCCGGGCCAGGGCGTTGAACTCATGGGCGCGGGGGGCGACCAGGCACAGCCAGGCCAGGGCCATCAGCTTGCCCAGGGGGACGATGACGCTGGCCACCAGGATCACCAGGGCCACCGGCCAGGAGCCCATCTCGATCAGCTCCACGATGCCGCCGAGGATGGTGGAGGGGTCGCTGCGTCCCAGGCTGGTGGTGGTCATGATCGGGTAGACGTTGGCCGGCACGTACAGCACCGCCGCGGCCGCGAGCAGCGCCCAGGTGCGCTGCAGGCTGTGGGGCAGCCGGGCATGCAGGGGCTCGCCGCAGCGCCGGCAGTGGCCGTGGCCGCCCGGCTCGAGGCGGTTGACCAGGCCGCAGGTCGGGCAGCCGGTCAGGCCCTGGGGCGCCGCGGTGCGCCCGGTCCGGCTGCCCTCGGGAGCGGGGGGCTCGCCGGCCAGGGCGAACCATAGCCAGTCGCGGTCCACCGACTGGGTGGTGGCGAGCAGCAGCACGACGAAGGCGACGAAGGCCCAGAACGCGGGCCCCAGTTCGATGTGGGCCAGGCCGGCGATCTTGATCAGGCTGACCAGCGCGCCGATGAGGAAGACGTCGGCCATCATCCAGGGCTCGAGATGGGCGAGGGTGCGGGCGGTGGCGCGGCTTGCCGGCAGGGGGGCGCCTCGCAGCAGGCCCGCCTGGAGCCAGACGACGCCGAGCAGGTAGAGGGCCGGCAGCACCAGGGTGGTCAACAGCACGGCGACGGCCACCAGCGGCGCGTGCTGGCCGATCAGGTCGGTGGCGGTCTGGCTGAGCTCGATCCGATGGCCCACGCCGCGCACGCTGAAACCCAGGAAGGGGAAGCTCAGCGCCAGCAGCAGGGCCGCCAGGGCCGCCAGGGCCAGCGCCAGGCTGCGCTGGGCCGGATAGCGGTGGCGGCGGACCTCTACATGCCCGCAACGGGGGCAGACCGCCTGGTCGCCCGAACGCAGCGGGGGCAGGGCCATGAGCCAGTCGCACTCGTGGCAGGCGCGCAGCCGCCTGAGGGTGGGCCGGACCTCCGGCGGGGCACGATCGACGAGCGGCGCCTGCGGTGACAGGGCGACATGGCGAAAGGCCGGCCTTGGCACGGGGTGGCGTCCTCCTGACGACGGAACGGGATCTCTTGAGTGTGTCACGTTGACGCAGGGGGCACCATAGTCAACCATGCGGCCTTCGGATGTCCCGAATGTACTGATGGAGATACCATGATGCTTCCCGCCCTGGCGGTGTTGGCAGGCCTGATCCTGCTGGTCTGGAGCGCCGAGCGCTTCGTCGATGGCGCGGCGGCGACCTCGGCTCGACTCGGACTCTCCCCATTGCTGATCGGCATGCTGGTGATCGGCTTCGGCACCTCGGCCCCGGAACTGGTGGTGTCGGCCATCGCCGCGGGCCAGGGCAATCCGGGACTGGCGCTGGGTAACGCCTACGGCTCCAATATCGCCAATATCGGCCTGATCCTGGGGCTGGTGGCCCTGATCTCGCCCCTGGCCGTGCAATCCGGGGTGATCCGCCGTGAGCTGCCGGTACTCGGCGGGGCGACGCTATTGTCGGCCCTGCTGCTGCTCGGCGGCGGCATCGGCCGGCTGGAGGGCGGCCTGCTGCTGGTCCTGCTGGCCGCCTTCATGGCGGTGAGCGTCTTCCAGGGCCTCAAGACGGGCGCCGATCCGCTTTCCACGGACACCGAGACCGATCTCGCGTCGCATCCCATGTCCCTGCGTACCGCCCTGGGCTGGACCGCCCTGGGGCTGGTGCTGCTGGTGGCCAGTTCCCGTCTGCTGGTGTGGGGGGCGGTGGAGATCGCCCAGAGCTTCGGGGTCAGCGACCTGATCATCGGCCTGACCGTGGTGGCGGTGGGCACCTCGCTGCCGGAGCTCGCCTCCTCGATCAGCGCGCTTCGCCGCGGCGAGCACGACCTGGTGCTGGGCAACGTGGTGGGGTCCAACCTCTTCAACACCCTGGGCGTGGTGGGCCTGGCGGCGGTGATCGCCCCCATCGACGCCGGCCGCGAGGTGCTGCTGCGCGACTGGAGCCTGATGACCGCGATGACGGCGCTCATGATGGTGTTCGCCATGGGCTGGCGAGGCCGGGCCGGCCGCATCAACCGGCTGGAGGGCGGGGCCCTGCTGGCCATGTACGTCGCCTACATCGGCTTCATGATCAGCCTGGTGGTGGGCTCGGCCACCGGCTGAGCCGGGCGCGCTGCGACAACGCGACACAGGGAAGAGACGCCCTCGGGCACGCATCATGTGCCCTCGACGACGTATCATGGACAACGGATCATGGAATTAGCTTATTCCATCAGGGAATTGGTTCGTAAGGCACTCACGTTCCCCCGGACTGGCTAGGCTGTTCCTTGATCTTCGCAGGAATGCGGCAGGGTCCCCCTGGGCCCCACGCACAAGAGCACGGCCAGTGCCTGACGCATCCTTGACCCATCGATCCGCAGGAACGAGGAGTGTCTCATGGAGCTGGATCCCCTGCTGCTGTCGCGGCTGCAGTTCGCCTTCGTGGTGTCCTTCCATGCCATCTTCCCGGTGTTCACCATCGGGCTGGCATCCTACATCGCCGTGCTCAACGGACTCTTCTACCGTACCGACAACCCCGCCTGGGAACGCCTGGCGTCCTTCTGGACCCGGGTGTTCGCCGTGGTCTTCGGCATGGGGGTGGTCTCGGGCATCGTCATGTCCTTCCAGTTCGGCACCAACTGGAGCAACTTCTCCCTGGCGGCCTCCAACTTTCTCGGGCCGGTGCTGAGCTACGAGGTCGTGACCGCCTTCTTCCTGGAGGCCGCCTTCCTCGGCGTGCTGCTGTTCGGCCGTGGCAAGGTGCCCCAGGGCGTGCACCTCTTCGCCGCCGTCATGGTGGCGCTGGGCACCTTCATCTCGTCGTTCTGGATCCTGGCCGCCAACAGCTGGATGCAGACGCCGGCGGGCATGGAGCTCGTCGATGGCCGATTCCACGTGACCTCCTGGAGCGAGGCGATCTTCAATCCCTCCTTTCCCTACCGCTTCGCCCACATGGCGCTGGCCTCCTTCCTGACCGGGGGCTTCGTGGTGGCCGGCGTCAGCGCCTGGTACCTGCTGCTCGGGCGGGACGTGGAGGCCAACCGCAAGGCGTTCTCCATGTGCCTGTGGCTGCTGCTGCTGCTCGCCCCGACCCAGGCGGTGGTCGGGGACTTCCATGGCCTCAACACCCTGGAGCACCAGCCCACCAAGGTCGCGGCCATGGAAGGCAACTGGGAGACCCGGGAGGGCGCGCCTCTACTGCTGTTCGCCTGGCCCGACCAGACCGCCCAGGAGAATCACTTCGAGATCGGGATTCCGGGGCTCGCCAGCCTGATCCTGACGCATCACCTGGACGGCGAGGTGCCCGGGGTGAGCGCCGTGCCGCCGGAGGAGCAGCCCCCCGTGTGGATCGTGTTCTGGTCGTTCCGGATCATGGTCGCCATGGGCCTGCTGATGATCGCCGTGGCCCTCGCCGGCCTCTGGCTCCGCCTCAAGGGACGGCTCTATGATCATCGCGGCTACCTGCAACTGATGCGGGGGATGACGGTGACGCCCTTCCTGGCCGTGCTCGCCGGCTGGTTCGTCACCGAGACCGGCCGCGCACCCTGGCTGGTCTACGGCATCATGGACCAGGCCGAGGCGCTGACCCCGTCGCTGACCGGGGGCATGGCGCTGTTCACCCTGGTCGGCTACGGCCTGGTCTATGCCGTGGTGTTCTGGGCCGGCATCCTCTACCTGACCCGGGTGGTGCGCCAGGGCATGCTGCCCGAGCCGCCCCACGAGGACGAGGTGGAGCGACCCAAGCGGCCCTTCTCCGCCGCCCACGTGCCCTTCGAGGACGCCGCCAGCCATCCGGGGAGGAACTGAGCCATGGAAATGTTCGATCTGTCGTTGATCTGGGCCGTGATCATCGGCTTCGGGGTGATCATGTACGTGCTCATGGACGGCTTCGACCTGGGGGTGGGGATCCTCTTCCCCTTCGCTCCGGACGAGGGCAGTCGGGACGTGATGATGAACTCGGTGGCGCCGGTGTGGGACGGCAACGAGACCTGGCTGGTGCTGGGCGGCGCCGGCCTGCTGGCCGCCTTCCCGCTGGTCTACTCGGTGTTCCTGCCGGCGCTCTACATCGGCGTCTTCCTGATGCTCGCCGGGCTGATCTTCCGGGGCATCGCCTTCGAGTTCCGCTTCAAGTCCCACCGCAACCGCCGCTGGTGGAACCGGGCCTTCAGCTGGGGATCGGCGGTGGCGGCCTTCGCCCAGGGCGCGGTGGTCGGCGCCTATATCCAGGGCTTCGCCGTGGAGGACTTCGTCTACGTGGGGGGAGCGCTGGACTGGCTGACGCCCTTCACCGTGCTCACCGGGCTGGGACTCATGGCCGGCTATGCGCTGCTGGGCGCCACCTGGCTCATCATGAAGTCCGAGGGACACACCCAGGACTGGGCCTATCGGCTGGCGCCGAAGCTGCTGCTGGCGGTGCTGGCCGTGTTCGCGATCATCAGCCTGTGGACCCCCTTCGTCGACGCCGCGGTCCGGGATCGCTGGTTCGGCCATCTGCACCTGCTCTGGGTCTTCCCGGTGCTGGCGCTGGCCAGCGCGGCCTGGCTGTGGCGGTCCGTGAGCGAGCGGCGCGAGGGGCAGCCCTTCGTCGCCACCCTGGGGCTGTTCGCCTTCACCTACCTGGGGCTGGTGGCCAGCAAGTGGCCGGTGATCGTCCCGCCGGACCATACGCTCTGGGACGCCGCCTCGGCCCCCGAGTCCCAGCTCTTCCTGCTGCTCGGCATGCTCTTCGTCATTCCCATCGTGCTGGCCTATACCGCCTGGACGTATTGGGTGTTCCGCGGCAAGGTCCGCGAGGGCGAGGGATACCACTGAGGCCATGGCGGACGCACCGATCGCACGGGCCTGGCTGGCCCGCCTGGAGGGCGTCGAGCGGCCGCGCCTTGCCCTGGCGGTGGCCTGCGGCCTGGTCGCCGGGGTCTCGACCCTGGCCCAGCTGGCGCTGCTGGCCTGGCTGGTCAGCGCCTTGCTGGTGGAGGGCCGTTCGCTCGCCGAGCTGATGCCCGCGCTGGCCGGGCTGGCCGGGCTCCTGGCCGTGCGCGCCCTGGCCCAGTGGGGGCAGGAGGCTTCGGGCCTCGCCGCCAGCCTGCGCCTGCGCCGCCGGGCCCGTGCCGAATTGCTCGATCACCTGGAGCGGCTGGGGCCGGTGGGGCTGACCGGCCACCACAGTGCCAGCCTGGCGCAGCGGGTGGTCGATCAGGTGGAGGCGCTGGACGGCCATGTGGCGCGCTTCCTGCCCCAGCAATACCTGGCCGTCGGCCTGCCGCTGATGGTGCTCGGCGTGGTGGCCTGGCTCGACTGGCTGGCCGCGCTCTTCCTGCTGCTCGCCGCCCCCCTGATCCCGCTGTTCATGGCCCTGGTGGGCATGGGCGCCGAACGCCTCAACCGCGACCAGTTCGACGCCGTGGCCCGGCTCTCGCGGCACTTCATCGACCGGGTGAGGGGCATCGCCACCCTGCAGCTGTTCGGGCGTACGGAGGCGGCCACGGCGGAGGTGCACGCCGCCGCCGACGACTACCGGCGGCGCAGCCTGCGAACCCTGCGCCTGGCCTTCCTGTCCTCGGCGGTGCTCGAGTTCTTCGCCGCCGTGGCCATCGCGGTGGTGGCCATCTACGTGGGCTTCGGCCTGCTCGGCTATATCACCTTCGGGCCGGCCGATGAGCTGACGCTGTTCTCCGGGCTCTTGGTGTTGCTGCTGGCCCCGGAGTTCTTCCAGCCCTTGCGGAGCCTGGCCCAGCACTACCATGACCGGGCGGCGGCCCTGGGGGCCGCCGACGGCATGGTGACGCTGCTGGAGGAACGACCGCGTCGCCCGGCCGGCAGGCCGGCGCCGACCCGGGATCCCCTTGCCCTGGTCGAGCTCGAAGGGGTGACGGTGGATCACCCCGAGCGGGGCCGGGTGCTGGGCCCCCTGGACCTGGCGCTGTACCGGGGGGAGATCCTGGCGGTCAGCGGCCCCTCCGGGGCGGGCAAGTCGACCCTGCTGCAGCTGCTGGCCGGCTTCGTCGCCCCCGAGACGGGCGAGCGTCGCCTGGCCGGGGGCGTGACCTTCGCCTGGATGGATCAGCGCCCCTTGCTGATCCAGGGCAGCCTGGCGGACAACCTGCGCCTGGGGGCCCCCGACGCCGACCCGGCGGCCCTGGCGCGGGCGCTGGCCGCCGCCGGTCTGGGCGAGCTGGTGGCGACCCTGCCCGAGGGGGTGGCCACGTCGCTCGGCGAGCGGGGGGCGGGGCTCTCCGGCGGCCAGGCCCAGCGCCTGGCCCTGGCTCGGGTCTTCCTCTCCGAGGCGCCGCTGGTGCTGCTCGACGAGCCCACCGCCAGCCTGGACGCCGCCAGCGAGGCGGAGGTCCTCGAGGCCCTGGGGGCGCTGGCCGCCGCGGGGCGCACCCTGGTGATCGCCAGTCACCAGGCCGCGCCCCTGGCGCTGGCCGATCGTCACCTGCGCCTCGTCCACGGGCGTCTCGAGGAGGCGGGGCATGGCTGACGGCCGAACGCCACTCGCCACCCTGGCCCCCTGGCTGCGGCTGCTGGGACGGCGTCGGGGCCGGCTGCTGGCCGGGGCGGCCCTGATGGCCCTGGCCCTGGCGGCCGCCCTGGGATTGCTGGCCCTGTCCGGCTGGTTTATCACCGCCACCGGTCTGGCAGGGTTGGCCATGGCGGCGGGCGCGGCACTGACCCTCGATGTCTATGTGCCCGGGGGCGGCATCCGCGCCTTCGCCCTGACCCGCACGGTGGCTCGCTATGGCGAGCGCCTCTACAACCACGACACCGTGTTGCGCCTGCTGGCCGACCTTCGCGGCCGGATGTTCGCCGTGCTCGCCGGCCTCGACGCCCGGGCGCTGGCCCGTCGCCGCGCCAGCGACTGGCTGAATCGCCTCACCGCCGACATCGACACCCTGGACGGCCTCTTCCTGCGCCTGCTGGCGCCGGCCGGGGTGGCGTTGACGGCGATCCTCGCCCTCTCCGCCTTCCTGGCGCTCTGGTCCCCGGCGGTGGGGCTCGCCGTGGCGGCGCTGCTCGGCGTCGCCTGGCTATGGCTGACCCTGGGCCAGGCGCGCCTGGGCCTGGCCGCGAGCCGTCGACGGGTGGCCGAGCTGGAAGCGCTGCGGGGCGCCACCCTGGAAGGCTTCCAGGGGCTCGCCGAGCTCGAGGCCTACGGGTCCCTCGCCGCCCAGCGGCGGCGACTCGCCGTCATCGAGGACCGCCTGCTTGCCGACCAGCGCCGCCTGGGGCTCGTCGGCGCCCTGGGGCAGGCCCTGGCGGGGCTCGCGGTGGGGCTGGCCTGGCTCGCCGCCTTCTGGCTCGCGGCCCGGGCCTGGCAGGCCGGGGCGCTGTCCGGGCCGGTGATGGTGATGACGCCCCTGGCGGTGCTGGCCCTGCAGGAGGCGCTCGCGGCCTTGCCCCTGGCCTTCACCCAGGCCGGCGGCACCCTGGCCGCCGCGGAGCGACTCAATGCCCTGGACGCCGTGCGCCGGCCCGAACCCCGCGGGCCGAGCCCGGGGGTGTCCGCGGGACCGCTCTCCGTGAGCCTGGAGGGTGTCACGCTGCGCTATCCGGGAAGCCTGACCCCGGTGTTCGAGGACTTCGCCCTCCACCTGGCCCCGGGAGAACGGCTGGCCGTCCACGGCGCCTCGGGAAGCGGCAAGTCCAGCCTGGCGTCACTGCTCACCGGCCAGCTCCTCCCCGATGCCGGCGCGGTGCGCCTGGCCGGCCTGGCCCCCGAGACGCTGGACCCGAGGCGGCGGACCGACGCCGTGGCCTGCCTGACCCAGTCGACCGAGCTCTTCGACGACAGCCTGGCGGCCAACCTGCGCCTCGCCGCCCCCGAGGCGGAGGCGGCACGGCTCTGGGCGGCGCTGGCGACGGTGGAACTGGCGGACTGGGCGGCGGCCCTGCCGCGGGGGCTCGAGACCCGGGTGGGCGAGGGCGGTCGGCGACTCTCCGGGGGCCAGGCTCGCCGCCTGGCGCTGGCCCGGCTGCTGCTTCGCGATCCGGGGCTGGTGATCCTCGACGAGCCCTTCGCCGGCCTCGACCCGGCGCTCGCCGGACGCATCGCCGGCCGGCTCGACCGCTGGCTCGCGGGGCGCAGCGCCCTCTTCCTGGTGCACGCCCGGCGTGGGGAGACGTCGCCCCCGGGGGTGCATCGTTGGCAAGCGTTGGTCACCGGGTCCCGAAGGGGGCTTTGCGCCCCCGTGAGGAATCTTTCAGGATAGGGCAAAGCGTCGACGCGAGGTGCATCATGCGGGATTTCCTCAAGGCCCTGCCCAAGGCCGAACTCCATCTGCACATCGAGGGCACCCTGGAACCCGAGCTGATGCTGACGCTCGCCGATCGCAACGGGGTGCACCTGTCCTACGACTCCGTGGGGGCGATCCGGGCCGCCTACGACTTTTCCGACCTGCAGTCCTTCCTCGACCTCTACTACCAGGGCATGAGCGTGCTGCGCACCGCCCAGGACTTCGAGGACCTGGCCATGGACTACTTCCGCCGCGCCGCGGCCGAAGGGGTGGTCCACGTGGAGATGCACGTCGATCCCCAGGCCCACCTGGCTCGGGGCATCGAGCTCGCCACGGTGATGGAGGGGCTGGGCCGGGCGCGGCGCCGGGCCGAACGCGAGCTGGACCTGTCCTCGGCGCTGATCCTGGCCTTCCTGCGCGACCGGCCCGCCGAGGAGGCGCTCGACCTGCTGGAACGTGCCGCCCCCTACTGGGAGACCCTCGACGCCGTCGGGCTCGACAGCGCCGAGCTCGGCCATCCGCCGGCCAAGTTCGCCGAGGCCTTCCAGCGCGCCAGGTCCCTGGGGCTGGCCCGTGTCGCCCACGCCGGCGAGGAGGGGCCGCCGGACTACATCCTCGAGGCCCTTGACGTGCTGGACGTCTGCCGCATCGACCATGGGGTGCGCTGCCTGGAGGACCCGACCCTGGTCGAGCGGCTGCGGGAGGAGGCCATGGTGCTGACCGTCTGCCCGCTCTCCAACCTGCGTCTCAGGGTCGTCGAGCGTCTCGAGGATCATCCCCTGCCGGCCATGCTCGATGCCGGCCTGAACATCACCCTGAACTCCGACGACCCCGCCTACTTCGGCGGCGGCCTGCTGGACAACTACATAGCTTGCCGGCGGGCCTTCGGCTGGAGCCGGGAGGTCTTCCTGGCCCTGGCCGGCAACGCGATCGAGGCCGCCTTCATGGACGAGGGGCGTCGCGCCGAGCTGCGCGACCGTCTGGCGGCCTGTCGCTGACCTCGGCGGGATAACCGGTTCATCGCGCTTCACCGGGGAGCGCCCGTGTAGCCGCGTGCCAGGTAGATACCGTCTCTCCCGACCGACCTCAACCCCCCGCAGGGATGGGTTGGGGTCGATACTCGGTTTGCGTCTTCAGGACGCCATAGGCGATATGCACCAGCTTACGCATGGCCGCCCCGAGGGCCGACATGCTGTGCTTCCCTCGTGCCTTCAGCCGGGCATATTGCGCCTGGATATCCGGGTTGTGTGTCATGGCCACCACGGCTCCCATGTACAACTTCCGACGCATCACGGCACTCCCCGTCTTGGAGAGGGTTGGTGTCTTCTTGACCGACGTGCCAGAGGTGTAATACGTCGGCACGAGCCCCAGGAAAGCGGCCGCCTGTCGAGCACTCTCGAATGGTCGGCTTCGCAGGACCGCGACCAGCCTTGTGGAAAGCCCGGGACCGATGCCAGGAATGCTCATCAGCAACTGTCGATCTCGTTTTAGATGATCATGGCGGTCGAGGTGCGTCTCGATCTCCTCCTGTAAGCGCTTGGCTTCGCGCTCCAGGGCCGCCAGGACATGGCCGATCGAGGTCTCGGCCCCTGTATCACGGCTGAATTGAGCTTTCTCGAGACGATTCTTTTCGCGCTGAATATCCTGATAAACCGCTTCGAGGCGCGCCACCAGGCGCTTCAGCTCACGCGTTTCTTCAGGCTCCGGTGTCCACCGCCGGTGGCTTCGGGACGCGCCGAACTCTGCTAGGACACGGCTGTCTGCCTTGTCCGTCTTGTGAAGGCGACCTGCACTCTTGGCATAATGATGCGCGTGTGCGGGGTTGAGCACGTAGACATTGACGCCAGCCTCATGGAGCCAATAAGCCAGGGGCTCATGGTAGATCCCCGTGGCTTCCATGTAGACATGCAACGCTTCGGGAGACTCACCGGTCTGCCGGGTCAGCCAGTCCAGCAGCGCTGGATAATCCTGGTGCCGATTGGTAAAGACCTTGGTTTTGACCTTGCCCTTCTCCATATCACGAAGCCAGAGGCAATCCAGTTTCTTCTTGCCGATATCGATGCCGATATGTGCCATCTCACCACTTTCCCTTGTGCGTACAGCCTCTCCTCGCCGGAAGGGGGCATTGGATACCGTTCAGGTTTGCGAGATAGAAGCCTGGGAGACCAATCTACGGAACAGGTTCGAAACCGTCAGGGTAGATCCGGGTTTCTCCCAGGCCGTGGGGGTGGTAGCTAATCACTCCCCACTGGAGAGACACAAGGCAATCCAGTTTCTTCTTGCCGATATCGATGCCGATATGTGCCATCTCACCACTTTCCCTTGTGCGTACAGCCTCTCCTCGCCGGAAGGGGGCATTGGATACCGTTCAGGTTTGCGAGATAGAAGCCTGGGAGACCAATCTACGGAACAGGTTCGAAACCGTCAGGGTAGATCCGGGTTTCTCCCAGGCCGTGGGGGTGGTAGCTAATCACTCCCCACTGGAGAGACACAAGGGTGGATAAGCGTTAGCGCATCCACCAGTGCTGGCCCGCGAGGCATCGCGGGTGCGCTCGCAGGCTCGCTTACCCGCCCTACACGGCTTATCCGGCCGACACCGGGCGTAACCTGTTTCAGCCTCATTCGCGAAGCACCATAAAAAGGGGCGGCCCGTCCGCGACGGCGCCGCCCAAGGGGTACCACACCCAACTCCACTAGTCGTCGAGGGGCGTCGCCTCGACGGTCGATCGGTGAGCCGCCGTGTCGCGGCGGTGAACCAGGCGCCCGTCCGCCCAGGTGGCGTGGACCGCCCGGTCGTCGCCCAGCATCATCAGCGCGAAGAGCCGCTCGGCGAGCGTGCGGCAGCGCGCGGTGCGCCGGGCCAGCAGCGGCGTGGCCTCGGGGTCGAGGACCAGGATGTCGGCCTCGCCGCCCTCGCGCAGCCGGCCGACCCGGTCGTCCAGGTGCAGGGCCCGGGCGTTGCCCAGGGTCAGGCGGTAGAAGCCCTGCCAGGCGGTGAGCGGCTGGCCGAGCAGCTGGCCGACCTGGTAGGCGGCCTTGAGGGTGGCCAGGCCGGAGAGGTCGGTGCCGCCGCCCACGTCGCTGGCCAGGCTGGTGGCGAGTCCCGCCTCGCGGCAGGCCTGGCGATCGAACAGGCCGCTGCCCAGGAAGAGGTTGGAGGTGGGGCAGAAGGCGATGTTGGCCCCGGCCTGGGCCAGGCGCCGGCGCATGCCCTGGTCCAGGTGGATGCCGTGGGCGAAGGTGCTGCGCGGCCCCACCAGGCCGTAACGCTCGTAGACCCCCAGGTAGTCCTCGCATTCCGGAAAGAGCTCGGCCACCCAGGCGATCTCGCCCTCGTTCTCCGAGAGGTGCGTCTGCAGGTGCAGGTCCGGGGCGTTGCGCAGCACGGCCCCGGTGGCCTCGAGCTGCTCGCGGGTCGAGGTCGGCGCGAAGCGCGGCGTCAGGCTGTAGCCCAGCCGGCCCTTGCCGTGCCAGTCGCCGATCAGCCGCTCGCTGTCGCGCAGCCCGCCCAGGGTGTCGTCCACCAGGGCCTCCGGGGCGTGGCGGTCCATCAGCACCTTGCCGGCCAGCATGCGCAGGCCCCGGCGCCTGGCGGCGGCGAAGAAGGCGTCCACCGAGCCGGGGTGTGAGGTGCAGAACACCTGGGCGGTGGTGGTGCCCACCCGTAGCGACTCGTCGAGGAAGGCCTCGGCCACGGCCTCGGCATGGGCGCGCTCGGCGAAGCGGCACTCCTCGGGGAAGGTGTAGTCGTTGAGCCAGTCGAGCAGCTGGCGGCCGTAGGAGGCCATGATGTCGAGCTGGACGTAGTGCACGTGGCTGTCGATGAAGCCCGGCATCATCAGCTTGCCCGAGTAGTCCACCACCTCGATGCCCGACGGCAGGTGGGGGGCCAGCTCGGCGTAGTCGGCGACGGCGCGGAGTTGGCCGTCGACCAGCCAGAGGGCGCCGTCCTCCAGGTAGCGGACGCTGTCCGGCGCCGGGGCGTCGTCGTCGCCGGGGTCGGCGTCGAAGCTCAGCAGGGGACCGCGCAGGACGCGCATCTGGGTGCGGGGGTCGGTCATGGGGCTCTCCTATGGGCGCCGGCATGGCCGACGCTCAGTCATCCTCGTTATCAAAAGCCGCGCGAGATGAGCGCCGGGGATAAGGCGTAGCGAGGGGCTTTTGCCATGGGCGAGGCGGAAAGCTAAGAACATCCAGTGAATGTTCTTCCCGCCGAGCGGGTTGGCCACGGATGGCCAACCCAGGCCCTGCAAGCGGCGCAGGATGCTTTAGCGCCGCAGGGCAAAAGTAGCGCCCAGGGAAGGGGCTACAGCGCCCTCGCGGAGGCTTGTCGCCGGGAAAGCCCATCTCCTTTGCAGCGGTTTGAAAAATGCGACTAGTCGCGTGAAGGGGAAAAGGTCTCGCGCAGGGCCTCCGGGGCCACGCCGCGGCGCTCGGCCCGTTCGGGCGCCGGCGCCAGGGTCAGCAGCTCGGCGGCCACCGACAGGGCGATCTCGTAGGGCCGCTTGCCGTGGGCGCCGGGCACGCCGATGGGGCAGCGCACCGTTGCCAGCGCCGCCTCCCCGTGGCCGGCATCCGCCAGCCGACGGCGGAAGCTCGCCCACTTGCTGTCCGAGCCGATCAGGCCGATCGAGGCGCAGTCGCCGCGCCGCAGCAGGGCGTCCACCAGGGCGCGATCCTCGGCGTGGTCGTGGGTCATCACCAGGGCATGACAGCCCGGCGGCAGCGAGGCCACCGCGGCGGCCACGTCCGGGCCCTCGGGCCCCATGACGAAGCGCCGGTGATGCAGGCGCTCGCGGTCGGCCCCGCCGTCCGGGAAGGCGTCCTCCCGGCTGTCGAACCACAGGATGCGCCAGGGCAGGGGGGCGAGCACCTCGACCAGGGCCTGGCCCACATGGCCGGCGCCGAACAGCGCCACCGTCATCTCGGCGCCGGCGAACAGCTCGATCAGCACGTGGACGTAGCCGCCGCAGCACTGGCCGGAGCGCCCGCCCAGGGGGAAGGCCTCCAGCCGGGTGCCGGCCTGGCCTGCGGCCAGCGCCTCCCGGCCCGCCTCGATGACCTGCCACTCGAAGGTGCCGCCGCCCAGGGTGTCGTGAACGGCGTCCTCGGTGATCACCATCTTGGCGCCGGGCTCGCGGGGCGTGGAACCCGCCACCCCCACCACGCTGGCCAGCGCATGGGGCCGGGCCTGGCGCTGCAGGCGGTCCAGGGCCCCGTGCCAGGGCTCAGGCCGGCGCATGGTCGGGCCTCGTCGTCGGCGCGTCATGAGCCTGGCGCAGGGCCTCGGCGGCCATCAGCACCCGCTCGGGGGTGGCCGGGGTGTCCAGCGCCGGGCTGAGCCGGTAGTCGGCGAGGCTCGCCAGGGCGTCGCGCAGCGCCGACCACACCGAGATCGCCAGCATGAAGGGCGGCTCGCCCACCGCCTTGGAGCGGTAGATGCTGGCCTGGGAGTTGGGGTGGCCCTGGAGCAGCGCGACGTTGAAGGTCTCGGGCAGGTCGCCGAAGGCCGGGATCTTGTAGGTGGCGGGGCCGTCCGAGACCAGGCGGCCGGCGTCGTTCCACACCAGTTCCTCGCTGGTCAGCCAGCCCATGCCCTGGATGAAGCCGCCCTCGATCTGGCCGATGTCGATGGCCGGGTTCAGGGAGTCGCCGACGTCGTGGAGGATGTCGGCCCGGCTGACCCGGTACTCGCCGGACAGGGTGTCGACCTCCACCTCGGCCACGGCGGCGCCGTGGGCGTAGTAGTAGAAGGGCCGGCCGCGGCCGGTGGCGCGATCGTAGTGGATCAGCGGGGTGGCGTAGAAGCCCTTCTCGGACAGCGAGACCCGCCCCATGTAGGCGGCCTGGACCAGCTCCCCCCAGGGGATGCGTCGCTCGGCCTCGCCGATGCCGGCCACCAGGTGGCCATCCTCGAGGCGCATGCTCTCGCGGTCGAGCCCGCCGGCCTCGCGGTCGAAGTGGGCGGCGGCGAAGTCGAAGAGCCGCTCGCGCAGCTTGCAGGCGGCGTCCCGAGCCGCCTGGCCGTTGAGGTCGGCGCCGCTGGAGGCGGCGGTGGGCGAGGTGTTGGGCACCTTGTCGGTGCGGGTGGCGCTGATGCGCACCCGCTCCAGGTCGAGGCCCAGCTCCCGGGCGACCACCTGGCACACCTTGGTGTGCAGGCCCTGGCCCATCTCGGTGCCGCCGTGGTTGATCATCACGCTGCCGTCGGTATAGACGAGCAGCAGGGCGCCGGCCTGGTTGAGGTGCTGGACGGTGAAGGAGATGCCGAACTTCACCGGGGTCAGCGCCAGGCCCTTCTTGACGATCGGGCTTTGGGCGTTGAAGGCGGCGATCTCGCGGCGACGGCCCCAGTAGTCGCTGCTGGCCTCGAGCTGGGCGACGAGGTCGTGGAGCAGGCCGAGCTGCTCGACCCGCTGGCCGTAATGGGTCACGTCGCGGCCCTGCCGGTAGAGGTTGCGCTTGCGGATGGTCAGCGGATCCTCGCCCAGGTGACGGGCGATGTCGTCCATGGCCCGCTCGATGATCATCATCCCCTGGGGGCCGCCGAAGCCGCGGAAGGCGGTGTTGGAGGCCTTGTGGGTCCTGGCCCGCTGGCCGGTGACCCGGGCGTCGCCCAGCGAGTAGGCGTTGTCGGAATGGAACATGGCCCGGTCGACGATGGCGTCGGACAGGTCCGGGGAATAGCCGCAGTCGCCGATCACCGTGATCTCGCCGCCGGCCAGCACGCCCTGGTCGTCGAAGCCCAGCCGATAGCGGTTGTGGAAGGGGTGGCGCTTGCCGGTGGCGCGGCTGTCCTCGGCTCGGGGCAGGCGGATCTTGGCGGCCCGGCCGGTGCGCCGGGCGACCAGGGCGGCGATGCAGGCTCAGGGAGAGGCCTGGGTCTCCTTGCCGCCGAAGCCGCCGCCCATGCGGCGCATCTCCATGGTCACCGCATGGAAGGGGATGCCCAGCACCTCGGCGACCAGCTTCTGGGTCTCGCTGGGATGCTGGTTGGAGGTGTAGACCATCACCCCCTCGTCCTCGGTGGGCAGCACCAGGCAGGCCTGGCCCTCCAGGTAGAAGTGCTCCTGGCCGCCGACGAACTGCTCACCCTCCAGCACGTGAGGGGCACCGGCGAGGGCCTGCTGCCAGTCGCCGCGCTCGTGGACGTGAGTGGGCCGCACGAAGTCCTCGCGCTCGGCGGCGGCGACCGGATCCAGGGAGGCCGTCTGCTCGTCGATCTCGACCACGGCTTCCTCGACGGCCAGGCGGGCGGCCTTGTGGCTCTCGGCGGCGACGGCGAACAGGCACTGGCCCAGGTAGCTGATCTCGTCGTCGGCGAAGATCGGGTCGCCGGGGAAGACCGGGCCGATGTCGGTGTGGCCGGGGACGTCGGCCAGGGTGACGACGTCCACCACCCCCGGGGCGGCCTTGACCTTCTCCAGGTCCAGGCGGGTCAGGCGGCCATGGGCCACCGGCGACAGGCCCAGCGCCAGGTGCAGGGTGCCGGCGGGGCTCGGGATGTCGTCGATATAGGCGGCGCGGCCGGTCACGTGCTTGACGGCACTCTCGTGGGCCCGGGAGGTGCCCGCGCCGCCCTGGGGGTCGACGGTCTCGCGGGCCAGGGGCGCGTCACCCTGGTTGCGCCGGGTCTCGTCGCGGGGCAGGTCGAGTTCAGTGAGCGTACGCATCGAGGGTCACCTTGGTCGCAGGGTTGTTGTTGTCGGCGTCGTCGGCCCGGCCGTGCCCGGCCGTGATCATCAGACGCAGCCGCTCGAGCAGGTTGCCGGCGGCGAGGCGGCGGTAGTCGGCGCTGCCGCGAACGTCGCTCATCGGGGTCAGTTCCCCGGCGAGCGCGGCCCGGGCCTCGGCGAAGGCGTCGGCGTCCGGGGTCCGCCCCTCCAGGGCGGCCTCGGCGGCCGGCGCGCGGCGGGGAATGGCGGCCATGCCGCCGAAGGCCAGGTGGACGTCGCGCATCACGCCGTCCTCGAGTCGCCAGGCGAAGGCGCCCAGCACCGCCGAGATGTCGTCCTCACGGCGCTTGGACAGCTTCCAGACCTTGAGATTCGTCCCTTCGGCCGGCCGCGGCAGGAAGATGGCGGCGATGAACTCGTCCCCGGCCAGCGCCGTGCGCTTGTAGTCGAGGAAGAAGTCCGCCAGGGGCAGCTCCCGCGTGCCCCGGGGGCCGTCCAGGCGCAGGCGGGCATCCAGCGCGAGCAGCACCGGCGGGGTGTCGCCGATGGGCGAGGCGTTGGCGATGTTGCCGCCCAGGGTCGCGCGGTTGCGGATCTGGGAGGAGGCGAAGCGGTGCATGAGGTGCGCGAAGGCCGGGTAGGGCTCGGCGAGCAGCGGGGTCAGCCGGGCGAGCGTCACCGCGGCGCCGATCCACCAGCCCTCGGCGGTCTCCTCGATGGCGTTCAGCTCGGCCACCTGGCGCACGTCGATGATGTCGTCCAGGGCCTTGAGCTGCTGGGTGGTCTCGAGCCACAGGTCGGTGCCGCCGGCGACCAACCGGGCCTCGGGGCGCTTGGCCTTGAGGGCGCGCAGGGCGGCCAGGTCCTGGGGCGCCACGTAGTGTCCCTCGGCGGCCGGTTCGCCGTTGCGGGGCCGGCGCAGCCAGGCCACGTTGCCGGCGAGCCGCGTGTCCTCGGCCCACTCGGGGTCGGCCTGGGGGTAGTCGACCATCTTCAGGGCGGCGTCGCGGATGGGTCGGTAGCCGGTGCAGCGGCACAGGTTGCCGCCCAGGGCCTCCTCCAGGCGGTCCTGGGTCAGCGGGGCCGGCCGCCGCCGCTGGTTCTCGTAGAGGGTGAACAGCGACATCACGATGCCGGGGGTGCAGAAGCCGCACTGGCTGCCGTGGCAGTCGACCATGGCTGCCTGGGCGGGGTGCAGGCGCTCGCCGCGGGCCAGGCCCTCCACCGTCACCAGGTGGCAGCCGTCGACCTGGTGGGCCGGCGTGATGCAGGCGTTGGCGTTGTGGTAGACGAGCTCGCCGTCGGCATCGGGCTCGCCGATGGCGACGGTGCAGGCGCCGCAGTCGCCGGAGGCACAGCCTTCCTTGGTGCCGGTCTGGCCGAGCCGCGTACGCAGCAGTTCGAGGAGACTGGTGTCGGCGGTCACGTCACTGCAGTGCTGCCGCCTGCCGTTGAGGTAGAAGTCGATCATGGCCGGCTCCGATTGTGGTTGTGTCAGCCGATTGGCAAGGGATGATCTGATTCTTGACCATGTGGTCAGCTTTCGCAAGCGCTGTCGGCACTTTTTTTCGGCGGACCGCCGAATTGCCTTGGCACCGGCCTCTCAGGCAAGCTTTCGCCCCATGACCGGTTCGAACAGCGAGGGCCCATGGCCAAGGTAGACAACACCAGCGAACAGGAAGGGGGCGCCATCCGCCGGCGCAACGAGCGGGCGATCCTGGCGGCGGCCGAGCGGGTCTTCGCCCGCCATGGCTATCGCGGGGCCAGCCTGCAGGAGATCGCCGAGCAGGCGGGCCTGCCCAAGTCCAACGTCCTCTACTACATGGGCAGCAAGCGCAAGCTCTACGTGCGGCTGCTCGAGCGGATGATGGAGCGCTGGAACGCCATGCTCGACGACATCTCGCCCGAGGACGATCCGGCCGAGGTGCTCTCGGCCTTCATCCGCTCCAAGATGCAGCTCTCGAGGACCCATCCGGAGGGCTCGCGACTGTTCGCCAGCGAGATCCTCGGCGGGGCGCCCTTCCTCCAGGACTACCTGAAGGGCGAGCTGCGCGACTGGGTGGAGAGCCGGGCGGCGGTGTTCCGGGAGTGGGCCGATCGGGGCCTGATGGATCCGGTCGACCCGGTCTGGCTGATCTTCCTGATCTGGTCCACCACCCAGCACTACGCCGACTTCGAGGCCCAGGTGCTGGGCATCACCGGGCGCGACGCGCTCAGCGACCAGGACCTGGAGGAGATCACCGAGTTCCTGACCCGGGTGGTGATCAAGGGCTGCGGGGTGAAGCACCCCGCGGCCCGTGCCGAGGATTCGGCGACCCTCACTGAGCGGTGAGCAGCATCAGCACCGACAGTGCCGCACTGACCCACATGGCGGGCTTGATCTCGGCCAGGCGACCGGTCAGCGCCTTGATCAGCACGAAGCTCATGAAGCCGAAGGCGATCCCCAGGGTGATGGAGTAGGTCAGCGGCATCAGGATGATGGCCAGGAAGGCCGGGAAGGCCTGGTCGAAGTGGTTCCAGTCGATCTTGCCGATGGGCGCCATCATGAACAGGCCCACCAGCACCAGGGCCGGGGCGGTGGCGATGCCGGGCACCAGGGACAGCAGCGGCGACAGGAACAGGAAGGGCAGGAACAGCAGGGCGATGGTCACCGCCACCAGGCCGGTACGACCGCCCTGGGCGACGCCGGCGCCGGACTCGATGAAGGTCTGGGCGGCGCTGGTTCCCAGGGGGGCGGCGATCATGGAGGCGAAGGCGTCCACGGTCATGGAGCGCTTGAGGTTGCGGGGATTGCCGTTCTCGTCCTTGAGGTCGGCGGACTCGGAGAGCGCCATGAAGCAGGACAGGGCGTCGAAGAAGTTGGTGAACAGCATCACGAAGATGAAGGGCAGGTAGGCCACCTTCAGCGCGCCGACGATGTCCACGTGCATGACGGCCCCGAAGTCCGGCCAGGCGGCCAGGCCGTTCCAGGCCACCATCACCTCCTCGCCCCACAGCCGACCCATGGGGGCGGCCAGCAGGGTGGTCAGGGCGATGCCCATGATCAGGGCGCCGTTGAAGCGCAGGATGACGAACACCGCGGTGGCCACCAGACCGACGAAGAAGGTCGCCAGGCTGGCGTCCATGGCGCCGAGCGACACCAGGGTGGCGTCGCTGCCGACGATGAAGCCGGCGTTCTGCAGCCCGATGAAGGTGATGAACAGCCCGATGCCGCAGGTGATGGCGTAGCGCAGCGACGGCGGGATGGCCTCGATGATCGCGCGACGCACGTTGAACAGCGCCAGCACGGCGAACATTACCCCCGACCAGAAGACGCAGCCCAGCGCCACCTCCCAGGTCAGTCCGGCGCCCAGCACCAGGGTGTAGGTGAAGAGCGCGTTCATGCCCATGCCCGGCGCCACCAGGATGGGGTTGCGGGCATAGAGGCCCATCGCCAGGCTGCTCATGAAACTGATCAGCACCGTGGCGGAGAGGGCGGCGGAGAAGGGGATGCCGGCGTCGCTGAGGACGGCGGGGTTGACCACGATGATGTACATGCCGGCCAGGAAGGTGGCGATGCCGGCCAGGATCTCGGTCTTCAGCGTCGAGCCGCGGCGGCTGACGCCGAACCATTGGTCGAGGAGCGGCAGGCCCTCCTGGCGAGGGGTGTCCGAGCGAAGCTCCCCGGCGGTGCGGGTGGTTGTCTCTTGCATGATTGAACCCTGTTGTTGTTGTGGGCGGTAGGTGGAAGGTGTCATTTCCTGACCTTTCGGTCAAGATGGTCGAAGCCAAGGCTAGTCCCGGCACAGAGGCCGGGCAAGCGGCCGCCTTGTATCGGCATTCAACGAAGCATGGACTCCATGGATCGGCCGATGGAGCCGAGCGTGGCGCGACTTTCGAGAGAGCGAGCGAATGAAGACAAGCGTTGACGACGCGCCGCCCGCGTCCTTGCCCATCCAGGAGCGCCTGGCCGACATCCGCGCCGCCCTGGCGGCGCATGCCCGTGTCCTGCTGGTGGCCGAGCCCGGTGCCGGCAAGACCACCCGGGTGCCCCTGGACCTGCTCGAGGCCGACTGGTGCCGGGGCCGGCGATTGCTGCTGCTGGAGCCGCGCCGGGTCGCCGCCCGGCTGGCGGCGGGGCACATGGCCGAGTTGCTGGGCGAGGCGGTGGGGGAGACCGTGGGTTACCGGATGCGTGGCGAGTCGCGGGTGGGGCCGGCCACCCGGCTCGAGGTGGTGACCCAGGGGGTGCTGACCCGGATGCTCCAGGACGATCCCCTGCTCGAGGACGTGGCCGGGGTGATCTTCGACGAGTTCCACGAACGCAGCCTCGAGGCCGACCTGGGGCTGGCGCTGGCCCTGGACGCCCAGTCGGTCCGCGACGACCTGCGCCTGCTGGTGATGTCGGCGACCCTCGACGTCGCCACGCTGACCGCGGCGCTCGGCGAGGCCACGCCGGTGATCGACTGTCCCGGCCGCCAGTACCCCGTCGAGACCCGATATCGGCCGGCCCATGCCAGGGAGGACCCGGTTCGGCACCAGGCGGCGGTGGTCGCCGAGGCTCTGGCCGCCGATGCCGGCGATGCCCTGGTGATCCTGCCCGGGGTCGGCGAGATCCGCCGTCTGGGCCGCGCGCTGGCGGAGCGACTCCCGGACGTGGCGGTCGGCGAGCTCCATGGTCGGCTGCCGCTGGAGGCACAGCGCCGGGCACTCGCCCCGGCGCCCGAGGGGCGACGGCGAGTGGTGCTGGCCACCGCCATCGCCGAGTCCAGCGTCACCGTGCCCGGGGTGCGCCTGGTCATCGACGCCGGCCGCGAGCGCCTGCCGGTGTTCCAGCCGCGTTCCGGCCTGACCCGGCTGGAGACCCGCCGCGTCAACCGGGCCAGCGCCGATCAGCGCCGCGGACGGGCCGGCCGATTGGGCCCCGGGGTCTGCTATCGCCTCTGGGCCGAGGAGCAGCCCCTGGCCCCGGATCGCGAGCCGGAGATCCGCCAGGGGGACCTGTCGCCGCTGGCCTTCGAGCTGGCCCGCTGGGGCATCGCCGAGCCCGACGCCCTGACCTGGGTCACGCCTCCCCCGGCGGGGGCGCTGTCCGCCGGTCGGGACCTGCTGATCCGCCTCGGGATCCTGGACGAGACGCACCGCCTGACCGCGCTGGGTCGGGCCTGTGCCCGCTGGCCCGTCCATCCGCGCCTGGCGGTGATGCTGACGCGGGCCGGCGAGCTCGAGGCGCGGGGCCTGGCCTGCGGCCTGGCCGCCCTGGTCGAGGGCGGCGACGGCGACGACGAGCGCGACCTGGCGGCGGCGCTCGAGCGCCGCTTCGCCGCCCCCGGCGAGCATCGGGCCTGGCGACGCGACGCCCGGCGCCTGGCCGACCGGATGGGTTGCCGGCTCGAGGCGTCGAGCCTCGAGCCCCTCGGCGAGCTGCTGGCCCTGGCCTGGCCCGAACGCATCGCCCAGCGTCTCGAGCCGGGACGCTTCCGGCTGGCCGGGGGGGGCCGGGCGAGCCTGCCGGACGAGCATCCGCTGGGCCATGCCGAGCTGCTGGTGGCGGTGGCCCTCGACGGCGAGGGCGGGGGCGGGGGCGGGCGTATCTTCCGCGCCGCGGCCCTGGATCCCGCGCGACTGCCGGCGCTGCATGCCGAGGCCGGCGAGTGGCGGGAGCACCTGGAGTGGTCCGAGTCGGCGGGGCGCCTGGTCGGCGAGCGGCGCCGGGGGCTGGGCGCGGTGGTGCTCGAGCGTCGTCCCCTGACCGACCTGCCCCCCGAGGCGGTGCGCCGGGCCCTGCTCGAGGCGCTGCGCCGGCGGGGCCTGCCGCCGGACCCGGAGGCCGAGCAGCTGCGCGCCCGGGTGGCGCTGCTGCGCCGCGAGCTCGGCGAGCCCTGGCCGGACTGGTCCGAGGCGGCGCTGCTCGACGACCTGGACGCCTGGCTCGGCCCCTACCTCGCGGGGCTGAGCCGGCTCGACGAGGTGGAGCGTCTGCCGCTGTCGCGCATCCTGCTCGACCGCCTGGACTGGTCGTTGCGCACCCGCCTCGACGAGCTGGCGCCGACGCACCTCGAGGTGCCCAGCGGCTCGCGGATCCGGCTGGACTACCGGGACGGGACGCCGGTGCTGGCGGTCAAGCTCCAGGAGGTGTTCGGCTGGCGGGAGGCGCCGCGGCTGGTGGACGGGCGGGTGGCGCCGCTGCTGCACCTGCTGTCGCCGGCCCGGCGGCCCCTGCAGGTCACGGCGGACCTGGCGAGCTTCTGGGACAACGGCTACCCGGAGGTGCGCAAGGACATGCGGGGTCGCTATCCCAAGCATCCCTGGCCGGAGGACCCCTGGTCGGCCGAGGCCACCGCGCGCACCAAGCGCAAGCGGTGAAGGACCCGGCGCCGGTCAGCCCCGGCGGCGCAGCAGCGCCTTCTCCGCCTCGACGACCAGCATCAGGACCGCGGCGGTGGCCAGGATCGCCGCCCAGTGGGACGGGGCAAGGCCCGCGGCGCCGAACAGCCGCTGCAGGACGGGCACATAGGTCCAGGCGAGCTGTATCGCCACCGCCAGGCCGATCGCCACCCAGACCGGCCGGCTGCCGAACAGACCCTGGCGCGACAGGGCGCTGCGGGTCAGGAAGCGGCTGTTGATCAGGTAGGCGGCGCAGCCCGCCACCAGCATGTTCACCGCCCCGGCCCGGGCCACGGCGATGGGGGCGCCCTGGGCGTTGTGGAGCCAGGAGAAGACGCCGTAGGTGGCCAGCAGCAGCAGCGCCGAGACGAAGACCACCCGCCACAGCAGGAAGAGGTCGAGCAGCGCGGCCTCGGGCCGGCGGGGCGGTCGGCGCATCAGGTCGTGCTCGCCGGCCTCGAAGGCCAGCGCCAGGCCCAGGGTCACCGCCACCACCATGTTGACCCACAGGGCCTGGAGCGGGGTCACCGGCAGCAGCGATCCGGACAGGACCGCGAGCATGATCGCCAGGCCCTGGGCGCCGTTGGTGGGCAGCAGGAAGGTGATGGTCTTGCGGATGTTGTCGTAGACCTTCCGCCCCTCGCGAATGGCGGCGACGATGGTGGCGAAGTTGTCGTCGGCCAGCACCATCTCCGCGGCCTCCCGGGCCGCCGCGGTGCCCTGTCGCCCCATGGCCACGCCGACGTCGGCCCGCTTGAGGGCCGGGCCGTCGTTGACCCCGTCGCCGGTCATGGCGCAGATCTCCCCATGTGACTGCAGGGCCTTGACCAGGCGCAGCTTGTGCTCCGGGGCGGCCCGGGCGAAGACGTCCACCTCCAGGACGGCATCGGCCAGCGCCGCGTCGCTCATGGCCTCCAGCGCCGGGCCGTCGAGCACCCGCCCGGTGCGCTCGAACCCCAACTGCTCGGCGATGGCACGGGCGGTGACGCCGTGGTCGCCGGTGACCATGATCGGGCGGATGCCCGCCGCCCGGCACTCCGCCACGGCGACGATGGCCTCTTCCCGTGGCGGGTCCAGCAACCCCACCAGGCCCAGCAGCACCAGGCCCTCCTCGAGGTCCGCCTCGTCCAGCGGCGATCTCGCCGGGTGAGGCTTCTCGGCCAGGGCCAGGACCCTCAGGCCCCGGGAGGAGAGGGCGTGCAGCCGCGCTTCCCAGAGCCCGCGGTCCAGCTCGTCCTCCCCCTGGGCGGTGCGCATCCGGTCGCAAATCGCCAGCAGCCGGTCCGGCGCCCCCTTGACCAGCAGCATCGGTTCGTCGTCGAGCGTATGAAGGGTGGCCATGTACTGGTGCTCGGAGGCGAAGGGGATGGCGTCATGGCGATCATGGTCGCCGCGGATGGCCGAGGCCGACAGACCGGCCTTGGCGGCGGCGACCACCAGGGCGCCCTCGGTGGGATCGCCGTGGATCCGCCAGGTGTCGTCCTCCCGGGCCAGCTCGGCGTCGTTGCACAGGATGCCGACCTCGAGGAAATGGCACAGCGCCGGATGGTCGTCGAGGATCAGGGCTTCCCGTCGAGGCGCGTCCCCCTCGACCCTGTGCAGTTCGCCCTCCGGCGCGAAGCCCGTGCCGTCCAGAAGCACTTCGCCTTCGGGGAGCCAGATCGTCCGGGCGGTCATCTCGTTGCGGGTCAGGGTGCCGGTCTTGTCGGAGAAGATGGTCGAGACCGCCCCCAGGGTCTCCACCGCCGGCAATCGGCGGATGATGGCGTGGCAGCGGGCCATGGCCTGGACGCCGAGGGCCAGGCCGATGGTGACGATGGCCGGCATGCCCTCGGGGATGGCGGCCACGGCCAGCCCCACCGCGGCCATGAACATCTGCGGCCAGGGGCTGGCATGAATCCCTATGCCCACCAGGGCCGTGACCACCGCGCAGGCCAGGATGATCGTCGCCAGGACCCGGCCCGCCCGATCGAGCTGGCGGAGCAGGGGCGTGCGCAGCTTCTCCACCCCGCCGAGCAGTTCGGAGATCCGCCCCAGCTCGGTGGCGGCGCCCGTGGCGACCACCAGGCCACGGGCGCTGCCCTGGACCACCAGGGTGCCGGCATAGGCCATGGCGCTGCGGTCGCCGAGGGCCACGTCCGCCGCCACGGGGTCGCTGGCCTTGTCCACCGGCAGCGACTCGCCGGTGAGGGTGGCTTCCTGGTGGCGGAGGCGGCGGGCCTCGAGCAGACGCAGGTCGGCGGGTACCCGGTCGCCGCCCTCCAGCAGGACGATGTCGCCGGGGACCAGGGCCTCGGCGGCGATCTCCCGGCGCCGGCCGTCGCGCAGGACCTGGGCTCGGGGGGCGAGCATGTCGCGGATGCGGGCCAGGGCCTGTTCGGCCCGGCCCTCCTGAAGGAACCCGATCATCGCGATGACGCCGACCACGAGGAGGATCGCCGTCGCATCCAGGGTCTCGCCGAGGAGCAGGCTGCCCCCGGCCGCCGCCACCAGGATCAGCATCAGGACATTGGCGAACTGGGCCAGCAGCCGCCGCCAGGCGGGTCGCGGCCGGGCTCGGGGCAGGGCGTTGGGGCCGAAGCGAGCCAGGCGCGCCTCGGCCTCGGCTTCCGTGAGTCCCTCGGGGCGGGCCTCCAGGCACTCGAGGGCCTGGTCGGCGGGCATGGCATGCCAGTCGGCAGAAGCGGGGCGACGCTCGACGTCCATGGTCCGGGCCTCCCGGAAGCGTGCGTATGGCGATGACTATGCTGCACCGCAACGCCATCGACAAGGCCGGCGCGCGATCCGGTATCATGGGAGGCCTCATGCCCGACCCGGACCGATGCCCCATGGCCACTCCCGATGCCTGCCCCTGCGGCAGCGGCCTGCCGCTGGCCGCCTGTTGCGGCCTGTACCACCGAGGCGCCCCGGCGCCGACGCCGGAGGCCCTGATGCGCTCGCGCTACAGTGCCTTCGCCCTGGGCCTCACCGACTACCTGCTGGAAAGCTGGGCCGCCGAGACGCGGCCCGCGAGCCTGCCCGCCGACGACGGCACCCGCTGGGTGCGCCTGGAGATCCTCGACCATGGCGAGTCGGGCGATGAGGGGAGGGTGCACTTCCGTGCCACCTTCCGCGAGGGGCGGCGCTGGGGCGTGCTGGAGGAGCGTTCGCGGTTTCGTCGGGAGGCGGGACGCTGGGTCTACGTGGACGGCGAGCCTCAGGTGCATCGCCTCAAGCCCGGCCGCAACGCGCCCTGCCCCTGCGGCAGCGGAAGGAAGGGCAAGGCCTGCTGTGTGACAGGCTAGTCCCCTAGGTCGGGTGCAAGCGGCCCCGCCGGCTGAATGTCATGTCCCCTGTTGGGGGCGTTCAACCAGGCGGGGTCGTCGTTTCTTACAGCTTCAAGCTTGTGGCTTGAAGCTCCCGGGCGACGCCCGGGCTCAGAGGGTCATGGCGGCCAGCCAGCCGAAGACGATCAGCGGGATATTGTAGTGCAGGAAGGTGGGCACCACGCTGTCCCAGATGTGATCGTGCTGGCCGTCGGCGTTGAGGCCGGCGGTCGGCCCGAGGGTGGAGTCCGAGGCCGGGGAGCCGGCGTCGCCGAGCGCGGCGGCGGTGCCCACCAGGGCGACGGTGGCCATGGGCGAGAAGCCGAAGTTGATCGCCAGCGGCACGTAGAGCGACGCGATGATGGGGATGGTGGAGAAGGACGAGCCGATGCCCATGGTGATGAACAGGCCCACCAGCAGCATGATCAGCGCGGCCAGGCCCTGGTTGTCGCCGATCAGGGCGGTGGAGCTCTCCACCAGGGTCTCGACCTGGCCGCTTTCCTGCATGACGCTGGCGAAGCCCGCCGCCGAGATCATGATGAAGCCGACCAGGGTCATCATGCGCATGCCCTCGGTGAAGATGCCGTCCTGCTCGTGCCAGTGGAAGACGCCGCTCACCGACAGCAAGGCGAAGCCGAAGAGCCCCCCGAGCACCATGGAGCCACTGATCAGCTGCACCGCCACGGTGCCCACCAGGGCGATCGCCAGCATCCCCATCTGCCAGGGCTTGAGGTGGCTCGCGGCCTCGGCCGGAGTCTCGTCGCCGTGGGACAGGTCCAGGTCCCGGTACTCGCGCTTGCCGCGATAGCTCAGCAGGACGGCCACCCCCAGCCCCAGGGCCATGCCGGCGATGGGGATCACCATGGCCAGGGGCACCATGTCGGCGGTGATCGTCAGGCCCAGCTCGGCACCGGCCTCGTTGAGGTTGGCCATCAGGATGTCGTGGAGGAAGATCGAGCCGAAGCCCACCGGCAGCAGCATGTAGGGGGCGGTGATGCCGAAGGTGATCACGCAGGCCACGGCGCGGCGGTCGAGCTTCAGGTGGTTCATCAGCTTCAGCAGCGGCGGCACCAGCACCGGGATGAAGGCGATGTGCACCGGGATCAGGTTCTGGGAGCTCACCGCGAAGGCCAGCAGCACGCCCAGCAAGGTGAAGACGATGGTGCCCCGGTGGGGGATGCCCTCGTCGAGGTGCAGGCCGGCGATGGCCTTCTGGGAGAGCAGCTGGGTGATGCCGGAACGGGACAGCGCCACGGCGAAGGCGCCGAGCACCGCGTAGGAGATGGCCACGGTGGCGCCGTTGCCGAGGCCGTCGTTGAAGGCGTCCATGATCTCGCCGATCGGCATGCCGGCCCAGAGGCCGCCGACCAGGCTGGCGATGATCAGGGCGAAGACCACGGAGACGCGGGCGAGGCTGAGGGTGACCATCACCAGGATGGCCAGGACGACGGCATTCATGAACGGTCCTTGGAGCAGATGGGCGGAAGGGGAAAGCCGCACATTGTAACCGCGCTGGACGTCGACGCCAGGGCACCGTTCGGAAAGCACGCCGGGGGGAGGGGAGGGTGCCGGGGCCGGCCCCTCGTGGGCTGGGCTCAGAGCGTCATGGCGGCGAGCCAGCCGCAGGCGATCAGCGGGATGTTGTAGTGCAGGAAGGTGGGCACCACGCTGTCCCAGATGTGATCGTGCTGGCCGTCGGCGTTGAGGCCGGCAGTGGGCCCGAGGGTGGAGTCCGAGGCCGGTGAGCCGGCGTCGCCGAGCGCGGCGGCGGTGCCCACCAGGGCGACGGTGGCCATGGGCGAGAAGCCGAAGTTGATCGCCAGCGGCACGTAGAGGGAGGCGATGATGGGGATGGTGGAGAAGGACGAGCCGATGCCCATGGTGATGAACAGGCCCACCAGCAGCATGATCAGCGCGGCCAGGCCCTGGTTGTCGCCGATCAGGGCGGTGGAGCTCTCCACCAGGGTCTCGACCTGGCCGCTTTCCTGCATGACGCTGGCGAAGCCCGCCGCCGAGATCATGATGAAGCCGACCAGGGCCATCATGCGCATGCCCTCGGTGAAGATGCCGTCCTGCTCGTGCCAGTGGAAGACGCGGCTCACCGACAGCAAGGCGAAGCCGAAGACGCCGCCGAGCACCATGGAGCCGGTGACCAGCTGGGTGGCCACGGTACCGCCCAGGGCGATCGCCAGGACGCCGAGCTGCCAGGGCTGGAGGTGGCCCGCCGCCTGGGCCGGGGTCTCGTCGCCGTGGGACAGGCCCAGGTCCCGGTACTCGCGCTTGCCGCGATAGCTGAACCCGGTGGCGACCAGCAGCCCCAGGAGCATGCCGCCGATGGGCACGACCATGGCGAGGGGGACCATGTCGGGGGTGACCGTCAGGCCCAGGGCGCCGCCGGCCTCGTTGAGGTTGGCCAGCAGGATGTCGTGGAGGAAGATCGAGCCGAAGCCCACCGGGAGCAGCATGTAGGGGGCGGTGATGCCGAAGGTGATCACGCAGGCCACGGCGCGCCGGTCGAGCTTCAGGTGGTTCATCAGCTTGAGCAGCGGCGGCACCAGCACCGGGATGAAGGCGATGTGCACCGGGATCAGGTTCTGCGAGCTCACCGAGAAGGCCAGCAGGGTCCCCAGCAGGACGAAGACGATCGTCCTGCGATGGGGAATGCCCTCATCGAGGTGCAGCCTGGCGATGGCCTTCTGGGAAAGCATCTGGGTGATGCCGGAGCGGGACAGCGCCACGGCGAAGGCGCCGAGCACCGCGTAGGAGATGGCCACGGTGGCGCCGTTGCCGAGGCCGTCGTTGAAGGCGTCCATGATCTCGCCGATCGGCATGCCGGCGTAGAGGCCGCCGACCAGGGAGGCGGCGATCAGGGCGAAGACCACGGAGACGCGGGCGAGACTTAGTACGACCATCACCAGGATGGCCAGGACGACAGCATTCATGTTGTAGGAGCCTTGAGAATCGGTGGTTGTTGTTGGGGGCGTTATGGGCCGCCCACCCCGAGGGGTGGGCGGCGGGGGCGGTCTCAGTGGCTGGGCAGCAGCCCGTCGGGGACCAGGTGGCTGAGGGTGCGCCGGACCAGCAGCTCGCGGGCGGCGTCGATATCGGGGCCGAAGAAGCGATCCCGGTCGTAGTAGGCGACGCGCTCGCGCAGGGTGCGGCGTGCCTCCTCCAGGCACGCGGTGGTCGCGAGGCCGTCGCGGAAGTCCAGCCCCTGGCAGGCGGCCAGCCACTCGATGGCCAGGATGCCGCGCACGTTGTCGGCCATCTCCCAGAGGCGCTTGCCGGCGGCCGGGGCCATGGAGACATGATCCTCCTGGTTGGCCGAGGTGGGCAGGCTGTCGACGCTGTGCGGATGGGCCAGGGCCTTGTTCTCGCTGGCCAGGGCGGCGGCGGTGACCTGCGCGATCATGAAGCCCGAGTTGACCCCGCCGTTCTCGACCAGGAAGGGCGGCAGCTGGGACATGTGCTTGTCCATCATCAGCGAGACGCGGCGCTCGGTGAGCGAGCCGATCTCGGCGAGGGCCAGCGCCAGGTTGTCGGAGGCCATGGCCACCGGTTCGGCGTGGAAGTTGCCGCCGGAGATGACGTCGCCCTGCTCGGCGAAGACCAGGGGGTTGTCGGAGACCGCGTTGACCTCCACGGCCAGCACCTCGGCGGCCTGGCGGATCTGGGTCAGGGCGGCGCCCATCACCTGGGGCTGGCAGCGCAGCGAGTAGGGGTCCTGAACCTTGCCGCAGTGGGCATGGGAGTCGCTGACCTCGCTGCGCTCGCCCAGCAGGTGGCGGTAGGTGCTCGCGGCATCGATCTGGCCGCGCTGGCCGCGGACCTCGTGGATGCGTGCATCGAAGGGCGAGCGGGAGCTCAGGGTTGCCTCCACGGTGAGCGAGCCGCAGACGGCGGCGGCGGCGAAGAGGTCCTCGGCCTCGAACAGCCCCTTGAGGCCATAGGCGGTGGACACCTGGGTGCCGTTGAGCAGCGCCAGGCCCTCCTTGGGCGCCAGGGCCAGCGGCTCGAGGCCGGCGACAGCCAGCGCCTCGGTGGCCGGCAGCCATTCGCCCTTGTGGCGGGCCTTGCCCTCGCCGAGCAGCACCACGCTCATATGGGCCAGCGGGGCCAGGTCGCCGGAGGCGCCCACCGAGCCCTTCAGGGGGATATGGGGGTAGACCTCGGCGTTGATCAGGGCCACCAGGGCGTCCAGGACCTTGCGGCGGATGCCGGAGAAGCCGCGGGCCAGGCTGTTGACCTTGAGCACCATGATCAGGCGCACCAGGTCGTCGCTCATGGGCTCGCCGACGCCGGTGGCATGGGAGAGCACCAGGGAACGCTGCAGGTCCTCGAGCTGGTCCTTCTCGATGCGGGTCTGGGCCAGCAGGCCGAAGCCGGTGTTGATGCCGTAGACGGTGCGGTCGTCGGCGATCACCCGGTCGACGCAGTCGACGGCCTGCTGGATGTCGGCGTCGGCGCTCTCGGGCAGGCTGACCCTCACGGGGGCCTGAAAGGCCTGGCGCGCCTGGGCCAGGGTCATCTGGCCGGGTTGGATCTCGAGATGGGGCATGGCGGATTCACTCATGGCTGTCATTGGGTTGACCCTCGACCGGGCCGGGCCGTTCTCGACGGTCGCCGCCGGCGGTGGCTCGCCGGCGACGATCCGATGGGGCGTGCAAGCGCGTGACGGCGCTCAGCGCTGGGTGTCCTCGATCATCGGCAGGTCGAGGCCGTTCTCCACGGCGCAGCGCGTGGCGATCTCGTAGCCGGCGTCGGCGTGGCGCATGACGCCGGTGCCCGGGTCGTTGCGCAGCACCCGGCCCAGGCGGGCGTGGGCGTCGTCGGTGCCGTCGGCGACGATCACCACCCCGGCGTGCTGGGAGTAGCCCATGCCCACGCCGCCGCCGTGGTGCAGCGACACCCAGGTGGCGCCGCCGGCGGTGTTGAGCAGGGCGTTGAGCAGCGGCCAGTCGGACACGGCGTCGGAGCCGTCCTGCATCGCCTCGGTCTCGCGGTTGGGGCTGGCCACCGCACCGGAGTCCAGGTGGTCGCGGCCGATCACCACCGGCGCCTTGAGCTCGCCGTTGGCGACCATCTCGTTGAAGGCCTGGCCCAGACGGGCGCGGTCCTTGAGGCCGACCCAGCAGATCCGCGCCGGCAGGCCCTGGAACGAGATCCGCTCGCGGGCCATGTCCAGCCAGTTGTGCAGGTGCGGGTCGTCCGGGATCAGCTCCTTGACCTTCTGGTCGGTCTTGTAGATGTCCTCCGGGTCGCCGGACAGCGCCGCCCAGCGGAAGGGGCCGATGCCCTGGCAGAACAGCGGGCGGATGTAGGCCGGCACGAAGCCGGGGAAGTCGAAGGCGTTCGCGACCCCTTCTTCCATCGCCATCTGACGGATGTTGTTGCCGTAGTCGAAGGTCGGCACGCCCTGCTTCTGGAAGTCGAGCATGGCCTGGACGTGCACCGCCATGGACCGCTTGGCGGCCTTGACGGTGGCCTCGGGCTGGTCCTTGCCGCGGGCCACGTACTCCTCCCAGGTCCAGCCGGAGGGCAGGTAGCCGTGCAGCGGGTCGTGGGCGCTGGTCTGGTCGGTGACCATGTCCGGCCGAACTTCGCGGCGCACGAGTTCCGGCAGGATGTCGGCGGCGTTGGCGCACAGGCCGATGGAGATGGCCTTGCCCTCGGCGGTGTAGCGCTCGAGGCGGGCCAGGGCGTCGTCCAGGTCCTCGGCCTGCTCGTCCAGATAGCGGGTGCGCAGGCGGAAGTCGAGGCGCGACTGCTGGCACTCGATGTTCAGCGAGCAGGCGCCGGCCAGGGTGGCGGCCAGCGGCTGGGCGCCGCCCATGCCGCCGAGGACGGCGGTGAGGATCCAGCGACCCTTGAGGTCGCCGCCGTAGTGCTGGCGGCCGGCCTCCACGAAGGTCTCGTAGGTGCCCTGGACGATGCCCTGGGAGCCGATGTAGATCCAGGAGCCGGCGGTCATCTGGCCGTACATCATCAGGCCCTTGCGATCCAGCTCGTTGAAGTGCTCCCAGTTGGCCCAGGCCGGCACCAGGTTGGAGTTGGCGATCAGCACCCGGGGGGCGTCCTTGTGGGTCTCGAAGACGCCCACCGGCTTGCCGGACTGGATGAGCAGGGACTGGTGGTCCTCCAGGCGACGGAGGGTCTCGACGATCCGGTCGTAGCACTCCCAGTCCCGGGCGGCGCGGCCGATGCCGCCGTAGACCACCAGGTCCTCGGGACGCTCGGCGACGTCCGGATGCAGGTTGTTCATCAGCATGCGCAGCGGCGCTTCGGTGAGCCAGCTCTTGCAGGACAGCTCGGGGCCGGTGGGGGCGGCGATCTTGCGGCTGGGGTCGTGGCGGTCGGCGCTCCGGCGCTTGTCGGTGAGGCTCATGTCGTCTTTCCTCGCTTGTGGTCCGTTATGAGGGTGTCGGCCGATTCAGCCGTTCAGGGTCAGCAGATGGACGAGCCGGGCCGCCGCCTTGGCGGTGCGGCTGTCGACGTCGTAGGCGGGGTTGAGCTCGGCCAGATCGGCCAGGCGCAGCTTCCCGCTGTCGCGGATCACCTCGATCAGCGGCTCGAGCATGGCCAGCGATACCCCGCGGGGGGCGGGCGCGCTGACGCCCGGCGCCTCGGCGGCGGGCAACACGTCCAGATCGATGGTGAGGTAGAGGTGGTCGCAGTCGGTCACGAAGCGTTCCAGGTCCCGCCGCAGGGCGTCGAACGCCTGGGGCGTGAAGTCGCGATCCTCGCGGACCAGCACCGCGAGCGCCTCGGCACGCTGGAAGAGGGCGCGAGTGTTGGCGGCCCGACTCACGCCCAGGCAGGCATAGCGGAAGGGCCAGCCCCGGGTCCGGCACCCCTCGGCGATCTGGGCGAAGGGGGTGCCGGAGGAGCGCACCTGGGCCGGGTCGCGGAGGTCGAAGTGGGCATCGAAGTTCACGATGCCGATCCGCGGGGCGTCTTCCCGGGACTCGAGGTGACGGGCCAGGCCGGACCAGCTGGCGTAGGCCACCTCGTGGCCCCCGCCCAGCACGATCGGCAGGTGGCCGGCATGGAGCAGCGGCGCCAGGCGATCGGCGAGGGTGTCCTGGGCGGCCTCCAGGGCATCGCCGTCGCAGGCCACGTCGCCGGCGTCGTAGGCGGGGCCCCGGCGGTGCCAGGCCAGTGGGGCCAGGGCGCGCCGGATGGCCGAGGGGCCCGCGGCGGCGCCGGGGCGCCCCTGGTTCCGGGCCACGCCGGCGTCGCTGGCGAAGCCGACCAGCACGGTGCCGGGGGCGGCCTCGGCCGACAGGGGGCGGATGCACTGGTGCCAGCGCTCGCTGTCCGGCTCCGGGTCGGTGCGGCCCTGCCACGGGCTCATGTCGAGGGTGGTGGCGATGTCGTGTTCAGGCGCCATGGCTGGGGACTCCCTGGAAGAGGCGTTGACGCAGGCGGCCCGGCTGGACGGCATAGGCCAGCTCCGCCGGCGAGTCGATGTTCCAGACGCAGAGGTCGGCGGGAGCGCCTTCCTCCAGGCGACCCAGCTCCCGGCGGCCCAGCGCCGCGGCGCCATGGGCGGTCATCCCGGCCAGCGCCTCGGAAGGCGTGAGGCGGAAGAGGGTGCAGGCCAGGTTCAGCATCAGGCTCGGCATGAACAGCGGCGAGCTGCCCGGGTTGGCGTCGGTGGCCACGGCCATGGGCACGCCCGCCTCGCGCAGGCCGGCGATGGGCGGCTGCTGGGTCTCGCGCAGGGTATGGAAGGCCCCGGGCAGGATGACGGCCACGCTGCCGGCCTCGCGCATGGCCTCGATGCCGGCCGGGTCGAGGTATTCGATGTGATCCGCCGAGAGGGCGCCATGGCGGGCGGCCATGGCGGTCCCGCCGAGGTTGGAGAGCTGCTCGGCGTGAGCCTTGATGGGCAGGCCGTGCGCCTCGGCCGCCTGAAAGACGCGCTCGCACTGGGCCACCGAGAAGGCGATCTTCTCGCAGAAGACATCCACCGCGTCGGCCAGCCCCTCGGCGGCCGCCGCCGGGATCATCTCGTCGCAGACCAGGTCGATGTAGGCGTCGCTCCGGCCCTGGTACTCCGGCGGCAGGGCATGGGCACCGAGCAGGGTGGTGACGACGCGCACCGGCAGAGCCTCGCCGAGGCGACGGGCCACGCGCAGCATCTTGAGCTCGTCGTTCACGGTGAGGCCGTAGCCCGACTTGATCTCCACGGTGGTGGCGCCGTCGGCGATCATCGCCTCCAGTCGGGGCAGGGCGGCCCGGAAGAGGGTGTCCTCGGAGGCCTGGCGGGTGGCCTTCACGGTGCTGAGGATGCCACCGCCGCGCCGGGCGATCTCCTCGTAGCTGACCCCCTCCAGGCGCGCCTCGAACTCCTCGGCCCGGCCGCCGCCGAAGACGATATGGGTGTGGCAATCCACCAGGCCCGGCGTCATGACCCCGCCGCGGCCCATGTCCCGACAGCCGTCGGTCAGGGCCGCATCGAGGTCCTGCATGGGGAGCAGGCGCGCGATGCGCCCGTCCTCGACGATCACCGCCATGGGCTCGGGGCGCGTGGCCAGCCCGTCGAAGACGGTGACGTCGCGCCAGAGCAGGCGGTTCGGCGTTGTCTGGGTCATGTGAAGCCCTCCCGATGCGTAATGTATATACAAATGCTAGCCCATCTTCCGTGCGCCGTCATCCTCGCTCTCCGCATTCGAGCCGGTACGGTGAAGAGGCGCCGTGAGCTATCCCAGATAACTGAAAAACAAGGGTAATTCAGTTATTTTGCCCTGGGGTTCCGGGGAGGTGGGCAGCCGGCGTTAGACCAAAGTATATAGGGTGGGTGGAGGGTGGGGTTGGCGGAGGTAGGTCGGGTAATGTATATACATTAAGCGGCATCCCGACGCCGTCCCATAACGACAACGCAGGAGAGTCCCATGCCTACACCTCCCTCCGTCTCGCCTACGGCACGCCGACATTCGTCGGCCACCGTGCTGAAACTCTTCCTGCCCAGCCTGCTGGGCGTGCTGATCTTCTTCGTTCCCCTGACCCTGGGGGGCAGGACCACCATCCCCCTGGACCACATGGTCACCGGGGCCAAGGCGCTGCTGGGCGGGGCCAGCGGCTATTACGCCCTGGCGCTGATCGTGGCGGGGGCCCTCTACCCGTTCTACAAGGGCATCTGGCGGCGCAGCCTCACCGACGTCATCTTCACCGTGCTGAAGTTCGCGGGGATCCTGACCGCCGTGCTGGCGTTGACCGGCTGGGGGCCGGCCTTCCTGCACACCCCGGACATGCTGCCCTTCCTGTTCGAGAAGCTGGTCATCCCCGTGGGCCTGATCGTGCCGATCGGCGCCATCTTCCTGGCACTGCTGATCGGTTTCGGCCTGCTCGAGCTGATCGGGGTGCTGGTCCAGCCGATCATGCGCCCGATCTGGCGCACGCCGGGGCGCAGCGCCATCGATGCCGTGGCCTCCTTCGTCGGCAGCTACTCGATCGGCCTGCTGATCACCAACCGGGTCTATCAGGCGGGCGAGTATTCCGCCCGCGAGGCGGCGATCATCGCCACCGGCTTCTCCACCGTCTCGGCGACCTTCATGATCATCGTCGCCAAGACCCTGGACCTGATGAGCGTCTGGAACGCCTATTTCTGGCTGACCCTGGTGATCACCTTCCTGGTCACCGCCATCACCGTGCGGATTCCGCCGCTGTCCGGCATGGACGACACCAAGACCGACCCCGAGCCGGAGGCCGAGTCCGGCCGGCGCTGGTCCACCGCCTGGAACACCGGCCTGGACGTGGCCGCCAAGGCGCCCAGCCTGCCGGCCAGCGTGGCGCTGAACTTCCGCGAGGGCCTGATCATGGCCATCAGCATCCTGCCGTCCATCATGTCCGTCGGTCTGGCCGGGCTGCTGCTGGCCAAGTACACCCCGGTCTTCGAATGGCTCGGTTGGGTGTTCTATCCCTTCGTCGCCGTGTGGGGCGTGGAAGAGGCCGCCGCGGTGGCCCAGGCCTCGGCCGCCGGGCTGGCCGAGATGTTCCTGCCGGCGCTGCTGATGGGGGATGCCGGCTTCGTGGCGCGCTTCGCCACCGGCGTGGTCTCGGTGTCGGCGGTGCTGTTCTTCTCCGCCTCGATCCCCTGCATCCTGTCCACCAGCATCCCCATCCCGGTGGGGCGCATCGTGGTCGTCTGGTTCCTGCGGGTGGCGCTGAGCCTGCTGCTGGCGGTGCCCACCGGGATCCTGGTTCAGTCCCTGGTGTGACGTCTGGGGCGCTGCGGATGGCGCCAATCGATGGAAAAAGGCCGGAGGCGAACGCCTCCGGCCTTTTCTTGTAGGGGATCGCGCGATCAGGCGGTGTGCAGCGAAGAGCGCAGCTTGTAGCGGTCACCGGGGTGCAGCAGGCGGGCGTAGCTGACCAGGTGATCGCCGGACCAGGTCCGTCGGATCATCCGCAGGCAGGGCTGCTCGGGGGGGATCTCGAGTCGGTCGGCGGTGTCGGGGTCCACCAGCACGGCCTCCACGACGTGCTCGACGTCGGTGATCGGACAGGCCGCCACCAGCACCTCGTTGGGCGTACGGCGGGAGAAGTCAGTCTCCAGGTAGTGGGGGACCTGGCGGGGATTGACGTAGCGATCCTCGAGCTGGATGGGCACGCCATCCTCGCGATGGATGATCAGGGTATGGAAGACCCGGGTTCCCAGGCGCACCCCGAGTCGCATGGACACCTCGTCGCCGGCGTCCAGCGCCTCGGCCACCAGCACCTGGCTGGTGTAGGCATGGCCGCGACCCTCGACCTCGGCGGCGATGTTGTGGACCTCGACCAGCGAGGATTCCGCCTTGTGATCGGTGACGAAGGTCCCGACCCCGGGCTGACGGGTCAGGTAGCCCTGCTGGACCAGGTCGCGGATCGCCTTGTTGGCGGTCATGCGGCTGACGCCGAAGTCCCGGGCCAGCTGTTCCTCGGGGGGGATCTGATGGTGAGGCGCCCATTCGCCACCGCGGATCTTCTCCAGCAGGTGCTGCTGAATCTTGAGGTAGAGCGGGAGAGTGCTGCCCATGGTCGGCCGTGAATCCTTCACTGGTGGGGTCGGTGCGCCGTTCAGTTTACCCGCGCAGCGGCCCCGTGACACCCCGGCGGCCAGGGGCGTCCGCCCGAAGACTTGTCGGGAACGAAAGGATACGCAATCTTGAAACCAGGACGCCCCCTCGATCCGGGTCGCCGCCCGCGGCGCGTCGGCACGTCCCGACCCGCCACCCGGGGCGTCATTCACGGGGCAGGGCGTGGTGTGCCCGCTCCGCCGACTGGAGGGCGAGTCATGCAACGTCTGTACTTCCTGACCCCCGACCTGGATACCACGGTGAACATCGCCCATGAACTCGATGATCTGGGGCTGACCCATGACCAGGTCCATGTCACCGGACGCGATTGGCAGCATCTACAGGAGAGGGGGGTGAACAATGCCACGCTCAGGGAAACCACCGACGTGGTCCATGCCGGCTATCGCGGCGTCGCCTACGGCGCCATCCTCGGCCTGGTGCTGGGCGTGCTGGTGTACTGGCTCGCCGGGGAGGCGCTGGGGGTGGGGCCCTGGCCCCTGATCATCGGCCTGGGCATCGGCGGCGTCTTCTTCGGCGCCTGGGTCGGTACCATGGTCGGCGTCTCGGTCCACGACGCCAAGGTCGACAAGTACGAGCGAGAGCTGGAGAAGGGCGCCTTCCTGATGATGGTCGATATCTCCGACCTGCGTGAGGATCACGTCCGCCGGATCATCCACCGCCACCACCCCGACGTGACCATCGACAAGGTCACCTCCGACGAGCGCCGCCATCACCTCGGGACCGGCGCCTAGGCCGCCTCTGCCGATCGTCGCGGGCGACAGGGCCGACCGGCTCGACTATCATGCGTCCCGGAGCCGGAGGTGTCCGGCGCCGCCGCCGTCCCGAGGTCCGACATGCCCGATGCCCGTCTGCACAGTCCCGCCGTGGCGCGCAATCGCCAGCCCATCCTCGAGGTCCTGACCGAGGTCCTGCCCGGACGGGCGCGGGTCCTGGAGCTGGCCGCCGGCAGCGGCGAGCATGCGCTGCACTTCGCCGGCGCCCACCCCGGCTGGGACTGGCAGCCCAGCGACCCCAGTCCGCGGGCGAGGGCCTCCATCGACGCCTGGCGGGGCCGGACGGGGCCGGCCAACCTGCACGAGCCCCTGGACCTGGACGTCGCCGCTGACTGGCCCCTGGGGCGCTTCGACGCCATCCTGGCCATCAACCTGCTGCATATCGCGCCCTGGGCCGTCGGCGAGGCCCTGATGGCCAGGGCCGGCGATCATCTCGAGCCGGGCGGCGTGCTCTTCCTCTATGGCCCCTTCCGTCGTGGCGGCCGTCACACCTCGGAGAGCAACGCGGCCTTCGATGCCGACCTGCGAAGGCGGGACCCTCGCTGGGGGATTCGCGATCTGGAGGCCGTGACGGCCGAGGCGGCCGCCCATGGCCTGGGGCTCGAGCGCGTGGTCGCCATGCCGGCCAACAACCTGAGCCTGGTGCTTCGCCGCGCCTGAGCCCGCTCGACGGGCGACCCGCGAGCCCGTCGGCAGGCTCGGACCCGATCGGTCGCGGCGGAACCGCCGGCTTGTTCCCGGGCAGTGCGACGCCCGGCTGGGTGCTAAAGTGACAGATACGTCACGCCCGGCCGCGCCACGCGATGAGGCGGGCAAGGGGGCCCACCGATGGCTATCGCGATTGCCTTGATCGTCCTGGCCGGGGGCTCGGTACTGTTCTACTTCCTGAGTCCCTGGCACCTGACTCCCCTGGCCTCCAACTGGGGCGCCATCGACGTCACGATCGCCATCTCCTTCTGGGTCACGGGGCTGGTCTTCCTGGCCGTCTCGCTGTTCATCGCGGTCGCCCTGATCCGCTTCCGTCACCACCGTTGCGGGCGCGCCCACTACCGGCCGGAGAACAAGCCGCTCGAGTTCTGGCTGACCGCCGCCACCACCCTGGGCATCGGGGCGCTCCTTGCGCCGGGCCTGGTCGTCTGGGGGCATTTCGTCACCGTCCCGGACGACGCCCACGAGGTCGAGGTGGTCGGCCAGCAGTGGCACTGGAGCTTCCGCTTCCCGGGGGAGGACGGGATCTTCGGCGAGGCCCGCAATGCCCTGATCGACGCGTCGAACCCCCTCGGGCTGGCCCCCGGCGACCCCGCCGGGCGCGACGACGTCCTGGTGGAGCGGCCCCTCCTCATGCTGCCCGAGGGGCGTCCCGTGAAGGTGCTGCTGCGCTCCAAGGACGTCCTGCACAACTTCAAGGTCCCCCCCTTCCGCGCCAAGATGGATGCCATCCCGGGGCAGGTCTCCTATTTCTGGTTCACCCCCACGCGGATCGGCGACTTCGAGGCGGTCTGCGCCGAGTTGTGCGGCATCGGCCACTTCGCCATGCGGGCGAGGGTGAGGGTGGTGGAGCCGGCGCGGTTCGAGGCCTGGCTGGCGGAGCAGCCCACCCACGCCGAGCGGCTCGCCTGTCCGCCGGGCGATCCCCGGGCGGGCGAGGCCCTCTTCGCGACCTGCACGGCCTGCCACGGGGAACGGGGCCAGGGGCGGCAGACGACCGGCGCCCCGCGGCTCGCCGGCCTCGGGACCGACTACCTGGTCCGGCAGTTGCGCAACTTCCGCGTGGGCGCTCGGGGGACCCACGAGCAGGACGTCCAGGGCCGGCAGATGCGGCCCTTCGCCCGGTCCCTGGCGGGGGAGGCGGCCATGCGCGACCTGGCGGCCCATGTCGCGACCTTGCCCATGGATCCATCGCCTCTCACCGTCGAGGGCGATCCGCGCCAGGGGCGGCGGCTCTACCGCAGCTGCGCCAATTGCCACGGCGCCGGGGGCCAGGGCAACACCCGGTACAAGGCCCCGCGCCTGGCCGGGATGAACGACTGGTACCTGGTCCGCCAGCTCGAGCATTTCCGGGCCGGCATCCGGGGGCGGCACCCCCGGGATCCCTACGGCAACCAGATGGTCGACATGGCCCAGGTGCTGGTCGACGAGGCCGCGGTGCGGGATGTGGTGGCCTACATCAACGGCCTGGCGCGGGCCGACGCCGCCCCGGCGGTCGCCCGGCAGGCGGAGGAGTGAGGCGATGCACGAGCGCGAGTACGAGGCCAGCCCCGAGGCGCCGCCGGCCGAAACCGGCGAGATGGAACTGGTCCATCCCCGCACCTTCATCGGCAAGTACATCTGGAGCCAGGACGCCAAGGTCATCGCCATCCAGTATGCCGTCACCGCCACGGCGATCGGCCTGGTGGCGCTGGTGCTGTCGTTGCTGATGCGCCTGCAGCTGGGTTTCCCCAACAGCCTGTCGCTGATCGACCCGGAGAGCTACCTGCAGTACGTGACCATGCACGGCATGATCATGGTGGTCTACCTGCTCACCGCGATCTTCCTCGGCGGCTTCGGCAACTACCTGATCCCGCTGATGTGCGGGGCCCGGGACATGGCCTTCCCCTACCTCAACATGCTGAGCTTCTGGGTCTACCTGGCCTCGGTGCTGCTGCTGGTCGCCGGCTTCTTCGTGGGAGACGGCAGCTCCGGGGCCGGCTGGACCCTCTACCCGCCCCAGGCCATCAGCCAGGGCACGCCGGGGGCCGACGGCGGCATCGTGCTGATGCTGGTGTCGCTGGCGGTCTTCATCATCGGCTTCACCATGGGCGGGCTCAACTACGTGGTGACGGTGCTCCAGGGACGGACCCGGGGCATGACCCTGATGCGGCTGCCGCTGACCGTCTGGGGCATCTTCATGGCCACGGTGATGGCGCTGCTGGCCTTCCCGGCCCTGTTCGTCGCGGTGGTGATGATGCTGCTCGACCGGCTGCTCGGCACCAGCTTCTTCATGCCGGAGATGCTGGGCATGGGCGAGGAGGGCAGTCAGCGCGGCGGCAGCCCGCTGCTCTTCCAGCATCTGTTCTGGTTCTTCGGCCATCCCGAGGTCTATATCGTGGCCCTGCCGGCCTTCGGCATCGTCTCCGACCTGATCGCCACCCATGCCCGCAAGAACATCTTCGGCTACCGCATGATGGTGTGGGCGATCATCATCATCGGCGCCCTGAGCTTCGTCGTCTGGGCGCATCACATGTACGTCAGCGGCATGAGTCCCTATTTCGGCTTCCTGTTCGCCACCACCACCCTGATCGTCGCCGTGCCCACGGCCCTCAAGGTCTACAACTGGGTGCTGACCCTGTGGCGCGGCGACATCCACCTGACCGTGCCCATGCTGTTCGCCATCGGCTTTCTGTTCACCTTCGTCAACGGCGGGCTCAGCGGGCTCTTCCTCGGCAACGTCACCGTGGACGTGCCCCTCTCGGATACCTATTTCGTGGTCGGGCACTTCCACATGGTCATGGCGGTGGCACCGGTGCTGGTGATCTTCGGCGCGATCTACCACTGGTACCCGAAGATCACTGGGCGGATGCTCGACGCCACCCTGGGCAAGGTGCACTTCTGGGTGACCTTCCTGGGCACCTATGCGATCTACTATCCCATGCACTTCCTCGGCCTGGCGGGGGTGCCGCGCCGCTATTACGCCTACGGCGAGACGGCCTTCGTTCCGGATTCCGTGCAGTCGCTGAACGCCTTCATCACCATCGCCGCCCTCGTCGTCGCCGCGGCACAGCTGCTGTTCCTGTTCAATCTGGCCTGGAGCCTCTTCCGGGGGCGCGAGGCGGGGCCCAATCCCTGGCGGGCCACCACCCTGGAGTGGCAGACGCCCCATACGCCGCCCCGGCACGGCAACTTCGGCGACGAGCTGCCGCTCGTCTATCGCTGGCCCTATGACTACAGCGTGCCTGGAGTCAAGGATGACTACATTCCGCAGAACGTGCCGCCCCAGGCGGTGGAGCGCGAGCCCGCCGCCGATCGCGGGCGGGGAGGGGAATCATGACCGTTTCCCTGGTGCTGATCGTGTTGCTGATGGCGGGCTTCGCCGGTTGGCTGATCGGGCAGTCGATCAGGGTGCGGCCCTGGGTCGCCGACACCGGCGCGACCCCGCCCGCGCCCCAGACGCCTCCCTTCGTGACCGCCCCGCGGGTGGGGCTGGCGGTGTTCCTGGCGGTGGTCACCTCGCTGTTCGCGCTGGCCGTCAGCGCCTTCCTGATGCGCCGACACATCGGTGCGGACTGGCAGGCGGTGCCGGTTCCGGCCCTGCTGTGGTGGAACACCGGCCTGCTGATCGCCGCCAGCGTGGCCCTCCAGCTGGCCTGGCGGTCGACCCGTCAGGGTCGCCAGGCGGCGCTGCGGCGCCGGCTGGCCCTGGGCGGCGGCCTGACCCTGGCCTTCGTGATCGGCCAGGCCCTGGCCTGGCAGCGGCTCGAGGCCGCCGGCCACCCCCCGGCGGCCAACCCGGCGAACGCCTTCTTCTACCTGCTGACCGCCCTGCATGCCCTGCATCTGCTGGGCGGGCTGGTCGCCTGGGGGCGGGTGCTGGCCCTGGCCGGACGCGGCATCTCCCAGCCCCGGCTACGGCAGGCGGTCGAGCTGTGCGCGCTCTACTGGCACTTCCTGCTGCTGGTCTGGGGGGGGCTCTTCGGGGTGTTGCTGATGAGTTGAGAGAGGAGGCCACCATGGCGGACAGACGCACGAGCGGCCCGACCCTGGAGCCCGGCTGGCGGGGCCTGGTAAGCGATCTGGCCTCGGACCAGCGGGCCTTCAAGGGAGTCCCCTGGAGCAAGGCGATGATGTGGCTCTTCCTGCTGAGCGACATCTTCATCTTCGCCTGCTTCCTGGTGGGGTACATGCAGGTGCGGATCACCACCCCGGAGCCCTGGCCGAGCGCCAGCGAGGTCTTCGCCCTGCATCTGGGGGGGCGGGATATCCCCTTGCTGCTGATCGCCATCATGACCTTCATCCTGATCAGCAGCAGCGGCACCATGGCGCTGGCGGTCAAGTGCGGCTACGAGCGAAGACGGCTGGCCACCGGAGGGCTGCTCATCCTCACGGCGCTGCTCGGGGCCAGCTTCGTCGGCATGCAGGCCTTCGAGTGGACCACGCTGATCCACGAGGGCGTGAGGCCCTGGAGCAATCCCTGGGGCGCGGCGCAGTTCGGCGCGGCCTTCTTCCTGATCACCGGCTTCCACGGCACCCACGTGACCATCGGCGTGATCCTGCTGATCGTGATGGCGGCCAAGGTCGTGCGCGGTTCCCTGGCGGCCGAGCGTCCCGGTTTCCTGACCCGGCGCCGCGGGCGCTACGAGATGGTCGAGACCCTGGGGCTCTACTGGCATTTCGTCGACCTGGTCTGGGTCTTCATCTTCGCGTTCTTCTATCTCTGGTAGACGCGAGGGAGGTGAACATGGCAAGGGGCGAAGGGCAGCGGCATCCCATCGGCATCTACCTCTGGGTCTGGTTCCTGCTGTTCGTGCTCAGCGTGGGGTCCTACCTGGTGGATATCCTGCAGTTCGAGGGCTACCTGCGCTGGTCGCTGATCACGGTCTTCATGCTGCTCAAGGCCGGCCTCATCATCGCGGTCTTCATGCACATGGCATGGGAGCGCCTGGCGATCATCTGCGTGGTGTTGGTGCCGCCCGGCGTCCTGGTGTTCCTGATGCTGCTGATGGCCCTCGAGGGCCATCATGTGCTGGCCAGCCGCCTGACCTGGCTGGCCCAGTAGGGCGTGGCCGGACGCTCGTTCGGGCATTCGCCGTGGCATCCCGGCACCGCCGTGTGGTCTCCGGCAAGCGGGGAGGGCGGCTCAGGCCGGGACCTAGACATGCTCCGGGTCATGGGTCCAGACCGTGACGCCATCCTCCTCGCCCGGTACCCGCACGGAGAATTCCCCGGGCCCCAACTGCTCGACCTCATGGCCGTCCCGGGTCTTGAAGGTGGGCAGGCCACGGCTGATGGCCCCGCCATGCTGGAGGCTGTCGATGTCCTTGATGTCATGGTACTGATCGATGACGTACTCGTTGCCCTGATCATCGAAGGCGATGTGAGTCTTCTCGTACTGGCGCACGCCGTGATCTCCTCTGCCTGCCATCGTCTTTGCAGTATCGCAAGGGGGTAGCCAAAAGGCGAATGGCGACGTTTTGGCACAATCTGTAATTTCTGCTCTTGATACGAACGTATGAATATGGAGTCGATCATGTCCTTTCCCCTGACCTGCGAAGTGCTGACCCACTGGAATGCCGCCGCCCTCGCCTTGCGTGAAGCCGAGGCAGCCATCGAAGGCTTGCTCGGGTGACGCCGACAGGACTCGCCTGAGGCTCGAGACCGGGAGCGATCGGCTCCCGGTCTTTCGTTATGGGGTTAAGAGGTTAAGAAGAGCGGAAGAGCAGGGAAGGCTTGCCGACAACGAAAAACCGCCGCCCGGCGAGGCCTGGGCGGCGGTTTCTCTTGATGTTTGATGGTCGGAGCGACTGGATTCGAACCAGCGACCTTTGCAACCCCATTGCAACGCGCTACCAAGCTGCGCCACGCTCCGACGTTCTCTTGGTGGGGCGGGTGCCGTCTGGCGTTGCCCCCGAGAACGAGGCGTATACTAGCGCGATCCCCGGGAAATGAAAACCCCTTTTTTGCGATTTCTTTCAAATGCTTGGCCGACCGGCCCCGGGACGATGTCGGCCGTCGCCGGCTTTGCCAGACTGGAGGCTGTATCGAGCCGGGGAGAACGACGATGCCGATGATCATGGGAATGAGCATCCTGCTGGCCTGCCAGACCCTGGGCGAGCTGGTGGCCAGGGGGCTGACGCTGCCGATACCGGGGCCGGTGATCGGCATGGTGATCCTGCTGGCGGTGCTCCTGGTTGGTGGCGGGGTCCCCCAGGGCCTGAGGCTGACCGGGGAAGGGTTGCTTCGTTACCTGACCCTGCTGTTCGTGCCGGCGGGCGTGGGCCTGATGGTGCACGGCACACTGATCGGCCGCGACCTGTTGCCGATCCTGGTCGCCCTGGTGGGCTCCACGGCCATTACCCTGGCAGTGACCGCCTGGGTCCTGTCCCGTCTGCAGGTCCGATTCCGGAGGGAACGGGGATGAGCGTCGCCCCCCTGGACCAGCTCTGGGTCTACCTGTCCGGACAGCCGTTGCTGTCGCTGCTGGCGACCCTGCTGGCCTTCCTCCTGGCGGTTCGCCTCAACCGCCTCGTCGGCGGCACCCCGCTGCTGCATCCGGTCATGCTGGCCATCGCCCTGCTGATCGGCTGGCTGCGGCTGGTCGACCTCGACTACGCCACCTATTTCGAGGGGGCCCAGTTCATCCACTTCCTGCTGGGGCCGGCGACGGTGGCGCTGGCGATTCCCCTCTATGACCACCGGGAGCGGGTGCGTCGACTGCTGATGCCGCTGCTGCTGGCCTGCGTGACCGGCATCGTGACCGCCGTGACCAGCACGCTCGGGTTGGGGATGCTGCTGGGGGCGCGTCACGAGACCCTGATGTCGCTGGCCCCCCGTTCGGTGACCTCGCCGATCGCCATGGGCATCGCCGAGCAGATCGGCGGAATCCCCTCCCTGTCGGCGGGGCTGGTGCTGCTGACCGGGGCGATCGGCTGTGCCCTGGGGCCCTTCATCCTGCGCCTGCTGCGGATCAACGACCCGGCCATCCAGGGCTTCACCCTGGGACTGGCGGCGCATGGTTTCGGCACCGCCCATGCCTTCGCCCGCCTGGGTGCGGTGGCGGGAGCCTTCTCGGGACTGGCGATGGGGCTGACGGGCTTGCTGACGGCCTTCCTCTTGCCGCTGGTCACCCGACTCCTGGGGCTGGACTAGGAGCCTGTCGGGCTTAAGCTGATCTACTGCGAATCGTGACGACCGGTCAAACCCGACAGGCTCCTAGGCGCGGCACCGGGGGATCCCCTGGTGCCGCAGGGAAGCGGACCCGCTCAGATCTCTTCCCAGATTCGCTTGCGGAAGTCCTCGGAAAGCTGGGCGACCTTCTCGAGCCGTCGCATGTGAGTCTGGGTGACGTCCTCGATGAGGCGTTGATAGCACTCCTGCAGTTCCTGCGGCGTCTTGGTCGGGTCCCCCGTGTAGCAGCCCGCCATCCGCTCGCCGCTCTCGGCCAGGGCATGCAGGCACTGGGCCTCGAACTGCATCGCCTCGGCGAGACTCTCCATCCAGGCGAGCTGGAGGCGGGCGAGGGGATTCGCACCCTGGAGCCATTGCTGGCTCCACCATTGCAGCATGGCCTCGTTGGGCGCCTTGAGGGCCTCGGCGGCATCCCCCTTCTGTTGAGTCATCTCGGGTCTCCTCTGGGATCGGTGCGGGGTGAGGCGGCGGACCCTCCGTCCGGGAGGGGCGCATCATCCCCAGTATAGAAGTCATGGACCGGCGTCGATGGGAAAGGCGTCGCTTCCGCATGATCCACATCAAGGGGTGATCACGGGAGGCCGTATCTGGGCTACTGTCAGGGGGGACAGAATCCGGGAGGTGACGATGTGGCAGATCATCAAGTCCGTGCTGGCCGCCTTCTTCGGTGTACAGAAGGAGGCCCGGCGCCGGGAGGATTTCGAGAAGGGGCGCGCCGCGCCCTTCATCATCGTCGGCGTGCTGATGGCGATCGTCCTGGTGATCCTGGTGGTGCTGGTGGCGACCCTGGCGGCCGGTTGAGCGCCCCGCTGCGTTGACAGTCGCGTTTACGGGCGCCGTCCCCTGCGCCGGGAGGCCGGTTTCGGGCCTTCTATACTCGATCCAGGCATGGCTAATACAACAACGACGTTCGGGAGGGGGCGATGCGCAAGCGGCTCTTGTGGACGGCGGGGGGCTTCGCCTTCGCGGGACTGTCCGGGCTGGCGTCGGCCGACGGCTGGAACATGCCGGTGGGCGTCACCGATGTCAGCCGCGAGATCCATTCGCTGCACATGATCATCTTCTGGATCTGCGTGGTCATCGGTGTGGTCGTCTTCGGGGCGATGTTCTATTCGCTGTTCCGGTATCGCCGCTCTCAGGGGGCCGAGGCCTCCAACTTCCACGAACACACCACGGTCGAGGTCATCTGGACCGTGATCCCGCTGCTGATCCTGGTCGGCATGGCGGTTCCCGCCACCGCCACCCTCAAGAGCATGTACGACACCACCGAGGCCGACCTGGACGTCATGGTGACCGGCCAGCAGTGGCGCTGGCGCTACGAATACCTCGGCGAGGACGTGGCCTTCACCTCGAACCTCGCCACCTCACGAGAGCAGATCGCCGGCGAGGCCGCCAAGGGGGAAGACTATCTCCTGGAGGTGGACGAGCCGCTGGTATTGCCGGCGGGGCGCAAGGTCAGGCTGCTGCTGACCTCCGACGACGTCATCCACTCCTGGTGGGTGCCGGACCTGGCGGTCAAGCAGGATGCCGTGCCGGGCTTCGTCAACGAGAACTGGGTGCGCATCAACGAGCCGGGGATCTATCGCGGCCAGTGCGCGGAGCTGTGCGGTCGGGACCACGCCTTCATGCCGGTGGTGGTCCAGGCGGTCGAGCCGGAACGTTTCGACGCCTGGCTGGCCCAGCGCAAGGAGGCCGCCGCCCAGGAAGCACTCGGCGTCGACCGCGACTGGAGCCTGGAAGCGCTGATGGAGCGCGGCGAACGGGTCTACGGCACCATCTGTGCCTCCTGCCACCAGCCCGACGGCTCCGGCAGTCCGCCAGCCTTCCCTGCCCTGGCAGGCAACCAGGCACTGCTCGACGAGCGTGATCGGCACATCGATACCGTGGTCAACGGCGTCTCCGGTACCGCCATGCCGGCCTTCCGCAGCACCCTCAACCCGGTGGAGATCGCCGCCGTGATCACCTACGAGCGCAATGCCTGGGGCAACGATACCGGCGACGCCGTCCAGCCCTCGACGATCGCCGACGAGTGGCTGGCGGACTAGGCGCATTCCATCGTTCCGGACACCAGGGGGAATCCCATGGCTTCGCACCTGCCTCCCAAGCCTTCCGTGCAGTACGAGCATGCCGCCGAGGGCGGCGCCGCGGCCGGGGCCCATGCCCCGGCGCGGGGGCCGCTTCGCTGGCTGCTGACCACCAACCACAAGGAGATCGGGACCCTCTACCTGGTCTTCTCGCTGTGCATGTTCTTCATCGGCGGGATCTTCGCGCTGGTGGTGAGGGCAGAGCTGTTTCAGCCCGGGCTGCAGCTCGTCCAGCCCGAGTTCTTCAACCAGATGACCACCATGCACGGCCTGATCATGGTGTTCGGGGCGGTGATGCCGGCCTTCGTGGGCCTCGCCAACTGGATGGTCCCGCTGCAGATCGGCGCGCCGGACATGGCCCTGCCGCGGCTCAACAACTTCAGCTTCTGGCTGTTGCCCGTGGCCTTCACCATCCTGCTGGCGACCCTGGTGATGCCCGGTGGGGCCCCCAACTTCGGCTGGACCTTCTACGCGCCGCTGTCCACCACCTACGCCCCCCCGTCCACCACCTTCTTCATCTTCTCGCTGCACCTGGCGGGAATCAGCTCGATCCTCGGCGCCATCAACATCATCGCCACCATCCTCAACCTGCGGGCCCCCGGCATGCGCATGATGGACATGCCGCTGTTCGTCTGGACCTGGCTGATCACCGCCTTCCTGCTGATCGCCGTGATGCCGGTGCTCGCCGGGGTCATCACCATGATGCTGCTGGACATCAACTTCGGCACCAGCTTCTTCAACGCCGCCGGCGGGGGCGACCCGGTGCTCTTCCAGCACCTGTTCTGGTTCTTCGGGCACCCCGAGGTCTACATCATGATCCTGCCGGCCTTCGGCATCGTCTCGGTGATCATCCCGACCTTCGCCCGCAAGCGCCTGTTCGGCTACGCCTCCATGGTCTATGCCACGGCGTCCATCGCCATCCTGTCCTTCGTGGTCTGGGCGCACCACATGTTCGTGGTCGGCCTGCCGCTGGTGGCGGAGCTGTTCTTCATGTACACGACCATGCTGATCGCGGTGCCCACCGGGGTGAAGGTGTTCAACTGGATCACCACCCTGTTTCGCGGCTCGATCAGCTTCGAGCCGCCCATGCTCTTCGCCCTGGCCTTCGTGGTGCTGTTCACCATCGGCGGCTTCTCGGGGCTGATGCTGGCCATCTCGCCGGCGGACTTCCAGTACCACGACACCTATTTCGTGGTGGCGCACTTCCACTACGTGCTGGTGCCCGGAGCGGTGTTCGCCATCATGGCCGGCGTCTATTACTGGCTGCCCAAGTGGACCGGGCATTACCCCCATGAACGTCTGGCCCAGTGGCACTTCTGGCTGTCGGTGATCGGCGTCAACCTGACCTTCTTCCCCATGCACTTCGCCGGGCTGGCCGGGATGCCGCGGCGAATCCCCGACTATGCCCTGCAGTTCGCCGACTTCAACCTGGTCACCAGCCTCGGCGGTTTCCTGTTCGGGGCTTCCCAGCTGCTCTTCCTGGTCGTGGTGGTGCGCTGCGTGCGGGGCGGGGAGAAGGCGCCGGCTCGGGCCTGGGAGGGCGCGGAGGACCTGGAGTGGAGCGTGCCCAGTCCGGCGCCGCTGCACACCTTCGAGACACCGCCCGATTTCCAGCCGCAGCAGCACTGAGAGCGCGGAGGCCGTGATGCAGACAGGCATCGAGCGCGAGGACCGGCGTCGGGGCGTACGGCGCACCGTCGGTCGCACCCTGGTGGTGCTGGCCGGGATGTTCGTGTTCGCCTTCGCCCTGGTCCCGCTCTACGACGTCTTCTGTCAGGTGACCGGGCTCAACGGCAAGACGTCCGGTCGGGCCCAGGCGTTGGTCCACGAGGGCGTGGACACCTCACGCACGGTCACGGTCCAGTTCATCACCCGAGGCAGCGCCGGGCTGCCCTGGCGGCTCGAGGCGGATAATCGCCAGCTGCGCGTCCATCCCGGCGAGAGCCGCGAGGTGACCTTCCGCTTTCGCAACCAGGGCGAGACGGCGAGCCGGGCCCGGGCCGTCCCCAGCGTCTCGCCCTCCGAGGCGTCGCTGCACCTGCGCAAGCTCGCCTGCTTCTGTTTCCAGGAACAACGGCTCGCCGCCGGCGAGGAGCTCGCGGCGCCGCTGGTCTTCCAGCTCACCCCGGACCTTCCCGCAGGCGTCACGACCGTGACCCTGGTCTATACCCTCTATCCCGTCGAGCCGGGCGCCGAAACGCAAACGGTCCGACCCCAGGGCACCAACAGCGAAGGAGATCGAGCATGAGCGGTGGCAGCTACTATGTACCCGCCTCCAGCAAGTGGCCGGTGCTGGCGTCCCTGGCGCTGGGGGCGATGATGGTCGGGGCCGGAACCCTGCTGGTCTTCGGTGTCGCCGGCCTGCCGGTGATGGTGCTGGGCCTGCTGGCGGTGCTGGCCGTGATGACCCTGTGGTTCCGGGACGTCATCCAGGAGTCGCGCAGCGGGCTCTACGATGCCCAGATGGACCGCTCCTTCCGCTGGGGGATGGGCTGGTTCATCTTCTCCGAGGTGATGTTCTTCGCCGCCTTCTTCGGCACCCTCTTCTACGTGCGAACCTTTGCGCTGCCCTGGCTGGACGGGGAGGGGGCCAAGGGCGTGGCGGCCCTGCTGTGGCCCGACTTCACCGCCAGCTGGCCGCTGATGAACCCGCCGGATGCCGCCATCGAGGGACCCCACGAGACCTTCAGCCCGTGGCACCTGCCGCTGGTCAACACCATCATCCTGGTGAGCTCGAGCATCACCCTGACCATCGCCCACGAGGGCCTGAAGGAGGGCTACCGGCGCAGCGCCCGGTTCTGGCTGGCGGTGACCGTGCTGCTGGGGCTGTCCTTCATCACCATCCAGGGGGTCGAATACCACGAGGCCTATACCCACTACGGCATCACCCTGGAAGCCGGCATCTACGGCGCCACCTTCTTCCTGCTGACCGGCTTCCACGGGCTTCACGTGATCATCGGCACTATCATCCTGATGGCGATCCTGGCGCGGGTGCATCGAGGGCACTTCTCGGCCGACGATCACTTCGCCTTCGAGGCGGCCGCCTGGTACTGGCACTTCGTCGATGTGGTGTGGATCGGGCTGTTCACCTTCGTCTATGTCTTCTGAGGGGATCAGCCGCCCAGGTCGCCGAAATAGAAGCCATAGGTGAGCAGGGCCATCAGCAGGGCCGCCATGGCCACGCGCCACTTCAGCGAGACGAGCACCCGGCGGGAGCGGCCGGCGTCCTTGATCAGGAATCCCGCTCCGGCGGCGAGGCTCGCCACCATGGCAAGAAAAACAAGCGCAATCAGGATCTTGAGCAGCATGACACACTCCGTGACAGGAACCAGCGGCAAGACCGGGACCGGCAGGCGTCTGGTGCTCTGGGCGGGGTTCTGGTCCGTCCTGGTGGCGCTCGGCCTCGCCCTGGGACTATGGCAGTGGGAACGGGCCGAGGACAAGCGCGCCCTGCTGGCCCGCCATGCCGCGGCCCCGCACCTCGCAGCGCCCGTGGCCACGCCGCCCGACGGGGCTCGACTGACCCTGCGGGGCGAGTACCTCGCCGAGGAGACCCTGTTTCTCGACAACCGCACCCATCGAGGGCGCCTGGGGGTCGCCGTCCTGACGCCCTTGCGGGGGGCGGACGGTCGCCTCTGGCTGGTGGAGCGGGGCTTCCTGGCCACCGGCCCGACCCGCGAGAGGCCGACCGTCACCACCCCGGGAGGCCCGGTGACCCTGCAGGGGCGCTGGCAGGCCGATGGCGCCCGGCCGCCGGTGTTCGGCCCCAACCGCGAGGGACGTCGCCTGCAGCGTATCGAGCTCGATGCCTGGGCTGGGCTCGGTGGCTTCGCCCATGCCGGCTGGCTGCATCTGGAAGGCGGCCCCGGCCACCTCGCCTCCTGGTGGGAGCCCAATGTGCTGCCGCCGGCGCGGCACCTGGGCTATGCCGTCCAGTGGTGGGGGCTGTCGTTGACGGCCCTGGTGGTGATGATCCTGGGCGGTCGCCGCCTGTGGCGCGATCGAGGCCCGTCTTCCCGGCAGGAGGTGGCACCATGAGCCCGTCCCCTCGGCGCGTCTCGCGCCTCAAGTTGCTGGCGCTGTTCGGCGTCTTCGTTCTGCCCATGGCCATGGCCTGGGGCATGGTGGAGTGGCGGTTGGGCATCCCCGAGGCACGTACCGCCCATGGCCGGCTCGATCCCGCCGTGCCGCCCCTGGCGGCCTGGCCCGTGCAAGGCGTCCGCAAGGCGGGGGACGAGGACTGGTTGCTGGCCTTCGACTGCCCCGCGGCCTGCGCGTCCGAGGCCGACCGCTGGTGGCGCCTGCATCGCGCCCTGGGGCGGGAGGCGCACCGCCTCAGCCGGCTGCGTATCGGCGGGAGCGGTGCGCCGCTGCCCGGCGCGGCGGCGGCGGCGTGGCGGGAGCTGCCTCCGTGGCGGTCTCCGGGGCGCCTCTGGGTCGTCGATCCCGAGGGGCGGGCGGTCCTGGAGTATCCGGCGGGCGTGCCCGCCGATCAGGTGCTGGCGGATATCGAGCGATTGCTCGAGCTGAATCCCGCGTCGCCGCTGGTGCGGCGGGAGGCGATCACCGAGGAGTCGGCCGATGGGCACTGAACGCTTGCTGCGCCTGGCCCGTCGGCTGAGCCTGGTCGGGGCAGGGTTCGCCGCCCTGGTGGTGCTGGCCGGTGCCTGGACCCGGCTGGTGGATGCCGGCCTGGGCTGTCCGGACTGGCCGGGCTGCTACGGCGAACTGGTGGTGCCGGATGCCGCCCGGGCCCTGGTCCATTCCCCCGAGGCCCCCCTGGAGGCGGCCAAGGCCTGGATGGAGATGCTGCACCGTTATCTGGCGGCCGCCCTGGGGCTGATGGTGCTCGTCCTGGTGGCGTTGGGGACGGCCCTGCGCCGCCGGCTGAGCGGTTATCCCTGGGCCCTGACCCTGGCGCTGCTGGCGCTGATCCTGCTTCAGGGGGCCTTCGGGGCCCTCACCGTGACCCTCAAGCTGTGGCCCCAGGTGGTGACCCTGCACCTGCTCGGGGGGCTTTCGGTGATGACGCTTTTCCTCTGGCTGTCGCTGCGGCTCGGGCGGCTGGCCGGCGGCGAGCCGGCCCAGGTGCGACCGCGCAGGTTCTCGCCCCTGTGGGGCGCGGCGATGTTGCTGCTGGTCCTGCAGCTCGCCCTGGGAGGCTGGACCTCCAGCAACTATGCCGGCATCGCCTGCCAGGGTTTCCCCACCTGCAACGGCGAGTGGTGGCCATCCCTGGACTGGGGGGAGGGGTTCCACCTGACCCAGACCGTGGGACCCAACTACCTCCACGGCCAGCTGCATGCCGAAGCGCGCAGCGCCATCCAGGTGGGGCACCGTCTGGGCGCCCTGGCCCTGCTGGCCTGCCTGGCTGGCCTGGCATGGCGCTACGGTCGCGATGCGGCCCGCCGCCCCTGGCTGGTCCTGGCCGCGGGCCTGGCCCAGGCGGCGATCGGGGTGGCCAACGTAGTGTTCTGGCTGCCGCTGTGGCTGGCCTTGCTGCATACCGCCGGGGCGGTCGCGCTGGTGGTCGCCCTGACGCTGGCGGCCTGGCAGTGGCGCTGGCCGTCGGCGGTCGTGGTCTCCAACCCTGACGAGCGAAAGGAGTGGGCCCATGTCTGACGCCCTGGTGATTCGACGCGCACCGGCCGGGACGGCCACACGCTGGACCTGCCGGGACCTGCTGACCCTGTGCAAGCCACGGGTGGTGGTCGTGATGCTGGTGTGCAGCCTGGTGGGCATGCTGCTGGCGACGCCGATCCCGTCCCCCGCGGCGGTGGCCTTCGGCCTGCTGGGGATCGGGCTCGCCGCCGGGGGGGCGGCGGCCTTCAACCATGTGGTGGACCGCCGCCTGGATGCCCTGATGCTGCGAACCGCGCGTCGTCCCCTGGCCAGCCGGCGCCTGCCGACCCCGCTGGCGCTGGCCTGGGCGACGCTGCTGTCGGTGCTCGGCATCGGCCTGCTGCACTGGCAGGTCAATGCGCTGACCGCCTGGCTGACCCTGGGCTCCTTGATCGGCTATGCCCTGGTCTACACGGCCTTCCTCAAGCGGGCCACGCCACAGAACATCGTCATCGGCGGGGTCGCCGGGGCGGCGCCGCCGTTGCTGGGCTGGACGGCGGTGACCGGCCAGCTGGGTCCCGAGCCGCTGCTGCTGATGCTGATCGTCTTCGCCTGGACGCCACCGCATTTCTGGGCGCTGGCGATCCACAAGCGGGACGAGTATGCCCGGGCGGGGGTGCCGATGCTGCCGGTCACCCATGGCTCGGCCTTCACCCGGCTGCAGGTCTGGCTCTATGGCTGGCTGACGGTGGCGGTGACCCTGCTGCCCTTCGCCATCGGGATGAGCGGGGTCGTGTATCTTGCCGGCGTGTCCCTCCTGAATCTGCGCTTTATGACCTGGAACTGGCGGGTCTGGCGCGGTCGGGACCCCGAGGCCCCGCTGGCGGCGTTCTGGTTCTCCATCCGCTATATCCTGGGCGTCTTCGGCGTCCTGCTGCTGGATCACTATGCGCACCTGTGGCGGCTCCCGGGCCTCTGAGGCGCGCTACCAGAACAGCCGCAGGAGGGGATAGGTCAGCAGGGTCACCACCAGGGTGCCGATCAGGTTCAGGGCGAAGCCCGCGCGCATCATCGACTGGATGCGCAGGTGGCCGGTGGCGAAGACGATGGCGTTGGGGGGGGTGGCGACCGGCATCATGAAGGCGCAGCTCGCGGCCACCGCGGCGGGCACCGTCACCAGCAGCGGCGAGACGTCCAGCGACAGGGCCAGGGCGCCGAGCAGCGGCAGGAAGGCCGCGGCGGTGGCGGTATTGGAGGTGATCTCGGTGAGGAAGACGATCACCAGGACCACCACGCCGATCAGGGCCAGCAGCGGGAAGGCGCCGAACACGGCGAGCCGCTCGGCGATCCACTCGGCCAGTCCCGAGCGGCTGATGGCCCCGGCGAGCGCCAGGCCGCCGCCGAACAGGATCAGGATCCCCCAGGGCAGTTCCCGGGCGTCCTCCCAGGTCATCAGCCTCGAGCGCTCGGCGTCCCCGGCGGGCATCAGGAAGAGCGCGACCCCGGCGGCGACGGCGATGCCGGTGTCCGTCAGCCAGGCCACGCCCGCGTCGTTGAGCAGGGGGCGGCCGACCCAGGCCAGGGCGGCCAGCAGGAAGACGATGCCCACCCGCCGTTCCGCCGGGGTGGTGGGCCCCAGCCTGGCCAGCTCGTCCTCGACCAGCGCGGCGCCGCCCTCGGCGGCCTGCAGGGCGAACCCCCGGCGCGTCAGCCACCACCAGGCGCAGCCCATCATGACCAGGCTGACCGGCAGCCCCACCAGCATCCACTGGGCGAAGCCCAGGTCGAGTCCGCGACTGTCGGCCAGGTAGCCGGCGAGCAGGGCGTTGGGCGGGGTCCCGATCAGGGTCGCCACCCCGCCGATGCTGGCCGAATAGGCGATGGCCAGCAGCAGGGCGGTCGCGTAGCGGGCCAGGGCCTCGGGGTCGCGGTCGTCGAGCAGGCTGATCACCGACATGCCGATGGGCAGCATCATGATGGTGGTGGCCGTGTTCGACACCCACATGCTGAGAAACCCCGTGGCCAGCATGAAGCCGGCGATCTGCCGGCGGGGTTCGTGGCCGACCACGCGCAGCACCTTCAGGGCGATCCGACGATGCAGGTTCCAGCGCTGCATGGCGATGCCCAGCAGGAAGCCGCCCAGGAAGAGATAGATGATCGGGTTGGCGTAGCCGGCCGAGGCCTCGCCCATGTCGCCGATGCCCAGCGCCGGTACCAGCACCAGCGGCAGCAGGGCGGTGGCCGGGATGGGGATCGCCTCGGTGGACCACCAGGTGGCCATCAGCAAGGCCAGGCCGGCGCAGGCCCAGGCCGGTTCGCTCATGCCCGTCGGGGCCGGCAGGCTCAGCGTCAGGATCACCCAGAGCGGGCCCAGCCAGAGGCCGAGGCGAGCGGCCAGGGAAGGGGAGGTGGGCTTGTCGGGAGATCGGGCTGGCATAGGGGCGTCCTCTGCCGGTGAGTCACGGGGCGGGTTGGGGAGACGAATACCGGGAGTATAGAATGTGGGCCTTCACTTTCCCGACCGTCCGGATACCCTCCATGACCACCACTACCGCGCTGATCCTGCTCGGCCTGGGACTGGCCCTCGTCGCCGGTCTCGGCGCCTACGCCCTCACCCTCTGGAAGGAGGTGCGCCGACGCGAAGCCTTCCGCCGGGATGAGCTGCGCCGTGCCCACGACAACTGCCTCGAGAACCTCGAGCTCGTGGCCTCGGCGCTCCTCCAGCGTCAGGTCGACATCACCGAGGGGGCCTGGCGCTGCAAGACCCTGCTCGACATCCTCGATCCCGGCCTGGTCGAGCGTGCCGAGTTCCGGGCCTTCGGCGAGGTCCACCGACGCACCCGTCATCTGCACACCCACTCGGCGCGCCAGGCGCTGAGTCCCAAGGAGCGCTTCCGGGAGGATCGGGAACGCCTGGCGGTGGAGGACGAGCTGGGCGAGGCCGTGCTCGAGGCCGCCGATGCCGCCCTGACCTTCCGCCGGGACTGGCCCGGTTCCCTGCACTGAGGCGACGTGTCGGCGATCTCGCACAGTCGTTCGATTGCATTGCCGGGCCCGCTTCGGCAAGCTTGTCCCCGCACCGCAGATGGCTCATATGCGAATGGAAACCCGGGTCATCTGCGCGTCTTCACTGGCCGAAAACGCGATTTCGTGCTTTCTTGGTCGGTGTAGGCGAACGCTGTTCGCCTCCGTTGGCCGTACCATCGGATCCCTGGATGGCTTCGCTGACGTTGCCCATGCCAGATGTGTGTAAAGAAGGAGTCTTACATGAAGAAATCTACGACTGGCTTGCTGCTTGGTTCCGCACTGGTGGTCGGCCTGACCGGCTGTGCCAGCTCGGCCTCCCAATCGTCCGGCATGGGGGAAAGCGCCTCCTCCGACCGTGCCTGGTACCAGCACCCCACCGTGTGCGGTCTCGCCGGCGGCCTGATCGGCGGCGGCATCGGCTACGCCGCCAGCAGCGATTCCGACGAGGACCAGGGGGCCGCCATCGGCGGGACCACCGGTGCCGCCATCGGGGCCTTCCTGTGCGCCGAGCCGGACAAGCCGGCCCCGGCTCCGCGGGACACCGACGGTGACGGCGTGATCGACGCCAACGACCAGTGTCCGGGTACCCCGGCCGGGGTGGCCGTGGACGCCGTGGGCTGTCCGCTGGACTCCGACGGTGACGGCGTGCCGGACTACCAGGACCAGTGTCCGGGCACTCCGGCCGGCGCCGAGGTCAACGCGCTGGGCTGCGTGGAAGACCTGGTGCTGCGTGACGTGAACTTCGAGTTCGACTCCGCCACCCTGACCATGGGGGCCGAGCAGATCCTCGATGGCGTCGCCGACAAGCTGATCGCCAACGAGAACGTCCGCGTCCGCATCGAGGGCCACACCGATGCCGTGGGCAGCGAGGCCTACAACCAGGATCTGTCCCAGCGCCGAGCCGATTCCGTGGCCGACTACCTGGCCGCCCAGGGGGTCGACCGCGATCGCATGCGCACCGTCGGCTATGGCGAGTCCCAGCCGGTGGCCAGCAACGAGACCGACGCCGGCCGGGCCCAGAACCGCCGCGTCGAACTCGGCGAGTGGGAATGATCCCCGCCTGAGGCCCGCCGCCCCTTCGCCGGCGGCGACCCCCCACGGAGGCGCCTTCGGGCGCCTCTTTTCGTGCTGCCTCCCATGGCGCCACGGGGACGGCTTTGCTAGGCTAGACGGCGCTTTACGGCCCGGGCTGCGCATCGGCCGTCGCGCCGTTGCCGCCGCGGGAGGATTCCACGGAGCCTGTGCCGATGGGATGCCGCGTCGAACCGCGGCCTCGGCGAGCGGGCGTCTGCCGCCGCCCTGTCCGGGCCCGTGCCCCCGACCATTCTTTCTGGCGACACGTGATCCTTGGTATGGATCACCACTGCGCACAAGGAAACGCTTCATCATGCCCATCGTGACCCTGCCGGACGGCAGCCAGAGAACCTTCGACGAACCGCTTACCGTGATGCAGCTGGCCGAGAGCATCGGTGCCGGCCTGGCCAAGGCCTGCGTGGCCGGGCGCATCGACGGCGAGCTGGTGGATGCCGCTGACGTCATCGACCACGACGCCGAGGTGGCGATCATCACCGCCCGGGACCCCGAAGGTCTCGAGATCATCCGTCACTCCTGCGCCCACCTGATCGGCCATGCGGTCAAGCAGCTGTATCCCGACGCCAAGATGGCCATCGGCCCGGTGATCGAGGACGGCTTCTACTACGACATCGACTTCGGTCGTGCGGCGACGCCGGAGGACCTCGAGGCCATCGAGCAGCGCATGAAGGCGTTGATCGAGAAGGGCTATGACGTGGTCCGCGAATACGTCGACCGGGACAAGGCGATGCTGACCTTCCTGCACCGGGACGAACCCTACAAGCAGGAGATCGTCCGCGAGATCCCCGACGGCGAGACCATCCGGCTCTATCATCACGAGGAGTACACCGACATGTGCCGGGGGCCCCACGTGCCCAACACCCGGCACCTCAAGGCCTTCAAGCTGACCAAGCTGGCCGGCGCCTATTGGCGCGGCGATGCCGAGCGGCCGATGCTGACCCGCATCTACGGCACCGCCTGGGGCGACAAGAAGCAGCTCAAGGCCTACCTGAAGCGCCTGGAGGAGGCCGAGAAGCGCGATCACCGCAAGCTCGCCAAGAAGATGGACCTCTTCCACCTCCAGGAGGAGGCGCCGGGCATGGTCTTCTGGCACCCCAATGGCTGGACCATGTACCAGGCCCTCGAGCAGTACATGCGCCGGGTGCAGATCGACAACGGCTATCAGGAGATCAAGACGCCGCAGGTGGTGGACCTCTCGCTCTGGAAGGCCTCCGGGCACTGGGGGCATTACAGCGAGCTGATGTTCACCACCGAGTCGGAGAAGCGCGAGTACGCGGTCAAGCCGATGAACTGTCCCTGCCACGTGCAGGTGTTCAATCAGGGGCTCAAGAGCTATCGCGACCTGCCGCTGCGCCTGGCCGAGTTCGGCAGTTGCCACCGCAACGAGCCGTCCGGTTCGCTGCATGGCCTGATGCGGGTGCGCGGCTTCACCCAGGACGACGCCCACATCTTCTGCACCGAGGGGCAGATCCAGGCCGAGGCCGAGGCCTTCATCGCCCTGACCCTCAAGGTCTACAAGGATCTCGGCTTCGAGGACGTGGAGCTCAAGCTGTCGACCCGCCCGGACGACTTCATGGGTGAGGCGGCGCTCTGGGATCGCGCCGAGGCGGGCCTGGAGGCGGCGCTGGATGCGACCGGCCTGGACTGGGAGCTGCAGCCGGGGGAGGGGGCCTTCTACGGGCCCAAGATCGAGTTCTCGCTGCGCGACTGCCTCAACCGGGTCTGGCAGTGCGGCACCCTGCAGCTCGACTTCAACCTGCCGGGCCGGCTCGGGGCGCAATTCGTCGACGAGGACGGCAGCCGCAAGACGCCGGTGATGCTGCATCGCGCCATCCTGGGGTCCTTCGAGCGCTTCCTGGGCATCCTCATCGAGCACCATGCCGGCGCCATGCCGCTGTGGCTGGCTCCCCAGCAGGCGGCGATCCTCAACATCACCGACGCCCAGCGCGATTACGCCCTGGCGCTCGAGCGGCGCCTGCAGAAAATCGGCCTGCGCGTCAAGGCGGACTTGAGGAACGAGAAAATCGGCTTTAAAATCCGCGAGCATACGTTGCAGAAGGTCCCCTATCTCCTGGTGGTGGGAGATAAGGAAGTCGAGGCCGACTCGGTCGCCGTCCGTACCCGCGAGGGTGAGGATCTCGGCACCCTGCCGGTGGACGCCTTCATCGACAAGGTGCGGGCCGAGCGGTTATAACGACATCTTCCAAGGCTAAAGTGGAGACGGAACCATCAAGCGAAGCAACCCCAGAGGGCGCCCGCAGGACAAGCGGCCCCCGATGAACGAGCGCATTACCGAGGATCAGGTTCGCCTGATCGACAGCGACGGCGAGCAGCTGGGCATCCTGCCCACCAGCGAGGCGCTGGAGCGCGCCGAAGCCGCCGGTATGGATCTCGTCCAGATCTCCAACGCCGATCCGATCGTCTGCAAGATCATGGATTACGGCAAGTTCGTCTTCGAGCAGAAGAAGCAGAAGGCGGCACAGAAGAAGAAGCAGAAGCAGATCCAGGTCAAGGAAGTCAAGTTCCGGCCTGGCACCGACGAGGGCGACTATCAGGTCAAGATGAAGAACCTGAAGCGCTTCCTCGAAGGTGGCGACAAGGGCAAGGTGACCCTGCGTTTCCGCGGACGCGAGATGGCCCATCAGGACCTCGGTCGCAAGCTGATGGAGCGGATCGCCGCCGATCTCGAGGAGATCGGCACCGTGGAGTCCTTCCCCAAGATGGAAGGGCGCCAGATGATCATGATCATTGCCCCCAAGAAGAAGTGATCCGACGGCCCGTCAAACGGGTGGCCGGCCATGCACCGGCCACCGGCCCCGGGTTTTCTCAACAATCTCGAGCGGAGTTCATCTCATGCCGAAAATCAAGAGCAACAGCGGCGCTGCCAAGCGCTTCAAGAAGACGGCCAACGGCTTCAAGCACAAGCAGTCGTTCCGGAGCCACATCCTGACCAAGAAGTCCACCAAGCGGAAGCGTCAGCTGCGTGGTATGAAGCAGATCCACGACGCCGACAAGCAGCTCGTGCAGCGCATGCTGCCGAACCTGTAACCCTTGGTTGCCAACCCTTAATCGTCAGGAGTAAGCCATGACTCGCGTCAAGCGTGGTGTCGTCGCCCGTCGTCGTCACAAGAAGATTCTCAAGCAGGCCAAGGGCTACTACGGTGCCCGTTCACGCGTCTTTCGCGTCGCCAAGCAGGCCGTCATCAAGGCCGGTCAGTACGCCTACCGCGACCGTCGCCAGCGCAAGCGCCAGTTCCGCGCCCTGTGGATCCAGCGCATCAACGCCGGTGCCCGGCAGCACGGCCTGTCCTACAGCCGCTTCGTCGGCGGCCTGAAGAAGGCCGGCATCGAGATCGACCGCAAGGTGCTGGCCGACCTGGCCGTCAACCAGAAGGCCGCCTTCGCCGCCATCGTCGAGAAGGCCAAGGCTGCCCAGTAAGTGGTCTCGATAACGGGACGGCTCGCCCGGCCGGGTGCACCGTCTCGCTGATCGTCGCAGGGGAAGAGCAGCCGCTCTTCCCCTGTTTTTTTCGCATGCGACACCCTGATCAAGATTCGGAGCATAACGGATGGACCACCTTCCCACTCTGGTCGCCGAGGCCCGCGACGCCATCCAGGCCGCCGACAGCATGGCCGCCCTGGACGAGCTGCGCGTGCGCTACCTCGGCAAGAAGGGCGAGATCACCGCACTGCTCAAGGGCCTCGGCAAGCTCCCCGCCGAGGAGCGACCGGCCGCCGGCGAGCGCATCAACCAGGCCAAGCAGGCCCTGGCCCAGGACATCGATGCGCGCCGCCAGGCCCTGGAGAAGGCCGCCCTGGAGGCGCGGCTCGCCGCCGAGCGCCTCGACGTGACCCTGCCCGGTCGCGGCCAGCCGAGCGGCGGCCTGCATCCGGTGACTCGCACCCTGGAGCGCATCGAGGGGCTCTTCACCCGGATCGGCTACGAGGTGGCGGTCGGCCCGGAGATCGAGGACGACTACCACAACTTCGAGGCCCTCAACATCCCCGCCCACCACCCGGCGCGGGGCATGGCCGACACCTTCTACTTCGATGCGACCCGGCTGCTGCGCACCCATACCTCGCCGGTGCAGGTGCGCACGATGAAGGAAGCCGAGCCGCCGATCCGCATCGTCTGCCCGGGGCGGGTCTACCGCAGCGACTCCGACCTGACCCACACCCCCATGTTCCACCAGGTGGAGGGGCTGCTGGTCGACGAGGACGTCAGCTTCGCCGACCTCAAGGGCACCATCGAGGACTTCCTTCACGCCTTCTTCGAGCGCGACGACCTCTCGGTGCGTTTCCGACCGTCCTACTTCCCCTTCACCGAGCCTTCGGCGGAGGTCGATATCCAGTGCGTGATGTGCAACGGCGACGGCTGCCGGGTCTGCTCGCACAGCGGCTGGCTCGAGGTGATGGGCTGCGGCATGGTGCATCCGGAGGTCTTCCGCCACTCCGGGATCGACACCGAGCGCTACACCGGCTTCGCCTTCGGCATGGGCGCCGAGCGCCTGGCCATGCTGCGCTACGGCGTCAACGACCTGCGGCTGTTCTTCGACAACGACCTGCGCTTCCTCAAGCAGTTCGCCTGAACGTCTCCAGCACACAGCGATAGGATGAGTCATGAAATTTTCCGAACAGTGGCTGCGTGAATGGGTCTCCCCGGCGCTGGCGACCCAGGCCCTGGCCGACCAGATCACCATGGCCGGCCTGGAGGTGGACGCCATCGAGCCCGTCGCCGCCGCCTTCGACGGCGTGGTGGTGGCGGAGGTCGTCGCCAAGGCGCCGCACCCCGATGCCGACAAGCTCAACGTCTGCCAGGTCGAGGATGCCAGCGGCGAGCGGGTCCAGGTCGTCTGCGGTGCGCCCAACGTGGCCGAAGGTCAGAAGGTGCCCTTCGCCCGGGTCGGGGCGGTGCTGCCCGGCGACTTCAAGATCAAGAAGGCCAAGCTCCGTGGCGTCGAGTCCCGGGGCATGATCTGTTCCGCCTCCGAGCTGGGGCTCGAGGAGGAGGCCTCGGCGGGCATCCTGGTGCTGCCGGCCGATGCCCCGGTCGGCGAGGACGTGCGCGCCTACCTGGGCCTCGACGACCACACCATCGAGGTGGACCTGACCCCCAACCGGGGGGATTGCCTGAGCGTCAAGGGGCTGGCCCGCGAGGTCGGCGTGCTCAACCGGCTGCCCGTCGAGGGGCCGGCGATTGCCCCGGTGGCGCCCGTCCACGACGAGACCTTCCCGGTCCGCGTCGAGGACGCCGCGGGCTGTCCCCGCTACCTGGGGCGGCTGATCAAGGGGGTCGACGTGACCGCCGAGACCCCGTTGTGGATGGTCGAGCGGCTGCGTCGCGGCGGCATCCGGGCGATCGATCCGGTGGTGGACGTCACCAACTACGTGATGCTGGAGCTGGGTCAGCCGCTGCACGCCTTCGACCGGGGCAACCTGAACGGGGCGGTGGTGGTCCGCGAGGTCCGCGAGGGCGAGCGCCTGGTGCTGCTGGACGGCCAGGAGGTGACCCTGTCCGACGGCACCCTGATCATCGCCGACGAGCGGGCGCCCCTGGCCATCGCCGGCGTGATGGGCGGGGAGCACTCCGGCGTGGGGCCCGAGACCCGCGACATCTTCCTGGAGGCGGCGCACTTCTCCCCGCTGGCCGTGGCCGGCCAGGCGCGTTCCTATGGGCTGCATACCGATGCCTCCCACCGCTTCGAGCGGGGCGTGGACCCGGCCCTGGCCCGCGAGGCCGCCGAGCGGGCCACCGCCTTGCTGCTCGAGATCGTCGGCGGCGAGCCCGGGCCCCTCGTGGAGGTCGCCGACGTGGACCGGCTGCCCGGCGACCGGGAGGTCCTGCTGCGCCGTGCGCGCCTGGACCAGGCGCTGGACAAGGCGCTGCCCGGCGATGAAGTCGCCGAGATCCTCGAGCGACTCGGCCTGGCCGTGGACGCCGTGGCGGACGGCTGGCACGCCCGGGTGCCGAGCTGGCGCTTCGATCTCGCCATCGAGGAGGACCTCATCGAGGAGGTGGCGCGTATCCATGGCTACAACCGTCTGCCGGTGCGGCGTCCGGCGGCACGCCTGGCGCTCAAGCCCGATCACGAGGCCAGCACGCCGCTGTCTCGCCTGCGTCGGCAGATGGTCGCCCGGGGCTACTTCGAGGCGGTGACCTACAGCTTCGTCGCCCCGGAGCTTCAGCAGGCCCTGTTGCCGGAGGCGGTGTCGCCGACCCTGGCGAACCCCATCTCCAGCGACCTCTCGGTGATGCGGGCGAGCCTCTTCCCGGGCCTGATCCGCGCGCTGCAGCACAACCTCAATCGCCAGCAGACCCGGGTGCGGCTGTTCGAGACGGGGCTGGTGTTCCGCGGCGAGCTCGACGGCCTGCACCAGGTGCCGATGCTCGGTGCCCTGGCCTGCGGCCCCCGGTCGCCCGAGGGCTGGGCCGGCGGCAAGGAGCCGGTCGATTTCTTCGACCTCAAGGGGGATCTGGAGAGCCTGCTCGCCCTGGGCGGCGAGCTCGAGGCCTGGCGGTTCGAGCCCGCCGAGCATCCGGCCCTGCATCCCGGTCAGTGTGCCCGGGTGCTGTATCGCGGCGAGGAAGCCGGCTGGATCGGGACCCTGCATCCGGCGGTGCGGAGCAGGCTGGGCCTCAAGGTCGATGCCGTGCTCTGCGAGGTGCGTCTCGATGCGCTGGTCCAGGGGCGGGTGCCGGCCTTCACGCCGCTGTCGCGCTATCCCGAGGTGCGACGGGACCTGGCCTTCCTGGTCGACGACGATCGCCCCGAGCAGGCGCTGCTCGACACCGTGCATGCCAGGGCGGGCGAATGGCTGGTGGAAGCCCGGCTGTTCGACGTCTACCAGGGCAAGGGGGTGCCCGAGGGGCGCAAGAGCGTCGCCCTGGGCTTGACCTGGCAGCATCCTTCGCGCACGCTAAATGACGAGGAAATCAACCACTTGGTCGATGCCATCGTCGAGGAGTCGCGGCAGCATCTGGGCGCCGAGCTCCGCGCATGAGCGTGTCGGGGCTCGACCAGCAGCGAGAGGGAAGCGACATGGGGGCGTTGACCAAGGCCGAACTGGCCGAACACCTGCACGCCGAGCTGGGTCTCTCCAAGCGGGAGGCCAAGTCCATGGTGGAAGCCTTCTTCGAGGAGATCCGGGCCTGCCTGCGCGAGAACGAGCAGGTCAAGCTGTCCGGCTTCGGCAACTTCGACCTGCGTGACAAGCGGGAACGGCCGGGGCGCAATCCCAAGACCGGGGAGGAGATCCCGATCTCCGCCCGGCGGGTGGTGACCTTCCGTCCCGGCCAGAAGCTCAAGAGCCAGGTCGAGGACTACCATCCCGAGCATGACTGACGCCGTCCATGTCGCCATCAACGCCGACGCCACCCCGCGGGGTGGCGTCGGCGTTTGCGTCGGGGGAGAGGGGCGGTCACACCACGCCGTTCTCCAGCGCCCAGGTGATCACCACCTTGAACACATAGCCGAGCATGCCGGCGCCGAGCACCACGAACAGCATCAGGGTGCCGAAGCGGCCGGCCTTCGACTGCTTGGCCAGGTCCCAGATGATGAAGCACATGAACAGCATCAGGCCGCCGATCATCAGGGGGGTGATCCAGGCTTCGAAGGTCTGCGTCATCTCGCCTCCGGGCGGGTCAGGGGAACGTAAGGCCGAGCATTATACTCGGTCTTGTGCCGTGACGCAGGTCCGCCGGGTGCGGCGTACCGTCTCGCCCCGGGGTGGCGAGTCATGCTAGTATCCGACTGAAATTCTCAAGTAAATCCTTCACATGCCCATGCTCAAGATCTTCGTAGGCACCATGTACGGCGGCGCCCTGGACGTGGCCGAGCAGATCCAGCCGCTCTTCGAGGAGGCCGGCTATCGGGTCGAGATCTTCGACCAGCCGACCCTGGACGACCTCGTGGGTTCGCCCACCGACCTGGCGCTGTTCTGCGTCTCCACCACCGGCAGCGGCGACATTCCCGGCAACCTGCTGCCCTTCGTGCGCGACCTGGAGGCGAAGAGCCCGGGGCTCGTCGGCCTGCGCTATGGCCTGATCGCGCTCGGCGACAGCTCGTACGTCGATTCCTACTGTGGCGCCGGTCGCGCCCTGGACGAGCTGCTCCAGGGGCAGGGGGCCACCCGCCTCGGCGAGCGACTGGAGATCGACGCCATGGAGACCTTCATGGCCGACGATGCCGCCTTGCCCTGGGTGGCGGAGTGGATCGAGACCCAGCGGCTGAAGGTGGCCTGATCATGGGGGCGACGCCGACACCGGAACGCTTCAGCCTGCTGCTGGGCCTGGCGGTGGTGATGCTGGTTACCCTGCCGCGCTACCTGCTGGGCGGCCACCAATCCCGCCTGACCCTGCTGGGGGTGGCCCTGGTGGTGGTCATCGGCGTGGCCCTGGCCCACTGGCGGCTGCTGGCCGATGAGGCACGCCGCCGCCTGCCGGCCTTGCTGCGGCGCCTGGCGGTGTGCCTGGTGGCGGGGGTGGCGCTCACCGCCGGCTGGCAGCTGCTGGCCGCCGGCTGGCAGGGCTGGGCGATCCTGGTGTCCCATGGCGCGACCCTCGGGCTGCTGCTGCATGCCCTCGGGCTGTGGTGGAAGCCGCTCGAGAGCAGCGAGTAGCAAGTGACAAGTAGCAAGGGCAGGGCGATCGCACATCATTAATGCGTCTCAGGCACAAGACAGCCCTGGCCTGGGGAAGCTCAGTTTACTGAGCGATTGGCGCCGACAGACGCCCTGGGTGGCAAAAGATCCCCTTTGCTCACCGCCATCGCGCGGCGGTACAGGCCATCGTGATATCGCCTCCGATGAGAAGCGTTCTTCTCATGCGAGTGCCCTGGGAGCAAGGGGCGATGACCTCCTTGCCTACTTTCCACTTGTTGCTTTCCACTTTCCACTTACTACTCGAACCGGCTCTTCCCTCTTCCTTCTCAGCCCAGCGTATAGCAGGGCACATAGTCCCCGGCGAGCTTCATGCGGTTCTGGGCGACGAAGGAGTTCAGCAGTTCGTCGAGCCGGGCCATCAGCTCGGGCTCGGCGCTGAGCCGGAAGGGGCCATGGGCCTCGATGAGGCGGATGCCGCGCTCCTTGACGTTGCCCGCGACGATGCCCGAGAAGGCCCGGCGCAGGTTGGCGGCCAGTTCGTGGACCGGCTGTTCGCGGTGCAGCGCCAGGGCCGCCATGGAGTCGTGGGTCGGCTCGAAGGGTTCCTGGAAGTCCCGGGCCACGGTGAGCCGCCAGTTGTAGTAGAAGGCATCCTGGCGGGCGCGGCGGTACTCGGTCACGCCGTCGATCCCCTTGCGCATCGTGCGGGCCACCTCCACGGGATCGTCGATGATGATGTCGTACAGCCGGCGTACCGACTCGCCCAGGGTGTAGACCAGGAACTCGTCGATGCGCCGGAAGTAGTCCGCCGAATCGGCGGGCCCGGTGAGGATCACCGGCAGCTCCATGTCGGCGTTGTCCGGATGCAGCAGGATGCCGAGCAGGTAGAGGATCTCCTCGGCGGTGCCCACCCCGCCGGGGAAGACGATGATCCCGTGGCCCAGGCGCACGAAGGCCTCCAGGCGCTTCTCGATGTCGGGCATCACCACCAGCTCGTTGACGATGGGATTGGGGGCCTCGGCGGCGATGATGCCGGGCTCGGAGACCCCCAGATAGCGGCCCTCGTGGCGGCGCTGCTTGGCGTGGGCGACGTTGGCCCCCTTCATGGGGCCCTTCATGGCTCCCGGGCCGCAGCCGGTGCAGATGTCGAGCTCGCGCAGGCCCAGGTGATAGCCCACGTGCTTGGTGTAGTCGTATTCCTCCCGGGAGATGGAGTGCCCGCCCCAGCAGACCACCATGCTCGGGTCGCGGCTGGGCTTGAGGGTCCCGGCCTTGCGCAGGATATGGAAGACGGCGTTGGTGGTGCCCTCGGCGGTGGACAGGTCGAAGCGATGGTGGGTCTGGATCTCGTTGTAGACATAGACGATGTCGCGCAACACCGAGGAGAGGTGCTCGCGGATGCCGCGGATCATCTTGCCGTCGACGAAGGCCTCGGCCGGGGCGTTGGTCAGCTTGAGGCGCACCCCGCGATCCTGCTGGAGCACCTCGATGTCGAAATCGGGGTAGGTCTCCATCAGGGCCAGGCCGTCGTCGGTGGGGTTGCCGGAGTTGAGCACCGCCAGCGCGCAGCTGCGCAGCAGGTCGTGCAGCCCGGTGCGGGAGGTGTCGTGCAGCCGGTTGACCTCGTGCTGGGAGAGGATCTCGAGGCTGCCTTCCGGGGAGATGGTGCTGGAGATGGTATCGGCCATGCAGCGCGTCCGTGTCACTGGAGAAGGGGGCGGCGCGGGGCCGCCGTCCCTCGATGCTACCACGCCGCCCGGCGCCGCGCAGCGCTGCGGCGAGAGCGCCGAACTGGTAGAATGGGGGTGCCCGGTCCCCGCCATGAAGCGACCCGTCATGTTCAACGCCCAGTATTTTCGCACCTTCATCACCCTCGTCGAGACCGGCAGCTTCACCCGCACGGCCCGGCGCCTGGAGATGACCCAGCCCGGGGTCAGCCAGCACGTCCGCAAGCTCGAGCAGTACCTGGGCAAGTCGCTGCTCGACCGCCAGGGGCGGCGCTTCGTGCTGACCGAGGCCGGGCGACGCGCCTACGACTACGCCGTCAAGCTGTTCGCCGAGCACGAGCAGTTTCGCCATTCGCTGGATGACGAGAGCCTCGACAGCGGGGAGTGCCGCATCGCCTCCCCGGGCAGCGTCGGGCTGATGCTCTATCCCTTCATCCTCGGCCACCAGCAGATGCACACCGGGCTGACGGTCAGCTACAGTTTCGCCTTCAATCACGAGATCGTCAGCGACGTCCTGGCCGGTCGCCATGACCTGGGCATCGTCACCGAGGCGGTCCGCCATCCGGAGATCGACTGCGAGGCCTGGCACCAGGAGTCGCTCTGCCTGGTCGTGCCGGCGGAGTTCGCCGGCACCGGGCTCACCGACCTGATGGGGCTCGGCTTCATCAGCTACACCGACGGCGTCAATCACGCCGGGGTCCTGCTGCGCCACAACTTCCCCGGCGAGTTCCGCTCCATGAGCCACTTCCCCCGCCAGGGCTTCACCAACGAGGTCAGCATGGTGCTGGACGCCGTGGCCCGGGGCCTCGGCTTCACGGTGGTATCGCGGCTGGTGCTGGAGACCTCGCCCTGGCAGCGGCAGGTCAAGGAGCTGACCCTGCCGCATCCCATCCACGAGACCCTCTACCTGGTCACCCGGCGTGGCATGCGGATGCCCCGGCGCTATACCCGCCTGCTCGAGGCCTTCCGCGAGCATCGCCGCCACGAGCGCTATGGCCATGGCGAGCCGAGTCTCGCCGAGGCGGGGGAAGGACTGGCCTGAGCGCGTCCTTCATCATCGGCGAAGGATATGAGCTTTCCCCGGCGCTCGGCTTTCCCGACGCCTGGCGATGAGCGCCAAGCCGACTCGTCGCTCCTCGGCAACGCCGCGGCCCTAGCAACGCAAGCGCCCCGCCGAATGGCGGGGCGCGTTGCGTTCGGCCGGCCGGGATCACTCCCGGTAGGCGTCGATGCTCGGGCAGGAGCAGATCAGCTGGCGATCGCCGAGCACGTTGTCGACGCGGTTCACCGCCGGCCAGTACTTGGCCGCCTTGACCGCCTCGGAGGGGAAGGCGCCCAGCTCGCGGGAGTAGGGGCGCTCCCAGTCGGCGTCCATCAGGTCGGCCATGGTGTGGGGGGCATTGACCAGCGGGTTGTCGTCCGCCGGCCATTCGCCGGCCTCGACCCGGGCGACTTCCTCGCGGATGGCGATCATGGCGTCGCAGAAGCGGTCCAGCTCGAACAGCGACTCCGACTCGGTGGGCTCGATCATCAGGGTGCCCGGCACCGGAAAGGACATGGTCGGGGCGTGGAAGCCGTAGTCCATCAGGCGCTTGGCGATGTCCTCCTCGCTGATGCCGGAGGCGGCCTTGAGCGGACGGATGTCGATGATGCACTCGTGGGCCACGGTGCCGTTGCGGCCCTTGTAGAGCACCGGGTAGTGCTCGCCGAGGCGCGTGGCGATGTAGTTGGCGCCGAGGATCGCCAGTTCGGTGGCCTCGCGCAGGCCCCGGGCGCCCATCATCTTGATGTAGGCCCAGGAGATCGGCAGGATCGAGGCGCTGCCGTAGGGGGCGGCGGAGACCGCGCCGGCATCGGGGTTCACGCCGTCCAGCGGGCGCACCACGTGGTTCGAGACGTAGGGCGCCAGGTGCGCCTTGACGCCGATCGGGCCCATGCCGGGGCCGCCGCCGCCATGGGGGATGCAGAAGGTCTTGTGCAGGTTGAGGTGGCTGACGTCGCCGCCGAAGTCGCCGGGGCGGGCCAGGCCGACCTGGGCGTTCATGTTCGCGCCGTCGATGTACACCTGACCGCCGTGGGCATGGACGATGTCGCAGGCCTCGCGCACGCCTTCCTCGAAGACCCCGTGGGTGGACGGGTAGGTGAGCATGATCGCCGAAAGGCTGTCGCCGTGCTGCTCGGCCTTGGCGCGCAGGTCGCCCAGGTCGATGTTGCCGTCCTCGTCGCACTCGACGACCACGACCTTCATGTGCGCCATGGCGGCGGAGGCCGGGTTGGTGCCGTGGGCGGAGCTGGGAATCAGGCAGACGTCCCGGTGGCCCTGGCCCTGGGCCGCCTGGTAGCGGCGGATGGCGACCAGGCCGGCGTATTCGCCCTGGGCCCCGGAGTTGGGCTGCATGGAGATGTGGTCGTAGCCGGTGATCTCCACCAGGAAGTCGGCCAGCTCATCGATGATCTGCTGGTAGCCGGCCACCTGATCCTTGGGCGCGAAGGGATGGATGCGCGCCAGTTCCGGCCAGGTGATGGGGATCATCTCCGTGGTGGCGTTGAGCTTCATGGTGCAGGAGCCCAGCGGGATCATGGCGTGGGCCAGCGACAGGTCCTTGTTCTCCAGGCGCTTGAGGTAGCGCAGCATCTCCGTCTCGCTGTGATAGCGGCGGAAGGTGGGATGGGTCAGGAAGTCGGACTCGCGCCGGCTGGCCGCCGGGATGCCGGTCTTGCCGGCCTCGACGATCTCGGCGTCCAGCGCCGCCACGGACAGGCCGTGCTCCTCGTCCAGCAGGACGTCGAACAGTCGATCCAGGTCATGGGCGGTGGTGGTCTCGTCCAGGCTGACGCCGACGTCGCCGCCCGCGAAGTAGCGCAGGTTGACGTCGTGGGCCATGGCGCGGCCATGGATCTTGCGGGCATCGACGCCGGTCAGGCGCAGGCTGTCGAACCAGCTGTCGTGGACCAGGGTGACCCCGGAGCGGCTCAGGCCCTCGGCGAGGATGGTGGTCAGGCGGTGGATGCGCCCGGCGATGGTACGCAGGCCCTCGGCGCCGTGGTAGACGGCATAGAAGCCGGCGATGTTGGCCAGCAGCGCCTGGGCGGTGCAGATGTTGGAGGTGGCCTTCTCGCGACGGATGTGCTGCTCGCGGGTCTGCATGGCCATGCGCAGGGCGGTCTCGCCGCGGCTGTCCTGGGAGACGCCGATGATGCGGCCCGGGATCGAGCGCTTGAGCTTGTCGGTGGTGGCGAAGAAGGCGGCATGGGGGCCGCCGAAGCCCAAGGGCACGCCGAAGCGCTGGGCGGAGCCCACCACCATGTCCGCGCCGAGCGCGCCGGGCTCCTTGAGCAGCACCAGGCCCATGATGTCGGCGGCCACGCAGGTCATGATGCCGCGCTCCCGGGCCGCGGCCAGCAGCGCGGCGAGGTCGTGGACCCGGCCGCCGTCCCCCGGGTACTGCAGCAGGGCGCCGAAGACGTCGTGGGAGGCGAGCTCCTCGGCCGGGGCGACCACCAGCTCGAAGTCGAAGTAGTGGGCCCGGGTGCGCACCACGTCCAGGGTCTGGGGGAAGACGTCGTCGGCCACGAAGAAGGCGTTGGTCTTGGCCTTCTTGTTCGCGCGGCGACACAGCGCCATGGCCTCGGCGGCGGCGGTGGCCTCGTCGAGCAGGGACGCGTTGGCGAGGCTCATGCCGGTCAGGTCCATGACCATCTGCTGGAAGTTGAGCAGGCCTTCCAGGCGGCCCTGGGAGATCTCCGGCTGGTAGGGCGTGTAGGCGGTGTACCAGCCCGGATTCTCCAGCACGTTGCGCTGGATGACCGCCGGCAGGTGGGTATCGTAGTAGCCCTGGCCGATGTAGCTCTTGGCGACGCGGTTCTGGCGGGCCAGGCGATACAGGTAGTCCAGGGCCTCGGCCTCGCTGCGGGGCGGGTCCAGGTCGAGCTCGCGCCCCAGGCGGATGCCGGCGGGCACGGTGCGCTCGATCAGGCTGGCCAGGCTGTCCATGCCCAGGGCGTCCAGCATGGTGGCCACGTCGGCCGCCTCGGGACCGTTGTGGCGATGGAGGAAAGCATCGTGATTGGCCAGTTCGGCCAGGCGGCGTTGTTCGAAAGCCATGGAATACCCTATTGCGATGTCGTACCCGGTGCCGGGAGGGGAATACGGGAAGGGTGGGGCCGGACGCCGTGATGCCGGCGGTCCCGGGCGTCGCCCGCATCGGCGATGTCCCGGGCCGGCCCCGGAAGGCCGGGATCAGTCGTCGGCGTCGGCCACGGCCTGGTAGGCGTCGGTGTCCAGCAGCCCCTCGAGGGCGGCGGCGTCCTCGAGGCGCAGCTTCATGATCCAACCATCCTCGTAGGGAGACTCGTTGAGGGTCTCGGGCGCGTCCTCCAGCGCCTCGTTCACCGCCACCACCTCGCCGGCGATCGGGGCGTAGAGGTCGGAGGCCGCCTTGACCGACTCGACCACGCCGAACTCGTCGCCCTTGGCCAGGGCGGCGCCCACCTCGGGCAGCTCGACGAAGACCACGTCTCCGAGGGCTTCCTGTGCATGGTCGGTGATGCCGATGGTGACGGTGCCGTCGCCGTTGTCCAGGACCCATTCATGGCTTTCGGTGTAACGCAGGTTGGCGGGGATAGCGCTCATGACGATTTCCTATACGAAAAAGGTTTTCTGATACCGGGGCATCCTAACGCCCTCGGCGTCGTTTGGCGAGTCCCGGGCGCGGGGCTCGCTCCCCGGCGGGTCGTCCTCCCCCAGCTTAGGCGGGACTCGCCGTGAATGCCTGCCTCGAGGGCCGGCGAATCCTCCGGGGCAGTGACCGGGCGTCGGCGACGAGCGCCCCGGCGCCGGTCCTGGCGGGCTTGCCCCGAGGGATGGCCCCCGCTAGAGTAGCGCCTGTTTCCTATAGGAAACAAGTTTCTCCTTAACGGCGCAGAGCGCGGTATGCGCGGACGATTGCCACGGTGACAGGGCGGAAGCCGACTATACTTTGTCCTGCTGCGGGCAAAAATTGCCAAATTTTCCTATAGGAGACTGGAGCGCCAACGGAAGGATCCGCTATGGTACGCGGGTTCGTATCGGAGCTGGTGTCACCCAGCCGTGAGGCATGCACGTTGGTGCATAACAACAACCTTAAGGGAGACGAGACGTGGAAACCTTGACCAATTTTCTGACAGCCATCGAAGGGGTCGTATGGGGCCCCTTGATGCTGGTGCTGCTGCTGGGGGTCGGCCTCTACCTGCAGGCCGGCCTGAAGGTGATGCCCATCCGCAAGCTGGGCATGGGCTTCAAGCTGTTGTGGCAGGGCCGCAGCACCGCCAAGGGCGAGGAAGGCGAAGGCGAGGTCTCGCCCTTCAATGCCCTGATGACCTCGCTGTCGGCCACCATCGGCACCGGTAACATCGCCGGGGTCGCGACCGCCATCTTCCTCGGCGGGCCGGGCGCGGTGTTCTGGATGTGGATCACCGCCCTGGTCGGCATGGCCACCAAGTTCTCCGAGGCCGTGCTGGCGGTGCGGTATCGCCAGGTGGACGAGGCCGGCGACCATGTCGGCGGGCCCATGTATTACATCCGCAACGGCCTGGGCCGGAAGTGGGCCTGGCTGGGTGGCGCCTTCGCGCTCTTCGGGGCCGTGGCCGCCTTCGGCATCGGCAATACCGTCCAGTCCAACTCCGTGGCCGATGGCCTGGGGCAGTCCATCGGCCTGCCGCACTGGATCACCGGCCTGGTCATCATGATCCTGGCCGGCGCCGTGATTCTCGGCGGCATCAAGCGGATCGCCAAGGTCGCCGGTAAGCTGGTGCCGATCATGGCGGTGGCCTACATCCTGTGTGGCCTGCTGGTGCTGATCATCAACGCCGACCAGGTCGGTCACGCCCTGGGGCTGATCTTCGGCCACGCCTTCACGCCGATCTCCGCGGCGGGTGGCTTCGCCGGCGCCGCGGTGGCCAAGGCCATCCAGTTCGGCGTGGCACGCGGTGTCTTCTCCAACGAGGCAGGCCTGGGCAGCGCCCCCATCGCCCACGCCGCCGCCCAGACCAAGAACCCGGTGCGTCAGGGCCTGATCGCGATGCTCGGTACCTTCATCGACACCATCGTGGTCTGCACCATCACCGCCCTGGCCATCCTCACCACCGCCTGGACCTCCGGCGAGACCGGTGCCTCGCTGACCGCGCTGTCCTTCAACGAGGCCCTGCCGGGCGTCGGCCAGTACGTGGTGTCCTTCGCCCTGGCGGTGTTCGCCTTCACCACCATCCTGGGCTGGGCCTTCTACGGCGAGAAGTGCTTCGAGTACCTGTTCGGCGTGGCCTCCATCAAGTTCTACCGGGTGGTGTACATCCTGGCGATCTTCGTCGGCTCGGTGCTGCCGCTGGGCTTCGTCTGGCTGCTGGCCAGCGTGTTCAACGCCATGATGGCCATCCCCAACCTGATCGCCCTGGCGCTGCTGTCGCCGGTGGTGTTCAAGCTCACCAAGGACTACTTCGACGGCAAGGAGATCCTGCCGGGCGAAGACCTCAGCAAGTAAGCGGTCGGGTGGCCGGCGACCCGGCCGCCTCCGCCCATCTCATGGCAAGGGTGATACGAACCGATGACCGAACAACGCAAGACCCCGCTTCATGACCTGCACGTGGAACTCGGCGCCAAGATGGTGCCTTTCGCCGGCTACAGCATGCCGGTGCAGTACCCGCTGGGCGTCAAGAAGGAACACGAGCACACCCGCGAGGCCTGTGGCCTGTTCGATGTCTCGCACATGGGACAGGTCCTGCTGCGCGGCGACAAGGTCGCCGAGGCCCTGGAGACCCTGGTCCCCGCCGATCTGGTGGGGCTGGGCGAGGGCATGCAGCGTTATGGCCTGTTCACCAGCGAGGAAGGCGGGATCCTCGATGACCTGATGATCGTCAACGCCGGCGATCACCTCTACCTCGTGGTCAATGCGGCCTGCAAGGAGCAGGATATCGCCCACCTGCGCCGGGGGCTGCCTCGTCATGAAGTCGAGGTGCTGGATCGCGGCCTGCTGGCCCTGCAGGGCCCCCAGGCCGCGGCGGTCATGGGGCGCCTCTGCCCCGAGGCCTGCGACATGGTCTTCATGCAGCACGGCCGTTTCGAGATCGACGGCATTCCCGTGTGGATCAGCCGCAGCGGCTATACGGGCGAGGATGGCTTCGAGATCTCGGTGTCCGCCGAGCAGACCGAGGCCCTGGCCCGTCGCCTGCTCGCCGAGCAGGAGGTCGAACCCATCGGTCTGGGGGCTCGGGACTCGCTTCGCCTCGAGGCCGGCCTCTGCCTCTACGGCCACGACATCGACACCGGCACCACGCCCGTGGAAGGCGGCCTGATCTGGGCCATCGGCAAGCCGCGCCGTCGTGGCGGCGAGCGTGCCGGTGGCTTCCCGGGCGCCGACCTGATCCTTCATCAGGTCGCCGAGAAGGATCACCGCCGCAAGCGGGTCGGCCTGCTGGGCGAGGGGCGGGCGCCGGTCCGTGAGGGCGCCGAGCTCGTCGACGCCGAGGGCAATCCGGTGGGCATCGTGACCTCCGGCGGGTTCGGCCCCACCGTCGGCAAGCCGGTGGCCATGGGCTACGTGACCATCGACCAGGCCGAGGTCGGCACTACCGTCTATGCCGAGGTGCGCGGCAAGCGCCTGCCGATGACCGTCAGCAAGATGCCCTTCGTCACGCCGGGGTATTATCGCGGCTGATCTTATACCGTTATCTTTCGGTCTCGAAGGCGATCATCCCGCGAGGGGTGGTCGCCTTCCTCATTCAGGGATGCACCCAGCGGAAGGTGAGGCTGAGACGCAGGCCCTCGAGGCGGCGCGGCAGCAGGGCATGCTCCAGCGCGTCCTGGGTCCCGGCGCCCATCAGCAGCAGGCTGTCGTGGGGCAGGGCGACGTTGAAGGCCGGGGCGCGGCGGTCCTTCCAGCGAAAGCGCAGGGGGCGTTCGGTTCCCAGGCTGACGGCGGCGATCAGCGGTGCCTCGCCGAGTTCCGGTTCGTCGTCGCAGTGCCAGCCCATCCGATCCGTCCCGCCGTCGTAGCGATTGAGCAGCACGCTGTTGAAGCGGGCGGCGACGCCGGCGGCCGCCAGGCGGGCCACCACGGCCTCGTGGATGGTCCGTACGACGGGGTGCCAGGGCGTCGGCGCGAAATCTCGCCCGGAATAGCGGTAGGCGGCATCGCCCATCCAGACCTGTCGGCGGGGGATGGGGTGGTCGCGACCGAAGAGCCGCAGGCTCGGGCGTTGCCAGTCCAGTTCCCGGTCCAGGCGGGCCAGGGCCCCGTCGGCCTCATCGCCGAGCAGCCGCGGGAAACGGATCAGGCAGGGCGACGTCAGCAGACGCTCGCCGTCGGGAGTGGTCGATGTCATGCGCCGAGCTTGCCAGGGACGCGGTCATCCCGCCAGCGGCAGGCTCGTCAGCGCAATGCCGTAGCCGATGGCGGCGCCGGCGAGGACGTCGCTGATGTAGTGCAGCCCCAGGCCGACCCGTGACACGGCGATCAGCGCGACCACCGGGAGCAGCCAGGGCAGCAGCCAGGGCGTGTGGGCCGCCACCAGGGTGGCGAACATCACCGCATGCATGGTGTGGCCGCTGGGAAAGCTGTAGCGATCCCGGGCGGGCTCCCGGCAGGCGATGCCGGAGAAGGTGATGAAGGGCCGTTCGCGACACAGCCGCGTCTTCACCAGGCGGTAGAAGGCGATCGCCACCAGGGCCGTGAGGCCATAATGCGCGGCCAGGTGCCAGCCGCCGGAGTCGTGCAGACCGGGCTGGGCGAGGATGAGGGCCACCCAGATCGGCCAGTCGCCGGCCTTGCTGGCCAGTCGCAGCGTGGCCAGCCAGGGGCGGTGAATGCTGAAGGCGGCCAGTCTCTGGCAGTACGGCCATTCCAGCAGGTCGAGCCGTTCAAACACGGCAGGGGCGCGAGGTTTCATCGGACATCTCCCGGGCGAGGTGCAGGGCGGCGAGGAAATCGTCGGCGATGGCGGGCCAGCGGCAGTGCAGCGCGCGTTCCCTGGCGGCGCGGCCCAGCCGGGCATAGCGGGCAGGCTGCTGGCACAGGGCCACGGCGGCTTCGCGGAAGCCCGTCTCGTCCCCGACGGCGCGGCTGACGCCGTTGACGTCGTCGTCGATCAGCTCGGCGCCGGCGGCATGCCGGAAGGCCACCACGGCCAGTCCGCTGGCCATGGCCTCGAGGACCACGTTGCCCCAGGTCTCGGAGATCGACGGGAAGATGAACAGGTCGGCGCTGGCATAGTGCCGGGCCAGCGCCTCCGGCGGTACGAAACCGGTGAAGCGGGCCTGGGGCAGGGCCTTCTCGAGGCCGGCCCGTCCCGGGCCGTCGCCCACCACCACCAGGGACATGTCCGGGCGTGCCTCGAGCATGGCGGCGAAGGTGTCGCGCAGCAGGTCGAGGTTCTTCTCCACCGCCAGGCGCCCCACGTAGAGGGCGACGGGGCGGTGGGCATCGCTGCCCCAGGCCGCCCGCAGGGCCGGGTCCCGGTGTGCCGGGGAGAAGCGCTCGCCCTCGATGCCCCGGGCCATCACCCGCACCCGCTCGAACCCACGGGCGGCGAGTGCCTCGGCCTGGGCCCGGGTCGGCACGAGGGTGGCACCGCAACGGTTGTGGAAGACACGCAGGCGGCGGAGCACCAGGGGGCGGAGCCAGGCGACGCCATAGTCCCGGCAGTAGTGGTCGAAGTTGGTGTGCCATCCCCCGACCACGGGCACCCGCAGGCGTTGCGCCTCTGCCAGCGCCGACCAGCCCAGGGGGCCCTCGGTGGCGACATAGACCGCGTCGGGACGCTCGGCCTCCCAGAGGCGACGGATGCGCCGGGCCGCCGGAAGCCCCAGGCGCACTTCCCGGTATCCCGGCAGGGCGAAGCCGGGAACCTGCAATTCGGCGCTCATGCCCGTGGCGCGATGGCGTCCCCCGGCCGGCCGGGGACGAACCAGCTGGAGATCATGGCCCTGCTGCCGAAGCTCCTCGCTGAGTCGCCCCAGCGTATGGGCGACACCGTTGATGTCGGGGGACCAGGTTTCGCTGACCAGGCAGATGCGCATGTCCGTCCTCTTGCCGTCGGCAGGCCGGGATGGCCGCCCTCCATCCCGACGATGCCGCGGCGGAATGACGGCATGGCGACGATCGGATGACGGGAGGATGACCGGGCATCAGCGCAGCACCCGGGCGGGATCGATGGGCTTGCCCCCATGGCGCATGTCGAACAGCAGGTCATGCCGGCCGGTGGCCGCGTGCCGGCCCACCTCGCACAGGGGCGTGCCGCGACTCACGCGGGTACCGCGGTCGACGAGCAGTCGGTGGCACAGCGCATAGACGCTCTGCAGGTTGTCCGGATGGTGGACGATGACCACCCGGCCGAGCTGGCGCATGCTGTCGGCGAAGCGGACCTCGCCGTCGGCCACCGCCTTGGCCCGAGCCGGCTCGGGGGTGGCCAGCAGCATGGGCTGCAGGGTGCCCCGGTCGTCCTGGCCGAAGGCGCGCACGATCCGGTAGTCCTCCAGCGGCCAGGGCCAGCCGCGGGCCGCGTCCGGCACCGGGCCGGGATCCGGCAACCGGCGCGGCGTCGCGGCGGTCGCAGCCGCATCGTCGCCGCGGGAGGAGGGCGAACGGCGACTGCCGCCGTCCAGGGGCACCTTTACCAGCTGGCCGACCCGCAGGCCGGTGGCGGGCACTCCCGGGTTGGCCGAGGCCAGCCGTTGCGGGGTGCTGCCGAAACGGCGGGCGATGGCGGAATAGGTGTCCCCGGGGCGGACCTGATAGCGGTAGGGGCCGCCGGCAGGCGCTCGCTCGCGCCGGGTGGGCACGAGGATGCGTTGGCCCACGGCCAGGCGGCGCGCATCGACTCCCGGGTTGAAGCGTTGCAGGCGAACCAGCGGGACGTCGGCCCGGCGGGCGATCTCCCCCAGGGTGTCGCCCCGCTGGATGGTCACCCAGTTGCCGGCCAGGGGAGGGGCCTGCCAGCCGGTCGTGCCCCCGGCGCAGCCCGACAGCCAGAGGACCAGCAGCAGGATCAGAGCGAGTCGAGGGTGGCGTCCTTCGCCTGCCAGAGGGCGTTGAGCCATGAATGGAAGCGTTCCTTGTAGTCCGGGTCTTGGTGGTAGTCGCCGTCGGTCATCCAGGCGGGAACCGCGAGGGATCGAGCGCTCAGGTGGATGGCGCCCTCGCGGCCGCAGAGGAAGTCCCAGAAGCGTGGCTCGGGGCGCTCGTAGCGGATCGTCACGTCCAGGATCCCCCCGAGGCGGTCGCCCAGCAGCCCCATCACCTGGGCGATGCCGCCGGCCCGGGGCGGCAGCAGGTGGCGGTAGGGGCTCTGACGGGCGAGGTGCTTGGCCGGGGTGAAGCGGGTGCCTTCGACGAAGTTGTAGATGGCGATGGGGCGCTCTCGGGCATGTCGGCACATGCGCTCGGTGGCCTCCCGGTCGCGTCGGGCCAGGTGGGGATGTCGTTCCCGTTGTTCCCGGGTCAAGCGGCGCAGCATCGGAAACTCCATGGCCCAGAAGGCCAGGCCGACCACGGGGATCCAGATCAGCTGACGCTTGACGAAGAAGTGCGGCATGGGCAGGCGGCGGTGCAGGGCCAGGAAGAGCACGAAGATGTCGGTCCAGCTGCGGTGGTTGGCGATCACCAGCCACCAGTCGTCCGGGGTCAGCCCTGCGGGGAGCTCCTGTCGCAGGTCGGGGCGCAGCCAGCGGCGGATCCACCACAGGTTGACGTCGATCCAGCCCAGGGCCACGGCGTTGAGGCCGCCGAGCACGCGGCGACGCAGGGGGCGTCCCGGGGTCACCAGCTTGAGCAGGGTGAGCGCGATCAGCGGCACCGCCCAGAAGAGGGTGTTGAGGGTCAGCAGCAGCAGGCTGACGATCCCCCTGAGCGTGGACATGCCGGGTCTCCTTCGTCCTTGGTATGAGCGACAATGCTAATGGATCCCGGCGGGGGTGCCCAGCCACGCCATTAACGGCGTGGCCGGACGAGGGTCACTCCTGTAGCTCGGGCAGGTCCTCGAACAGCGACAACGCCTCGGGATTGGCCAGGGCCTCGCGGTTCTTGACCGGGCGTCCGTGAACCACGTTGCGGACCGCCAGCTCGACCAGCTTCCCGGACAGGGTGCGGGGCAGGTCATCGACCTGAATGATCTTCGCCGGGACGTGCCGCGGGGTGGCGTTGGCGCGGATCGTCTCGCGGATCCTGCGGCACAGGGCGTCGTCCAGGGCCTGCCCCTCCCGGAGGCGCACGAAGAGCACCACGCGGGTGTCGCCCTGCCAGTCCTGGCCGATGCACAGCGACTCCAGCACCTCCTCGACCTTCTCCACCTGGCGGTAGATCTCGGCGGTGCCGATGCGCACTCCGCCCGGGTTCAGCACGGCATCGGAGCGGCCATGGATGATCAGGCCGTCCTCCGGGGTGATCTCGGCGTAGTCGCCATGGGCCCAGACGCCGGGGAAGGTGGCGAAGTAGGCGTCGCGGTAGCGCTCGCCGTCCGGGTCGTTCCAGAACCCGAGGGGCATGGACGGGAAGGGGCGGGTGCAGACCAGCTCGCCCTTCTCCCCGCGCAGGGGACGGCCGTCGTCGTCGAAGACGTCCACCGCCATGCCGAGCCCGCGGCACTGCAGCTGGCCGCGGTAGACGGGGCGGATCGGGCAGCCCAGGGCGAAGCAGGCGACGATGTCGGTCCCCCCGGAAATCGAGGCCAGCAGCAGGTCGGCCTTGATGTCCCGATAGACGTAGTCGAAGGACTCGTGGGTCAGCGCCGAGCCGGTGGACAGCACCGTGCGCAGCGGCGAGAGGTCATGGTCCCGGCCGGGGCGCAGCCCCTCCTTCTCGCAGGCGGCGAGGTAGCGGGCGCTGGTGCCGAACACCGTCACGCCCTCGCGCTCGGCCATGGCCCACAGCGCCTCCGGGCCGGGCGCGAAGGGGGCGCCGTCGAAGAGCACCAGGGTGGCGCCGCTGGCCAGGCCCGAGACCAGCCAGTTCCACATCATCCAGCCGCAGGTGGTGTAGTAGAAGAAGACGTCCGAGGCGGACAGCTCGGTATGCAGCCGGTGCTCCTTGAGATGCTGGAGCAGGGTGCCGCCGGCGCCGTGGACGATGCACTTGGGCGTACCGGTGGTCCCGGAGGAGAAGAGGATGTAGAGCGGGTGGTCGAAGGGCAGGGGGACGAAGTCGATCTCCGTGGCGGTGTCGTCCAGGAAGTCGTCCCAGGGCTCGGCCTTGGGGATGCCGGCGAGGCGGGCGGCGTCGTCGAGGAAGGGGAAGACCACGACCCGCTCCAGGCCGTCGATGGCGGCGGCGATCGCCGCCAGCCGCTCCCGGGTGTCGATGGGCTTGCCGTTCCAGGTGTAGCCGTCCGCGGCGATCAGCACCCGGGGCGCGATCTGGCCGAAGCGGTCGAGCACGCCCTGGAAGCCGAAGTCCGGCGAGCAGGACGACCAGACCGCCCCGAGACTGGTGGCGGCGAGCATGGCGATGACCGCATGCTCGCTGTTGGGCACGAAGCCGGCGACCCGGTCGCCCGGGACCACGCCGGCGTCGCGCAGCGCCTTGGCCAGGCCCGCCACCCGGCGATACAGCTCATCGTAGCCCAGCACGCGGCGGCGGCCGCGCTCGTCATGGGCGATCAGCGCCGCGTGCGCGTCCCGGCGGCGCAGCAGATTGGCGGCGAAGTTGAGTCGGGCGTCCGGGAACCAGCGCGCCCCGGGCATGGCGTCGGGATGCGCCAGGATCCGCTCGCCGCGGGTCTCGGCGACGATGTCGAAGGCATCCCACAGCAGGGACCAGAAGGCCCGGGGATGATCGACGCTCCAGGCGTGCAGCCCGGCATAGTCGGTGAGCGACACGCCGTGCTCGCGCTGGATGCGACGCATGAGGCGGGTCATCCCCGCGGCCTCGATGGCCGTGGGCGTCGGTTGCCAGAGCGGTCGGGCCATGGGCTTGCCTCCCCTTGCCGCAACGCCTACTCCGAGCTTAGCACCGGGGTGGTGATCGTCTCCTGAAGCACCTCGCGCAGCGCCTGGGCGGCGACCGACAGGCTGCCCGGGCCCGGCGAGAGCACCCCCACGGCGCGCTGGATGACCGGCGCATGGAGGGCGAGGCAGCGTGCGCCCAGCTCGTGCATCTGGTCGATGCACAGCGAGGGGACGGCACTCACCCCCAGGCCCTCGGCGACCATCCGGCCCACCGTGGCCAACTGGTGGCTCTCGAAGGCCACGGGCAGCGCGATGCCCTGGCGTTGCAGCTGCTGCTCCAGCAGCAGGCGCACCATGGAGGGACGTTGCAGGGTGATGAAGTCCGCCCTGAGCAGGGTGGGCCAGTCGATGTCCGGCCGATCGGCCAGGGGCGAGGCCGCCGGCACCACGGCCACGAAGCGATCCTCGAACAGCGGCGCGAAGTGCAGGGATTCCGCCGCCTCGGGTTCGAAGGCGATGCCCAGTTCCACGCGGCCCTGGCGGACCATGTCGATGACCTGCTCGTTGATGACGTCGTGTACCGTGACGTTGATGTGCGGGTAGCGCGCCCGGAAGGCCATCAGCACCGCGGGTAGCTGGTTGCCGGCGAAGGAGGGCATGGCGGCCAGGGCGACGCGGCCCAGGCGCAGGGTGAAGCGCTGGCGCAGCAGTTCCTCGGTGTTGTCCCAGTCGGCCAGCAGGCGCTTGGCCAGGGGCACCAGGGACTCGCCCTCCGGGGTCAGACGAACGCTGCGGGTGCTGCGCGTCAACAGGCGGCCCCCCAGCGATTCCTCCAGTCCCTTGATGGTCAGGCTGAGCGCCGGCTGGGAGAGATGCAGCCGTTCGCAGGCCTGGGTGAAGCTGAGGGTCTGGGCCACGGCGAGGAAGGCACGCAGCTGCTTGACGGTCATGGCGACCTCCCGGGAGGGATTTATTTATAAAGTAAAGCAATTCATAAAAAAAACAAACTTAACAAATATATTGCCCCCCGCGACACTGCCGTAACGGCGACAACAATCCCATCTCCAACCATGCGAGGCAGCGATATGGCCGGATTCGACAAGCGTGTGGGCACCTACGAAGAAGCGATGGCCGGTATCGAGAGCGGCATGACCGTGATCGCCGGTGGCTTCGGGCTGTGCGGCATTCCCGAGAACCTGATCGCCGAGATCAAGCGTCGCGGCGTCACGGACCTGACCGTCTACTCCAACAACTGTGGCGTGGACGGCTTCGGTCTGGGCCTGCTGCTCGAGGACCGCCAGATCAAGACCATCCACGCCTCCTACGTGGGCGAGAACGCGCTGTTCGAGCAGCAGATGCTGGAGGGCGACATCGAGGTGGTGCTGACCCCCCAGGGCACCCTGGCCGAGAAGATGCGCGCCGGCGGCGCCGGCATTCCCGCCTTCTATACCGCCACCGGGTACGGCACGCCGATCGGCGAGGGCAAGGAGGTGCGCGAGTTCAACGGCCGCCACTACATCCTCGAGGAATCCGTGGTGGGCGACTTCGCCATCGTCAAGGGCTGGAAGGCCGATCGCTACGGCAACGTCGTCTATCGTGACACCGCCCAGAACTTCAACCCCCTGGCCGCGACCGCCGGCAAGATCACCGTGGTCGAGGTGGAGGAGATCGTGGAACCCGGCGAGCTCAAGCCCGACCAGATCCACACCCCGGGCATCTACGTGGACCGCATCATCCAGGGCAGCTTCGAGAAGCGCATCGAGAAGCGCACCGTGCACCAGGGCTAAGAGCCTTTTCACGACCCGTCGAGAGATGAGCTTTTCCGGCGACAAGCCCCGGAATGCCGGGCCACCGCGAGGGCGCAGCAAACCCATGCATGGGCGCTACTTTTGCCCTCCATGGCAAGAGCCCCTCGCTCCGGCTTGTTCCCGGCGCTCATCCTGGCCGAGGTCGGGGAACTGCGCTCGAAGATGACGCTTATCCCTTACAAGATTCAAGAGGCATCAACGATGGCACTGACTCGCGAACAGATGGCAATGCGCGTGGCGCGCGAACTCGAGGACGGCTTCTACGTCAACCTGGGCATCGGCATCCCCACCCTGGTGGCCAACTACGTCCCGGACGACATCGACGTCATGCTGCAGTCCGAGAACGGCCTGCTGGGCATGGGCCGCTTCCCCACCGAGGAAGAGGTGGATCCGGACATGATCAATGCCGGCAAGCAGACCGTCACCGCCCGTCCGGGCGCGGCGATCTTCTCCTCCGCGGAATCCTTCGCCATGATCCGTGGCGGCCATGTGGACCTGACCGTGCTCGGCGCCTTCGAGGTCGACCAGCACGGCAACATCGCCTCCTGGATGATTCCCGGCAAGCTGATCAAGGGCATGGGCGGCGCCATGGACCTGGTGGCCGGGGCCGAGAACATCATCTGCACCATGACCCACGCCTCCAAGCACGGCGAATCCAAGCTGCTCGAACAGTGCACCCTGCCGCTGACCGGCGCCGGCTGCATCAACCGGGTGCTCACCGACCTGGCCTACCTGGAGATCGAGGACGGCGCCTTCGTGCTGAAGGAGCGTGCCCCCGGGGTCTCCGTCGAGGAGATCGTCGAGAAGACCGCCGGCAAGCTGGTCGTTCCCGAGCATGTGCCGGAGATGGTCTTCGGCGACTGATGCAGGAGCGGTCGCGACGCGTCACGACGGCCCGGGCCTGCGCCCGGGCCGTCGTCGTTTCGGCACCGGCGGGCTGTCGAAAAACTGATCATTCCGAGGGGCTTGGCCGCGTCATGGGGGCCGTGGACGCTTGTGCCGGGGCGATGCACAGCGTTATCCACAGATTCTGTGGATGGCCGATCGAGCCGGGCCTGGAGATCAGGTCAGCTCGCAGCGGGTATGGTGGGGCAGCAGCAGCTCGGCGGCCCGTTCCTGGTTGGCACTGACCTGCTTCTGCACGAGGGCCAGGCCGCCCAGCGACACGCGATGCTCGTCACCCTGGGCGAAGGCGAGTCGACGGGGCTGGGTCGGATAGAAGCGATAGTCCAGCAGGGGCGAGATGGGGAGGATGCCGTGATGGCGGTCGGCATGGCCGGCGAGGCCGGCCTGGCGCAGGGCGTCGTCGAGCCGGCCGAGGTCCTGGCCGAGTCGCCCGCAGTCGAAGCCCGGGTGGTGAAGCCGCGGGCCCATCACCGCCAGCCAGCCGGCCAGGGGATGGGCCGCCGTCAGGGCCTGGTAGCTGGCCCAGTCCGGCATCGGCCAGGGGCGCCCCTGGCACAGCAGGTTCTGGCTTCGGGCCCGGGCCGGATGCGCCTGGGCCACCAGGCGACGCAGCGTCTCCCGGGGGCCGCGGGAAAGGGTGCCGAGCTGGAGTTCCGCCAGCACCAGCCAGGCCCCGTCCCCCGGCGCGGCCAGCAGGGTCGCCAGCAGGCCTCGATCGGCCATGGCGTAACGCTGCACCGGGCGATAGCCGAAGCGCACCAGGGTCGGCAGCAGGGCCTCCATGGACCAGGGAGGCTGGTTGAGCGTCAGCAACGCCAGGTATTCCGGCGGTGACTCGACCGGCCACAGCCGAAGGGCGCCGATATCCGGGTGCTGGTGCACATAGTCCAGCCATAGCTGCTGAACGAACTCTTCCCGTTGCATCCTGCCAAGCCCTCTGTACGGATCCCGTGTCCTTGAGAGCCAGTGTAAGCGGCGGGGGTGTGGGCGGATTCAACGAGGCGGGGACTCGAGCGCCAGAACGCAGAAACCGCCCCGGAGGGCGGTTTCGGGCGGGGCTTCGGCGCGGGGCCTCAGCCGGCGGTTACGGCCGACAGCAGCTCCCGTTCGCGCACGTACTGGTCGAACTCGGTGAAGCCACCGACATGGGAGCGATCGACGAAGATCTGGGGGACCGTTTCCACCGGCTTGCCGATGGTCTTCTCCATGTCGGCCTTGCTGATGCCTTCCTCGTGGATGTCCACGTAACGGAAGCCCTCGATGGCGCCGGCGCTCTCGAGCCGCTCGGCGAGTTCCTTGGCGCGGACGCAGAACGGGCAGGCGGGACGGCCGAAGATGACGACGAACATTCGCGTGACTCCTTGCATCGGTTGATGCCTGGGAATGAGTAGGAAAAAACTGGTGCTATTGTGAACGAGCCTGGCGCATTTGGCCAATAGCCGGAGGCTGATGGAGTGATTATCTCGACCTATGACAACTCAGACTCAGGTCTGTCGCCACAGAGTCCGACGCGGGGGCGCCGGGGTCCTGCCGACGGGGAGATCTCCCGCCGGGCGGATCGGTCGGGCGGGGTGGCCGGGCAAGCCTGCGAGCGGGTCCGACGGGGGCGACGGCCTGGGGCTCAGACCTTGCCCAGGTCGCTGGCGTCGGCCCGACGCAGGAGATCCCCCAGCTCGTCGTGGATCCCGGGGGTCGCGACGAGCAGGTTCTCGCCATAGAGATCCTCGGGGATGCCGCCCGGGCCCGGGTAGAGGTGGCCCGTGCGGGCGCCGGCCTCACGGGCGATCAGCAGGCCGGCGGCCAGGTCCCAGGGGGAGACGCTCTCGTAGTAGGCATCCAGCCGGCCGCAGGCCACGGCGCAGAGGTCCAGGGCGGCCGAGCCGGCCCGGCGCACGTCCTGGCAATGGGTGAGCACCGCCATCAGGCGTCGCATCAGCGGGGGGCGGCTGTCGTGGCGATAGGGGAAGCCGGTGCCCACCAGGCAACGGGACAGGTCCCTGGCCCGGCTGACGCGGATCGGTTCGCCGTTGCGCCAGGCCCCGCGACCGGCCAGCGCCGTGAAGGTCTCGTCGAGGAAGGGGGCATGGACCACGCCGACCTTGAGATGCCCCCCGCTGACCCAGCCGATCGAGACCGCCACGTGATGCAGGCCGTGGGCGAAGTTCACCGTGCCGTCGATGGGATCCACCACCCACAGGTCCCGCGGCTGTTCCAGCACTTCCCGGTCGGGGGCGAGTTCCTCGCTGAGGCGTTGTTCTCGAGGAAAGCTGGCCTCGAGTCGCTCGCCGATGTAGGTGTCCACCTCCACGTCGATATCGGTGACCAGTTCCTGACCGTTCGTCTTGTAGCGGTGGCCGAAGTCGCCCTCCTCGCGGGCCTCCACGATCAGGCGCCCGGCATGGGTGGCGATGTCGACGGCGATTTCCAGGCGCTGTTCGGGGGACATGGCGGCTCCTTCGCGGATGGGAACGCCTTCATGCTAGCAGCCTGTCCGGCCTCACGCCGAGCCAGGGACTCGGCCCCTCTGCCGAGCGCCGCCCGGGCCGGCTATACTGGCGCCCCCCCCATCAGGAACCGGAGGCAGGATGCAGGCACTGACGGCCGACCAATACGATCGCTTGCAACGGCTGGCGAGGGCCTGGGAACGCGCCCATCTCAGGGCCGCCAAGTCGGAGGCCCGCTACAACCCCCGACTCGGCGTGGACGCCCTGTGCTTCCAGCCCTGGACCTTGCCGGACGGCCGCCCCGGACTACTGGGCGCCCTGATCACCCCCGTGACGCTGTCCCTGGCGCTGGTGCCGGTCGAGGAGGGCACGGCGAGCCCCGAGGCCGAGGCCCGGTCGTCGTTGTCCCTGCCTTCGGGCGCCTACCCTTTCCGGCTCCTGACGCTGGACGACGACTGGCTCTGGGTGTGTCGGCTGCTCGACGATCTCTCCGACGTGGCGTCGTTGCAGGAGGGCAGCCGCCTCGCTCAGCGGCTGATGGAGCGAGTGATGGCCCCGGAAGCCTGAAAGCGGGATACGCTTCTGGTGCGGTGCGTCGCGGCCCCTTATGCTGGAGGCGCAGTCTTCCCCAAGGAATCGGAGCGAGGAGTTTCCATGACCGCCACTCCCACCCCCCGCGTCGCCCTGGTCACCGGCACCGGCAGCGGCATCGGCGAAGCCGTGGTGCGCCACTTCTGCGAGCAGGGTCACCAGGTCCTGGCCGTGGACTTCAACCCCGCGGGCAAGGAGGTCGCCGAACGGGCCGGGGCCGCCTTCTTCCAGGCCGACCTCACCGACGGCGAGGCCTGCAAGGCGGCCGTGGCCGACGCCCTGTCGCGGTTCGGCCGGCTGGACATCCTGGTCAACAACGCCGGCATCCAGCACGTCTCGCCCATCGAGGACTTCCCCGAGGACCAGTGGCGACGCATCATCGACCTGATGCTCACCGCCCCCTTCCTGCTCACCCAGGCCGCCTGGCCGTCCATGCGCGAGGCCGGCTGGGGCCGCATCGTCAATATCGCCTCGGTCCACGCCCAGGTGGCCTCGCCGGGCAAGGCGGCCTACATCAGCGCCAAGCATGGCATGATCGGGCTGACCAAGACCGCGGCCCTCGAGGGCGGGCCCCAGGGCATCACCGCCAACGCCCTCTGCCCGGCCTACGTGAAGACCCCGCTGGTGGACAACCAGATCGCCGACCAGGCCAGGCTGCACGGCATGGAGGAACAGGAGGTGATCGAGCAGATCATGCTCAAGAACGCCGCGGTCAAGCGCCTGATCGACCCCGACGAGGTCGCCTCCCTGGTCGGCTACCTGGCCTCCGACGCCGCCGGCGCCGTCACCGGGGCCAGCTGGAACATCGACCTGGGGTGGACAGCTCAATAAGCTTCAAGCTTGAAGAGCGGCGCTTCGCGTCTGGAAGCTGGAAGCTAGAAGAAAGACCCCTTGACTCGGGTTCTGGAGGCACCATGCTGTTTTCCAGCTTCCAGCTTCCAGCTTCCAGCTTCCAGCTTCCAGCTTCCAGCTTCCAGCTTCCAGCTTCCAGCTTCCAGCTTCCAGCTTCCAGCTTCCAGCTCCGGCGAAGCCGGGATCAGCGCCTGACCGGCCGCTTCTGCAGCTTGCGCTGCAGGGTGCGCCGGTGCATGCCGAGCGCCCGGGCGGTGGCGGAGATGTTGCCGTCGTGTTCCTGCAGCACCTTCTGGATGTGCTCCCAGGTCAGCCGGTTGATCGAGGGCGGATGCTCGGCGACCTCCGCCTGGGGGTCGCCCTCCTCCCGAGCCAGGGCGGTGAGCACCTCGTCCGCGTCCGCCGGCTTGCACAGGTAGTTCACGGCGCCGAGCTTGATGGCCTCCACCGCCGTGGCGATGCTCGAATAGCCGGTCAGCACCACCACCCGGCAGTCCGGCACCAGTTCCAGCAGTTCCGGAAGCAGCTTCAGGCCGGATTCCTGCTCCAGCTTGAGGTCGAGGGTGGCCAGCCCCGGCCGGTGCTGGCGGGCCAGGGAAAGCGCCTCGGCCGAGTCGTGGGCCACCAGCACCTCGTAGCCGCGGCGGCTCATGGCCCGATGCAGCACATGACAGAACATCTCGTCGTCGTCGATGATCAGCAGGCGTTGGTCGGTCTCTTGCATGGCATCCTCGCAGGGGAGTCGAGGCCCCGGGCTCAGGCCGCGGGGTCGCTTCGGGGCAGGGTCACCTCGGTCAGGGTGCCGCCCTCGGGATGATTGTACAGCCTCACGCCGCCGCCGAAGCGGTTGATGGTGGCGTGGGTCAGGAAGAGCCCGATGCCCAGCCCCTTGCTCTTGGTGGAGACGAAGGTCTCGCCGAGCTGGTCGGCGATGGACAGCGAGACCCCGGGCCCGTGGTCGCGGATGTCGATCACCACCTCCTCGGGGGTCCAGTCGAGCTGGATGGCGATGTCATCCGGGTTGGCATCGGCGGCGTTGTTGAGCAGGTTGGTCAGCGCCTGGTCGAGGGTGGTGTCCACCGCGAGCCTGGGGCTGCCGCGCCGGCCGATCACCTCGAGGCGGTGGCCGACGTCGGGCCGCAGCACCAGCCAGCGTTGCACCACGCCGGCCAGCCATTCCTGGGCGTCGCGGATCTCGGGCCGGGCCATGCGACGACGGTCGGCGCTGTCCACCAGGTGGCGCAGCCGCGACTTGCAGGTGTCGACCTGCTGGCGCAGCAGGTCGATGTCCTTCTCCAGCAGGGCGTCGCCGCGGGCGTCCTCCCGCATCTCCTTGAGCAGCACCGCCATGGTGGACAGCGGCGTGCCGAGCTCGTGGGCGGTGCCCGCGGCCTGGGTGGCCACGGCCAGCACCTGCTCGTTGCGCAGGACCGCCTCGCGGGTGCGGGAAAGCGCCTGATCCCGACCCCGCAGGGCGCGGGCCATCTTGAAGATGAAGAAGGTCACCAGCCCGGCAGAGAGGGCGAAGTTCAGCCACATCCCCAGGGTGTGCAGGTTCACGCCGGCCTCGGCATGGGGCATGCCGAGCTGGGGAACCGGATGGTAGAACACCATCAGGAAGCTGTAGCCGCCCATGCCGGCGGCGGCCACGGTCCAGGCATGCCGCCAGGGGAGGGTGGCGGCGGCGATGGTCACCGGCACCAGGTAGTAGTTGATGAAGGGGTTGGTGGAGCCGCCGGTGAAGTAGAACAGTAGCGTCAGGCCCGCCATGTCGGCCAGCAGGTGGGCCAGGTACTCGCGGTGGGTCACCGCCCGGGGTCGACCCAGTCGCCACCAGGTGCCGACGTTGATCAGCCCCATCACCAGGATCACGCCGATCACGGCCGGCAGGTCCAGGGCGAAGCCGAGCCCCTCCACGCCGATGATGATCCCGGCCAGGAAGCCGGTCCAGGTGATCCCGCGCACGATGGTCAGCCGGACCAGGTTGCGGTTGGGGGTGGACAGCGGCAGGGGCAGGGCGGCTTGCATGGGGACTCCGCGGTGCAGGTTGCGGGCGATGATAACCGATCGCGACGGGCGGTGCCGCCCCGCGGCATCGTGTCGCCCGGCTGCCGATGCGCCCCCGGACCTGTATATTGGAGATCGCGAATTCGACGACGGGCGTCTTGAGATGCGACGACTGCTGATCCCCTTGCTGATCCTGGCCCTGGGGCTGGCCGCCTTCCTCGGGTTGCGGGCCACCCGACCCGAGCCCCAGACGGTGGTCCCCCAGGAGCGCAGCTGGCGGGTGGAGACCCGACGGGTGGCGCTGGGCGAACACGCGCCGAGGCTGCCGCTTTACGGCGAGATCGTGGCGCCGGAGTCGGTCACCGTCACGGCGTCGCTCACGGCCAGGGTGGCCGAGCGGCCGGTGCGCGAAGGCCAGCGGGTGACGCAGGGGGAGCTGCTGGTAGCCCTCGACGACGCCGACGTGGCGCCCCTGCTGGCTCGGGCCCGGGCCCGGGTCGCCGACCTGACGGCCCAGCTCGAGGCGGAGCGGGTTCGCCGCGAGCGGGACGAGGCCGCGCTGGCCCGCGAACGGGAGCTGCTCGACAACGCCCGACGTCGCCATGCGCGCACCGAGTCGCTCGTCGAGCGCAACCTGGCCTCGTCGTCGGCCCTGGACGACGCCCGGGATGCCCTGGCCCGGGCCCGGATCACCGTCAATGCCCGCCAGACCGCCCTGGCCGAAGCCCCCGCTCGCCGAGCGCGGCTCGAGGCCGGCCTGGCCGAGGCCGAGGCGGGCCTCGCCGAGGCCCGGCGCGATGCCGCTCGGGCCCGGGTCACGGCGCCCTTCGACGGGGTCGTCACCGACCTCAGGGCGGCGCCCGGGGAGCGGGTGGCGACCGGGGCCGAGTTGCTCACGGTCTATCCCCGGCAAGGCCTGGAGCTGCGCGCCCTGGTGCCCAACGCCCATCTCGCCGAGCTGCAGCAGGCGCTCGATGACGGGCGCCGGCTGATCGCCCGTGGCGAGGGGACGCGGTTCCGCCTGGCCGGCTTCGCCGGCGCCAGCCGGCCGGGCGGCACCGAGGCCATCCTGCGCGTGGTCGGCGCGCCGGCCGGGCTCCAGCCGGGCCAGCTGGTGGACGTCCGGCTCCGCCGGCCGACGGTGGCGGCCGCCCTGGCCGTGCCGCCCAGTGCCCTCTACGGGGACGACGTGCTCTACCTGCGCAACGATGCCGGTCGCATGCGGCGCCTGCAGGTGACCCGGCACGGGGAGGTCCCGGGACCGGACGGCGAGAGCTGGGTGCTGGTCAGCGATGACGCCCTCTCGGATGGCCAGGCGGTGATCATCACCCACCTGCCCAATGCCCTGGACGGGCTTCGGGTCGAGGTCGCGGACGCAGATGCCGGGGAGGGAGCATGAGCCGTCGCCGGGGGGCGCTGGGGTTCTTCGTCCATCACCGGGTCGCGGCCAACCTGGTGATGCTGGTGATGCTGCTGGGCGGGATCCTGGGGCTGGCGCGCATGAACATCCAGTTCTTCCCCGACTTCGCGCTGGACGTGATCGGTGTGCGCACCGTCTGGACCGGCGCCGCCGCCGAGGACATCGAGCAGGGCATCACCGTGCCCCTGGAACAGCGCCTGCGCAGCCTCGACGGGCTCAAGCGCATGACCTCCACCTCGGCCCAGGGCGTGTCCAGCATCACCCTGGAGTTTCGCGAGGGCACCGACCCGGTGCTCGCCCTGGACGACGTGCGCCAGCGGGTCGAGGACTTCACCAGCCTGCCGGCCCAGGCCGAGGCGCCCCGCGTCAACCGCGTGGCCCGCTACGAGCCGGTGGCGCGCCTGCTGATCCATGGCGAGGTGGCCGCCGAGGAGCTGCGACGCCTGGCGCATCGCTTCGAGGACGAGTTGCTCCAGGCGGGCATCGACCGGGTGGAGACCCAGGGGCTGCCGGAACAGCAGATCAGCATCGAGGTGCCCGTGGAACGTCTCCAGGGCCTGCAGCTCGGCCTGGACGAGATCGCCGAGCGCGTCGACCTGATGTCCCGGGACCTGCCCGCCGGGCTGCTGGGTCAACGGGACAGCACCCGGGAACTGCGGGCCGTGGAACAGCGGCGGACCCCGGCCGGGTTCGCGGAGCTGCCGATCCTCAGCAGCGATCGGGTCCAGCTGCGCCTGGGGGACATCGCCACCATTCGCCAGGAACCCCGGGCCGGCCAGGTGACCCTCAGCCAGGCCGGGCGGCCGGCGGTGGAACTGCTGCTGCAGCGCGACGAGGCCGGCAATTCCCTGGCCGCCGCCGAGGCGCTGGCGGGCTGGCTGGACGAGACGCGGTCCCGGCTGCCGCCCACGGTCACGCTCGAGGTGCACGACCAGACCTGGCAGCTCATCGCCGAGCGCATCGGTCTGCTGGTCGACAATGGACTGGGCGGCCTGCTGCTGGTGCTGGGGCTGCTCTACTTCTTCCTCCCGGGGCGGGTGGCGTTCTGGGTGGCGGTGGGCATTCCCACCGCCTTCCTCGGGGCGATGACGGTGTTCTGGGTCATCGGCGGCTCGGTGAACATGCTCTCCCTGTTCGCCCTGATCATGGCGCTGGGCGTGATCGTCGACGACGCCATCGTGGTGGGCGAGGATGCCGACGCCCATTTCCGCCAGGGGGAGGCACCGCGCCACGCCTCCGAGGGGGCGGCGAAGCGGATGCTGTGGCCGGTGGTGGCCTCGTCGCTGACCACGGTGGCGGCCTTCATGCCGCTGCTGATGGTGGGCGGCGTGATCGGCAGCATCCTGGGCGACATCCCCATGGTGATGATCTGCGTGCTGGTCGCCTCGCTGCTGGAATGCTTCGTGGTGCTCCCCGCGCACCTGCGCAACGCCTTCCTTCCCGGCCGCGGCGAGGGGCGCCATCCGCTGGCCCGGGTCCGGGGACGCTTCGAGGCCGCCTTCGATGCCTTTCGCGAGGGGCCCTGTCGGCGCTTTTCGGCCCTGACCCTGCGCCATCGCGCCGCGACGCTCGCCGCCGCGGTGGCGGTGGTGCTGTTCACCCTGGGGCTGCTGGTCGGGGGGCGACTGGCCTTCAACTTCTTCCCCACCCCGGAGCCCCAGGTGCTCTACGCCAACGCCAGCTTCGTGGCCGGCACCGACCGCGAGCGAGTCGATGCCTTCCTGGAGCGCCTGCAGGCGAGCCTCGAGGCCACCGATACCGCCCTGGGCGGGGGCCTGGTGGCCCATGCCGTGACGCGCCATGGCGCCGTGCTCGCCGAGGGCGCCGCCGCCCGCAGCGGCGACAATCTCGGTTCGATCATGGTGGAGCTGGTGCCCTCCGACGATCGCGACGTGCGCAACGCCGACTTCATTCGTGCCTGGCGCGAGCGCCTGGCCCTCCCGGCGGGCCTGGAGACCCTGAGCATCACCGAGCGGACCGCCGGTCCGCCGGGGGCCGACGTCAACGTGCGCCTGACCGGCGAGTCCGCCGAGAGCCTCAAGCGGGCCGCGGAGGACCTGGCCCGCTCCCTGCAGGAGCTGCCCGGAGTGCTCGACACCACGGACGACATGCCCTGGGGCCGCGAGCAGCTGATCTACCGGGTCAATCCGCGCGGCGAGGCGCTGGGACTCACCACCCGGGAGCTCGGCCGCCAGCTGCGGGCCGCCTTCGATGGCCGCCTGGTGCAGGTCTACCAGGACGGACGCGACGAGATCGAGGTCCGGGTGCTGCTGCCGCGGGATCAGCGCGAGCGGCTGGCGACCCTGGCGCGGCTCACCGTGCGCACCCCCGATGGCCGCTTCGTGCCCCTGGACCAGGTCATGACCCTGGACCATCGCCAGGGGTTCGAGGCGCTGCGCCATGCCGACGGTCGGCTGGCCGTGGAGGTCACCGCCCAGGTGGACGCCGAGGTCAGCACACCGGATCGCGTCCTCGCCGCCCTGGAGGCCTCGGTGCTGCCTGCCTTGATGCGCCAGCACGGCGTTCGCTACAGCTTCGAGGGGCGCGCCGCCGACCAGCGGGAGACCTTCGCGGACATGCGCATGGGGCTGGTGGTCGGCCTCGCCCTGATGTATGTGGTGCTGGCCTGGGTGTTCGCCTCCTGGAGCCTGCCGCTGATCGTCATGGCGATCATTCCGCTGGCGCTGGTCGGGGCCCTGCTTGGCCACTGGCTGATGGGGCTCGACCTGACCATGCTGTCGCTGTTCGGCCTATTCGGCCTCTCCGGCATCGTGGTCAACAACGCCATCATCCTGGTGAGCTTCTACCGCCAGCAGCGCCGCCAGGGGCTTGCCATCGATGCCGCCCTCAACGAGGCGGTGGTGCAGCGGGTCAGGGCGGTGCTGCTCACGTCGCTCACCACCATCGGCGGCCTCACGCCGCTGCTGTTCGAGACCTCGCTGCAGGCTCAGTTCCTGATCCCCATGGCGGTCTCCATCGCCTTCGGCCTGGGGCTCTCGACCCTGCTGGTGCTGGCGGTGATCCCCGTGCTGCTCAGCTACCTGGAGCACCTGCGGGCCCGGCTGGGGCGGTCCGAGGCCGACGCCACGGCCCCGGGGTAAGCGCCGGCCCTGTCCTCGCGGGTCGCCCCTCGACTATCCTCAAGACCCTGGCCCCTCGGGGCCGCCAGACACCTTCCCCAAGGAGATGCCATGTCATCCACGGTACTGATCACCGGCGCCAACCGCGGCGTCGGCCTGGCCCTGGCCCGCCACTATCGCGGCGAGGGCTGGCAGGTCATCGGCGTCTGCCGCGAGGCCTCCTTCGAGCTCGCCGAGGCGGCGAACCGGGTCATCGAAGGCATCGATGTGACCCGCCCCGAGGACGTCGCCCGGCTGGCGGAGGATCTGCAGGGCGAGTCCCTGGACCTGCTGATCAACAACGCCGGCATGCTGCACGACGAGACGCTCGGCGCGCTCGACTTCGAGGCCATCCGGGCCCAGATGGAGGTCAACGCCTATGCGCCCCTGAGGGTGGTGGAGGCGCTGCTGCCCTGCCTGGGGGAAGGCGCCAAGATCGCCAACATCACCAGCCGCATGGGCTCCATCGCCGACAACGACTCGGGGGGGCGCTACGGCTATCGGGCCTCCAAGGCCGCCCTCAACGCCTTCGGCAAGTCCCTGGCCGTGGACCTGGCGCCCCGTGGCATCGCCGTGGCGCAGCTGCACCCGGGGTACGTACAGACCCGGATGGTGAACTTCGGCGGCCTGATCAGCCCCGAGCAGGCCGCCGACGGGCTGGCCGCGCGTATCGCCGAGCTGAACCTGGAAACCAGTGGCGGTTTCTGGCACAGCAACGGCGAACGGCTCCCCTGGTGAAGGCCGAGGGTTCTCCGATGCGCCCCTTCGTCTCCCCCCGGTTGCGGGAAGCCCTGCTGGAGGGCGTGCGCTCGGCCGGCGAGGAGGTCCTCGCCGTGTATCGGCGCCCCTTCGAGGTCGAGACCAAGGCCGACGAGAGTCCGCTGACCGAGGCCGACCTGGCCGCCCATCGGGCCCTCACGGCCCTGCTGGCCGGCCTGACGCCCGAGGTGCCGGTGCTTTCCGAGGAATCGGCCGAGGTTCCCTACGCCACTCGCCGCGCCTGGCATCGCTACTGGCTGGTCGATCCCCTGGACGGCACCAAGGAGTTCGTCCGGCGCAACGGCGAGTTCACCCTCAACCTGGCGCTGGTGGAGGAGGGCGTGCCGGTGTTCGGGATCGTCCATGCCCCGGTGCCGGGGATCCTCTGGTACGGCCAGCTCGGCCAGGGGGCGGTGCGGCTCGACGCCGCGGGATGCTGGTCCATCCGGGTCCGCCCCCTGCCCGATCCCGACCTCCGCCCCTGGCGGGTGGTCGGCAGCCGGGTGCACGGGGTCGAGGCCTTCGAGGGCTTCTGTGCGCGCCTGCCCCGCCATGAGCGGGTGTCCCTCGGGAGCTCTCTGAAGCTGTGCCGCGTGGCCGAGGGCGGCGCCGATCTCTATCCGCGCCTGGCGCCGACCTGTGAATGGGACACCGCCGCCGCCCAGGCCGTGGTGACCGCCGCCGGCGGCCAGGTGCTGGAGGCGCGCACCCTGCGCCCGTTGCGCTGCAACCGCGGGGAGTCCCTGCTCAATCCCAGCTTCGTGGTCTGCGGGCAGCGCGACCCGCGATGGGAGCGAGCCCTGGCGGACAGCCTGGCGGCCTGCGACCCGCCGGAGGCTTGACCCACGCGGTACCGAAGGCGTCCCGAGTCGGATATCGACCGCTGTTCGAGATCCCCGAGGACGCAAAATTTTCATCCGCTTCCTGGCCACCACTCTCCCTCCTTTGGACTATGGTATAGGTCCCATTGGCGCGGTAGAGCCGGAGGCAGTCACATGTGTCATGTACAGGTCGAGCGGCTACCCTTGCACCATCTCCATCACCGCCGGGCAGCGCCCCCCGACGTGGTCTTCGTCGTTCCCCGGGGCGAGGGACTGCGGGGCGTCGGGGTGGACCCACGCCGGGGGCTCTTCCTGATGCTGCAGTCCAATCGGCGACTCTTCCCCCTGCATGAGGGTCGCCGGGGCGACGACATCCTGGCGCTGACCATCCTGGCCGTCGAGGTCGACGACATCGAAGACCAGCGTGTGTTCGACTTCGTCGTCGAGAAGCTGGGGCTCGCCCTCGGAGCCGCCATCTAGGCGCCTGTCGGACGTAACGCCGATCCGACACCCGGTCTTTCGGCCAATGTCATTCGATCCGATTCGTTGAATCCCGGGCGATTCGCCTCCTCAGGCCGAACCACCCGACGCGACATCCGAGCGTCTCGCGACGATCCGTCGACCTCGACGGGCGCCCAGCCCTCCGCGGGGGCCCGCGCCGGCGTGACCCGGCGACAGCGTCCCGGGCTGAAGGTACAATCGGGGCACCGATACCGATCCCTCCCGGCCGACACGCGCGGCGCGGGACCGTACCAATCAGCGACGAGACGCAATGTCCCAATCCAACCAGGCCCACGAAACCGGGCTTCGACGCACGTTCGCCATCATCAGTCACCCCGACGCGGGCAAGACCACCATCACCGAGAAGATGCTGCTGTTCGGCAACGCCATCCAGATGGCGGGCTCGGTGAAGAGCAAGCGAGACGATCGCCATGCCACCTCCGACTGGATGAAGATGGAGCAGGAGCGCGGCATCTCGGTGACCACCTCGGTGATGCAGTTCCCCTACGGGGGGCGCGTCGTCAACCTGCTCGACACCCCGGGCCACGAGGACTTCTCCGAGGACACCTATCGCACCCTGACGGCGGTGGACTCGGCGCTGATGGTCATCGACGGCGCCAAGGGCGTCGAGGACCGCACCATCAAACTGATGGAGGTCTGCCGACTGCGCACCACCCCCATCCTCACCTTCGTCAACAAGATGGATCGCGACATCCGCGACCCCATCGAGGTCATGGACGAGGTCGAGGAGGTGCTCAACATCCAGTGCGCGCCCATGACCTGGCCCATCGGCATGGGCCGCCACTTCAAGGGGGTCTATCACCTCTACGACGACGTCATCCATCTCTACACCCAGGGGCAGGGCAATCGCATCCCCGACGACCGGCGGATCGAGGGCCTCGACAATCCCGAGGTCGACACGGTGCTGGGCGAGGAGGCCGCCGAGGAGCTGCGCATGGAGGTGGAATTGGTGCGCGGCGCCTCCCATGCCTTCGACCATCAGGCTTACCTGCGCGGCGAGCTGACCCCGGTGTACTTCGGGACGGCCATGGGCAACTTCGGGGTCCGCGAGATGCTCGACGGCTTCGTCGAGTACGCCCCTTCCCCCCAGCCCCGGGAGACCGACCGGCGCACCGTGGAGGCCGAGGACGGCACCTTCACCGGCTTCGTGTTCAAGATCCAGGCCAACATGGACCCCAACCACCGGGATCGCATCGCCTTCCTGCGGGTCTGCTCGGGCAAGTACGAGAAGAACATGAAGATGCGCCACGTGCGCATCGGCAAGGACGTGAAGATCGCGGACGCCCTGACCTTCATGGCCTCGGATCGCGCCCATGTCGAGGAGGCCTGGCCCGGTGACATCATCGGCCTGCACAACCACGGCACCATCCAGATCGGCGATACCTTCACCCAGGGCGAGGACATGCGCTTCACCGGCATCCCGCACTTCGCGCCGGAGCTGTTCAAGCGGGTGCGCCTCAAGGACCCGCTGAAGATGAAGGCGTTGCAGAAGGGCCTGCAGCAGCTCTCCGAGGAAGGCGCCACCCAGGTGTTCATGCCGCTGGACAACAACGACCTGATCCTCGGCGCCGTGGGTACCCTGCAGTTCGACGTGGTGGCCCACCGCCTCAAGCAGGAGTACAAGGTCGACTGCCTCTACGAGGGCGTCAACGTCCAGACCGCCCGCTGGGTGTACTGCGACGATCCCAGGATGCTCGAGGACTTCAAGCGCAAGGCCAGCCAGAACCTCGCCATCGACGGCGGTGGCTACCTGACCTACATCGCCCCGACCCGGGTCAACCTGCAGATGACCCAGGAGCGCTGGCCGGAGATTCGCTTCCAGCCGACCCGAGAGCACTGACCGGGCTTCGCCCGGAGCTACAAGCTGCAAGCGCCGAGCTACAAGGAACCCCCTTGTAGCCGGCCACGCTGCCTTGCAGCTTGTAGCTTGCTCCTTGTAGCTTTTCCCTATGCTCATCGACGCCCATTGCCATCTGGACTTTCCCGACTTCGACGCCGATCGCGAGGCGGTCTTCGCCCGGGCTCGGGCGGCGGGGGTCGGGCGCCTCGTGGTACCGGGCACCGTCCGGCGACACTGGGACCGCGTGCTGGCGCTGGGCGGCCGCGACGAGGTCGATGTCTGCCTGGGACTGCATCCCTACTTCATGGCCGAGCATCGGGAAGACGACGTCGAGGCGCTGGCGGCGGCCCTGGACGCCCACCCCGGGGTGGTGGCGCTAGGGGAGTGCGGCATCGACGCCCGGTTCGCCGACAGCCTGAGCGCCCAGTGGCGACTGTTCGACGCCCAGCTGCGCCTGGCGCGGGATCGCGGCCTGCCGCTGGTCATCCACTGCGTGAGGGCCAACGATCGGGTCGCCAAGCGTCTGCGCCAGCTGGCGCCCCCCGCCGGCGGCCTGATCCATGCCTTCGCCGGCTCGCCCGAGCAGGCGAAGGCCTTCCTCGACCTGGGCTTCGTGGTGGGGCTCGGCGGCGCGGTGACCCATGACCGGGCCCGGCGGCTCCGTCGCGCCGTGGCGGCGCTGCCGGACGACGGCTATGTGCTGGAGACCGACAGCCCCGACATGCCCCTGGCCGGTCACCGGGGGGAACGCAACGAGCCGGCCCGGGTGGCGGAGGTGTGCCGGGTGGTCGCCGGCCTGCGCGGGCAGACGCCGGCGCGGGTGGCTCGGGACAGCACCGCCACCGCCGGCCGGCTGTTCGGCCCGGGACTCTAAGGCTTCGTCAACATCGGCAAGGAGATGAGCTTTCCCGGCGACAAGCCCCCGGGGTGCCGGACCATTGCGAGGGCGCTGTAAACCCTTCCTTGGGCGCTACTTTTGCCCTGCAGCGCTCTTGCATCCTGCGCCGCTTGCAGGCCCGGGGTTGGCCATCCGTGGCCAATCCGCTCGGCGGGAAGAACATCCCCCGGATGTGCTTCTCCTTCCGCCTCGCCCCTGGTCAAAAGACCCTCGCGTCGCCTTGTCCCCGGCGCTCATCGTGCCCGACGTTTGGCATTGAGCGCTGAAGCCGGCATCAGGCCTTGGCGGCGAGGGTCTCCGGGTCGACCCGCTCCAGGGGGTAGGGCAGCTGGAGGCGCTTGAGCTTCTGGCCGGCCACCCGCAGCGGCTCCACCGGCTCCCGGGTGCCGATCACCGCCAGCACCTCCGCCTGGTCATAGGCATCGAGCTCGGCGCTCAGCACCTCGCCGAGACGCCTGTCGTCGGCGTCCTCGATGGCGCTGCCCGGCTCGGGCAGCAGGGCCCCGTCGAGCTGGCCACGCACCAGGCGCTTCTTGACCTGGCCGCGGAAGTGGGCCCGGGCCACCACCTCCTGCCCCGTGTAGCAGCCCTTCTTGAAGCTGATGCCCCCCAGGGCCTCCCAGTTGAGCATCTGCGGCAGGTAGGCATCGGCCTGGTCGGCGGTCAGCCAGGCGAGGCCGGCCTGGATGTCGTGCAGGCACCAGACGGCGTTGCCGACCGGCTCGGCCTGGGCGGCCAGGGCCTCCCAGACGGCCGCGACCCGTTCGACGGGCAGGCAGGCCAGCAACCGGGACCGGGGACCGGGATGGGCGAGCAGTTGCAGGTCATCGCCCTCCGCCTGGTGCCAGACGGCCGGCGGCATCGCGTCGAGACGCACCTCGGCCACCGCCGGGGCCTCCCGGCCGATCAGGCCGAGCAGCGCCAGGTCCGGGCGCGGGGTCAGCTCCGCCTTGTAGAACGCCGCGAACTTCTTGAGATGGTCATGGAGCCGCGTCACCAGGCTGCGGTGCATCAGCAGCCGGTAGCGCCCCTCGGCGACCCGCCACAGCTGGGCGTTGGCCAGCACACGGCCCTTGGGGGTGCAGAAACAGGTCAGGGGGGCGAAGTCGCCGTCGGCCAGGGAGACCTGCGCGCTGGTCTGGCCCTGGAGGAAGCGTTTCGCGTCCTCGCCCTCGACGTCGAGGACGCCCAGATGGATCAGCGGCGTCATCACGGTGGCATCCATGGCCCGGCGGGCCGGCTCGGGCGTGTCGAAGGCGACACGGTCGTCGTGCTCCCGGCGGCCCCCGAGACGGGCGATCCAGTCAGTCATGTAGGGGTTCCTTGTCTGGTCCTTGTGTCGTACTCGAGAGATGCGGGCGGCGTGGCGGCAATGCAACCGCTGCCGGCGGCCGGGACGCCATGCTAGACTCGGGCCCGTCCGAACCCAGCCACCAGGAGGCGCCGCATGGCCCACCAGTCCCTGAGCTTCAAGGGCGTTGAGAACGCCGACCAGGTCAACCGCATCACCACCGCCCTGATGATGCTCGACGGCGTCGAGAGTGTCGAGGTGGGGCGCCACGGGGCCGAGGTCGACGGCCGGGTCCGCCGCGAGGCGCTGATCCAGGCGATCCAGGCCCTGAAGCTCGGCATCGAGGTGGCCTGATGCCCCCGCCCATCCGGATCACCAGCGAACGCGATCGGGTCCTGCGCCAGCGGGTCGAGCTCGAGAGTGCCGAGGATCTCTTCGTCGACGTGCCCGAGGCCTTCGGCGGCGAGGGCAGCGCCCCGGATCCCCACGACTACCTCGACCTTTCCCTGGGGGCCTGCAAGGCGATCACCGCCCAGATGTACGCCCGGCGCAAGGAGTGGCCCCTGGAGGGCGTGAGCGTGGTGGTCCGCCGCGATGAACGCGACGAGCGACACGGGGTCTATCGACTCGACGTGGCCATGACCTTCCACGGCGATCTCGACGAAGCGCAGTGCGCCCGTCTCGAGGAGATCAGCGACAAGTGTCCCATCCACCGCCTGATGACCACGTCCACCGTGGAGATCACCACTCGCCGGCAGCGCTGAGCGGCCGGGGCGCACCCGGCCGGCAAGACAGGGGAGAGCCGCATGAGCAAGCCGTTCCGACTCCAGTCCAGATACCGGCCCGCCGGGGACCAGCCCACGGCCATCCAGGGCCTGGTCGACGGTCTCGAGGCCGGGCTCGCCCACCAGACCCTGCTGGGGGTCACCGGCTCGGGCAAGACCTACACCATGGCCAACGTGGTGGAACGCCTGCAGCGCCCGACCATCGTCATGGCGCCCAACAAGACCCTGGCGGCCCAGCTCTACGGTGAGTTCAAGGCGTTCTTCCCCGACAACGCCGTGGAGTACTTCGTCTCCTACTACGACTACTACCAGCCCGAGGCCTATGTGCCGTCCTCGGACACCTTCATCGAGAAGGATGCCTCGATCAACGACCACATCGAGCAGATGCGGCTCTCGGCGACCAAGGCGCTGCTGGAGCGCCGCGATGCCCTGATCGTGGTCTCGGTATCGGCCATCTACGGCCTGGGCGATCCGGACCAGTACCTCAAGATGCGCCTGCACTTCACCCGGGGGGAGCTGATCGACCAGCGTTCCTTCCTGCGCCGCCTGGCGGAGCTGCAGTACACGCGCAACGACATGGACTTCAAGCGCGGTACCTATCGGGTGCGGGGCGACGTCATCGATATCTTCCCGGCGGACGCCGAGGACGAGGCGGTGCGGGTCGAGCTGTTCGACGACGAGATCGATGCCATCAGCCTCTTCGATCCGCTGACCGGCGAGTCCCGCGGCAAGGTGCCGCGCATGACCATCTACCCCAAATCGCACTACGTGACGCCGCGGGAGACGATCCTCGGCGCCATCGATGCCATCAAGGAGGAGCTCGCCGAGCGTCTGGCCTGGCTGCGCCGGCACGACAGGCTGGTGGAGGCCCAGCGCCTCGAGCAGCGCTCGCTGTACGACATCGAGATGATGCTGGAACTGGGGTACTGCAACGGCATCGAGAACTACTCCCGCTACCTGTCCGGACGAGCCCCGGGCGAGCCGCCGCCGACCTTCTTCGACTACCTGCCCGCCGATGCCCTGCTGTTCATCGACGAGTCCCACGTCAGCGTTCCCCAGGTGGGCGGCATGTACAAGGGCGACCGTTCGCGCAAGGAAACGCTGGTGGAATACGGCTTCCGGCTGCCCTCGGCGCTGGACAACCGGCCGATGACCTTCCAGGAATGGGAGCGCATCTGTCCGCAGACCGTCTTCGTCTCGGCCACCCCGGGACCCTACGAGGCCGAGCATGCCGGTCAGGTGGTGGAGCAGGTGGTGCGGCCCACCGGGCTGCTGGATCCCGAGCTCGAGGTGCGTCCGGCCTCGACCCAGGTGGACGACCTGCTCTCCGAGATCCGGACCCGGGCCGCGGCGGAGGAGCGGGTGCTGGTCACCACCCTGACCAAGCGCATGGCGGAGGACCTCACCGAGTACCTGGACGAGCACGACGTCCGGGTGCGCTACCTGCACTCCGACATCGACACCGTGGAACGGGTGGAGATCATCCGCGACCTGCGACTCGGCAAGTTCGACGTCCTGGTGGGCATCAACCTGCTGCGCGAGGGGCTGGACATCCCCGAGGTCTCGCTGGTGGCCATCCTCGACGCCGACAAGGAAGGGTTCCTGCGCAACGAGCGCTCGCTGATCCAGACCATCGGCCGGGCCGCGCGCAACGCCCACGGCAAGGCCGTGCTCTACGCCGATCGGGTCACCGACTCCATGCGCCGGGCCATCGACGAGACCGAGCGGCGTCGTGCCAAGCAGATCGCCCACAACGAGGCCCATGGCATCGTGCCCGAGACGGTCAGCCGTTCGGTGGCCGACATCCTCGAGGCGGGCGAGGCGCCGGGGCGCAGGGGCAAGGGGCGCAGGACCGAGCGCAAGGTGGCCGAGGGCGCCGCCGTCTACGATCCGGAGGACCTGGGGCCGGAGGAGTTGGTGCGAGAGATCACGCGGCTCGAGGACGCCATGCACGAGGCCGCCCAGAACCTGGAGTTCGAGGAGGCCGCCCGGCTGCGCGATCGGCTCCTCGAGCTGAAGGAACGCCGGCTGGCGCTGGGCCAGGCCTGAGCCGGAGGATCCGGTCACCCGAGCCGGGCCAGGCCTCGGGTGACCGGATGCGCCGCATTTATACCGTTATCTCTTCAGGCCTTCATCGGCTACGACCAAGGGCGCGGGGAGGACGCGCTGCCGAGGGCGGGGCAAGTGCGCTATAATCCGGCCCCGTTCGAGCCCGCCACCGGCCGACGGCCGATCCAGAAGCGGGCGTGTCGACCCACCAAGGAGCGTCTTGTCCATGACCGTGATCCGCCAGGATGACCTCATCCAGAGCGTCGCCGATGCCCTGCAGTACATCTCCTACTACCACCCCAAGGACTTCATCGACGCCATGGCGGCGGCCTACGAGCGCGAGGAGAACCCCGCGGCCAGGGACGCCATCGCCCAGATCCTGATCAACTCGCGGATGTGCGCCACCGGCCATCGCCCGATCTGCCAGGACACCGGCATCGTCACCGTCTTCGTCCACGTGGGCATGAACGTGCGCTTCGAGACCGAGATGAGCCTCGACGACATGATCAACGAGGGCGTGCGCCGCGCCTACCGGTTGCCGGACAACGTGCTGCGCGCCTCGGTGCTGGCCGATCCGGACGGCAAGCGTGCCAATACCCGCGACAACACCCCAGCGGTCATCCACCACAAGCTGGTGCCCGGCGACACCGTCGAGGTGCACGTGGCGGCCAAGGGCGGCGGCAGCGAGGCCAAGTCCAAGTTCGCCATGCTCAACCCCTCCGACAGCGTGGTCGACTGGGTGCTCGAGCAAGTGCCCAAGATGGGCGCCGGCTGGTGCCCGCCCGGCATGCTCGGGATCGGCATCGGCGGTACCGCCGAGAAGGCCATGGAGCTCGCCAAGGAGTCGCTGCTCGAGCCCATCGACATCCAGGAGCTGCAGGCCCGCGGGGCGTCCAATCGCGCCGAGGAGCTGCGCCTGGAACTCTACGACAAGGTCAACAAGACCGGCATCGGCGCCCAGGGCGTGGGCGGGCTGACCACGGTGCTCGACATCAAGGTCAAGGACTACCCGACCCACGCCGCCAACAAGCCGGTGGCGATCATCCCCAACTGCGCCGCCACCCGCCACGCCCACTTCACCCTGGACGGCACCGGCCCGGCCGCGCTGCCGGCGCCGAAGCTCGAGGACTGGCCGGAGATCACCCGCGAGGCCGGCGGCGACGTCAAGCGCGTCAACCTCGACGAGGTGACCCCGGAGGAGGTCCGGACCTGGCAGCCCGGCGATACCCTGCTCCTCACCGGCAAGCTGCTGACCGGCCGGGATGCCGCCCACAAGCGCATGGTCGACATGCTGGCCAAGGGAGAGGCGCTGCCGGTGGATCTCAAGGGCCGCTTCATCTACTACGTGGGCCCGGTGGATCCGGTGGGCGACGAGGTGGTCGGCCCGGCCGGTCCCACCACCGCGACCCGCATGGACAAGTTCACTCGCACCATGCTCGAGGAGACCGGCCTGCTGGGCATGGTCGGCAAGGCCGAGCGCGGTCCCGCGGCCATCGAGGCGATCCGCGACAACCAGGCCGTCTACCTGATGGCCGTGGGCGGCTCCGCCTACCTGGTCGCCCAGGCGATCAAGCGCTCCCGAGTGGTGGGCTTCGAGGACCTGGGCATGGAAGCCATCTACGAGTTCGAGGTGGAGGACATGCCGGTGACCGTGGCCGTCGACAGTGCCGGCACCTCGGTCCACCAGACCGGGCCGGCCAAGTGGAAGGAGATCATCGCCGAGCGCGCCTGATCCCGGACACGCCTGTCCCCGCTGCCCCCGTCGGCTCGATGGCGGTGGCTCGACGAGACGGCCCCGCCAACTGGCGGGGCCGTCCTCGTTACGGGTATGCTGGGGGCGCCGCCCGTCGCATCCCACGGAACGGGGAGACCCATGACCTCCTGGCTGCTTGGCCTGCTGATCCTGCTGACCCATGTGCTCGGCGTTCTTTCGGCCGTGCAGGCGCTGATGTCGGCGCGCACCTCCCAGGGCGCCATCGCCTGGATCATCTCGCTGGTCGCCATGCCCTACCTGGCGGTGCCCGCCTTCTGGGTGTTCGGGCGACCGCGCTTCTATGGCTACGTCTCGGCCCGGGGCGAGCGCGACACCGTGCTGCGCCGTGTCCTGGCGCGCTATCGGGACCGGGTATCGCCCTACCTGGCCGGGGCCCGGGAGGCGGACGTCCTCGCGGTGGAGAAGCTGGCGATGATGCCGCTGACCAGCGGCAATCGCGCCGAGCTGCTGGTCGACGGCCAGGCGACCTTCGACAGCCTGTTCGCGGGAATCGAGGCCGCGGAGGACTACATCCTGATCCAGTTCTTCATCGTCCGCGACGACGACCTGGGCGCCCGACTCAAGCGACACCTGCAGGCCGCCGCCGAGCGAGGCGTGCGGGTGCGTTTCCTGTATGACGAGATCGGCTGCCACGCCCTGCCGGAGCGCTACCTGCGGGACCTCCGCGAGGCCGACGTGGCGGTCAGTGCCTTCCATTCCTCCCGTGGGCTCCGGCATCGCTTCCAGCTCAACTTCCGCAATCATCGCAAGATCGCCGTGGTGGACGGCCGCGAGGGCTGGGTCGGCGGACTCAACGTCGGGGTCGAGTACCTGGGCGAGGATGCCCGGCATGGCCACTGGCGCGACACCCACCTCAAGCTGACCGGGCCCAGCGTGCTGGGCCTCCAGGAGGCCTTCTGGGAGGACTGGCACTGGGCGACGGGGGAGGTGATCCGCCTGGACTGGACGCCGCAGGTGACCTGCGAGGCCTGCCAGAACGTGGTCATCGTGCCCTCGGGACCCGCCGACCCCCTGGAGACCGCCAGCCTGCTGGTACAGCATGCCATCCACAGTGCCCGGGAGCGGCTCTGGATCACCAGCCCCTACTTCGTGCCGGATCGCAGCGTGCAGGACGCGCTGCGCCTGGCCGCCATGCGCGGGGTGGACGTGCGGATCATGATGCCCGAGCGCCCCGACCACCTGCTGGTCTTCCTGTCGGCCTTTTCCTTCCTGCCGGACATGCTGCGGGCCGGGGTCAAGGTCTACCGCTACCAGCCCGGCTTCCTGCACCAGAAGGTGATTCTCATCGACGAGGCCGCCGCCTGCGTCGGCACCGTGAACCTGGACAATCGCTCCTTCCGGCTCAACTTCGAGGTCACCGCCTTCGTGCCGGATCGTCGCTTCGCCGCCGAGGTGCGACTGATGCTGGAGCGCGACTTCGCCGTCTGTCGGCGCGTGACCCTGGAGGAGATCACCTCGCGGCCCCTGTGGCGCAAGCTCGTCTCCCGGGCGGCCTATCTGTTCGCGCCGATGCAGTGACTTGGGTCCGTGCCGTGGCTGGGGTACATTAGCGACCTGGCGGCCCCCGTGGGGAAACCCTGATTTATTGCTGCGCTCGATATCCTGGCCACCGGCGGTACTCGCACGCGAGCCCGGTCAACATCCTCATTTACTGCCGTGTAAACTCCGGTGTTGACTCGAAGCCTACGGCTTCTCGCCCCTGCGGGGCCGTCCTTCGGACGTTCTCTCCGCTTCGCTTCGAGTACCGTCCCGGCGGCGACCAGCCTCTCGTCGCTCGCGACATAAATCAGCGCTTCCTGAGGGGCGTTCATGCATTCGTGATCGGGAGTCGTGGTGAACCTCGAGACCAAGTGGCTGGAAGACTTCGTCGCCCTGGCCAATACCCGCAGCTTTTCCGCCTCGGCGCGCCAGCGTCATGTCACGCAGCCGGCCTTCAGCCGGCGCATCCGCTCCCTGGAGCAGGCCGTCGGCGTGACCCTGGTCGATCGTTCCACCACGCCGGTGGACCTCACCCCGGAGGGCCAGCTCTTCCTGGTCACCGCCCGCAACATCGTCGAGCAGCTCAACGAGAGCCTGGGCCACCTGCGCGGCCTGTCCATGGCCAACGAGGCGCTCGACATCGTCGCCGCCCACTCCCTGGCCCTGAGCTTCTATCCGCCCTGGATCTCGCGCCTGCAGAAGGGGCTCGGCGAGCTGCCGACCCGCCTGGTGGCGATGAACGTCGGCGATGCCATCCATGTGCTGCGGGAGGGCAACTGCGACCTGATGCTGGCCTACTACGATCCCTACGCCAGCATGCAGCTCGATGCCGAGGTCTTTCCCTCCTTCTCCATCGGCCAGGTCAAGATGCTGCCGGTCTGCCTACCCGATGACCAGGGACGGCCGCGCTTCCCGCTGGAGGGCAGCGACTCCGTGCCCTACCTCGCCTATACCCAGGGCGCCTTCCTCGGGCGCAGCGTGCGCATGCTGCTCAAGAACGACCCGCTGCGCATGCGGCTGCGAACCGTCTACGAGACGGCCATGGCCGAGGGCCTGAAGGGCATGGTCATGCAGGGGATGGGGATGGCCTGGATCCCGGACTTCTGCATCCGCGAGGAGCTCAAGAGCGGCCGGCTGGTGCGGGCCGGCGACGCGAAGCACGACGTGCCCCTGGAGATCCGCCTCTATCGCTGCTCCCTGGTGCACAAGCCGGGCGTCGAGAAGCTGTGGCGGCAGATGATGAAGTTGCCGCGGGATTTCCTCCAGGGGTAGGGGGATGAGCCTCAGCGTATCCACCACGAGCCTGGCCTTCCGGCTCCCGATACCACCGCCGCTAACGCACCGGCTCGCGCTCTGAAGAGCGCTCCCTCGAGGCGCCAGGCAGCCCTTCGTGGGAGCGCAGCCTGCTGCGCGATGCCTGGCGGCGTCATGGCGATACCGGCGTGCACTCCTGCCCTGTTCGATCAGGGCTCGCTGAAGTCGGCGGGCAGCCCCAGGAAGTTCTGGATGATGAAGAAGTGGTCCTCGAAGAGGGCGTCGGGCTCCAGGTCGGCCAGCGGCACCCAGCGGGCATGGTCGCCGCCCTTGACCGGCTTGAGGCGGGGCAATTGCTGCTCCGGGCGCAGGGCGAAGTAGAAGGCCTCGGCCAGGGTGCGGCCCCGCCAGCTGCGGTGGGGCTCGTCGAACAGCCGTTGTCCGCGCAGCGAGCCCTTGAGCACCGGCTCCGGCACCTTGAGGCGCACCCGCTCCCTCAGCTCCCTCAGGCAGGCGTCCAGCAGCCGTTCATGGGGATTGATGAAGCCGCCGGGCAGGGCGTAGAGCCCCTTGCCCGGGGCGGCGGTCCGCTTGACCAGCAGCACGTGGCCGGACTGCACCACCACGGCGTTGACGGTGACGAAGATCGGGGGATAGGGCGCCTGCGCCCAGGCCTCCCGGTACTGATCCAGCAGCTGCTGTTCCTCCACCAGCTGACGGTAGGCCTCGGTGCCGAAGAAGCCCCGTACCTCCTCGACCACCCCGGGGGGAAGGTCATGGGAGGCGCCGGTGCTGGCGTAGTCCGTGGCGGCGGCGGGCGAGCGGAACAGTCGCTCGCGGATCTGGCTGGCCGAGATGCCGTCCACCATGGGCACGCTGACCGATTCCCACTGCGGGAAGAGGGACAGGTAATAGCTGGACTGGCCGCGGCTGGCGCCGATCAGTCCGATGCGCGGTAGCCGGGCATGGCTCGGGGAGGCGATGTCACGCACCTTGCGTTGCACGTCCCGTACCCAGACATCGTTGTTGTACAGGGCGTCGAGCAGCGGCACGATCTCCAGGCGGGCGTTGTCCTCCTCGTCGAAGGCGCTGCGCAGCATGCGGCGGCGCTCGTCGAAGCGCCAGGGGTTGCGCAGGGAACGGGCCTGCCAGGCGGACCCCACCAGCACGATCACCTGGCGGGCGCGCTTGAGGGCCTCGTGGATCACCGCCAGGTGGCCGAGATGGGGGGGCTGGAAGCGGCCGATGAAGACGAGGCAGTCGAAGTCGGGAGTGACGGGATCGGCGTCCGAGGTCGGACACATGGCAGGGCTCCGAGGGAAAAAGGCCCATTATGGTGACCCGCCATGGGGCGTGCAATCGGCCGCGGCGGCCATGGCCCGGCGCTCGCCCGGCCTGCAGGCGGGCCGAGCCTTCGGTATGCTGGAAGCGGACAAGGGACTGTGGGGAAAGCCGATGTTGAACGAGATCAAGCGGAATCTGGCATTCTGGGCTCGGGTGGTGCGGGAGGCCGTCCGGCTCTGGGTCGATCGCAACGCCTTCAGCTATGCCGGGTCGCTGGCCTTCTACACGCTGTTCTCGCTGGCGCCCACCATCATCATCGCGGTGACCGTGATCGGGCTGGTGCTGGGCGAGGAGGCCGCCCAGGGCCAGATCGTCGCCCAGCTCCAGGACACCATGGGCCCGGGGGCCGCCCGGGCGATCCAGGAGGCGGTGGCCCAGTCGCGGATCGAGGCCTCGGGCCTCTGGCCGACCCTGCTGGGCATCGGCGCCCTGCTGGTCGGGGCGACCACCGTCTTCGGCCAGATGCAGCACTCCCTGAACAGCCTCTGGGGGGTCACCGCCCGCCCCAGCACCAACAGCCTGCTGATCCTGCTCAAGCAGCGGCTGCTGTCGCTGGCCGTGGTCCTGGCCATCGGCTTCATCATGCTCGTCTCGCTGGCGCTCGGCGTGGTCGTCAAGGCGCTGCTGCGGGCGGCCGATGACCTGCTGCCGTTCGTCGGCGCCCTGACCTCCGGGGTCGAGTTCCTGGTGTCGCTGGCGGTGGTGGCGGCGCTGTTCGCGACCATCTTCCGGGTGCTGCCCGATGTGGTGCTGACCTGGCGGGACGTCCTGGTGGGCGCGCTGGTGACGGCACTGCTGTTCGCCCTCGGTCGCTCGGCCATCGCCACCTACCTGACGTATACGGCCACGGCCTCCACCTATGGCGCGGCCGGCTCCATCGTGGTCGTGCTGCTGTGGGTCTACTACTCGTCGCTGATCCTGCTGTTCGGCGCGGCCCTGACCAAGTGCCATCTGGTGGCCCGGGGGAAGGCGGTGATTCCACGCAACACCGCGGTGCGGGTCAGGCACGAACTGCTCGAGGAGGAGCCCGCCAGGCAGGCCGCGCAGGGTCGCTGGCGGCCGAGCCGCTGGAAGAAGTCGCCGCCCGTCGGCGACGCGGAGGAGGGGGCCTCGCCGGGCGCGCCCCCGGGGGAGGACGGGGCCGGCGAGGCGGAGGAGCCGCCGGCCGAACCCCGAGCGTCCCGCTAGCTCGGCGTTCGGTCCGGCGGACTCCCGGGACTCAGGCGCTCGGCTGGAAGCGTTCCCGGGCCAGGTCGTCGGCCACCGGTGCCGGGCTGCGACCTTCCCGGGCGGCGCGGGCGAAGATCTCGTCCAGGGTACGGCCGATGCCCTCGATGTGGCTCATGACATCCTCGCGACGGTAGTCGCCGCGGCGCTGCCAAGCGATCTCGATGACGCCGCCGGCGTTGGCCACGTAGTCCGGGGTATAGAGGATGCCGCGCGCCAGCAGCCGGTCGGCGACCTCGGGGCGGGCCAGCTGGTTGTTGGCGGCCCCGCACACCACCCGCGCCCTGAGGCGATCCACCACCTCGGGGGTAAGGGCCGCGCCCATGGCACAGGGGGCGAAGACGTCGACGTCGGCGTCGACGATGGCATCCGGCACGACGGTCTCGGCCCCGAGCTCCTCGCCCAGCCGGATGAGGGCGTCCCGGTCCACGTCGGTCAGCACCAGGCGAGCGCCGGCCGCATGCAGCTGCCGGGCCAGGTGCGCGCCCACGTGGCCGACCCCCTGGACGGCCACCCGCAGGCCCGTGAGGTCGTCGCGGTCCAGGCCATGACGAACGGCGCTGCGCAGGGCGCAGAAGACGCCGTGGGCGGTGAAGGGCGACGGGTCGCCGGACACGCCGCCATGGCCCAGTCCGCCCACGTGGTCGGTCGTCTCGGCGATGACGCGCATGTCGGCCTCGCTGGAACCCGAGTCCTCGGCGGTGATGTAGTGGCCGCCGAGGGAGTCCACCAGCCGGCCCATGGCGCGCAGCATCTCGGGGCTCTTGTCGCGGCGCGGATCGGCGATGATCACCGCCTTGCCGCCGCCCAGGGGCAGATCGGCGAGCGCCGACTTGTAGGTCATCCCGCGGGACAGGCGCAGCACGTCGGTGAGGGCCTCGTCCTCGCTGGCGTAGGGGTAGATGCGCAGGCCGCCGAGGGCGGGGCCGCGGTAGGTGTCGTGGATGGCGATGATGGCGCGCAGCCCGCTCGCCTCGTCGCTGCCATAGACCACCTGCCGGTGATGGTCGAATTCGGGATGGTCGAAGACCGACATGAGGGTTCTCCCTTGTGAGGATGCTTGTTGTGGTCGGCTCGCCTCGGATAGGGCGATGCCCGGCGCTCGTCGACTTGTGGTCGCGCGAGGGCCGTGTGACAGCCTAAAGACTAGAGCATCCCTTCGGTAGCGGGAAGCCCGGGCCTTGGTCGAGGCCGGTCACCGATGCTAGAAAGAAGGACGACAGCCATGCCCCCATGCCACAGGAGGGAACCCGATGGAGCATTGTTGCGTGAAGGCCCTGGTCACCGGCAAGGTCCAGGGCGTGTGGTATCGACGCGCCACCCAGGAGCAGGCCCTGAAGGCGGGCGTGACGGGGCACGCGAGAAACCTCACCGACGGGCGCGTGGAGGTGCTGCTATGCGGCCGGCGGGACGCCGTGCGTGACGTCAGTGAATGGCTCTGGAAGGGGCCTCCCGGGGCTCGGGTCACCCACGTGGAGCTGGAGGTCGTGGAGGCCCACGAGCCGGACTGCTTCACCACCGGCTAGGAGCCAGTCGGGCTTAACGCTGATCTATCGCGAATGCCGGGCTTTCGGCCAACTTCATTCGATCCATTTCGTGCAATAGCGCCCTATTCGCCTTATCGATCGATGAATTTGACTCGAAATCCGTGACTCTCGCGACGAGCGGGCGACCCTGACAGGCGCCCGGGTCTCATGCCAGCGTGCGGGTGATCCACTCCACCAGGGCCTCTCCGTCGACGTCCAGGCAGACGTCCACCAGCGGCGTGCGGGACCAGCGTGGCTCGATGTAGGCCCGGTTCTCCGGGGCGAACAGGGTCTGACCCTCGGCATCCCCGTCCGTGGCCACGGTCAGGTGGCCGCGGGCGGTCTCGAAGAGTTCGGGACACATCAGCCAGGCCAGGGCGCAGCTGTCATGGGGGCAGCAGCCGTCGATGCCGAGCATCTCCTGGTAGAAGTCGCGATAGAAGGCGTAACTGCCGGCCAGTACCTCGCCGAGCTCCCCCTGGCCTTCCCGGATCCGCGCCATGTGCCCGGGCGTGAGCACGCAGCGGTGGGTGACGTCCAGGCCCACCAGGGTCAGGGGCCAGCCCGCGGTCAGCACGCGTTGCGCCGCATGGGGGTCGTTGAAGATGTTGGCCTCGGCCACCGGGGTCACGTTGCCACCCTCCCGCACCGAGCCGCCCATCACCACCACCCGCTTGACCCGGTCGATCAGGGTCGGGTCGAGCTGGACGGCGCCCGGGAGGTTGCCCAGGGGGCCCACCGCCACCAGGGTCACTTCGCCGGGACGGGCATCGACGGTGTCGACGATGAAGCGCGCGGCGTCGCGATCGTCGATGCGCCCCTGGACCGCCGGCAGGGCGATGTCGCCGAGGCCGTTGCTGCCGTGGATATGGGCCGGGGCGGGATGGCGCGGCTTGACCATGGGGGCCGCCGACCCCTGGGCCACCGGAACCTGGTGTCCGGCGAGTTCCGACAGCAGCAGGGCGTTGTGGCTGGCGGTGCTGACGTCGACATTGCCGAAGGTGGTGGTCATCCCCAGCAGTTCGATATCGGGGTGGTGCAGGGCGATGGCGATGGCCTGGGCGTCATCGACGCCCGGGTCGGTATCGAAGATGATCGGCTCTGGCATGGAATCCTCGTCGATGCTGGGTCAGGGAGAGGTCGGGCCGTCGCGGAGCGCGCGCTCCACCTCGGCCAGATCGGGAATGCTCTCGGCGGCGCCGGGGCGCTGTACCCCCAGGGCGGCGGCCGTGGCGGCGCGACGCAGGCAGGCCTCGGGGGGCTCCCCGGCCTGCAGGGCGGCCAGGTAATAGCCGATGAAGGTGTCGCCGGCGGCGGTGGTGTCCACCGGAGTCACGGGAAGCGGGGGCTGGAAGTGTCGGCGCGCCCCGTGCTGGTACCAGGCGCCGTCGCCGCCCAGCGTGAGCACGGTCTCGGTCTCCGGCAGGCGACGACCCAGGGCGTCGAGGAGCGCCTCGGCCGAGGCATCGTCGCCCAGGCCGGTGAGCCCCTCGGCCTCGCCGCGGTTGACGAAGAGCAGCCGGCAGGTCGCCAGCGGCAGGTCGGCCACGGCTGCGGTCATCGGGGCCGGATTGAAGGCGACATGCAGCCCCCGCTCCCGGGCCGCCTCGAGGACATGGGGGAGGGCGTTGCACTCGTTCTGGGCCAGCAGCCAGTCCCCGGGACGGGCCTCGGCGACCAGCGCATCCAGGGCCTCGGGGGTGAAGCCGTGGTTGGCGCCGGGGAAGAGCAGGATGGCGTTCTCGCCCTGGTCGTCCACCTGGATGATGGCGTGTCCGCCGGGCTCGTCCACCAGTGCGATGGCGTCCACCTCGACGCCGGCCTGGTCGAGGAAGTCCCGTGCCCAGGCGTCCTGGCGCCCGAGCCGGCCCCAGTGGCGCACGCGACCGCCCGCACGGGCCATGGCCAGGGACTGGTTGGCACCCTTGCCGCCCAGGCCGACGCGATAGTCGCGGCTGGCCAGGGTCTCGCCGGGCCGGACCAGGTGAGGAACGCGATAGAAATGGTCGAGATTGATCGACCCGTAGTTGTGCAGCATGCCGTCGTCCGGATGAGGCGTGGATGGAAGGACCTTGATCGGCGTGAGTATCCAAGCCCGGCGTGGGCGGCGCAAGCCATCGCCGATATCGTCGCGATATTTATACCGTTATCTTCTCTCAAGGAAGTAGCAGCGAGCCGAGCTGGAGACTCACGTCATCAGGCGCGGAGGGGGCCTTCCAGGTTCTCGGCGGTGAGCTCGACGATCCGCTGGCGAGCCTCGGGGCTGATCCAGGCGTTGTGGGGCGTGACGATGAGGTTCAGCGGCTCCTGGAGGGCGTCGATCAAGGGGTGACCGTCCCGCGGCGGCTCCTCGGGCAGGACGTCGACGGCGAGCCCGCCGAGCCGGCCCGATCGCAGCGCCGCCAGGGCGGCGAGCTCGTCGATGATCCCCCCCCGGGCGCAGTTGACCAGCAGGGCACCGGGCTTGACCCGGGACAGCAGGGCGTCGTCCACCAGGTGGCGGGTGGCCGGGGTGAGCGGGCAGTGCAGGCTGATGGCATCGGCATCGCCGGCCGCCCGGGCCAGGGTGGGGCGGGGATCCTCTTCGGCGCCGGGACGGGCGGCATAGTCGACCGTCATGCCGAAGGCCTCGGCGAGCCGGCCGACGCCAGCGCCGAGCTCGCCCCGTCCGACGATCACCAGCCGCTTCCCGTCGAGCTGCAGGGTGCGGTGATCCATCAGGCAGAAGAAGGGGCTCTCGCCCCAGCGGCCGTCGGCGACGTCGCGCTGGTAGCGGGGGAGGCGTCCCGCCAGGGCCAGCAGCAGCATCAGGGTGTGCTGGGCCACGCTGGCCGTGCCATAGGCGGTGACATTGCGGACCTCGATGCCGCGGCGCTCGGCCTCGACCATGTCGATGTTGTTGGTGCCGGTGGCCAGTACGCAGATCAGGCGCAGTTCGGGCAGGGCCGCGAGGGCGGAGGCGTCCAGTACCACCTTGTTGACGATGGCCACCTGCGCCCCGGCGAGACGCCCGACCACCCGGTCCGGGGGCGTCCGGGCGTGAACGTCGAGTCGCGAGACTCGCGCCTCGATCGGCGCGAGATCGATATCGTGGCCGAGGCTGTCGGCGTCGAGAATCACGGCATGCATGGCGGCATCCTGGTCGGTGGAGGGAAGGGCAAAGCGCCCCCTTGCAGACCTGTCGACGGATCAGCCCCGAGCGATAACGTTAAGCCCCTGGAACGGCATCCCGGGGCTGGGCCTGGGGCAGCCCGGCAGGCTATACTAGCGGGCTTTCGAGGCAGGCTTGGATTATCCGCAGCCAGACCTTATATCGCAGAACGCACACCGCGACCGAGCGAGGTTGCGTCGTCGCATCACCCTTTGGGACGTCGTTACCGGGAGAATCAAACCATGCCCATCTACGAATACGAGTGCAAGGCCTGCGGCCATCGCCTGGAGAAGCTTCAGAAGATCGATGCCGACCCGCTCACCGATTGCCCCGCCTGCGAGCAGTCCGAGCTCGGTCGCCTGGTGTCCGCGGCCGGTTTCCGCCTGGCCGGAGGCGGCTGGTACGAGACCGACTTCAAGACCGGCAGCAAGAAGAACCTGGCCGGCGGCAGCGACGCGGCCGCCGGGTCGTCGAGCAAGGACGGGGCGGCGGCCTGACCGCGCCCGCCGCCACTTTACCCCATTACACGCAACAGAACAGGATACGACATGCGCAGCCATTATTGCGGCCAGCTGAACGAGACCATGGTGGATCAGACGGTCACCCTGTGCGGTTGGGTACATCGCCGCCGTGACCACGGGGGGGTCATCTTCCTCGACATGCGCGACCGGGATGGCATCGCCCAGGTCGTGGTCGACCCCGATACCGCCGAGGCCTTCGCCAATGCCGACCGCGCCCGCAGCGAATACGTGCTGCGCATCCAGGGGCGGGTGCGGCTGCGTCCCGAGGGGACCCAGAACCCGAACATGCCCACCGGGCTGATCGAGGTCCTGGCCAAGGACGTCGAGGTGCTCAACACCGCGGCGACGCCGCCCTTCCAGCTCGACGAACACGGCAAGGTCGGCGAGGAGGTGCGCCTCAAGCACCGCTACATCGACCTGCGCCGCCCGGAGATGATCGACAAGCTGCGCCTGCGCTCGCGCATCTCCCACAGCGTCCGGGCCTACCTCGAGGGCCAGGGCTTCCTGGACATCGAGACGCCGATCCTGACCCGCGCCACCCCGGAAGGCGCCCGGGACTACCTGGTCCCCAGCCGGACCCATCCGGGCAGCTTCTTTGCCCTGCCGCAGTCGCCCCAGCTGTTCAAGCAGCTGCTGATGGTGTCCGGCTTCGACCGCTACTACCAGATCGCCAAGTGCTTCCGCGACGAGGACCTGCGCGCCGACCGTCAGCCGGAGTTCACCCAGATCGACCTGGAGGCCTCCTTCGTCGAGGAGGAGGACATCATGGCGATCACCGAGGGCATGGTGCGCCAGCTGTTCCGGGAGGTCCTCGACGTGGAGCTGCCCGAGTTCCCGCGCATGCCCTATGCCGAGGCCATGCAGCGCTTCGGTTCCGACAAGCCGGACCTGCGCATCCCGCTGGAGCTCACCGACGTCGACGACCTGATGAAGGACGTGGACTTCAAGGTATTCTCCGGCCCGGCCAACGCCGACGACGGCCGCGTCGCCGCCCTCAAGGTCAAGGGCGGCGCCTCCCTGACCCGCAAGGAAATCGACGAGTACACCAAGTTCGTCGGCATCTACGGCGCCCGCGGCCTGGCCTGGATCAAGGTCAACGAGCGGGCCCGTGGCCTCGAGGGGCTGCAGTCGCCGATCGTCAAGTTCATGGAAGGCGTGGTCGAGGCCCTGCTGGACCGCGTCGGTGCCGAGGACGGCGACATCATCTTCTTCGGCGCGGACGACGCCCGGATCGTCAACGAGGCCCTGGGTGCCCTGCGCGTCAGGCTCGGCGAGGACCTGGACCTCTACACCGCCGACTGGGCCCCGCTGTGGGTGGTCGACTTCCCGATGTTCGAGGACGACGGCAGCGCCCGCCTGCAGGCCCTGCACCATCCCTTCACCGCGCCGTCCTGCGACGTGGAGACGCTGAAGGCCAACCCGGTCGAGGCGCTGTCCCGTGCCTACGACATGGTGCTCAACGGCACCGAGCTCGGCGGCGGTTCCATCCGTATCCACGATCAGGCGATGCAGCAGGCCGTCCTCAAGGTGCTGGGCATCGACGAGGAGGAGGCCCGCGAGAAGTTCGGCTTCCTGATCGACGCCCTGCAGTACGGCGCACCGCCCCATGGCGGCCTGGCCTTCGGCCTGGACCGCCTGGTGATGCTGATGACCGGCGCGCGCACCATCCGCGAGGTGATCGCCTTCCCGAAGACCCAGAGCGCCGCCTGCCTGATGACCGATGCCCCGGGCGAGGTCAGCGCCGAGCAGCTCAAGGAGCTGCACATCCGGCTGCGGCAGAAGGCCAAGGCGGAGTCCGCCGGCGAGTGACGCCCGGGCCATTCCGTCGATGCACCGGCGCCCCTGTGGCGCCGGTGTCGTTTGCACGCCACTATCCACCCATCGAGAGCGAGAGAAGCGCAGCATGATCTCGGTGCTTCTCAAGGAGTCGTGATATGGCAGGCCATAGCAAATGGTCCAACATCAAGCACCGCAAGGCCGCCCAGGACGCCAAGCGGGGCAAGATCTTCAACAAGCTGATCCGCGAGCTGACCGTGGCCGCTCGCCAGGGCGGCGGCGATCCCGAGGACAACCCCCGGCTGCGCGCGGCCATCGACAAGGCACTGGCCAGCAACATGCCCAAGGACACCGTCCAGCGGGCGGTGGACCGTGGGGCCGGCAACACCGACGGAGACGACATGGAGGAGGTCGTCTACGAGGGGTACGGGCCCGAGGGGGTCGCGGTGATGGTCGAGGCGATGACCGACAATCGCAATCGAACGGTCTCCGAGGTGCGACATGCCTTCAACAAGCACGGGGGTAACCTCGGCACGTCCGGTTCGGTGGCCTTCATGTTCCACAAGCAGGGGCGGCTCACCCTGCCGGAAGGCATCGGCGAGGAGGCCGCCATGGAGGCGACGCTCGAGGCCGAGCCCGAGGACATCGAGCGCCTGGAGGACGGCCGCCTGGAGGTGGTGACCACCCCGGAGAGCTTCGGTGCGGTCAAGGACGCCCTGGTCTCGGCGGGACTCGAGCCCGAGGCCAGCGATGTCGGCCTGTTCCCGGACAACTACACCCGCATCGACGACGCCGAGCTCGGGCGGCGCATCGTCAGGTTGGTCGACCGCCTGGAGGACCTGGACGATGTGCAGAATGTTTACACCAATGCGGACTTCGCCGATGCCATCATGGACGAACTGCAGGATTGAAGCCGCACACCAATGCGCTCTCGATCCGGCGCCGATGCCATCATGGACGAACTGCAGGATTGAAGCCGCACACCAATGCGCTCTCGATCCGGCGCCGATGCCGGCATGGACGAACTGCAGGATTGAAGCCGCACACCATTGCGCTCTCGATCCGGCGCCGATGCCGGCATGGACGAACTGCAGGATTGAAGCCGCACACCAATGCGCTCTCGATCCGGCGCCGATGCCGGCATGGACGAGTTGCAGGATGACGAGTGTCCCGCTTCGGGGAGAGGCACGATGCTGATCCTGGGCATCGACCCCGGCTCGCGGATCACCGGCTACGGGGTGCTGGACGCGGCCACGCCGACGCCGCGCTACGTGGCCAGCGGCTGCATCCGCACCCGGGGCGACGACCTCGCCCAGCGCCTGGCCCAGGTGTATGCCGGGATCAGCGAGCTGATCGGCTTGCACGGGCCGGGCGAGTTCGCCATCGAGCAGGTGTTCATGTCCAAGAACGCCGACTCGGCGCTCAAGCTGGGACAGGCCCGGGGCACCGCCATCGTCTGCGCCGCCAATCACGGCCTGCCGGTCAGCGAGTACGGGCCGCGCCAGATCAAGCAGGCGGTGACCGGCGGCGGGGCCGCCGACAAGGCGCAGGTCCAGCACATGGTGACCGCCATCCTGGGCCTCTCCGGCAGGCCCCAGGCCGACGCCGCCGATGCCCTGGCCATCGCCCTGACTCATGCCCATGCCCGTCTCGGGCTGGTCCAGCAGGGCAGTTACGGCGGCGGCCGGCGCCGGTCCCGGGGGGGCTCCTGGCGGGACTTCCGGCCCTCATGATGTCGCCCGGAGGCGACGCCGATGGCTCCCGCGGCCGGCTGGCATGCCCCGGGGGGGACCAGTATAGTGACCGCGACGCCCGGCGCGCGGGGATTCATCTTCAAGGACAGTGACCTACCATGATCGGACGCTTACGAGGCACCCTGGTGGACAAGCAGCCCCCCTGGCTGCTGGTGGACGTGGCCGGTGTGGGCTACGAGCTGGAGGCGTCCATGACCACCCTGGTGGCGTTGCCCGCCCTCGGCGAGGAGGTGGCCCTGCATACCCACCTGACCGTGCGCGACGACGCCCACCTGCTCTACGGCTTCGCCCGGGAACAGGAGCGGGCGCTGTTCCGCGCCTTGATCAGGGTCAACGGGGTCGGGCCCAAGCTGGCCCTGGCCATCCTCTCCGGCATGGACGAGGACGCCTTCATTCGTTGCGTCATGGACGACGACGTCAAGGCGCTGACGCGCCTGCCCGGCGTGGGCAAGAAGACCGCCGAGCGACTGATCGTCGAGATGCGGGACCGCTTCCCCCACTGGGAAGGGAACGCCGAGCCCGCCGGCATGCCCCTCGAGGCGGTCGGCGCGGCACCGGCGGCGCGCCAGGACCCCCTGGCCGACGCCGAGGCCGCCCTGGTCAGCCTGGGCTACAAGCCCGCCGAGGCCGCCCGCATGCTCACGGGCCTGGAAGAGCAGGGCAGTACCGAGGCCATCATCAAGGCGGCGCTCGCGCGCCGCATGGCGGGCTAGTCTCATGGCTCGCCGCCCATCCCTGACACCGCTGGAGGCTCCCCATGCTGGAGACTGATCGGCTGATCGGCGCCGACAGCCGCGAGGGCGAGGGCCATCTCGATCACGCCATCCGCCCCAAGCAGCTGCACGACTACATCGGCCAGCCCCGGGTGCGCGAGCAGCTGGAGATCTTCATCGGCGCCGCCCGGGGACGCGCCGAGAGCCTGGATCACACCCTGGTCTTCGGTCCCCCCGGGCTCGGCAAGACCACGCTGGCCAACATCATCGCCACCGAGATGGGGGTGGGCCTGAAGTCCACCTCCGGCCCGGTGCTCGAGCGGGCCGGGGACCTGGCCGCCATGCTCACCAACCTGCAGCCCGGGGACGTGCTCTTCATCGACGAGATCCATCGCCTCTCCGCCGTGGTCGAGGAGATCCTCTACCCGGCCATGGAAGACTTCCAGCTGGACATCGTCATCGGCGAGGGACCGGCGGCCCGCTCGATCAAGCTCGACCTGCCGCCCTTCACCCTGGTGGGGGCCACCACTCGGGCGGGCCTGTTGACCTCGCCGCTGCGCGACCGCTTCGGCATCGTCCAGCGCCTCGAGTTCTACAGCATCGAGGAACTCTCCGAGATCGTCGCCCGCTCCGCCCGGCTGCTGGGCGTGGCGGCCGACGAGGACGGCGCCCGGGAGGTGGCGAGGCGCTCCCGGGGCACCCCGCGGATCGCCAACCGCCTGCTGCGCCGGGTGAGGGACTTCGCCGAGGTGCGGGGCAGCGGCCACATCGATGCCGACATCGCCGACCAGGCCCTGAACATGCTGCACGTGGACCACCATGGCCTGGATCACATGGACCGCCGCCTGCTGCTCGCCATGATCGAGAAGTTCGACGGCGGGCCGGTCGGGGTCGATTCGCTGGCCGCGGCCATCGGCGAGGAGCGCGACACCATCGAGGACGTCATCGAACCCTACCTCATCCAGCAGGGGCTGATGATGCGGACCGCTCGGGGCCGGGTCGTGACCCGACAGGCCTGGCACCACTTCGGCCTGGCGCCGGACGATTGCGCCCCGGCGCCATCCCCCGACTGACTCAGACGAGACGACGAGGAATCCCGTGAACGACGCCATGTCCATCCCCCACCTGATCATGAACGCCAGCGGCGTGGTCCAGGCGGTGATGCTGCTGCTGCTGCTGGGCTCGCTGCTGTCCTGGGTGGTGATCTTCCAGCGCAGCTTCGTGATGCGCCGGGCCCGCCGGGCCCACCGTGACTTCGAGGACCGCTTCTGGTCCGGGGTCGACCTCAACGAGCTGTACCGCGAGACGCCTCCGGAGCAGGAGACCCTCGGGGCCGAGCACATCTTCCGCGCCGGCTTTCGCGAGTTCAATCGCCTGCTGCCCAAGACCCGCAGCCCCCAGGCGATCCTCGACGGCGTCCAGCGCAGCATGCGCGTGGCCTGGTCCCGGGAGGAGGATCGCCTGAACCTGCACCTGGTGTTCCTGGCCACCGTGGCGTCCTCGAGCCCCTACATCGGGCTGTTCGGCACCGTCTGGGGCATCATGGGCTCCTTCCAGTCGCTGTCGATGGCCCAGCAGGCGACGCTCGCCACCGTGGCGCCCTGGATCGCCGAGGCCTTGATCGCCACCGCCATGGGGCTGTTCGCCGCCATCCCCGCGGTGATCTTCTACAACCGGCTGTCCGCCGAGTCCTCCCGGATGCTGGGCAAGTACGAGGACTTCGCCGAGGAGTTCCACTCCATCCTGCACCGCAACCTGCAGGGACGCGGCGACGCCGCCGCGGACTGAGGAGGGCGACGCCATGCACGGACCCTTCAACCGCATGGGCCGGCGCAAGCCGATGAACGAGATCAACGTCGTGCCCTTCATCGACGTCATGCTGGTGCTGCTGGTGATCTTCATGATCACCGCGCCCATGCTGACCCAGGGCGTCCAGGTGGACCTGCCTCAGACTCCCTCCGAGCCGATCGAGGACAGCGAGAGTCGCGAGCCGATCATCGTCTCGGTGGACCGGGACGGCCAGCTGTTCGTCTCCCTGGGCGGCGACGACACCGCGGTCGACCTCGACGAGGTCGCCCGTCGGGTCCAGGTGCTGCTGGAACGCCAGCCCGGCACCCAGGTCCTGGTTCGCGGCGACCGCCACGTCGCGTACGGCCAGATCGTCACCCTGATGAGCACCCTGCAGAGCGCCGGGGTCGCCAACGTCGGGCTGATCTCCGAGCCTCCCCCCGGGGAGGCCTGAGGAGGGCGCATGGGACGACATTCCAGACGCGTCGGCTACGGCCTGCCGTTGCTGCTCGCCATCGCCCTGCACCTGGGGCTGCTGGTGGTCAGCGTGATCCGCTTTCCCTCGGCGGAGCGCGAACCGCCCAACCAGGCCATCGTCCAGGCCACCCTGGTGCGTGCCGAGACGGCGACCGACCGGGCCCAGCAGGCCGATCCGACCCAGGCGGTCGAGGCCGCCCGCCAGGCCGAGGAAGAAGCGGCACGCCGGCAGCAAGCCGAGCGGGAAGCCGAGGCCGACCGCCAGCGGCAGGCGGACGCCGAACGTGAGGCGGCCCTGGCCGAGGAGCGTGAAAAGGCCCGCCAAGCCGCCGAAGAGGCCGCCGCCGAGGCGGCGAGGCGGTTCGATGCTGCCGAGCGCCAGGCCGCGTTACGCGAGCAGCAGGAAGCCGAGCGGCGTCGCCAGGAGGCAGAGGCCCGTCGCCAGCGGGAAGCCGAGGAGCGGCGTCGCCGGGAGGCCGAGGCGGAACGCCAGCGCCAGGCCGAGGAAGAGGCTCGCCGCCAGCGGGAAGCCGAGGAGCGACGTCGCCGGGAGGCCGAGGCGGAACGCCAGCGCCAGGCCGAGGAAGAGGCTCGCCGCCAGCGCGAGGCCGAGGAGCGACGTCGACGGGAGGCCGAGGCTCGGCGTCAGGCCGAGGAGGAGGCCCGCCGCCAGCGCGAGGCGGAGGCACAGCGTCGCCAGGAGGAGGCCGCCCGCCGGGCCGCGGAGGCCGCCCAGCAGAGCCTGGACCGGGCCATCGCCGGGGAAGCCGAGGCCGTGGCCAACGCCCGCCAGGCCCAGGAAGCCGCCAACGGCTTCATCAACCTGGTGCGTCGGGCGGTGGAGCAGGCCTGGGTGATCCCCCCCAACGTCCGCGATGGGGCCACCGCGGAGGTGGCGGTGCGCCTGGGGCCTTCCGGGGAGCTATTCGCCGCTCGCATCGGTCGTAGCAGTGGCGATGGCGCCTTCGACCGCTCGGCGCTCCAGGCGGTGGAGAGCGCCGCACCCTTCTCCGAATTGCGCGAGCTGCCCGCCTCCGTGCAGCGGCAGTACCGAGAGTTCAACCTCAGATTCCGACCGGGGGATATACGCTGATGAGAGCCCTGATGAGCACCTGGGTGGTGGTCCTGCTGTCGCTGATCGCGCCGCTGGCCCAGGCCGATCTGACCATCGACATCACCCGCGGCAACGAGCGGGCCACCCCCATCGCCGTGGTGCCGTTCGCCGAGGACGGCCAGACGCTGCCGGTGGACCTGGCCCGGGTGGTCGCCGACGACCTGGAGCGCAGCGGCTACTTCGCGCCCCTGGAGCGCCGGGCCATGTTCGCCCGGCCCGCCAGCGGCGACGAGGTGGCCTTCGGCGACTGGCAGGCCCTGGACACGCGCTACCTGGTGGTGGGGCGGGTCAGCCGCGAGGGGGAGGGCATTCGTATCCGCTACGAGCTGCTCGACGTCAGCGGCGAGTCCCGGATGCTCGGCGAGCGGATCACGGCCGGCCAGGACCAGCTGCGTGCCGCCGCCCATCGCATCAGCGACCAGGTCTTCGAGGCGATCACCGGCATCCGGGGAGCCTTCTCCACCCGCATCGCCTACGTCACCTCCCAGGGCGTGGGCGAGTCGACCGCCTACCAGCTCTACGTGGCGGACGCCGACGGCCGCAACAGCCAGCAGGTCCTCGGTTCCGATCAGCCCATCATGTCGCCGGCCTGGTCGCCGGACGGCAACAAGCTGGCCTACGTGTCCTTCGAGACCGGCCGGCCGGCGATCTACGTCCAGGAGGTGGCGAGCGGGCGGCGAGCCCGGGTCACCTCCTTCGAGGGGCTCAACAGCGCCCCGGCCTGGTCGCCGGACGGGCGTCGCCTGGCCATGGCCCTGTCCCGGGACGGCCAGCCGGAGATCTACGTGATGGATCTCGCCTCGCGCAACCTGGAGCGCATCACCGATGCGCCCAGCATCGAGACCGAGCCAGCCTGGTCGCCGGACGGCGACAGCCTGATCTATACCTCGGATCGCAGCGGGGGCCCGCAGATCTATCGCCATGACCTGCGCAGCGGGGAGGTCCAGCGTCTCACCTTCACCGGCGACTACAACGCCCGAGGACGCTTCGCCCCGGACGGCGAGAGCCTCTTCCTCATCCATCGTGGCGGCAACGGCTATCGGGTCGCCCGCCAGGATCTCGACAACGGCCGCTTGGTGGAGCTGGGCGATGCCGGGCAGGCCGAGTCGCCCAGTGTCGCGCCCAACGGCACCATGGTAATCTTCGCCACCCAGCAGGGCGGCACCGGCGTCCTGGGGGCCGTGTCCGCCGACGGGCGAGCCTCCTTCCGGCTCCCCGCGGCCCAGGGCGACGTCCGCGAGCCCGCCTGGTCGCCGTTTCTGAACTGACATCTCGAAAGGAGTCCTACGATGCAATTCAAGTCTTCTGTCCGCGTCCTGGCCGTCGCCATGTCCCTGGCCGTCCTGGCCGGCTGTTCCAGCACCGGCGGCACCCAGGATGCCGCCATGGATGGCACCGGCGGGGCCGGCAACGGGGTGGGCACCGGCACCGCCGGGGCCGCCCGGGTCAGCGGCAGCGGCCTGGGCGAAGGCGCCGGCCAGATGGCCGGTTCCCGCCTGCCGGAGGTGCGCACCATCTACTTCGCCTACGACAGCGACGCGATCCGGCCCGAGTTCCAGCCGGTGCTGGATGCCCACGCGCGTTTCCTGCGCAGCAATCCCGATGCCAGCGTGATGCTGCAGGGCCACACCGACGAGCGCGGCACCCGAGAGTACAACCTGGCCCTCGGTGAGCGCCGTGCCGGCGCGGTGGAGCGTTTCCTGAGCGTCCAGGGGGTGTCCCCCTCCCAGGTCGAGGTGGTCAGCTACGGCGAGGAGCGCCCCGCCGCCCGAGGCCATAGCGAGGAGGCCTACGCCCAGAACCGTCGGGTGGTCTTCGCCTACTGAACCCGACAGCCAACGAGGGAAGGGAGGACGCGATGAGACCCCGTCTCGGAGCATGGTGCGCCGCGAGCGCCCTGGGCCTGGCCTTGTCCGCGCCCGTGCTGGCCCAGCAGCCGGTGGTGGAGGACCTCACCGACGGCTCGGGCAGCTTCTACGACCAGACCGCCACTCGCGAGCAGGCGGGGGGCAGCCTGGTGCTGTTCAACGAGGTCCAGCGCAACCAGGAGGAGATCCGCCGGTTGCGCGGCCAGGTGGAGGAGCTGCGTTACCAGCTGGAGCAGCTCAAGCGCCAGACCCGCCAGCAATACCTGGACCTGGACGAACGCCTGGGTGCCGGGCCGGCGACCCCGCCTCCCGCGGGTGACACGCCCTCGCAAGAGGCGACCGCGAGCGGCGACGGGGCGGCAGCGCCGGAGCCCGGCAATGGACAGGGCGATGACGAGGCCGGCGTCCGCCAGGCCTACCAGGCGGCCTTCGCCAAGGTCCAGTCCCGCGAGTTCGAGGCGGCCACCGCCGCCTTCGAGGCCTTCATCGCCGACCATCCGGACACCCGGCTGACCGCCAACGCCCATTACTGGCTCGGCGAGCTGCATTCCGCGGCCTCCGAGCTGGACAGGGCCGAGACCGCCTTCCGGCGTGTCCTCGACGACTTCCCCGACAGCAACAAGGTGCCCGACGCCCTCTACAAGCTGGGCCTGCTCAAGGCACGCCAGGGCGACCCGGAAGCCAGCCGCGAGCTGCTCGAGCGGGTTCGGTCGGACTATCCCGACAGCAGCGCCGCGAGCCTCGCCGCCGATTTCCTCCGCCAATCGGGCAACTGATTCCCGCAAGGAGCTTCGATGACCTGCAAGATCGACTATGTGGCCCCCGCGGACCTGCTCCAGGACCGGGTGATCCTGGTGACCGGGGCCGGCGACGGCATCGGGCGCACCGCCGCCCTGACCTTCGCCCGGCACGGCGCCACCGTGATCCTGCTGGGCCGGACCATCGCCAAGCTGGAGGCGGTCTACGACGAGATCGAGGCCGAAGGGCTGCCTCAGCCGGCGATCTTCCCGCTCAACTTCGAGGGCGCCACCCTCAAGGACTTCCACGACATGGCCGAGACCCTGGACAAGGAGTTCGGCCGGCTGGACGGGATCCTGCACAACGCCGGGCTGCTGGGACGGATCACGCCCTTCGAGCAGTACAACCCCGAGCTCTGGGAGCAGGTCATGCAGGTCAACATCAACGGCCCGATCTGGATGACCCAGGCCCTGCTGCCGCTGCTCCAGGCCTCCCCGGATGCCTCGGTGATCTTCACGTCCTCCTCGGTGGGGCGCCGCGGGCGGGCCTACTGGGGCGCCTACTCGGTGTCGAAGTTCGCCACCGAGGGTTTCGTCGAGGTGCTGGCCGACGAGGTCGAGCACCTCGGCACGCTGCGGGTCAACACCCTGAACCCGGGCGGCACCCGGACCGCCATGCGCAAGGCGGCCTATCCGGCGGAGGATCCCATGGCCCTGCGCACGCCCGAGGACATCATGCCCACCTACCTGTGGCTGATGGGGCCGGACAGCCGGGGACACAACGGCGAGAAGTTCGACGCTCAGCCGCCCAAGGGCTGACACTCCGGTTTTCGCTGCGTGATTTCGCCCGCAGGGCGGCACCAAATCGCGCCCTAAAGAGCGCTCCCACGACGGACGGAGAGCGCCGAGCCTGTTCCAGGACCGGCCATCCGTCGAGACGGGCCTCCCGAAGGGGAGGCCCGTCGTGGTTCAGGACGACCGCAGGGCCCGGGTGAGGGCCTCGGCGGTGTCGAACCAGTGATCGGCGGGCCAGGCCCGGTAGTCGTCCTCCTCGGCGAGATAGCCGTAGCCGACCGCCACGGCGGGCATGCCCGCCGCCCGGGCGGCCTGGATGTCGCGCACATGGTCCCCGATGTACCAGCATTCGCCGGCGGCCACGCCCAGTCGCCGCGCGGCTTCCAGGAGGGGGGCCGGATCGGGCTTCTTGACCGGCAGGTCGTCGGCGCACAGCAGGGCGCCCGGGCCGAGGCGCAACGCCTCCACCAGGGGGGCGGCATAGGCCCGGGGCTTGTTGGTGACGATGCCCCAGGGCCGGCCGGCGCCGCCCCAGTCGACGAGCAGACGGTCCAGGGGGGGGAAGACCCGACTGTCCACGGCGACGGCCTCGCCGTAGGCGGCCAGCAGGAAGGCGCGGGCCGCCTCGTGCTCGGGATGGTCGCGCTCGAGGCCCAGCGCCAGGGTCACCAGGACGCTGCCACCGTTGGAGACCTGGGCGCGGATCGCCGGATAGGGCAGGGGAGGCAGCCCGTGATGGGCCCGGAGCGCATTGGTGGCCCGTGCCAGGTCGGGTGCGGTGTCCACCAGGGTGCCGTCCAGGTCGAAGAGCAGGGCGGCGGGGCGAGACACGCTCATGGGGCCTCCCGCCGGCAATGCACCAGGTAGTTGACCGAGACGTCGGTGGCCGAGAGACGATAGCGCCGCGTCAGCGGCTGGTAGGTCAGGCCGTTCTGCTCGCGCACCTCGAGTCCGGCGTCGCGGCACCAGGCGGCGAGTTCCGAAGGGCGGATGAACTTGGCGTAGTCGTGGGTGCCCTTGGGCAGCATGCGCAGCAGGTATTCGGCGCCCAGCACGGCCAGGGCATAGGCCTTGGGGTTGCGATTCAGCGTCGAGAAGAAGACCTGCCCCCCGGGCTTGACCAGCCGCGCGCAGGCGCGGACCACCGAGGCCGGGTCGGGCACATGCTCGAGCATCTCCAGGCAGGTGACGATGTCGAACTCGCCGGGCCGGGCCTCGGCCAGGTCCTCGACGCTGATTCGTCGGTAGTCCACGCTCGCCCCGCTTTCCTCGGCGTGCAGCCGGGCCACGGCCAGCGGCGCCTCGCCCAGGTCGATGCCGGTCACCTCGGCGCCGCGATGGGCCATGGCCTCGGCGAGGATGCCGCCGCCGCAGCCCACGTCCAGCACCCGATGGCCCGCCAGCCCCGCCCGGGCATCGATGAAGTCGAGGCGCAGCGGGTTGATGTCGTGCAGCGGCTTGAACTCGCCCTCCGGGTCCCACCAGCGATGGGCCAGGGCCTCGAACTTGGCGATCTCGGCCTGGTCGACGTTGCCCCCTTGCGACTGGCTTGCCGTCATCTGTCGTCTCCGTTGGTTCGCCGGCCCGCCCGGTGGCAGACGCGGCCTGGTTCGGTATCATGCGCATTCTACTCGTTCCCGCCGCGCCGGCCCATGCCCCCGCGCCCGGGTGACACTCGTGACACGACAGGGACCGCACCATGATTCGCAAGGCCGTTCTGCCCGTCGCCGGCTTCGGCACCCGCTGCCTGCCCGCCTCCAAGGCGATTCCTAAGGAGATGATCACCATCGTGGACCGGCCGGTGATCCAGTACGTGGTGCAGGAAGCCGTCGACGCCGGCATCCGCGACATCGTCCTGGTCACCCATGGCAGCAAGAGCGCCATCGAGAACCACTTCGACAAGCACTTCGAGCTGGAGGCCAGCCTCGAGGCCAAGGGCAAGTGGGAGCTGCTCGAGGAACTGCGCTCCATCGTGCCCGAGGACGTCAACATCATCAGCGTGCGCCAGTCCGAACCCCTGGGCCTGGGGCATGCGGTGCTGTGCGCCCGGCCGGTGGTCGGCGACGAGGAGCCGTTCGCGGTGCTGCTGCCGGACGTGCTGGTCGATGGCGACGCCCCGGCGGGGAACGACCTGGCCGGCATGATCGCCGCCTTCGAGGCCAGCGGGCGCAGCCAGCTGATGGTCGAGGAGGTCGCCCGGGACATGGTGCACAAGTACGGTATCGTGGCCCCCCGGGGCGAGGCCCCGGCCCCGGGCCGGGCCTGCCCCCTCGCCGGGGTCGTCGAGAAGCCGTCCGCGGAGGCGGCGCCCTCGAACCTGGCGGTCATCGGGCGCTACCTGTTGCCGGGCCGGATCTTCGCGCTGCTCGCCGAGACCCCGCCCGGGGCCGGCGACGAGATCCAGCTCACCGACGCCATCGAGACGCTGCGCCGCGAGGAGGGCGTGGACGCCTGGCGGATGAGAGGGCGTACCTACGATTGCGGCCACCAGCTCGGCTACCTGGAGGCGATCCTGGCCTACGGTCGTCGCCATGCGCGCTACGGCCAGGGCTTTCGTGAGCTGCTGACCCGCTACGCCGGCGAGGGCTGAGCCATGCGTGTCCTGGTCCATGGCAGCGAACTGTCCGCGGCCACGGCCGCCGCGGCCCTGGCCTGGGTGGGCCATCGGGTGGTCTGGTGGCCCCATCCCGAGCACGACTGGCCGACGCTGATCGACAGCGCCTGGCTGACCAGCGAGCCCCAACTGATGGCGCGCCTGGAGGAAGGGGAGACCCACGGGCATCTGCGGATACTCGGGGTCGACGAGCCGGTGCCCACCGATGCCGACTTCGAGGTGCTGTGGCTCGCCGTCTCCCCGGGCCAGCGCGAAGATGCCCTGGAGACGGTGAGCCGGCTGTCGGCCGGCCTGTCGGGCGAGGCGGTGCTGATCAACAACTCCACCTTCCCGGTGGGGGGGACCGACGAGCTGGCCCGGCGCCTGGGGCAAGGCCGGCGGGCCGTGGCCCTGGCCGACCTGCTGGAGGCGGGCCGGGCCTGGGACGCCTTCACCCGGCCGGCGCGCTGGCTGCTGGGCTGCGACGATCACGACGCCGAGCGCCGCGTGAGAGAGCTCCTGCGCGCCTTCAATCGCCGCCGGGAAGTCTTCCAGTGCATGCCGCGACGGGCCGCCGAGCTGACCAAGCTGGCCATCAACGGCATGCTGGCGACGCGCATCAGCTACATGAACGAGATCGCCGGCCTGGCCGATACCCTGGGGGTGGACGTCGAGTTCGTGCGTCAGGGCATGGGCGCCGACTCGCGGATCGGCTACGAGTATCTCTATCCCGGCTGCGGCTTCGGCGGCCCCAACTTCTCCCGCGACCTGATGCGGCTGGTCGACGTCCAGTCGGCCAGCGGCCGGCATTCGGCGTTGCTCCACCAGGTGCTCGACATCAACGAGCAGAAGAAGGAGACGCTGTTCCGCAAGCTCTGGGCCCACTACCATGGCCGGCTGGACGGCCTGGTGGTGGCGATCTGGGGCGCCGCCTTCAAGCCGGGCACGGCGCGTATCGACCATGCCCCGGTGCTGACGCTGCTGCGGGCGCTCTGGGCCCAGGGGGTCCGGGTGCGGCTGCATGACCCGGCAGCCACCGGCGCCCTGCGCGACCATGTCGGCGACCATCCCTTGCTCGAGCTCTTCTCGGGCGACCCCGAGGAGGTGCTCGACGGTGCCGATGCCCTGATGCTGGTGACCGAATGGAAGGCCTACTGGAATCCGGACTGGCCGGCCCTGGCCCGTCGGCTCAAGGGGCGGCTGCTGCTGGACGGGCGCAACATCTACGATCCCGGTCACGTGGCCGACATGGGGCTGTACTATCGGGGGATCGGGCGCCGCGCCGATCCCTGAGTCAGCTCGACTTGCTGCTGCGCTCGATATCCTGACCGCAGGCGGTGCCGGGGCGCCGGTCCGATCGAACCCTCATGTAGCAAGCTACACTCCGGTTCTTGCGCTCCGGCGGCGATCAGCCTATCTTCGCTCGCGACGTAAATCGAGGCTGACGCATTAAATGATGGTCCTAAAACAAAAGCGGCCCCGCCGGAAGGCGGGGCCGTTGTCGTACGCCAGTCCGTTCGGGATCAGGCGAAGTTCTGGGCGACGAAGTCCCAGTTGATCAGGTTCCAGATGTTCTCCAGGTACTTCGGACGGGCGTTGCGGTAGTCGATGTAGTAGGCGTGCTCCCACACGTCGATGGTCAGCAGCGGGGTCTGATCGTGGGCGATCGGAGTGTCGGCGTTGCTGGTGTTGACGATGTCGACGCCGCCGTCGTCGGTCTTGATCAGCCATGTCCAGCCGGAACCGAAGTTGCCTGCCGCCTGGGCGTTGAAGGTCTCCTTGAACTTCTCGAAGGAGCCGAACTTGGCGTTGATGGCGTCGGCCAGGGCGCCGCTCGGCTCGCCGCCGCCGTTCGGGGACAGGCAGTGCCAGTAGAAGGTGTGGTTCCAGACCTGGGCCGCCTGGTTGAACAGGCCGCCGGAGGAGGACTTGATGATCTCCTCCAGGGACTTGTTGGCGTTGTCGGTGCCGTCGGTCAGCTCGTTGAGCTTGGTGACGTAGGCTTGGTGGTGCTTGCCGTAGTGGTATTCCAGGGTCTCGGCGGAGATGTGCGGTTCCAGGGCATTCTTCTCGTACGGCAGGGCGGGCAGTTCGAAAGCCATTTCGTTTCTCCTCGTCGTCAGTGTCGGGTCGGCGACCCATGGTGAGTCAGTCCGCGAGGGAAGCGCAAGGTCTCTGACGGCCTCCGTTGGCCATGCCCCGTTCGCTCCCTCGACAAAAAACCGTACACTATCAGCATGCTGTGCCATTGGGTCACGGCATCATATCACCCGGTTCCGGGGCCGCCAATTCCGATCGTCGGACTCGGACTTAGGGTAGCGCATCCGCGACATCGCCGGCCGGAAGCCGTCACGAACAGAGCAAGGAGACCTCCATGGCAGAGCGCCCGGAAGACAGCCGGTACCCCCGACCGATCGTTCCGGACCCGGATGCCAGCCTGACCGGCCATCACCGGCCGCCGCCTCCCCCTCGGGGCCGCCTCTGGCCGTTATGGTGCCTGATCCTGCTGCTGGTGGTCGGCCTCGCCGGGCTCACGGCCGCGGGCTGGCTGGAACGCCAGCGGCTGGAGGCGCGCCTGGCCCGTCTCGGCGGCGAGGTCTCCAACGTGCATGCCCGTTTCGACGCCGAGCAAGGCCGCGGCGAGGCCCTCGCCTCGATCCAGGCGCGGCTCGAGGCGCTGGAGACCCTGGAGCAGGATATCGCCGCCCGGGTCGACCAGCGCCTCCAGACGTGGCAGGCGGAGCACCTCGCGGCGCTGGCCGATGCCCAGTCGGAGCTCGGCGCCCGGGTGGCGACCCTGGCCGAGGACAGCGAGGTCCACGCCGCCACCCTGGCGGCGGTCCGGGACTCCCTGGACGCCCTCGAGGCGGTGGGGCACGAGGGCCGGGCCGCCCTGGACGAACGCCTGGCGACCCTGGAGTCCTCCCTCGGCGCCGTGACGCAGCGGCTCGACGGCCTGGCCGAGCGTCTGGGCCGCCAACGCGAGACGATCGACGAGCGGATGGCCGGGCTGGAGACCGCGCTGACGAGGCTCGAAGGCAACGTTGAAGACCAGGCCGGCTCGGGCGATGATGCCCGGGAGCGGGTGGCCATCCTGGAGCGTCGCCTCGCCGAGATGCAGGCCGAGCTACGCGAGGTGCGTCAGTCGCAACTGGCCCTGAGCGCCCGGCTCGAGGCCCTGCGGCCATGACAGGAAGTCAGCCAGGAAGTCGTCGAACCCATGCATGATCGCCTCTTGCCCCGCCTCGGGGCCAGCCTGCTGGTCGCGTCCCTGGCGGGGCCCTGCCTGGCCCTCGACGCCCGCATCGAGGGCATCGAGGGCGACCCCGCCGAGAACCTCGAGGTCTACCTCGCCGACCTGGACGCCTCCGCCTACGGCCGGGAGCGCCTGGAGGCGGAAGTGCGCCGCCTGAGCCTGGAGGCCCTGCGGGTCTATGGTTACTACGAGCCCCGCCTGCGACTGCGCTTCGACGATCCCGAATCGCCCACGGAGGTCACCCTGGTCGTCGAACCCGGCGAACCGGTACGCATCGAGAGCCTGGATTTCCGCCTCGCCGGCGAGGCCGCGGAGGATCCGCCGTTCGGCGAGGCCATCGCGGCCTACCCCCAGGCGGAGGGCGATATCCTTCGCCATGCGCCCTTCGACGCCCTGCGCAGCCGGCTGGCCGGCCTGGCCCTGGAGCGTGGCTACTTCGACTGGCGGTTCACCGAACGCCGACTGGAGGTGAGGCCCTGGGCGCACAGCGCCCGGCTTTCCCTGGCCCTGGACAGCGGCCCGCGCCACCGCTTCGGCGACATCCGCTTCCGTGGCCACCATATCGAGACCGATCGCCTCGAGGCCTTGGCGCCCTTCGAAGAGGGCGAGCCTTACCTGGCCCGCCGGATCGCCACCTTCAACCAGCGACTCGGCCAGACCGAGTGGTTCGCCTCGGTCAGCGTACGACCGCGGCTCGACGACGACATGCGCCGCCTGGCCCTGCCGGCATCGCCGCGGGGCTTCCTGTCGGCCCTGGACGCGAGGGGGGACGCGAACCCCCCGGCGGCCCCCCGGCTGACGGTAGAGGCCCTGACCGCGGCCGCGAGCGTCCAGGCCTCGCCGATGCCCCGGGTGCCCATCGAGGTGACGGTGACCCCCGCCGACCGTCACCAGTTCGAGCTCGGCCTGGGTTTCGCCACCGACGTCGGCCCCCGAGCCCGGTTCGCCTGGCATCAGCCCTGGGTCAACCGGTTCGGCCACGGCCTGGAGCATGATCTCTACGTCTCGGACCCGGAGCAGCGGTTGAGCGGCCGCTACGAGATGCCCCTGGAGAATCCGCTGCGGGACAGCTACCGGCTCCAGTATGGCCTGCGGCACAAGGACAACGAGGATACCCGGACGCTGGAGGCGACCACGGAGATCGGCCGACGCTGGACGTTCGACAACGGTTGGGAGCAGCTCGTCTACCTGCGCGGCACCTTCGAGGACTTCACCCAGGCCGCCGAAAGCAATCAGGTGGTGCTGCTCTACCCCGGGGTGCGCTGGTCGCGTACCCGCTCGCGGCAACCCACCTTCCCCACCTGGGGGGATCGCCAGCGCTTCACCCTGCAGTACTCCAGCGAACTCTGGGGCTCCTCGGCCGAGTTCGTGCGCTTCGACGGCGACACCCAATGGATCCGCATGCTGGGCGACGCCAATCGCTTCATCGGCCGAGTGGGGCTCGGCACCATCGTCACCGACGACTTCGCCGATGTCCCGCCCTCGCTGCGTTTCTTCACCGGCGGCGACAACAGCGTCCGGGGCTATGCCTACGAATCGCTCTCGCCCAGGGACGAGAACGGCGAGCTGATCGGCGGCGAACAGCGCCTGGTCGATCGCGTCGAGGCTCAGCGCCGCCTGACCGGCAAGTGGTGGCTGGCAGGCTTCGTGGACGTGGGGGACGCCTTCACCGACTGGTGGCCACAGGACCTCAATACCGGGGCCGGCCTGGGTATCCGCTGGATCTCCCCGGTGGGCCCGATCCGGTTCGACGTCGCCCATCCCTTCGATCATGAGGATGCCTTCCGCCTCCACTTCGCCATCGGCCCGGAATTCTGAGGTTGCCATCGTGAGAGTCCGCCGCCTGAGCTGGGCCCTGGCCCGGTTGCTGATCCTCCTGCCGCTGTGGTGCCTGGGCCTGGTCCTGCTGGTCCTGGGCCTGGCACTGTCGCCCTGGGGCACCGGCTGGCTCCTCGATCGGGGCGAGCGCCTGGGGCTCTACGAGCTGGAGGCCGTCGAGGGTGCTCCCCTGGATACCCTGGTGCTCGAGGGCTTCCGCCTGGAAGCCGGCCCCGCCCTGGTCGCCGTCTCGCGACTCGAGCTGGCCTGGGCCGAGGACTGCCTGCTCGAGGGCCGCCTGTGTCTGGACCGGCTGGCCGTGGAGGGGGCGAGGCTCCGGCTCTCCCGGGGCGACGCCGTCCCCGAGGAGCCGGAGACGACCACGACGCCCGGGGGACCGATCCGGCTCCCCTTCCCGGTGGCGCTGCGCGAACTGCTGCTGCAGGACGTGGAGGTTCGCCTCGCCGACGGGACCCGGCTGCGCTGGGCTTCCTTCTCCAGCGGCGCCGAGGCGAGCGACGCCACCCTGACGCTCTCGCCCACCCGCCTCGAGGGACTGCGCCTGACGCTGCCGCTGTCGCCGGGCAACCGGCTGGCCCTGAGCGAGGCCGAGAGCGCCGAGGCGCCGCTCACCGCCGCCGCCATCGACGCCGCCGTGGCGGTGCGCTCTCCCTTGCCCAGCCGGGTCGCCCCGGCCGTGGAGGGCATGACCGATCGACCCCTGGACGAACGTCCGCGCCTGTCCCTGCCCGAGATCACCCTGCCGCTGGCGGTGGAGGTGCCGAGCCTGAGGATCGTGGATGCGGCGGTGGAGGGGACCATGGCCTATGTCGTCGATCGGCTTCACCTCGCCGTCACCGCCCGCGGCCAGCGGGTGGCCATCCACCCCCTGGCGGTGGCCAGCCGCGAAGCCGACGCCGAGCTCGAGGCCGAGGTGACCCTGAGCGGCGACTATCCGCTCCAGGCCAGGCTGGCCGCCGACTTCTACCTGCCGGAACGCCTGCCCGCCCTGGCGGGCCAACGGCTCGAGCTCGCCCTGAACGGCAGCCTCGCCGAGCTCGAGGCGACCCTGACCGCCACCGGTCCGGTCGAGGCCGAGCTGGCCGCCCGGGTCGATGTCCTGGATCCGGCCCTGCCGTTCTCCGCCAGCCTGATGAGCCCGGGCGTCCAGTGGCCCTTGACCGAACGCGAGGCGGGGACCGGGGCCGCCTCGGGCCCGGATCCCTGGCGAGTCGAGGCGCTGTCGCTCGAGGCCGAGGGGCGGCTCACCGACTATCGGGTCCGCCTCGCCCTGAGCGCCGAAGGCCCCTCCCTGCCACCCACGGATCTCGCCTTGACCGGGCAGGGCAACCTGCACCGCTTCGACTGGGCGCCCCTGAGCCTGGTCACGGGCGAGGGCAGTGCCACCAGCCAGGGGCGGATCGACTGGACCGATGCCTTGACCGTGTCGGCCCGGCTGGCCGTCGAGGCGCTCGACCCGGGGCGTTTCGTGGAGGGACTCGACGGTCGCCTGGACGGCGAGGCGGAGCTCGCCTTCGCCCAGACCCCCGATGGATGGCGACTCGGCGTCCCCCGGCTCGCCGTGGACGGTGAGCTCGCCGACCAGCCGTTCTCCCTCGCCGGCCGCCTCTCCGGCGACAGCGGCATGCGCTGGTGGATCGAGGACCTGCGTCTGCGCCAGGGCGACAATCGCCTGCTGGCCACCGGCGAGGTGGCCCGCCAGCGCCTGGCCATCGACGCCGAGCTCGACCTGCCGCGGCTGGCCAGCCTGTATCCCGGCCTGGCCGGGAGCGTGGCCGGCGATGTCCGTGCCGCGGGCAGCTTCGCCAGCCCCGAGCTGGATCTCGCACTGGAGGCGGACGGCCTGGCCTTCGCCGAGCACCGGCTGGAGCGGCTGCGCCTGGACGGGCGCATCGCCGGGCTCGATGATCCCCGACTGGACCTGACCCTGGCGGCCACAGGGATCGAGACGGGGGGGCAGGCGTTCGAGACCGTCGACCTGGGGCTCGAGGGTCGGCTCTCCGATCACCGCCTGAGCCTGGCGATCGATGGCCGAGCCGATGGCCTGCTGTCGCGGCTGGCCCTGGCGCTCGAGGGGGGGCTCGGCACCGACCGGGAGGCCTATCGGGCCCGCCTGGCCCCCGTGGAGGCCACCACCGCCTACGGCACCCTGGCCGTCCGCGAGGCGATCGAGCTCGAGGCCGATCTCGGCGAGGCCTCGGCAAGCCTCCAGCCCTTCTGCCTCGTCCGCGCCGAGGGCGGGGCCCTGTGCCTGGAGGAAACGCTGGAGGCGTCCGCCCAGGCCGGCAGCGCCGTGCTCTCGATCCAGGCGCTGCCCATGGACATCCTGGCCGAGGCGTTGCCGCCGGGCTGGCGGATCGAGGGGCGCAACGACGGCGAGGTGCAGGCGAGCTGGTCCCGCGGCGGGGCCGCCTGGCAGGCCGAGGCCCGCCTGGACAGTCAGGCCGAGATCGCCGGCGAGGACGCCTACGGCGAGCGATGGACCGTGCCGGGGACCGGCCTGGCCCTCGACGCCCGCGCCAACCAGGACGCGGCGGAGATCGACGCCACGATCACCTTCGGTGACAGCGGCCGGGTGCGTCTGGCGCTGGGGGTGGACGATCCCCTGGACGCCGGGGGCCTGGACGGCCGCGTGGAACTCGTGGATCTGCAGCTGTCCCCCTATCGGCCGCTGATCGCCGGGGTGGAGGCGCTGGAAGGCGTCCTGGAGGGGGAGGTGAGGATCACCGGCGACCGGGCGAGGCCCCGGCTGGCGGGAGAGCTCGAACTCGCCGGCCTGCGCGCGTCGGGCCTCGATCTGCCACTCTCGGTGCAAGACGGTCGCCTCGGGGTGCGCCTCGCCGGCGATCGAGCCGACATCGCCGGGTTCCTGACCACCCGGGAGGGCCGCCTGGACATCGAGGGCGAGGCCCGCTGGCCGGCGGCCGAGGCCTGGCAGGCCAGCGTCGCGCTGCGCGGCACGGAGCGCCCGCTGCAGGCGGCCCTGCCAGGCTTCGGGCAGCTGCGGCTGGCCCCGGACCTGTCGATCCGCGCGACCCCGGAGCGCCTGCGCATTCGCGGCGAGGTCGGCATCCCCTGGGCCCGCCTCGAGGTGGGCCAGGTGCCCGCCTCGGCGGTCTCCCCGAGTCCGGACGAGGTCGTCCTCACCCGGGAGGAGGTCGAGGGGCGAGGCGCCGACGGCAAGCCGGGGGAGACCACCGCGGCGGCCATGGAACGCGCCGGCATGGCCATGGACCTGCGCATCACCCTGGTGCTGGGCCCGGACATGCGGTTGGAGGCCTATGGCCTGGAAACCGACCTGGCCGGCCGGCTGGAGGTGCGTCAGGCGGGCGGGCCCCTGCAGCTGTTCGGTGACGTCAATCTCCAGGACGGTCGCTTCCGGGCGTTCGGCCAGGACCTGATCATCCGCGAGGGGATCCTCTATTTCAGCGGCCCGCCGGACCAGCCGCTGCTGGACTTCGAGGCCATCCGCAACCCGGAGGCGACCCAGGACGGCGTGATCGCCGGCCTGCTGGTCTCCGGCCCGGCCTCGGGGCCGAGCCTGGAGGTCTTCTCCGAGCCGGCCATGGACGAGGCCAGGGCCCTGTCCTACGTGCTGCGGGGGCGGGCGCCGGACGATACCGGAGGAGCCGACGGCGCCCTGACCTCCGCCTTGATCGGCATGACCCTGGGGCAGGCCGGCGGCGCCGTGGGCGCCATCGGCGAGGCCTTCGGCATCCAGGACCTGAGCCTCGAGACCGCGGGCAGCGGCGAGGAGAGCCAGGTGGTGGTGACGGGGAACCTCACCGACCGCTTGAGTGTCGGCTATGGCGTCGGGGTCTTCTCGCCCATCGCCGAGCTGACGCTGCGCTACAAGCTGTGGCGCAATCTCTACCTGGAGGCGGTGTCCGGTGCCTCACAGGCGGTGGACCTCATCTACACCTTCAGCCTGCCGGGCAATCCCCCCGATCCCTGACACCACGACGCGAGGACGAACCGATGCCTGCATCTCCCCCCCATGCCCCCGAGGGACGCGACACCCCGATGGCCGTCAGTGGCGTTCATGCGGTCAATGGACGTCCCATGACGCCGCCCTGGCCGGCCGGCCTGGAAGAGATCGTGCTCGGCCTGGGGTGTTTCTGGGGCGCCGAGCGACTGTTCTGGCAGCTACCCGGGGTGCACGTCACCGCCGTGGGGTATGCCGGCGGAGTGACGCCGAACCCCAGCTACCGGGAAACCTGCACGGGACGCACCGGCCATGCCGAGGTCGTGCGGGTGGTCTTCGATCCTGCCGTGATCGACCTGGAGACCTTGCTGCGGCACTTTTGGGAGGCCCATGACCCGACCCAGGGCGACCGTCAGGGCAACGACGTCGGCCCCCAGTACCGCTCGATCATTCTCACCACCTCCACCGCCCAGCGCGAGGCCGCCACCCGCAGCCGCGACGCCTACGCCGAGGCCCTGGCTCGAGCCGGACGGGGGCCGATCACCACCGAGATCGCCCCGCTCGAGACCTTCTACTATGCGGAGGAATACCACCAGCAGTACCTGGCCAAGAACCCCGGCGGCTACTGCGGCCTCAGGGGCACCGGCGTCAGCTGTCCGATCGGCTGACCCGGGCCCGGCCGCCGCCTGCGGCGGACATCGCCCGGCGACCGAATGGCGCCATGCCCCGGCGCTCCCCGCATGATGGCGCGATGCGCGCCCGGGAGTCAGGCGTCGGGGTTCCGTCGGCGGCGGTGGGGGGCGACGCTGCCCAGGGGCCGGTGGAGCGCGTTCAGTCCCTGGCGAGTTTCCTCCAGCAGCCGGCAGTGCGCCCGAGCCTGCTCGATGAAGGTATCCAGCAGCAGATCCAGCCCCGAGGCGGCGCTGCCTCTCCGGACGCGGTCATAGAACCGCCGGGTGCGGCCTTCCTCCAGCAGGCTGCAGCGCAACGCCTGCCGCGCCGTCGTCTCGTCGAGAATGAAGAAGTGGCCGAGTCCCTCCGCGCCGGGCGGAGGTGACCCGCCCGGCATCGCCCACGCCTCCGGTGCCCGCCCCGTGAGGACCTCGTTCAAGGCCAGGAGCCGCTGGCGACTCTCCTCGCCAAGGGCCTGCATCAGTCGGCTCAGGCCGGCATGAAAGGTCAGCAGGCGCAAGGCGCGCCAGCGATAGGCCACCTGCAGCCGATGTTCATGGTCCCGTGCGAGCCTCAGGAGGTCCTCGGCCAGCAGGACCTCGGGATGCTCGCCGACAGCGCGACCCAGTTCTCGACTCGAGATCCCCAAGGCACGTCCCCCATGGTGTCGTTCGGCCCGGGGCAGTCCGGGCTCCTGTTGTGTTCGGGCCGAGGCCCGCCTCGCGGCGCCTCGCTTCCGAGCCAGCCTAGGGGGATCGGCCGGGCGGGGGCGACAACATGGGTTATCAACCCGGCAAGCTTTCGGGTCGGGGGGATCGCGGCACCGGAACCTGCCGCGACGGGGGGCAGGCCGGGAGGACCATCGAATGGATCAGCCTGAACGCTTCGATTCCCGGCTCAACACGACGGATGCGACTCGTTCGGACAGGGATCAGTCGGGGGACGCCAGGCGGGGCGAGGTGGGCCAGAGGGACGTTCGCCAGGCATCGAGCTGCTGGACGACCCGCCGGGGCAGCCAGTGGCCGAGTCGCCCCCGTCGGCCTTCCACGAACCCCACATGGCCACCATGGGGCGCGGTCTCCAGCCGGACCCCCGGCCCCAGCGACAGGGCGTCGTACATGCCCGGCGGCATGAAGGGGTCGTCCTCGGCATGCAGGATCAGCGTCGGCAGGTCCAGCTCCGCAAGTCGCGGGCCGGCCGAGGCACGGCGATAGTAGTCGGCGGCATCGGCGAAGCCGTGCAGGGGGGCGGTCACGGCGTCGTCGTAATCGCGCAGGGTGGCAAGGCCGGACAGCGCGGCCGGGGAGAGCGCCAGCGGCAGCTCCCCGGCGGCGAGCCGGGGGGCCATCTTGGCCTTGAGCGAGGCCAGCAGATGGCGTTGGTAGAGGCGGGCGAAGCCCCGGTTCAGGGTGTCGGCGCAGCCGGCGAGGTCGACCGGCGGGGCGATGGCGATGGCCCCGACGAGTCCCGCCGCCTCGTCGGCGTCCTCGGCGGGCAGCTTGAGCAGCATGTTCGCGCCCAACGACACGCCACAGGCCACCCGAGGGGCGCGGGGATAGCGACGCGCCAGGCGGGTGAGCAGCCAGTGGGCATCGGCGGTATCGCCGCTGTGATAGGCCCGAGGGCGGCGATTGGGGCGCCGGCCACAGCCGCGAAAGTGCATGACCAGGGCCCGGCATCCCTGACGATGCGCCGCTTCCAGCAGGTGTCGGGCATAGGGGGAGTCCACCGATCCCTCCAGGCCGTGGAAGAGCACGAACACCGGCGCCGAGGCCGCCGTCGGCGCCGGGGCGACCCAGGCGAGCTCGACGACGTCCCCATCGGGCAGGGGCAGTTCCTCGCGAACCAGCTCGAGGGACGGACAGCCCAGCAGCCGGGGCAGCAGGGTCTGGACGTGGCGGTTGGCAAGCCCCGGCGGCGCCTGGAAGCTCGCGGGATGACGGCCGGGCATCATGGACCGACGGACTCCGCCGGGGCGAGCCGGGCCCAGAGCGCCTCCACCGCCGGGTGGGGGTTGCCCCGATGACGATAGAGGCGGATCTCCAACGGAACCTCCCAGCGCCGACCGCCGGCGCGCACCAGCTCACCCGCGTCCAGGGCTGCCTGGACGGAGCGCCGGGGCAGCCAGCCCAGGCCATAGCCGAGGCCGACCAGCTCCCGGATGTTGCCGCTCTGGACGCTCTCGTTGAGCACGCTGAAGGTCGGCAGTTCCCCCAACCGGGCCAGGTGGGCCCGGATCGTCTGGTCTATCAGCCCGCGGGGGTGGTAGGCGATGAGCGGCAGCGGGCGTCGCCCGGCGTCCTCCAGCGAGAAGCGGGGGCGGCCATCGGCGTCGGGCAGGCAGACGGGGATCAGCCGCTCTTCATCCAGGCACAGCGACTCCAGCCCCTCGGTGTCCAGGGCGAGGGGGCAGGGGCCGACCGGCCAGTAGCAGAGCGCCAGGTCGCATTCGTTGCGTCCCAGCGCCTGGACGTAGTCGTCCATCAGCCAGCCGGTGGCGCGCAGGTAGGGAGTCACCGGCGGCGCCGGGTCGAGCTCGCGCAGCCAGTCCGGGAGGAAGTTGGCCAGCAGGCTCTGGGGGGCGGCCAGCCGGATGCGATTGGCGTTGGCCTCCGCCAGCTGGCCGAGGCGTTCCCGCGTGGTGGCCACCCGCCGGGTGACGTCCTGGCAGAGCGCCAGGAACTCCTCGCCCGCCGGCGTCAACGACAGGGGCAGGGTCTGGCGGTTGATCAGGGTGGCGCCCATCTCCTCCTCCAGCAGCTTGATGCGCCGCGAGAAGGTCGGCTGGGTGACGTTCTGGTCTTCCGCCGCCCGTGAGAAGTGGCGGGTACGGGCCAGGGCGATGAAGTCTTCCAGCCAGCGTAGTTCCATGTCAGCCCTCGTGCCGTATCCGGGTGCCGGGAAGGTCCATTATGCCAGACCTCCCCGGTCCCCCGGCCAGGCTAGATACGGCCTTCCTCCACCCCATGACAGGCCACCTGGCCCCCCTCGTCGGTGGCGATCAGCGTCGGCACCTCCACGCGGCAGCGCTCGTTGGCATGCGGACAGCGACCGTGGAAGACACACCCCGAGGGCAGGTTGACCGGCGTCGGCACCTCGCCCTGCAGGCGAATGTGCTGGGGACGGTCGTCCTCGAGCCGCGGAATCGCCGACATCAGCGCCTGGGTATAGGGGTGGCGGGGGGTGGCGAACAGGGTCGCCGTGGGCGCCACCTCGCAGACCCGGCCCAGGTACATCACCGCGACCCGGGTGCCGAAATGCTCGACCACCGCCAGGTCGTGGGTGATGAAGAGGTAGGTCAGGTTGCGCTGCTGCTGTGCCTCCATCAGCAGGTTCAGCACCTGAGCCTGGATGGACACGTCCAGGGCGGAGATCGGCTCGTCGGCGACGATGAACTCGGGGTCCACGGCCAGCGCCCGGGCGATGGCGATGCGCTGACGCTGGCCGCCGGAGAACTCGTGGCCATAGCGTGCCCCCCAGTCCGGGGCGATGCCCACCGAGGTCATCACCTCCGCAACCTGATCCTTGACCCGCTGGGGGCTCCAGTCCGGATGATGCAGCCGGATGGGCTCCTCCAGGGTCTGCTGGATGGTCATGCGCGGGTTCAGCGACGCATAGGGGTTCTGGAAGATCATCTGCATGCGCCGGCGATAGGGCAGCAGTTCCTTGGTGGTGCGGTCGTCGATGCGCTCGCCATCGTAGCGGATCTCGCCCGCGGTGGGGGTGATCAGCCCCATCACGGTCCGCGCCACCGTGGACTTGCCGCAACCGGACTCGCCCACCACGCACAGCGCCTCGCCGCGCTGGATGTCCAGGTCGACGCCGTTGATGGCGTGGACGTGTTCCTGCTCGCGGACGAGCTTGCCGCCCTTGAACTTGAGCTGCTCCAGGAAGTCGCCGGAGAGCGAGAAGCGCTTCTCCAGGCCGCGCAGCGACAGCAGCGGCTGGGCCTGCTCCGGCGCGGGGGATGTCGCGGTCGAACTCATCAGTCTTGCTCCTCGGCCGGAATGCGTTCGCGTTCGATCATCTCGGCCACCATGTGACAGGCCGCCTGGCAGTTGCCCGAGGTCACGAAGCCGGGGACCTCATCGTGGCAGGCCTGGCGGGTGGAACCGTCGGGGCGGGTCACGAAGCCGCAGCGCGGATGGAAGGCACAGCCGCTCGGCAGGTTGTTCAGCGACGGCATGCTGCCGGGAATCTGGTTCAGCCGCGAGCCGGGCGTGGCCATCTGGGGCAGGGCGTTGATCAGCCCCTGGGTGTAGGGATGCTGGGGATCGTTGATGATCTCCCGGGTCGGGCCCTGCTCGATGACTCGCCCGGCGTACATCACCAGCATGCGCTGGGTGACCTGGCTGACCACGCCCAGGTCGTGGGTGATCAGGATCAGGCCGACGTTCTGCTCCTCGCACAGCTCCAGCAGCAGGGCCATGATCTCGGCCTGGATGGTCACGTCCAGCGCGGTGGTGGGCTCGTCGGCGATGATGATGTCCGGGTCGAGCAGCAGGGCGATGGCGATGATCACCCGCTGTCGCATGCCGCCGGACAGCTCATGGGGATACTGGTCCAGGCGCGCCTCGGGAGAGGGGATCTGGACCTGCTCGAGCTTGCGCAGCGAGATCGCCCGGGCGTCCCGGGTGCCGATGCGCCGGTGGGCCTTCAGGCACTCCACCATCTGCTCGCCGATGGTCAGCACCGGATTGAGGGTCATCATCGGGTCCTGGAAGATCATCGAGATGCGATGCCCGCGGATCTTGCGCAGGCCCCGGTCGCTCATGCCGATGAGTTCCTGGCCGTCGAAGCGGATGCTGCCCCCGGCGATGTAGCCGGGCTTGGCGATCAGGTTCAGCAGGCTGAAGGCCGCCACCGACTTGCCGGCACCGGATTCGCCCACGATGCCCAGGCGCTCGCCCCGGTCCAGGCTGAAGCAGACGTCGCGCAGGGCCTTCACGTCGCCGCGGCGCAGGGCGAAGCGCACGTCGAGGTTGGATACGTCGAGAAGTGACATGGAATCTCCTTGGCCTCAGCCCTTGTAGAGACGCGGGTTGAGCACGTCGCGCAGCCAGTCGCCGAGCAGGTTGATGACCAGCACCAGCACCACCAGCACCAGGCCGGGGATCAGGGTGATCCACCAGGAGCCGGACTGGATGTAGTCGAAGCCGGACTTGATCAGCGAGCCCAGCGAGGGCTGGGTCTCGGGCATGCCCAGGCCCAGGAAGGACAGCGCCGCCTCGGAGATGATGGCGTTGGCCACCTGGACGGTGGAGATCACGAAGATCGGCGACAGGGTGTTGGGCAGGATGTGCCGGAACATGATGCGCCGGCTCGACAGGCCCATCACCCGGGCGGCGTCGACGTATTCCTTGCCCTTCTCGGCAAGCACCGAGGCGCGCACGGTACGCGCGTACTGGGGCCACTCGGCCAGGCCGATGATCAGCACCAGCAGCGGCACGGCATAGGCGCTGAAGGTGGCGCCGCCGAAGATGGCCTTGAACAGGGCGCCGACCACGATGGCCACCATCAGGGTGGAGAAGGACAGCTGGATGTCGGCCAGGCGCATCAGGAAGGCGTCGACGCGCCCGCCCAGGTAGCCGGCCAGCAGGCCGAAGCACACGCCCAGCGCCGCCTGCAGGGCCACCGCGCCGAAGCCGATGATCAGCGACACGCGGGCGCCGTAGAGGATGGTGGAGAGCAGGTCGCGGCCCTGGGCGTCGGTGCCCATCACGTAGGCCGGGTCGCTGCCGTCGACCCAGAAGGGCGGCAGCTCCGAGGCCAGGATGTCGATCTGGGCCAGGTCGTAGGGGTTCATCGGCGCCAGCCAGGGGGCCAGGACGGCACCCGCCACCAGGACGATGAACACCAGCAGGCTGGCCTGGGCGATCAGGTCGCGCTTGAAGCTGTAGAGCAGGTAGGAGTCGCGCAGGCGCTCCCAGCGGCTCGCCGTGGGGGAGGTCGGGGTGGTCATGCGGGCTTTCCTGTCAGCTTGACGGTGGGGTTCACCAGGCCGTAGATCAGGTCGACCAGGGTGTTGGTGATCACGAAGATCAGCCCCACGATCATCAGGTAGGTGACGATCAGCGGAATGTCGGAGCGTTCGATGGCGTCGAGGAACATCAGTCCCATGCCGGGCCACTGGAACACCGTCTCGGTGAGGATGGTGTAGGCCACCAGGGTGCCGATCTGCACCCCGCCCACGGTGATCACCGGCAGCATGGTGTTCTTCAGGGCGTGCAGGAAGTAGATCCGTCGCGGCGAGATCCCCTTGGCCCGGGCGAACTTGACGTAGTCGGACTGCAGCACCTCGAGCATCTCGGCGCGGATCAGGCGAATGAACAGCGGCAGCATGATCGAGGCCAGCGAGATGGCCGGCAGCACCAGGTAGGTCAGCCCCTCCAGGGAGGCGAAGTTGGTCTCCCAGGTGCCGAAGACGGGCACCGGCTCGCCGCGGCCATAGGCCGGCATGCCGCCCTCGGTGGAGATCAGGTCATTGAGCCAGGCGCCCCAGCCGGTGTCGGCGGGGAAGGGGCTCCAGGACACGCCGATGGCGAACAGCTGGATCAGCACGATGGCGGTCAGGAAGACCGGGATGGAGATGCCGATGATCGACACCCCCATGAAGAACCGCGACAACCAGGCGCGCGGCTTGATGGCGCTGTAGACCCCGATGGGAATCGACAGGGCGATGATCAGGAAGGTGGCGGCCGCCACCAGCTCCAGGGTGGCCGGCAGGTGGCGCAGGATGACGTCGGTGGTCGGCTCGTTGAAGACATAGGAATAGCCGAAGTCGAACTGCACCGCGTTGGCGGCGAAGCGCAGGTACTGGACCGCGAAGGGGTCGTTGAGGCCGAGCTCTTCGCGCAGGGCCTCGCGCTCGCTCTCCGGGACGGACTGGCCGACCATCTGCTGGATGGGGTCGCCCAGGTTGTCCTGGATGGCGAAGGCGATCACGCTGATGACGAACATCACCAGCAGCGCATGGAAGAGGCGCTTGATCAGGAAGGCGATCATGGGTGGCGTCCCGTGTGCAACACAGGGCGACACGCTCGTCCCGAGCGTGCCGCCGGGTCAGGGTTGGAGGACTCGCCGACCGGCGGGTCGGCGAGAGAGGGTCACTCTTCCTCGATGACCAGGTCCCCGAGGTAGGGGAAGTTCATCACGTTGAGGACCGGTTCGATATTGACGTGGTCGGCGGAGGCCCAGGCCAGGTCCTGCCAGTGCAGCGGAATGAAGGCGGCCTCGTCGTAGAGGGTCTGCTCGACCTGCTGGAGCATCTCGGCCCGCGCCTCGCGGTCGACCTCCAGGTTGGCCTCGGCCACCAGGGCATCGAGCTCCGGGTTGCAGTAGTTGCCGGCGTTGTACTGGCCGGCGCCGGTCTCGGGGTCCGGGCACTGGGTGAGGTACTCGTGGAAGTTGGCGGAGTCCTCGGTGTCGGCGTGCCAGCCGATCATCATCATGTCCGCGACGCGGTCGTCGTACTCGCCCCAGTACTGGGCCTTGGGCAGGGTCTTGAGATCCACGGTCACGTTGATGCGCGCCAGCATGGCGGCCACCGCCTGGGCGATCTTGGCATCGTTCACGTAGCGGTTGTTGGGCGCCATCATGGTGATCGAGAAGCCATCCTCGTAACCGGCCTCGGCCATCAGCTGCTTGGCTCGCTCGATGTCGTAGCGCGGCTCGAGGCTGTCCACGTGGCCCGCATAGCCTTCCGGGGAGAACTGGGCGGCGGGGGTGGCGAAGCCCTTCATCAGGCGGTCGGCGATGCCTTCCTGGTTGATGGCGTAGGCGAAGGCCTGGCGCACGCGGGGATCCTGGAAGGCCTCGACGCGCTCCTGGTTCATGTGGAAGAGGATGATCCGGGTGCCGGACATGGTGACCAGCTGGGTGTCCTCGTCCTCGCGGATACGCTCCAGGTCGTTGGGCGGCACCGGGGCGATGAAGTCGACGTCGCCGGACAGCAGGGCGGCCACGCGGGTGGCGTTCTCGCTGATCGGGGTCATGACGATCTCGTCGACGTTGCCCGGGGAGGCCTCGTCCCAGTAGTCCTCGTTACGCTCGAAGGCGATGCGCACGCCCTGCTGGCGGGCGGTGACCTCGAAGGGACCGGTGCCGGACAGGTGACGCGAGGCGTAGGAGTTGCCGTTCTTGACGATCTCGTCCTTGGGGTCGCCGTCGGCGTCGGTGCCGCTGTAGAACTGGCTGTCCATCGGGAAGATGTAGGTGGCCAGGTTCAGCAGCAGCGGGTAGGGCTTCTCGGTGGTGAACTCCACCGTGTGCTCGTCGACCGCGGTGACCGAGGCGATGGGCTCGAAGATCGCCTTGAAGTCGGGGCTGCGCTTGAGACGCTCCACGGTCCACACCACGTCCTCGGCGGTGAAGAGATTGCCGCTGTGGAACTCGACGCCCTCGCGCAGGGTCATGCGCATGGTGGTGTCGTCGACCTGCTCCCAGGCGGTGGCCAGGCGAGGCTCGAACTCGAGGTCCTGGGTCCAGCGCACCAGCGGGTCGAAGGTCATGTGGGACAGCTGCAGGATGCCGCCGGACAGCTGCTCGTGGATGTCGAGCGAGACCGGGTCGGCATCGTAGGCCATGCGCAGGGTGGTCTCGGCCTGGGCGGCCGGGGCGAGGGCAGCAGTCGTCATGGCGGCGCCGATGACGCTGGCCAGCAGAGTCTTCTTGATTGTCATGAGTCGTTCCATGCCGGATGGATTGTTGTTCTCCGCCTCCCGGCGAGGGCGGGGAGGCGAACGACCGTTCGTTTCGGTCCAGCCCTCAACATAGAGAGTCCGGCGGGAAGAAGACAATCGAAAAAGTGACAGGGCTCATGCGCCCGGCGAATGAGGGGGGCCGGGCGGCGGTGGCTCAGTCGTCGCGCGCGGGGCTCAGGCGATCGATCCGGTAGAGGGTCGCGACCTGGTCCAGCCCCTCGACGCTGCAGTCCAGGTCGGTCACGCGACCGTCGCTCAGGCCATAGACCCAACCGTGCACCGCCAGCGGCTGGCCGCGCTGCCAGGCACGCTGGAGGATCTTGGTGCGCGACAGGTTGTTGACCTGGGCCTGGACGTTGAGCTCGCACATGCGATCCACCTGCTGGTCCAGGGGCAGGTGCTCGAGATCCTCGCGGTGGCGGCTGTAGAGCTCGCGGACCGAGTGCAGCCAGTAGTCGACGATGCCGCACTCGCCGCCGGTCACCGCGGCCTTGACGCCGCCGCAGCCGTAATGGCCGACCACCATGATGTGCTTCACCTTCAGCACGTCGACGGCGAACTGCACCACCGAGAGGGCGTTCATGTCGTTGTGGTGCAGCAGGTTGGCGACGTTGCGGTGGACGAAGACCTCGCCCGGCGGCAGGTCGATGATCTGGTTGGCGGGCACCCGGGAATCGGAGCAGCCGATCCACAGGTAGTCGGGATTCTGCTGCTGCGACAGCCGGGCGAAGAAGTCGGGATCCTGGCGGCGGACGCTCTCCGCCCAGTCGCGGTTGCGCTCGAGCAGCCGTTGCATTTCGGTTTTCATGGAAGGGATCTCTGATGGTCGGGCCATGGGACGCCAAGCATTCTTTATTACCCGGATAGCCAGGGTCAATGGAGCGGGCCTCCCTGGCACACACCGCGACTGGTATGATCACGCCGATTCTGGACGATACGACCATCAGGAGAAGACTGTGTCCGAGTTCGACTACGACCTCTTCGTGATCGGCGCCGGCTCCGGCGGTGTTCGCGCCGCCCGGAACGCGGCCGCCACCGGCGCCCGCGTCGCCGTGGCCGAGGACCGCTACCTGGGCGGCACTTGCGTCAACGTGGGCTGCGTGCCCAAGAAGCTGTATTCCTACGCCGCCCACTTCCACGAGGCCTTCGAGGACGCCGGGGGCTTCGGCTGGCGGCTGCCGGCGGCCCCCGAGTTCGACTGGGCCACCCTGCGCGACAACAAGATCGGCGAGATCAAGCGCCTGAACGGCATCTACGGGCGACTGCTGGACAACGCCGGCGTGCGCCTGATCAACGGCCGCGCCAAGGTGCTGGATCCGCACCATGTCAGCGTGGCCGGGGAGACCGTGAGCGCCGAGAAGATCCTGGTGGCCGTCGGCGGCTGGCCCTGGGTCCCCGACTTCCCCGGCAAGGAGCTGACCGTCGATTCCAACCGGGTCTTCGACCTCGACGCCTTCCCCGAGCGCTTCCTGGTGCTGGGCGGCGGCTACATCGCCGTGGAGTTCGCCAGCATCTTCAACGGCCTGGGCAGCGACACCCACCTGGTCTACCGGGGCGAGCTCTTCCTGCGCGGCTTCGATCGGGAGGTGCGCGAGTTCACCCGGGACGAGATGGCCAAGAAGGGGGTCAATCTCCACTTCGAGACCAACATCGAGGCCATCGAAAAGGTCGAGGGCGGCCTGAAGGTCACCCTGACCAACGGCGAGACCCTCGAGGTGGACGCGGTGCTGGCGGCCACGGGCCGACGCCCGCACCTGGAGGGGCTGGGGCTCGACCAGTTCGACCTGGCCACCAACCCCGATGGCAGCCTGGCCGTGAACGAGCGCTTCGAGACCTCGATACCGTCCCTCCTGGCGCTCGGCGACGTGACCGGCGGCCCGGAGCTGACCCCGGTGGCGCTGGCCGAGGCCATGCAGATGGTCGCGCACCACTTCGGCGACACCACCCCCGAGCCGCTGGACTACTCGCGCATCGCCACCGCCGTGTTCTGCCACCCCAACATCGGCACCGTGGGGCTCTCGGAGGAGCAGGCCCGGGAGCGCTACGGCGCGATCCGGGTCTATACCGAGGACTTCCGCCCCATGAAGCACACCCTGTCCGGCAGCAGCGAGCGCTGCCTGATGAAGCTGATCGTCGATGACGAAAGCGACGTGGTGGTCGGGGCCCACATGGTCGGCGAGGAGGCCGGCGAGGTGATCCAGGGGATCGCCATCGCCGTGCGTGCCGGCCTGACCAAGGCCCAGTTCGACCAGACGGTGGGCATCCATCCGACCGGCGCCGAGGAGTTCGTGACCATGCGGACGCCGGCGCGACGGTAGTAGCGGTCGTCGTCGCCGTCACCTCGACGTAACGTCAGCGGGCCACCCTGGACAGGGTGGCCCGCTTGCGTTGGGGAACGTCGTTCACGGCTGGACTATTCTGCAAAGAGGCCGCGCCTTCCGTGTGCCGTGGCGCATACTATAATTCCGCATTATGGTTTTTCGGCAGCAGGATAACCTGCTTTTTGAAAAGGAGGGGTGCGGCTGTTATGATGCCTTCCAAATTCGCTACAGCGAACACGACAATGAACGCAACCACAGAGCCCTTCATTCCTTCCGCCGACCTGGCCCGGCCGAGCGTGGCCGATGCCGTGGTCGGCCACCAGGCCACCCCGCTGTTCATTCGCAAGCCCAATCCCGACGATGGCTGGGGCGTCTACGAGCTGGTCAAGTCCTGCCCCCCGCTGGACGTCAATTCCGCCTATGCCTACCTGCTGCTGGCGACCCAGTTCCGCGATACCTGTGCGGTGGCCACCAACGAGGAGGGCGAGATCGTCGGCTTCGTGTCCGGCTACGTGAAGAGCAACGCGCCCGACACCTACTTCCTCTGGCAGGTCGCGGTGGGTGAGAAGGCGCGCGGCACCGGCCTGGCCCGCCGCCTGGTCGAGGCCGTGATGACCCGTCCGGAGCTCGCCGAGGTGCACCACCTCGAGACCACCATCACCCCCGACAACCAGGCGTCCTGGGGGCTGTTCCGCAGGCTGGCGGATCGCTGGCAGGCTCCCCTGAACAGTCGCGAATACTTCTCCACCGATCAGCTCGGCGGCGAGCACGACCCCGAGAACCTCGTGCGCATCGGCCCCTTCCAGACCGCCGACATCTGACGCCGACCCGACATCGCACCGGCTCCCGCGGAGCCGGTGGTCCCCCCTTACGTCCGTCTACCTTTCATCCGACAGGAGGTCGCAATGCAGACCCAGACACTCGAACGCATGGAGTCCGACGTCCGGACCTATTCCCGCTCCTTCCCGGTGGTCTTCACCAAGGCGCAGAATGCCCGCCTCACCGACGAGAGCGGTCGTGAGTACATCGACTTCCTGGCCGGCGCCGGGACCCTGAACTACGGCCACAACAACCCCCACCTCAAGCAGGCCCTGGTGGACTACCTGGCCAGCGACGGCATCGTCCACGGCCTGGACTTCTGGACCGCCGCCAAGCGGGACTACCTGGAGACGCTGGAGGAGGTGATCCTCAAGCCCCGCGGGCTGGACTACAAGGTCCACTTCCCCGGGCCGACCGGCACCAACGCCGTGGAGGCGGCCATTCGCCTGGCCCGCGTGGCCAAGGGTCGCCACAACATCGTGACCTTCACCAACGGCTTCCATGGCGTGACCATGGGCGCCCTGGCCACCACCGGCAACCGCAAGTTCCGCGAGGCCACCGGCGGCGTGCCGACCGTGGGCGCGGCCTTCATGCCCTACGACGGCTACCTGGGCGACGCCACCGATACCCTCGACTACTTCGAGAAGCTGCTCGGCGACAAGTCCGGCGGCCTGGACGTGCCGGCCGCGGTGATCGTCGAGACCGTCCAGGGCGAGGGCGGCATCAACGTCTCCGGCCTGGAGTGGCTCAAGCGCCTGGAAGGGCTCTGCCGGGCCAACGACATCCTGCTGATCGTCGACGACATCCAGGCCGGCTGCGGCCGCACCGGCAAGTTCTTCAGCTTCGAGCACGCCGGCGTGACCCCGGACATCGTCACCAACTCCAAGTCGCTGTCCGGCTTCGGCCTGCCGTTCGCCCACGTGCTGATGCGCCCCGAGCTCGACAAGTGGAAGCCGGGCCAGTACAACGGCACCTTCCGCGGCTTCAACCTGGCCTTCGCCACCGCCGCGGCCGCCATGCGCAAGTACTGGAGCGACGACACCTTCGAGCGTGACGTGCAGCGCAAGGCGCGCATCGTCGAGGAACGCTTCGCCAAGATCGCCGCCTGGCTGACCGAGGAGAAGGGCATCCCGGCCTCCGAGCGGGGTCGCGGCCTGATGCGCGGCATCGACGTGGGCCAAGGCGACATCGCCGACAAGATCACCGCCAAGGCCTTCGAGAACGGCCTGGTCATCGAGACCAGCGGCCAGGACGGGGAGGTGGTCAAGTGCCTCTGCCCGCTGACCATTCCCGACGAGGACCTGATCGAGGGGCTGGACATCCTGGAAACCAGCGCCAAGCAGGCCCTCAGCTGATAGGCTGAACGGCAAGGCCGGCCATCCGCCGCACGGGGGATGGCCGGTGCCTCGTGTCGGTCTGCCGGGCCGGCTTCATCTGACATCACGGAGAGCGTCATGATCGTTCGCAATCTCGAGGAAGCGCGCCAGACCGAGCGCCTGGTCAAGGCCGAGAACGGCAACTGGGACAGCACCCGCCTGTCGCTGGCCGACGACGGCGGCAACTGCTCCTTCCACGTCACGCGTATCTACGAGGGGACCGAGACCCATATCCATTACAAGCACCACTTCGAGGCGGTGTTCTGCATGGAAGGGGAAGGGGAGGTCGAGACCCTGGCCGATGGCAAGATCTGGCCGATCAAGCCGGGCGACATCTACATCCTGGACCAGCACGACGAGCACCTGCTGCGGGCCCACAAGACCATGCACCTGGCATGCGTCTTCACCCCCGGCCTGACCGGCAAGGAAGTGCATCGTGCCGACGGCTCCTACGCGCCCGCCGACGAGGAAGCCGACGACAGCAAGCCGCTCTGAGGCGTCGCCGTACCACCGGCCCTACGAGGCCCCGGTACCGCCCGCGGACCGGGGCCTCGGCGTGTCCAGCCAGGCCATCAGCTCGGCCTCGGGCATGGGGCGGGCATACAGGTAGCCTTGTCCGACTTCGACGCCCAGCTCGGCGAGGAAGGCCGCCTCGGCCTCGGATTCGATGCCTTCCGCCACGGTGTCGAGCCGCAGGCTCTCGGCCAGGGACAGGATCGCGCGGATGATCCCGGCCCGCACGGGGTGCAGGTGGACCTCCTCGACGAAGGCCCGATCGATCTTCAGCACATCGATCGGCAGCCGGTGCAGATAGCTCAAGGTCGAGTAGCCGGTGCCGAAGTCGTCCATGGCGATGCGCATCCCGGCCTCGCGCAGCCGCCCCAGGGCGGCGAGGCTGCGGTCGGTCATGGCGAACAGGGTCGTCTCGGTCAGTTCCAGCTCCAGGGCCGAGCTCGGCAATCCCTGTCGCTGCAGGGCATCCAGCAGGAAGGCCGCGAAGCCTTCCTCCTCCAGGTCATGCGCCGACACGTTGATCGCCAGGCGCGCCATGCCCTTGCCGGCTTGGCGCCAGGTCGCGAGCCGGCGGCAGGCTTCCTGTATCACCCAGTGCGTCAGCGCCCGGATCAGGCCGCTGGTCTCGGCCACCGCGATGAAGGCGCCCGGGGGCAACAGGGAACCGTCCGGGCGGCGCAGGCGAATCAAGGCTTCGGCGGCCTCGACGCGACCGTCTCCCAGCCGCAGCTTGGGCTGCAGCCAGAGTTCCAGCCCGCCGTGGGACAGGGCATGCCTCAGGCTGGCCTCGATCCTGAGGAAATCCGTCGCTTCCCGCCGCGTCCGGGCGGAGAAGAAGGCGGGAGAATCGGCCTTCGCGGTACACAACGCCTGCAGGGCACGGTCCAGGAGGGCCTCGGCGTCCCGGGCATCGTCGGGCGCCGCGGCGATCCCCACGCGAGGGGAGACATGGACCCGTTCGCCCCCGATGTCGAGGGGCTCGAGCATCGCCTGGCACAGCGCACGGCTGAGGTCGAGGACGTCCTCGAGGGACTCGCCGGGGGGATGCAGGAGCCCCCATTGGGTGTCGCCGATCCTGGCCAGGGTGGCCCGCTCGTCGATCCGTCGGCTCAGTCGCTCGCTCAGCCGGCAGACGGCCAGGTCTCGTCCCTGTTGCCCCAGGGCGTTCACCAGGGTCACGGCGGGCACCTCGACGACCTGCAGGAAGACCCGTTCGCCGGGCTGCTCCGAGTAGGCCAGGGCCTGCCGCAGGCGATCCAGCAGCAGGGGATGGACCGGCAGGCCCGTCAGCCGATCGTGATGGACCAGGTGGGCCAGATGATCGCGCTGTCGTAGCGACAGGCGCCGGGCACGCATCCAGAGGTGGAGGCGGGTGGTCAGTTCGACGCGATCGGCGGGAAGCACGGCGAACTCGTCCACCAGATCCCGGAAGTCGGCCAGCGAGCTCCGCATCTCGACACGCCCGATCAACAGCAGCACGGGCAGCAGCGTCGGCGCCTCCTGCTCACGTATCCGTCGCAAGGCCTCCCGGTGGCGCGCGAGGCCACGGGGGTCGGCGATGACCAGGTCGAAGGACCGGGGACGCAGGGTATCCGCGGAGGGCGCGAGCCACTCGTAATCGCCATCGAAGGCCTCGGTCAGCAGGCGTCGATTGGCGGCTGACGCCACCAGCAGCAGCAATCGTCCCTTGTCGCGGGAAGCGCTCATCGCCGACATCAGGCCCCCGGGCCGCGGTTGAGCAGGCTGGTGTCGACCTCGTCATCCGAGAGCTGCAGCCCCCCCTGGCCGATCCGGTAGGCGCAGATGCGGTTGTCGAAGCTCCCCACCCGCTTCTTCAGGACGCCCAGCATCTTGCCCATGCGTTCGCCGTCTTCACGATAGTTGAGCAACAGGACGTTGTCGGCGAGATAGCTGATGCCGCGCTCGGTCAACGCCAGGGGACCGCTCATGGCCTGGATCTCGTTGATCAGGATCACCGAGATGCCGCGTCGCGCCAGGCCCTTGGCGAACGCATGGATCCGATCCTTGAGATGCTCGCCGTTCAACGACAGCTCGAAGCCCGACACGCTGTCGAGGATGACCAGCCGGGTGTCGAGGGCCTCGACCCGGCACCGCACGCGCTCCAGGAACTCGTCCACCAGGTAGCGCATCGGCTCGACCTGCTCGATCTCCAGCAGGCCGTCGCGCTGGAAGGGAGCCAGGGACAGGCCCAGATCGGCGGCGCGCTTCAGGTAGAAGGGGAGTTCCTCCTCGAACAGGTAGATCAGCACGCTACCCCGACGGATGGCCTGGCGGGCGTAGCAGGCCGCCAGGGTGGACTTGCCCACGCCCGAGGGGCCGGTGATCAGGGTCACGCTGCCGGGCTCGAGCCCTCCGCCGAGCAGGCGATCCAGACGATCGTTGCCCGAGGAGAGGCGCTCGCTGTCCGGCGCCTCGGTGCGGGCCACGGGCGGGACATGGTGAGGAAAGGCCTGGACGCCCCGGGCGCCGACCCGGCATTGATGCCGGCCCGGCATGAAGCGGGCGCCGCGCAGCTTGCGGACCTGGAGGTAGCCATGGTGACGCTCGGCGCCGAGCTCGATCACGCCATCGGCGAGAAACTGCAGGTCGACGTCCGAGGCCCGTTCCCCGATCTCGGAGGAGAACAGCACCGTGCAGCCCTGCTGGCGCAGATAGCGCAGGAAGGACAGCACCTGGGCCCGGAACTGATAGGCGTCGGAGAACAGCAGGTGCAGATGGCTGACCGAGTCGATGAACACGGTGGCCGGCCGACAGGACTCCACGGCGTCGAGGATCCGCTTCACCAGGGGGTCGAACTCGACCTCGACGGGATGGAAAAGATCGTAGCTCTGGTTGTGGGCGAAGAGGCTCTCGTCGGGGACCAGGCTGAGCAGGTGGAGGCCGTCGATGTCCAGGGCCTGGCGCCCGGCATTCTCCCTGAGCTGTTCCTCCGTTTCCTGGAAGCCGATGTAGAGGGCGGGCCCCAGGGACCGCGCGGCGGAGAGGAACTGCAGGCCGAGCGACGTCTTGCCATGCCCCGGGCCGCCTCGCACCATGTAGGCCTTGTGGGGCGGAAGGCCGCCCCCCAGGATATGGTCGAGTCCCTCGCAGCCCGTGCTGATCCGTGAGTCTTCCATGTCACTGTCCTTGAGACCGGGCCCGGATGGCGGACCCGTCATGGGAGTGGGCGTAGTTCCAGTGTAGTACGGCTGTTGTCCTACTGTGGTACTAGGTCATCTAGTTCGCGCCGAACCCTCGACGCTCGAACACCAGCGTGATCTCGGCCAGCGTCAGGCCGAACTTGCGCATGGCCGTGCGATTGATCAGTCGCCCGTCCGGCTGGAGGTACATCCAGTCGTCCATGGTGAAGGTGATGGCACGCTCGTCGACCACGACCTCGAGGGGATAGCGCATGTGGAAGACGTGGCCGACCTGGCGAGCCTCGACGGGCCCCTCGACATCGTCGGCCTGGCCGATCCAGCGCGTGTCGTCGAGACGCCGGAAGGTCCAGACCCGCCGATCCGTTTCACCGTCGGCATAGGCGAAACGCTCGTCCAGGGTCAGGGTATCGCCGTCGAGCCGGCCCTGGATGTCGACCGTGAACCGCCGCTGGACGGCTCCGGAATAGTCCTGGACCATGCCCCAGGCCCGTGTCTGCCCGGCGAAATAATCGCCGATGTCGAGTGCCGGCGTCGTGCCGGCGTAGCGCGAGAGGTCGACGCTGCCGCAGCCGGCGAGCAGCAACAGGAGCCAGGGCGGCAGCAACAGGCGGCATAATCTGTACATAGGGTTTCGATCTGTAGAGGGCTTGGATAAAGATCCTAGCCCAAAGACCCCGGACACGCCATGGTACGGCCCCTCGGGTGCCCGCCCCGTAACTTCGCATAATGTATATTATGTTAAATCCTTACCATGGAGATACCGTGCAACCCCGGCATCCCGCCCTCCGGGACGGGGCCCGCCGTGGACAGCCCGGCCCCTGCTCCTTATCATCGCGACATTCCGCGTCGTCCCGGCGCGGCCGTCCGTGTTCCCGACCGCCCGAGCCAAGGATGTCCTCCTCCATGCCGATTCGATCCGTCGCTCTCCTTCTGCCGATCGCCGGTGGCCTGTTGCTCGGCGGCTGCGCCCTGGCCCCGCTCGAGCGCCCGTCCCCGCCCGATCCGCTGACGCCGTCGGCCTTCGAGGCGCGCATGGAAGGCCTGGAAGCCCGGTTGGCGGCCCATTGCGCGGACCAGCGCGAGGCCCTGGCCCGGCACCGGGAGGAGCAGCTGGCCCTGACCGCCGACGTCCGGGAGGTCGGCTACCTGTTGCGAGGCCTCGAGGACGACCTGGATCGCCTGAGCGACGAGCCCCAGCGTCCCGCCACGGTCGCCGACTGCCCGGCCGAGGACGAGCGGCTGGCCAACAAGACCCTGGTCGGCCGCAACGAATGGGTGGGCCTGCCTGACGTGGGCACCTTCCTGGAGGCCCGGATCGATTCCGGGGCCAACACCTCCTCGCTGTCGGCTACCGAGATCACCGCCTTCGAGCGCGATGGCGAGGACTGGGTGCGCTTCAAGCTGGGGCTGAACGAGGACGACGCCGTGATCGAGGCCATCCGCGGCCGATGGATCGAGGCACCGGTGGAGCGCCGGGTCCGGATCGTCCAGGCCACGGGCGAGGAATCCCGCCCGGTGATCCGGTTGCTGATGAGCCTGGGGCCGATCCGGGAAAACGTCGAGTTCACCCTCAGTGATCGCACCCACCTGGATTTCCCGGTGCTGCTGGGCCGTCGCTTCCTGATGGACATCGCCATCATCGACGTGGCCCGTCGGCATGTGCATCCACGTCCCTCCTTCCCCACGCCGCCGGACGCGGACGCCGAGGGGGAGCCCGAGACGACCGACGAGGCGGCCTCGCCCCGATCCGCCGGATAGACGCCCTCCTTCCAGGAAGCCAAGATGTCCCGACTGCCCTTCTATCTGATCGTCGCCCTGTTGCTGGCCGCTGGTATCGGCCTGAGCGTGCACCGTCACGTCCAGTTCGAGGTCCCCTGGACGCCGGGCGAACTCCGCCAGGTCTGGGAGATCGAGGCGCAGGTGAATTTCCGCGCCGAGGGCGGCCCGGTCAAGGTGAACATGGCACTGCCCTCCACCCAGCGCGGCTTCCGGCTGCTCACCGAACACACCGCCTCGCCCGGGTACGGGCTGAGCTACCTGGAGGAGGACGGCGTCCGTCGGGCCCTGTGGTCGACCCGCGAGGCGGCCGGCAGCCAGCAGCTCTACTACAGCGCCCAGATCCTCGCGGCGCCCCAGGCCCGCGGCAACGAGGTGCCGGCCCCGCGCCCGGATCCCTCGGTGGCCTGGGAGCCGCCCTACGACACCGCGGCGAGTGAGGTCATCGAGCGGGCCTGGTCGCGCAGCGCCGATGCCTTCACCTTCGCCAGGGAGCTGATCCGCGACTTCGGCGACGAACGCCAAGGCGAGAATGCCCGCCTGCTGCTGACGCAGTTCGATCGCGTGCCGCTGCTGGTGCGCCTGCTCAACCAGGCGGACGTGCCGGCCCGGGAAGTCAGCGGCCTGCTGCTCGAGCACGGCCGTCGCCGCCAGACCCTGACGTCCTGGATACAGGTGCATGACGGTGACCAGAGCGCCCTCTTCGACCCGTCCACCGGCACCCAGGGGCGTCCCGACAACCTGCTCCTCTGGGAGGCCGCCGGCCAGGCCGTGCTCGAGGTGGAGGGCGGGACCAACTCCCGGGTGACCTTCTCCATGCTGTCGCGCAACCAGCCCGCCGCCGCCGCGGTGCGCAGCCAGCTGGCCGAGGATGCGGGGACCCTGCTCAACTTCTCCATTCACAGCCTGCCCCTGGAGGAGCAGGCGCTCTTCCAGACCATCCTGCTGATCCCCATCGGCGCGCTGGTGGTGGTGATCCTGCGCGTCCTGGTGGGCATCAAGACCTCGGGCACCTTCATGCCCGTGTTGATCGCGCTGGCGTTCATCCAGACCACCCTGGTCACCGGTCTGGTCGGCTTCCTGCTGGTGGTCGCCGTGGGGCTGGTGATCCGCAATTACCTGTCCTACCTCAACCTGTTGCTGGTGGCCCGGGTCACGGCGGTGATCATCACGGTCATCGCCATCATCTCGCTGTTCTCGGTGCTGGCCTTTCGCTTCGGCCTCAACGCCGGGCTGCAGATCACCTTCTTCCCGATGATCATCCTGTCCTGGACCATCGAGCGCATGTCGATCCTGTGGGAGGAGGAAGGGCCCAAGGAGGTGCTGATCCAGGGCGGCGGCAGCCTGCTCACCGCGGTACTCGCCTACCTGGCGATGAACAACCCCTGGGTGCGCCACATCACCTTCAACTTCCTCGGCGTCCAGCTGATCCTGATGGCCCTGATCCTGATGCTCGGCAACTACACCGGGTATCGGCTGCTGGAACTGCGGCGCTTCAAGCCGGTGACGGAGGACTGAGCCCATGTGGACCTCTCCCGGCCGCCTCCGTGCCAAGGGCATCATCGGCATGAACCGGCGCAACATTCGCTACATCGGCCGGTACAACGATCGGCGGCTCTACCCGCTGGTCGACGACAAGCTCAAGACCAAGCTGCTGGCCCAGCAGCATGCCATCACCACGCCGGCGCTGATCGGCACGGTGACGACCCAGTTCGGCGTCAAGCACATCCGCGAGATGCTCGAGGGCCATCACGGCTTCGTGATCAAGCCGGCCAAGGGCAGCGGCGGCAAGGGCATCCTGGTCATCGAGTACCGGGACGGCGCGCACTTCGTCAAGCCGAGCGGCGCCCATCTCGCGCTCGGCGACGTGGAGCGCCACGTCTCCAACATCCTCTCGGGCCTGTACTCCCTCGGTGGCTCCCCCGACGTGGCCGTGATCGAGGCGCTGATCAACTTCGACGAGAGCCTCTCCGAATACACCTACGAGGGCGTGCCGGACATCCGCGTCATCGTCTTCAAGGGCTACCCGGTCATGGCCATGATGCGGGTGTCCACCGCCGCCTCGGACGGCAAGGCCAACCTGCACCAGGGCGCCGTGGGGGTGGGCATCGACATCGCCAGCGGGACCGCGATCCGCGGCGTCCAGTTCGACCGCTCCCGCCACGATCATCCGGACACCGGCCACGAGCTCGCCAGCCTCTCGATCCCCGGCTGGGAGACCCTCCTGCGGCTGGCCGCGGGCTGCTACGAGATGACCGCCCTGGGCTACCTGGGCACCGACATGGTGCTCGACCGCGATCACGGGCCCATGCTGCTGGAGCTCAATGCCCGTCCCGGCCTGGCCATCCAGATGGCCAACGGCGAGGGCCTGCGCCCGCGCCTCGATCTCGTCGAACGCCAGGCGGATGGCGTGCCCGTCGAGGAGCGCGTGGCCTTCGCCCAGCACCACTTCGCCCGTCGCAGCGAGCTCGCCACCCCGCAGCCGGATCGGGCGGCGGTCCCCAGTGCCTGAGGCCGAGAGGCGGCCGTCGGGCGCGATCGCTCGTCTGCGCATGGCACTCGGCGTGAGTCGGGCACCGTTGGTTGAGCGCGGATCGAGGCGATCGCGCCCCGGCGAAGAGGCATCTATTCTGGGCATTCGCGCGCCTTCTTCCCACAACGATGACAACAGGGAGACGCTCGATCATGACCCCACTCGCCGAGGATCCCCAGCCCCGGGAGGTGCTCCGCCTGGCTCGCGACCACGAGGCTCAGGAGATGCGCCGCTATCGCCGCCTGGCCTTCCGCTTCCTGCCCTTCGGTCAGGGACTCAGCCGCCTGATGGCGAGTCTCGGTATCGCCTGCGAGCACCGTCGCCAGGCCTGCGAGGCCGCGGGCGGCCGGCTCGGCCTGTCCCTGCCCCTCGAGGCCGAGCGGGCGCGCCAGGTGGCCACCCTGCCCGGGGTCGCCTCCGGCTGCCTGATCCTAGGTCAGGGCCACGCCCTGGCGGTGCTCAAGCGGACCCGGGCCGCGGCGGAGCAGTCGCGGCGCTTCTCGCGCTATTGCCTCGACAGCCGGCTGCTGCCGGCCCTGTCGCCCCTCTGGCGGGACCTGGCGTCACAGAAGGCGGCGGAGTGCCGGCTCCTCGATGAGCTGATGGCGGCCTACGCCGGCACCTCACCCCTCCCCCCGGCCACGTCCGTCCGGCCTCGCCGCGCCTGGTCCGCCGCGGGGCGCCCGCTGGCCCCATGAGGCGGCTGGCTCCGGACTCCGGGGGCGCGTAGAATATCGGGTTCATTCCGACGACTGCATGGCCCGCATGACCGATTCCCGCGCCCTGATGCACCAGGCCGAGCGACAGTGCCGCCGCCGAGGCGTGCGCTTCACCCCGATCCGTCAACGGGTGCTGCAGATGATCGCCGACACCCGGGGCGGTCTGAAGGCCTATGACCTGCTGGATCGGCTCGCCGCCGAGCATGCGTCGGCGCGCCCTCCCACGGTGTACCGCGCCCTGGAATTCCTCATCGACCAGGGCCTGGTGCACCGCATCGAATCGCTGAATGCCTATGTGGCCTGCCCCTGCCCGGAACATGCCCACGGCTTCCAGCTGCTGATCTGCCGCGATTGCGGCCGGGTGGAGGAGCTGCATCTCGACGAGATCAACGAGCAGCTGAATCGCCGGGCCCGGGAGCAGGGCTTCGCGGTCCAGCGCCAGACCATCGAGCTGCTCGGCCAGTGCGAGCCCTGTCGCCGGGCCGAGGCCATGACCCCCGAGGAGCCCGCATGACCGACACCTTCAAGGCGCTGGAAGGCGCCGAGCGCGACAGTCGTCGCCCGCTGTCCGAGGTTCTCGACGCCATTCGCTTCAACGCCGAGGGCCTGATCCCCGCCATCGCCCAGCAGCACGACAGTGGCGAGGTGTTGATGATGGCGTGGATGAACCGCGAGGCGCTGGAGGAGACCCTGGCCACCGGGCGGGTCTGTTACTGGTCGCGCTCCCGCGGCAAGCTGTGGCGCAAGGGCGAGTCGTCCGGCCAGCAGCAGCGACTGCGGGGCGCCGCCCTGGACCGCGACGGCGACACCCTGCTGCTGCAGGTGGATCAGACCGGCCCCGCCTGTCACAGCGGCCGGCGCAGCTGCTTCTACGTGGCCCTGGAAGGCGATCGGGCGCGGATCACCTCCGCGCCGCTGATCGCCCCCGAGGCGCTCTACGGCGCCAAGGCTCCGCGCTGAGGCCATGCGCTCGTCGCGGTGGGGACGGGGGATGAGCCGTGGGCTGGCCGGCGTGCTGATCGGCCTGGTCCGGCTCTACCAGCTGACCATCAGTCCGCTGCTCGGCCCGCGCTGCCGCTACTGGCCGAGCTGTTCGCACTACACGGCGGAGGCCCTGAGGGTGCATGGCCCGCTGCGGGGCGGCTGGCTGGGAGCGAAGCGGATCCTGCGCTGCCACCCCGGGGCCGACGGCGGGATCGACCCGGTGCCCGGCGGCCCCAGCGAGCGGCTGTGCCGGGAGGATCCGGAGCTCGACGAGCATTACCACCACCGCGATCCCGACACCTCGTCCCCGGACGCGTCATCCCGCTAGCGCCGGCCTCCTCGGCCGCTCGGCATCTCGCCGTTCCAGTCACGACCCCGCCCGCCGCCGATATCACGGTCGCCTGCGAGCGCCTTGGCCATCCGCAGGTCGGCGGGGACGGCCCCGTTCAGGCGACTTCCTGCTCGGCGACCCGATAGATGCGCTCCAGCATGGCATTCAGCCCGTTGCTGCGGGTCGGGGAGAGATGCTTGTCGAGCCCGAGGTCCTTGAGGAAGTGCGGACTGGTGCCGCGAATGTCCTCGGGGCGGCGATCGTTGTAGATGCGCATCAGCACGGCGATCAGCCCCGAGACGATGGCGGCATCGGAGATGGCCTGGAACTGCAGGCGCTCCCCCTCGCGCCGATGGTGCATCCAGACGTTGGACTGGCAGCCCTGGATCTTGCGCTCCTCGGTCTTCCACTCCTCGGGGAAGGCAGGCAGCTGCTTGCCCAGATCGATGATGTACTGGTAGCGATCCATCCAGTTGTCGAACATCTCGAACTCCTCCAGGAGTTCCTGCTGGGCCTGCTCGGCGGTGATCTCGTTGCTCATGGCGCCTCCTCACTGTGTTGGGGCCATTGTACCGCCCGAGCCGGGGTGGCCGACAGGCCATGGCGCGACTGCTGGCGGTGCCACTCCGCCTCCTCGGCATGGAGGTAGCGGGCCGTGGTATCGAGCCGTGAATGGCGCGCCGTCTCGGCCAGATAGCGCAGCTCGACGCCGGCCTGGGCCTGGTGGGTGAGCGCCGTGTGTCGCAGCCAGTGCGGCGTGGCCCGTCGCAGCAGCGCCGCCTCCCGGGCCGCCTCGGCACCGAGCCGGTCCTCGGGCGCCTCGGCGGCCTCCCGGAAGGTCTGGCGGATCAATCGATAGAGACGGTTCTCGCCGAGACCGCGATGTCCGTCCAGCCCGCGCAGCACCGGCGTGGCCTCGTCGGGCCGCGGTTCCGGGGGCAATCCCAGGGCCCCCCGCCACTCGCCGAGCAGTCGCCGCATGTCGGGGGGCACCGGGATGCTGGCCGCCTTGCCGCCCTTCCCCACCGTGTGCCACCACCACCGGCCCTCGCGAGGGCGGAAGTCGTTCATCCTGGCCGCGGCCATCTCGCCGATCCGCGGGGCGAGCAGGTAGGCGAACCCGAAGGCCAGGCGCCGCCGCTCGCGCTCGAAGCGCGCCCGGGGCGATGTCTCCGGCGCCGGCTGGTGATCCAGCCAGCCCCATAGCCAGTCCCACAGCGGCCGCTCCAGGTAGCGCTCCACCCTCCCCTGACGGTTGTCCAGCCGCCGACGCTTGTCGCGCATCAGCCGAAAGGGGTTGTGATCGAGCCAGCCCGCCTCCCGCGGCCAGGCGAAGAGCCCCTGCAGGATCACCAGGCTCTGGCGACGACTGGCCGGGGACAAGGGCCCGCGGAAGGGTCGCCAGCGCGGATCCCGGCGCGGGCGCGTGGGCCCCACCCAGCGTTCGCGGGGACGGGGATCGCCGAGGAAGGCCTCGAAGGCGTCCAGGTGCTCCCGGCGCATCTCGGCCAGGGCCATCCCCCGATCGGCCAGCCAGAGCAGCAATCGCTCCGCCTCGCGGCGATAGGCCCGCTGGGTGTGCGGGCTGCCGCGGTACTCGACCAGCCACAGCGCCACCGCCTCGGCGTCGCTCCGGGCCGGGATATGCGCCCGGCCCGTCCCGGCGGGCACCGCCTACCCCGCCGCCACCTCGGGCCGCTCCAGCACCGCCGCCAGCGCCTGCCCGATGCCTGCCTCCGTCATTCCCGTGCCTCCCTGCTCCTGTCGATGGGCTCCTGGCGACTCAGTGTCGCCCGCGTAAGCCTTCATGATCAAGATAAGCCGCGTAATCTTGCTCCTATGCCCTGGGGAATAACGTAGATTACGTTTTACGTATTACGTAATAAGCTTTATCCCGCCCCCTGCCCGAGGTATAGTGACGCCATCACGGGCCCGGAGGGGCCTTCGAATCCAAGGAGACCGGCATGGCGCGCAGCGGGGTGCAGTACGAGGATGTCCAGCGGGCGATCGATGGCCTGATGGCCAGGGGCGAGGCGCCCAGCGTGCAGAAGATACGCGAGACCCTGGGGACGGGGAGCTTCACCACCATCAGCGAGCACCTCCGGGAATGGCGAAAGCGCCGCGAGGAGAATCGCGACGTGCCGCCGCCGCGAGGCATGCCCGCCGCCTTGCAGGAGCTCGCCGAATCCCTCTGGCAACAGGCCCAGGAGTCGGCCAACGAGGCGCTCGCCCACTATCGCCGGGAAGCCGACGACAAGGTGGCCGACGCCCGGGAGGCGACCGCCGAGGCCGAGCGCCAGGCCGAGGATGCCCAGCAGCGGGAATCGGCCCTGTCCGCGCACCTGGCCCGCACCGAGGAGCGCCTCACCGAACGGACCGCCGAATTCGCCCGCCTGCAGGCCGACCATGACGCCCTGGCAAGCCGCGAGGCCCGGCAGCGCGAGACCCTCCAGCGACTGGAGACGCGCCTGGACGAACTGCAGGGCGAGCTCGAGCGCCAGGCCCAGGCGCACCGCCAGGCCCTCGCCGATCAGGAGGCGGTCCATCAACAGCGTCTCGCCCAGGAGGAACAACGGCACGAGACCGCCGAGGCCCGCCTGATGAGCCTGCTCGACGAGGCTCGCCAGGAGCGCCAGGCCGCGGAGAAGGCCCAGGCCACGCGTCAGGATCGTCTGGAGAAGCGCCTCGAGGCGAGCCAGGCGGAACAGCAATCGCTGCGCGAGGAGCTTGCCGAGGAACAGCGCCGGCGGCGCACCGAGGAACAGGCCCGCCGCGACGCCGAGGCCGCCCGAACGGCGCTGCAGGAGGAGAAGGCGCGCCTCGCGGCGCAGGTGGAGGACGGCGCGAAGGCCCTGGCCTCACGCCAGGCCCGCATCGAGGCACTGGAGCGGCGCCTCGAGGATCGCCTCTGGTCGTCGCTGGAGAGCCTCCGCGAGACCCGGGAGCGGCTCGACGAGACGGCCGAAAACGACGCGGGCCCCGCTAGTGCGGGGCCCGAGAAGGCAGACAATGCCGAGAACCAAGCAAGGAAGCGCTGATTTGCGTCGCGAGCGAAGATAGGCCGGTTGCCGCCGGCGCGGAGCGACCGGAGTTTACGTGCTGCTAAATGAGGATCGCGACGGTCCGACGCCTCGGCACCGCCGGCGGCCGGCCTATCGAGCGCAGCAGCAAATCAGGGTTTCCTAGCGGTAGTAGGCGTTGGTGGTGTCCGTATGATCGGTCACGTCCCGGATGCCGGCGAGCTCCGGGATGCGCTCCATCAGGGTCTTCTCGACGCCTTCCTTGAGGGTCAGGTCCACCGCGGCGCAACCCTGGCAGCCGCCGCCGAAGGCCAGCACGGCGACCTGGTCCTCGGTCAGCTCGACCAGCTTGATCTCGCCGCCATGGGCCGCGAGCCCGGGATTGATCTCGCTGTAGAGGACATAGTTGACGCGATCTTCCAGCGGGCTGTCCGCGTTGACCTTGGGCATCTTGGCGTTGGGCGCCTTGATGGTCAGCTGGCCGCCCATGCGATCGGCGTTGAAATCCACCACCGCCTCCTCGAGGAAGGGCAGGCTGTTCTTGTCCAGGTAGACGACGATCTTCTCGAGCTCCAGGCGCTCATCGCTGGGCTCTTCCTCCCCGGGCCGGCAGTACGCCAGGCAGGTCTCGGCGTAGGGGGTGCCCGGCTGGGTGATGAAGATGCGCACGGCGATCCCCTCGACGTTCTGCTTGGCCAGCAGCTCGGCAAGGTAATCCTGGGCGCTGTCGGTGATCTGGATGGTGTCGCTCATGGTGCTCTCGCTGTCGAGCCGCGCCTGGGCGCGGGCCGGGAATGAGGATTTGGGGTCATGGTAAGCGACTGCCCGCCCCCTGACAATCCCGACCGTGACGCTGGGTTTTAGCCCTCCTGCTCGCCTCGCTCCTCGCTCGCCAGCCCTTGCCCTCGCCCCATGAAAATCGCTCAACGGAAGGATGAAGGACGCGACAGGGGCGGCCCCTGCCCCGGTGCCGCGGGTTTTGCTAGGATAGTGGGCTTGTCCGGCCCCGTGCCGGCCCCGACGGACGCCCCACGCCACAAAGAGAAAGCGCCGTCGCCGCGCCCCGACGCCCCTACGCTGGAGATAGACTCGACCCATGGCCGCCGTTCCGACCCCCCTGACCGCCACCCTCACCGACAGCCTCCGCCGGCGCATCCTGATGCTGGACGGGGGCATGGGCACCATGCTGCAGAATGCCGCGCTGTCGGAGGAGGACTTCCGCGGGGAACGCTTCGCCGACTGGCCCTCCGAGCTCAAGGGCAACAACGACCTGCTGGCGCTGACCTGCCCGGAGCTGGTGACGCGGATCCACCGGGACTACCTGGAGGCCGGCGCCGACATCGTCGAGACCAACACCTTCAACAGCACCCGCCTGTCCCAGTCCGACTACGGCATGGAAGCGCTGGTGCCCGAACTCAACCGGGAATCGGCGCGCCTGGCCCGGGCGGTGTGCGACGCCGTGGCCGAGGAGACCGGCGTGCCGCGCTATGTCGCCGGGGTGCTCGGCCCGACCTCGCGGACCGCCTCGCTGTCGCCGGACGTCAACGACCCGGCCAAGCGCAACGTCACCTTCGACGAGCTGCGCGACAACTACCGGGAAGCCGCCGAGGCGCTGATCGCCGGCGGCAGCGGCCTGATCCTGATCGAGACCATCTTCGACACCCTCAATGCCAAGGCGGCCATCTACGCCCTGGAGGAGCTGTTCGAAGACCGCGGCGAACGGCTCCCGGTGATGATCTCCGGCACCATCACCGATGCCTCCGGGCGCACCCTCTCCGGCCAGACCACCGAGGCGTTCTGGAACTCGATCCGTCACGCCCGGCCGCTCTCCGTGGGCCTGAACTGCGCCCTGGGGGCCGAGGAACTGCGCCCCTACCTCAAGGAGCTCGCCGAGAAGGCCGACACCTTCGTCTCGGCTCACCCCAACGCCGGCCTGCCCAACGAGTTCGGCGAGTACGACCAGACGCCCGAGGAGATGGCCGCCATCGTCGCCGAGTTCGCGCGCAGCGGGCTGGTCAACATCATCGGCGGCTGCTGCGGGTCCACGCCCGAGCACATCGCGGCCATTCACCGGGCCATCCAGGGCCTGGCGCCCCGCGAGCTCCCCGAGCGCTCGCTGGCCTGCCGCCTGTCGGGCCTCGAGCCGTTCAACATCGAGCACGACTCGCTGTTCGTCAACGTCGGCGAGCGCACCAACGTCACCGGGTCGGCCCGCTTCAAGCGGCTGATCAAGGAAGAGGACTACACCACCGCCCTGGAGGTGGCCCTCGAGCAGGTGGAGAACGGCGCCCAGGTCATCGACGTCAACATGGACGAGGGCATGCTGGAGTCCGAGGAGGCCATGGTGCGCTTCCTCAACCTGATCGCCGGCGAGCCCGACATCGCCCGGGTGCCGATCATGGTCGACTCCTCCAAGTGGGAGATCCTCGAGGCCGGGCTCAAGTGCATCCAGGGCAAGGCCGTGGTCAACTCCATCTCGCTCAAGGAGGGCGAGGCCGCCTTCCGCGAGCAGGCCACCAAGTGCCGGCGCTTCGGCGCCGCCGTGGTGGTGATGGCCTTCGACGAGCAGGGCCAGGCCGACACCTTCGCGCGCAAGACCGAGATCTGCCAGCGCGCCTACCGGTTGCTGGTGGACGAGATCGGCTTCCCGCCGGAAGACATCATCTTCGACCCCAACATCTTCGCCATCGCCACCGGCATCGAGGAGCACGACAACTACGCCGTGGACTTCATCGAGGCCACCCGCTGGATCCGCGAGCACCTGCCCCACGCCATGGTCTCCGGCGGCGTGTCCAACGTCTCCTTCTCGTTCCGCGGCAACAACCCGGTGCGCGAGGCCATCCACTCGGTGTTCCTCTACCATGCCATCCGCGCCGGCCTGACCATGGGCATCGTCAACGCCGGCCAGCTGGCGGTCTACGACGACCTGCCCGAGGAACTGCGCGAGGCCGTGGAGGACGTGGTCCTGAACCGGCGCGGCGATTCCACCGAGCGGCTGCTCGACCTGGCCGACAAGTACAAGGGCGACGGCAGCGGCGGCGCCAGGAAGGAGGACCTGGAGTGGCGCTCCTGGGAGGTGGAGAAGCGCATCGAGCACGCCCTGGTCAAGGGCATCACCGCCTACATCGAGGAAGACACCGAGCTGGCGCGTCGGCGGGCCGCGCGTCCCATCGAGGTCATCGAGGGCCCGCTGATGGACGGCATGAACGTGGTCGGCGACCTGTTCGGCGCGGGCAAGATGTTCCTCCCCCAGGTGGTCAAGTCGGCCCGGGTCATGAAGCAGGCGGTGGCCTACCTGATCCCCTTCATCGAGGCGGAGAAGAGTGCCGACACCCAGGCCAAGGGCAAGATCGTCATGGCCACCGTCAAGGGCGACGTCCACGACATCGGCAAGAACATCGTCGGCGTCGTCCTGCAGTGCAACAACTACGAGGTGATCGACCTCGGCGTGATGGTGCCGGCGGAGAGGATCCTGCAGACGGCGAAGGAAGAGAACGCCGACATCATCGGCCTGTCCGGGCTGATCACGCCCTCGCTGGACGAGATGGTCCATGTGGCCAAGGAGATGCAGCGCCAGGGCTTCGAGATCCCGCTGCTGATCGGCGGGGCCACCACCTCCAAGGCCCATACCGCGGTGAAGATCGAGCCGGGCTACGAGCATCCGGTGATCTACGTCACCGACGCCTCCCGGGCGGTGGGCGTGGCCGGCAAGCTGCTCTCGCCGGGCCTCAAGGAGGCCTACGTGGCCGAGATCCGGGCCGAGTACGAGACCGTGCGCGAGCGCAACGCCAAGCGCCGCCCCAAGGCCGCCGAGATGAGCTACGCCGAGGCGCGCCGCCACAAGCCGGCCCTGGACTGGGACGCCTACACCCCGCCGCGCCCGGCGATGACCGGCCTCGAGGTCTTCGACGACTATGACCTGCAGGCGCTGGTCGAGCGCATCGACTGGACGCCCTTCTTCATGAGCTGGCAGCTGGCCGGCAAGTACCCCGCGATCCTCGACGACGCCAAGGTCGGCGAGGCGGCACGGCACCTCTTCGCCGACGCCCAGGCGATGCTGGCGCGCCTGATCGACGAGCGTCTGATCCAGGCTCGCGGGGTGATCGGCCTGTGGCCGGCCAACACCGTCGACGACGACGTCATCGAGGTCTATGCCGACGAGTCACGCACCGAGGTGATCGAGCGCCTGCACCACATCCGCCAGCAGACCGCCAAGAATCGCGAGGGCGTCTGCTACAGCCTGGCCGATTTCGTCGCCCCCCGGGACAGCGGCAAGCCGGACTGGATCGGCGGCTTCGCGGTGACCACCGGCCACGGCGTCGAGGCGCTCGCCGAGCGCTACAAGGCCGCCGGCGACGACTACAACGCCATCATGGTCCAGGCGCTGGCCGACCGCCTCGCCGAGGCCTTCGCCGAGCACATGCACGAGCGGGTGCGCAAGGAATTCTGGGGCTACGCCGCCGACGAGGCCCTGGACAACGAGGCGCTGATCGCCGAGAAGTATCAGGGCATCCGACCGGCGCCGGGCTACCCCGCCTGCCCGGACCACACCGAGAAGGCCACCCTCTTCCGGTTGCTCGACGCCGAGGCCAACGCCGGGCTCGAGCTGACCGAGAGCTTCGCCATGTGGCCCGCCGCGGCCGTCTCCGGCTGGTACTTCGCCCATCCCCGGTCGAAGTACTTCTCCACCGGCAAGATCACCCGCGACCAGGTCGAGGCGCTGGCCGAACGCAAGGGCATGTCCCTGGAAGAGCTGGAGCGCTGGCTCATGCCGGTGCTCTCCTACGATCCGAGCTGATGTCCAACCGCCCCGCACCGGGCCCGCAGCTCGGGCCCGGCATCGACACCCAGGGTCACCGGCATGCTGCCTGACGCCTCGCGCCGCCAGACCATCCTGCGTCTCGCCCTGCCGATCATCGGCGGCATGCTCACCCAGAGCCTGCTCAACCTGGTCGATGCCGCCCTGGTGGGCTCGCTCGGCGAGGTCCCCCTGGCGGCGGTCGGCATCGGGGGCTACGCCATCTTCCTGGTCAGCGCCGTGGTGTTCGGCCTGTCCTCCGGGGTACAGGCCCAGACCGCCCGCCGCCACGGCGAGCAGGACTGGGGACGCCGGGCCCTGGCGCTCAATGCCGGCCTCGCCATCGCGCTGGTCGTGGCGGTCCCCCTGACCCTGCTGTGCCTGTGGCAGGCGCCGACGCTGCTCGCGCTGATCCAGCAGGACCCGGCGGTGAACGCCGAGGCGGTCGGCTACTTTCGCTGGCGGGTCGTGTCGCTGCTGCCCGTGGCGATGATCTTCTGCTACCGCGGCTACTGGAACGGCATCCAGGAGACCGGCGTCTACCTGCGCATCATCCTGCTGATGCACCTGATCAATGTGGTGGCCAGCGTGGGGCTGATCTTCGGGCTCGCCGGCCTGCCCGCCATGGGGGCCGCCGGCGCCGGCGCCGGCACCACCCTCTCGCTCTACGCCGGCCTGGCCATCTGGTCGGTCCTGAGCCTGCGCCACGCCAGGCCCAGCGGCTTCCTGGCGTGCCGCCCCCGGGCCCGGACCTACCTCACCACCCTGCGGCTGGCCGCCCCGCATTCCTTCCAGCAGATCTGGTTCGCCGCCGGCTACGCGGTGCTGTTCTGGATCCTCGCCCAGATCGGCACCGCCAGCGTGGCGGTGGGCCACGTGCTGGTGAACCTCTCGTTGCTGCTGATCCTGCCCGGCGTGGGGCTCGGCATGGCGGCGATGAGCCTGGTCGGCCAGTCGCTGGGACGTCAGGATCACCGCGACGCCCACCGCTGGGGCTGGGACGTGGTCCGGCTGGCCTGGCCCTGCCTGGCGGTGATCGCCCTGCCCATGGCGGTACTGCCCGAGGCGGTGCTGTCCCTCTTCCTGCACGACGAGGCGTTGATCGCCATGGGGCGGTTGCCGCTACAGCTCACCGCGGTGATGATCGTGCTGGACGCCGCCGCCGTGGTCTTCGCCCAGGCCCTGCTGGGTGCCGGCGCCAACCGCACCGTGATGACCATGACCCTGACCCTGCAGTGGCTGGTCTTCCTGCCCCTGGCCTGGTGGGTCGGCGTCCAGCAGGGAGAAGGGCTGGTCGGCATCTGGTGGGTCCAGCTCGTCTACCGGTGTCTCAATTCCGCCGGTTTCGTGCTGATCTGGCAGCGCCGCCGCTGGCAGCGGCTGGCCATCTGAGGCGGTTGCCTCATTCCATTTCGAATATAAACTATGAAGATTTATTCTTTTATAGAATAAACGCGGCCCGTTAAGGTAGTCGCCAAGCTTCACCACTTCCCAGTTGCAGGTAAGCGCTGAATGTACCGTTACGACACCCATGACCAGACCCTGGTCGACGAGCGCGTCGCCCAGTTCCGCGACCAGATGCGTCGCTACCTCGAGGGCAAGATCAGCGACGAGGAGTTTCTGCCGCTGCGCGTGCAGAACGGTCTCTATATCCAGCGCTATGCGCCCATGCTGCGTATCGCCATCCCCTACGGCATGCTGGCTTCCTACCAGCTGCGCAAGCTCGGTGAGATCGCCGCGCGCTACGATCGTGGCTACGGACACTTCACCACCCGCACCAACCTGCAGCTCAACTGGCCCGCGCTCGAGGACGTGCCGGACATCCTGGCCGAGCTGGCCAGCGTCCAGATGCACGCCATCCAGACCAGCGGCAACGACATCCGCAACACCACCACCGACCAGTTCTCCGGCATCGCCGCCGACGAGGAGGTCGATCCGCGCCCGTGGTGCGAGCTGGTCCGCCAATGGTCCACCTTCCACCCGGAGTTCGCCTACCTGCCGCGCAAGTTCAAGATCGCCGTCACCGGCGCCGAAGAGGATCGCGCGGCCATCCAGGTGCACGACGTGGGCCTGCGCCTGTGGCGCGACGATGCCGGCGAGGTGCGGGTCCGGGTGCTGGCCGGCGGCGGGCTGGGCCGCACGCCGATGATCGGCGAGACGGTGTGCGAGGACCTGCCCTGGCAGCACCTGCTGACCTATCTCGAGGCCATCCTGCGCGTCTACAACCAGTTCGGTCGCCGGGACAACAAGTTCAAGGCGCGGATCAAGATCCTGGTCAAGGCACTGGGCGTCGAGGAGTTCCGCCGCCGGGTCGAGGCCGAGTGGGCCCACCTCAAGGACGGTCCCCAGACCCTCACCGAGGAGGCCGTGGCGGCCGTGGCCGACCACTTCGTCGACCCCGAGCGCCGCGAGGTGGCCCCGGAAGCCCTCGAGGCCTTCGAGGCGCTGCGTGCCGAGAACCGTGCCTTCGCCCGCTTCGTGACCAACAACGTCACCGATCACAAGGTCCCCGGCTACAAGGCCGTGACCCTGTCGCTCAAGCGCCGCGAGCACTCCCCGGGCGACGTCACCTCCGAGCAGATGGCTGCCATCGCCGACCTGGCCGACGAGTACAGTTACGGCGAGCTGCGGGTGACCCACGAACAGAACCTGGTGCTCACCGACGTGCCGGTGGATCGCCTGGAGGAGCTCTGGCAGCGCCTCGAGTCGCTGGGCCTCGCCAACCCCACCGTGGGCACCCTGGCCGACCTCATCTGCTGCCCCGGCGGCGACTACTGCGGCCTGGCCAACGCCAAGTCGATCCCGGTCGCCCATGCCATCCAGGAGCGCTTCGAGGACCTGGACTTCCTCTATGACCTGGGGCCGCTGGAGCTCAACATCTCCGGCTGCATGAACGCCTGCGGCCACCACCACGTGGGCCACATCGGCATCCTGGGCGTCGACAAGAAGGGCGAGGAGTACTACCAGATCTCGCTGGGCGGCAGCCAGGGCAATGGCGCCTCCCTGGGCAAGATCCTCGGCCCCTCCTTCTACCGCGAGGACGTACCGTCGGTGATCGATAAGCTGCTGCAGGTCTACGTCGGCGAACGCACCCCCGACGAGACCTTCGTCGACACCTACCGCCGCATCGGCCTGAAACCCTTCAAGGAGCGTGTCTATGCCTGAGCCGACCAGCCAGCGTCCCCTGATCGCCGACCGTCGCGTCGTCACCGACGCCTGGGCCCTCTGCGAGGCGGCCGAGCAGCGCCCCGAGGGCCGGCCGGCCATCATCCCGCTCGCCGACTGGCAGGCCTCGTCCAAGGGCGAGGACCTCGCCCCCTGGCTGCCGAGCGATACCGAGATGACCGCCGAACTGGCCCGGGAGCTCGAGGCCGCCCCTCTGGTGGCCATCGACTTCCCCAAGTTCACCGATGGCCGCGGCTACAGCATCGCGCGCCTGCTGCGCGAGCGTCACGGGTACCGGGGCCAGATCCGCGCCGTGGGCGATGTCCTCATCGACCAGCTGTTCTACATGTCCCGCTGCGGCTTCGACGCCTTCCTGCTGCGCGAGGACCAGCTCGTCGAGGATGCCCTCCAGGCGCTGGATACCTTCAGCCGCAGCTACCAGCCCGGCACGGACGACCCGGAGCCCCTCTTCCGCCGCCGCCTGCGCGAGGCGCACAAGACCGCCGCCGCCTGATCAACGGCGGCGGAACGACGACGCCGGCCCTCGAGGCCGGCGTCGTCGTTTCTTGTCACCCGAGTCCATGTGGGGCAGCCCGGGTCGGGGGCTGAGCCACCCGGCGTGTCGCCGCGCGCGAAACCCGCCCGATCGACCCCGCGAGTCCGGCATTCAGCCGCGGCGCTTCTGCTGTCGCTCCCGGTTCGCCGCCCGCGCCCGCTCGCTCTTGCGCAACATGACCCAGGTGGCGCCGAGGCCGCCGTCGGCCTGGCTCGCCGACACGAAGGCCTGGACCTCGTCGAAGGCGGCCAGCCACTTGGCCAGGTAGGAGCGCAGGACGTTCGGGGGGCTGTCGATCTCGCGGCCGCGGCCATGGACGATCAGCACCGAGCGCAGGTCGTGCTCCACGGCGTCGCGCAGGAAGACCGGCAGGGAGCGCCGACACTCCTCCAGCGGACGGCGCAGCAGGTGCAGGCTGGCCTGGACCGGGTAGCCGCCGTGCCGCAGGCGATCCACCACCCCCTGCTGGATGCCGTCACGGCGGAAGTCCAGGGGATCGAAGGGCGGCACCAGGTCGACGAAGTCGTCCGAGAGGATGTCGTCGGCCTCGCCGCCGCCGGCGGCACTCTCGCGCCGGGCGAGCTGGGCCTCGCTGGGGCCCTGCCGCCGGCGGCCGGGATGGGCCCGGTCATGGCCACGGGTCAAGGGCCTCACATCGCCCATCAGGGCCCGGAAATCCGCATCGTCGTGAGGGGTCGTCATGGCGTGTGCCTCCTGACCGGTGGGGCGGGATCTCCCATCCTAGCAAAGCACGATGGCGGCCTTAAGTCCGGCGACGGACCATGGCAGCATGGGCCTTTTCCCCCTGCACGGAGGCCGTCATGCCCTCGGCTCGCCTGATGATCGCCCTGCCGCTGGCGGCCACCCCCCTCGCGGTGGGCGCCTGGCTATGGCTGGTGCTGCTCAGTCCCTGGACCTACGATCGGCCCGAGCATCTCGCCCCGGTGGCCCCGGGGTCGCACGCCCTCTTCGTCTACGGAACCCTGCGTCACGCGCCAGTGCGCTGGCTGGTCTACGGCCGCACCGGGGATCCCGAGGAGGCGGTGCTCCCCGGCTATCGTCGCGAGGAGCTCGACCTCGAGCCGGATCCCGACGGACGCGTCGAGGGCCTGCTGCTGCGCGTCGATGCCGGGGAACTGACCCGGCTCGACCGCTACGAACGCCTGGGGATCCGTTATGAACGGGTGCGAGTGACCCTGGCGGATGGGCGAAACGCCTGGACGTACCGCCGACTGGACTAGTTTCCGGGTCAGGCCGATACGAGTGGTGATCAGAGTGATAACGGTATAATTTATCCGACCCGCTGTCGCCGTCTTCCGGCTCTGTCACACTGGGAGAGCGCTTCGGATCGGGAACGGAGGGGCCCATGGACGCCGAGATCTCGCTGCTGGACATGTTCACCCGCCTGGGGGCGGCCGCCGGCCTCGCCCTGATCCTGGGCCTGGAGCGAGAACTCCGCGGCAAGCCCGCCGGGCTGCGCTCGCACATGCTGGTCGCCCTGGGGGCCGCGGCCTTCCTGATCGTGGGCCTGGAGATCCTCTACGCCACCGCCGAGGGCGATCCCTCCGCGCGCATCGATCCCACCCGCATCGTCGAAGGGGTGATCGGCGGCATCGGCTTCCTGGGCGCCGGGAGCATCATCCGCAGCGGCACCAGCGTCCATGGCATCACCACCGGGGCCTCCATCTGGCTCGCCGGGGCCATCGGCATCGCCGCGGGCGTCAGCAACTACCCGCTCGCCGCCATGGTCACGGGCCTGGCCCTGGTCATCATGTCGGTGCTCGGGGCCATCGAGCGCGCCCTGCCCCGCCATCGGCGCAGCGACTGAGCCCCTGTCGGGCGCCCGGGGCCGCGGTTGTGGCGCTCTTCGCTCGCGGCCTACAATAAGCCGCGTTCATTCGCGCGACACAAGGATTCTCGCCCCATGCTCACCCTGCTGCACAATCCGCGCTGCTCCAAGTCCCGTCAGGCCCTCGCCCTGCTGGAGGAGCGCGGCGCCGACGTTCGAGTCCGCCGCTACCTCGATGAGCCCCTCGACGAGGCCGCGCTGCGTGACCTGCTGTCACGCCTGGACGGCGACCACCGAGCCCTGGTGCGGACCAACGAGGCCGAGTGGAAGGCCCTGGATGCCGACATCGACGATCCGGAGCAGGTGGTGAGCGCCATCGTCGCCCATCCCCGCATCATGCAGCGGCCCATCGCCGACGATGGCCGACGGGCGGTGATCGGACGCCCGCCGGAAGACGTGCTCGGCCTGCTCGACTGATCCTCACCCGCTACCAGGAAGCCCCATGTCCGATCCCTTGCCCTACGTATTGATCCTCTACTACTCCCGCTTCGGGGCCACCCGCGCCAGGGCCAAGCGCATGGCCGCCGGCGTGGAAGCCTGCCGCGGCATCGAGGCCCGGCTGCGGACCGTCCCGCCGGTGTCGCCCACCTGCGAGGCGGTGGACCCGGAGATTCCTGCCGAAGGCGCGGTCTACGCCAGCCTGGACGATCTGCGCCACTGTGCGGGCCTGGCACTGGGCAGCCCCACGCGGTTCGGCAACATGGCCGCGCCACTGAAGCATTTCGTCGACACCACCAGCGAGCTGTGGCTGGGAGGGACCCTGGTGGACAAGCCCGCCACGGCCTTCACCTCCACCTCGAGCCTGCACGGCGGCCAGGAGACCACCCTGATCTCCATGCTGCTGCCCTTGCTGCACCACGGCATGGTCTATGCGGGGCTGCCCTACAGCGAGACCGCCCTGATGGCGACCCAGGGGGGCGGCACGCCCTATGGCGCCAGTCACCTGGCCGGGCAGCGCAGCGACCGTCCTCTCGACGAACACGAGCGCCAGCTCACCTTCGCCCAGGGCAAGCGCCTGGCACGGCTCGCCCTGGCCCTTCACCACCGCGCCGGAGCTCCCGCATGAGACGCTGGCTGGAAGATCTCGAGGCCCGCAAGGGGCTGGACACCCTGACCGCCGGCTCCCGCCGGCTGGTGCTGGCGAGCTATGTCGTGCTGCTGGCGCTGATGCTCTACCGCGGCCTGGTGGTGCAGAGCGACGGCAGCCCCGTGGGCCCGCTGGTGGCCTTCGTGCTGCCGCTGCTGCTGTTCCTGCCGTCGATCCTCACGCGGCGGGCTCGGGGACACGCCTGGCTGGCCTTCGTCAGCCTGCTCTACTTCACCCAGGGCGTGATGGTCGCCACCCTCCCCGGCCAGGGCCTGCGTGGCCTGGCCGAGGCCCTGATCTCCCTGGCCCTGTTCACCGGCTGCATGGGCTATGCCCGTTTCCGCAGCCGTCAACTGCGGGCCAGTTGAGAGCCGGTCCCGCCCAGTCGGGGGATTCCACCGCAGGAGGCGGGACAACCACGCTGACATTTCCTTATACTCGGGGGCTGCTGGTGATTTCGCCCATCGGATCACAAGGAGGTTGCCGATGAACAGCCGCCGGGCCTGGCACGAGGCCCTGGTCGCGACCCTGCCGGTGATGTTCGGCTACCTGCCCCTGGGCGCCGCCTTCGGCATCCTGGCGGGCGAGGTCGGGGTCCCGGTCTGGGGGGCGGCGCTGATGTCGCTGACGATCTATGCCGGCGCCGGCCAGTTCCTGGCGCTGGCCGGGGTGGGCGCCGGGGCCGGCCTGACCGAGGTCGCCGTGGCGACCCTGATGCTCAATTCCCGCCACCTCTTCTATGGGCTCTCGCTGCTGGGCCGCTTCGAGGGGGCCGGCTGGCGCAAGCCCTACCTGATCTTCGCCCTCACCGACGAGACCTATTCGCTGCTCACCAGCCAGCCCCGACACACCGCGGATCCCGCCCAGGCCTTCCGCATCAGCCTGCTCAACCAGGGCTGGTGGGTGCTGGGGTCCCTGGCCGGGGCGCTGGCCGGGGCGGCCCTGACGTTCGACAGCCGGGGCATCGAGTTCGTCCTGACCGCGCTGTTCATCGTGCTCACCCTGGAACAGGCTCGCCGCCTGCGTCGCGGCCTGCCCTTCGGCATCGCCCTGATCTGCGGCCTGGGCGCCCTGCTCCTTCTGCCCGAGCGCCACCTGCTGCTGGGGGCCATCGGCTCGGCAAGCCTGATCCTGCTCGCCCATTACCGCTGGTCCACCACCCCCCGGACGGAGACCTCGGCATGACCCTCACTGCGCTGCTGACCTTCATCGCGGTCTGCGCCCTGGCGACCTTCGCCGCCCGGGTGCTGCCCTTCGTGGCCCTGGCGCGCCAGGCCGAGCATCCCCTGATCCTCCACCTGGGCCGCTACCTGCCGCCCGCGGTGATGCTGATCCTGGTGATCTATGCCCTCCGCGACTTCCGCCCGCTGATCGAGGGCCGGCTGAACGCCGGTCCCCAGGGCTGGCCCCTGGTCATCGCCTCGGCCCTGGTGGTGGGACTGCACCTCTGGCGGCGCCATGCCCTGGTCTCGATCCTCGGCGGCACCGCGACCTACATGGCGATGATCCAGCTCGGCTGGATGCCGTAAGCTTAGGGAAGCGCCCTTTCCCCTGGACGACCCGACACGCCGGTTGAGCTCACATCGACAACCGACGACCATGACAGACCATTCGAGGAGAACGCCATGACACGCAACATCGCCGACATCCGTCGCGACTACGAGGGCGGGCGCCTGGAGGAATCCCGCTTGCCCGACCGGCCCATGCCCCTGTTCGACGACTGGCTGGCCCTGGCGCTGGACAGCGAAGGGGAGGACGGCAACACCATGACCCTGGCCACCGTGGACAGCCAGGGGCTGCCCCATGCCCGCGTGGTGCTGCTCAAGGGCAGCGACGAGCGGGGCCTGATCTTCTACAGCAACTACCACAGCCACAAGGGCAGCGAGCTGGCCAATGTGCCTCAGGCCGCCCTGGTCTTCTGGTGGCCCTCGCTCTCCCGCCAGGTACGCGTCGAGGGCACGGTGGAACAGGTCAGCGCCGCGGAGTCCGACGCCTACTTCGCCAGCCGGCCACGTGCCAGTCAGCTGGGCGCCTGGGTGGCCACCCAGAGCGTGGTGATCCCCGACCGCAACTGGCTGGAAGAGCGAGAGGCCCGGTTCGAGCAGGCCTACGAGGGCCAGGAGATTCCCCGCCCCATCCACTGGGGCGGCTATCGGGTCGTCCCGGAGATGGTCGAGTTCTGGCAGGGCCAGCCGAGCCGACTCCATGACCGGATCCGCTACGAGCGGCGCGACGACCACTGGCAGCGCTTTCGCCTGGCCCCCTGAGGCCCGCTCGCCGATCGATGGCGCGAGCCAAGGGCGTCTTGTCGCCGCCGGCGGCCGGACGCCCGAGCGCCGTCGGGAATCGGGGAGCGGTCAGTCCGCCAGGCTCTCCAGGCGGTGCCGCTGCCACTCGCTCTCCGGCTCGTTGAGCCGGAGCACCGCATCGACCACCTGCTCCTCCATGTTGAAGCGCTGGGTGAACCCCAGATGCTTCATCAGCGCCCGCATCGGGTGGTTGTCCACCATGATCTTGCCGATCATCTCCAGGGTGCCCACGCTCTTGCAGTAGCGGATCATCTTGTTCATCAGCAGGCTGCCGATCCCCAGCCCCTGGAGGTCGTCTCGGACGATGATCGAGAACTCGGTGCGGATGTTGTCCGGGTCGTTCCATACCCGTACCACGCCGAGCATCTCCTTGCGCCCGTCCTCGAGCGGATGCTCGGCGATGAAGGCCATCTGGCGGTCGTAGTTGATGTGGGAGAGCAGGGCCAGGTCGCGCTGGGTCAGATCCGCCTTGTGATGGAAGTAGCGAAAGCGGATGCTCTCCTCGGACAAGCGCTCGTGGAAGCCGGTGAGCAAGGGCGCGTCCTCGGCGCGGATCGGCCGGACCTCCACCTCCCAGCCATTCTTGAGGGTCACCCACTCCCGCAGCTCCTCCGGGTAGGGCATGATCGCGAAGCGCGCCGGCGTCCCCAGGTCCAGGGCGAAGTCCACGGCCAGCATCCCGTCACGGTTGAGCAGCAGCGGGTTGAGTTCCAGCCCCCGCAAGGCGGTGAGATCGGTGGCCATCTGCGAGAGCGTCACCAGCAGCTCGCCGATGCGGGCCAGGTCGCGTTCCGGGTCTCGCGAGTGCTCGCGGATCAGGCGGGCGGCATGGGTCCGGTCCACGAGGTCCGCCGCCAGCCTCATGTTCAGCGGCGGCAGGGCCACCTGGCGATCGGCGAGGATGTTGACCTTGTAGCCGCCGATACCGAAGACGATCACCGGGCCGAACACCGGATCCCGGGTGATGCCGGCACACAGCTGCATGGAATGCTTGCCACGCTGCATGGGCTGCAGGCAGTACTCGCGCACGGTGAACTCGGGGAACTTCTCGGCCACCTTGTCGCCGAGGCGGATGACGCCCTCGGCGACCTGCTCGGGCCCATCGAGGTCCTGGAGCAAGCCCGAGGACAGCTTGTGCGGATGCTGGCGATAGCGGAAAGGCCGGCAGTTGCCGTCGTGGACCACCTTCAGCGCCAGCGGCGCGCGCCATTCCCGGGCGGCCTCGGCCGCCGCCTCGGGGCTGGTCACGTAGCGGCTCGGCGCCACCGGGATGCCGTAGGCCTCGAGGACCCGGGCCGCCTCGGAATGGAGCAGGCACTCGCGGCCCTCCCCCCGGACCTCCTCGATCAGGGCGCGACAGGCCGCGCGACTCTCCCGGGTCGTGGCGAAGGGCAGGCTCGGCGGAGTCTCCTGGAGCAAGGCCTGGACCCGCTGGTAGTCGACCATGTGCATGAAGGCCTTGACCGCCTTCTCCGGCGAGATATAGGTGGGGATACCCGCCTCGTTGCAGGCGTGTCGGGCCGAGAGGGCCTCCTCGAGGCCCATCCAGCTGGTCAGCAGGTTGCGGCGGAAGCGCTTGCGGGCCGCGATCAGGGCCTCGGCGGTGTCCCGGGAGGGCGCCAGCCGGGTCGGGGCATGGACCACCAGCACCGCATCCACGCCGGGATCGGCGGCGACCAGCTCCAGGGTCTCGACGAAGCGTTCGGGGGTGGCATTGCCCCCCAGGTCGACAGGGTTCTCGCCGGGCTTGCTGACGTCCACCTCGTCGCGACGCAACGCCTCCCGGGTGGGCTCGGAGAACTCGGCCAGCCGGCCGCCGGCACTGATCAGCTTGTCGATCGCCAGCATCGCGGGCCCCAGGCCGTTGGACACCACCGCCAGGCGATCGCGCTTCAGCGGCCTCATCCGCGACAGCGTTTCCAGGGCATCGAACAGCTCGTCGGAATCGTCGACCCGCACCACCCCGGCCCGGGCGAAGGCCGCGTCGAAGACCTGGTCGCGGTTGGCGATGCCCGGCGTGGGCGGCAGCCCCGAGATGTCCGAGGCGGCGGTCCGTCCGCTCTTGATGGCCAGCACCAGCCGGTTGCGGGACGCCTCGCGCAGGGCGGTCATGAAATGCTGGGCATCCAGGATGCGTTCCAGGTGCAGCAGCAACGCCTGGGTCGGCGCATACTGGTTGATGTAGTCGATCAGGTCGGGCAGCAGCACGTCCACGCTGTCCCCCAGGGTCACCAGGTGGGAGAAGCCGATGCCGCGCCCCGCGGCCCAGTCGATCATGGCATTGCCCAGCATGCCCGACTGGCCGAGGTACGCCACCCGCCCCTTCTTCACCGGCTGGCTGGCGTAGGAGGCGTTCAGCCGGCGTCCCGGCACGATCAGCCCCATGCATTCCGGCCCCAGCACCCGCATCCCGGACTCCCGCGCCGCCGCCAGCATGCGGGTGCGGATCGACCCGTGAGCCTCCCCCTCGTCGTCGAGATGGGCCCCGCCGGACAGCACCAGGGCGGCCCGCACGCCGAAGCGGCCGAGTTGCTCGATCAATCGGGGGACCCTGGCCACGGGGGTGCAGATCACCGCCAGGTCCGGCACCTCGGGCAGGCGAGACACCCGGGACACGCAGGGCACGTCATGGACGCGCTCGTAGCCCTTGGGATTCACCGCCCAGATGGCGCCGGGGAAGCCGCCTTCGCGCAGGTTGCGGATCACCAGCCCCCCCATGGAATGCGGCTTTTCCGAGGCGCCGACCACGGCGATGGTGCGCGGCTCGAAGAAGTGATGCAGGAAGCGGGTGCTCATCGGGCGACTCCGTGGCTGTGTCGACAGCCCCCTGTGTACGACTTATTGACACTGTCCTGCAAGGACTCGTCGACCTTAGGGTGAGACAACGCCTTTCGGAGAGCCCCATGATCACGGCCTACCTGACCCACCCCGACTGCCAACGCCACCATATGGGGCCGGAGCATCCGGAGAGCCCGTTGCGGCTCGACGCCATCCGTACCCGACTGATGCTCACCGGCATCCTCCAGCAGACGATGCAGGCCGACGCCCCCCTGGCCACCGATGACCAGCTGGCCCGGGTGCATCCCCGGCGTCACCTGCAGGCCCTGGAGAAATGCCTCCCCGATCACGGCATCGTGCCCCTCGACGGCGACACCCTGATGAACCCGGACAGCCTGCTGGCGGCCCGCCATGCCGCCGGGGCCGTGGTGCGCGGCGTCGACCAGGTGTTCCGCCACCAGGCCGACAACGTCTTCTGTGCGGTACGCCCTCCCGGACACCACGCCGAGGCCACCGATGCCATGGGCTTCTGCTTCTTCAACAACGTGGCGGTCGGCGCGGCCCATGCCAAGGCCCGGTACGGTGCGCGACGCATCGCCATCCTCGACTTCGACGTCCACCAGTGCAACGGCACCATCGACATCTTCAAGGACGATCCCGAGGTGCTGGTGTGCACCAGCTTCCAGTATCCGTTCTACCCCTGGCGCTACCTGCGTACCGAATCCCGCAACGTCGTCAACACCCCGCTGGCCGCGGGCACCGACGGCCCCGGCTTCCGACGCGCCATCGAGGACGACTGGCTGCCCGCCCTGCACGCCTTCAAGCCGGAGCTGGTACTGGTCTCGGCGGGCTTCGATGCCCACCGGGAGGACCCCCTGGCCGAGCTCTGCCTGGAGGACGCCGACTTCCACTGGGTGACCCACCTGGCCATGGAGATCGCCGCCCTCTATGCCGACAACCGCCTGGTCTCGGTGCTGGAGGGCGGCTATGACCCGGATGCCCTCGGCCGGGGCGTGGAGGCTCACGTCAAGGCGCTGCTGGGCCTGCCTTTCGACTGACCGAGCCGTCAGGGTTTCGCGGTAGCGGGAAACGCCGCCGGGACGGGGATGACGCGCCCGGGATGTCGCAGCCAGCCTGTTTCCGGTCGCCGCCGGGCCCGAAGGCGGTCGCGGTTGTGGTAGTCTGGGGGAAACCCCGTTTCCGATAGTGAACCCGCATGACCGCCACCAACGACCAGGAGGCCGCGCTGCGCATCGCCTCCGGCCGCAAGCCCTTCGTCGAACCCCTGCGCCTCGGCGAGCGCCTCAAGGAGATTCGCCTGGCCAACCAGTGGACTCTGGGCGACGTCAGCGAACGAACCGGCCTGGCCCGCTCCACCCTGTCGAAGATCGAGAACGACCAGATCTCGCCGACCTTCAGCGCCGTGCAGAAGCTGATCAGCGGGCTGGACATCGACCTGCCCCAGCTGCTCTCCCAGCCCCGCACCAAGTCCCGCACCATGGGGCGCCGGGACCTGACGCGACGCGGCGAGGGACAGCAGCATCCCACGCCCACCTACGAGCACGAGCTGCTCAGCTGCGAGCTGGCCCAGAAACGCATGATCCCCTTCAAGACCATCGTGCGGGCACGCCGCTTCGAGGAGTTCAGCGAATGGGTGCGCCACGACGGCGAGGAGTTTCTGATGGTGCTGGAAGGCGAGATCCAGCTGTTCTCGGAATTCTACGAGCCGCTGCACCTGGCCAAGGGGGACAGCATCTACTTCGACAGCGACATGGGCCACGCCCTGGTCTCGGTGAGCGAGGACGATGCGGTGGTGCTGTCGGTCTGCACTCCCCGGGATGGTCAGTAGCGGCGACGCTCACGGCTTGCCCGTGCGCGGACGGTCGCCGGGGCGGCGCGCGGGCATCGCATCGAGCTCGAGGCGCCCCTCGCCGCCGCTGGCCTGGAAGTGACGGCCCTTGGCCCGCGCCACCAGCAGCACGCCGAAACGCTCGGCGAGCTCGACCCCCTTCTGGGTCACGCCGGAGCGTGACACCAGCACGCCGATGCCCATCTGGGCCACCTTGAGCACCATCTCCGAGGTCAACCGGCCGGTGGTGTAGAAGATGTCCGGCGCCATCGGCGCCTCCCCGCGCCCCAGCCACTGGCGCCCCGCCAGGGTATCCACGGCATTGTGCCGCCCCACGTCCTCGACGAAATCCAGCACCGTGGCCTGGCGACACAGGGCGCAGCCGTGCACCGCGCCCGCGCTGCGATAGGTCTCGTTGTAGGCGCCGAGGTTCTCCAGCAGCGCGTAGAGTACCGACTGACGCAGCCGGGTACGGGGCAGCGGCGACAGGGAGGTGGCCTCCAGCAGGCGCCCGAAGACGGTGCCCTGCCCGCAGCCGGTGGTCACCGTGCGCTGGCCGAGCCGCTCCTCCAGGTCTTCGGGCAGGTGGCGAGTCACCACCGCGGCGGCCTCCACCTCCCAGTCCACCTGCACCGCCTGGAGATCCTCGAGGCGGCCGAGCAGGCCCTGATTGCGCAGGTAACCCACCACCAGGGCCTCGGGATCCGCCCCCAGGGTCATCAGGGTGACGATCTCGCGCTTGTTGAGATACACCGTCAGGGCACGTTCCGCGGCGATCGCCTGGGGACGCCGCTCGCCGAATTCGTCGACGACGGTGATCTCGAGGGTGGCCGGCAGCCGGGCGCGGCTCAGGCTGATGTCGTGCATGCGGGCGGACTCCAGCGATTGCGTTGATGCCGATGATGGCATTCCCCGTCCGCCGTGTCTTTACTGAGGATAAACCCTCAGGAGTCACGGCATGACCTCCGGCACGACCCGACGACTCAGCGTCTCCCTGCAGGCCGACCACGTCACCAGCAAGGGCTTCGCCGCGACCCGCTGGCGGGTCGCCGACCTCCGGTCCGGTGATGGCGGGCCCCACCCCCTGGACCTGCAGCTTACCCTGACCGAGCGCGCCGCCTACCGCTTCAACCTGACCTCGGACGCCCCGCGGCTGTTCGTCAACGCCGGCGACGCCGACGGGGAACCATGCCCGGCGTCCATCACCGCCAGCCAGGAGGTCGCCGCGGCCTGGCTGGACGGCGAGCAGCGCGTGCTGGAGGTCGCCATGCCCCTGGCGATCCAGGCCTGGCTCGAGGCCTACCTGGCCCGCCATGGCGAGGCCCCCGACGAGGGGCGCAAGAAGAAGCGCAAGGGCGCCGGCCGCGCCCGGGAGCACACCCCATGAGCCATTGGCAACGTTGGTCCCGGCGCAAGCGGGGCATCGCCGGCGAAGAGGTCGACAACACGGCGCCCCCCGCGCAGGGAGAGGGCCTGGCAGCCGAGGACATCACCGCACCCGACGCCGTCGCCGCCCCGGAGGCAGCGGCCGAGGCGCACCTGCCCGACCCCGACAGCCTGCCGCCGGGCAGCGATATCACCGCCTTCATGGCCCCGGGCATCAGCGCCGGCCTGCGCCGCCGCGCCCTGAAACGCCTCTTCGCCGCCGACCATTACGCCATTCGCGATGGCCTCGACGACTACGACCAGGATTTCCGCCGGACCCTGGCCCCGCTGGCGGGCCAGGCCGCGGAGCGCCTGCGGCGCTGGCTCGACGAGCCTGGCGAGGGGACGGTGGGCGAACCTCCCGAGCTCGCCGATGACGCCCTCCCCTCTCCCGGCGACGCCTCCCGGGACGTGGTATCCGCCGAGAGCGAAAGCCCCGCCGACGAGGAGGACACGCCATCGCCAGGTCCCGGTGCCGCCCCATTAGACCAAGGACCATTGGCGCGGAATGAAAATGGCACCAAGACTTCATGAATGAGAATTACATAATAATAACGGACTTCGACCGTGAGGCTGCATGAACCAGCGAATCGACCTGCTGCCGGTGGACGAGGCGGACGAGCCCCGTAATCGCCAGGCACGGGACCATGCCCGTCGCCAGCTCTCCTGGCCCGTCAACCTGGCCCCGGAGACCCTGAGCTATGTCAGTGACGGGCATGCCCTGCTGATCGGCAACGAGCGCGATGTCCGGCGCGCCGCCAGGGCCCTCGCCGACAAGGGGCTGGGCTCGCTGAGCCTGCTGGTCACCGAGCCCGTTAGCGCCAGCGCGAACGGCGAGGACGAGGCCCTGCTGACCGCCACTCGGCATCTCCGCCAGCACTCCCTGAGCCGGGAACAGCGCCGCCATCTTCGCCTGTCGGGCTACCTGGGGTGCTTCACCGCGTCCCTGGCTCCCCCCCAGGGGTCCCTGGACCTGGCGAAGGCGCTGGCCGACCGCCCGCATTTCGACCTGGTCATCGACCTGGGCGAGACGCCCTGCCTGGGCCTGGAGCTTCCCCCCCCCGGCTACCTCGCCTTCCACTGGGAGGACCCGGACCGCGACGCACGCCTCGGCGAAGCGGCGGCCCTGGTCGGCGAGTTCGACAAGCCCCGCTACGTCCAGGTCGACAGCCAGCGCTGTGCCCATGCCGCCAACGGCCAGCCCGGCTGCACGCGCTGCCTCGAGGTGTGCCCCGCCGATGCCATCGCCAGTCGCCAGGGGCGCATTACGGCCTGGATCGAGATCGACTCCTACCGCTGCCACGGCGTGGGCAGCTGCGCCAGCGCCTGCCCCACCGGCGCCATCAGCTACCGCCAGCCCAGCGCCTCGCGCCAGCTGGATACCCTGCTCGGCTGGCTGGCGGCCTACCTGGCGGCCGGCGGCCGCACGCCGGTCGTGCGCTTCGTCGAGGCCGGCGCGTCGGCCGAGGAGGACACCGCCGCCGGCCACGTGATCGACGTCCCCCTCGAGGAGCTCGGTGCCGCCGGCCACGACCAGTGGCTCGCCGCCCTGGCCGGTGGCGCCGCCGAGGTGCGCGTTCAGTTCCGCGCCGACATGCCCCAGCGACTGGCCGCCTTTCTCGACGACCAACTGGCGCTGGGCCGGGCCCTGCTCGTGGCCCTCGGCCATGCCCCCGAGCGCCTGCGGCGCCTGGCACCCGGCGACGACGCCGGCCGCGACGCCTTGCCCGCCCTGCCGCCGCTGACCACCTCGCCGCTCGCCCCGCCGGGTGGCGACAAGCGAGGCCGCCTCGACCAGGTGCTCGACCGCCTCGCCGAGCTCGGCACGCCGGATGGCCGGCGCCATGCCCTGCCGGCGGGGGCGCCCTATGGCGCGGTCGCGGTCCGCGAGGCGGCCTGCACCCTGTGCATGGCCTGCGTGGCAACCTGCCCCACCCCGGCCCTGGGCGCCGGCCAGGATGCGCCGCGCCTCGACTTCCGCGAGGCCGACTGTGTGCAGTGCGGCCTGTGCGAGGCGGCCTGTCCGGAGGATGCCATCCGGCTGGTGCCGGGACTGATGGCCGCCCCGGCCCGCGGCGAGCGTCGCGTGCTGCACGAGGAGGCGGCCTTCGCCTGTATCCATTGCGGCAAGGCTTTCGCCAGTGCCGGCACCGTTGCCGCCATCAAGGCCAAGCTGGCCGATCATCCCCACTTTGCCGGCGACGCCGCCCGGCGGCTGGAGATGTGCGAGGACTGCCGCGTTCGCGATGCCTGGCGAGCCCTGGCCCGCGATCCCGAGGCGCAATCGAGGGTATGAGCATGCTCCAGACACCGACACCGGCCGAGCCCCGCGACGAGACGCGAGCCCTGCGCGCCGATATCTACCGCTTGCTGGGCCGCCTGCTGCGGGAGCCCCCCGATGGCAAGATGCTCGCCTGGCTGGCGAGCCTCGAGCCCGAAGGTGGCGGCGAGCTGGCCAGGGCCTGGCAGGCCCTGGCCAGGGCCGCCGGCGAGGCCTCGCCGGCACCCCTGGCGCGCGCGCATTTCCGCCACCTGGTCGGGGTCATCGAGGGCGACATCACCCCCTATGCGTCCTGGTACCGCAATGGCGCCCTGATGGACGACGCCCTGGTCGCCCTGCGCCGCGACCTGCGGTGCCTGGGCATCGCCCGCGCCGACCACAGCCGCGACCCCGAGGACCACCTGGCGGCGGAACTGGAGGTCATGGCCTTGCTGGTGGAGGCCGGCCCCCAGGACGCGGCCAGTTTCTACCGGCATCACCTGGCCCCCTGGGCGGATGCCTGCCTGGCGGACCTGGCCGCCGTCGACACCCCCTTCTATGCCCGGCTCGGTGCGCTCGGCCGAGCCTTTCTCGCCGAGGAGTCGCGTCGCCTGGCGCCGACCGACGGCGAAACCCCCGTGCGCTTCGTCACCCCGCCTGCGCCCTGAACGAGGAGATGCCGATGTCCACCGAACGCAATCCCCAGCGCCGCCGCTTTCTCAAGACTCTCGGTCTCGGCACCGTGGCGGCGGGGACGGCCGCCGGCCTCGGCCAGGTGCCCCTGGTGCAGGCCGAGCCCACGCCGCAGGACGCTCCACGGCGAGACACCCCGCGGGGCTACCGCGAGACCGCCCATGTCCGCGCCTACTACGCCACCCTGCGCGACTGAGTCCGCGCCCGCCAGGAGACCGATACCATGCGACTGACGCGAAGCTCCTCCACTCCCAGGGCCGGCGGCCTCGGCATCTCCCGCCGCCAGTTCCTCAAGCGCAGCGGCGCCACCACCGGCGGGCTGGCCGCCGCAGGCTTCATGGGCACGCCGATGATGCGCCGGGTGGACGCCGCGGAGAAGACGCCCTACTCCGACGCCCCCATCGAGACCAAGCGCACCGTCTGTTCGCACTGCTCGGTGGGTTGCGGGGTCTATGCGGAGGTGCAGGAGGGCGTGTGGACCGGCCAGGAGCCGGCCTTCGACCATCCCATCAATCGCGGGGCGCACTGCGCCAAGGGCGCGTCCCTGCGCCAGCACGGCCACTCCACCCGTCGGCTGAAGTACCCGATGAAGCTGGTCGACGGCGAGTGGCAGCGGCTGAGCTGGGACCAGGCCATCGAGGAGATCGGCAACCGGGTCCTCGAGCTCACCGAGCAGCACGGCCCGGACAGCGTCTACTGGTTGGGCTCGGCCAAGTTCAACAACGAGCAGGCCTACCTGCTGCGCAAGTTCGCCGCCCTGGCGGGCACCAACAACACCGACCACCAGGCACGCATCTGCCACTCCACCACGGTGGCCGGGGTGGCCAATACCTGGGGCTACGGGGCGATGACCAACTCGCTCAACGACATCCAGCACAGTCGGGCGATCATGTTCATCGGCTCCAACCCCTGCGAGGCCCACCCCGTGGCCCTGCAGCACATCCTGCTGGCCAAGGAGCGCAACCAGGCCGAGATCATCGTCGTCGACCCCCGCTTTACCCGCACCGCCGCCAAGGCCGATCACTACGTGCGGCTGCGTCCGGGCAGCGACGTGGCCTTCATCTGGGGGCTCTTGTGGCACATCTTCGAGAACGGCTGGGAGGATCGCGACTACATCGCCCAGCGGGTCTACGGCATGGACGACGTGCGCAGCGAGGTGGCGGCCTTCCCGCCGGAGGTGGTGGAGAACATCACCGGCGTGCCCGAGGCGACCATGCGCGACACGGCCCGTCGGCTGGCCGAGAACCGCCCCGGCTGCATCGTCTGGTGCATGGGCGGCACCCAGCACACCACCGGCAACAACAACACCCGGGCCTACTGCATCCTGGAGCTCGCCCTCGGCAACATCGGCGTCTCCGGCGGCGGCGCCAATATCTTCCGCGGGCATGACAATGTCCAGGGCGCCACCGACCTGGGCCTGATGTCGCACTCCCTGCCCGGCTACTACGGGCTCTCCGAGGGCGCCTGGCGGCACTGGGCTCGGGTCTGGGACCTCGACTACGACTGGCTCGTCGGCCGCTTCGACCCCGCCGAATACGCGGACGGCAAGCCGATGAACGCCAGCGGGATCACCGTCTCCCGATGGGTCGACGGCGTCCTCGAGGAGGAGGAGGCCATCGCCCAGCGCACCCGCCTCAAGGCGATGTTCTACTGGGGACACGCGGTCAACTCCCAGACCCGCGGTCCCGAGATGCGCCGGGCGATGCAGCAGCTGGAGATGATGGTCGTCGTCGACCCCTATCCCACCGTGGCCGCGGTCATGCACGATCGCAGCGACGGCGTCTACCTGCTGCCCGCCTGCACCCAGTTCGAGACCACCGGCAGCGTCACGGCCACCAACCGCTCCCTGCAGTGGCGTGACCGGGTCATCGAGCCGCTGTTCGAGTCCAAGCCCGACCACGAGATCATGTACCTGCTGGCCCGCAAGCTGGGGTTCGCCGAGCAGCTGTTCAAGCACATCCGTGTCGAGGGCAACGAGCCGCTGATCGAGGACATCACCCGAGAATTCAACCGCGGCATGTGGACCGTGGGCTACACCGGCCAGAGCCCGGAACGCCTCAAGGCTCACCAGCAGAACTGGCATACCTTCAACTTCGAGACCCTGCAGGCCCAGGGCGGGCCCGCCGACGGCGACTACTACGGCCTGCCCTGGCCCTGCTGGGGCACCGCCGAGCTGGGCCACCCCGGCACCCCCATCCTCTACGACACCAGCAAGAAGGTGTCCGAAGGCGGCCTGACCTTCCGGGCCCGCTTCGGCATCGAGCGCGATGGCGTGTCCCTGCTCGCCGACGGTTCCTTCAGCCGCGGCTCGGAACTGGACGACGGCTACCCGGAATTCACCGCGGCCATGCTCAAGGACCTGGGTTGGTGGGGCGACCTCACGGCGCAGGAGCAGCAGGCCGCCGAGGGCCAGAACTGGAAGACCGACCTGTCCGGCGGCATCCAGCGGGTGGCCATCGCCCATGAGTGCGCGCCCTTCGGCAATGCCAAGGCCCGCTGCAATGTCTGGACCTTTCCGGACCCGATCCCCAAGCACCGCGAGCCGCTCTACACCAGCCGCCGCGATCTGGTGAACGACTATCCCACCTGGGACGACGTGGCCTCCCACTACCGCCTGCCCACCCTCTATCGGTCCATCCAGCAGAAGGACGTGACCGGCACCTACCCGATCATCCTCACCTCCGGGCGGCTGGTCGAGTATGAGGGCGGCGGCGAGGAGACACGCTCCATGTCCTGGCTCGCCGAGCTGCAACAGCAGATGTTCGTCGAGATCAATCCGGCACTCGCCAACGACCTCGGCGTCGCCGACGGCGAGATGGTCTGGGTCGAGGGCGCCGAAGGCGGCCGCGTGCGGGTGCAGGCCCTGGTCACTCCGCGGGTCGCCCGCGAGGTGGTCTTCATGCCCTTCCACTTCGGCGGCATGTTCCAGGGCGAGAACCTCCACGACCGCTACCCCGAGGGGTCGGCCCCCTATGTGCTGGGCGAGGCCGCGAACACGGCCACCACCTACGGCTACGACTCCGTGACCCAGATGCAGGAAACCAAGTGCACGCTCTGTCGCATCGAGAAGGCCGGCTGACGGCCCACGGGAGAACATCATGGCAACGATGAAGTTCATGTGTGACGCCGAGCGCTGCATCGAGTGCAATGGCTGCGTCACCGCCTGCAAGAACGCCAACGAGGTGGAATGGGGCATCCAGCGACGCCGCGTGGTGACCCTGGACGACGGCGAGCCCGGCGAAGTGTCCATCTCGGTGGCCTGCATGCACTGCGACGACGCCCCCTGCATCGCCGTCTGCCCCACCGAGACCCTCTACCAGCGCGACGACGGCATCGTGCTCCACGACAAGGACCTGTGTATCGGCTGTGGCTACTGCCTCTATGCTTGCCCCTTCGGCGCGCCGCAGTTTCCCCAGCAGAGCGCCTTCGGCGAGCGCGGCAAGATGGACAAGTGCACCTTCTGCGCGGGCGGCCCGGCCGACAGCAAGGAGGAGGAGTACGCCAAGTACGGCGCCAACCGCATCGACGAGGGCAAGCTGCCGCTGTGTGCCGAGATGTGCTCCACCAAGGCGCTGCTCGCCGGTGATGCCCAGGAGATCGCGGATATCTTCCGCCAGCGGGTGGTGCGGCGGGGACACGAGGATGGCGGCTGGTCCGGCAATCCCCGGGCCGCGGCCGATTCGCTGGCCCATGACGCCACCCGGCGGGGCTAAGGAGGCAGACCATGAGCATCGCGATGCGGGACCTCCGGTGGCTGGTGCTGCCAGCCCTGCTGCTGACCCTGTTGCTGGTCACCCTGGGCCAGCAGGCCCGGGCTCAGGACGCCACGACCGGCGAGGCGACCCCCGGGCAGGAGGCCGCCTTCGCCGTCCCCGCGGTGGATGCCGACACCTGGCGGCAGATCCGCAGCGGCGAGATCGACGCCAACTTCCGCGACAGCCGGGCGGACAGCACCTACAACCTGATCAATGCCAGTGGCGAGGGCTGGCGGCAGATCCGCGACCGCTGGGTCTCGCCCTTCGGCGCCATCGCCATCCTCGGCATGCTGGGCGTGATCCTGGTGTTCTATCTCGTCGTCGGCCGCCAGCGGCTCGACGAGCCCCGCACCGGGCGCAAGCTGCTGCGCTGGCCGGTGCTGGACCGCGCCCTGCACTGGAGCGTGGCCAGCCTGTTCATCCTGCTCGGCCTGACCGGCCTCATGCTGCTCTACGGCAAGGCCCTGCTGCGACCGGTGTTCGGTGACGGCGCCTGGGCCGGCCTGATGACCGGCACCAAGACCCTTCACAACTACCTGGGCCCACTGTTCGCCATCATGCTGCTGCTGGTACTGGCCCGCTTCCTGCGTCACAACCTGCCCAGGCGCCACGACCTGACGTGGCTCCGCCAGGGCGGAGGCATGGTCGGCAAGGGGCACCCGGATGCCGGCTTCGCCAATGCCGGCGAGAAGATCTGGTACTGGCTGCTGGCCAGCGTCGGCCTGGTGGTGGTCATCAGCGGCCTGGTGCTGGACTTCCCCAACTTCAACCAGGCCCGCGACACCATGCAGTGGGCGAACGTCATTCATGCCCTCGGTGCCCTGGGCCTGACGGCGGTGGCGCTGGGTCACATCTATATCGGCACCATCGGCACGGAGGGCGTGCTGGAGGGCATGACCCACGGCTATGTGGACGAGAGCTGGGCCAAGCAGCACCACAACCTCTGGTACGAGGAGGTCAGGGGCAGGACCGACGAGGCTCCCCCGGAAGAGACGAAGCACGATGCCCCCTCCGCCTCCCGCCCCCCCGGCTGATCGCCTCCACCATCCCCTCACGACACCGCCCACGGGCGGTGTCTTTTGATAAGCTGGGGAATCGCCCCCGAGGGGCCCGACACCAGCATGGAGCCAATGCGATGCAACACCTGGACGACAGCACCCGCACCGAACTCGAGGCCGCCGCCTTCCGGCGACTGCTGCGCCACCTGGACGAGCACAAGGAGGTGCAGAACATCGAGCTGATGATCCTCGCCGACTTCTGCCGCAACTGCCTGTCCAAGTGGCTGGTGGCCGCCGCCGAGGAGCGCGGCGAATCCCTGGACTACGAGGCCGCCCGGGAATACGTCTACGGCATGCCCTACGCCGAATGGAAGGCGAAGTACCAGGCCGAGGCCACCCCGGAACAGCAGGCCGCCTTCGAGGCCCGCCAGGCTGCCAAGCAGGGGCGGGGCTGAGATGAGCGAGCCGATGATTCCCTTGTCGGTGGCGGTACTCACCGTCTCCGACACCCGCACCGAGGAGACCGACCGCAGCGGCCAGGCCCTGGTGGAGCGACTCACCGCGGCGGGCCATCGCCTCGCCGAGAAGCGCATCGTCCCCGACGACGTCTACCGCATCCGTGCGGTGGTGGCGGCCTGGATCGCCGACCCGGCGATCCAGGTCGTGCTCACCACCGGTGGGACGGGCTTCACCGGTCGCGACTCCACCCCCGAGGCCGTGTCGGTGCTGCTCGACAAGCGCATCGAGGGCTTCGGCGAGCTGTTCCGCCAGCTGTCCTGGCACGAGGTGGGCAGCTCCACCGTGCAGAGCCGCTGCCTGGGCGGCCTGGCGAACGCCACCGTGGTGTTCTGCCTGCCCGGCTCTACCGGGGCCTGCCGCACCGGCTGGGACGGGATCCTGGCCGAGCAGCTCGACAGTCGGCACAAGCCGTGCAACTTCGCTAACCTGGTCATCCCCGAGCGGGGTCAGCATGGGTGAACGTTGCATGAAGGCAGCCGGCCGACTCAAGCCATGCCGCTCTCTGTCACTTCTCGCCAATCGGGTCATCCCCGAGCGAGGTGCCCATGGCTGAGCTTCAGCCCGTCGAGGCGGCACTCGCCGCCCTGCTCAAGGATGTCGAGGCCCTGCCCGGCGAGACCGTGCCGGCCGCGGAAGCCGGCGGCCGGGTACTGGCCGAGGACGTCACCGCCCGGCTCGACGTACCGCCGTTCGACAACAGCGCCATGGACGGCTATGCCCTCCATCACCGGGACGCCGGTCGCTGGTTGCCGGTGAGCCAGCGCATCGCGGCGGGCCGGCCGGCCGAGCCCCTCGCCCCGGGCAGCTGCGCGCGGATCTTCACCGGCGGCGAGCTGCCCGCCGGGGCCGACTGCGTGGTGATGCAGGAGCGGGTCGAGGTCGAGGGCGACCGGGCCTGGATCCCCGCGGACACCCCCGCCGGCGACAACCTGCGCCGACGCGGCCGCGACGTGACCGCGGGCGGCCGGCTGCTCAGCGCCGGCACGCGCCTCGATGCGGCGGCGCTGGGCCACCTCGCCGGCCAGGGCATCACCGAGGTGAAGGTCCGTCGCCACCCGCGCGTCGCCCTGCTCTCCACCGGCGACGAGATCGTCGAGCCCGGCCGTCCGCTGGGCCCCGGCCAGATCTACAATTCCAACCGGCCGATGCTGCGGACGCTACTGACCCGCTTCGGGGCCGAGGTGGTGCACCTCGCGACGGTACCGGACGACGCCGCGGGCACCCGTCGGGTCCTGAAGGAGGCCGCCGAGGACGCCGATGTGGTGGTATCCACCGGCGGCGTCAGCGTCGGCGAGGAGGATCACGTCAAGGCCGCCCTGGAGGCCCTCGGCCGGCTCGACCTGTGGCGGCTGGCCATCCGCCCCGGCAAGCCGCTGGCCCTGGGGCGCCTGTCCCGTCGTGCGGCGCCCGGTGGCGAGGCCCGCTTCGTCGGGCTGCCCGGCAACCCGGTCTCCGGCTTCGTCGGCGCCTGGCTGTTCCTGCGGCCGCTGATCGGGGCGATGCTCGCCTGTCCGGCCCTGTCGGCGCTGCCCAAGCTGGTGGCACGCGCCGACTTCGAGACCCGCACCGGGCCGCGGCAGCACTACATGCGGGTCGCCCTGGACTTCGCCGCCGAGGGCATAGTGGCCCGGGCCTTCAGGGACCAGAACTCGGGAGTGCTGTCGTCCTGCATCGGCGCCGACGGCCTGGCGGTCATCCCGCCGAACACCAGCATCGCCCCGGGCGCGGCCGTCGAGTGCCTGTGGCTCAGGGGCGATTGAGGTCGCGGCCCGGGGGGATCTCCAGGGCCGGGGCCACGTCGTCCCAGAGCCGGCAGAAGACCGCCTCCAGCCGGTCGTAGTCGCGCTCCAGCCAGGGCAGCAGCTCGGCCAGGCGATTCGGACCGGACAGCCGTCGACCGATGCCTTCCACGGCACGGCAGGTGAAGCGGAAGTCGGCATAGCCCCGCAGCCAGTCCTGGCGCACCAGCACCGGCATCATCGCCGCCAGGCGGGCGGGAGCCGGACGCTCCTCCAGCAGCCGGTAACAGCGCTGGACGAGGACATCCCGCTCCTGGCGCGGCAGCCGGATGGCCAGGAAGTGATCCCAGAGCACGTCGAGGGCGATGCCGGCATAGCGGCGCCGGCCATCCGGCGCCAGGGCTCGGGCCTGCCGCACCGCGGGGTGGGCATCGACGAAGGCATCGACCCGCCGGTGGTGGCGGATGCCCTCGGCGACCGCGACGTGCCAGCCGCCGAGATCCCCGCCCTTGACGCCGTCGGCGACGAGGTTGCCGTAGAGGAAGTCGTCGCTACCTCCCCGCGCCAGCCAGCCGTGGGCCAGGAAGTTCATGTCAGAGACAATTCGCGGGCTTGGGCAGGCCGGCCAGGCGGGCCGCCACCTTGGCCGGGCTGCCGGGGAAGAGGCGCATCAGATGAATCGAGCGCCCCTTGTCCGGGCCAAGGGCCCGGCCGACCGCCTTGACCAGCGGACGCATCGCCGGCGCCATCTCATAGCGGGCATAGAAGTCCCGCAACACCTCCAGCACCTCCCAATGTTCGGCCGTCAGCGTCACCCCTTCCTCCTCGGCCAGGGCCTCGGCCACGGCCGGGGACCACTGGTCGAGATCGACCAGATAGCCTTCCGGATCCAGCCCGATCCGGACCCCGGCCACGGTAAGATAACGGTATAATTCCGTGCTTGCCATCGTTCAGTACCAACTCAGCGTCTGCTCGGCTTCCTCGGTCAGCGTCACGAAGCCATCCACGTCCACCACCTGGACGGTCCCGTCGCAGCGGCCGATCAACCCCCTGGCGACGAGGTCCTCGCGCAAGGCGTAGAGCCGCCCCGGGATGGCCGCGTAATGATGGATGAGCGCCGGCAATGCCCCCTGGACGCCATCCTCGATCAACAGCAGCCGATCCTCCGGCCCCATGGCGCTCAGCGCCTGGGCGGGCACCTGGCTGCTGGCCGGCGAGCGGTTCAGGATATGCAGTTTCATGGGCGGCGGGCTCCAGGCTAGAAGGTCAGCACCAGCGGGTGAGTGGCGACGGCCCGGGCGAGGGCATCGGCGCTCAGGGGAACGGGATCGAGCATCAGGTCGGCGGGCGACAGGCCGAAGCGCGCCAGGGCCTGGGCCTCGACCCAGAGCGTCTCGATGTCGTACATCTCGAGCATCTCCAGCGTCGGGGCGGTGCCCTTCTGTCCCAGGGCCCCGGCCTGCTGGCCCTCGACCAGGGCCGTCACGCCCTCTCCCATGAACAACAGGTGGACTCGCTGCCCGAAGGCGGCCCCCACCAGGGCGGCGTCCAGGCCTTCCCGCAGCCAGCTCGAACCATGGGGAGAATGGCGCAGGATCACCAGCAGGTCGCCGGCTGTCGGGGCGGTTACGTCGTGCATCGCGTCCTCCTCAGGGCCCGAAGGTGACCAGCCGGTCGCAGCGCTGGCCCAGATCGATCAGCTGGCCGACGCCGGTCAGCTCGAAGGGCGCTTCGACACTGTGCCCCGCCTTGCCGTGTCGGGCGGCCTCGCGCTCATCGAGCAGGCCGCGGCGCAGGGCCGCGGCGATGCAGACCTGCAGGGCCACCCCATGCTCGGCATGCAGCGTCGCCCAGCCATCCACCAGGTGGGGCTCGTCCTGCGGCGGTGCGGCCAGGCGAGCGGCATTGTAGACGCCGTCATGATAGAAGAACACCGCCTCCAGCCGGTGCCCCCGCGCCAGCAGCGCCCGCGCGAAGCGCAACGCCGAGTGGCTGGCCTGATCGCTGTAGGGCGCCCCCAGCAGCAGTATCCCGTATCGCATGAAAGGTCCTCGCAGAAACAGGCTGGCCCCGCCGAAGCGGGGCCAGCAAGCTGGACATGCCTCGGCGTCGACGTCAGTCCTGGCTCATGATGCCAAGCAGGGACAGCAGGCTGACGAAGAGGTTGTAGATCGACACGTAGAGGGTGATGGTGGCGAGGATGTAGTTGGTCTCGCCCGCGCGATGCACGATCTCGCTGGTCTGGTAGAGGATCGCCGCGGAGGCGAAGAGCACGAAACCGGCGGACACCATCAGCGAGAGGGTCGGAATCTGGAAGACCAGGGCGGCGACCATGGCGAGGATCAGCACGATCGCGCCGGCCATGAGGAAGTTGGCGAGGAAGCTGAAGTCCTTGCGGGTGATCAGCGCCACGGCGGAGAGGCCGAAGAAGGTCAGCCCGGTCAGCCCCAGGGCGGTCATGATCAGCTGGGCGCCATTGGGCAGGGAGAGGTAGGCGCTGAGGATGGGCCCCAGGGTGAAGCCCATGAAGCCGGTGAAGGCGAAGGTGGCCAGCAGGCCGGCGGCGGAGTTGGCGGTCTTGTGCACCAGGAACATCAGGCCGTAGGCGCCGATGAAGAAGACCAGGATGTTCATCTGCTGGATTCCCAGGGCCATGGCAGAGCCTGCCGTGACGGCGGAGAACAGCAGGGTCATGGCCAGCAGGCCGTAGGTATTACGCAGTACCTTGTTGGTACTGACGGCACCGGTCCGCTGCGTCGTCACTCGAGTGTCTTGGTAAGCCATCGATCCAGAGCTCCCTTTGGTTGATCCTGGCGATGGACACAGGATGCCGTCTGGTGGTTCCCGACGCAAGTGTCGGCCCTGTCGGGGTTCAACGGCCTTTCTTCGCCACCGAAGGCCCCAGCAGTCGCCGCGCGACGGCCAGGGTGGTGTCGGTCACGTCCTCTCCGGCGGCCTCCAGGCCCGCCAGGTCCAGCCAGTGCAGCGACTCGGCATCGTCCCCCGCCCGCGCCGCTCCCTCCTGGACGGCGACACGATACACCAGCAGCACGTAGTGGGATCGCAACCGGCCATCCGGGCCTTCACGATCCATCAGGTCCAGTGCTTCCAGCAACGCCAGGGGGGCGCCCTCGAGCCCGGTCTCCTCCCTCAGTTCGCGGCGCACCGCCGCCTCCAGGGTCTCCCCCGGCTCCACCTTGCCACCGGGCAGCGCCAGCCGCCCCGCCTTCGGCGGCCGCGCCCGACGGACCAGCAGCAGGTGCCCCTGGCGCACGACCGCGGCGCTGACCGCCACCACCGGATGAATGTCATGCCCCATGCCCCATCTCCCGCAAGGCTCGACAGCCACCGAGTCAGGACGATAACACCTTGATCGCAAAACGGTCTTGACCTCCCCGGAAAAGCTGGTAGGATAGCTCGCCGTGAGCCGGAGGGATGGCAGAGCGGTTGAATGCACCGGTCTTGAAAACCGGCGAAGGTTAACGCCTTCCCAGGGTTCGAATCCCTGTCCCTCCGCCACCTTCTTCCAAGGGGATCAGCGACGACGCTGATCCCCTTTCTCGTTTCTGGACGGTCGATGGCTCCGCTCTCTATGACGCCTGCATCCCATGCCGTCATAGGGAGCAGCATAGCCCGGTGCCCAGACGGTTGTATGTCTGCTGTCGACACATTCTGAGGCCAACCAGAATCGAGCCTGGTGAGCCGATGAATGCCACCTTCCTCCGTATCCCCCCAGGGCGCGGCCTACGCCCTGCAGCCCCTCTGCGGCGCCAACCGATCGCCTACCACCTGGGGCGGCGCGGTCACCTGGTATCCCGACGCGTGCGGCTGGCCGACCTGTCTGACGAATCCTGGTGGCAGCCAGGACTCCCCCCGCCGATTTGCGCGTGTACGGCATCTAGGTCACGGATGGGAGATGCCGGGGGTAGCCCAAGATCCCTCGGCACGGTCCGGACAGCTACACCGGATGTCGCATACCCAGGAGGGTCGTCCCTGGTCGGGCGCAGCTCGTGTGCGTCCCGCAGGCGCCATCTTGATCTACTGCGTCGTCCCGCATAAATGACAGGTTGCCGATCCGAATCGACTCCCTCGCGTAGAGGCACAGCCCCAGGAGGCCGATGACCGCCGGCTATGGGAAGGCATGCTCGGGGTCGCTACTCGTGGCCTGTGACCGTCTAGCATGACCTACGGGAACACCATGCCTGGACCAGGGGGTTAGCCACCCAATCCAGGGTGTGGCTAGACTGATGGGAGCGTTGCCATTATTCGGAGTTTACGCCAGCTCCAGGCCGCGAGAAGTCGTTTCCCTTCGCCGCTCAACCTGCCCTGAACGTTAGTGGCCCAATGCTCGGGCTCATATTGTTCCCGCATGCACCCGAGGTGCACTATGATTGAATAAGGAAAGGTGCGCGAATTCGGGGGGCAGGCGGAATCGAACGCTGTTCATTTTCCCGCCGCGAAGCGCTCGAGCGGTACCCGCCCCTCCATCGAGGCGGGAGGAGGTGGCCATCATGCCAAAATTCATCGATTCACATCCCATGAAACCGTTCACGGCCGAGGAGCTGAACAAGTTACAGAATGCCCCAGCGGATGAATTCGGGGTTACACATCACGATATATTGTTCAGCGAAAAGGGCGACAAGATCTTTTGTGTTTTGGACGCCCCGAACGCCGAGGCGGTTCACAAGCACCATGAGAAGGCCGGTATCAGGTGCGACTGGGTGCAGGAAGTAGAATCTACACGCGGGTGATGAAAGCCCGACCGGCCTGGAGCTGACGCTCATTTCAGCGTGGAGCAACATAAGCAGGGCCTTAGCCCTGCTTTCTCCATTCGGCGTATCGACATCCGCTTTGTTGAAACGGATCACCACGCCAGGAAGCCATGCGTTCTTTGGCGTCGATCCCTCCGCGATCGATTCTCCCTTGGGAAGAGGCCACCCCATTCGCCTACCCGCCGTTGATCGTCAAGATCGGAGGCCGACGGTCGAGCGCCTTCCGGGGAACAGTGATGATTCAGCCAATGACGCCTGTCAGGGGCAGTCGTCCTGCACCGCTGCCGGAGCGATACGGTCGCTCACAAATCCTTACAGACCGGGCCTCAACTCCCGCGCCCCCCGGTCGATAGCGAAGGATCGATGTCACATGAATCGCTAATGGAGGAACCTCTTGTCTATCATCGAACTCGGGGTCTGGATGGCCAGCGGCGCGTCTCTGGTCGGCGCCGGCCTGCTCTGGAAGGCGGCCGAGTCCCGGGAATGACCCCGGTCGCTCACTCCCCTCGCCCGCCCCGCCCGGCGGGCGAGTCGTTTCCGGCCAGCAGTTCGGTCGCCTCGACCAGCGTCAGGCGGCCCGAGGCGAAGGCGCCGGTATCCAGGTAATGGACGTTGCCCAGGGTGGTCGGCGCCTCGAGGATGGTGTGTCCCACCACCACGGCATCGATGCCCCGAACCGGCGTGGCGTCCCCCTGTCGGATGCGTCGCCGGCCCCAGAGCAGCGTGTGCCGATCACAGTCGCCGATCTCCCCCCAGTCGTCGGGCGGCTCGGCATGCACCAGGCCGATTAGACGGCCTGCCGCCTCGATCTCCCGCGCATAAGGCAGTCGCCGCAACGCCGACGACAGCAGGCCACGCAGCTCCTGCCGGGGTTCCCGGCAGGCCCAGCCGCCGCCATTGATGACCCACAGGGCCATGGCGTCCCCGCCCTCGGCCAGCGCCGCCTGCGCCATCGCCTCGTGGTTGCCGCGGACGCCGAAGAACCAGGGCGCCAGGGCCAGCGCCAGGCAGTCGCGGGATCGCGGCCCCCGATCGATGAGATCCCCCACCGAGAACAGCCTGTCGCGTTCGGGGGCGAAGTCGACCCCGGCCAGGGCCTCCATCAGCAGGTCGTATTCCCCGTGCAGGTCGCCGACGAAGAAGTCCCGCCCGTCCGGGTTGGCCGGATGATGCCGCACGACGGCATTCTCCTCCCCCTCCGGCCTCGTTGACGCGAGCATGACGACAGGTCCCTTAGGCGGTTGGCTCAGGCCACCCTGGGCCCCGTCGGAGGAGCCGGGACTTGCCGCCCCCCGGCGGCGACCGTCGAAGGCGCCTCCCGGGACAGTTCGTCGACGAGCAGGGTGTACGCCACGCCCTGGACGGCCTCCAGGGGCACCGCGTGCAGTACCCGAACCCGACGATCATCCGCCAGGACGAGGACCTCGCCGCCCCCCGGCGGGGTCAACACCTCGAGGGTCTCCAGCAGGTAGCTCCCGGGGGTATAGCTGACGACGAGGACTTGCATGATTCGGCACCTTCGCGCGACGCATCCCGTGAAGTGTCGACCACCGCGGCACGGTTGTCACGGACGCCTCAGTAGAGGCGCAGACCCACGCGGCTGATGCGGTTGCCGTCCATCTCGCTCACCACCCAATGGATGCCATGCCAGTCCACATCGTCGCCCACCACGGGGTGGCCGCCGACGCGCAGCGAGATGAACTCCGCCAGGGTCATGTCCTGCTCGCCGGGGCTCAGGGTCAGGCCGTAGGCCTCGGCGATGTCGCCGAGCCGGGCCTCGCCATCGAAGTTGAACGCCCCGAAGAAGGCGCTCTGGCGCTTCAGGGTGGCGTCGCCGTTGAACAGCCGATTGAGGGCCGGAAGATCGTCGGCTCGGCCGATCACGCAGAGCACGTCGCCCCGGCACAGCCGGGTGCTGCCCTGGGGATGGAGCATGCCCCCGTCGCGGAACAACGAGGCGATCATGGCCCCGGACGGGAAGCGCAGCAGACGAATCGGCACGTCCTCCAGGTCGGCGCTCTCCACCCTGTAGACGAACATCTCGTAGTCGTCGTCGGTCCTGATCCCCAGGGGCCCCCGCCGGACGGGACTGATGCCGGGCGGCACCTCGACCCGCAGGCGCCGAGCCATCCAGGGCAGCGTGCCCCCCTGGATCAGCAGCGACAGCAGCACCACCGCGAAGGCGACATTGAAGTAGAGCGAGGCGTTCTCGACCCCGCCGATCACCGGAAAGATGGCCAGCACGATGGGCACGGCGCCCCGCAGGCCCACCCAGGCGATGAACGCCACCTCCCGCCAGCGGAAGCGAAAGAACGGCAGCAATGCGACCAGCACGGCCAGCGGCCGGGCCACGAAGATCAGCGCGAGCGCGACCTCCAGGGCCGGCAAGGCATAGACCATCATCTCGCTGGGGTTCACCAGCAGCCCCAGCACCAGGAACAGGCCGATCTGGCTGAGCCAGGCCAAGCCGTCGTGGACGGGCAGGATGAAGTTCAGGTGACGCCCGGGCCGATTGCCGATCATCAGCCCGGTGAGGTAGATGGCCAGGAAGCCGCTGCCGCCGAGGGCGCTGGTCAGGCCGAAGACGCAGAACCCCAGTGCCAGGGCCAGCAGGGAGTAGAGGCCCGCCGCCAGGTCGAGCCAGGCGAGCAGGCGGGCGATCAGCCAGCCCGCCCCGAGCCCCAGGGCGATCCCCAGGCCGAACTGCTGGAGGAAGAACAGGCTGGTGGCCAGCCAGCCGCCGATGTCGCCCACCAGCATTTCCACCAGCATCAGGGTCAGGAAGATGGCCATGGGGTCGTTGGTGCCGGACTCGATCTCCAGCGTCGCCCCGACGCGCTCGTTGAGGTTGATGCCCCGCCCCCCGAGCATGGAGAACACCGCGGCGGCATCGGTAGAGCCGACGATGGCCCCGACCAGCAGGCCCTGCACCGGGCTCAGCTCGAAGACCCACATGGCGATCGCGCCCACCAGGGCGCTGGTGACGAACACCCCCAGGGTGGCCAGCGACAGCGCCGGCTTGAAGCCCACCCGGAAGGTCTTGAGGCGCGTGCGCAGCCCACCGTCGAGCAGGATCATCGCCAGGGCCAGGTGACCGATGAGGAAGGCCAGGGGATAATCATCGAACTGGATGCCGAGCAGGCCTTCCTCGCCGGCCAGCATGCCCAGCCCCAGGAAGATGAGCAGCAGCGGCACGCCCACCAGGGTGGAGAGCCGGCTGGCCAGTACGCTCAGGGCGATGAGGAAGCCGCTGAGCAGGAAAAGGGTGTTGATCGAGTCCATGGCGTCCTGCCTCGGGAGATGCCCCGCAGTATCGCATGCCGGGCGACCGCTCGCGATGCGGGGGAGCGCGTTGAGCCCCGCGCTGGCCAGGCGAGCCCTGTCGTCGCTAGACTAGCCGCGTCCTCCCCGGAACCGAGCCCCAGGCCGACACGCCCTGTCGGCCCCGGCTCCCGGGAGCCATCGCTGGAGTTACCGTCATGCCGTCATTGTTCCGCCATCCGGGTCGGTTCCGCCCCCTGCTCGTCCTCGCCGGGGGCCTGCTGCTGATGCCACTGGCCGCGGGCGACCAGCAGGCCGAGCCGCCGGCGTCCGGCTACCCTCCCCTGGGCACCGAGGTCATGGTCCCCGAGATGGGGCTCCCCCCCGCCGAGGATCCGCTCGCCCTCTTCCGGGAACTGCCCAGCGGCCCGGCCGTGGACACGCCCACCCGCCCCACGGCCCCGGCCGTGGCGGCGGGGTCGGCGGAGCCCATCGCCCCACCGCCGGTGAACCGGCTCACGGTGATGCTCGACTGGTATCCGAGCCCCCGCCATGCCGCCCTCATCGTGGCCCGGGAACGCGACCTCTTCGCCAGCCGCGGCCTGGAGGTCGACCTTCGCACCCCGGCCGATCCCGACGTCCCCACCAAGCTGCTCGCTGCCTCCCGGGTGGACCTGGCCCTCACCCGCCAGCCCCTGCTTCACCTGCTCGTCGACCGGGGCCAGCCCCTGGTTCGGGTCGCCACCCTGGTGGGGACGCCGATGACGGCCCTGGTGATGCGGGAGGACGCCGGCGTCGAGAACCTGGCGAACCTGGCCGGCACCCGCGTGGGCCACGCCGACCTCGATGGCGAGGCGGTGCTGCTGGCCAGCCTGCTGGCCCGGCACGACCTTCCCCGGGAGGCGCTGGACAGCCCCGACCTGCATTTCCGCCTGGAGCAGGCGATGCGCGAGGGACGCGTGGACGGCATCATCGGCGCCGTGCGTCACCTCCTCCCTCGAGCCCTGGCCGACGAAGGGCTGGCCACCGTCAGCGTGCCCTCCGAGCGCTTCGGCGTGCCCCGCCACGATGGCTTGATCCTGGTGGCCAACCGCGAACGCCTCGCCCGCCAGGGCGAGGCCATCGCCCGCTTGGTCGATGCCCTCGAGGAAGCCACCGCCTGGATCCTCGAACATCCCGAGGAGAGCTGGCCGCTGCTGGCGACCGCCGAACCCGCCCTGGACACGCCGGCCAACCGCGAGGCCTGGCCGGAAGTCCGCGCCCGGCTGAGCCTGACCCCTGCCGCCCTGCACCCGCGACGCTATGCCGAGTTCGAGCGCTTCCTGGTGCAACAGGGCATCGTGACCGCGGTCACCCCCGTGGAACGGCTGGCGATCGATCCCAACCGCTAAGGCAGGGTGGATGAGCGCCGGCGCCTCCCCCGATTCCGCCCCGGCCCCCAGCCGCCGCATCGCTGGGTCGGCAGTGCCCGCGGCGCGGGCATGTCCGGCCCAGGACCGCGGGACGGGCAGGGATCACTCCGGCTGACGCGCCAGGAAGGCATTGATCACGGCCTGGAAGGCCTCGGGGCTCTCGGCGTGCAGCCAGTGACCGGCGTCCAGGGTCTCGATCTCGGCCGAGGGCAGCACCTCGCGAAGCACCGGCAGCATGGCATCGGTCACATAGCGGGAACGGGCGCCACGCACCACCAAGGTCGGCCCCTCGAAGGCGCCTTCCCCGGCCGGGGCGGCCATGATCGCCTCGTAGTCCCCCTCGATCTCGTCCAGGCCGATGCGCAGCCGCAGCCGCCCTTCCTCGCCCCGCTCCAGGTTCGTGGCGAGGAAGAGTCGAGTCCCGCGGTCTTCCACGTGCTCCGCCAGCAGGGCATCGGCTTCGCGACGGTTGGCCGGCCGCCCCGCCTCCACCCGGCGCAGGGCGGCGAAGACGGCGTCATGGCCATGGCCGTAGGCCTGGGGGGCGATATCGGCGACGATCAGCGAGGCCACCCGCTCCGAGGCCAGGCGGGCGATGCTGATCGCCACCTTGCCGCCCATGGAATGGCCCAGCAGGTGGACCCTCGGCACGTCCAGGCGGTCCAGCAGGGTCAGGACATCTCCGGCCTGGGCCTCATAGGTCATGCCCGCCGCGTGGGGCGAACGCCCGTGGTTGCGCAGGTCCACGGCGATGACCCTGCGCTCGGCCTGCCACTGCTTGACATGGGAGCGCCAGTTGTCGGCGCTGCCCAGCAGGCCATGGATCACCACCAGCGGCGTGCCGTCGCCGCCGGTGTCGTGGTAGTTGAGGGCGATGGGCATCGGGGCCTCCTCGTCGTCGGGATCAGTAGCGGGCCTGGGCCTGTTCCGGGGCCAGGTCGGCATCGCCGGTGGCCGCCACCAGCCGGCGGGTCAGCCAGCCGAGCAGCACGCCGTAGAGCGGCAGGAAGAATGCCAGGCTGATGCCCAGCTTGATGCCGTAGTCCACCCAGGCGATCTCCGGCCAATGGGTGGCCATGAAGGCGTCGGGGCTGCGGTGGAAGGCGATGGAGAAGAAGGCGAAGGTATCGGCGAGGTTGCCGAGCAGGGTGGACAGTGCCGGCGCCACCCACCAGGCACGGAGCCGGCGCAGGCGGTCGAAGACGGTGACGTCCAGCAGCTGGCCCAGCACGTAGGCCATGAAGCTCGCCAGGGCGATGCGGGCCACGAACAGGTTCCACTCGCCCAGCGCCGCCAGGCCGGCGAAGCCGCCCTGCGGGAAGACCACCGAGACCGCGTAGGAAATCACCAGGGCGGGGAACATCACGCGCAGGATGATCGCCCGGGCCGGTTCCTTGCCGAACAGCCGCACCGTGAGGTCGGTGGCCAGGAAGATGAAGGGAAAGCTGAACGCGCCCCAGGTGGTGTGCAGCCCGAAGAGGCTGAAGGGCAGCTGGACCAGGTAGTTGCTGGCGGCGATGATCAGGATGTGGAAGCCGACCAGCAGCATCAGGCAGCGGCGGGTCTGGGCGGCGGACAGCACGAACATGAAACACCTTTTTCGCGGGAGGGGTGAGGGAACCCTCGTCGGACGGATGCCGGGAACCCGGCGCGGCGGCGCGCATTATACGCCGCCGTCCGCCGGGACCCAACCGCCCGGGCTCGCTGCCAGGACACTCGCCGCGGAACAAGGCACAGAGTTCAGGTGACAGGGCGACGGCGTCGCCCCGGGCGGCGCCCGCCACCGCCGCCCCGCTGCCCCGCTGCCCCGGACGGCCCGCGCCTAGGCGCCGGTCGGGTTTGACCAATCGTCACGAGAGTCACGGATTTCGAGTCAAATTCATCGATCGAGGCGAATAGCGCGATATTTAACGAGATGGATCGATGAAGTTGGCCGACAACCCGGGATTCGCAGTAGATCGGCGTTAAGCCCGACAGGCGCCTAGACCTGTCGCGCCTGCTCCGAACTGCCCAGCGCCCGGGCCTTCATGGCCTCGTGGACATCGGACAGGCTGGCCGGGTCGTCGATGGTCGAGGGGACGCCGAACTCGGCCCCGTCGGCGATATGGCGCAGCAGCTTGCGCAGGATCTTGCCCGAGCGCGTCTTGGGCAGCCGGTCCACCACCAGCACCTGCTTGAAACAGGCCACCGGCCCGATGCGCTCCCGGACCCGGGCGACGAGCTCCTGCTCCAGGGCCAGCTCGTCGCCGTCGAAGCCGTCCTTGGGGATCACCAGCCCCACCGGCACCTGGCCCTTGAGGGCATCGTGGATGCCGATCACCGCACACTCGGCCACCGCCGGATGGCCGCCGACCACTTCCTCCATCTCGCCGGTGGACAGGCGATGCCCGGCCACGTTGATGACGTCGTCGGTGCGCCCCATGATGAACAGGTACCCGTCCTCGTCCAGGTAGCCCGCATCGCCGGTCAGGTAAAAGCCCGGGAAGGCGGCCATGTAGGCGGCATGGAAGCGCTGGGGGTCGCGCCAGATGCCGGCCAGGCAGCCCGGCGGCAGGGGTTGCTTGATGACCACGCTGCCCTGATCCAGCGCCGGGGCGTCCTGCCCTTGCCGATCGAGGATGCGCACGTCGAATCCCGGAACGGGCACCGTCGCCGAGCCGGCCTTGGTCGGCATGGGTTCCAGCCCCTGGAGATTGGCGGCGATGGGCCAGCCGGTCTCGGTCTGCCACCAGTGATCGATCACCGGCACCTCGAGCAGGTCCTCCAGCCAGTGGAAGGTCGGCGGATCCAGGCGCTCGCCGGCGAGATACAGGGCCTTCAGGCTGGAGATGTCGTGCTCGCGAAGGTGCGCGCCGTCGGGGTCCTCCTTCTTGATGGCCCGGAAGGCCGTGGGCGCGGTGAAGAAGGCCTTGACGCCGTATTCCGCGATCAGCCGCCAGAAGGCCCCGGCGTCCGGGGTCCGCACCGGCTTGCCCTCGTAGACGACGGTGGTGCAGCCCCGCAGCAAGGGGCCGTAGACGATGTAGGAGTGCCCCACCACCCAGCCCACGTCCGAGGCCGAGAAGAACACCTCCCCCGGCGCCATGTCGTAGACGGCTTCCATCGAATAGTGCAGGGCCACGCCGTAGCCGCCGGTGTCCCGCACCACGCCCTTGGGCTTGCCGGTGGTGCCGGAGGTATAGAGCACGTACAGGGGGTCGGTGGCCCTGACCGGGACGCAGTCGGCCGGTGTCGCCTTCGCCGTCAGCTCATCCCAGTCATGGTCGCGGCTGCCCAGCTCGGCCCGGCACTGCTCGCGCTGCAGCACCACGCAGGCCTCCGGCCGGTGGGCACTCTGCTCGATGGCCGCATCCACGATCGGCTTGTAGGGCAGTACCTTGTCGACCTCGATGCCGCAGGAAGCCGCCACGACCACTCGAGGCTCGGCATCCTCGATCCGGACCGCCAGCTCGTGCGGCGCAAAGCCGCCGAACACCACCGAGTGCACCGCGCCCAGGCGCGCACAGGCCAGCATCGCCACCAGGGCCTCGGGCACCATGGGCATGTAGATGATCACCCGATCGCCCTTCTCCACGCCGAGGTCACGCAACGCCCCGGCGAAGGTCGCCACCCGATCGAGCAGCTCGGCATAGCTGAGGCGCCGCTTGGTGCCCGTGACCGGGGAGTCCCAGAGGATGGCCGCCTGGTCGCCGCGGCCTTGCTCGACATGATGGTCGAGGGCCGCATGGCAGAGATTGAGCTCCCCATCCGGATACCAGCGAGCATGACCCTGGTCGTCATAGGTCAGGACGGTATCCGGCGCCTTGAACCAGGGCAGGCGACGCGCCTGGTCGGCCCAGAAGGCCTCGGGAGACTCGATGGAACGCCGGTATTCGCTGCGATATGCGGACATGGAGAACCTGCCTCTTGTGTCGTTGCTGGCTTGATTGTTGACACTCTAGAACAATCCCGCCACCAAAACCTCAGACAAACGGCTAATCTTCGACAAAAGGACGATCGCAGCGAGAACATTGTCGACAAAAGTGGCAGGTGGCCGCATCGCGTCCCGGTGCCCCGCAACACTCTGCGCTATAATTGAGTAATGACTGAATCAGAGAAGACAGCACGGCCCCGCACCGGTGGGTCCAGGTGCGGGCCCATCCGACGACCCAGGGCCTGAAACGGCGACGGACGGCCGCGACCAGTCGCCCTGACAGCGTGGGGGTTAGCATCATGGGCAACACGCAAGGCCAGCCATTGCGGCTGCTCGACGGGGGAGAGGCGGTGATCGATCAGGCCAGCGCCCTCCTCAAGGCCATGGCCAACGACAACCGCCTGCGGATCCTGTGCCTGCTCGACGGCACGGAACTGTCGGTGACCGAGTTGAACCAGCGCCTCGCCCTGAGCCAGTCGGCTCTTTCCCAGCACCTCGCCATCCTGCGCCGCGAGGAGCTGGTGAGCACGCGACGGGCCTCCCAGACCATCTACTACTCGCTCAACGGGGACCGGGCCCGCACCATCCTGGAGGCGCTGGACAGGCTGAACCTCTCCGGGGCCTGAGCGGCGGGGGATCCCCCCGGCGCCATGACGAGGAGCTCACCCCGTTCCCGATCGAACTCACGGGGCGCGGCCCTGCCGACCGGACCGGTCATCCTCCCGCAGAGGACATCCGCCGGGGCTCAGCGCCTCTGCCAGCCACAGGCCTCGAGCACCTCGAGACCGCGCTCGAGGCCGCGCTCCACCCCATGAGACACCGCCATCCCCATGCGCTCGGCCAGGGATTGCCGACGCTCCAGGCGCAAGGACACCACGCGGGCCTCCTTCATGCGCGCCACGAGATAGGCCTCGCTGGTCCCCAGCTCGTCCACCAGGCCTCGTGCCACGGCGTCCTGGCCGTACCACACCTCACCGGTGGCCACGGCCTCGATGTCGAGCCCCGGGCGCCGTCCGGCCACGTAGCGCTTGAACAGGCCATGGATCGTCTCGAGATCCTCGAGGAACTTCTCTCGCCCCTCCTCGGTATTCTCGCCGAGCACCGTCAGGGTGCGCTTGTAGCGGCCGGCGGTCAGCACCTCGACGTCGATGTCATGCCGCTTGAGCAGGCGATGCAGGTTGGGCAGTTGAGCCACCACCCCGATGGAACCGAGCACGGCGAAGGGCGCGGCCCTCAGCCGGTCGGCACAACAGGCCATGAGGTAGCCGCCGCTGGCCGCCACCTTGTCGACGCAGACGGTGGTCGAGAGCCCCGCCTGGCGGAGACGATCCATCTCCGCGGCGGCATGGCCATAGGCATGCACCAGGCCGCCCGCGGACTCCAGCCGGACCACCACCTCGTCGCCGTCGCCGGCGACATCGAGGACCGCCGAGACTTCCTCGGCGAGACGCCCGGCGGCGCTGGCCTTGAGGTCTCCATGGAAGTCGATGACCCAGACCACCGGCGTCTTCTCCTGGCCTTCGGCGTCGCGTCCCTTGCCGCGGGCCTTGTCATCCCGGCGGAAGGCCTTCAGCAGGCGCTTGCGCGCCCCGGGTTCGCTGGCGGCCAGCTGGAGCCGGCGGCGACGCCGACGGCGGGTCTCGTTGAGCTCCTCCAGCTTGAGGCGGACCCGCTCGCCCTCGGCGGTCCGCGCCCGCATCACCAGCATCACGGCCAGGGTGACGACGGCCACCACCGCCACCAGCTGGGCCAGGAACATGCCGTACTCCGTCAGCCATTCGTTCACCGGGCGTCTCCCTCGAGGTGATTTGCTCCATCCTGCCGTCGCCGGAAGACGGGAACAAGGCGACTTGATTAAAACGATTGCTTTAAATAGGCTCGGTCGCTCGACTCACACGACCCGCGGAGACCCCGATGTCCGACACCACCCTCGACAAGCTCCATGCCCGCTTCGATCCCCAGGCCGCCCGGGGTATGGACGAGGTCTTCCAGTTCCACTTCAGCGACGCCGGGGACTACCACCTGGTGGTCCGGGATGGCCGGCTCGAGGTATGCGAAGGCAGCCACGAGGACCCTTCGGTCAGCCTGAGCCTGAGCACCGAGACCCTCAAGGGCGTGATGAACGGCGAGATCAGCGGCATGAGTGCCTTCATGAGCGGCCGCCTCAAGGCCACCGGCAACGTCATGCTGGCGACCAAGCTGGGCAGCCTCTTCCCCCGCCCCTGAACCGCCCCCTCCCGCCATCGGGTCAGCCCCAGACAAGGCCCGAAGCCACCAGCGCCTGACTCAGGCCCGGGCGCCCACCTCGGCCAGATGGGTCTCGATCAGCCCCCGGGAAATCGAGTACGGGGGCGGCAGCCGCGGCAGCCGGCGCGGCGAGAACCAGGCCGCATCGCTGATCTCCCGGCCGTCGATGCGGATCCGCCGGCTGGCGGCCTCGGCGAAGAGCCCCAGCATCAGCGAATGGGGGAAGGGCCAGGCCTGGCTCTGGAAGTAGCGAAGTCGCCCCACCGTCAGGCCCACCTCCTCGAACACCTCGCGCCGCACCGCCTCCTCGGCGGACTCTCCGGGCTCGATGAAGCCGGCCAGCGTGGAATAGCGCCCCGGCGGGAAGCGAGGGCTTCGCGCCAGCAGCAGCGACTCGCCGTGGGTCACCAGGGTGATGATGCACGGCGAGATCCGCGGATAGTTGCGGTGCCCGCAGCGCTCACAGTGCATGGCGAACTCCCGGTCGAGCCGCGATGCCGGGGCCCCGCAGCTCCCGCAGTAGCGGTGATGGCGCAGCCAGGCCCCCACCTGCAGGGCCGTCGACACCAGCGGGAACCAGGACTCGGGCAACCGCTCGAGCCAGGCACGGCCATCCGGCCAGTCCTCGCCGGGGATCTCCTCCAGCGACAGCGCCACCGGCGCCTCCCGCCACCAGCACAGCGGCTGCATGGCCGGGGTCCAGGGCTGCGTCGGCTGCAGGGGGCCGCCGTCCGGCCCCGGGGCGATTCGCCCCCGGGCCAGGCGGATCACCCGCCCGGCCGGCTCGTCGGCGGGCAGTTCCCGACGCAGCATCAGCGCGAGGCCTCGTGACCGGGCCAGTCCGCCAGGCCGTCCCATCGGCACTCCCCCGCCGCCTCGCGGATGACGGCGAGCTTGTCGCGATGGGCCTGCCACTCCGCCTCGTCCGGCGGCTGCACCCGCAGCCGTCCCGGCTCGAGGGCGATCCGCCGCAGGGCCAGGCCCCCGCCGGCCTCGGCCCGGTCGTCGCCGCCGGCCTCCGCGTCCAGGGAGAGCGCCGTCTGGCCGCCGGTCATCGCCAGGTAGACGTCGGCGAGGATCTCGGCGTCGAGCAGGGCCCCGTGGAGCACGCGGTGGCCGTTGTCGATCTCGTAGCGCTTGCACAGGGCATCGAGGTTGTTGCGCTGCCCCGGATGCTTGTCCCGCGCCAACTGCAGGGTGTCGAGGATGCGGCAATGGGCCGCCACCGGGCCCAGCCGGGGTTCCCCGCGGGCGGCATTGAGCATCCCCAGCTCATGATCGATGAACCCCACGTCGAAGGGCGCGTTGTGGATCACCAGCTCGGCGCCCTCGATGAAGGCCCAGAAGTCATCGGCGATCGCGGCGAACACCGGCTCGTTCGCGACCCGCTCGTCGGTGATGCCGTGGACCGCGATCGCCTCCTCGTCGATGGGACGCTCGGGGTTGATGTACTGATGGTAGGTGTTGCCGGTCAGCCGGCGGTTGACCATCTCCACCGCCCCGATCTCGATCAGGCGATGGCCGTCCTTGGGATCGATGCCGGTGGTCTCGGTATCCAGGATGATCTGGCGCATGGGTCGCCCCTGTTGTTCGGCTGTCCTCAGGAGCCGACGCCTCGGGCGCCGGCCAGCATGTCGTCGATGGCCTCGTTGGCCAGGGCGTCGGCCCGCTCGTTGCCGGGGTGGCCACTGTGACCCTTGACCCAGTGCCACTCGATGGTATGGCGCCGGGTCTCCTCGAGCAGCTCGCGCCACAGCTCGGCGTTCTTGACCGGCTGACGGGAGGCGGTCTTCCAGCCGCGCTTCTGCCAGCCGTGGATCCACTCGGTGATGCCGCGTCGCAGGTACTCGGAATCGGTCCACAGGGCCACGCGGCAGGGCCGCTTGAGCGCCCGCAGCGCCATGATCGCCGCCATGAGTTCCATGCGGTTGTTGGTGGTCCTGGCCTCGGCCCCCTTCAACGGCTTCTCGTGGGGGCCGCTCTGCAGCAAGGCGCCCCAGCCGCCGGGCCCCGGGTTACCCCGGCAGGCGCCATCGGTATAGATCGTCACCGTCCCCGGCGCTTCATCCTGCGGTTTGTCAGTCACCCTCGGTCACCCTCTCCGGCTGCGCCCCGACCCGGGTGGCACTCCCCAGCGTCGAACCGGACATCGGCACCGGGAAGACCAGGCGCCCACGATGGGGCTGAGCCAGCTGAGAGCGGGGCCGGGCATGCATCATGAAACACTCGCCCAGCGGCAGGTTGTGGCGTCGACCCAGGGTCTCCAGCACGCCGTTGTGGACCTGGCCGCCGGGGAGGCGAAAACCGCAGTAGTCTACCCGCTGGGTCTCGAAGTCGACAAACGTCAGCCAGTCGCCGAGCCGTCCCGGGGTGCGCCAGCGCCCGCGGCCGGCGAAGCGTCGGCGGCGCCCCGGCCACCAGCGCCAGCAGCCGGTGGGGCCCAGCGGATGCCAGCCGAACAGGATCAGGTGGCCATGCCCGGCGGTGACCCGTGCGGCCTCCTGCAGCAGGTGATGAGGATCGGGGACCACCTCGAGCAGATGATGCACCACCACCAGGTCCAGGCAGCCATCCGGCAGCGGCAGGGCATCGGGGGAACACACCAGGACGTTCTCCCCCTCGGCGAGTTCCCGGGTCGGCGACCAGCGCAATGCATGGCGCACCGGACACATGTCGGTGAGCGTCGGCGCCAGGCTGAGCTCCAGGCCATGGGCGCCGAACCAGCGCTCGCACAGCGGCCCGAGACAGGCACGCTGTGCTCGCCAGATCCCCCGTCCGGCCGGGCTCGTCCAGTAACGGCGTCCTTCCCGCACCAGGCGCGCCAGGGTCATCGCGTCCTGCGAATTTGACATGATGCGCTCTTCTCTCCAAAGTACCCGATTTTGCGAACTTCCCGAATCAAGGCGCCGGCGGCCCCCGTACCCGGCCCAGGCGCGAGGACTCCGAGCCCATGTTGAGCGTGACACCGATTCCTGCCTTTCGCGACAACTATATCTGGCTGCTCCGGCAGGACACGAGTGACGATGTCTGCGTGGTGGATCCGGGTGACGCCGCCCCGGTGATCGAGACCCTGGAGCGGGAAGGCCTCAACCTGGCGACGGTGCTGATCACGCACCATCATCCCGACCATGTCGGCGGCCTCCCCGAGCTGATCGCCCGCTACGCGCCCCGCGTCATCGGCCCGGCGAACCCGGCCATCGAGGGGATCGACGAGCGGGTGGCCGCCGGGGACGAGATCCGCGTGATGGGCCGTCTCTTCGAGGTGCTCGAGGTGCCCGGCCACACCCTGGATCACATCGCCTTCTTCACCGCCGGCATCCCGCCGCTGCTGTTCTGCGGCGACACCCTGTTCAGCGCCGGCTGCGGACGCCTGTTCGAAGGGACTCCCGAACAGATGCACGCCTCGCTGGCTCGCCTGGAGGCGCTGCCCGAGGACACCCTGGTCTTCGCGGCCCACGAGTACACCCTGGCGAACCTCGCCTTCGCCAAGGCCGCCGACCCCCACAACCCCGATATCGATGCCGCCGAGCAGGAGTGCCGGCGGGCTCGGGATCTCGACCGCCCCACCCTGCCCAGCACCATCGGCCGGGAGCGGCGGATCAACCCTTTCCTGCGCTGCGATGACGCCGGCGTCCGCCAGGCCGCCGCGGCCCATGGTGACACCGACGACGCCGTCGCCACCTTCGCCACCCTGCGCGCCTGGAAAGACTCTTTCTGAGACCCACCCGCTGGACATCCCGGCCCACCCGCGAAGGCGGGCCGGCGTGTGCCCCGGAGGCCCCTGCATGACCTATCACACGACGCGCCGACGACTCCTCGGATTCGCCAGCACGATCGCCATGACCGGCGCCCTGCTCGCCGGCGCCTACTCCAAGGCATCGACCCTGCCGGCCGGCCGGCTGGCCGCCGACACCCCGGTCTTCACCAGCGGCGCCCGGGGCGCCCCCGCCGGGACCCGGCATTTCTGGGATCAACTGGCGCTGGAACCGGCCGATGCCTGGACACGGCTGCGTGACACCTTCCGCTGGCAGGAGCAATGGCAGGGCGGGCCCGGCCAGGCGCGCGTCCAGCACTGGATCGACGCCTACAGTGCCGAGCCCCACAACATCGTCGAGATCACCGAACGGGCTCGCCCCTGGCTGGCCTGGATCCTCGACCGCGTCGAACGCCGCAACCTGCCCGGGGAGATCGCCCTGATCCCCTTCGTCGAGAGCGCCTTCGATCCCGAGGCACGCAGCCGCTTCGGCGCGGCCGGCCTCTGGCAGATCATGCCGCGTACCGGCGACGCCCTGGGCCTGCGCCGCGACGGCGCCTGGGACGGTCGACTCGACGTGGTGCGCTCCACACAGGCCGCGCTGGACTACATCGAACTCCAGGCCGAGCAGTGGTACGAGGGCGACATCGAGCTCTCGCTGGCCGCCTACAACGCCGGCGCCGGCACCGTGAACCGGGCCCGCCGGCAGGCCCGGGCCCAGGGCCGGGAAGGCGACTACTGGGACCTGGCCCTGCCCGACGAGACCATGCACTACGTGCCCAAGCTGCTGGCCATCGCGGCCATCGTCGCCGACCCCGAGCGCTACGGCGTCGAGCTGCCGGACATCGACAGCCAGCCGACGTTCGCGCGGGTCCCGGTGACCCGCACCCTGGGGCTCGAGGAGGCAGCGCGCCTGGCCGGGGTCCCCACCGGTGAGCTGGCCGCCCTCAACCCGGGCCTGCGAACTCGCACCGTCCGCCCCCATCAGGTACGCGAGCTGCTGGTCCCGGCGGCGGGCGCCGACCGGCTGGTGGCCGCCCTCGACCGGCCCCGGCCGGCGGGCTCCCGCCAGGAGGCGGTACACGTCGTGCAGCGGGGCGACACCCTCTCCGCCATCGCCTCCCGGCATGCCGTGGCCGTCGCGGACCTGGCTCGCTGGAACGGCATCGACCGCCCCGACGCTTTACAACCCGGCCAGCAGCTGACACTTTCCGGTAGATGACGAGGGCCGAGCGGTCCTCCTGCGACTCTTGGCACAAGGATTCCGAGCGATGCGTGCGAGTGTTCTGCTGATGGCCGCCCTGGCCGCAAGCCCCGCCCTGGCCAGCGAGCCCGTCCCGACCCGCCATGCCCTCGCCCTCTACGGCGAACCGGCATTGCCGGCCGACTTCGCGCACTTTCCCCACGCCGATCCCGACGCCCCGTCGGGCGGCAGCCTGGTGCGCGGCGCCACCGGCAGCTTCGATTCCACCAACCCCTTCATCATCCAGGGCACGCCGGCCTCGGGCCTCACCGCCATCTACGACACCCTGATGGTCGGCAATCCCGACGAGCCCTTCACCATGTACGGGCTCCTGGCCGAGGGCATCCGCCTCGGCCCCGATCGGCAGTGGATCGAGTTCGATCTCCATCCCGAGGCCCGTTTCCACGACGGCCACCCGGTCGACGCCGACGACGTGGTGTTCAGCTTCGAGACCCTGACGGGGAAGGGCCAGCCCTTCTACGGCGCCTACTACGCCGACGTCACCGAGGTCCGGGCGCTCGACGAGGACACCGTGCGCTTCGAGCTGGCCGACAGCGAGTCCCGGGAGCTGCCGCTGATCCTCGGCCAGATGCCGGTGCTGCCGGCCCACTACTGGGAGGACCACGACTTCGAGCGTCCCACGCGGGACGCCCTGCTGGGCTCGGGCCCCTACCGCATCGCCCAGGTCGACCCGGGCCGGCGGATCGTCTACGAGCGCGTCGCCGACTACTGGGGCCGGGACCTGCCGGTCAACCGGGGCCGCCACAACATCGAGCGGCTGGTCTTCGACTACTACCGGGACCAGACCGTGGCCCTGGAGGCCTTCAAGGCCGGCAACCTGGACCTGCGCATCGAGACCAGCGCCCGCAACTGGGCCACCGCCTATGACTTCCCCGCCGCCGACGCCGGCTTCGTCGAGCGCCTGGAGGTGCCCGACGGCCAGCCGGCCGGGATGCAGGCCTATGTCATGAACCTGCGCCGCGCGAAGTTCCAGGACGTGCGGGTCCGCGAGGCCCTCAACCTGGCCTTCGACTTCGACTGGCTCAACCAGCACCTCTTCTACGGCGCCTACGAGCGCACCCACAGCTACTTCGAGAACTCTCCGATGGCCGCCGACGGGCTGCCCGGCGAGGCCGAGCTGGCCCTGCTCGAGCCGCACCGCGACGCCCTGCCCGCCCGGGTCTTCGACGAGCCGCTGCCCGTCGACCACCCCCAGGACATGCGCGAGCGCCTGCGCAAGGCCCTCGGCCTGCTGCGCGAGGCCGGTTATCGCCACCGGGAGGACGGCACCCTGGTCGACGCCGAGACCGGCGAGCCGCTGCGTCTCGAGGTGCTGCTCTTCGACACCCAGTTCGAGCGGGTGGTCCAGCCGCTGCTGCGCAACCTGGCCCGGCTCGGCATCCAGGGCGACATCCGCATCGTCGACGTCAACCAGTACCTGAACCGGCTGCGCACCTTCGACTTCGACGTCGTGGTGGGCAGCTTCCCCCAGTCCGCCAACCCCGGCAACGAGCAGCGCGAGTTCTGGGGCAGCGAATACGCCGACGCGCCCCAGAGCCGCAACCTGATCGGCCTGGAAAGCCCGGTGATCGACGACCTGGTGGACGATCTCATCGCCGCCGACTCCCGGGAGGCCCTGGACACCGCCGCCCAGGCGCTGGACCGGGTGCTGCGCTGGGGCTTCTACGTCATTCCCCAGTGGCACCTGGACAAGACCCGTATCGCGATCTGGGACAAGTTCGGCTGGCGGGAGCCCTTCCCGGAGTACAACCTGGACCTCGACGCCTGGTGGATCGAGCCCGAGCGAGCCGCGGAGATCGAGGCCCGCCAGCGCAATCGCTGATGAGGTGCGAGGTGCGAGGTGCGAGGTGCGAGGCATCGTGAACCGATCTTCGCCGATGTGCAGTCGTGGGAGCGCAGCTTGCTGCGCGATCAGTTCGCGCTCTAAAGAGCGCTACCACAAGAAGACAGCCTCCCAGCAAGATACGATGAACTGACAGAGAGTTCTAAGGACACGCCGTGGCCGCCTATGTATTGCGCCGCCTCCTGCTGATGATCCCCACCCTGCTCGGGATCATGCTGCTCAACTTCGTCATCGTCCAGGCCGCCCCGGGCGGGCCCATCGACCAGGTGCTGGCCCGCTTCGAGGGACTGTCGACCCAGGCCAGCACCCGGCTCGAGAGCGGCGGCGGCGACACCGCCGGCGGCGGGGGCGAGTCCCGGGGCGCCCTGGGGGTGCCGGCGGAGTTCATCGAACGCCTCGAGACCCAGTTCGGCTTCGACGAGCCCGCCCACGAGCGCTTCCTCGGCATGCTCGCCGACTACGCCACCTTCGACCTGGGCGAGAGCTTCTTCCGCGGCGAGAAGGTGACCACCCTGATGCTCGAGCGCCTGCCGGTGTCGATCTCGCTCGGCCTCTGGACCACCCTGCTGGTCTACCTGGTGTCGATTCCCCTGGGCATCCGCAAGGCCCTGCGCCACGGCACGCGCTTCGACGTCTGGACCTCGGGCCTGGTGATCGTCGGCTACGCCATCCCCGGCTTCCTGTTCGCCATCCTGCTGATCGTGCTCTTCGCCGGCGGCAGCTACTGGGAAGTCTTCCCGCTGCGCGGCCTGACCTCGCCGGACTTCGCGGACCTCTCGCCCTGGGGGAAGGTCAAGGACTACTTCTGGCACATCACCCTGCCGGTGGTGGCCTCGGCCATCGGCAGCTTCGCCACCCTGACCATGCTGACCAAGAACAGCTTCCTCGACGAGATCCACAAGCAATACGTACTCACCGCCCGGGCCAAGGGCGCCGGCGACCGCCGGGTGCTCTACGGCCACGTCTTCCGCAACGCCATGCTGATCATCATCGCCGGGCTGCCCTCGGCGCTGGTGGCCATCTTCTTCACCGGCTCGCTGCTGATCGAGGTGATCTTCTCGCTCAACGGCCTGGGCCTGCTGGGCTTCGAGGCGGTGATGCAACGCGACTATCCGGTGATCTTCGGCACCCTCTATCTCTATACGCTGATCGGGCTGATCCTGAAGCTGATCTCTGACCTGACCTACGTGTGGGTCGACCCGCGCATCGACTTCGAGACCCGGGAGTCCTGAGCATGTCACGCCTGTCCGCCCGCCTCTCCCCCATCGCTCGCCGCCGCCTGGCCGTCTTCCGGGGCAACGGCCGCGCCCGGCTCTCGCTGTGGGTCTTTTCGGCGCTGTTCGTGATCAGCCTCGGCGCCGAGCTGGTGGCCAACGACAAGCCGCTGATCATGCACTACCAGGGCCAGTGGTACCTGCCGCTGGTGGTGGACTACCCGGACACCGCGTTCGGCGGCTTCCTGCCCACCCCGGCGGACTACCGGGATCCCTACACCCGGGAGGCCATCGAGGCGGAGGGCTGGATGCTCTGGCCGCCCATCCCCTTCTCCTACGACACCCTGGACCGCGACCTCGACCACCCCGCGCCCTCGCCGCCGGACGCCGTGCACTGGCTGGGCACCGACGACCAGGGCCGCGACGTGCTGGCTCGGGTCATCTACGGCTTCCGGCTGTCGGTGATCTTCGCCCTGGTGCTGACCGCCGGCTCCCTGGTGCTCGGCGTGATGATCGGCGGCGTCCAGGGCTACTTCGGCGGCAAGGTGGACCTGATCGGCCAGCGGATGATCGAGATCTGGTCGGGCCTGCCGGTGCTGTTCCTGCTGATCATCCTGGCCAGCCTGGTCGAGCCCAACCTCTGGTGGCTGCTGGGCATCATGCTGCTGTTCTCCTGGCTGGGCCTGGTCGACGTGGTGCGCGCCGAGTTCCTGCGCGCCCGCAACCTGGAATACGTCCGCGCCGCCAAGGCCATGGGGCTGCCGTCTCGCCTGATCATGTGGCGCCACGTCTTGCCCAACGCCATGGTGGCCACCCTGACCTTCATCCCCTTCCTGTTCACCGGCGCCATCACCACCCTGACGGCGCTGGACTTCCTGGGCTTCGGCCTGCCGCCGGGGTCGCCGTCCCTCGGCGAGCTGGTGGCCCAGGGCAAGAACAACCTCCAGGCGCCCTGGCTCGGCATCACCGCCTTCCTGACGCTGGCCGTGATGCTCTCGCTGCTGGTGTTCATCGGCGAGGGCCTGCGCGACGCCTTCGATCCCCGCCACATCCAGCATGCCGCCGGCGACGGCCGCAAGCGACGGAGCGATGCCCATGGCTGACCAGCCCCTCTTCCGCCTCGAGGACCTGAGCGTGGCCTTCGACGACACCCCCGTGGTCGAGGACCTGAGCCTGGAGGTCAAGCGCGGCGAGACCCTCGCGCTGGTGGGCGAATCCGGTTCCGGCAAGTCCGTCTCCGCCCTGGGCGCCCTGGGCCTGCTGCCCCGTAATGCCCGGGTCACCGGCGCGCGCCGGCTCGGCGACACCGACCTGGCCCGGCTCTCGCGGCGCGACTGGCAGGCCCTGCTCGGTGGCCGCGTGGGCTTCGTCTTCCAGGAGCCCATGACCTCGCTCAATCCCCTGCATACGGTGGCCAAGCAGATCGGCGAGACCCTGCGCCTGCACCAGGGCCTGACCGGCAGGGCCGCCCGCGACCGCAGCCGGGAGCTGCTCGAGCAGGTCCGGCTGCCCCGCGCCGAGGAACTGCTGGATGCCTGGCCCCACCAGCTCTCCGGCGGCCAGCGCCAGCGGGTCATGATCGCCATGGCCATCGCCAACCGCCCCCGGCTGCTGATCGCCGACGAGCCCACCACGGCGCTGGACGTCACCGTGCAACGCGAGATCCTGGCGCTGCTCGCCGAGCTGCGCGACACCCACGGCATGGGGATGCTGTTCATCACCCACGACCTCAACCTGGTGCGCCGCCACGCCGACCGGGTGTGCGTCATGCACCAGGGCCGGGCCCAGGAGACCGGCGAGGTGGCCCGGGTCTTCGCCGAGCCCCGGAGCCCCTACACCCGGGAGCTGCTGGCGGCCGAACCCTCCGGCCGCCCCACGCCCATCGAGCGCCGGGCCCCGATCCTGCAGGCGCGGCGGCTGGGCGTGCGCTTCCAGCGCCCCAAGCGGCTCTTCAGCCGTCGCCCCCCGGCCTTCGAGGCCCTCAAGCCGCTGGACCTGGACGTGGCCCCGGGGGAGACCCTGGGCATCGTCGGCGAGTCCGGGTCGGGCAAGACCACCCTGGCGCTGGCGCTGCTGCGGCTGCAGGAGAGCCACGGCGAGATCGAGTTCGACGGCGAGCGCCTGGACCGCCTGCACGGCGACGCCCTGCGGCGACGGCGGCGACGCCTCCAGGTGGTGTTCCAGGATCCCTTCGGCTCGCTCTCGCCGCGGATGCCGGTGGCCGACATCGTCAGCGAGGGCCTGCGCTTCCATCATCCCGACCTCGATGACGCGGCGGTGGACCAACGGGTGCGCGCCACGCTGCGCGAGGTGGGGCTGCCCGAGGACTGCGGGTCGCGCTATCCCCATGAGTTCTCGGGAGGGCAGCGCCAGCGCATCGCCGTGGCGCGCGCCATCATCCTCGAACCCGAACTGCTGGTACTGGACGAGCCGACCTCGGCGCTCGACCGCACGGTGCAGAAGCAGCTGGTCAACCTGCTGCGCGAGCTGCAGGCTCGCCGCGGGCTGAGCTACCTCTTCATCAGCCACGACCTGGCCGTGGTCCGGGCCATGGCCCATCGCATCCTGGTCCTCAAGGACGGCGCGGTCATGGAGCGCGGGGACTGCCAGGCCGTGCTCGCCGACCCCGCCACCGACTACACCCGCACCCTGGTCGAGGCGGCGGGCCTGGTCCCGGTGGCCTGACTGGCCCCGGCCCCCGGGGTGTCGTGAGCGGCCACTCACGGGCCAGGATGATAACGGTATAATACTCCTCCTGACGCCCGGCCAGCGGGTCGCCACCGGCCGCACACTCGGGCCGGGGATGCCGACCGCGATCAGCGCCCCGGGGCAAGTCCCCGCGCCCTGGCGTATACTGGCGCCAGTCAGGTCATGGATCGAGGAGGCGGCATGAGCCGAGTCACGCGCTGGCTGGGAGGGGCCCTGGTGCTGCTGCTGGCGGGCCTGGGGACGCTGGCGGCCGGCCCGGCCCAGGCGGAGCCGCGTGATCTCGACCAGGGATGGGAATACCGCTGGGGCGACTCGCCCTTCCTGGCCGACGGCACCCCCGCCTGGACGATGCCGGACCATGACACCGCCTGGCGGCCCATCGCCTTCCCGTCCAATCCGCCGAACCGCAACGGCCGCCGACACGCCTGGTTCCGGATCACCCTACCCGACGGCGAATGGCGCGACCCGGTGCTCTACGTCTACAGCATCGACCTGATCGCCGAGACCTACCTGGGCGGCGAACGGATCTACCGTCACGGCAGCTTCGCCCCCGACGGCAGCGGCCCCTTCGTCGGCTGGCCCTGGCACATGATCGAGCTGCCCGAGGATTTCGCCGGTCGGACCCTGCACTTCCGCGTCTACTCCGACTACACCGACATCGGCCTGTGGGGCGAGGTCAAGCTGATGGAACGGGCCGAGCTGTTCGGCTTCATCCTGCGCCACTCCGCCGCCGACCTGGTGGTCAGCGCCCTCTGCCTGCTCCTGGCCCTGCTCGCCGGCGCCTTCAGCCTCTTCCAGGCCAACCGCCGCAACTTCGCCGCCATCGCCCTCTTCGCCCTGGCCGCCGGCGTCATGATCCTCGCCGAGACCCAGGCCAGCCAGCTGCTGATCAACGCCCCGCTGCTATGGGACTTCCTCGCCGCGGGCGGCTACTTCGCCCTGCCCGTCGCCATCGGCCTGTTGCTGGAGCACTGGTTCGCCGATCACCGGCCTCGCCTGATCCGCGGGATCTGGCAGGGCCACCTGGGGTACCTGGTGCTGGCACTGGGCGCCGCCGCGGCCGGCTGGGTGAACCTCTCCATCACCTTCCCGGTCTTCGATGGCCTGCTGGTGGTCAGCCTGACGATCCTGCTGGCGGCGATCGCGCCCCGCCTGCGCCGCCTCGATCCGGTGCAACGGGCGATACTCGCCAGCTACGCCATCTTCGGCGCCTTGCTGCTGGTGGACATGCTGGTCGCCCACGGCCTGCTGCCCTGGGGCCGGGTGCCGGTGAGCATCGGTGCCCTGGCCTTCGCGCTGGCCATCGTGGGGATCTCGCTGCACGCCTATGCTCGCACCCAGCGGGACCTGAAGCGCCTCAACCAGCACCTGGAACAGGAGGTCGCCCAGCGCACCCGGCAACTGCAGACCCTGGTGGAACGGCTGGAGACCTATTCCTACACCGATCCCCTCACCGGCCTGCACAACCGGCGCTACTTCGACGAGCTGCTGGTGCACGAGGCGACCCGCGCCCAGCGGGAGGATGCCCCGCTGGCGTTGCTGATCTTCGACATCGATCACTTCAAGGCCATCAACGACCGCCACGGCCATGAGGCCGGCGATCGGGTGCTGGCCGGCGTCGCCGGCACCCTGGCCAGCCACTTCCGCGACGCGGACGTGGTCTGCCGCCTGGGCGGGGAGGAATTCGTGGTCCTGCTGCCCGGCGCCGATGCGGCGAACGCCCGGTCCCGGGGCGAGTCGTTGATGAACACCCTCGGGGGAACGGTGTTCTGGCACCACGACCGGATGCTCGGCCCGGTGACCGTGTCCTGCGGCATCGCGGCCTATCCGGAACACGTCCAGGAGCCGCTGGCCCTGGTCGGCCTGGCCGACCAGGCGCTGTATGCCGCCAAGCAGGGCGGGCGCAACCGGGCCGAAGTCTACGCCTGACCCCGGCTTCGCGGCACGGCGCGCCGCCACCGCCGTGGCATCAGAACGCCGCCACCTCCGCGTCGTCGAGCTCGCGCCACTCCCCGGGCGCCAGGTCGGCCGCCAGGACCAGCGGCCCCACCGACTCGCGGTGCAAGGCCTCCACGTGATTGCCGACGGCGGCGAACATCCGCCGCACCTGGTGGTAGCGCCCTTCGGTGATGGTCAGCCGGGCATGGCGGGCATCGAGCAGCGTCAGGTCGGCGGGACGGGTCGGGGCCTCCTCCCCCTCGAGCCGGATCCCCTCGGCGAAGGCGGCCTTCGCGGCGTCGGCGGCATCACCCTCGAGGGGGCGCGCCAGGGTGGCGAGATAGACCTTGGCACAGGCCCGCCGGGGCGAGGTGACCCGATGGGACCATTGGCCATCGTCGGTGAGCAGCAGCAGCCCGGTGGTCTCGACGTCCAGCCGCCCCACCGGCTGCAGGCGCTCGGCCTTGGGCAGGTCGATCAGGTCCACGGCACGCGGATAGAGGCCGCGCCGGGCGGTGCACTCCACGCCGGCGGGCTTGTGCAGCATGATATGGCGCACGCCCACCAGTGCCAGCGGCGCGTCGTTCCAGGTGACCCGATCGGCCTGGCCGACATGGCGGGCTCCCCGCTTCTCGACCTCGCCGTTGACCCGCACCTCCCCGCGGCCCAGGGCCTTCCTGGCCAGCCCACGGGTCAGCTCGGTGGTCTCGGCCAGGAAACGATCGAGCCGCATCAGGCGCCCACCCCATCGGACAGGGTGAAGTGATCGGCATCGCGCCAGGCCGGAAACTTCTCGCGGAAGGCGGCGAGCTCATCCAGGGACAGTCGTCCCGTCTTGACGAAGGGCGTGTCCCGGGGCTCGTCGATCAGCGGCTCGCCCTTGGCATCCACCAGCATGGAGTCGCCCGCATAGGCCAGGCCCTTGGCATCCTCGCCCACGCGGTTGACGCCGATCACCGGGCAGAGGTTCTCCACCGCCCGGGCCTGCAGCAGCACCCGCCAGGGATGACGGCGCGGCGCCGGCCAGTTGGCCACGCACAGCAGGGCGTCGTACTCGAAATGCTCGCCCGGCGCCGGCTGCTGGCGCAGCCAGACCGGGAAGCGCAGGTCGTAGCAGACGCTGAGCAGGATGCGGAAGCCCTTGAGCTCGACGATCACCCGCTCGTGGCCCATCGCATAGCGCTCGTGCTCGCCGGCCATGCGAAACAGATGACGCTTGTCGTAGTGCACCAGGCTGCCATCCGGACGCGCCCACACCAGGCGGTTGAAGTAGTCGCCATCCTCGACCACCGCCAGGCTGCCGGTGATCACGCAGCCGCGACGGGTCGCCTGCTCCCGCAGCCAGGCCACGCTGGCACTCTCGGCCATGGGCTCGGCCATGGCCTGCGAGTTCATGGTGAAGCCGGTGGCGAACATCTCGGGCAGCACGATGAGGTCGGTGTCGCCGGCACCGAGATCGCCCAGGGACTCGTCGAGCATCCGGCGGTTGGCCTCGGGATCTTCCCAGCACAGGTCGGCCTGGACCAGGGTGGTTCTCAGTTCGCTCATCGGGGGCTCCATGCAAGCAGAAGACGCAATCCTCTCCAGCCTAACCGAGACGCGGCCACCACGCAGCCATGTCGCGGCGAACCGGCTGTGCTAGGGTAGGCGTTTTGTTAGGACGTTAATCATGCTCCCGACCGTCACCGACGCCGAGGCCGCCAAGGGGGTGGGCTTCGGCCTCGCCGCCTATCTGATGTGGGGATGCTTCCCGCTGTTCTTCGCGCTCTTCGAGGGCGTGCCGGCCCACGAGATCCTGATCCACCGGGTGCTGTGGTCCTGCCTCTTCCTCGCAGGGGTGGTCACCCTGCTGCGCCGCTGGCGACCGGTCCGGGAGGCGCTGGCCCGCCCCCGACGCCTGGGGCGCGTGCTGGCCTGCGCCCTGCTGATCGCCGCCAACTGGGGGCTCTACATCTATGCGGTGGAAACCCGCCAGGTCCTGCAGGCGAGCCTCGGCTATTTCCTCACGCCCCTGGTCAACGTCGGCCTGGGGCTGCTGGTGCTGCGCGAGCGGCTCGGCCGCCTCCAGGGCCTGGCGGTGGCCCTGGCCGCGGGCGCCATCGCGATGCAGCTGGTGCTGCTCGGCGAGCCGCCCTGGATCAGCCTGGCCCTGGCGATGTCGTTCGGCACCTATGGCCTGCTGCGCAAGCAGGTCCCGTTGGACGGCCTCTCGGGGCTGTTCGTCGAGACCCTGCTGCTGCTGCCCATGGGGCTGGCGGCGCTGGCCTGGCTCGAGCAGGCCGGCCTGTCCCACTTCCTCGCCGAGTCCCGCACCACCGCCCTGCTGGTAACCAGCGGGGTGATCACCGCCCTCCCCCTGCTGGCCTTCGCCGGGGCGGCGCGACGGCTGCGCCTGGCGACCCTGGGGTTCCTGCTCTACCTCAACCCCAGCCTGCAGTTCCTGATCGCGCTGCTGGTGTTCCACGAACCGCTGGATGCCGTGCGCCTCGCCACCTTCGCGCTGATCTGGGCGAGCCTGGGGCTCTACAGCTGGGCCAGCTGGCGACGCCCGGTCTCACCGGCCCGCGCCTGAGGTCGGCGCCACGCCGTGGCGCTCGAGGAAGACCTGGCGCTCCATGGGACGCCCCAGATGGAAGCCCTGGAAGACCTGGACGTCGAGCCCCGCCAGCCAGGCGGCTTCCTCCGCCGTCTCGACACCCTCGGCCACCACCTCCAGGCCGAGCTCCCGGCAGAAGCGGACCATGGCGACATAGGCCTCCACCGCCCGGCGGTGCTGGCCGGCGGCCTCCAGCAGGGTGCGGTCGAGCTTGACGACATCGAAGGGCAGCCGCTGGAGCAGGCGGAAGGCGGTGTAGCCGGTGCCGAAGTCGTCCAGCGCGACCCGGACCCCGAGCCGGCGCAGCCTGGCCAGGGCCTGCTCGGCCCGCTTCAGGTCCCCGAAGTCGGCATGCTCGGTGATCTCGATCTCCAGCCGCTCGGCAGGCAGGCGCCAGCGTTCCAGCGCCCCGGCCAGGCGCGCCACATAGCCCTCATCATCCAGGGTCGTCAGCCCCACGTTGATCGACAGCCGGGGCAGCCCGCCCAGCCGGTCCTGGTGACGGCCGAGCCAGTCGATGGCGGTCAGGCTGACCCAGGCGTCCAGCCGCTCCGACAGCCCCAGGCTGTCCACCACCGGCAGGAACTCCCCCGGGGAAATCTCGCCGAGCCGCGGATGGCGCCAGCGTAGCAGGGCCTCGGCGCCGACCAGGGTGACCCCATTCGCCGCCCACTGCGACTGCAACACCAGCCGCCACTGGCCCTCGGGGGCCTCGATCAAGGCCTCCAGCTCGTCGGCCAGGCGCCGGAAGCGCGTCGCCTTCTCCCGGGGCACCGGCGCGACCCGCAGCACCGGCTGCCGCCAGCCCTGGCGCTCGAGCCGGGCCAGCCCCTCGTCCAGGGCCGCACAGCAGCGGGCCAGATCCGCCTCGTGACCGGCCAGCCTCAGCAGGCTGGCATGCCAGGGCAGGGTCGGCCCGGGCTCCGCGGGCTCACGCTCGTCGAGGCTGGCCAGCAGCGCATCGAAGCGGGCCTCGTCGTCGTCCACCCCCGGGCCCGCCGGGATCCAGCCCAGCAGGTTCAGGCCGGCATCCGCGTAGAGCCGCCAGCCACGAGGCAGCCGCTCGCGAATCTGCGGCAACTGCTCGCCCAGCATCGCCTGGGCCGCGGGCAGGCCAAACCGCGCCCTGACCTGGCGCAGCCGAGGCGAGGCGAGCTCGAACAGCCAGCCGTCCCGGCCCGGTTGGGCAGGGGGAAAGTCCACCTCGAGCAGCTGGCGGCTGGGCAGGCCGGTGACGCGATCGACCATCAGCCGCCGCTCCCGGCGCAGGCCCCGGCGCCGGGACCAGGCCAGCGCCACCACACCGCTGGCCACCAGGCCCCCCAGGCCGGCCCCCGCCCACAGCAGCCGCTGCTGCTGTTGCTCGGCGTCGCCCATGGCGCGTTGCACGTCGAGCCACTCGATGGACGTGGCCGATTCCGGCGACACCGCCGCGTACCAGTGGGCATTCAGCACCCGGCGACCGGCGCCGACCGTCTGACGGTCGGGCTGGGGCGCGAAGGCCGGGCTGTACAGCGTCTCGACCGCCAGGGTCCCCAGTCGACGGGTGTCGAGAATGGCCCCACCGTCGCAGCCGAGCTCGACCTGATACGGCAGGTGGCAGAAGACCCGGATGCCTCGCGCCTCCAGCCGGGGCAACCAGTCACGCCGCTCGGCGTCGAGGTCCCCCTCGCCGGTGGTCTGGCCCTCGACCAGGTAGACGCGGGTATCCGGCGGCAGGGTCGAGAGCGCCTCCTCGACGGCGTCCGGGGTCCAGTCCCAGAGCACGCCGGCCAGTTCGCCAGGGGCCTCCCGGGTGAGACGGCGCAGGAAGGCGGTCGTGAGGTCCTGCCCCACCGGGGTGCTGTCGCCCAGCACCAGCAGCGGCAGGGGCGGTCCCAGGACGGCCTGCAGGAAGCGCAGCGACTCGGCGGCGACGCCGGTGGTGTCGATGAGCTTGATGCCAACGGCCAGGGCCCGGCGCTGCAGGCCCGGGTCGTTGACTCCCAGGGCCACGACCCGGGCGGGATCGCCGAGCGCCTGCGTGTGCGCCAGGTAGAAGCGCAGGGCCGCGTCGTCGAGCAGCAGCAGGTGGTCGCCGCGATCGACGGCCCGTCGCCCCCTCAGCCGCAGCCGCTGGAGCTCGAAGGCCTGGGCCTCCAGCAGTCGGCGGGCGTCCAGGTAGTCGACGTCCACCGAGGCCACGCCGAGACGCTCGGCCGCGGCCTCGATCCGGGTGAGCAGCTCGTCGGTCCAGGGATTGCCGCGATGGTAGGAGGCCAGCACCTCCAGTCGCGGGGGGTCGAGGGGTTGCGCCTCGGCCAGGGCGGCCAGGGCCCACAGGCAGGCCCCCAGGAGCCGCCGGGCCAGCCATCGCCCTCGTGTCGTTCCTTGCGCAGCATTCATGTCGACCGTCGAGTGTCCCTTCGTCCCTTCGCCCCGCCCATCAGAGAACAACCCGTCGGACGCGTCAACCGGCGCGTGACGACCAGGTTACCCAAGAGGCTCGCGCCCCGCCCCGGCCTCCGCTACCATCCCGCCATGACCAGCCACCGACCTCCGCCCGATGCCCCGCTGCTGCTCGTCGGCGCCGGGCATGCCCACCTGCATCTCGTCGCCCATCGCCACCGACTGCCGGCCTCACGGGTCGTGCTGGTGGACCCCGGGGGCTTCTGGTACTCCGGCATGGCCACCGGCGTGCTGGGGGGCCACCATGGCCCGGCCAGGGATCGGCTGGACCCCATGCGCCTGGCCAGACGACATGGCGTGGAAGGCCTCCGCGCCCGCCTGACCGGCCTCGACCCGGACACCCGCGAGGCCCGCCTGGACGACGGCCGACGCCTGACCTGCGCCGCCCTGTCGCTGAACCTGGGATCGCAGACGCCTCATCCGCCCGCTCATCCTCAGGGGCCGGCGATCTGGACGGTAAAGCCGATCCCTCGCCTGGTGGCCCTGCGTCATCGACTCGAACGGGAGTTCGCGGCGGGGCGTCGCCCCCGCCTGCTGGTGGCGGGCGGCGGCGCCAGCGGCATCGAGGTGGCCGGCAACCTGCGCGCCCTGAGCGAGCGGCACGGCGTGGCCACCGAGATCCACCTGGTGACCCGGGGCAGGAGACTCCTGGAGGGGGCCCCGGCCGGGGCCCAGGCCTGGCTGGGCCGACACCTGGCCCGGCGCGGCATCGAGGTCAGCACCGGCCTGGAGGTCAAGGGGCATGCCGCGGGCGGCATCATGGTGGCCTCGACCGAGCAGAGCTGGGGCGAGGACAGCTACCGTTTCCTCGCCGCGGACCATGTCGTCCATGCGGCCGGCCTGGCGCCGCCGCCGCTGGTCGAGCGGCTGGGACTGCCCTGCCTGGCCGGTCGTGGCCTGGCCGTCACCGAGACCCTGCAGAGCCCGGCGGCGGACTGGGTCTTCGCCGCCGGCGACTGCGCCGCCATGCAGCGCCATCACCTGCCGCGCCTGGGGGTCTACGGGGTGCGCCAGGCCCCGGTACTGCGGGCCAACCTCGCCGCCTACCTGGCGGGCGAGGCCCTGCGGCCCTACCGCCCCCAGGCCCGGGCCCTGGCGATCCTCGACCTCGGGGGTGGCCAGGCCCTGGCGATCCGCGGCGGCCTGTGGTGGGCAGGCCGCCTGCCCAGGCTCTGGAAGCGCTGGCTGGACGAGCGCTTCCTGGCAGCCTATCGGGCGTAATGCGCCGCGCGGGCCTCAGGCCGAGGCGGCCAGGGCCTGATCCAGGTCGGCGATGATGTCGTCGACGTGCTCGATGCCGATGGACAGCCGCACCATGTCGGCGGTGACGCCGGCGGCCTTGAGCTCCTCGTCGTTGAGCTGGCGATGGGTGGTGGCGGCGGGGATCGACGAGCAGGTCTTGGCGTCGCCGATGTTGACCAGCCGCAGGATCAGCCCCAGCGCATCGTAGAAGCGGGCGCCCGCCTCGCGGCCGCCCTGGATGCCGAAGCTGAGGATGCCCGAGGCGCGCCCGCCCATGTAGCGCTGCGCCAGGCCGTGATCCGGATGGCTCTCCAGGCCGGCGTACTGCACCCAGCTCACCCGGGGATGCCGCTCCAGGTACTGCGCCACCCGCCGGGCGTTGTCGCTGATGCGCTCGATGCGCAACCCCAGGGTCTCGAGGCCCTGGAGCAGGTTCCAGGCGGACTGGGCGGAGAGCGCCGCCCCCATGTTGCGCAGCGGCACCACCCGGGCGCGGCCGATGAAGGCGGCCTCGCCCAGGTCGCGGGTGTAGCAGACGCCGTGATAGGAGGGGTCGGGCTCGTTGAGCAGCGGGAAGCGCTCGGCATGGTCGGCCCAGGGGAAGCGCCCCGAATCCACGATCACCCCGCCCACGGTGGTGCCATGACCGCCGATGTACTTGGTGGCCGAATGGATCACCACGTCCGCGCCGTGCTCGATGGGCCGGCACAGGAAGGGGGTGGGGACGGTATTGTCGACCATCAGCGGCACCCCGTGGCGATGGGCCAGCTCGGCCAGGCGCGCCAGGTCCACCACGCCGCCGGAGGGGTTGCCGACGCTCTCGCAGAACACCGCCTTGGTCCGGGCGTCGATCAGGCCTTCCATGGCTTCGAGGTCATCCTTGTCGGCGAAGCGCACCTCGATGCCCTGGCGCGGCAGGGTGTGGGCGAAGAGGTTGTAGGTCCCGCCGTAGAGCTCGCTGATGGACACGATGTTGTCGCCGGCCTCGGCGATCGTCTGGATCGCGTAGGTGATGGCCGCCATGCCGGAGGCCACCGCCAGGCCGGCGATCCCGCCCTCCAGGGCCGCGATGCGCTGCTCGAGCACGGCGCAGGTCGGATTCATGATCCGGGAATAGATGTTGCCCTCGACCTTGAGATCGAAGAGATCCGCGGCGTGCTGGGCACTGTCGAAGGCGAAGGAGGTGGTCTGGTGGATCGGCACGGCGACGGCATGCTGGTCGTCGGGGGCATAACCGTGATGCAGGGCGAGGGTCTCGGGCTTCATGGCGGCTCCTGGGCTGGTGTCCTGTCGGGGTGACTGTATCAGGCGATACTAACCAAGACTGATGCAAAGGTCGCGTATCGGTTAGTCTGGGGAGAATCTTTCCTCCCAACCGACGACGACGGGCACCGGATGCTCAGACGCTACCTGCCGATCCTCACCTGGCTCCCCCACTACAACCGCCGACTCTGCGGCGCCGACCTGCTGGCCGGCCTGATCGTCACCGTCATGGTCATCCCCCAGTCGCTGGCCTACGCCATCCTCGCCGGCCTGCCGGCGGTGGTCGGGCTCTACGCCAGCATCCTGCCGCTGCTGGCCTATACCCTGCTCGGCACCAGCCGCACCCTGGCCGTGGGGCCGGTGGCGATCATCGCCCTGATGACCGGAGCCGCCCTGAGCGGGGTCGCCCCGCCGGGCAGCCCCGCCTACCTCGAGGCCGCCCTGGTGCTGTCGCTGCTGTCCGGCGCCATGCTGGTGGTCATGGGGGTGCTGCGCATGGGCTTCTTCGCCAACTTCCTCAGCCACCCGGTCATCGGCGGCTTTTTGGCCGCCTCCGGCCTGCTGATCGCGGTCAGCCAGCTCTCCCACCTGCTGGGCATCGAGGCCGGGGGCTACGATGCCCTGACCCTGCTGACCAGCCTCGCCACCCACCTGGGCGGCCTGCACTGGCCGACGCTGGCGGTCGGCGCCGGCACCCTGGCCTTCCTGGTCGCCGTTCGCCATTTCGGCAAGTCGCTGCTGAGGCGCCTGGGTCTGCCCGGGCCGGCGGCCGACCTCATCGCCCGGGCCGGGCCGGTGTTCGCGGTGGTGGGCACCACGGCCTTGAGCGCCTGGCTGGACCTCGCCGAGCACGGCGTGGCGGTGGTGGGGGCCGTGCCCGGTGGCCTGCCCCCGTTGACCATGCCGCCCGTCGAGGCCGGCCTGTGGCGGCAGTTGCTGGTCCCGGCGCTGCTGATCAGCGTGGTGGGGTTCGTGGAGTCCATCTCCATGGCCCAGATGCTCGCCGCCAAGCGCCGGGAGCGCATCTCGCCGAACCAGGAGCTGATCGGTCTGGGCGGGGCCAACCTGGCCGCCGCCTTCTCCAGCGGCATGCCGGTCACCGGCGGGCTGTCACGCACCGTGATCAACTTCGAGTCCGGGGCCCGCACCCCCATGGCCGGGCTGTTCGCGGCGATCGGCATCGGCCTGGTCACCCTGGCCTTCACCCCCTGGCTCCATCACCTGCCGGTGGCCACCCTGGCCGCCACCATCACCGTGGCCATCCTGACCCTGGTGGACATCCCGCTGATCCGCCAGACCTGGCGCTACTCGCGCAGCGACTTCTCGGCCATGGCGGTGACCATGGTGCTGACCCTGGTGGAAGGCGTCGAGGCCGGCATCATCGCCGGGGTGCTACTGTCGATCATGCTCTTTTTGTATCGCACCAGTCGCCCCCACAGCGCGGTGGTGGGCCGCATCCCCGGCACCGAGCACTTCCGCAGCGTGGCGCGACACGACACCGAGACGGTCAGCCACCTGGCGCTGCTGCGCATCGACGAGAGCCTCTACTTCGCCAACGCCCGCTACCTGGAGGACACCCTCTACGCCCTGGTGGCGACCCGGCCGGAGCTGGAGCACGTGGTGCTGATCTGCTCCGCGGTCAACCTGATCGACGCCTCGGCCCTGGAGAGCCTCGACGCCATCAACGCCCGCCTCAAGGACTCGAAGGTCACCCTGCACCTGGCCGAGGTCAAGGGGCCGGTGATGGACCAGCTCAAGAAGAGCACCTTCCTCGACGACCTGGCCGGCCGCGTCTTCCTCAGCACCTACGCGGCCTGGACCGAGCTCAGCCCGCGGCGGGACTGATCCCCGCCCCAGTGCTCCATTGCGGCAGCCGACCCGGACGTTCGAGGGATCACCGCTTCCCGGTAGATCCGGCCTCCTGGTCGATCAAGAACTGGCGATAGCAGCGGATCGCGAACGCCAGGCGCCGCTCGGCGGCCGCCTCGTCGCGATCGAGATGGGCGGTGATGCTCTCCATCTCGAAGATCATCACCACGGCATCCACCAGAGCCTGGAGACGCTGGGGGGCATCGCTCATGTCCGGAAATACCTCGAGGACCGCCTCGCGAATCCACTGGCGAGACTGGCGAAAGACCGCCGACATCTTGTCCTGGAGGCCCTCGTCGGTCCGCGAGGCCATGACCAGCTCGTACCAGGCCTTGGCGATCCGCGAGTGGCAGGCTTCCCGGGTGAAGCGGACCGCGCGCTCGATGGGATCCCCGGGCGGCTGTTCATCCCTGGAGTAGCGGGACTCGACGTTGTCGACCAGCCGCGACAGGACCTCGTCGGCCACCTGGGCCATGAAGTCCCCCCGGCTGGCGAAGTGCCGGAAAAGGGCCCCCTGGGACACCCCGGCCCGCCGGCAGATCTCGTTGGTGCTGGCCTTGGCGTAGCCGAGCTCCACCAGGGCCTCGATGGCGGCGTCGGTCAGCTTGGCGATGGTCGCCGAGCGTCGCGCCTCCTGGGTCCGGCGCCGCCCCGGCTCGTCCTCCTGGCGACCGGCGGCCAGGACGCTGTCGCCACCTGCGGCATGACTTGTCTCCATGTCGAAATACCTCCTCGAAAAGGCGACGGGAGCGGCCTCCTCGACGCCAGGATGTCCCTCTCGCGAACAGGAAACTAAGATAGCAGACACTATCTTGGCTCCGCCCCTCCCGCCGAGCCGCCCCGCCTCCAAGCAGCACACTTCCGGCTACATCGTTCGAGCCGTGGTTAGCGATGCGACGCGGAGCGAGTCACGACAGCGCCGAGGACTGACCAGGCAGTATCAGCGATAGGCTCGAGTGCCGTCCGAATGTCCACGCCTGACCAGGGTATCGATCATCCTCGCCCGGTTCGCCTCATTCTCGGAACTGGCGAGGATCGGTTATAATACCCACTCATCTCAGGGAACGGCGGCATCATGGACAGCACTCCGAAACAGAACCTCGGCATCAGCGCCTACACCTGGCTCAAGCGCGACATCATCCGCGGCGTCTTCCAGCCCGGGGAGAAGCTGCGCATGAGCGGTCTCAAGGAGCGCTATGACCTGGGGATCGGCCCGCTGCGCGAGGCCCTGTCCCAACTGGTCGCCGAGCGCCTGGTGGTGGCCATCAGCCAGCGCGGCTATCGGGTCGCCCCGATGTCCCGGGAGGAGCTCGCCGACCTCTACGACGCCCGGGCCCAGCTGGAGGGACTGCTGCTGGAACTCGCCATCCAGCGCGGCGACGATGCCTGGGAGGCCGACATCCTGGCCAAGGCGCACACCCTGGCCAAGGTCATGGAGGTGCATACCCCGGAAGAGATGCTGGACGTCTGGGACACCCGCCACCAGGCCTTCCACACCGCCATCGTGGCCGGCTGCAATTCCCCCCACCTGATGCAGGTCCGCCGCAACCTCTTCGACCAGGTGGAGCGCTACCGCCACCTGTGGCTGAGAGAGACGGTACTCTCCGAGGAGGCCCTGGAGCGCAAGCGCCAGGAACACGCCGCCCTGGTGGACGTCATCCTCGCCCGGAACGCCCAGAAGGCCCGGGAGATGATGCGCGAGCACCTGATGACCCCCGTGCCGATCATCGAGGAGGCCATGGCGCAGCGCGGCCTGGCCTAGGGGGCGCCCCTCTCTGGACGGTCATCGGCCTGTCACGGTCCGAGGCTATACTCCTTCCCATCCCACGGAGGAGAGACCGTCATGCATATGCCCCACCTGCTGCGCCTGACCCGGGAACAGGAAATCCGCCTGGAGCGCCTCGCCGAGCGCTGCGGGATGTCCAAGGGGGAGCTGCTCGAGCGCCTGGTGGCCCAGGGGCTCGCCGACCTCGAGACCGAGCTGATGCTGGAGGGCGCCGGCGTGGCCCGCGCCGAGCGCAGCATCGACCAGCTGCTGCGCGAGAGCGGCCTGGGCGCCTGAACGCGACTCAGCCGAACTTGGCACGGAAGCGGCGGTACTCGGCCAGGGCCCGCTCGGCGGACACCGCCGCCAGGCGGACCTCCCGGCCCGGCGGGCACTGGGCCAGACGGGCGCAGGCCAGCGGCGTGAGCGCCCCCAGCCGGGGGTAGCCGCCGATGGTCTGGCGATCGTTGAGCAGGGCGATGGGCTGGCCGTCCGGCGGCACCTGCACGGCGCCGAGCCCGAGCCCCTCGGAGATCAAGCTGGTCAGGCGGCAGCGCAGCCGGGGCCCCAGGAGGCGCACGCCCATGCGATCCGCCCGGTCGTCGACCGTCCAGGCCTGGCCGAAGGCCGCATGCAGGCTCGCCCCCTCGAATTCGGCGACCTGGGCGCCGGGCAGCAGCGCCAGCCGGGGCACCGCGTCATAGTCCGGACGTTCCTCCACGGGGACCGCCTTACCGCGGGGCCCCTTCTTCGCCCCCGGGCCCACCGCCAGGCGATCCCCCTCGGCCAGCGGCCGTCCCTGGCCGTCGTGCCCGCCCAGTCCCTCGCGGACCACGCAGGACAGGCTGCCCAGGACGGGGTCGGCCCGGAAGCCACCGGCCACCGCCAGGTAGGCCCGCAGCCCGCTGGTCGGCTGGGCGAAGCGCAGCACCTGGCCGGCACGCATCCGGAAACCGCGCCACGGCGCCAGGGGGTCGTCGTCCAGGGTCGCGCCCAGGTCGGCGCCGCACAGCGCCAGGCTCAGGTCCCTCGCGGCCTTCAGCGCCAGTCCGCCGAAGGTCACCTCCAGCGCCCCCGCGCCCCAGGCGTTGCCCACCAGGTGGTTGGCCCAGGCCCAGGCATGCACGTCGGCCGGCCCGCCCTGGGTCACCCCCAGGCGACGCACGCCGAAACGGCCCGCGTCCTGGAGCAGCGCCAGGGGACCGGCGCGCTCGACGCTCAGCCCCGTCACCGTCTCTTGCCTCATCGCCCCTCCTCCATGGGCCGGGCATCCCCGCCCAGGCGCTCGAACTCGTCACGCTCCACCGGCACGAAACGCACCCGATCGCCGACGCGAAGCAGGCTGAAGCCCGCCCGGTCGCGATCGAAGAGCACCGCCGCGGTGCGGCCGATCAGGTTCCAGCCCCCCGGCGAGACCGCGGGGTAGGCGGCGGTCTGGCGCCCGGCGATGCCCACGCTGCCGGCCGGTACCCGCTTGCGCGGCGTCTCGAGCCTCGGCGTCTCGAGCCGCTCGTCCACGCTGCCCATGAAGGCGAACCCCGGGGCGAAGCCCAGGGCATAGACCCGGTAGGTGACGGCGCCATGCCGCTCGACCACCTCGGCCTCGGTCAGCCCCGCCCGCTCCGCCAGGCGCGGCAACTCCGGGCCGACGCGCTCGTCGTACCAGGTCGGCAGTTCCCGGACCGGGGCGTCCTCGGCCTGAGGGTCGGGCGCCAGGTCGGCCAGCAGCGACTGAAGCCTGCCCCGGGCCTCGGCGGGCGTCAGCACCCGCGGGTCGAAGATCACCAGCAGGGTGGTGTAGGAGGGCACCAGGTCCACCAGGGCCGCGCCGAAGGCCGACTCGCAGTCGCGGACCAGGGCGGTGATCCAGGCCAGGTTGGTCTCGTCGATGGCATCGAACAGGCGCACCAGCCAGCCGTCCAGGCCGGCCGACTCGAGTCGCGGCAGGCCGGCGGGGATCATGCTCCCTCCTGGCCGTGCAGGGCGGCGCGGATGGCCTTGATGGCGGCGATGGACTCGGCGTTGTCCCCGTGCACGCAGAGGGTGTCGGCCTCGAGGATCAGCTCGCGGCCGTCCCGGGCGATCAGTGGTTCGCCCCGGGCGATACGCCGCGCCTGGTCGACGATCGCGTCCTGGTCGTGGTGCACGCTGCCGGTCTCTCGACGCGACACCAGCCGGCCCTCGCCATCGTAGGCCCGGTCGGCGAAGGCCTCGAACCACAGGCTCACCCCATGGCGCTCGGCGAGCTCCCGGGCCATGGAAGTGTCCCGGGTGGCCATCACCTTCAGCGGCAGCGAGGCGTCGTAGGCGACCAGCGCCCGCATCACCGCGGCCAGGATCTCGGGGTCGCGCATCATGTCGTTGTAGAGCGCACCGTGGGGCTTGATGTAGCCCACCGAGAGCCCCTCGGCACGGCAGATCCCCGCCAGGGCACCCACCTGATAGAGCACCAGGTTCTCGACCTCCTCCGGGGCGCAGGCCATGGAACGCCGGCCGAACCCCACCATGTCGGGATAGGCCGGGTGGGCCCCCACGGTGACGCCATGCTTGCGCGCCAGGCGCACCGTCATGCGGATCACGTCCGGGTCGGAGGCATGGAAACCGCAGGCCACGTTGGCCAGGTCCACATGGGGCATGACCTCGTGATCCAGGCCCATCACCCAGGGCCCGAAGCTTTCCCCCATGTCGGCATTGAGCAGCAGGGTCTTCATCGCCACCTCTCATAAACAATTCATCGATAAATTATCAGTGTTTTTTCCTCATAACATCACCAATTAGTCTAAACAACGTTGACGACATATCCTCTGACTGCCTAACCTTCCCGCCGATCAACGGCTATGCTCAAGCCAAGGCGGGGCCGCCCGCGCCGCCGGCGCCGCCTCCACAACAATAGACCGACCCGCGAGAGGAAACGCTCATGACCGTCCGCAACGCCCTGCCCCGCCTGGCCTCGGCCGTGGCCCTCGGTGTCAGCCTAGCCACCCTGGGCACCGGCGCCCAGGCGGCCACCGAGTGGGACATGCCCACCCCCTACGGCGACCGCACCTTCCACACCGTGAACATCCGCGAGTTCGCCGACGACGTCCGCGAGGCCACCGACGGCGAGCTGGACATCACCGTGCACTCCAACGGCTCGCTGATCGGCCATGCCGAGATCAAGAACTCCGTGCGCCGGGGCATCGTCCCCATCGGCGAGCTGATCATGTCGCGGCTGGCCAACGAGAACCCCATCTTCGAGGTGGACTCGGTCCCGTACCTGGCGTCCAGCTACGAGGACGCCCGGGCGCTCTGGGACGCCTCCCGGGAGGTCATCGCCGAGGAGCTCTCCGAGCAGGGCCTGCGCCTGCTGTTCGCCGTGCCCTGGCCGCCCCAGGGGATCTATACCCAGGAGGAGGTCGACGAGCCCGAGGACCTGCAGAACCTCAGCATGCGGGCCTACAATGCGGCCAGCGAGCGCCTCGCCCAGCTGGCCGGTGCCGTGCCCACCCAGGTGGAGGTGCCGGACATTCCCACCGCCTTCAGCACCGGGCGCGTCGGCGCCATGATCACCTCCCCCGCCACCGGCGCCGACACCAAGGCCTGGGATTACCTGAGCCACTTCAACCACGCCCAGCTGTGGTTGCCCAAGAACATGGTCATCGTCAGCGATCGCGCCTTCTCGCGCCTCGACGAGGCCACCCGGCAGGCCGTGCTGGACGCCGCCGCGACCGCCGAGGAACGGGGCTGGGAGATGAGCCGCCAGGAGACCGAGGACGCCCTGACGGTGCTGGAGGACAACGGCATCCAGGTCAGCACCCCGACGCCGGCGCTCGCCGCCAAGCTCGAGGAGATCGGCGCCACCATGACCGAGGAGTGGGCCGAGCGCGCCGGCGAGCAGGGCGCGGCCATCCTCGAGGCCTATCGCGCCAGCCAGGAGTGAGGTCCGGGGCGTCGTGGCCAGGCCGCCACGCCCCGTCCCCGCCACCACCTCACCGGGGCCCTGCCGTGGGCCCCGGACACTATGGGTAGTCACCATGAGCTATCGATTGCGCCCCCTCTACAACCTGGGGGGCTACCTCTCCGCCACCTGCCTGGTGCTGATCTGCGCCCTGATCACCGCCCAGATCGTCGGGCGGATCATCGACGTCCTGGCCACGGCCCTGGGCGGGGGACGCATCGGCCTGGCCATTCCCGGGCTGGCCGAGATCTCCGGCTTCCTGCTGGTGGGCGCCACCTTCCTCGGGCTGGCCTACACCTTCATCCATGGCGCCCATATCCGGGTCACCCTGCTGATCGGCCGGCTGCCGGCCCGCTACCGGGTCTTCGTCGAGGCGGCCTGCCTGAGCGTGGCCCTGGCGCTGTGCCTCTACCTGGCCTTCTACCTCTACCGCCTGCTGGCCGACAGCATCGCCTTCGGCGAGACCTCCTACGGACTGCTCAGCATCCCGCTGTGGCTGCCGCAGTCGGCCATGCTGGCCGGGATCGTGCTGTTCTGCCTGGCGCTGGGGGAGGCCTGGTGGCAGACCCTGGCCACGGCGATCCGCCGTCCCGACGACTTCACCATCCACGACACCGGCCAGGAATGACGAGACGCCCATGCTGATCCTCACCCTCACCCTCTTCGTCACCCTGCTGGTGCTGCTCGGCAGCGGCGTCTGGGTGGCCTTCTCGCTGCTCGGCCTGGGCTGGATCGCGCTCAGCCAGTTCACCAGCATCCCCACCGGCGACGTCATGGCCTCCGACATCTGGGGCGCCAGCTACAGCTGGGAGCTCACCGCCCTCCCCATGTTCATTTGGATGGGCGAGATCCTCTTCCGCTCCCGGCTCGCCGACGACATGTTCACCGGGCTGTCGCCCTGGATGCAGCGCATCCCCGGGCGGCTGCTGCACACCAACGTGGTGGGCTGCGGCCTCTTCGCCGCGGTCTCCGGCTCCTCGGCGGCCACCTGCGCCACCATGGGCAAGATGACCATCCCCGAGCTGACCCGACGGGGCTACGACGAGCAGCTGGTCATCGGCACCCTGGCCGGCTCGGCCACCCTGGGCCTGCTGATCCCGCCCTCGATCATCCTGATCGTCTACGGCGTGGCCACCGACCAGTCGATCGCCCGGCTGTTCATCGCCGGCATCTTCCCGGGCCTGCTGCTGATCGGCCTGTTCGCCGCCTACCTGATGCTCTGGGCCTGGCGCTACCCCGACAAGGTCCCGGCGGCCGACGCCCGGGTGGCCTGGGGCGAGCGACTGAAGCGCTCGCGTCGACTGATCCCCATGCTGGCATTGATCGTGGGAGTGATCGGCTCCATCTACGCCGGCCTGGCCTCGCCCACCGAGGCCGCCGCCGTGGGCGTCGTGCTCTCCCTGCTGCTGGCCAGGGTGCAGGGCAGCATGGATCGCGAGGTCTTCCGCGACGCCCTGCTCGGGGCGGTGCGCACCTCCTGCATGATCGCCTTCATCCTCGCCGGCGCCTCCTTCCTCACCGCCGCCATGGGCTTCACCGGCCTGCCCAGCGACCTGGCCGCCTGGATCGGCACCCTGGGGCTCTCCCCGGTGATGCTGCTGGCGGCGCTGACCGTGCTGTTCATCCTGCTGGGCTGCTTCCTGGACGGCATCTCGGTGGTGGTGCTGACCACCTCCATCCTGCTGCCCATGGTGGAGGCGGCCGGCATCGACCTGATCTGGTTCGGCATCTACCTGGTGATCGTGGTGGAGATGTCGCAGATCACCCCGCCGATCGGCTTCAACCTCTTCGTCCTCCAGGGCATGACCGGCCGCAACATCCTGAGCATCGCCTGGGCCGCCCTGCCCTTCTTCTTCCTGATGATGCTCGGGGTGGTGCTGATCGGCCTCTTCCCGGAGATCGTGACCTACCTGCCCACCGCCATGGGGAACCGCTGATGAGCCAGGACGAGACCCAGACGGCCGCGTCGCCCCGCGGCCCCATCGTCTCCTCGGAACACCTGTCCCGGAACGCCCAGGAACTCTCGGAGTTCGAGTTCGGCATGATCATCGCCAGCCACGCCTTCCAGCGCTGGATGGTGCGCTGCATGACCGCCGCCGGCCTGCCGGAGCTGGGCTCCCTCGACGTGCTGGTGCTGCACAGCATCAACCATCGCGAGCGCGCCAAGCGCCAGGCCGACATCTGCCTGGTGCTCAACGTGGAGGACACCCATACGGTGACCTATGCGCTGAAGAAGCTGGGCAAGCTGGGCCTGGTGGAAGGCGAGAAGCACGGCAAGGAGACCTTCTACCGCACCACCGACCAGGGGCGGGCGACCTGCCAGCGCTACGCGGAGATCCGCGAGGCCTGCCTGGTGGACTCGCTGTCGACGCTGGGCATCGAGCGCGAGGACCTGCACCGCATCGCCGCCAGCCTGCGGGCCATGTCCGGGCTCTACGACCAGGCGGCGCGCTCCGCCGCCTCGCTCTGAGCCTCGATCATGCTGCTCTCTAATCGCGGGTGCGCTCGCGGGCTCGCTTACCTCCCCTACGGCGACCACCGTGGCCGCCGTAGGGGAGGTAAGCGTCAGCGCACCTACCAGCGCCCTGTTTCGGACATCGCCTAGCCGCCCTGCGCCGCCTCGGCCTCGCGCCGGGCGGCCTCCAGGGCGGCGCGGGGGTCGCGGGGATAGAAGCGCTCCGGCTGGCGGGCCACGTGGGCGAAGACCCGGGTGTCCTTGTAGGGCATCTTCATGAAGCCCGAGACCCCGAGTCCCTCGATCAGCCCCACGGCGTCGAGGATGTCCTCGAGGCGGCGACGGAACTCCGCCTCCCGGGAGGGATCGAGCAGCCGGTAGTGGCTATGGATCTTGAGGTGCTCGGGCAGCGCCTCGAAGATGATCATGCCGGTGTGGTGGATCTCGTTGAGGGCCTCCAGGGAGCTGATGATGGCCTCCGGCAGCACCAGGAACTCCTCCGGGTCGGGGCCGTCCTCGAAGTAGCTGTGCAGCCGCGAGCGGTCCTCGAGCTCCGGCACGGCGCTGACCTCGTAGTGCAGGCGCATGCCCGGGGTGACCAGGAAGGGCCGGTCCGGGCCCTCCCGGTCCAGGTGGAGGGTGTCCCGGGCGTTGAACAGGCAGCTCTTGAAGATGCCGCGCCGGTGGATGGCCCGGGCCAGGGTCACCATGTTGTTGACCGCGGCGATGAAGGCCGGCTTGAGCGCCGGATCGTGCAGGTTCAGGGAGGTGTCGATGTAGACCCCGTCGGCCTCCCAGCGCACCGCCAGCCCCCCCACCACCGGGTACTTGCCGAGCCGGCTCACCGCGGCCAGGAAGGCCTTCTCGGTCTCGCCCATGCCCTGCATGAAGTTCTTGTAGTAGCGGTCGAGCTGGACGTCGTTGACGTCGTTCAGGGTCTCGCGCACGCCCTCCTCGCGGAGGAAGGACTTGCGCGAGCTGTAGACCACGGTGTCGATCTCGCGGTCGGCCGGCCGGGTCCAGACCGGCACCATGGGCGCCTCCGGCGGGCTCGGCAGGTCCAGCATCACCAGCCTGCCCAGCCGCGGCATCTCGCGGATGAAGTGATCCCCCGCCTTCATGCGGACGCGGGGATCCGGGTCCAGCATGCCGTCGAGCATGCGGGCGAACTCCATGGGCAGCCCCAGGGAGGTGGCGGGGATGGCCCGGTGGCCGAAGCGGCAGGACTGGGCCGAGGCCAGGGCGTAGAGGGTGCCGGCCGCGCCCTGCTCGTCGAAGCGCGGCGAGGACAGGGCCCCGTTGAGCTGGTCCTCGCCGATGAAGTAGACGTCGCCCAGGCGGGCATTGGTCTGCTGGAGGTTGTCCGACATCAGCTCCATGACGTTGGCCGAGACGAACTGCAGCTCGGCGTCGAGCTGGGCGAACACCGAGGAGCCCCAGTCGATCAGGGCGATGGTCTCGCGCGCCTCGTCGAAGACCAGGTTGGACGGCTTGATGTCGCCGTGCACCACGGGCTTGCCGGAGGGCCCGGACTCGCGGCGCAGGGCGCGCAGGATGTCGGCGAGCTGGTCGGCGATGCGCACGATCAGCCGCGGCGACAGCCGTCCCTCGCGCAGCGAGACCTCCTCCAGGTTCTCTCCCGGAGCCCGTTCCATGACCAGGATCGACTGGTTGCGCACCCGCTGGAAGACGATCAGCCGGGGCACCCGGGGATGGGCGACCTGCTCCAGCATGAAGGCCTCCTCCTCGAGGCGGTCCTGCAGGTGCTGGGGCAGGTTGACCCGGGTGAACTTGAAGACGTACTCCTCGCCGGTGGCGGTGAGCCCGGCGAAGACGAAGCCGTAGGCGCCCTTGCCGATCAGCTCGATGTTCCGGTAGCCCAGCTGCTCGAGCTGGGCCTGGCACAGCGCCACCCACTCCTTGAGCTTGCGGGCGTCGTGGTGGCTGAGCAGGTAGACCGACTGGTCTTCCGGAATATAGAACTGCTGCAACGGCTGGGTCATCGGTTTCGACCTTCTCGATCGCCTGGACGATGGGCCATGGTGACGGACGCCGGGTTCCGCGGGACGGGCCCGGCGCCCTCCGTGGCCGCCTGACGGGAGCGTCAGGCCAACTCGAGCAACAGCGTCTCGGGGTCTTCGAGGTACCCCTTCCAGGCATTGCAGAATCGGGCGATGGTGCCGCCGTCGATCAGTCGATGGTCGCCGGCCCAGGTCACCGTCATGATCGCCCGGCGGGTAACCTCGCCGGCCGCGTCGAAGCGCGGCAGCCACTGGGTCTTGCCGATGGCCACGATCGCCACCTCCGGCGCGTTGATGATCGGCGCGGCATAGGTGCCGCCCAGGGCCCCGATGTTGGAGATGCTGATGGTGCCGCCCTGGAGGTCCGCCTGGGCCACCCGCCCCTCGCGGGCCTGGCCGGTCAGGCGCTGGATCTCGCGGGCCACCTCCAGCAGGCTGAGGCGCTCCACGCCCTTGACGTTGGGCACCATCAGGCCCGCCTTGCCGTCCACCGCCATGCCGATGTTGCAGCTCGGCAGGTAGTGGATCTCGTCGGCGGCCTCGTTGAGCCGGCTGTTGAGGATCGGGAAGTCCTGGATCGCCAGCGCCATGGCCTTCATGAAGAAGGGCATCAGGGTCAGCCGGGTCTCCCTGGCCTCCGCCCTGGGCTTGAGCCGCTCGCGCAGCGCCAGCAGCTCGGTGACGTCGATCTCCTCGCCGTACTGGAAATGCGGGATGGTCGTGGCCGAGGCCACCATCTGCCGGGCCATGGCCGCGCGCACGCCGCGCAGCGGCTCGACGCGCACCTCGCCCTCCTCGGCCGGGGCCGGACGAGGCGCCGGCGCCGCCTCGGGCTTGGGCTTGGGCTTGGCCGCCTCCGCCGGACGCGCCCCGCCGCCCTCGACCACCGCCATGACGTCTTCCTTGAGCACCCGGCCGTCCTTGCCGGAGCCGGGGATGTCCTCCAGACGCAGGTCGTGCTCGCGGACCAGGCGGCGCACCGCCGGGCTCGCCGGGATCCGGCCGTGGGGGCCGCGGCCCGTGCGGGACGGAGCCGTCGGGGACGCCCCGGTCGCGGCAGGCCTCGGCGCCTCGTCCCGGGCCGCCGGGCCGCTCGAGGCGGCCTCGGCCGGCTCGGCCCCGTCCTCGGGCTCATAGGCGAACAGCGGCGCATGGACCTTGGCGATCTCGCCCTTGCCGACATGGAGCCGGGTGACCCGACCGGCCTCGGGGGCGGTGATCTCGACCATGGCCTTGTCGGTCATGACATCGACCACCGGCTGGTCCTCGGCGATCTCCTCGCCCTCGGCCACGCGCCACTCGACCACCTCGCACTCGACGATGCCCTCGCCGATATCCGGGAGGATGAAGTCCTTGGCGGCCCCGCCGCCGGCCGGCGCCTGGCCGCCACTCGCCTGGGGGGCCTGGGGCTCGGGCGCCGGGGCCTCGCTCGGGGTCGCCTCGGCGCTCGCGCCGCCGGACGCGCCCTCCGCCTCGTAGGCGAACAGCGGGGCGTGGACCTTGGCGATCTCGCCCTTGCCCACGTGGAGCCTGGTGACCCGGCCGGCCTCGGGCGCGGTGATCTCCACCAGCGCCTTGTCGGTCATCACCTCGACCACCGGCTGGTCCTCCTCGATGACGTCGCCCTCGTCGACCCGCCATTCCACGACTTCGCACTCCACGATACCTTCGCCGATATCGGGCAGCTTGAACTCGGTCATGATGTCTCTCCTGTCCTGATAGCGCGCTGTATCGGCTTAGTAATTGACGCTTGCGCGAACGGCCTCGAAGACCTTGAGGTGATCCGGCAGGTACTCCTTCTCCAGCGTCAGCGGGAAGGGCGTGTCCAGGCCGGTCACGCGCATGATCGGCGATTCCAGGTACAGGAAGCAGCGATCCTGGATGGCGGCGGCGATCTCGCCGGCGAAGCCACCGGTCCGCGGCGCCTCGTGGGTCACCACCAGCCGGCCGGTCTTGAGCACCGACTCGGCGACGGTGTCCTCGTCCCAGGGCAGGATGGTGCGCAGGTCGATGACCTCGCAGGAGATGCCTTCCTTCTCGGCCAGCTCCACGGCCTTGTCGATGACCTCCATCTGGGCGCCCCAGCCCACCAGGGTGACGTCGGTGCCCTCCTTGGTGACCTCGGCCTCGCCGAGCGGCAGCTGGTAGTCCTCCTCGGGCACTTCCCCGGTGGACGCGCGGTAGAGTCGCTTGGGCTCGAAGAACAGCACCGGGTCCGGCTCACGGATGGCGGCCAGCAACAGCCCCTTGGCCTCGTAAGGATTGCGGGGAACGACGATCTTCAGCCCGGGGGTATGGGCGAAATAGGCCTCCGGGGACTGGGAGTGATAGTGGCCGCCGGAGATCCCGCCGCCGTAGGGCGCCCGGATGGTCAGCCCGCCCACGTTGAACAGGTCCCCGGAGCGATAGCGGAACTTGGCGGTCTCGTTGACGATCTGGTCGAAGGCCGGAAAGATGTAGTCGGCGAACTGGATCTCCGCCACCGGCACCGAGCCCTGGGCGGCCAGGCCGTTGGCGAAGCCGATGATGCCCTGTTCCACCAGCGGGGTGTTGAAGCAGCGCGTCTTGCCGTAGCGCTCCTGGAGATGGCTGGTGGCGCGGAAGACGCCGCCGAAGCCGCCCACGTCCTCGCCGAAGCACAGCACCCGCTCGTCCTCGGCCATGGCGATGTCCAGGGCGTTGTTGATCGCCTGCAGCATGTTCATGGTCGGCATCTCAGGACTCTCCCTTGTCGTTGGCGTCGTCGGTGCGGCTCACTTCGGGATCCAGGGAACGGGCTCCCTTGGGATAGGCGTCCGGATAGCGACGGATGTGCGCCTTGAGGGCGTCGAGCTGATGCTGCAGGCCCGGGGTGACCTCGGCGTAGACGTCGGTCACCAGGCTGTCCAGGGGGGGCGGCGGACGCTTCTCGGCCTGCTTGAGGGTCTCCAGGACCTCGCGTCGCAGCTGCTCCTGGAGGGTCTTCTCTTCCTCCTCGTCCCACCAGCCCTTGTCGATCATCCAGCGCTTCATGCGCAGGATCGGATCCTTCTCCCGCCAGGCCTCCTCTTCCTTGCGGGAGCGGTAGCCGGAGGGATCGTCCGAGGAGGAATGGGCGGCCAGGCGGTAGGTCATGGCCTCGATGAGCACCGGCTTGTTGTGCTCGACGGCGATGCGCCGAGCCTCCTGGGTCGCCCGATAGACGGCCAGGATGTCGTTGCCGTCCACGCGGATGACGTGCATCCGGTAGCCGAAGGCCCGCGGGGCCACGCCGTCGGCGGCGAACTGCTCGATGGCCGGGGTGGAGATGGCGTAGCCGTTGTTGCGGCAGAAGAAGATCACCGGCACTTCATGAACCGCCGCCATGTTCAGGGCGGCATGGAAGTCGCCCTCGGAGGCGGCTCCCTCGCCGAAGAAGACCGTGGTGCACAGGCCATCGCCGGCCAGCTTCTGGCCGTAGGCATAGCCCGTGGCCTGGGGGATCTGGGTGGCCAGCGGCGAGGAGATGGTCATGTAGTGCAGCTTGCGCGAGCCGTAGTGAATCGGCATCTGCCGGCCCTTGCCGTAATCCAGCTCGTTGCCGAACAGCTGATTCATGAACTCGTCGATGGTGAAGCCGCGATAGACCAGCGCCCCCTGCTCACGGTACTGGGCCATGATCATGTCGGCGTCGTCCAGCGCCGCGGAGGCCCCGATGACGGCGGCCTCCTCGCCCGTGCACTGCATGTAGAAGGACAGGCGACCCTGGCGCTGGGCGGCCATCATGCGCTCGTCGAGCACCCGGGTGGTGATCATCGCCTGGTAGATGCGCCGGGCCAGCTCACGCTCCAGCGGGGGCTCCTCGGCGCCCTCGTAGAGGGTGCCCTCCTGGTTGAGGACCCGGTAGGTGGGGATGCTGAACTCGTCCCCGGCCAGGAATTCCGGCACGTGGATATCTCGCGTTGTGCTCATCGTCATGATCCTTACCCCTTTTGGGGGCAGTGTTGTCTCTATTCTTTCGGATCGCCAGGGGATTGCCCCGACGCCGATCAACGCACGGCATTGACGTTAACGTAAACTGCGATCATTGGATAGTCCCGATTCGGCGGATCTTGCCTCGATGTCGGCCACGGGGGGGACGTCGGCGGCGCCGGCCGTGGCGAGAGTCGCCGGCCCCTTGAAGATAACGGTATAAGGCGGCTCGTCAGCGCGGGCCGGCGGGCTGCAGGCGCGCGAAGACGCTGTCGACCGTGAGCGCCAGCAGGCCGATCAACAGGGCGCCCTGGAGCACGTAGGCGGTATTGCCGTTGACGATGCCCGAGATGATGGGATCGCCCAGGTTGCTCGCCCCCACGGTGGCGCCGATGGCCGCCGTGGCGATGTTGATCGTCACCGAGGTGCGGATGCCGGCGAGGATCACCGGGGCGGCCAGCGGCAGCTCCACCTGGCGCAGCAGCTGGCCGCCGGTCATTCCCATGCCCCGGGCCGCCTCGCGCACCCCCGGGTCGATGCCCTCGATCCCGGCCAGGGTGTTGCGGACGATCGGCAGCAGGCCGTAGAGCAGCAGGGCGACGATGATCGGCAGGGTGCCGAAGCCCAGCACCGGCACCGCCAGCGCCAGCACCGCCACCGGCGGGAAGGTCTGGCCGATGGAGGCCAGCTGGGCGACCAGCGGCAGGAAGTCGCGTCCGGCCCGGCGGGTGACGGCCACCGCCGCCCCCACCCCGATCGCCACGGCGGCGAGCGCCGCCACGCCGACCACCAGCAGGTGGCGCCCCAGCAGGGTCAGGAAATCGGCCCGGGCATAGATCACGGCGCGGCTGTCCGGCTCGACCCAGCGGAACAGCCCCTCCAGGGCGCCCATGCCCAGGCAGGCGGCCAGCAGCAGCGCGCCCCAGACGGCCGGGACCCACCAGGCTCGCCCGGCCCTCGCCTTGGCGATCGCCTCACTCATGGGCCTTGGCCCCCACCAGCCGCCGCAGCGACAGTTCGCCGATGGGAAGGTCCTCGTCGTCGACCACGGTCAGGCGCTCGGCATGGCGCCACAGCATGATCGACAGCGCCTCGCGCAGCGAGGCATCGTGGGCCACCCGCTCCCGGGCCAGCAGGCGCGGGCTCAGCGGCAGCATCCGCTCGCTCACCGGCAGCAGGGCGGCCTCCTTGAGCCCGCGATCCTCGCCCCCCAGCAGGGATTCCACGAAGGCGTCGGCGGGCTCGCGGAGCAGCTCCAGGGGATGGCCCTGCTGCTTGATGCGGCCCTGGTCCATGACCACCAGGCGATCGGCCAGGCGCAGCGCCTCGTCCATGTCGTGGGTGACGAAGACGATGGTCTTGTGCAGCCGGCCCTGCAGGGCCCGCAGTTCCTCCTGGAGGGTCTCCCGGGTGATCGGGTCCAGGGCGCCGAAGGGCTCGTCCATGAGCAGGATATCCGGATCGGCGGCCAGCGCCCGGGCCACCCCGACCCGCTGGGCCTGGCCGCCGGAGAGCTGGCGCGGGTACTTGTCGGCGAACTCGCTGACGGGCAGGCCGAGCAGGGTCATCAGCTCCTCGACCCGCTCGCGGATCCTCGCCTGGGGCCATTTCAGCAGCCGGGGAACGAGGCCGATATTGCGCGCCACCGTCCAGTGCGGGAAGAGGCCGGTGCTCTGGATGGCGTAGCCCATGCGCCGGCGCAGCGTCTCCTCGCGGAAGGCCCGGATCTGCTGGCCGTCGATGTGGATCTCGCCGTCGCTGTGCTCGATGAGCCGGTTGATCATGCGCAGGGTCGTGGACTTGCCGCAGCCGGAGGTCCCGACCAGCACGCAGAGCTCCCCCTGGGCCACGCTCAGGGAGATGTCGTCCACCGCGGTCGTCGCGCCGAAGCGCTTGGTCACGTGGATGAGATCGATCATGTCGCCCCTCCCGGGCGCAGCAGGTCGGTCAGGGCGCCCAGCAGGGCATCGGCGGCGAGCGCCATGACGAGGATGGGCAGGGCGCCGAGCAGCACCAGGTCCATGGCGGCCTGGCCCAGCCCCTGGAAGATGAAGGTCCCGAGACCGCCGGCGCCGATCAGCGCCGCCACCGCGGTCAGGCCGATGGCCTGCACCGAGGTGATGCGGATTCCCTCGAGGATCACCGGCAGCGCCAGCGGCAGGCGCACCTGGCGGAACACCTGGCCGCGGCTCATGCCCATGCCCCGGGCGGCGTCGACCACCCCGGGGTCCACCTCCTCGAGGGCCACGTAGGTGTTGCGCACCATGGGCAACAGGCTGTAGCCGACCAGCGCCAGCAGGGCCGGCGCCCAGCCGATGCCGCTCACCCCCAGGGCGGCCAGCCAGTCGACCCGGGCGGAGAGCCAGGCCAGCGGGGCCAGCAGCAGGCCGAACAGCGCCAGGCTGGGGATGGTCTGCAGGAAGTTGAGCACCGCGAAGCCCAGCTCACGGGCCCGCGGCCAGCGGCGCATGGCCAGCGCCAGGCCCACCCCGATGACCAGGCTGAGCCCCACCGCCGACCCGACCAGCAGCAGGTGCTCGCCGATGGCGGCGAGGAACTGCTGGCTGCGTCCGGCATATTCCCGGCGCAGCGCGAGGGGCTCCAGCCAGAGGGACAGGCAGAGCGCCAGGCTGGCGAGCGGGACCAGCAGCAGCGCCCAGCCGAGCGGCCGCGACAGGGTCAAGCGGGTGCGCAGCTCGATCAGCGCCAGCAACAGCAGGAAGAGGCCGACCCAGACGCCCCCGCCGATGCCCATGCGGGCCTGGGGAAGCGCAGGGTCGACCAGCTCGGCCGCCGCCAGGGCGAGCCAGGCCGGCAGGGCCGCCAGCATGGCCACGACCAGGCCGAGTGCCAGGCGCAGCCGCTCGCGCGTCGGCCGCCAGGCCAGCCACAGCACCGCCAGGGCGGGCACCAGGCTCGCCACCAGCCCCGGCAGGCCGGCGACCTCGGCGGCCGAGTGACCGCTGCCGGGCACGATGCGGTTGGGCGCGACGCTCACCGCATCCAGGCCCAGCCAGGCCGGCAGGGCGGCCAGCAGCAGGGACCACAGGACGATGTTGGGGCGCGGAGTCTCCTCGGGCACCCTGACCTCACTCGTCCAGGGTGTCGAGGAAGTCCGCCGCCACCCGGGCCGGGTCGAGGCCGTTGACGGCCACGTCGCCGTTGAGGCGTTGCAGGGTATCGCGGTCCAGGGCCTCGAAGACCGGGGTCAGCAGGGACTCGATCTCGGGATGCGCCTCGAGCACGCTGGCGCGGACCACCGGGGCCGGCTGGTAGACCGGCTGCACGCCCAGGGTGTCGTCCATCACCACCAGGTCCAGGGCCTTGAGCCCGCCGTCGGTGCCATAGGTCATGGCGGCATTGACGCCGCTGGTCTGCTGGGCCGCGGCGCGCATGGTGGCGGCGGTGTTGCCGCCGGACAGCACCAGCAGCTCGTCCTCGGAGAGCTCGAAGCCATAGGCGTCCTGGAAGGCCGGCAGGGCCTGGGGGGACTCGACGAACTCGGCGCTGGCGGCCAGCTTGAAGTCGCCGCCCTCGTTCAGGTAGGCCGCCAGGTCCTCGAGGCTCGCCAGGCCGTGCTCCCGGGCCAGCTCGCCGCGCACGCTGATCGCCCAGGTGTTGTTGGCGTCGGCCGGGGTCAGCCAGACCAGGTCGTTCTGCTCACGGTCCTTCTCCCGGACGGTCTCGTAGGCCTGCTCGGCGTCCTTCCATACCGGACTGTCGGCCATGTCGAAGAAGAAGGCGCCGTTGCCGGTGTACTCCGGGTACAGATCGATCTCGCCCGCGGTGAGGGCGCCCCGCACGATGCTGGTGCCCCCCAGCTGGAGTCGGTTCTCCACCTCGACGCCACCGGCCTCCAGGCGCTGCAGGATCAACTGGCCCAGCACCGAGCCTTCGGTATCGATCTTCGAGGCGACCACCACCGGCTCCTGGGCCTGCGCCGCGCTCAGGCTCATCAGGGTGCCGGTCGCGACGACGGCGAGACGCGTCAGTACTGGCTGCATGGTTACCACCCACTTCCTCTATGAATGTATGCTGAGTATAAGGCCTGTACAGCTTGGCTGTCAGAACGGCATCTCAACGCCCGGGAGCCGCCCCATGCCGCCACCCCATGACGATCTCCTCCCCTGGCGCCACCCCCTGGTCCGGGACCTGGCCTGGCTGCTGGCCACGCCCGACCTGCTCACCCTGGGCTGGGACGGTCGCCCCGACCGCGCCTGCCTGGGGCTCGAGCGCGACGATGCCCTGGCCGACTACCTGGGTCACCTGGAGGCCGATCCCGAGCCGCTCGAGCGCTTCATCGGCCATACCCTCAAGGGGCGCATGGGCCATTATCACGAACGCCTGTGGCAGTTCCTGCTCGGCAGCGCCCCGGGGACCCGCCTGCTGGCCCACAACCTGCCGGTCCTCCAGGAGCGTCGCACCCTGGGCGAGCTCGACCTGGTCTACGCCGAGCTCGCCGATCCCGTGCCCGTCCACCTGGAGGTGGCCATCAAGTACTACCTGGGACTGCCGGAAGGCCCCGGGAACGCCGACGACCAGGCCCGCTGGATCGGCCCGGGCGGGCTCGACAGCCTGGCCATCAAGCGGGCCCACCTGACGCGTCACCAACTGCCGCTGGCCCACACGCCCCAGGCCCGTCGGGCCCTCGCGGAGTGCCTCGGCGGCGCCACCTCGCCGCGGCTGCATCAGCGCCTGGCGATGCCCGGGGTGCTCTTCTACCCCTTTCACGCCTCCCTCCCCGCGCCGCGGCATGCCACCCCCGACCATCACCGCGGGGAGTGGCTGTACTGGCGGGACTGGTCACGGCTCCACGAGGCCCTTCCCCGGGGCACCCGCGGGGCCTGGCTGTGCAAGCCCCACTGGCTCGCCCTGCCCCGCCCCGAGCACCTCACCTCGCTGCCCGTGCTGGAGCACTGCCTGCGGCTGCACTTCGCCGGCGGCGGGGCCCCGGTGCAGCTGGCCCTGCGCCTGCCCGGGACGGGCGCGCCGGCGGAGTGGTGCCGCCTCTTCGTGGTCGACGACGCCTGGCCCCCGCCGGACCGCCTGCCGCCGGCCGCCGAGGCGCCGCTCGATCCGCCGTGAGGGACAACGCCCGGCACGGGACCGGCGCTCCTCCCGCCGCGCCCCGTCGGCAGGCGCCAGGAAACGTTCAAGGGTGCTATAGTAGGCTACATAACATCATATAAAGTTACCTATTGTTACATAGCGCTGTTTGCAAACCGCGTGGAGCAATCGATGGGAAGCCGGGGACGGGGACCGATCACGCGCCAGGGGCAAGCCGGCGTCCCTCCCCTCTCTCCCCGGCGAGCGACATCCCGACGGCGTGTCTCGAGGCGAATTGAAGAACAGTGTTTTCAAACAGTGTTTTTATACTACCCTGGAAGACAGGGGGCGCACTGCCCCGGTTCCGGCACCCCGGCGGTCGAAGGAGGGAATGCTCATGAACATCGGCGCTTCGCTCGCCCCTCGCTGGCAGCATGTCCATGCCGACTGGTGGCAGGACGATCGGGGCAACGACATCCATCGCGTCGACATCGATGACGAGTCGCTCTACCACTGCCATCTCACCGGATCGCCGCTGCCGTGGAATGCGGTGGCCACCAGTCTCGACGAGGCCATGGCCGTCGTCGACGAAAGGCCGAATGGACAACCGGGGACGGGTCCAGATTAGACTGGAAACCGGGGACGGGTACCGATTACCTCCCATCGCGCAGCAAGCTGAGCTCCCACGAAATCGGGCGATGTCCCTGGCCGTGGGAGCGCTCTTCAGAGCGCGATGGCCCTGGGGGGCCTCCGCTATCGCGCAGCAAGCTGCGCTCCCACGGAATCATGGGGAAACCGGGGACGGGTACCGATTACGTCCGCGAGCAGAAGAACCCCCGAAGGCCATGGCCTCCGGGGGTTCCTTGTCGCTTGCGCCTCGTGGCTCGGCGCTGCCCGAAGGGCGCCCTCAGTCCTCGGGCGCCTCCAGCACCCAGGAGGTGCCCTCCCGGCTGTCCTTGAGCACGATGCCGAGGAAGGCCAGCTCGTCGCGGATGGCGTCGGCGGCGGCGAAGTCGCGGGCCTTCTTGGCCTCGGCGCGGGCGGCGATCTTCGCCTCGATCTCCGCCTCGGGCAGCGGCAGCTCGCCGGCCGCGCCCTTCAGGAAGGCCTCCGGCGCCTGCTGGAGCAGGCCGAGGATCGCCCCCAGGCGCTTGAGTTCCGCCGCCAGCGCCGGGGCCTCGCCCGGGGCTTCCTTCTTGGTCCGGTTGAGCTCCCGGGCCAGGTCGAAGAGCACCGACACCGCCTCGGCGGTGTTGAAGTCGTCGTCCATCGCCGCGGTGAAGCGCGCGTCGAAGCGCCCGTCCACCTCCCCTTCCCGGGGCTCGACGCCGTCCAGGGCGTTGTAGAAGCGCTCCAGGGAGCGGCGGGCGTCGGCCAGGGACTCGGGGGCGTAGTTGATCGGGCTGCGGTAATGGCTGGCCACCAGCAGGTAGCGCACCACCTCCGGGTCATGGTGCTCGAGCACCTCGCGGATGGTGAAGAAGTTGCCCAGCGACTTGGACATCTTCTCCTGGTTCACCCGTACCGCCCCGGCGTGCATCCAGGTGTTGACGTAGGGCTTGCCGGTGGCCGCCTCGCTCTGGGCGATCTCGTTCTCGTGGTGGGGGAAGGTCAGGTCGGGCCCGCCGCCGTGGATGTCGAAGGTCTCCCCCAGGCAGCAGGTGGACATGGCCGAGCACTCGATGTGCCAGCCGGGACGCCCCGGCCCCCAGGGCGACAGCCAGTTGGCCTCGCCCGGCTTGGCCGCCTTCCACAGCACGAAGTCCAGCGGATCCTCCTTGTGCTCGTCGACGTCCACCCGGGCGCCGGCGCGCATGTCGTCCGGGTCGCGGTTGTTGAGCTTGCCGTAGCCCTCGAACCGGCGCACCCGGTAGTAGACGTCGCCGTTGGCCGCCGCATAGGCGTAGCCCTTGTCGATCAGCGTCTCGATCATGGCGACGATCTCGTCGAGGTGCTGGGTCGCCCGGGGCTCCGCGTCCGGGCGCAGCACGCCGAGGCGCCCCTCGTCCTCGTGCATGGCGTCGATCATGCGGTCGGTGAGCGCCTCGATGGTCTCGTCGTTCTCGTCGGCCCGCCTGAGGATCTTGTCGTCGATGTCGGTGATGTTGCGCACGTAGGTGACGTCATAGCCCCGGGCGCGCAGGTAGCGGGTGATGACGTCGAAGGCCACCATCACCCGGGCATGGCCCAGGTGGCAGTAGTCGTAGACGGTCATGCCGCAGACGTACATGCGGACCTTGCCCGGCTCGATGGGCGTGAAGGTTTCCTTGCGGCGCGTGAGGGTGTTGTAGATCTGCATGTCAGCCCTTCTTCTTGATCTTCGCCCAGCTGTCCTTGAGCCCCACGGTGCGGTTGAACACCAGCTTGCCGTCGCGGCAGGCATGACGGTCGGCACAGAAGTAGCCCACCCGCTCGAACTGGAAGCGGCTCTCCGGGGCGACCTGGGCCAGGCTGGGCTCGCCGACGGCCTGCACGGTGACCAGGGAATCGGGGTTCAGGTGCTCGAGGAAGTCGGCGTCCTTGTCCTTGTCCGGCTGCTCGACCTGGAAGAGGTTGTCGTACAGGCGCACCTCCATGGGGACCCCGTGGGCGGCGCTGACCCAGTGGATCACGCCCTTGACCTTGCGGCCCTCCGGGTTCTTGCCCAGGGTGTCGAAGTCCACCGAGCAGCGCAGCTCGGCGATCTCGCCGGTCGCGTCCTTCACCACCTCGTCGCAACGGATCACGTAGGAGTTGCGCAGCCGCACCTCCTTGCCCGGCGCCAGGCGGAAGAACTTCTTCGGCGGCTCCTCCATGAAGTCGTCCCGGTCGATGACGATCTCCCGGGTGAAGGGGATCCGGCGCACGCCCATGTCCTCCCGGGCCGGGTGGCCGGCCACCTCGTAGGTCTCCTCGAAGTCCTCGGGCACGTTGGTCAGCACCACCTTGAGCGGCTTGAGCACGCACATGGCCCGGGGCGCGTTGTCCTCGAGGTCGCTGCGGATGGCGTGGTAGAGCATGGCGATGTCGACCAGGCCGCCGTCGGCGCGGGTCACGCCGATCATCTCGCAGAACTTGCGGATCGAGGCCGGGGTATAGCCGCGACGCCGCATGCCGGAAAGGGTCGGCAGGCGCGGATCGTCCCAGCCGTCGACGATGCCCTCGTCCACCAGCAGCTTGAGCTTGCGCTTGGAGGTCAGGGTGTAGTTGAGGTTGAGCCGGGCGAACTCGATCTGGCGCGGCTTGGACGGCACCGGCAGGTTGTCGAGGAACCACTCGTAGAGCGGGCGATGGTCCTCGAATTCCAGGGTGCACAGGGAATGGGTCACGCCCTCGATGGCGTCCGACTGGCCGTGGGCGAAGTCGTAGGACGGGTAGATCTTCCACTTGTCGCCGGTCTGGTGATGGTCGGCGTGGCGGATGCGGTAGAGGATGGGATCGCGCAGGTTGATGTTGGGCGCGGCCATGTCGATCCTGGCGCGCAGCACCTTCTCGCCCTCGGCGAACTCGCCGGTGCGCATGCGCTCGAGCAGGTCCAGGTTCTCCTCCACGGAGCGCTCCCGATAGGGGCTCGGCCGGCCCGGCTCGGTCAGGGTGCCGCGGTACTCGCGCATCTCCTCCGGCGAGAGGTCGTCCACATAGGCCTTGCCCTCGCGCACCAGGTGCTGCGCCCAGGCATAGAGCTGGTCGAAGTAGTCGGAGGCGAAGCGTACCTGACCCGCCCAGTCATAGCCCAGCCAGCTGACGTCCTCCTTGATGGCGTCGATGTACGCCTGCTCTTCCTTGATCGGGTTGGTGTCGTCGAAGCGCAGATGACAGTCGCCACCGAACTGCTCGGCGAGCCCGAAATTCAGACAGATCGACTTGGCGTGGCCGATGTGCAGGAAGCCGTTGGGCTCCGGCGGGAAGCGGGTGACGATCTTCCCCTGTCGGCCGGCCTCGACCTCTTCGCGGATCTGGTTGCGAATGAAGTTCGGCGCGCTGGTGGTCTCGCTGGTCATGTTGATTGGGCAACCTCTGGTTGAACGCGGGCCTGTCGCCGCGACGCCGCGGGCCTGGCCGCGGCTTCGCGCATCGACGCAAAAGGGCTATTATAGCGCCACGTGCCCATAGGGCGCCAAGGCATCCCGCTATACCGCCGGGGCTGCCGTAGTGAGTTTTTTCCCGGGACTGATCCGGCGACAGGTCTCCGAGGGGGCGCTGTGAACCCATCCATGGGCGCTACTTTTGCCATCCATGGCAAAAGACCCCCTCTTCGACCTGTCCCCGGCGCCCCGGGACACTTCCCATTGTGGCAGCCCTAGCAACAACGACAGGACACCGTGATGATCATCTTGCAGACCAATTTCGGCGATATCCATGTCGCCCTGAACCACGACAAGGCCCCCAAGACCGCGGCCAACTTCGAGCAGTACGTCCGCGACGGCTTCTACGACAACACCCTCTTCCACCGGGTCATCGACGGCTTCATGATCCAGGGCGGCGGCTTCGACCTGGACTTCAACCAGAAGCCCACCCGTGATCCCATCGAGAACGAGGCCGACAACGGCCTGACCAACGATCGCGGCACCCTGGCCATGGCCCGCACCCAGGACCCGCACTCCGCCACCGCCCAGTTCTTCATCAACGTCGCCGACAACGACTTCCTCAACCATCGCGGCAAGAACATCCAGGGCTGGGGCTACTGCGTGTTCGGCGAGGTCGTCCAGGGCATGGACGTGGTGGAACGCATCAAGGGCGTGGCCACCACCCGCCGCGGCATGCACGCCGACGTGCCCGCCGAGGACGTCATCATCCAGCGCGCCTACGTCCAGGACGACGCCGAGGCCTGAACCGCCCTTCCGCACCGCCCCCACCCGCGCCCGCGGGTGGGCCGCCCCCGACCCGACGCCTGCGAGAGCCGCCATGTCGACCCTGCTGATTTCCGACCTCCACCTCCACCCCGGCGCCCCCGCCATCACCGACGGCTTCCTGGCCTGGCTGGACGGCCGTGCCCGGGAGGCGGAGGCGATCTACATCCTCGGCGACTTCTTCGAGGCCTGGATCGGCGACGACCTGCTCGACCTGGGCGACGCCGACCCCAGCGGCACGGCCGCCCTGGCGGCACGCATCGCCGCCGCGCTCCAGGCACGCAGCGAGGCGGGCACCGCCGTCTACCTGATGCACGGCAACCGCGACTTCCTGTTGGGCGAGCGCTTCGCCGAGGCGGCCGGCGCGACCCTGTTGCCCGACCCCAGCGTGGTCACCCTGGGCGACGAGCGGGTGCTGCTGATGCACGGCGACAGCCTCTGCACCCGCGACGAGGCCTACATGGCCTTTCGCGCCCAGGCCCGCGATCCCCAGTGGCAGGCCCGGATCCTCGCCATGCCGATTCCCGAGCGCCTGGCCCTGGCCCGGCAGCTGCGCGACCAGTCGGGCGAGGCCAACTCCAACAAGGCCGAGGACATCATGGACGTGACCCCGGACGAGGTGACCGCCGCCCTGCGCGAGCACGGCGTGACCACCCTGATCCACGGCCACACCCATCGCCCCGCCGTCCACGAGCTCGACCTCGACGGCATCCCGGCGCGTCGCTACGTGCTGGGCGACTGGCAGCCGGACCGCGGCTGGGAGATCGAGATCGCGGCCGGGCAGCCGCCGGTGCTGCGGGACTTCCCGCTGGAAGGCTGACGGCATCGGCGAGCGCCGAGCGCCGAGCGCCGAACCACCAAGGGTCGAGGGGAAAGTGGAAAGTGGAAAGTGAAAAGTGGCAAGGAATCCCTTACTCCTTGCCACTCACTTCGGGCCCGCGGCGGTCAGGTGGCAGGGCGCGGCGTCCGGCGCCTCGGGGTTGAGCTCGCAGGGGTCGTCGCGTCCCGGATACCAGGGCACCCGCCCCTCCAGCACGCCGGTCTCCTCGATGATCCGCGCCACCGTGGCCTCCTGCCGATAGGCCATGATGTGCGCCCCGCTCACCCCCTCGATCTCCCGGACCTCGGCCAGGATATCGCAGCACAGGCGCTCGCCCTCGGCGCGCTGGTCCCGGGCCCCCTCCAGGCGCCGGATCACCGCATCGGGGATATGGATGCCCGGCACGTGCTCGCGAATCCAGCGGGCGCTGCGGGCCGAGGCTAGCGGCCCCATGCCCACCAGCACGAAGGCCCGGTCGGGCCCCTCGAGCACGCCCAGGTCGGCCACCTCCTTCATGAAATCCCGCAGCCGGGGCACGTCGAAGCAGTACTGGGTCTGGATGAAGCGCGCCCCCGCGGCCACCTTCTTGGCCAGCCGGCGGGCCCGCCAGGCCGCCGGGGGCACGAAGGGATTCTCCGCCGCCCCCAGGAAGATGCGGGGCGGCTCGGTGATGGCCCGTCCGCTCTCGAAGCGCCCCTCGTCGCGCATGCGCCGGGCGATGCCCAGCAAGGAGAGCGAGTCCAGGTCGAACACCGGGCGGGCCTCGGGATGGTCGCCCGCCTGGACCCCGTCGCCGGTCAGGCACAGCAGGTTGCAGGCGCCCATGGCCGCGGCGCCCAGGATCTCGCCCTGCATGGCGATCCGGTTGCGGTCGCGGCAGGACATCTGGAGGATGGTGGCATAGCCCACCCGGGTCAGCAGCGAGCAGACGCCGACGCTGGACATGTGGCAGTTGGCGCCGGAGCCATCGGTGGCATTGATGGCATCCACGTAGCCGTCGAAGATGGCCGCCCGGCGCAGGACCTCCGCCGGGTCGGCGGAATCCGGCGGGTCGATCTCGGTGGTCACCGCGAAGCGGCCCGCCCGCAGCACCCGCTCCAGCCGCCCGGGCGAGACATGCCCGGGCAGGATCGGCAGGGAATAGCCGGGCACCGGCTCGTCGTCGAACTTCATGGGCTTCCCCCGCGGTCTCGACCGTGTTCGCCCTGCACCACCTTGAGCCAGGACGAGGCTCCCTCGTCGGCGGCATCCACCGGCAGCTGGACCAGCTGGATGCGATCGCCGTACTTCATGCGCCGGCTGCCCTCCCAGGCCTCCAGCCACACGCAACGCATCTCGGGCTTCACCTCGCAGCCGCCGTCGGCGCGCACCCCGCCGCAGGGGCCGTTGCGCAGCCGCTTGGGACAGTTCATGGGACAGGCCATGCCGGTGGAACTCAGCACGCAGTGCCCGCACATCCGGCAATCGAAGAGGAAACCCTTCACCCAGCGCTCGACCGCCGCGACCGGCCGCTCCAGCCGCTCGGGGCCGAGCCGGGCCACCAGCGGCGCCAGCGTCTTGAGGACGGGCTCGAAGCCGTCATAGAGGATCTCGAAGGCCCGGGCATGGCGGACCACCCAGCGACGCACGCGATACATGGGGCCGACCTCGCCGTTGCACACTGTCGATGCCCCGACAAGCGGGGCTTTGAGTATAAGGCTAGAAGGAAAGCCCACGCACCACTTCCATCAGGACGACAGCCCCATGGTGCATGACGACCGTCGCCGGAGCGATGCGCGGCGTCGCCGAGGGAACACCCCCGGCCCTGTTCTGACCTAGACTGCGGAAGCAGCCCGGGGCGCCCCCGGCGGCCCTTCGCCGGTCGACGCGGCGAAGGACACCGGCGGTCCTTGCCCCGGGCGAGTGTCACACCAGACGGATGGGAGCGTCATGGCGACCCTGATCGATGGCAAGGCGCATGCCCAGGCGCTGCGCGACGCGGTGGCCGGGGAGGTCCGGCGCCTCGGCGAGGGGCACGGACTGGTGCCCGGCCTGGCGGTGGTGCTGCTGGGGGAGGACCCGGCCAGCCAGGTCTACGTGCGGAGCAAGGGGCGCCACGCCCGGGAGGTGGGCATGCGCTCCTTCGAGCACTGCCTGCCCGCCGCCACGCCCGAGGCGGAACTGCTCTCGCTGATCGCGACCCTCAACCACGATCCGGCCGTGCACGGCATCCTGGTCCAGTTGCCGCTGCCCGACCCGATCGACACCGAGGCGGTGATCGCCGCCATCGACCCGGCCAAGGACGTGGACGGCTTCCACCCCCTCAACGCCGGCGCCCTGGCGGCCGGCGGCGAGGGGCTGGTGCCCTGCACGCCGCTGGGCTGCCTGACGCTGCTCAAGGCGCACCTCGGCGACCTGGCCGGCAAGCACGCCGTGGTGCTGGGCCGCTCGCGGATCGTCGGCCGCCCCATGGCGAGCCTGCTGCTCCGCGAGGACTGCACCGTGACCCTCGCCCATTCGCGGACCGCCAATCCCGCCAAGGTCTGCCGGCAGGGGGACATCCTGGTGGCCGCGGTCGGCCAGCCCGGACTGGTCCAGGGCGACTGGGTCAAGGCCGGCGCCACGGTCATCGACGTGGGCATCACCCGGCTCGGGAATGGCGACACGACTCGCCTGGTGGGCGACGTGAACCCCGCCTGTGTCTCCCGAGTGGCCGGCGCCCTCACCCCGGTGCCCGGCGGCGTGGGCCCCATGACCATCGCCTGCCTGCTGCACAACACCCTGATCGCCGCCTGCCGGCAGCACCGGCTGCCCGAGCCGAGCTGGCCGGAGTAGCAAGAAAGGGGAAAGGGGAAAGGGGAAAGGGGAAAGTGGACAGGATGAGCTGACCCCGTAACGCTTGCGACTTTCCGCTTGTGGCTTGTGGCTTGCGGCTTGTGGCTACAGCAAGCAGGCGGCCAGCCGGGCCTGCAGTGCCCGGGGATCCGGCAGCGTCTCGGCCGGCCCGATCACCTCCAGGCGGGAATCCCGCCGCCACTCGCTGGGCGTCGGCGTCTCGTGACCGTGCACGCGGTTCACCGCCATCCAGCCGGCCCCGGTGCGGAAGACCCCCTTGAGCCGCAGCTCGCCGGCCAGGCCGTCCAGGCAGTCCAACAGCGCCCCCCGGTCGAACGCCTCGTCGGGGTGCCAGCGCCACCCCAGGCTGACCTGCCCCAGCGCCTCGCCCCGCAGGAACACCGGGTGCCCCGGGCGCGGGGCTTCGGCCTCCAGGTCCAGCCAGGCCGCCCGACGGCCGGTCAGCGCACGGTGGGCCGCCGGCTGCCCGGCCCCACGCCGGTCGCGATGCCGGCCGCTCCCCAGCACCCGCGCGATGGGCAGCCGCCCATGGGGCGCTTCCTCCACCCAGGGATCGCCCGGCAGCTCGTCCGCCAGCCAGTCCCGCGCCGCATCCAGCCCGGACGCCGAGACCAGGTCGGTCATGGTCAGGGCGATGCCGTCGGCGAGCGCCAGCTGATCGCGGAAGGTCGCCTGCGCCAGGGCGCGGGGATCCTCCAGCCGGCGCGGGTCCAGCACCGCCACCACCTCGCGCAGCGCCAGCACGCCCGCGAAGGCCTCGCCCTGGAGCAGGTCGAGCAGCCCCGCGGGATGCCCGAGGCCGGAGGGCTCGATGATCAGCCGGTCGGGGCGCTCGCGCCGCAGCAGCTCGACCAGGGCGGCTTGCAGCACCGTGGCCAGCTGGCAGCACAGGCAGCCCCCCGGCAGCGCCCTGACCACCACGTCGTCGCGCCCGGCCACGAGCGCCTGGTCGATGCCTACCCGACCGAACTCGTTGATCAGCACCGCCCAGCGCTCGCCCTCGGGCTTGTGCTCGATCAGGTGCCGGATCAGCGAACTCTTGCCGCTGCCCAGGAAACCGGTGATCGGATGGACGGGGATGTCGGTGAGCGGGGTGGGCATGGGGGACTCGTGAGTGTGAGGAGTGAAGCGGCCAAGCGGCCAAGCGGCCAAGCGGCCAAGCGGTGAAGCGGTGAAGCGGCCAAGCGGAGGCTCGAGTACAAAGTAGAAAGTAAAAAGTCGCAAGGGAACCCAGGCCGATCCCAGCCTTTCACTAGAAAGCCCCGCTGGGAGTCACCCGCGGGGCCTTCTTTCCACTTTCTACTTGTCGCTTGCTACTTTTGCCGAAGGGCGCGTCAGGGCCGCGTGATCTCGGCCTGCTCGCGCAGGTGGGTCAGCAGCCCGGTCACGGCGGCCTGGGCGCGCAGGCGCTCGGCCATGTTGGCGACGAAGGATTCGATCTGGGCGTTGGGCTCGCCGGGGGTGACCTCCTCCAGGGCGATCAGCACCACCCGTTCGCCAACGTCGGCCCGGCCGTAGACGGTGTCGTCCGCCTCCGGATGCGGCAGGCGGAAGGCCGCCTCCACCACCGCCGGGGCCAGGTCGGCCTCGCCCTGACGGCTCAGGCCCTCGACCCGCTGCCAGTCGAGCCCCAGGGACTCGCCCCGGCGCAAGGCGGCGAGCATCTCGTCGGCACGGGCCTGCAGGGCCTCCCGGGTCTTTTGCGCCGTCACCGCGGCCGCCACCTGGTCCCGCACCTCCTCGAGGGGCAGGGTCGTGGCCTCGCGATGATCGCGGACACGCAGCACCAGCCGGCGATCCTCGTCCAGCTCGACCACCTCGCTGTTGAAGCCCTCCTCGAGCACGTCCGGGCTGAAGGCCTGGCGCATCACGCCGGGCTCGGCGAGCACGCCCTCGGCGCCGTCACGGCCGACCCAGTCGCTCACCTGCAGTTCGAGGCCGAGGCCATCGGCCACGCTGGCCAGATCCTCGGCGGCGAAGCTCTCGTCGATCAGCCGCTGCGCCTTGTCGTTGAAGGCATCGCGCACCCGCTCGAGGGCGACCTGGCGCGCCAGGCGATCCCGGGCCTCGTCGAAGGCCGGCCGATCGAGCTCGGTGACCTGGATCAGGTGCAGGCCGTTGTCGGTCTCGACGATGTCCGACACCTGCCCTTCCCGGAGGGCGAAGGCCGCCTCCTCGAAGGCCTCGCCGAAGAAGCCGCGGCTGATCACGCCCAGGTCGCCGCCGGCGCCGGCGGTGGAGCCGTCATCGGAGAACTCGGCGGCCAGGTCGGCGAAGGCCTCGCCCTCGGCCAGGCGGGACTTGACGGTCTCCAGCCGCGCCTCGGCCTCTTCCCGGGTGCGTTCGTCGCCGAAGGTCACCATGATGTGGGACACGCGGCGATCGGCATCGGAGGCCTCGGCGCGCCAGGCTTCCCGAAGCGCTTCCTCCTCGACCTCCAGGTCCTCGGCCATGGCCTGGCGATCCAGCACCACATAGGCCAGGCGGACCTGCTCGGGACGCTGGTAGTCCTCCGCATGGGCCTCGTAGTAGTCGCGCAGCTCGGCATCGCTCACCTCGATCTCGCCCTCCAGATCCGCGGGGACCAGGGCATGGTGACGGAAGGTGCGCGCCTGGCGCTGCAGGGCCGCGAGACGCTCCTGCTCGCTCTCCAGGCTGAACTCGCTGGCGGCCAGCCCCTGCTGGAGCTGGCGGCGCTTCATGTCCTGGCGCAGCTGCTGGCGGAACGACAGCGGCGTGAAGCCGGCGCTGGCCAGGCGGTTGCGGAAGAGATCGCGATCGAAGCGCCCCTCGCCGTCCTGGAACTCCGGCAGGCCGACGATCAGGGCATCGAGCTGGGCCTCGGACAGATGCAGCCCTCCCTCCTCGGCATACTGGGTCAGCAGGCGGTCGGTGATCAGGGCATCGAGCATCTGCGCGCGCAGCTGGCGCTCCTGCTCCGGCGGCACCTGGCCGCTGCGAATGGCCCGCTGCACCTCCAGCTCGAGTTGCTGGCGCGTGATCGGCTCGCCGTTCACCGAGGCGACCTCTTCGCCATCGCTACCCAGCAGCCCCACCAGGGACTCCACGCCGAACAGCGCCATGGTCACCACCACGGCTCCGACCAGGATCTTGGCGCCCCAGCTCCTGGAGCGGTCACGAATACTTTGCAGCATGCAGGCCTCTGCGGTTCTAATGATTCAGGACGCGCTACATTATACGCATCCTCGGGGGTCCCGCGAACGGGACGGCCACCCCATGCGACGGGGCCCTGAAACGCGACAGGCGCACCGCTGCTGCGGTGCGCCTGTCGGGATACATCGTCGAGGACGGCGGAGCCGTCTGCTCAGTTGACGGAATCCTTGAGCGCCTTGCCGGCCTTGAAGCTCGGCACCTTGGCGGCGCTGATCTGGATCGGCTCACCGGTCTGCGGGTTGCGACCGGTGCGGGCCGCACGCTCCTTGACGGTGAAGGTGCCGAACCCCACCAGGGAGACGCTGTCGCCCTTCTTCAGGCTGTCGGCCACGGCGTCGACCATGGCGTCCAGTGCGCGAGAAGCGGCCGCCTTGGGAATGTCGGCAGACGCGGCAATGGCTTCGATCAGCTCGGACTTGTTCACACTTCACCCCTTGACTGTTACGTAAATTGGCTCTAATCGGCGAGACTTACGGCTGACTGACGCGATCACAGCATGGCGATAGTTTATAGCAATGCGATGAAACGCCTGTCAAGCAACCATCCCTGACAATCCCCACCATGCCGGGGTTTTGAGCCCGACATGAGGGGAAAAAAGTCGTCAGTGCGTACTGATCATCGAGTGAGAAGATGCCGTGTCTTCCGCTCGAGTTTCTTCATCTTTCGGCGACGTCTTTTCACGCAACGCCACCTCGAGGACTTCATCGATCCAGCGGACGGGCCGGATATCGAGGGCCTCCTTGATGTTGTCCGGAACCTCCTTCAAGTCGCGGCGGTTCTCCTCCGGAATGAGCACCGTCTTTATACCACCGCGCCTGGCGGCCAGCAATTTCTCCTTGAGCCCGCCGATGGGCATGACCTCGCCGCGCAGGTTGACCTCGCCGGTCATCGCCACGTCGCAGCGCACCGGGCGCCCGGTGTAGGCCGAGATCATGGCGGTGACCATGGCGATGCCCGCACTGGGCCCGTCCTTCGGGGTGGCGCCCTCGGGCACGTGGATGTGCAGGTCTTCCTTCTCGAAGCGCTCCGGGTCGATGCCGAAGGACGGTGCTCGGGCCCTCACCACCGTCTGGGCGGCGCTCACGGACTCCTTCATCACCTCGCCCAGCGAGCCGGTCTTGTTGATGCGCCCCTTGCCCGGGGTCACCACCGACTCGATGTTCAGCAGCTCGCCGCCCACCGAGGTCCAGGCCAGGCCGGTGACGCGGCCCACCTGGTCCTCCTGGTCGGCCAGGCCATAGCTGTAGCGCCGGACGCCGGCATAGGCCTCGATGTCCGCGGCCGCCAGCTGGACCGGCGCCTGGGCCCCTCCCTGCCCCTCCTTCTCGAGGCGCTCGCGCAGCACCTTGCGGCAGACCTTGGCGATCTGGCGCTCCAGCTCCCGCACCCCGGCCTCGCGGCTGTAGTAGCGGATCAACTCCAGCAGGGCCTCGTCGGCGAAGCTCAGCTCGTCGTCCTTGAAGCCGTTGGCCTTGAGCTGCTTGGGCACCAGGTAGCGCTTGGCGATAGCCAGCTTCTCGTCCTCGGTGTAGCCGGGCAGGCGGATGACCTCCATGCGGTCGAGCAGCGGCCCCGGGATGTTCATCGAGTTGGCGGTACAGATGAACAGCGTCTCGGACAGGTCGTAGTCCAGCTCCAGGTAGTGGTCGCTGAAGGTGTCGTTCTGCTCCGGGTCGAGGACCTCGAGCAGGGCCGAGGCCGGGTCGCCGCGGTGATCCATGCCGATCTTGTCGACCTCGTCGAGCAGGAACAGCGGGTTCTTGACCCCGGCCTTGCTCATGCGCTGGATGATCTTGCCGGGCAGCGAGCCGATGTAGGTGCGGCGATGGCCGCGCACCTCGGACTCGTCTCGCACCCCGCCCAGCGCCAGCCGCACGTACTTGCGGTTGGTCGCCCGGGCGATGGACTGCCCCAGGGAGGTCTTGCCCACCCCGGGCGGCCCCACCAGGCAGAGCACCGGCCCCTTGAGCTTCTTGACCCGCTTGTGCACGGCCAGGTACTCGAGGATGCGTTCCTTGACCTCCTCCAGGCCGTAGTGGTCCTCGTCGAGGACCTTCTGGGCGTGCAGCAGGTCGTGGCGCACCCGGGTGCGCTTCTTCCAGGGCACCGAGATCAGCCAGTCCAGGTAGGAGCGCACCACGGTGGCTTCCGCGGAGGACGGCGACATCATGCGCAACTTGCCGAGCTCCTGCCTGGCCTTGTCGGCGGCCTCCTTGGGCATCCCCGAGGACTCGATGGCCTGCTCGTACTTGTCGGCCTCGTTGGGCGCGTTCTCGAGCTCGCCCATCTCCTTCTGGATGGCCTTCATCTGCTCGTTCAGGTAGTACTCGCGCTGGGACTTCTCCATCTGGTCCTTGACCCGTGAGCGGATGCGCTTCTCCACCTGGAGCAGGTCGATCTCGGACTCGATCAGCGCCATCAGGTGCTCGATGCGGTCGCGCACCCGGTCCATCTCGAGCAGCTGCTGCTTGTCGTCGATCTTCAGCGACAGGTGGGCGCAGATGGTGTCCACCAGCCGGCTGGGGTCCTCGATGCCCGACAGCGAGTTGAGCACCTCGTTGGGCACCTTCTTGGACATCTTGACGTACTGCTCGAACTGGTTGAGCAGCACCCGCACCAGGGCGTCCTGCTCGCGCTCGGTCAGCGGCACGCTCTCGCGCAGGGCCACCTCGGCGCGGCTGTAGCCGTCGTCCACGGCCAGGATGTCGCGGATGTCGGCCCGGGACTCGCCTTCGATCAGCACCTTGACGGTGCCGTCCGGCAGCTTGAGCAGCTGCATGATCTCGGCCACGGTGCCGATGGCGAACAGGTCCTCGTTGTCGGGATCGTCCTTGCTGGCCTCGCGTTGCGCCACCAGCAGCACGCGCTTGTCGGCCTCCATGGCGGCCTCGAGGGCCTGGATGGACTTCTCACGGCCGACGAACAGCGGAATGACCATCTGCGGGTAGACGACCACGTCCCGCAGCGGCAAAAGGGGCAGACTCAGGGTCTGTTCGGCGTTCTGCTGCATCGCAGACGTTCCTCAAACGATCGGTTGGATACCAAGGGAGTGGGGGCGAAGGCCCGGCATTGCAAGGTCGCGCCGACGGCCCGGCAAAGAAAAGGGCCGCCTGGGCGGCCCTTTGCGGATGCAGACCCCTCAGCGGGCGTCTCGAAGGCGCTAGGCTGTGTCTGGAAGTCGGCGAGCGCAGACACTTTTCAGACATTGCCTAGCCGTCGGTGCCGTCGCTTCGCTTCGCCTCCTCCTGCTGGGAGTAGATCAACAGCGGCTCGCTCTCGCCGGCGATCACCGAGGCGTCGATCACCACCTTGGACACGCCCTCCAGGGACGGGATCTCGTACATGGTGTCGAGCAGCACCGACTCGAGGATGGAACGCAGGCCGCGGGCCCCGGTCTTGCGGGCCATGGCCTTGCGGGCCACCGCGCGCAGGGCGTCCTCGCGGAAGTCAAGCTCCACGCCCTCCATGTCGAACAGCCGGCCGTACTGCTTGATCAGCGAGTTCTTCGGCTCGGTGAGGATCTGGATCAGGGCATCCTCGGTGAGCTCGGTGAGGGTCGCGATCACCGGCAGGCGCCCGACGAACTCGGGGATCAGGCCGAACTTGACCAGGTCCTCGGGCTCCACGTCCAGCAGCAGGTCGCCCACGCCCTTGGTCTCGTCCTTGCTCTTGACCTCGGCGTTGAAGCCGATGCCGCCCTGCTCGGCGCGGTCACGGATGACCTTGTCGAGGCCGGCGAAGGCGCCGCCGACGATGAACAGGATGTTGCCGGTGTCGACCTGCAGGAACTCCTGCTGCGGATGCTTGCGCCCACCCTGGGGCGGGACCGAGGCGGTGGTGCCCTCGATCAGCTTCAGCAGCGCCTGCTGCACGCCCTCCCCGGACACGTCCCGGGTGATGGAGGGGTTGTCCGACTTGCGCGAGATCTTGTCGATCTCGTCGATGTAGACGATGCCGCGCTGGGCCTTGTCCACGTCGTAGTCGCACTTCTGCAGCAGCTTCTGGATGATGTTCTCGACGTCCTCGCCGACGTAGCCCGCCTCGGTGAGGGTCGTGGCATCGGCGATGGTGAAGGGCACGTTGAGCAGCCGCGCGAGCGTCTCGGCCAGCAGCGTCTTGCCGCTGCCGGTGGGGCCGATCAGCAGGATGTTCGACTTGCCCAGCTCCACCTCGTCCTTGGCGCCGTAGCGCAGCCGCTTGTAGTGGTTGTAGACCGCCACCGACAGCACCATCTTGGCGCGGTCCTGGCCGATCACGTAGTCATCGAGGGTGTGACGAATCTCGCGGGGGGCGGGCAGACGCTCCTCGTCGCTCTCGGCATCGGCATCGAGCACCTCCTCGCGAATGATGTCGTTGCACAGATCGACACACTCATCGCAGATATAGACGGACGGGCCGGCAATCAGCTTGCGCACCTCGTTCTGGTTCTTGCCGCAGAACGAGCAGTACAGCAGCTTGCCGCCTTCGTCCTTGCCTTTGCCGTCGGCCATTCGCGTACCTCTCTCGCAGCGGCGGCCCGCGGGCCGCCGGGAATCACGTAATCAGAGCGTGGTTGATTTCACGCTATCAGGATGTCGGCCGCTTATCCAGCACGGCATCGATCAGGCCATACTCCGCGGCCTGGGCGCCGTTCATGAAGTTGTCGCGGTCGGTATCCCGGGCGATGGTCTCGATGTCCTGGCCGGTGTGGTGGGCCAGGATCTGGTTGAGCCGATCGCGGATACCGAGGATCTCGCGGGTATGGATCTCGATGTCCGAGGCCTGACCCTGGTAGCCGCCCAGGGGCTGGTGGATCATCATCCGCGAGTTCGGCAGGCAGTAGCGCTTGCCCGCCGCGCCCCCGGCCAGCAGCAGCGCGCCCATGCTCGCCGCCTGGCCGATGCAGACGGTGGAGACATCGGGCTTGATGAACTGCATGGTGTCATAGACCGACATGCCGGCGGTGACGGAGCCCCCCGGGGAATTGATGTAGAGGTGGATGTCCTTGTCCGGGTTCTCGGACTCCAGGAACAGCAGCTGGGCCACCAGCAGGTTGGCCATGTAGTCTTCCACCGGCCCCACCAGGAAGATCACGCGCTCCTTGAGCAGGCGGGAGTAGATGTCGTAGGCCCGCTCGCCGCGTGCGCTCTGTTCGACCACCATGGGCACCAGGCCGCCGGCGGATTGAATATCGAACTCGTTGCTCATGGGTGATGTCCTTGCATCCGGTGTATGGAAGCGACGCCTGGCACCCCGCCCGGCAACCGCCGGGCGGGAGGGCCGGAGTGACCGTCAGGCCTGGGCTTCGCCCTCGGCCTCGTCGGCCTCCTCGGCTTCGCCGCCCTGCTGCTGGGCCGCCGCCAGGGCCTCCTGATAGCCCATCTCGACGTCCTTGACGTCGGCCTGGCCGAGCAGCACGTCCACGGCCTTCTCCTCGAGGATGGCGGACTTGACCTGGTCCTTCATCTGGTCGTTGCTCAGGTAGTACTCGACCACCTTCTCCGGCTCCTGGTACTGCTGGGCCAGCTCCTCGACCTTGGCCTTGATCTCGTCGTCGGAGGCCTCGAGCTCGTGGCGCTTGATCACCTCGGCCAGCAGCAGGCCGATCTGCACACGGCTCTTGGCCTGCTCGGCGAACAGCTCGTTGGGCAGCTGGCTGACGTCGAAGTCCTCGCCCAGGCCGAACTGCTGGGCGGCCTGCCGCTTGAGCCCGTCGGTCTCCTGCTGAATCAGGGACTGCGGCACCGGGATGTCGTTGGCCTTCTTCAGCGCCTCGAGGACCTGCTGCTTGACGCGGTTGTCGACCGCCTGCTCGGCCTCGCGGTTCATGTTCTTGGTGATCTCGGCCCGGAACCGGTCCAGGTCACCGTCCTCGACGCCGAACTGCTTGGCGAACTCCGCGTCGACCTCGGGCAGGGCCTGCGCCTTGACGGCATTGACCTTGACCTTGAAGGTCGCTTCCTGGCCGGCCAGCTGCTCGGCCTGGTAGTCCTCGGGGAAGGTGACCTTGAGCTCCTTCTCCTCACCGGCCTGGGCGCCCACGAGCTGCTCCTCGAAACCGGGGATGAAGCTGCCGGAACCGATCACCAGGTCGTGGCCCTCGGCGCTGCCGCCCTCGAAGGGCTCGTCGCCCAGGAAGCCCTGGAAGTCGATGTTGACCTGGTCGCCGTCCTCGGCGGCACGCTCGACCTCTTCCCAGCCGGCGTTCTGCTTGCGCAGGGTCTCGATCATCTCGTCGACGTCGGCGTCGGTCACCTCGACCACGGGACGCTCGACCTCGGTGCCCTCGATGGAGGCCAGTTCGATTTCCGGGTAGACCTCGAGGGTGGCGGTAAATTCCAGGTCCTTGCCGGCCTCGTTGACGTCGGCCTCGATCTGCGGATAGCCGGCCGGATTCAGGTTCTCGTCGGTGATGGCGCGCACGTAGCGCTCGCGCATCACCTCGCCGACCACCTCGTCGCGCACGCCGCGGCCGTAGCGCTGGCGAATCACCGACATCGGCACCTTGCCCTTGCGGAAACCGTCCAGACGCACGTTCTTGGCCGCTTCCTTGAGGCGAGCGGCCACGGCCTCGTCGATCTCGGCGGCCGGCACCTGCACCTTGATGCGGCGTTCAATCTGGGAGGTCGTATCGACGGAAACTTGCATGAAATGTCCTCTGCCGACTGGGGCGTTCTGTGGGTGGCGTAAAAGGTTCAAAGAGAGGGATTCTATGAATCCCGCCGGGCAGTGGCAAGCGCCCTGGCTGACCATATGGGGACGTCGCCCGCGTTAGACAAGGGACGGGCACGGATTTCTCCCGAAGGCCGCGAACGACTGGCCGCCGACGCCAACGGCGTCGCGCCTGACGCGTCGCACCGGGTCGACTCGATGAAGGAGAGCGGAATATAAAGGAAGAAGGCGAGGCAATGGGGTGGATGATGGGGATCGAACCCACGACCACCGGAGCCACAATCCGGGGCTCTACCACTGAGCTACATCCACCACTGCCTGGAAAGGATGTCGAGATGGGGTGGATGATGGGGATCGAACCCACGACCACCGGAGCCACAATCCGGGGCTCTACCACTGAGCTACATCCACCATATCGACACTGCTCGACCGAGTCGTCCGACCGCGCCGCCACCGGAGTGGCACGCCCAGCAGGACTCGAACCTGCAACCTACGGCTTAGAAGGCCGTTGCTCTATCCGGTTGAGCTATGGGCGCATGATACGTTCCCGAGCGCCTGACCGCAAGCCATGAATGAAATTTCTTTCAACTCAATCAATGGCTTGTGGTCGGGGTGGAGGGATTTGAACCCCCGACATCCTGCTCCCAAAGCAGGCGCGCTACCAGACTGCGCTACACCCCGCCGGCTCTTGCACGGCCCTGACGCCGCCGCAGGGGCCTCGTCAAGCGCTGCGTATTCTACGGAACTCTCCGCCCCCGTCAAGGCCACAACGCCCGGCGGTCAATCATTTAGCGCCCAAGCGCCCAAGCGGCCAAGCGGCCAAGCGGCCAAGCGGCCAAGCGGCCAAGCGGCCAAGCGGCCAAGCGGCCAAACGGAGGCTCGAGTAGAAAGTAGAAAGTCGCAAGGAAACTCAGCGGAGTGGCTCAGCAGGCTTCACGTGCATGCCTCACCACCTGCCGCCCGTCACCGGACAGCTCGGCGCTTGTAGCTTGGCGCTTTCCACTTTCCACTTTCCACTTTCTACTTGGCAGCTCGGCGCTATCAGCTTGGCGCTCGACGCTTGCTTGGCCGGGCCGCCGGGGCATGCGAAAATCGCCCCCTCCTTTCCATCATCCGACCACCAGAGGGAAGTTCGATGACCGCCCAACTGATCGATGGCAAGTCCATTGCCGCCCGAGTCCGCCAGCAGGTCGCACGCCAGGTGCAGGCACGCCGCGAGGCCGGTGGACGGGTGCCGGGACTCGCCGTCGTGCTGGTGGGCGAGGACCCGGCCTCCGCCGTCTACGTGCGCAACAAGCATCGCGCCTGCGAGGAGGCCGGCATCCAGTCGATCAAGCACCAGCTGCCGGCCGGGACCTCGCAGGAGGAACTCGAGGCCCTGGTCGACCGGCTCAACGCCGACACCGCCGTCGACGGCATCCTGGTCCAGCTGCCGCTGCCCGACCACCTGGATCCCCGCCCGATCCTCGAGCGCATCCTGCCGCACAAGGACGTGGACGGCTTCCATCCCTACAACCTGGGACGCCTGGCCCAGCGCCTGCCGCTGCTGCGCCCCTGCACCCCCAAGGGCGTGATCACCCTGCTGCAGGAGACCGGCCTGAAGCTCCGCGGCCTGGATGCCACCGTGGTCGGCGCCTCCAACATCGTCGGCCGCCCCATGGCGCTGGAGCTGATGCTGGCCGGCTGCACCACCACCGTCTGTCACCGCTTCACGCGGAACCTGGAGGAGCACGTGCGTCGCGCCGAGCTGCTGGTGGTCGCGGTGGGCCGCCCGGGGCTGGTCAAGGGCGAGTGGGTGCGCGACGACGCCATCCACATCGCCGTGGGCATCAACCGCCAGAAAGATGGCCGCCTGGTGGGCGACGTGGAGTTCGAGCCCGCCGCCGCCCGCGCCAGCTACATCACCCCGGTCCCGGGCGGGGTCGGTCCCATGACCGTGGCCTCGCTGCTCGAGAACACCCTGCTGGCCGCCGAGATGCATGACGCCATGGCGTGAGAGCGCCGAGCGCCGAGCTGCGAAGTGGAAAGTAGAAAGTGGAAAGTAGAAAGCGCCAAGCGCCGAGCCGCCAAGCTGTCCGGTGACGGGCGGCTAGTGGTCAGCCAGAACCGCGAAACCCCGCCGGGCCACCTCGCTGGTTTCCTTGTTACTTTTTACTTTCACTTCGTGCCTTCGCTAGAATAGGCCGCTTAGCATTTTCCCGACTCGCGAGGTCCGTCGATGAGCGACAAGATGAACGTCGAAAGCTTCAACCTGGACCACACCAAGGTGAAGGCCCCCTACATTCGTCTGGCCGACATCAAGACCGGCGAGCACGGCGACCGCATCCACAAGTACGACATGCGCATCTGTCAGCCCAACCAGGCCCACATGGAGATGCCGGCGCTGCACTCCCTGGAGCACCTGATGGCGGAGCTCTCGCGCAACCACTCGGACAAGGTCGTCGACATCAGCCCCATGGGGTGCCAGACCGGCTTCTACATCGCCATGATCAACCACGACGACTACGACGGCGTCCTGGCGCTGGTCGAAGGCACCCTGAAGGACGTGCTGGACGCCGAGGAGGTCCCGGCCTGCAACGAGATGCAGTGCGGCTGGGCCGCCAGTCACAGCCTCGAAGGGGCCAAGGACATCGCCCGCGGCTTCCTGGCCAAGCGCGACGAATGGACCCAGGTCTTCGCCCAGGAAGGCTGAACCGGGCGCTGCCCCCACCCCCTCCCCCCTGACCCAGCGGAGACCCGGATAGAATGAAACGCATCGGCATCATCGGCGCCATGGCCCAGGAAGTCGCCCGGCTGGCGGCCCTGCTCGAGGATCGCGAGACCCGCACCCATGTGGGCTCCACCTTCCACCGGGGACGCCTGCACGACGGCGAGGTGGTGATCCTGCAATCGGGCATCGGCAAGGTGAACGCCGCCATCGGCACCACCCTGCTGCTGGACATGTACCAGCCCGAGGCGATCATCAACACCGGCTCCGCCGGCGGCTTCGGCGAAGGGCTGGAGATCGGCGACGTGGTGGTCTCCAGCGAGGTGCGCCACCACGACGTGGACGCCGTGGTGTTCGGCTACGAGCACGGCCAGGTGCCCGACATGCCCGCCGCCTACTCGCCCGACGAGCGCCTGGTGCGCGTGGCCCGGGAGTGCGTCGAGGCGATGAACGAGGTCCGCGTGGTGGAAGGGCTGATCGCCACCGGCGACGTCTTCATGGCCTGCCCCGACCTGGTCGCGAAGACCCGCTCGCGCTTCCCGACCATGCTCGCCGCCGAGATGGAGGCCGCGGCCATCGCCCAGACCTGCCACCTCTATGGCTGTCCCTTCGTGGTGATCCGGGCGCTCTCGGACATCGCCGGCGGCGGCGACAACCACCTGTCCTTCGAGGAGTTCCTGGACAAGGCGGCCGATCACTCCACCCGCATGGTCACCGCCATGGTGGCCCGCCTGGCCGAGCCCGCGACCGCGGACGCGCCCGTGGAGAGCTGAGCCATGGGACCGCGGCGCGCCCGACTGCTGGGGCTGGCCCTGTGCCTGCCCCTGCTGGCCGCGGGCTGCGCCGCGACCCACCTGAGCACCGACGGCTCTCCCGCCATCCGCGACACCGCCTCCCCTGCCGCCCCCTCACCCGGCTACTCGTTCCGGCGCCTCGACGACCGACCCTATACCCCGCCGGACTGGCCGCAATCGCTGACCGCCGACCTCTATCTTCCCGACACGCCGGGGTCGTCACGGCGTCCGGCGGCCCTGGTCGTCCACGGCGGCGGCTGGCAACGCCGCGGCCCCGAGGACATGGCGGACATCGCCGAACGCCTGGCCGCCCGTGGCTACGTGGTCGCCAACATCGCCTACCGGTTCGCTCCCGAGTACCGCTTCCCCGCCCAGCTGGACGACCTGCGGGCAGCCATGGACTGGCTGCACGCCCATGCCGAGGCCTGGCGCATCGACACCCGGCGCATCGTCGGGGTCGGCTATTCCAGCGGCGCCCACCGGGTCAGCCTGCTGGCGAGCCGTGGACCTTCCCCCGGCGGGTCCCACCCCGGGCTCGCGGCGGTGGTGGCCGGCGGCCTGCCCAGCGACCTGCTCAAGTTCGACGACGGCCGCCTGGTGGTGGAATTCATCGGCGGCACCCGGGCCGAGAAACGCGATGCCTATGTGCAGGCCTCCCCCGCCCGCCAGGTCACCCCCGCCACGCCGCCCCACTTCCTGTTCCACGGCCGGCTGGACGCCCTGGTGCCGGTGGATCACGCCACCGACATGTACGCCCGGCTCGCGGCGGCGGGCGTCCCCGCCGAGCTCTACCTGCAGCCCCTGCGGGGGCACATCACTTCCTTCCTCACCGGCGATGACGCCCTGGAGGCCGGCCTCGCCTTCCTCGAGGAGCAACTCGGCGGCGAGCAGTAAGCGGCAAGCTGCAAGCTCGGCGCTTTCTACTTTCTACTTGTCACTTTCTACTGGGCTGCTCGGCGCTAGCCGCTGAACTTCCACTCCAGCGTCTCGCCGGCCTGCAGCGGCACGATGCTCTGCCCCTCCGCATAGGGCAGGCTCTCCGGCAGGGTCCAGGGCTCGCGTACCAGGGTCACGGTGTCGGCGTTGCGCGGCAGGCCGTAGAAGTCCGGCCCGTGGTGGCTGGCGAAGCCTTCCAGGCGCTCCAGGGCGCCGGCCTGCTCGAAGGCGGTGGCATAGAGCTCCAGGGCGGCCGGGGCGGTGTAGGCGCCGGCACAGCCGCAGGCGCTTTCCTTGTCGCCCTTGGCATGGGGGGCGCTGTCGGTGCCGAGGAAGAACTTGCCGCTGCCGGAGGTCGCCTCGTCGAGCAGCGCCTGGCGATGCCGCTCGCGCTTGAGGATCGGCAGGCAATAGTAGTGGGGCTTGATGCCTCCCACCAGCATGCGGTTGCGGTTGAACAGCAGGTGATGGGCGGTGATGGTGGCCCCCACGTTGGCCGGCGCCTCGGCCACGAAGGCCGCGGCGTCGGCGGTGGTGATGTGCTCGAAGACCACCTTGAGGTCCGGGTGTCGCTCGAGCAGCGGCTTCATGACCCGCTCGATGAACACCGCCTCGCGGTCGAAGATGTCGATCTCGGCGTCGGTGACCTCGCCGTGCACCAGCAGCGGCATGCCCAGGCGGGCCATGGCGGCGATGGCCGCGTCGCAACGCGCCAGGTCGGTGACGCCGGAGTCGGAGTTGGTGGTCGCCCCGGCCGGATAGAGCTTGACCGCCTGGACCAGGCCGGAGGCATGGGCCCGCTCGATCTCCTCGGCCGAGGTGCGGTCGGTGAGGTAGAGGGTCATCAGCGGCTCGAAGGCGTTGCCCTCGGGGACCGCGGCCAGGACCCGCTCCCGATAGGCCAGCGCCTGTTCGGTGGTGGTCACGGGCGGCTTGAGGTTAGGCATGATGATGGCGCGGCCCATCTGCCGGGCGCTGGCGGGCACCACGGCGGCCAGGGCCGCCCCGTCGCGCAGGTGGAGATGCCAGTCGTCGGGACGGGTCAGGGTAATCGAGTTCACGGCGTGTCCTGTCTGGGCGGTGGGTTCGCGATGGTGCCCATTGTACCGCATGGCCCCGCCGGACTCAGCGGCGAGAGCCCGGGAACGGCGAAAAGCCCTTCACGCCGAACGAATTTGCCGTATCATCGCAGCCGTGGAAATGCCATGAGGATGACATGCCGAAGGTACGCTACTACGCCGACCTCGTCGCCATTCTGGCCGGCCTGATGTGGCTGCTGGTCTACTGGTCGGTGAGCTATTCGGTGCACATCGACAACATCGAACCCACCCTGGCCGCGCTGCTCATCGCCGGCAGCCTGATCATGATCAGCTTCGTGCATCGCCCGATCCGGGTGCTGCTCAGCCGCTACCACGTGCGCAAGCGGCGTACCGAGATGTGGATGCACATCCTCGCCCTGCCCCTGGGCCTCGCCTTCCTGCTGGCCATGGTGATCGATCACCTGATCACGCCGCTGAACGGCGAACAGAAGATGCTGCTGTTCAACGTCCTGGCCACGGCGGGCTGGCTGGTCTTCATCATCACCCTCGCCGTGAAGCTGATCTATCGCCTCGTCACCGAGCGCCGACGCGCCCGCCGGACCGCCGAGGCTCGAGTAGAAAGTAAAAAGTAGCCAGGAAACCCAGGCCGGACCTTCCTTCCAAAAGAAAGCCCCGCAGGGATCACCGGCGAGGCCTTCTTTCCACTTTCTACTTGCCACTTCGCAGCTGACGTAGGCCGGATAAACGAGCCTGCGAGTGCATCCGGCGTCCACCGAGCCAGATCTATCGGCTCGTCACCGAGCGCCGCCGCGCCCGCCGGACGCCGAGGCTCGAGTAGAAAGTAAAAAGTCGCAAGGAAACCCAGGCCGGACCTTCCTTCCAAAAGAAAGCCCCGCAGGGGATCACCGGCGAGGCCTTCGGGGTTCCTTGTAGCTTGTGGCTTGTGGCTCGCCGCTCGACGCTTTCCACTTTCCACTTGTCACTTTCTACTTGGCAGCTCGGCGCTTGTAGCTTGGCGCTCGGCGCTTTCCACTTTCCACTTGCCACTTCGCAGCTCGGCGCTTAGAACCGGTCGACCCGAAACGGCTCCATGTCGATCTCCGGCTTCTCGCCCTCCATCATCTGTGCCAGCAGCCGCCCGGTCGCGGGGCCCAGTGTGAAGCCCTGGTGGCCGTGACCGAAGGCGCACCATAGCCCGGCCTGCCCCGGGACCGGCCCGATCACCGGCTTCATGTCCGGGGTGCAAGGACGTGCGCCCTTCCAGGGCTCCGGGTCCAGGCGCTCGCCCAGCGGATACAGCTCCCGGGCCTTGCCCTCGGCGGCGGCGAGCTGGCGAAGGTGCGGCGGCGCCTCCAGGCGTTCCAGTTCCGCCCCCGTGGTCAGGCGGATCCCCGCCCGCATCGGCGCCAGCAGGTAGCCCACCTCGGCATCCATCACCCAGTGGTTCAGCCGGGCCCGGCCGACGCTGCCGTAGTGCATGTGATAGCCGCGCTTGACGAACAGCGGCACGGAGATCCCCAGCGTCGACAGCCAGTCCCGGGACCAGGGGCCCAGCGCCATCACCAGGTCGTCGCCGGTCTCGTCCCCCGCCTCGGTGGTCACCCGCCAGCCCCGGGACGAGGCCTCGAGGCCACGCACCTCGGCCTGGACGATGCGCCCGCCCTCGGCCTCGAAGGCACGGGCGTAGGCCTGCACCAGCCCTCCCGGATCGGCCACGGTCCAGGGATCCAGCCAATGGATGGCGCCGGCCAGGTTCTCGGCCAGGCTCGGCTCCAGGTCGGCCAGCTCGGTGGCGTCCAGGGCGCGATGCCGGACCCCGAAGCGCGCCTCGCTGTCCCGGGCCTCCTCGAGACGGTCCGCCAGGGCCGCCTCGCTGCGATAGACCTCGAGCCAGCCCTCCCGCTGGACCAGGTCCTCGGCCCCGGCGGCCTCGATCATGGGCGCGTGGGCCTCCAGGCAGAGGCCGATCAGCGAGGCGTATTGGGGCACGATGTCGCGGTAGCGGCGCGGCGCGGAGTTGTGCCAGTACTGCAGCAGGGGCCAGGCGGCCCGGAGCATGCCGGCGGGTCGGTAGCGGATGTCCACCTCGCGGTTGGGCAGCACCCGCATCAGGGTGCCCAGGTCCCGGGGGAAGGGATAGGGACGCACCGCCTCGCGCTGGATGATGCCGGCGTTGCCGAAGGAGGTCTCGCGGCCGGGCTCACGGCGATCGACCAGCGTGACTGCGTGCCCCCGCCGCACCAGGTGCCAGGCCACCGAGACCCCGACCATGCCGGCTCCCAGAACGATGATGTGTCGTGCCATCCTGCATCTCCCTTGCCATGAACGCCGGCCCGCCACCCGGCGGACCGCAGGCCTCCATTCTAGCAGGACGAAACGGCACAGTATCTGGCCTGGAGCAAGCTGCAAGCTGCAAGCTGCAAGCTGCAAGCTGCAAGCTGCAAGCTGCAAGCTGCAAGGCAGTGTGATGCCCCCCAGGCAGGCTACAAGGAGTTTCCTTGTAGCTTGTGGCTGCCCGAAGGGCGAGGGGTTTCCTTGTAGCTTGCTCCTTGTAGCTTGTAGCTGCCCGAAGGGCGAGGGGTTTCCTTGTAGCTTGTAGCTTTCTCCTTTCTACTTTCCACTTTCTACTTTGCAGCTCGGCGCTTGTAGCTGCCCGAAGGGCGCTTCCCTACCCCGACCGCTCCCCCTCCTCCGACAGCTTGGCGCGGATGAAATCGCCATGGCTCACGTGGAGCAGCTCCGCCAGGCGCCGGATGCGGTGTTCCTCGAGGGCATCCTTGTGCCCGTCGCTCAGCGCCAGGGACCACATCAGCCGTACCAGCTCGCAGCGCTCCCGGTAATCGCAGCCGTCGCGCACCTGACGCACGAAGCGGTGGTGGTCCACCGCCGTCTCGGTCTCGCCCCGGGCCCGGCGGACCAGCGCGGCGACCTCCCCCTCCGGCAGGTCGAAACGCTCGGCCAGGATCTCGCCCAGCCGGACCTCTTCGGCCTCCTCCAGGCGGTAGTCGGCCCGGGCCACCTCGAACAGCAGCACCGCCGTGGCCAGGGCCAGGGTGGGCTCGGCCTTTTCAGGGGCCTCGCCAGGCGCCATCATGTCCTGGAGCTTACGTTGCAGGGACTGGATCATAATGGACTCCCGAAATGCCTGATATCGCCCCCGTCATCGCCCTGGCGAGCGGCGTCGGCGCCCTGGCCGCGGGGCGCAGCGCCTGGCGCCGCCGGGCCGTCAACGCCTGGCCGTCGGCCCGGGCCCGCGTCGACCACACCGAGGTGGAAGAGGTCCACGGGCAGCACCGGCGCGAGGAGCGGGACGACCGGCCGCGTCGCTTCCTGGCCCGGGTCCACTACACCTTCGAGGTCGAGGGGGTCACGTACCGTTCCGACAATGGGCGCTTCGATGGCGTTCCCGCCTTCGCCAGCCGACAGGAGGCCGAGGCCCACCTGGCCCGGACGCCACCGGGCAGCACGCTGACGATCCGCCATGCCCCCGACGATCCCGAGCTGACCCAGCTCGGCGAGCGCCGCCTGCCCCTCGCCCGCCTGGGACTGGCGGCCTTCCTGCCCAGGCTGTGCGCCATGGCGCTGTGGCTATCCTTGCGTTGAACCCCTGGAACGGAGACATCATGCCCCGCTTCGCCGACCACCTCTACGCCCCCGGCCCCGACAACCCCTTTCCCGGCCTGCGGGTGCTGGAACGCCGCCTGGGCCGCGAGATCCCCCATCGGCTGGGCTCCAACGAGGGCCTGGACATGCCCCACACGGCGCTGCGTCGCCATTTCGGCGACGCCATGGTGGAGCACGTCTACTGCTACGGGGACGCCGAGGCCCTGGGCATCCGCCGTCGCATCGCCGACCAGCAGGGCATCCCGCTGGAGGCCCTGCTGGTGGACGCCGGCGCCGACAGCCTGCTGGCCCTGGTCCTGCGCGCTACCGCCACGCCCGGCACCCCGGTCATCGCCTCCGCCGGGACCTACCCCACCTTCGGCTACTTCGCCCGCGCCCAGGGCTGCCGACTGGTGGAGATCGCCTACGACGAGGGCCCCGACCGCCTGGCACCGGATCTCGAGGCCCTGGCCAGGGCCGCCCACGAGGAAGACGCCAGGCTGGTCTACCTGGCCAACCCCGACAACCCCTCCGGCCACCTGCACGACGACGACGCCATCCGCCGGTTGCGGACGGCCCTCCCCGCGGACTGCTGGCTGCTGCTCGACGAGGCCTACCACGACTTCCGCCCCGACGCCGACGCCCCCTTCGCCGCCGAGGTGCTGCCCGGCGTGATCCGTTGCCGTACCCTGTCCAAGGCCCATGGCCTGGCCGGGCTGCGGGTGGGCTATGCCATCGCCGAGCCCGAGACCCTGGCGATGCTGATGAAGGTGCGCATCCACTACGCCGTCTCGACCCTCTCCCAGGCCGCCGCCGAGGTGGTGCTCGACCACCCGGAGGAGACGCGGGCCCACGTCCAGGCGGTGATCGAGCGCCGCGACCGGCTGGCCGCCCACTTCCGGCGCCTGGGCGCGGACGTCCTGCCCAGCGCCACCAACTTCCTGGGCATCCGGCTTGCCGATGCCGAGCTCGCCCGACGGGTGCAGGCCGAGCTGCTCGAGGCGGGGCGGCTGATCGCCCGCCCCGCGCACCCGGGGCTCGGGCACCTGCTGCGCATCACCGCGGTTGAGGACGCCCTGGTGCCGGGCCGCCTGGCGGCGCTGGAGGCCGTCCTCCCGGGAGCCTGAGGGCGTGACGGAAGCGCCGAGCGCCGAGCGCCGAGCGCCGAGCGCCGAGCGCCGAGCAGCCAAGGGTCGAGGGACAAGTGGAAAGTAGCAAGTAGCAAGTAGAAAGTAGAAAGTAGAAAGTAGAAAGTAGAAAGTATGAGGTGGTCCCTTGTAACTTGATACTTGATACTTGTTACTTTGTACTCGAGGGGAATAGCGCCAGCGAATCCACCGGTTCCGCTACCCCCGGGAGAGCTTGACGAAGGCCGGCCGAGGCATCAGCAACGTCAACGCCTGATAAAGGTGGCGCGGCCGCAGGGCGGCCATCCTCAGGTTGGCCAGGTCCCGCGTGACCCGCTGTCCCTGGCGCTTCTTGTCTACCGCCCAATCGAGGATCTGCCGATTGATCGCCGCCCGCAGGTAGTGGCGCTCGCACCGCGCCAGCCCCGGCTCCAACTGGGGCTGCAAGGCGACACAAGGGTGCGGCCCCTCGGGTATGCTGGTACAGCTCCGGCGACCCTCCGGCGTCACCACCCAGAGGCTGGTGACGGTGTCGTCGTAGTGCATGGCCTCGAGGGCGCAGAGGGTCCGTAGCCAGAAGCAGGCCGCCGCCCCGCGGGCCGGCTGCACCGCCGGAAACCCTCCCAGCTCGAGGAACCACTCCCGCCGGAAGCAGCCGCCGTTGACGTGCAGGTAATCGCAACGGGCGAAGGCCGCCAGGGCCTGCTGACGGGTCAACACCCCCCGCACGGCGCAGGATGCCCGCGGGACGCGTCTATGCCCTTCCATGCGCTGGTGGCCGTTCACGAACAGGGACAGGTGCGGGTGCGCGGCGATGGCGTCGGCAAACCCCGACAGATGATCGAAGAGCAGCAGGTCCTGGGGGTCGAAGAACACCAGCCAGCGCCCGGAGGCCAGGCGGGCGCCCTGGTTGCAGGCCTCCTGCACCGGGGTGTCGGCGGCCGCCTCGATCAGGTGCAGCCGGCCCTGGGCCTCCTCGCGTGCCAGGCGTTCCAGGGAGCCGTCCGAGGAGCCGCCGTCGACGACGATGAACTCGTAGTCCTGGAGGGTCTGCTGGTAGACGCAGGAGAGCGCCGAATCGAGATGGTCGGCCTGGTTGTAGACCGGCATCACCAGGGTAAAGAACGGCATCAAACACTCCTCTCAGGATGACGAACCACCCAATATCCCCACCTCGCCGCGACCCTCACCGCCGGCGCGGCGAAACGCCATCCCGCCGCCGGCTGGGGCCGGTGAGGCGACGCGCCACCCAGCGTCCCAGGCGCCGTAGGCGCTGCAACAGGACCAGGCCCCCATCGAGATAGCCGCCCAGCGCCAGGCGCCAGGGGGCACCGGCCTCCAGGGCCCGCATCATGGCGAGATCGTTGTGATCGACCAGCCTGCCACGGCTGAGCTTGAAACGGCGCACGCGGTCGAAGGACACGAACCTCAGGCCCTCGACCTGGAGGTGGTACCGCGGGTTCTCCACCAGGCTCGCCTTGTCGAGGCCGTGATGCACCAGTTGGGCATCGTTGGCGACGAAGGGCGGCGCCGGCCGGAGGGGCTCCCCGAGGGTCAGGAAGCGCAGGTCGCGGCACGGACGAATCCCGTAGAGCTCCAGGACCAGATCCTCGTCGAAGACCGTGGCGGTGGCCGGCAACCCCTGCTCCTGCAGGAAGGCATTCAACTGCTGCAGGCGACTCGGCCAGCGATCGGCGAAGCGCCGATGCCTGGCATGGTTGACGAAATGCACCCCGGTGGGCCTGAGCAGCAGGGCGGCGATGTCGCTCGCCTCGCGTTCGTCGCTCAACAGCAGCCAACCGTCGTCCCCGAAGCGCGACGGCGTGTCCATGCCCGCCGCCAGGATCAGGCGCCGCACGCGCAGCACCATGCCGACCGGCATGGCCGCCGGCCAGGCCGGCGGCACGGGGGCCAGCCGGGCGACCAGGTAGCCCCAGCCCCCCGGGGTCACGCCGAGATCCACCGCCTCGATCACCACCCCCGGAGGCGGCACGGGCTCCCCCCAATCCAGCACCCGCGGCTGTAGCCCCAGGAGGGTCATGCCCTCCGGGGGGCCGTCCTCCTCGTCACCTTGGCGGGGGGATGCAATCATGGTCGCGGGCTCCCTGCGATGAGCAGTGTCCAACGGCCTGCCGAAGGCCTCTCGACGCTGGATGAACGGCGAGCGGTCGATGCCTCCATCGATCGCTCGCCAACCGGCAGGCGGGACTGCCCTGCCCCTCCCCCGAAGCGCCGTTCAGGCCTCTCCGGAGGATCGAAACCGTTCCTGCAGGAGCAGCTTGCCGACGCCCTCCTTGCGCAGCTTCGCCTCCCTCGATCGTGCGTCTTGCCGCGCCTGCCAGACGTGATCCACCAGCGGGCCGTCCGGGGCATATCCCAGCGAGGCCGAGGCCAGCAGCCGCTGGATCCCCCCGGGGTCGGGACGCCGCATGACCCCATTGAGCTCGTCGAGGAAGGCCTCGAGTTCGTCCCATCCCCAGCTGGCCTCGCGGCAGGTCATGATCCGGGGATGGGCGGTCGCCGCGACGTCGTCGCCGATCAGCAGTTCCTCGTAGAGCTTCTCGCCGGGGCGCAGGCCGGTGAAGACGATCTCGATGTCGCCCTCGGGATGCTCGGCATCCTTCACCTCCAGGCCGGCCAGCCGCACCATGTTCGCCGCCAGCTCGGCGATGCGCACCGGCTCGCCCATGTCGAGCACGAAGACCTCGCCGTTGCCGCCCATGGCCCCGGCCTGGATGACCAACTGGGCCGCCTCGGGAATCGTCATGAAGTAACGGGTGATGTCCGGGTGGGTCACCTCCAGGGGGCCGCCCTGCTCGATCTGGCGACGGAAGCGCGGCACCACCGAGCCGCTCGAGCCCAGGACGTTGCCGAACCGCACCATGCAGAAGCGTGGCCGGCCATTCCCCTCCTCCCGGGCCGCCAGCGCCTGGCAGATCAGCTCCGTCAGGCGCTTGGAGGCTCCCATCACGTTGGTGGGGCGCACCGCCTTGTCGGTCGAGACCATCACGAAGCTCTCGACGCCTGCCGCCACCGCCGCCCGGGCCAGCCCCAGAGTCCCGAAGACGTTGTTGCGCAGCCCCTCGACCAGGTTGCACTCCACCAGGGGCACATGCTTGTAGGCGGCGGCGTGATAGACGGACTGGACCGCGAAGCAGTCCAGGATCTCGCGCATGCGCTCCCCTTCCCGCACCGAGGCCAGCAAGGCGTGGACCTTGACGCGCTCCCCTCGGTCCGCGACCCAGGCCTGGAGTTCCTGGTCGATCGCATAGAGCGCATACTCGGCATTGTCCACCAACACCAGGGCACGAGGCCCCTGGGCGATGACCTGCCGGCACAGCTCGGCCCCGATCGAGCCGCCCGCGCCGGTCACCATGACCACCTTGTCGCGGATGTCGGTCGTCATCAGCGCGGGAAAGGGCGGCACCGGCTCCCTGCCCAGCAGGTCCTCGACCTGGACATCGCAGGTGTCGGCGATCCGGGCCCGTCCGGAGACGAGGTCGTCGGCGCCGGGAATGGTCTGGACCGGCACCGAGAACCGCGCCAGCATCTCGAGGATCTGGCGCCGCCGGCAGCGCGGGGCACTGGGGATCGCCAGCAGGATCTGGGCGATCCCATGGCGGCGGATGAGCGACGGCAAGGTGGCAGGCGGATGGACCGGCAGCCCCTCGACCAGGGAGCCGTGGAGGCCCCGCCAGTCATCCACGAACGCCAGGGGACGATAGCGCTCCCCCTGGTGAAGCGAATGCGCCAGCTCGCAGCCGGCGGCCCCCGCGCCATAGATGATCACCGGCTGGCGCTGGGGGCGCCGGCTCCATCGGTAGAGTTCGTGCAGCGACAGGCGCGAGCCCACCACCGCCAGGATGGCCAGCATGGCGAACACCGGTTCGGCCTGCCAGGCGACGGGCCAGCCGAGGGCCATGTCGAGCCCATGAAGGAGCCCGGTCAGCAGCAGGACCCCCAGCATCAGCGACGACATGACCTTGAGGGTCAGGAAACGCAACACGATGCGATACCCGCCCAGGACCCCGAACACCAGTGGCGTGGCGAGCATCACGGCACCCAGCAGCCCCCAGGTAACCGGGGTGGCCAGGGTATCCTCCCGGCTGGCCAGCAGCTGGGCGATCACCAGCGCCAGGCCGACCAGCAGCGTGTCCGACAGACGCAACAGATTGCGCTTGTAGCAACGCGGCAACCGGACCAATCGCTCCAGTATCCTCATCGCTCGTTCCCTGCCAAGATGTATCGTTGTTATTTCGCCCCCGTGGCAGGGCGCACGCCCCCGCCACCAAACCACATCACAGCTCGCCGACATCATCGGCGGACGACGCCACGTCACCCGGGAGCGTCAGGGTGGGCAGCAGCAGGCTGATCACGCTGTTCCAGCGCGCCAGCGGCGCGGCGGTGACATACACCACGTCCTGGGGTTGCAGGGGAAAGCGCGTGCCCAGCATCAGGCGAGTCGCATCGCTGATGTCGAGCTGATAGACGGTGGCGAGCTTGTCGGCCCCGGCGTCGTGCCCGCGGACGACGAAGATCCCGGAGGGCTCGGCCCGCCGCTCGTCAACCACGACGGCGCGCGCCAGGGCGTCGGTCAGGTTGATGCGCTCGTTGCCCAGCTCGATGGTCCCGGGCCTCAGCACCCGGCCGAGCACCGCCACGTTCTGGTTCTCCGAGGTCGGCACGTGCAGGATGTCCCCGTCGCGCAGCAATCGGTTCTGGGTCAGGTCGCCGCGCCGCATCAGGTCGAACAGCGACAGACGCTCCTCCCGGCCGTTGCGCGTCAGGCGCACGTTGTGCCAGTCGGCGTCCGGGCGCGCGCCCCCCACCTCGCTGATCGCGTCCAGGATGGTCAGGGGCTCGACATCGAGGGGCACCATGCCCGGGGTGACCACGGCCCCGCTGACATAGACCTTCTGGGAGCGGAAGGCGGCCACGCCCACCTCCAACTGGGGATCGGTGATGACCGAGCTCAACCGACGGGTCAAGAGCCGACGGACCTCCTCCAGCGTCAGGCCCGCCACCTGAACGCGCCCCACGTAGGGATAGAACATGGTGCCGTCCGGCCGCACCCGGTTGCCGGCCTCCTCCGGGGAGCGCTCCGCGCCGGCCGGAATGGTGAGCTCGGGATGGTCGTAGATGATCACGCTCAGCACATCCCCCGGCCCCACCCGATACTCATAGGAGGCGATGGCCTCACGCAACGCGGGCGGGGCGGGTCGGGCGATTCGGCCGGTGGCCTGGCCGTCGGCCATGCCCCGTACCACTCGCGGAGTGATCGGCACCAGGTCGACCCGTTCCGCCAGATCGCCCCCCGCTTCCTCCGGCGCGATGTGCCCCCCCGGGGCGAAGGCGCATCCTGCCGTGCCGAGGATGAGGGCGAACAGGATCAACAGCCCGATCCCGCGTCCGGCCATCCCCGGGTTTCTTGAACGACGTTCGGCGACTTCCCCCATCGCACTGGCCCCCTGCTGGTGTCCCCTTGACGCTACCGCCGGAAGGCGAAAAGGCCTTCGTAACGGAATTAAACCGGTCTCACTCCCCTTGCACACGCCGTAACATGCTTTGCCATGGGTCTTTTGCGGCAGTTACATTCAGCTTACGAAGTCACGACCGACCTACCGCACCAATTATCTCCGCCATCGAGAGGGGGATATCCCACCTCGACGAGGGAAGCCGCACGGCTTAGGAAGCCAGGGAGGCATCAGGAGAAAATTGACGGAAGAGGGAAGAGGGAAGAGAGAAGAGAGAAGAGAGAAGAGAAGTAGAGGGCAGGAATGGGAAGATGCCAAGGGAGAGAGGCAGGCATTGGCCGGGCGATACCCTGGGCCACAACGCAAGCGGGGCGCCTTCCGGCGCCCCGCTTGCAGTGTAACTTTGTGTAAGGATAGGGAGCCTAGGCGTAAGCGAACGGGCAACACCGCTTGCCGGTAATCAGTCGGTGTGCTGCCAGTTGTGAGGCAGGAGTTCGCTGAGCTGGCTGGCCTTATGTGTCGGCAGCCGTTCCAGCACATCCTTCAGGTAGGCGTAGGGCTCATGGCCGTTCAGCTTGGCGCACTGGATCAGGCTCATGATGGTGGCGGCGCGCTGGCCGCTGCGCAGTGACCCGGCGAACAGCCAGTTGCTGCGGCCCAGCGTCCAGGGGCGAATCAGGTTCTCAACCCGGTTGTTGTCGATCGTCAGCCCGCCGTCGTCGAGGTAGCGTGTCAGCGCCACCCAACGCTTCAGGCTGTAGTCCAGCGCCTTGGCCGTCGCCGAGCCGTTCGGCACCTTCTCGCGGTGAGCCAGCATCCAGCGGTGCAGCGCGTCGGCGATGGGCCTCGCTCGTGTCTCTCGCAGTCGTTGGCGCTCTTCCGCGGTGAGCGTCTGTGCCTCGCGCTCCACCTGGTAGAGCTGGCCGATCAGCTCGATGGCCTGCTTGGCGATCTGGCTCTTGCCGGCCACATGCAGGTCGACGAACTTGCGACGCGCATGGGCCATGCAGCCGATCTCGGTGACGCCGTTGGCGAAGCTCTGCTTGTAGCCGCTGTAGTCGTCGCAGATCAGCTTGCCCCGCCAGTCGCCGAGGAAGTCACGGGCATGCTGCCCGCCGCGACTCTCGCTGAAGTCGTAGACCACCGCCTTCAACCCGGCGTAGGGCGTGGTGGCGTAGGCCCAGAGGTAGGCGCGGTGCGTCTTCTTCTTGCCCGGGGCCAGCATCGGCACCGGGGTCTCGTCGGCATGCAGCACCGGCTCGCTGAGCAGTAGGTCACGTAAGGCATCGATCAGCGGTTGGAGCCGCACGCCGCAGATGCCGACCCATTCGGCGAGGGTGGAGCGCGGGATTGCCACGCCAGCCCGGGCGAAGATCTGCTCCTGACGATACAGCGGCAGGTGGTCGGCATACTTGGCGATCAGCACCTGGGCCAACAGGCCGGCGGTGGGAATGCCCTTGTCGATGATCTGCGCCGGCATCGGGGCCTGGGTCAGCGTCTCGCACTGGTCGCAGACCCACTTGCCACGGATATGGCGCTCGACGTGGAACACGCCCGGGGTGTAGTCGAGCTTCTCGCTGATCTCCTCGCCGATTCGCCGCAGCTGGCAACCGCAGGCGCAGTGCTCGCTTTCCGGGTCATGGCGAATCTCGGTGCGCGGGAGTTCGGGCGGCAAGGGGGCGCGCTTGGGCGTCTTCCTGGGCGTCGGCGACGTGGAGGCGAGCTTCAGCTCCTCCAGCTCGGTCTCGATGGCGGCGATGTCGGCATCCACCACCTCGTCCAGCAGGCTGATCTGCAGGACGTTGAGCTGCTCGCTGCGCTTGCCGAAGGCATGGCGCTTGAGCAGCGCCAGTTCGTAGCTCAGCTTCTGATTGACTTGCTCGGTATGCCGCAGCGTTTTCTGACTCTGCGCCAGTGCCTGTTCCTGCTGCTCGACCTGCGACATCAGGGTTGCCGCCAGGTGACGGAGTTGATCGGGAGTGAGCTGGGACAGATCGGGCGGCGTTTTCATCCGCCAAGTATGCCAGCCCGCCGGCGACAGCGGGATTAGCGCATCCGCGAATAGCCGGGCCGCCAAGTCTGTGCCGCTCATCACACGACCGAGATCACCCCGTCGGCACCGAGACGCTGCCAGGGCAGGCCTTGCACCAGCGCCGTCACCTGCTCGGAACACAGCGCGACGCGATCGCCGTGCCAGTTACCGGCCCAGTGGAACTTGCCCTGGTTCAAACGCCGGGCGCACAGCCAGACGCCCAGGCCATCGTGAACCAGCACCTTCATGCGGTTGCCGCGACGGTTGGCAAAGAGATAGGCACAGTGCGGGCGAGCCGCGCCGAACACCTTCACCACCCGAGCCAGCGTCGTATCCGGGCCGGCGCGCATGTCCAGCGGCTCGGTGGCCAGCCAGATCTCGTCGATACGGATCATCCCAGCAGCCCTTTCATCCACTGCGCGCACTGGGCCGCCTCGGCGACCGGCCAACGCACGGTGATCGTGCCATGCGCCGAGGGCACCTCGATCCGGATTGCCGCGGCGGAAGTGGGAGGCGTAGGGGAATCAGCCGTTGCTGCCGGGGCCGGAAGTGGCACGAACTCCGGCACGGTCGGCAGTTGGCTCTGGCGTTTGGCCTTGCGAATCCAGGTCTGGACGAGGTTGGTGTTGAGCCCGTGCTGCAGGGCGATCTGGGCAATCGAGGCGTCGCCCTGTAGGCAGGCCGCGACGATCTTGGCCTTGAACGACGGGGTATAGCGACGGCGACGACGGACCTCGCGTTCGGTGCTTGGGGATGTCATGAATAGGTGCCCATCTATTGTTACGTGGGCACCTACTGTCACCGGCCAAGGCCCTTCGCAGAAGGTGTGTTCAGCGACCGGTTACGCCTAGGCGCCCTGCAGCGAGTTCCCCCGCCCCACCGCATAGTACATCAGCCCGTGCCCCTGGACCGTGGCCGGGTCGAAGAGGTTACGGCCATCGACGATCACCGGCATGGCCAGCTCGTCCTTGAGCCAGGCGAAATCCACGGTGCGGAACACCTTCCACTCCGTGCAGATCACCAGGGCGTCGGCGCCCGCCACCGCCTGCTGGCGATCGGCGACCAGCGCCAGGTCGTCGCGCGGCCCGTAGATCCGCCGGCACTCGTCCATGGCCTCGGGATCATAGGCCCGGACCCGGGCGCCGGCGGCCCACAGGGCCTCCATCAGGGTGCGGCTCGGGGCGTCGCGCATGTCGTCGGTGTTGGGCTTGAAGGACAGCCCCCAGACCGCGATGGTGCGCCCGGCCAGCTGGCCGTCGAAGGCGCGGGAGAGCTTGGCGAACAGCGTCTGCTTCTGGCGGTGGTTGACCGCCTCCACCGCCTGCAGCAGGTCCGCCGGGTAGTCGACGTCACCCGCGGTGCGGGCCAGGGCCTGGACGTCCTTGGGGAAACAGGAGCCCCCATAGCCGCAGCCCGGGTAGATGAAGTGGTAGCCGATGCGGGGGTCGGAGCCGATGCCCCGGCGCACCTGCTCCACGTCCGCCCCCAGCCGCTCGGCCAGGTTGGCGATCTCGTTCATGAAGCTGATCTTGGTGGCCAGCATGGCGTTGGCGGCGTACTTGGTGAGCTCCGCAGCCCGCACGTCCATGAACATCAGCTTTTCCTGAAGCCGGATGTAGGGCCCATAGCACTCCCGCATGAGCCCCTTCACCCATTCGGATTCGGTGCCGACGATGATCCGCGCCCCCTGGGTGAAGTCCTCGATGGCGTTGCCTTCCTTGAGGAACTCGGGGTTGGAGCAGACCTCGAACGCCAGGGACTCGCCCCGCTCGTCCAGCACCCGCGCGATGGTGTCGCGCACGCGGTCGGCGGTGCCCACCGGCACCGTGGACTTGTCGACCACCACCACCTCGTCGGTCATGTGGCGGCCGATGGTCTCGGCCACGGCCAGCACGTACTGGAGATCGGCGCTGCCGTCCTCGTCGGGGGGCGTGCCCACGGCGATGAACTGCAGGGTCCCGAAGCGCACCGCCGCCTCGGCGTCGGTGGTGAAGCGCAGCCGCCCTTCTGCCATGTTGTGCCGCACCAGCGTCTCGAGGCCGGGCTCGTAGATCGGGATCTCGCCGGCCTCGAGCCGAGCCACCTTGTCGGCATCCACGTCCATGCAGACGACGTCATGGCCCACGTCGGCCAGGCAGGTACCGGTGACCAGGCCCACATAGCCCGTGCCGAAGATCGTGATTTTCATTCCTTAAGCTCCAACTCGCGTCTAGATCGTCATCATCGGGGGTGGCTGATTCGGCCAGGACGGCCGTCACTCCATGACGGCCCGGCCCCCCAGGGGAGCCGGCGCCTCACGTGGGGCGACATGGCGAAAGGCGCTCCATGGCCAAGAGAGTCGGCATGCCCCTATACGAGCTTGAGCAACTGACCAACTGCCTCCTGTTGGCTCATATATGCGGTGTTAAGCGTCAGTTCGGCCCGGGTGGGAACCTCATAGGGACTGTTGATGCCGGTGAAGTCCCGGATCTTGCCCTCCCGTGCCTTCTGGTAAAGGCCTTTGGGGTCCCGCTGCTCGCAGATGTCCAGCGGCGTGTCCACGTGGACCTCGATGAAGTCGCCTTCATCGAATAGCCGCCGGACCGTCTCACGGTCGGTGCGAAACGGCGAGATGAAGGCGGTGATCACGATAACGCCCGCCTCGGCGAACAGCCTGGCCACTTCTCCTACCCGGCGGATGTTCTCGGTACGGTCGGCCTCGCCCATGCCCAGGTCCTTGCACAGGCCATGGCGAATGTTGTCACCGTCTAACAGCATGGTGTGATAGCCTTGGCGGTTGAGCTCGACCTCCAGGGCATTGGCCAGGCTCGATTTTCCGGAACCGGAAAGCCCGGTGAACCAAACGCACTTGCCGGCATGCCCATTGAGTTTCTCGCGCATAGCCGCGGTCACGCTCGTGCGGTTCCACACCACCTCGGCCTTGCTGTCATGCTCGCGGAACTCGTAGGGCAGCTTGCGATGTTCGTCTTTCTGTGGATGCTCCGCGCGCTGGTGGGCAATCGGCGCCGCTCGATTTGTCATGATCCCGCTCCCTGTGCAGAGGACGCCGCATGGAGTGCTCACCCTTACCGGCCTCGTCGTGCTCGAGTGGCCCGCCACTGGAGGATGTAACGATACGCTATCGAACGACGCAGCGCTGGATGCCTCGACCATGCGACTATGGAGCAGGATTATCTAACTAACTCGATGCGTCATAAGCGGAGATTCAAGCCATATCGCAGAGCCTTTTCCCAGCGCTCATCCCGTTGACAGCATACGATGAAGAAGGGATTCAATAGGCTGTCCTGCTGGTTGTAGCGCAGTGGCTCGAGGCTATGGGCGTTCAGTACCTCCCCTCCGGCGGCGGTCACCACAGCCTGGGCCGCGGCGGTGTCCCACTCGCTGGTGGGCGCCAGGCGCGGATAAAGGTCCGCGGCGCCCTCCGCCACCAGGCACAGCTTCAAGGAGCTGCCCATGAACACGCGCTCGTGGGCCGGGAGCTGGGCACAGAAGGCTTCGAACTCGGCGGAGCCATGGGAGCGGCTGCCCACGATCTTCCAGGGCGACACCTCGGGATCCGGCAGCTGCCTCACCCGGATGGCCGACGCCTCGCCACCCACCTGTTTCCAGGCCCCCTGCCCCGACTGGCCCCACCAGGTCGTTTCCAGCACCGGGGCATGCACGATGCCGAACACCGGCACCCCGTCCTCGACCAGCGCCACGTTGAGGGTGAACTCGCCGTTCTTCTTGATGAACTCCTTGGTGCCGTCGAGGGGGTCGATCAGCCAGTAGCGATGCCAGGCCTGGCGTGTCTCGAAGGGAATTTCCCCGGACTCCTCGGAGAGGATCGGCACCTCTGGCGTCAATGCCTCGAGCAGCGCCACAAGGGCACGGTGCGAGGCCATGTCCGCCTCGGTGAGCGGGCTCTCGTCGGCCTTGGTCTCCACCTCGAAATCACGCCGATAAATGTCGAGCACCTTGAACGCCGTAGTTTGAACGCCCTGGATCAAGCGAGCACGCATCTCATCACTTACCAAAACCTTCAAATTCACACCTAGCCAATAATGAGAAGATGGAAACGAGAAAAGCCAACTGAGACCGGCGTTGTGGACTGCCTAAATTTTTAGGCACCCAACCAGAAACCTGTCGATAAATTTCGAAAAATTGGAAACCCGAGGCCAGCTATCCTCGGAGTTAAAGCCTTATGTTGTTCATGCATTCACTGGCTTCTCCCGAATCAAAAGCCCGCGAGGCGGGGCAATTCCTCCTGCAAGGAGTTCCCCCGCCCCACCGCAAAGTACATCAGCCCATGCCCCTGGACCGTGGCCGGATCGAAGAGGTTACGGCCATCGACGATCACCGGCATGGCCAGCTCGTCCTTGAGCCAGGCGAAGTCCACGGTGCGGAACACCTTCCACTCCGTGCAGATCACCAGGGCGTCGGCGCCCGCCACCGCCTGCTGGCGATCGGCGACCAGCACGAGGTCGTCGCGCTCCCCGTAGATCCGCCGGCACTCGTCCATCGCCTCGGGATCATAGGCCCGGACCCGGGCGCCGGCGGCCCACAGCGCCTCCATCAGGGTGCGGCTCGGGGCGTCGCGCATGTCGTCGGTGTTGGGCTTGAAGGACAGCCCCCAGAGCGCGATGGTGCGCCCGGCCAGCTGGCCGTCGAAGGCCCGGGAGAGCTTGGCGAACAGCGTCTGCTTCTGGCGCTGGTTGACCGCCTCCACCGCCTGCAGCAGGTCCGCCGAGTAGTCGACGTCGCCGGCGGTGCGCGCCAGGGCCTGGACGTCCTTGGGGAAGCAGGAGCCGCCATAGCCGCAGCCTGGGTAGATGAAGTGGTAGCCGATGCGGGGATCGGAGCCGATGCCCCGGCGCACCTGCTCCACGTCCGCCCCCAGCCGCTCGGCCAGGTTGGCGATCTCGTTCATGAAGCTGATCTTGGTGGCCAGCATGGCGTTGGCGGCGTACTTGGTGAGCTCCGCAGCCCGCACGTCCATGAACATCAGCTTTTCCTGAAGCCGGATGTAGGGCCCATAGCACTCCCGCATGAGCCCCTTCACCCATTCGGATTCGGTGCCGACGATGATCCGCGCCCCCTGGGTGAAGTCCTCGATGGCGTTGCCTTCCTTGAGGAACTCGGGGTTGGAGCAGACCTCGAACGCCAGGGACTCGCCCCGCTCGTCCAGCACCCGCGCGATGGTGTCGCGCACGCGGTCGGCGGTGCCCACCGGCACCGTGGACTTGTCGACCACCACCACCTCGTCGGTCATGTGGCGGCCGATGGTCTCGGCCACGGCCAGCACGTACTGGAGATCGGCGCTGCCGTCCTCGTCGGGGGGCGTGCCAACGGCGATGAACTGCAGGGTCCCGAAACGCACCGCCGCCTCGGCGTCGGTGGTGAAGCGCAGCCGCCCTTCTTCCATGTTGTGACGCACCAGGGTCTCGAGCCCGGGCTCGTAGATCGGGATCTCGCCGGCCTCGAGCCGGGCCACCTTGGCGGCATCCACATCCATGCAGACCACGTCATGGCCCACGTCGGCCAGGCAGGTACCGGTGACCAGGCCCACATAGCCCGTGCCGAAGATCGTGATTTTCATTCCTTAAGCTCCCACTCGCGTCTAGATCGTCATCATCGGGGCTGGTTGATTCGGCCAGGACGGCCGTCACTCCATGACGGCCCGGCCCCGCAGGGGAGCCGGCGCCTCACGTGGGGCGACATGGCGAAAGGCGCTCCACAACAGGACCAGCCAGAACGCATAGACCGTCACGCCGCTGTTGTGGGCCAGGAAACTCTGGGTCAGGCCGAACCCCATGAAGCCGACCGGCAACAGGCAGCCCGCCGCCGCCAGGGCTCGCCGGCCGACGTCATGGGACCACAGGCCGCGCCCGAAGAGCAGCAGGGGCACCCCGTACAGGGCCAGCAGGCCCAGCAGCCCCACGGTCCCCTGCTTGGCGGCACGATCGAAGAACTCGTTGTGGGCATGGTCGTAAGCCCCCACATCGGGATGCACCCGCCCCTCCTCGGCCAGGGCCTGCATGGCCGGCCGGTAGGCGGACTCTCCCCAGCCCAGCAGCGGCTTCTCCTGGAAGAGGTGGACGGCGCCCTTCCACATGTCGAATCGCCGGCCGATGGAGGTGGAGATGCGCTCGCCGGTGGCGTACTGGGTAATCTCGGCGACGGCCTGGTCGTAGCGCTTCTGGATGCCCGTCTGCGGGGTCGCCCAGGCCAGGGCGGCCAGCACCATGCCCGCCCCGATCAGCGCCCCCCAGGCCTTCCAGGAGAACCGTCGGGCGAACGCCGCCAGCACTACGACCAGCATGGGCAGCAGGGCAACCCAGCCCCCCCGGCTCCCGGAGAGGATGGAGCCCATGAGACCGCCCAGGGCGCCGAGGCCCAGCACCAGGCACCAGGCCCCGCGACGGGCCTGGGTGCTCGCCCAGCCCAGCCCCGCCAGGCACAGGGTGGCCAGCAACACGCTGAGGTTGCCGAACTGGATGGCATGGCTGAAGCCATCGGGCCGCGGCAGGCCCAGGGCGAACTTCTGCCAGGCGGCGAAGGCTCCCGCCCCCATCGCCCCGAGCGCGAAGCCAGCCCACAGCCAGCCCAGCCGGGGCGGATGCGCGAGCAGCCATATCAGCACGGGCACGGCGAGCAGGAAGCGCAGGGGATCCGCCAGGCCACTGCTGCCTTCATTGTGCAGGCCGGCGAACAGGATCTGCAGGGCGGCGTAGCCCAGCAGCACCGCCAGGATGGCCCTGTCCTGGCCGTCGAGCCTGACCGCCGGGCGTCGGAACACCAGGGAGAGGCTCGCCAGCAACAGCAGGACGGGGCCGATGGAATAGCCGCTGGGCACGGTGAGGGCCAGGGCCCCGCACAGCAGGGCGACGAGGCTGGAGTAGCGCTCCGCCAGGGGGGGATGGGAAGAAAGTTCTGCAGCCATGGATCCGTTCGATGTGTCTTGTGGTGAGCCTCGCCTCGTCGGGACGCGGCCCTCAGGCCGAGCGATAGCCCCGGGGATTGCGAGACTGCCAACGCCAGGTGTCGGCCATCATGGCGTCGAGGTCACGGCTGGCCTGCCAGTCCAGCTCGAGCCGGGCCTTGCGCGGATCCGCCCAGCACTCGGCAATATCGCCGTCCCGCCGCGGGGCGAAGCGATAGGGGACCTCGCGACCGGAGGCGGCCTCGAAGGCCCTGACCATCTCCAGCACGGAGTAGCCGCGCCCGGTGCCCAGGTTCCAGATGCCGACCCCCGGTGCACGCTCGATGGCCCGCATGGCCGCCAGGTGCCCTTCCACCAGGTCCATCACATGGATGTAGTCGCGGACGCCGGTGCCGTCCGGGGTCGGATAGTCATTCCCGAACACCGAGAGCGCCTCGCGACGCCCCACCGCCACCTGGGCGATGAAGGGTACCAGATTGTTGGGCAGGTCGTTGGGATCCTCGCCGATGAGGCCGCTCTCGTGGGCTCCCACCGGATTGAAATAGCGCAGCAGGGCGATGGACCACCGATCGTCGGCGCGGGCCAGGTCCCGCAGCAGCTCCTCGACCATCAGCTTGGAGCGCCCATAGGGATTGGTGGGCGTTCCGGTGGGCACCCCCTCGTGGATCGGCATGGTGGCCACGTCGCCGTAGACGGTGGCCGAGGAACTGAACACCAGCCGGCGGACGCCCGCCGCCTCCATGGCCTGGCACAGCGTGAGGGTGCCGGCGACGTTGTTGTCGTAGTAGCGCAGGGGCTGCTCGACGCTCTGGCCCACGGCCTTGAGCCCGGCGAAGTGCAGCACGTCGGTGACCGCGTGGGCCGTGAACAGCTCATCCAGCAGGGGCCGGTCGCGGATGTCGCCCTCCACCAGGGTCACGCGGCGCCCCGTCAGCGTCTCGACACGCCGCAGGGATTCCGGCGAGGCATTGGCGAAGTTGTCGAGCACCACCACCTCGTGGCCCTTCTCCAGCAGCGAGAGCGCCATGTGCGAGCCGATGTATCCGGCTCCCCCGGTTACCAGGATCGTCATCGTGTCTTCCTTCCGTGGGGTAAACGACTAGCGGGCCCCGAAGCCCGTCAGGATGGTCTTGATCGTCTTGAAGACGATCAGCAGGTCCAGCCAGAGCGAGAAGTGCTTGATGTAGTAGAAGTCGTGCTGGATCTTGATGCGGGTGTCGTCGGCGTTCCCGGCATAGCCCTGAACCACCTGGGCCCAGCCGGTGATCCCGGGCTTGACGACGTTGCGGTATATGTAGAAAGGAATTTCTTTTTCGAACTGATTCACAAACGTACGCTGCTCTGGGCGAGGGCCAATCAAGCTCATGTCGCCTTTCAATACATTGAAAAACTGCGGCAACTCATCAAGGCGTGTCTTCCGTATGAACCGACCAACACGTGTCACCCGCATATCTCCCGTTTGAGCGAGCTTCGCACCATCTTTCTCAGAGTCCTTGACCATGCTCCTGAACTTGTAGATGCGGAAGTTGCGATTCCCCTGCCCAACACGTTCTTGAACAAACAAGGCAGGGCCACGGCTGTCAAGTTTGACGGCTATAGCGGTCAACAGCATCAGCGGAACTGTAATCGGAGCGGTAATGACTATGGCCAATATGTCAATGCAGCGCTTGACAAACGAATACACTGATGAAGGCAACAGCGATCCGAACTCATTCTCGGCCAAGTGATCGATCTGGACTCGTCCGGTAATAGACTCGTCAACCTGCTTGATATGAAAGACAGGGATATAGGCTAGCGTGCACTGCGCCAAGAAACGCTCCCACTCAGGGGTCATGGAATCCGAGCGTAAATCTGCCACAATACCATCGTAGCGGACCCCAGCCAAGTCGGGCCTTTCAAGAATTCTTAGCTCAATCATTGAAGTAGCCTGAAGCTTGTCCGTAATCCCAACTGGGACGACGGCAAGCTTCATTCTACGGAAACGGTGCCCCACGAAATAGCTAGCATAGCACCATGTCAAGCACAGAATATACCCGACAAATAGCACTTGCCTGGAATAGCCTTCTCTTGTAAAGAAAAGCATGCAAATGGCGATGAGAAACACCCCTGTAACCGACGGCAAAATATAGGCTGCAGTATGCGCCCCTGGAAAACGCAACAGTCGGCGTTGAGTGAAGACAGTGGTTATGAAGCCAAGCATGATAGCTACCAAAGTATTGTAGCGGACTTCATTCATATTCAGCCAGAATCCCCACCCCCATCTCTCGAGTGATCCGGGCATAATGACAAAGGGTAGTCCTACGAACAACTGAAAAGAAAGGCTCAAAAGGACTTTCTCGTACCACCGAGAGTGGCGGCGCCGATAGACTTGACTCACTTTTACTCCTTAAACAAAACACCACTTCTCAGACTTGTTAAGCGTCTATTTTACTACAAAATGCATCGAGATTAAATCATACTCTCAGAAGATGCCAGGCTTTCTGTCAACATTTAAAAATGTCAAATCAGAACAACCGCATGTATAAATATTTTTTTGATATCGTGAATAATTCGCCCTTCTGCCACTGTACGTCAAGCGAATTTCACACCATGCCTCGTCCGTAGCTCTGATATACTAATATCTCTCATGCTAAATTGGCATAGTGGCAGAAGGGAGGAGGTTACGAACTCTCTGCCAAGGTGCAGTTTACGAGTCAATTGGGTCCAGTAGCCCCACAAGCTAGTATCGTACCCATTAACAGGGTCGACTATTTGGCGAGCGAGGTCCGTGATACAGTACCTGGTGCGCGCCCCACATCAACATGATCACGGATTGATCTTTAGCAGTGAAGTGGCGGCAGCAATGGGGAATAGAAAACTATATCTTATGGGACAGGTCTTGCGTTTAGTGATTTAGCCTCAGTTTCTTTTGCAGGAAGCTCTGCAAGTACCCAACTTCCAAGAAAGCCACTGCACCACTACAATGTATATTCATCAAGGCCTGTTCAACTGTAAAAGCTTGACAGGCAGTCGCATGAGGACGAACAGCGTGTTCGAATAGATATTATTCTTCTTGAGCGACCTCAGCATTTCTTTGGTCGAGACGATATAGCTTTTCACCCCCACAGCACTGACGCCTCCGACGCGCATCCTTACCCAAGTTTAGCTGGAAGCATTGTAGGGAGACTTTCCAACATAAAAAAGGCGAACAATAAATCGAAGTCCGGGCCAATTTTATATTCAGTCTTGTAATGGACAACACTAGTGCAACCTCTTTTTTGATGAAGGCCGGGGGATGCGGCGGCATCAATCCAAAGCGAAGCATCCATGGCTTGAACAACTTCGCTTTATAGCTCCTGATGCTTCTTCCTGCATTGTTGTTTCCAAAAAAATGACATCGCCCAACAGCGCCTCAATCCCATCGCCCGCCGAAAGCTCTTCCACAACGTCATCAATCGCATGGTTGGTCGCATAAACATCATCGGAATTCAGGATTCCAATCACATCTCCCGATGCTAGGTCGACACCTTTGTTCATCGCATCATAAATGCTTTTGTCCTTCTCGGAAACGATTTTTGAAATTTGTTCCTCGTAGTCCGAAACGATCGCCGATGTACCATCCGAAGATGCTCCATCAACGATGATGTTCTCGATATCGTTACAGGTCTGGGACAGGACGGAATCAATCGTGTCGCGAATAGTCGCTGCGCTGTTCAAGAAATCCGTGATGATAGAGACTTTCAAGTTGGTTCCTTGTCAGTTTCGTCCGTACTGGTCTTCAAGCCGTACGATATCGTCTTCTCCCAGGTAGGCGCCAGATTGCACTTCGATCAGCTCCAGCGGAATCACTCCCGGATTCTCCAGGGCGTGGACTTGCCCCACTGGGATATACGTCGACTCGTTTTCACTCACCAGGTAGCTCTTTTCACCGTTAGTAACCTTGGCGGTACCCGACACCACCACCCAGTGCTCGGCACGGTGGTGATGCATCTGCACCGAGAGCTTGGCACCGGGATTCACGGTTATGCGCTTGACCTGGTAGCGTCCGCCTCTGTCGATGCTATCGTACATCCCCCAGGGTCGATAGACCTCGCGGTGATTCTGGTGCTCGTCGCGCCCCTCGGCCTGGAGTCGCTCGACGATGCACTTGACTTCCTGTACACGGTCCTTGCTGGCAACCAGCACGGCATCCTTGGTCTCCACTACCACCAGCTTGTCGACGCCGACCGTGGCCACCAGGCGATGTTCGGCGTGCACCAGCAGGTCGTGACTATCGTGGACCATCACGTCCCCGTGCATCACGTTACCCTGCTCATCCTGCTCGCTTACCTCCCACAGCGCCGACCAGGAGCCGATATCACTCCAGCCGGCATCGAGCGGCACCACGCTGGCATCGGCCGTACGCTCCATCACCGCAAAGTCGATAGAATCTGCCGGGCATGCATTGAAGGCGTCTTCATCGAGCCGAATGAAATCAAGGTCATGCCGGGCGCCGGCCAAGGCCGCTCGGCAGGCGCTCACCATGGCCGGCTGGAAGCGTTCCAGCTCCTCCAGGTATCGGCGAGCGCGGAACAGGAACATGCCGCTGTTCCAATAGTAGTCGTCCCCCCCCAGGTAATCCTGGGCAGTGGCACGGTCCGGCTTCTCGACGAAGCGCGCGACCCGGTAACCGGCATCGCCCTGGCGCTCACCGCGCTGGATGTAGCCATACCCCGTTTCGGCATGGGTCGGCACCACGCCGAAGGTAACCAGATGGCCCCGCTCGGCCAGCTGCTGGGCCTGGGCCAGGCTTTCGTGGAAAGCCGCCACATCCGGGATCAGGTGATCCGCTGCCAGCACCAGCAGCAGGCTTTCAGAGTCGTGCTCGGCGGCCTGCAGGGCGGCCAGTGCAATTGCCGGTGCGGTATTGCGGCCTTCGGGTTCGAGCAGGATCTGCGCCTTCTCGACACCCTGCTGTCGCAATTGCTCGGCCACTAGGAAGCGGTGCGTCTCGTTACAGATCACCAGTGGTGCGGCGTGATCAAGGGGCGATAGGCGCTTCAGCGTCGCCTGTAGCATGGTGTCCTCGCCGGTCAGCGGCAGGAACTGCTTGGGGCGGAGCTGGCGCGACAGGGGCCACAGCCGTGAGCCGCTTCCCCCGGCCATGATGACAGGCGTGATCATGAATGAATCTCCGTACTTTGTGCTCTATTCATTAAATGAAGGCATCATTTTGAGCCACTTGATTGCTTTAACTCAGGATAACGCAGATATTATAATTCTTTAAATAGCTTTAAAGTCAATTATCTCAACACCCCACTTAACCAAGCGTTTTCTACCAATGCACAATAACAGGATGCTCTTTGCTCTAGTAAAAAAGACGCCGAAAAGTTAAGAATCGTAGACATATAGACGCCAGCTCTTCGAGTCAAACATAATGACAAGCGTAATAAATAATAAAATAAAAATATTTGAATATTTGAATCAAGTTTATCCAACCCTTTTATACAAAGAGTAAAGCGCATAAAAGAAAAATGATTTTAGAGACCCCAAAAAACCCAGCTTTAAATGTTGTCGATAAATTAACCAAACCCAGCGAGAAGATCTTAACTTATTCCCAGACAAGGAGTCAGAAGCAACACAATATTTAGCCAAAATCTCTTGCATGCCAACAGCTGTTCCTGATTTTCCAACTATTTCCAGCCACATCAAGTAGTCTTCATGCCCTACTTCTTTCTGATATACTTTACCAATTTTTTCACAATCATAAACACCAGTCAGGTTACCTATCCAGTTACATAACAACATATCTGTGTAAGCAACAACTGGTTTGGCAAAAACAACTCCTCTATCTCCGCTCTGGTCAAACCTCTGGTAAGAAGAGAAAACAACAGCTGCTCCTTTTTTCAACTCAAATTCTTGTTTTTCAAGTTTGTTTGGCATCCATAAATCATCAGAGTCTAAAAAAGCAATATACTTCCCTTTTGCTCTAGCAATAGCTTGATTTCTAGCTGTTGCAACACCGCAATTTTCTGTCAGAAAAACAGGCCTCACCCTGAAATCATATTCATATGACCTTATTTTAGATTTTGTTTTATCAGTTGAACAATCATCTATAACAATAAGCTCAAAGTCAGAAAAAGATTGGTGCAGAACACTCGCAATGGCAGCATCGATCGTCGACTCCGCGTTGTGGGCAGGCATAATAATACTGAAAGCTGGTCTTTTCATAAAACTCATACTTAGCAAATAATGATGTTAACCCTAGGCGGTCTCAAGTTCCAAGCGCAACGCTATTGAAGGGTGCTCGGTCCACCGACGGATTTCTTGAGTACCTCGGAGTAAACTTCCAGCAGCGTTCGCCAGTCCAGTGTCTTGCGCGGCCGCGTGTTCAGTGAATCTGTAATGACCCCCTGGTTTCTGCACACCCTACGCGGCTAATGCCGGGTGTGCTCGGGGTGCCACATAGGCCAGAGACTGATGTGGCCGCTCTTCGTTGTAGTGATCTTACCCAGCAATCGTGGACACCGATTTAAGCGATCATTCGGGCCTCGAAGGCCTCCGGGCTGATCATCCCAATCGCACTGTGCCGGCGCTGCCGGTTGTAGTCCATCTCGATGTACTCGAACACTTGCCGCCGCATGGCGTCCCGGGTCTCGAATCGCTCGCCATGGATCGCCTCGACCTTGAGGCTATGGAAGAAGCTCTCGGCACAGGCATTGTCGTAGCAGTTGCCTTTGGCACTCATGCTGCACTGGAGGTCGTGCCGGGTCAGCAGCGACTGGTACAGGGTCGAACAGTACTGGCTGCCGCGATCTGAATGTACGATGACCTTCCTGGGCATCTTACGGCGCCACAGCGCCATCTGGAGCGCATCCCCGGCCAGGTCGGCGGTCATCCGATTGCTCATCGCCCAGCCGATCACCTTGCGTGAGAACAGGTCGATCAACACCGCCAAGTAGAGCCATCCTTCACCAGTCGCCAGATAGGTGATGTCGCCAACCCATTTCTCGTTCGGCGCCATGGCGGTGAAATCTTGCTCCAGCAGGTTGGGCGCCACCGGCAGCGAGTGTCGCGAGTTCGTCGTCGCCTTGAACTTGCGCGCCGCCTTGGCGCGAAGCCCCTGGCGTCGCAGGCTGGCAGCGACGGTCTTGCGATTCACCGCCAGGCCATCGTCAACCAAGTCCAGCGCCAATCTGGGGGCACCTGAGCGCCCCTTCCGGCGCTCGTAGGCCTGGGCCACTCGCTGGTCGAGAACCGCCTGCTGGCGGCGTCTCGGGGACGGTTCACCGCCACGCTGTCGCCAGGCGTAGTAGCCGCTGCGAGCGACCCCGAGAAACATGCACATCCGCTGGATGCTGAATGCCTGACGATGCTGATGGATGAAGGCGTACTTCACTTCAGGCTCTTGGCAAAGTACACCGCGGCTTTTTTTGCGATTTCAAGCTCTTCCGACTTCTCGGCCAGTTGGCGCTTGAGCCGGGCATTCTCGTCGGCCAAGGCTTGCTCACGGGCTGAAGCGCTTTGCTGCTGCTGGGCCTTGGTCCGCCACTGGTAGAGCTGGCTGGGCTGGAGACCAAGCTCTCGGGCGGCAGCACTGATGCCGACACGGTCGGCAAGCGCCAGGGCCTCGGCCTTGTAGTCCTGGGAGTAGCGGGTACGGGTCTTCTTCATCGAAGCTGCTTGCCTTGCCATGGGTCACCTCGTCTCAGTGTACTGTCTTAACGAGGTGTCCACTGCTGTTGGGCAAGATCAGGTCACTTCATGGCTGCACTATAGCCTGTGCAGCTATGGAGGGGGTCACTTCAGCCAGGCCCGCATCGTAGCCCTTGATGGGATCGACCGTGTGGCGAGCGATTTCTCGCGACACGGTACTCGGTGCACGGCCCAGTTGAGTGGCGATGGCCCGGATCGAATGAGTCGCTCGCATCATCATGATGGCGGCTCGGTCTTCAGCAGAGATATGTCGATAGCAGTGGGTCATGGCAACACTGTACCTGATGGGTCATGTGTTGCACTTGGTCATTGAGGCCGCCAACTCTATACCTTTCAATCTTGCGTCTCAATCCATTGCATTCAGAGGCTTCGTCGCTCGTGTAGATTTTCTGCTGACCGTAACTTAGAATTTAAAAGCTCGGAAGGAGTATGCCTGTTAACAACATTCAAAAAACCAACACTCATTACAAATATTAAAGCGAAATGGGGCACAAATGCCGATCCACCAGAAAAAATTGAACTTATCAAAAAAAACAAAGCTATTGAGAAAAATGATTTTTTCAAAAAAGCCCTAACGAATAGAAGATAGCTAATTACCCCTGCAAAAGAAAAAAATGACCAAAAGGTTATTACAGGAATTTTAGACAGAAAATGGGAGCATGAAAATGAGCTAACACAAGCATAGTCTAAAGGTATTTCACCATCCCCATGCGCAGCAACAAAATCCACTAAAGGCAGTATTAATCGATGAGAAAATGAAGTCAAACGATAACCACCATCGAGAAAAAACAAGATATCATTAAAAAAACCAATCAGCCGGGGTGTTTGTAAAGAAATTACAATAACAACAAAGAGTGTAGACAGTACAAAATGTTTAGGAGTGGCAACGATTATATTTCTGAATGCATAGAATACAACAGCAATGCCAATAAAAAAGTTCGGGCTTGGGCAAAGCAAAAAACCAACAAAGAAATAAATAAGAGAGGAAGTCCTAGCGCCAACAATGAACAAGGCAGAGCAAGCTAAAGAAAAATAAGCAGCAAAATAACTAGGCTCCATAAAAAAACCAAAAAATCGCTGATTAAAAAAAGAAAGGGAAGATTCACGAGCCAGATTCCCAAGTTGAGGCATATGAACAAAGTTCTTATAAACCTCCATGTTATCCCCAAGAACCCCTGAAGCATGAAGAAAAGAGCCTAATAAAAAAATATTTAAAACCCACTTAAAGATATTTTGTTGAGTAGGAAGACCAAGGGTCTTGATATATGTATATGGGATGGCAGCAACTAAAATCGACGAAACAGCCAAAACAAATTTCAGTGTATTCCCTAAAGGCAAAACAAAAGCAAGCGGAATAAATATTAAAAAAGAGAAAACAACGCACAACAAAGAAGAAAGTCTAATTAAGATACCAGCTTTAAGCAAAATAACTAAGAAAACAGCTGAAAGAGCGTAGCTAAATATAATGACCGGAACGCTATTCCCGGATATAGCAATAACTGAAAATAATACAATGCAAAAAAAATTCACAAAACTCTCGCCTCAATTAGCTTGAATAACTTGCGACTCCAGCTCCCACCATATTGACTAACTATGTCAAATTCATTCAATACAGCATACTCGGTCAACAGGCGTTCAAGATACATTGCACTAAGTTTGCCACATGCGTTACGGTCTAGAGCTAAAAGCTCAGGTCGCGATTTTTCTAAATGCGCCATAAAAAATTTGCATGTATTCTCAGGAATGTAACTGGACCGGGATTCTAGCCATGAAGCAATCTGTTCAGCTTTATTATTAATTCTCATGCCAAAAAGATAAGAAGATACCCAGGACGAGGAAGAGCGCCCATCCACTGGGACAGAAACACGTGCTGTATCAAGCTCCCCGACAAGACATGGTTGCTCCCAGTTAATCGTCAAATTCAGCAATGAAAGAACATCACGCCTCCTTATCAAACGGCGGTTTACGATAGAGTCGTTGCCAATGATAAAAGTGTCAGCCTGAGTTTTCCTCAATAGTGCAAGATATCCAGACCAATCATTCCGCTCATTATCGACCCCAATGACCGTATATTGTTGCGGTAACTGGATCTCATGAAGACGACTGGTTACCTCTTCAACAGCGAATGTCGGTGTGGAAACCAAAAGACAATCAAATTGATCAAGAATTGGCGCGAAGACCCGCAGTAGGGGACGAGTATGCTTCGGATTAAAAATATGCAAGCACAGATCAACCATCAAGATCATCCAAAAACTGATTCAGCTGAAGGCGCAATGCCGCCTGAGAGAAATCATCGCAAGGATTTCGAACGAAAGGCATATCTATATCGTTCAACACTTCCGCAATTTCAGTGGGGTTATCGGCAACCCAAAGGTTAGACGGTGCTGGCGCATTCCCGAATATTGCTGCGATGCTTTCACTATTTGAAACAACATTAACGCCATGATGCAAAGCTTCACAAATTTTGATATTCACCCCCGCACCCTGTTGGATAGGTGCTACTAGCAGGTCAATATTACTCCAGAATTCATTGATATCTTTTACGAAACCAAGATGCTTTGTCTGCGCAGGAAAATCTAGTGAGGCAGCTTCCCAACCTGAACCAGCTAGTACAAATTGGAAAGGGGGCCTCACCCTTGTAAATACATCTTTAATTAGTGATTGTACAGTACGATAGTTTGGCAGCCAACTGGCTGGGCCAATAAAACCGAAACGGGGTATCTCCGAATGAGAGTATCTAATATTAGTTTCTGAAAACGCGGGCCTAAGCTGCGAAACGCGTGGGTTCACCTGCGCGATTACATCCTTTTCAGTCGCAGAAATACAGATAACCCCAGCTGCTTGAGCAAAGCTGTTACGTTCATACCGTTCCAGTCTTTTCTGTAGATCAAAGACTTGCCTTAAGACAGGATTTCTCAATTTATCATTTGCAAGTTTGTATTCAATATTGTGTGCTATTAATATATATTTAGCCTTCTGCTTTTGAACCCACAGCACTGCCTCAAGATGATCTACAAAAACATGGCGATAAATACTCAGATCTTGTTGCAGTACTCTAGAACATCCAGAATGATAAATTACATTCACAGGGGTAGAACTAATCACGCCTTTGAGGAAAGTAACTATCTTATGAATTTTATCATTTTTAAAAAAACGTTCATTGCTGAGCACAACAACATCAACTTCATGATTAGCACAAAGTGCTTCATAAATTCCCTTAGAATAAACAGTACCTCCGTTAAATGGGGAGCGAAACTCAATTGTTGTGACGAAGAGAACTCTATCCTTTTGTCGATGAGCGTCTGCACTCTCAGCGTGACATAGATTGTAGTCATTTTGGGTAGACAGTGCTGGGCTATTCGTCATCTCTTGCATTAATACCCCAAGTCGTTAAAGGCTGAAAGGTTGATACGCCAAGAATGAAATCAAATATTCACACTTTTACAACAACGCTTTAGATGTCGCAATACTGCATTTTACTTTTCCTTTCAGTCCCACTTCAATGCTGGAATTTTCCAAAATGGTTTATCTGCCATCGTTGCAATTGCGTCATGATTCTTACATTTTATTAAAAGACCCTGTACTTCGTAATCCTTGTATAGCTCTTCATAGTTGTGAGACCAGTAAGTGCCAATGCATGCCACTCCTGAGGAAAGAGCAAAAATGAAAGCATGGTAACCCCCAGTGTCAGGATGAGTGTCGTGCCCTCTGATACACTGTTCTTATAAACCGACCAGGGGGCGAAAGGAGATACACATGCCCCGTTACACCGAGGAGCACCGGCAAGCCGTGGTACCCAAGCTGCTGCCTTCAAAATTCTTTAGAGATGCCGATCTCGTGTCCAACCTAGCTTAACACTTAACATGCTGGAATAAGGCTTAGCAAGCAAGCCGAAGTAATATTTAATATTTTGAAATGTAACAAACGATGAAAATTTCTGTAACCGGAAACCATTCTTCTTAGTGGTAACGTCGCCATAATTAATGCCATCACATGCTTAGGCTCGACAACTCGATCAAGTGCGGATTTAATGTGGCAAAAATCCTTGAACGCCAAAAAATGAGCGAAGGCATACAATAAAGATCTGCAGTGCTCTTTACCCTAAAAATATTAAAGCTTGTTGCGTGTGCGCCGGCTTTATCAACAAGCCTGTTATTACCGCAGACCTGATTTCACGAAATATTCAGACCGTTAAATGCATCAAGCCAGTGCTTCGGTCCGCACAAGTAGGCTTTCCCAAATCGTTGCGATGGCATCTGTACTAAAAGAAGCTGCACGTTCCCAGGACTTGACTCGCAACGCCATGTTTCTTGAGGTATCGAAAGATCTCGCAAAAGAAAGAAATTGTGACACGTAATCATCTTGCGGTACAGCCAGATTCCGCAAGCCTGGTCCAAGTACCGCAAGCGATCCGTAGGAATCAGTAGTAATTGGCACTAATCCCCGAGCCATGCCCTCCAGTACGCCGATTCCAAAGGCTTCTGTCCAGCTGCTAGTCGATTTACTCGGCTGTGCAATGATGGAACAAGTATCGATAATACGAGCCATTTCGGATCGAGAGGAAACATGGCCATAGCAACGGGTATTTGGTAATTCCGCATTGAGGACCGTATCGACCATCGGTCCTGACCCCACGAAATGGAACTGGAAGTCTGGTAGTTTAGTAGCTAATTTGATTAGGTCTTCTATGCCTTTTTCTGCTACCATGCGGCCGACATAAACTACATTCCTTGACCAGCCCTTCGTCATTAATTCATCGTGAGTTATAATCCAAGATTCATCAATGCTGTGTCCTACGATTGTGCATTCCGGCCAGTTCGGATAATGGTAGCGAATCGAATCAGCTGTCGCTTGGCTAACACAAAAAATTCCCTTGGCCATAGATGGGACTAGATGCCGCCAGATTTTGCAAGTAAGTCCGAAGTACTTCGGCTTCGGGCTAGTTGCCAATGGAGACCACGTTGGCCAGGAATTATGCATATAGACATGGTGGCGAGCTAAAAAAGGGCAGAGTAGAACTATGCGAATATCATATGGGGCGATGCCAAGAATAATTATTGAACGCTTCATGAGAGGAAGACGCAATAACAACCATAAGAAGCGTGCCGCTAATTTCATTTCACTACTTATACGTTGAACATCAAATTTCACTAAGCTAGCTAAAATTGGCCTCAAAATAGAAAACTGGTGGTACTCTAAATTTTTCTTACGACGTTCTGCCAACCTCTCCAAACCAGCGAGATGGTTTTTTATCTGCCGATCCTGAATAGCAATTATTTGCATTTAATTATTCCAAGTCAGGATTGATATTTTTCCACTTTTTAGTGTCATTGTTACCTCTTTACCTTCATTAAAACCCAGTGCTCGAAGACATGCTCCGGTTCCAGCTTTTTTATTTTACCCAGCAATCGTGGACACCGATCTAAGCGATCATTCGGGCCTCGAAGGCCTCCGGGCTCTTTCACAACCAGAACCCCAGGTCGCTAATCCGCTGCACGAGGTGCTGCGCCAAGGCGCCCGTGACTTGATCGCCAAGGCCGTCGAGGCCGAGCTGACCAGCTTGCTGGCGCAGTATGCCGATCAGCGGCTCGACGATGGACGTCAGGCCGTGGTCCGCAACGGCTACCTGCCCGAGCGCACGGTCCAGACCGGGATCGGGGATGTCAGCGCGCAGGTGCTCAAGGTGCGTGATCGCAGCGGCGGTGGCGCTCGCTTCAACAGCCCCCTGCTGCCGCCCTACCTCAAGCGTGCCCGCAGCATCGAGGAGCTGATCCCCTGGCTCTACCTGAAGGGATCTCCACCGGCGACTACCAAGAGGCCCAGGCGGCGCTGCTGGGCGACCAGGCCAAGGGGCTGTCAGCCAACACGGTGTCACGGCTCAAGAAGCAGTGGGAAGACGAGCATGCCGAGTGGCGGCAGCGGGACCTGTCAGACCGTCGCTACGTCTATTGGTGGGCCGACGGGGTGTACAGCAACGTGCGCCTGGATGACCGCCTGTGCCTGTTGGTGATCATATCGGGGTAACCGAGCAGGGCCACAAGGAACTGGTGGCCGTCGAGGACGGCTTCCGCGAGTCGGCGGCCAGTTGGGAGACGCTGATGACGGGCCTGCGTGGGCGTGGCCTGACCACGGCCCCCAAGCTGGCAGTGGGCGACGGTGCCATGGGGTTCTGGGCGGCTCTGAGTAAGATTTACCCGGAGACGGACCACCAGCGCTGCTGGGTCCACAAGACTGCTAACGTACTGAGTAAGCTGCCGAAATCGGTGCAGCCCAGGGTGAAGGCCGACCTCCATGACATCTGGATGGCCGAGACCCGCGACGAGGCGCACAAGGCCTTCGATCGCACCCTGAAACGCTTCTAGGCCAAGTATCCCAACGCAATGGGGTGCCTGGCCAAGGATCGGGACGAGCAGCTGGCGTTCTATGACTATCCGGCAGAGTACTGGGTGCATATCCGCACCACCAACCCGATCGAGTCGACCTTCGCCACGGTTCGCCTGCGGAGCAAGCGGAGCCGGAACCGCGGGTCCCTGGCGATGGTCTTCAAGCTGCTCCAAAGCGCCGAGAAGCGCATCAAGGGGTTCAGCAAGCTGGAGCTGGTCGTGAACAACGACCGGTTTCAAGATGGGGAGCAGGTAATCGATCAGTCAGACAGGACTGCCGCCTGACTGCCATCCACCAGATTTGACTATAACTCTCGTATCTTGCTTATGCAACTTAATGACTACGCCTCTGCCCCGGATAAATTACGAAAGAAGCTACTTGTCCGCCAGCTAAAAATGATTTCTATAGCCCATTTGATCCTCTGGACTCTACATGCGCCGGCTAAACGAGCACCCACTATTGTTAGTCAAATTCATAGGCACTCACTCTGGTTGTTTATTCTTCACCTACCAACAACTCAGCAAAGAATATCGAACCGACAATCGATTATAATCGCGCTCCTCTTAAATTAAAGATTTTTACAATTATTATGACTGCATCTCAACAAGGAACTGGTCATCTTGGCGCGTCAATTTCTAAACAAAATAGTCAGAATCTTCAAAATAGCTACCTAATTTATCTTTTTTTGAAATTATAGGAAAGCTTCCTTTTTCAATTGGCCAATCGATGTTTAAAAATTGATCATTCCAAAATATACACCTTTCGCTCTCAGGGGCATAAAAATCTGTACACTTGTAAATAAAATCCGCAGTATCGCTGGTTACATAGAAACCGTGTGCAAAGCCAGGAGGCACCCATAGCTGGTGCTGATTCTCTTCGGATAGAAACTCCCCAACCCACAAGCCGAAAGTGGGCGAGCTTTTACGAAGGTCCACCGCAACGTCAAACACCTCGCCACTGGTGACTCGCACCAGCTTTCCCTGAGGGGCTTTGATCTGGTAGTGCAAACCGCGCAAAGTGTGCTGAACCGAGCGACTGTGGTTGTCCTGCACGAAGGTGGCGTCGATACCGGCCTCGGCAAAGGTGCGGGCGTTCCAAGTCTCCATGAAGAAGCCGCGCGAGTCTCCGAACACCCTAGGCTTGATCAGCTTAACGTCAGGGATACGAGTATCAATCACGTCCATGGAATGTCTCAAGCCCCCTGCTCGACTAGCTGTTTGAGGTAGGCCCCATAGCTATTCTTCTTCAGCTCGTCGGCTTGTGCCAGCAACGCCTCGCGAGTTATATACCCCATTCGGTAGGCCACTTCTTCCAGGCAGGCTACTTTCAGGCCTTGGCGCTTCTCCAAGGTTTCGATGAAGCCCGAAGCTTCGTGCAGTGAATCGAAGGTACCGGTGTCCAGCCAGGCATAGCCGCGGCCTAGCAGTTCAACGTTGAGGTCACCCCGCTCAAGATAAGCCTGGTTGACGCTTGTGATCTCTAACTCGCCACGATGAGAAGGCTCTACTTGCTTGGCGATTTCGACCACGTCATTGTCATAGAAGTAGAGACCCGTCACCGCGTAAGGGGATTTGGGTGTATCCGGCTTCTCCTCGATTGAAAGGGCACGCTGGTTCTCATCGAACTCCACCACGCCGAAACGTTCTGGATCGGTAACCCGGTAGCCGAACACCGTAGCGCCGCTCTTCCTAGCGTTGGCGGCCTGCAGTTGCTTGGAAAGTCCGGGACCATGGTAGATGTTGTCGCCCAGCACCAGACAGACCGATTCGTCACCAATAAAATGCTCACCGATGAGAAAAGCCTGGGCGAGGCCATCAGGGCTGGGCTGAACGGCGTAGCTCAGCGCGATGCCGAATTGACTCCCATCACCGAGCAGACGTTGGAAGCCCTCCTGATCCTCGGGTGTGGTGATGATCAGAATTTCCTGAATGCCCGCCAGCATTAGCACCGATAGCGGGTAGTAGATCATCGGCTTGTCGTAGATGGGCAATAGCTGCTTGGAGATGCCTTTAGTTATGGGATAAAGGCGCGTGCCAGAACCGCCGGCCAGTACAATGCCTTTGCGTGCCATGTCGGGTCCTTGTTTACCAATGAGTTTCGCGGAGTACGCGGGCGACGCCATCCTGCCAGTGAGGCATGGTCAGGTCGAAAGTGCGTTCGAGCTTCGACGTGTCGAGCCGAGAGTTGAGTGGGCGCGCGGCGGGAGTAGGCCAGGCGCTGGTGGGAACCGCCTCAATGCGCTCGGCTTTGGCCTGTGTTGCAATGCCCTGCTCTTGCAAGTATTCGGCTATGAAGGTGGCATATCCGCACCAGGTTGTTGTCCTGCTTGCCGCCAGGTGATAGAGCCCTTCTCGTAGCGGGTCGCGATAGGCCTTGGGCATGGCCAAGGCAGTGACGTCCGCGATCAGCTCGGCGCCAGTGGGGGCACCGAACTGATCGTCGACAACTTGCAAAGCATCGCGCTCTCGTATCAATTGCGACATGGTGGCAAGGAAGTTATGACCCCGTGCGGCATAGACCCAGCTAGTACGAAAGATTAGGTGCCGGCAGCCACTATCTTGGATGTAGCGCTCACCCGCGAGCTTGCTGGCCCCGTAGTGGTTCAGCGGAGAGGGGAGATCGACTTCTTTCCAAGGGGCGTTACCGCTTCCATCGAACACGTAGTCGGTTGAGTAGTGCACCAAGAAGGCATTTAAGACTTTCGCTTCTTCCGAAAGCACCCGGGGAGCATCAGCATTGAGCGTTGTCGCCAAGTCGTGTTCCTCCTCGGCACTGTCCACTGCCGTGTAGGCGGCGGCATTGACGATCACCTGGGGCTTGATCACGCGTAACGTGGCACGAAGTCCTTCGAGATCCGCGACATCACCAATAAGGCCATTGTGACCATGGCGATCAAGGGCGATGATATTACCCAGTGGCGCGAGAGCTCGCTGCAGCTCCCATCCTACTTGCCCGTTCTTACCTAGGAGAAGAATCCTCATAGCGTGCTCCCAGTGCACAATCGATCGCGCGGTAACTACGAGACTGAACCCTGATGGTCCAGCTCCAAAGTTGGTTATCAAAATAATACTGCATCGTATTTCTATTGAAGGAGTCGAAAGTCGTCATGGAGTTCGAAACAGGTACTTATCCAGAAAGGCACTATTAGATGTGAGTGGCTCCATTAACTGGACTCTTCTTTAAAAGAAAAAAGACAACACATCTAATTTCACTTTTAAAAGCGTAACTAGCATAACATAGCAACAGAGTCCAATAAGCTGCCATCAAGATGCTTAATGACTCACCCCACAAGGTGAAAATAGTGGCTCCAAAAACGCAAGAAAGAGTAAGGGAATAAAGCAACAACCTAGGAATACGTTTCCAAAGATATATAGAAAACTCAGTTCTAAGCAGGAAAAACACCCAAAAGGAAAAGCAAGTGGTTGCTGCCGCTCCTGAAGCACCAAAGTGCGGGATCAACAGCCAGTTACCTAGCAGATTTATTGCCAAACTCAAGACCGCGGCCACCATAGCGAAGCTGCTACGCTTGGAAATCCCAATGCCCACTACCGTAGTTTCAGACAGAGTATAAAGTAATGGAAAGCCTAAGCAGGATACAACGATCCACTGTACTGCAGTGTATTTCGGCGGAAGGAAAAAAGTAACAAGCCAAGAAAGAAGCCCTGCCAAGCAGAATGCTAGGACAACAAGAGCCAACATATATCTAATTACTTTATTAACATTCTCTAAACCTTCGCCTTTGCTTGCCCATTTATAAACGGTAGGTGCCCAGACGGTGGAAAACACACTTTGCAGAATAGTGGCTGCAGCAGCAAAACTGACAGCTACCGAGTACAAACCAAGCTCTTCAAAACTTGCAAGAGTACGCAAAAATATTTTATCTATTGCAGTGAGACCCCAGAAAGCTATACCACCTATAATAAGCGGAAAACCAAATCGAAGCATATGCTTTAGAAGCTGAATATTAAGCGGCGCCGTAACACTGGCTAACCATTCACGTCGCGTATTATACGCAAACACCACAGATACAAAAACAAGAGCTGATGTGTTAGCGATCACAAGGTTTGTTAGCGACTTTTCAGCGTCAATCAACACATACGCACCAATCACCACTAACATTAAAAGCTTCGGTAGAACTTGACTCATCGAAAAAGCAATACCCTGCTCGTTCATTCTCAACACTAGCGATAGGAAACGAGAGACAAATGCCGCAAGCAAAGCAATTGCTCCCAGTAGGCTGAGATGTTTCTTTGGAATCTCAAATAACAAATCTGCCAAGGCATCACCAAACATTAGTACAGTCAGCAATGTGATTGTCAGCAGGGTAAGCCCAGGAAGAAAAGCAACTTTCAACAATGATGATTTTTCGGAGACTTCATGAAACTCACGTACATATGCTTGATCAAGACCAAGACTAAAAAATAGTGTACTAAATCCGATAGCTACCTGAAGCATAGACATTCTTCCCACATCTTCTTGGGAGAAAAACCAGGTAATAATCGGAAGTGTGATAAAACCTAGCAGAGCGGCGCCTAAAGGGCCTATTGTGAAAGCAGCAATTTTTTTAGGGGTCACTGGTAGAACTCAAAGATTGCGTCGATCACTTGCTGCTGAACTTCCTGCTCTATCCCAAACCACAAGGGCAATCTTACCAAGCGCTCACTTTCAGTAGTGGTAAAGTGATCTGTTCCATAAAAACGGCCATGGTCGCTTCCAGCTTTGGCCGTGTGCAACGGTACATAATGAAACACTGCCAAGATATCTCGATGCCTCAAATGCTCTAACAAAGCCGTACGCTCTTCCATGTCTACTGTTTTCAGATAGAACATATGTGCATTATGAGCACAGTCAGAAGGAATTGACGCTAGCTCTATGCAGCCTTCATTGACCAGCGGCCGGAGTTTATTATCATAGAATCTCCAAGCAGCGAGCCGCGCCTCGTTGATCTTCTTCGCGCTCTCAAGCTGCCCCCAAAGATAGGCAGCCTGTAACTCACTGGGAAGATGGCTGCTGCCAACGTCTACCCACTGGTATTTATCTACCATACCGCGGAAGAACTGGCTGCGGTTCGTGCCTTTTTCCCGAATGATCTCGGCACGCTCGACAAACCGCTCATCATTGATGATGATGAGGCCCCCTTCCCCACCACTGGTATAGTTCTTCGTCTCGTGAAAGCTGAATGCTCCCATATGACCGATGGTGCCTAATGCCCGGCCTTTATAATGACTCATCATGCCTTGGGCTGCGTCTTCAATTACATACAGCTTATGGCGATTTGCTATTGACATGATGGCATCCATCTCACAGCTGACTCCCGCATAGTGCACGGGAACTATGGCACGGGTTTTATCCGTGACTGCCGCCTCAATCAGACATTCATCGATATTCATAGTATCAGGACGAATATCTACAAAAACAATTTTGGCTCCTCTCAAAACGAAGGCATTAGCCGTACTAACGAAAGTGTAGCTGGGCATGATGACTTCATCACCAGGCTCTATGTTGATCAATACAGCAGCCATCTCCAGTGCAGCTGTGCAGGATGGCGTCAGAAGAGCTTTCCTGGCAGGCAGGTTTGCTTCGAACCAAGCTTGGCATTTCTTGCCGAATTGGCCATCGCCAGATAGCTTGTTACTTTTTAGCGCCTGTTTGATGTACTGCTCTTCATCACCCGTAGAGGGTGGCATATTAAATGGAATCATTCACGCTGCTCTTTGAGAAATTGCGCTTCCAATTCGAGTAAATCTTTTTTGCGATCTTTAATTCTACGGGCGGGGTTGCCTGCGTAAATTCCCCAAGGCTGAGTACTTTTATTCACTAGCGTCATGGCTCCAACTGAGCAGCCTTCACCGATCGTCACACCAGGAAAAACAATTGATGCCGAGCCTATAATTACTTGCCTTTCTATAATCACTTCAGCCAGATATTCGTTTTTAAACTTCTTAGGAATTAAAGAATTTACCATTGCGCTACCGCTATAATCATCAGACTGAGCAAAAACCTTAACACCATAAGCCAACGTGCAGAAATCGGAGAGCGTGATACCAGGAGAGCCACCAGCAATCAGGCACATTGGGGTAATGTGGCAATATTTCCCAATCGTGACTTTTCCAGACACAACACAAAAATCGTCAATACGTGAGTAATCCCCAAGCTCGATTGCTTCAGGGTTATAGATGCTCGCCTTATCGCTGACCTTCACTTTTCTGCCTACTGCCTTGAACCCCATGGCCTGTAGAGCTTCTTTTGTCAGATAAGCCATTCTACCCCTCAAAAATATCTAAGAACTGCTTGACCAGAGTCGTTTTTGAAAAGTATGAATGAACAATGCTAGCATTTTTTTGCGCCTCAACATCGCCCAGTGCCTGCAGACTTAAATCTTCAACATCATTCAGCTTGATTCCCAAATCAACCAGAAATCGCCAATGACTCACATCACTCCGCATAAAAACAGTCTTGCCCATGCCCAAAAGCGTGATGGTATTTCCCATAGCCTGCTGACGCCGATGATTAAATACCGCGACATCTATGCTTTGCAAAAAACTAAGATACTGTTCAAAGCGCATAAATTCAGTCATCGGCACTAGCTTTTCACCAAACCACGCTTTTCCCTTAGCAATAATTTTCTTTGCATGCCCCTGATCACCGTATGAGAGAGGAACAAATATTAAAATGTTCTTGTCTTTAAAGGGAAGCAGTCGCTCCAAAGCTTCAATGTGGTTATTGCTGGGATCTGCTGAATTTCCGACAAGAATAGTTAGGGGCCCATTATTCCTTTTTTTTTCGTTGTTTATAGCGATCATAGAGGGATCAAAAACGTTGCTTGGATACATTATACATTCATGATGTATTCCTTTTGCCCCATACCACTGGCGAGCCAGCTCAACATCACCTTCAATATAGGTTACCAAATGCCCAATACGACTGATAACAAAGTGACGTAAGGTTTCATTCACCCGTGAGCGCCAAGTCTTTGTAGCATTTTTATATTGGTAGAGATCACCTCCCCAAATAACCCAGTAACATTTCGGCAACAGCCACGGGCATAGTGCGAGCAATAGGACAAGCCTGATATTGAACAACCCATGAAGCATCACCTTGCGTGCAGCATGTAGTTGCAGCACTAGAATTATATATGCTTTAATCTTTTTAAAGTGACTGCCTCGACAAAGATAGACATTCTTTTTACTTTCAATTTTGTGCACTTCCGATACACCGCCCAGCCAAAACCGATGACTCTCTTTTTTAAAATTCTCCTCAACAAGCCTTATGAATGGCGGAATAAATTTATCTAAGCCAGCCACATGTAAAATCACAACATCACCGCTCAATTTTTACCATTCACTATCACACTAAAATACCAACTAAAACCATACTTTACATATATCATTTTTTCTTAATTTCTCTTGACAACCAGAAATATTATATCTTCTCAAGCAGGTTGTTTTCAGCCCTAGCGTTTCGCATTTGTTTTCGTGAACTTGGTTATCTCCAGCAGGCTAATGTGTACCATTAGACCTCCCTGGCGTTGAATCGGTCAGAGCACGGTGGCACAGATTCTCAAGTGGAAGCGGCTAACAAAATCGGCTGGCTGTCCTGCTGTCCTGTCAGGGACAAGGCCCGACAACTGCTATGAGAAGCACTGTGTACCCGAGCATCTCCTTGACTTGGATACCAAGAAGCAGGGACGCCCGGGAGGATCGCTTGGTCGGCTGCCACCAGCAGAACCAACTTAGCGCAGGTTAGGAGTATGTACATGCCGGCATCGACGACCACTCGCGACCTGAATTCAATCGAACTCACCCGGCTGAGAAAATTTAGTGTGATTGCTCCCTTGCTTACAAGCAAGGCGCTACGGAAGCGGGCCTCCTCGGTCACACGCTCGTTCGGGAGAGCCAAGAAAGCTCCTGATTACCTTGCCTTCCTCAGTTCAACTGACACCGGGGATGCCAGTCTTTAATAACACCCTTGTGTCAGCCGACTGGATCTTTCCATGAAAAATCTGGTGAGGCGATATAGCTAAGCTTTACCTCTCAAACCATGCCCAAGCGCTCGCGCTGATAGCTACCGTCCTGCACTCGATGGCTCCATTCCAGATTATCCAGATACCACTGCACCGTCTTGCGGATGCCTGACTCGAAGGTTTCTTCTGGTCGCCAGCCCAGTTCACGCTCGATCTTGCCGGCGTCGATGGCGTAGCGAAGATCGTGACCAGGGCGGTCGGAAACGAAGGTGATCAGGTCACGGTAAGGGGTAGCGGCAGGGGCAAGTTCCTGCAGCAGATCACAGATGGTCTGGACCACCTCGATGTTCTGCTTTTCGTTGTGCCCGCCGATGTTGTAGGTCTCCCCTACCTTTCCCTCCGTAGCCACCTTGTAGAGCGCCCGGGCGTGGTCTTCCACGTGGAGCCAGTCACGGACCTGCTCTCCCCTGCCGTAGACCGGCAACGCTTTGCCTTCCAGGGCGTTGAGGATCACCAACGGGATCAGTTTCTCGGGAAAGTGGTAGGGACCGTAGTTGTTAGAACAGTTGGTGACCAGGGTGGGCAAGCCGTAGGTGCGCTGCCAGGCGCGCACCAGGTGATCCGAGCTGGCCTTGCTGGCGGAGTATGGCGAGCTGGGAGCGTAGGGCGTCTGCTCGGTGAACAGCCCTTCCGGCCCTTCAAGGTCGCCGTAGACTTCGTCAGTGGAGATATGGTGGAAACGGAAAGCTCTGCGTTCCTCGGGTGCCAGGCTCTGCCAGTAGGCCCGTGCCACTTCCAAGAGTGTGTAGGTACCGACGATGTTGGTCTCGATGAAGGCTGCCGGACCGTCGATGGATCGGTCTACGTGGCTCTCGGCGGCCAGGTGCATCACCGCATCCGGCTGGTGCTCAGCGAACACGCGTTCCAGCTCGTCCCGATGGCAGATGTCCACCTGCTCGAAGGCGTAACGCGGGCTGTCGGCGACCTCGCCTAAGGATTCCAGGTTGCCAGCGTAGGTCAGCTTGTCGACATTAACCACGCTGTCGTCAGTGTTGGCGATTATATAGCGAATCACGGCCGAGCCGATGAAGCCCGCGCCGCCGGTGATGAGCAATTTCATGAGCTAAGTATCGAATCCGGGGTTAGGTATTTCGTGGTGGCTTGTGCTGTTGGTTGGGCGTGCGGCGATGCCATGGTCGTGTTCTTTGAGATGCCAGTCACATTACGCTCTGGGGCAATCTTAATTGCAATAGTTGTCGGGTCCCGCATGATTGATAACACGTTTCTGAAATAACTCCGGCCGCTTCGTCTGCCTGTCTTTCATCGCTGAAATGGGCGGTTGATGATCCAGTGCCTTCTGCGGGATGTGGTGGTTGTACAACCAACAGTAGCGTTTCAGCGTCTGTTCCAGGTCTTCACCGGATTCATACCGCCGGGTCGCCAGCACGTCGCTGATGCGGCCGTTGAAGCGCTCGACCATCCCATTGGTCTGTGGCCGCCCTGGCTTGATAAGTCGATGTTGGATGCCATGCGCTTGGCATTACCGATCGAAGGGGTGACGATCACTCGGTTGCCGCTCTCCCGCCCGTGTGAAGCGATCGGTGAATGATTTCCCATAGTACCTTCTCGACCTTGAACGGCGCTTTCTCAACCAAGCGCTTCATGAAGGATCGAGCATCCTCGGCAGACTGGCTGTGCCGCACTTCCAGGTACACCCAGCGGGTCGCACGGTGGATAGTCACGTACAAGTATCGCTTCTGCTGCTCGTCGGGCATCTGCGGCAAGTGCTTGATATCGACATGGACGAAGCCAAGGGCATAGGCTCGGAATCGCTTATGTGCCGGCTCCTCGCTGCCACCCGCGTCCTGTCGGGCAAGCTCCGCCAAGGTTGGGACTTCGCGTCGCCTCAGCATGCGGTGCAGGCCTGATCGGGACAGCTGGGGATTCAGGAACTCACGAGCGACCACCAGCAAGTCATCTAGGCCTAGACGTAGGAATTCGCGGGCCGCGATGAGCACGGCTTCCTGGTCAGCCGTCAGCGTAGCCAGCAGGTTGTGCCGGGTATGCGAGCGGTCCTGAGCGTCATCCCGGTACCGCCAGCGGCGAATGGTCGAGTCGGAAACGCCGTAACGGCGTGCCAGCTCGCTATCGCTGATGCTGGAAGGCGCTGCCTGGATCTCGGCGCGGATCTTCGGTGTCGTGGTCGCCTGGTTATGTAGCTTGATGTCCATATCCCTGCTCCCGGATGAACTGCTGCAGAAGCTCTTTGGCGGCCAGCAAAGGATACCTCCTATGGCTCATCTGATCATCCGGGACCTTACAAAAGTGGACGCCGTATGCTCAGTGATTTTTCCAGAATTGGAAGGAAGTCAATATCGCCGGAACTCGTCCAGAACTGAAAACGGCTATCCAGATTTGGAAAATCACCAAGCCGGTCGCGGGCCCAGCATTCCAGAAATGGACGCTTTTGGCAAAAAAATTTCTCCAGAAATGGAACGAATTCAGTATCGCCAGACATCCGTCCAAAACTGAAAAATGCTTACCAATAATGGAATTTATCCATTATCGACGGCGACGTAAGCCCTTATTGTATAGTGTTTGTTTCGATAAGCCGAGGGCTATTGATTAGCCATCGCTCTGAATGTCGTCATCTAGGCTTTGGCGAACTTGCCCAACAAAATGCATGAAAAAAGCTGATATCACCGCAAGCATGCCGCCCAGCACCAGGGCAAGTGCCATAATCAGGCTGCGGCTGGTACCAGTGGTAGCCAGGCTCTGAACGGCAACTTGTTCGATCCGCGCTTCCCGAAGCTGGCTCAGCTGCGACTGCAAGTCGGCCGCGCGTGTCGTGTAGCTCGCCACTAGCTCGCTCGCCGAGCCACTATCGGATTGCTGTACGGTCCCCAGGGCCACCTCGATGCTGTCGAGTTGTTGTTCGAGTACGCTACGGCGCTGTTCGATCCTGTCGTTCTGATCGGATTCGATGCGTCTCAATAGCTCGCCGTGAAGCGATTCGACGAGGGAAGTATTCTCCGGCGGAGTGACGGTGCTCAACCGCACTAGCAGAGTGCCTTCAGGATGGCTCAGCGATACCTGGAAAGGCAGTCCATTCAAGTCGGCTGAGGCCAGAAGCTCACGAGTGGCCGGTCCCAGATAGAGGTTGTCGATCTTGGCCAGCACGCTCTGGGGTGTCTCCAGCGCAGTGCTATAGAGGTCATCGCCGTTCGCCGGCTGCTCGGCCACCTGATAGAGAGAGACGTACTCATAGCTCCGGGGCAGCCACAATGCATAGGCCAGAGCGGCGAGGACGACTACGATGAAGACGGTAGCCATCAACTGCCAACGGACGATCAGGATCTTGGTGAGGTCGACAAGGGAGATCTCGTCATCCCTTGGGTATGGGCGAGGCTCAACGATTGGAGGTTGCTTTTCCATCTAGTGACTCATCTGCTGACACCGCCAGGATCCGGGCGGTGCTCAAAATGTGGTATCAGAGCGGCCCATGTTCGTGGCGTTTGTTATGCTTGGTGCCGTTGAACGAAGGCTCACGTTACAGGGCTAGCGACAACAGTTCATGGTACTCGAGATTTTATCAGCCTTTAGTACCTTGACGCCTCAGCCCCCAAGACGATGTTAGACGAGATCGTCGGACGGAGGGATGTTGCCCGTATTACTGGCAGCAGGCCCTGTTACTTGGCTTACTTGTAGGCGTAGTTGTAGTAACCGTAGCCGTATCTGGTCGCGGCCTTGCGTTCCATGGCGTTGAGGATGGCGCCCTTGACCTGCACGCCGGCCGTCTCGAGGCGACGGTTGGCCACTTGCAGTTCCTTCACCGGGTTCATCTGGAAGCGGGTGACCATCAGGGTGGTGCCGCATTGCTTGCCGATCACGGCGGCGTCGGTCACCGCCAGGATCGGCGGCGTGTCGATGATCACCAGCTCGTAGCGGCGGCTCACTTCCTCCAGGAAGTCGCTGAAGCGCGCCTGCATCAACAGCTCGGATGGGTTGGGAGGGGCACTGCCGCGAGAGATGAAGTCCAGTCCCTCGACTTTGCCCTGGCGCACCACCTCGTCCAGCTCGGCCTTGCCGGAGAGCAGCTCGGAGAGCCCCCCTTCGCTGCGCTCGCCGAAGGCATGATGGAGATGCCCCTTGCGCATGTCGGCATCGACGACCAGGACCTTCTGCCCGCCCTGGGCACAGACGGCCGCCAGGTTGAGGGAGACGAAGCTCTTGCCGATCCCGGGGCTGGGGCCGGTGATCGCCATGCGATTGTCGCTGGCTTCCATCGTGGCGAAATGCAGGCTGGTGCGCAGCCCGCGCAAGGCCTCGATGGCGGTGTCGGCGGGGGCCCGGTCGGCAAGCAGGCCGGCCGCCACGTCGTGGCCATGCTTCTCGTTGCGCCGCTTGACCCGCTTGACCAGCTTACCCTGCTCGTCGGAGAGCGGCACCGTGGCGTAGACGGGGATGCCGACGTCCTCGATCTGCTCGGGGGATTCCACGCCCTTGTTGAGCAGGCCGCGCACCAGCACCAGGCCCACGGAGAGCATGGCGCCGAGCAGGGTCGCGAGCACCACGATCAACGACTTCTTGGGCTCCACGGGGATCGGCTGGACGATCGCCTCGTCCAGGATGCGCACATTGCCCACCGTGCTGGCCCGGGCGATCTTCATCTCCTGGATCTTGTTGAGCAGCTGGACGTAGACCTCCTGGTTGACCTTGACGTCGCGGCTCATGCGCAGTACCTGCTGCTGGGTCTCGGGCAGGTTGTCGACCCGGGCCTCGAGCTGGTCGCGCTCGCGCTGCAGCTGCGCCTTCTTCTCCAGCAGGGCCTCGTAGGTGGGGTGGCTGGTGGTGAAGCGCCGCGAGATCTCGGCCTCGGTGAAGGCCAGCTCGTTGAGCTGCTTCTCCAGCTCGACGATGCGCTCGAGGATCGACTGGGTCTCCAGGGAGAGATCGACGCTGTCCCGCTCCAGCCGGTAGGCGTTGAGCTGGTCCTCGGCGACACGCAGCTGCTCGCGCACCTGGGGGGCCTGCTCCTCGAGGAAGGCCAGGCTCTTCTCGGCCTCGGCGGCCTGTCGCTGAATGTTTTGGGTGAGGTAGACCTCGGTGATGGCATCCAGGGCGCGCGCGGCGCGCTGTGGATCGGTATCGCGCAGCGCCAGGTCGAGCAGGCCGCTGTCCTTGCCCTGCTGGCTGACGCTGAACCGCGAACGCAGGTCATTGATCACCGCCAGGCGCGAGGCCTTGGTCAGGGTGAAGGTGGCGCCCTCCCCGGCCATGAGCTCGGCCACCCGCAGCGTGACCTGTCCATCCAGGAAGGCCTCGTCCGCCCCGACTCGGCCCTCGCCCAGCCGACGGTCGCCCAGGCTCAGCGCATAGCGCTCCTCGCCGAGCACCCGCAGCTCGAACGCCTCGCCCAGGAAGGGCTCACCCACCGCGAAATTGCCGATGTTGATCGTCTCCCCGGCCCAGACGCTCTCATCGGCGAAGCTTGGCCGCTCCATGCCATGGCGGACCAGGAAGTCGCCGACGACCGGCAGCCGGTTCGGGATGACCTGCAGGTCAAGGCGCTCCTGGTCCACGGCGCGCCCCAGCACCATCCGCGAGCGCAGGATGCCCACCTCCGCATCCGCCGACGGCTCCTCACCGAGGATCGATTTCACGTCCTCCAGCGGATTCGACAGCCCGGCCTTCTTCTCGACCTGCACCAGGGCATCGGCCCGGTAGACCGGCGTGGCCAGCAGGGCATAGACGATCCCGCCGATGGCGAACAGCGCGGTGATGCCGATGATCCACCACTTGTGATCGAGGAGCAGGCCGAACAGGCGGCCGAGGTCGATTTCGTCGTCGGCGGGGGCGGCAGAGGGACGTGGCTGAGGATAGCTCTGGGAGGATTCGGTCATAGGGGTACTGTCGAAGTTAAGCGCCGAGCGCCGAGCGCCGAGCCGCCAAGCTGGGGAGTGCTATCTTGAAGGCTCGGTGACGCGTTGTGGGTTGGCAACGATGAAATTTGAGGATTTGCTGGTCTGGAAGCGGTCTGCACGATTATGTGCAGAAGTATTCCAAGCTTTCAGCCAGTCCAGGGAATTCGGCTTCAAGGACCAGATCACTCGATCCGCGTTATCCATCGCCAGCAACATTGCCGAAGGCTACGAGCGTGACAGCGATCGAGACCGAGTCAAGTTTCTCAGCTATGCCAAAGGATCATGCGCCGAACTCAGGGCTCAGATCTATATCGGCATGGAAATCGGATACATCAGCAGGACCGTAGGGCAACGCTGGGCCGCAGAGACCCGCGAAATCTCAAAGATGCTCTATGCGCTGATGTCCAAAATGCGGCGCTGACTTCTTCTGATTCTTGCTGCATTGGCCGCTTGGCCGCTTGGCCGCTTGGCCGCTTGGCCGCTTGCCGCTAAAGCTTGCTGACCCAGGCCGCCGTGGCTTCCTTCAGCAGCTCATGCACGTGCTCGAAGGCTTCGCGGCTCTTGCGGTAGGGGTCGGGGATCTCGCGACCCTTGCCGCCGTCGAGCCAGCGGCCGATGAGCATGGTCTTGCCCAGGGCGGCGGGAGCCAGGTCGGCGACGGCGCGGCGCTGGCCTTCGCTCATCACCAGGATGAGATCGGCCGATTGCAGCATCTCTTGAGTGACCTGGCGGGCCTGGTGGGCGTGGACGTCGAGGCCGTCGGCCTCGGCGAGTTCCCGGGCGGTGGGTTCGACGCCCTGACCCACCAGGGCGCCGAGGCCGGCGGAGGAGATGTCACGCTCGGGCAGGGCCTGCCTGAGCAGGGCCTCAACCACGGGGCTGCGGCAGATGTTGCCGGTGCAGAGTACGAGGATTCGCTGGAACATCAGAGGTCATCCCGCAGGTCGTTGGCGTCGTTGGCCGCGCGGGTCACCTGGTAGACGGCGGTGACGGTGGGCAGCAGCTGGTTGATCACGCGGTTCCAGCGGCCCAGCGGGGTGGTCGTCACGTAGACCACGTCGGTGGGCTCCAGGCGGAACTGGGTGCCCAGCACCATGGCGGCGGCGTTGCGGGCATCCAGCTGGTAGACGGTGGCGAGCTTGTCGTCCCGCTGCAGGTTGCGCCGGAACACGAAGATGCCGCTGGCATCGGCCTGAGCCTCGTTGAAGCTGCCCGCCCGGCTCAGCGCCTCGGTCAGGGTCATGCGGGAACGCCCCATCGGCAGGGCCTGGGGCTCGCCGACCTCGCCCATCACGAAGACCTTCTGGTCGCCCAGGTCGGGCACGTGCAGCACGTCGCCGTCCTTGAGCAGCAGGTCCTGGGAAAGGTTGCCCCGATTGAGCATGTCGTACAGCGAGATGGTGCGGGTCTCGCCGTCCCGAGTCAGCTGCACGCCATGCCAGTTCGCCTCGGGGTTTAGGCCGCCGGTCATGCCGATGGCATCCAGCAGGGTCATGGGCACGTTGGTGATCGGCAGGCGGCCGGGCTCGCGCACCTCGCCGGTGACCAGCACGTCCTGGGAGTTGAAGGCCGCGACCCGCACCTCGACCTGGGGCTCGGCGATGTACTCGGCGAGACGGCGCGAGATGATATGGCGCACCTCGGCGACGGTCTTGCCTTCCACCTGCACCCGCCCGACGTAGGGATAGAAGATGGTGCCGTCCTGGTGCACCGAGTTGCCCGATTCCACGGCGCTGCGCTCGCCGCCGGCCGGGATGGTCAGCTCCGGGTGGTCGTAGACGGTGATATTCAATACGTCGCCCTTGCCGATCCGGTAGTCATAGTCATCCAGGGCGGCACGCTGCTCCTCGCTGAGGCGACGCAGGGCGGCGTCGCTCGGCCCGTTCTCCTGGCTGTTCACCAGCCCCAGGGTGATCGGCTCGACATCCACGAGGTCATCGACCGGGGCGGTTTCCATGTTGTTGGCGAAGTGGCTTCCCGGCGCGAAGGCACAGCCGGCAAGCCCGACCATGACCAGCACGGCGACCAGGAGTTTGACGGGCGTTGAAAGATGCATGCAGGACTGCCTGTAGGTTATTAAGGACTGCTTGATTAGACACGCTACCGCCCCGAGGTATCGTGGCGTATCCCCGAGGCCTGTCGTCGTTCGACGACGCGCAAGTGATTGTCTTGCCGATGGATTGGTTCTGAACAGCCTGGGGATGATACATGACGATTGGATGACTCCACTAGTGCCAAGAGCGGGTCCGTTGGCCGATGTCAGAGATCTCTTACAAGATCCGCTCCGTGGACCATTCATGTCGAAACCCCCATGGAATTGCGCGGATTTCTCGCAAATGAATTTTCGATGGCCCGACTATCATCCCGCCATCAAAAGCATTAGCATCTGGCAAAACACCATCGTCCACCCTCAGGGAGAATCGAGATGCTCAAGAAAGGACTGGCTTACGTCGCCATCGCCGGCATGCTGGCCTCACCGCTCGCCATGGGCCAAACCTCCGGTGTCGCCGGGGCAGGCGCGGGTGCCGGAGGAGGCGCGGGTGCTGGCGCGGGGGCAGGTGCCGGCGCTGGAGCAGCAGGTGCCGGGGCAGGCGCTGCGGGTGCTGGCGCGGCTGGCGCCGCGGGTGCAGCCGGTGCCGCGGGTGCGGCGGCCGGGGGTATCGGCGCCGCGGCAGGCCTGGGTACCGCCGTCACGGTGGGCGCCACCGTTGCCGGCGCCGTGGCGGCTGGCGCCGCCTTGAGCGCATCCTCCAGCAGCGGCGGCAGCGGCACCAGCGGCACCACCGGCACCAACTGATCGATGCCGCGCTCGCGAGCGACCGGCAAGCGCCAAGGCCGCCTACGGGCGGTCTTGTTGTGTGCCCTGTTCGGATCGCTCGGCGGTTGCGCCAGCTCCGGCAAGACGCCCCTCGGCGCCTCGGTGACGGCCCTGTGGCCCGACCGGGGCGAGGCGAACGCCCGCGCCGCCGAGCTGCCCTATGCCTCACTGAGCGCCCGGCTCGACGATGTCCAGGGGCTGCTGGTGATGGGCGCCCAGGCAGGCGACGTCAGCTACTGGCCGGCCCGCGACGGCCTGGTCCTCGAACTCTGGCATGGCGGCCTGCATGCCGTGCGGGGCCTCGAGACCGAGCTGCTCGGAAGCGCCTATTCCCCCGGCCCGCCCTGGCGAGAGGATTCCCCGCAGGCGTTCCGTCTGGTTCGCCACCTGAGCGATGCGTCGGGTAATATCCGGCGGGTGCAGGCCGAGGGCAGCATGCACTGCGCGCGCCCCGAACGCCTCGCCCTGCCGCTCGGCGAGCGCCGGCTCGAGCGCTGCGAACTGACGCTTGCCTGGGCGGGGGGCGAAACGACCGATACGACCCTCTGGCGTGATCCCGATACCCGGCACCCCTGGGCCGTGGAGACCACCCCCTGGCCCGGGGCGCCCGAACTGGAGTGGCAGGTCGCCCGTCACTGGTGGTAACCCGTTTGACTGAATCCAAGATGCGACACTTCATGCTCTGGGCGCTGCTCTCGGCCGCCGCCCTCCCGGGCGCTGCCATGGCACAGCCCGAACGGATGCCCCCCACCCTGGTCGAGGCCTGGCTGGCCTGGCAGGAAGAGCGCCAGGCGGACGGCCAGCCCCCCTTCGACTGGGCCTACAGCGTCGCGCTGCGCGAGCGCGACGCCGCCGAATGGCAGGGGCGGCGCGCCCGGCTGCTCAGCGAGATGACAGGCCTGGAACAGATCCTGCGCGCCGCCGGCCGCCCGGACCTGGCCGACACCCTCGGCCACTGGTCGACGCGCCTGGAGGGCCTGCCGGCGCTGCCCGCCCGCAGCGCCGATCAAGCCCTGGACCTGCCGGCCCTGGCCGGCGACCTGCGCGCGAATCCGGCGATGAGCGAGATCCGCCTGCTGGGCACCTGCCGGCCCCCGGCCTGGATCGAGGCCTGGACCCTGACCGGCGTCAGCCGCCAGCCCTGGCGACCGGGCCTGACGGTCGCCGAGGCCGTCGACGCCTGGCCGGATGAGGCCCGGCGCGGCCTCGACCGGGTGACGGTCATCGGCCCGAACGGCACCACCCAGGCACTCGGCACGGCCGCCTGGAACCGGGACGACCTGCCCCTGGCCCCAGGCGCCCGTCTCGTGACGCCGCTGCCCTCCCCCGGGCCCGGCCAGACCCTCGAAGCCGACCTGATCCACCGCGAGCTGGTGGCCTTCCTCGCCAGCCGCCTCCCCGGTGACGACTGCACGCTATGGCAAAACCATCCTTAGGGGGCAGACCCCAAATTCCGCTTAGGGGTCTGACCCCGCTGTTGTTGCTGGCCTCGAGCCCGCTCCTGGCCAATGAGCTGGGTACCGGCCAGAGCGACTTCGGCGGCATCGGACTGATGCAGACGCCCACGGCACGCATGGGCGAGGTCGGCCATTTCGCCATCGGCTGGAACCGCACCGAGCCCTATCGTCGCGTCAGTATCTTCGCCCAGCCCCTGGACTGGATCGAGGTGGGCTTTCGCTATGTCTCGGTGGAGAACCGCCTTTTCGGGGAGAGCATCGCCGGCGACCGGGACTACCTGGACAAGGGCATCGACGCCAAGGTCCGGCTGCGGGAAGAGTCCCGCTACTGGCCCGAGCTCGCGGTGGGCCTGCGGGATGCCGGCGGCACCACCCTGTTCGGCGCCGAGTACCTGGCGGCCAGCAAGCGCTGGCACGACCTCGACTTCACCCTGGGGCTCGGCTGGGGCTACCTGGGCAATGCCGCGGATGGGGATTCCCCGCTGGAATGGGTCGACGATCGCTTCGCTACCCGCCCCACCGATGCCGGGGGCGACCAGGGCGGCGAGTTCGCCCTCGACCAGCTGTTCCGGGGTCCCATGGCGGTCTTCGGCGGCATCGAGTACCAGACCCCCTGGGACCCGCTACTGCTGCAGCTCGAGTACGAGGGCAACGATTACTCCAACGAGCCCAGCACCGAGGATCTCTCACCGGATTCCCGCTTCAATCTGGGCGCCCGCCTGCGGCTGAGCGACAGCATCGAGCTACGCGCCGGCTGGCAGCGCGGCAATGAGCTGATGGCCGGCATCAACCTCTCCACCAACCTGGCCGGCCTCAGCCAGGTCAAGCAGGATCCGCCGCCCCGGGCGCTGGATGCCCACCAGGCATCGGACTGGCCCACCGTCGCGGCGGACCTGCGTTCCAACGCCGGCATCCGGGTGCACGAGATCCGCCAGGCCGATGACGACTTGACCGTGATCGGCGAACCCATGACCTATCGTCACCTCACCCAGAGCGAGGGCCGCGCCGGGCGCATCCTGCAGGGCAAGGCGGCCCCCGAGGTCGAGACCTTCCGCTTCCGCTGGCAGGGCCGCGGCCTGGACCTGCGCGAGGACGTGCACGATCGCGACGACTTCGTGGCGGCGGCCCGCTCCCGCGACGCCGAACCCCGTCACCGTTACGGCATCTATGCCTATGACCACCTGACCGATGACGATGCCTCGTCGCTCTACCAGGCCGATCCCCGGCGCTTCACCTGGCAGATCGGCCCGGGGGTCGAGCAGAACTTCGGCGGCCCGGACGGCTACCTCTACCGGCTCTTCGCCGCCGCCTCCGCGGAAGTGACCACCGACGCCAACGGCTGGTTCTCCGGCGAGCTCACCGCCACCGTGGCGGACAACCTGGACAAGTACGACTACATCGCCGACTCCGACCTGCCCCGTGTACGCACCTTCATCGGCGACTACCTCTCCGAGTCCACCGTGGGCATCACCAGCCTCCAGTACAACCGCACGGCGCGGCTCGGGGACGACGTCTTCGCCATGGGCTATGGCGGCCTGCTGGAGATGATGTACGCCGGGGCCGGGGGCGAGCTGCTGTATCGTCCCTTCAACGCCGGCTGGGCCCTGGGCCTGGACGTGAACCGGGTGCGCCAGCGGGACTTCGACCAGCGCTTCGCGCTGCGGGACTACGAGACCTGGACCGGCCACGCCACCGCCTACGTGGACACCGGCATGGAGGACATCCTCGCCAAGCTCAGCGTCGGCCGCTACCTGGCCGGCGACGTCGGCGCGACCCTGGACATGTCCCGCGAGTTCGACAACGGGGTGCGCATCGGCGCCTGGGCCACCTTCACCGATGCCGGGGATGACTTCGGCGAGGGCGGTTTCGACAAGGCCTTCTACATCACCCTGCCGCTGGACGCCTTCTTCGTTCGCTCCAGCCGGGACCAGGCGACCATCGCCTGGCAGCCGCTGACCCGCGACGGCGGCGCCCGCCTCAACCGCCGCCACGAGCTCTACGACATCACCGCGGAACGCGAGCTGGGCCGCTACTGGGAGTCGTACGACAAGACCTGGGACTAACCCCCAGGGTGCGCGGCCGTGCGTGGTCACGGGGAATCTCCCCCTGTGGCCACGCACGTTAACGGCGCGTTTATCTCGATTTTCTTACAAACGGTCCGGCGCCTCCCGAGGGTCTATCCTGAGTGGCATGCGCACGCGCCGGGCTCCCAGGCCCATGGGACCCCGGTCGCATCGGAATGGCGCCCCCAAGGGAGATTCGAGATGCTCAAGACCGCTCTGGCCTACGCCGCCATCGCAGGAATGCTGACCTCCCCCCTCGCCGTGGGCCAGGAGCCCGGGACCGGCACCGCGACAGGCTCGGGCGCCGCCGCGGGTGCCGAAGCCGGTGGCGCCGCCGCGGGCGGCCTGGCCGGCGCCACCGGGCTTTCCACCGCCGCCCTCACCGGGCTGACGGTCGCCGGCGTCGTCGCCGTCGGCGTGGCGGTGGCGGCCTCCGGCGGTGGCGGTGGCGGCGGTGCCACCGGCACCCAGTGAACGGCCGGGGCTCGCTCGCCGCCCCGAGCCCCCCACATGGGTGGCCTGAGGGTACGAGGACATCTCGTACGACCCCAGGAGCCGATCGCCGATACGAGGTGAAGCGGCTCGCGACTTATGGCGCGCCCGCAAGATCGACAGAATCCCTGCCAGCCCAACGACAACAAGAAGATGGGCAAACGCCTCTTCCGATCAGCGCAGGGATTCGTCATGAAGCATCGTTGCCCCCACTGCCACGGGTATGGCATCTACCCCCACCGTCGCCGACTCTGGCACCGCTGGCTCAGGCGGCCCCGGACCTACTACTGCATCGACTGCGCCACGTCGCTCAGGCGCCGGGAGCTCATCGTGGAAGGACGTCCGGGATAGTCGCGAGTCCGCCACCCCACCCTAGCCGGCTTCGCCGCACGCCAGGGTCACCGTCACCCCATGCCCCGCTTCCCGGGCCCAGGCGAGGATCCGCTGCCTGAAGGCCTCCTGGACCTCGGGCTCCCCATGCACCAGGCGGATGTGGCGGGGCGGATGGCGCATGCGCCGGATGAAGTCCAGCAGGTGACGCCGATCCGCATGGGCGGAATAGCCGCCGACGGTCTCGACGTGGGCCCGGATGTCGAAGCGCTCGCCATCCAGCTCCACCCAACCGCCGCTCGGCCCGTATCGCTGGATCGCCCGCCCCGGCGTCCCTCTGGCCTGGTAGCCGACGAACACCACGGCGTGGCGAGGATCCCCGAGCATCCGCTTCAGGTAGTTGACCACCCGCCCGCCGGTGGCCATGCCGCTGGCGGCGATCACCACCGCCGGGCGCCCGGTGCGAGCCAGATACTCCACGGTCCGCTCGTGGGCGTCGTGGCTGTCCACCGTGTAGAGGTTCTCGAAGCTCAGGGGATGACGCCCCGAGCGCAGGCGCCGATGCGCCTCGGCGTCCCACCAGGGCTTGAGAGCCCGGTACGCCTCGGTGAAACGCGCCGCCAGGGGTGAGTCGACGATGATCTCCAGGTCCCGCCAACGCGGGCTACGGCCACGGTGGATCAGGCTTTCGATCTCGTAGAGCAGCTCCTGGGTACGGCCGATGCTGAAGGCCGGGATGATCACGCTGCCCTCGTTGGCCAGGGCCCGGTCGATGGCGGCGGCGAGCCGTTCGCGGCGCTCGGTGCGGTCCTCGTGATCGCGGTCGCCGTAGGTGCTCTCGATCACCAGGGTATCGGCACGATACGGCGAGCGCGGCGCCGGCAGCAGGGGCGTATGGGGCGCGCCGAGATCCCCGGAGAAGACCGTGCGGTGTCGTCCCCCGGTGGCGCGATCCTCGAAGTCGACCTCCACATAGGCCGATCCCAGGATATGGCCGGCCCGCTGGAGCTTCACGCGGACCCGGTGCCGGGCGTCATCGATGAGGGCGTGCCAGTGGCGATAGTCCAGGGGCACCAGCCGCTCACCGACCTCATCGAGGAAACGCTCGATCAGTCTTTGATCCCGGGTGAAGCCGATCTTCAGCGCATCCTCGATCACCAGCGGCAGCAGCCTCGCCGAGGGCGGCGAACACAGGATCGGCCCGCGATAGCCCGCGGCGAGCAGGTACGGCAGGCGCCCGACATGGTCGATATGCACATGGGTGACGACCAGCGCCAGCAGGTCCGCCACCGGGAATTCGACGCGATGCTGGGCCAGGGTATCGGCCCCAACGGCATCCCCTCCCTGGAAGAGGCCGCAATCCACCAGCAGCGCCCGATCCTCGGCGAACTGCAGGCGATGGCAGCTGCCGGTCACGCCCCGGGCGGCACCATGATGGACGAGATGGGGATAGGACATGGCTCGGCCTCCCTGCCAAGACGCATGCCTCGGAGTCTAGTTCACTCAACCCGAGAGCACCGCATACCTCATCCCTGGCTCACCGCCTTTACAACCCCCCCGGTACGGTGGACACTGGCCACACGTGTAACAATATGAAACCAAGGCGCCACCCTTCCACTGAGTCCCGCCCATGACGCAGACCTCCGCTCCCAATCGCCGCCTGATCGCCTGGTTCATCGGCACCACGATCTTCACCTTCACGGTGCTGATGCATGTCACCTTCCCCAATCTGGGCGGCACCGGCCTTCGCATGCCCCATAACGCTGCGGTGTGGATGGGCTTCGGGGTGATGATGGCCATCGCGATGTGGCCGGCCACTCGCGGCGTCATCCACTACAGCAGCTTCCATATCGGCCTTGGGCTATTGCTGCTGGCCCTATGGTTGCCCTTCCTGTGGACCTGGAACGAGGCCTCGCTGATCGCGCTCCCCCGCATGCTCGGCGTGACGGCGGGCGGGATTCTGTTGCTGGGGCTCGCGCAGCTCCAGCTGACCCAGCGGGATTGGTGGTGGCTGGGCTTTGCGATCCTGCTGGGTGCCCTGCTGGAAACCCTGCTGAGTTACGCGCAGCTCTACTGGCTGGAGCCGGGAAACTGGCTCGGTTATAACGTGAATTACCAGTATCCCTATGGGATCTTTCAGCAAAAGAATGTCTTGGCCAGCTTCCTGGTCACCGGCCTCGCGGTCTCCGCCTGGTTGATCATCGAGGCGAAAAGAACCTGGGAGCGAGGCGTCACCCTGCTGGCGCCGCTTTTCATGCCGGCCATTCTCTGGTTTGCTGCGTCGGTCATCGGCTGGTTGACCGCCGCAATCGTCATTCCCCTGCTCCTCGCCTACCTATGGAGTCAGCACCGCAATGTATGCAAATGGTGGGCGGGCGCTTTGGTTATCGGTGCACTGCTGGCCTACCTGCTCTGGAACCCGTCTGAGGGATCCCTGCGCAGTGCCGAATCCGTGGCCAGCACCTCCGGCTCCCGCTGGTACGTCCTGACCCACTCACTGAGAATGATCCTGGAAAATCCCTTCCTCGGCTGGGGTTATGGGCGTTTCCAGCACGATTTCCTGTACAGCTTCGCCGATTGGCGAGCCGCCCAGCCCATCAATCAGCCGGCGATCGTCGAACCTTATATCTGGGAAACCTTCTCCCACCCTCACAATGAGTTGCTTTTCTGGGGCGTCGAGGGCGGCCTGCTCCCCATGTTGGTTTTACTCGTATTCGGCGTTTGGTTACTGTGGCGCACCTATGCAAATGGCCCCAAGGGCCATCGCCTGCTGCTGGCCGCACTACTGCTGCCGCTCACCCTGCACTCCATGACGGAGCTTCCCTTCTATCATAGCCAGGCAAGCTGGCTTGGGTTCATTTTGCTGGCCGGCATGGTGGCTAGCCAATGCTATCAAACCAGGCTGCGGGATAACCGTTACACCTTTGGAATCCGAGTCGGCTCTTTAGTCGCGACTCCAGTCTTGCTCATCTTTATGGTGACGCACCTACAGACACTGTGGAAAGTCAAAACCCATGTCGCTTCTCAAGGCCTGGAAACTGGCACCTTGTCTGATGTAATCAACCCCTTGGGCATTTCTAATACACTGGAATTTCTTGTCATGTCCCAACAACTCAATAAAGCAGCTAGCCTTGGTCTCGAGGCATCTATTTCGGGTTACTTAACATGGGCCAGAGAATTTGCACACTTGGAGCCCAGCCCGCCCCTTTTTTCAAATATTATCCAGGCTGAAAAGTTACTAGACACTTCTTCCCAAGGAGTCACCACCATAGACAAAGCGCACGACCTCTTCCCCGCCTCGAATTTTCTTCAGCCATAGAATGGTAAGCCGCACATAATAGAGGAAGTAGACGTGCGGTAATGATTTTCCTGCTTTCGTTTTCGTACTGCACAAAGTTCTCTTATAGGCTCCCCGCCTTAACTAGTTATTTAACATCATGAATATCATAGGAGATTTCGCCACTTTCAACTACTGGGGGAGCTGCCACTTCAACACCCCATCGGCAGAACATTTGTGGGAGGATGCTACACAAGGGAGCAGATTGTCATAACCACCTAAATTTTCTTGAGCACACATGCCTATGCGCTGATGACCAGCACATACACATACTTGCGCCACATAACGAACTGGCAGTTATCAGCATGATGAAGATCACATGGCACCGCTGTGTTCAGGGCATCAATCGCCGCTTCCATCACAACGGCATGCTGCTCTAGAGCTGTTGACTCTCTTACCGGATAGCCGTCCTTGCTCGGCGCGAACCCGGGAATGGAAGCTAAGACCAGAAAATTATGACCCGACGAAAAGTGAAAACGGCCAGCAGAAGCCGGCCGTTTTCACTTAAGGAGATCTACCCCAGTTTTAATAAACCACTACTGAGATTACTCGCATTACTGGCATGAACTTGGCAAGTAGGCCGTATCAGCTAAGCCGGCACACGTCCAACCAGTAATTTGACCATTTGCTTCCGTGGGTGTCAATGTCATGGTTTGACCACTGTGAACACCAGCGTCAAAACTTACCGTAATAACACCATTCGATGCAACTGTCACCCCGCTAATATATTTCCCATCCAGCGTAGGGGACAATGAAATATTAGTAGTCAATGCTCCGTCTTGAGCAACCTGCTCCGCAACATCTAATTGCACCCCAGAGACTACGGACAAGCCTTCAGAGGCCTGCGCCCTACCCACATAGTCTTGATAGGCAGGAATTGCGATAGCCGCCAAGATCCCGATGATCGCCACCACGATCATCAGCTCGATCAGGGTGAAACCGCCCTGACGAGCCTTCATGCTGCGCTGCATCGTTTGTCTTTTCATCGTCTCCACCCCTTGCTCCAAGCATCGCCAGCCCCGTGCTGGCGATGGTTTTTACCTCGGGCCGCCTCCGGCCTCGCCAAGGCAGCCTTGAGACCACCCTGATACTTACATTAATTTACATTTTGCCTTCGTGCAAGCTCGTCACCTTTTCGGGTAACTCCTTGATGCGCTTACTCATACTGACGCATGCCTGTTTCAGGTCAAGGAAAAGGTTGAAACCGCGTCGTGGGACTATGGGCGGGTGCCCCACTCAGGCGCTAGAATCCAGGGTGCCGAGCTAGTACTTGCCATATATATGACAGGACGCCGATGAACGACTACCGCCCCCCCGGCCCCGAACAGGTCGAGACGCCCCAGCCCCAGGATTCGCCCCTTTCCAGCGTGGCGAACCGACGCGGCATGCGCGGGCTCTCCAAGCGGCTGGTCGCCGACGGGCTGATCAGCGAGGCCGCGGCCAGCCGCGCCGAGGAAGTGGCCCGGGAGGCCGAGGTCTCGCTGCTGGAGCACATCATCGACGCCGGCATGGTGCCCGCCCGCCAGGCCACCCTGACCGCCGCCTGGGAATACGGGCTGCCGATCATCGACCTGGATGCCCTGCGCCTGGCGAGCCTGCCCCCGGCGGCGGAGTTTCCGGACAAGATCCTGCGCCGGCTGGGCATCCTGCCGCTCACCCGGCACGGGCACCGCCTCACGGTGGCCGTGCCCTACCCGTCCACCCTGGCCCAGCTCGACGAGCTGCAGTTCGCCACCGGCCTGACCCCGGAAGGCGTCCTGGCGCCGGTCGACCAACTGGGCCCGGTGCTGGAGAGCTACCTGGCGAGCACCGAGAACTCGATGCTCGACGAGCTGGCCAACGTCGACGATGCCATCGGCGAGCTGGAGTACGACGAAGGCGCCACCGACATCACCGACGAACAGCAGCAGGTGGCGGCCGCCGGCGACGACGCCCCCATCGTCAAGTTCGTCAACAAGATCCTGCTGGACGCCATCCGGCGCGGCGCCTCGGATATTCACTTCGAGCCCTACGAGACCAGCTACCGGGTACGCTTCCGCATCGACGGCATGCTGCACGACGTGGCGCATCCGCCCTTCGCCATGCGCACGCGGATCGCGGCCCGGCTCAAGGTGATGTCGCGGCTGGACATCTCCGAGCGCCGGCTGCCCCAGGACGGCGCCATCAAGCTGCGGATCTCCAAGACCCGTTCGATCGACTTCCGCGTCAACTCCCTGCCCACCGTCTACGGCGAGAAGGTCGTGCTGCGGATCCTCGACCCGTCCTCGGCGCAGCTGGGCATCGAGGAACTGGGCTTCACCCCCGAGCAGCGCGCCATGTACGAGGCGGTGCTGGACGATCCCCAGGGCATGATCCTGGTCACCGGCCCCACCGGCAGCGGCAAGACGGTGACCCTCTACACGGGTATCAACATCCTCAACGAGGTGGAGCGCAACATCTGCACCGCCGAGGACCCGGTGGAGATCAAGGTGCCCGGGGTCAACCAGGTGAACGTGCTGCCCAAGATCGGCCTCGACTTCGCCAGCGCCCTGCGCGCCTTCCTGCGCCAGGACCCGGACGTGGTGATGGTCGGCGAGATCCGTGACCTGGAGACCGCCGAGATCGCGGTCAAGGCGGCCCAGACCGGCCACCTGGTGCTCTCCACGGTACACACCAACTCGGCGGCGGAAACGCTCACGCGCCTGGCCAACATGGGCGTCGCGCCCTTCAATATCGCCAGTTCCGTGAGCCTGATCATCGCCCAGCGCCTCGCCCGCCGCCTGTGCAAGCACTGCAAGCAGCCCGCCGATATCCCCCGGGAGGCGCTGCTCTCCCAGGGCTTCACCCCGGAGGAGGTCGAGCAGGCCACCCTCTACGAACCGGTGGGCTGCAAGCACTGTACCCAGGGCTTCAAGGGTCGCGTCGGCATCTACGAGGTGGTGCCCGTCTCCGACGCCATGAGCAAGCTGATCATGACCCACGGCAACTCCATGGACTTCGATGCCCAGGCCCGGCAGGAGGGGCACCCGGACCTGCGCCGCAGCGGCCTGCTCAAGGTCATGCAGGGCCTGACCAGCCTGGCGGAGGTCAATCGGGTGACGAAGGATTGATCAGCGGCCAAGCGGCAAAAACGAGGCTCAAGTAGAAAGTAACAAGTAGAAAGAGGGGCTCCTTTCCACTTTCCACTTTCTCCTTTCTACTTGCTACTCGTCACTTGCTACTCGTTCCTTGGCTGCTCGGCGCTAGGCGCTGGTAGCTGCCCGCCGGGCAAAGATTTCACGCAACGCAGGGATCACGATCATGGCCACCGCAACCATGCCGAAATCCAAGAAGATCAAGCTCTACCGTTGGCGTTGGACCGGCAAGGGACCTCAGGGGCGCCATGTCAGCGGCGAGATCATCGCCAGCAAGAGGTTTGAGGTCGAGAAGGAGCTGGCCGGCCAGAACATCATCGTCAAGAACATTCGCCGCAAGAGCGGCATCGGCGGGGGCATGGGCAAGATCAAGCCCCGCGACATCATGCTGTTCGCGCGTCAGATGGCCACCATGATCCGCGCCGGGGTGCCCGCCCTGCAGGCCTTCCAGGTCGTGGCGGAGAGCATGAAGAAGCCGGCCATGAGCGCCCTGGTGCAGGAGCTGATGAACGACGTGGCCGCCGGTGCCAGCTTCTCCGAGGCCCTCAAGCGCCATCCCGAGCACTTCGATCGGCTGTTCTGCAACCTGGTGGAGGCCGGCGAGCAGTCCGGCTCGCTGGATCGCATGCTCGAGCGGGTGGCCACCTACAAGGAGAAGGTCGAGTCGCTGAAGGGCCGGGTGAAGAAGGCGCTCTGGTATCCCGCCGCGGTCATCGCCGTGGGCATCGGCGTCACCGCCCTGCTGCTGATCAAGGTGGTGCCCCAGTTCGAGAGCCTCTTCCATGGCTTCGGCGCGGAGCTGCCGGCCATGACGCGCATGACCATCCATCTCTCCGAGCTCGCCCAGGCGTACTGGCTGTGGGTGCTGGGGGGCTTCGTGGCCACCGTCTTCCTGATCCGCGGCGGGATGAAACGCTCGGAGAGTTTCGCCTATCGGATGCACGCGCTGGCGCTGCGCATCCCGGTCATCGGCGACATCCTCGACAAGTCCTGCGTGGCGCGCTATTCGCGCACGCTGGCCACCACGTTCGGCGCCGGCGTGCCGCTGGTGGAGGCCCTGGAGACCTCGTCGGGCGCCACGGGCAACAAGGTCTACGAGCGCGCCGTCGACCAGGTCCGCGACGACGTGGCCACCGGCCAGCAGCTGCACTTCGCCATGCGTCTCACCGAGCAGTTCCCGCCGCTGGCGGTGCAGATGGTCGGCATCGGCGAGGAAGCCGGCGCCCTGGACGCCATGCTCAACCGCGTGGCGGACTACTACGAGGAAGAGGTCGACAACAAGGTCGACGCCCTCACCTCGCTGCTGGAGCCCTTCATCATCGTGGTGCTGGGGGTGCTGGTCGGCGGCCTGGTCATCTCGATGTACCTGCCGATCTTCGAGTTGGGGAGTGTGATCTGAAGCTGCAAGCTGCAAGCTGCAAGCTGCAAGCTGCAAGCTGCAAGCTGCAAGCTGCAAGCTGCAAGCTGCAAGCTGCAAGCTGCAAGCTGCAAGCTGCAAGCTGCAAGGGAGTGTGACCCCCCCCGAGGCAGGCGACAAGGGGTTTCCTTGTAGCTTGCTCCTTGTAGCTTGTAGCTCAGGCGGCTTCCTTGAAGCTGCCGGTCAGGCACTCATCGCAACGACCTCACTCCTCCGCCTGCGGCAAGGGCGCGTTCATGGCCGCGACCAGCACCGGCATCATGCGCTGCACCAGGTCCTGCACCGAGACCCGCTCGCCGTAGTCGTGCTCGGCGATGTCACGCAGGGCGTCGAGCCCCGAGAGGGTGAAGATCACCGACCCGAGGATGAAGTGGGAGCGCCAGAAGCGCTCGGCATCCGGCAGTTCCGGCGTGGCGCGCTGGACCATCTCGCCGAAGCGGGTGAAGACGCTGCCGTACTCCTCGCGAATGAAGCGCCTCAGGTGTCCCTGGGCCTGGCTGTAGGCCAGGCCCAGCAGGCGCATGAACACCTTGAGGCTGTTGCGCTCGGCGGGCACCTCGAGGACGGTGCGGGCCATGGTCTCGAGCAGCTCTTCGAGGGGGATGGGGCCCTGCTCGCCGCCATGCCGGGCTTCCAGCTCGTCCAGGGCCGTGTGGAAGCGTTCGGTGAAGGGGTCGAGGTAGCGGGCGAAGACCGCCTGGATCAGCGACTTCTTGGAGCCGAAGTGGTAGTTGACCGCGGCCAGGTTCACCTTGGCCTTGCTGGTGATGTTGCGCAGCGAAGTCTCGGCGAAGCCGCGCTCGGCGAACAGCACCTCGGCGGTATCGAGAATGCGCGTGACGGTATCGGGCTGAGCCATGGGCGAGTCCAGGGTTGGAAACATCTGTTTGAATATGACCTGAGTGTATGACAGGCCGAGGCCTTGCTCAATGCGCAGCAGCGACACCTGTTTGAAACACGATCGGCGCGACGATCGATCACCCAAACGCCGGCCCGAGATGGCACCCGGGAGTCGTCCCTGGCCAGGCCTTTTACTGGATGGATTGCCATGCTGTATACTTGACCAATACACCGATTCCGCCGCGGAGGTCGCATGGCACGCCCCCTCACCCCTCGCCAGCAGAACGTCTACGACTTCATCGTCAAGACGATGAACGACCTGGGCTATCCGCCCACCCGCGCGGAGATCTCCCGCGCCCTGGGGTTCAAGTCGCCGAACGCCGCGGAAGAACACCTGCGAGCCCTGGAGCGCAAGGGCGTGATCCGCGTGATCCGCGGCACCTCCCGCGGCATTCGCCTGCCCGCCCAGGAGCCGGAGCCCGTCCAGGCCTCGGCCGGCGCGGAGGAACCGCCCCAGGGCCTGCCGATCATCGGCGAGGTGGCCGCCGGCAGCCCGATCCTGGCCGCCGAGCACATCGACCGCTACTGCCCGCTGCCGCCCGACTACTTCACCCCCCGGGCCGACTACCTGTTGCGGGTGCGCGGCCTGTCCATGAAGGACGTGGGCATCCTCGAGGGCGACCTGCTCGCCGTGCATCGCACCGATCGGGTGCGGGACGGCCAGATCGTGGTCGCCCGCCTGGAGGACGAGGTCACCGTCAAGCGCTTCCATCGCCAGGGGCACCGGGTGACCCTGGAGGCCGAGAACGCCGACTTCGCCCCCATCGAGGTGGACCTGCGCCAGGATGCCCTGGACATCGAGGGCATCGGGGTGGGGGTGATTCGAGGCGGCAATGGCCAGGCCCTGGGTTAGGCTCCGTCGGCATGCCGGACAGATGACCGCACACGGCCAGCCGACGCCCCCTTAGCGTTCCGCCATGCAGAAGCCACGCAAGATCCTGCATGCCGACTGCGACTGCTTCTTCGCCGCGGTCGAGATGCGCGATGACCCCAGCCTGCGCGATATCCCGATGGCCATCGGCCGTTCCCGGGAGCATCGCGGGGTCATCGCCACCTGCAACTACCCGGCCCGAGCCTTCGGCATCCATTCGGCCATGCCCACCGCCCAGGCCCTGCGGCTCTGCCCTCACCTGACCCTGCTGCCGGGGGATTTCGAGAAGTACCGGGACGTTTCCCGGCAGATCCAGGCGGTCTTCCACGAGCTGACGCCCCTGGTGGAGCCCCTCTCCCTGGACGAGGCCTTCCTGGACGTGACGGACGTGGAGGCCTTCCAGGGCAGCGCCACCTGGATGGCCCAGTGGCTGAAGGCCGAGTGCCTGGCACGCACGGGCATCACCGTCTCGGTGGGGGCGGCCCCCGCCAAGTTCCTGGCGAAGATCGCCAGCGACTGGGAGAAGCCCGACGGCCTGACGGTCATCGCCCCGGACCGAGTGGAGGCCTTCGTCTCGGCGCTGCCGGTGAAGAAGCTGCATGGGGTGGGTCCGGCCACCTCGGTGCGGCTCGAGGCCCTGGGCATCGAGACCTGCGCGGACCTGCGCCGGCTGCCCCTCGAGCGCCTGAGGGAGGAGTTCGGCAAGTTCGGCCACCGGCTCTATGAGCTGGCCCGGGGGATCGACGAGCGCCCGGTAAAGGTCGAGCGGGAGCGCAAGTCGGTGAGCGTGGAGACCACCTTCGACCGGGACCTGCCCGGCCTGACCGAGGCCAGGGAAGCCCTGGTGCCGCTCTGCCGGCGCCTGGAGGAACGCCTGGCCCGGCATGGCCATCCGTCGCCGGCGGGGATCTTCGTCAAGGTACGCTTCGACGACTTCAGCCTGACCACCCTGGAAAGCCGGGGGCTGGCCACCGACCAGGCCAGCTTCCAGCTCCTGCTGGAGCAGGCCTGGGCCCGGGCCGAGCGGCCGGTGCGCCTGCTGGGAGTCGGGGTGAGGCTGGTCCCCGAGGCCGCACGGCAGCAGTTGGAGTTGGAGCTGTAAGCGGCCAAGCGGCCAAGCGGCCAAGCGGCCAAGCGGCCAAGCGGCCAAGCGGCCAAGCGAAGGCTCGAGTAGAAAGTAGAAAGTCGCAAGGAAACCCAAGCCCGCCCCACCTTGGAAAAGAAGGCCCCGCTGGTGATTGCCAGAAGTGAGGTGGCCCTGAAAAAGTAGACACCTTGATCAGGCAGCGGCTTCAAACGCCTTGGGCGATACCCCGCCCAAGGCGCCATGCAGCCGCACCTTATCGTAATACTCTTCGATGTAGTACTCCGCCTCAGCCTGCAGTTCAGCACGACTCTGCCGTGCCAGGCGACGGAGCCACTCTTCCTTCAGCTGGGCAAAGAAACTCTCGGCACAGGCGTTATCCCAGCAATTGCCACGACGGGACATGCTCAACGTGATGCCTCGCTCCGTCAGCCACCGCATCACGTTCTCGCTGCGGTACTGCGCCCCCTGATCTGAATGGAACAGCATGCCTCCGCTTGAGGGCTGCCGCGCCGCCCAGGCCATCCTCAGCGCCCGCTCCACCAGGTGGCTGTCGTTGAGAGGCCCACCGGCCCAGCCGACGATCCGCCGGGAATACAGGTCCATGACGATGGCCAGGTACCACCAGCCTTCGTGACAGCGTACCTGTGTGATGTCCGAGACCCAGACGCGATTGGGCGCCGTCACATCGAATTCTCGGTTCAGCAGGTTGGGTAAGGCCGGCAGGCCAGGCTTGGGGCGCCGATAACCGGGGCGCAAGGCCCGTGTCGAGCGATAGCCCGCGCGCTGCAGGAGCCGCTGCACACGATTCTGGCTACAGGCAAAGCCCACGTTCACGGCCGCCTGCCAGAGTTTGCGATAACCTGGTACGCCTGCCTGCCGGTCAGCTTCGGCCAGCAGGAAGCGCAACAGGCGCTCGTTCTCCGTCACCTGGGGGGACGGTCGGCGACTTAGCCAGCGATAGAAGCCCGCCTTGGACACGCCGAGTACTCCGCACATCAAAACAACCGTCCAGCGTCGGGAGCGGTAGCGCTTGATGAAGGCGAACTTCACTTCGGGTCTTTGGCGAAGTACTCGTTGGCCTTTTTTAGGATTTCGACTTCCAGCTCGGCCCGCTCGAGACGCTTCTTGAGTCGCCGGTTCTCACGCTCCAGCTCATGCTGGCTCTTGTGGGGACCCGCGTTGGGCACCCCCTTGGGCTGGCGGTCATCCGTGGTCACGAGTTCTCGCCTCCATCGACCTAGCAGTTTCGGGTGTATCCCGAACCGCTCCGCTACGCGGGCCTGGGGTTCGGGGGACTCCAGCGAATGCTGGACCACATGGCGTTTGAACTCCAGGGAGAACTGGCGACGGGTTTTCAAGCGCATAGCACCTTACCTCCGGGTTGCAGGTAAGGTGTCTACAAATTCAGGGGCACTCCAAAGAGCCTTCTTGCCACTTTCTACTTGTCACTTGCTACTTTGCGGCTCGGCGCTCGGCGCTTGCAGCTCGGCGCTCTCAGGCGCGGTCGACCACCGTCACCTCCTGCAGCGAGACGCCGTGGCGCAGCGCCTCGCGGACGACCTCGTCCTGACTCTCCTTGGCGGCCAGGCGGTGGATCACGAGGCGCCGGGGGAGGAAGGCGAGTTCGACCAGTGCCCAGGCGACCAGGAAGCCGACGCCCGCCAGCCACCAGCCGGTAGGGTCGAAGACCAGCGCCAGGAAGTAGCTGGCGGCCGGCGTGAGCAACAGGCCGTACCACAGCTGGTGCAAGCCGAAGAAGCGGTTGTCGCGCAGCATCTGCCGGCGCACCAGGCGCGCGGACCGGGCCACGGGGGGAGCGGTCATGGTCATGTCGCATCCAGGAATCTTTCCAGCGAGTCTCGGCCCAGTATGCCGGGATGCACCTGAAACGATGGACGCATTAAGCCAGATAAGCTTTCGCTTATCCGGCTAAAGTTACGCGCCGGCAACATTCGGGTACCGTCCCGAAAGCCAGCCGCTCACTTGGTGTCGATATAGCGATGGTCGTTGAAGGTCGCCACCCAGTCCGGGTGATAGACCATCAGGATGCTCATCAGCATGCCGGTGATGAAGGCCTCGGAGGGCATCAGCAGGGGCAGGAAGCGGGCGTATTCCATGGCCTGATACATGGCCTGGGGATCCGTGCCCCCCAGGGCCATCAGGCCGACGGCGGCCAGGCCGCTGCCCAGGGCGGAAAGCGCCGAGCCGAAGAAGCCGCACACGAAAAGGAAGACCATCAGGTTGTCGGGCAGGCGACGGTCCACCAGGCGCCACACCAGGCTGATCACCAGCACCGGCACCACCCCGGTCACCAGCAGGTTCACCCCGAACAGGGGCCACTCGACCCGCCCCAGCAGGATCATCGCCAGGTTCACCAGCGCCACCGACAGCAGCGCCAGGGGGGCCTTGAAGAGCAGCGTCAGCAGCGCGGTGAACATCAGGTGCAGGGTCAGCCAGTCCACCGCCTGGGCACGCAGCTGCCACAGCAGCATCACCATCACCGTGGCCGCCAGCCAGCGATGCTGGAGGCCATGGTCGGCGAGCAACGCCGCCCAGGGCCGGCGGCTCAGCGCCAGTCCCAGGAAGCCGACCGACACGGCCCCCCCCAGCCAGAGCAGCCAGGGGGCCAGTACCAGTTCGGAGAAAGACATCGAAACTCTCCTGCCTCGGTGCGCGTCGTTGCCGGGCTAGGCGAACACTACCGTCTTGTTGCCATGCACCAGCACCCGGTCCTCCAGGTGCCAGCGCAGCCCCCGGGCCAGCACGGCCTTCTCGACATCGCGGCCGAAGCGGACCAGGTCGTTGGGGGTATGGCAGTGGCTGACCCGATGGATGTCCTGCTCGATGATGGGCCCGGCGTCGAGCTCCTCGGTGACGTAGTGGCAGGTCGCGCCGATCAGCTTGACCCCGCGCTGGTAGGCCTGGTGATAGGGCTTGGCCCCGGCGAAGGATGGCAGGAAGCTGTGATGGATGTTGATGACCCGCCCGGCATAGCGCTCGCAGAGGCTGGGCGGCAGGATCTGCATGTAGCGGGCGAGCACCACGCAATCGGCCCGGGCCTCGTCCACCAGCCGCTGCACTTCGCCGAAGGCGGCGGACTTGTCATCGGGGCTCACCGGCACATGGTGATAGGGAATCCCGTGCCATTCCACCAGGGCCCGCATGTCCTCGTGATTGGAGATTACCGCGGCGATATCGCAGTCGAGTTCCCCGGCGGTCCAGCGATACAGCAGGTCCACCAGGCAGTGGCTTTCCCTCGAGACCATCAGCACCACCCGCCGCCGTTGCCGGGTGTCGGTCAAGGCCCAGTCCATCTCGAATTCCTCGGCGATGGGCGAGAAGGTATCGCGCAGCGTCTCGGCGGACATGCCGATGGAATCCGCCAGGATCACGTAACGCATGAAGAAGCGCCCGGACTCCAGGTCGGAATGCTGGCTCGCCTCGGTGATCGAGCCTCCCTGCCCGGCGATGAAGCTCGAAACACGAGAGACGATTCCCAGGCGGTCGGGACAGGAAACCACGAGACGATAGTAGTGAGACATCGAAGGACCGTTGCATGTCAGCTGTCGAACGAGGCCGCATTGTAACGGACTCGACCGCTCGGGGTCGCGCTTCGGCGCCCCTCGGGGTCAGACCCTTCAGTAAATTTAGGGGTCAGCCACCTAAGTTTAATGAAGAGTCTGACCCGGAATGTGGGCCGTTGTTGGAGGCGGGGTCGCTCCCGTATAGTGAAATCCACATCTTCCCGTTACCGGCCCTTCGATGCCCAGACCCCGCGTCCAGATCCGCCCCCGCCGCCGCCCGCCCCTGCATTTCCTGCCGCTGGGCGGCTGCGGCGAGATCGGCATGAACCTCAGCCTCTATGGCCACGAGGAGCGCTGGATCGCGGTGGATTGCGGCATGATGATTCGCCAGGACCTGCCGGACAGCCCGCTGCAGGTGCCGGATCTCTCCGCCCTGGGGACGCTCGGCATCGCCCCCGAGGCGCTGATCATCACCCACGGCCACGAGGATCACATCGGCGCGGCGGCCTGGCTGTGGCCCCAGTGGGGCTGCCCGATCCACGCCACGCCCCTGGCCGCCGGCCTGCTGCGGGCCAAGTTCGCCGAACGCGGCCTGTCCCAGGACGCCATCCGGGTCATCGAACCCGGCGAGGCGCTGGAGATCGGCGCCTTCACCCTGCGCTACCTGCCGCTGACCCACTCCATCCCGGAAAGCTGCGCCCTGCTCGTCGCCGCCGGCGATCACCGGGTGCTGCACACCGGGGACTGGAAGCTGGACCCCGAGCCGCTGATCGGCCCGCCCGTGCGCGACGAGACGTTTCGCGCCCTGGCCCCGGTCGACCTGGTGGTGGGGGACTCGACCAATGCGCCCCTTCCCGGCCACTCGCGCAGCGAGGGCGAGGTGGCCCGAGCCCTGGAGACCGCCATCGCCGGCTGCGAGGGGCGGGTGGTGGTGAGCTGCTTCGCCAGCAACCTGGCCCGGGTGCTGGCCATCGGACGAGCCGCCGCCCGCTGCGGACGACGGATCAGCCTGATGGGCCGCGCCATGGAGCGCATGGTCGGGGTGGCCCGCGGGCTCGGCTACCTGGACGACCTGCCGCCCCTGGTGCCGGTCCGCGACCTCGGCTACCTGCCCCGGGAGGAGGTGCTGGTGATCGCCACCGGCAGCCAGGGCGAGCCCCGAGCCGCGCTGTCACGGCTGGCTCGGGACCGACACCCGCACTTCTCGCTGGAGGCCGGCGACACCGCGATCTTCTCGTCCCGGGCGATCCCCGGCAACGAGCGGCTGATCGAGCGCCTGAAGCACGCCCTCGGCCTGCGAGGCGTGACGCTGATGGACGAGACCAACCATCCCGAGCTGCATGCCTCGGGCCACCCGGCCCAGCAGGAGCTCACCACCCTCTACGGCTGGGCAAGGCCGCGCCACCTGTTGCCCGTCCATGGCGAGCTGCGCCACCAGCACGCCCACCAGGCCCTCGCCCGGGAACTGGGCATCGAGGCCCCGCTGATCCCGCGCAACGGCGACCTGATCCGCCTGGACGGCGAGGGCCTCCATCGCGAGGCCCGGCACCCCCAGGCGCCCCGGATCATCCACCAGGACGAGGTCGCCCGCTTGCCCGGGCTCGGCGGGGACTCCACCGCGCGCCACGGGGAGCTGCACCTGGCCTTGACGGTGGCCGCCACCGACCGGGGCTGGACCCGCGTCGGCCGCCTGCTGCTGGACGCCAGCCACGCGAGCCCCCTGGACGAGGACGCCTTCGCCGACTGGCTGGACGACTGCCTGGAGGAGATCCAGGTGGATTCCCTGGCCGACCTGCCGCTGGCCCTGCGGCCCCGCCTGCTGGCCTGGTTCGGCGATCACCTGCGGCGCATGCCGGACATCCACCTGCAGATCCTCGCCGCCGAAGCGGAGTTGTCGGGGTAGCAGCCAAGCTGCAAGCTGCAAGCTGCAAGCTGCAAGCTGCAAGCTGCAAGCTGCAAGCTGCAAGTCATGTAGCTTGGATTCTCCCCAAGCAAACGCAACCCCCGAAGGCCGCGTGAGGTGGCCGGAAAAATTAACCCCGAAGGTCGATGCCTCCGGGGTTCCTTGTCGCTTGCGCCTTGTAACTTGTAGCTGCCCGAAGGGCGCTTGTTGCTCGGCGCTTGGCGCTACTCGTCGCCCTACTCCTCGGCGGCCTTCTTCTTCGGCGGGCGACCGCGCTTGCGCTTGGGTTGCTCGGGTACCAGGTCGTCGATCGACAGGCCGGCCTCGTTGATCTGCTCGCGAATCTCGGCGAGCTTGCGGGCCTTGAGGGCTTCCTCTTCCTGGCGCTTGCGCTCCTCATCGTTCTTCTGCTCGATGACTTCGCCGATCACCTCGGCCAGCTTGTGGAGTTGCTCCATGCTGAGTTGACGGGCCGCCGCGCGGGCCACGTTCTTGTTGCGAGCGATACGCTCCAGGGTGTGGTCGGACATTGCCCCCTCCATGACAGGAATTGACGCACGGTCGCACGCGACCGACATAGGGAAAAGTATAAGCGCCTGCGAGGATTTGGCAAGAAATGCCGGGGCGATATTCCCGCTGGAGTGCCCGGCAATCGGCTGGCTCCACCTTCACATAAGCCGGGGACGATACTAGCGGGTTGACGGTCATTCGGGTGGCCGGGAGGGGCAGGATGATGGCCCTTTGGGCACAGCAATGAGCCGCGAAAGGAGGGCGACCTCGGCGCCCCTTGCCCCTCATTGGGCCATCGCCTCGGGCATGCGGAAAGCTTGCGCGGGAACGGCCACGAGCGGGCCATCATGGCCAGGAGGATCCGGGCGGATGCGTCTCCGGGTCACGACCAAATGAGGATGGCAAGGGGGACCGGGGTCGTGCGAAGAATCCCGCAGGCGTCGTACCGCGCCCCACCCTCATCCATCACCCCGGGAGGTTGCATGTCCCGCTATCTTCAGCACCGTGTCTTCGTCGTTTCCGTCGTGGTGAACGTGCTGATCGTGATGGCCGGCGCCCTCTTCCCCGAGCGGGTCGCGGAGCTGGCCGAGGCGGGACTCGCCGCCGTGACCCGACTGTTCGGCTGGTTCTACATGGCCAGCCTGTTCGGCTTCATCGTCCTGCTGGCGGCACTGGCCTTCAGCCGCTATGGGAAGGTTCGGCTGGGGCCCCAGGACGGCCGCCCGGACTACGACGCCTTCTCCTGGATCAGCATGCTGCTGGCCGCCGGTCTCGGGGTGGGCCTGGTGTTCTACGGCGTGGCGGAGCCCATGCGCCACTACCTGGCGCCGCCCTATGGCGAGGCCGTCCCGGGCACTGCCGAGGCGGCCCGTCGGGCCATCCAGTACAGCTTCTTCAACTGGGGCGTCCACCAGTGGTCGGTCTTCGCCCTGGTGGGCCTGGTCATCGCCTATTTCCAGTTCCGCAAGGGACGGGCCGGCCTGGTGTCCTCGGTACTGTCCACGGTGGCGCCCGCCACGCCCCGCGGGCGCTTCTGGGCTCCCTGGCTAGACGTCTTCGCGGTGGTGGCGACGGTGATGGGGGTGGCGACCTCCCTGGGGCTCGGCGTCCTGCAGGTCAACGGCGGCCTGCATGCCGTCTTCGGCCTGCCGGAGAGCGTGCTGTGGCAGGGCGTCATCCTGGCGGTCATGTTCGTGGCCTACATGACCTCGACCTGGGCCGGGCTGGACAAGGGGATCCGCCGCCTGTCCAACTTCAACATGCTGCTCTGCCTGGTCATGCTGGTCTATGTGCTGTTCGCCGGACCGACGCTGCGGATTCTCGAGACGGTCACCCTGGGCTTCGGCGACTACCTGCAGCACTTCATCGGCATGAGCCTGCGGGCCACGCCCTACTCGGACGGCGCCTGGGCGCGGGACTGGACGCTGTTCTACTGGGCCTGGGCCATCGCCTGGTCGCCCTTCGTCGGGACCTTCGTGGCACGGGTCTCGCGGGGGCGCACCATCCGCGAGTTCGTGCTGGGGGTGCTGCTGGTGCCGGCGCTGCTGGCCTGCCTGTGGGTCGGGGTGTTCGGCGGGGCGGCGCTGCACCTCGAACGCAGCGCCGATACGGGGCTGGCTTCGGCCACGGAGGCCAACCTCAACGTGGCGCTCTTCCAGATGATCGACCTGCTGCCGTTCAGCGGATTGCTCTCGGTTGTGGCCATGCTGTTGATCCTGGTCTTCCTGGTGACCTCGGCGGACTCGGCCTCCTACATCGTCGCCCAGATGACCGACGACGGCTCGATCAATCCCCCCTTCTACAAGCGGGCGATCTGGGGCGGGCTGATCGCCGCGATCTGCCTGATGCTGATGGCCCTGGGCGGGCTGTCGGGACTGCAGTCGGCCTCGGTGCTGGCCTCGCTGCCCTTCGCCTTCGTGCTGTTCGCCATGGCGGTCGCCCTGCTCCGAGTCCTGCGGGAGGACCACCGCTCGCTGCTCAGCCTGCTCTACCGGCGCCACGGCGAGGTGCCCGTGGGCGCCGATCCCATCGAGGCCGACCTGCTCGAGCGCGAGCGGCGAGCGGCAAGGGCCAGCGGCAAGGGGCGAGTGGAAAGTAGAAAGTAGAAAGTAGAAAGTAGAAAGTGGAAAGTGGAAAGTGGAAAGTGGAAAGGGCCCTCCGGGCAGCTACAAGCGCCAAGCTGCAAGCTGCAAGCTGCAAGCTGCAAGCTGCAAGCTGCAAGCTGCAAGCTGCAAGCTGCAAGCTGCAAGCTGCAAGCTGCAAGCTGCAAGCTGCAAGCTGCAAGGCAGTGTGATAACCCCCGAGGCACGCTACAAGGGGTTTCCTTGTAGCTTGCTCCTTGTAGCTTGTAGCTGCCCTAAGGGCGCCTTTCTACTTGTTACTTTCTACTCGAGACTGGTTTGGCTCAGCCGCCGGTCATGTTCATGAAGCGCACCACCTGCACGTCGCCGTCGGTGGTGAAATGATGGCGTTCCGGCTTGAGCGGCATGGCCTTGACGATGGCGTCCTTGAGGGCGTCGATATCGCCGGGGTGGCGGCGCAGCACGGCGCGCAGGTCCACCGAGTGTTCGTTTCCGAGACACAGCAATAGCCGCCCTTCCACGGTCACCCGCACCCGGTTGCAGCTGTCGCAGAAGTTGTGGCTGTGGGGCGAGATGAAGCCCACCCGGGTCTCGCTGTCGGCCATGCGGAAATAGCGCGACGGGCCCAGGGTGGATTCGGTGGTGGGAATCAGGGCATGCCGGGCCTCGATCAGCGCCTGCACCTCGTCGCTGGAGCAGTAGGTCTCGTCCCGGGAGTGATCGGACACGTCCCCCAGGGGCATCTCCTCGATGAAGCTGATGTCGACGCCCTCGGCGCGGGCGAAGTCGACCAGATCCACCACCTCGTCGTCGTTGCGGCCCTTGAGGATCACGGCATTGAGCTTGATGCGCTCGAAGCCGGCCTCCCGGGCGGCCCGGATGCCGTCGATGACCCGGGACAGGTCCCCGGTGCGGGTCAGGCGCCGGAAGCGCTCCGGATCCAGGGAATCCAGGCTGATGTTGAGGCGCTGCAGGCCCGCCTCGCGCAGCCGCGGCGCGAACTTGCCAAGGCTCGCCCCGTTGGTGGTCATGGCGAAATCCTTCAGGCCCGGCAAGGCGCCGATGTCCCCCACCAGGCGATCGATGTCGCGACGCACCAGGGGTTCGCCGCCGGTGAGGCGGATCTTCTCCACCCCCATCTCGGTGAAGGCCCGCGCCACCATGGCCAGTTCCTCGAGGGTCAGCACCTGGGCCCGCGGCAGGAAGGTCATCTCCTCGCTCATGCAATACACGCAGCGGAAGTCGCAGCGGTCCGTGACCGAGATGCGCACGTAGCGCACTCGCCTGCCGAAGTCGTCGATGAGCTCGTCGGTCATGAGGTCGTCTCCCAACGCCGTGCGTCCTGGTGATCGGTCTCCCGCTCGGCCACCCAGTACTCGCCACTGGCGGTGTGTTCCTTCTTCCAGAAGGGGGCGCGGGTCTTGAGGTAGTCCATGATGAAGTCGCAGGCCTCGAAGGCGGCTCGCCGGTGGGCGCGAGCCACCACCACCAGCACGATGGGATCGCCCGGCGCCAGCCGGCCGACCCGATGGATCACCCGCACGCCCTGCAGGGGCCAGCGGGCCTCGGCCTCGGTGACGATCTCCTCCAGCGCCGCCTCGGTCATCCCCGGATAGTGCTCCAGGCTCAGGGCCTGCACCTCGGGGCGCTCGTTGAAGTCTCGCACCAGGCCGGTGAAGCTCACCACGGCCCCGATGTCGGTGCGCCCCGCGGTCAGCGCCGCCTGCTCGGCGCCGGCCTCGAAGACCGCTTGCTGTACGCGTACCCGTGTCATGCTCAGCCTCCGGTCACCGGGGGGAAGAAGGCGACTTCATCCTCGGCGGTCAGGGGGGTGGCATTGCCCGCCATGACCTGGTTGACGGCACACAGCACCCGACCTTCCTCGAGGGCCGCGAAGCGCGGGTCCATGGCCTTGAGCGCCGCCTTGAGGCCGGCCACGTCGGCGGTCTCCAGGTGGTCGACGGAGACGGCGACCTCCCCGACCCCCAGGCGCTCGCGCAGCTCGGCCAGGCACTTGACCAGGATACAGGGCTCGCCCAGGGCGCACCTTGCTCCCAGCGACACCTCGCCCGCCTCGCCCTCGCCGGTGACGATGGGAGCCGGCTCGGCGGGGGCGTCGCGGCGATAGTCGCCGGACTTGCCGCCGGTCTTGGCGTCCAGGTGGATCGCGCCGATCTCCATGTCCTTGTCCACGGCCTTGCACATGTCGTAGAGCGTCAGGCAGGCCACCGAGACCGCGGTGAGCGCCTCCATCTCCACGCCGGTGCGCCCGGTCAGCCGGCAGCTGGCGCTGACCCGCACGCAGGACTCGGCCTCGTCGAGCTCGAAGTCCACGCTGACCTTGGACAGGGCCAGGGCATGGCACAGCGGGATCAGCTCATGGGTGCGCTTGGCGGCCTGGATGCCGGCGATGCGGGCCGTGGCCAGGACATCGCCCTTGGGCAGCTGACCGTCGGCCAGCAGCGCCAGAGTGGCGGGCCGCATGCGGATCACCCCGGAGGCCGAGGCCTCGCGTCGACTCTCCGGCTTGTCGCCGACATCGACCATGTGGGCTTCGCCGCGGGCGTTGAGATGGGTCAGGCTCATGGAAAGGGGTGCCTCATGACAGTCGGGAAAGGGGTTGAATGGTCACCGGCTCGCCGGGTTCGACCGAGGCGCGGGTCTCGTCGAGTTCGATCAGGCAGTCGGCGGCCACCATGGAAGACAGGATACCGGATCCCTGGGCGCCGGTGTCGCGCACCCAGAGTCGCCCCTGGGCATCGTGGCGGGTGACGCCACGCAGGAAGTCGGTGCGCCCGGTGCGGCTTCTCAGCGCCGTTTCGGCCAGGGCGGTCAGGCGCCGCGGCGCGACGTCCGGTCGCCCCTCCAGCCGGCGCAGCAGCGGCGCCACGAACTGCAGGAAGGTGACCATCGCCGCCACGGGATTGCCGGGCAGGCCGAGGAAGGGCACCTCCCGCTCGCCGAGCTGCCCGCAGGCGAGCGGCCGCCCGGGGCGGATGGCGATGCGCCAGAAGGCCATCCGGCCCACGGCTTCCAGGGCCTGTCGGGTGTAGTCCGCCTGGCCCACCGAGACGCCACCGCTGGTCAGCACCAGGTCGGCCCGGCGGGCGGCGTGCTCCAGGGCCCGGATCATCGCCCCGCGATCGTCGGGCAGGATGCCGAGGTCCAGGCAGTCGGCGCCGTGCTCGGCGAGCAGCCCGGCCAGGGTGAAGCGGTTGGCATCGAAGATGCCCGCCTCCGGCAGCGGCTCCCCCGGGGCGGTGACCTCGTCGCCGGTGGAGAACACCGCCACCCGGGGCCGGCGCATCACCGCGGCCTCGGCGTGGCCCAGGGAGGCCAGCAGGCCGAGTTCGGCGGCCGCCAGGCGGGTCCCGGCGGCCAGTGCCCGTTGGCCGCGAGCGATGTCCTCGCCGGCCCGCCGGACGTGCTGGCCCCGGCGCACCCGATCGGGGTGCTCGACGACGACCTCGTCGCCGTGCCAGGCCAGCTGCTCGCGCATGACGACGGTATCGGCCCCCGCCGGCAGGGGAGCGCCGGTGGTGATGGCCACGCACTCCCCGTCCCGCAGCGGGGTGGCATGGCGACGGCCGGCGAGCACCTCGCCGACCCGGCGCCAGCGCGCCGGCGCCTCGCCCTCCCCCGGCCAGGCCAGGGCGATGCCGTCCATGGCGGCGTTGGTGTTCTGGGGCACGTCGATGGACGAGACGATGTCCTCGGCCAGCACCCGCCCGTGCAGGGCCGCCAGGGGGAGCCACTCGGCCGGCAGGGGCGCCGGCGCCAGGCCGCCGAGGGCCTCGTTGGCCTCGGCCGGGGTGAGCATGCGTTCGCCAAGGTCGAAGCAGGACAGCGTCATGCCGGCAGCCCCTCCCGGCGGGGGTGGCGCTCCTCGGGCCATCGGGCGGGCCACTCGGCCACCCAGTCGGCCAGGCGTTCCAGGTCGTTGAGGTCCAGGGCCGCGACCCCGGCCGGGAGCGGCAGCAGGGTGTCGCTGGCCACCGCCTTCACCCAGGGGTCCTCGGCGGCGCGCAGCGGCTTGCCCACGTCGTCGCGGTAGAGCTCCAGCTTCGGCAGGGGCCAGGCCTTGAAGCCTTCCACCAGCACCAGGTCCGGCGCTCTCGGGGCGACCATCTCGACCAGTTCGGCGAGATCGGCCTCCTCCCGCTCCGGGGTCTCCAGCATCAGGGCGATGCGTGCCCGGGAGGCCACCACCATGGGCTCGGCGCCGGCCTGGCGCAGGCGATGGCTGTCCTTGCCGGGCTGGTCCACGTCGAAGGCGTGATGGGCATGCTTGATCACCGCCACCCGCAGCCCTCGGGCGCGCAGCCCCGGCAGCAGCCGCTCCAGCAGGGTGGTCTTGCCGGTGCCGCTCCAGGCGGCGATGCCGAGCAGCGGCAGCTCGTCGCGAAGGGGCAGCTCGGACAGGGGCGCGTCGCTCATGGCCGTGACACCTCCTCTTCCAGGCGGCGCTTGTCGTCGTCGGTGTTGAGGTTGGCGAAGGCCGCGGGGCAGTCGGACATGTCCACGGCCCGCCAGTCGTGCCGGGCATACCAGCGATCGATCTTGCGCTCGCCCTCGGCGAGCGCACGACCCAGGTCGTCGACCAGGTCGCGACGGACCAGGGCCACCACCGGATGCAGCCGCTCGCCGTCGTGGGCGACGGCGATCTCGGCCTCACCGCGCCCGGCGATCAGGCGGGCGACCAGGTCGTCCGGGAGCGCCGGGCTGTCGCAGGGCACCACCACCACCCAGTCGGTGGTCGCGGCGCGCAGGCCGCTGTAGATCCCCATCAGCGGCCCCTGGTAGCCGGCCTCGGCATCGGGAACCACCCGGTCGGCCAGCGGGGCGTAGGCGTCGAGGTGGCGGTTGGCGTTGATCAGCACCTCGGCCACTCGCCCTTGCAGCGGCGCCAGGGCATGGCACGCCAGGGGACGGCCGGCGAAGGCCTCCAGGCCCTTGTCGCGGCCCCCCATGCGTCGTCCCTGGCCGCCGGCCAGGACCAGGCCGGTGAGCGCGTCGCGGTCGATCACGATAATGCTCCAGTAAAATGGTCAGGCTTGGGCTCATCATGCCTCAGCCACGGTCCGTGTGCCATGACCATGGGGTCAGGTTCCGTCCTGACGCTGACCCGGGTCAAGCCACGACTTATCGTAGCCGACGAGAGACGGTATCATCCGTCAAGAATTCTCCACGTACCGCGGCCCCGGCCGCTGCAGGATCGATGATGGACGCAGGTTTCGATGTGGGCGCCCGGCTGAGGCAGCTGCGCCTGGAAAGGGGGCTCTCCCAGCGGGAGCTGGCCAAGCGGGCCAAGGTGACCAACAGCAGCATCTCGTTGATCGAACAGAACAGCGTCAGCCCCTCGGTGAGTTCGCTGAAGAAGATCCTCGATGCCCTGCCGGTCTCGATCAGCGCCTTCTTCGCCGGCGACGAGCCCAACCACCCGAGCCCCTTCTACAAGGCCTCCGAGCTCACCGAGATCGGCGACGGCCAGCTTTCCTGGCGGCTGGTGGCGGCTCGGCGGCCGGACCGGCGGATGTCGATCCTCCACGAGCGCTACCCGCCCGGCTCGGACAGCGGCGAGGACATGCTGGAGCACGACGGCGAGGAAGGCGGGGTGGTGATCTCCGGGCGGATCGAGATCACCGTCAACGGCGAGGTGGAGGAACTCTCGGCGGGCGACGCCTACTACTTCGACTCCCGCCTGCCCCACCGCTTCCGCAACACCGGCGACGAGGAATGCGTGATCGTCAGCGCCAACACCCCGCCGACCTTCTCGGATGGCGGGGAGGAGTTGCATCACGGGTGAGCTGCAAGCGCAAAGTGGCCAAGCGGCCAAGCGGCCAAGCGGCCAAGCGGCCAAGCGGCCAAGCGGCCAAGCGGCCAAGCGGCCAAGCGGCCAAGCGGCCAAGCGGCCAAGCGGCCAAGCGGCCAAGCGGCCAAGCGGCCAAGCGGCCAAGCGGCCAAGCGGCCAAGCGAAGGCTCAAGTAGAAAGTAAAAAGTAGCAAGGAAACCCAAGCTGGCCCCACCTTTCAAAAGAAGGCCCCGCTGGAGATCGCTAGCGAGGCCTTCTTGTCACTTTCTACTTGTCACTTGCTACTTGGCGGCTCGGCGCTCGGCGCTGGATCACTCCCCCGCCCGATAGAGCGTCTGGATGCTGGAGAAGTCCAGCTGGCCGCTGCCTTGGGCGCTGTGCAGGGCGAAGAGGTTGCGGGCCTGGGAGCCCATGGGCACGGTAGCCTTGGCCTTGAGGGCCAGTTCCCAGGCGAGGCCGAGGTCCTTGGCCATGAGGTCGGTGAGGAAGCCGCCCTGGTAGTCCCGCGAGGCCGCCGAGCCCTCCATCACCCCCGGCCAGGGGTTGTAGACGTTGAGCGCCCAGTTGCCGCCGCTGCTCTGCTTCATGATCTCGGAGAGCACCGCCGGGTCCAGGCCGTTCTTGACCCCCAGGGCGAGCGCCTCGGCGGTGCCGCTCATCAGGATGCCGAGCAGCATGTTGTTGCAGATCTTGGCCACCTGGCCGGCACCGATCTCGCCGGCGTGGAAGATGTTCTTGCCCATGCCCTCGAGCACCGGTTTCGCCTGGTCGAAACCGACCGCCTCGCCGCCGACGATGAAGGTCAGGGTGCCGGCCTTGGCCCCGCCGACCCCGCCGGACACCGGGGCGTCCAGGTAGGTCAGGCCGCGCTCGGCGGCGGCCTCCCCCTCCGCCCGGGCATCGTCCGGGGAGATGGTCGAGGCGTCGATGATCAGCGGCTTGTGATCCAGGGCGTCGAGCAGGCCGCCCTCGCCGTCGCGGCCCAGGTAGAGGCTGCGCACGTGGGCGCCGGCCGGCAGCATGGAGATGACCGTCTCGGCGTCTCGGCAGGCCGCCTCGGCGCTCTCGCCGCGCCGGGCGCCCTGCCCTTCCAGGTCCGCCATGGCGGCCTCGACCAGGTCGAAGACGCAGACGTCATGGCCCGCCTGGAGGAGGTTGGCGGCCATGGGCGCGCCCATGTTGCCGAGTCCGATGAATGCGATCTTCATGGCGTTGCTCCTTGGTGTCTTGTCAATTGTTCTACTGCTTCTACTCGGTGTGACAATTCCGGGGGCACCGGGATCATGTCATGACCTTAGGGAGCGCTGATTGATGTCGCGAGCGAAGAGAGGCTGGCCGCCGCCGGAACGGAGCAACCGGAGTTGACTGGCTGCTCAATGAGGATTGCGAGTACCGCCGGCGGCCAGGATATCGAGCGCAGCAATCAATCAGTGTTTCCTAGCCGACCCGGTGGCCCACGCCCAGGTCCCGCAAGGGGTGCTCTTCCTTGCTCCAGGGCGAGGCGAACAGGGCCTGGATGTCCTCTTCGGGGACGCTGGCCACGTCGGCGTGGGACCACTTCGGCTGCTTGTCCTTGTCGATCAGCAGGGCGCGCACGCCTTCGGCGAAGTCGCCCTGGCGGCAGCACTGGACGGAGAGCCCCAGCTCGTCGCGGAAGGCATCGGCCAGGGAGCTGTGGCGATGGCGCTCGAGCATCCGCCACACCAGGTGCGCGGTCATCGGGCAGCCGGAGGCGAGTCGCCCGCGGTTGGCCTCGAGCCAGGGGTCGTCGCTGGCGTCGGCGAGGATTCGCGCGGTGGCGTCCGCGGCCCCGGTCTCGCCCACCAGCGACTGGAGATGATCGCGCAGCGGCCAGACCTGGCCCTCGGGGGCCTGGTCGCGGGCCTCGAAGCGATCCAGCACGCCTTCCACGGCCAGCCGGCAGTCCGCGGGGTCGTGATCGCCGTAGTCGGCCTCGGCCAGGGCGCCGAGCAGGTCGTCACGCCGGTCGCGGGGGATGAAGCGATCCGCCAGCCCCAGGTCCAGGGCGTCCCGGGCGTTGAGCTGGGCGCCGGTGAGCCCCAGGTAGGCGCCGATGCCCGGGGGCATGCGGTTGAGGAACCAGCTGGCGCCGATGTCCGGATAGAGGCCGATGGTGATCTCGGGCATGGCGATCCGGGTGGTCTCGGTGGCCAGGCGCTGGAAGCCGCCGGCCAGCAGGCCCAGGCCGCCGCCCATGACGATGCCGTCGCCCCACACCATCAGCGGCTTGGGATAGGTGTGGATCCGGTGATCCAGGCGATACTCGGCGGTGAAGTAGGTCTCGGCGAACAGGCCGCCCCGGTCCGGGCCCCGCACGTCGCCCTCCTCCATGAGGGAGCGATACAGCGCCACCACGTCGCCGCCGGCACAGAACGCCTTGTCCCCGCTGCCCTCCAGCCAGACGGCGACCACGCTGCGATCCACCGCCCAGGCCTCGAGCTTGGCCGAGAGGCGCTGGATCATCTCCAGCGACAGGGCATTGAGGGATTTCGGCGCGTTGAGTCGCGCCACGCCGACCCGGCCGCCGCCGCGGGTCGGCAATTCGTCGAAGCATACCGCAAGGTCCGACATCACTGTCTCTCCTGGTGTCCGGTCACTGAAGCGATTCGATGACGCCGTCGGCCAGCAGCCGGCGAGCGACGATCAGCCGCATGATCTCGTTGGTCCCCTCGAGGATCTGGTGGACGCGGGTGTCGCGGACCAGGCGCTCCAGGGGGTATTCGCGGATATAACCATAGCCGCCGTGCAGTTGCAGGGCCTCGTTGCACACGTTGAAGCCCATGTCGGTGGCGACGCGCTTGGCCATGGCGCAGTGGGCGGTGGCCTCGGGGTCGCCCTGGTCGAGGCGCCAGGCGGCATGCCGGACCATCAGGCGGGCGGCGGTCAGCTCGCTGGCCATGTCGGCGAGCTTGAACTGCAGGGCCTGGAAGCTCGACAGCTCGCGACCGAACTGCTTGCGCTCGGCCATGTAGTCACGGGCCAGGGTCAGCGCCTGCTGGGCGGCCCCCAGGGAGCAGCTGGCGATGTTCAGGCGGCCGCCGTCGAGTCCCTTCATGGCGAACTTGAAGCCCTCGCCTTCCTCGCCCAGGCGATTGGTCACCGGCACCCGCACGCCGTCGAAGCTGATCAGGCAGGTGGGCTGGCTCTTCCAGCCCATCTTCTCCTCCTTCTTGCCCACCTCGACGCCGGCGGCATCCGCCGGGACCAGGATGGCGGAGACGCCGCCGGCGCCGCTGTCCGGCGCGCCGGTGCGGGCCATGACCACCAGCACGTCGGTGGCGCCGGCGCCGGAGATGAACATCTTGGAGCCGCTGATCACGTACTCGTCGCCCTCGCGCACCGCGCGGGTCTTGAGGCTGGCGGCGTCGGAGCCGGCGCCGGGCTCGGTCAGGCAGTAGGAGCCCAGGGCGTCACCCGCTATCATGGCCGGGACGTAGCGCTCGCGCAGGGCGTCGTCGCCCCAGTTGGCGACCATCCAGGTCACCATGTTGTGGATGGTCAGGTAGGCCGTGGTGGCGATACAGCCCTGGGAGAGCTGCTCGAAGATCAGCGAGGCGTCCAGTCGGGACAGCCCCAGCCCCCCGTGCTCCTCGGGGGTGTAGATGCCGAGGAAACCCGCCTCGCCGGCACGGCGGATGACGTCCACCGGGAAATGGCTGCGCGCATCCCAGTCGGCGGCATGGTCGGCCAGCTCGGCCCGGGCGAAGTCGGCGGCGGCGTCGGCCAGCGCCTTCTGATCGTCTGTCAGCGCAAAATCCATGGAAACCTCTCTTCGAAGAACGGCTATGGGGATCGGGATATCGGCTAGCGCCCGCCCTGCCGACGCCGCTCGCCGGGCGAGACGCGTCGGCTGTCTGGGCACCAACCTAGCACTTGCTTGGTTTATCCCATATCACCCCATGGTCGAACAAGCACTTTACGTTAACGTAAACCTCGTCTAGGGTTCTTGGACGAGGTGGGAAACCGCCGGTGGACCACCCGGCTACAGGAAACAACGTCATGAGTCGACCCTCATCCCAGGCCCAGGAGGCCAACCCCGATGCGCTGCCCAAGCAGCACCGTACCTACAGCATCGGCGAGTTGGCGCGAATGTTCGAGGTGACGCCTCGCACCATTCGTTTCTACGAGCAGGAAGGCCTGCTGGCCCCGACCCGCCAGGGACAGAAGCGCATCTACCGCGAGAAGGACCGGGTGCGCCTGAAGCTGACCCTGCGCGGCAAGCGACTGGGATTCTCGCTGGCCGAGATCCGCGAGGTGGTGGAGATGTACGACGCCATGCCCGATGGCAACGCTCGTCAGCTCAAGCGCCTGCTCGAGATCCTGGCCGACAAGCGCGCCAATCTGGAGCGCCAGCTCGAGGATATCCGCCTGATGAAGCTGGAGATCGACGACGTGGATCAGCGGGCGCGGGAAGTCCTGCGCCAGCTGGGAGATGATGCCTAGCCGGGTGGTCGCCGCGTGATGTTTCCGGTGCCCGACGCTTTCACGCCACAACAAGACGAGAGCCACCATGTCACGCCAAACCCGTCAGATCAGCTATGTCAGCGGCATCAGCGACACCCCCTTGAAGGGCCAGACCATCGGCGACTGCTTCGACGAGACCGTCGAGCGCTTCCCCGACCGGGACGCCCTGATCAGCCGCCACCAGGGGCTGCGCTATAGCTGGAAGGCCCTGCAGGAGGCCGTGGATCAGGCCGCCCGGGCCCTGATGGCCCTGGGCGTCGCCAAGGGCGACCGGGTGGGCATCTGGTCACCCAACTGCGCCGAATGGACCATCACCCAGTTCGCCACCGCCAAGCTCGGCGCGATCCTGGTCAACATCAACCCCAGCTACCGCACCCACGAGCTGGAGTATGCGCTCAAGCAGTCGGGCACCTCGACCCTGATCCTGCAGGGCGCCTTCAAGAGCTCGGACTACGTGGCCACCCTGGCCGAGCTGGCCCCGGAACTGCGTGACGCCACCCCGGAGAGCTTCAAGAGCCAGGGCCTGCCGGAGCTCAGGCGGGTCGTCTGCCTGGACGCCGAGCGCGCCCTGCCCGGCATGCATAGCTGGGACGGCCTGCTCGCCCATGCCGACCGGGTCTCCGCCGAGGAGCTGGCAAGGCTCCAGGCCACGCTTCAGTTCGACGAACCGATCAACATCCAGTACACCTCCGGCACCACAGGGGCCCCCAAGGGCGCAACCCTCTCGCACCACAACATCCTCAACAACGGCTTCTTCGTCGCCCGGACCCTGAACCTCAGCGAGGTCGACCGCATGGTCATCCCGGTGCCGCTCTACCACTGCTTCGGCATGGTGATGGGCAACCTGGGCTGCATGACCCACGGGGCCGCCATGATCTACCCGGGCGACGGCTTCGATCCCCGGAGCACGCTGGAGGCCGTGGCCGAGGAGCGCGCCACCACCCTCTACGGCGTGCCCACCATGTTCATCGCCGAGCTCGAGCATCCCGACTTCGACCAGTTCGACCTGAGCAGCCTGCGCACCGGTATCATGGCCGGCTCCATCTGCCCCATCGAGGTGATGCGCAAGGTCATCGACCAGATGCACATGGAAGACGTCACCATCTGCTACGGCATGACCGAGACCAGCCCGGTGAGCTTCCAGACCCAGACGGATGCGCCGCTGGAGAAGCGGGTGACCACGGTGGGCACCATCCACCCTCACCTGGAGGTCAAGCTGGTGAGCCCGGAGACCGGGGCGGTGGTGCCGCGGGGCGAGACCGGCGAGCTCTGCACCCGGGGCTACAGCGTGATGCTCGGCTACTGGAACAACCCGGAGGCCACCGCCAAGTCCATCGACGAGGCCGGCTGGATGCACACCGGCGACCTGGCCACCATGGACGAGGACGGCTACGTGGCCATCGTCGGGCGGATCAAGGACATGATCATCCGCGGCGGCGAGAACATCTATCCGCGGGAGATCGAGGACTTCCTCTATACCCACCCGGCCATCTCCGACGTCCAGGTGATCGGCGTGCCCGACGAGAAGTACGGCGAGGAGATCATGGCCTGGGTCAAGCTCAGCGAGGGCGAGCGGCTCGACGAGGAAGGCCTGAAGGAGTTCTGCCAGGGCAAGATCGCCCACTACAAGATCCCGCGCTACGTGAAGTTCGTCGACGAGTTCCCGATGACCGTCACCGGCAAGATCCAGAAGTTCAAGATGCGGGAAGAGGCGACGCACGAGCTCGGACTGGACTGAAAGCTGCAAGCTGCAAGCTGCAAGCTGCAAGCTGCAAGCTGCAAGCTGCAAGCTGCAAGCTGCAAGCTGCAAGCTGCAAGCTGCAAGGCAGTGTGATAACCCCCGAGGGAGGCTACAAGGGGTTTCCTTGTAGCTTGCTCCTTGTAGCTTGTGGCTGCCCGAAGGGCGAGGGGTTTCCTTGTAGCTTGTAGCTCGGCGCTTGTAGCTTGAAGCTCCCGGGCGAAGCCCGGGTCACAGCCCTTTCGGCGCGAAGATGCCCGGGGCGTTGCGCCAGTAGCCCTTGTAGTCCATGCCGAAGCCGAAGACGTAGCGGTCCACGACCTCGAGGCTGCAGTAGTCGGCCTTGAGGTCGGGCACGGCCTTGCGGTCGTGACGCTTGTCGACCAGCACGGCGGTGGAGACGCTGGCCGCGCCCGCCTCGCGGCAGTAGTCGAGGATGGCGGCCAGGGTGGCGCCCTCGTCGAGGATGTCGTCGACGATCACCACATGGCGGCCGGCCATGGGGATCTCGGGAGAGACCCGCCAGAACAGCTCGCCGCCGCGGGTGCCGCCGCGATAGCGGGTGGCATGGAGATAGTCCACTTCCAGGGGGAAGCCGAGCCGGGTCAGCAGGTGGCCGGTGGTGATCAGGCCACCGTTCATCACGCAGTAGAAGACCGGCAGCTTGTCGCCCAGGTCCCGGGCGATCTCGTCGGCCATGCGGTCCAGGGCGCGTTCCACCTCATCGTGGCTGATCAGGCAATCGGCGGAATCCATGACCTCACGCATGTCCTCCAGGGACGGGAGGTCGGCATCGAGTTTGGGCATCGGGTGACTCGTCGTGGTTCGGAATACGAAAGGGCGTCAATCGGCGGCCATGGCCTCGAGGCGGTCGTGGACGCGGCGCCAGCGCGGCAGGGCGTCGAGGGCGTCGAGGTCGGGGCGGGCGCGGGCGTAGCGAAGCCTGGCCGGGCGCTTGGCGACCCGGCCGTCGCAGGCCTCGACGACCTCGAGCGCCGCGGCCCGGTCATTGCACACCAGCAGGATGTCGCACCCCGCGGACAGGGCCAGGCGGGCGCGTTCCGCGGGCGAGCCGGCGGCGTTCGTCCCGGCCATGCTCAGGTCGTCCGAGAAGATGGTGCCCTTGAACCCCAGGGTCTCGCGCAGCATGCCGAGCCAGGCCGGGGAGAAGCCGGCCGGTCGATGATCGAAGGCGGGATAGACCACATGGGCCGGCATCACGCCCTCGAGCCGGGGGGCCAGCGCCGCGAAGGGGGCCAGATCCCGGGCGCGCAGCGCGTCCAGGGGCCGCTCGTCCACCGGCAGTTCATGATGGGAATCCGCGGCCACGCCGCCGTGCCCGGGGAAGTGCTTGCCCACCGCGGCCATGCCGGCCTCGTGGAGGCCGTCGACGAAGGCGCCCCCCAGGGTCGTCACGGTGCCGGGATCCGCCGCGAAGCTGCGATCCCCGATCACCGTGGACCGGCCGTCGTCCACATCCAGTACCGGGGCGAAGCTGAGGTCCAGGCCACAGGCCGCCATCTCCATGCCGAGCAGCCAGCCGGCATCCTGGCACAGGCGCCGGGTCACCTCGGGGGTGACGGGATAGTCACGGCCGATGCGCCCCATGGGCGGCAGGCGGGTGACGCCCTGGCGCAGGCGCTGCACGCGCCCGCCTTCCTGGTCGATGGCCAGCAGCAACTCGGGGCGCTCCCGACGGATCGCCCGGCACAGCTCGCGGACCTGGCCGGCGTCCTCGACGTTGCGGCCGAACAGGATCACGCCGCCGACGGCCGGCTGCCTGAGCAGCTCACGCTCCTCGTCACGCAGCCGGGGGCCCTCGAGATCCAGCATCACCGGTCCAAGCGTCTGGGTCATGGTCGCCTTCCTGACGGTTGAAGGGGGGCGATTCTAGCCGAATGCCGAAGCATGTGACAGTCCGGGACGACTCCGCCCGGGGCAATCCGAATCGAGAACCGCGTGTCAGTCGGCCGGATCAAGCCGAAGGCGCATTCGACGTGGCGAGGACGCGGCCGGCCTGGGCTGTCGGGTGCGCTCGCGAGCTGGCGTACCCGACCTACGCCACTGAGCGATCGGCGCCGACGGGCGCCCTTGGCGACAGGAGAGAGCCTGCGCTCACCGCCATCGAGCAGCGGAGATGCCTCCTGCACCCGTCCCGGCGGCCATTGATATCGGCTCCAATGCGAAACAACCGTTGCCCGTGTTTCCCTCGGGAATCCACCCGCCATTCAGGATAGATGAGACCGGACAAGACCGCGCTCGCCCCGTAGAATGGGGCCGGACACCATCGCGGAAAGGAGCGCCCCTTGCCTGTCGACCTTCCCCCCCCATTGCTGTGGCCGCTGGCCGCGATCCTCGGCCTGTGCCTCGGCAGCTTCCTCAACGTGGTGATCGTGCGCCTGCCGGTCATGCTGATGCGCGAGTGGCGCGCCGAGGCCCGGGAGGCCCTGGAGCTCGAGACCGAGGCGCCGCCGACCTTCAACCTGGTCACGCCGCGCTCGATGTGCCCGCGCTGCGAGGCCCCCATCGCCTGGCACGACAATCTGCCGCTGCTGGGCTGGCTCAAGCGCCGCGGCCGCTGCGCGAGCTGCCGGTCGCCGATCAGCCCGCAGTACCCGCTGGTGGAGCTGGCCGGCGGCTTGCTGGCCCTGGCGGTGGTCGCCCTGTACGGGGCCAGCCTGGAGGGGCTCTTCATCCTCGGCGCCTGCCTGGCCCTGCTGGCCATGGCGGTGATCGACCTGCGCACCCAGCTGCTGCCGGACATCCTCACCCTCCCTTTGCTGTGGGCGGGACTCCTCTACCAGCTGATCTTCCAGCCCCTGCAGCTGCCGAGCGCCGTGGTGGGCGCCATGGCCGGCTACCTGGCGCTATGGAGCTTCTACTGGCTGTTCAAGTGGGTCACCGGCAAGGAAGGCATGGGCTATGGGGACTTCAAGCTGCTGGCGGCCCTGGGCGCCTGGCTGGGCTGGCCCTTCCTGCCCATGGTGCTGATCCTCGCCGCCGGCGCCGGCGCGGTGGTCGGCGTCATCGTCCAGCTCGCCGTGCCCCGCCTGCGCGGCGCCCCCATGCCCTTCGGCCCCTGGCTGGCCGCGGCGGGCTGGATCGCCCTGCTGGTCGGCGAGCCGCTGATGGCCACCTACCTGGGACTGGTGACCTGATATGCCCGACATTCCCCTGATCATCGGCGTCACCGGCGGCATCGCCTCCGGCAAGTCGACCGTGGCGCGCGCCTTCGCCCGGCACGGCATCCCGTGGGTGGATGCCGACGACGTGGCCCGGGAAGTGGTCGAGCCTGGCGAGCCGGCCCTGGCCGCCATCGCCGAGCGCTACGGCGAGCGCGTGCTCCAGCCGGACGGCCGGCTGGATCGACGCGCCCTGCGCGAGATCGTCTTCGCCGATGCCGAGGAGCGCCGCTGGCTGGAAGGCGTCACCCACCCGCGCATCCGCGAGCGCCTCACCGAGCGCCTGGCGGCGTTCCGCGACGGCGACGCGCCCTATGCGCTGCTGGTCTCGCCGCTGCTCTTCGAGTCGGGCCAGCACGCGCTGGTCGATCGCACCCTGGTGATCGACGTGCCCGAGGCGCTGCAGATCCGGCGAACGGCGAGCCGAGACGATGTCGACGAGGCCCAGGCCCAAGCCATCGTCGCCGCCCAGATGCCGCGCCGCGAGCGCCTCGCCCGGGCCGACGACGTGCTGGACAACGACACCGACGAGGCCGGCCTGGCCGAGCGGGTCGCCGATCTCGACCGCCGCTATCGCGCGCTGGCCGGTTTGCCCCCGGAACGCTGATTCGAGATCCTTGTCACCAACGAATGACGCCCCCGAAAACGAGAGCGAGCCGATGAGCCAAGCCGATTCCAAGCGCCCCCTCGAGGTCGCCTGCCCCCAGTGCCGCAAGACGGTGCCCTGGACCACGGACCACCCCTACCGCCCCTTCTGCAGCAAGCGCTGCCGGCTGCTCGACCTGGGTGCCTGGGCCGACGAGTCCCACCGCATCGCCGGCGAGCCGGCCATGGACGAGACCGATATCGATGCCTGGCTGGCCCGGGCGGATCGGGACGGGAGCGACTGAGCGACCCTTCCCCCCATCGCAAGGCACTCGAAGAGCTTTTCCGGCGACAAGCCTGCGCGAGGGCGCTGTAGACCCTTCCATGGGCGCTACTTTTGCCCTGCGGCGCTACTGCATCCTGCGTCGCTTGCAGGGCCTGGGTTGGCCATCCGTGGCCAACCCGCTCGGCGGGAAGAACATCCACCGGATGTTCTTCACTTTCCGCCTCGCCCCTGGTCAAAAGACCCACGCTACGCCTTGTCCCCGGCGCTCTTCTCGTCGGAGATCTGGACATGAATTCTGAAGCCATGGGCGACGCCCCGGAATATCGCCTGCTGGCGGAGCTGGAGGCCGCCTATGACCGGCTGGTCGAGGAGGCCGAGGCGCTGGTGAGCGCCTGGCGGGAGAGCGGTGCCCAGGCCTGGGCCTTCGAGGCCGAACACGCCGACGCCGACTGGCTGCACCGGGCCCTGCTGGACTTCTGGTACCAGGACGGCCAGGACGGTCGCAGCACCCGCAGTCACGTGGGGCTGGTCGCCGCCCCGGCGCGGGTCATGGCCGGGGCCGAGGCGGTCAATGCCGCGAAGCGGGCCTTCGCCGAGGTGCTGGGCCGGATCCGCGAACAGGCGCCGTCGCTGCTCCCCGAGGCCAAGGCCGTCCTGCCCTTCCGTCATCCCCGGCTGCACAGCCACCTGCGCGGCAGCGGGCTGGCGCGGCTGCATCTCAAGCAGTGCTGGCGGGCCATCCCGATCGCTCCGGCCCCGGTGGCCCGGGTCCGGCTGGCCTGGTACGCCAGCGGTCGCTCGATCAAGCGCCTCAGCGTCCGGGAGGCCGAGCAGAAGCTGCTCGCCCTGGACACCGAGGCCCCCCATGTGCAGATCCAGCTGCGCACCCTGGCCGGACTGCCCGACGGCGAACCCCTCGCCCAGGTGCAGCAGCAGGCCCCGCTGATGCGCGCCAACCTCTTCTTTCGGGAACCGCTAGAGGACGGCCACGACCGGCAGGCCATGAACGTGGCGCTGCCGCTCTTCGTCCCCGCCGAGGATGGGCGCCTGCCCGACCACAATCGGCCGCCGACGAGCCCGCCGGAGCGGCGCACCCGCGCCCTGCGCCGAGATGTCCGCCTGGAGGCCGAGCCGTTGCTGCCGAGCCTGAGGGTGTATCGCTACCGAGGCTGAGCAAGGCTCGGGGTTCGAGGGTCGAGTGGAAAGTAGAAAGTAGAAAGTGGCAAGGAAAAGGCTGCAAGCGTGAGGGGCCAGGTGTGAGGTGGCCCTGTAGGCTGGATAAGCCCGCCCAGCGGGCGCCTCCGGCGTCCCGGAAGGCCAGGCTCGTGCCGGCATCGTGCTGGATGCGCTAGCGCTTATCCACCCGACCCCACTACCAGATGACTGCAGGCCCCTCGGGCAGGGACAAGGCGCGAGGAACGAGCAGCAAGGAGCGAGGTATTCCTTGCGACTTTCTACTTGCTACTCGCAGCTCGCACATACCCGACGCCTTACCGGGGGGGGATCAGGCGATGCGGCCGAGGGCCTGAAGGGTCTGGAGAAGGTCCTTGACGCTCTCGGCGGGCAAGGCGTAGTCCTGCATCAGGGCCGCGAGCTGGCGCTCGAAGGCCTGGTGCCGGGCCTGTTCGTCCATCTCGGGTTCCTGGTCCTCGAGGGGGCGCACGGGCGGGCCGGTGGGAATATCCAGTCGGGAGTCCGGACGTTCGAGTTCACGCAATGCCTCGGCGAAGGCATCGTCGAGTTCGCGGAACTTGCGTAACTTCTCACGCTCATCCATGGGTTTTCGGGAGTTTGACTGTTTCATTCGCTTCCAATGGGTTTACGGCACAGGGCGGTAAGGGGAGCGGCCGCTGGCCATGACGATGCGTTGGAGTATACCCGCTAACCCGCCCCCTGACACCTGCCGGTGGCGGGCTCGCCCGCCAGAAACTATGCCGAATCGCTCAATGCTGGTGAGCAAACTTGCCTTTGTTGCGAAGAGTCGGCATAAACAAAACTATATAGGACATAATTAAAGCCGTCAGCGGCATACGGCTGGCTTCAGCCCGACACCAGATCGGGCATGCCAAAGGCCCGAGGGCCACTACCGCCATCACGCAAGGCACGGGTATGAGTCGCAGTACGGGGGAAAGGCCATGTGCCAGGAAATGATGCGAGCGGAAATCTGGCTGCAGGAGAGTCTGAGCAGTCAGGGAGGAATCGAGGAGCTGGCCGTGCGAATGGGCTACTCCACTTCACAGATTCGGCGTCGGTTTCGACACTGCTTCGGAATATCGCCCGGCGTCTATCGCGACCGGCTGCGTCTGGAGAAGGCGGCGCGATTGCTGATCCACACGCCGGAAGGCATCAGCCAGATCGCCAGGTTGTGTGGGTATTGCAACCATTCGGCATTCTCGCGCGCCTTCCACCGTCGCTATGGCCAGACGCCACGCCGCTACCGCCAGAGCATGCGCCTCAGGCTCAATCGACAACGACGGGGGATCCCCGCCTTCCCTTTCCGGGTGACCGAGCTACCGGCGCGACAGGCGGTACTGACGCGACTCTACGACCCGCCCGGTGAACTGGAGGACCTGACGGGATGGCGGTCGCATGCCCAGGGAGCGGAGGTCCTGCCGCCCCAACTCGGCGAGGCGCCGCCCCTCGCCATCTTCCATGACCAACCCCTGGAGAGCAGCCTGCCGCGGCTGGACCTGGGCGTGCAGCTGCCGGACGAGCCGCTCAACCTGGCTCTGCCGCCGACCTTTCGCTTGATGCGCCTGCCCGCGCAGCGCCATGCCTGCCTCAGGCTCGAGCATAGCCGGGAGCTGCGCTCCGCGATGCTGTTCATGACCTGTCGCGGCATCACCGGCGAAGGGGAGACGCTCAGCGGCGATCCTCCCCACCTGGTCCAGGAGGACAGCGAACTGGAGCTACGCATCCCCCTCCTCTAGGCAATGTCCGAAAAGTGCCTGCGCTCGGCTATACTGCGTTAAAAATCGGCTCAAAGTGCTCATTTACTACCTGTAAACTCCGCCTTTTCACCGATTTTTGCCTTGTCTAGCCTTCGCTCGTCGACTTTTCAGACAATGCCTAGGAACGACGACGCCGCCCGAAGGGGCGGCGTCGCAGCACGGGTCGTCGCGACCGGGCTCAGTCCTCGGTGCGCACCAGCCAGGACTCGACGGTCTCGGCGCCGAACTCGTCCTTCCAGGCCTTCAGCGTCTTCTGGTTGCCGCCGCGGGTCTCGACCACCTCGCCCGTATGGGGATTCTTGTAGATCTTCAGCTTGCGCTTGCGACGCCCGCCGGCAGTGGATGCCGCCTTGGGAGCCGCCGCGGCCGGCTGCGGGTTGAGCAGCTCGATGACATCGCCGGCACTCTTGCCGAACTCCTTCATCAACTCCTCGAGCTTGGTCTTGAACTCGAGCTCTGCCTTGAGGCGCTCGTCGTTCTCCAGCTTTTCGAGTTCGTTCTGGAGTTGCTTGAGCTGCTGCTCCTTCTGCATGTAATTACTGAGCAGTGATGACATCTAGGGAATCCTTGTTCGAAAGTTCGGGAATGCGTCCGTATTATTGCTCCAATATTCGACTTATGCAACTGTGCGCTAATAATACATCCGGGAGACAACTACGAGGACTCTTGAGAACCTCCAGCCAACTTAGACAATAATACCGGTCAAGAAGCTCCTTGAAGTCCGATACCCGGCCGGATAAACGCGTCTGCGAGTGTATCCGGCATGGAACCGTCAAGATGACGAGTAGCAAGTGACAAGTAAAAAGTGACAAGAAAGCCCCGCCGGGATCATCAGCGGAGCTTTCCCTTGAAAAGACGTAGCCAGCCAAGGTTTCCTTGCTACTTTCTACTTGAGCCTCGGCTTGGCCGCGAGCCGAGATCTGGCGGATGCGCTAACGCCTTTCCACCCTACGATTGCCAGCTACAAGGAGCAAGCTACAAGCCCCAAGGCCGAGACCTCGGGGGGTTCCTTCGCATCGGGGGCCGGTCACGGCCTGGGGTTTCGCCGGATGCGCCCGCTACGCGGGCTTATCCGGCCTACGACTGCTCGCCCCTCGAACCTCGCCCGTCGAACCTCGAACCTCGAACCTGGAACGAAAAACGCCGCCCCGGAGGGCGGCGTTGTCGATCGGGCTATAGGCGGGGCATGGGCCCTCGACCTCAGTCCTGACCCATCTGCTGCTTGATCAGGTCGCCGATGGTGGTCGGGCCACCGGTCTCGACATCCTGCTCGCGCAGCTTCTGCATGCCGCGACGAGTGTCTTCCTGATCCTTGGCCTTGATGGACAGGTTGATCTGGCGGTTCTTGCGATCGACACCGATGATACGGGCCTCGACGCTATCGCCTTCGTTCAGCACGTTACGGGCGTCCTCGACACGGTCGGCGCTGATCTCGGAGGCCTTCAGCACGGCGACCACATCGGTGGCCAGCTCGACGTGGGCTTCCTTGGCGTCGACCTCGACCACACGGCCGGTGACGATGGAGCCCTTGTCGTTGACGGCCAGGAACTCGGCGACCGGATCGGTGTCGAGCTGCTTGATGCCCAGGGAGATGCGCTCGCGCTCCGGGTCGATGGACAGGATGACGGCTTCCGCCTCGTCGCCCTTCTTGAACTGGCGAACGGCTTCCTCGCCGGTCTCGGTCCAGGAGATGTCGGACAGGTGCACCAGGCCGTCGATACCGCCTTCCAGGCCGATGAAGATGCCGAAGTCGGTGATGGACTTGATGGTCCCGGTGACGCGGTCGCCCTTGTTGTACTGGGCGTTGAAGGTCTCCCAGGGGTTCGGGGTGCACTGCTTGATGCCCAGGGAGATACGACGACGCTCCTCGTCGATATCGAGCACCATGACGTCCACCTCGTCGCCGACCTGAACGACCTTGGACGGATGGATGTTCTTGTTGGTCCAGTCCATCTCGGACACGTGGACCAGACCCTCGACGCCCTCTTCCAGCTCGGCGAAGCAGCCGTAGTCGGTGAGGTTGGTGACGCGGGCGTGCACCTTGGTGCCTTCCGGGTAGCGATCCTTGATGTTGACCCAGGGATCCTCGCCCAGCTGCTTCAGGCCCAGGGAGACACGGTTGCGCTCGCGGTCGAACTTGAGCACCTTGACGGTGATCTCGTCGCCCACGGAAACGATCTCGCTCGGGTGCTTGATGCGCTTCCAGGCCATGTCGGTGATGTGCAGCAGGCCGTCGACGCCGCCCAGGTCGACGAAGGCGCCGTAGTCGGTGAGGTTCTTGACGATACCGACGATCTGCTGGCCTTCCTGCAGGGTGGCGAGCAGGGCCTCACGCTCGGCGCTGTTCTCGGCCTCGAGGACGGCACGACGAGAAACGACCACGTTGTTGCGCTTCGGGTCGAGCTTGATGACCTTGAAGTCCAGCTCCTTGTTCTCGAGGTGCGTGGTGTCGCGCACCGGACGCACGTCGACCAGGGAACCGGGCAGGAAGGCACGGATGGAGTCGATGTCGACGGTGAAGCCGCCCTTGACCTTGCCGTTGATCACGCCCTTGACGATCTCTTCCTTCTCGAAGGCCGCTTCCAGGACCTTCCAGGCCTCGGCGCGCTTGGCCTTCTCGCGAGACAGGCGGGTCTCGCCGAAGCCGTCTTCCACGGCCTCGAGGGCGACGTGGACCTCGTCGCCCTGGGCGATGGTCAGCTCGCCGTTGTCGTCGCGGAACTGGGCCGCGGGAATCTGACCTTCGGACTTCAGGCCGGCATTGACGGTGACCCAGTCACCCTCGATGTCGACGACGGTGGCCGCGACGATGGCGCCCGGCTCCATGTTGATGTCCTGAAGAGACTGTTCAAACAGTTCAGCAAAGCTTTCGCTCATGATGTTCCTACGTGATCAACGTTGTGTGCGGCAGGGCCGCTCCTCCGCACCACCAGCGAGTGCGGGCCATTTCAGACTACCCTCGGGGATGTTGGCGCTGGTTCGACCTGGCCGGGCTCACGGGAAACGGGGTGCCCGACCACGTCATCACATCTTGCCGAAGGCGCCGCAAGGGAGTTCAGGTGCCGGAGGCCAGGCCACGCCGGGCCAGCAGTTCCGTCAGCCGATCCACCACTTCCGGTATCGTCAGGCTCGTGGTGTCCAGCTCGACGGCGTCATCGGCCGGGACGAGCGGGGCCACGCTGCGCTGCATGTCGCGTGCATCGCGTGCCTGAATCTCCTTTAGAAGACTCGATAGACTAGCATCCACCCCCGCCTCTCGCAACTGCAGGTGCCGGCGGCGGGCGCGTTCCTCGGCACTCGCCGTGAGGAAGATCTTCAGCGGGGCCTCGGGAAAGACCACGGTGCCCATGTCGCGGCCGTCGGCCACCAGCCCCGGGGATTTCCGGAAGTCGCGCTGGCGCTTGAGCAGCGCCTCGCGCACCGCCGGCAGGGCCGCCACCCGCGAGGCGGCGTCGCCCACCTGCTCGGTGCGGATCGCCTGGGTGGCGTCCGCCCCCTCGAGCAGGATGCGCGCCTCGCCCTCCTCGGCCAGGAAGACCACGTCCAGGCCCTCGGCGATCCGCGCCAGGCCCGCCTCGTCGTCCAGCGACACCTCGTGCTTGCCCGCGGCCAGCGCCGTCAGCCGATAGAGGGCGCCGCTGTCCAGCAGGTGCCAGCCCAGGCGCTCGGCGATCAGGCGGCTGATGGTGCCCTTGCCGGCCCCGCCGGGGCCATCGATGGTCAGTACCGGCGGCTGCTCGCTCATGACGCCTCCCGCTCTTCCTCGAGGGACAGGCCGACCCGGCGGGCCAGGGCGACGAAGCCGGGGAAGGAGGTCGCCACGTTGGCGCAGTCGTCGATGACGATCTCGTCCGAGGCGCGCAGCGCGGCGACGGTGAAGGCCATGGCGATGCGGTGGTCTCCCAGGCTGTCGATGCGCCCGCCCCCGTAGCTGGGCCCCTCGCCGCCGTGGCCGACGATATCGATACCGTCGTCGTACAGTCGGTTCTCGACGCCCAGCACGGCGAGCCCGTCGGCCATGGCCTTGAGGCGGTCGGATTCCTTGACCCGCAGCTCGGCGGCCTCGCGCAGCCGGGTGGTGCCCTCGGCGTTGGCGGCGGCGACGAACAGCGCGGGGAACTCGTCGATGGCCAGCGGCACCTGGTCGACGGGGATGTCGATGCCCTTGAGGGGCGCGTAGCGAATGTGCAGGTCGGCCACCGGCTCGCCGCCCACCTCGCGCTCGTTCTCCAGGCGCAGGTCGGCCCCCATGGCCTTGAGGATGTTGATCACGCCGATCCGCGTGGGATTGATGCCGACGTGCTCGAGCACCAGGTCGGCGCCCGGGGTGATGGCCGCGGCGACCAGGAAGAAGGTCGCCGAGGAGATGTCGGAGGGCACGTCGATGGGCGCGGCGGCCAGGCGCCCTCCCCCCTGCAGCCAGCAGGTGTCGCCCTCGCGGGAGACCTCGTAGCCGAAGCCGTTGAGCATCCGCTCGGTGTGGTCGCGGGTCGGCGCCGGCTCGCGCACCCGGGTCTCGCCCTCGGCGTAGAGCCCGGCCAGCAGCAGGCAGGACTTCACCTGGGCGCTGGCCATGGGCATGTCGTAGGTGATGCCCCGGAGGCGCTGGCCGCCGCGGATCTTCAGCGGCGGCCGGCCGCCCTCGGCGGTCTCGATGACCGCGCCCATCTCGCGCAGCGGGTCGGCGACGCGCCCCATGGGCCGCTTGGTCAGGGAGGCATCCCCGGTGAGCTCGGTGTCGAAGGCCTGGCCGGCCAGCAGGCCGGCGAACAGCCGCATGGCGGTCCCGGCGTTGCCCACGTAGAGCGGCCCGGCCGGCGCCTTGAGGCCGTGCAGGCCCACGCCGTGCACGGTGACCCGCCCCTGGTGGGGCCCCTCGATGGCCACGCCCATCTCGCGGAAGGCCTGGAGGGTGGCCAGGCTGTCCTCGCCCTCGAGGAAGCCGGTCACCTCGGTGACGCCGTCGGCCAGGGCCCCGAGCATGATGGAGCGGTGGGAGATCGACTTGTCGCCGGGCACGCGGATGCGGCCGGTCACGCCGCCGCCGGGCCTGACCCGGTAGCGCAGCCTGTCTTGTGCTTGCATCTGGTATTCCGCCTGATAGCTGGTCTGGTTGAGCAGGGAATCGAAGTAGTGGCGGGCATGGCTGGCACGATCGAAGGTCGCCAGCATGGCATCGGTGTCGCCCCTCTCCACGGCCCGGCGCAGCCGGGCCACCCCGGCCTCGAAGTCGTCGAGGGCGGCGAGCACGGCGTCGCGGTTGGCGACGAAGATGTCCCGCCACATCACCGGGTCGCTGCCGGCGATACGGGTGAAGTCGCGAAAGCCGCCGGCGGCATAGCGGAAGATCTCCAGGCGCTCGTCCTGGCGCGCCAGGGTATCCACCAGGGAGAAGGCCAGCAGGTGCGGCAGGTGGCTGGTCCGGGCCAGCACCTGGTCGTGGCGATCCACCGCCATCTCCAGCACCTCCGCACCGGTCGCCTCCCAGAGCCGGCGCACCCGGGCCAGGGCCTCGGGATCGGTGTCCGGCTCGGGGGTCAGGATCACCTTGTGCCGGGCATAGAGCTTGGAGTCGGCGGCCGCCACGCCGCTCTTCTCGGAGCCGGCGATGGGATGGCCGAGCACCAGGTTCGCCGGCATCCTGCCGAAGACCCCCGCGGCGGCCTCGCGGATCGTGCCCTTGGTGCTGCCCACGTCGGTGATCACCAGGTCGTCGGCGGCCCGTTCCCGGCCCGCGGCGACCTCCTCCATCACCTGGCGCATGGCCAGCACCGGCACCGCCAGCACGACCAGGCTGACGCCCTCGAGGAGCGGCGAAAGCCGGGTGCCGCCGCGCTCGATCAGCCCCATCTCGACGCCCCGGGTGATCTCCTCGGCATCGGGATCGCAGGCCAGGATCTCGCCCGCGAAGCCCGCGGCACGCAGGGCGGCGGCCAGCGAGCCGCCGATCAGCCCGACGCCGACGATCAGCAGCCGCGGCTCCGCCGGCGCGACGGCATGACGCCCCATCTAGAGCACGCCCTGGGGGTAGGAGCCCAGGACCTTGACCTCGGCGGCGCGCAGCCGCACCTCCTCGAGCATGGCCGAGACCCGCGGTTCCTCGTGGTGCCCCTTGAAGTCGATGAAGAAGACGTAGTTCCACACGCCGCTGCGCGAGGGCCGAGTCTCCAGGCGGGTCAGGTCGATCTGGTGGCGATGGAAGGGCTCGAGCAGGTCATGCAGGGCGCCGGGCTGGTTGCGCATGGCCACCACGATGGAGGTCTTGTCCTCCCCGGACATGGGCACGTCCTGGTTGCCGATGATCAGGAAGCGCGTGGAGTTGTCCGGGCGATCCTCGATCTTCTCGGCGATGCGGGTCAGGCCGTAGAGCTTGGCGGCCATGTCGCCGGCGATGGCGGCGCTGTGCCACTCGGTCTTGACCAGGCGGGCGGCCTCGGCGTTGGAGGAGACGGGGACCCGCTCGGCCTGCGGATAGTGGGCATCCAGCCACTTGCGGCACTGGGCGAAGGACTGCGGATGGGAGTAGATCCGCGAGACCTTGTCGCGCCGGGTGGTCTCGGAGACCAGCAGGTGATGGTGGATCCGCAGCACCACCTCGCCGCAGATGCGCAGGCTGGAGTCCATGAAGGAATCCAGCGTGTGGTTGATCACGCCCTCGGTGGAGTTCTCCACCGGCACCACGCCGTAGTTGACGGCCCCGGCCTCCACCTCGCGGAACACCTCGTCGATGGCCGCCATGGGCAGGCTGATGGCGCTCTCGCCGAAGTGCTTGAGGGCCGCCTGCTGGGTGAAGGTGCCCTCCGGCCCCAGGTAGGCGACCTTGATCGGCTGCTCCAGGGCCAGGCAGGCGGACATGATCTCGCGGAACAGCCGGGCCATCTCCTCGCTGTCCAGGGGACCATGGTTGAGCTCCATGATCCGGCGCAGTACCTGGGCCTCGCGTTCGGGACGATAGAAGACCGCCTGGGGGTCGTCCTGGGTCTTGATCTCGGCGACGTTGCGGGCGCACTCGGCCCGCTCGCTGATCAGTCGCAGGATGTCGTTGTCCAGCTCGTCGATGCGCTGGCGCAGCGCCTCGAGATTGATGGGGGTATCACTCATCGGTGGTTCCCTTCTTATCGGGCAGGGCCCGGTGTCTTACATGTCGGCCAAGCTGCAAGCTGCAAGCTGCAAGCTGCAAGCTGCAAGCTGCAAGCTGCAAGCTGCAAGCTGCAAGCTGCAAGCTGCAAGGCAGTGTGCTGCCCCCTGAGACAAGCCGACAAGGGGTTTCCTTGTCGCTTGCTCCTTGTAGCTTGTCGCTGCCCGAAGGGCGTTCGGCGCTTGTAGCTGCCCTCTAGGCGCTTGTCACTTTCTACTTGTCACTTTCCTCTTGGCGCTCGGCGCTCGGCGCTATCCTCTCCGCTTCTCGAAGTCGCCCATGAAGTCGACCAGGGCGTCCACGGCGGCTTCCGGCACGGCGTTGTAGAGGCTGGCGCGCATGCCGCCGACGCTGCGGTGGCCCTTGAGGTTGAGCAGGCCCGCCTCCTCGGCCTCGGCCAGGAAGGCCTTGTCCAGGCGATCGTCGGCGAGCACGAAGGGCACGTTCATCCGCGAGCGGTTGGCCATCGCGATCGGATTGGCATAGAAGTCGCTGGCGTCGATGGCGGCGTAGAGCTTCTCGGCCTTGCGGCGATTGATGGCCTCCATGGCCGCCAGGCCGCCGATGTCGTGCTTCAGCCAATGGAAGACCAGCCCCGCCAGGTACCAGCTGTAGGTGGCCGGGGTGTTCACCATGGAGCCTCCCTCGGCGAGGGTCTTGTAGCCCAGCAGCGTCGGCATGTCGGCCCGGGCGCGGTCGAGCAGGTCGTCGCGCACGATCACCACGGTGAGCCCCGCCGGGCCGATGTTCTTCTGGGCCCCGGCGTAGATGACCCCGAACCGCGACACGTCGAGCGGGCCGGAGAGAATGCTCGAGGACATGTCGCAGACCAGCGGCACCCGGGTTCCGTCAGGGCGCACGGCCTCGGGGGTGTAGTCGAACTCGAGGCCGCCGATGGTCTCGTTGGCGGTGTAATGCAGGTAGGCGGCGTCATCGGTGAGCGCGATATCGGCCTGGCGCGGCACGGCCGTGTGGCCGTTGGCCTCGCTGGAGGCCGCCACCGGGGCCGCGCCGAACAGGTGGCGGGCCTCGGCCATGGCCTTCTTGCCCCAGATCCCGGTATGGACGAAGTTGGCGCTGCCCCCGCGCCCCAGCAGGTTGTAGGGGGCCGCGGCGAACTGCAGGCTCGCCCCGCCCTGGGTGAACAGCACCCGATAGTCGTCGGGAATCGCCAGCAGGTCGCGCAGGTCGCGCTCGGCCTGCTCGGCGATGGCCACGTACTCGGCGGAGCGATGGCTCATCTCCATCACCGAGAGGCCCCGCCCCTGGTAGTCCAGCAGTTCGTCCCGGGCCCGGACCAGCACCGGCTCGGGCAGGGCGGCCGGGCCGGCGCAGAAGTTGTAATGGCGTGTCATCGGCGTCGTGGTTCCTTGTCTCGAATATTCCCCCACCCGGTGGGAGCGCGCTTCAGGGCGCGACGGTTGCCACCATCGCGCAGCAAGCGGCGCTCCTACTGGGCATCGGTGTCTTCATCCGGCGCCTCGGCGTCTTCTCCCTCGAGCGCGGCTTCCTCGGCCGGCTCGTCGATGCGCACCGTCTTGACCAGGGACTCGGCCTCGCCGAGGCGGATCAGCATCACGCCCTGGGTGTTGCGCGAGGAGATGGACACCTCGTCGACCCGGGTCCGCACCAGGGTCCCCTTGTCGGTGATCAGCATCATCTCGTCGGAGCCGTAGACCTGCATGGCCGCGACCAAGGCGCCGTTGCGCTCGCTGGTCTGCATGGCGATCACGCCCTGGCCGCCGCGCCCGCGCAGCGGGAACTCCTCGAGCCGCGTGCGCTTGCCGTAGCCGTGCTCGCTGGCGGTGAGGATGTAGATCTGGCCGCCGTTGCCGTTGACCAGGGCCTGGTCGTCGCCCTCCTCGGTCTCGGCCTCCGCATCGATCTGCTGGCTCTGGGGAATGATCAGGCTGATCACCTCGGCGTCGCCGATCAGGCGCATGCCCCGCACCCCGCGGGCGGTGCGCCCCATGGCCCGCACGTCCTTCTCCTCGAAGCGGATGGCCTTGCCGTTGGAGGACAGCAGCATGGCGTGATCCGAGCCGCTGGTGATGGCGGCCCCCACCAGGCGATCGCCCTCCTCCAGCTCGATGGCGATCAGGCCCACGCTGCGCGGCCGGGAGAACTGGGCCAGGCTGGTGCGCTTGACCGTGCCCTTGGCGGTGGCGAAGAAGATGTAGCTGTCCGGGTCGTAGTCATGGACCGGCAGGATGGCGTTGATCGCCTCGCCCTCGTCCAGCGGCAGCAGGTTGACCAGCGGCTTGCCCCGGGAGCCGCGGCTGGCCGCCGGCATCTCGTAGACCTTGAGCCAGTAGACCTTGCCGCGGTTGGAGAACAGCAGCACGGTGTCGTGGGTCGAGGCCACCAGCAGGTGCTCGATGACGTCCTCGTCCTTCATGGCCGTGGCCGACTTGCCTCGCCCGCCGCGGCGCTGGGCCTGGTAGTCGGAGAGCGGCTGGGTCTTGGCGTAGCCGGAGCGGGACACGGTGACCACCATGTCCTCCTCGGCGATCAGGTCCTCGATGGACAGGTCGAGATGGCTGGCCTGGATCTCGGTGCGCCGCGGCTCGCCGAACTGGTCGCGCACCGCGACGAGCTCCTCGCGGATCACCTCCAGCAGGCGGTCGGCGCTGGCCAGGATCTCGGTGAGCTCGGCGATCTTCTCCAGGATACCCAGGTACTCGTCGAGCAGCTTCTCGGTCTCGAGCCCGGTCAGGCGATGCAGGCGCAGCTCGAGGATCGCCTGGGCCTGGGCCGGCGACAGGCGATACTGGGTCGCGGTCGGATCGAGCCCGTAGCCCTCCTCCAGGTCCTCGGGCTTGCAGGAGGTGGCCCCGGCGCGCTCGAGCATGCCGGTGACCTGGCCCGGCGGCCAGCTGCGGCCCAGCAGCTTCTCCTTGGCCTCGGCGGCCGACGGCGAGGCCTTGATCAGCTCGATGACCTCGTCGATGTTGGAGATCGCGACGGTCAGGCCCTCGAGGATATGGCCCCGCTCGCGGGCCTTCTTGAGCTCGAAGAGGGTGCGGCGCGTCACCACCTCGCGGCGGTGGCGGATGAAGGCCTCGAGGGTTTCCTTGAGGTTCAGGGTGCGGGGTTCGCCGCCGTCCAGGGCCACCATGTTGATGCCGAAGACGTTCTGCAGCTGGGTCTGGGCGAAGAGGTTGTTGACCACCACCTCGCCGGACTCGCCGCGCTTGACCTCGATGACGACCCGCAGCCCCTCCTTGTCCGACTCGTCGCGCAGTTCGGCGATGCCGTCGATCTTCTTGTCCTTGACCAGCTCGGCGATCTTCTCGATCAACCGGGCCTTGTTCACCTGGTAGGGCAGCTCGGTGACGATGATGTGGTCACGGCCGGTCTTCTCGTCGTGCTCGATGGTGTGGCGGGCCCGCACGTAGATGCGCCCGCGGCCGGTGCGGTAGGCCTCGAGGATGCCCGCCCGGCCGTTGATGATGCCGCCGGTGGGGAAGTCCGGGCCGGGGATGTACTCCATGAGGTCGTCGACGGACAGGGTGTAGTCGTCGATCAGCGCCAGGCAGCCGTCGATCACCTCCACCATGTTGTGGGGCGGGATGTTGGTGGCCATGCCCACGGCGATGCCGGAGGAGCCGTTGATCAGCAGGTTCGGCACCTTGGTCGGCAGCACGTCGGGGATGCGCTCGGTGCCGTCGTAGTTGTCGACCCAGTCGACGGTGTCCTTCTCCAGGTCGGCCAGCAACTGGTGGGCCAGCCGGGCCATGCGCACCTCGGTGTAACGCATGGCGGCGGCGTTGTCGCCGTCGATGGAGCCGAAGTTGCCCTGGCCGTCGACCAGCACGTGGCGCATGGAGAAGTCCTGAGCCATGCGCACGATGGTGTCGTAGACGGCGCTGTCGCCGTGGGGGTGGTACTTACCGATGACATCGCCCACCACGCGGGCCGACTTCTTGTAGGGCTTGTTCCAGTCGTTGCCCAGCTCGTGCATGGCGTAGAGCACGCGCCGGTGGACCGGCTTCAGGCCATCGCGCACGTCGGGCAGCGCACGGCCGATGATCACGCTCATCGCGTAATCGAGGTACGACTGCTTGAGCTCGTCCTCGATGTTGACTGGCAGAATCTCTCTGGCGATGTCACCCATGGGTCGTCGAATCCTTTGCACTGCAAGAGGTTGGCGCGTCACGTGGCCGTGAGGGAGCGCACAATAATAGCGCTACATCATACCACTACGGGCGGGGCAAAGCAGCGGGTCACGAGGCGACGACCAGGGCGGCCAGCCGGTCTCTCACCTCCCCCTCGATGGTCACCGCCCTCTGGGTACTGAAGTCCATCAGCAGGAAGGTGAGGTCGGCGTCGGCCACCGCCCTGCCGCTGACGGCGTGCCGAATGCGCTGCCGGATCCGCATCCGGCGGGTGCCGATCTCGGCGATCGAGGTGACCACCTCCAGGTCATCCCCCGCGACCGCCGGCCGGCGATAATCCAGGTTGAGGTTGACCACGACGAACCCGAGCCGCTCTCGGCGCACGACCTCGGCCAGGTCCGGGTGCCGATCGAAGTAGTCCCAGCGCCCCTCCTCGAGGAACTCCAGATAGCGGGCGTTGTTGACGTGCCCGTAGCCGTCCAGGTGATAGCCGCGCACCCGGATCGGGGTCACGACGGTGGCGTTGGCGTCCATGGCGGGCGTCTCCTTGGGAAAAGTTCGATCATAGGGGGGAGTGCCGGCGAGACTCAAACCGTCGTTTGATTCCCGATGATGGATCATCGCTGGCACCCCCGAGCCCCATTCGCCATAATGTGCCTCCTTTTCGGCCAGGAAATGCGTCATGTGGTTCAAGCACTTGCACCTCTATCGCCTGCACGGTGCGCCCGAACTCGACACCGCTCGCCTGGAGGAGGCCCTCGGCGAGCAGGCCTTCCGCCCGCTGGGCGGCAGCGAGCCGCGCCGCCTGGGCTGGTGTGCCCCGGCGGGGCGGGCCGGCACCCAGCTGCTGCATGAACTCCAGGGACAACGCCTGATCACGGCGCTGCGCCAGGAGCGAATCCTGCCCGCCTCCGTGGTGCGCGAGGAAGTGGACGAGCGCGCCGAGGCCATCGAAACCGCCGAAGGGCGCAAGCTGCGTCGCCAGGAGAAGCTGACCCTCAAGGAACAGGTCTACGAGGAACTGCTGCCCCGGGCCTTCGTGCGCAGCCAGAAGGTCGACCTCTGGTGGGACACCCGGCGAAGCCTGATCGCGGTGAACACCAGCAGCCGCAAGCGTGCCGAGGAAGTGCTCGACCTGCTGCGCGAGACCCTGGGCAGCCTCAAGGTCACGCCGCTGGCCAGCCAGACCCTGCCGATGCGGGCCATGACCGCCTGGCTGGGCGATCCGGGCGCACGACCCGCCGACCTCGTGCTGGGCGACCAGGTGGAGCTCAAGGCCAAGGGCGACGACGGCGTGCTGCGCGCCCGCCAGGTGGACCTGGACAGCGACGAGATCCAGCAACTGCTGGAAGGCGGCCGCCAGGCCAGCAAGCTGGCCCTGGGCCTGGAGGGCCGGCTCGGCTTCGTGCTGCATGATGACCTGGCCGTCAAGTCGCTACGCTTCGATGATGCACTGATCGACGAAGCTTCCCAGGCCGACGACGGCGACGATGCCCTGGTGCGCCTGGAGACCGATTTCCTGCTGATGACCCAGGCGCTGGCCGACAGCATCGAGCGCCTGCTGGCCTGGCTGGGCGGCGAAGCCCAGTCGAGCCAGGATGCCCCCTCCGTCTGACCGAGCTGGCCCCGCGCCCATGACTACGATTCAAGATCACACCACCGCCGATCCCTGGGCAGAGATTCGCCCCTATCAGGATGACGAGGTCGCCGAGGTGCTCGAGCGCCTCGCCAAGGATCCGGAACTCCTGGACGCCCTCACCCGCTTCCGCCTGCCCCGCCTGGCGCGGGTCATGCCGCGCCTGTCCCGCGCCATCGCCGGCTTCGCGGTGCGCCGGGAGACCCGGGGCGTGACCAGCGTGCGCGCCTTCCAGGATCGCATCGCCGCCTACATGCAGCGAATGATCCGCAACTCCACCAGCGACTTCCGGGCCGACGGCCTGGAGCGGCTGGCACCCGACACGGCCTACCTGTTCATCGGCAACCACCGCGACATCTCGCTGGACCCGGCCTTCGTCAACTATGCGCTCTACCTGGCCGGTCGCGACACCGTGCGCATCGCCATCGGCGACAACCTGCTGAAGAAGCCCTACGTCACCGACCTGATGCGACTCAACAAGAGCTTCATCGTGCCACGCAGCGCCCGCGGCAAGCGCGCCATGCTGGCCGCCTACCAGAAGCTCTCGGCCTACATCCGCCACTCCATCACGGTGGACAACCATTCGATCTGGATGGCCCAGCGAGAGGGGCGCGCCAAGGACGGCATCGACCGCACCGATCCCGCCATCGTCAAGATGCTCACCATGGCCCGCCGGGCCGAGGCCAAGGGCATCGGCACCGGCGAGGCCATCGCCGAACTGCGCCTGGTGCCGGTCTCGATCAGCTACGAGTACGATCCCTGCGACATCCAGAAGGCCCGGGAGCTCCAGGCGATCCATGACGAGGGCCAGTACCGCAAGAGCGAATTCGAGGACATCCGCTCCATCGTCGCCGGCATCACCGGCCAGAAGGGGCGGGTCCACCTGCGCTTCGGCACGCCGCTGGGCGCGGACTTCGACACCCCCGAAGCCGTCGCCGCCGAGATCGATCGCCAGGTGCTCGAGGGCTATCACCTCTTCCCCAGCCACTACCTGGCCCTCGAGGCGCTGGGGGACGCCCCGGAGCTCGTCGACCTGAGCGAGGTGACCGACGCCGACCGCGCCCGCTTCCAGACCCGGCTGGCCGAGGTGCCCGAGGACCTGCGCGATTGGTGGCTGGCCCAGTACGCCAATCCCGTTCGGAACATTCGGGGGAAGAGGGAAGAACGGCGAGAGAAGAAGGAAGAGGGAAGAGGGAAGGCGTAGGCCGAGCGCCGAGCCGACGGTGTGAAGGCGGTATCGGCGTCATCGAGACGCAGCTTGGGCGAGCGAGCCTGCGAGCGCACCCGACCATCCAGCCGGAGGAACCACGATGACGGAGCGTGCCGCCCAGACCCGGGAAGCCCACAAGGCCACCCTGATCGGCGCCGGGGTGGACCTGCTGGTGGGCCTGGCCAAGCTGGTCACCGGCGCCCTGGTGGGCTCCGCGGCGCTGATCGCCGACGGGATCCACTCCTTCTCGGACATCGTCACCGACCTCTTCGTGCTGGGGGCCACTCACTTCGGCCGCCAGGCGCCCGATCGGGATCACCCCTATGGTCACGGGCGCATCGAGACGCTGGCGACCCTGTGGCTGGGCTCGGTGCTGATCTTCGTCGCCGGCGCGATCGCCTGGGCCAGCCTGGGCCGCCTGCTCGCCGGCGACCCCATCCCTGCCCCCGGTGGCTGGGCCATCGCCATCGCCGTCCTCGCCCTGCTGGTTAAGGAAGCCATCTACCACTACACCCTGGCCGTCGCCCGGCGCATCGGATCGAGGCTGCTGGAGGCCAATGCCTGGCATTCACGATCCGATGCCCTCTCCACCCTGGTGGTGCTGGTGGGGCTGGTCGCCGCCCAGGTCGGCGTCGGCTGGATGGATGCCGTCGCCGCCATCGTGGTCGGCGTCATGGTCGGCCAGGTCGGGGGGCGCCTGCTCTGGGAGTCCAGCCAGGAGTTGATCGACACCGCCCTGCCCGAACCGGAACAGGCCTCCCTGAAGAGCGCCGCCGAGGCGGTCCCCGGGGTGCGTGGCGTCCACGAGTTGCGCACCCGTCGCGTGGGCGGCGAGGTGCTGCTGGACCTGCATATCGTGGTACCGCCCCGGGTGACCGTGTCGGAGGCGCACGAGATCGGCAACGCCGTCAGCCGACGGCTTCGCGCGGCACGACCGGACCTGGCCGACGTGACCTTCCATATCGATCCCGAGGACGACGAGGGCCAGACCGCCCACAGCCTGCGTCCCGGCTTGCCGCTGCGCGATGACGTGGAGGCGCTGCTCGACACGGCCTGGCGCGATCTGCCGGCCTGGCATGACCGGGTCGACCTGGACCTGCACTACCTGGAAGACCGAATCGACGTCTCGCTCTTCGTCGACCGGCGGCCGGACCGCCAGGACCTGGACGCCACCGCCGACGAGCTGCGCCGCGCGGCTCGCGACCTGGACTGGCTGGGGCGCCTGCGGCTCTGGGAGGGACCGGGGCGCGGTTGAGTTGATTTCATACCCTCGCATTAGCGTTCTCCCCCACCTAAGCTTTAGATATCGCTCATCCATCGGCGGGACCGCATGGCCGATTCATCGCCTCCATCGCTGACCTCCCCCGACCGCCGGCGCTGCCTGAGGCTGCTGGGCGGCCTGTTGCTGGGCGGCGTGCTGGGGCTGGGGCCGCCACCACTCGCGGCTCGGCTCGACCAGGCCCAGCTTCGGACCAGCATGCGACGAGAGTATGGCCAGGAAGGGGTGGCGGTGCTGGAAGAGTGGCTGGCGCTGCTCGATCGCCTGCGTGGCGCCGACCGCCAGGATCAGTTGCGCGAGGTCAATGCCTTCTTCAACCGCCGCGTGCGCTGGCTGGAGGATCCGCAGGTCTGGCAGCGCGAGGACTACTGGGCCACGCCCCTGGAGACCCTGGGCCGGGGCGCCGGGGACTGCGAGGACTACACCATCGCCAAGTACGTGACGCTGCGCCAGCTCGAGGTGCCGGAGGCCATGCTGCGGCTGATCTACGTCAGGGCCCGGATCGGTCGCAGCCGGATCACCCAGGCCCACATGGTACTGGGGTACTACGCCACACCCGGAGGCGAGCCGCTCGTCCTCGACAACCTGGTACCCGACATCACGCCCGCCGGCGCTCGCACCGACCTCGACCCGCTGTTCAGCTTCAACGGCAGCGGCCTCTGGGCCGGCGGCTCCAGCCGCTCCCGCGCCGACCCCGTCGCGCGGCTCTCACGATGGCGCAGCGTGATCGACCGCATGCGACGACAAGGCTTCATCCAGGGGGGATAACGACATGTCGCTCATCAAGCAGCTCTGGCTGATCATCCTCGGGCTATTGTTGCTGGCCTTCGGCGGCAGCCTGTTCATCGGGGTAACCTCGAGCCGCGCCTATATCGAGCAGGAAGTCCGCATCAAGAATGCGGACAATGCCAATGCGCTGGCCCTGACGATGACCCAGATGCCCAAGGATGCCGTGACCGTGGAGCTGCTGATCGCGGCCCAGTTCGACACCGGCCACTACCGGCGCATCGAGCTGCGCGACCCCGACGGCGAGATCATCGAGCGGCGACAGGCCGACGAGGCCATCGAGGACGTCCCCGGCTGGTTCGTCGAGCTGATCGACTTCCAGGTGTCCCCGGGGGTGGCCGTGGTCCAGGACGGCTGGCAGCAGTTCGGCACCCTGACCGTGGAGAGCCAGCACAGCTATGCCTATCGCTCGCTGTGGCGCAGCACCCTGGAGCTGGCCGGCTGGTTCCTGGTCGCCGGCGCCGCCAGCCTGCTGCTCGGGGGCTGGCTCGTGCGCACCATTCGCCGCCCCCTGCACCGGGTGGTCGAGCAGGCCCGGGACATCGGCATGCGCCGTTTCACCACCTCCAGGGTGCCGCGGACCCGTGAACTGCGCGAGGTGGTCGAGGCGATGAACCGGCTGGCGGCCGCGGTGGGCGAGATGCTGGGCCGGGAGAGCCAGCAGCTCGACGTGCTGCGCCGGCGGCTCCAGCATGACGCGGTAACCGGGGCGTTGAACCGTGAGGCCTTCCTCGCCCAGCTGCAGATCCACCTGGAGAGTCATGACTTCCGGGCCAGCGGCAGCGTGTGCCTGGTGCGCGTCAGCCGACTCGCCCAGGTCAACGAGCAACTCGGCCATGCCGAGACCGATGCTCTGCTGAAGGCGCTCGTCGACTCCCTCGAGCAGCTCACCCAGGTGCACGGGAGCGGCCTCGTCGGACGACTCAACGGCAGCGACTTCGCCGTGCTCCTTCCGGGCCTGGGTGACCTGGAGTTCGTCCACCAGGACCTGTCCCGGCGCCTCAAGGCCCTGACCCAGGACCGCGGGCCGCTGATCACGCTTCCCGGGGCCATTCGCGGCTATGCCCAGGGCGATCGACGCAGCACCCTGATGGCCGACCTGGACGGCGCCCTTTCCACGGCCGAATCCCACGGCCAGCACGGGATCACCCTGGTGGAGAACGGCAAGTCCCGCAGCCTGTTCACCAGCCACGCCGAGTGGCGCAAGGCCCTCCAGGATGCCATCCAGGAAGGCGTCTACCTCGCCCATTACCCGGTCCTGGATGCGGATGGCAGGCTGCTGCATTTCGAGTGCCCTTCCCGCCTGCGACTCAGGCAGCAATGGCAACCGGCCGGTGTCTTCATTCCCTGGGTGGCTCGCCTGGGACTCGATTCCCAGCTGGATCTCGCCGTGATCGATGCCGCACTCGAGGACATCGCCCAGCGTCACCAGGCCGTGGGCGTCAATCTCTCGCCCGCCTCGATCCGGGATGCCCGGTTCGTCCTGGAGCTTCGCGGCCGGCTCAGCACCCGCCCCGACGTGGCCCGCCAGCTGTGGCTGGAGCTCCCGGGCAACCTCGCGCTTCAGGACCTGGCCAACTTCCGCAGCCTGTGCCGGGAACTGCGTCCCCTGGGCTGCCAACTGGGCCTCGAGCACGTGGGCGCGGAGTTCACGCGATTGTCCGACCTGCATGACCTGGGCCTGGCCTACCTGAAGATCGACAGCACCCTGGTCAAGGGCGTGACGTTCGCCCATGAGCAACAGACCATCCTGAGGGGCATGGCCACCCTCTGCCATTCCCTGGGCATTCTCGCCATCGCCGAAGGGGTGCACTCCCTCGACGAGGCCAAGACCCTGTTCGAGCTCGGCCTGGACGGGGTCACCGGGCCCGGCATCCGACACAGCGACAAGTCCGGCCTCTAGGTTACGCCCCTGACGGACGATCGCCGGCCCGGGGGGCCGGCGATCGCCAGGGTCGAACCTGCTTGCCGAAGCCGTCAGATGACGTCGTCATCCTCCCTTCCGGCGACGAGCTGCAAGCCATTGAGACGACGACGCAGGGACTGGCGCTCCATGACCTTGTCCTGTGCGGCCTCGGGAAGTTCGGTGAAGCTGATCACGCCCTTGTCCATCAGCAGGGCGATCACGTCCTCGAGGACCCGGACGAAGGCCAGGTCGGAGGCATGAAAGCGCGCCGCGCTCTTGCCCACCGTCTCTTCCGTCAGGAAGCTCAGCAACTCGGGGGAATCGGCAGCGAGGTACTCGCGGCATTCCGCCGTGGCTTCACGGCTCACGAGCCGAATGCGGCTCTGGTCATCGCGCTGGACATACATGGCTGGACTCCCTCGCCGGATCGCCTGTGCCGCATGGTAGGCAGGCGCTGGCCGGTCGACAAGTGCGCCCGGCAAGCGCCGGGCACGGGGGCATCACTCGATATCGAGCTGGCCGTCGTCGATCAGGCTCTGAAGGAAGGCGGCCTGATCGAGGCCCCCCATGCTGACGCCCTCCAGGACGATCGATTGATCGGCATTGCTGACATCACCGGCGCTCATGTTGCCCGCCGAGCTGATGTGCAACGTGGTCGTACCGCTGGAGGTATCCTCGGTGGCCTGGAGATAGCGGGACAGGTCATCCCCGCTGGACATCCCGGACAGCAGGTCGGCGATGTCCAGCTTGTCGGCGTTGGCCTCCGTCCCGAAGGTGCCGAGGGTGAAATCCTTGACGCTATCTTCGGCCGGACTGACGGCAGAGCCTTCGTCACCCAGGCTCCATGCGAAGACGTCCGCACCTAGCCCACCCTCGAGGGTGTCATTCCCCTCGGCTCCGAGCAGCAATTCATCGAAATCACTGCCCGTCAGAACGTCATTGCCATCACTTCCTACCAGGGAGGGATCCAGCGTCACGGTGAAGTTCGCGGAATCCGTCTCGTCGCCATCACCATCCAGGACGGCATAATCGAAGCCGATATCCACGGGCTCATGGGTGATGGCAGCTCCATCCAGGCCATTGACGGCAAACCAAGCGCTTTCGTGATTCACGACTTCAAGCGTGTCGAAGCCTTGATCGGTGGCGATGCCGACGGAGCTGTGTTCATCGACCCCATCGATCACGAGCCCCGAGACCAGATAATCGCCTCCTTTACCCGACACCGTATAATCCGTGACGAAGTGTAGACTTCCCGAGTCCAGAGCCGCCTGAATGTCTGCGGCACCTTCAAGCTCGATCAACTGACCGTCCGAGACATAACGAATCGCCGAGACCGTATCGAGAAGCTCGCTCTGAGAAGAAAAGAGCGCACTGCCGGCTTCATAAAGGGCCAGCAAGACGTTTGTCTGGGTGGCGCCCCCCTTGACATCCGCGATATCGACGGCAGCCCCTGTCAGCACTCGGGCTCCGTCATGACTCCCATCCGACTGGATATCGGTCACGAACTCGAATCGGATGCCGGTAGAGGGCTCGACCCATTGACTGTCCGTCCCGATATCTCCTGCCGAGGTGTTGATCGTCCCTCCCAGCTGGACCGCGGTCACCAGAACATCGTCATCGGTTTCCGGGGAACCGGCCCCGACGATGAATGACTCGCCATTACCACCACTGATCCCGATATCGCCGATATCCACGATGCCGAATTGGCTGATCGCATCGATGCCCTGGTGGACCGTAAGAGAGTAGGAACCATCACCGTTCAAGGAAGCCGTGAAGACCTCTTCACCACTCTCGAGTTTACCCACGAGAGTGTCGGTTCCCTCCCCAAACCAGTAGACCGGGTTGCCGTCAGAGCTCATCAGGGTAGTGCCATCGCTCAGCCCCCCCTGATTGCCATCCTCGAAACCCCGGAACACAAGACCACCGAGTTCGTCTGCACCGGTGGCATAGTCCAGGGCCCCTACGGCGATGTAGCCGGTGTAGTTGAACGTCTTGCTCGCGTCCGCACCGTTCACCGTGGGCACGTCATCGACGATGTCGATGGTCAGGGTGCCGCTGGCGCTGGAGCCCCCGGCCCCGGTCACCGACACTCCCAGGGTGTCGCTCAGCGTGTCGTTGCCCGCCTCACCGTGGGTCTGGGCCGAGGTCAGGGTGTAGGCATAGCGGAGCGTGGCGCTCTGGTCGCCATCGCCGCTCTGGTAGCCGGTGAGGACCAGGGTGCCTTCCCCGGTATCGATCGCAGCCGACGGTGAGGCGTCGGTGAAGCCCTTGAGCTCGGCCAGGGTGAAGGTGGTGCCGCCTACCGTCACGCTGGCGATGCCATCGGTAGCCGACACCCCGAAGTTGCCCGTCGCCGTCTCGCTGTCGGCCTCCGCGTTCGAGCCGTCCGGCGACAGGCCGGCCTCGTAGACGGTGCTGTCGGCGCCCTGGGCGGCGACGGTGACCGCGGCGCTGTCCCCGGCGCCGGTGAGGGTGAGCGTCAGGCTGGCCTCACGCGTGTCGCCGTCGGCGTCCTGCATGGTGTAGGTCAGCGTCTCGCTGATGCTGTCCTCGGCGGTCAGCGTCTGGACGGCGGGGGCATCATTGTGCAGCACGAACCGATAGCCGCCATCCTCATCGAGCGAAAGCTCGCCGTACTGCGACAATACCGAGATCGCTTCGGCATTCTCGCCCCAGGCCACGAAGCTCGCCGGCGCATCGGCCCCGGAGGCGTCGTTGTCGAGGACATTGCCGCTGGCCGTATCGGTGGCCCCGTCCTCGACCAGGGCCACGTCATCATCGGCGACCACCGGCCCGTCGTCGTTGACGTCGATGGTCAGGGTCGCCTCCGGCGAGACGTCGCCGTCGTCGTCGGTCACCCGCACCGCGAACGGGTCCTGCACCTGGTCCCCGGCCCCAATGGCCGTCGGGTCGTCATGGTCCAGGGTGTTGGCGTCGAGGGTGTAGCTCCAGCGGCCGTCCGGATCCACGCTCAGGGTGCCGTAGGCGCCCTGCACCAGGGTCCCGACGCTGTCGATGGCGATCCAGTCGCCATTGGCGTCCTGCACCTCGACCAGCGCCAGGGCGTCACCGCCGGTGTCGATCTGCAGGGTGCCGGCGGTGGTCGTGGTGCCGCCGCCGCTGCCGCCGGCCAGCGCGGATTCCCAGACCACGTCGCCGTCCTCGTTGAGGTCGGGCGTGGCCACCGTCGGCGTGGAGTCCTCGGCGATGGTCAGGGTGACCGTGGCCGTCGAGGTGTCGCCCTCCCGGTCGGTCAGGGTGTAGGTGAAGCTGTCGCTGCCCTCGGCCCCGGCATCGGCGGTGTAGGTGAAGGTGCCGTCGCCGTTGTAGACCACGCTGCCCTGGCTCGGCCCGCTGGCCAGGGCGATGCCGGTCGCCAGGTTCACGCCGTCGGCCCCGGCGGCGTCGTTGGCGAACACGTCGATCTCGACGCTGCCGTCCTCGGCCACCGCGCCGTCGACGCCGTCATCGGCGGCCACCGGCCCGTCGTCGTTGACGTCGATGGTCAGGGTCGCCTCCGGCGAGACGTCGCCGTCGTCGTCGGTCACCCGCACCGCGAACGGGTCCTGCACCTGGTCCCCGGCTCCGGTGGCCGTCGGGTCGTCATGGTCCAGGGTGTTGGCGTCGAGGGTGTAGCTCCAGCTGCCGTCCGGGTCCACGCTCAGGGTGCCGTAGGCGCCCTGCACCAGGGTCCCGGCGCTGTCGATGGCGATCCAGTCGCCGTTGGCGTCCTGCACCTCGATCAGCGCCAGGGCGTCACCGCCGGTATCGATCTGCAGGGCGCCGGCGGTGGTGGTCGAGATGCCGGGGCCGGCCTCACCTCCTTCACCGCCCTGGGCACTGCCACCTTCGAGTGCCGCCTCCCAGACGGTGTCGCCATCGCCGTCGAGATCCTGGGTATCGACACTGGGGATGTCATCGGGCTCCGGGGCCGCGGGTTCCGCGGCGGCCAGGGTGGGATCGAGTTCTACCTGATCCGCTCCCTCCAGGCTGTTGGTGCCGAAGCCGAAGGCCAGGGGATCCACGCTCTCGCTGATGCGGGCCAGGCGGACGAAGCTGTGTCCGCCATCGCTGCCGCCGCCGCCACCGGCCCCGGCGGCGGTGGCCTCGAGGTCCTCGAGCAGGTCGCCCTCGCCTTCCTCGAGGGCAGCAAGCAGGGCCTCGAGATCCTCATCCTGGGCACTGGCCTCTTCCGCCGAGACCGTGGCATCGAGGGCGAGCTCCGGCGTCATGGCGACCTCTTCCCCGCCGGGAACGGCCGTGGGCTCCAGACCGTCACCGAAATCGAGCACCACGCGCCCGTTGTCGGAGGTCACCAGGATCTCGCCTTCCTGCAGGCTGTCGCCGACGCTCAGCTCGCGCAGCTCGCCATCCGCATCACGCGCCCAGGCCTGGCCGGTGATGGACACCACGGTTGCGATGGTCATAGTCCCTTCCCCCTGATGAGTGACATCAGCCAGCGATCTGGCGCCATCACTGGTCGTTGATACCTTCAGACTAGGTCAGGGGGTGGGTCTCAGGTATTGGACCCATGGACAGGTCGGTGCCGGGCTAGAGGACATCCTGCTCCTGACGGGATAGCTTCAGGACCAGCTGCATGCGATCGCGGATCCCGAGCTTGCGGAAGACGGCGCCGAGGTGGGCCTTCACCGTTCGCTCGGTGATAGCCAGGCGTCCCGCCACGGCCTTGTTGCTCAACCCTTCCGCCACGGCCAGGGCCACGTCCCGCTCCCGGTCGGTGAGTTCGGCCAGCACCCCCTGCTCAAGGCCGGCTTCCCCGCCGAGCGCCCGGAAGGCACCGCCCACCACCTGGGACATCAGCTCCGGCCAGACCCAGATGCCCTGATGGGTGACCACGGTCTCCAGCTGCCTGAGCAGCTCCGGGGTGGACAAGGCATGGGCATAGCCACGCGCACCGGCACTCAGCGCCAGGAACGCCTCCCTCGACTCGGGACGATAGCTCAGCACGCTGAGGATGGCGCCGCGCCGGCTCAGCGCCGTGACCAGCGCCGGCCACTGCTCCAGGCTGGCCATCACCCAGACGCGATCGCCCGCCTGCACTCGAGTGCGTGCCAGCGAAGGATCGAGCCGCTCGGCGTCCGGAAAGGCCTCGCGCCAGCGAGGCATCTCGTCATGTCCCCTGCAAACGAACCACTGCCCCATCATCGTTCTCCCATGGCATTGTCCCAGGCCCGCAACACCGGCTTGAGCAGATACTGCATGACCGTGCGTTTCCCGGTCAGGATATCCACTTGCGCGGTCATCCCCGGGATCACGTCCAGTGCCTCGTGCTGCTTGCCCCCCTCCTCGGTGCGGACCCGCACGAGGTAGAAGGTATTACCCTCATCGTCGGTAATGGTATCGGCACTGATATGGTCGAGCTCGGCGTCGAGGCCTCCGTAGATGGCGAAATCGTAGGCGGTGAGCTTGATGGTCGCCGGCTGCCCGGGTCGCAGGAAGGCGATATCCTGAGGTGCGATCCTGGCCTCCACCAGCAGGGCATCGTCGCTCGGCACGATATCCACCACCTCCTGTCCCGGTTGCACCACCCCGCCCAGGGTCGTGATGCCCAGCCGTTGCACGACGCCGTCGACGGGCGAGCGGATCTCCGCCAGCCGGACCCTGTCCTCCAGACCGGTGCTCGACTCGTCCAGGGCGGACAGCTCGCCAAGCGTCTGGGAGAGCTCGTTGCGCCACTCGTTGCGGGCCTCCAGCGTCACCTCGCGCAGCTGGGCCTGGACTTCCTCGATGGCCGCCTGCAGCCGTTCCATCTGGGCGGCGGCCTGGTTGCGTTCGCCGCTGGCCCGCGACACTTCCCGCTCGAGGCGGAGGACCTCGACCTCGGAGACCGCCCCGGAATCCAGCAAGGGGCGAGTGAGGTTGAGCTCCCGGCTGGCCATGTTCAGCTCCCGGCCCGCCGTGTCCCGTCGGGACCTCGCCTCGTCCAGCTCGGCGCGGCGCTGGGCCAATCGTTCGCGAAGGACGCTCCTCTGCTCCTCCAGGGCCTCGAGGTTGCTCCGGTAGAGCTCCCTCTCCTGTTCCACGATGCCCGGCGCCTCTGCACGCAGGGTCGCGGAGGGCGTGAACTCGGAATCCGTGACCAGGGCGCGCAGGCGCTCGGCGCGGGCTTCCAGCGCCTGGGCCTTGGCCCGGTTCTCGCGGAAGTTCGCGAGGAAGCGAGTCGGGTCGATCCGCATCAGCAATTCGCCTGCCTCCACGCGATCCCCCTCCTCGACCAGGATCTCCTGGACCACGCCGCCATCGAAGGACTGCACCCGCTGCAGCTGGCTGGAGGGGATGACTCGCCCGGTCCCGCGGGTCACCTCGTCGAGGGTGGCGAAGGCCGACCAGACGAGCAGGGTCGCGAGCGCCAGCAGGACGACGTACAGGAAGGCCCGAGCGCGCAGCGGGTCCTGCTGGAGCCGCGCCCAGTCGGCATCGCTCGCCCAGTCACGATCGAGGTGGGCCGAGGTGACGCGACGGGCGAAAAGCCGATCGACGAAGGCGCGCAGCGGCTTGCGGCCGACCGTCGAGAAGCGACCGATGGCCTCGAAGCCACGCTGCTCGGCATCGGGTCTCGGAGAGGTCATCAGCCCGCCCTCCCGATCTGTCCCTTGCGCAGGGCTTCGACGACCTTGTCACGGGGACCGTCGGCCACGACCTTCCCCGCATCGATGACCACGATACGGTCGACCAGCGTCAGCAAGGAGGTGCGATGGGAGACGAGGACCAGGGTCTTGCCCCTCGCGAACTCCCGCAGCCGGGCCTTGAAGGCTTCCTCAGCGGAGTGATCCATGGAACTGGTGGGCTCGTCGAGCAGCAGGATCCGGGGATCCTGGACCAGCGCCCGGGCGATGGCGACTTGCTGACGCTGCCCCCCCGACAGTCGCTGGCCCCGTTCCCCGACGTTGAGGTCCACGCCGTCGGGATGGCCATCCACGAGTTCGTTCAATCCGCTCAGACGAAGGGCGCGCAACAGGGTGTCGTCGTCGACACCGTCGCTGCCGGCACCGGCCAGGACGTTGTCCCTCAGCGAGCCATAGAAGAGGCTCACGTCCTGGGGCACATAGCCGATGTGGCGGCGAAGCTGGACCGGGTCGAACTGGCGAATGTCGACACCGTCGAGACGCACGGCGCCGGCCGTGGGCTCGTACAGCCCCAGCACCAGCTTGTTCAGGGTGCTCTTTCCGCAGCCCACCCGGCCCAGCAGGGCGACCTTCTCCCCGGGCTCGATCGACACCGACACCTCTCTCAAGGCGTCCCGCCGCTCGTCGGGATAGCGAAAGCTCGCCTTGTCGAAACGGATCTCCCCCCGCACCACCGGCCGATCGACGAATCGCTGCCCTTCCGGACGCTCCACCGGAAGCTGCATCACCCCGTCGAGGGACTGCAGGGCGGTCGAGGCCTGATGGTACTGGGTCAGCAAGGCGGCGGCCTGGCTCACCGGCGCCATGGCCCGGGACGATAGCAGGTAGGCCGCGATCAGCCCTCCCTGGGTCAGCTCGCCCTGGATGATCAGGTAGACCCCGATGATGATGACCGCCACGGCCACGCTGTGCTGTGCCCAGAGCGCCACGCTGGAGACGGAAGAGCTGATCAGCCTCAACTGGGCGGCCGTGCGCGACAGGAAGGCGGAGGCGCGCTCCCAGATGCCCTGGATGCGGCTCTCGCTTCTCAGGGCCTTGAGGGTCTCCAGCTGGGAGACCGACTCCACCAGGGTCGCGTTCCGCTGGGCGCTGACCCGCCAGGTGGTTTCCGACAGTTCATGCAGCTTGCCCTGGGCCGCCAGGGCATAGAGCAGCACGAAGACGATCCCGACCAGGACCGGGATCACCAGGACGGGGCCGATCAAGGCGATGATCGCCGCGAAGAGCAGCGTGAAGGGCAGGTCGACCAGGCCCACCACCGTCGCCGAGCCGATGAAGGCCCGGACCGACTCGAAGGATTGCAGGGTCGCTGCGAAGGACCCGGTCGAGGCCGGACGGGCCGCCATCCGCAGGCCCAAGACCTGGCTCATGAGGGTCGACGAGAGCTTGACGTCGGCCCGGCTCGCCGCGAGATCCACGAAGGCGTTGCGCATCAGCCGCAAGGCCAGGTCGAAGCACAGCACCAGGAAGACGCCCACCGCCAGCACCCAGAGGGTCTCGGTGGCATGGTTGGGCACCACGCGATCGTAGACGTTGAGCACGAACAGCGGCATCGCCAGCGCGAAGAGGTTGATCGCCACCGAGCCGGCGATCACGTCGCGATAGAGTCGGCGGTTTTCCCGGATCACGCCCCAGAACCAGTGCCGACGTCGCTCCGGCCCGATCTCCGCCCCCCGGGCATCGAAGCGGAAGCGGGGACGCACGTAGATGGCCTGGCCGCTGTAGCTGGCCTGGAGGCCATCGAGATCGACCTCGGACTCGGCCTCGCCCAGCTCGGGAAAGACCACCCGGGCCCGGCGACTGGCCAGATCCACGCCCAGGAGCACGCAGGCCCGCCCCGGCTCGAGCAGCAGCACGACGGGGAAGAGCGCGGGGTTGAGCTGCACCAGGCGCGACTTGACGATGCGGGCCGTCAGTCCGGCCCGGGCGGCGGCTCGCGGGAAGACCGACGGCGTGAGCCGCCCCTCCTCCAGGGGCAGCCCGGCGGTCAGGGCATCCGCGCCGACGGCATGGTCATGGATCAGCGCGACGGTCTGCAGGCATTCCAGCAGTTCATCCCTCACCGCCGAGCCGGCGGTCACGTCCTCCCCGAGCGTTTCCTGATGTGTCACGCGCACCTCTGCGGTCGAGCGTTGGTATCACCGGGGCAGCCCGCGCCCTGTCCGTCCCTCACCCCGGGTACCGACCACCGGCGAGCGGCTGGCGTTGGCCGAGGTCGAGATTCTCCCCGACGCGCTCCAGCGTCACTTCCACCCGGCGATTCTGGCGACGGCCCTCGACCGTGGCGTTGGTGGCCACGGGCCGGCGGGAACCGAAGCCCTCGGTCTGGATGAGGGAAGCCTCCACGCCCTGGGAGACCAGGTAATCCCCTACGCTCTGCGCACGACGACGCGAGAGAGGCTCGTTGATCGCATCGGTGCCGGTGGAATCGGCATGCCCGGCGATATAGACCCGAACCAGGTCGTTGCGCCGACGAATCTGCTCGGCCAGCGCCGTCAGCTCGCGCCTCGCCTCGGGACTGAGTTCGGCGCTGTTGATGTCGAACAGGGCATCGGCGGACAGGGTGACGTCGGGTGCCCGGGTGGGCGGAGCGGTGATGCCGGCGGTGAAGTCGGCGAGGGTGTAGCCCGTGGGCCCCGGCGCCGGACACAGCGTCTCCGGGTCCAGGCTGACCCCGTCGCTGCCGAGTTCCGCCAGGGTCGGCACGTCGTCGCGACGCACGTCCAGGACCTGAGTCAGGCGGCCCATGGCGGCCAGGGTCCTGGCATCGGCCAATGCCACGTCGTACTGGGCGTTGACGTAGGCCCGACTGGCCTCGAAGTACTCGTTCTCGGTATCCAGGACGTCCAGCAGGGTGCGTTGGCCGATGTCGAACTGCTGCTGATAGGCACCGCGGACCCGATTGGTGGACTGGCGGTGCTCGTTGAGGTAGGCCAGTTGCTCGCGCAGTCGCCGGGTGTCGTTGTAGGCGATCTGGGTGGTCTGACGCACGTCGGTGCAGGCCTTCTCGCGCAGGTGGATCGCCTGCTCGACCCGATCGGTGGCGGCGCGGAAGCTGGCCAGGTCGCTGCCCCCACGGTAGAGGTTCATGCTCGCCACCAGTTCGATGCTGTGCCGGTCCTGGCGCTGGTCGGGGGAGAGGATGCTGCCCGTGTCCCCGTCCTTGTAGGTGCCGGTGCGCCCCACCAGATCCAGGCGCGGCTGAAAGGCGGCCTGGGTGCCCTGGCGTTCGGCCCGGGAGGCGGCGATGTTCTCGATGGCGGCATGGAAGTCCGGGCTGCCCTGGAAGGCCAGGTCGAGAGCCTGGGCGACATCCCCCGGCAGGCTGTCTCCGAGGCTGGGTGCCGGTGCCAACGAGGCGGCCGGCAGCTCGCCGACGATTCGCTGGTAGCGGGCCGTCACGTCGTGGAGGTTGGACGCCTCGGTCATCAGGTTGGATTCCGCCAGGGCCAGGCGGCCACTGATCTGCTCGAGGTCGACACGGCGTCCGGCACCGGACATGACGCGCTGCTCGATCTGGTTGAAGACTTCCAGGTGCTGGCGGTAATTGTCCTGGGCCAGACGCACCAGTTCCCGGTAGCGCTGCACATCGAGGTAGGCGCGGACCGCCTCCAGGGCGATGTCCTCGCTGGCGCCAAGCAGCTCGTAGTAGCGCACCAGCTGGGCCCGGTCGAGCCTCTCGACTTCACTCTGGGTGGCGAAGCCATCGTAGAGCATCTGGGTCAGGGTCAGTTCGGCGTAGTCGGTGTCATAGCTTCCCCGCGCATCGTTTTCACGGTCTTCGCGTCCGACCCCGGCGTTGACGTCCGCGCTGGGCAGATAGTTGCCCCAGGCCGCCCGACGATCATGTCCGGAGGCCTGGAACTCCCGCCACGCCGCCTGGACCTCGGGATTGGTGGCGATCGCTTCCTGAACGACCCCCTGGAGATTCGCCGAGCCCGGCGACATCAGTCCCTCGGGTAGCGACTGGGCCACCGCCGCGGTGAGCGGCAGCAAGGAAAGACTGGCACCGACGGTGAGCCCGCGAAGCAGGCGCCCACCGGCGATGCGTGATGACATGATGGCGCTCGAGCGTTGCATGATCGTTCCCTTTATCTTGTGTGGCCCAGGACGCGTCTTGTGGTTGTGGTCCTGTCATCCTGGCGGCCGTTTGGTCTGGCTGGCCCGCTGTCGGACCGTGTTAGCAACATAGTCCCATTCGAGTGACCTGCCCCAGTCGAACAGGGGGCGTCGCTAATGCGAGCGTATTAGAAATACATATTGTTACACAGCGTAACGGACTTGTCCGCGTTTACCACCCCGGCAACGTGGATTAAACGTAAGAGCATGCCGATCCTTCCTGTAGGAAAAGACGTACAAGGCGGGAAGGCGGCGCCCTCTCACGCGGCACCCGGCAAACATGGTATCGTCGACACGTCCCGATCCGGCCCGCACAAAGGAGCTCTCCATGACCTCATCGGAAATCCAGAAGACTCGTGTCATCAACGAGCTGCGCAGCTTCATCAAGAAACTGCTGCAGGATCCCCAGATCCTCGAGCAGTCCCTGGCGATCACCCGACAGCAGCTCGGCGAGGGCGACCAGACGGACGTGATGGCGCGCATCGCCAACGAGATCTCCGCCACCACCAGCGTCCACATCCCCGAAGACCCCGGCGAGCACTCCGAGGCCGACCGCCTCTTCCTGGAACTGCTGAAGGAAGTGGTGCGGGAGGAACAGGCGCTCTACTGATCGGCCGGGGAGAGGCGCGAACAGCGGCGCCGCGACGCGCCTCTCCCGACTGCGCTCGCCCCGTGCAACTGGTACAATCGCGCGACACCCCTCCAACGCTGCGTCGCATGCTCTACCTGCTCAAGCTCCACCCCGAGATCACCATCAAGTCCCGTTCGGTCCGCCAGCAGATGACTCGCTGCCTGACCGCCAACATCCGCAACACCCTGCGCCGTCATGACGAGCGCATCCGCGTCAAGGGCCAGTGGGATGCCGTGCGGGTTCGCCTGCCCGAGGACGCGACCCCGGACACGGTGGCCGCCGTCGAGGACGGCCTGCCTCGCATTCCGGGCATCCACCAGATCCTGGCCACCGAGGAAGTGCGCTTCGACAGCCTCGATCAGGCCGCCGACCGCATCGTGCCCCTGTGGAGCCCCGCGATCGCCGGACGCAGCTTCCGGGTCAAGGCCAAGCGCCGCGGCCAGCACGACTTCACCTCCGCCGACATCGAACGGCATCTCGGCAGCCGCCTGCTCGCCGCCACCCCGGATGCCCGGGTGGACCTCAAGCATCCCGACGTGGTGGTGCCGGTAGAGCTGAACGATCGCCGCCTGCAGGTGATCCGCGCCCGCTGGCAGGGGCTCGGCGGCTATCCCCTGGGCATGCAGGGGCAGGCGCTGGCGCTGATCTCCGGGGGCTTCGACTCCCCGGTGGCCGCCTGGAAGATGCTGCGCCGCGGGGTGAAGACCCACTTCCTCTTCTTCAACCTGGGTGGCCCCGCCCATGAGGCCGGAGTGCGCGAGGTGACCCACCATCTCTGGGCGCGCTACGGCACGTCCCACAAGGTGAAGTTCATCTCGGTGCCGTTCGAGGACGTGGTCGGCGAGATCCTGCGCACCATCCCCGACGGCCTCATGGGCGTCGTGCTCAAGCGCATGATGGTTCGGGCCGCGGGACGCGTGGCCCGACGTGCCGGGATCCCGGCCCTGGTGACCGGCGACGCCATCGCCCAGGTCTCCAGCCAGACGCTGCATAACCTGGGCATGATCGACGCCGCCAGCGAGTTGCCGATCCTGCGCCCGGTTCTCACCGACGACAAGCAGGACATCATCGACCAGGCTCGGATCCTCGATACGGCCCGCTTCGCCGAGGTCATGCCCGAGTACTGCGGCGTGATCTCCCGCCGTCCGCACAACAAGGCCGCCAGGGAGGACATCGAGGCAGCCGAGGCCGGCTTCGACTTCCAGGTGCTGGAAGACGCCCTGACGGCGGCGGTGACCACCCGGGTCGATCGCCTCCTCGATGACCAGGCGACCCCGCCGCCGACCGAGGTCATGACCGTGGACTCGCCGGAGGCCCTGGCCAGCCTGGAGGCGCCCTGCGTGATCGACATCCGTCGCGCGGACGAGCAGGAGGCGGCACCGCTGGACCTGCCCGAGGTCCCGCTGATGCACATCCCCTTCTATGAGCTCCAGGACAGGGCCCCGGCGCTGCCCGGTGACCGGCAGTACCTGCTCTATTGCGATCAGGGCGTGATGAGCCGGATGCAGGCCCTCCATCTCGCCGACCGTGGCCTGCATCACTTCGGCGTCTATCGCGGCACCGCCCCCGCCGACTGAGCGCGATCGCACCATTCGACGGCGCCGGGCGGGTCGCTTCCCGCCCTGTCGGGCCTTGTCACCGGATCCGGTCGTGGCCGAAGACCATGTCGCCGCCCGGGGCGGCGCTGTGGCAGGCGATGCAGCCCTGGTCCATGCCCTTGGCGACTCGTCCGGCCAGGGGCACCCCCTGGGGGTTGGTGTCCAGCTCGCCGCCGGGCAGGTACTTGACCCAGAACCAGTCCTGGTTGTCGGGATCGTAGCCCTCGCGCTTGAACATCACCGTCACCGCGCCGAGGTAGTCGTCGGGGGCGTCCCAGACCTCCTGCTTGCTGACGCCCTCCCCGCCGTAGTTGCGCTTGATGATCACCGGCCCGGTGGTGCCCTCGACGGTGATCTCGCCGTCGATGGTATCGAGGATGGCCCCATGGGGATGCTGGCCGGTGTAGGGGGCGGACATGGTGCGTCCCTCGCCGACCAGGTTGGCCTCGCTGAGGGCGTTCCAGAGCGAGGCCGCGTAGGCCGTGTCCTCCTCGCCGCCGAAAGGCGCCGCCGCGGCCACCTGAGTGCCGAGCAGCATCCCGGCGCCGAGGGTTCCCAGCATCGTCGTGACCTTCATGGCATACCTCCATTCATCCGTCTCGTGAGATTGGGGCTTGCAACGGTTGGTGGCGGAGGCCTGGCGAACCTTACACAGGCCAGTCGGCAGATATCCTGTTCAGGGACAAGCGGATACCGGGGAGCCAGTGGACTCGGCGGGCCGTTCTCCGGACAGCAGCCGACGGGATTCGAGCCGGCTTTCCGGCCCGACCACGCCGAGCAGGCTCCCCTCGACCAGCCGGACCCCGACCGACGGCGGCCCGGACAGCTCCCCTTCCCAGCGCACGGCCAGGTCATCCGGAGCCAGCACGACGACGCGGCCGTCGGCATGGGTGGCCACGACGGCCTCCTCGTCGAGGTGGACGGCCATGAGGTCGTCTTCCAGGGGCCGCCGGGCGAGGCGCTGGCCGGTGGCCGCGTCGAGCACCAGGAGGACGCCGTCGAAGCGCGGCAGATAGAGCCGGCCGTTACCGGCTCGTGGGCTGGCGACGGCCACGGGCTCCCGCCGGCGCCAGCGCACCGCGCCCGAGGCGGCATCGATGGCCAGCACCTCGCCGGCGAAGGTGGTCACGTAGACCGAATCACCCTCCGCCACGGGCCGATACACCAGCTCCTGGCCGAGGTCGCGCCGCCAGCGGATGGCCCCCGTGGCCGGGTCGAGGCCAGCGAGCACTCCCTCCTGGCCACCGGTGACCAGCATTCCCGCCTGCAGGGCCGGCGGGTAGATCCAACCCTCGAAGCGGCGGGTCCAGAGCACCTGCCCCTCCTCGACGGTCAGGGCGCGCAGCACCCCGTCGCGCCCGGCGGCATAGGCGTGCTCACCGTCCCGGGTGGGGGAGAAGACGGTGGCGTCGGCGAAGCGTCGCCAGAGCAGGTCGCCGCTCCCGGCCCCCAGGGCGACCAGGCCGGCGCTGGTGCCGACCAGCAGGCGACAGCCGGCCCACACCGGCTCGAAGGTCTGCTCGTCGGCCGGCGATCGCCAGCGGGGCCTGTCGGAGGATGCGTCGAAACGCATCACGCCCTGGCGAGAGGCGAACAGCGCCGCCTCGGCCACCAACGGATTCTCGGGATAGTCCGCCGCCGCCGCGGGGCCGACCGGCCCCAGCCAGCCCGCCACCATCAGCACCATCGCCAACACGCCTGGCCTCATGCCATCGAATCTCCCCCATGAGCCATCACCGATATTCAAGCTAGTGGGGATGACGCAGGTGGTCGATGAAGCCTTTCCAACGTTCCGGCAGCGGGATCCAGCCCTTGTCGACGAGTTTCGGCAGGGCCACCAGGAAGCAGAACACCACGATGCCCGTGCCGATCGCCCAGACGCTGTCGATGGCCATGCCCTTGCCCGCCAGCACATAGAGCAGGGTCATGGGCGCCATGCCCAGGCCCGAGGCGAGCAGGAAACGCCCCGTGGTCAGTACCGTGAGCCCCGCCGCATAGCTGACCAGCGCGAAGGACACCACGGGGATCAGCCGCGCCAGCAGCACCATGGCGAAGAGGATGTGCTGGGGGCATTCGGGAAAGAGGGCGACATGGCCCCGGAAGAGGCGCTCGATGAGCGGCCGCCCCAACAGGCGGGCGATCCAGAAGCTGATCCCGGCACCGGCCAGGGCGCCGAGCATGCTGAGCGAAAAGGCCACCAGGGGATGGTAGATCATCCCCGCCGCGACGCTCACCACCATGGTGGGAATGGGACCGACCACCACGGTGAGCGCCATCACCGCGGCCAGCATCGGCGGTCCCCAGGGCCCCAGCCGCAGGCTCAGCCGCTCCAGCCGCACCGGGTCGATCAGCCCCTGCTGGTACAGCCAGATCCCCAACGAGCTCAGGACCAGCAAGAGCAGCAGGCCCAGTAGCGCCTGACGCACATGACGCCGTTGCACGCTCATCGCCACTCTCCCTGACGCTCGGCCCTCATCACCTCGCGTCCTGCCATTCAGTATAGTGGTCCGCGCTTCGAGCCCTGGCCGCCAAACGGCCGGCCTCCATCAGCGATCGAGGTCCGGTTCCCCGCAATGACGCAGGATGAAGCGTCGGGCCCGGGTGCGGAGCGAGAGCGCCTGCGTCCAGAGGTTCGAGGCGTCATCGGAGCGGGAGCCGGCATCCGGCTCGATGGCCTCGCCGATGGTCACGGTCACGGCGCCGTGATGGGGGAACCAGGATCCCGAGCGCAGGATGGATCGGGTCCCGCGAAGGGCGATGGGCAGGACGGGCGCCCCGGCGGCGGCCGCCGCCTGGAAGGCTCCAAGATGGAAGGGGCGCAGCCCGGGAATGCGCGTGAAGGTGCCCTCGGCGAAGAAGGCCAGTCGCTTGCCGGCTTCGAGCTCCTCGCCGAGACGCCGGGCATCGGCGACGCTCCTGCCGACATCGAATCGCTCGACGAACGCCGTCCCGAGCCGCTCGAGGGGCAGGCGGGCCCACCAGGCTCCCCGGAACTCGGCCTTGGCGACGAAACGCACGGGGCTGTCGAGGGCGGCCGCCAGCATGAGCCCATCCACGTAACTGGCGTGGTTGACCACCAGCACCGCTTGCCTGGGCAGGGCGGTGAAGTGCTCCCGCCCCCGGACGGTCAGCTTCGTCCGCGTCAGCTTGAGCCAGGTACGGGCCAGGCCGTGCAGCAGCCGCCACCGCCCTTCGAGGGTCGGCGCCGCGACGATGGCCAACCAGCCCGCGGGCAGGATCACCAGGCCGACCACCCAGGCATGGAAGGCATAGAGGGCCGCCATGAGCAGGCGGCCGAGGCGGCGCGCCTGCGGCAAGGCCGCCCGGAGCGATAGCCGTGCGACCTGCCAGGGCAGGGCACGGCGCCTGGGGCCGATGTCGCCCTTCTCGTACATCTCCCGGCTGGCGCTGCGTCGGATCTTGCCGCTGGAGGTCTTCAGCACGCTGCCCGGTGGCGCCAGGACGACCTCGTCGGGTGGGGTGCCGATCAGGTCGGCGGCCAGGTCGTTGACGCGTTCGCGGAGTCGTCGACGCGGCTCGGCGCCCTCGAGGCGAGTCTCCGCCAGCACGATCAGGCGCTCGGTGCCGGTTCGCGGGTCGCTCGCCCCGAAGATGGCGACACAGCCCTTGCGGATGCCGGTGATGTCCCCGATGGCCTTCTCCAGTTCATCGGGATAGATGTTGCGGCCGGCACGGATGATGATGTCCTTGGAGCGGCCGGTCACGAAGAGCTCGCCGTCGGCGATGTAGGCGAGATCGCCGGTGGCGAGCCATTCACCGTCGAACAGCTCCCGGGTCGTGGACGGTTCACGGTAGTAGCCCGTCGTCGATGAGGGTCCCTGGAACTCCAGCCGCCCTTCCTGGCGTTCGGGCAATTCATTGCCGGCCGGGCCTACCACCCGGATCTGATGGCCCGGCAGGGGCGTCCCGCAGGACACGAAGCGCAGTGCGGACTCTCCCTCTCCCGCCGGGAGCGCTCGTCCCCGGCGCATGAGGGCCTCGCCCTGGACCCGGTCGATCACGGGCCGGCGGTCAAGCGGCGACAGGGTGAGGCCCACGGAGGACTCGGCCAGGCCATAGACGGGGGTCATCGCCTCGGCCCGGAAGCCATGGGGGGCGAACCGCGCGAGGAAGGCATCCAGCGTGACCGGGCTGATCGCTTCGGCGCCGTTGAACGCCGCCCGCCAGGAACCGAGGTCCAGTCCCGCCAGGTCGACGTCTCGCAATCGATGGAGGGTGTACTCGTAGCCGAAGTTCGGGGAGGCGGACAGGGTGCCGCCATGGCGCTCGATGGCGCGGAGCCAACGCTCCGGCCGGGCCAGGAAGGTCAGGGGGGACATCACCACGAGCAGGGCCGCGTGGTACAGGCTCCCCAGCCAGGCCCCGATCAGCCCCATGTCGTGATAGAGCGGCAGCCAACTGACGAACACATCCCGGGATGAGCCCTCGATGACGCGTCCCATGGCACGGATGTTGGCCAGGAGATTGGCGTGGCTGAGCATCACCCCCTTGGGATGCCCCGTGCTGCCGGAGGTGTATTGCAGCAGGGCGATATCCTCGGCACAGGGTTCGGGCAACGAGGCCGGCTCCGGGGCGTCACGCAACTCGGGAGCGGTCAGGACGTGTCGGAGGTCCGGCGCCAGCCCCTTGAGGAGGCGGGCGGCCTGCCGAGTCTCGGAAACGCTGACGAGCAGGCGTGCCCGGCAATTCGCCAGGATGCGGGCATGGCGTCGCATGTGCTCCTCGAGCTGAGACGGACGCGCCGGCGGATAGATCGGTACCGGGATGCCCCCGGCCATGAGGATGCCGAAGAACGTCATGAAGTAATCCGCCCCGGTGGGCAGCATGATCACGACCGGCCCGCCCGGCTCGAGCCCCCGAAGCTGCAGGGCGGCGGCGACTCGTCGGGCCGTCTCATGGAGCTGGCGGTAGCGGAGGGTCTCGCCGTCGCCTCGATCCCGATAGAAGCGGATGTGGACGCGCTCGCCGGAGTGCCGGGCATGCCATTCGAGCACCTCGACGAGGGTCCGCGCCCGCTCGGGAGGGGGGGCCTCCAGGCGCTCCCGGGGGGAAGGCGTGATCTCGGGCATCGCCGCAGGCACCGACGGCGCACGCGCCTTCAGTACCCGCAACAGGTCGCGAGGCGTCTCGACCTCGGTGTAGGTCCGTTCGGGCAGGCTCAGTCGGTAGGCGGCCTCGACCCTCGCGATCAGCTCCACTCGCGCCAGGCTATCGAGGCCCAGGTCCCTCTCGAGACGGCTATCGAGCGTCAAGGCCTCCGGCGCCGAGTGATCGGCATGGATCTCCTTGACCAGCGCCGACACCATCTCCAGGAGCCCGGCCTCGTCGATCTCGGGCGATTCGTTCACGGGCCCTTGCTTCTTCACCGCTCCTCGTCCCCCTGTCCAGGATCCTGCCAACGCCTGAGGGAGCGGAGGGGCATACGAGAATCCCCCGGAGCACACTCCGGGAGCTGGTCCCGCCCCCGCCCTCTCCGACGCGGGGGTTGGAGAGGCTGGGGAATGAGCCGTGCGGACCGATGATCACGCCCGGCCCGCCTCCGCCTCAGTTGCAGGGCACCACCTTGCGCCGGGTATCCAGGGCCCAGAGCTTCTGGCCGTCGGGCGTGGCACCCTGCTCGCTCCAGGTCTCGGTGATCTCCAGGCAGTAAGAGCCCAGGCGCTCGGTGGTCACCTGGGGATCGGCGGGTCGCTCGTTGCCGATGCGCATGATGTCGGGATTCTCGCTGGTATAGGTCGGCGCGATGGCGCCGCTGCCGCCGCCGGCCAGCAGCACGGCGAGACCGAGCAGGAAGGGGAAACGACGAGGGGACATGGCATCTACCTCCGTGATCAGGGCTATCGCAGTTAGCGTTCTCGCTCGGGGCTGATCCGTCGACAGGTCTCCGAGGGGGCGCTGTGAACCCCTCCCTGGGCGCTACCGACGCCATCCATGGCGTAGGACCCCCTCTTCGACCTGTCCCCGGCGCCCCTCGCTAGACCCAACTGCGAGTACCCTGCCTCCGTGATGCGCCCTGACCCGGGAGTGTCCCCGAGTCCGGGCCGTGACGGGATACGCGATTCGAGAGGCCGCCCTTGCCAGCTTAGCCGGCGCCCCGACGCCCGGCGAGTCGCCGGGCGGATGCAGCGGGCGAGGAAGATGCTACAATCGGGAGCCTGATTTCACGGACCTTTCGCATGGCGGCCTCGACTTCGCCCAGGCGTCGAGTCGGCCGCCGTGCACCACGCTTACGGGAACCTCAGAGCCACCATGTCGAACACCGCCCCGCGCAAGATCCTGGTCACCAGCGCCCTGCCCTACGCCAATGGCGCCATTCACCTGGGCCATCTTCTGGAGTACATCCAGACCGACATCTGGGTCCGCTTCCAGAAGAGCCGCGGCCAGGACTGCCATTACGTCTGTGCCGACGATGCCCACGGCACCGCCATCATGCTGCGGGCCGAGCAGGAGGGCATCACCTCCGAGGCGTTGATCGACCGGGTCTCCCGGGAGCACCAGGAGGACTTCGCCCGCTTCGGGGTGGCCTTCGACAACTATCACTCGACCCACTCCGAGGAAAACCGCTACTTCAGCGAGCTGATCTACACCCGGCTGCGCGACAAGGGGCATATCGCCACCCGCGACATCGAGCAGATGTATGACCCGGTCAAGGGGCTCTTCCTGGCCGACCGCTTCATCAAGGGCACCTGTCCCAAGTGCCACACCGACGACCAGTACGGCGACAACTGCGAGGCCTGCGGAGCCACCTACACCCCGGCGGAGCTGATCGATCCGGTCTCGGCGATCTCCGGCGCCACGCCCGAGGTGCGAAGCTCCACCCACTACTTCTTCAAGCTGCCGGACTTCGCCCGCTTCCTGCAGGGCTGGATCGACGACGACCATGTCCAGCCCCAGATCCGCAACAAGCTGATGGAGTGGTTCGAGTCCGGGTTCAACGAGTGGGACATCTCCCGGGACGCCCCCTACTTCGGCTTCGAGATCCCCGATGCCCCGGGCAAGTACTTCTACGTCTGGCTGGACGCGCCGATCGGCTACCTGGCGAGCTTCAAGAACCTCTGCGACCGCGAGGGGATCGACTTCGACGCCTACTGGCGGGAGGGTTCCGACGCCGAGGTCTACCACTTCATCGGCAAGGACATCGTCTACTTCCATGCGCTGTTCTGGCCGGCCATGCTCCACGGCGCCGAGTTCCGCACCCCCACGGCGGTGAACTGCCACGGCTTCGTCACCGTCAACGGTGCCAAGATGTCCAAGTCCCGCGGAACCTTCATCAAGGCCGCCACCTACGCCGAGCACCTCAACCCCGAGTACCTGCGCTACTACTTCGCCGCCAAGCTCACCGCCGGCGTCGACGACCTCGATCTCAACCTCGAGGACTTCGCCCAGCGCGTCAACTCGGACCTGGTCGGCAAGGTGGTCAACATCGCCAGCCGCTGCGCCGGCTTCGTCAAGAAGCTCGGCGGGGGTCGCCTCTCGGGCCATTGCGCCCAGCCCGAGCTGGTAGCGCGCTTCATCGCCGCCGGCGACGAGATCGCCGAGCACTACGAGGCCCGGGAGTTCGGCCGCGCCATGCGCAAGGTGATGGAGCTGGCCGACGAGGCCAACACCTACATCGCCGAGGCCGAGCCCTGGGTGCTGGCCAAGCAGGACGGACGCGAACAGGAGGTGCTCGACATCTGCTCGGTGGGCATCAACCTGTTCCGCCAGCTGATGGTCTACCTGGCCCCCGTGGTGCCGGCCATGGCCGAGGGCGCCCGTGCCTTCCTGAAACTCGACAGCCTCGACTGGGACAGCCGCCAGGAGCTGCTCCTCGATCACGAGATCGCCAAGTTCAAGCCCCTGATGACCCGGGTCGAGCGCGACCGCATCGACGCCATGATCGAGGCGTCGAAGGAGGACCTGGTGGAAGAGCAGAAACTCAAGGAGACCCCCAAGGGGCCCCTGACCGATACCCCCATCGCGCCGGAGATCGCCTTCGACGACTTCGCCAGGGTCGACCTGCGCATCGCCCGCATCGCCAAGGCGGAGTACGTCGAGGGCGCCGACAAGCTGCTCCGGCTGACCCTCGACCTGGGTGGCGAGACCCGCAACGTCTTCGCCGGGATCCGCCAGGCCTACGCCCCCGAAGCCCTCGAGGGCCGCCTGACGGTGGTGGTCGCCAACCTGGCGCCACGCAAGATGCGCTTCGGCGTCTCCGAGGGCATGGTGCTGGCCGCCGGCGACGACGAGGGCATCTACCTGCTGGAGCCCCATTCCGGCGCGCAGCCGGGCCAGCGGGTCAGCTGACCCCGCCTCCCGGACAGGGGGCCTCGTGCCCCCGCCTTCCAGCTCCGCGCGTTGGCAGCACCGCCTTGTCCCGGAAACGGCGGGCCGTCATGCTAGGCCCACAGGTAACGTGACAAGGACGGTTGCCCGCCATGGCTTCGCTGCCTCCCCGCTTCTCTTCGCTGCGCAACCGCTTCCTGGCCGCCCTGACCCTGGTCGTGGGCGCCGCCGCCTTGGTGCTGGCGCTGATCGCCCGCTACCAGATCACCCCGATCCTGCTGGAGGACGAGAGCCGTTTTGCCAGCGACGAGCTCGACCGCATCGAGCGGGCCCTGAGCAACGAGCACCATCACCTGCGAAGCCTGGTCGAGGATTGGGCCTGGTGGGATGACACCTACGCATTCGTCGACGGGGCGCACCCGGGATACGTCGACAGCAACCTCTACGCCGACTCCCTCGAGACGCTCGGCGTGCAGCTGATGGCCTATTTCCGGCCCGACGGCGCCCCTTATTGGACCGCCGGGATCGATCGACGAGGGGAATTCTGGTCCTGCGCCGGCCCTCCCTCTGCCTGCGGCGGCAGCCGCACGCTCACCGACCGGCTCGGCGGACGCATCGCCCAGGGACTGGATCGGAAGACCCACACCTGGCTGTGGGCGGGCGAAATGCCGGCCATGATCGCCTTGTCGCCCATCCTGAAGAGCCAGGAACGGGCGTCCCCAAACGGTTGGCTGGCGATGGTGCACCCGCTCTCGGAGTCCCTGGTCACCCAGCTTCGCGAGACCACCGGCATCGATCTGGCGCTTCATGGCCAGCCAGATGAGGGCTCCCCGGCCATCGATCATCTGGAACGGCTTTCCCCGACCCGAATGCGGGTCACGCGCGATCTCGAGGCCCTGCCCCCCGGTCGGGCGCTACGCATCGCGGCCGACCTCCCACGTCAACGCTACCAGGCGAGCCTGGAGACCTTCCGCTTCGCGCTGGTCTGGACCGCGGCGGTCCTCGTCGCGACCCTGATCGTGGTACTGCTGTTGCTGGAGCGCATGATCCTGCGTCCCCTGCGGGACTTCGCCCACTTCACCCAACAGCTGGGGGAGCAGGATCATGATCGACAGACCCCCGATACCCTGCTCGAGCGCAAGGACGAGATCGGGGTCCTGGCCCGAGCGTTCCAGCAACTGCGGCAACGCCAGCGACGGCAGCATGATCTTCTGCTCGAGATGTCCCAGCACGATGCGTTGACCGGCCTGGCCAACCGACGGCTCCTCGACGAACACCTCGCCGCGGCCCTGGAGCGGGTGGTTCAGGGCGAGTAAGCCGTCACCCTGATGATGGTCGATATCGATCACTTCAAGACCTACAACGACCATTACGGCCACCCCGCCGGCGATCAGTGCCTGAGAAGGATTGCCGAGACCATGCACCAGCACTTCAGCCGTCCGGGACAGTTGGTCGCCCGGACCGGTGGCGAGGAGTTCACGGTCATGCTGCCCGGGGCGCCCTCGGAGGGCGGACCGCGCATGGCGGAAAGCCTGCGCGCTGCCATCGAGCATCTCGCCATTCCTCACCCCCATTCCAGGGTCACCATCAGCGTCGGCGTCAGCCACGTCGCGCCGAGTCAGCGACGATCCGCCGCTTCGCTGATCGAGGGCGCCGATGCCGCCCTCTATGCCGCCAAGCGAGCTGGACGCAACCGGGTCCGAGTCGAAACGGCCCCGAACTGGGTATAAGCGATACCGTCCGGCCGCCCAGGCCTCCCTGCTTCGAGAGAGGCCCGCCCCCGAACAGGCCTGGGAGCCGCCGGTGGTATGGCGGCGGGGCCAGCCCCTATAATGGGCGCCTCGTCGCCCCACCCCGCCACGCGAGGTGGTCTGTCCCCGATGCATCCGGCTGGCAATGACCGATTTCTTCCTGATCCTGGTCGGCACCGCACTGGTCAACAACTTCGTGCTGGTGCAGTTCCTCGGCCTCTGCCCCTTCATGGGCGTCTCCAGCAAGCTGGAGTCGGCCATGGGCATGTCCCTGGCCACCACCTTCGTGCTGACCCTGTCCTCGGTGGCCAGTCACCTGGTCTACCACCTGCTGCTGGCACCGCTGGGCCTCGAGTACCTGCGCACCATCGCCTTCATCCTGGTCATCGCCGTGGTGGTACAGTTCACCGAGATGGTGGTACGCAAGACCAGTCCCCTGCTGCACCAGGTGCTGGGCATCTTCCTGCCGCTGATCACCACCAACTGCGCGGTGCTCGGCGTGGCCCTGCTGACCCTCAACCGCGGCTCCACCTTCCTGGAGGCCGCCCTCTACGGCTTCGGCGCCGCCGTGGGGTTCTCCCTGGTACTGGTACTGTTCGCCGCCATGCGCGAGCGCCTGGCCAACGCCGACGTCCCGACCCCGTTCCGGGGGGCGGCCATCGCCATGATCACCGCCAGCCTGATGTCACTGGCCTTCATGGGCTTTTCCGGGCTGGTGCAACTATGAGGGGGAGCCCCACCGATGCTTGATGCCCTGCTCGACAACGGCATCCTGGTGGCCGGCCTGGCCCTGGTGGGCCTGTCGGGCGCCTTCGGCGCCCTGCTGGGCTTCGCCGGCGAACGCTTCAAGGTCGAGGGCGACCCGGTGGTGGAACGGATCGACGCCCTGCTGCCCCAGACCCAGTGCGGCCAGTGCGGCTATCCCGGATGTCGCCCCTATGCCGAGGCCATCGGCGAGGGCGAAGCGATCAACAAGTGTCCCCCGGGCGGCGAGGCCACCATCGCCGCCCTGGCCGACCTGCTGGGCCGGGAGGCCGTGCCGCTGGACGGCGAGGCCGAGGACAGTCCCAGGGTGGCGTTCATTCGCGAGGACGAATGCATCGGCTGCACCAAGTGCATCCAGGCCTGCCCCGTGGACGCCATCCTCGGCGCGGCCAAGCACATGCACACGGTGATCGCCGAGGAGTGCACCGGGTGCGACCTCTGCGTGGAGCCCTGCCCGGTCGACTGCATCGACATGCTCCCGCGACGCTCGGCCGATGAGGACGCCACGCCCCTGCCCGCGGGCCCCGGCCACCGCCCGGTGCTGCCCACCCCGACCTGGAACGGCGAGCTGATCGCCAGCGACCGGGAGGCCCGGCATGGCTGAGCGCCTGGACTTCCCCGGCGGCATCACGCCGCCGACCCGCAAGGCCCGCTCCACCCAGGCGCCGCTGCGCGAGGCGCCCCTGCCGAGCCGGGTGGTGCTGCCGCTGGCCCAGCATGCCGGCGCCCCGGCCGAACCCTGCGTCGAGGTCGGCCAGCGGGTCCGCACCGGCGAGCCCATCGCCCGGGCCGTGGGGCTGGTCTCGGCGGACGTGCACGCCAGCGTGACCGGCCGGGTCGCGGCCATCGAGGAACGGCCGCTGCATGACGGTGGCCGCGGCCCCTGTGTGGTCATCGAGGGCGAGGGCGAGGACGACTGGTGGCCGCTGCCGCCGCTGGACTGGCGGACGGCCGACGAGGCGAGCCTGCTGGCGCGCCTCGACGGGTCCGGGGTGGTGGGTCTCGGCGGCGCCGCCTTTCCCACCCAGGTCAAGGCGCGCATCCGCGAGCTGCACGAGGTCGACACCCTGGTGGTCAACGCCGCCGAGTGCGAGCCCTACATCAGTGCCGACGACCTGACCCTGCGCCATCACGCCGCCGAGGTCCTGGAGGGCGCCCGGATGATGGCCCGGCTGGCCGGCGCCTCGCGCCTCCTGGTGGGCATCGAGGACGACAAGCCCGAGGCACGCCAGGCCCTGGAGGCGGCGATCGCGACCTCCCGGGACGACGAGCCGCCCATCGAGCTGCGCGTGATCGCCACCCGCTACCCCAGCGGCGGCGAGCGCCAGCTGATCAAGCGCCTGCTCGGCCGCGAGGTGCCGAGCGGCGGCCTGCCCGCCGACGTCGGCGCCCACTGCCACAACCCCGGCACCCTGCGGGCGGCCCTGCTGGCGGTTCGCGACGGCCGCCCGCTGGTGGACCGGGTGGTGACCCTGACCGGGGAGGCCCTGGCACGCCCCGGCAACGTCGTCGCCCGCCTGGGCACGCCCATCGCCGAGCTGCTGGCCACCGCCGGCCTCGACGCCTCGCGGCTGCATCGCCTGGTGATGGGCGGGCCCATGATGGGCCGCGCCCTGGGCGAACTCGCCCTGCCGGTGATCAAGGCCACCAACTGCCTGATCGCGGCCACCCGGGAGGAACTCCCCGATCCGCCGCCGGAGCAGCCCTGCATTCGTTGCGGGGCCTGCGAGGAGGCCTGTCCGGCGATCCTGCTGCCCCAGCAGCTCTACTGGTTCGCCCGGGGCCAGGAGCACGACAAGGCCGAGCGCTTCCACCTCTTCGACTGCATCGAGTGCGGGGCCTGCGACTACGTCTGCCCCAGCCACATCCCGCTGGTGCAGTACTTTCGCGCCGAGAAGGATGCCATCCGCGCCAGGCGCCGCGAGGCCGCCCGCGCCGATCACGCCCGGCACCGCTTCGAGTTCCGCCAGGCCCGCCTGGCCCGTGAGGAGGCCGAGAAGCAGGCCCGCCGTGCCGCCCGCAAGGAGGCCGCCACCCGAGGGGGCCGTCGTCACGCCGGCGAGGGCCAGGCCGCCGAACCCGCCACCGACCTGCGCAGCCTGCGCATCGCCCAGACGGCGGCCAAGGCCGCCGAGCGCAAGGCCGAGAAGGCCCTGGCCCGGGCCGCCGAGAGCGGTGAGGACGATCCCGCGGTGATCGCCGACCTGGAGACCCAGCTGGCCACCGCCCGGGAGAACCTCAAGGCCGCCGAGGCCCGCCTCCAGGCCGCCCGCGACGCCGAGGAGAACGCGCCATGAGCCTGATGCACGCCGACCAGTCCACCTCGCGTCGGCCCGCCGCCACCGCCGCGGTGATGGGCTGGCTGCTCGTCGCCACCCTGCCCGGCATCGCCACCCTGACCTGGCATTTCGGCTGGGGGGTGCTCACCAACGTCGCCTGCGCCGCCGCCCTCGGCGTGGGCCTGGAGGCGGCCATGCTGCGCCTGCGCCGTCGTCCGGTGGCCCCGACCCTGGCCGACAACAGCGCCCTGGTCGCCGGGGTGCTGCTGGGCGCCAGCCTGCCTCCGGGGAGCGCCTGGTGGCTGATCCTGATCGGCATGGTCGCCGCCGTCGTGGTGGCCAAGCAGCTCTACGGGGGCCTCGGCCACAACCCCTTCAACCCGGCCATGGTCGGCTATGCCCTGCTGCTGGTGTCCTTTCCGGTGCCCATGAGCCTGTGGGCCGCGCCGACCGGCCTCGTCGGGCCCGAGGCCCTGACGCTCGGCGAAGTGCTGCGGCAGTTCGCCGGCCTGGTGCCGACGGAGACCCTCGACGCCTTGAGCGGCGCCACCCCGCTGGACGCCTTCAAGCACAAGCCGGCGGGGGTGATGGCCGCCGAGTTCTGGGCCGGCTCCCCCCTGCCCGAGGGAGCGCTTTCCGCCTGGCATCAGGTCGCCCTGGCCTGGCTGGCCGGGGGGCTCCTGCTGCTCTACAAGCGCATCATCGGCTGGCAGATCCCGATCGCCATGCTTGCCACCCTGACCCTGGTGGCGGCGCTCTTCTACGGCGCCAGCCCCAGCCACCAGGGCTCGCCGCTCTTCCACCTGCTCGGCGGGGCCGCCGTCTTCGGCGCCTTCTTCATCGCCACCGATCCGGTCAGCGCCGCCACCAGCCGGCGCGGCAAGCTGCTCTACGGCGCCGGCATCGGCGCGCTGGTGATGCTGATCCGGCCACTCGGCGCCTACCCGGATGCCGTGGCCTTCGCCGTGCTGCTGATGAACTTCGCGGTGCCGCTGATCGACTACTACACCGAGCCGCGGGTCTACGGCCACGCCGCGGCCAGGCGCGGCATCAAGGCCGAGGCCGGGGAGGACGGCCGATGACCGCCCTGCCCCGCGCCATGGCCCGGGCCGCCCTCGGCCTGGCCGCCTTCGCCCTGATCACCGCCGGCAGCGTCGCCGTGACCCGCGCGCTGACCGCCGAGCGCATCGCCGACAACCGCCGGGCCAGCGAGACCCGGGTGGTGGCCGAGGTGGCCCCGCCGGGACACGCCGGCGACCTGCTCGACCAGGCCCTGACCCGGCCGGCTGCCCCCCTGCTCGGCCACGAGGGTCCCTTCACCCTGTGGCCGGCCCGGGCGGACGACGAGCTCCTGGGGGTGGTCGTGCCCCTGGCCACCGACGGGGGCTACAGCGGCCGGATCGAACTGGTGATGGGCCTGGACACCCAGGGACGGATCACCGGGGTGCGGGTCACCGAGCATCGCGAGACCCCGGGGCTCGGGGATCGCATCGAGGCCCGCAAGAGCGACTGGATCAGGCAATTCACCGGCCACTCCCTGGCCGCCCCGCCCGCCGGCGGCTGGGCGGTGTCCCGGGATGGCGGCGGCATCGACGCCCTGACCGGCGCGACCATCACGTCCCGGGCGGTGGTCGACGCCGTCCGCGACGCCCTGCGCTGGTTCGACGCCGAGCGCAAGGCCCTGCTCGAGTCCCTCGACACCGGAGAAACGCCATGACGGACACCCCCGCCCTCGGCGAAGTCGCCCGCAACGGCCTCTGGTCCAACAATCCGGCGCTGGTGCAGCTGCTCGGCCTCTGTCCGCTGCTGGCCGTCTCCAGCACCGTGGTCAACGCCCTGGGCCTGGCGCTGGCCACTCTGCTGGTGCTGCTGGGCTCCAACCTCGCCGTGTCGCTGATCCGCCACCAGGTCACGCCCACCGTGCGGCTGCCGGCCTTCGTGATGATCATCGCCGCCTTCGTCACCTGCGCCGAGCTCTTGATGGCGGCCTACACCTTCGAGCTGTACCGCATCCTGGGCATCTTCATTCCCCTGATCGTCACCAACTGCGCCATCCTGGGCCGCGCCGAGGCCTTCGCCTCCAGGCAGCCGCTGCTGCCCTCGGCCACCGACGGCCTGATGACCGGCCTGGGCTTCGGCGCCGTGCTGGTCCTGCTCGGCGCCCTGCGCGAGCTCTTCGGCCAGGGCACCCTGTTCACCGGCATGGACCTGCTGCTGGGCCCGGCGGCCGCGGGCTGGGGGATCACCGTCTTCCCCGACCTGGACTTCCTCTTCCTGGTGCTGCCGCCAGGCGCCTTCTTCGCCACCGGCCTGCTGATCGCCCTGAAGAACGTCATCGACGACCGCCTGGAACGCCGTCGCCGGGCCCGAGAGCCCGACACGCCCCGGGAGAGTCGCCGGGTCCGGGTCACCGGCACCATCCGCTGAAGGAACCGCTCGCCACCATGAACGCCCAGAAACGCCACGAGATCTTCGTCCGTCTGCGCGACCACAACCCGGAGCCGACCACCGAGCTCCACTGGTCGACGCCCTTCGAGCTGCTCGCCGCCGTGCTGCTCTCCGCCCAGGCCACCGACGTGGGGGTGAACAAGGCCACCGCCCGGCTCTTCCCGGAGGCCAATACCCCCGAGGCCATCCTCGAACTGGGCCTGGACGGCCTGAAGGAGCACATCAAGACCATCGGGCTTTACAACACCAAGGCCGAGAACCTGATGAAGACCTGCCGGATCCTGGTGGACCAGCACGGCGGCGAGGTGCCGCGCACCCGACAGGCCCTGGAGGCGCTGCCCGGCGTCGGCCGCAAGACCGCCAACGTCATCCTCAACACCGCCTTCGGCGAGCCCACCATCGCGGTGGACACCCACATCTTCCGGGTCTCCAACCGCACCGGCCTGGCCAAGGGCAAGGACGTGCTCGAGGTGGAGAAGAAGCTGCTGCGCCACGTGCCCCGGGAATTCCGCCAGGACGCCCATCACTGGCTGATCCTGCACGGCCGCTACACCTGCCTGGCCCGCAAGCCCCGCTGCGGCAGCTGCGTGATCGAGGATCTCTGCGAATTCCCCGATAAGGTGTACGAGTAAGGCCATTTCGGGGCTGGGCTATCGCAGTGGGTGTTGTCGCTCGGGGCTGATCCGTCGACAGGTCTGCGAGGGGGCGCTGTAAACCCTTCCCTGGGCGCTACCGACGCCATCCATGGCGTAGGACCCCCTCTTCGACCTGTCCCCGGCGCCCCTCGCCAGCCCCACTGCGATTGCCGTACCATTCGGCGCCATGGCGACCCACGGGGATCCGCTAGGCTCTAGGCATCGACGCATCGGACGCCGGCGAGAGAAGAACAAGGAGACGACCCATGGCGATACTCGAGACCCTGCTGCTGCCCCCCGTGGTCAATGCCTGGCTGATCGTGCTCGGCGGCCTGCTGTGGATGCGCCTGCACCTGATCGGCGGCCTGCTGGTGGTCCTGGGGCTGGGCGGGCTGCTGGCGCTGGCCACCCCCCTGGCCAGCCATGCCCTGCGCCAGGGCCTGGAGCCGCCGGCGCTGGCGGCGAGTCCTCGACTGGAGGGCGCCGAGGCCATCGTCATCCTCGGCGGCGGCCGGGACTATGCGGCCCCGGAATTCGGCTGGGGGGATGCCCCGGCCAACGCCAGCTGGCGGCGGATGGCCTATGGCGCCTACCTGCACCGTCGCACCCGGCTGCCGATCCTGGTCAGCGGCGGCCGGGTCCATGACGAGCACAGCGCCGAGGCCAGCCTGATGGCCGCCGCCCTGCGCCAGGTGTTCGACGTCCCGGTGCGCTGGCTGGAGGGCCGGAGCGCCACCACCACGGACAATGCCCGCTACAGCGCCGAGATGCTCGCCGCCGAGGGCATCGACCACGTCGCCCTGGTCTCCCAGGCCTGGCACCTGCCCCGCGCCACCGCCGAATTCGAGCGAGTCGGCCTGACGGTGACGCCCGCCCCCACCGAGTTCGCCAGCCCGCCGCCCGGGGGGCTCGCCGCCTGGCGCCCCAGCGCCTACCACCTCCACCAGAGCACCCGCGCCCTGCGCGAATGGCTGGGTCGCGCCGAGCTGTGGCTCAAGGACGAACTGCTGCGTTAGCCGCGGCTTCGGACTTGGAGCTTGGCCGCTTCGGGGTCGCCGTAGGCCGGATAAGCCCGCGCAGCGGGCGCATCCGGCGAAGCCCCGGGCCAAGACCGTGGTAGATGCGCTGACGCTTATCTCCCCTACGACAGCCAAACGCTGGATCAGGAATCGTAGACCGGATAAGCCCGTGCGCTAGCGTTCTCATGCAAGCGAGAACTCCCCGCCGCGCTCGATCGCCCTCTGGTAGGCGGGACGCTCGCGACAGCGCGCCGGGAAGGCCTGCAGGCGCGGCGCCGCCTCGAGCCCGCCGCGCCCCTCCAGCGCCAGCACCGGAAAGCTCATCTGGATGTCCGCCGCCGAGAAGGCCTCGCCGGCGAACCATGTCGAGCGTTCGAGCTCGGCCTCCCAGAAGTCGCGCAGCTCGGTGATGCGCGGCCCCAGGAAGCTCTCCTCCACCCCCTGGGCGAACCGGCGACCCAGCGGCCGGACGAGGGCCGGCACCGGCGGCTTGGACAGGCGCGAAAAGACCAGGCGCATGACCAGCGGCGGCATCGCCGAGCCCTCGGCATGATGCAGCCAGAAGCGGTAGCGCTCCCGGTCGTCGCTGCCGACGGCCGGGGCCAGTCGTCCTTGCGGATCGTGGTGCTCGAGCAGGTACTCGAGGATGGCCCCGGACTCGGCGATGGCGCGCCCCTCCCGGGCCTCGTCGGTGATCACCGGCGACTTGCCCAGCGGATGCACCGACTTCAGCGACGCCGGGGCCAGCAGGGTCTCGGGATCGCGCCGATAGGCGACGACCTCGTAGTCGACCCCCAGCTCCTCGAGGAGCCAGAGCACGCGTTGGGAACGGGAATGCTCCAGGTGATGCACGCGGATCATGAATCGACCTCCTTGACGATGAGCGGCCAGTGTAGCGGCTTGGGCCAAGGTCGTCTTTGCCGGTCCATGACGCGTCACTAGACTGACGGAAACGCTGATTTATTGCTGCGCTCGATATCCTGGTCGCCGGCGGTACTCGCACGCGAGCCCGGTCAACCTCCTCATTTACTGCCGTGTAAACTCCGGGGTTTCCGTGCCGGCGTCGACCAGCCTCTCATCGCTCGCGACATAAATCAGCGCTTCCTTACAATAATGCCAACGGCTTTCATGACGAGGAGAGCGCCATGCCCAAGGTGCTGGTGGTGGACGACGAACCCAACATCGTCCTGTCACTGGAGTTCCTGATGCAGCAGGCCGGCTTCGAGGTGATCACCGCCGAGGACGGCGAGACCGCGCTGGAACGCGTCGCCGAGCAGGCGCCCGACCTGGTGCTGCTCGACATCAGCCTGCCCGGCATCGGCGGCTTCGACGTCCTGGAGCGCCTGCGGGCCGACCCCGCCCTGGCGCGACTGCCGATCATCATGCTCACCGCCCATGGCCGCGAGGTGGAGCGCGAGAAGGGCCTGGCCCTGGGCGCCGACGACTACGTCACCAAGCCCTTCTCGACCCAGGCGCTGGTCGAGAAGGTCCGGGCCCTGCTCGACGAGGCCTCCTGATGGCCCGCCGGCGCCCCGGCCTGCCCCGCCGCCAGACCCTGGTGGGCCTCTGGCTGCTGCTGAGCGGCGTGAGCCTGCTGGGCGGCGCTCTCTTCGCCCTCTGGCTGGACGGCCTGGTCCAGCCCCGGGGCCTGGCCCGCTGGGCGCTGTGGCTCGGCAGCTTCTCCGGCGGCGGCACCATCTTCCTCGTCGGGCTGCTCCTCGAGCGCCAGCTGTTCACGCCGCTTCGCCATCTCCAGGTGCAGCTGGCTCGGCTGGTGGCCAATCCCGACGCCCGGGACGACTATCCGCCGGAGGGCTGGCTCCGCGGCCTCGGCCCCGACCTGACGCGCATCCGTGAGGCCTGGCGGGACGACCGGGGCCGCCTGGCCAACGCCCGCGCCGAAGGCGCGCGCAGCGCCGCCCGCATCCGCCAGGAGCTCGAGGCCCTGCTGCAGGTGCTGGACACCCCCTTGCTGCTCTGCGACCGCCACCGCCGCCTGCTGCTCTTCAACCCCGCGGCCGAGACGCTCTTCGAGGAGGCGCCCGGGCTGGGGCTCGGCAAGCGGCTGGAGGCGCTGCTGCCCGCCGCGAGCCTGGAGGACGCCCTGACCCAGCTGCCCGAGGACGGCAGCCCCCGGGAGGTGCTGGTGCCCTGCGGCGAGCGCTGGCTGCGGGCGACCCTGCGGCGGATCCCCGGCAGCGGCGGCGAGACGCTGCTGACCCTGGTGGATGCCACCGCCGCCTGGGCCAGCGAGCTGGGCACCGGGGCCGCCCTGGCCGAGCTGTTGCCGGCCCTGCGCCGTCATGGCGCCGGCCTGACCAGCGCCGCCGACGCCCTGAGCCACCTGCCCCGAGACGGCGCCGGCGAGCTGCAACGCCGCCTGGAACGGGTGGTCGACGAGGAAGGCCGTAGCCTGGCGGATCACCTGGAACGGCTCGGCGAGACGGTGGAGGCCTTGCAGCGCCAGGCCGAGCGCCTGGCACCGCTGTGGTCCAACGATCTCTGGGCCGCGCTGGCCGAGCGGCTGCCCGAGGGCGGCCCGACGATCACCCCGATCGGCATGCCGGCCTGGTTCAAGGGCGATGCCCCCGCCCTGCTCGAGGTCCTGCAGGCACTGCTGGCGCATCTCGTCGAGCACACCGGCCGCTCGCGCTTCGACGCCGAGGTGTGCCTGGGCAACAAACGGGTCTACCTGGACCTGCGCTGGCAAGGCCGGCCCCTCACCGAGGAGCGCCTGCGGGGCTGGCGGGGCGAGCGGCTAGCGCGGCTGCCCCTCTCCCCCACCCTGGGCGAGGTGCTCCGCCAGCATGCCAGCGACGCCTGGAGCCTGGCCGACCCGGACGGCGAGCATGCCCGGCTGCGCCTGCCGCTCCCCGCCCTGGAACGAGTCGGCGCCCCTCGCCCGCGCACGCCGCCGCGTCCCGAGTTCCACGACTTCGGCATCGCCGAGCTCCCTCCGCCGGACGCCGAACTCGCCGCCCGCCCCCTGCGAGCGCTCGAGATCGTCGCCTTCGACACCGAGACCACCGGGCTGGAGCTGCGCGCGGGGGCCCGGGTGATCAGCATCGGCGCCTGCCGCATCGTCAACGCCCGGCTACTGGCCAGCGAGACCTTCGACCTGCGCGTCGACCCGGGGCGCGCGATCCCCCCGGCGAGCACGGCCATCCACGGCCTCACCGACGAGGACGTGGCCGGAGCGCCCCCGCCCGCCGTGGCCCTGCCGCGCTTCCGCGACTATATCGGCGACGCGGTCATCCTCGCCCACAACGCCGCCTTCGACCTGCTGGCCATCCAGCCGCCGGACGGGGGCGTGCGCTTCGACATGCCGGTGCTCGATACCCTGCTGATCTCCCGAGCCCTGGACCCGAGCCTGGACGGCCATGACCTGGACTCCCTGGCGGAGCGCTATGGGTTGAGCTTCCCGCCGGGCAGCCGACACACCGCCCTGGGGGACGCCCGGGTCACCGCCGAGCTGTGGCTGTCGCTGCTGCCGCGCCTCGAGGCCCGGGGGATCGACACCCTGGACGACCTGCTGGCCCTCCAGGCCAGCGCCTTCGACCGGGAGGACGCCAGCGCCTCATGATCTCCCCTCGCCGCAAGGAGCGCCTGGTCGCCCTGATCGTGCTGGCCACGGCCCTGTTCACCCCGCCGCTGCTGCTGGTGGCCGAACGCGCGGGGGCCGCCCTGCCGCTCTACGTCTTCCTGGCCTGGGCCGGGGTGATCGCGCTGGCGGCCTGGCTGACGGAAGGCGGACGCGGAGAGTGAGGCCGGCATGCGCAGCGAGCTGACCCTACTGGCCATCGCCTTCGGCTACCTGGCGCTGCTGTTCGTGATCGCCGCCTGGGGGGATCGCCGCGCGGAGCAGGGCCGCTCGATCATCGGCTCGCCCACCATCTATGCCCTGTCGATCGCCGTCTACTGCACCGCCTGGACCTTCTACGGCAGCGTGGGGCGCGCCGCCGAGACCGGGCCCAGCTTCCTGCTGATCTACCTCGGCCCCACGCTCGCCATGCTCATGGCCCCCTTCGTGATCCGCAAGATGGTGCGCATCGCCCGGGCCCAGCGCATCACCTCCATCGCCGACTTCATCAGCGCACGCTACGGCAAGAGCGCCGGCCTCGGCGCCCTGGTGGCACTGATCGCCCTGATCGGCATCACCCCCTACATCGCCCTGCAGCTCAAGGCCATCACCCTGAGCCATGCGGTGCTGGTGGACTACCCCCTGACCGCCGGCGATCGGCTGGACGCGGCGCCCTTCTGGGCCGACAAGTCGTTCTGGGTGGCGATGGTGCTGGCGGTGTTCATCATCCTGTTCGGCACCCGCCACCTGGACGCCAGCGAACGCCACGAGGGCATGGTGGCGGCCATCGCCTTCGAGTCGCTGGTCAAGCTGGCCGCCTTCCTGGCGGTGGGCGCCTTCACCGTCTTCGTCCTCTACCAGGGGCCCGGCGATCTCTTCGCCCGGGTCGGGGAGACGCCGGGGCTGGCCGAGCTGCTGAGCCTGGACGCCGTGCCCGGGGGCGCTCTGGGCTGGATCGGCACCCTGGTGCTGGCCTTCCTGGCCTTCCTCACCCTGCCCCGGCAGTTCCAGGTGCTGGTGGTGGAGAACGTCGACGAGCGCCACCTGCGGCGCGCCACCTGGCTGTTCCCGCTCTACCTGCTGGCGATCAACCTCTTCGTGATCCCCATCGCCCTGGCCGGGCTGCTGGGCGAGGCCGGCAGCGACCCGGACAGCTTCGTGCTGACCCTGCCCCTGGCCGCCGGCGTGGAAGGGCTACCGGTGCTGGTGTTCATCGGCGGGCTCTCCGCGGCCACCGGCATGATGATCGTCGAGACCATCGCCCTGTCCACCATGGTCAGCAATCAGCTGGTGATGCCGTTGCTGCTGCGCACGGGCCGGCTGCCACGCCGCGGCCAGGGGGCCCTGGCCGGCTGGGTGCTGGGCATCCGCCGCCTGGCGATCCTGGCCATCCTGCTGCTCGGCTATGGCTACCATGCCCTGGTGGGCGACGCCTACAGCCTGGTCACCATCGGCCTGGTGTCCTTCGCCGCCGCCGCCCAGTTCGCCCCGGCGCTGCTGATCGGCATGTACTGGCGGGGCGCCAACCGGCTGGGCGCCGGCCTCGGGCTGGTGGGCGGCTTCGCGGTCTGGGCCTGGACCCTGCTGATCCCGGGCTTCGCCCAGTCCGGCTGGCTGGACGCCGGCTTCCTCGTCCGGGGCCCCTTCGGCCTCGAGTGGCTCCGACCCTATGCGCTGTTCGGCCTGGAGGGCTGGGACATCTACACCCATGCCCTGCTGTGGAGCCTGGCCGTCAACGCCGGCCTGCTGGTGGGGGTCTCGCTGTTCAGCCGGCAGTCGGCGCTGGAGCAGACCCAGGCGGCGCTCTTCACCCAGGCGCTGCACCCGCGGCTCGACCAGGCGTCGCTATGGCCCGGGCAGACCCCCAGAGGGGAGCTGCGCGCCCTGCTCGATCGCTACCTGGGCGCCGCCGCCACCGCCCGGGTCTTCGCCGGCGAGGATGCCCAGGACGACGACCGGCCGGCGCCGGGCGCCATCGCCGCCCGGGCGGAGCAGGCCCTGGCCGGGGCACTGGGCAACGCCTCGGCGCGGGTGCTGATCGATTCGGTGGTGCGCGGCGAGGCCCTGGACCTGGACGCCATCCTGAGCATCCTCGACACCACCTCCGAGACCCTGGAGATGAACCGGCGCCTGGAGCAGAAGTCCCGGGAACTGGAGCGCATCGGCGCCGAACTGCGCGACGCCAACGAACGGCTGCGCGAGCTGGATCGGCTCAAGGACGAGTTCGTGGCCATGGTCAGCCACGAGCTGCGCACCCCGCTGACCTCGATCCGCGCCTTCGCCGAGATCCTGCGCGACAACCGCGAGCTGCCCCTGGACAAGCGCGAGCACTTCCTCGACGTGGTGGTCCGCGAGAGCCAGCGCCTCTCGCGGCTGATCGAGGAGATCCTCGACCTGGCCCGCCCCGAGAGCGGCCGCCTCACGCTGCATCCCGAGCGCCTCGACCTGGCCGCCCTGGCCCGGCACGGCGTGGAGGCGGTCCAGCAGGTGCAGGAAGAGCGCGGCGTGGCCCTGGAGGTGGCCATCGAGGTCGAGGACGCCCCGGTGATCGGCGACCCGGACCGCCTGGAGCAGGTCGTCATCAACCTGCTCGACAACGCCGGCAAGTTCGCCGACGACGCCGCCCCGCGGGTACGCCTGGGCCTGGCTCGCCACAAGCGCGGCTTCCGGCTGACCGTGGAGGACAACGGCCCCGGCATCGCCGAGGACGAGCGCGAGCGGGTCTTCGAGAAGTTCCACCAGATCCAGCACCAGGACGACGGCGCCATCCGCGGCCGCCCTCGGGGCAGCGGCCTGGGCCTGCCGATCTCCCGCGGCATCGTCGCCCACCTGGGCGGCCGGCTCTGGGTGGAGGCCGCTCCCCACCTGGGCGGCGCCTGCCTGGTGATGGAGCTGCCGGAGGCGCCGGCGGAGTAAATGGCAAGCGGCCAAGCCGCCAAGCCGCCAAGCCGCCAAGCCGCCAAGCCGCCAAGCCGCCAAGCCGCCAAGCCGCCAAGCAAAGGCTCGAGTAGAAAGTAAAAAGTAGAAAGGCACTCCTTGCCACTTTCTACTTTCTCCTTGCCACTCGCCACTCGCCGCTCGGCGCTTGTTGCCGATACTCAGCGCTTGGTGGCGTAGCGAACCAGGTCGCGGATCCGGCCCAGGTCATGGCGGAGCAGCAGGCGCCGACCCTCGCCGAGCCCGTCGAGGCCCACCCAGCCGTCCGGCGCCCGCCCCTGGGCGAGCGCCGTGCGTTGCGCCTCGAGCAGCAGGGCCTGGAGCCGCTCCAGGGCGCGGATCGTCTCGTCGGCCCGCTGCGCGTCGAGCGCCCCCGCCATCACCAGGGCCGCCAGTCGTTCGCGGGTGGCCACGGCCCGGATTCGATGACGCACGGCCAGCAAGCGGACCGCGCCGACCAGCGGCAGCAGGGCGCGATGCTTGAGGTCCACCGCCGTCTGGTGGGGCGCACCCTCGCCGCCCCCCACGACACGCCCCCACCGGTCCAGGGCCAGCGGCGATTCCTCCAGCAGGGTCGCCATCTCGTCGAGAAAGCCCCCCGCCGGCGGCAGGTGCCGGGCCACGCTCTCGCCCAGGGCCCGGGCGAGCGCCGGATCGCCATGCACCGGATGGAAGTCCAGCAGGATATTGGCCTGCTGGACCCGCTTGACCCGGCGCTCCCCGGTCCAGATGGCCAGCTGGGCGTCCCACTCCGAGCGTCGCTTGCGCCACATCGGCCAGCGCGCCATCACATGGCCCTGACACAGCGGGATCCCGGCGGCGTCCAGCCGCTGAGTGAAGCGCTCGCCCAGGGACTGGAAATAGGCGTCGATCTCGGTATGGCGACGGTCGGGATAGTCCGCCAGGATCATGGCGTTGTCCTGATCCGGCGCCAACAGGCTCTCGTGGCGGGCCGCCGAGCCCAGGGTCAGCACGCAGAAGGCGACCGGCGGCTCGCCCCATCCCTGGCCGCGCATCTCGGTCAGCGACTCGGCGATGGCGCGACGATAGAGGCCGTCGTTGTGATCGCTGAGCAGCTGGCTGATCCGCGAGGCGGGAAGCTCGAGGCGCAACAGCGCGTCCAGCAGGTCGGCCTGCCAGGCCCGCGCCTCGGCCAGGGTGGGTGCCGGCCCCAGCCGCTCGACCACCTCGCGCAGGGGGGCGAGCAGCCCCGGCAGCCGCATCGGATCGGGCACGGCGTCGGCGGCGAACAGCCTCCGCCAGGGGGAGGCACGGTGAAGCAGGCGCATAGGCGAGTCCGTTCCGAGCGATGACGTTAGCCTAGCCACTTTCCTTCCCGGCCGACCATGAGGCCTGTCATGCCGGGCCCAATCAGGCGACGACGCCATCGACCTATCGCGCCCCCGCCGGGACTCTGGCAAGCTTTCCCCATCGAGACACCAGACGTGGAGGGACCGGACGATGGCGGGCGGCTGGTCGAAGGATGGCGATGTGCAGCAGCAGATCGACGACAGCGTACAAGACGAGCTGGAACGGGCGAGACGCGCCCTGCCCCGCGGGGAGAGCGCGCGCCACTGTCACGAGTGTGATGAACCGATTCCCGAGGCGCGACGCCGCGCCGTGCCCGGGGTGCGACTCTGCCTCGACTGCCAGGCCGAGCGTGACCGGCGCGGCGGGCCCTCCGCCGGGTTCAACCGGCGCGGCAGCAAGGACAGCCAGCTTCGCTGAGGATCAGGGAGAAGCGGCCGCAGGCGGGTCTCGACGCCGCTCGACAAGACAGACGCCCCGCCAGCAAGACCCGGCGAGGCGCCTATCGAGAAGCCATCTGACGGGACGGACTCATCCCTCGTCGAAGATGGCATCCCCCATCTCGTCGATGAAGCGCTGGGCCTTGTCGACCATCAGGGCGTCACAGGCCTCGCGGCTGGGCAGGACGTCGGAGCGTTCGAAACGATGCTCGAGCATCGCCTCGCCCTCGCCCCGGGGCTTGCGGATCCAGCCGCTGACGCGGAACTGGCCGCTCATGTCCTCGGCCTGGGGCACGATCAGGTAGCCCCGGTATTCCACCGGCTCGGCCTCGGGGGCGCCCTTGGCCTCCCCCTGGCCGAACAGGCCGGACAGCAGTTTCTTCAGCATCTGGGGCCCTCCCGAAACGGTAGCGCCGGCCGGGCCGGCGCCGACTCTTGCAGATGTCTAGAAAACGGCTGATTCATGTCGCGAGCCGCAGCAATAAATCAGCGTTTCCTTAGACTGTTGGAAAAGTCGACGAGCGAAGGCTAGACAAGGCAACAATCCGGAAAAACGCGGAGTTTACTGGTCGTAAATGAGCAGTTTGACCGGATTTTTAACGCCGTATAGCCGAGCGCGGGCACTTTTCAGACAAGTCTTAGTCCTGCTGGCGGCCCTTGCCGGCGGCAATCCGCAGCCGCAGGGCATTGAGCTTGATGAAGCCCTCGGCGTCCTTCTGGTCGTAGGCGCCGGCGTCGTCCTCGAAGGTGGCGATGGACTCGTCGAACAGCGAGGCATCGGACTTGCGGCCGGCCACGGTGGCGTTGCCCTTGTAGAGCTTCATGCGCACCACGCCCGAGACGTTCTTCTGGGTCTCGTCGATGGCGGCCTGCAGCATGCGACGCTCCGGGCTCCACCAGTAGCCGTTGTAGATCACCTCGGCGTACTTGGGCATCAGCTCGTCCTTGAGGTGCGCCTCCTCGCGGTCCAGGGTCAGCGACTCGATGGCGCGGTGGGCGCGCAGCATGATGGTGCCCCCCGGGGTCTCGTAGCAGCCGCGGGACTTCATGCCCACGTAGCGGTTCTCGACGATGTCGAGACGGCCGATGCCGTTGTCGCCGCCCAGCTTGTTGAGCCTGGAGAGCACCTCGTGGGGCTTCATGGGCACCCCGTCGATGGCCACGATGTCACCGCGCTCGTAGGTGAGCTTCACGTAGGTGGGCTCGTCCGGGGCGGCCTCCGGGGAGACGCTCCAGCGCCACATGTCTTCCTCGGCCTCGGTCCAGGGATCCTCCAGGTTGCCGCCCTCGTAGGAGATGTGCAGCAGGTTGGCATCCATGGAGTACGGCGACTTCTTCTTCTGGCTGGTGAAGTCCACCGGGATGTCGTGCTGCTGGCAGTAGGCCATCAGCTTCTCGCGGGAGTTGAGGTCCCACTCGCGCCACGGGGCGATGACCTTGACGCCCGGCTTCAGCGCGTAGGCGCCCAGCTCGAAGCGCACCTGGTCGTTGCCCTTGCCGGTGGCCCCGTGGGAGATGGCATCGGCACCGGTCTGGTTGGCGATCTCGATCAGGCGCTTGGCGATCAGCGGGCGGGCGATGGAGGTGCCCAGCAGGTACTCGCCCTCGTAGATGGTGTTGGCGCGGAACATCGGGTAGACGTAGTCGCGCACGAACTCCTCGCGCAGGTCCTCGATGTAGATCTCCTTGACGCCCAGGGCCTGGGCCTTGGCGCGGGCCGGCTCGACTTCCTCGCCCTGGCCGATGTCGGCGGTGAAGGTCACCACTTCGCAGTCGTAGGTCTCCTGCAACCACTTGACGATGACGGATGTGTCCAGGCCGCCGGAATAGGCGAGCACGACCTTCTTGACATCGGACATGCTGGGGCTCCTCTAGGTGATCGATGCAAAGGGACAAGTATAGCGTGACGAGCCCGGCGCGAATACCGGCCGACGGGACGCGTCGGCCCCGAACTGCTAGACTCTCGCGTTTCGAGACAACCCGTTCCCGACTAAGGAGAGGTGCATGAGCGAGGTGGCCGCCCGCGAACTCATGGCACAACGCTTCCGCAGTTTCCTGCCCGTGGTGGTGGACCTGGAGACCGGCGGCTTCAATGCCCGGACCGACGCGATCCTGGAGATCGCCGCCGTCACCCTGACCATGGACCCCGAGGGCAACCTGATGCCCGACGCCACCTATGCCTACCATGTGACCCCCTTCGAGGGCGCCAACGTCGAGCAGTCGGCGCTGGACTTCACCGGCATCCGCCTCGACGACCCGCTGCGACAGCAGGTGGCGGTCAGCGAGGCCGAGGCGCTGGGCGAGGTGTTCCGGCCGGTGCGCAAGGCCATCAAGGGCAACGGCTGCACCCGGGCCATCCTGGTGGGGCACAACGCCGCCTTCGATCATGGCTTCGTCAATGCCGCCGTGGAACGCTGCGGCATCAAGCGCAACCCCTTCCACCCCTTCTCGAGCTTCGACACGGCCTCCCTGGCCGGCCTCGTCTACGGCCAGACCGTGCTGGCCCGGGCCTGCCGGGCCGCGGGCATCGAATTCGACAACAGCGAGGCCCACTCGGCCCGCTACGACACCGAGCGCACCGCCGAGCTGTTCTGCGCCATGGTCAACCGCTACAAGGACCTGGGTGGCTGGGACCTGGCGATCCGCGAGCAGGGAATGGACGAGGAGGCGTAAGCTGGAAGCTGGAAGCTGGAAGCTGCATAGGCTCGCCATACCCCATAGCAAACACCCCCGCAGCCATGCTGCAGGGGTGTTGTTCTTCCAGCTTCAAGCTTACCGCTTATAGCTCCGGGCGAAGCCCGGTCATTCGTCGTCCTTGTGCTTGGCGGCGGTTTCCTTGATCAGCGTCTCGAGCTCGCCGTTCTGGTACATCTCGACGACGATGTCGCAGCCGCCGACCAGCTCGCCCTCGACCCACAGTTGCGGGAAGGTCGGCCAGTTGGCCACCTTGGGCAGCTCGGCGCGGATGTCCGGGTTGTCCAGGACGTTGACGAAGGCGAAGCGCTCGCCGCAGGCCATCAGGGCCTGGACGGTCTGGGCGGAGAAGCCGCACTGGGGCAGCTGTGGGGTGCCCTTCATGTAGATCAGGATGGGGTTTTCGCTGATCTGGCGCTGGATGTTCTCGACGGTGGTACTCATCTGCACTCCCTCTGGATCGTGGTGGCGAAAGCGCCGTGGGGCAATACCCGAGTGCGCTTGTCGGCCTTGTCGATGGGGCCATTGTACGGATGCCGGGCGCATTGCGCATCCCCCGGCGCCTGGCTAGGATGGTCGTTTTTTCCCGTGGAGCGACGCCATGGCCACCCGCCATTTCCTGACCCTGCTCGACCTGAGCGCGGAAGAGCTGCGCTACCTGATCCAGCGCGCCATCTCGATCAAGAACGGCCTGAAGACCCATGGCCCCACCTACACGCCGTTCGCCAACCGCACCCTGGCGATGATCTTCGAGAAGTCCTCGACGCGCACCCGGGTGTCCTTCGAGACCGCCATGGCGCAGTTCGGCGGCCACGCCCTCTTCCTCTCGCCCCGCGACACCCAGCTCGGGCGCGGCGAGCCCATCGGCGATACCGCCCGGGTGCTCTCGGAGATGGTCGATGCGGTGATGATCCGCACCTTCTCCCACGCGGGCCTCGAGGAGTTCGCCGCGGCCAGCGAGGTACCGGTGATCAACGCCCTCACCGACGACTACCATCCCTGCCAGCTGCTGGCCGACGTCATGACCTGGACCGAGCTGCGCGGCAGCGTGCGCGGCCGCACCGCGGTGTGGATCGGCGACGGCAACAACATGTGCCATTCCTGGATCAACGCCGCCCGCCAGTTCGACTTCCAGCTGCGCGTCTGCTGCCCGGAAGGGTACGAGCCGCGCCAGGACCTCCTCGACGCCGCCGGCGACCGGGTGACCATCCATCGCGACCCCATGGAGGCCGTCGCCGGCGCCGACCTGGTCACCACCGATGTCTGGGCCTCCATGGGCCAGGAAGAAGAGCAGGCCAAGCGCGAGGCGGACTTCGCCGGCTTCCAGGTCACCGAGGCCATGCTCGACCGGGCCGCCAAGGACGTGCTCTTCCTCCATTGCCTGCCGGCCCATCGCGGCGAGGAGATCAGCGAGACCCTGCTCGACGACCCCCGGGCCGTGGTCTGGCAGGAGGCGGGCAACCGCCTTCACGCCCAGAAGGCGCTGATCGAGTTCCTGCTGCTGGGCCGCGTGGAGCACTGAGTCCCCGCGACGCCTCCACCCGATATCGCCCCGGCCCCGGTCGGGGCGATGTCGTTTGGGGCCGCCTGTGTCACCGATGGCTTACGACCTTGGTCGAAGCCCCCTTCCCCGGTATAATGCACTGCAACATTTGCCACCGCGAGGAAGGCGCCCTGCCCATGACTCCCTCCACCACCGGATCCATCGCCCAACGCAGCCTCCGCCAGTGCCTGTGCAACATGGCCGCCCTGCTCTACCGGGAAGGGCATGTCCTGGAATCCGTCTCCAGCCCTCACCGCGGCCTGGACCGCCAGGCGCTGCGTCGGCTCGCCGAGGCCGACCATGAGTGGCCGAGCCACCAGCGCACCCTGGAGCGCAGCGAAGCCGCCACCTACAACATCCAGAAGCGCTTCGTGCTCACCGACCTGGGCCGCGAGCTGCTGTTCGAGATGTTCGGCGAGGGCGCGGCGGACATCGCCTAGGCGAGCTTCGGGTATCGCCTGACGCCACTTCGGCGACTCGTGTCAACTTCGTGTCGCCTCCAGCACATTCGATGCCGCCGTCATGACGGACACTCCCTGCAGGTTTCGCAAGGAGGTCCCCATGAACCGCAACGTCATCCTTACCTGCGCCGTCACCGGCGCCGGCGACACCACCGGCAAGAACCCCAACGTGCCGGTGACGCCCAAGCAGATCGCCGACAATTGCATCGAGGCCGCCCGCGCCGGTGCCAGCGTCGCCCATATCCACGTCCGTGACCCCGAGACCGGAGGCATCAGCCACTCCGTCGACCACTTCCGCGAGGTCATGGAGCGTGTCCGCGAGGCCGACGCCGACATCGTCATGAACATCACCGCCGGCGGCGGCGGCGACTGGATCCCCGACGCCGAGGACCCGACCCGCGGCGGCCCGGGCACCGACATCCAGACCCCGGCCCAGCGCCACGAGCCGGTGGGCGAGCTGCTGCCGGAACTGTGCACCCTGGACTGCGGCAGCCTGAACTTCGGCGACATGGTCTACGTCAACACCGCCGACTGGCTGCGCGAGCACGCGCGACTGGTGCAGGCCGCCGGCGTCAAGCCCGAGCTCGAGTGCTTCGACCTGGGCCACGTCTGGTTCGCCCGCCAGCTCCAGCAGGAAGGCCTGCTCGACGGCGACCCGCTGTTCCAGCTGTGCCTGGGCATCCCCTGGGGCGCCGAGGCCGACCCCGAGACCATGCTGGCCATGCGCAACAGGCTGCCGGAGAACGCCAACTGGGCGGCCTTCGGCATCGGCCGCCACCAGATGCCCATGGTCGCCCAGGCGATGCTGCTCGGCGGCCACGCCCGGGTCGGCCTGGAGGACAATCTCTACCTGGAGAAGGGCGTGATGGCGACCAACGGCGGCCTGGTCGAGAAGGCCGGGACCATCATCGAGAACCTCGGCGGCCGCATCATGACCCCGGCCGAGACCCGGGCGCACCTGTCGCTGCGCGATCCGAGCACCGGCCAGACGGTCGAGACAGCCGCGGGAGGTGAGGCATGAGCCGTCAACTCAGCGTCATCGGCACCGGGGTGATCGGCAACGGCTGGATCGCCCGAGCCCTGGCCCAGGGCTGGGACGTGGTGGCCTTCGATCCGGCCCCCGAGGCCGAAGCCCGTACCCGCGCCTTCGTCGACAACGCCTGGCCGTCGCTCGAGAGACTCGGCCTGGCCGAGAGCGCCGACCCCGCGCGGCTGACCTTCGTCGACAGCCTAGAGGAGGCGGTGGCCGGGGCCGACCTGATCCAGGAGAACGTCCCCGAGCGCCTCGAGCTCAAGCGCGAGATCCTCGCCGCCATCGACGCCGCGGCGGCGCCCGGCGCGATCGTCGGCTCGTCCACCTCGGGCTTCAAGCCCAGCGACCTGCAGCGCGACTGCCGCTGGGTCCCGGGCCGGGTGATCGTCGCCCACCCCTTCAACCCGGTCTATCTGCTGCCGCTGGTCGAGCTGGTGGGCGGCGAGGCCACCGAGCCCGACCATATCGCCCGCGCCCAGACGCTCTACCAGGAGCTGGCCATGCGTCCGCTGGTGGTACGCCGCGAGATCGAGGGCCATATCGCCGACCGCCTGATGGAGGCGCTGTGGCGCGAGGCCCTGCACCTGGTCAACGACGGCGTGGCCACCACCGAGGAGGTGGACGCCGCCGTGGTCTACGGCTGCGGGCTGCGCTGGTCGCTGATGGGCACCTTCCTGACCTTCCACCTGGCCGGCGGCGAGCAGGGCATGCGCCACATGCTCGAGCAGTTCGGCCCGGCCCTGAAGCTGCCCTGGACCAAGCTCGAGGCGCCCGAGCTCACCGATGAGCTGATCGACAAGGTCGTGGAGGGCTGCGAGTTCCAGGCCGCCGGCCGCCCGGTGGCCGAGCTGGACCGCCGCCGCGATGACTTCCTGGTCGAGCTGCTCGACCTGGTGCAGAAGTACTGGCCCGAGGCCGAGGGCCTGGAGGGGCGCATCTGATGGCACTGCTCGAGACCCGCGTCGCCCCGCAGTGGGTCGACTACAACGGCCACATGAACGACGCCGAATACGCCCGGGTGTTCTCCCTGGGCGTGGAGGCGCTGATGGAGCGTCTCGGCCTCGACGAGGCCGGCCGGCGCCGCCACGGCTACACGATCTTCACCCTGGAGACCCATCTCTGCTACCGGCGCGAGGCCCACGAGGGCCAGCCGCTGGCGGTCGAGGTGACGGTGCTGGACCGCGATGCCAAGCGCCTGCATGTCTTCTTCGAGATGCGCGCCACGGACGGCACCCTGCTGGCCACCAGCGAGCAGATGCTGATGGGCATCGACAGCGAGGCCGGTCGCCCGGCGCCCTTCCCCGAGGAGGTCGCCCGGGCCGTCGCCGCGCTGCCGGCGGCCGCCGCCGACGCCTGGCCGGAGCTGGCCGGGCGACGCATCGGCCTGCCGCCCGCCAGGCGCTGATCCCTACACCGCCACCAGCCCCGCCCGGTGCCTCGTCACCGGGCGGGACGGGGATCGTCGGCCCCTCGTCCGACCTCAGGAGGACCCTTCCTATCGTGACCGCAGTCCCCCTTCACCCTCTGCAAAGGAAGCTTCCATGACAAGTCCAACGAAATCGCCCGAAGGCGAAAGCTATCCCGACCCCGCCTTGGCTCAGACCGGCCTCTTCCGTCATGTGCACAAGGGCATGACCCTCACCGCCGCCGGCCTGGTGCTGGCCTTCGTGCTGTTCACCGGCCTCGGCCCGGAGCTGGCCGGCAGCGTCTTCGGCGCGGCGCGCGGCTGGATCGAGAGCACCTTCAGCGGCTACTACCTGGTCACCGTGATGCTGCTGATGGCGGTCTGCGCCTTCATCGTGCTGAGCCGCTTCGGCGGCGTGCGCCTGGGCGCCGACGACAGCCGTCCCGAATTCAGCAACTTCGCCTGGTTCTCGATGCTGTTCTCCGCCGGCATCGGCATCGGCATCCTCTTCTTCGGTGTCGCCGAGCCCGTCTTCTACCTCGACGACACCGGCGCCTTCGGCTACCCGAACAACCCCCATGCCGACATGGCCGGCGCCACCGCCATCGGTCACGAGCGAGCCATCGATGCCCTGCGCGTCTCGGTCTTCCACTGGGGCCTGCATGGCTGGGCCGTCTACGTGATCGTCGGGATGTCGCTGGCCTACTTCGCCTACCGCAAGGGGCTGCCGCTGGCCCTGCGCTCCGCGCTCTACCCCTTTATCGGCGAGCGCATCTACGGGCCCATCGGGCATGCCGTGGACATCCTCGGCGTGCTGGGCTGCGTCTTCGGGGTCGCCACCTCGCTGGGACTGGGCGTCAGCCAGATGGCCGTGGGTCTGGAGCGCCTGGTGGGTCTCAGCGCCGGCCTTGATACCCAGCTGACGCTGATCGCCGTGATCTCGGCGATTTCCATCCTATCGGTGGTGTCCGGGGTGCAGCGCGGCATCAGGCTGATCTCCGAGCTCAACATCTGGGTCTCGGTGCTGGTGGTCGGGGCCTTCCTGCTGGGCGGCCCGACCCTGTGGCTGGTCCAGGCCTTCGGCGAGACCCTCGTGGACTACGCCGCGAACTTCATCCCCATGGGCCTGTGGTTCGCCGAGACCCCGGAACGGGTCGAATGGCAACAGGGCTGGACCATCTTCTACTGGGGCTGGTGGCTGGCCTGGGCTCCCTTCGTGGGGCTGTTCATCGCCCGCATCTCCCGGGGGCGCACCCTGCGCGAGTTCGTGCTGGGCGTGCTGCTGGTGCCGACCCTGATCATCTTCGTGTGGCTGATCATCTTCGGCGGCAACGCCCTCTACCAGGAGCTCAATGCCGCGAACGGGCCGGGCACGGCGGGGATCATCGAGCTGGTCAACGCCTGGAACCTGCCCGCCGCGCTCTTCGCCAGCGCCGACGGCATCGCCGGGACCGGCGCCATCGGCTGGACCCTCTCGGCGCTGATGGTCTTCCTGCTGATGAGCTGGTTCGTCACTTCCTCGGACTCCGGCACCCTGGTGCTGACCACCATCCTCTCGCTGGGCAACGACGATCCGCCCCAGCGCTTCCGGGTCTTCTGGGGCGTGGTGATCGGACTGGTGGCCGCCGTGCTGCTGGTGGCCGGCGGGCTCAAGGCGCTGCAGACCGCCCTGATCGCCGCCGCCCTGCCGCTGAGCGGGGTCATCCTGGTGATGACCGCCGGCATCCTGGTCTCCCTGGTGCGGGAGTCCCGCCGCCCCCGCCCGGCCTTGGAGCGTCGATGACGCCGGAGGCCTTCCGCCGCGCCTTCACCCATGGCCTCCAGGCACTGGCCGGGCTGCCCCTCGGGGCGGCCCGGCCGCGCTATGACCGGCTCTGCCAGGGCTTCGCGCCGCCGCTGCCCGAGGGCATGGCCGTCCAGGACGGCAGCGTCGCCGGCGTCGCCGTACGCCGCGTTCGCCCGGCCGGGGCCCTGCCCGGCGAGGTCGTCTACGTCCATGGGGGCGGCTGGACGCTGGGCTCGGTGGCGAGCCACCAGGGCATCGCGGCGAGCCTCGCCGAACGCCTGGGCCGAGAAGTGGTCAGCGTCGACTATCGGCTGGCGCCGGAGGCGAGCTACGTCGAGGCCCTGGCGGACTGCCGGGCGGTGATCGAGGCGCTCACCCCGCGGGCGGCGGTGGGCGACAGCGCCGGCGGGCGCCTGGTGATGGACGCGGCGGGGACCGGCGAGTGGCGAGGCCCGCTGGGGTTGATCTATCCGCCGGTGGGCCATCCCACCCCGGACACCCTGGGACCGGACGCGCCCCTGCTCTCCCGAAAGGACGTCCTCGCCCTCTGGGCGATGGTGGAGGACGACCTGCCGGAGGGCGATCCCGCCCTGCCGCCCGGCGCACGCCTCGAGGTACTGGCGGTGGAACACGACCCCCTCACCGCGCCGCTGGAAGACGCCGTGGCGGCCTGGCGCGCCGCCGGCGCCGAGGTCGGCTACCGTCGTGCCCCGGGGCTCTGGCACGGCGCCCTGCATGCCCATGCCGCCCTGCCCGCCATGGGCGAGGCCTGGGGCGACTTCTGTACCGCCCTGGCACATCGGCTGTCGTGAGCCCCACAGACGACAAGGCCCGACCCGGCAGCGCCGGGTCGGGCCTTCCTTGCTGGGGCCTCGGCCCCCGCTTCGATCGTCCGCGGCTCAGGCTCAGTACTCGCCGAGCTCCGCCTCCAGCTTGAACATCGCGGCCGAGAGCTCGCCCGGCGTCATCACCGGCGCCTCGGGAGCGACGGCGGACGGCCAGGCCGCGAGCGCGTCCTCGTAGGCCGCCAGCAGCTCGCCGTAGGCCTCGTCGTCGTACAGCTCGGACTGCACTTCGAGCAGCGCCTTGGCGGTCAGCACGAAGCCACGGCTGTCCTGGTACTCGAGGACATTGACGAACTGGCCGTCATCCACGGCTTCCTCGTACTCGTGCATCGCCTGGCGCAGCAGGGCCAGCTGGACGCGGCTCTGGAAGGTCACGTCCTCGCGCAGCTCACCGTCCACGTCCTGCATGGCGGCGTCGATGGCACCGACGGCCGCCGCATAGGCGTCGGCATGGTCGCCCCACTCGCCGCCTTCACGGACCTCCTCGACCAGGGCTTCCAGGGTACCCTCGAAGTGCTCGACGCCCCGCGCCTCGAAGGCGGATTCCAGGGGCTCGTAGTGCTCGTGGAGGGGATGGCCGAAATGCGGCTGGGCCGCGGTCTGCTCGCCGGCCTGGTAGAGCTCGCGGGCGACGGCCAGGTGGCCCTTCATCATGGCCAGGTTGGTGTAGTAGACGCCGGGGTTGCTGGCGTCGATGGCATGGCCGGCTTCGCCACCTTCGCCACCTTCGCCACCTTCGCCACCTTCGCCACCTTCGCCACCTTCACCACCTTCACCACCTTCGCCACCTTCGCCGCCTTCACCGCCTTCGCCGCCGGCGGAAGCGTTCAGGTAGGCGAAGACCGCATAGGGATCGGCCGCGGCGCTGCCTTCACCGCCTTCACCGCCTTCACCGCCTTCACCGCCTTCACCGCCTTCACCGCCTTCACCGCCTTCGCCGCCTTCGTGGTGGTGACCGGCCTCGCCGCCTTCGCCGCCTTCACCACCTTCGCCGCCTTCGTGGTGGTGACCGGCCTCGCCGCCTTCGCCACCTTCACCACCTTCGCCGCCTTCGTGGTGGTGACCGGCCTCGCCGCCTTCGCCGCCTTCGCCACCTTCACCGCCTTCGTGGTGGTGACCGGCCTCGCCGCCTTCACCGCCTTCACCGCCTTCACCACCTTCCTCGTGGTAATGGCTGGCTTCGCCGCCTTCGGCGCCTTCACCGCCCTCGCCGCCGTGATCGGCGGAGGCCAGCAGCAGGTTGTCGGGACCTTGGGTGAACTCGGCGGAGGCGTCGGCCTCGGCCCAGCTGGCCGCGCTGGTGCCCAGCAGGACGCTGGTACCGACGCCGACCCACAGCTTGGTACGGATGTTGTTGGACATTCGGGCTTCCTTATCGATTGCGATTGCCAGGGCGCACGGCCATGCAGGCCATTCTCGGTGCCCCGATAGCTTGCCGACTACGAAAGACTAATGCAAACGATTCACACTTGTTTATAATCGTCGCTCAATCCGAACGACTGGAGCGTGCCCGTGATCCTCTGCATCGACCAGGCCATCTCCCCCGAGCTGCTGTCCCGCGTCAGGGCCACCCTGGCAGAGACCGACTTCCGCGACGGCCGGGAGACGGCCGGCTGGCATGCTCGCACGGTGAAGCAGAACGAACAGGCCGACGGGCGACGGCCCGAGATCGCCGAACTCCGCCAGGAGGTCGCCAAGGCGCTCCAGGCCAACCCCCTCTTCCAGATGGCGGCCCGCCCGAAGCGCATGAAACCGTTGATGTTCAGCCGCTACCAGGAGGGCATGACCTACGGCAACCACGTCGACGATGCGATCATGGCCACCCCCCAGGGCGCCATGCGCACCGACCTGTCGTTCACCCTCTTCCTCAACGATCCGGACAGCTACGACGGCGGCGAGCTGCTCGTCGACTCGACCGCCGGCGAGCAGACCTACAAGCTGCCGGCTGGCGCGCTGATCCTCTACCCCTCCTCGACGCTGCATCGGGTCGAGCCGGTGACCCGGGGCGAGCGGCTCGCCGCGGTGGGCTGGGCCCAGAGCCAGGTTCGCGACCCCCAACAGCGCGAGATCCTCTTCGACCTGGATACCACCCGTCGACAGGAATTCGAGGCCAACGGCAAGACACGGACCTTTGACATGCTGTCGAAGAGCCTGGCGAATCTGCTGCGGATGTGGGCCGAGGTGTAAGGCCGCGCGGAAGGGTCAGCCGCGACGGACCTGCCGCGGCGAGGCGCCGAAGCGCTGGCGGAAGGCCCGGGCGAAGCTGGAGCTCGAGGCGAAGCCGCAGGCCAGCCCCACCGCCAGGATGTCCAGGTCGGTCTCCTCCAGGAGGTGACGGGCCCGATCCAGGCGCAGCTCCAGGTACCAGTCCCGGGGCGATCGCCCCAGCTCCTGCTCGAAGAGCCGCTGCAGGTGGCGCAGCGAGACGCCGCTTCGCCTTGCCACCTCGGCCAGCGGAAGCGGCGTCTCCAGATGACGCTCCATCAGGTCCACGGCCTCCACCAGGCGGGCGTTATGGGTGCCCAGGCGCCGGGCCAGGGTCATGCGCTGCTGGTCGTGCCGGGTCCGCATGCGCTCGTGGATCAGCTGCTCCGAGACGTCGATGGCCAGGCGCTGGCCGTGCCGGCGGGCGATCGCTTCCAGCGCCATGTCCATGGCGGCCGCCCCGCCGGCACAGGAGAAGCGCCGCCCGCCCAGCTCGAACAGCTCGTCCGAGGTCGCGATGGCCGGGAAGCGCTCCCGGAAGGCCGGCAGGCTCTCCCAGTGCAGGGTGACCCGCTCGCCCTCCAGCAGCCCCGCCGCGGCCAGCAGGAAGCAACCGGTGTCGAGTCCGCCCAGCGCGCAGCCCGCCGCATCGAGGCGATGCAGCCAGCGCATCAGCGCCCGGCTCAGGTGACGTTCCGGATCGAAGCCGCTGCACACCGCCAGGGACGGCAGATGGTGCACCCCTTCGATCGACTGGTCGGCGAGCAGCGTCATGCCGTTGGAGGCCGTCACCGGTCCGCCGTCCTCGCTGATCAGCGTCCAGTCGAACAGGGGCCGGCCGCTGATGCGGTTGGCGATGCGCAGGGGCTCCACGGCCGAGAAGAAGGCCATCATGGAGAAGCTCGGCAGCAGCAGGAAGCCGATCGGCTCGGGAAGGGGACCGGAATAGTCGAGACGCATAAGGGAAGCGGCGGAAGCGACGGGGGCCGATCATGATGACCGGCCCCGGCGAGGCGAGCAAGGCACCCGTTCAGCCGAAGTGGGCCCTCACCGCCTCCATGGCGGGCCGGCCGTCCCGGGCCTCGACGTCCTCGAGCCAGGTCGCGACGGTGTCGTAGTGGGCGCGGATCCACTCGCGGGCCACCTCCTCGGCGGGCCGCTCCTCGTAGCTGTAGCCGTGCACCCAGTCGTTCTGGTCGGCGGTGTCGACCACGTACTGGCTCATGAAGCGGTACAGGTCCGGATCCTCGGCTTCGAGGGAGGCCGGCACCACCGTCCAGACCGTGCTCTCGATGTCGGCGATGCCGGCCTCGTCGGCATCGTCCAGGTAGACCAGATCGAAACTGACGTTCATCCAGTGGGGCTCCCAGCCGACGAAGGTCACCCACTCGCCGTCGCGCATCTTCTGCTCCGCCTGGGCCAGCATGGCCGCGGTGGAGCTCTCGCGCAGGTGCCAGTCACCGAGGCCGGCGAGATCCTCGTCGATGGCCCCCAGGATGGCGGTGTTGATGCCGGTCCCGGCCTCGATGCCCTGGATGGTGCCGTCGAAGCGCTCGCGATGGGCGTCGAGATCGGCCACCGAGGTGATGCCGGCCTCATGGACGTAGCGCGGCACCACCAGGCCGGACGTGGCCCCCTGGATATTGGCGGCGGCCTTGGCCACCTTGCCCTCGGCCACCAGCGGTTCGACCATCTCGGTCTGCACCGGGTACCAGCCCCCCAGGTAGACCTCCAGGTCACCCTGGGCCAGGCCATTGAGGATGACGCTGACCGCCAGGTCTTTCTGCCGGGTCTCGTAGCCCAGGGCCTCGAGCAACTGGGCGGCGACCTCGGACTTGACGGTCACGCCCGGCCACGGAGGCACGCCGAAGCGCACTTCCTCGATCTCGGCCTGGGCCGGCAGGCTCGCCAGGCCGGCGAGGGAGAACGCGGCGGCGGTCAGCAGGGTGCGGTGCGGGCGAAGGTGGGGCATGCGAGACTCCTCGTTCGATGAAGATGCCTTCATTCTGACGACACCTCGCCCCCAGACTTGACGCCAGGCGACACTGGAGCCGCATCAGGCGACAGATGCCCGGCGTTGCAAAGGCCCGTCCAGCCCCTACAATCGGGGGTCGAGATCCGCGGGCCCCTTCCAGGGGCCTCCCGAGCCCCCACTCGACGCCGGCCCGACCCCCATGAGACTTCATCCTCCCGTCCCCGCCCCGGAGCGGATCGGTTTCCTGCTGCTGCCGCGCTTCGCCATGGTCGCCTTCTTCTCGGCCATCGAGCCGCTGCGCATCGCCAATCGCATCAGCGGCGCCCCCCTCTTCGAGTGGGACCTGATCAGCCGTGACGGCGAACCGGTGGTCGCCTCCAACGGCATGACGCTGACCGCCACCCGCGCCCTCGCCGAGGCGACGGCGCTGCCCAGCCTTGCCGTCTGCGCCAGCTTCGAGCCCGAGGCCTCCCTCGACGAGGCCCTGCTCGACTGGCTGCGCCAGTGCGCCGCCTCGGGCTGCGTGCTCGGCGGGATCGACACCGGCTGCTTCGCGCTGGCCGCCGCCGGGCTGCTCGACGACCAGACGGTCACCCTGCACTGGGAGTGCCTGCCCGAGTTCCGCACCCGCTTTCCCCGGGTCGATGCCGTGGAGTCGATCTACGAGGTCACGCCGGAGGGTTTCTCCTGCGCCGGGGGCAGCGCGGCCATCGACATGAGCCTGGACCTGATCCGGCGTCGCCACGGCGACGACCTCGCCCAGCGCGTCCGTGACCAGCTGATCCACGACCACGGACGATTGCCGGCCAGCCGCCAACGTGATCCGGCCGCTCCGCCGGACCCGACCCTTCGGCGCGCTATCGGCCTGATGGAGGCCAACCTGGAGTCGCCGCTGGGCATCCGCGAGCTCGCCGCCGAACTCGACCTCTCCTGGCGCCGCCTGGACCGACTCTTCGCCCGCCACCTGGGCACCTCGCCCCAGCGGGCCTACCTGGCCCGGCGCCTGGACCATGCCCATCGGCTGCTGCGCGAGACCCGCCACAGCGTGATGGACATCGCCCTGGCCTGCGGCTTCGCCTCCGCCTCGAGCTTCACCCGGGCCTTCCGCCGCCGCCACGGCGTCACCCCGAGCGAGTGGCGCCGGCGGCCCTGAGCCGCGGCATGCCCTCCGGCCCTGGGCACTCGCGGTCGGCGGCCGACATTGACAGGCTGGCCGGCAACTGGTTTCGTTTGAAACCAAATGCCCCCTGATCCCCGGAGCCCCCGATGACCCCAGCCTGGAAGACCTACCGCAGCGCGCCCTCCCCCGGCACCCCCGTGATCGAGGCCGAAGCCCTGCCCGAGCAGGGCCACCTGAGCCTGACCCTGGAAGGCGAGCGAGGCCGCTTCCCGCTGCTCGTGGTGTGCCTCGGCGATGGCGAGCTCAGGGCCTACGTCAACGCCTGCCCCCACCAGTTCCTGCCCCTCGACCAGCGCGGCAGGCGGGTGCTGAGCGAGGATGGCGAGCGGCTGCGCTGTACCAACCACGATGCCGCCTTCTCGGCCCGCACCGGCGAGGGGACGGGCGGGTATGGCCTGGGCTGTGCCCTGGATCCCGTCCCGGTGCGCCGGGAGGACGGCTGGCTGGTGATCGGCGATTAGGCGCCGGCCGATCTGTCGAATCGTGCACAGTCGGCGTCGAATTCTGTGGTATGGCCGGAGGGGGCGCCTGGCATCCTGAGTCGCGTTGTCACGACGTTCAGGAGATCCCATGTCCCGCACCGACCTGCCGCTCACGCCCGACTACGACGCCTGGCCGATCGACGTCGAGCTCGACGCCGTCTCCTTCACGCCGCGCCTGGTGACGCTGCGCTGGCGCGATGGCCGGGTCAGCCGCTATCACGGCATCTGGCTGCGCGAGAACGCCGCCGACGACACCACCGTCAACCCGGCGACCCGGGAGCGCATCCTGGACCTCTCCACCCTGCCCGCCTGGCCGGAGATCGCCGGGGCCGAGATCGATGACGCCGGCGCGCTGTGCGTCGACTTCATCCCCGAGGATCGTCGCCTGCGCTTCCACCCGGGGTGGCTGCGCGCCCACGACTACGACAACGCCCAGGATCCCGAGGCGCCGCTGGTGGCGATCTCCACCTGGCAGGGCGGCCCCGACGCCGGTCCCGACACCCTCGACGCCGCCGGCCTGCTCGATACCGCCCCGGGCGGGGAGGCCGAGGAGGCGATCCTCGCCCCGGCGCTGGAAAGCGTCCTGGGCAAGGGCCTGGTGCGGCTTCGCCAACTGCCCACCGAACCCGGGTCGCTGGACGCCATCGCGCGGCGCATCGGGCCGGTGCGCCCCACCAACTTCGGCGAACTGTTCGATGTCAAGGCCAAGCCGGACCCGGACTCCAATGCCTACACCGCCATCGCGCTGCCGCCCCACGTGGACCTGCCGACCCGCGAGTACCACCCGGGCCTGCAGATGCTCCACTGCCTGGAAAACAGCGTGGAGGGCGGCCAGGCGGTGATGCTCGACGGCTTCGCCGTGGCCGAGGCCCTGCGCGACCGCCACCCGGAGGCCTGGGCGACCCTGACCCGGGTGCGCTGGTGCTACGCCAACACCGCGAAGACCACCGATTATGTCTGGTACGAGCCGATGATCCGCCTCGACGCCCGGGGCGAGCTCCTCGAGGTGCGCATCGCCGACTTCCTGCGCGGCCCCCTGCAGACCGCCTTCGAGGACGTGGAGCCGGCCTATGAGGCGCTGATGACGCTGCAGCGCCTGCTGCGCGACCCGGCCTTCGCCATTCGCTTCACCTACGCACCCGGCGACCTGGTGATCTTCGACAACCGTCGCCTGCTCCACGCCCGGGATGCCTTCGAGGGCAGCAGCGGCCATCGCTGGCTGCAGGGCTGCTACATGGAACGCGACGAGATTCGCTCGCGTTATCGCATGATCCAGCGGGCCCGGCGCCGACGGCGCCTGCCCCTGGAGGCCTGAAACCCACCCGCCGCAGGAGGCCAGCATGACCCGCGACGCCCAGACGCCCGCCACCACCCTCTCCGCGGCCTGGAGCCTCTGGGCGCTGTTGCTCGGCGTCGGCCTGCTGATGCTGGGCAACGGCCTGCAGGGCAGCCTGCTCGGCATCCGTGCCGCCGAGGAGGCCTTCGGCAACACCGTCACCGGACTGGTGATGTCGGCCTACTTCGTCGGTTTCCTGGCCGGCTCGACCCTGGCGCCGCGCAAGCTGCGCCGGGTCGGCCACATCCGGGTGTTCGCCGCCCTGGCCTCGATCACCTCGGTGGCCATCCTGGTCCACGTGCTGTTCATCGACCCCTGGGTCTGGGCGGCCATGCGCCTGGTCACCGGCTTCGCCTATGCCGGGCTCTACGTGGTCACCGAAAGCTGGCTCAACGGCCATGCCGGCAATCATCTGCGCGGCCGGCTGCTGGCCTTCTACATGGTGATCAGTTACCTGGGGATGGGCGGCGGCCAGCTGCTGCTCAACGTCGCCGACCCGAGCGGGGTGGTGCTCTTCCTGATCGTTTCGATCCTGATGTCCCTGGCGCTGGTGCCCATCCTGCTCAGCTACACCCCGCAGCCCGACTCCAGCCAGCCGGAGGCGATGTCCCTCCGGCGGCTGTATCGGCTCTCGCCCCTGGGCACCCTGGGCTGCCTGCTGACCGGTATCGCCAACGGCAGCGTCTTCGGCATGGGGGCCGTCTTCGCCACGGGCAGCGGCCTGACGGTGGACCGGGTCGCCGCCTTCATGGGCGCCTTCATCCTCGGCGGTGCCCTGCTGCAATGGCCGCTGGGCAAGCTCTCCGACAAGACCGACCGCCAGGGAGTGATCGTGGTGGTCGCCGCCCTGGCCACGGTCCTCTCCCTCGCCGGCCTGTGGCTGGGCCAGGGCGACGCCCGCGCCCTGACGCTGCTCGGCGTGCTGCTGGGTGGCACCACCCTGACCCTCTACTCGCTGCTGCTCGCCTGCGCCAACGACGTGCTCACTCCGCAGCAGACGGTGGCGGCGAGCAGCAGCCTGGTGCTGGCGCTGGGCATCGGGGCCATCCTCGGACCGCTGACCACCGGCCTGCTCATGGACGTGCTGGGTCCCGACGGCTTCCTCTGGGACCTGGCGCTGATCCATGCCGCCCTCGTGGCCTTCGGCGGGTACTGCCTGGTCCGTCATCCCAGCACCGATTCCGGGGAACACGGACACTACGTGGCCGTACCCGCCGGCACCGCCCCGCTCGGCGCCACCTGGGTCGAGGAGGCGGCCAGCGAACCGACCCAGCTGGAACTCGACCTGGCGGAGTCGCCCTCCGAGGCGACGCCGGACGGCACCACCGCCTGACGCTTCAGCCCGGCCCCCGGGCCGCCGTCTCCTTCGGCGACTCCCCGAACCGGGCGCGATAGGCTCGGGAGAAATGCGCCGGCTGCTGGAAGCCCGTGGCCAGCGCCGCCTCGGTGACCCGGCAGTGGCTGCCGGCGAGCAGCCGCTGGGCCCGGTCCAGCCGCATGCCCAGGTAACATTGCTTGGGGGTCTCGCCGAAGTGGGCGGTGAACAGCCGCGTCAGCTGACGCTGGGACTGGCCCACCATCCGGCAGATCTCGGGGATCGGCAGGGCCTGGGCCAGGTTGGCCTCCATCACCGCCAGGCTGCGCAGCACGCTGCGGGGCAGCCGCGCGTAGCGGGCCTGTCGCTCCCCCTCGTCCGCCCCCTGGTAACGATCGTGCACCAGCTGGCGCCCCACGGCATCGGCCAGGGCCGGGCCATAGTCCCGCTCGATACGGTCCAGCATCATGTCGATGCCGGTGGTGCCACCGGCGCCGGTCTGGCGGGCGATATCGGACTCGAAGCGCTCCCGGCTGATGCGCAGGTGAGGAAACTCACGACGAAAGGCCGGCACGCTCTCCCAGTGCAGCGCCACCCGATGCCCTTCCAGCACCCCGGCCCGGGCCAGGATGAAGGGGGCGGTGTCCAGCCCCCCGAGCCAGCCGCCGTGCGCCGCCACGCGACGCAGTACCGCCCGGTCCTGGGCCGTCACCTCGGCCTCCGCCTCGTAGGACGACACCACCATCAGGCTGGCGTCGTCGGGCACCGAGGCGAGCGGGCCGTCCACGTCGATGCGCACCCCGTTGCTCGCCACCACCCCCTCGCCGTCCGACGATCGAAACCGCCAGGCGAAGAGATCGCGTCCGAAGCGGTTGGCCACCCGCAGCGGTTCCAGCATGCAGAACAGGGTCAGCATCGAGAACTTGGGCACCAGCCAGACATCCAGGGTGTGTTCGGCCTGGTCGGGGGACAGCAACGGCGGCGAGTCCGGCCGCGGATAGGGCCAGGCCTCGGGATAGTCCTGCATCATGGCCAAAAAGATCAACTTTATGGCGAATTTCAACAAATGCTAGCCGCAAGGTGACGTTAGGGTAAAGCCGGTCACGTCATCGGCGCCGCTGACCACGAACCCACGACGTCCCCTGCTTTACCCGGAGATCCACCGCCATGACCCCAAGCGGCAAGCCTCGGCTGTCCCCCGACGGGCAGCGCCTGACCCTCGACCTCGATGATCAGACCCACGAGTTCGCGGCCCTGTGGCTGCGCGAACGCGCCCCCGACGCCGAGACCCTGGACCCGCGCACCGGGCAGCGCCTGGTCGAGGCCGCCGAGCTGCCCCTGGACCTCGCGCTGGCGCACGCCGAGCTGGACGGCGATGCCCTGGCCCTGCGCTTCAGCGACGGTCACGCCACGCGCTTCCCGCTGGCTCTCCTGCGCGCCGAGCGCAAGCCCCTGGCCACCGTGGCGCCGGGGCGCACGCTCTGGGAGGGTGACCTGGCCGACCCGCCGCGCGCCTCGTTCGACGAGGCGGTGAAGGGCGACGACGCCCTGCTCGCCCTGCTCGACGACCTGCACCGCTACGGCTTCGTGCTGGTCTCCGGCGTGCCCACCGACGAGGACGGCATGCAGGGGCTGATCGACCGCATCGGGCCGCTGCGGCGCACCAACTGGGGCGGCATCGCCGACGTCAAGTCGGTGGCCGACGCCTACGACCTGACCATGACCCAGCGTGGCCTGGAGCCGCACACCGACAATCCCTATCGCGACCCCATCCCCGGCTACATCTGGCTGCACTGCCTGACCAATGCCGCCGATGGCGGGGACAACACCCTGGTGGACGGCTACCGCGCCGCCCAGCTGCTCGCCGAGCGCGACCCGGCGGCCTTCGATTGCCTGACCCGCGTCTCGCCGGGCTTTCGCTATCGCGACGAGACCACCTGGCTCGAGAGCGAAGGCCCCTTGATCGAGCTGGACGGCCAGGGCCGGGTGACCCGGGTGCGCTACTCCAACCGCACCGAGCGGGTCGAGGCGCTGCCCGCCGAGGAGCTCGCCCGCTACTATGCCGCCCGCCGGGCCTTCTACGAGCTGATCACCTCCGACGAGCTCACCGTGCACCTCAAGCTCGATCCGGGCCAGATGCTGATCATGGACAACTACCGCCTGCTGCACGGCCGGCGCGCCTACGAGCTCGCCGGCGGCGTGCGCCACCTGCGCCAGGGCTACGTGGATCGCGACAGCACCGCGAGCCGTCGCCTGGTGCTGCGCCGCCGGCTGGCCGAGACCGAGGAGGTGGCATGAACCAGGCACGCTTCCGTCACTTCGGCGAGGCCCGGCGCGAGGAGTGGGCCCTGATCGACGACCGCTTCCGCGACTACGTGGCCGACGCCCCGCGCCGGGTGCTCGAGCACCTGGACCGCCTGGCCGGCGACACCCACGGCTACCCGGTGGACCGCCACGAGCACTGCCTGCAGACCGCCACCCGGGCGCTGCGCGACGGCGCCGACGAGGAGATGGTGGTCTGCGCCCTGCTCCACGACATCGGCGACGACCTGGCCCCGGCCAACCACGCCGAGATCGCCGCGGCCATCCTCGAGCCCTTCGTCGATCCGCTCAATGCCTGGATGATCCGCCACCACGAGCTCTTCCAGGGGTATCATTACCGCCATTTCTTCGGCCTGGACCCCCACGCCCGGGAGCGGTTCCGCGACCACCCGGCCTATGCGCGGACCGTGCGCTTCTGCGACGACTGGGACCAGGCGAGCTTCGACCCCGACTACGACACCCTGCCGCTCGAGCACTTCGTGCCGATGGTCGAGCGCGTCCTGGGACGCGCCCCCTACGGCGGCCTGCCGGCGATCCTCGAGGAGACCGATTCCCCATGACCTGTGCCCAGCGACTGATCCGCCTGCTCGAGGCCCACGGCGTCGACACCGCCTTCGGCATCCCCGGGGTGCACACCATCGAGCTCTACCGCGCCCTGGGCGAGAGCCGCCTGACCCACGTCACCCCGCGCCACGAGCAGGGCGCCGGCTTCATGGCCGACGGCTACGCCCGGGCCAGCGGCCGGCCGGCGGCCTGCTTCATCATCTCGGGCCCCGGCATGACCAACATCGCCACCGCCATGGGCCAGGCGCTGGCGGACTCGGTGCCGATGCTGGTGATCTCCAGCGTCAACCAGCGTGCCACCCTGGGCCGCGGCCAGGGCCGGCTGCACGAGATGCCCCACCAGGGCGAGACGCTGTCCGGCGTCAGCGTGTTCAGCCACACCCTGCACGACCCGGAGGGGCTGCCCGAGGTGCTGGCCCGCGCCTTCGCGGTGTTCGGCTCCGCCCGCCCGGGCCCGGTGCACCTCGAGATCCCGCTGGACGTCATGGCCGCCCCGGCGCCAGACAGCCATGCGCCCCCGGCGCGGGTCTTCCCGCCGGCCCCGGCCCCCGAGGCCCTGGCCCTGGCCGGCGACTGGCTCGGCCAGGCGGAGCGTCCCCTGGTGCTGCTCGGCGGCGGCACCGCCGCCGCTCCGGAAGCGGCCCGGGCGCTGGTCGAGCGCCTCGACGCCCCGGCCTTCACCACCATCAACGCCAAGGGCGTGCTGGGCCTCGACCACCCCCTCGACCTGGGCGCCACCCTGAGCCTGCCCGCCGCCCGCCGGCTGGCCGCCGAGGCCGACGTGGTGCTGGCGCTCGGCACCGAACTCGGCGAGACCGACTACGACCTGGTCTTCGACGAGGGCTTCCGGCTCGACGGCCGGCTGATCCGGATCGACATCGACCCCCAGCAGCTGGGCCGCAACCAGGCCGCGGACCTGGCCATCCTCGCCGAGGCCGGCCAGGCGATGGGCGGGCTGCTCGAGCGCCTGCCGGCGGCGGCCGACCGCGACGGCGCCGGGCGCGCCGCCACCGTGCGCGAAGCGCTGGCGCTCGGCGCGGATCCGGAGCTCGCCCCCTATGTGCCGCTCTACGCCACCCTGCGCGAGGCGCTGCCCGAGGCCATCCTGGTCGGCGATTCCACCGGCCCGGTCTACGCCGGCAACTTCCTGGCCGCGATGCCGGCCCCGCGGCGCTGGTTCAACGCCGCCACCGGCTTCGGCACCCTCGGCTACGGGCTGCCCGCCGCCCTCGGCGCCGCCCTGGCCCGGCCGGACCAGCCGGTGATCGCCCTGGTCGGCGACGGCGGACTGCAGTTCGTGCTCGGCGAGCTGGGCACCGCCCGGGACCTGGGCCGGCCGGTGGCGCTGGTGATCTGGAACAACCAGGGCTACGACGAGATTCGCCGCTACATGTCGATGAGCGAGGTGCCGCACCTGGGCGTCGACCTGGCCGCCCCGGACTTCCGCGCCCTGGCCGAAGCCTACGCCTGCCGTCACCAGGCCGTCGGCGACCCGGCGAGCCTGCATGAGGCCCTGGGCCGGCTGAACGAGGCGGATAGCCCACTGATCATCGAGGTCGATGCCGACGCCTGGGCCGAGGCGCTATGAGCGCCACGCACGCGACAACCACCAAGGACTCCTGACATGCGCTATTCCCGACTGACCGACCGTATCGCCGGCGAAGGCGCCGCGGCCTGGGACATCCACAACCGGGCCCTGGCCCGCCGGGCCGCCGGCGAGGACATCACCGTGCTCTCCGTGGGCGACCCGGACTTCGACACCCCGGCACCGATCGTCGAGGGCGCCGTGGCCAGCCTGCGCGCCGGCGCCACCCACTATCCCGACGTCCAGGGCAAGCGGGCCCTGCGCGAGGCCATCGCCGAGCGTTACCGGGCGCGCGGCGTGGCGGCCACGGCGGACAACCTGATCGTCATGGCCGGGGCCCAGTGCGGCCTCTACGCCGCCGCCCAGTGCCTGCTCGATCCGGGCGACGAGGTGATCGTCCCCGAGCCGAGCTACGTCACCTACGAAGCGGTCCTGCAGTCCACCGGGGCGAGCATGGTGCGCATCCCGCTGCGCGGCGACGCCGGTTTCCGCCTGGACCCGGCCGACCTCGAGGCGGCGATCACCCCCCGGACCCGGGCGATCCTGCTCAACACCCCCCACAACCCCACCGGCCAGTTGATCGATGCCGAGGCCTGGGCGGCCATCGCCGCGCTGTGCCGCCGCCACGACCTGTGGGTGATCTCCGACGAGGTCTACGCCGAGCTGATCTTCGAGGGCGAGCACGTCTGCGCCGCGGCCCTGCCCGACATGGCCAGCCGCACCGTGGTGGTCGACAGCCTCTCCAAGTCCCATGCCATGACCGGCTGGCGGCTGGGCTGGGTGCTGGGCCCCGAGCCCCTGATCGGCCACCTGAGCAACCTGGCGCTGTGCATGCTCTACGGCTGCCCGGACTTCATCCAGGACGCCGCCCGCGACGCGCTGCGCCAGCCCCTGCCCGAGCTCGATGCCATGCGCGAGACCTACCGGGCGCGCCGCGACGCCGTGGTCGCCGCGCTCGCCGGGTGCCCGGCGGTGCAGGTCGTCACCCCCGCGGCCGGCATGTTCCTGATGATCGACGTGCGCGCCACCGGGCTGTCCTCCCAGGCCTTCGCCGACCGCCTGCTCGACGAGCAGGGCGTGTCGGTGCTCTCCGGCGAGGCCTTCGGCCCCTCCGCCGCCGGCTTCGTGCGGTTGAGCCTGACCGTCGAGGAGGCCCGCCTCGCCGCGGCCTGCCGGCGGCTGGCCCGCGTCGCCGAGGCCGCCCGCGCCGACACCGCTTCCCTGTCCACCATCGAATGAGTCGTCCATGACATCATCGACCCAAGCCCCCTCCCCCGATGCCTCCGCCGCCCTGGCGGTGGAGGTTCGTCACCTCGTCAAGCGCTACGGCGACCTCGAGGTGCTGCGCGACGTCTCCCTCGAGGTCCCCGAGGGCAGCGTCACCTCCATCATCGGCGCCAGCGGGTCCGGCAAGAGCACCCTGCTGCGCTGCCTGAACCTGCTGGAACGCCCCGACCAGGGCGACCTGGCGATTGCGGACGAGACGATCCGTTTCGACCGCAATCCCCAGGGCGGCATCGTCGGCCTGGACCGGCGCCAGCTGCAGCGGCTGCGCGCCAAGGTCAGCATGGTGTTCCAGCAGTTCAACCTCTGGCCCCACTTCACGGTGCTGGGCAACGTCACCGAGGCGCCGATGCGCGTCCAGGGGCTGTCCCGGCGCCGGGCCATCGAGCGCGCCGAGCACTACCTGGAGCGGGTCGGCATGGCCGACAAGCGCGACGGCTACCCGGCCTACCTCTCCGGCGGCCAGCAGCAGCGGGTGGCCATCGCCCGGGCGCTGGCCATGGAGCCGCGCCTGCTGCTCTTCGACGAGCCCACCTCGGCGCTCGACCCGGAACGGGTCAGCGAGGTGCTCGGCGTGATCCGCGACCTGGCCGCCGAGGGGCGCACCATGGTGCTGGTCACCCACGAGATGGCCTTCGCCCGAGAGGTCTCCGACCAGGTGGTGTTCCTCGACCGCGGCTTCGTCGGCGAGGCCGGCTCGCCGCGCCGGGTCTTCGAGGAGAGCCGGGATCCGCGCTGCCGGCGCTTCGTGGCGCCGGCGGCCTGATCCGACTCTCCCCTTTCCTGCACGACACGACAACAGCAAGGAGAACTGCATGAACCGTCCCCTGATCGCCGCTACCGCCCTCGCCGCCCTGGGCCTGTCCGCCACCGCCCAGGCCGCCGAGCCGCTCAAGATCGGCATCTCCGCCGAGCCCTACCCGCCGTTCACCTACACCTCCTCCGAGGGCGAGTGGACCGGCTTCGAGGTGGAGCTGGGCATGGCCATCTGCGAGGCCATGGCGCGCTCCTGCGAGATCACCCCCACCGGATGGAGCGGCATCATCCCCTCGCTGAACGCCGGGCGCATCGACATGATCATGAACTCCATGTCGATCACCGAGGCCCGCCAGCGGGTCATCGACTTCAGCGACCCCTACTACTTCACCCCGGGCGCCTTCGTCGCCGCCGACGACCTGGCGCTGGGCGGCCCCGACGACCTGGGCGGCAAGGTGCTCGGCGTGCAGGCCGCCACCACCAACGCCACCTACGCCCGGCGCGCCCTGCGCGACACCGTCGGCGACATCCGGCTCTACGACCAGGCCGAGCAGGTCAACCGCGACCTGCTGGCCGGCCGCCTGGACGTGATCCTCGCCGACGAGATCGCCATGACCGAGTTCCTCGAGCGCGACGAGGCCGCGGGCTACGAGATCAAGGCCACGGCACCGCGTCACGAGGCCTACGGCGAAGGCGTGGGCATCGGCATCCGCCAGGACGACGACGCCCTGCAGTCCGCCCTCAACGACGCCATCGCCGAGGTCCGCGCGAACGGCACCTGCACCGCCCTGTCCGAGGAGTACTTCGGTACCGACATCTGCACCTGAGCCCGGTCCTCGACGACGCTCGCCCGGCGGTCGGCCTCGGCCGACCGCCGGTCTCGCCCTGTCTGATCAAGGACACGACGACTCATGAACAAGGTTTCCCAAGAGGGCCTGCTCGACTGGGCGGGCCCCATCCTCGAAGGGGCGCTGACGACCCTGGAGATCGCCGTGCTGGCCTACGCCATCGGCCTGCTGCTGGGGCTGGTCGGCGCCAGCGCGCGGCTCAGCCCCTGGGCGCCGCTGCGCGGCCTGGCCACGGTCTACTCCACCGCGGTGCGCGCCGTCCCCGAGCTGCTGCTGATCATCCTGCTCTACTACGCCGGCTCCCAGGCCCTGACCGCCCTGACCAACGCCCTGGGGCTGCCCGGCCAGGTCGCCATCAACGGCTTCGTCACCGCCGTGGGCGTGCTGGCCTTCGTCCAGGGTGCCTACATGACCGAGGTGCTGCGCGGCGCCATCCTGGCCATCCCCAAGGGCCAGCTCGAGGCCGCCGACGCCTTCGGCTTCTCCGCCTGGACGCGCTTCCATCGCATCGTCATCCCGGCCATGCTGCCCAATGCCCTGCCCGGCATGTCGAACCTCTGGCTGATCCTGATCAAGGATACCGCCCTGATCAGCGTGATCGGCTTCAGCGAGCTGTTCTTCACCATCCAGCAGGCCGCCGCCAGCACCCGCGCCCACTTCCTGTTCTACGCCGCCGCCGGGGTCATCTACCTGGCCATGACGCTCTCGTCCACGGCGCTGTTCACGCGCCTGGAGCGCCGGGTGCGGCGCGGCCAGCCGATCCGCGAGGAGGCCTGAGATGGACTTTTCCTGGCTTCAGGATCCCTTCTATCAGGAGTACCTGGTCGAAGGCCTGATCAACACCCTCTGGCTGCTGGTCGTGTCCGCCGTCGGCGGGCTCCTGCTCGCCGTGGCCGTGGCCATGGCTCGCATCAAGGGGCCCCGCCCGCTGGCCTGGCTGGCGAGCGGCTTCACCACCGTGATCCGCGGCACGCCGCTGCTGGTGCAGCTGTTCTTCTTCTACTACGGCGTCGGCCGGCTGCTCGAGGACATCCCCGGCATCCAGGACAGCGTGATCTGGCCGTTGCTGCGCGATCCCTTCTTCTACGGCGCCCTGACCTTCATCCTCAGCGTCGGCGCCTACTCCGGCGAGGTGATCCGCGGGGCCCTGGTGAGCGTGCCCCCCGGCGAGCGCGAGGCCGGCCGGGCCTTCGGCCTGACCCCCTTCCAGGTCTTCGCCCGGCTGTGGCTGCCGAGGGCCATCCAGCTGTGCCTGCCGACCCTGACCGGCGAGATGATCCTGCTGCTCAAGTCGGTGCCGCTGGTCTCCACCATCGCCATGATGGACCTGCTGCAGGCCGCCAACATCATCCGCGACGAGACCTTCCTGGTCTACGAGCCGCTGACCCTGATCGCCGGCCTCTACCTGGCCCTGACGGTGGTGCTGACCCTGGTGCTGCGCCAGGTGGAGCGCCATTTCCCGGGCATGCAGCCGACCCGCCGCCGCTGGCTGCCCCTTCGTCGAGTCGAGACCGCCCCATGCAAGCATTGATCCATCACTTCATCGACAACCAGTGGATGGCCAGCCGCGGCGACCGTCGCCTGGCGGTCACCGATCCCTGCCGGGAGACCGTGATCGCCGAGGTCACCGCCGGCGCCCCGTCCGACGTGGACGCCGCCGTGGCCGCCGCCCGGCGCGCCCTGCCGGCCTGGCGGGCGCTGGGCGGCGCGGCGCGCGGGGCCTACCTCGACGCCTTCGCGGACGCCCTGGGCGCACGGCGCGACGAGCTCGAGGTCCTGTCCTGCCGCAACAACGGCAAGCCGCGGGCCGAGGCCGCCCAGGACCTGGATGACGCCATCGCCTGCTACCGGCACTATGCCGGCGAGGCCCGGGCCCTGGACGAGCGCCAGGGCGAGCCCGTGGCGACCGGCGAGGCCGGCCTGATCTCGCGGCGCTACCAGGACCCGGCCGGGGTGGCCGGGCTGATCACCCCCTGGAACTTCCCGCTGGTCAGCAGCGCCTGGAAGCTCGCCCCCGCCCTGGCCGCCGGCTGCACGGTGGTGTTCAAGCCCTCGGAGGTCACTCCGCTGCCCGAGCAGGCGCTGGCCGAGATCGCCCTGGCGATCGAGCTGCCGCCGGGCGTCTTCAACCTGGTGCACGGCGACGGCCAGGGCGTGGGGGCCCCGCTCACCGCCCATCCCGGCATCGACAAGCTCTCCTTCACCGGCAGCAACCCCGTGGGCGAGGCGGTGATGGCGGCCGCCGCCCGGGGCACCCGCAACGTCTCCCTGGAGCTCGGCGGCAAGTCGCCGATACTCGTCACCGAGGATGCCGACCTCGACCTGGCGACGGAGCTGGTGCTGGCCGGCTTCTGCTACAACGCCGGCCAGATGTGCTCCGCCACCTCGCGACTGCTGGTCCACGAGCCCGTCGCCGAGGCCCTCCTCGACCGGCTGGACGCGGCCATCGGCGAGCTGGTACCCGGCGATCCACTGCAGGCGGCCACCACCCTGGGGCCGCTGGTCAACGCCGCCCAGCGCGACCGGGTGGCAAGCTACCTGGCCCTCGCCGAGGCCGAGGGGCTCCAGGGCATGACGCCGGCCATCTCCCTGCCCGAGCAGGGCCATTTCGTCGCTCCGCGAGTGTTCCGTGACGTGTCGACCGACAGCCGGCTGTGGCGGGAGGAGATCTTCGGCCCGGTGCTGTGTGCGCGGGCCGTGCGGGACGACGAGGAGGCGGTGGCGCTGGCCAACGACAGCGACTTCGGGCTCGCCGCCACCGTGGTCGCCGGGGACCCGGTGCGGGCCGCGGCCCTGGCGAGCCGTCTCACCGCCGGCAACGTCTGGTGCAACACCCATCAGGTCGCGCCGCCGGGGCTCGGCGCGGGGGGCATGAAGGGCAGCGGCATCGGCCGCGAGCTGGGTCGCGCGGGCCTCGACGCCTACCTCGAGACCCGCTACGTCACCCATCCGGCCTGAGACCCGACGCCGTCCCCTGCGCAACGGGCCGCCCGGAAGGCGGCCCGTGGTCATTCCATTCCGTGCAGTGCCTTCCAGTTGCCCGGGGAGAGGGCGTAGCCGAACAGCGCCTGGCCGCCGTAGACCAGCTCGGTGCCCTCGGGGATCCACAGCATCTGGCCGGGGGTCACGCGGTGGGTCTCGCCGGCGGCGGTGACCTCGAGCTCGCCCTCGATGACGAAGATCACCTCGTCGTAGAGCACCGTCCAGGCCACCTCCGCGCCTTCCCAGCGGGCGAAGCCGGCGCCCATGGTCTCGCTCAGGGCGGTGTCCACGGTGCGGCCGATCTCGGCGTGGCCGGGCGGCCCGCCGCGATGGCGGAACTGCGTCTCGCGATGGTCGAACTTGATGGCGCGGATGGGGGTATCGCTCATGGTGGTCCTTGATTGAATCGGTTCAGAAGGGGCGTCGGGCGGATAGGCGTTAGCGCATCCGCCAGGTCCAAGGCCGGCGCCAAGTCAGATGGCAACATCGACAAGGATGCGCTGATTTATGTCGCGAGCGATGAGAGGCTGGCCGCCGCCGGAGCGGAGGAACCGGAGTGTAGCCTGCTACATGAGGAGACGACCGGGCCGGCGCACCGGCACCGCCGGCGGCCAGGATATCGAGCGCAGCAATAAATCAGCGTTTCCTTAGAGTTCGCTGCGACTCGCCCACGCCGCGTGCTTCATTCGCGTCTTCACGCCGAGGCTCAGGAAGGGCTCCGGCGGATTGATCGCCGGCTTGCCGGAGACCGCGAGCATGTCGGCCAGCTGACTGGAATCCTCGCCGGTGGCCAGCTCCGCCAGCAGCTTGCCGGAGATGGTGCCCCGCGCCGCACCGACGCTCTGGTGGACGCCGGACATCCAGGCGTTGTCGCCGACCTTGCCGAAGAAGGCGGTGTAGTTGCGCGACAGCCCGCAGGCGCCGCCCCAGGTGGCGGTGAAGGGCACGTGGGCCAGCGTGGGGTAGCGGGCCTCGAAGGAGTCGCGGTGCCCCCGGCGGATCCGGGTGCGCTCGGCCAGGTCATCGTGATAACGCGGCACGAAGCGGTACTGGTTGCGGATGATCAGCCGCCGCTCGGGGGTCAGTCGCACCGTGGTACCGGCATGGTCGGCGGGCGTCAGGCCGAAGTGATGGGGCGCTGCGGAGAACAGCGCCATCTCCTCGTCGCTCAGCTCGCGGGTCATGCTGGCGAAGGTCATCACCGGCAGCACGCGATGCTTCAGGAAGCCGAACTCCTGGGAATAGATGTTGGAGCCCAGCAGCAGGTTGGTCGCCCGCACCTCGCCTTCCGGCGTGGTGGCGCACCACTGGCCCCCGCTGCGGGTCAGGCCGACCACCGGGGTATGCTCGTAGAGCTCGGCATTGTCCGGCAGGGTCTCGCCGAGGCCGCGCACCAGGGCGGCAGGCTGCATCAAGGCAGTGTCGGCGGTGTAGATGGCCGCCGCGTAGTGACGTGTGCCGAGGATCGGCGCCAGCTCGTCCCGCTCCAGGCGCCGGTAGGGATAGTCGAAGTCGCGGAGCAGGGTCTCGTAGTGGTCGAGGTACTTCAGGCCCCGCTCGCCCACCGCACCCTGGTACTTGCCGGCCCGGGACCAGCCGCACTCGATCCCGTGGCGCCGGACCAGGGTCTCCAGGTCGTCCACCGCGGCACGGTTGAGTGAGAGCAGCTTCTGCTTGCGCGCCAGATCGTCGCCCTCGAGGTCGCGCTTGTGGGGCAGGTCGATGACGAAGCCGGTATTGCGCCCGGAGGCGCCCTGGCCGACCCGCAGGGCCTCCAGCAGCACCACGCGATCAAAGGGGCGCAGCTCGGCGACGCGACGGGCCGCGGCCAGGCCGGTGAAGCCGGCGCCGATCACCAGCCAGTCGGCGGTCTCGTTCGAGTTGAGACGACGCGCCGGGGTCGGGGCGTCGAGCAGCTGGTACCAGCCGTTGCAATTGTCGTCACGGGGAAGGATGGCGTGTGACATCTCGGACCTCCGCCGCGCCGGGGCGCGACGTCATCGCCGGGCGAGCCCGGCGGTTCGGAAGAAGGCGGCGCCCACGGGCGCCGCGTGTCGTCATGCACTACGGAGTGCTCGATACGAAAACTCGGCGAGCGCAGTCGGTTGTTGTCGGGCCTCAGGCGGCCTGGGCCTGCCCGCAGGCCTTCACCCAGTCGCTACGCCGCGCCATGGCCGCCTCGCCCACCAGGGCGAAGCCCCGCAGCCGGCCGATGGCGTCATAGCCGCCGGCCTCGATGCCATCGGCGGTGGCGGTGACGCGCCAGCTGACCTGGGCCTCGGCCGGCGGCACCACCACACAGACCGGCGCAGCCGGGGTCTTCACCATGACCGGCATCACCGGATAGCTGGCCGCCGTCGGCGTGCCCGTCAGCGTTGCCGCCAGGGCTCGGACGCCGGCGTTGATCGGCGCCAGGTAGGGCAACAGCTGGCCATCGATCTCCACGGCATCGCCCAGGGCATAGACGTCGGGCAATGAGGTGGCCAGATGATCGTCCACCCGGATGCCGCGCCCGCAGTCGACACCGGCCGCCCGGGCCAGCTCGACGTTGGGGACCAGGCCCACGGCGCTGATCACCAGGTCCGCCTCCAGCTCGCTGGCGTCGGTCAGGGTCAGCCGGTACCCCTCCTCGTGGACGGCGACGCTGGCCACCGAGCGGGACAGGTGCCAGCACACGCCGAGCCGGGCGAGCGCCTCGCGCAGGACCTCGCTGCCCGCCTCGGGCAGCAGCCTCGGCAGCGGCCGCTCCGCCAGGCCCACCACCTCGACCCGGTGCCCGGCCTGGGCCAGGTCGTTGGCGAACTCGCAGCCGATCAGGCCGTCGCCGACGATCACCACCCGCCCGGGGCCCTCCAGGGCATCGAGCCGGCGGCGCATCTCGCGATAGTCGCCGCGGTCATTGACCGAGAGCAGCGCACCCGCCTCGCCCGCCACCGGGATGCGGATCGGGCTGGCCCCGGTGGCCAGCACCAGCTGACCATAGTCCAGCTCGCCGAGGCGGGTGTGCAGGCGCTTGGCCTCGGCGTCGATGCGCTCCACCGGGCAGAAGGCATGCACCCGGAGGTTCAGGCGCTTCTCGATGGCCAGGGCCGACTCGTCGAGCAGCGCCTCCGCGTCCTTGCCCAGGGCAAGGGCGTTTGACAGCGACGGCTTGGCGTAGAGGCCGCCGTCGTCGGCGGTGACCACGTGGATCTCCCGCTCGGCGTCCCGGGCACGCACCGCCTCGGCCAGGCCGTAGCCCGCATGGCCGCTGCCGATAATGACCAGCGGCCCCTGGGAGTGGGTGGCGACAGAGTCAGTCGTGGCCGCCGCCGGAGCGGCCACCGCATCGGCCAGCGGCGTCGGACTCATGGGGGCCGCCGCAGCGGGTGCCTCGTCGGTGATCTCGATCATCTCGAAATCCGCCTTGCCCACGCCGCAGTCGGGACAGAGCCAGTCCTCCGGCACGTCCTCCCAGCGGGTGCCGGGGGCGATGCCGTCGCTCGGCCAGCCCTCGGCCTCGTCGTAGATCAGGCCGCAGATGATGCAGAGCCACTTCTTCATCGGGACCTCCTTCACGCGCCCTTGACGCGGACGGCGATGTTGCGGGTCTGGACGTAGCTGTAGAGCGCCTCCTGGCCCTTCTCGCGGCCGAAGCCGGAGAGACCCACGCCACCGAAGGGCGTCTCCACGCCGCCGGCGAACCACTCGTTGATGAACACCTGGCCGCCGCGCAGGCGCCGCGCGGTGCGCAGGGCCCGGTCGAGGCGGGTGTCGAAGACCCCGGCCACCAGGCCGAACTCGGTGCCGTTGGCCAGTTCGACGGCCTCGTCCTCGGTGTCGAAGGCATGGATCACCAGCACCGGGCCGAAGACCTCCTCCTGGAAGATCTCGCTGTCCACGGCCACGTCGGTGAACAGGGTCGGCTGCATAAAGTAGCCATTCACTCCCGCCACGCGTTCACCGCCCGTGAGGCAGGTAGCCCCGGCCTCGATGGCCCGGCGGCACATGGCCTCGACCTGCTCGAGCTGGTCCCGGGAGACCAGCGGGGTCAGATCCGGGTTGTCGACGCCGGGACCGATGGACAGGCCCTCGGCCAGCTCGCGGGCGCGTTCCACCACCTCGTCGAGGCGCGAGCGGTGCACCAGCAGGCGCGACATGGCCGAGCAGACCTGGCCCGCGTTGAAGAAGATGCCCGCCTTGACGCTATCGATGACCTGTTCGATGTCGGCGTCGGCGTGCACGATGGCCGCGGACTTGCCGCCCAGTTCCATCACGCTGGGGGTGGCCCGCTCGGCGGCGTCGCGCAGGATGCGCTGGCCGGTGGGCACCGAGCCGGTGAAGACGATCTGGTTGGCGTCGCGATGCTTGACCAGGTGGGCGCCGATCACCGAGCCCTTGCCGCACAGCAGGCTGACCGCGCCCTTCGGCAGGCCGGCCCGCTCGCAGGCGGTCATCAGGAAGGTCATCGCCAGCGGCGAGATCTCCGGCGACTTGATCACCACGGCGTTGCCGGCGGCCAGCGCCGGCGCCAGGGAGCGGGCGCAGATCGACGGCGGGAAGTTCCAGGGCACGATCTGCACCGAGACGCCCATGGGCTCGTAGCTGGTGAAGTCGACGTAGTCGTCGCCCAGCGGGATCGAGGTGCCCTCGATCTTGTCGGCCATGCCGGCGTAGTACTCGAAGTAGCGGGCGGCCTCCTCGAACTCGCCGCGAGCCACGTCCAGGGACTTGCCGTTCTCCCGGCACAGCACCAGGGCGGCATCCTCGGTCAGCGCCTTGATCTCCTCGGCGATGGCCAGCAGCCAGGTGACGCGCTGGGCCGGACGCACCGAGGTCAGCGCCCCGGAGGCCACGCAGCGCCGGGCCGCGGCCATGGCCGCGTCGGCGTCCTCGATGCCGGCCTCGGCGATCTCGGCATAGGGCTCGTCGGTGGCCGGGTCGGCGACCACCAGCCAGGTGTCGGCGCCCGTCCAGGCGCCGTCGATGTAGTTATAGTAGCGATCGAGTTGGCTCATCAGGGGAACTCCGGAACGGGGGATCAGGCGGCGTCCGCGTCGCCGCGCAGGCGGCGGGCCACCCACTGGTGGAAGAAGTGGGTCGGGTGGTCCAGCACCGGCGAGAAGACGCCGCCCTGGAAGCCCGGGGACTGGCGGCCACGCTGCATGCCTTCGACGGCACCGATGTCCTCGCCGAACACCACCCGCCAGGACTCCAGGGTGGAGGTCCGGCAGGCCGCATAGGCGTCCTGGGTGGCCTCGTCGCCGACGTAGTAGACGCGCAGGTGCTCCACGGTCTTCGCGGCGGAGACCGGCTCGAGCATCATGGCGAAGGCGTGGTCGGCCTGGATGCCGAGCAGCACGTTGGGGAAGAAGGAGACGTACTCGGCGTGCTCCATCTTGTCCTTCGGCCAGGACGGGAACTTGGGCAGGCGGGTGCCGGCCACGTCGGAGAGGCGGTAGGCCAGGCTGCCCTGCCCGGAGAAGTGCTCACCGAACTGGATGTTGTAGTGGTCCTCGAGGCGCGAGTAGGTGTTCAGGCTCGGATGCACCCAGGGCAGGTGATAGCTCTCGCAGTAGTTCTCGACCGCCAGCTTCCAGTTGCAGTTGACGGTGATCTCCAGGTTGCCGCCCATGTTCACCCGGCGCAGCAGCTCGAAGCCCTCGGGGCCGACGAAGTCGCGCCAGCGATTCTCCAGCGGCGCCACGTGCTCGGCGAACTCGGGGGCCTGGCCGTCGAGGTTGACGAACACCATGTCCATCCACACGGCGCTGCGGATCGGCTTGAGGCCATGCTTCTCGCACTTGAAGCCGTCGACCTTGTGCTGGCCGACGCCGCCGATGTGGGGCGTGCCGCGCAGGTTGCCGTTCAGGTCGTAGGTCCAGGAGTGGTAGGGGCAGCGGATCACGCCCTGCACCTCGCCCTCCTCGGCCACCAGCTGCATGCCGCGGTGGCTGCAGACGTTGTGAAAGACCTGGGTCTCGCCGTCCTTGTTGCGCATCATCAGCAGCGGCAGGCCCATGAAGTCGACCGGCTTGACGTAGCCGTTCTTGATCAGGTCGCTGGCGAAGCCCACGCACACCCAGGTATTGGCCATCAGGCGGTCGCGTTCCTCGGCGAAGAAGGCCTCGCTGACGTAGGCCTCGTTGGGCATGCCGGTGGCCTCCTCGATGGGGGCGAGCACGTCGTCGAGTTGCCGGGCGGGGATCAGGGATTGGGTCAGGTCGGTCATCTTGGCCTCCTCACGGGGACACGGGCGGTTTCTGGTCTGTTGTCAGCCCTACCGGGGGTTCCGGCTGGTGGAGGCGAGTCTGGGAGCGCCGAGCCCTGGCGACAATCGATGAATCGGCATCAATGCATGAGAAAAGCTCACTGATTAGACGAATGGCGAATCCCACAACATCAGGCTATCATGCCGAGCCTCGACTCCCCCTGCGGCGTTATCGTCAACTCAATGCGTGAGAAAACCTCATGCATTGATGACAAAAAATGCTTTGCTCCCGCCCCGTGGAGCCCCCACCCTTCGCAGCGGGCCACCCCGGGCCCTTCCCCGACGTCCCCTGAGTCAATAACAACCGAGAGTGACGCCATGCGCTCAGAAAGCGGCCTGTTCAAGGGCCTCAACCCCACGGTGACCATCGCCTCCAAGGTGCTGGTCATCGGCTTCGTGATCTTCTGTGCCGTGCTGGCCGAGCAGGCCGGCGCCATCTTCCAGGACATCTCGACGACCGTCCTCAACAACGCCAAGTGGTTCTACCTGGGCCTGGTCACCGCCGTGCTGGCCTTCCTGCTCTACCTGATGGTCAGCCGCTTCGGCCACATCCGCCTGGGCAAGGACGACGAGCGCCCCGAGTTCAGCTTCGTGTCCTGGGTGAGCATGCTGTTCTCCGGCGGCATGGGCATCGGCCTGATCTTCTGGTCGGTGGCCGAGCCGATGTGGCACTACGCCGACAATCCCTTCAGCGAAGGCATGAGCGAGGCCGCCGCCGGCATGGCCATGCGCCTGACCTTCTTCCACTGGGGCCTGCACCCCTGGGCGACCTTCATCATCGTGGCCCTGGCCCTGGCCTACTTCGCCTACCGCAAGGGCCTGCCGCTGACCCTGCGCTCGATCCTCTATCCCTTCATCGGCGACCGGATCTACGGCCCCATCGGCCACACCGTGGACATCCTCACCGTGGCGATCACCGCCTTCGGCGTCTCCCAGTCCCTGGGCCTGGGCGTGATCCAGATGAACAGCGGCCTGAACAACGTCTTCGGGGTGGAGGTCGGCATCGGCGTCCAGCTCGCCATGATCGCGGTAATCACCCTGTTCGCCATCGCCTCGGTGATGTCCGGGGTCGGGCGGGGCATCCGCCGGCTGTCGGAGTGGAACATGCTGCTCTCGGTGGCCATCGTCGCCATCGTGCTGGCCATCGGCCCGACCCGCTACATCCTCAACACCCTGCTGCAGACCACCGGCGACTATGCCGACAACCTGATCGGCATGAGCCTGTGGAGCGACGCCAACGCCGACAGCGGCTGGCAGAACTGGTGGACCGCCTTCTACTGGCCCTGGTGGATGACCTGGGCGCCCTTCGTCGGCATGTTCATCGCCCGCATCTCCCGGGGCCGCACCATCCGCGAGCTGATCGGCGGCGCCCTGCTGGTGCCGACCCTGGTGACCTTCGTGTGGATGTCGGTGTTCGGTGGCAGCGCCCTGTTCGAGGAGCAGCAGGCCCGTCAAGCCCATGAACAGTCCGTGGCCAGTGGCGACATCGCCGCGGACACCGAATTCGGCGGCGGCGCCGTCCTCCAGGCCACCCAGGAGGACACCACCCTGGCGCTGTTCACCCTGTTCGACGCCCTGGACCCGGGCGTGCTGGGCAGCGTGCTGTCGATCATGGCGGTGCTGCTGCTGGCGACCTATTTCATCACCTCGGCGGACTCCGGCACCCTGGTGCTGTGCACCCTGGACAGCGTGGGCAGTCCCGAACCGCCCCAGCCGATCCGGGTGATCTGGGGCCTGGTGATCGGCTGCATCGCCGGCGCCCTGCTCTACGCCGGCGGGCTCAAGACCATCCAGACCGCCTCGATCATCGCCGGCCTGCCCATCGCGGTGTTCATCCTGGTGATGACGCTGAGCCTGCATCGCACCCTGCGCCGCGAGCCCATGGCCGCCGCCATGCTGCCGCTCCAGGCGCGCCCCGCCCACGAGGACCTCGACCATCACAGCGGCAAGGCCGATGTCGAGGAAGCGGCTCCGCGTGGTGCCGCGACCCGGGCCGAGCCGGCACTGGAGGCCTGAGGCCCCACCTCCATCGACCCGTGAACGACGAGGGGCCCGGCAGTTGCCGGGCCCCTTGTCGTTCAGGCCGGGCCGGAGGGGTCAGGTCAGGCCCAGGTCGCCCACTTCCTTGGGAATGGTGTCGAGCAACCACTCGCGGAAGGCCCGCACGCCGCGGCGGGCGACGGGCGCCTCGCCGCGTTCCAGCAAACAGAAGCGGGCCTCGGTGCGCAACACGGTTTCTACGGGTCGCACCAGCTGCCCCCGCTCCAGATAGTCGTCGACGAGCTGGCTCCAGCCGAGTGCCACGCCCTGGTCCATCATCGCCGCCTGGACCAGCATCGAGTAGCTGTTGATGTTGAGCCGTCGCCGCGGCAGCCGGGAGACCACGCCCACCTCGGTGAACCACTGCTTCCAGCTCATCCAGTCCTGGTCGGCGTCCTCCAGGGACAGCAGGGTGCAGTCCAGCAGCGCCTCGGGGCCCGGGAAGGGCCCGTGCCGCTCCAGGTAGCCCGGGCTGCAGACGGGGAAGACCTCCTCGTGGAAGAGCGTCGTGGCCCGCATGTGGGCCGGCGGGGTGCGGCAATAGAAAAGCGCCACGTCGGACTCCACCCGCGAGAGGTCGCGGATCTGCTCGGTGGCGACGATGCGCAGCTCGATGTTGTCGTGCTCGCGCTGGAACTCGGCAATCTTGGGCAACAGCCACAGGGACGCCATGGCGCTGGTGGTGGCCACGGTGATCTGGTGCATGCCCTGCCAGCTGCGCACCTCGTCGGTGATCGCCGAAATATCGTGGAGCGACTGGCGCACCGCCTGGGCATAGCGCTGGCCCATGGCGGTGAGCTTGACGCTGCGATTGGCGCGCTCGAACAGCGGCTTGCCCAGGTAGTCCTCGAGGCTGCGCACCTGGCGGCTGATGGCCCCCTGGGTGACATGGAGCTCCTCGGCCGCCAGGGTGAAGCTCAGGTGGCGTGCCGCCGACTCGAAGGCCACGAGGCTGTTCAGGGGAGGCAAGGGGCTGATCTTCATGGGGATTCGGCGTCGACCATTGTCCGCTGGCAGGCATGGAGAGTGTACGCCTCCCGCCGTCGTGACGCTATGGACGCACCACCCCCGCCTCGTCGGCCGATCGCCGGAGCCGCAGGCTGCCGCTGCCGACCAGGGCGCCACCGCAGATCAGCAAGGCCGCAAGCCACAGGCTCGGGCTGGGCTCCGCCAGGCCGGCCGCGACCAGCACCAGGGTCGAGCACAGGGGCGTCGCATAGGCCAGCAGGCCGAGCAGTCGCACCCGGCCGCGCTTCATGCCCAGGTCCCAGGTGAAGAAGGCGCTGCCCACCGGGCCGAGCCCCAGGGCCAGGATGGCCCAGGGATTGGCGCCGTCGGGCCAGCCGATGGGCTCCCAGGCCAGGTGGCAGGCCAGCGCCAGGACCGCGGCGCCCAGGCAGTTCCAGGCCACCGCCGTGGTCGGGATCCGCGCCAGGAGACGTGACGCCACCGAATAGCCGCTCCAGATCAAGGCCGCCGTCAGCGCGGCCAGGTAGCCGAGGGTGTATTCCCCGGCCCAGTCGAAGCCCTCGGGTCCCACCAGCAGCCCCGCGCCCAGGAAGCCGCAGGCCCCGCCCAGCAGGTGGACGCCCCTGAGCCGCTCGCCGGGCAGCACCAGCCCGGCCAGGATGACGATCAGCAGCGGCCAGAGGTAGCTGATCAGCCCGGCGTTGGCCGGGGGCGCGTTCTGCTGGGCGATGAAGTAGCAGAGGTGATAGCCGAAGAGCCCGCCGATGCCCAGGGCCCAGCCCGCCGGCGGCTGACGAAAGGCCGCCCCCAGGGCCGGCCCGTCGCCACGGGCGAGGAAGGCCAGCATCGCCAGTCCGCCGGCCAGGCCGAAGCACAACGCGGTCAGCAGGAAGGGCGGCACCGGGCCGGCCCATTGGGTGAAGAGGGCCAGGGTCGCCCAGTTGAGGACGGTGGTGGCGCCCCAGAGGGTGGCATGACGCGACTGGCGGCGGGATGGTACGGACATGGCGAGACTCCCTGACGTGATGGCGTCGGGAAGTGTGCCGGGCCTCAGCGGGGAGGACTTGTCGATACCGGCCATCGGCGATGACGGCGGCGAAAGTCACGCGGCGTCATGCCCTGCCACCGGCGGAAATGGCGGCTGAACTGCGGCCCGTCGACGAACCCGCAGGCCAGGGCGATCTCGGTGATAGGCTGCTGGCCGTCGACCTGGAGGCGGGCCGCCCGGGCGAGGCGCTGACGCACCAGCCACTGCCGGGGCGAGAGCCCGGTGAGCGCGACCAGGCTACGACGGAGCTGCCGTTCGGAGAGATGCGAGATCCCGGCCAGGCGTGCCAGGGGCCAGGGCGCGGCCGGGTCGGCCTGCACCTCCCGGGTCAGCCGCGCCATGTTGAGCCGCGGCCCCGCCAGCGGCGGCGCGCCGGCCAGGTGGGCCAGCAGGATGGCGTCGCTGGCCTCGCGCACCCCGGCGCCGGCCAGGCGCAGGAAGCGGATGCGCTCGAAGAGGGGATCGAGGCGATCGTCGCCGGCCGGCAGGTCCAGCACCCGGCAGCGGTTGCCGGCCTCGAGCCCCAGGTAGTGATGGGTGGCCCCAGCGGGGATCAGGCACACGGCGCCCGGGGTCACGGCGGCGCCGCGGCCCTCCACCTCGACGTCCACGCGGCCTCCGAGCCCCACCAGCAGCTGGTGGAAGTCGTGGGTGTCGCTGAGGCAGTCGAGCGGATAGGAGCGCTCGACGCTGCCCGGGAGAACTGCGGAATGGGGACTCATTAGGAAAGGATGCCGCCTGAGCGCCCTGGATGCCAGAGAAGGGCAATCGGAGTTGAGCCTGGCGAGGGGCGCCGGGGACAGGTCGAAGAGGGAGTCCTACGCCATGGATGGCGTCGGTAGCGCCCAGGGAGGGGTTCACAGCGCCCCCTCGTCGGTCCGGCGCTCCGGGACCTGTCGACGGATCAGCCCCGAGCGGTAACGGTAATTGCGATCGCCCTGGAGGCCAGGGTTGTCGTCGTGACCGTGCCGATCGCTATACTCGAGGCTTTCATGGACCAGCAGAAGGAAGGCACGGATGTTCGACAAGCTCATGGCCGCGGTCGGAATCGGCAGCGCCCGCGTGGACACCCTCCTGGAGAGCGACGCCGCCGAGGCCGGCGGCCTGCTCAAGGGCGAGGTGCTCATCAAGGGCGGCGAGGTCAGCCAGGACCTGGACGCCCTGGTGCTGGACCTCGCCAGCGAGGCCATCAAGGAGGTCGACGACAAGAGGGTGCGCATCGGCCACCCCTGGGCCTCGGTGGAGGTCTGCGGCGCCATGTCCATCGGGCCCGGCGACACCCGCCGCGTGCCCTTCGAGGTGACCCTGCCGCTGCTCTCCCCCCTCTCGGTGGGTCGGTCGCACCCCAAGACCTGGGTGGCGACTCGCGCCGACATCGCCATGGCCCTGGACCCGCGGGACAAGGACCCGCTGCGCATCCTGCCGGGGCCGGTGCACCGCGCCGCCTTCGAGGCCATGGAGCGGCTGGGGTTCGTGATGACCGGTGCCCCGCTGGAGCTCTCCCGCAGGAACCCCGCCACCGGCTGCCTGCAGGAATTCGAGTTCAAGCCCGCCCCCGGCAGCCGCTTCGGCCACCTGGACGAGGCGGAGATCGCCTTCCTGCCTTCCTCCCGCGGCGCCGGCCTCGACCTCCTGGTGCAACGCGACACGCGCGCCACGGGCCTGGGCTCGCTGCTCTCCGAGATGGCCGGCACCGACGAGCGTTTCTACCGCCTCCCGCTCGGCGGACACGAGACGGCCGAGGAGCTGCGCCGGCAGCTGGAGTCGGTGCTGAACTGAGCCGACCACACGGGTTGGCCGCGGCGAGGCCTGACGGCCCCGCCGCCGGCGGTCATCGGCTCGACAGGTCCACCACCAGGCGGCCGCGGACACGCCCGGCGAGCAGTGCATCGGCCTCGTCGATGGCCTCCTCCAGGGGGATCGTGCGCGTGATGGCGTCCAACTGCCCGGGCTCAAGCAGTTCCCCCAGCCGACGCCAGGCCTCGAGGCGGTCCTCCCGGGGCCGCATGACGCTGTCGACCCCCGCCAGGGTCACGCCCCGCAGGATGAAGGGGGCGACGGTAGCGGGCAGGTCCATGCCCTGAGCCAGGCCGCAGGCCGCCACGGTGCCACCATAGCGGGTCGACGCCAGGACATTGGCCAGGGTATGGCTGCCCACCGAGTCGACGGCGCCCGCCCAGCGCTCCTTGGCCAGGGGGCGGCCCGGCTCGGAGAGCCCCTTGCGATCGATCACCTCCGAGGCCCCCAGTCCCTTGAGGTAGTCCGCTTCCTCCAGGCGACCGGTGGAGGCCACCACCGTATAGCCCAGCCGCGCCAGCAGGGCGATGGCGTAGCTGCCCACCCCCCCGTTGGCGCCGGTCACCAGCACCTCGCCCCGCTCCGGGGTGACACCCTGGCGCTCCAGCGCCATGACGCACAGCATGGCGGTGTAGCCGGCCGTGCCGATGGCCATGGACTGCCGGGGACTGAAGGCGGACGGGTGGGGAATCAGCCAGCGACCGTCCAGCCGGGCCTTCTCGGCCAGGCCGCCCCAGTGGGTCTCCCCGACACCCCAGCCGTTCAGCAGCACGGCGTCACCCGGCCGGTAGGCCTCATGGGTCGAGTCCTCGACCGTCCCCGCGAGGTCGATCCCCGGGACCATGGGGAACCGCCGCACCACCGGGCCCTTGCCGGTGATGGCCAGGGCGTCCTTGTAGTTGAGCGTGCTGCACTCGACCCGGACCGTGACGTCCCCCTCGGGGAGTCGCGCCTCGTCCAGGCTCGCCAGTTCCACGCGCTGCTCGTCGTCCTGCTTGTCGATCAGAATGGCCTTGAACATCGTGCACCTCTCTTGTGGGTCGTTTATAGACCGGTCGTCTATGAAATGGCATGGAATTCCGGCCAAGCCCGAACGGTCGACGAGCGACGTCGCCTTGCCGCTCGGGCTCAGCGGGGCAGTCCCTCCAGGTAGGTCGCTAGGAAAGTGTCCAGGGGCCGCGCGTCCCCTTCCAGCCGGGCGCGCATCACCGCCCCCTCCCAGCCGATCCAGAAGGCCTCGGCGAGCCTCTCGCAGTCCGCGGCCTCGGCCAGCTCGCCGCCTGACTGCGCCTCCCGCAGGCAGACGGCCACCCGTCGCTGCCAGTCGGCCAGGGTCTCCCGCAGCCGCCGTCGATAGCTCTCCGGCAGGCCGCCGACCTCCTGCCCCAGGTTGCCGACCAGGCAACCGCGCCGGAAGTCGTGTCGCGCCATGCCGGCCCGGGCATCGTCGACGAAGGCCTCGAGGCGCTGCAGGGGCGGTCGCGAGGCATCGAGCAGGTGGCGATCCAGCTTGGCCGCGAAATAGGCGGCGTAATGCGCCATCACCGCATGCCCGAAGGCCTCCTTGCTGTCGAAGTAGTAGTAGAAGGAGCCCTTGGGCACCCCGACCCGCCTCAGGATGCCGTCGATGCCGGACGCGGTGAAGCCCTGCTCGGTCAGCACCTCGACGCCGCTGCGGATCAGGGCCGCCCGGGTATCGGGGTCGTCGCGGGGCACCTTGGGCGGCCGTCCGCGGCGTGGTCTGGAAGTCGCTTGCGTCATGACCTCAATATAGACCGTCCGTCTACAAATTCCAATCACCACATCGTCGAAGGCTCCCGTCCCCAGGCTGCGCCCGCCCCCCTCAGGGAGACGGCACCCGTACCCTGTGGCGGTCAGGCGCGTGGCCTGACGTCACGTCAAGGAGGCCAGACGATCATGGCCGTTGTCGAGGAAGGGATAGTCCGTGTAGCCCTCGGCCCCACCGCCGTAGAAGGTCTCGGGGTCGGGCGCGTTCCAGACGGCCCCGATCCGGATCCGCTCCACCAGGTCGGGATTGGCGATATAGGGCCGCCCCATCGCCACGGCATCGGCGATGCCCCCCTCGATGAGCCTCTCGGCCCGATCGGCGTCGTAGTGCCCGCAGAAGACCAGCGTTCCGGCGAAGCGCTCACGCATGCTACGTCGGAAGGCGTCAGAGAAGTGAATCTCGCCGCCGGCCCAGTCAGGCTCGTTCAAATGCAGGTAGGCGATACCCCGGCGCGATAGCTGCTCGGCCATGTAGCAGGCCATGGCCTCGGGCTCGTCGTCGCTGAGACCGAAGATCTCGATGAAAGGCGTAAGACGCACGCCGACCCGGGCCGGCCCGATGGCCTCGGCGACGGCATCGACGACCTCCAGCGGGAAACGGGCACGGTTCTCGATGGAGCCACCGTAGCGGTCGGTACGTCGGTTGCTTCCCGTGGCGAGAAACTGGTTGAGCAGATACCCGTTGGCGGCATGGATCTCCACCATGTCGAAACCGGCCCGGTCGGCTCGTTCGGCCGCCTGCCGATAATCCTCGACGATGCCGGGCAGTTCCTCGGTTCCCAGGGCACGCGGCATGCTGGTGGGGTGCCGACCGGCGCTCCCGTCCGGGAACTCGACGAAGCACTTCGCGCCTTCGGCCTTGAGGGCGCTGGGCGCCACCGGCGCCTGACCGTCCGGCTGCAGCCACTCGTGGGACACCCGCCCCACGTGCCAGAGCTGAAGCGCGATGCGGCCGCCCTTGGCATGAACCGCCTGGACGACGCCCTTCCAACCGGCTTCCTGGGCATCGTTCCAGATGCCCGGGGTATAGACGTAGCCCCGGGCCGTGGGCGAGATGTTGGTGGCCTCGCTGATGATCAGCCCGGCGCCGGCTCGCTGGCCATAGTAGATTTCCTGCAGCGTGCCCGGGATGCCGTCCGGCGTCCGGGCGCGGGTGAGCGGTGCCATCAGGATGCGATTGGGCAGGGTGAGCTCGCCGAGACGAAGCGGGGTCAACAGGGTATCGACGGACATGAGGGGTCTCCGTTGGGTACGAGTGAGGAGAGGCTTGCCGACGGAGCCGACACCCGGCGACGGCCGGGTCCGGCGCCGGGAGATGTCATTCTGTGGTCGAGGCGGGAGCGTCGGCCAGCAACCACCGGATCCGCTCCCTGAGCCAGGCCCGCAGCCGGTCCTCGTGGGTGCGCTGGTGCCAGGTCTGGATCATTGCCACTTCGCCGAGCGCCAGCGGGCAAGGATGGATCACCAGGCCGGGGTCCCGCCGCACCGCCTCCTCGGCGACGCTCGCCAGGCAGGTCAGCAGCAGGTCGCTGTGGGCGACGAGCCGCGGCGGCACGTTGAAGCTGGACAGGCCGGCCACGACACGCCGCGCGAGCCGCCGCTCGCGGAGCCGTCGATCGACCAGGCCGTCGAGGTCGCCGGTCAGGGTGGTCACCAGGTGGTCGCAGGCCAGGTAGGCCTCGAGATCGAGGCCCTCGCCGAGGCGCGGATGATCCCGGGCCGACAGTACCACGAAGCCTTCCTGGCGCAGGTGCTGCTGATGGTAGGTCGCCGGCAGGTCTTCGTAGAAGCCGGCCACGGTGATGTCGCACTCGCCGGTCTCCAGCTCGCCGCGAGGCAGCCGTCCCCGGGTGTTGTGGGTCACCAGCTGGAGGTTGGGGGCCTCCCGGCGGACGACCGGCAGCAGCCGGGGCAACAGCAACTGCTCCATGTAGTCCGTGGTGAAGAGATGCACCCGTTCCTCTCGGGCCAGGAAGTCGCCGCCCTCGCAGCGCTCGAAGAAGCCCTCGAGACCGGCCACCAGGCGCTGGGCATGGGGCGCCAGCTCGTGGGCCCGCGGGGTCGGCGTCAGGCCCCGCGGCGCACGCACGAAGAGGGGATCACCGAAGGCGTCCCGCAACCGGGCCAGCCGGTGGCTCAGCGCCGGCTGGCTGAGGGCCAGGCGTCCCGCCGCCCCGGATACGCTGCGCTCCTGGTAGAGCACATGGAAGAGCAGCAGCAGGTTGAGGTCCTTGCCGGCGAGATTCACAATCCGAATACCTGATATCCAAAATCACCAATTCTCGAATAATACGGTCTCGCCTAGGCTGGAGTCACTTCCGCGAGGGCGTGACCGATCGAGGCCATGCCCAACGCGCCCGTTTCACCCGGAGGAGATCCCGCATGAGCAAGCGAATCCTGATCGTCCTGACCTCTCACGACCGTCTCGGCGAGACCGGCGAGAAGACCGGCTTCTGGCTGGAGGAGCTGGCCGCTCCGTATTACGTGTTCCAGGACGCCGGCGCCGAGCTCACCCTGGCCTCGCCCCAGGGCGGCCGGCCGCCGCTGGACCCGAAGAGCGACGCCGAGGACAGCCAGACCGAGGCGACCCGGCGGTTTCGGCAGGATCCCGAGGCCCAGGCCCGGCTCGACGCCACCCATCGGCTCGCCGACATGCGGGCCGAGGACTTCGATGCCGTCTTCTATCCCGGCGGCCACGGGCCGCTGTGGGACCTGGTGGACGACCCCGACTCGATCCGCCTGATCGAGGCGTTCTGGGCCCAGGGCAAGCCGGTGTCGGCGGTGTGTCACGCCCCCATCGTGCTGATCCATGCCCGGGACCAGGACGGCGGCCCCCTCGTCGAGGGCCGCGACGTCACCGGCTTCACCAACGGCGAGGAAGCCGCCGTGGGCCTGACCGACATCGTCCCGAAGCTGGTGGAAGAGGCCCTGATCGAGCGCGGCGGCCGATATTCCAAGGCCGAGGACTTCACGCCCTACGTCCGCCAGGACGGGCGGCTGATCACCGGGCAGAACCCGCCCTCCTCCGCCCCCGTCGCCGAGCGCCTCATCGCGCTGCTGGAGACGTGAGCGCCCGGCAGGTCCCTCAGCCCCCGATCGTGGCCGATGGACGCATCACCGCCACCGGGCAGGCCGCCTCGTGCAGCACCTCGTGGCTGACGCTGCCGGCGGCCAGTTGCGACAGCCCGCTGCGGCCATGGGTCGTCATCACCGCCATGGCATTGGGCTGATCGGCGAGATAGCCGACGAGGGCCTCGGCGGGCTCGTAGCCGTGCAACACCTCCCAGTCGGCCTCGAACCGATGCACCTCCCGGATGCGCCGCGCCAGGCCATGGAGGTACGCCGACTCCATGACATCGGCATGGCCACCGGGCTCCCTGCTATCGACCTCGCGTAGGCCCGGGGGAAGCGCCGACGAGGCGGACGAGGGCTCGACGGATACCACGTTCAGCAGCTGGAGGCTCGCCCCCAGGGCCCTGGCGAGCGCCACGGCCTGGGGCAGCACCGACTCGGCGAGCGGGGAGCCGTCCACGCAGACCATCAGGGTATCGATGCGCGCCTGCGCGTTCGGCTCGAAGCGGGGGCCGCCGAGGACCAGGCCGGCATTGGCCTGGCGCACGGTGGCCGCGGCCACGCTGCCCAGGAACAGCTCGGCGGCCGGCCGCCGGCCATGGGAGGTCATGCAGAGCAGCGACTCGTCGGATGCCGCCGCCAGCCGGGCCAGCACCCTGGCGGCATCATCGCCCTGCTCTATCGACAGGTCATCCCGGTAACGCTCGAATCCCGCCTGTCCAAGCCGCTCCTGCAGGGCCAAGCGCCGCTTGTCCATCTGCTCCGCCACGGACGTCAGCACCAGCCGGGCGTCGAGCTGGCGGTTGAGCAGTTCGCCGAGAGCGACGCCCCGCAGGGAGTGCGTCGATTCGTCGACGGCCACATGAAGTGTAATCATCACGATACCTCCGGCCTGTTATGGAAACACTGAATAAATGTCTGCGCGGGCAAATCGCTGCGTTGCGCGGTGCTAGAAAACTCACCTAACTAAATGTTATGCCTCGTTTTCTGCGCTCCGTGCGCCTTGCGCTTTACTCCGCTCGCCGATTTATTCAGCGCTTCCCTTTGGTTGTTGATTGTTGTAGAGCGCGATCGGATACTCGCTCCGACCTCCCCTCGACGGCGAAGCGGCGATGCAGGGCGTTGTAGGCGATCGCGCCGATCACCACGCCCCAGAAGGCGGAGCCCAGGCCCAGGAAGCTCACCCCGGAGGCGGTCGCGAGGAAGGTGATCACCGAAGCCTCCAGGTGATCCGTCCGGGCGGCGAAGGCGCTGACGTTGCTGGCGATGGCGCCGATCAGCGCCAGGCCGGCCAGCACGGCGACGAACTCGCCGGGCAACGAGGTGAACAGCAGCACGATGGTGCCGGCGAAGGTCCCGCCGACCAGGTAGAAGACGCCATTGGCCACCCCGGCCACGTAGCGTTTCCCCGGATCCTCGTGGGCCTCCTTGCCGGTACAGATCGCCGCGGTGATGGCGGCGATCACGGTGGTGATGCCACCGAAGAAGGCCGTCACGCAGGACGTCAGGCTGGTGACGGTGACGATGGGCCTGGCCGCGGTGTCATAGCCCGCGCTGCGCATGATCGCCATGCCCGGCAGGAACTGTCCGGTCAGGCTGACCAGCACCAGGGGGATGGCCAGGCTCAGGGTAGCGTTCCAGCTCCACTCGGGGCGGATGAATTGCGGGTCGGCCAGGGAGAGCGTCACGCCCCGGAGGCTGGCATCCTCGAACACCACCGCCAGGATGACACCGACCACCAGCAGCAGCACCAGGCTGTAGCGGGGCGTCAGGCGCTTGAACGCCAGATAGGCCAGCAGCATGCCGATGACCAGCGCCGGCACCGCGGCCAGGGACTCGAAGACGCCGACGCCGAACTGGAAGAGGATGCCCGCCATCATGGCACTGGCGATACCGGGCGGGATCAACTGGATGATGCGGTCGAAGGAGCCGGTCACCCCGATCACGAGGATCGCCGCCGCCGCCACGAGGTAGGCGCCCACCGCCTCGTTGAGCGACAGCTCGGGGAACAGCGTGACCAGTAGCGCCGTACCCGGCGCCGACCAGGCCGTGACCACCGGTACCTTCAGCCACAGGCTGAGCCCGATGCCCGAGACGGCGGCCCCGATGGAGATGGCCCAGACCCAGGAGGTCATCATGGTCGGCGAAATGTCGGCGCTCTGGGCGGCCTGGAAGAAGATGGCCAACGGTCCGGAATAGGACACCAGCACCGCCACGAAGCCGGCGGTGACGGCGGGGATCGACCCGTCCTGGAACAGTCGCATGATCGGTCTCCCTGTTACGCCTCAGGCGACGCCGAGGTGGGTGTCGAGGATGGAGGGATCGTCCTTGAGGCCCTGGGCGTCGCCGCTGTAGACCACCTCGCCCTTGACCAGCAGGAGGTGCCTGTCGGCCACTTCCAGCAGGTTGTCGATGTTCTTGTCGACGATGATGCTGGCGATGCCGGAGGCCTGGATCTCGCGGAGGATCTTCCAGATCTCGTCGCGGATCAGCGGCGCCAGTCCTTCGGTGGCCTCGTCGAGGATGATCAGGTCCGGGTTGGTGGTCAGCGCCCGGCCGATGGAGAGCATCTGCTGCTCGCCCCCCGACAGGAAGGAACCGTCGTGATTGATGCGCTGGCCGAGCCGCGGGAAGGTGTCCAGCACCCGTTCCACGGTCCAGGGCGTCTCGCCCCGGGCGTTGGGGCGGGCCGCCATCATCAGGTGCTCCCGCACGCTGATGCCGGGGAAGATGCCCCGCCCTTCCGGCACGTAGCCGATGCCCTGCCGGATCAGCTGCCAGGGGCGACGCCTCGCGGTGGACACCCCCTTGATGCGGACCTCACCCTCCCGCGGCGGGACGAAGCCCAGGATCGACTTCAGGGTGGTGGTCTTGCCCATGCCGTTGCGCCCCAGCAGGCTCAGCGTCTCGCCGGGCATCAGGGTCAGGTCGACGCCGTGCAGGACATGACTCTCGCCGTAGAAGGTATGCAGGCCCTTGGCCTCGATGAGGGGAGTGATCTGTGCTGCTGCGTTCATGCCGTGACCTCCTCGTCGTGGCGTCCCAGGTAGACATCACGCACCTTTTCACTGCGACGGATCTGCTCGGTGGGGCCGCTCTCCAGCACGCAGCCGTCCACCATCACGGTGATGCGATCGGCCAGGCGGAAGACGCTGTCCATGTCGTGCTCGATCAGCACCAGGGTGTAGCGGTCGGTGAGGCTCGCCAGCAGGTCGGCGACCTGGTCGGTCTCCTCACGCCCCATGCCCGCCATGGGCTCGTCCAGCAGCATCAGCGTGGGCGCCGTGGCCAGGACCATGGCGATCTGCAGCTGACGCTGCTCGCCGTAGCTCATGTCCGCGGCCGGCGTATGGGCCCGATGCGTCAGCCGGCAGGTCTCGAGCACCTCCAGCGCCCGGCGGCTGACCTCCCGGGCGCGGTGCCGGGATCGCCAGCTGGCGAAGACGCCCCCCATGTGGATGCGCGCCGCCAGTTCGCAATTCTGCAGGCAATTGAGCCTCGGGAAGATGTTGGTCTTCTGATGGCTACGGCCGATGCCCAGGCGGGCGGTCTGGCGGACGCTCTTGCCCTGGATGGGCTTGCCGCGATAGCACACCTCGCCGGCCGAGGGCGGGATCTCGCCGGAGAGCAGGTTGATCAGGGTGCTCTTGCCGGCGCCGTTGGGCCCCAGGATGGCGTGGATCTCGCCGGGCTTGACGTCGAAGTCGACGTCGTTGACCGCGACCAGGCCGCCGAAGCGACGGGTCAGGCCCCGGGTCGCCAGGATCGCTTCGTGCTTCATGATTGCACCCTCCGTTTGGTCACCTCGGGCGGACTCGCCGCCGCTCCCTTGCCGACCAGCCGCCGCAGCCACGGGGCCTTCGACGGCTCCGCCTTGCCGGGCGGCGCGACGATCAGACCGGCGATGCCGCGCGGCAGCACCAGCACGGCGACGATGATGGTCAGGCCCATGAGGATCGGCCAATGGGTGGTGAGGTGTTCGTAGAGGAACAGCAGGATCTCGTAGGCGAAGGCCCCCAGGATGGGGCCGAAGACGGTCCCCATGCCGCCCAGGATCAGCATCATCAGCACCTCGCCGGAGGTGTGCCAGCCGAGCTGCGCCGGGTTGGCGAAGCCGTACTGCATCGCGGCCAGCATCCCGGCGATGGCCGCCAGGACGCCACTGATGACGAAGGCGATCAGCTTGTAGCCGTGGGTGGCATAGCCCAGCGCCTGCATGCGGTGCTCGTTGTCGTGGATGCCGTCGAGCACCTGCCCGAAGTACGAGCGGGTCAGCCAGCGCAGGAACAGGTAGCCGGTCGCCAGCACGCCCAGGCAGAAGTAGAAGAAGACGTAGGGGTCGTCGAGGTTGAGCAGCGAGGTCTCGCCCACCGCCAGGCTCGGGCGGAACATGATGAAGACCCCGTCGGTGCCGCCGGTGAACGGCGAGGTGCTGACCAGGTAGTAGAGCATCTGGCCGAAGGCCAGGGTGGTCATGATGAAGAAGATGCCCTTGGTGCGGATCACCAGCAGCCCCACCCCCAGCGCCGCCGCGGCGGCCACCGCCATGACCAGCGGCAGCATCCACCACAGCGAGGCGGGGCTGAACTCGGGGCTGGCCAGCGCCAGGGTATAGGCGCCGAGGCCGAAGAACAGCGCATGGCCCAGGCTCACCAGCCCGACGATGCCCACCAGCAGGTCCAGGCTCATGGCGAACAGCGCCAGGATCAGCATCAGGGTGAGCTTCTCCAGGATGAAGTCGGCCTGGCCACCGAACACCGCCTTGCCCCACAGGGGAAAGGTCGCGACGATCGCCGTCAGGGCCAGCAGGAGGAAATGAACGCGCTTGGGATAACTGTGCAACATGACTGCCTCCTCAGGCGAAGAGCCCGCGTGGCTTGACGAGCAGCACGGCGGCCATGATCAGGTAGATCACCATGCTGGCGAGGCTGGGGATCAGCACCGAACCGAAGGTCTCGGCCATGCCGATCAGGATGGCGCCCCAGAAGGCTCCCTTGATCGAGCCGATGCCGCCGATGACCACCACCACGAAGCAGGTGATGAGGATGCTGTCGCCCATGCCGGGAGCGATGGAGGTCAGCGGCGCGGCGATCATCCCGGCGAAGGCGGTGAGCGCCACGCCGACGCTGAAGATCAGCGTGAAGAGGGTGCGCACGTCGATGCCCAGCCCCTCGACCATGTCGCGGTCGACGGCCCCGGCGCGGATGATGATGCCCAGCCGGGTATGGCGGATCACCCAGTAGATGACGCCCGCCAACGCCAGGCAGACGCCCATGACGAAGAGCCGATACACCGAGTACTGCAGGTTGTCGGTGAGCGGCAGGCTGGCGTCGAAGGGGGCCGGAACGGACACGCTGTGCACGTCGCCGCCCCAGATGATGCGCTGCGCCTCGTTGAGCACCAGGATCAGGCCGAAGGTCAGCAGCACCTGGTAGAGGTGGTCGCGCTTGTAGAGGGTGTCGAGGAACAGCCGTTCGATGATCAGGCCGAGCAGGATGGCGATGGGGATGGCGATGAGGATCGCCAGCCAGAAGTTCCCCAGCCGCTGGGTCAGGTCGTAGACCAGGTAGGCGCCGATCATGTACATGGCGCCATGGGCCAGGTTGATGATGCCCATGATGCCGAAGATCAAGGTCAGGCCGCTGGCGATCAGGAACAGCAGCAGCCCGTACTGCAGCCCGTTGAGGAGCTGCACGCCGAAGAATGCGAGATCCATGATGATCTCCTCCGCGATGGATGGGGCGAGACCGGCTCGCCCCGGGAATCAGGCGTTCACCGGCTCACATCCGGCAGGCGTCGTCGGGGACCTCGAGTTGCTCGACGGCCACGTCGAGGACCTGGTGCTCGCCGTCGCGTATCTCGCGCAGGTAGACGTTCTGGATGGGATGGTGCGACGCGGAGAAGCGCATCGGCCCTCGCGGGCTCTGCAGCTCGACGCCGGCCAGCGCCTCGATCAACGCCGCCTGGTCCTCGGTGTTGCCCGAGACCTCGTCGAGCGCCTGGACCAGCATGGCGCCGGTATCGTACCCCTGGACCGCGTAGGTGTCCGGTGCCTCGCCATGGGCCGCCTGGTAGGCCGAAACGAAGGCCCGGTTCGCGTCGCTGTCGAGCGTCTCGGCATAGTGCATGGTGGTCAACACCCCTTCCCCGGCCCCGTCGAGGGCCTTGATGTTGCCCTCGGTGAGGAAGCCCGAGCCGAGCAGCGGGATGTTTTCCATCAGCCCCGCGGCCGCGTAGTCGCGGACGAAGCTGACGCCGCCGCCGCCGGCGAAGAAGGTATAGACCGCATCCGGCTCGAGGCTGGCGATCTGGGTCAGGTAACTCTGGAACTCGGTACTGGGAAAGGGCACGTAGATCGTCTCGACGAGGTTACCGCCCATCTCGGTGAAGGCCTCCTCGAAACCGGCGACATCTTCCTTGCCTCCTGCATAGTCCCAGGTGATGGCCACCACGTCGCGATGGCCCCGACCATAGGCGACCTTGCCCATGGGATAGCTGTTCTGCCACATGCTGAAGGAGGTGCGGAAGACGTTGGGCATGCACAGCTGGTTGGTGGCCGCGCCCAGGCCGGCGTTGGGGATGATGGTGATGGCGCCGGTCTGCTTGGCCACCCGCAGCATGCCCATGGCCACGCCGGAGTGGACCGGGCCGATCACGACGTCGACGTCGTCACCGCGCACGAGGCGGCTCATGTTCTGCGGGGCCTTGGAGGGATCGGCCTCGGAATCGAGCCGGACGTACTCGACCTCGCGGCCGCCGAGCCGCCCGCCGTTCTGCTCGATGGCCAGCGTCAGGCCGTTGGTGATGGCCTCGCCCAGCGCCGTGTAGGTGCCCGAGTAGGGCAGCATCAGGCCGAGCTTGACGGGATCCTCCTGGGCGGACGCCAGGCCGGAGCTCAGGACGCAGGCGCTTGCCAGGGATGCCAGGGTGGTCTTCTTGAAGGCATTGTTCATATTGTTCACCGGGGGCTGGTTGTTGTTAAAAGGTGTCTTCCACGAATCACGAAAGTGATGAGCTTTTCCGGGGACAAGCCCCGGAGTGCCGGACCATCGCGAGGGCGCTGTAAACCCTTCCCTGGGCGCTACTTTTGCCCTGCGGCGCTACAACATCCTGTGCCGCTTGCAGGGCCGGGGTTGGCCATCCGTGGCCAACCCGCTCGGCGGGAAGAACATCCACCGGATGTTCTTCTCCTTCCGCCTCGCCCATGGTCAAAAGACCCTCGCTCTGGCTTGTCCCCGGCGCTCGTCTCGCCGCATCTGTTGGTAGGGGCGCTGAGCGCCTGGTGTCGAAACGACGCGACGTCCCTGTCGCCGGGGACTCCTGTCCCCGCGCCGGGTCAGACGTGGTAGACGTCGATGACCTGGTGGATGTAGTCGTTGTTCAGCACCACCTTCTTGTAGGTGATTCGCGGCTCTTCCCCGGACACGTCCAGGGTGTAGAAGCAGGTCCCGAAGTAGCTGTCGGTCTTCTGGTAGCGGTGGCTCAGGGTGTGCCAGTTGAAGCGCAGCTCCACCGTCTCGCCGTCCTGCTCGAGCACCTCCAGGTTGCTGACCTGGTGGGTGGTGCGCGGCTCCGGCGTGCTCGCCCCGCTGCGCTCGGTCTTGATCCGGTAGACCCGGTCCTCGAGCCCCTCGCGGTTCGGGTAGTAGATCAGCGAGATCTCCGCTTCCGGGTCCCGGGTCAGTTCGTCGTCGTCGTCCCAGGCCGGCATCCAGAACACCGCGTCCTGGCGGTAGCACGCCAGCCACTCGTCCCACTGGCGGTCGTCGAGCAGGCGGGCCTCGCGGTAGAGGAAGGCCTGGAGTTCCTGATAGCTGATGCTCATGGTCTCTCTCCCCTTAGGACGCGGTGGCAATCATCTGGCTGCGCTCTTTCCCGATGGCGCGCAGCATCTCCTGCACCCAGTGCTTGTGGTGCAGCACGTAGAGGCCCTCGTCCTCGGGGGAGGCCCCGCTCAGCAACGGCTTCATGTCGATCGCCCGGGCGTTGTCGTCGGCGCCCTCGATCCACTGCCTGGCGCCGCGGCTGAGGTCGCTCCACTCGGCCAGCGCGCCGTGGTAGCCCTCCTGGCAGGCCCGGAACTCCTCCAGGTCGTCCGGCGTGCCCATGCCCGAGACGTTGAAGAAGTCCTCGTACTGGCGGATGCGTACCCGGCGGTTCTCCGCGGACTCGCCCTTGGGCGCGAAGCAGTAGATGGTCACCTCGGTCTTGTCCACGGCGAGCGGACGCAGCACCCGGATCTGGGTGGAGAACTGGTCCATCAGGTAGACGTTGGGGTAGAGGCAGAGGTTACGGGTCTGGTTGACGATGGAGTCGGCCCGCGCCTCGCCGAGCTCGGCCTCGATTTCGTCCTTGCGGGTGTAGACCGGGCGTACCTCGGGGTTGAGCAACCGGGTCCACAGCATCATGTGGCCGTTCTCGTAGGAGTAGAAGCCGCCCTGGCTCTTCGACCAGCCGTCGGCGTCCACCGCCTGGGTGCCGCCGGCGTCGTAGTTGCGGCGGTCCATGGTCGAGGCGTAGTTCCAGTGCACGGTGCTGACGTGGTAGCCGTCGGCGCCGTTCTCCGCCTGCAGCTTCCAGTTGCCGGTGTAGGTATAGGAGGAGGTGCCGCGCAGGATCTCCAGGCCCTCCGGCGCCTGGTCGACGATGTTGTCGATCACCTTGGTGGTCTCGCCCAGGTAGTCCTCGAGCGGCATGACGTCGTCGCTCAGGCTGCCGAACAGGAAGCCCTTGTAGCTCGCGAAGCGCGGCAGGCGCGTGAGGTCGTGGGAGCCGTCCTGCTTGAAGCCGTCGGGGTAGGCGCCGGTCTTCTCGTTCTTGGCCTTGAGCAGCGTGCCGTCGTTCTTGAAGGTCCAGCCGTGGAAGGGACAGGTGAAGGTCCCCTTGTTGCCGCGCTTGCGCCGGCACAGGGTGGCGCCGCGGTGGGCGCAGGCGTTGATCAGGCCGTGCAGCTCGCCGGCCTTGTCGCGGGTGATGATCACCGGCTGGCGGCCCAGGGTCACGGTGAAGTAGTCGCCCGGCTCGCTGACCTGGCTCTCGTGGCCGAGGAACAGCCAGCTGCCCTCGAAGATGTGCTTCATCTCCAGGTCGAAGAACTCGGGGTCGGTGAACATGCTGCGATGGCAGCGGAAGATGCCTCGCTCGGCGTCGTCGACGACGGCGCCGCGGACGCGTTGTTCGAGTCGATCAAGCTGGGTGGTCATGATCATGCTCCTCGATGGTCAAGGGTGGCTGTCGAGGGAAGCGGCCGGGGGGCATCCGGCGCAGGGGCTCCCCTGCTCCGCCGGCCGGGCCGGCGGAGGTATCAGCCATGCAGTGGGAAATCGGTGTCGAGAGGGACCCGTGGGGACCGAGCGGGGTCAGACCTGGGCGCTGGCCGCCAGGGCGCTTTCCTGCTCCTCGCTCTCCAGGGCCCGCGGACGCTTGTGGCGCTGTTGCAGCTCGGGAGCCTCGGTCCTGGCCAGCTCGATGTCGAACACCACCTCGGTGAAGGGGCCTTCCAGGCCGCGCTGCTCGGCCTCGGCGGCGTCCTCGATGCGCTGGCCCGGCACCACCAGCTCCTCGCGGGTGGCGAAGGCGAAGTCATCGTAGGTGTAGGGGTCGCCGGCCAGGTTGATCTGGGTGGTCAGGTGCTGGTGCCCCGGGGCCGAGACGAAGTAGTGGATGTGCGCCGGGCGCTGGCCGTGGCGGCCGAGCAGGTCGAGCACCTGCTGGGTCGGGCTGTCCGGCGGGCAGCCGTAGCCGGAGGGGATGATGCTGCGCACCGCGTAGCGGCCCTCGGCATCGGTGATGATGGTGCGACGCAGGTTGTACTCGCTCTGCGAGGGATCGAAGAAGGAGTAGCCGCCCTTGGAGTCGGCGTGCCACACCTCGACCTTGGCCCCGGCGACCGGGTGGCCGTCGGTGTCGCGCACCTGGCCGGTCAGCCACATCGTCTCGGCGTCGGGGTCGGTGCCGTCGTCCATGCGCCCGCGGCCCTGGACCTCCGGCGCGCCGGCCACGTAGAGCGGGCCCTCGATGGTGCGCGGGGTGCCGCCGGTGCGACCGGCCTCGGCGTCGGCCGCGTCCATGCGCATGTCCAGGTAGTGGTCGAAGCCCAGGCCCGGGGCCAGCAGGGCGAACTGGGTGCCCTGCCCCAGGGCGTTGAGCACGCTGACGGCGCTCCAGAACTCCTCGGGGGTGATGTCGTAGTCGTCGATCAGGCGATAGAGATCGGACAGCAGGCGATGGAGGATCTGCTTGGCGCGCTCGTTGCCGCCGTCCTGGTCGAAGCCGGCGACGGCCTTGAGGAAGTCCTGCACCTCGGGGGTCTCGAAGATCTTGACGGTCATGTGGATGCTCTCGTCGTTGTCGTTATGCCCTGCTGTCGCGTCAGGGAGTGCAAGGCCGGGTTTCGGGGATCGCCGCTCGCCGCAATGTCGCTGGCTCATCGACGGCGTTTCTTGTTGTGTTGTCTGGATTCTTGCGAATGCCGAGACATGCCACCAATATCGATTGGGTCCCTTTCCATACTCTTGAGGTATCGCAATCGCCCCCACCCCCTTCGCCGCCGACGACCGCCAGGCCCGGCAATGTTTCTTCAATATCAATGGATTGCCGCTTACTTGCCGATCCAGGCGACCCTTCCCTCGAGCCGCGACTGAGATATCTCACGCTCGAAGCCTCCCCACGAGGCCCCCGGGGATGCCCCCGTCGCGCCACCATCGGCGAGAAGCACCGGGACGGAGGAAGCGGCCTGCGACAAAAGGCTAATGGGGAGATCGGACTCGAAGGGGGCCAGGACGAAAAAAGGCCCGTCCTGCGCAGGCAGGCACGGGCCAAGGGAGATGACAGGATCGAAACAGCCGCCGACGCCGGTGCGTCGGCGGCGGCTCAGCCGGCCTTCCTGGCCAGCAGCCGCTTTCTCGCCAGCGGACGCTCGACGGTGAAGTCGAAGTCCTTGAATTCGACGAGCATCGAAATGCCCGCCCCCAGCACCAGCGCCCAGAAGGAGGAGCCGATGCCGAAGATCTGCACGCCGGACACGGCGATCAGGAAGGAGAACATCGCGCCCACTTCATGCTTGCCGGAGAAGGTCATGTGCATCGCCGAGCCGATCACCCGCAGCAGCGCCAGGCCGGCGATGATGGCGATGAAGTAGCTCGGCATGGCCTCGATCAGGCTGAACACGAAGCCGTAGAAGGGGGCCGCGACGATGAAGATGATGCCGACGATGACGGCGGCCACCCAGCGCTTGTCATGGCTCCCGGCCTCGGGCCCGGAACAGATTCCGGTCATCGGGGCGGCGATGCAGGTGCTGTGCAGGTTGAAGAAGGCCGAGATCATGGTGCCGAAGCCCCCCAGGGCCGTGATGGCGTTGGCCGGGGCGTCCTTGAAGCCCATGCCCTTGACCAGGCCCACGCCGGCCGGCGTCTCCATACCCACCAGGATCAGCGCCAGGGGCAGGCCGTAGGCCAGGAAGGCCTCCAGGGTGAAGGCAGGCATGATGAACTCGGGAAACTGCATGGAGAAGGTCACGCCGGAGAAGTCGGCCCCGGAGAGAGCCATGTAGCCGACCCCCACCAGCAGGGTGACGACCAGCGGCGGCACCCGGCGCAGATAGCGCGCGGCGAAGAAGAAGGACAGGATCATCACCACCGCCGGCAGCATGGCGTTCTGCAGCGGCATCACCATGTTGGTGCCGAACTTGAGCAGGATCCCCGCGACCATGCCCATGACGATGGGCATCGGCATCAGCCGCATGACCAGGCTCATCCAACCCGCCAGGCCGACGACCAGCGCGATGACCCCGGCGATCAGCGTCGCGCCCAGCGCCTCGTTGAGCCCCACCACGGGGATGATGGCCGCGAACAGCAGCGCCCCGGGAATCGAGTTGGCCATCGGCAGGGGCAGACGGTAGTAGGCCGGCAGGAAGAGGCCGAAGAGGCCGTTGATCATCAGGTAGCTGATGACCCACAGCAGGGTGAACTCCTGGGGCAGGCCGGCGGCGGTGCCCGCGCTGATATGGATGATGCCGGCGCTGAGGCCGAAGATGCCGGCCACCAGGCCGGCGCTGAAGTTGTCGCCGTTGAGGTCTCGGATGAAGTCGCGGGGCGCGGACAAGAGCCCCACGCCCTTTTCGATGTGTTTCATGACGTCCTCCGGTCAGGGATTGTTATCGTTGAGGTCGAGAGGATCGGGACCGGGCGACCCCGGTCCGCTGACGCGTCTTGGGCTTCGACGATGGAGGCGGTCGAAGCGGGTGTCATCCCAGATCGCCGCCGGCCACCGGCACCACCGTGCCGGTGATGTAGCTGGCCTCGTCCGAGGCGAGGAAGAGGATCGGCCCGGCCTGCTCGTCCAGGGTGCCGTAGCGGCCCATGAAGCTGGTGGCCCTGGTCTGGTCGATCAGCGTCTGGTACCAGGCCTGCTCCTGCTCGCTCTGCTCGGCGGTGTTGCGCGGCGTCTTGCGGGGCGGCGCCTCGGTGCCCCCCGGGGCGGTGGCGTTGACCCGGATGCCGTGCTCGGCGTACTCGAAGGCCAGCGCCACCGTCATGGCGTTGACGCCGCCCTTGGCCGCCGCATAGGGCACCCGCATCAGCCCACGGGTCGCCACCGAGGAGACGTTGACGATGTTGCCCCGGCTCTCCAGCAGGTGGGGCAACGCCGCCCGGCAGCACCAGAGGGTGGGAAACAGCGAGCGGCGCACCTCGGCCTCGATCTGCTCCGGCCGGTAGTGCTCGTAGGGCTGGGCCCAGATCGTCCCGCCGACGTTGTTGATCACCACGTCGAGGCGGCCGAAGTGCTCGCGGGCCTCCCCCATGACGCGCTCGGCGCCCTCCCAGGTTTCCAGGTCGGCCTGCAGGGCGATGGCCTCCCTGCCCTTCGCCTGGAGCTCGGCCGCCACCTCCCGGACGTAGTCGGCGCGATCCACCAGCGCCAGGCGGGCCCCCTCGGCGGCGGCGCGTTCGGCGACGCGCTGGCCGATGCCCTGGGCCGCCCCGGTGATGACCATCACCTTGCCCTCGAAGCGTGCCATGCTCATGCGGCCTCCCCGGGTGCCTGGTTGGGGGTGAACTTCTCGTAGTGGAAGCTCTGCGGGGCGATGCCTTCCCGATCGAAGTGCTTGAGCACGGCGTCGACCATGGGCGGCGGCCCGCACAGGTAGACGTCGACATCGCCGTCGTGCATCACCTCGGCATCCATGTGATGGGTGACGTAGCCCTTGCGCGGATGGTCGCTGGCCTCGTCCACCACCACGGTGGCGTAGGTGAAGGTCGGCAGCCTGTCCTTGAAGGCGTCCAGGGCATCGGTCTTGACCAGGTGGTCGTCCTTGTTGACGCCGTAGATCAGGTGGACCGGCTGATCGCAGCCCTTCTCCGCCAGTTGCTCGAGCATGGAGAGGAAGGGGGCGAGGCCGGTGCCGCCGGCCAGCATCAGCACCGGGCGAGTGATCTCGCGCAGGTAGAAGCTGCCCATCGGCCCGGTCAGGGAGAGGCGCTCACCGGGCTTGCAGCGCTCGGTGAGATAGCCGCTCATCAGACCATCGGGCACGTTGCGGATCAGGAAGGTGGTCCTGGAGGCGCCCGGCCTGGAACTGAAGGAGTAGGAGCGATGCTCCCGGGTGCCCGGCACGTCGATGTGGATGTACTGGCCGGGCAGGAAGGCCAGCTCGGCGCCATCGTCCAGGTCGATGGCCAGCTCGATGCTGTCCTCGGAGAGTGACTCGACCATGGCCACGGTGCCCTCGACCTGGCCCACCGCGGTCTTGCACAGGGTCGAGGCCACCGGCACCTGGACCACGCAATCGGAGGACGGCACCATCTGGCAGGTCAGCACCTGGCCCTCGGCGGCCTCCTCGTCGGAGAGCGCTTCCTCCAGGTAGTCGTCACCCATGTCGAACTCGCCCTGTTCGCAGTGGCCCTTGCAGGTGCCGCAGACGCCGTCGGAACAGTCCATCGGCAGGTTGACCTTCTGCCGGTAGGCGGCGTCGAGGACGGTCTCGCCCTCCTTGCAGCCGATGAAACGGGTGACGCCGTCTTCGAAGTTCAGTGCAATGGTGTAGCTCATGGTCGTTCTCCTCCCGCACCGGGTCAGACGTGGTAGACGTCGATGACCTGGTGGATGTAGTCGTTGTTCAGCACCACCTTCTTGTAGGTGATTCGCGGCTCTTCCCCGGACACGTCCAGGGTGTAGAAGCAGGTCCCGAAGTAGCTGTCGGTCTTCTGGTAGCGGTGGCTCAGGGTGTGCCAGTTGAAGCGCAGCTCCACCGTCTCGCCGTCCTGCTCGAGCACCTCCAGGTTGCTGACCTGGTGGGTGGTGCGCGGCTCCGGCGTGCTCGCCCCGCTGCGCTCGGTCTTGATCCGGTAGACCCGGTCCTCGAGCCCCTCGCGGTTCGGGTAGTAGATCAGCGAGATCTCCGCTTCCGGGTCCCGGGTCAGTTCGTCGTCGTCGTCCCAGGCCGGCATCCAGAACACCGCGTCCTGGCGGTAGCACGCCAGCCACTCGTCCCACTGGCGGTCGTCGAGCAGGCGGGCCTCGCGGTAGAGGAAGGCCTGGAGTTCCTGATAGCTGATGCTCATGGTCTCTCTCCCCTTAGGACGCGGTGGCAATCATCTGGCTGCGCTCTTTCCCGATGGCGCGCAGCATCTCCTGCACCCAGTGCTTGTGGTGCAGCACGTAGAGGCCCTCGTCCTCGGGGGAGGCCCCGCTCAGCAACGGCTTCATGTCGATCGCCCGGGCGTTGTCGTCGGCGCCCTCGATCCACTGCCTGGCGCCGCGGCTGAGGTCGCTCCACTCGGCCAGCGCGCCGTGGTAGCCCTCCTGGCAGGCCCGGAACTCCTCCAGGTCGTCCGGCGTGCCCATGCCCGAGACGTTGAAGAAGTCCTCGTACTGGCGGATGCGTACCCGGCGGTTCTCCGCGGACTCGCCCTTGGGCGCGAAGCAGTAGATGGTCACCTCGGTCTTGTCCACGGCGAGCGGACGCAGCACCCGGATCTGGGTGGAGAACTGGTCCATCAGGTAGACGTTGGGGTAGAGGCAGAGGTTACGGGTCTGGTTGACGATGGAGTCGGCCCGCGCCTCGCCGAGCTCGGCCTCGATTTCGTCCTTGCGGGTGTAGACCGGGCGTACCTCGGGGTTGAGCAACCGGGTCCACAGCATCATGTGGCCGTTCTCGTAGGAGTAGAAGCCGCCCTGGCTCTTCGACCAGCCGTCGGCGTCCACCGCCTGGGTGCCGCCGGCGTCGTAGTTGCGGCGGTCCATGGTCGAGGCGTAGTTCCAGTGCACGGTGCTGACGTGGTAGCCGTCGGCGCCGTTCTCCGCCTGCAGCTTCCAGTTGCCGGTGTAGGTGTAGGAGGAGGTGCCGCGCAGGATCTCCAGGCCCTCCGGCGCCTGGTCGACGATGTTGTCGATCACCTTGGTGGTCTCGCCCAAGTGGTCCTCGAGCGGCATCACGTCGTCGCTCAGGCTGCCGAACAGGAAGCCCTTGTAGCTCTCGAAGCGCGGCAGCCGCGTAAGGTCGTGGGAGCCGTCCTGCTTGAAGCCGTCGGGGTAGGCGCCGGTCTTCTCGTTCTTGGCCTTGAGCAGCTTGCCGTCGTTCTTGAAGGTCCAGCCGTGGAAGGGGCAGGTGAAGGTGCCCTTGTTGCCGCGCTTGCGCCGGCACAGGGTGGCGCCGCGGTGGGCGCAGGCGTTGATCAGGCCGTGCAGCTCGCCGGCCTTGTCGCGGGTGATGATCACCGGCTGGCGGCCCATGGTCACGGTGATGTAGTCGCCCGGCTCGCTGACCTGGCTCTCGTGACCGAGGAACAGCCAGTTGCCCTCGAAGATGTGCTTCATCTCGAGTTCGAAGAACTCAGGGTCGGTGAACATGCTGCGATGGCAGCGGAAGATGCCTCGCTCGGCGTCGTCGACGACGGCGCCGCGGACGCGTTGTTCGAGTCGATCAAGCTGGGTGGTCATGATCCAGATCCTCGTTATCTTGTCGTGATCGCTCGGAGCCGATCCGGCGGCAGGTCTGTTGCCTCATTCGACCTGCCCCCGGCGCTCCTTGCCGGAGGTCGATGGCAGGCGCCGATCAGACCTTGGCGGTACCGGCCTGCTGGCTGGCCCGGTCCTGCTCGTCTTCCTTGGCCCGCGGGCGCTTGTGGCGATGCTGCAGCTCGGGGTCGTCGGTCCTGGCCAGCTCGATGTCGAACACCACCTCGGTGAAGGGGCCTTCCAGGCCACGCTGCTCGGCCTCGGCGGCGTCCTCGATCCGCTTGCCCTCGACCACCAGTTCCTCGCGGGTGGCGTAGGCGAAGTCATCGAAGGTGTAGGGGTCGCCGGCCAGGTTGATCTGGGTGGTCAGGTGCTTGTAGCCGGGCGCCGAGATGAAGTAGTGGATGTGCGCCGGGCGCTGGCCGTGCCGGCCGAGCAGGTCGAGCACCTGCTGGGTCGGGCTGTCCGGCGGGCAGCCGTAGCCGGAGGGGATGATGCTGCGCACCGCGTAGCGGCCCTCGGCGTCGGTGACGATGGTGCGGCGCAGGTTGTACTCGCTCTGCGAGGGATCGAAGAAGGAGTAGCCGCCCTTGGAGTCGGCATGCCACACCTCGACCCTGGCCCCGGCGATCGGCTGGCCGTCGGTGTCGCGCACCTGACCGGTCAGCCACATCGTCTCGGCGTCGGTGTCGGCGCCGTCGTCCATGCGCCCGGACCCCTGGAGCTCCGGCGCCCCGGCCACGTAGAGCGGGCCCTCGATGGTGCGCGGGGTCCCGCCGTTCAGGCGCGCCTGCTCATCGGCAGCATCCATGCGCATGTCCAGGTAGTGGTCGAAGCCGAGCCCCGGTGACAGCAGGCCGAACTGGGTGCCCTGCCCCAGGGCGTTGAGCACGCTGACGGCGCTCCAGAACTCCTCGGGCGTGACGTCGTAGTCGTCGATCAGGCGGTAGAGATCGGAGAGCAGGCGATGGATGACCTGCTTGGCGCGCTCGTTGCCGCCATCCTGGTCGAAGCCGCTGACGGCCTTGAGGAAGTCCTGCACCTCAGGGGTATCGAAAATCTTCACGGTCATGGGGGTATCCTCGTTCTTCTTTCTTTCCGGCGGGGGCGCGTCGCGATTCAGCTGTCGTCGTCGCGGACCGACGAGGGGTGACGACACAGCGGCTTGACGCGAATCTCCATGTAGGGGAACAGCGGCAGGCTGGAGACGAGTTCCTGAAGCTCGGCGTTGTCCTCGACGTCGAAGATACTGACGTTGGCGTAGCTGCCGGCCACCCGCCACAGGTGACGCCACTTGCCGGCATGCTGAAGCTCCTGGGCATAGGCCCTCTCGCGCGCCTTGATCTCGGCAGCCTGCTCGGTCGGCATCTCCGGCGGCAGCTTCACGGTCATTTCCACCTGAAACAGCATGTCCTTCTCCTCTTCCATCGGGTCGCGTGCGGTTACTTGCGCGAATAGTGGGCAAGCTTGTCTTCGTCGAGGCTGATCCCCAGCCCGGGGCCCGCCGGCAGGTCCACGCCGAAGGCGTGGTAGTTCAGCGGCTGGGTCACGATGTCGTCCTTCAGCAGCAGCGGGCCGAACATCTCGGTGCCCCAGGTCATCTCGTCGAGGGTCGCCCAGGCGTGCAGCGAGGCGGCGGTGCCGATGCTGCCCTCGAGGAGGGTGCCGCCGTAGAGGCCGATGCCCGCGGCCTGGGCCACATGGGCCAGCTCGAGCACGCCCTGCAGGCCACCGGACTTGGCGATCTTCAGGGCGAAGGCACCGCTGAAGCCGCGTGCCGCCAGGTCGAGACCGTCCCGGGCGTCGGCCACCGCTTCGTCGGCGAGCATCGGCACCCGGAAACGGCGGGCCAGGCGGATCAGGCCGGCATGCTCCCGGGCGGGGATGGGCTGCTCGATCAGCTCGATGCCGGCCTCCTGCAGCGCCTGGATGCCGCGCACCGCGCTGGCTTCGCCCCAGGCCTGGTTGACGTCGACGCGCACGCCGGCCCGATCCCCCAGCGCCGCCTTGATCGCCGCGACATGCTCGACGTCGCGGTCCACCGGATTGGCCCCGATCTTGAGCTTGAAGTCGCAGTGGCGGCGCTCGTCGAGACGCTGGAAGGCCTCGTCGATATCCTTCCGGGTATCACCGGACGCCAGGGTCCAGAGGACCGGCAGGTGATCCTGGCGTGCACCGCCCAGCAGCTCGGCCACCGACAGCCCCAGACGCTTGCCCTGCGCGTCCAGCGCGGCGGTCTCCAGCGCCGACTTGGCGATGGCGTTGCCCCGCACGTGACGATTCAGGCGTGCCCGCAGGGCGTTGAGGTTGCCCGAGGGCTGGCCGATCAGCAGCGGCGCCAGGTAGGTGTCGATGTTGCGCTTGATGCTTTCCGGGCTCTCCGGGCCGTAGGCCAGGCCGCCGATGGTGGTGCCCTCGCCCAGCCCCTCGATGCCGTCGCTGTGGCGCATGCGCACGATGACCATCGTCTGGCAGGCCATGGTGGTCATGGAGAGCTTGTGGGGGCGGATGGTCGGCAGGTCGACCAGCAGCGTCTCGATCTTCTCGATCACGGATGACATGGGCGGCTCCGGGGTTCGCCAATCGGGAGATTGGTTGGCAGTTTGATTGCAGCGAGAAGACGGAACCAATATTGTTTGGGTGCCCTGCCATACCCTGGAGGTATCATGGAACTGAGGCATCTCCGGTACTTCTGCGTGGTCGCCGAAGAGCTCAACCTGACCTACGCGGCCGAGCGGCTGCACATGTCGCAGCCGCCTTTGACTAGACAAATCAAGCAGTTGGAGGAGGAGCTAGGGGCCGTGCTGTTCGAGCGGAGTTCCCGCGGGCTGTCCCTGACCGCCACCGGCCAGTTCTTCCATGAGCATGCCCTGCAGATACTGGAGAAGGTCGATGCCACGGTGGAGGCCACCCGGCGCATCGCGCGCAGCAACCGGCGCATGTTCGGTATCGGTTTCGTGGCCTCGGTGTTCTACGGCCAGCTGCCGCTGCTGGTGCGAGGGTTACGACAAAAGGATGATGTCGAGCTGACCCTGGCCGAGCTGACCACGGTGCAGCAGGTCCAGGCCCTGAAGGCGGGGCGCATCGACCTGGGGTTCGGCCGACTGCGTATCCAGGACCCCGACGTGGAGCAGGAAGTGCTGTTCGAGGAACCGATGATGGCCGCGCTGCCCGTGGGTCATCCCCTGGCGGAGACCACGCCGACCCTGGAGCAGCTGGCCCGCTATCCGCTGGTGGTGTTTCCCGCCAAGCCCCGGCCGAGCCTGGCCGACATGACCCTGGGGCTGTTTCGCCGGCACGGGCTCAAGGTGGAGGTGGCCCAGGAAGCCAACGAGCTGCAGACCGCCCTGGGCCTGGTGGCCTCGGAGATGGGCATCACCCTGGTGCCCGAACAGGTGAAGCGTCTCCAGCGTGACGGCATCGTGTTCGTCTATCTCGACGACAAGACCATCACGTCCCCCGTGCTCTGCAGCCGACGCAAGGGAGAGCCTCCGTCCGATATCATGCAGGAAGCCAACGCCATCCTGGAGGTACTGGTGGAGAATCGGCGCACCGGCCGCTACCCGTGAAGGGGGGCGCGGCTCCTGACTCCGCCCCAGACGAAAAAAGCCGCCCGATGCAGAGCATCGGGCGGCTTTTCGATATTCGATTGGTGGAGCCTAGCGGGATCGAACCGCTGACCTCAACACTGCCAGTGTTGCGCTCTCCCAGCTGAGCTAAGGCCCCACGCTGTGCTCGCCGGCTTTGAGCCGCGAGAACGGGGCGTAATATACGTCGACTCCTCTCGCCGGTCAAGCATCGATTGTGCCCATCCCGGCGCGCGGACACGAAAAAGCCGCTTGATGCATTGCACCAAGCGGCTGATTCTCGGAAACTCGTGGTGGAGCCTAGCGGGATCGAACCGCTGACCTCAACACTGCCAGTGTTGCGCTCTCCCAGCTGAGCTAAGGCCCCACGCTGCACTCGCCGGCATCGCCTCGCGAGAACGAGGCGTATATTACGACCGGGAGTCACCACCGTCAACCCGATCATGAGAAAAAGCATTCGTTTGGCGGAGACCAATTCCACTTAGGGTGATGATGTGCCACGCTAAGGCTGATAAACCAGTAAGCCGGTGACCGGCATCGCCACCGGCCTGAGACGTCCTTTCACTTCATTCAGGAGCACCTGCCTTGATCAGGGTTCTCGTTGCCGACGACCACCACCTGGTAAGGACCAGCATCGCCCACCTGCTCGATGCCGAGCCGGACATCACCATCGTGGGCGAGGCCGCGGATGGCGAGGAGGCCATCCGCCAGGCTCGCCAGCTCAAGCCGGACATCGTCCTGATGGACATCCGCATGCCAGGCATCGGCGGGCTGGAAGCCACCCGGAAGATCCACCGCTTCACCCAGGACATCCGCATCCTGGTGCTCACCGCCTTCCTCGAGGAGACCTTCGCCCAGCGCCTGCTCGATGCCGGTGCCCATGGCTTCATCAGCAAGGGCTCCCAGCACGACGAGATGGTCGCGGCGGTGCGCAGCGTCTTCGCCGGGCAACGCTACGTGAGCCCCGAGATCGCCCAGCGCCTGGTGCTCTCGCGCATCGATGCCGGCGACAACCCCTTCGATCAGCTGTCCCAGCGGGAGCTGCAGGTGGCGATGATGATCGTCAATTGCCAGAAGGTGGCCGACATCGCCGACCGCATGTTCCTGAGCCCCAAGACCGTCAACACCTATCGCTACCGGATCTTCGAGAAGCTCGGGGTCAATTCCGACGTGGAGCTGACCCACCTGGGACTGCGCCACGGCCTGGTGGACGGCTTCAGCGAGGTGGAATGACCCGCCCGGCGACGGGTCTGATAGGATGACGCCTTCACCCCCGTCGCCGCCACTAGCCGATGAGTTTCGATTCCCGCCACTTCCTCGCCACCGTCACCGAGGCCCCCGGGGTCTATCGCATGCTCGACGAGCAGGGCGAGACCCTGTACGTGGGCAAGGCCCGCCGACTGAAGGCGCGCCTGGCCAGCTACTTCCGCGGCGCCCTGAACACCAAGACCCAGGCATTGGTCGCGCGTATCGCGGACATCCAGGTCACGGTGACCAACAGCGAGACCGAGGCGCTGCTGCTCGAGCAGACGCTGATCAAGGAGCTGCGCCCGCCGTACAACATCCTGTTGCGTGACGACAAGTCCTACCCCTTCGTCTTCGTCACCGACCGCCACCCCTTCCCGGCACTGGAGTACAAGCGGGCGCGCGCACGGCACGACGACGGTCGCTACCTGGGCCCCTACCCCAGCAGCGGCGCGGTGCGCGAGAGCCTGTCGCTGATGCAGAAGATCTTTCGCATCCGCAACTGCGAGGACTCCGTCTTCGCCCATCGCACCCGCCCCTGCCTGCAATACCAGATCGGTCGCTGCAGCGCCCCCTGCGTGGGCTATATCGACGAGGCCGACTATCGGCGGGACCTGGCGCATGCCATCCAGTGCCTGGAGGGCAAGAGCGAGGCGGTGACCCGTGAACTGACCCGGGACATGGAAGCGGCCAGCGAGGCCCTGGCGTTCGAGGAAGCCGCCCGGCTTCGCGACCAGATCCAGCAGCTCCGCCAGCTGCAGCAGCGCCAGTTCGTGGATACCGGGGGGGGCGACGCGGACGTCTTCGCCCTGGCCTCGCGCCCCGGCGCGCTTTGCATCTCGGTCCTCACGGTGCGCCAGGGCCGGTTGCTCGGCGCCCGCCACCACGAGCCGGCCAACGGCCTGGACCTTGGCCCCGAGGCCCTGCTCGGCGACTTCATCAGCCAGTTCTACCTGGGACAGGCCCGGGAGATCCCCGCCGAGGTGATCACCAGCCACCCGCTGCCGGACGCCGACCTGCTCGCCCGAGCCCTGGGCGAGCGGGCCGGCAAGCGCATCCGGGTCACCGACCAGGTCAGGGGGCATCGCGCCCAATGGCGCGAGCTGGCCCGCACCAATGCCGAGCAGCAGCTGGCGGGACAGCTGGCCAACCAGACCCAGCTCAGCAAGCGCTTCGAGGCGCTGCGCGAGGCCCTCGGGCTGGACCAGACGCCGAACCGCCTGGAGTGCTTCGACATCAGCCACAGTCACGGCGAAGCCACCGTGGCCTCCTGCGTGGTGTTCGACGCCAATGGGCCGCGCAAGTCCGACTACCGACGCTTCAACATCGCGGACATCGAACCCGGAGACGACTACGCCGCCATGCGCCAGGCCCTGACCCGACGCTTCCGGCGCCTCGCCGAAGGCGAGGGCGAACGGCCCGACATCCTGGTGGTGGACGGCGGCAAGGGGCAGCTCAACATGGCCCGGGAGGTATTCGCGGAACTGGGCGTCACCGGCGTGATGCTGCTGGGCGTGGCCAAGGGCACGACCCGCAAGGCCGGCCTGGAGACGCTCTACCTGGAGACGGTGGATCGCACCCTCGACCTGGACGGCGCCTCCCCGGCCCTGCATCTGCTCCAGCACATCCGCGACGAGTCGCACCGCTTCGCCATCGCCGGCCACCGCGCCAGGCGTGACAAGGCCCGGCGGACCTCCACCCTGCAGGACATTCCCGGCGTCGGCCCGCGCCGGCGGCGCGAGCGGCTGCGCTTCTTCGGCGGCCTTCAGGGCGTGCGCCAGGCCAGCCGCGAGGAGCTCGCCCGGGTTCCGGGCATCAGCGCCACCCTGGCGGAGACGATTCATCGCGCCCTGCATGGATGAATACCGCCGGGCGAGATCATGAGGAAAGCCGCTGATGCCCGGCATCAGCAGCTCTCCATCCGGGCGGCGGAGACGATTCATCGAGCCCTGAATGGATGACACCGGCCGAGGCGGATAGAATGTCGCGACACCCGGCATCCCCATCCTCAGGCAAGGACGCAGCTTCGATGAACATCCCCAACCTCCTGACCCTGGCCAGAATCGTCTTCATCCCGCTGCTGGTGGTGCTGTTCTACCTCCCCTTCCCCTGGAGCATGCCGCTGGCGGCGGGGCTGTTCGCCCTGGCGTCGGTGACCGACTGGCTGGACGGCTACCTGGCGCGCCGCTGGGACCAATCCACCCCCTTCGGCGCCTTTCTCGACCCCGTGGCCGACAAGCTGATGGTGGCCGTGGCCCTGGCCCTGCTGATCGAGCGCTACGACGCTGCCTGGCTGACCCTGCCGGCCCTCGTGATCATCGGCCGCGAGATCGTCATCTCGGCATTGCGCGAGTGGATGGCCGAGATGGGCAAGCGCGGCAAGGTGGCGGTCTCCTGGATCGGCAAGGTCAAGACCACCCTGCAGATGATCGCCCTGCTGCTGCTGCTGGCCTTCGCCCCGGGAACGCCGGTGGCCTGGCTGGGCGTGGCGACCCTCTACGTCGCCGCCCTGCTGACCCTCTGGTCGATGATCCAGTACCTGCGGGCCGCCTGGCCGCACCTCAGCGATTCCATGTGACGAACGACGAGAAAAGCGTTTGACAGTCACCGACTTATCCGTATAATGCGTCCTCGAGTCAGGCGGGAATAGCTCAGTGGTAGAGCATCGCCTTGCCAAGGCGAGGGTCGCGAGTTCGAATCTCGTTTCCCGCTCCACTGACTCAAGCAGAGTCAAGGCGTGCGACGGGAGGGTCGCGAGCTGGTACGCCAGCCCGGTCGAATCTCGTATGGCGCCCCCATTGACTCATGAGGCTGGATGGCAGAGTGGTTATGCAGCGGACTGCAACTCCGTGTACGCCGGTTCGATTCCGACTCCAGCCTCCATTTCCCCTGTTTTCCGCCCGCTCGAACCCCGCCCGGATGGCGAAATTGGTAGACGCAAGGGACTTAAAATCCCTCGGTGGCAACACCGTGCCGGTTCGAGCCCGGCTCCGGGCACCAATGAAATCATCTACTTATAGCTGATTGATTGGCTGCTTTGAGCTTTGCGAATCCCCTAGTGGCCACATAGTGTCCACAACGGCAGAATTAGAACTCCTCTCCCTCCGCTGGCGACGCTCTCTGAATGGTGGTGAGCGAAGCGAACGCATGCCAAACCGACCAAGCAGCGGCGCCCCCTGACTATGTCGCGGCCCCGGGCCCCGCAAGTGCCACAGCTCTCAATTCGCGGCCCTGGTGAACAAGGGGTTCCGCCCCGTCACCTATCGCCGTCGGTCGCCCCTTCTGCCTTGCCGGCCAACCGTCGCAGGGTCAAGGCTCCCGACGATGCCGCGGGTGAGGACGCCTGCGCCCGACGCCCCGCGGCGAGGAGGGAGCCTTGACGCTGCCAGGTGGCCGGCGATCCTGAACAGGCGACCACGGCCATGGTGACGTGGGCGCTCACCGCCCTTGATCCTGGAGCCCGAGGGAGCGGCGGCGCCGCTGCGGGAAGGCCACGACATTTGATGTCCGCGCCTCCTGAATGACTCTCTCAAGTTCCTCCTTGAAGTATTCCAGGATAAGCATATATATTTCATCATCTAAGTTTCGATTCTCTATGATGCCAGGAAGGTAGCTCATTCTCAGGCACAAACTAGAAACTCTTTCTTCCGTGAAATCATTCATTTTGCCGCCTCCAGTGCATTTAGCTTTTTCGCTTCTTCTAAGTGATCTGGAGCCAAGTGGGCATAACGCATTGTCATCGTGATCGTGGAATGATCGAGAATGCGCTGTAGCGTTAATATGCTTCCGCCTTGCATGATGAAGTGACTGGCGAACGTGTGCCTTAGAACGTGGGTCATTTGTCCACGCGGCAGCTCGATCCCGGCGCGCTCGATCGCATTCTTGAAGGCCTCATAGCCGCCCTTGAACAGCTTTCCCCCTCCTCCTGCGGCTAGAACCTCCTCTTCCAGCTCCCGCGAGATGGGTATGTGCCTGGGCTTCCCGTTCTTGGTGCTCCAAAAGGACACTAGGCCGTTATGCACATGCTCCCGCCTGAGCCCTTGAGCTTCATTCCATCTGGCCCCTGTGGCCAAGCAGATTTTAGCAATCAATAACGCGGACTTATTGCGCGACTTATTCAACTCTTTTAGAAGTGAGTTAATTTCGCTTCTGTTCAAATACCGCAGCTCACGCTCTTCATGCTTTATCTTTCGGCTTTCCTTTACCGGATTGCTCCTGGTCCATTCCCCTGCCCTGGACAGCTCATTGAACATTGCGCTCAGATAAGCCCGGTCATGGTTCATAGTATTAGCTGATACTGATTTTTCTCGTTCCTCTCTTAGCCCGATGAACCACTCTTTTGTCAGGGCGTTGGCCAAGGGGTCCCCGCATACCTCAGCCAGCTTGAGTAGCTTCTTTCGGCGAGCCGATCCGTCATTCGTATGCTTACCGTGAATCTGGTACCAGCGCTCGACCAGCTCCGATAGCCGCCTCATGTCTTTCCTGGGTGGCTCCCACTCGGGCGCTTGCACTACCCTAGCCTTGATGTGGTTCATGTACCTCGTGGCTTCGGCCTTGGTCTTGAACTTCTTCCGAAAGCGCCTTGACCCCCTTCCGTCCCCTCGGAAATCGGCCAGCCAGGTACCATCCTCTTGCTTCTTGATCCCCATGGTGAGGCCCTCCCTGTAACACGCCTCGCAGACTGACAAGAAAATCCTTCGTTAAGTGTCATAGGTTGCCATTGCTGCATGACCTATATAGGTAAGCTAGCCTCAAAACCTATATAGGTCAACCATAGATTCTATATAGGTTGGTTGCCACCAGACATCACCTCAGCTATCTTGGTTCTGTATCGAACCTATAGAGAACTACTGATGGCAAGCCACCCGCTCAACAAGGACCAGCGTCGACGCTTGGTTGCGTATCTGAAGAAGAGCAAGCCCGAGGGGTGGCGCAACCTGTTGGCAGCCGTAAACAATGGGCCTCCGTGGAAAGCCCTGGGGCTGTATTTTGAGTGCGTGCGGGCCGGCATGATCGATGATAGTGTCTTTTTTGAGCGCTGGTCGGTCGGCAACTCAATGCCTCCCATGCCGTCGGTCGCAACCCAGTCGGAGGGAGGGCTGAGTGCGTTTCTTGCCTCCATCAAGCAGCGTCAGCTTCAAGAGGCAGATTCCACGCCGGCCGACCCCGCTCCCCAGCCACCTGCTCAGAAAGCCCCTATGCCGCCACAAGAGCCTTCTCAGGCTGTTCCGAAGCGCTCCCGGACCACCTCCAGGAAGACCAAGGAAAACAAGCGGACCATCTCGCTCATGATTGAGCCGAGTCTCTATGAGCAGGTAAAGCAGCTTGCAGAGATCCAGGATCGCTCCATAGGTGCCCAAGTTCGACATGCGATCCGCCAGGACCTAGAGCGGAACGCCTACTTGCTGTACGATTCAGCCACCGATGATGACCAGTGACCACATAGTGTCCACATCATTGGCCATCAGTGGCCATTCAGTGGCATGTATTCCTTTATAACTCCTTGAAAACATGCACCAATGGCCACTAACGAGACATTTGAGCTGGGACTTAAAATCCCTCGGTGGCAACACCGTGCCGGTTCGAGCCCGGCTCCGGGCACCATTCCGCGTCGACCTGGCATGAGCCCGACCAGCCAACGGGATCTCGCTTCATGAGCCTGGCGCGTCTGCGCGACCCCTACTTCAGTCATCGCCACCGCCGCATCCTCCACGTGCTGCGCATCGCCCTGGCGCTGGCCATCACCTATGCCATCACCGAGACCTTCGCCATCCCCCATCAGGGCTGGGCGCTGGTCAGCACCGTCATGGTCATGGGCAACCTGCCGCATATCGGCGGGGTGCTGGACAAGGCGCGCCAACGCCTGCTCGGCACCCTCCTCGGCGCCGGCTGGGGCGTGATGCTGATCGCCCCTCCCCTGCCCTGGCCGACCCTGCTGCCCCTCGGCACCCTCACCGGCATCGCCGTGGCCACCTGGATCAGCTTCGGCAAGCGCTATGGCTACGGGGGCCTGATGTTCGCCATCAGCCTGCTGCTGGTGGTCGGCGACGGCACCCAATCGCTGGGCGTGGCCCTCTGGCGAGGCTTCGATGTGCTCCTGGGGACCCTGGTCGGCATCGCCGTGACCGTGCTGGTCCTGCCTCACAAGGCCACCGACCTGCTGCGCTTCACCCTGGCCGACAACCTGGATCGGATGGCCCGGCTCTACCATGCCCATACCTCGGCCGGCGCCGAGCTGGACGTCGACGCCCGGGAGCTGCTCAAGGCCTGCAGCCGACTGCTGGTCAAGCAACGCGGCCTGGTCGACGCCATTCATCGCGAGCATCGCCTGACCCGGGGCGAACTGGACGATCTCATTTCGCTGCAGCGACGCATGTTCTCGACCATCGAGCTGCTGCTGGAGACTCACTGGAACACCCGGGCGGGACACGAGCGGATCGAGGCCATGCACGGCCTGCGGGATCAGCAGCACACCCTCGCCCGCACCCTCGGCACCCTGGCCTTCCAGGTCCGCACCGGCCATCCCGTCGCGGTTGACTTCGTGCCCTTCGACCTGCAACGCCATGCCGACCTGGCCGGCGAAGCCCATGCCGAGGATGGTCGCCGACTGTTCAGCCCCAGCGGCTACCTGTGGTTGAATCGCGAACTGTCCCGCCTGACGGGCGAGCTGATCGATCGCCTCGGGCGCCTGGAACGCCTGCCCAGTCGCCGACTGCGCAAAGGCGCCTCCCGCCACGGCCTGCTCGCCCCTCCCGACGCGTCCAGGCCCATCGACAAGGACAAGCCAGATGACCGACAGCAAGCATGAGGTGCTGATCATCGGCGGCGGCATCGCCGGCCTGGTGCTGGCCCTGGAGGTCGCCGAACGGCGGCCGGTCACCCTGCTGCAGCCTGCCCAGCACCCCCAGGGGGCGAGCCGCTGGGCCCAGGGCGGCATCGCCGCGGTGCTCTCGCCGGACGACGACATCGAGGCCCATGTGGCCGACACCCTGGTGGCCGGCGACGGTCTGTGCGACGAGGCGGCGGTGCGCTTCACCGTGGAACAGGGCCCCGCCGCCATCGGCTGGCTACTGTCGCTGGGGGTGCCCTTCACGCCCGACCCCGACCCTCAGGCCGGCTACCCCTACCACCTGACCCGCGAGGGGGGCCATGGCGCGCGCCGCATCATTCATGCCGACGACGCCACCGGCCGCGCCGTGGTCGACACCCTGCGCCGACACGTCGACCGACATCCCGGCATTCGCCTGAGGACCGACCTCACCGCCATCGGCCTGGTCGGCGACGACGCCGGTCAGTGCCGGGGCGCGCGTTGCATCGACGAGGCCGGCCGGCTCCACGAACTGCCGGCCGCGGACACGGTGCTCGCCACCGGCGGGGCCAGCGGCCTCTACCGCCACACCACCAGCCCCGATCCTGCCTGCGGCGAGGGCATGATGATGGCGGCGGAGCTCGGCGCCGAGCTGATGAACCTGGAGTTCCAGCAATTCCACCCCACCTGCCTGTATGACCCCGAGGGCCCGCCCTTCCTGATCAGCGAGGCCGTGCGGGGCGAGGGAGGCCGCCTGCTCAACCTCGCCGGCGAGCGATTCATGCCCGGCATCGACCCGCGGGCCGAACTGGCGCCGCGGGATGTGGTGGCCCGCGCCATCGACGCCGAGATGCAGCGCACCGGCAGCGACCATGTGCTGCTCGATATCCGCCACCTCGGGGAAGCGGCGATCCGCCACCACTTCCCGACCATCCATGCCCACTGCGCCGAACGGGGCCTGGACATCGCCACCACCCCCATCCCGGTGGTGCCGGCGGCGCATTACAGCTGCGGCGGCGTGGCCACCAACCTGGAAGGTGCCACCACGGTGCCACGCCTCTATGCCATCGGCGAGGTGGCCTGCACCGGCCTCCACGGCGCCAACCGCATGGCCAGCAATTCCCTGCTGGAGTGCCTCGCCTTCGCCCGCAGCTGTGGCCGGCGCCTGCGCCATGCCCGCCCGCCGGAGTCGGCTCCGCTGCTGCCCTGGCAGGCCGGCGACACGCCCGTCCCGCTCGATGAGATCGCGGCCATCCGCTCGGCCATGCGCGAGGTCATGAGCGCCCGGGTCGCCATCGTGCGCCACGACGCCGGGCTCGACGAGGCGGCCCGCCGCCTGGCGGAACTCGCCGAGCGCCTGGCCCCCCGGCTGCCCGGAGCCGCCCCCGGCGCCGAGCTGGCGAGCCTCTGGCATGCCCTGCGCCTGGCGCGCCTCACCGTGGCCTGCGCCCTGGCCCGCCGCGAATCCCGTGGGTTGCACTTCAACCCGGACTGCCCGCTGCACGGCGACCCCGCCCCGCATCCCTCGCGCATCCGTCTCGAGGCCCTCGACCCGGCCTGAGCCGGCACGGCCGACACCCCGGCGTCGTCGACGCCGGGGTGTCGGAAAGCAGGAGAGGCTCGCCCGGTCAGGGCAGGGTATTCAGTGCCCGTCGCAGGACACGCAGGGAGTCGGCGTCGCTGCTGTCGGGCCACAGCCAGAGGCGGCGACCATCGAGCCGCAGGCCGACGAGCCAGGGCCCCAGGTAGTCGCAGCTCAGGCTCACCTCGCGCCAGTCATCGCCGGCCCGCTCGCGCCAGGCCCAATCCGGTGCCGAGCGCGGCCGGGGCATCAGGCGCAACTCGCCACGCGGGCGGCGCCGCGCGGCATCGAGCACCACGCCGGCCAGGACGCCCGCTCCCGCCAGGCTCATCCACCAGGGCGCGTACCCCCAGAGCAGCCCCAGCACGCCGGACGCCGCCATCACCTGGGCGGCCCAGCCCAGCCTAGAGGGCGCGACGCGAATCGTTGTCGGTGGACTCGGCATGCTCGACGATCATCTGGACGATGCGCCGACGCTCCGGATCCTCGGGCCACTCCCGGCGCATCATCCAGGCGAAGAGGTCCTGATCCTCCTCCTCGAGCAGGGCCCGAAAGGCCGCCTGGTCGGACGCCTCCAGGTCGTCGTAGCGTGCCTCCAGGAAGGGGATCAGCAGCAGGTCGAGCTCCCACATGCCGCGCCGGGAGTGCCAGTAGAGGCGCTTGCGCTGGGCAGCAGCCGCGGACGAATCGTCGTTCAAGGTCGGCCTCATCGGTTCCGAGAATGTGGCCACAGTATACCCGAGCCTCGCGGCTCCCGGCATCCCGCCGCCACTCTCTGGGGCAAAGGTCGTAGTGCGTTGTTTTATCGAGACTTGCACAGTATGCTTTGAGCATACGATCGTCCTCGGCCCTGAGGCCCAGGCAGGACAGCACGGAGAGAACCGATGACCAAGTCCGAACTGATCGAGCAGATTGCCATGCGGCAGCCCGAGCTGTCCGTCAAGGAAGTCGAAGCCGCCGTGCGTCTCATCCTCGACGACATCACCGACACCCTCGCCGAAGGAGGGCGGGTCGAGATTCGCGGCTTCGGCAGCTTCTCGCTGCACTACCGCGAGCCGCGCATCGGCCGCAATCCCAAGACCGGCGAACCGGTCGCGCTGGACGGCAAGTTCGTGCCACACTTCAAGCCCGGCAAGGAGCTGCGCGAACAGGTGGACGCCAGCCGCGCGCTCGGTTACTGACGCAAGCCCCCCTCCACTCCTCCAACTCGATACGGGAACTCGCACATGCGTTGGCTCAAAGGCCTGATCCTGGCCATCATCCTGCTGGTGGTGCTGCTCGTCGGCATCCTCTTCGCCGTCAACAACCAGCAGGCGATCCCCCTCAACCTGATCTGGATCGAGCTTCCCCCGGCCTCGCTCTCCCTCTGGCTGCTGGCCAGCCTGGCCGTCGGGGTGCTGATGGGCATGCTGGCCATGAGCGGCGTCTACCTGCGCCTGCGCGCGCTGCTGACCCGCGCCCAGCGCCACAACCAGCAACAGCGCAAGGAGCTCGACAAGCTGCGCATTCAGGAGATGAAGGAACTTCCCTGACGATGCCCGATGTTCTGCTGCTGGCCCTGTTGTTGGCAGCGGTCGCCATCGGCTGGTGGCTGGGCCGCCGCGAACGGCGGGGCCCGAATGCCCCCTCTCCTTCCCCCGCCCTGTCCCGCGATTACTTCGTGGGCCTGAACTACCTGCTCAACGATCAGCAGGACCGCGCCATCGAGACCTTCATCGGCGCGCTCGAGGTGAACAGCGACACCATCGAGACCCATATCGCCCTGGGCAACCTCTTCCGCACCCGCGGCGAGGCGGATCGGGCGGTGAAGATCCACCAGAACCTGCTGGCCCGCCCCACGCTCAGCGGCGACCAGGGCGAACGCGTCCAGCTGGAACTGGCCCGGGACTTCCTGCAGCTGGGCCTGCTCGACCGGGCCGAGCGGCTGCTCCAGACCCTGATCAGGGACGGCCTCCACGAGGAGCTGCGCCAGACGGCTCGTCACCTGCTCGTCGACCTGCTGGAGCGGGAAGGGGAATACCAGCAGGCGCTCGAGGTGGCCCAACCTCACCTGGTCCGCCGCCACGACGATATCCGTCGCGCCGCCGCCCACTGGCTGTGCGAGCTCGCCGAGCAGGAACGTCGCTCGGCGAGTCCGGTGCCGGCGCGACGCCATCTCAAGCAAGCCCTGGCCACGGATGCCCGTTGCGTGCGGGCCAACCTGCTGCTCGCGGAAATGGAGCTCGACACCGGGCACTACCGCCAGGCGATTCGGGTCCTCGAGCGAATTCCCGAGCAGGACAAGGCCTTCATCCCCACCCTGCTGGAGCCGCTCGGCCGGGCCTACCGGCTGCTGGACGAAGAGGAAGGCCTGATTCGCCACCTCGAGGCGTTGCTCGAGGTCGCTCCCTACACCAGCGTCATCATCCTGCTCGCCGACACCCTGCGGCGACACCATGGCGACTCGGGGGAGGCCCTGGGACTACTCGCCGAGCAACTCGACCGCGCCCCGAGTCTCGGGGCGGTGGACTATCTCATGCGGCTCTATCGGCAGCATGCCGGCGAGGGCGAGCGGGAACGCATCGAGCTGCTTCAGCGCCACACCCGCACGCTGCTCGACGCCCTGCCGCGACACCGCTGCCGACGCTGCGGCTTCAGCGGCGAGCAGCTCCACTGGCAGTGCCCCCGCTGCCGCAGCTGGGGCACCACCAAGCCGATCACCGGCATCGAAGGGGAGTGAGGCCGCTCACCCGGCGGCGAGCTCCGCCTCAATGGCCGCCAGGGCCGCCATCGGATCGTCGGCCTGGGTGACCGGCCGCCCCACCACCAGGTGGGTACTGCCCGCGGCCACGGCCTCGCCAGGGGTCATGACGCGACGCTGGTCGCCTGCCTGGGCCGCGGCGGGGCGAATGCCGGGGGTGACCTTGAGAAAGTCGTCGCCGCACAGGACCCGCAAACGGGCGGCCTCCTGGGCCGAACACACCACGCCATCCATGCCGCTGTCCCGGGCCAGGGCCGCCAGGCGCTCCACCTGTTCGGCAGGCGACACCGAGACGCCCACCTCCGCCAGGTCCTCGGCCGCCATGCTGGTCAGCACGGTCACCGCGATCAGCTGGGTGGACAGGCCCTGGCGCACCAGCCGCTCCTTGGCGGCCTCCATCATCCGGCGCCCCCCGCCGGCATGGACGTTGACCATCCATACCCCCTGTTCGGCGGCAGCCTGGACCGCTCCCGCCACCGTGTTGGGGATGTCATGGAACTTGAGGTCCAGGAACACCTCGAAGCCGCGTCCATGCAGGGCCTCGAGGACGTCGGGCCCGCTGCGGGTGAACAGCTCCTTGCCGACCTTCAGCCGGCAGCGCGCCGGATCGAGCCGATCGGCCATGCACAGGGCGGCATCCAGGGACGAGTAATCGAGGGCGATGATCAAGGGTGACGCAACGGACACGGCGAGCTCCTGGCGAGTGGATTGGACCCGCGCAGTATATCAGCCATGCCCCGTGGCGCATGGCGCGAATCACGTCAGGGACGTGGCGGCGATCACGGATGCCCGAATGCGGCGATGGCCGACCCCGCCCTCCCCTGGCCGACACTAGCCTGAAACCAGGCGCCATGGCGCCCGCCACCCCGGCCACTCACAAGGAGAGACACCATGACGACCTTCCGCAAAGGATATCTCGCCCCCCTCGGCCTGGTCCTGCTGCTCGGCCTGGCCGGCCCGGCCCTCGGCCAGGAGGCGCCACCGATCAACGTCAACACCGCCGATGCGGCCCTGCTGGCCGAACTGCCGGGCATCGGAGAGGCGAAGGCGGCGGCGATCGTCGAGGATCGCGAGGCCAACGGCCCCTATGCCGCCGCCGCCGACCTGACCCGGGTCAGCGGCATCGGCGAGGCGACCGTGGAGGGACTGGCCGACCAAGTCACCTTCTGATCCCCCCGCACCGGGCGACGACGGGATCAGAGCCTGAGCCCGCCGTCGCACTCCAGGACCCGCCCGGTGAAGTAGTCGTTGGCGAGGATGAAGGCCACGCCTTCGGCGATGTCATCGGGCTGGCCCATCCGCCCCAGGGGAACACGAGCCTTAAGGCGTTCGCGCATGTCCTCCCGGATCGCCGCGGTCATCTCGGTGTCGATGAAGCCCGGCGCCACCGCACCCACCCGGATTCCATGACGGGCCAGCTCCTGGGCCCAGGTCACGGTCAGTGACGCCACGCCGGCCTTGGCCGCCGCATAGTTGCTCTGCCCGATGTTGCCGTGTCGCACCACGCTGGAGATGTTGACGATCACGCCCGCTCGCCCGTCCTCGATCATGCGGCTTGCCGCCTCCCGCCCACACAGGAAGACGCCGGTGAGGTTGACGTCGATGACCTGCTGCCACTCGGCCAACGACATGGTGTCCTGAACCTGGCCGTCCCGGGCCTTGACCAGCAGCCCATCCCGCACGATGCCGGCATTGTTGACCAGGCCATCGAGGGGACCCAGGGCATCCGCGACGGCGGCGAAGGCCTCACGCACCGAGCGTTCGTCGGCCACGTCGACGACGAAGCCGCGTGCCTTGAGGCCCTTCTCGGCCAGCCGACCCACCGCGGCCTCCAGGCTCTCGCCATCCCGGTCGAGCAGGGCCAGGCTCGCGCCCTGCTGCCCCAGGTGCTCGGCCATGGCCAGCCCTCGGCCCCGGGCGCCGCCAGTGATGGCGATGAGGGCGTTGTCGAGTTGCATAGCGGTCCTCCAGACAAGGGCGGCGCGGGGTGGGCACGGGTGCTCGCCACGACCGACACGAACAATCGTTTGATTGATGATTCTACCGGGTCTGCGCAAGGGCGACATGCGGCCTTGGTCGTGTCCCGGACGAGACTTGATTTTCTCGTGGGCCGCCCCCACGTCTGCGGCAATCGTCACAGCGGAGTCCTCATGCCCTTTCTCGCCCTCTTCACCGTCTTCGCCCTGCTGGATTTCGTCCTGCTCTTCACCGTCGGCAGCCACATCGGGCTGCTGACCACCCTGGCCCTGGTCCTGGCCACGGGCTTCCTCGGCCTGCACCTGATCCGCCGCGAAGGCGTCGCCACCTTCGCCCGGGCCCAGGAACGCATGGCTCGAGGGGAGCTGCCTTCCGGCGAGCTGCTCACGGGGGCGGCGCTGATCTTCGGCGGCGCCCTGCTGATGGCTCCCGGCTTCCTCTCCGATGCCCTGGGCTTCATGTGCCTGATCCCGGATGCCCGCCGCCTGCTCGGCAAGCTGCTCGGCCGGCTCGGGCTGCGCCTGCAGGGCGTGCATGTCCAGGCCGGCGCCTATCGTCCCCGCCAGGGACGGGACGCGGACTGGCAGCAGGCCGGCAGCGAACGGGACACGACCGCCGAGACGTCCCGGGATGGCGAGCAGGAGACGCCGCTGGAAGGCGACTTCATCGCCCATGACGAGAGGCGGGGCTGAAGAGGAAAAATTTTTTCCCGGGGGGCCTTGAAACCTCATTGGCCAGCCCCACTTATCCGTCAGCAACGAGCTTCGACCCCGCCCGTCGGGGTCATCCACACGGAAGGCGTGTGCCTTCACCCCGCAGAGAGATCTGCGGGTTGATGAGGAAAACCCGCCGTGGCCGCGACGCCCGGCACAGCAAACCATCAGGAGAACGTGAGCAATGAACATCCGTCCCTTGCACGATCGCGTCGTCATCCGTCGCGTTGAAGAAGAGCAGAAAACCGCAGGCGGCATCGTGCTCCCGGGCAGCGCCCAGGAAAAGCCGACTCGTGGCGAGGTCCTCGCCGTCGGCAACGGCCGGATTCTGGAAAGCGGCGACGTGCGCCCGCTCGACGTGAAGGTCGGTGACACCGTGATCTTCAAGGATGGCTTCGGCGTCGAGAAGCAGAAGATCGACGGCGAGGAAGTGCTGATCATGAGCGAGTCCGACATCCTGGCCGTCGTCGAAGGCTGAGTCGCGACCGCTCCTACCGCTCGAATCTGACGTTCACGAACTCACAGGAAGCAAACGAAAATGGCAGCGAAACAAGTCAAGTTCTCCAGTGATGCCCGCACTCGCATGGCGAAAGGCGTCGACACCCTGGCCAACGCCGTCAAGGCCACCCTGGGTCCGAAGGGCCGCAACGTGGTCCTGGAGAAGTCCTTCGGTGCGCCGACCGTGACCAAGGACGGCGTCTCCGTGGCCAAGGAGATCGAGCTCAAGGACAAGTTCGAGAACATGGGCGCCCAGATGGTCAAGGAAGTCGCTTCCAAGACCTCCGACGTCGCCGGTGACGGCACCACCACCGCCACCGTGCTGGCCCAGTCCATCGTCACCGAAGGCCTGAAGGGCGTGATCGCCGGCATGAACCCGATGGACCTGAAGCGCGGCATCGACCACGCCGTCCAGGCCGCCGTCAAGGAAATCGGTGAGCTGGCCGTGCCCTGCACCGACTCCAACGCCATCGCCCAGGTCGGCACCATCTCCGCCAACGGCGACAGCAACATCGGCCGCATCATCGCCGAGGCCATGGAGAAGGTCGGCAAGGAAGGCGTCATCACCGTCGACGAGGGCCGCGGCTTCGAGGACGAGCTGGACGTCGTGGAAGGCATGCAGTTCGACCGCGGCTACCTGTCGCCCTACTTCGTGACCAACCAGGACACCATGGCCGTGGAACTGGAGGATCCGTTCATCCTGCTGGTGGACAAGAAGATCTCCAACATCCGCGAGCTGCTGCCGACGCTCGAGTCCGTGGCCAAGGCCGGCAAGCCGCTGGTCATCATCGCCGAGGACATCGAGGGCGAGGCCCTGGCCACCCTGGTGGTCAACACCATGCGCGGCATCGTCAAGGTCGCGGCCGCCAAGGCACCGGGCTTCGGCGACCGTCGCAAGGCCATGCTGCAGGACATCGCCATCCTCACCGGCGGCACCGTGATCTCCGAGGAAGTGGGCCTCGACCTCGAGCAGGCCACCCTGGACCACCTGGGCACCGCCAAGCGCGTGACCATGTCCAAGGAGAACACCACCATCATCGATGGCGCCGGCCAGGACAGCGACATCGAGGCCCGCGTCAACCAGATCCGCGCCCAGATCGAGGAGACTTCCTCCGACTATGATCGCGAGAAGCTCCAGGAGCGCGTCGCCAAGCTGGCCGGTGGTGTGGCCGTGATCCGCGTCGGTGCCGCCACCGAGGTGGAGATGAAGGAGAAGAAGGCTCGCGTCGAGGACGCCCTGCACTCCACCCGCGCCGCCGTCGAGGAAGGCGTGGTGCCTGGCGGTGGTACCGCCCTGGTCCGCGTGCTGACCAAGATCGCCGGCCTGAAGGGCGAGAACGAGGACCAGACCCACGGCATCGCCATCGCCGTGCGCGCCATGGAGGCCCCGCTGCGCCAGATCGTCACCAACGCCGGTCAGGAGGCTTCCGTCATCCTGAACCGCGTCAAGGACGGTGAGGGCAACTTCGGCTACAACGCCCAGACCGGCGAGTTCGGCGACCTGTTCGAGATGGGCGTGCTGGACCCGGCCAAGGTCACCCGCTCCGCGCTGCAGTCCGCCGGTTCCGTCGCCGGCCTCATGATCACCACCGAGTGCATGATCGCCGACGACCCGGAGGAGAAGGAAGCCGGTGGCGCCGACATGGGCGGCATGGGCGGCATGGGTGGCATGGGCGGCATGATGTAATCACGCCCCCGCCTCCAGGCCTAGCCTGATCGAGCCCCCCGCCGGGAGACCGGTGGGGGGCTTTTTGCAAGCTGCAAGCTGCAAGCTGCAAGCTGCAAGCTGCAAGCTGCAAGCTGCAAGCTGCAAGCTGCAAGCTGCAAGCTGCAAGCTGCAAGCTGCAAGCTGCAAGCTGCAAGGCAGTGTGATGCCCACCTGAGACAAGCGACAAGGGGTTTCCTTGTAGCTTGCTCCTTGTGGCTTGTAGCTTGTTCCTAGTGGTTTGTAGCTGCCCGAAGGGCGCTTGGCGCGATAGGATACCCGCCTCGACTCCTCTCATCACCAGGTCTTCCCGAAACCCCATGCTGCCCAATATCCGCATCGTCCTCGTCCAGACCTACCACCCCGGCAATATCGGCGCCTCGGCCCGGGCCATGAAGACCATGGGCCTCGACAACCTGGTGCTGGTGACCCCCCGATGCTTCCCGGATCCGGAGGCCACCCGACTGGCCGCGGGCGCCGAGGACCTGGTCGACAATGCCCGGGTGGTGGGCTCGCTGACGGAGGCGGTGCACGATTGCGTGCAGGTGGTGGGGGCCAGCGCCCGGCTGCGCAGCCTGCCGCTGCCTCACTTCGACGAGCCCGCGGACATGGCCGAGACCCTGGTGGCCAACGCCGTGGACGATCCCGTGGCGCTGGTGTTCGGCCGCGAACGCTTCGGGCTGACCAACGACGAGATCCGCCACTGCAGCCATCAGGTGAGCATTCCCGCCAATCCGGACTACGGCATCCTCAACCTCTCCCAGGCCGTCCAGGTGCTGGCCTACGAGGTCTTCCGGGCCTGGCGGCAACGCCCCGAGAGCGACTTCCGGATGCCTCGCCCGTCCCATGACCGCCCACCGACCCGGGCGCAACTGGGGCATTTCCATGACCATCTCGCCAGGGTGATGCGCGCGAGCGGCTTTGTCACCCAGCCCCACGCCCGCACCGAGGAGCAGCTCCAGGCCCTGTTCGCCCGGGCGCAGCCCTCGCGCAAGGAGCTGTCGCTGCTGCGTGGCCTGTTGAGTTCGCTGGAAAGGGACCGGAACGCCCCCTGAGACGGCATCAGGAAATCGTCACGTCGACGACATCCCGTCGTCACGTACACGGGGCATGCTACCCTTATCCCATGATGGGATCGGGCAAGGGACACTGCCCCTCGCCTGACAGGGACGCCAGGAGCAGGATGCCCCTCAGGGAAGCCGGTCGCGGCATCGGGACGATGCTCATGGAGGTCTTGCACTATCGCCACGACGCCCGGCGTCGTGGCGTTTTTATTGGCCCGGGACCCGCGAAATGGCAAAGTGAGCCCGATGCCGGACAGGAGAGACGCCATGAGCACGGAGCCCGAGGACAACAAGCACAAACGCCTTCAGCTGCTCCATGACGAGTTGCCCGAGGAGCACGAGGATCCGCTGATCGGCATCCTGCACCGCATCATCCGCGTCGGCGTCAAGGTGCTGGCGGTGCTGATGGTGGGGGTGATCATCTGGGGCATCTTCGACGTCGTCTACGTCCTCTACCAGCAGCTGATCCAGCCCCCCTTCCTGCTGCTCGAGGTCGGCGACATCTTCCGGCTGTTCGGCGCCTTCATGGTGGTGCTGATCGCCATCGAGATCTTCATCAACATCCGGCTGTACCTCGGCACCAACGTGCTGCCCATCCAGCTGGTGATCGCCACGGCGCTGATGGCCATCGCCCGGAAGGTGATCGTGCTGGACATCGACACCATCGCCGCCGAGTACGTCTTCGCCATCGCCGCCGTGGTGCTGGCGCTGGGCGTCACCCACTGGCTGGTGGCCCGCAAGCATTGAGCCTCAGGCCGGGGTCAGCCAATCGCCGTAGCCCGCCAGGTCATCCCCCATCTCGCCGCGGGTGACCCGGCGATAGAGCCCCTGCAGGCGGGCCGTCACCGAGTCGGCCGGGATCGGCTCCCCGGGGGGCGGCGCCCCCGCCCTTCCTCCGACATGCCGGCCGTCGAGCTCGCGCAGCGGAAGGATCTCCGCGGCGGTGCCGGTGAGGAAGGCCTCGTCGGCGGTGTACAGCTCGTCCCGGGTGATGCGCCGCTCCACCACCTCCAGGCCGAGCCGCTCCCGGGCCAGGCGAATGACGCTGTCGCGGGTGATGCCCTGCAGGCAGGAAGTGATCTCCGGCGTATGCAGGGCGCCGTCCCGCAGCAGGAAGACGTTGGCCGCCGAGGCCTCGGCCACGTAGCCCTCCGGGTCGAGCATCAGGGTCTCGTCGAAGCCCGCCTTCACCGCCGTGTTCAGCGCCAGCATCGAGTTCACGTAGTGGCCGTTGGTCTTGGCGCGACACAGGCTGATGTTGACGTGGTGGCGCGCCCAGGAAGAGGTCAACGCCCGCAGGCCGATGCAGGCCGCCTCCGGCGAGACGTAGTCGCCCAGGTCCCAGGCGGCGATCATCACGTGGGTGGTCAGCCCCTTCGCCCGCAACCCGAGCCCCTCGGAACCGAGGTAGACGGTGGGCTTGAGGTAGGCGTTGGTCAGGCCATTGCGGGTCAGGCACTGGCGCTGGGCGTCGATCAGTGCCTCGGCATCGAAGGTCAGCGGAATGTCCAGGGCATGGGCACTGTCGAGCAGCCGCCGGGTATGTGCGGCGACCCGGAACAAGGCGGGGCGGCCGTCCGGGCCCTGGTAGGCGCGCACGCCCTCGAAGCAGCCCATGCCGTAGTGCAGGGTATGGGTCAGCAGATGGGTCCTGGCCTCGCGCCAGGGCAGCCAGTCGCCGTCCTGCCAGAGCCAGCCGTCACGATCGTACAGGGGCGTCATGGGTCCCTCTCGCTGTTCCGGGAAGTGGCGGCGAACCAGCGGTCGCGCCAGTCGTCGATGAGTTCGCGCTGATGGGGCTGCAGGGCCTGGTAGCCCCAGGCGGCGATCTCGTCGTTCTGGGGGTCGGGTACGCCGACATCGCTGCCGGCCAGCGCCTGGAGCACCGCGTGACCGCAGAAGGGGACGTAGCCCTCCGAATAGCCCCCTTCGTGGATCATCACCAGCCGACCCGCGCAGACCCGCTCGGCCAGGGCCATCAACTGGCGGGTCATCTCGCCGAAGGCGCGACCGTTGAGCAGCATCTTGCCCAGCGGATCCTTGGCGCAGGCATCGTAGCCACAGGCCACCACGATGAGCTCCGGCCGGAAGGCCTCCAGGGCCGGCAGGACCAGGGACTCCATGGCATGGGCATAGGCGCCCAGGCCGCAGCCGGGCGGCAGCGGCAGGTTGAGGCAGGCGCCCTGCCCCCGTCCCTCGCCCTGTTCCTCGAAGGTGCCGGTGTCCAGCGGATAGTTGCCGGCCTGGTGGATCGAGACCGTGAACACCTCCGGGTCGTCGTAGAAGGCCGACTGCTGACCGTTGCCGTGGTGGACGTCCCAGTCGAGGATCGCCACCCGTCCTGCCTGGCCCAGGGCCCGGGCGCGGTTCACCGCGACCGGGATGTTGCCCAGCAGGCAGAACCCCCGGCCCCGATCGGTCTCGGCATGGTGCCCGGGCGGCCGGCACAGGGCATAGGCATTGGCCAGCTCCCCGCTGGCCACGGCCTCCACGGCGGCGATGGCCAGGCCCGCAGACTGTCGGGCCGCCGCCAGGCTGCCCGGCAGATAGGGCGCACAGTCCCCGGCGTCCCCGCCCCGATCCCGGTCGCCCGCCTCGAGGGCATCCAGGTAGGCGCCGGTGTGGAAGCGCTCGAGATCGGCCCGCGGCGCCGGCGGAGCCTTGCGCACCGCGAGTTCGTCGATGAGCCCGGACACCTCCAGCAGGTTCTTGAGGCGCCGCTTGCTCTCCGGGCTCTCCGACGCCGGCTGGGGCTGTCGAAACGCCCCGGACGCGGCGAAGACCCCGATGGCGCCCGGATCGTGCCAGAAGCAGCGCTCGTGCCAGAAGAAGCCCGTGGCGGCCCGGCCGGCCCCCGTTGTCTGCCCCGTCATGAGCTCGCCTCCTGGCACTCCCAGACCTCGATCGCCGCCGCCAGGTCCTCCAGCGAGGCCCCCACCGACTTGAAGACGGTGATAGCCCGGGGGTCGCTGCGACCGGCCTTTCGGCCATCCAGCAGCTCGGCCAGCTCGGCGCGGATGTCGTCGAAGGCGAAGGCCCCCTCGTCGATGGCCTGGAGGATGTCGCCAGCCTCCCCGCGGGCCCCGGCATAGGTATCGACGAACACCTCGCCGCGCCCCAGGCACCGGGCGTCGGTCTCGCGCATGGACGGCCGGAAGGCCCCGATCAGGTCCAGGTGGGTGCCCGGCGACAGCCAGTCCCCCCGGATCAGCGGCGTCGTGGACAGCGTCACGCAACTGATCAGGTCGGCCTCGCGCGTGGCCGCCTCGAGGTCGGTCACCGCCGCGGTCTCGAAGCGATCGGCATAGTCGGCGGCCAGGCGCTCGGCCTTCTCGGGATGCCGGCCCCAGATGCGCACGCGACGAATCGGGCGCACCGCGGCGTGGGCCTCGATCACCATGGGCGCCAGCTTGCCGGTGCCCACCACCAGCAGGGTCTCGGCGTCGTCCCGAGCCAGCTCCCGGGCCGCCAGGGCCGAGGCCGCGGCGGTGCGCCGTCGCGTCAGTTCGCTGCCGTCCAGGCAGGCCAGCGGCCGACCGTGGTCCCCTTCGCTGAGCAGGTAGACCCCGGAGATGGCAGGAAGGCCGTGATCGGCGTTCTGGGGAAAGACATTGACCATCTTCACCCCGATGTAGCCCTCCCGCTCCCAGGCCGGCATCAGCAGCAGGGTGGCCTCGCCATCGGGCCGGTGCATGGCATGGTGATGGCGGGGCGGCGACTCCACGCCCGCGCGGAAGGTGTCGGCGAGTCGCTCCACCAGCGCCGGCCAGGCCAGCGCCGCCGCCACCTGGTCGGCGTCGATGATGCGCATCTCAGGCCTCCGGCAGCGCGGCCACGACCATGATCTCGACCTTCCACTCGGGCTTGGCCAGCTTGGCCTCGACGGCGGCGCGCACCGGCGGACGGCCCGGCACCACCCAGGCGTCCCAGGCGGCGTTCATCTCGGCGAACTCCGCCATGCTGGTCACCCAGATCTGGGCCTGGACCAGGTGCTCCTTGGAGGTGCCGGCCTGGGCCAGCAGCTCGTCGATGCGTCCCAGGACCTGTTCGGTCTGGCCACGCATGTCGGCGCCGGCGTCGGTGGGCACCTGGCCGGCCAGGTAGACGGTACGGTCGTGGACGACGATCTGGCTCATGCGGGTGTTGCTGTCGTGATGGGTCAGGCTCATGGCGGGTCTCTCTCTCGTCGGGGCGCCCTCAGGCGCCTTGGAAGCCGCCCATGAAGGCGGCCAGGTTGTGACTCAGGTGTTCGGTGGGGTAGCCCCCTTCCTGGACCAGCACCGTGGGCCGGTTCAGCGCCGCCAGGCGTCGACCCACGGCGGCGAAGTCGTCGGTCTCGAGGCCCAGCCCGGCCAGCGGATCGGCCTTGTGGGCGTCCAGGCCCAGAGCCACCACCACCACTTGGGGGGCGAAGGCATCGAGGCGTTCGATCAGGGTGTCCAGGGCCGCCAGGAAGGCCGCCCCGTCGCTGCCGACCGGCAGCGGCAGGTTGACGTTGGCGCCCTGCCCCGCGCCCTCGCCGGTCTCGTCGGCGCCGCCCCAGAAGAACGGATAGAAGTCCGCCGGATCGGCGTGCACCGAGCCGGTCCAGACCGTGCCGTCCGCGTAGAAGATGTCCTGGGTGCCATTGCCGTGATGCAGGTCCACGTCGAGGATCGCCACCTTGGGGAAGCCCTCGCGCAGCACCGTGGCGGCCAGCGCCGCGTTGTTGAGGAAGCAGAAGCCGCCGGCGCGCTCCGGCCCGGCATGATGGCCGGGCGGACGACACAGGGCATAGGCGGCGTGTTCCCCGCCGCGCTCGGCCTCGGCGGCGGCCTGGGCGGTGGCGGCGCTGGCCAGGATGCCGGCGAAGCTGTCGGCGGTAATCGGGCAGGCCATGTCGTGCAGGTGCCAGCCGGCCTGCCCCACCGGGTGACGCGGATAGTGATGGCCGCCGCCACAGGGGTGGACGTTGGGCGCGACGATCTCGGCGGCATCCGGCATCGCCCGCCAGCGGGCATGGATGGTCTCCAGGAACGTCAGGTAGCGAGGGGTGTGGATCCTTGCCAGTCGCTCGCGCAGGCGTTCGCCGTCGCTGTCGCCGGGGGGCGTGAGCGCCAGCCCTACCTCGGCAAGCCCCCGGGTCAGCAGCTCGGCCCGCACCGGCCCTTCCGGCGAGGGCGCGGGCCTCCCGCGGAGCAGGAAGGTCTCCGGCGCGTGACGTTCCTGATCGGGATGGTAGAACAGCTTCATGGGCCTTTCCTTGCGATGCGCCTCAATCGAGCAGCGAGGGGATCCAGGTGGACAGTGACGGGAAGAGCGCCAGCATCACCACCACGGCGATGAAGGCGCCATAGAACGGCAACGAGGAGACGATGGCCCGCTCGTAGGGCACCTCCGCGATGCGGGCCGCCGTCATCAGCGTCATGCCCACCGGAGGGGTCACGTTGGCGATGTTCAGGGTCACGATCATCACGATGGCGAAGTGCAGGGGGTCGAAGCCCAGCGACACCATGGCCGGCACCACCACCGGGCCGATGACCACCAGGGCGGGGAGCACGTCCATCACGGTGCCCAGCACGATCAGCAGCAGGCACACCAGCATGATCTGGATGAAGGGCACGTCGCTGATGGTAGTGATCAGCTCGGCGGCGTCCCGGGCGATCCCCGAGCGGGTCACGAACCAGCCCAGCACCGCCGAGGTGGCCAGGAGGAAGAACACCACCCCGGAGAACTTCACCGTGGTGACCAGGGCCAGCCAGATCTTGTGGGGCGTGAGATTCCGGTAGAACACCATGCCGATGAAGATGGCGTAGACCGCCGCGAACCCCGAGGCCTCGGTGATGGTGGTCATCCCGGACAGGATGCCGCCGAGGATGATCAGGGGCACCAGCATGGCGGGCAGCGCGGACAGGAAGGCGAGGATCGCCACCCGGATCGGCGTGCCTGCCTGCTTGGGATAGCCGCGCCACCAGGCCAGGACGATACTGGTGATCAGCAGCGCCAGGGTCATCAGCACCCCGGGGATGATCCCGCCGGCGAAGAGGTCGATCACCGAGATATCCCGCAGCAGGGTGGCGTAGACCACCATGACCACGCTCGGCGGGATGATCGGCCCGATGATCGAGGAGCAGGCGGTGATGGCCGCCGCATACTCGGCATCGTAGCCCTGTTTCTTCATCTCCGGGATCATGATCTTGCCGATCGCCACGGTGTCGGTGATGGCCGCACCGGTCAGGCCGGCGAAGAACAGCGATACCGTGACGTTGACGTGGGACAGGGCCCCGCGAATACGCCCGAACAGGGCGTTGTTGAAGGCGATCAGCTTCTGGGTCAGCCCGCCCTGGTTCATCAGCTCGGCGGTGAAGATGAAGTACGGCACGGCGATCAGCATGTAGCCGGATACGCCGGAGAACATGCGGTCGGCGATGATGCCGACCAGGCGCTCTCCCCCCAGCGAGTAGACGCCGGCGACGCCGGAGATGGCCATGACCACGGCCACCGGGGCGCCGATCAGCAGGACGACGATGAAGGCGATGATGGCAGGGGTCATGAGCGGGACTCCTCCTCATGGGCGTGGAGCACTTCCTCGATCATCGCCGACTCGTCGACGAAGTGCTCCAGCAGGCTGAAGCCCTGAACCAGGTGCAGCAGGAAGATGACCCCGGACAGCGGCACGGCGGCGGCCGTCCACTTGCGCGAGATCTGGATGTTGTCGGACACCATGTAGACCTGGGTGGCGTTCTGGAAGAAGTCCCAGCCGTACCAGATCACCAGCAGGGCGAAGACCCCGATCACCCCCAGGGTCAGCCCGGCGCACAGCTTGACCAGGGCATCGGGCAAAACGCGCATCAGCAGCGTCATGGCCACATGCTCGCCGGAATGCAGGGCGATGGTGGAGGACAGCAACCCGATCCAGGGCAGGAAGAGGCGCGCCAGGGAATAGGTCCAGCTCAGGGCATCGCCGGTGAACAGGGTATAGAGGAAGCCCGTGAAGGAGATGGCGAGCATGCCGAGGATGCAGGCCACGCAGGCCACGATGGCCACCTGATTGACGACATCACTGAGCCGGCGGGCCGTGGAAAGTAGGCTCATGGGGGCGCTCCGACGGAAGGAATCGAGCCAAGGGGACGGAACCACCCCAAGGGCGGTTCCGTCGATCGGGCAAGGCGCCTCGGCTTACCGGCCGTAGCGTTGATAGGCCTCGTCGGGCAGCGATTCGCGCAGCGACTGGACCTCGGCGAGCAGGTCCTCGACCAGCTGGGGGTCGGCGCCGAAGTCCTCGACGATCCAGCTCTTCCAGGCCGGCCGGGCGATCTCCGCCATGCGCTGGCGTTCCTCGGTGGGCATGATGTAGCACTCCTCGAACAGCTCGCAGGACTGCTGCCAGCTGGCCGTGGCGAGCATCGCCGACGCCCCGTGGCTCAGCGCCACCGACTCGCGAGCGGCGTCGACCACGATGCGCTGGTAGTCCTCGGGCAGTTCCTGGAACCAGCTCTCGCTGACCACCCAGGAGGCGCTGTTGTACACGTGCCCGGTCAGGGTGGTGTAGTCGGTGACCTCATCCAGCCCGTAGGTGGTATTGATCACCGGGGCGTTGAACTGGCCGTCGGCCAGGCCGGTTTCCAGGGCGGTGATCAACTCGCCCCAGGGCAGCGGGGTGGCCGAGGCGCCCAGCGCCTTCATGGTCGCCACGTGGGCCGGGTTCTCCTCGGTACGGATGTTGAGGCCCTCGAGGTCCTCGACGGTCTTGATCAGCCGCTCGTTGTTGGTGAAGGCCACGAAGCCGCCGCCGTCGTCGAAGGTCCCCAGGTAGCGCATGTCGGCGGCCTCGACGGTGCCGGACATGAAGTCGGCGAACCATTCGCCGTCGAAGAAGGCCCAGGCCTGGCGCCAGTTGTCGAACAGGAAGGGCGCGGTGACCACCTGGTAGTCCGGGTAGAAGGACGACATGGCACCGGAGGTCAGGATGCTCGACTGCAGCGCCCGTCCGCCGGCCTGCACCTGGGAGCCGGTCTCCACCTCCGAGCCCATCTGGCCGCCACCGAAGATGGTCACCGCCAGGTCGCCGTCCGTCCGCGACTCCACCTGGTCCTTGAAGTGCACCAGGGCGGGATAGATGCTGTTGTTGGTGAGGTTCTCTGGGATCAGGGTGGCGATGGCCATCTCGTAGGACTGGGCCTGCACCTGGGTGCTGGCGATGGCCAGGGGCAGCGCGGCGAGTGCCGCCAGGCGGGGGAACGTCTGGGTTGTCATCGCATTGACCTCTTGTGGTTGTTCTCGACCGGCCGGACCGCAGGCCCGGCGCCAGTGACTGACCATCAAGTTAGGTCGCGCCTCCCGACATTGCTTGCCCGGGACTGCGGCACACTTGCCCCGGACTCCTGAATCGTCAGCCTCGACGCCGCTCCCGGGAGGGGGCGACCTCGAACCGGCGCCGGTAGGCACGGGAGAAGCTGCCCTGATCGCGGAAGCCGACCAGCGAGGCGATATGGCCCAGACTCAGATCGCTGTGATGGACGAGGGTCCGGGCATGCTCGAGACGGCGCTGCTGAACGTAGGCCAGGGGCGTCAGGCCGGTGCGCTCACGGAAGCGAGCATGGAAGTGGCCGGCGCTCAGCGCGCACAACGCCGCCAGGCGCTCGACGCGGATCTCATCGGCCAGGTGCCGGTCGATCCAGGCATCCAGACGCGCCAGGTCGAGGCGCCCATCCGGGTCCGCCTGCAGGGTCGCCTCCTCCCCCAGCGGCTGGGACTCCAGGTGCAGGTACAGGGCCCGCAGCAGCAGGGCCGCGATCTCGCTGTGCAGCTCCGGACACAGCTCGAGCTGCTGCATCAGGCTGTCGGCCAGGCGATTGAGCCGCGGCGGCACGCCGAAGAAGCGCGGTCGATCGAACAGCCGCTCGATCCTGCCGCCGTCGCGCAGGGTGGGCAGGGTCTCGGCGGGGATATCCAGCACGAAGGTGCGGTTGCGGCCGTCGCCGCGGTACTCATGATGGCGCGAGGAAGGAATCAGGCAACCCCGGCTGCCGGTGACGCGCTCGCCGCTGCCCTCGATGGACAGTTCGGTGGCCCCGCTCGTGGCCAGGATCAACTGGTGATGATCATGCACATGGGCCACGTGCTCATGCTCGAGAGTGGTGGCCCGCAGGTCGAGGAAGGTCATGGCATCCTGCCGCGTTATCGTCGAAGACGCTTGATACCATGGGCCGAGACGGGGAAGAACGCAAACCGGCCCTCCTCCGCTCAACAGCGGCCCTGCCGGGCCAGGCCGGGGGGACAGAACCGCGACCGGTGGTGACGGTCGCGATGGTGATGGCGGCGACGATCACGAGAGCGGTGGTCCCAGCGACGCTCCTCGTGGCCGTTATGGTGCCACCAACGGTCGTGGTGGTCGTGATGACGATGGCGGTGATGCCGGTGAGGATAGTCGCCGATCTCGATCAGGGGACCGGTGTGCAACCGCGCCGGCGTATAGCTGCAACCGGCCGCCATCAGGAGAGCTCCCAGCATCAGGCCCAGGGCCGCGCCCCGGAGGACGCGGGGGGATTGAGCCCCTCGCCGGACGGCCGTCATCTCAGCAGCGGCCCTTCATCGCCTGCCCGGGGGGGCAGAAGCCGCGACCGTGGCGATGGTGACCGTGCCCCCGATCGTAGTCGTCGTCGATCACGATCAGCGGCTCGGGGCTGATCCGGGCCGGGGAATAGCTGCAGCCGGCCAGGACGACGGCGGCACACAGCAGGATCATGAGCAGCAACGGACGGTAGGGCATGGGGCCTCCACGGCAAGGATGAACGGCGCCATTCTAGCGGAGCGCCCGACCCTTACCCATGTGGCGCGTCGGCGACATCCCTGTCGGTCTCCGGCAACATGCGTCTCCGTCCTCGGCTCTCGACTGAAGCCTTCGTAGTGCCATCGCGCGGCATGATGTGGAAAACCTCGCGCCCGCCATCGGCCGTCAGGGACCGACGAGCGGCGATGATCCGGAACACCCGCTCACGGCTAGCGATGTCGATGGCGAGGGGAGTCTGCTGCGAAAAGGGACCCCAGCAACAGTAGCGCGCTGGCCAACAGGACCCAGTCGAGGGCGACGCCGAGGTACACGGCGCCAAACAGGCCATAGAAGAGCCCCATGCCTCCCAGCAGGCCCACCCATGGCCGGGAATCGAGTCCATTCGCGACCAGCGTAACCCCGATGACGGCCGACAGGGTCGGGCATGGCACCAGTCCCAGCGGCGCGGCATACAGGTAAGCCAAAGGAGAAGCGGTATCCAGGAAATGCGGATACACCCAGCCAAACAGCACGACCCCCAGGCCGAGGAACCTGGCCCATGGCGGCCCCAACCGGATGCAAGAGGCCGATGATCGCATGCCGCAGGCGGCCAGGGCCCCGGCGCCGACCAGGAAGACCGCGCCATTGAAGGGGTTTCCCTGCCACCAGGCCAGGGCACTGACGGATAGCAGGGGCAAGGTCAGAGACAAGGCCATCGCTCGACGGTCGGGAAAGCGACGGAACCAGAGCCCCAGCAGCAGCAAGGCGAAATAGCCATGCCAGGCGATCGCCAGCATGGTCCAGCGGTTGGCGATCATCGCCAGGCCGGAGAGGATCTGATCCTGTGTCGGCATGACAGGCCTCCTGTGCGTCACCGGCGTTCGTGGGACGATCCCTCCGTGTATGAACGACGCGGCTACCGTGCCTCGGCCTCGCTGGATCCTCGTCCATCAGCGCCCGGAGGAGAAATCGGCGACCGGGTCCGGCGGTGGCGCCCGGTAGCGATAGCCCACGCCGGTGACGGTCTCGATGCAGCCGGCCTGCGGGCCCAGCTTGCGCCTCAGCCCGGCCACCACGGCATCGACCTTGTTGCTCCAGCCGGTGTAGTCGCTATGCCAGACCTCGCGGAGCAGCCGTTCCCGGGATACCGCCTCACCCTCCCGATCGACGAGATAGCCGAACAACCCGAACTCCAGGGGCGTCAGGGGAAGGCGCTGCCCATCGGCCAGCGCCAGTTCGCGCGCCTGCCGATCCAGCGGCTCGCCGGTGCCGAGCCCAAGCTCCGCCGCCGCCAGCCTGGCCAGCCAGCCGTCCACCGAACCGGCCCCGAAATCGAGCACCGCCGTGGCATGGGCTCGACCGTCCAGGCGGACGTCGTGGGTCGACAGGTGGCGGAAGCCCAGGGTCGAGGCCACCGCGGCATAGGGCGCGAGATCGGTGACGGTCAGGTAGACCCGGCCCAGGGAGGGGCGCATCTCCATGTAGGTCCGCTTGAGATCCAGCCAGGCTCCGGCCTGGGCCTCGCCGGGGGCATCCCCGTCCTCCCGGCTCAGCCAGCGGCGGATGAACAGCGCCCGCTGTCCCTCGGGCAACGGGCTCGCGACGAGATGCGCCTGCCAGCTCGCGGTGATCGGGTCCTCCTCCAGGCAATCGAGGGACGCCCGGGCGGGGTCGATACGACAGCAGAAGCCCTGAACCTTCCCGGCGGCATCCCGGGCGACGACGAAGGTCTCCGGATGGACTCGCCACCAGCGCCTCAGGGCGCGCTGTCCCTCCGGCCCCTCGTGGGTGGCGACGATCCGCGCCATCGCGTCCCCGTGGGCCGGGCGCGCTGACTGCATGACCAGCTCCTGGGTCCCGGTGGGGAAGAAGGCCTCACGCACCACGGGGTTCTCGATGAGGTAGAGCATATCGGCCGTGTAGCGCCACAACTCGACGCTTGCACTCGTCGTGGTGCGGCGCTTCAAGGCCTGCCAGGCCCGTCGCCGGTAATCGAGGAATCGCTCGGGATCCCGGGCATGCAGCGTCTGCGCCAGGGGGGCCTTGACGGCCTCGTGCAGGCCGAGCCCATCGGGCAGGGTCTCGGTGAAGTCCTGCCGACGCAGGGCGTCGTAGGCCATCTCGGGGTCCTGATCCGGGAAGAGGGCACGCAGCAGCGGTACCGTCACGCGGCGGACCACGGCCGCCCCCTCCAGCAGGCGCCGACTTCGACCGTCGCCCGCATCGGCGAGATAGCGCTCGGTCAGCTCGTCCATGACCCGCTGCAGGGAGGCGGCCGAGAGACGGTGATCCGGGCGTTCCCGCAGGGTCATGGCGGCCAGCCGGATGGCCAGCGGATGCCCGTGCAGCCTGGCCGCGATCTCGGTCCCCCTGGCCGGCGCGAGTCCCAGACGCGTCAACAGGCGGCCGGCATCCTCCATCGTCAGGGGAGCCAGCGGCAGGTCCAGGGGCGGAGACGGGAGCTCGCCGGCCACCCAGTGCACCGAGGGGCGGTGTCGACCAGCGAGCACCAGGCGCAGGTTGCCGGGGAGCCGAGTGGCCAGGTGGTGGCACAGCCAGGTATCCAGCAATCGCCATGCCTCGACGCTGTCCAGGACGATGACCCCGAGCGGCGCCCGTCCGGCGAGCACCTCGAGCAGGTCGGGCAGCCGGTCGGCCTCGGCCTCGGCCGCCCGGCCCAGGGCCTCGATGCAACCCTCGGGGGTCGGCTCGATGGCCCGGCAATCCAGCCACCAGCAGGCAGCCTCCCCCGAGGAATCCCGCACGAAGCGCCTGAGCAGGGCGGTCTTGCCGATGCCGGCCACGCCATGCAGGAGGGCGACCCGGGGACCGTCGCCGGCCTGCAGGTCCCCGAGCCGAGCCAGCTCCCCTTCCCGACCGATGAGCTCGTCCTCGACGACCCGATCCCCCACGCGGCACTCCCCCTCTTCCGGCGGCCTCCTGAGCCTGTTCTTCCCAGCCTATGCCATCCCGTGACCACCGCCCAAGGCGAGCGCCAGGACTTTCTCATGGAATCCTCATGCCATTCACGAGCCAGGCCCCCCCCATTACCGCTATAGATGAAGGCGGGAACCCATGACGGAGGAGACCTCATCATGAACGGGAATTGGCGAGTGGAAGGGACCTACTTCGAGGCCTGTACCTGCAAGGGCGCCTGCCCCTGCCTGGTCGGCCACGACCCGACGGAAGGCAGCTGCGATGCCCTGGTGGCCTGGCACATCGACCGCGGGCATTGCGACGACCAGGCCCTGGACGGGCTCAACCTGGCCATGGCGCTGCATGCCCCCGGCAACATGACGGACGGCGACTGGCGGGTCGTGGTCTATGTCGACCAGGCCGCCAGCGAGGCCCAGCACCAGGCCCTGGTACGGATCTTCGGCGGCCAGGCCGGCGGCCATCCGGCCATGCTGGCCGGCTTCGTGGGCGAGATCCTCGGGGTCGAGTCCGCCCCCATGGACTATCGGATCGAGGCGCGCCACCAGGCGCTGAGGATCGGCGAGGTGGCCAGTGCCTCCCTGACGGCGCTGGAGGGCCAGGACGGCGGCATCGTGCGCCTCAGCGGCCATCCGGTGGCGATCTCCCCGGGCCATGACCTGGTGCTGGCCCGCAACGAGGGCGTCTCACACCGTGGCCATGGGCTGGACTGGGAATTCAGCGATCGCACCGCCTCCTATGCCGCCTTCCAGTACTCGGCCGCCTGACCCGAGGAGGCCAACCATGCTGCGTAGAACCCTGCAGGCCCTGCCGGCCGCCCCCCTGCCCCTGGTGGCCAGCCTGGCCCTGGCGGCCGTGGCCGCCTGGGCCTACCTGATCGACATGGCCGGCATGCCGGCCATGGGCGGCTTCGTGGCCGGGCCCACCTTCGTCATGTGGACGGTGATGATGGTGGCCATGATGCTGCCCACCGTGGCCCCGGTGATCCTGGTCTTCGCCGCGGCGACCCGGCGCCAACCCGGCCGGTCGGCCCCCCTGCCCTATGTGTTCGCCGCCGGCTATCTGCTGGCCTGGACGGGTTTCGCCGCCGTCGCCACGGCGGCGCAGTGGGGACTGCACGAGCTCACCCTGCTGTCGCCGGACCAGGCGCTGGACGCCCCGACCTGGGCCGGGATGATGCTGCTGGGTGCCGGTTTCTTCCAGTGGACGCGCCTCAAGGACGCCTGCCTGCGCGGCTGCCGCAGCCCCATGGGCCTGGTCGCCCAGGGCCTGCCCGACCGCCCCGTCCGCGCCCTGCGGGCCGGCCTCCGGCTCGGCCTGTACTGCACCGGCTGCTGCTGGGCGCTGATGGCGCTGATGTTCGTCGGCGGGGTCATGAGCCTGGCCTGGATGGCGGGCCTCACCCTCTTCATCCTGCTCGAGAAGCTGACCCGGCATCCCCGGCGGCTGAGCCAGGGTGTCGGGATGCTGCTGATCGGCTACGGCGGCTGGCTGCTGCTGGGCTGACCCGGCGTGACAGGCGCAACAGCTGTCACATCACAACTGTAACGGCCGCCGGCCTCGGTGCTCGGCCCGCCGGTCCTTCCCGGCCATAACGCCTTCCAAGACAGTGCGTTAGCGACAGGATGGAAAAACCGACCCGGCTGGCATGCCGCTTGCTCTCTCCTGTGCGGTGATCCGCTTCACCGTCCAACAACAACACAGGAGAGTCATGATGAAGACATTCCCCCGCACCAGCCTCGCCGCCCTGCTGCTCGGCCTCGTCAGCCAGGCCGCGCAGGCCGAGCTCCCCGGCATGCGCGGCACCCAGCACTTCGGCTTCACCGTCCCGGACCGCCAGGCCGCCGTGGACTTCTTCGTCGAGGTGATCGGCTGCGAGGCGTTCTTCACCATCGGGCCCTTCGGCCCCTTCGAGGACGACTGGATGAGCGAGAACCTCGATGTCCACCCCGACGCCACCATCCCCGCCGCCCACCTGGTGCGTTGCGGCAACGGCACCAACCTGGAGATCTTCGAGTACACCGCCCCGGACCAGCGCGCCGAACAACCCCGCAACAGCGACATCGGCGGCCACCACATCGCCTTCTACGTGGACGACATGGACCAGGCCGTGGCCTATCTGGAGAACCAGGGCGTGGAGGTGCTCGGCACGCCCAAGACCTTCACCGAGGGCCCGATGGAGGGCCTGTCCTGGGTCTACTTCATGGCGCCCTGGGGCATGCAGCTGGAGATGGTCAGCGTGCCCCACGGCATGGGCTACGAGGCCGATACCGGTAGCCGCCTCTGGGATCCGCGCCACTGAGCGAGCCTCTCGGGGAGTCTTCCGGCGGCGAACGGCCGCCGGAAGCCCATCGGGCGAAGGGGGCCTGGTGAAGCGAGGCCGAGGGCTTCCATCCGGCGGCCCGACGGGCGATGACCTGGGAGGAAGCCCCGGGCACATGGTTAAATGGAGCGACGCGCCCGGTGCTGAACGGGACCGCAACCAACCGGACCGCCAGATAACCACACAAGGGATTGCCTTGATCTCCAAGCTGCCAAGATGGGTCGAATACGGTGCCTTCGTCCTGGCCTTCACCGCGGGCAGCGTCAATGCCGTCGGCCTGCTGGGCTTCGAGCACCAGGCGATCTCGCATCTTTCGGGCACGGCCACCCTGCTGGGCACGGGCCTGGCCCACGGCTCCCTTACCCACTCCCTGCACCTGGCAGGCATCCTGATCGGCTTCCTGGCCGGCGCCGCCCTGTCCGGGCTCCTGCTGCCGAGCAGCTCCCTGCGACTGGGGCGTCACTACGAAACCCTGCTGGCCATCGAGGGCGTCCTGCTGCTGGCGGCCATCCATTTCCTGGAAAATGGCGACTACATCGGTCATTACGTCGCCTCGATGGCCTGCGGCCTGCAGAACGCCCTGGTCACCACCTACAGCGGCGCGGTGGTGCGCACCACCCACCTCACCGGCATCGTCACCGACCTTGGCCTGATGCTCGGTAGTGCCATCCGGGGACGCGCCTTCGATCGGCGCAAGGCCCTGCTGTTCCTGATCATCGTCTCGGGCTTCCTCGCCGGCGGCGTCATCGGAGCCTGGCTGTTCGCCTGGCTCCACTTCGCGGCGCTGGCGATTCCCGCCGGCATCAGCTTCTTGCTGGCGCTGGCCTATCGGCTGTACCGCTCCCGCCGGCACCTCGGGTGAGGCCCTTCCGACGCGCGCCCAATACCGAAAAAACCCCCAACCGCCTGGCCGCAAATCGAAAAAAACCGCCGATGGTGCGACTCCGCGACTCTGCTATGGTCGCCCCTTGAATCCACCTCAACGCGAGGAGTAGCCGATGGGTGCAGAGTCCCTGCCCGAGCAAGTCCCCCCCACCATGGCGGCCATGCTGCTGACCGGTCACGGCGACGTGGACCAGCTCGTCTATGACGCCTCGGTCCCCACGCCCCGCCCCGACTTCGGCGAGGTACTGGTCAAGGTCACCGCCACGGCCAAGAACAACACCGACCGCAAGGCACGCGAGGGCCTCTACCCCACCAAGGAGAAGGGCGACGTCACCTCCTTCGCCATGGGCGGTTCCCCGACCCTGACCTTCCCCCGCATTCAGGGCGCCGACGTGGTCGGCCGCGTGGTCGCCGTGGGCGAGGGCGTGGACGCCTCGCGCATCGGCGAGCGCGGCCTGCTGGACTTCAACCTCTACGCCGACGCCCGACGCGATCTCAACCTGACCCCGGACTACTATGGCCACGGCGCGGACGGCGGCTTCGCCGAGTACATCGCCGTGCCCTCCGACCAGTTCCACCACGTGCCCAACCCGGAACTGGCCGACGCCGAGCTGGCGGCCATGGGCATGTGCTCCTACCAGACCGCCTATCACATGATGACCGCGGCCGGCGTCCGGGCGGGCGAGCGGGTGCTGGTCACCGGCGCCAGCGGCGGCGTGGGCACGGCGCTGATCCAGCTGTGCCGCATCGTCGGGGCGATCCCCTATGCGCTGAGCCAGCGGGACAAGGCCCAGGCGCTGCTCGAGCTGGGCGCCGAGGCGGTGCTCGACCGCTCCGACATGACGGACTTCGACGAGAAGGTGAAGGCCGTGACCGGCGGCTCACCCATCGACGCCGTGATGGACCTGGTCGGCGGCGACATGACCGACCGCTTCATCGATACCATGATCTTCGACATGAACCGCCGCACCAGCTACCCCCGCCTCTCCATCGCCGGCGCCAGCGGCGGCAACGTCAGCGAGATCATGTGGACCCGCATCTACCTCTACCAGGTGCAGATCTTCGGCGTCTCCCACGGCACCCGGGAGGAGGCCGAGCAACTGGTGGCATGGATCCGCGGCGGCCAGCTCAAGCCGGTGCTGCATGCGGCCTTCAAGCTGTCCGACCTGCACGCGGCGGAGCGGTACTTCGTCAATCGTGGCAGCAATTACCTGGGCAAGATCGTGATCGTCCCCGATGCCGAGTGGGACCAGCACGGCGCCCCCTTCGCCCTCGAGGAAGCCCAATGAGCAAGGAAGCCCTGAAGATCCGCCTGATGGACACCCATGCCGGCGGCGACGTGAGCCGCATCGTGCTGGGCGGCATCGACCCGTTGCCGGGCACCACGGTACGCGACCGGATGCACTACCTGCGCGACGACGCCGACGGCCTGCGCAAGCTGCTGCTCGAGGAGCCCTACGGCATTCCCGAGATGTCGGTGGACCTGATCGTGCCGGCCGCCGATCCCGAGGCCGAGGTCGGCTACATCATCATGGAGGTGATGGGGTATCCGATCTACTCGGGCTCCAACACCATCTGCACCGCCACGGCGGTGCTGGAGGCCGGCCTGGTGCCCAAGCAGGAAGGCGTGCAGCGCTTCATCCTCGAGTCCCCGGCCGGCCAGGTGCACATCGAGGCCAAGGTGGTCGACGGCGTGGTGGAGGCCATCACCTGCGAGGGCCTGCCCAGCTACATCGACACCTATCGCAGCACCATCCATGTGCCGACCATCGGCGACGTGACCTACAGCGTGGCCTACAGCGGCGGTTTCTACGCCCTGGTGGAGGCCGCCGACCTGGGCTTCTCGCTGGTGCGCGAGGAGGAACGCGCGCTGTCCGACTGCGCCTTCAAGATCGTCGAGGCCCTGCAGGCCGAGCGCGGCTTCTCCCACTACACCCTGGGCGACGTGGGCCCCCTGCCCTTCCTGCACTTCATGGGCCCGGTCGACCAGATCGCCGACGACTTCTATCGCTCGCGATCGACCACCTACGTGCACCCCGGGGTCATCTGCCGCAGCACCACCGGTACCGGCACCTCGGCGCGACTGGCGCTGATGCACCACGAGGGCCGCCTCGCGCCGGGCGACAAGCTCGAGACGGTCTCGCTGCGCGAGACCGGCTTCATCGGCGAACTCACCGGCACCCGCCAGGAGGGTACCCACCGGGTGGTGGAGAACACCATCACCGGCAAGGCCTATGTGCTGGCCCACTCCGACATCGTGATCAACCTGGAGGATCCGCTGGTCGAGGATGGCAGCCTGCACCATATCCTCAGCTCGCGACACCGGGTGGAATGAGCCGACGGGCCGGCCGGATCCCTCCGGCCGGCTCGTCCCCCACCGGGCGCAGGCGGCTGTCCGCCGCTTCCCCCATGCACCGGACTTGCCCCGCGTCGAGCCAACCGCCATCCTGAGGCGGCCCCCGCCTCGCCAAGGCCCCGTCATGCAGACCGTGCTGATCCTGCTGGATGTCCAGAACCTCTACTACACCAGCCGCCAGGCCTACCGGCGCAACGTCGACTACAACGCCCTCTGGGCCCGCGCGACCGAGGGTCGACGGGTGGTCAAGGCCATTGCCTACGCCATCGACCGCGGCGACGAGAAGCAACGCCAGTTCCAGAACATCCTGCGGGCCATCGGCTTCGAGGTGAAGCTCAAGCCCTTCATCCAGCGCGCCGACGGCTCGGCCAAGGGGGACTGGGACGTGGGCATCACCCTGGATGCCCTGGAGCATGCCGGCGACGCGGACGTGGTGGTGCTGGCCTCCGGCGACGGCGACTTCGCCCTGCTGGTCGATCGGTTGCGCGACAGGTGCGGGGTCGAGGTGGAGGTGTATGGCGTCCCGCCCCTGACCGCCGACGCCCTCATCCGTTCGGCCAGCCGCTTCGTGCCCATCGAAGGCGCGCTGCTCCTGGAACAGACGCACCGCTCGTGACCCTGCCACATCCCGGGAGACCTGCGGTCAAAGGGAGTATGCTGAGACTCAGGGTCACGGGAGAGCGAGGATGCGTGTCCAGCCATTGATCGCCGTGGAGGATATCGAGCGCAGCCGCCGGTGGTACCAGCGACTCTTCGACTGCGTGGGCGTCCACGGCGCAGGCGACTACGAACAGCTGATGATGCCGGGAGACGATACCTTCTTCCTGCAGCTGCATCTCTGGGAGGTCCATGGACATCCCAACCTCGAGCCCGCCTTCGTGCGTCCGGGCCATGGCGTGCTGCTGTGGTTCGAGGTGGAAGAGTTCGATGAGGCGGTGACCCGCGCCCGCGACATGGACGCCTGGATCGTCCAGGAGCCCCATGTGAACGCCCGGGCCAACCACCTGGAATGCTGGCTGCACGACCCTGACGGCTATACGGTGGTGCTGGCCAGCCCCTTCGGCGACGTGGAGTAAGCGCCTCGTCCGCGCGCCGACACTCCGAAAGCACCGAGGTTCGCGCGCTCCCGCGACGGCGGGAACGCCGGCTGACAAGGGAGGGACGCATGACGGCAAGGAAGCGCATCGACCTGGCGCTACAGGGCGGCGGCTCCCACGGCGCCCTGACCTGGGGCGTACTGGATCGCCTCCTGGAAGACGACCGCCTGGAGATCGACGCCATCAGCGGCACCAGCGCCGGGGCCATGAACGCCGTCATCCTGGCCGACGGCCTCTACAAGGGAGGCCGCGACGGCGCCCGGGAGGCGCTGTCGGCCTTCTGGCGCTCGGTGAGCGAGATGGCCCGCTTCTCGCCCCTTCAGCGCACCTTCTGGGACCGGTTGATGGGCGATCACAGCCTGGATCACTCGCCGGGCTACCTGTTCTTCGAGGGGCTGACCCGGCTGGTCGCCCCGGCTCACCTCAACCCCCTGGGCATCAATCCCCTGCGCGACCTGGTCGCGCGCCAAGTCGACTTCGGCTGCGTCAATGCCTGCGACAAGGTCAAGGTGTTCGTCACCGCCACCAATGTGCGCACCGGGCGGGCGACGATCTTCCGCCAGCCCGAGCTGAGCGTGGACACCGTCATGGCCTCCGCCTGCCTGCCCTATCTCTACCCCGCCGTGGAGATCGGCGGCGAGGCCTACTGGGACGGCGGCTACAGCGGCAACCCGGCGCTCTATCCGCTGGTCGACGACCGCGGCTGCAGCGACCTGGTGGTGGTCCAGGTCAATCCCCTGGTGCGTCGCAAGCTGCCCGACTGTGCCCGGGAGATCGTCAACCGCATCAACGAGATCACCTTCAACTCGAGCCTGATCAAGGAGCTGCGCAGCATCCAGCTGCTGCAACGGCTGATCGAGGCCGAGGACCTGGAGCTCGAGCGCTTCCGGGCCATGCGCCTGCACCTGATCCACGCCGAGCACGACGTCGAGGAACTCAGCGCCTCCAGCAAGATGAACGCGGAATGGGCCTTCGTCTCGCGGCTGCACGACCAGGGCCGCGCCTGGGCCGACCGCTGGCTCGCCGAGCACTTCGAGGCCCTCGGCCAGCGCTCCACCTTCGATCTGGACGCGGTCTTCGACGACACCTTCCGCCCGGTCCGCCTGGGCGACGACGCGGAATGAACTCCTCTCCCGGGGAGGGCGTCACATCCGATGCCCGGCCGTGGCCGGAGCGCCGCCCCCCCACCGCCAAGACCAACGCAGGAAAGGACGCCCATGTATCTCTCCGCCGATGACATCGCCGCCCTGGAGGGCGTGACCAAGCAACACTTCCTCAATGACCGGGCCATCCGGGTCAACAAGTCCCTCGGCGACGCCGTGGGCCTGCAGCGCCTCGGCGTGCACCTGATTCGGGTGGCACCGGGCTGCTATTCCACCGAGTACCACGCCCACCATTACGAGGAGGAATGCCTCTACGTCCTCTCGGGCCGGGGCCTGGCCACCCTGGGCGAACGGCGAGTGGCCGTCGGACCCGGCGACTTCATCGGCTGCCCGACCAACGGCGTGGCCCACGACCTCTACAACGACGGCGACGGGCCGCTGACCTGCCTGGTGATCGGCCAGCGCCTCGACCAGGACGTCTCGGACTACCCGCGCCGGGGCAAGCGGCTCTACCGCAACAGCGGCGAATGGAACCTGGTCGACCAGGCGGATATCGAGAGGATAGAGCGCTGACGCCCGGCTCCGGTGCCCCCGCTCGCCTTGCCGCCGCGTGTCCGGAGAGCCTCGACGTGATGAAACAACGCCATTGGGACGCCCTCTACCGGGAAAAAGGCCCGGACCGGGTGAGCTGGTACCAGCCCCACCTGGCCACCTCGCTGCAAATGATCGAGGCGGCCGCGCCGGACCGCGGTACCGCCATCATCGACGTGGGCGGCGGGGAGTCCACCCTGGTCGACGACCTGCTGGCCCGGGGCTATCGCGACCTCACCGTCCTGGACATCTCGCCCAGGGCGCTCGAGGTCACCAGGCGACGCCTCGGCGCCGCCGCCGAAGGGGTCACCTGGCGGGTGGCCGACATCACCGAGGCCGACCTGCCCGCGGGACGCTACGGCCTCTGGCACGACCGGGCGGTCTTTCACTTCCTGACCACCACCGACGAACGCACCGCCTATGTCCGCCAACTGAGAAGCAGCCTGAAACCCGGCGGTCACCTGGTGATCGCCACCTTCGGCCCCCAGGGCCCCACCCGCTGCAGCGGCCTCGAGGTAGTCCGCTACGACGCCGCCGCCCTGCGTGCCGAACTCGGCCCGGGCTTCGAACTGATCGGGGACCGGCTGGAGACGCACCACACCCCGGACGGCAGGCCCCAGGCCTTCCTGTACGCCCACTTCCGGCGCAAGGCCGAGCGCTAGCTGGAATCTGGAGCGAGGGAGGCATCGGCACCCGGGACGGACGCCGCCATCCCGACAGGGAGAACCCACCATGGATTTTTCACAAGCGTTCGAGGGGCGGGAAGAGGCCGTCATCGAGCTGTTCACCGCAACCTTCACTGCCTCCGGGGGCGCGGAGGAAGGCAGGCTCATCGGCGACCTGGTGCGCCATCAGCTGACCGGCACGGCAGCCCCGGATCTCCAGGTCTTCCTCGCCGAGTCCGGGGGAACGATCATTGCCGGGGCGATCTCTACCCGGCTGACCTACGATCGGGATGACCGGGCCGTGTTCGTCCTCGGCCCCGTGGCGGTCGCGACCGAGCGTCAGGGCGAGGGCATCGGGCGCGCGCTGCTGACGCATGCCCTGAAGGCGCTGCGCCATGCCGGGGTCGACATCGCCGTGACCTACGGCGACCCGGCCTACTACTCGCGCGTGGGCTTTCAGCCGATCAGCGAGGCGTTTGCGCCGGCGCCCTTCAGGCTGCAGCACCCCGAGGGATGGCTGGGGCAGTCGCTGACCGAGGCGGAGATGACCCCGTTGAGAGGCTCGCCCCGGTGTGTCGAGGCCTTCGACGATCCCGTCTTCTGGTGACGGCGGAATCGATGTCGGCATGGCGGAGACCACAGGCCAGATGGCAGGTCCGCCTGTGTGCGACAACCGCCCTCCTGCGTCAGAGGAAGACGTACACCGTGACCGCGAAGAAGGCCCCGTGCAGCAACGGCCAGAACAGCAGCTTGGGGATGAGATTGTCGCGGTAGTGGAAGAAGCGGTTCTCGCGCAGTGCCATGAGCATGAAGGCGTTCAGGGAGACGGCGACGATGGTGAAGTAGGTAATGAAGTAGTAGTACTCCAGGTACATGATCTCCTCGGCGGCATAGCGGCGTCGGACGTCGATATGCGCCAGCAGGATGATGAAGAAGATTGCAGCCGCCGTCGCCAGCACCGTGGAGGTGGTAAAACCGAACTGGGAGGCCCGATCCTTCTCCCGGGTGTCGATCATCAACATGGCGAACAGCATGATCGCGGCGACGAACAGCGGGATCTGGTTGGAGATGAAGGCATCGGTGATGTTGCGCAGCAAGGTGACGTTGTAGGTCAGCTCCGGGAAATCGCCACCCTTGGCGTTCCCGCGCACCCCCAGGTCGCTGCGGTAGTCATGGAAACGATAGGCGAAGAAGCTGCGCTTGACCTGCCAGCCCGGCAGCCGAAACCCGGGCTCCATCCCCGGCAGGGCGGTGGGATGGATCAGCCGATAGGCCTCCAGCTCCGGCACCAGCACGATGTTGCGCGCCATGTCCGGATGCCAGACTCGCAACCGCAGGGTCTTGATATCGATCGGGAAACGAGAGTAATCGAAGGGCTGATGCAGGGTGGTCTTGAAGTACCAGCCGATCACCTCGCTCTCCCCTTCGTGGCGGCGAAACAACTCCTCGCGAACGTCCTGCTCCGGGATGGCATCCGGGAAGAAGATCCCGCGTCGCAGGTCATCGTGCTCCGGTACGTGGTAGCGCTGCCAGGCGAAACCGGTGACCACGAAGTCATGGGCCGTCTGGAAGCGGATCGCCTGAATGAACATCCCCGTCGGCACCGGGATCGGGGCGTCGAAGCGCTGGCGGCGGGCCTCTTCAACATACCCATCGAGGTAGCTCTCGATACCGGCGCGATCGACCAGCATGATCGCCCCCGGTGGGTCACGGTTCGCCTCGGCGAACTCCAGGGTCCAGACGTGCACCACCCCGGCCAGGAACAGCACGGCGATGGTCAGGCTCCCGGCCCACAGCGCCGGCGCAGCGTCCAGGCGAAAGGCCAGCAGCAGGGCGATCAGGCCGACCGCGCCGATGATCAGGGCGACGGTGATGAGGATCTGACGGTGCTTGTGGTCGGCCACGTCCAGCGGAATCTCGGCGGCGAACGCCACCACCGCCAGGGACCACTGTGACGCCTCGATGGGACCATAGAAGATCCAGGAGTCCTGGCCGGTGAGCTCGTTGGAATGGGCGATGGCGCCGGTCTGCAGATTCGTGGCCCGCTCCGCCAGCCGACGCAGGACCGGATCGCCCAACCGGTCGGCGATGTCGTACAGGGTACGTCCCCGGCGCGCATACTCCCGCCGGGGGTGTGCCACGAAGGCCCCCTGATCGGTGATGACGAAGGCATAGCCGGTATCCCCCAGGTCCAGGGCGCCGACCAGCGTCCAGACATCCTCGATCGAGTAGTCGATGCAGACCGTGCCATCGGTCTCGGAGGTCACGAGCACCCGCTGCGCCTCGGGGAGTCGAAAGGGAGTACAGTAGAGGGCAAGCATCGCCTGGCTGGCCCGGCCGAAGAAGGGCTCCAGCCAGCCTGCCCGGGCGATCCCCTGGTGGTACCAGTCGTGCTGGGGCTCGGTGTAATCGTAGACGTCCTCGACCCGAACCATCCGATGGACACCGTCGCGCTTGACGATGTAGGGCGCATGCAGCCGCCGATCCGGCCCGAAAGCATAGGGGCGAAACATGATCCCGACGCCGAACACATAGGGGTGTTCCCCCACCAGGGACTCGAGCCGCGCCTCGATGCGGGTGACCGGCAACTCGCCACTGGCCAGCTCGTCGGCGAGCGCATCGGCCAGGCCGGAGAGGTGGCGCATCTGACCGTCGAGCGTCTCGGCGGCCGCCGTGGCCTCCTGCTGGATCCGGGCCAGCCAGTCCTCGGTCGTCTGTTGACGGGTGCTGCGGTCGACCCCGATCAGGCCGGCGGCGATGGCGAAGGCGACCACCGCCACGACCAGGGCCGTGATGAAGACGAGGCGTGCCGGACCGGACGGGGGAAGCATCCTGTACCTTGCGGGCTCGGGAACGAAGGGGGGCCTGCCTTGGGTATGGCACCGCCGGAGCGGGATTGCAAAGCGGGAGAGACCGGCCCGGGGGGCGGCACATGCGGCTCCCGGGCCGACGAAGACACGCCTGGTCCGCCCCCCGCGAAGACACCTCAGGAGGTTGCTCGCCCGGCTCGAGCATGCCGTGGCACGGGGATGGCTGAAGGCCGACTGAACGACGCGTCCCTTGCGTGCTCTAATGCGAGATCCCCCGCCCCCACCCCTGGGTATCCGCCGTGGCGCCGATGACCCGACGCCACCGCTTGTGGCACTATCAAGCCCTTGATCGTCTCGTGAGCAGGAGAGATATGAGCATAGAGTTGGATGATTTCGAACGGAACATGCACAAGGAGATCGATGCCTTCCTGAATACGGAGCCGACGCGCGGCAAGCCCCCGCAGAGCACCGAGAAACCCGCCACAAAGCCCGCCAGGAGAGCCTCGGCCAGCGAGGTCAAGACGGGCCATATCGTCCGGCTCGCCGTGCGCACCAAGCAGCTGGAGCTGGACACGGCGTTCGAGTATCACTCCACCAGCATCTCCAAGCTCGAGGCGCAGATGGAGGCCGAGAAGGCGGCCCGCAAGGCCGGGTATCCCATCATCGGCTATGTGATCGATATCCAGCGCATCTGACGGCGGGGGACCGCCCAGGCGCCGGCGCGCCCTCTTTCCCGACCCGGCGCCGCCAGCCGACGCCTTGTCCCCTCCGGCAACCTCACCTAGCTTGAGAGTCATTCGCCTTGCCCGGCGGCAGGGCCTGCCGGTGTCGTCACGTTGCCCCACGCGACGATGCCCGATGAGGAGCCGGCATGCTGGAGACTCACGATCATTCCCCGGAGGCGACCGTGCCCGTCCGCCTGACCCTGAACGGCGCCCCGGTCACCGTCGAGGTTGCTCCCAACGCCATCCTGCTCGACGTGCTGCGCGAGCGACTGGGCCTGACCGGCACCAAGAAGGGCTGCGACCACGGCCAGTGCGGGGCCTGCACGGTGCATGTCGATGGCCGGGCGATGAATGCCTGCCTGCGCCTGGCCGTGATGTGCGAGGGTCAGGCCATCACCACCATCGAGGGGCTGGCCGAGGGGGATCGCCTGCATCCGGTGCAACAGGCCTTCCTCGACCATGACGCCTTCCAGTGCGGCTACTGCTCCCCGGGCCAGATCATGTCCGCCGTGGCGCTGCTGGAGGATCCCCGGGTCGCCGGCGATGTGTGCACGGTCCGCGAGGCGATGAGCGGCAACCTGTGTCGTTGCGGCGCCTACCAGAACATCCTCGCGGCGATCCAGGACGCCCGCCTCCGCCTGCACGGCCAGGAGGGGGACGAGGCATGAGGCCCTTCGCCTTCGCCCGGGCCGACAGCGTCGAACGCGCGCTGGAATGCCGCCGGGGGGAGCCCACCGGTGCCTTCGTGGCCGGCGGCACCACCCTGCTCGACCTGGTCAAGCTGGATGTCATGCGCCCGGCCCGGGTCATCGACATCAACGCCCTGCCGCTGAAGGACGTCGAGCGTCTCCACGACGACCGCCTGCGCATCGGCGCCCTGGTGACCAACACCGACCTCGCCTATCACCCGGACGTGCTCGCCGATCATCCCCTGCTGTCCCAGGCGATCCTGGCCGGCGCCTCGTCCCAGGTGCGCAACATGGCCACCGTCGGCGGCAACCTCATGCAGCGCACCCGCTGCCCCTATTTCCGCGACCCCACGGCGGCCTGCAACAAGCGCGAGCCGGGCAGCGGCTGCGACGCCCTGACCGGCGTCAACCGCATGCACGCCGTGCTCGGCGGCAGCGACCGGTGCGTGGCGGTGCATCCCTCCGACATGTGCGTGGCCCTGGCCGCCATCGGGGCCACCCTCAGCCTGCAGGGCCCGAACGGCGAGCGCGAGGTCGATGTCGCCGACTTCCACCGGCTGCCCGGCGCCACCCCCCATCTCGAGCACGAGCTCGGCGACGAGTTGATCGTCGCCGTCACCCTGGCGCCGCCCCTGAAGCCGCTGGGCGCGGCCTACGTCAAGCTGCGCGACCGGGCCTCCTACGAGTTCGCCCTGGCCTCAGCCGGGGCCATGCTGTCCCTGGACGAGGACCTGATCGGCGAGCAGCGCCTGCCGCTGGGCGGGGTGGCCACCAAGCCCTGGCGCTGCCACGCGGCCGAGGCGCTGCTGGCGGGGAAACGGGCCGACACCGCCGCCTTCGAAGAGGCGGCAGACCTCGCCCTGGCCGATGCCGCGCCGCTCGCCCACAACGCCTTCAAGATCCCGCTGGCGCGCCAGGCCATCGTGCGAGCGCTGCGCGACGCCGCCCGGGCCCACCGGGAGGACGACACATGAGCCCCACCCCCGAGCCTCATGTCGTCGGCCGGCGCACGCCGCGCATCGACGGCGAGGACAAGCTCACCGGCCGCGCCGACTATACCGTCGACCATCGCCTGGAGGGCATGCTCCACGGCTACCCGGTGCCGGCGAGCATCGCCCACGGCACGCTCGAGTCGCTGACGCTCGACGCCGCCCGGGCCATGCCCGGCGTCGTCGACATCCTCCACCACGGCCACTTCCCCGACCTGCATCGCTCGCCGAACAGCATGCGCCAAGGCGACGCGGTCAGCGAGGTTCGCCTGCCCTTCGAGGACGACCGCATCCACTACCACGGCCAGTACATCGCCCTGGTGGTGGCGGAGACCCTCGAACAGGCCCGGGCCGCGGCCTTCCGGGTGGAGGCCCGCTACCACCGGGAAGCCGGCGTCGTGACCGGCCTGGCGACCGGCGACGACGAGGGCGAGGCGGTACGCCACTACACCCGCGGCGAGCCCGAGCTGGCGTTCGGGCTGGCGCCGGTGATCCTCGACAGGACCTACACCATGGCGCCGGAGAGCCATGTCCCGCTGGAGCCCCACGCCACCCTGGCCGAGTGGCGAGAGCCGGACCGGCGGCTGGTCGTCCACGAATCGACCCAGGGCGTCTTCTACCAGCGCAACGCCCTGGCGCGGATCTTCGACCTGCCGATCGAGCGGGTCGAGGTGATCTCCCATTACATCGGCTCGGGCTTCGGCAACAAGCTGTTCATGTGGCCTCATGCCGTCGCCACCGCCGCGGCGGCGCGGCTGCTGGGCCGCCCCGTCAGGACGGTACTGCCGCGCCAACTGGACATGATGACCACCGGCCACCGCCCCGCCTCGCGCCAGCGCATCCGCCTCGGCGCCGAACGGGACGGCAGCCTGGTCTCGATCCAGCACGACAGCCTCACCGCCACCTCGATGGTCGATCGCTACATCGATGCCTGCGGGGGCGCCACGCCCAGCGCCTACGCCTGCGACAGCGTCGCGGTCCACCAGCGCCTGCAGCGGGTCCATCACGGCACGCCCTGCCCGATGCGGGCCCCGGGCGAGGCGTCCGGCCTGTTCGCGCTGGAGAGCGCCATCGACGAGCTGGCCGTGGCCCTGGACATGGACCCGCTGGCCCTGCGCCTGAAGAACTACGCGGACCAGGACCCGCGCAGCGGCCTGCCCTGGTCCAGCAAGCACCTCGACCGCTGCCTGGAAGGCGCCGCCGAGCGGTTCGGCTGGGCGACGCGGGACCCGGGCATCGGCGCGATGCGCGACGGCGACGAGATCATCGGCCAGGGCATGGCCGCGGCCACCTGGTTCGCCGGACGCCAGCCTTGCGCGGCCCGGGTCACGCTGCGCGCCGATGGCTCGGTGCTCGCGGCCTGCGGCACCCAGGACATCGGCACCGGCACCTACACCATCGTCGCCCAGACGGTGGCCGAGCTCACCGGCGTGCCGATGGCGCGCATCGAGGTCCGGCTGGGCGACACCGAGCTGCCCGCCGGCCCGCTCTCCGGCGGGTCGATGACCACCGCCTCCACCCTGCCGGCGGTCGCCGCCGCCACCCGGGACGCCCTGGCGGCGCTCAAGGCCGAGGCCACCCGGGCGGGCGGTGACTTCGCGGGGCTCGATCCCGCCTCCCTCGCGGTCGAGGCCGGGGCCCTGGTGGCCGACGGCCGGCGAGCCGACTTCGCCGAGATCCTCGCCCGACTGGGGCGTTCCGACGTCACCGGCGAGGGCAGCGCGGCCCCGGGGGACGAGCGCCGGGAATACAGCTTCCGATCCTTCGGCGCGCACTTCGTCGAGGTGCGCTGGGACCCGGGCATCTCCCGGCTGCGGGTGGCCCGGGTGGTCAGCCACATCGATATCGGCCGCGCCATCAACCCCGTCGCCGCGCGCAACCAGGTGGAAGGGGCGATCGTCATGGGGCTGGGCATGGCCCTGCTCGAGGGCCTCGTCCACGACCCGCGGGATGCCCGGCTGGTCAACGCCAACCTCGCCGACTACCGCATCCCGGTCCACGCCGACGTGCCCGAGATCGACGTCGAGCTGCTCGACTATCCGGACTACCGCTTCAACGAGTTCGGCGCCCGCGGCGTCGGCGAGATCGGCCTGACCGGGGTCGCGCCGGCCATCGCCAACGCCGTCTACCACGCCACCGGCAGGCGGCTGCGTGACCTCCCGATCACCGTGGAGAAGCTGCTGGCTCCCGACTAGTCCGTCCGGGATGACCGGACGGCGTTTGCCCCCGGCGCCGGCGTCCGAGCCGGCGACGGCGACATCGCTCCCGGCCGCTGCCATACTGGCGGTCCTCACCGTCGACGGGGCCCCTGGGACGCCATGAGAGTCTGCATCATCGGAGCATCGGGAAAGCTCGGCCAGTACATGATCGAGCACTGTCTCGAACGCGGCTATGAGGTCGTGGGCGTCTGTCGTCCCAAGAGCGTCGGCAAGCTCGACCGCTTCCGGGGACGGATCACCGTCGTGCCCGGCCCCACCAACGATCCCCGGGTCATCCGCCAGGCGGTGGCGGGCGCCGATGGCGTCCTCACGGTGCTGGTGCCCTGGGGGGTGAACGACTACTCGTCCGGTACCGCCCAGGCGGTGCTGGATCATGCGGCACCGAACGCCCGCCTGGTGTTCTCCTGCGGCTGGCACATCTCCAGGGATGGCCAGGATGTCTATTCGAAGACCTTCACCCGGGGCCTCGCGATCGTCGGCTGGCTGGCCCGGACGCTGCGCCTGGTCGATATCGACGACCAGGTCGAGGCCTGTCGGCGAATCTTCGCCAGCGAGGCGCGATGGACGGTGGTGCGGGGCAGCGATCTCGAGGAGGGCGAGAGCCAGGGCCTGCCCGTCTGGAGCCGGCACGTGGGCGATCCCATCCTCGAGAGCAACCTGACCCGGCGCGTGGACTTCGCCCTCTTCATGGTCGAGGCGCTGACCGACCCCGACCTGATCCACGAGGCGCCGGCGATCGTCGGCTGCCGATCGCCCTCGGCACTGGCGCACCAGGGCGAACAGTCCGCCTGAACCCGGCGAAGGCGTCGGGCGTCCGTCGCGCCGTTCGACGAGGGCGGGCGGGGCTCAGGACACCTGCCGTGCGCGTTCCTCCTTGCGATGCCGCAGCGGAGCGGTGCCGAAGCAACGCTTGTAGTCGCGGCTGAACTGGGACACGCTGCGATACCCCACCGCCTCGGCGGCCTGGTTCACGTTGCGGTTCTCCTGGACGAGCAGTTGCTGTGCCTTGATCAGTCGCAACCGCTTCAGGTACTGGAGCGGGGACGCCTGGGCGATCTCCCTGAAGTGCTGGTGGAAGGTCGACAGGCTCATGCTGGCCCGGCGCGCCAGGGCCTCCACCGAGACCTCCTCGGCGAAGTGGGCATGCAGCCAGGACAGCACCTGGACGATCCGGGAGTAATGCCCCTGATGCCGCACCAGGGCACGCAACGCCGGACCCTGCTGGCCGCGCAGCGCCTCGAACACCAGGTCCCGTACCCGCAGCTCCCCCATGGCGGCGGTCTCGCCGGGGTCGTGAAGGGCCTTCAACAGCCGAGCCACCGCGCCCTGCATCCCCCCGGTCATCGACACCGAGGCCATGGGCACGGGAGCCTCTTCCCCCTCCTCGCCGCCCTCGCCCATGGCCGTCACCAGTTCGCCGAGCAGCCCCGGATCGAGGCGCACCGCCATGCCCAGCAACGGCGCCTCGGCGGAGGCATGGGTCTCGCACTCGAAGGGCAGCGGCAGCGTCTGCACCAGGTACTGGCCGGGGCCGTAATGGATCTCGCGGTCGCCGAGATAGCCGATCTTGTGGCCCTGGGCGACGATGATCAGGCTCGGCTCGTACATCAGCGGCGTACGCTCGCACGGCCGGTGCATGGCCATCAGCGCCACCGCCGGCAGCGGCGTCGAGGTATAGCCGTCGCGCTCGACCAGCGGGGCGATCAGCTCGACCAGGGCCTGGGCGGGGGCATCTGCTGTCATCCTGGACTCCATGATTCGGACGGGACGATTATGCCCATTTTCCGGGCCTCGATGTCGAGGGAACGACCGCTCTCGGAGGAACGGGCAAGAATGCCGGAGGAACGTCGGTCCCAGGCGATCTCTCCTCTCCGCATACTGTCCCCGACCTCGCCCCGAGGTGACACCGATCGAGAGGAGACTTCCCCATGAGCCAGACCCTCGCCTATGCGGCCCATGCCGCCGACCAGCCGCTGGCCCCCTTCACCTTCGAGCGCCGCCGGCCACGCCCGGACGACGTCGCCATCGAGATCCTCTACTGCGGCGTCTGCCACAGCGACCTTCACTTCGCCCGCAACGACTGGGGCATGACCCGCTATCCCATCGTGCCCGGCCACGAGATCGTCGGCCGCGTGACTGCCGTGGGTGACGAGGTGAGCCGCTTCCGGGTCGGCGACCTGGTCGGCGTCGGCTGCATGGTCGACTCCTGCCGCCACTGCCAGCCCTGTCGGGACGGCGTCGAGCAGTTCTGCCTCGAGGGCTTCACCATGACCTACGGCAGCGACGACCGCCGGGACGGCCACTTCACCCAGGGCGGCTACTCGGACCGCATCGTGGTGAGCGAGCATTTCGTGCTGCGCATGCCCGAGGGCATCGACCTGGCCTCCGCCGCGCCGATCCTGTGCGCCGGTATCACCACCTACTCGCCGCTCAGGCACTACGGCGTCGAGGCCGGCCACCGGATCGGGGTGATCGGCATGGGCGGCCTCGGCCACATGGGCGTCAAGCTGGCCAAGGCCCTCGGCGCGGAGGTGACCGTGTTCACCCGCTCCGAGGCCAAGGTCGAGGAAGCCCGCCGGCACGGCGCCGACCATGTCGTCGTCTCCACCGATCCCGCGCAGATGGAAGCGGTGGCCGAGACCTTCGATTTCATGCTCGACACCGTCCCGGTCCAGCATGACCTCAATCCCTACCTGGCGGCCCTGAAGTACGACGGCACCCACATCCTGGTCGGCCTGCTCGACCCCGTGGAGCCGGCCGTGGAGGGCTTCAACCTGGTGTTCAAGCGCCGCGTGCTGGCCGGCTCGCTGATCGGCGGCATCGAGGAGACCCAGGAGCTGCTCGACTTCTGCGCCGAGCACGACATCCGCTGCGAGACCGAGACGATCGACATCCAGGACATCAACGCCGCCTTCGAGCGCATGGAGAAGGGCGACGTGCGCTACCGCTTCGTCATCGACATGGCCTCGCTCAAGGCCTGAGGAGCCTTCCCGTCGACGTTGGCGGGGGATGCCCAGCCTGGCGTAGGCTGAGCCATCGCCACATCATTTCCAGGACGGAGACACGACATGCAGTCACGCTACTTCACCATCAACGACCATCCCCAGGGCGCCCCGGCACGGGCCCTGTTCGAACTGCGCGAGACCGCGCTGCCGGCGTTGGCCGAGGGCGAGGTACGGGTGCGCAATACCTGGCTGTCGGTGGACCCCTACATGCGCGGCCGCATGAGCGGCGTGACCACCTACATCGAGCCCTTCGAGCTGGGCGCGCCGCTGGAGGGCGCCGCCATCGGCGAGGTGATCGAGACCCGCGACGCGGCCTTCCCGGTGGGCACCAGGGTGCGCCACATGGGCGGCTGGCGCGACATCGCCCAGTTCCCCGGCAGCCGACTCGAGCCGCTGCCCGCCTTCGAGGTCCCGGAGCAGGCCTACCTGGGCGTGCTGGGCATGCCGGGGATGACCGCCTGGACCGGGTTGAACCGCATCGCCGGGATGCAGGAAGGCGACAACGTGCTGGTCAGCGGCGCCGCCGGCGCGGTGGGGTCGCTGGCCGTACAGCTGGCCAAGGCCAAGGGCGGCACCGTGGTCGGCATCGCCGGCTCGCAGGACAAGCTCGACTGGCTGGAATCCCATGGCGTCAAGGCGGTGAGCTACAAGGGCAAGGATGCCGCCCAGCTCACCGAGGCCCTGCGCAAGGCCTGCCCCGAGGGCTTCGACGTCTATTACGAGAACGTCGGCGGTGTCTGCCTGGAGGCGGCGCTGAACACCCTCCGGGTCGGCGCGCGCATCGCCGTGTGCGGCATGATCGCCCGCTACAACGAGGCCACCCCCAGCGCCGGCCCCGGCAACCTGGCGATGCTGCTGATCCGCCGAGCCCGCATGGAAGGCTTCATCGTCTTCGATCACTGGGCCCACTACCCGACGTTCCTCGAGGAAATCGGCCCGCGGGTCGAGAGCGGCCAGCTGGACTACGAGGAAACCGTGGAAGCGGGCCTGGAACGCACGCCGGACGCCTTCCTCAAGCTGTTCGAGGGCGCCAACCGCGGCAAGATGCTGGTCAGGCTGTGAGCCAGGCCAACCATCGCGCCACCGGGGGCGTGGTGGCGGTGATCATGGCCGCCGGGGCGTCCCGGCGTTTCGGCGACCGGGACAAGCGCCTGGCCGCCCTGCCCGACGGCCGTCCCTTGCTGGCGGCCACGGTGGCCAATGCCGCCGCGGCGTTCGCCACGCTGCGCGTGGTGATCCGCGACGAGGACGATCCCCGTGCGCTGGGCCTGGCGGACGACATCCCCGTCATCCGCGCCGGCCATGCCGACGACGGCCTCGGGGCGAGCCTCGCCGACGCCTTCGCCGCCCTGGCGAAGGACGGCGAGCTGGCCGGGGTCGCGGCCGCCGCGGTGCTGCTCGGCGACATGCCCTGCCTTCGCGCCGGGACGCTGGAACGCTTGCGAGGCCATGCCGCCAGGGAGCGGATCGTTCGTCCCCGCCATGCCGGCCGACCGGGCCATCCGGTGCTGTTCGGCCGGGACCACTGGCCCGAGCTGGCGACCCTGGCCGGCGACGAGGGGGCGCGAGGCGTCATCGCCCGCCACCCCTCGCAGTGCCGCGAGATCGAGGTCGACGATCCCGGCATCCACGTCGATATCGACGTGGCCGCGGACCTGGCCGCCTTGCCCCCTCGCCCCTGAGTCCCACCACCACCCGGTGGACCTCCGGGCAGAGAACTACACTGACCCGAGTCATCGCCACGAATGACGAGGAGAACGACCGTGACGACCCTGACCATCAACGGGGAGACCCACGAGCTCGATGCCCCGGATGACATGCCCCTGCTCTGGGCGATCCGCGATCTCGTCGGCTTCACCGGCACCAAGTACGGCTGCGGCCGCGGCCTCTGCGGGGCCTGCACCGTGCACCTGGACGGCCAGCCCACCCGCAGCTGCATCACGCCGATCTCGGCCGTGGGCCAGCGTGAGGTCACCACCATCGAGGCCCTGGCCGACGACCCGACCGGGTCCAGCGTCCAGCAGGCCTGGCGCGAGCTGGACGTGGTCCAGTGCGGCTACTGCCAGTCCGGCCAGATCATGGCCGCCACCGCGTTGCTGCGCGACAACCCGTCGCCGGACGATGCCGCCATCGACGGCGCCATGGGCGGCAACCTCTGCCGCTGCGCCACCTACGTCCGCATACGCGCCGCCATCCACGCGGCGGCGGCCTCGCTCGGCCAGGAGGTCTCCTGATGCATGCACTGGCGAAACGGCAGGATCGGCCCGAGGCCGCGGCCGAACTGCGGATGATCAACGTCAGCCGGCGCGGCTTCATGAAGGGCACCGCCGGCCTGGCCCTGGGGCTCTACCTGGCTCCCCTGTCGGGCCGCGGCGGCCAGGGCCTGGCGGCCGGGCAAGACGGCGCGTTCGCGCCCAACGCCTTCCTGCGCGTGATGACCGACGGCGAGGTCGTGGTGATCGCCAAGCACCTGGAGATGGGTCAAGGCACCTACACGGGCCTGGCGACCCTGGTCGCCGAGGAACTGGATGCCGACTGGCAGCGGGTGAGCGTCGAGGGCGCCCCGGCGGACACCCAGCGCTACAAGAACCTGCTGTTCGGCCTCCAGGGCACCGGCGGCAGCACCTCCATCGCCAACGCCTTCGAGCAGATGCGCCAGGCCGGCGCCACGGCCCGCGCCATGCTGGTGTCGGCCGCCGCCGCCCGGCTCGACGTGCCGGCCGAGCGGCTCACCGTGCGCGACAGCCGGGTCCTCCACGAGGCCTCCGGGCGCGAACTCGGCTTCGGCGAACTGGCCGAGGCCGCCGCGATGCTCCCGGTGCCGGCGTCGGTCACCCTGAAGACGCCCGACCGGTTCACGCTGATCGGCAAGCAACGGCTGCACCGTCAGGACGGCCCCGCCAAGACCGACGGCAGCGCGCGTTTCACCCAGGACGTCCGGCTCGAGGGCATGCTGATCGCCGTGCCGGCCCATCCGCCGCGCTTCGGCAGCCGGCTGGCGAGCGTCGATGATGGCGAGGCACTCCAGGTGCCCGGCGTGGTGGCCAGCGTGCGCTTCCCCTCCCCGACCCGGGACGGCGATCTGGTCGCCGTGCTGGCACGCAATACCTGGGCCGCCATCCGGGGGCGCGATGCGCTGACCCTCGAATGGGACGACAGCGACGCCCTCACCCTGAGCACCGACGCGCTCGAGGCCGACTACCGGGAGCGGGCCGGCCGGCCCGGCCAGCCGGTCACTCGGCGCGGCGACGCCGAGACGGCGCTGGACGAGGCGGCCCGGGTCATCGAGGCGGAGTACGTGGTGCCCTACCTGGCCCATGCGGCCATGGAGCCGCTGAACTGCGTGGTGGAGCTCGGCGACGATCACTGCACCATCCACAATGGCGAGCAGTGGCAGACCATGGATCAGCAGCAGGTCGCCAACCTGCTCGGGCTGTCTCCCCGGCAGGTCACCATCCACCAGCTCTATGCCGGCGGCAGCTTCGGCCGCCGGGCGAACCCGGTCAGCGACTACGTGCTGGAGGCGGCGGCCATCGCCCAGGCCGCCCGCGCCCATGGCCAGGACGCGCCGATCAAGATGGTCTGGACCCGCGAGGACGATACCCGCGGCGGCCACTACCGCCCCTTCAACCTGCATCGCGCCCGGCTCGGGCTCGACGCCGACGGACGGCTCACGGCCTGGCACCAGCGCCTGGTCGGCCAGTCGATCATGATGGGCACGCCGATGGAGTCGATGATGGGCCAGGACGGCATCGACCCCACCTCGGTCGAGGGCATCGCCGAGTTGCCCTATGCCGTGCCGACGCTCAACGTCGAGTTGCACACCCCCCGGGACATCGGCGTGCCGGTGCAGTGGTGGCGCTCCGTGGGCCACACCCACACCGCCTTCTCCACCGAGAGCCTGATCGACGAGGCCGCCGTGGCGGCGGGCCAGGACCCCTATCGCTATCGCCGCGAACGGCTCCCCCAGCATCCCCGCTGGCGCGGCGTGCTCGACCTGGCGGCCGACAAGGCCGGCTGGTCGTCGTCCCTCGCCGCGGGCGCCGAGGGCGTGCGTCGCGGCCGCGGCATCGCCGTCCACCAGTCCTTCGGCAGCTTCGTCGCCCAGGTCGCGGAGGTCTCCGTGCACGGCGACGGCCGGCTCGAGGTCGACCGGGTGGTCTGTGCCGTGGACTGCGGCCTGGCGATCAACCCGGACATGATCCGCGCCCAGATGGAGGGCGGCATCGGCTTCGCCCTGGCGGCGACGCTGCACAGCGAGCTGACCCTCGAGAACGGCCGGGTCCAGCAGGACAACTTCGACGGCTTCCGGGTGCTGCGACTCGACGAGATGCCCCGGATCGAGGTGCATATCCTGTCCTCCGCCGAGGCGCCGACCGGCGTCGGCGAACCCGGGGTGCCACCGCTCGCCCCGGCGGTCACCAACGCCATCCATGCCGCCACCGGCAGGCGCATCCGTCGGCTGCCGATCGGCGACCAGCTCAAGGCCTGACCGTGCGCGCCCTGGATGTGGAAGTGGTCGAGGCCGCGCGGCGCTGGCACGCCGCCGGCCACGACCTCTGGTGGTGCACGGTGCTGTCGACCTTCGGCTCGGCGCCCCGCGAGCCCGGGGCCCTGCTGGTCGCCCGGGCCGACGGCCGGCACGTCGGCTCGCTGTCCGGCGGCTGCGTGGAGGAAGACTTCCTGGCGCGGCTCGACGGCGGGGCCTTCCGGGCACCCGCCCAGATCGCCGTCTACGGCGACGGCGCCGATGCGCTGGGCGGCGAGCGGGTGCGCCTGCCCTGCGACGGGCGGCTCGAGGTGCTGATCGAACACTGGCCGGCCGATGCCACCCATCTCGAGGTGGCCAGGGAGCTCGACGCCTATGCCGAGGCCTTGCGGGTCGGCCAGCCGCGAGCGCGTCGCCTGGCCCTTGGCGACGGCCGCAGCCGCTGGGCCGCGGCCGAGGCCACGGGCCCCCGGGTGGAACGCGACGAAGAGACGGTGCGTATCCGCGTGGGTCCCGCCGCCCGACTCCTGATCGCCGGGATCTCGCCGGTCGCCCAGTACTGCGTGCAGTTCGCCCGGGCACTGGGCTTCGAGGTGGTGGTCTGCGATCCCCGCCCCGAGGCCTGGGACGGCTTCGAGGCCGGCGATGCCCGCTGCCTCCGGGAGCTGCCGAGCGAGTTCCTGCGCCGCGAGGGCGCCCATCGCGCGACGGCGGTGGTCGCGCTGACCCATGACCCGCGCCTGGACGACCTGACCATGCTCGAGGCCGTCCGCGGCGAGGCCTTCTACATCGGCGTCATGGGGTCGAAGCGCACCTCGGAGAAGCGCGCCGAGCGGCTGCGGCGCACCGGCGGCCTGGACGAGCAGGCGCTGGGACGCATCCGCATGCCGATCGGCCTGGACCTGGGCAGCAAGACGCCGGCGGAGATCGCCCTGGCCACCCTGGCCGATGTGGTGCGGGTCATGCGCGGGCGCTGATCCTACCGGGCCACCGCCGGCGACACCTCTGAGCACATCGCCCCCGGAGAGGCGTGACACCATGGATCCTCGCCTGCTCTACTCCCTGGCGGCGGACGCCATCCTGGTGATCCATGCGGCCTTCGTGCTGTTCGTGATCCTGGGCCTGGCGCTGACGCTGATCGGCAAGTGGCGCGCCTGGCACTGGGTGCGCAACCCCTGGTTCCGCCTCGCCCACCTGCTGGCGATCGGGGTCGTGGTGCTGCAGGCCTGGCTGGGCGCCCTCTGCCCCCTCACCGCCTGGGAGATGGCGCTGCGGGAGAAGGCCGGAGACGTCGTGTATGCGGGCTCCTTCATCGCCTACTGGCTGCACCGGCTGCTGTTCTACGAGGCCCCGGCCTGGGTCTTCCTCCTCCTCTACACGCTGTTCGGCGGCCTGGTGGTCCTGAGCTGGTTCCGGGTTCGCCCTCGCCCCTTCGGCCGCCCGGGAGGCCATGACGCCGCAGCAAACCAGCTGCCGCGTCGAGGGGAGGACACAGGCCGCGAGGGGCTCGAGGCGGCAGACCTGCGCCTGCGCCCCACCCTGCCCGGCGACATCGCCTTCGTGTGCCGCGCCGAATCGGCGCCGGAAAACCGCCGCCACATCGAGGCCTGGTCGCGGACCGACCACCTGGCCTGCATCGACCGCGAGGACTGCTCTCACCTGATCATCGAGGACGACCGGGCCGAGCCCGTGGGGTACGTGATCCTTCAGGGCCTGGCCAGCCAGGAACGCGAAATGCTGCTGCGCCGGATCGTGGTCACCCGCAAGGGGCATGGCATCGGCCGCCGCGCCGTCGAGGCGGTCATCCGCCTGTGCTTCGACACCCTGGGGTTCCGAAGGCTCTGGCTGGAGGTCCATGCCGACAACACCGGCGCCCGCCGGCTGTACGAACGGCTCGGCTTCCGGGTGGAGCGGGTTCGGCGCAGCGACGCCGGCTCCGTTGCCATGGTGCGCATGGCGCTGGACGCCGATGCTCCCGACCCGCCTTCCGGCCCCTCGTCGGCGAGCCCCTGATGGACTCCCGGCGCCCCCTTCCCCGGCACGGGGCGTCGAGGACAGGCCGCCGGACCCTCCCGGAGCCGGTCGCGTCCTCGTTCATCGTTCCATGTCAGGCAATCGAGGTTCGCGCTCTACAATGAAGGTGACGAGCCATTGAGCAGCCTGGTGGTGGGCGGCACCTCGTCCGACGCTCAGGGGAATCGCCATGCCCATTCTCGACCTCGACCCGATCCGCGATGCCTGGAGCAGCCTCGCGGCGGGCTATGATCGGATCGTCACGCCCACGCACCTGTGGCTGGGGCACGAGGCCCTGCGTCGCGCCGGCCTCGCCCCCGGCATGTCGTTTCTCGACGTGGCCTGCGGCACCGGCGCCCTGAGCCTGCCGGCGGCCCGGCTGGGTGCCCGCGTCACCGCCATCGACGTCTCCCCCGCCATGGTCGAGCGGCTCAAGGCCAGGGCCCGACAGGAAGGGTACGAGAATCTCACGGCCCGGGTCATGAACGGTTGTGCCCTCCAGCTGGACGACGACACCTTCGACATGACCGGGTCGCAGTACGGCGTCATGCTCTTCCCCGACCCGATCGCCGGCCTGGCCGAGATGGTGCGCGTCACCCGGCCGGGTGGCACGGTGGTCGTGATCACCCTCGGCCTGCCCGAGGAAGTGGACGTCATCCGTTTCATGATGGACGCCATCCAGGCGGCCGTGCCCGCGTTTCCCGATCTTCCCCGGGATCCGCCGCCGCTGCCGTTCCAGCTCGCCCGCCCCAACAAGCTGCGTCACCGGCTGATCACCGCCGGCCTGCGGGACGTTCGCGTGGAACGGGTCACCGAGAGGCTGGGGTTCGCGACGGGCCAGGCGCTGTGGGACTGGCTGATGAGCAGCAACCCCATTCCCGGCCAGCTGGTCGCCGACCTCTCGCAACAGCAACAGGCCCGGGTCCTCGAGGAGCTGGACGCCCGGCTCCGGGAACGGGCCGGCCGCGACGCCTCCGCGGTGCTGACCGGCCGGGTGAACATCGGGATCGGCACCAAGCGGGGCTAGTGCGACCATGAACATCGGCATTCTCACCCTGCGGATCGCCCTGCCCGGCTGCGCCTCCCTCAAGGAGAAGCGCCAGCGCATGCACGGCATGCACCAGCGCTACGGGCGCAACCCGGCGGTGGCGGTATGCGAGAGCGCCGAACGCAACAATCGGGAAGCCAGCGAATGGACCTTCGTGGTGGCGGGGCAGACGGTGCCGGAGGTCGAGTCGCTGTGCAGCGAGATCGAGGACAGGGTGCAGCGCACCGTGGATGGGCGGGTGGTGGAGACGACCCGGGAGATCCTCTAGCAGCCTGTCGGGTTTCCACAGCCAGACGCGCCTCGCCCCGCACGGGGGCGGGGCGAGGACGTTGCGGATCGTCAGGCATGGCGCCTCGGCCTCAGGACGTGGCCTCGCGACCGAGACGCAGGTCATCCCCGGAGTCCGCGAAGCGCGTCTCGCCGCCGCGAGCCTGCAGGGCCTCGCGAGCCTGGCGCATCGTCTCGCTGTCGCCGCCGATCTCGGCGGCTCCCGGGCCGCTCGTCGCGGTCGCGCCGCCCTGGCTCAGGGTGGACAGCGGCTCCTGGTTCAGCTGCAGGGCACGCTCGGTGGCGTTGTCGTCGTGGGCCACCAGCGGCAGGGCGGCGAGGAGCAGGGCGGAAAGGGTCAGCTTGGTGTTCATGATCAGCCTCCTGTGAGTGTCGTCGGTTGGGGCCGTTGCTTCAGGCTTGTTAGCACTCTAACTAACGGCCCAGACGAACAAAAGAGACCGATTTCGACCAATATATTCTATTTTATCGAATATAAGACGGCCGCCCCGGCCGGGACGCGCCTACGCGTCACGGCGCCTCGTCCAGCGGCTTGCGGGCCCAGACGGTCCAGGAGCTCGAGCCCATGACGACCTTGCCCTCCTTCTCGAAGGGCGCCAGCGCCTCGCGCAGGGCCGCCTCGATCTCGGGGCGTTGCCGCTCGGCCTCCTCGCCGGCCTCGCGGAATACCTCCCCCGCCGGGCCCAGGGCGAGCTGGAAGCGCATCGCCTCCTCCACCGAGTCGCCTACCTCCACCGGACCATCCTCGCGATCGAAGCCGATGTCCTCGAAGCCGGCGATCTCCAGCTGCTGGCGCACCACCTCGGGGTCGGCCATGGAGAAGGGGCCCGGGCCGCAGGTTCGGGCGCCCTCCCCGGGGGGCGGCAGGAAGTCGAGCACCACCCGCTTGGGCAGCCCCAGCCAGGGATTGGCCTCGATGTCGCGCCAGACGATGAAGATCAGCTCACCGCCGGGGCGCAGCGCCTTGTGGATGTTGCGCATGGCCGCGACGGGATGCTCGAAGAACATCATGCCGAACCGCGAGAAGCAGAGATCGAACTCCGACCGGAACGGATAGCGCTCCACGTCGGCGGCCACGAAGCGCACGTTGTCGACGCCGGCCTGCTCGGCGCGGCGGCGGGCGTCCTCCAGGAAGGACTCGACGCAGTCGATGCCCAGGACCTCGCCCCGGGGCCCCGCCATCCGGGCCAGCTGGATGGCCGTGTCGCCCCAGCCGCAGCCCACGTCCAGGATCCGGGCACCCGGTTCGATCTCCAGGTCCTCGAGGATCACCCGGCTGTGGTAGCTGAGGCCATTCATCAGGATGTGCTGGTAGCGGTTGAACTTCTCGGCCAGGGTATCGTTCCAGAACTCGACGTACTCGCTGGCCGGTTGGGATTTAGGGGATGTGCTCATACCGGCCTCCCGTCAGGGGTGCGCAGGCACCCAGGGGGAATGGGAACCGCGAGGCCACAGGAGGGCATCTGCCCTGCGCCTGTCGGCATCACGGGGTCGTCCCTTAGTTCTAGCAGGCTCGGCGTACACCGTGGACGGGGATGCCCGAGAGAAGCGATCACGGCAGGGCGTCGAGCCCGGTCGCCCTCCACCCAGGACCGTACCGATCTCGCCTCGCAGGTCCTGCGAGTTGAGGACGACGGGGCCATTGGCCGCCGCCGGTCCGACTCGACCTGTACTAATCTGAATCCAGCCTGAGCGATGAACCTTTCGGCATGTCCGCCATCGGTGGATCTTCTCGATACACATCCATCGTCTTCCTCCCCCAGGCGGAAGAACAGGTTCCCGGTGCGAGCGAAGAGCCGCAAGCGGTTAGTGCGTCGTCTCGGGAGCGCGACGACACGACGAGCCAGCCTTCGGGCAGCGGGACGAAAGCCGCTGGCTGAGATACAGGAGAATGGCAATGAATGCAGCCGATCACCTTGGCGCCTATGCCGAGGGCTGGACGAAGGGGGATGCCGACACCATCCTGGGTGCCGTCACCGAAGACTACAGGTTCGATGACCCCAATGCCGGCGTCATATCCCGGGACGAGCTTTCCCGTTATCTGTCGGAACTGAAGGAGACCGTTCGCTCGCTTCGTGGCGGCCAGCTTTCAGACCCCTTCATGGAACTCTCGGAGGTCGTGACCCAGGAAGCCGAGGACGGGCTCACGGCGTGGTGCTGGTGGGCCGTGCCGGGGACCGACATCCAGGGCGGCGGCTTGATCAAGGTTGGCCCCGGCGGCGTGAGATCAGAGGTCATCACCTATTACACGAAGCTTCCCGCCTGAGCGGTGACGCCGGCACCACGACCAGCCACGCGGCACTGGACTGACGCGGGGGACTAGCCCGGCGCCGCCGGGATGTTCTGGTTGAAGCGGAACAGGTTGGTGGGATCATAGCGGCGTTTCAGCGCCGCGAGCCGTTGATAGTTGGCGCCGAAGGCGGCCCTGACCTTGGCCTCGCCCTCGTCCCCCAGGTAGTTGACGTAGGCTCCCTCTTCCAGGAAGGGAGCCACGGCCCGGAAGCACCGGCGCCCCCACTCGATGTTGGCGCCGGAATCCTCGTCGTCCTGCCACATGTGGATGACCAGTACGCTGTGCTGGGCGTGCCGGTGGACGAAGGCGGTGTCCTGGCTCCCCACGCGGCCGACCGCGCCGCCCAGGTGCTCGATGGCGATCGCGGCGAAGGGGGATGGCAGGTCACCGGCGAAGGCGTCGACCATCGCCTCGATGGCCGCATCGCTGAAGTCGCGCATGAAGCCCGCCTTCCAGTAGTGCCGCAGCCCGGGCCGGAACACCTCGGTGAGCAGGTTCTGCACCACCGCGTAGGGAACGGGGGCGACGGTATCGAGCAAGGGGGGACCGATCGCGCGCAAGGGCCGAACCAGCCTCTCGCCCTCTTCGAGATCCCCGCAATGACACACGATGACGTCCAGGGCGGGACCCTCGGGTCCCGAGAGCAGGGTGGCATCCGCCCTCAACTCATCGGGAGCCGCGCGGGACCAGTCCCGGTAGACACGCAGTACATCCTTGGCACGGTCCAGGGGAAAGACGAGCTCGCCGCCGAGCACCGGTCCCACGGGATGCAGCCGATACTCGAAGGACGTCACGACACCGAAGTTGCCGCCCCCGCCGCGCAGCCCCCAGAACAGGTCGGGGCGCTCGTCGGCGCTGGCGGTCACGAGCTTCCCTTCCGCGGTGACCACATCGGCCGACAGCAGGTTGTCGCAGGCGAGGCCGTACTTCCTATTGAGATAGCCGATCCCGCCGCCCAGGGTGAGTCCCGCGATACCGGTCGAGGGCACGATCCCCCCGGTGGTCGCCAGCCCGAAGGCCTGGGTCTCGTGGTCGAAGCTCCCCTAGGTGGCTCCTCCCTCCGCCCGGGCGGTCCCTCTGGCCAGGTCGACGCGTACCCCCTGCATGGCCGACAGGTCGACCACCAGGCTACCCTCGGCCACGGCGCTACCCGTGACGCCGTGGCCACCGCCGCGGATCGCCACCGGCAGGTCCGCCTCGCGGGCGAAACGAACGGCCGCCATGACGTCCGCCACGCCCCGGCAACGCACGATCGCCTCGGGCCGCTTGTCGATCATGCCGTTGAAGACCCGGCGCGCGTCGTCATAGCCTTCGTCGTCGGGGCCGACGAGCGAACCACGCAGGTGCTTTCGCCATGCCTGACGGATCTTCGGATCCACATCCCTCACCTGTCCCGGCCTGGCGCCGGGTATGCCAGTCGTCCGGAAGCGGCCATCCGGGTCGTTCCCGCGACGGAGACATCGCTTGCCGGGGTATCCCGTTTCCCGACGCTTACCCTCACTATAGCCCGGCCGCGGCGGCCGCCGAGGCGGACTCGATGGCCGAGCCGGGGACGCCAGGATGACCGGGCGGGAGAGTGTCGGCTCTGGGCCCGCCACCTTCACCTCACGCAGGTGCCGGTCGGGCCTCCACCAGGCGCGCCAGCAGGTCGGGGATGGCGGTGTCGAGGTCCAGCTCGGGTAGCGCCTGGGTCAGGGCCACATGGCTCGCGCCCTGGAAGCGCTGGGGGTCGTCGATGGCGGCCTGGAAGGCGTTGACCACTTCGACCAGCGCCTCGGGGGTGTCGCCGACCTGCATGGCGCCGTGGACCAGCAGCGCCATGTCGCGGCAGCCCCGCACCCGGCGCCAGCGCTGGGCCGTGCCGACCAGCTTGCGCCCGCCGATGCGCACGTTGAAGCGCCCGTCGCAGTAGGCCCCGGGTACCGGCCCCAGGTCGGCATCCGCCACGCCCAGGACCTCGAGCCAGTCGCACCAGGGATCGCCCAGGCGGTGATAGCCCCACTCCAGGTGCGCCGCCGAACTGCCCACCCGGCAGCGCACGGCCAGCGCCAGGTTGACCACCGCCTCGCTCTGCGGCACCGGGGTGCCGCCGGTGGAGCGGAAGCGGATCGGCCAGCCCCGCTCCACCAGTCGGTCGCGGGCGTCGGGAAACCCCGCCAGGCGCTCGTGGCGACGCGGCATCACCAGGCCCCGGTCCCGGGGCGACCAGGCCAGCCAGCCGATCTCGACTTCGCCCTGGCAGACCATATCGAGCAGGGCTTCCTCGGCGACGAGCCCCTCCTCCACGGTGGGGCGTTGCAGGGTCATGCTGGAGAAATCGAGCGGGCCGGCCATGGTGTCCCCCGGATCAACGGATCAGTTCGTGGTCGAAGGCATCGGGCGCGAGCGTCTCGATGCGCTCCCCCAGTCTATCGAGAAAGGCCGCCGCCGGCGCCCCGTTCACCGCACGATGATCGAAGGTCAGCGACAGGCCGATCACCTCGGCCAGGCGTATCCCGCCGTCCTCGTCCGGCAAGGCCCGCCACTGGGTGCCGCCGATGCCCAGGATGGCCACCTGGGGCACGTTGAGGATGGGCGTGAAGTGGTGCACCCGGGAACGCCCCAGGTTGGAGACCGTGAAGGTGGCCCCGGTCAGCTCGCGCACGCCGAGCCGGCCGGCACGGGCCTTGTCCACGAGGTCGCGGCGGGCCCCGGGCAGCGCCCCCAGGCCCAGGTCCTGGGCGTCGAACAGCGCCGGCGCGACCAGCAGGTCGTCGGGCAGCGGCACGGCGAGTCCCAGGTGCACCCCGGGATGCTGGGTGATGCGGTTGTCCTCCAGGGTGGCGTTCAGCGCCGGGAATTCGACCAGCGTCTGCACCACCAGGCGCAGCAGGACGTCCTGCACCGAGGGGGACGGCAGGCCCCGCGCGCTGCAGTGCCGGCGCAGGGCCGTCACCGCGCCGAGCTCGGCGTCGGCATGGTGGGTGAGCTGGGCGCTGGATTGCAGGCTCTCGCGCATCCTGGCGGCGATCATGCCGCGCATCCCGCGCAGCGGGATCTCGCGCGGCCGGCCGGCCGCCCCCTCGGGGGCGGCGGCTTGGGTCGGTGTCGTCATGACGACCTCCTCAGGCTTCCAGGCTGGCGATGGCGGTGCCCTTGGCGACCACCTCGTCTTCCTGCTTGGCGATGGCGAGCACGCCGGAGACGGGCGCCTCGATCTCGTACTGGGCCTTCTCGACCATCACCTCGGCCACCAGGTCCCCCTGGGCCACCTCGGCGCCGTCGTTCACCAGCCAGGCGGTGATCACGCCCTCGCCGTCGCCTTCCCAGAGGTCCTCGGGAACGGTAATCGCGGTCTGCATAGGGGGTCTCCTCGTTCAGTCGTTGAGCAGCATCTGATGGAAAGCGGCGACGATCTTGTCGGCATCGGGCAGGGCCCACTGCTCCATCGTCGGCGCGAAGGGAATCGGGATGTCCGGGTAGGCCACCCGGGCCGGGGCGGACTTGAGGCGATGGTCGTGCTCGACCACGCTGGCGATGATCTCGCCGCTGACGCCGAAGCTGTGGTAGTCCTCGTCGACCACGATCAGCCGGCCGGTCTTGGCCACCGAGGCGCGCACCGTCTCGCGGTCCAGCGGCACGAGGCTTCGCAGGTCGACCACCTCGACGTCGAAGCCCTCGTCCTCCAGCGCCCCGGCCGCCCGCAGGCAGTGATGCACGCCGGCCCCCAGGCTGACCAGGGTCAGGTCGCGGCCCTCGCGGACCACGGCGGCCTTGCCGATCTCGACGGTGTAGGCCTCCTCGGGCACCGGCACGGTGGCGCCCTTCTCGGTGCCCAGCCAGCCCATGCCCTGCAGCGCCTTGTGGTACATGAACACCACGGGGTTGTCGTCGCGGATCGCCGCGGTCATCAGCCCCTTGGCGTCATAGGCGTTGCTCGGCACCACCACCTTCATGCCGGGCAGGTGGGCGAAGGTCCCGTAGAGACACTGGGAATGCTGGCCGGCATCGGAGTAGCCGCCGCCGGTGGAGGTCATCAGCACCATGGGCACCTTGACCCGGCCACCGGAGAAGTAGGTGTTCTTGGCCATCAGGTTGTAGATGGCATCCATGCACACGCCGAAGAAGTCGACGAACATCAGCTCGACGACGGGGCGCATGCCGTCGGAGGCCGCGCCCACGGCGGCGCCGATAAAGGCGGTCTCCGAGATCGGCGTGTCGCGGACGCGTTCGGGACCGAACTCGTCATGGAGCCCGCGGGTGTTGCCGAACACCCCGCCCAGGGGGCCCACGTCCTCGCCCATCACGAAGACGCTGGGGTCGGCGCGCATCTCCTGGGCGGTGGCCTCGGCCATGGCCCGGGCGATGGTGAGCTTGCGTGTCGCAGTCGTGGTAGTCATGTCTTCACCTCGATGGTGGCGTGGCGGCCCGCCTCAGGCGGCGGGCTGCACGATGATCTTGACGTTCTGGTCCTTGCGGTGGACCAGTTCCTCGAAGCCCTTGTCGATGATCTCGGGCAGGGTGATGCGCCCGGTGATCAGCGGCTCGATGTCCAGCACGCCCTGGTCGATCAGGCGGATGACGTCGGCGAACTCGCCGCTGTAGGCCAGCGAGCCGACCACCTCCTTCTCGCTGGCCACCAGCTCGAAGAAGTTGTAGGCGCTGGGCTCCTCGAAGATGCCCACCATCACCACCCGCCCGGCCTTGCGGACGGTATCGATGGCGAGCTTGGCGGTGTCCTTGTGGCCGATGCACTCGAAGGCCAGCTCGGCGCCCCGTCCCCCGGTGAGCGCCTGGATCTCGGCGATGGCATCACACTCGCTGGGGTCGAGCACCACGTCGGCGCCCACCTCTCGGGCCTTGGCCTTCCGGGCGGCGGACATCTCCAGGACGATGATCCGCGCCGCGCCCTCGGCCCGGGCGCACATCAGGGTGCACAGGCCGATGGTCCCGGCCCCGACCACCACCACGCTGCGCCCCGCCACTCGACCTGCCTTGCGCACGGCATGCATGCCCACCGCCAGCGGCTCGATCAGCGCCCCGGCCTCGGTGGGGAACCCCTCGGGCAGCGCATAGACGATGTTGGCGGGCACGTTGACGAACTCGGCGAAGGCGCCGTCGTTCATCAGCCCGGTGAAGGCCAGCCGCTCGCAGAGGTTGTAGCGGCCCTCCCGGCAGTCGGCGCACTCGCCGCAGTGCTGGCAGGCATCGGCGGCCACCCGCTGGCCGGGCGCCAGCCCTTCCACGCCCTCGCCCACCGCGACGATCTCGCCGCAGAACTCGTGGCCGAGGATGCACCGGCCCTGGGCGCCGGTGAGCGGATGCGGCGCGTCGACCGGGATGAACACCGGCCCGGCCAGGTACTCGTGGAGGTCGGAGCCGCAGATCCCGCACCAGTGGACCCGCACCTGGACCCAGCCCGCCGCCGGGGCCGCGGGACGCGGCACCGTCTCGAGGCGCACGTCCTGGCGGCCGTGCCAGACCGCCGCTTGCATCGTGTTCATGGCATTGCTCCTGGTTGTTGTTGTCGATCCGGTGCCCGATCAGACGAAGACGGTGTCCAGCGCCGCCTCCGGGGGCAGGAACTCGCTGTCCTGGGCGAAGCGGATGGCGGCCTCGACGCGCTCCCGGGCCTCGGCAACGAGCGACGCATCGCCGGCCTCGTCGAGCAGGCCGGCCTCGAGCAGTGCGGCGCGGTAGCGAGGGATCGGGTCCCGAGCCTTGAGCCCGTCCTTCTCGCCCTCGGGGCGATAGTCCTCGCCGTCGCCCATGAAGTGGCCGGCCAGCCGGGCGGTCTCGATCTCGATCAGGCTCGGCCCCTGGCCCTCCCGGGCTCGGGCGATGGCCTCGCCGGCGGCGGCGAACACGCCCTCCACGTCGTTGTCGGCCACGTGATGGCCGGGCATGCCGTAGGCGGCGGCCCGCCGGTCGTTGCGCGGCACGGCGGTGGAGGCCTGCTTGGCCACCGAGATGCCCCAGGCGTTGTCCTCGATGACGAAGACCACCGGCAGTTGCCAGACGGCGGCCAGGTTCAGGGCCTCGTGGAAGGCGCCCTGGTTGGCGGCGCCCTCCCCCAGGAAGGCCACGGCGACGCCCGGCTTTCCTTGCATCTTCCGGGACAGGGCCGCGCCCACCGCCGGGCCCAGGCCCTCGCCGATGATCCCCGAGCAGGAGAAGTTCACCCGCTCGTCGAAGAGGTGCATGTGCCCGCCCCGGCCCCCGGCCAGGCCGGTGGCCTTGCCGAAGATCTCGGCGACCATGGCGTCCAGGTCCACGCCCTTGGCCACGGCGATGTGGTGCGGCCGGTGGGTGGCAGTGACGACATCGTCGGCCGTGAGGTGGGCACACACGCCCGCCGCGCAGGGCTCCTGGCCGTTGGAGAGGTGCATCTCGCCGGGGATGGGCCCCTTGGCCATGTTGAACACCGGGGTCTTGCCCTCCATGTAGAGCGTCTCGATGCGCTCCTCGAGATGGCGGCTGGTCACCATCTGGCGATACATCCACAGCCGTTGTTCGCGGGTCGGTTGCATGGGGAATCCTCCGCTCAGAGTTCGCGGCGCTGCATGCGCTCGGCGATGTGGTCGGCCTGGCGCAGCGCCAGGGCGACGATGGTCAGGGTCGGGTTCTCGGCGCCGCTCGAGGTGAACTGGCTGCCGTCGGAGACGAAGAGGTTGTCGATGTCGTGGGTCTGGCCGAAGCGGTTGACCACGCCATCGGCGGGGCGCGCGCTCATGCGGTTGGTGCCCACGTTGTGGCTGGTGGGGAAGTCCGGGACGTGGAAGATGCGCTCGGCGCCGGCGGCCTCGTAGCAGCGCCGGGCCTGCTGTTCGCCGTGGCGGCGCAGCTTCTCGTCGTTGGGGTGGTCGCCCTTGTAGACGATGGGCACCGGCAGGCCGTGCTGGTCGCGACGGGTGTCGTGCAGCGTGATGCCGTTGCGCTCCACCGGGAGGTCCTCGCCGCAGATCCACACCCCGGAGAGATGGTCGTACTTGTCCAGGGCGGTGGTGATGTCGCGCCCCCAGCCGGCGTGGGTGGGATCCATGAACTTGGCGAAGAAGGGCACCCCCAGCGACATCACCTCCAGGGTGTAGCCGCCGACGAAGCCCCGGGAACGATCGAGACGCGCCTCGTCGGAGATGATCCCGGCGAAGGTGGTGCCGCGGTGCATGTGCACGGGCTTGGGCATCACGCCGAAGATGCAGCTGGTGGCGTGGGTCATGTAGTTGCGCCCCACCTGGCCGGACGAGTTCGCCAGGCCCTCGGGGAACAGCGACGAATGGGAGTTGAGCAGCAGGCGCGGCGACTCGATGGAGTTGCCGGCCACGCACACCGCCCGGGCCCGCTGGCGGTGCCGGTTGCCGTCGCCGTCGGCATAGACCACCCCGGTGGCCCGGCCGTCGGCGTCGTGCTCGATCCTCAGCGCCATCGCGCGCGGGCGCACCTCGCACAGGCCGGTGGCCTCGGCGCGGGGTATGTCGGTGTACATGGTCGACCACTTGGCGCCGAAGCGGCAGCCCTGCATGCAGAAACCGGCGTGCATGCAGCGCCCGCGGTCGTCGTACTCCTGGGTGTTGATGGCCATGGGGCCGGCGCGCAGCTGGGTGTAGCCCACCCGTTCGGCGCCGGCGGCCAGCACCTTGAAGTTGTTGTTCCACTGGTGATAGGGCATGCCGGTGGACTCGCCGGTCACCCCCATGTGGCGCTCGGCGCGCACGTAGTAGGGCTCGAGTTCCTCATAGGAGATCGGCCAGTCCAGCAGGTTGGCGCCGGGAATGTCGCCGACCTCGCTGTGCAGGCGGAACTCGTGGGGCTGGAAGCGCAGCGAGACGCCGGCCCAGTGGATGGTGCTGCCGCCCACGCCCTTGACGATCCAGGCCGGCAGGTTGGGGAAGGTCTCGGTGAGCTGTCGGGGCCCGGCGGTGATGCGCTCGTCGAGCCAGGAGATCTTCTTGAACATCTCCCACTCGTCGTTCTCGATGTCGTTCATCTGGTAGCGCTTGCCGGCCTCCAGCACCACGCTCTTGATGCCCTTGCGGGCCAGGGCATGGGCCAGGGTGCCGCCGCCGGCCCCGGAGCCGATGATCACCACCACGCCGTCGTCGTCGTGGTCGAAGCGGGTCGTCATGGCGTCTCTCCTCTCGATTCGGTTGTTGTTGTCGCGTCATGGCGTGAGGGATGGCTCACAGCCAGTCGATCACCAGGTCGTTGAAGCCACGATGCAGGTAACCGCCCTGCTGCCAGGAGGCGCCCTCGTAGCCGAAATGCGGCTCCCACAGTTCGGGGTTGTCGTAGAGCCCGACCACCAGGGTGTTGCGGACCCTCTGGAAGAAGTCGCCGTCCTCGATCTCGCGCAGCAGCGCCACCCGGTCGGCCTCCCGGGGAATCTCGCCGTAGCGCATGCCGTGGGCCGCCTCGGCACGGCGGTCGAGATCGGCCAGGCCGTCGGCGATCAGCGTCCGGTCGCTGTCCAGCAGCGGGCGCAGCGGCTCGAGGTAGAAGCGATCGGCGATGGCCTCGTGGGGGTAGATGTCGCGGCCCAGGCGCAGCAGGCCGGCGGCGAGATCCGGGTCGGCCAGGGCCCAGCTCGGCCAGAGGCTGCCGGCGCCCAGCGCCAGGCCGCCGGCGAGCAGGGCGCCCTGCCCGGAGAGGGTGAGGAAGCGACGCCGGCTGAGCGTCGTCGCCTTGGGGGAAGGGATCATGGCATGGCTCCTCTTGTTGTTCCTGGAAAGCGCGCGAGGCGCGTCCCGGTGGCCGGGGCGGCACTAGGCCGCGCACCCTGACAAGGCAGCTTCCGTGCCAGAACTCACCAAAAACGGGATAACCAGCTGTTTTTAATGGGATAGCCTTCTCGCAGAAGGCGAGAGACAGGGCGGAAAGGCGGCGGGTGGAACGCGGGGGATTACACTGGACGTGACAAGCGCGTTTACAGGCAGCGTTACAGCTGTAACGAGGGCGACGAAGGTCGAATCACCGGGCCCGGGCGGGCCCCGTACCTTGAGAGCAGGACAACGACAAGACCCAGACGCGCCGACCAAAGGCCATGACCATGAGCACCGCACAGACACAGCGACAGCACGTCCAGACCATCCTGCGCTCGCTGGATGCGCCCTCGGGGGATGAGGACGCGGTGATCCAGCGCTCCTGGCGCCGCTGCATCGATCGCTTCGGGCTCGACCCGGCCGCTCCCAGCCCGCCCCGTTATGTCCCCGATCGCACCCTGCGCGAGCACCAGGACCAGGCCGACGCCCTCATCCAGGTGGCCCGGGCCGGGGTGGAGCAGCTCCATCGCCAGGTCCAGCCCCTGGACTACGTGGTGCTGCTCACCGATGCCCGCGGGATCGCCGTGCAGTTCCTCGGCGACCGCCAGGCCCAGCGCGAGCACCAGCGCACCGGCCTCTTCCTGGGGGCCGACTGGAGCGAGGAGCACGCCGGCACCTGCGCGGTAGGCACCTGCATCCAGGAGCGCGTGCCGCTGACCTGCCATCACAGCGACCACTTCAGCGCCCACCACATCCGCCTGACCTGTACCGCGGCACCGGTCTTCGACCCGGACGGCCAGCTGCTGGCGGTGCTCGACATCTCGGCCTATCGGTCCCCCGAGTCCAAGGCCTCCCAGACCTTCGCCCTGCAGGTGGTGAAGCACTATGCGCGGATGATCGAGGACGCCTACTTCCTGCAGCGCTATGGCGGCCGCCACATCCTCTGCCTGGATCGTTCCCGGGAGTTCGTGCAGATCAACCGACGCTACCTGCTCGCCCTCGAGGAGGACGGCACCCTGGTGGCCGCCAACACCGCCGGGCGCAAGTTGCTGCGCCACCACGACCTGCCCCTGCCCGGGCCCGGCGAGGCCCGGCCCTTCCGGGACTGGAACGTCCAGGACCTGCTCGACGCCGAGATCGGCGAAGTCCTCGACGGCCGGCACTACGGCGACGACCGGGTGCGGGCCTTCCGCACTCACCGTCACCACGAACTGCACTTCGCCACCCTGATCGAGCCCCAGCGCCGCCGCGCCCCGGCCGGCCGGGCACCCCGCCGGGACGCCAGCCTGGCGCCGCTGGAGGCCCTGGCCGACGACGACCCGGCGATGCGCGACACCCTGACCCGGGCCGCCCGGCTGCGCAACGAGCCCATCAACATCCTGGTGATCGGCGAGACCGGCACCGGCAAGGAGCGCATGGCCCGGGCCCTGCACGATTCCAGCCGGCGCCGCGACAAGCCCTTCGTGGCCATCAACTGCGCCGCCATGCCGGAATCGCTGATCGAGAGCGAGCTGTTCGGCTACGAGCCCGGCAGCTTCACGGGCGCCCGCAGCAAGGGCATGAAGGGGCTGATCGCCCAGGCCGACGGCGGCACCCTCTTCCTCGACGAGATCGGCGACATGCCCCTGCAGCTGCAGACCCGGCTGCTGCGGGTGCTGGCCGAGCAGGAGGTCCTGCCCATCGGCGCCAGCCGCCCCCTCAAGGTCGACCTGCGGGTGGTGGCCGCCACCCACCGCGACCTGCGCGGGCTGATCGACCTGGGCCGCTTCCGCGAGGACCTCTTCTATCGCTTGAACGGCGCCAGCCTGCGCCTGCCCCCGCTGCGCGAGCGGGCCGACCAGGGCTACCTGATCCGCCGGCTGTTCGAGGAGCTCCAGGCCGAGCGCGGCGATCGGCGAGTCCGGCTGCGCGGCGACGCCATGAGCGCCCTGCTCGCCTATCCCTGGCCGGGCAACATCCGCGAGCTGCACAACGCCCTGCGCTACGCCCTGGCCACCTGCGAGGACGACGAGGTGGTGGTCGGCGACCTGCCCGAGGAGTGCATCAGCGGGCACCTGGCCCACCCCGCGGCGCACTCTCCTGAGGGCATCGACGGGGGCCGGGCGGGGCCGGCCGGCCGCGAGGACCCGCTCGAGGAGGCCCTGCGCCGCCACCGCTGGAACATCAGCGCCGTGGCCCGGGAACTGGGGCTGTCGCGCCCGACCATCTATCGGCGCATGAAGCGCCTGGGCATCGTGCCGCCCAATCAGCAGTCAGCCCTCTGAGGCTGCCGGCCCGGCCGCCGAAAGCCCCGTGGCCGCCGTGGGGGCGATGGGGCGCCCCACGGTCAGCGCCTCGACCAGCTCGGCGGGCAGCTCGCGATAGGCGGCGTCCGCCTCGGCGCCCACGCCATCCAGGATCCGGGTGAAGAAGGCCCGGGCCGCCACCACGGCGACGAGGTCGAAGATCTCGTCGTCGGCCAGGCCGTGACCGCGCAGCTCGTCGATGTCCTCGGCCGTCACCGCCTGGGCCCGGCAGGCCACCTTGCCGGCGAAGGCCATCATGGCCCGCTCCGCCTCGCCGAGCGCCTCGCCCTCCCCCGTCACCGCCTCGCGCCAGGCGTCCGGGTCCATCAGCTCGCCCAGGGCCCGGGCGTGGGCCAGGGCGCAATAGGTGTTGCCCAGGGCCCGGGCGGCGGCCAGGGTCACCAGCTCGAAGCGCCGGGGCGCCACGTGGCGGCGGATGGTCGCCTGCAGGCTCGCCCAGGCGGCCATCACGTCCGGGCGATGGCTGAACGCCCGGGCATAGTTGGGCAGGTAGCCGAAGTGCGCCTGCTGACGCCGGTACATCGCCAGCACCTCGCCGTCGGCCCGTTCGGGATCGATCGTCGCGATATAGCTCATGAGTGATCCTCCACCGGCAGATGGGTTCGGCTTGACCGGCGGCAAGACTTCGCGAGGGCGCTGTGAACCCTTCCTTGGGCGCTACTTTTGCCCTGCGGCGCTAAAGCATCCTGCGTCGTTTGCAGGGCCTGGGTTGGCCATCCGTGGCCAACCCGCTCGGCGGGAAGAGCATCCACCGGATGTTCTTCTTCTTCCGCCTCGCCCATGGCAAAAGACCCTCGCTTCACCTTGCCCCCGGCGCCGATCATGACTGGGTGATTGGCAAGGAGTTCTCCAGCATGTTGGCCCTGGTGTGGAGCCACCCGGGCAGCAACGACTCGGGCACGATCTCCGCCTCGCCGTCGTAGGCCACGCCACAGGCATCGAGCCGTGCGCCCAGCGAACCGTCGCGCCAGGCCTCGAACAGCTCGCCGCAGCCCCCCAGGGGCTCCCCGCCGATGAAGATCTGCGGCAGGGTGGGGGCGCCGGTGCGCCGGGCCAGCACCGGACGCAACCGCACCCCCAGGTCGTCGGCCTGGCAGGCCGCCCCGTCGAGGTCGACGCTGCGGTAATCGATGCCCAGGCGAGTGAACAGCTTGCGCGCCGACCAGCAGAACTCGCACCAGGCCAGGCCGAACATCACCACCGGGGCCTCGGCCAGGCAGGCATCGACGAAGCGCTCGGCCTCGGTGTCGTTCGCCGCCTCGGCGGGGGCCTTCGCCGCCATCGGGGCCGGACGGTCGAAGCGATAGCCGGGCGTGGAGCGCGACAGGGCCAGTTCCTCGTCGTTCATCTCCTCGCCGATGCCGTCGAACAGCGGCGTGGACTGGTAGCGCTCGCCGGTGTCCGGGAGCATGCAGACGACATGGCTGCCCGTCGGCGCCCGCCTGGCCACGTCCAGCGCGGCGGCAAGGGTCGCGCCGCCGGAGATCCCGGCGAAGATGCCTTCCTGGCGTGCCAGCTCCCGGGCCAGGCGCAGCGCCTCCTCCCCGGCCACCGGCACCACCTCGTCCACCAGCCCGGCCGCCACGGCCTGCTGGGTGAGCGGGGAAACGAAGTCCGGGCTCCAGCCCTGCATCAGGTGCGGCCGGAAGCGCGGGTGGCTCGCCCCCGCGGGCTGTGCCTCGCCGCTGCCGAGCAGCGGGGCATTGTCCGGCTCGGCCACCACCACCCTGGTGGCGGGATCGGCCGCCTTGAGCGTGCCGGCCACCCCCTTGAGGGTGCCGCCGGTGCCGAAGCCGGTCACCCAGGCATGCAGCGCCATGCCCTCGAAGTCCTCGAGGATCTCCCGGGCCGTGGTCCGGCTGTGCACCTCGGGGTTGGCCGCGTTCTCGAACTGGCGGCACAGGAAGTAGCCGTGGGCCTCGGCCAGCTCGACGGCCTTGGCCAGCATGCCGCTGCCCTTCTCCGACGCCGGGGTCAGCACCACCCGCGCCCCCAAAAAGCGCAGCAGCCGACGGCGTTCCAGGCTGAAGTTCTCGGCCATGGTCACCACCAGCGGATAGCCCTTGCGGGCGCACACCATGGCCAGGCCGATGCCGGTATTGCCGCTGGTGGCCTCGATGACCGTCTGGCCGGGGCGCAGCGCCCCGCTGCGCTCGGCCTGCTCGATCACCGCCAGCGCCATGCGATCCTTCACCGAGCCCATGGGATTGAAGGCCTCCAGCTTGACGTGGACGTTCACCCCGGCCGGGGCCAGCCGGGCAAGGCGTACCGTGGGGGTACGGCCGATGGTGTCGAGAATGCTGTCATGGCGTGCCATGGGGACCTCCTCGGGGAACGTTGGGGGGACATTCGAAGCCTGGTTCCAGGGCGAGGAAGCGAGCGTGGGAGCCAGCGTGGTTTTTGGCCGCCTGGCGGCCCCGCGGAGGCGCCAAGGAGGCCCCGGCGCGCCTATACTGAAGGTGTCGCCACCGGCATGGGCTGGCCGCCCGGACCTGCCATGAACTCCCTGACCCTGAACCTGCTGGGCGATCTCGAGATCCTTCACGGCGACCGCCAGGTCGCACTGCCCCCCTCGCGCAAGACCCGCGCGCTGCTCGCCTATCTCGCTTTGCATCCCCGTCCGGTCAGCCGCGACCACCTCTGCGAGCTGCTCTGGGAACTGCCCGACGATCCCCGCGGCTCCCTGCGCTGGAGCCTCTCCAAGCTGCGCCGCCTGGTGGACACCCCGGACAGGAAGCGACTCAAGGCCGACCGGCTCGCGGTCGGACTCGACCTCGAGGACCTGGACGTGGACGTGGTCCGGCTGCACCGGCTCGTGGACAGGAAGCTGGCCGACGCCGACCTCGCGACCCTGGAGGCCACCGCCGCCCGCTATCGCGGCGCCTTCCTGGAAGGGCTCGAGCTGCCCAACCTGCATGACTTCCACGGCTGGTGCCTGGCCGAACGGGAGGCCGCGATGCGCGCCCAGTCGCGGCTGCTCCACGCCCTGGTGGAGCGGCTCGACGACGATCCGGAACGCGCCCTGCCCCATGCCCAGGCCCTGGTCCGGCTCGCGCCCTTCGACGAAGCGGCCCGGGCCCGGCTGGTGCGGCTGCTCCAGGCCCTGCACCGGCCGCGGGAGGCCGAACAGCAGTTCCGGCTCGGCATGCGCCTGCTGAGGGAGGCGGGCCTGGACGTCACGGGCGCGCTGCCTGCGGCTCGCCGGCCCCGCACCGTGCCCGGGGAAACGCCGCCCTCCCCGGATGGCGGGACGGCTTCCCTCGAGACGCTGCCCTCGCTCGATCCCGACACCCGGGAACTCATGCAATGGGCCTCGCTGCTCGGCCCCTGCCTGGACGGCGGCACCCTGGCACGCTACAGCGGCCTGGACCTCCCGCGGATCGGCCTCGCCCTGGAGAACGCCGAACGCCTGGGCTGGCTGACGACCAGCGAGCGCGGCCTCTGCTTCGCCGACGACGACTTGGCCGCACGGCTCTACGAGACGATCTCCCCGGCCAGGCGTCAGATCATGCATCGCAGCATCGCCCACCGACTGGTCGCCTCGCCGATCGGCGACCTCGACGCGGCGACCGAGCTCGCCCACCATGCCCAGCGCAGCGGCGACCCGGCGCTCGCCGCCGACGCCCTGGTCACCGCCGGCCGGCTCTGCCTGCGCTTCTTCGCCCATGAGGAAGCGATGCGCCTGGCCCGGCGCGGCCTGGCCCTGGCCGAGGAGTTGTCCGGCCTGCGCCGTATCTGCCTGCTGCTGGACCTGCGCGCGGTCATGCTCGGTGCCGCCCCACCGGAGGACTGGGAGGCCGCCGCCGAGGAACTGGTGATGCTCGCCGAGCAGGCCCTGGAGCACGGCGCCCTCGCCCATGCCCGGCGCGGCTACCACCTGGCCAGCCACCTGCGCTGGGCCCATGGCCAGTGGCGGCACGCCAGGGAGGAGGCGCTGCAGTCGGAGCGGGTGACCCGCAGCGCCGAGGATCCCGAACAGATCATCGCCATGGCCGAGGCGGCACGGTGCCTGGCCATGCTCGAACGCGACCTGGACGAAGCCCGGAGCCTGCTGGGGAGCGCCGAGCGGCGTGCCGGCCGGCAGGGCGTCGCTCACCCCGCCCTGTCCCTGGCCCGGGGCCTGCTGGCCTGGCACGACGAGCGCGTCGCCGAGGCGGAAGCGGCCTTGCTGGAGGCGCGCACCCTGTGCAAGGCCGCCGGCGATCGCCTCGGGGAGTTCCAGGCCATCGAGACCCTGATGATGATGGCGATGGAGGGGCAACGCTATCCGACCGCCTGCCGGCATGCCGAGGGACTGGTCACCCTGGGCGAACGACTGGCCGGCGGCAGCGAGGCGCCCTTCGCCCATGCCGCCCTGGGGCTATGCCGACTGGCCCTGGACGACGATGCCACGGCCCTGGAGGCGGCCCTGCCGGCCCTGCGCGGCGCCGATGCCAAGTTTCGCCTGGCCTGGATCCTGAACCGGGCGGCGCTGCTTCACCTGGCCCGGGGACGCGCGGCCGAGGCCCTTCACGCCGCCGAGGAGGCGCTCGCCGATGCCGAGGCGCTGGAGCGGGCCGGGGAACAATTGCTGGCCCATGCGGTCCTGGCCAGGTCACGGCAGGTCCTGGGCGCCCCCCCGGCCGCCCTCGCCCATGTGCGCGCCGCCGAGGCCTTCCGGGATGTCCCGCTGTCCGGCTGGGCCCGCGGGCAGGCGGCACAACTGCTGATGGTCTGGGAGACCGCTCCGCGCAGCGATGCCCAGCCGGCCGGGCAGGCAGACGCCGGCGACGAGGCCGCATCGCCATGATCGACGTCTTCCTGGAACGCCGCTTCGCCAGTCCCCAGGCGCCGGACCGGGTCAGCGAGGCGACGCTGGCCGCCCGGGCCTGCCTCGACCGCCACCGGATCGCCTGGCAGGGCAGCCTGCTGGCCCGGGACGGCCGGCGGCTGGTCTGCCACTTCCGGGCCCCGGATGCCGAGGGGGCGAGAATGGGCCTGCGCCAGGCCGGGACCGACGTCGCGCGGCTCTGGGCCGGCACGGTGCACGAGGCGCCCACGCCGGACGCCGCCGCGGATGCCGGCAACGTCCTGGTGGAGCGTGCCTTCGCCGAGCCGGTGAACCTGGCCGACGTCCAGGCCATCGAGGACGCCGGCTCGGCCTGCCTGCAGAACCACCGGGTGCGCTTCCTGCGCACCTTCTTCTCCCTCGACCGGTGCCGCATGCTGTGCCTCTACCGAGCGCCGGACGCCGAGTCGGTGCGCGTCGCCCAGCGCCAGGCCGGCATGCCGCTGGAGGCCGCCTGGGCCTTCCGGTGGGTGCTCCCGCCGGCTTCCACGCCCACGCCGTGAGAAACCACGCCCTTTCCCACGCTGGATCCCACGTCTTCCTCTCAAGCTGGTCTCCGAGCCGGACGACACCGGCCTCGACCATGACGACAACGCGAGGAGAGACCTCATGCACACCGCGATCCGCCCCATCGACAACGGCGTCAATGTCACCGCCCTGCTGGACGCCCGCGAGGCCCTGAGCCAGGCCCCGGAGGCCGCCCGCTTCAACTGGCGGGCGAGCTGTGACTGGATCCGGGGCACCCATAGCCGCCACACCATCGAGGGCTTCCACGGCCTCGGCGAGCCGCAGCGCCATCGCCGACGCTTCACCTTCGATAGCGACCATCCGGAGGTCTTCGCCTCCGAGGACCAGGGCCCCACCCCGGTGGAGTACGTGCTGGTCGGACTGGCAGGCTGTCTGACCGCGGGCATCGCCGCCGTGGCCCAGCATCGCGGCATCCAGCTGCATTCGGTGAAGGCCAGCGTGGAGGGCAGCATGGACATCCAGGGCATCCTGGGCATGGACAGCGAGGTGCGCAACGGTTTCGACGACGTGCGCGTGACCTTCGACATCGACGCCGAGGCGAGTCGGGAGGAGATCGCCGCCCTGGTGGCCCAGTCCCAGAAGCGCTCCGCGGTGTTCGACCTGCTCACCAATCCCACCCAGGTCTCGGTGAGGCTGGCATGAGCCGGGCACCGAGCCGCCGCGCCCGCGCCGTGACCGCCGTGGTCATCGGCGCGGGCCATGCCGGGCTGGCCATGTCCCACCACCTGGCGGCACGCGGCATCGACCATGTCATCCTGGAGCGCGGCGAGGTGGCCAACTCCTGGCGAAAGGAGCGGTGGGACTCGCTGCGCCTGCTCACGCCCAACTGGCAATGCCGGCTACCCGGGCAAGGCTACGCGGGCCCCGACCCGGACGGGTTCATGACCATGCCCGAGCTGATCGGCTTCCTCGACGACTACGCCCGGCGGTTCTCCGCGCCGGTCCATCCCCATACCCGGGTGCACTCGGTGCGCCCCGGGGACACCGGCTACCGGGTGCTCACCGACCGGGACGAGTGGCATTGCCGGGCGGTGGTGCTGGCGAGCGGCGCCTGCAACCTGCCGCGGGTGCCGGCCCTGGCCACGGCGCTGCCGTCGGGCATCGCCAGCCTGACCCTGCACGACTACCGGCGTCCCGAGGCCCTGCCGGAAGGCGGTGTGCTGGTGGTGGGCGCTTCGGCGAGCGGCGTCCAGCTGGCCGAGGAGATCCAGCGCAGCGGGCGAGCGGTGACCCTGGCGGTGGGCGACCATGTGCGCATGCCCCGTCGCTACCGGGGCCGTGACGTCCAGTGGTGGATGGAGGGAGCAGGCCTGCTCGACCAGCGCCTCGACGAGGTGGAGGACCCGGAGCGTGCCCGGCGCCTGCCCTCGCCCCAGCTGGTGGGCAGCCCCGACCACCGCAGCCTGTCGCTGGGAGACCTGGCCGCCCGGGGCGTCCGCCTGGTCGGCCGCCTGGCCGGCCTGAACGGGACGCGCCTGCAGTTCTCGGGGTCGCTGCACAACCACTGCGCCGCGGCGGACCTCAAGCTCGACCGCCTGCTTGAGACCTTCGACGCCTGGGCGAGGGCGGCGGGACTGGACGATGCCCTGCCGGCCCCCGAGCGCTTCGCCCCCACGCCGGTGCCGGAGAGGCCCTGTCTGGGGCTGGACCTCGCCCGTGGCGAGATCGGCAGCGTCGTCTGGGCCACCGGCTACCGCCCCGACTATCGCTGGCTGCACCTGCCGGTCTTCGACCGCAAGGGACGGCTGCGCCACCGCGGCGGGGTGGTGGACGCCCCCGGGGTCTACGTCCTCGGGCTGCCCTTCCTGCGGCGGCGCAAGTCGAGCTTCCTGCACGGCGCCGATGACGACGCCCGGGAGCTCAGCGCCCACCTGGCCCGGTGGCTGGCCGCGGATCGCCGCGCCAGACGCCCGAGCCCCGGGCTCTTTGCCTAGCCCCGTGCGCCGGCTCGCCCGGCGCCTCTTTTTTCCTCTTCGCCCCGTGGCGTGACTACCAGCCAGATCCGAGGCCAGGCGGGCCCCGCCGGCGACGTGTCACCGGAACGACGTCGGTCGCGGGCAGTCTCAAGGGATCGAGGACTCCGACATGACCCGCGATCTCGGCCGCCACCTTCACCCCACCCGCCACTGGCACCGGCTGGACGACGGCCGGTTGCAGTGCGACGTCTGCCCGCGGGCCTGCAGGCTGCGCGAGGGGCAGCGCGGGCTCTGCTTCGTGCGCGCCCGCCAGGACGATGAGGTGGTGCTCACCAGCTACGGGCGCTCCAGCGGCTTCTGCCTGGATCCCATCGAGAAGAAGCCGCTCAACCACTTCCTGCCCGGCACCGCGGTGCTCTCCTTCGGCACCGCCGGCTGCAACCTGGCGTGCAAGTTCTGCCAGAACTGGGAAACCAGCAAGTCACGGGAGATGGACACCCTGGCCGACGCCGCCAGCCCCGAGACCCTGGCCGAGGCCGCCGCGTCCCAAGGCGCCCACAGCGTCGCCTACACCTACAACGACCCGGTGATCTTCCTGGAGTACGCCAGGGACGTGGCCGAGGCCTGCCGCGAGCGCGGCGTGCGCTCCGTGGCGGTCACCGCGGGCTATGTCTGCGACGCCCCGCGCCGGGAGTTCTTCGCCCGCATGGACGCCGCCAACGTCGACCTCAAGGCGTTCACCGAGGGGTTCTACCGCCGGATCTGCGGCGCCGGCCTGAGCCCGGTGCTCGACACCCTGCTCTACCTGCGCCACGAGACCGACGTCTGGCTGGAAATCACCACCCTGCTGATCCCGGGGCACAACGACGCCTCACGCGAGATCGAGGCGCTGAGCCGCTGGGTGGTGGACGAGTTGGGCCCCGACGTCCCGCTGCACTTCAGCGCCTTCCACCCCGACTGGAAGATGCGCGACACGCCCCCCACCCCGCCCGCCACCCTGAGCCGGGCGCGGGAGATCGCCAAGGCCAACGGCGCGCGCTACGCCTTCACCGGCAACGTCCACGATCCCGACGGCGGCAGCACCTACTGCCATGGCTGCGGCGAGTTGCTGATCGAACGCGACTGGTTCGCCCTCTCGGCCTGGCACCTGACCGACGACGGCCACTGCCGCCACTGCGGCACCGCCTGCGCCGGCGTCTTCGCCGGCCCGCCCGGCCGCTGGGGCCGCCGCCGCCAGCCCCTGCGCCTCGGCGAGGCGGTGCCGGCGTCTCGCCGTTGAGCGGCGATGCCGCCGTCAGGCGTTATAGGTGATCCGCCCCAGTTCTCCCACCTCGTAGCCGCCCATGGCCGCGGCCTGCTCGAGGAAGCGCGGCTCCCGGGCGAAGGCCAGCAGCCGCTGGAGCGGCGGCTCGAAGTAGCTGCGCCGGCGCAGGGCCAGGTCGAAGGCCTCCTCGTGGAGGGGCAGGAAGGCCAGGCCCTGGCGTCGGGCGGCGGCCTCCACGCCCAGGCCGGCATCGGCCTCGCCCTGGCGGATGGCCAGCGCCAGGTCATCCTCGCCTAGCGACGGATGCGCCGTGAAGGCGAGATCCGAGGCCGCCAGGCCCGCCCGCGCCAGCAGCCAGGCCAGCAGCCGCTGCGCCCCGGCCCCGGACTGGCGATGACCCACCCGCACCCCGGGTCGGGCCAGGTCCGCGAGCCCCTGGATGCTTCGGGGATTGTCCGGGGGGAGCATCAGTCCCTGCCGGCGCACCGCCCAGCGCACCATCACCAGGTCACGCATGCCGGCCAGCCCCAGGACCTCGGGGCGGTTGTAGCGTCCCGAGGCCGGGTCGACGAGGTGCAGCCCCGCCACCATGGCCTCCCCGGCGAGCAGCCGTGTCACGCCGTCGCCGCTGCCGTGGCACAGGGTCGCCAGTCCCGCCCCGCTCTCGCGCACCGCCCACTCCAGCAGCGGGTCCTGGCTGCCGGCGAGCACCGTCGGCACCGGCCGGGTGCCGGGCACGTCCCCCTCCAGGTGGTTCATCAGCCACAGATCGATGCTCTGGCGGGGAAACAGCAGCTTGCCGGTGGCTCGGGTGCAGGGAATCTGGCCCTGGCGCACCAGGTCGTAGACCTTGCGCGGCTTGAGGCGCAGGTAGTCGGCCACCTCGGCGGTGGTCAGGTAGGCGTGCCCCGGCTCCGCGCCCTGGGTCGTCATGGGCGAGCCTCCCGTCGTCGTCAGCATGTCGTTTGGATGATTCTAGCGGCATATTTTCCATCACCCCATGCAAACCGGCGACACAAGGCACATCATGCCGGTGAACGACTCGGAGAACGGCATGCCCCAGCACGACTCCGCCCTGGCCACCGCCCTGGCCATGATCCTCGAACTGGACCCGACCCTGCTCGGCATCGTGATGCTGTCGCTGCAGGTCTCGCTGAGCGCGGTGCTGATCGCCGCCCTGCTGGGCCTGCCCCTGGGGGCGGCCCTGGCGCTGTGGCGTTTCCCGGGCCGCGGGGTGCTGATCGTCGCGCTCAACGCCCTGATGGGCCTGCCCCCGGTGGTGGCCGGCCTCACCGTCTACCTGCTGCTCTCCCGGGCCGGGCCGCTCGGCGAGTTCGGCCTGCTGTTCTCCCCCGGCGCCATGGTGGTCGCCCAGGTCATGCTGGTGCTGCCGATCATCGCCGCCCTCACCCGCCAGCAGGTGGAGGAGCTGCACCAGGAGTATCACGAACAGCTGCACTCCCTGGGCCTGTCCCGGGCGCGCATGATCCCCACCCTGCTGTGGGACGCCCGCCTCGGGCTGCTCACGGTGGTGCTGGCGGGCTTCGGCCGCGCCAGCGCCGAGGTCGGCGCGGTCATGATCGTCGGCGGCAACATCGAGGGCGTGACCCGGGTAATGACCACGGCCATCGTGCTGGAGACCAGCAAGGGCAACCTGCCCCTGGCCCTGGGGCTCGGCATCGTGCTGCTGACGCTGGTCGCCCTGGTCAACGCCGCGGCCCACCTGCTCGGCGAGACGGCACGGAGGCGACTGGGATGAACACCATGCTGCAGGCCCGACAGCACGCCGACGTCGCCGCCCTGGCGCTCGAGGGGACGAGCTTCGTCCATCGCGGCCAGCCCCTGCTCACGGACGTCTCGCTGCGCCTCGAAGGCTGCCGGCGCACCCTGGTCATGGGCCCCAACGGCGCCGGCAAGAGCCTGCTGATGCGCCTGGCCCACGGCCTGCTGCCCCCCAGCCGGGGACGGGTGCGCTGGGAAGGGGCACCGCCGCGTCAGGCGATGGTCTTCCAGCGCCCGGTGCTGCTCAAGCGCTGCGCCCTGGACAACCTGACCTATGCCCTGGCCGTGAACGGCATCCCCTGGCGGCGGCGACGCCGCCTGGCCCGCGAGGCCCTGGAACGCTTCGGCCTGGGCGAACTGGCCCGCCGGCCGGCCCGGGTGCTGTCCGGCGGCGAGCAGCAGCGCCTGGCCCTGGCCCGGGCCTGGCTGCTGGAGCCCGACATGCTCTTCCTGGACGAGCCCACCTCGGCCCTGGACCCCGCCGCCATCCGGGCGGTGGAGGCGGCGGTCGACGACTTCCACCGCCGCGGCACGCGGATCCTGATGAGCACCCACGACCTGCACCAGGCACGTCGCCTGGCCGACGAGGTGATCTTCCTGTGCGACGGCCGCCTGCTCGAACAGGCCGACGCCGAGCGCTTCTTCTCGGCCCCCGCCACGCCCGAGGCGGCGGCCTTCCTGCGCGGGGAGCTGGTCGGCTAGCCCCGCCGATGTCAACCGCCATAGAAGGAACGTCACCATGCGAATCGGCATCACGCTCGCCACCGCCGGCCTGCTGGGCCTTTCCATGTTCGCTCAGGCCCAGGACGAGGCGCCCTACATCACCCTGGCCTCCACCACCTCCACCGAGAACTCGGGGCTGTTCGACGCCATCATCCCCAAGTTCACCGATAGCACCGGCATCGAGGTCCGGGTGGTCGCCGTGGGCACCGGCCAGGCCTTCGAGATCGCCCGCCGCGGCGACGCCGACAGCCTCCTGGTCCACGATACCGAAGGCGAGAAGCGCTTCGTCGCCGAGGGCTACGCCAGCGAGCGGGCCGATGTCATGGTCAACGACTTCGTGATCCTCGGTCCCGCCGAGGATCCGGCGGGCATCGAGGGGGCCGGGAGCGTCGCCCAGGCGCTGACGCGCATCCGCCAGGCCGAGGCGCCCTTCGCCTCCCGGGGCGACGACAGCGGGACCCACCGGGCCGAGCGGCGCCTCTGGGACGCCGCCGGCATCGAACCCGACGGAGCCTGGTACCGGGAGCTCGGCAGCGGCATGGGGGCGACGCTCAACACCGCCGCCGGCATGGACGCCTACGTGATGGCCGACCGCGCCACCTGGGTGGCCTTCGACAACCGCCAGAACCTCGCGCTGCTCTTCGAGGGTGACCCCGCGCTGTTCAACCAGTACGGCAGCCTGGTGCTCTCCGAGCAGCGACACCCCCACCTCGAGCACGACCTCGCCGAGCAGTGGCACGACTGGCTGCTTTCCGACGCGGGCCAGCGGGCCATCGCCGACTTCACGGTGAAGGGCCAGCAGCTGTTCTTCCCCAACGCCCCGTGAGCCCACGCCGCCGCGGCCTCGCCCCCGGCTGGAACAGGGGGTGTTCGGCCCCGCGAAGCACGCCCCTGCGCGCGGTGACGAAGGCCTCGAGGCCGGCCCGGTCAGGGAAGCGGACATGGCCTGCCCATGACCTGCCTGTCCCTCTCCTTGGTCGACCGCCCCGTTGAGTGTGTTCCTGGGCCTCCCCCGCCCTCAGCCCTGGCGTCAGTGACTAGGCTGAGGGAAGGTGTTGTGAGGAAAAGCCACGCCGGAGGCTCGCTGCCAGGCGAGACGGGGCCGACGCCCGCCTTCCCGGCCTGCGGCGACGGCGGAAGGCCGAGTCACGAATGCGACCTTGGTCTACGCCTCCAAGGCTGCACTTTACGTTAACGTAAACCTGGCCTAGGCTTGCCACATCCACCCAATTGCCTGATGCAGCCGCAACCCGGCGCACGACTCGACATAGCAAGGGAGATCGCCATGCACGCCCCCTACAAGCCCCTCGACTTCGGCCTCGACGACGAACTCAACATGCTGCGCGACCAGGTGAACGCCTTCGCCCGGGACGAGATCGCCCCCCGCGCCGCCGAGATCGACGAGAAGAACGAGTTCCCCAACGACCTCTGGCAGAAGTTCGGCGACATGGGCCTGCTCGGCATCACCGTGCCGGACGAGGACGGCGGGACCGGCATGGGCTACCTGGCCCACTGCATCGCCATGGAGGAGATCTCCCGGGCCAGCGCCTCGGTGGGGCTGTCCTACGGGGCTCACTCCAACCTCTGCGTGAACCAGCTCAAGATCAATGCCAACGCGGAGCAGAAGGCCAAGTACCTGCCCAGGCTGATCAGCGGCGAGCACGTCGGCGCCCTGGCCATGTCCGAGCCGGGCGCCGGTTCCGACGTGGTGTCCATGAAGCTGCGTGCCCGCAAGGACGGCGACCGCTACATCCTCAACGGCAACAAGATGTGGATCACCAACGGTCCCGACGCCGACGTCCTGGTGGTCTACGCCAAGACCGACCCGGACGCCGGTTCCAAGGGCATCACCGCCTTCATCATCGAGAAGGGCATGAAGGGCTTCTCCACCGCCCAGAAGCTCGACAAGCTGGGCATGCGCGGCTCCAACACCTGCGAGCTGGTGTTCGAGGACTGCGAGGTGCCCGAGGAGAACGTGCTCGGCGAGGTCGGCCGGGGCGTGCGCGTGCTGATGAGCGGCCTGGACTACGAGCGCACCGTGCTGGCCGCCGGCCCCATCGGCATCATGCAGGCCGCCATGGACGTGGTGGTGCCCTACATCCACGAGCGCAAGCAGTTCGACCAGTCGATCGGCGAGTTCCAGCTGGTGCAGGGCAAGGTGGCCGACATGTACACCACCCTGAACGCCTGCCGCGCCTACCTCTACAGCGTGGCCGCCGCCTGCGACCGCGGCCAGACCTCGCGCAAGGACGCCGCCGGCGTCATCCTCTACTGTGCCGAGAAGGCCACCCAGGTCGCCCTGGACGCCATCCAGCTGCTGGGCGGCAACGGCTACATCAACGAGTATCCCACCGGGCGACTGCTGCGCGACGCCAAGCTCTACGAGATCGGCGCCGGCACCAGCGAGATCCGGCGCATGCTGATCGGCCGCGAGATCTTCAACGAATCGGCTTAAACCCAGCTACAAGCAGGAAGCTTGAAGCTGGAAGAGATCGTCCCTCCACGTTCATGGGATTCCTTCCAGCTTCCGGCTTCGAGCTTCCCGCTTTTATCCCGGAGGGATAAATGAGCGTTCTGACGTCCCAGATCAATCCGCGCAGCGAGGGCTTCCAGGCCAACGACGAAGCCATGCGGGCCGAGGTCGGCAAGCTGCGCGACCTGACCGCCTCCATCCGCCAGGGCGGCGGCGAGAAGGCCCGAAAACGCCACGAGTCCCGCGGCAAGCTGTTCGTGCGCGACCGCATCGACCACCTGCTCGACGAGGGCTCGCCCTTCCTCGAGTTCTCGGCGCTGGCCGCCCACGAGGTGTACGACAGCCCGGTGCCCGCCGCCGGCGTGGTCACCGGCATCGGCCGGGTCTCCGCCGTGGAGTGCGTGATCGTCGCCAACGACGCCACCGTCAAGGGCGGCACCTACTTCCCGCTGACCGTGAAGAAGCACCTGCGCGCCCAGGAGATCGCCCGCAAGCATCGCCTGCCCTGCCTCTACCTGGTGGACTCCGGTGGCGCCTTCCTGCCCCGCCAGGACGAGGTCTTCCCCGACCGCGACCACTTCGGGCGCATCTTCTACAACCAGGCCACCCTCTCCGCCGAGGGCATCCCGCAGATCGCCGTGGTGATGGGCTCCTGCACCGCCGCCCGCGCCTACGTGCCGGCCATGGCCGACGAGTCGATCATCGTCCGCGAGCAAGGCACCATCTTCCTGGGCGGCCCGCCGCTGGTGAAGGCCGCCACCGGCGAGTCGATCAGCGCCGAGGACCTGGGCGGCGCCGACGTCCACGCCAAGCAGAGCGGCGTGGCCGACCACTACGCCGAGAACGACGCCCATGCCCTGCAGCTGGCCCGTCGCTGCGTGGCCCGGCTGAACTGGCAGAAGCGCGGCAGGCTTGCCATGGCCGAACCCAAGCCGCCGCGCCTGGACCCCGAGGAGCTCTACGGCATCGTCGGCACCGACCTCAAGAAGCCCTTCGAGGTCCGCGAGGTCATCGCCCGCATCGTCGACGACTCGGCCTTCGACGAGTTCAAGCGCTACTACGGCGACACCCTGGTGACCGGCTTCGCCCATATCCACGGCCATCCGGTGGGCATCGTCGCCAACAACGGCGTGCTCTTCTCCGAGAGCGCCGTCAAGGGCGCGCACTTCATCGAGCTCTGCGCCCAGCGCAAGATCCCGCTGGTGTTCCTGCAGAACATCACCGGTTTCATGGTCGGCTCCAAGTACGAGCACGAGGGCATCGCCAAGCATGGCGCCAAGCTGGTCACCGCGGTGGCCTGCGCCAAGGTGCCCAAGTTCACCGTGCTGATCGGCGGCAGCTTCGGCGCCGGCAACTACGGCATGTGCGGCCGCGCCTACGACCCCAACCTGCTGTTCATGTGGCCCAACGCCCGGATCTCCGTCATGGGCGGCGAGCAGGCCGCCGGGGTACTGGCCCAGGTCAAGCGCGAGCAGATCGAGCGCGAGGGGCGCGAATGGACGGCCGAGGAAGAGGCCGCCTTCAAGCAGCCGACCCGCGACCAGTACGAGCACCAGGGGCACCCCTACTACGCCAGCGCACGGCTCTGGGACGACGGGGTCATCGACCCGGCCCAGACCCGCGACGTCCTCGGCCTGTCCCTGGCCGCGGCCATGAATGCCGAGGTGGAAGAGACCCGCTTCGGCGTGTTCAGGATGTAGTCCCCTTGCTGCGCAAGGGAGCCGGAAGCTTGAGGCTCTAAGCTGGAAGTCACCACCGCACGCCCCGGAGGCAAGCTACCGGGGTTTCTTCAAGCTTCCAGCTTCCGGCTTCAAGCTCTGCTAACGAGGTCTGACATGTCACAGACAAGCTTCTCAAGACTCGAGATCGACGACCGCGGGGTCGCCCGGCTGACGCTCGATCGCCCGGAGGTCCACAACGCCTTCGACGACCATCTCATCGCCGAGCTCAACGACCACCTGCAGCGGCTCGGCGAGCTGGCTCACCGCGGCGAGGTACGCTTGCTGGTGCTGGGCTCGGAGGGCAAGAGCTTCTCCGCCGGGGCCGACCTGAACTGGATGAAGCGCATGGTCGACTACGACTTCGAGGACAACCTCGCGGACTCCCGCGAGCTCTCGGCGCTGATGCACGGCCTGGACACCCTGCCCTGCCCCACCGTCTGCCGCGTGCAGGGCGCCACCTTCGGCGGCGCCGTGGGCCTGGCGGCCTGCTGCGACGTGGTAATCGCCTCGGAGAAGGCCAGGTTCTGCCTCTCCGAGGTCCGCATCGGCCTCTCGCCGGCGGTGATCAGCCCCTACGTGCAGCGGGCCCTCGGCGAGCGCCAGATGCGCCGCTACGCCCTGACCGCCGAGGTCATGGACGCCGCCACCGCCGAACGGCTGGACCTGGTCCACCGGGTAGTCGAGCCGGATGCCCTCGACGAGGCGGTGGAGGCCATGGTCGAGACCCTGCTCGGCACCTCGCCCCAGGCCAGCCGCGCCACCAAGGCGCTGCTCGCCGAGGTCGCCCGGGAACCCGACAGCAATGCCACCCGCGACCACACCTGCCGCATCATCAGCGAGCTGCGGGTGAGCCACGAGGGCCAGGAGGGCCTGGCCAGCTTCTTGGAGAAACGTCGCCCCGCCTGGGCCCCCGACTCCTCATCGAACACGGAGCGCCGTAAATGACCCGGACGAACCAGCACACCCCCCAGCGCTTCGACACCCTGCTGGTGGCCAACCGCGGCGAGATCGCCTGCCGCGTGATGCGCACCGCCCGCCGCATGGGCCTGCGCACCGTGGCGGTCTACTCCGACGCCGACGCCAACGCCCGCCACGTGCGCGAGGCCGACGAGGCCGTGCGCCTGGGCCCGGCCGCCGCCCGGGAGAGCTACCTGAACGTGGAGGCCGTGGTCGAGGCCGCCCGGCGCACCGGCGCCGGCGCCATCCACCCCGGCTACGGTTTCCTCTCCGAGAACGGCCTCTTCGTGGAGGCCCTGGATGCCGCCGGCATCACCTTCGTCGGCCCGCCCGCCTCGGCCATCGCCGCCATGGGCGACAAGTCCGCCGCCAAGGCGCGCATGCATGATGCCGGGGTGCCCCTGGTGCCCGGCTACCATGGCGAGTCCCAGGACGACGCCCTGCTGCGCGACGAGGCCGAGCGCATCGGCTACCCGGTGCTGCTCAAGGCCAGCGCCGGCGGCGGGGGCAAGGGCATGCGCGTGGTGGAGTCCGCGGACGGCTTCCAGGCCGCCCTGGACGGCTGCCGCCGCGAGTCCAAGGCCGCCTTCGGCGACGACCGCATGCTGATCGAGAAGTACCTGGTCCAGCCGCGCCACGTCGAGGTCCAGGTGTTCTGCGACACTCACGGCAACGGCGTCTACCTCTTCGAGCGCGACTGCTCGGTACAGCGCCGCCACCAGAAGGTGCTCGAGGAGGCCCCCGCCCCCGGCATGACCGAGGAGTTGCGCCGCGAGATGGGCGAGGCCGCCGTGCGCGCCGCCCGGGAGATCGGCTATGTGGGCGCGGGCACCGTCGAGTTCCTGCTCGACGTGGACGGCAGCTTCTACTTCATGGAGATGAACACCCGTCTCCAGGTGGAACACCCGGTCACCGAGATGATCACCGGCCAGGACCTGGTGGAGTGGCAGCTTCGCGTGGCCATGGGCGAACGCCTGCCGCTGGCCCAGGACGAGCTGACCATCACCGGGCACAGCTTCGAGGCACGCCTCTATGCCGAGGACCCGGAGCAGGACTTCCTGCCCGCTACCGGCACCCTGACCCGCTTCGGCATGGACCTGGCCGGCGCCGGCCTGGACCCGGACCGGGTGCGGCTGGACAGCGGCGTGGAGACCGGTGACGCCGTCTCCATGCACTACGACCCCATGCTGGCCAAGCTGATCGTCCATGCCGACGACCGCACCCAGGCGCTCGCCACCCTCAACCGGGCCCTGGCCGCCCTGGACGTGCGCGGCGTGGTGACCAACCGGGCCTTCCTGCAGCGTCTGGCCACCCATCCGGCCTTCCGTGACGCCAACCTCGACACGCGCTTCATCGAGCGCAACGAGGCCACCCTGTTCGCCGAGCGCCGCCATGCGCCCGAGGAATACGCCAGCGCGGCCCTGATCGGCCTGCACCAGCTGGCCCGGGAATGCGAAAGCGATTCGCCCTGGGATCGTCACGACGGCTTCCGGCTGAACGCCCCGCACACCATCCGCATCGCCCTGTGCGACCCGGCCCACGCCCAGGACGAGGACGACTCCGAGGCCGTGGTGGTGGTCGAGGGCCGGCGCGAGACGGAAGGCTCGCCCTGGCAGCTGACCCTGGGCGGGGAGACCTTCGCCGCCACCCTGGAGCCGCTGGAGGGTGACGCCGTGGCGGTGACCCTGAACGGCCACCGCCGCCGCCTGCAGGCCCGCCGCGACGGCAACGTGGTGGTGCTGGTGGACCCGCAGCGGGAGACCCGGCTGTTCTGGCGGCGCATCGATGCCATCGACCACGGCCACCACGAGGCCGAGTCCACCCTCACCGCGCCCATGCACGGCACCGTGGTCGCCCTGTTGGTGGAGGCCGGCGCCCGGGTGGAGAAGGGCATGCCGCTGATGGTCATGGAGGCCATGAAGATGGAGCACACCATGACCGCCCCCGCCGACGGCCACGTGGAGAGCTTCCACTTCGCCGCCGGCGATACCGTGGGCCAGGGCGACGTGCTGCTGGAGTTCGCCGCGGACGAATAGTGCCGAGCGCCGAGCGCCGAGCGCCGAGCGCCGAGCGCCGAGCGCCGAGCGCCGAGCGCCGAGCGCCGAGCGCCGAGCGCCGAGCGCCGAGCAGTAGCATGGCCGTATCGGCGATGATGGCAATCGCCAGGTACAACTCAGGTGAGCGGCGCCGGGGACAGTTCGAAGAGGGGGTCCTATGCCATGGGTGAGGAGCACCGCTCCGAACGGGCGGGCCATGGATGGCCCGCACCGGCCCTGCAAGCGGCGCAGGATGCAAGAGCGCCGCAGGGCATCGGTAGCGTACAGGGAAGTATTTACAGCGCCCCCTCGGAGAACTGTCGCCGGGTAAGCCGCGACGCGAGGCCAGATCATCGGCCCGTCTTGAGCAGGACAGGAGATAACCCATGGCATTTCCCAAGCGCGTGCGCCTGGTCGAGGTCGGCCCTCGCGACGGGCTGCAGAACGAACCCGAGGCGATCGGGACCGAGACCAAGCTGGAACTGATCGACCGCCTGGGCGCGGCGGGGCTTGCCCATATCGAGGCGGCCAGCTTCGTCTCCCCCAAGTGGGTGCCGCAGATGGCCGACCACCGCGAGGTGATGACCGGCCTCGAGCGCCGCGAGGGCGTCGTCTACTCGGCGCTGACCCCCAACCTCAAGGGCCTCGAGGCCGCGCTGGAGTGCGGCGTCGAGGAGGTCGCGGTGTTCGGCGCCGCCTCCGAGTCCTTCTCCCGCAAGAACATCAACTGCTCCGTGGCCGAGTCCCTGGAGCGCTTCGCCCCGGTGCTCGAGCGCGCCCGGGAGGCAAACGTCCGCGTGCGCGGCTACGTCTCCTGCGTGCTGGGCTGCCCCTACGAGGGCGAGATCGCCCCCGCCAAGGTGGCCGAGGTCGCCAAGGCCCTGCATGACATGGGCTGCTACGAGATCTCGCTGGGCGACACCATCGGAACCGGCACCCCGCTCAAGGCCAAGCGCATGCTGGAGGCCGTGGCTCGGGAGGTGCCCATGGCCCGGCTCGCCGCCCACTTCCACGACACCTACGGCCAGGCACTGGCCAACCTCTACGCGGTGCTCGAGGAAGGCGTGGCCGTGGTCGACAGCTCGGTGGCCGGGCTCGGCGGATGCCCGTATGCGAAAGGCGCCTCCGGCAACGTGGCCAGCGAGGACGTGGTCTACCTGCTCGACGGCCTCGGCATCGACACCGGCATCGACCTGGACAAGCTCGCCGCGACCGGCAGCTGGATCACCCAGGCCATCGGCCGGCCCAACCGCTCCAAGGTCGGCGTGGCGCTCGCCGCCAAGTAATGGCACGGCCTTGAAACCGCCGATGCCGTCCCTGGCTCACCCAGCGGACGGCATCGGCGGCGTTCTCAGGCGTTGTCCGAAAGGTCGACGGGCGCGGATGGGATCTCCTCTTCGGCCGGCATGCCGGCCTCTTCCAGCAACCACTCACGGAACTGTCCCGCGATGGGGCGCTCCAGGCCCTCGCCCGCGCTCACCACGTAGTAGGCCTGATCACAGTTCAGGGGACGATCGGCCACCACCACCAGCTTGCCCGCGGACAGCTCGGCCTGGAGGAGATCCCGACTGCCGAGCAGGACGCCCTGGCCGGCGATGGCCGCCTCCAGCGCCAGCAGCCCGTTGCCGAATCGCAGTTCGCGCAGCCCCCCGCTCTCGCATCCCTGCTGCTGGAACCACTCCTTCCAGCCGAAGGGCTCGTTCAAGCGAGTCAGGGTGCCGTCGCACAGCAACGGCAATCCCCTCAGGGTCTCGATATCGTCCACGGCGGAGGCCAGCTCCGGCGCGCAGAGTGGCACCAGATCCAGGCTCAACAGCCGCCGAGGCGCCAGGTCCGGATAGTTGCCGTAGCCGAGACGCACGGAGACATCGATGCCGGCACGCTTGAGATCGGCCACCCCCAAGGCGCTCTCCCGGGCACGATCCACCGTGTGCAGGCTCGCCTGCAGCCTCACTTCGGCCTCGGGACAACGGGCGTAGAACCGGTGCAGGCGGGGGACGATCCACTTGGTGGCGAACAAGGGTTCGGCGCACACGGTGACGATCAGGCGCTCCTCGCCGTAGGAGCGGATCTTGTCCACCGCCCGCGCCAGGGTCTGGAAGCCCTCATGCAACTCGGGCAAGGCCCCACGCGCGGCCGGCGTCAGGCTGACCCGGCGGTGGTGGCGGACGAACAGATCGACGCCGAGATACTCCTCGAGCGCCTTGATCTGATGGCTGATCGCCGCCGGGGTGACATTGAGCTCCTTGGCCGCCGCGGCGAAGCTCCTGGTGCGCGCGGCGACCTCGAAATAGGACAGGGCGATCAGGGGAGGGAGTCGTGACATGACCAATACTCGCTGGAGTGACGGTGGCCACCGGCCCGATCGAGTGACCCGGTGAAGGCTCACTATAATCGCTGCCGGGGCACACGCCATAGTGCCCGCCTCGGGGCCTTCGCCTCCTGTTCCCGATGGCTCAGGCCGGCAGACCGCTCTCGAGCTGCTGGCGCAACTGGAACTTCTGGATCTTCCCGGTCGAGGTGGTCGGCAGCCGGGTGAAGATCACCTTCTTGGGCGCCTTGAAGCGACTGATGTTCTCCCGGCAGAAGCGGATCAATGCCTCTTCGGTCAACTCGCTACCGGGACGCAGCTGAACGAAGGCCGCGGGCACTTCTCCCCACTTCTCGTCCGCCATCGCCACGACCGCCGCCAGCTCGACGTCGCCGTGGCGCTGGATGACCTCCTCGACTTCCAGGGAGGAGATGTTCTCCCCGCCCGAGATGATCACGTCCTTGAGCCGGTCGCGAATCTTGACGTAGCCATCCGATTCCACCACGGCGAGGTCACCGGAGTGGAACCAGCCACCGGCAAAGGCTTCCTGGGTGGCGGCCTCGTTGCGCAGGTAGCCCTTCATGACGATGTTGCCCCGGAACATGATCTCGCCCACCGTCTCGCCATCGGCCGGGACGGGCTCCATGGTGGCCGGGTCCAGCACCGCCAGGCTTTCCTGCAAGGGGTAGGCCACCCCCTGACGCCCGTTGAGCCGGACCCGCTCCTCCAGGGAGCACTGATCCCAGCCCTCCTGTTTGGCGCACACCGACGCCGGGCCGTAGGTCTCGGTCAGGCCGTAGACGTGGGTGAGCTCGATGCCGATGGTCTCCATCCGCTCCAGCACCGACGCCGGGGGGGCCGCGCCGGCGATCAGCCCCGCCACGGGGTGATCGATCGGCGCCTGGGCCGCCACGGCGGCATCGGCGATCATCGAGTGGACGACGGGTGCACCGCAGTAGTGGGTGACCCGATGCCGCCGGATCAAGTCCAGGATCAGCTCCGGGTCGACCCGGCGCAGGCAGACGCTGGTCCCGCCGATCGCCGCCAGCGTCCACGGGAAGCACCAGCCGTTGCAGTGAAACATCGGCAGCGTCCAGAGGTAGACCACCTCGGCCGGCAGCGTCCAGGACAGCACGTTACTGACCGCATTCAGGTAGGCGCCGCGATGGTGGGAGACGACCCCCTTCGGATTGCCGGTGGTGCCGGACGTGTAACCCAGCGAGATCGCATCCCACTCGTCGGCCGGAAGCTCCCAGTCGTCCAGCTCCGGCTGCTCGGCCAGCAGCGCCTCGTACTCCAGGTCGCCGAGGAAACGCTCGGCGCCCTGACTCGGGTCCGAGACGTTGATCACCCGGGGCGCCGGCCCTTCCAGCCGGGCCAGGGCCTTGTCGACCACCTCCGCGTACTCGGGATCGACCAACAGCAGGCGGGAACGGCTGTGATCGAGGATGAAGGCCACCGCTTCGGCATCCAGGCGCACGTTGATCGCGTTCAGCACCGCTCCCACCATGGGCACCCCGAAGTGAGCCTCGTACATGGCCGGGACATTCGGCAACATGACCGCGACCGTATCTCCCCGGGAGATGCCGAAATGCTTCAGCAGGGCGGCCAGCCGACGACAGCGGCCGTAGGTCTGCCGCCAGGTGTACCGCGTCTCGTTGTAGATCAGCGCCGTCCGGTCGGGATAAACGGCGGCGGCCCGCTTGATGAAGCTCAAGGGAGACAGCGGAACATGATTCGCCGCCGTTTTCTCGAGAGCCTCATTGAATTGGCAAATATCGTTCATGGATCAACCCCTGTTATTTTAGGTAAGGGTTATAAACCCGGCCTTTCAACCGCCACCCCGGCGGCACGAGCCATCGAATGTCCCGCCGTCACCACGCATCCCGACGCGTCGTCAAATGCACGCCGCGGTACCGGGCGCTGTCTATCGAGTCGACGAACGCAGGCACGGTTCAGGCATTGCCTGGCTGCTCCCAGACGGGCCTACGCTTGCCGAGAAAGGCATCGATCCCTTCGCCTGCGTCGGGGCTCATCATGTTTTCCGCCATCACGTTGCCGGCGAAGTCGTAGGCATCGGCCAAGGCCATCTGACGCTGGGGATGGAACATGGACTTGCCGAAGCGTACCGCCGCCGGACTCTTGCTCAGGATCAGCTCCACCTTGTCCGCCACGGCGGCGTCCAGGTCGTCGTCATCGGTGACGGCACTGAGCAGCCCCCACTCCAACGCCGTGTCCGCATCGATGAAATTGCCTGACACCAGCATGTCGAACGCCCGCTTGGGCGAGATGCTGCGGGACAGCGCCACGGCCGGGGTCGAGCAGAACAGGCCCACGTTGATGCCCGATACCGCGAAGCTGGCCGATTGGCCGGCGATGGCCAGATCGCAGCTGGCGACCAGTTGGCACCCCGCCGCCGTGGCCATCCCCTGGACCTTGGCGATGACCGGGACCGGCATCTCGACGATGCTCTGCATCACCCGGCTGCAGCGGCGAAACAGCGCCTGGTAATAGGCCTTGTCGGGATTGGCGCGCATTTCCTTGAGGTCATGGCCGGCGCAGAACCCCCGCCCATTGGCACCGATCACCACACAGCGGACGGCAGGATCGGCGGCGATCGCATCCAGCTCCCGCTGCAACACGTCCAGCATCGCTTCGGACAGGGTGTTGAACTTGTCCGGCCGATTCAGCGTGAGATAGACGGCTCCGTCCCTGTCTTCCCTGAGAAGGATGTCGTCCGTAGTGTGATTGAGACTCATGAATGCCTCCCGACAGAACTGGCTGATTAAAGGTGGTTGACCGTCACCTCGGCGGTGATCGAGTTGCGGATGAAACAATTCCTGTGAGCCCCGGCGTGCATTCGGGATATCGCCTTCTGATCGGGCACTTTATCACCCCCGAAGGTGATGCGCGGTGACAGTTCGATACGCGTCACCTCCATCCCCTTCTTATCGTTGCGCTCCAGATAGCCGAGCGGATCGTCCTCATAGGATTCGACCCGATAACCCTGAAACTCGGCGATGGCCAGAAAAAACAGCATATGACAGCTGGACACCGCGCTGATCAGCATTTGTTCCGGGTCGGCACAGCTCGAATCCCCCTTGAACTCGACCGATGCGGAAACATCGACCTGCTGGTCACCGTTCAGCGTGACTCGGTGATTACGCGAATAGGTGCTTGGGTCGCTTTCGTGGGGGGCACGCTGCCAACGGATGACGGACTGATGGACTGACATAGACAAACCTCCTGAGCATGCCCGCAAGCTAAGCGATCCCCGGGACGCCCGTAAAACGACGATTGCTAACCAGAAGGGTTAGCCCAGCTAATGTGAAAGTTCAACTGCCAGCCCCTTCCCAGCCAGCCGACGGCTCAGTGGAGGGATAAAACGAAGGATCGTCGAGTGAAGCGATAAGGAGTGAATGACGAAAGGTAAGCCAAATGCTTAGTAAGCATCACTTTACCCCCCAGCAGGCCCCGCTTAGCCTGCATGGATCGTGAAGTCATGTGGGATGGGGGGTTGAGCATGAAGACCATGAATGTGGAATACGCGATCATCGGCGCCGGCACCAGCGGACTGGGCGCCTATTCGAAGATCAGCCGACAGACCGACAGCCTGGTGATGATCCAGGACGGTCCCTACGGCACCACCTGTGCCAGGGTCGGCTGCATGCCCAGCAAGCTGCTGATCACCGCTGCCGACTACGCCCACCACCTGCAGACCAGCGATTTCTTCGGGGTGCCCGCCTCGGGCCATGTGGAAGGCCGCCAGGTCCTGGAACGCTTGCGCCGAGAGCGGGATCATCGGTTCGTCGCCCGCAACCTCGGCTACGTCGACAAGATTCCGGCTCGTCACAAGCTCGAGGGGCGCGCCCGGTTCGTCGGGCCGGGGCGCCTGATGGTGGGCGAATCGGTGGAGGTCAGGGCGGAGAAGATCATCCTCGCCTGCGGCTCGCGCCCCGCGATCGGCGAGGTGTTCGAGCCCGTGATGTCCCGCGTGCTCACCAGCGACACGATCTTCGAGCTGGAGGACCTGCCCCGCTCGATCGCCGTGATCGGCATGGGCGTCATCGCCCTGGAACTGGGCCAGGCCCTCCATCGGCTGGGGGTCGAGACGACCATCTACGGCCGCTCCGGCAGGATCAACGCCCTCACCCACCCGGCCATGCGCCGCCAGGCGCTCGATGTCCTCGCCGACGAGCTGGATATCCATCCCAGCGGCCGGGTGCTGAGCACCTGGGAGGACGCGGAAGGCGCCTGGATCGACTTCGAGCGGTCGGACGGCCAGCGGGTCACCAAGGCATTCGACAGCGTCCTGGTCGCCACGGGACGGGTGTCCAACCTGGATCGGCTGGGGCTGGAGCATGCCGGCGTGGAGATCACCGACACCGGCGCGGTGAGTGTCGATCCGCACACGATGCGCTGCGGCAACCTGCCCATCTTCATCGCCGGGGATGCCACCGATCACCTGCCGGTGTGGCATGAAGCCTACGACGAGGGGCGCATCGCCGCCGACAATGCGCTGAACTACCCGGACCCCACCCCTGCAGGGCGTCGGCCGCCATTGATGGTCTTCTTCACCGATCCCCAGATCGCCGTCATCGGCCAGAGCTTCCAGCAGCTTCAAGGCCGGGAGATCGTCATCGGTGAGCTGCCGTTCACCAGCCCCCGCCATGTGGTCTGGAACAAGGTGCAAGGGCATATGCAGGTCTATCTGGACGCGCGCACCGACGTCATCCTGGGCGCCGAGCTGCTGGGATACCAGGCCGAACACCTGGCCCACCTGCTCGCCCTGGCCATCACGCACGGCATGACGGCGGAGCAGGTACTGGAGATGCCCATCTACCACCCCAGTGCCGAAGAGTTGCTGCGGGATGTGTTGATCGACGCCCAGAAGAAGCGCAGGCGTCACGAAGCGGAGTCGACGGGCCTCGCCACCTCGGCTTATTAACCCGGCAAGGTTTTATGTCGGGTCAATCGCGGCACAGGGACGTGCCGCCGCCGGCCGTCGGGCCGGCGCGAGCCCGCGCCACACCAGCAGATCCACGCATCTGCGCCAGGGTGGCGCGGGCGACAATCAAAGAGATCAGGATGATCTATTGGATTGCAAGGTTAATAGTGGCCGGCCAGTCATTCACACGGGGGGCGCCCCGCCCCTTCCAGGTGCCGGGGCGACCGACCTCCGCAAGCGCCGCTGAGCTTCCGCCCCGGGAGCCCCATCCCGCCCGGGGGCCCGGTCCCGGGGATTCCTGCTTTACGGTACGGGGCGATATGATATCGTGCCCGGGAGCCAGCCCCATACGCCCCTGAGGCGGTTGTCCGTGGCTGGCCTGCCCCCCTCCTGCCTGACCGTTTCGGAAGCCAGCGACGGATGAGCCACGGATCGCCCCTGGATGGTTGCGGTTTTCCCATTAGCCCATTACGACTTCACCTGTGGCGTGACCGCCGGACGCCATGCAGCGCACCGAGAAACCTTGCACCTCACTCCTGAATCAGTCACATCTTTAGGGATTACCATGAAGGCTGAGAGCCAATGAGGAAAATTGCCATTGATGCGGCCGACATCCGCATTCTCCGCGCACTGCAGCAGCACGGCCAGCTCAGCAAGACCAAGCTGTCAGAACTCGTCAACCTGTCTCCGACGCCATGCTGGATTCGCTTCACGCGATTGAAGGAAGCCGGCCTGATCCGTGGGTATCACGCGGATATCGCGCTCGACAAGATCGCCAATGCCACCACCGTGGTGGTCACCGTTTCACTCGAGGGGCATCGCAAGGCGAACTTCGAGCGATTCGAGGAATATATCGGTCGAGTCGATGAGATCGTCGAATGCCTGACGACCGGAGGGGGCATGGACTACGTGCTGAAAGTCGTGACGCCGAGCCTTTCCGCCTTTCAGCGCGTCATGGACCGGTTGCTCTCGGCGGAACTGGGGATCGAACGCTACATGACCTACATCGCCACCCGTGAGATCAAGTCGACCCAGGTCAATCTCGCCAACCTGATCACCGACCCGGATGACTGAGCGGACACCCGATGCGGGTCCTGGCCTCCAGCAGGCGCCCACGAGTCACCGTCCCGGCCGACCCGCACGGCAGGCTCCCCTGGGCCTCCGACACGAGGCCACAGGCCCGGCGGCCGCTGGCCTCGCCAGCCCGTCCATCCTCGGGGGCTGCCTCGGCCTGACCTCCCCTCCCGGCACCCGTTGCCATTCCTGAACGCCCCCTCTGCGATCCCGCCCTGCCCCTTGCCGAGGGCCGGGTCGTGCCCGGCCGTGTGTCGGCCTGTCGGGACGTCCCTGCCAGCCGCGGCCTGTCGCGGCTCGAAGCCCGCTCGGGTCGCCCTCGCGCCTCGCGCCGGCGGGCATCGCCAGGTCGCGAGGGGCAGCTCCACGGGGGGCGCGGCGGGCCCTCGCCGGCGCCGGACCAAACGGTCTGCGCAGCGCCACCAATTTGGCCTGTTCATCCTAGTTTTGCCGTGCTTTTAGGCCGCGTTTCGATGACCTGTGGGGCTATAGTGAGCCGTGCCGAATACGCGAGTTCGCGCAGCACGATGAATTCAACATCACAATAAAGGTGATCAGCATGACAAACGTGTCGCCCAGCAATGTAGTGCAAATGGAAAAAAAGGCTGAGTTTGGTTTCGGCACCCAGATCCGAAAGTCTCCCTACTTTGACGCGACAGTACGTTGGGGCGCAACGGCATTCTCGGTATACAACCACATGTATATCCCGCGCGATTTCGGGGACCCGGAGCAGAACTTCTGGAACCTCGTGAACGATGCGATCCTCTGCGATGTCGCCGCCGAGCGTCAGGTGGAGATCACGGGTCCGGATGCGGCGACGTTCGTGCAGTACCTGACCCCGCGCGATCTGTCGGAAATGGCTGTCGGACAGTGCAAATACATCCTGATCACCAATGCCGACGGTGGCATCCTGAATGACCCGATCCTGTTGCGCCTGGCAGAGAATCATTTCTGGATCTCCCTGGCCGACAGCGACATCCTGCTGTGGGCACAGGGTGTGGCGATCAACTCCGGGCTCGATGTCACCATTCGCGAACCCGATGTCTCTCCCCTGCAACTGCAAGGTCCGCAATCCGGCGAGATCATGAAGACGCTCTTCGGAGACGGCATCATGGACCTGCGCTACTACTGGCTTCGCGAGCTCGAACTCGACGGCATTCCGCTGATCGTCTCGCGCACCGGCTGGTCGAGCGAGCTGGGCTATGAACTGTATCTTCAGGACGGCTCCCGCGGCGACGAGCTGTGGGAGAAGATCATGGCGGCAGGCCTGCCCTTCGGCCTGAAGCCCGGTCATACCTCCTCCATCCGCCGCATCGAAGGAGGCATGCTTTCCTATCACGCCGATGCGGACATGGAAACCAATCCCTACGAACTGGGGATGGACCGTCTGGTGAATCCGGACATGGAGGCCGATTTCATCGGCAAGGCCGCGCTGAAGCGTATCCGCGAGACCGGCGTGAGCCGGAAGCAGGTCGGCCTGCGCATCGAGGGGGCGCCCCTCAAGGGCCCGAACACCTCCTTCTGGCCGCTCAGCCATGGGGGCGAGACCGTCGGCAAGGTGACGTCTGCGGTCTACTCCCCGCGCCTGGAGCAGAACATCGCCCTGGCCATGGTGGACGTCGCACAGTCCCGGCTCGGCACCGAGCTGGAAGTGCAGACCCTGTCGGGTCCGGCGAAGGCCGTGGTGGTCGAGAAGCCGTTCTTCGACCCCAAGAAGAGAATCGCCGCATCCGCGTGATCGCGGATCTTCGGTCATGATGGCCCGGGATCGCCGATCGAGGCTTGCTAGCCACGATCGCGGGCCATCCCACCCGGCGATTTCCCTACATTGGCTGGACGCGTGAGTGCTATCGGAACATCAAAGGGGTGCCTCGGCTGACGGCACCTCCTCGAGGAAGCCATCCCGGCCTTGGCCGATCGATGGCCAGCGATGCCCGAGAGACGTCTCACGCCCCCAGGAAGCAACGATTGGCTCCACGGCGGCGTTGCCGTGGCAGGAGAGGCTTGTGTATTCCGTTCGTCTATGGGCCGCACGCCACGCGAGATTGTTTGAGCTCACCTATCGGGCCTTCGAACCGGTGATCGTCAAGCTGCATCCGCTGTGGAAGTCGGTGGGCTACCAGCGTGCCGAAAGGCCAATGGGCAAGCTGGAGAAGCTCGGCAAGGGCTTGCTGTTCGACTGCCAGATGTGTGGTCAGTGCATCCTCAGCTCTACCGGCATGTCCTGTTCGATGAACTGCCCCAAGACCATGCGCAACGGCCCCTGTGGAGGCGTCATGCAGAACGGGAATTGCGAAGTGTACCCCGAGAAGCGTTGTGTCTGGGTCGAGGCCTGGGAGGGAAGTCGGAAGATGAAGGAAGGCGACGCGATACAGGTGGTTCAACTGCCCGTGGATCATCGCCTGAAGGGCAGTTCGTCCTGGCTGCGCGTGGCCCGTGGGGCATCGGATCAACAGGCAGGGCACGAGGAGGCGTCACAGTGAACATGAACGTTGGGGCCGATCGTGGCCACCTGGCATCCGATACACCGGGCTACAGCTCTGCCGGACGGCTGGAGCGCGTGCTGAGGGCCGGGCACTTCGCCGTCACCGCCGAGCTGGCGCCCCCCGATGCGGCGAACCCGGAGGAGGTCTACGCCCGGGCCCGCGTCTTCGACGGCTACGTGGACGGCCTGAACGCCACCGATGGCTCCGGGGCCAACTGTCACATGTCCAGCGTGGCGATGTGTGCGCTGCTGTCGCGGATGGGCTATGAGACGGTGATGCAGGTCTCCTGCCGGGACAGGAACCGGATCGCCATTCAAGGGGACGTGCTGGGCGGCGCCGCCCTGGGCATCAACAACATCCTCTGCCTGACGGGGGATGGCGTGCAGGTGGGGGATCATCCGGAAGCCAAGCCGGTCTTCGATCTCGACTCCATGTCGCTGCTGGAGACGGTCGCCAGGTTACGGGACAAGCATGTGTTCGCCAGCGGAAGGAAGCTCAGCGATCCGCCGAGGGTCTTTCTCGGGGCGGCAGAGAACCCGTTCGTGCCGCCCTTCGATTTCCGCCCTCATCGGTTGGCGAAGAAGATTGCGGCGGGTGCGCAGTTCATTCAGACACAGTATTGTTTCGACCTGCCGCGTTTCCGCACCTTCATGGCACGCTCCCGGGATCTGGGCCTGCTGGACAAGTGTTTCATCCTGCCCGGGGTGGGACCGCTGGCCTCGGCACGCACGGCGAACTGGATGCGCAGGAACGTCCCGGGGATTCACATTCCGGATGCCATCATCAGTCGCCTGGAGGGTGCCAGGGATCAGAAGGCGGAGGGCCGGAACATCTGCATCGAGATGATCCAGCAGCTGCGGGAGATCGAGGGGGTCAGCGGCGTCCACGTCATGGCCCATCGCCAGGAGTCTTCCGTCGCCGACATCATCGAGAGATCCGGGGTGCTGGGCGACCGAGCGCCATGGACTCCCTCCCGCGAATCCGCCCTCGAGAGGGAATACGCATGAGGGCGGGCGTGCAGACTCGGATGACAAACCTGACAACCCACTGAACCAGGGGTCCCAAGGCCTTCGACACGATGAGCGGGCCGAGGTGACCCTCTAGGGTAGCGGCAAACAACCATTACGACATAGGGCTTCCTGTCATGACAACCTCCCTGGACCAGAACAACCAATTCGTCCTCACCGTCAGCTGCGAAACCGGGACCGGCATCGTGTCCGGCATCACCTCCTACCTGTCGGATCGTGGCTGCAACATCGTCGAGCTGGCGCAGTTCGACGACAAGGTCACCGGCCAGTTCTTCATGCGGAGCGTGTTCAGCATCCTGCCGGATGCTTCCCACACCATCGACGACCTGCGTGACGGCTTCGTCGACCTGGCGGAGAAGTTCGGCCTGGAATGGGCCATGCACGATGCCCACCGCCCGACCAAGGTCCTGATCATGGTCTCCCGGTTCGATCACTGCCTCGTCGATCTTCTCTACCGTCACCGCAAGGGAGAGCTGAACATCGAGATCACGGCGGTGGTCTCCAATCACCTGGACCTGCGTCCGATCGCCGAACGGGAAGGCATTCGCTTCGTCTACCTCCCGGTGACGAAGGAGACCAAGCCGGAGAAGGAGGCCGAGCTGCTCAATATCGTCAACGAGACCGGCACGGAGCTGGTGGTGCTGGCCCGTTACATGCAAGTGCTGTCCGACAACCTCTGCGAGAAGCTGCACGGGCGCGCCATCAACATCCATCACTCCTTCCTGCCCGGCTTCAAGGGCGCCAAACCCTATCACCAGGCGTTCGAGCGCGGCGTCAAGCTGATCGGGGCCACCGCGCACTACGTGACCGCCGACCTGGATGAAGGCCCGATCATCGAGCAGTCCGTGCAACCGGTGAATCATGCCTACTACCCGGAAGAGCTGGTTGCCCTGGGTCGCGACACCGAGACGGTCGCGCTGGCCCGTGCCGTGAAGCTGCACGCCGAGCACCGGGTCTTCCTGTCCGGCAACAAGACCGTCATTTTCAAGTAGGAGTGGAGGCGACCATGGCGCAACTCATCGACGGAAAACAGCTCTCGAACCAGGTGCTCCAGGAGGTGGCGTCCGAGGTCGAACGCCTCAAGGCCGAGCACGACGTGGAGCCGACGCTCGCCGTGGTGCTGGTGGGTGAGGATCCCGCCAGCCAGGTGTACGTGAGAAACAAGGTCAAGCGGGCGAAGGAAGCGGGGATGGGCTCCATCGAGCACCGCCTCGGCACCGAGACCACCCAGGGTGACCTGAATCAGCTGATCGAGCGGCTGAACCATGACCCTCGGGTGCACGGCATCCTGGTACAGCTCCCGCTGCCGTCGCACCTCGATGAGGAGGAAGTGATCGCCGCCATCAACCCGGCCAAGGATGTCGATGGCTTCCACCCGCTCAATGTCGGGGCGCTCGCCGCCGGGCAGGCATCGCTGGTGCCGTGCACGCCCCAGGGCTGCATGATCATGCTGCGTCAGGTGCATCCGGACCTGAGCGGCAAGCATGCCGTGGTGGTGGGTCGCTCCAACATCGTCGGCAAGCCGATGGCGGCCCTGCTGCTGCAGGCGAACTGCACCGTCACCATCGCGCATTCCCGCACCCAGGACATCGAGTCGCTGTGCCGCAACGCCGATATCGTGGTCGCCGCCGCCGGTCGCAGGGAACTCGTCGACGCCGACTGGATCAAGCCCGGGGCCACGGTCATCGATGTCGGCATCAATGCCATCGAGGTGGAGGGCAAGCGCAAGCTCGTGGGGGACGTGGCGTTCGAGGCGGTCGCCGAAAAGGCGGGAGCCATCACCCCGGTGCCCGGCGGCGTTGGCCCGATGACCATCGCCTGCCTGCTCCTGAACACGACGCGCGCCGCCAGGCATCAGCTGGCCTGAGCCTCGCCACGACGTCTCGTATCGACGAGCCCCCGAGCCGGGTGACCGGCTCGGGGGCTTGCTCTTGCCTGGTGGATGTCACGCCGGGCGTCGCACTAGTCGGCGACCCAATCCCCTTGTCGATAGGCGAGGATCTCGCCGCTGGCGTCATCGAGCGTGAACAGGTGGAGCCAGTCGTTCGCCACCAGTGACTGCAGCATCTCGTGACGCCCGATGATCGCATCGACCGCCTCGGACGGCGCCGCCAGGTAGGCACTCAGGCGCAGGGGGTCGTGCCGCCAGCGCTCGCCGTCGTGCAGCGACTGCATCGGCAGGCCGATGCGCAGGTCTCCGCCGTTGCCCTCGAACACGCCGATGTGTCCGCCGACCACGTTGTGCAGCACCTTGTTGCCGCTGCCCAGCTTCCGGTTGTCCAGGGTCGAGGCGTTGTACTGCATGTTGATCCAGTGGGCGACGACCAGGGGGGCGGTCATGATCAGCTCCAGCCGGGCGAAGTCGGGATCCGTGCGCCAGTCGTAGTCGTGCAGGAAGCTGCGCCCGGCCAGGTCGATGGGGGCGGTGACACGGCGCGGGGCGGCGATGAAGCTGGCGTTGTTGGCCAGCCCCCACTCCGGCCGGGTCTGCGACCAGTCCCCGGCGCGGCGATCGAGCCTCTCCGCCAGTTGCGGGCCATCCGGCGCCAGCCCCAGGGACGGGGCACGCTCGCGCCGCGCCTCGGCCCCGGCCCGGTCGAGCCATTGCCGCTCGTCCGGGCTCAGCGGGGCTTCGCCCTCCGGCAACCCGATCCGGTCGGTGATGGTGTGATGCAGCGCCGGCACGAAACGGGTCCGTTCCGGGATGGCGATGCCGCTATCGGCCAGCTCACGGCGCAGCGCCGGCTCGTTGAGCAGCCGGGCCAGGGCCCGCACCGAGACCTCGCCGGACTGACCGCCGCAGGCGCCGCATTCCAGCCCCGCCGCATGCGGGTTGTTGGCGCTGTGGCTGCCATGGCCCACCAACAGCACCCGGGGCGCGAAGCCCTCGGTGAGTCCCATCGCTTCGAGCACGCTCCGCGCGAGCCCCACCTTGTCGTCCAGGGTCAGGGCCTCCCCGGTATCCCGCCAGTGCCAGTCGAGCCGATCCATGGCCAGGGGGGAAGGCCGTGCCCCCGGGGCCAGCGAACGGCGCAGGAGCTTGCCGGCGTACAGCAGCCCCCCGGCCTCCACGGCGGTGAAGGTGGCGCTCGCCGCCCGGCTCCATTCCTGCAGGCGCGCCTGCCAGTTGAGCCGCCGGGCCGAGCGGCGATCGCCCTCGGCCGAACCGCTGCTCAGGGTCACCCGGGGGGCCAGCAGGCCCGGCAGGTGGGGCTGAGCCATCTCGGCGCCGCCCGGCCGATGCTCCAGCGGCAGCCCGAAGAAGCCGGCGAACCCCAGGGTCTGGATGGCCGGACTCTGCCGCTCCAGCGCCCGGCGCATCGGCTCGGAGCGCACGTCGATGCAGAACACCGCCTGGAGCTGTGGCGGCGTCGCACTCGGTGCTGCCGCGCGCACCGACTCGCTCAGGGCCCGGTGCAGCGGCTGCTGGTAAGCCAGCTCGCTGGCGAGCTGCCAGACCCACAGGGGCTGCTGGGCGCGGCGATGGCGCGCGATCCGCTCCGGCAGCTCCACCAGCTCGCGGCGCCAGAGGTCCGTCAGGCGCGCGGCCTGCTCGGGGTCCGTCTCCCGGGTGTAGCGCCACAGCACCAGCTCCCAGGCCAGCCGGATGGCCAGCAGGCTGCGCATGGCGGAAGGCGTCCGAGGCGTCCCGGGAGACGCCAGGTCCTGCTGCCAGTCCTGGTAGGCCACCCAGGCGGCCCAGCCATTGATGTCCAGCAGCAGCGCCTGGGCATAGGCGCTCAAGCGGCTGGCGTCGAGATCCAGCTCGGCGACCGCGGCCTGGAAGAGGCCGGCCTCGGAGGTCGGCAGGGTCTCGAAGTAGCGCCCGAGCCCCGGCTCCCCCATCAGGATGGCGATGCCGCGATCCTTGAGGGTCATGTCCCGCCAGTGGCCATAGAGCCGCTTGCCGGCGGGAGCGTTCAGCCGTTGGGCGTTGAGCGGTCCGTCGTCCTGGAAGAAGGCGGCGCAGAACTGGCTGATCTGGTGGGTGATCTCGTCGCGCCAGGCCATCTTGTGCTGCCGGTCACGGCGCGCGTCCACCAGGTCGCTGATGTTGTGCCAGTGGGGCAGGCGGCCGAGTTCCTCGACGACGTTCAGCAGGTTCCGGTAGGGCCCGCGATAGCCGATCCGCTCCGCCGCCTGCTCCAGGTGGTGATCGGTGATCTCGCCACGCTGCCGGCGCGCCAGGTAATGGCTCGGCGGCATCAGGCAGTGCACATTGCCCAGCGCCGAGAGCCGGGCGGAGACGCTGGCGAAGGCCTCCCCGCGCATCGTCCAGAAGGGGCTGACCGCGATCAGCCGATCCAGGGGCCAGCTCGGCGCCACGCTGGCACAGGCCTGCTCCAGGGCCGTCTCATGCGCCGGCGTCAGGGGCGGGTAATCGCCCTCCTCGACCCGGGACATCCAGGCGACCTTGGTGTTTTCGAGATTCGTCATGGTGAACCCTCCCCGGTGGTGGCGTGCAGTCGTTTGGCCTTGATCCGAGCGGGCAGCTGGTGTGGCCAGAGTCTCAGGGTGTTACGGGTGACCCACTCGTCCAGGTAGAACCCGGCGTAGCAGTAGAGGTTGAGCGTCTGCACCCAGCGGTGGTGCAGGCCATGGCGCTGCAAGCAGTAGCCGGCGAACAGCAGCACGAACAGCGCGCTCATCCAGAGGTCCGCCCACAGCGGGGCCGTATGCTCCACGGGGGGCAGCAGGACGGCGAACAGCGACTTGAGGCCGAAGTACGCGAGCACCACCAGCGCGGCCAGGCCGAGGAAACCCGCCCCGGCTCCCGACGCCAGCGGGCCGCGCCGCTCGGCCAGCAAGGCGGTCAGGGCCAGGGCCAGCAGCACCCAGGGGCTGAACACCTCGAAGGCGCTCGAGTCGGAGACGACGCGGACGGTGGCCGCCAGGCCCGCCACCAGGGCGACGCTGATGACGCCGGCCGCGAGCCACTGCGCCGGTGTCGGACGGCGGCCGGGGGCCTGGCGACGCAGCAGGTCCTGTTGCACCGCCTCGCCGGAGCTGAGGAAGGCGTAGGCCTTGTAGCAGGAGTGCGCCAGCAGGTGCAGCAGCGCCAGCTCCACCAGCCCCAGCGCGATCTCGACCAGCATCAGCCCCATCTGGGCGCTGGTCGACCAGGCCAGCCGGACCTTGATGCTGATGCGCGTCATCATGACCAGCGCCGCCAGCACGCTGCCGACGCCCGCGACGACCAGGATCAGGGCCTGGGCCGGGGTGGACTGCAGCAACAGCGGGGAGAACAGCAGCAGCAGGTAGCCGCCGAGGTTGATCACGCCCCCGTGCAGCGCCGCCGAGACCGGCGTGGGGGCCTCGACCACCTGGATCAGCCAGCCGTGCAGGGGCAGCTGGGCGCACTTGATCAGCGCCGCCAGCGCCAGCAGGCAGGCCGCCGCCTGCTCCCCGGCGGACAAGGCCTCGACCGGTGCCGCGTAGGCGCCGATGATGTCGCTGATCCGGGCGCTGTCGTGGTGCAGGTACAGCAGCAGGAAGGCCCCCAGGGCACACAGCTCGGCGCCGCGGGCGAAGAGGAACTTCTTGTGGGCCGCCAGGGCCGCGCGGGGCCGGTCGGGATAGAACATCAGCAGCTGATGCATGGCCAGGCCGATGCCCAGCCAGGCGGCCAGGAACACCAGGAGATGGTCGCTCAGCACCGCCACGCTGACCGCCGCGAACACCGCCTGGGCGAGCGCGACGAAGCGCGGCTGACGCGGTTCGCCCTGCAGATAGGTGGCGCTGTAGCGGACCACCACGAAGGCGATGAAGTTGGCGAGCAGCAGCATGATCAGCTGCAGGGGCGTGGTCTGCCACCAGCCGGTCACCGCGGGCAGGACCTGCGACAGGCCCAGCGCCAGCAACGAGGCCGAGAGCAGCAGCCCGCCCAGGGTAGCGGCCCGGGCCGTGCGCCAGGCCCGCCCGCTCGGCTGGCGGGCGCTCGCCAGGGCGCCCAGGGCCAGGATGGCGGGCACCAGGGAGAGCAGGAAGGTGAATAACAGCTCGTTCCAATGCATGGAATGCCTCCGATGATCCATGGAGCGAGCAGTATCCGGCCTGCCTTTCTTGAATTAAAATAGATATAAATTGATGTATTGTTCTACAAGAGAGAACGATATGAGCCGCCTGAACTATCACCACCTCTACTATTTCTGGCGCGTGGCCCGCGAGGGCAAGCTCACGCGGGTCGCCGAGTCGCTGCACCTCTCGCAGAGCGCCCTGTCGGCCCAGATCCGCAAGCTGGAAGAGCGGATGGGCAAGCCGCTGTTCGAGCGGCGCAATCGCACCCTGGTGCTGACCGAGGCGGGACGGCAGGTGTTCAACTATGCCGAGGTGATCTTCACCAAGGGCGAGGAGCTGGAATCACTGATCAGCCGAGGCATCGAACCCGAGTATCAGCGCCTGCGGATCGGCATGCTGTCGACCATGTCGCGCAACTTCATCGAGGGGTTCATCGCCCCCCTGCTCGACCTGGACGAGCACAAGGTCCACTTCAGCCTGCACGCCCGAGGCATGGCCAACCTGCTCGATGGCCTGGCCCGGCACGAGCTCGACGTCGTGCTCACCAACACCCAACTGCCCCCCTCCGATTCGCCCCAGGCGGCCTGGCAGAGCCAGCTGCTGGCCCGCCAGCCGCTGTCGATTCTCGGGCCGCCGGGGTCCGACCCCGGCACCGCCTTCCCCGAGGGCTACGCCGGCCTGCGCTGGGTGTTGCCCGGCGAGCATCACGAGATACGCCGCGCCTTCGACGGCTTCTGCAGCCTGCATCAATACGAGCCGGAGATCCTCGCCGAGGCCGACGACATGGCCATGCTGCGCCTGCTGGCCCGGGACAGCGGCGCGCTGAGCGTGCTGCCGGAGGTGGTGGTCAAGGATGAGCTGAAGCAGGGGCGGCTGACCCGCTTCGCCCGGCTGCCCAACGTCTACGAGAACTTCTATGCCATCACCCTGCCCCGGGAGTTCATGCCGACCGTGGTCTCGGAACTGCTCGCCCGCCCGCTGAAGGACCTGGGCTAGGGCCCCAACGCAAAGCCCCCGAGCCGGCGGACCGACTCGGGGGCTTCGACATGGGCCGCGCGAGGACGCGCTCGGCTTACGGCTGGGCGGCCAGGGCGGCGCGGGCCGCGTGCAGCTTCTTGTAGCTCTCGATCAGGCGCTGGTGCTTCTCGAGCCCTTCCAGCTGCATGTTGGTCGGGGTCAGGCCGTGGAAGCGCACGCTGCCGTCCACCGAGCCGACCACGGCGTCCATGGTGTCCTCGCCGAACATGCGCCGGAGGTTGTAGAGGTAGTCGTCCAGCTCCAGCTCGTCGTCCAGGGCGATCTCCAGCACCGCGTTCACCGCCTGGTAGAAGAGCCCGCGTTCGACGGTGTTGTCGTTGAACTGCAGGAACATCTGCACCCGGTCCAGGGCGTCCTCGTGCTGGCCCAGCGCCAGGTTGATCAGCAGCTTGAGCTCGAGGATGGTCAACTGGCCCCAGACGGTGTTCTCGTCGAATTCGATGCCGATCAGGGTGATGATGTCCTCGTGGTCATCGATCTGGGTCTCCTCCAGACGCTCCAGCAGGTCGGCCAGCCGCTCGTCGCTGAGCTCGTGGAGATGCAGGATGTCCTCGCGGAACAGCAGCGCCTTGTTGGTGTTGTCCCAGACCAGGTCCTCCACCGGATAGACCTCGGAGTAGCCCGGCACCAGGATGCGGCACACCGGCGCGCCCAGGTCGTCGAAGACCGCCTGGTACGCCTCCAGGCCCAGCTCCTCGAGGATGCCGAACAGGGTCGCCGCCTCCTCCTCGTTGGTGCCCGAGAAGTCCCACTCGACGAACTCGACGTCGGCCTTCGAGCTGAAGAAGCGCCAGGACACCACGCCGGAGGAGTCGATGAAGTGCTCGACGAAGTTGTTCGGCTCGGACACCGCCAGGGAGTTGAAGGTCGGCGGCAGGAAGTCGTTCAGGCCCTCGAAGCTGCGGCCCTGCATCAGCTCGGTGAGGCTGCGCTCCAGGGCCACCTCGAAGCTCGGGTGGGCGCCGAAGGAGGCGAAGACGCCGCCGGTCTTGGGGTTCATCAGGGTGACGCACATCACCGGGAACTGGCCGCCCAGGGAGGCATCCTTGACCAGGATCGGGAAGCCCTGGGCCTCCAGCGCCTCGACGCCCTCGAGGATGTCCGGGTACTTCTTCAGCACCTCCAGGGGCACGTCGGGCAGGGTGATCTCCTCCTCGATGATCTGGCGCTTCACCGCCCGCTCGAAGATCTCCGACAGGCACTGCACCTGCGCCTCGGGCAGGGTGTTGCCGGCGCTCATGCCGTTGCTGAGGAAGAGGTTCTCGATCAGGTTGGAGGGGAAGTAGACCGTCTCGCCGTCCGACTGGCGCACGTAGGGGATGGAGACGATGCCCCGCTCCACCTTGCCGGAGTTGGTGTCGACCAGGTTCGAGCCGCGAAGCTCGCCGTCCGGGTCGTAGATCGCCCGGCAGTGGTCGTCCAGGATGCCCTCGGGCAGCTCGTCGTTGGGCCCCGGCTGGAACCACTCCTCGTTCGGGTAGTGGACGAACCGGCTGTTCGCGATCTCCTCGCCGAAGAACTGGTCGTTGTAGAAGAAGTTGCAGCTCAGGCGCTCGATGAACTCGCCCAGCGCCGAGCACAGCGCGCTCTCCTTGGTGGCGCCCTTGCCGTTGGTGAAGCACATGTTGGAGTAGGCGTCGCGGATGTGCAGCGACCACACGTGGGGCACGATGTTGCGCCAGGAGGCGATCTCCACCTTCATGCCCAGCCGCTCGAAGATGCCCGTCATGTTGGCGATGGTCTGCTCCAGCGGCAGGTCCTTGCCCTCGATCCAGGTGCTGGCGCCCTCCTCCGGCTCGGCCATCAGCAGCGCCTGGGCGTCCTCATCCAGGTTCTCCACCGTCTCGATCTGGAACTCGGGGCCGGTCTGCACCACCTTCTTGACCGTGCAGCGCTCGATGGAGCGCAGGATGCCCTCGCGATCCTTGGCGGAGAGGTCCTCCGGCAGCTCGACCTGGATCTTGAAGATCTGCTTGTAGCGGTTCTCCGGGTCGACGATGTTGTTCTGCGACAGCCGGATGTTCTCGGTGGGGATGTTGCGCGCGTTGCAGTAGACCTTGACGAAATAGGCCGCGCACATGGCCGACGACGCCAGGAAGTAGTCGAAGGGCCCGGGGGCCGAGCCGTCGCCCTTGTAGCGGATCGGCTGGTCGGAGATGACCGTGAAGTCGTCGAACTTGGCCTCCAGCCGGAGGTTGTCGAGATAGTTGACCTTGATTTCCATTGACGAAGCACCGGATATGTGGTTTCGGGCGACTGTGGCGCGTAACCCGCCATTATCCAGCTTTTGGGGGGCGTCGTCTTGGGCGGGTGGCTAAAAAATCACCACCACGGGCGAGCCAGGGAGGGGAACGCTCCGCTCGGGCCGGCCTCCCGCTGGGAGGCGCCGACAGGCGTCAGGCCGAGGAGGATCAGAATCGGTAGCGGAACTCGACCATGTGGAAATCCGCGCCCGTCGTGTCGGGCCCGTTCACGCCGGCATCGGAATAGTGAAGAAACCGATAGCCGATCCCCAGCTGGCGATACAGCGGCGCGCCGACGCCCAGGCTCAGGGCAAACTGGAAGGGCCCCCCGAAATCCTGCTCCCCGAAGCGATGCCGACTGAACAGGGCGACACCGGCTCCGAGGTCCAGGAGGAAGCGCCCGTCCTCGCTTCCCAGCGTCCATTCGGGGATGAGCGACACGACCAGGGCGTTTTCCCCCGATCCCCGCAACGCTCCGGCGCTGGCCATCAAGCGGGTGCCCATCCCCCAGCCCGACGCGGAGTAGCGCTCCCATGGCAAGGCGACGTTGGCCGACAGGTCGTACTCCTTGAAGTCCTCCGGCGCCTCCTTCCCCAGCAGGGTCTTCTCCGACACTCGGGCGCGCAGGCTCAGGCTCTGCAGTGCCCAGTCGTCGGCGTAGCTCGGGCCGGGAGCGAGCAGGCCACAGAGGACGATCGGCACCAGCCCGAAGGCAACCGCATGACGAGGCAAACCGGTCACTGGCCGCATAGGTTCATGGAAATCAAGGTGTGGCGGTCTCGAGCTCCATTGGACCCCCGGAAGCACCGAAGGTTGGCATCAGGCGTCTCGATGCACGGTCTCGGGGGAGAAGGCGGGCAGACAGACCGCGACATATTCCGCACCGCCAGCATCCGGGGTGCTGTAGCGAACCCACTCGCCGGGCTCGGTGACGACGGCCTGTCCGGCCGCGATGTCAAACTCGCCTCCCTCGTGCTCCAGGTGAACCCGGCCCTTCAGGACAACGGTGATCTCCATGAACTCCGGGCGCTGGCCGGGTTCGGCCCATCCCGAAGGCGACACCATCCGCGCCACGCTCAACTCGGAATGCCCGGTATTCACCCTACCCACATACTCGTGAATCTGCTTCGGCTTGTTTCCGTCCGCTTCGATCATCGTGGGTGCTTCTATGATTCTAGGCATGGCCAGGGACTCCAGTTTATTTTTCCTAACGTATGAAATAACAGATCAATCATATCCACGAAATCAGCAAGGGAACCAATTCCAGCATAGCAGGAAACTCATCAGCCTCTGGAAGAAAGTTGTTTTGGCTCAGGCTATTCCACTTTGTAACTGGCGCCTAAGCACATTGGACGCCAGGTCAGGACCTGCCTCTCCCCAGGCCGCACTTCTCCAGGCCACTTTCCTTATATTAAAGCATTGATACCCAGGATTTTCGGAGACCCTATGGTGAACCTCAGATGCCAGCGGCTTTCTTGGTAAACTCGAATAGACTCTTCAAGCTGTTCACATCATCGACCACTGCATTCCGATCAGCCAGATACGCGATCATGCGCTTCCCCCGGAATTGAATTTCTGGCCTGAAAGGCAGGTCCTCGGCAAAGCTCACCAACTGCTTCAGGACATGCTCGTCCAACAACCTCCCCGCACACGAAGAGCTTTTCGACCTGACCACCACTTTGAAAGATCCAATAGCTTGCTCTTTTACTATGTCGTCCTGAAGGTACATCGTACTCTTGTCCGATCCTTTTTTACAAAACTGCACCGCACAACGGTCCGCAACATGATCGTTCGTAATTAACCCAGCGACGAACCACTCTCTCGCCCAGCCGGCTGAATACCGAATGCTATGACGGAACAGGAAAGTCCTTGATAAGTTTTCTTTTCCACTGACGACATCCTTTGGTATCACTCGGCCAAGAGAGGGTGAGAAAAATCTCCCGATTCCATCAAAGTCTTGTGCGAACTCCTGAACCCTTCCATCGTCTTCATCCAGATATGACAACCCCTGCTCACGTGCGAATTCCTCAAAGATGTTCTTTTTGGCCGTTCTCTGCTTTCGTGCCGAATGAACCATGGCATAGGCAAACAAGGCAATAAAGAGAAGCAAACCAACGGGAATGAGACCGTCTTTCATAAGGCAACCCTCACTACAATGCGGTATCGCACCTGGCGACTTTCTATGGGGCGGAGAAGCGTCATCGAAGGCGTTCCAGCAGCGCGATTTTTCACTGCAACAACAGCATATTTTTCCTGATAGGTCTATCGAAAGACCGGTTACCGACCCATTTACATCCGAGCACCCGTGTGGTTCAGGCACGGCTGTGACAAAGAGCGTGAAAACCACCCCGATCAATACCCTCGCGGCGGGGAACGCCTTGTCCAAGTGCTCAGCATCTTGAATTACTCGCTATGCGCGGAAAACCGTCACGCTAACGCCGCCTACCTTGCACGAGTCGACGGCGCAGCCTCCACTCCTCGGTAGTCCATGCATTCCCTTTAGCCGTCTTCATCGGCCTTCGTTGGTAATCCTAGGCAAACCTCATGGGGACTGAACAGTTTCGACATCCCCCTGCCGGTTGATGCAAGTCATGGAGCGATTGGCATCAGATCCCGGTCGAATAGAAGGGTCAGGGTGGACCACGGGCATCATCGGCACGCCTGTCGAACCATTGAAGGAGCGTTTGAGCCGACTGCGGGCCACACGCCGGTGGTTTCCCGGCGCGCGGGGCCGGCGTAGGCTGGAAGGCGCCCATCGCGAAGAGAGCACGCTGTGTCACGATCGATCGATTTCCGGGAGCCCGACGAGGTCCGCCACTGGCGCGCCATCAACGATGACGTCATGGGCGGCGTCTCCGAGAGCGAGATGCGCCACGAGGCGGGCATCGGCGTCTTCACGGGGACGCTGTCGCTCGAGCATGGCGGCGGTTTCGCCTCGGTGCGGCGCGCGCCGCAGGCGGCCCCGACGGTGGGCCGGGCGGGGCTGCGGCTGACGGTGCGCGGCGACGGTCGCCGCTACCAGCTGCGCCTGTACACCCACCGGTTGGCCGATGGGGCGGCCTATCGGGCCGGCTTCCAGCCGCAGGCGGGCGAATGGCGGCGCATCGCCCTGCCCTAGGCGGCGTTCGAGCCGGTCTTCCGCGGCCGGGTGCTGGAGGACGCCCCGCCCCTGGTGCCGGAGGAGATCCGCCAGCTCGGGCTGCTGATCGCCGACCGCCGCGCCGGGGCCTTCCGCCTGGAGATCGCCGTTATCGCGCCGCTGGAGGACGACGCGCCGGTAGACGAGCCCGAGACGCAAGCCCCCGCAAGCGAGATCGACGGCCGTCCCGGCACGCCCCAAGCCGCCCCGCCCTCGGAGCACCGGCTGCGCCTGGTCTACGATGGCGACTGCCCGATGTGTCGGCGCTATGTGCGCTGGCAGCGCATTCGCCGCGACGTCGGCGAGCTCGAGCTGATCGACGGGCGACGGGAGAGCGAGGCGCGCCGCGAGCTCAGCGCCCGGGGCATCGACCTGGACCAGGGTTTCGCCCTGCAGGTCGGCTATCGCTGGTACCACGGCGGCGAGGCCCTGCATCGCCTGGCCTTGCTCGGTACCCGCAGCGGCGTGTTCAACCGGCTGATGTATCGCCTTTTCGCCAGCCCCCGGCACGCCGCCCGCCTCTACCCCTGGCTCAGGGCCTGTCGCAACGGCCTGCTGCGCCTGATGGGGGTAGCGCCCATCGGCAACCTCCACGGGAAGCGGCCGCAACGACGTGGCCAGGAGTAGAACGCGACGGGCGCGAATCAGGCCATCCGGCGCTCGATGTCGCGCCGTTATTCCTGGGGCTCGGACGCGCCCCGGTTCAGGCGCCGCTCGCACGCATCCAGCGCCGCCGGGCCCGTGATCGGCTCGCTCGACGGGCAGCGCTCGGTTTCGACCAGCGCTCCGTCCCTCAGCATGATGGCGCGCACGCTCTCCCGCCGCGCGTCGGGCACCAGGAGCCGCATGCGTCCCTCGATCCGCGCGGGCCTCGACAGGCCCAGCTCCGAGGCGCCGTAGACATGGTTCGAGAAGCCGCCTAACGAGGCGATCTCCACCAGGCGCTCGCCGCGGCGCCGATAGACCCTCAGCACCCCGCCGAGGTGGGGCGTGGTCACCGCGGCGATCTCCGCCTCGCCGTCGCCGTTGAGGTCGGCGACGCCGACCGGATTGAGCCAGCGGTTGGGCCTGCCGATGGGAGCCGACTGCGCCACGATTGCCAGCCGCTCGTCCTCGAGGCCGACCAGCGCCAGCCGCGAGCCGCCGTCACGGGAGCTGACGATCACCAGCCAGGCCGGCTCCGCCCGATCCGTGAGTCGCACGAGCCGAGGCGCCAGGTCCTCGAACACCTCATCGTTGGGCAACGCCAGCACCGCTTCCCGTCCGGCGTCGGTCGTCGCGACCAGGCGCGCATATTCATGGGGCCGTCCCAGGGCGAAATGGCCGTATCGCTCGACCGGCTCGGCATAGCGGGCCGCGACGCTCCGCTCCGCGTGAGCGGCAGGCGTCATCAGCACGAGCAGCGCACACAGCGCGAGAAGGTACCGTCTCATCATCCTGACTCCCCGGTGGCGGTCGAACGCCGAGTATGGCAGACACGGCCCTGGTCGGGCGGCCTGTCCCCGTTGGCCGAACTCGCCTAGGGTGAAGGGAAAGGCGGGCAACCGGGGACGTGGCCGACGGTGGATCGATGAGAGGTCTGTGGCTTCTTGGCGCGACGCTGATCCTGGTGGGCGTGGTCGCGGTGGCACTGCGTCAACCGGGCCCGTCGAGCGCGCCGGCCATGGGCCAGGCGAGCGCGGAGGTGGACCTTGGCGCCCGCCGCGGGGCGCTGGTGGATCAGGTCGTGTTCACCCGCGAGGACGAGGCGGGCCGGGTCACCGGCCTGACCGAGGCGGGCACCCATCAGGTCTTCACCCAGGGCATCTCCAATCCCGGCGTCTTCCGCCGGCTGCGCGATTCGCTGGCCGCCGGCTACGACCTCTCCTACGGCACCTCCAGCGAGCTGACCCTGAACCCGGCCGGGCCGAAGCTGGCCGACGGCACCCTCAACCCCTTCCATGTGCCGGCCATTCGCGAGGCGCTGAACCGCCTTGTGGATCGCGACTACATCGCTCAGGAACTCTACGGGGGCCTGGCCGAGCCGCGCTTCCTGCCGCTCTCCACCGCCTTTCCCGACTATGCGCGCCTGGCCGCCACGGCCCGCGAGCTGGAGCTGCGCTACGCCCATGACCCCGACGCCGCCCGCGAGGCGATCCACTGCGAGATGGCCGCCCTCGGCGCGGAGCTCCGCGAGGGCCTATGGCACTACGAAGGCGAGCCGGTGCGCCTGATCGTGCTGATCCGCACCGAGGACGAACGCCGCCAGGTCGGCGACTACGCCGCCAACCTGCTGGCGGAGCTGGGCTTCGTCGTCGAGCGTCGCTATCGCACCGCCGAGGAGGCCTCACGGATCTGGATCGCCACCGACCCCAGGGCCGGGCGCTGGCACCTCTACACCGGCGGCTGGATCAGCATCGTCATCCAGCGCGATCAGGCGGAGGTCTTCAGCTTCTACTACACCCCCCGTGGGCGCGCCGAGCCCCTGTGGCAGGCCTACGCGCCGGCCCCGGAGTTCGACGAGCTCGCCGAGCGCCTGCAGCGCCGCGACTACCGCGACTGGGAGCAGCGCCAGGCGATGATGGCGCGGGCCCTGGAGCTGGCCATGCAGGACTCGGCGCGGATCTGGCTCGTCGACCAGCTCAACGCCTCGGCGCGGGCCGCCGACGTCGAGGTCGCCGTCGATCTCGCCGGGGGGCTCGCCGGTTCGGCGCTCTGGCCCTACACCCTGCGCTATGCCGACCGGGTGGGCGGACGCATGGTGTTCGGCACGCCGGGACTCCTGACCGAGCCGTGGAACCCGGTGGCGGGCAGCAACTGGATCTTCGACCAGATGATCATGCGCGCGACCCAGGACCCGGTGGCCCTGCCCGATCCCTTCACCGGGCTCTACCGGCCCCAGCGCATCGTGCGGGCCGCGGTGACCGTGCAGGAAGACGTGACGATCGCGCGCAGCCTCGACTGGTTGAGCGTCTCGACGGCGGAGCAGATCGTCGTGCCGGAGGCGGCCTGGATCGACTGGGACGTCGAGGCGGGGCGCTTCGTCAGCGTCGGCGAGGCCCACGACGCGCCCCTCACCGCCCGCACCCGGGTCCGGGTGCGCTACGACGCCGACCTGTTCGAGCAGCGCTGGCACGACGGCTCGCCACTGTCGCTGGCCGACTTCGTGCTGCCGTGGATCCTGGCCTTCGAGCGGGCCGATGAGGCGAGCCGACTGTTCGACCCGGCCTACCTGCCCACCTTCGAGGTCTTCCGGCGCCACTTCCGCGGCTGGCACCTCGTCTCCCGCGACCCGCTGGTCATCGAGGTGTACAGCGATCAGGGCTTTCCCGATGCCGAGACCCTGGTGGCCACCCGCGCCCCCGCGCCGCAGCCGTGGCACGCCCTGGCCCTGGGGATCTTCGCCGAGCGCCAGGGTGAGCTGGCGTTCTCCTCCAACAAGGCGGACCGACGGCGGGTGGACTGGATGAGCCTGGTGGCCGGGCCCAGCGTGCCGATCCTCGCGCGCCACCTCGAGTGGGCCCGCGACCGTACGGCCTCGCCCTTCCCCGGCATGCTCGACGAGCTGCTCGACGAGGAGGAGATCGCCGCCCGCTATCGGGCGCTCGCCGACTGGCATGCCGAGCGCGGGCACTTCTGGATCGGCAACGGCCCCTTCCTGCTCGATTCGGTCCACCCCGTGGCGGGCAGCCTGGTACTCGAGCGCTTCCGCGACTTCCCCGACCCGGCCGACAAGTGGCAGGGCTTCACCCGTCCCGCGATTCCGGAGCTCGCCCTCGACGGCCCCCTGGTCACGGCGCCCGGCCCGGCGGACGGGGGCGGTGCGGCGACGTTCCGCCTGGCGGTGACCCTCGAGGGCGAGCCCTACCCGCCGCAGGCGATCGACCGGGTGCAGTTCCTGCTCTTCGACGGCCGCGGGACCCTGGTCGAGCGCGGCGAGGCCGAGCCGGGCGGCGCCCCCGGGCATTGGCGGATCGCCCCCTCGTCGGCGACGCTCGCCGCCCTGGGCGTCGGGGCCAACCGCCTGGAGGTCGCCGTGACCAGCCACCGCGTGGCCCTGCCGGCCTTCGCCTCCCACGTCTTCGCCACGGTGCCGCCCGGCGGCACGGAGGCCTCGCCATGAGCGCCCGCCGGGGAGCGGCCGCCCCCGAGCCTACCGCCCGCCGCGGCGGATGGCGCGACCTGCGCCGGCTGCTGTTCTACACGGTCAAGCGGCTGCTGGCGCTGTTCGTCACCGTGCTGGTCGGGGTCTACCTGACCATCGTCATCGCCAACATGGGGGGCCAGGTGGACGACCTGCGCCGCGTGCAGATCCGCAGCGAGGCCGCCGAGGCGGTGCGGGCCGATCCCGCCTTCCAGGACCTCTCGCCCGGTGAGCGCAACGACCTGATCGAGCGGCAGGTGGCGCTGGAAGTGGAGCGGCTGCGCCTCGACGAGCCCTTCCTGGTGCGCAGCGTCGACTACCTGCAGCAGGCGCTGCGTCTCGACCTGGGGCGTGCCGAGCAGATGCACAGCGACCGGGGCTCCCGCGACGTCTACGACATCATCGTCGAGCGCCTGCCGGCGACCCTGCTGCTGTTCGGCACCGCCAACCTGCTGGTCTTCTTCGTCTCGGTGTTCGTGGCGCTGTTCCTGTCGCGGCGCTACGGCGGCCCGCTGGACCGCAGCGTGGTCGCCCTGGCCCCGAGCTCGGCGGCGCCGGGCTGGTTCTACGGCATCTTCCTGATCCTGGTCTTCGCCTTCGTGGTCCCCCTGCTGCCCGCCGGCGGCATGGTGGCCGTGCCGCCGCCGGAAGACGGCTGGGCCTACGCCGCCAGCGTGGTGCGGCACATGCTGCTGCCGGTGGCGGCCATGTTCCTGTCGCAGATCTTCATCTCCATCTATTCCTGGCGCACCTTCTTCCTGATCCACTCCAGCGAGGACTACGTGGAGATGGCCCGCGCCAAGGGCCTGCCGTCGCGGCTCATCGAGCGGCGCTACATCCTGCGCCCCACCCTGTCGCCGATCGTCACCAGCTTCCTGCTGATGCTGATCGGGCTGTGGAGCGGCGCCATCATCCTCGAGCAGGTGTTCAACTGGCCGGGGCTGGGCTCGCTGCTCTTCCGGGCCATCGGCTACCGCGACACCCCGGTGATCATCGGCGGCGTGGTGATCTTCGCCTACCTGCTCGCCGCGACGGTGTTCCTGCTCGACATCCTCTACGCGCTGCTCGACCCGCGCGTGCGCCTGGAAGGAGGACCGCGATGACGGGCGGACGCTGGCGGCAGGGCTGGCGGGAGCTGCGCCGCTACCCGTCGGCGCTGCTGGGGCTCGCGATCATCGCCGCCCTGGTGGCGCTGGCGCTCGCCACGCCGATCGCCATCCCCTACGGCGAGGCGCTGGCCAAGTGGCGCGGCAGCGAGGCCTGGCAGCGCAATCCCGTCAACGCCGCCCCACTGTGGCTCGACCGCCTCACCGGCGGCGACGCGCCGCACACCCTGGTCGTCGAGAGCGCCTCGGCGCCGGTCGAGGAGCATGCCTTCGCAGGCGGGCGCCGCCTGCGCATCCCGCTGGCCTTCGACTACGAGGCCGGCGGCTTCCCCAGCGAACTGAACCTCTTCCTGCACGCCCCGGGCCATGCGCAGCCGCCCTTCGCGCGGCTGACCTGGCGCACGCCCGACGGCCGCGAGCTGGGACTGGGCGGGTATCGCATCGGCGCGCGGGAGCGCATCGCGCTCTCCCAGGACCGGGCCCTGGAGCGCCGGCTGGACGGCCTGGTGCCGCACATCGGCCTGCTGGCCGAGCCGGGCAGCGCGGCGGCGCCCGGCGCCGAGCCGCGGGTGCTGCCCGGGCGCTACACGCTGCGGCTGGACGTGCTGGTCTTCGACGAGGCGGCGGCCTGCGATGCCGAGCTGGTGCTCTACGGCCGGGTGCACGGCATCGCCGGCACCGACCACCAGCGCCGGGATCTCGCCCTGGCGCTGATGTGGGGCACCCCGGTGGCGCTGGCCTTCGGCCTGCTGGCGGCCGTGGGCACCACCGTCACCACCCTGGTGATCGCCGCCGTGGGGGTGTGGTACCGCGGCTGGGTCGACGCCACCATCCAGCGGCTCACCGAGGTCAACATGATCCTGCCGATCCTGCCCATCCTGGTGATGGTCGGCACCCTCTACTCGACCAGCATCTGGCTGATGCTCGGGGTGGTGGTGGTGCTGGGCATCTTCAGCGCCGGCATCAAGATGTACCGGGCGATGCTGCTGCCGATCCGCGAGGCGCCCTACATCGAGGCGGCCCGGGCCTATGGGGCAAGCAACGCGCGCATCGTGCTGCGCTACCTGATCCCGCGCATCCTGCCGGTGCTGATCCCCACCTTCGTCACCCTGATTCCCACCTTCGTGTTCCTGGAGGCCTCGCTGGCCGTGCTGGGCCTGGGCGACCCGCTGCTGCCCACCTGGGGCAAGGTGCTCAACGATGCCCAGTCGCAGAGCGCGCTCTACAACGGCTACTACTACTGGGTGATCTCGCCGGCGGTGCTGCTGATGCTGACCGGGCTGGGCTTCGCCATGCTCGGCTTCGCGCTGGACCGCGTCTTCAACCCGCGGTTGAGGAGCCTGTGATGCGCGACCGGACGCTGCTGCGCGTGGAGGGGCTGGAGCTGCACTACCAGACCCGGCAGGGGGCGGTGCATGCCGTCGACGGCGTGAGCTTCGACCTGCACCGCCAGGAGGCGCTGGTGGTGCTCGGCGAATCCGGCTGCGGCAAGAGCTCGCTGGCCAAGGCGCTGATGCGCCTGCTGCCGCGCAACGTCCACCACACGGCGGGGCGGGTCACCCTGGACGGCGTCGACGTCACGGCGCTGCCCGACGAGCGCTTCCGCCGCGAGGTGCAGTGGTCGCGCCTGGCGCTAGTCATGCAGGCCTCGATGAACGCCCTCAATCCCGTGGTGCGGGTCGGCGAGCAGGTCGCCGAGCCCTTGCGGGTGCTGCGCGGCTGGCCCCGGGGCAAGGCCCTGGCCCGGGCCGCGGAGGTGTTCGAGCTGGTGGGGGTGTCCACGGACTTCCTGGCCCGCTACCCCTTCGAGCTCTCCGGCGGCATGCGCCAGCGCGCCGTGCTGGCCATGGCGCTGGTCGCCGAGCCGGCGCTGGTGATCCTCGACGAGCCCACCTCGGCGCTGGACGTGCTCACCCAGGCGAGCATCATGAACGCCCTGAAGCGGGTCAAGCGCGAGCTGGGCACCAGCTTCATCCTGATCACCCACGACGTGGCCACCTCCAGCGAGCTGGGAGACCGGGTGGCGCTGATGTATGCCGGCCAGCTCGTCGAGGTGGCCGATGCCGAACGCTTCTTCACCGAACCGGCACACCCCTACTCGCGGATGCTGATGGCCAGCGTGCCGCGCCTGCGCCAGCGGGCCCGCCCCGAGGCGATCCCCGGCGAGCCGCCCAGCCTGGCCGCCCCGCCTGGTGGCTGTCGCTACGCCGAGCGCTGCCCGTACCGCTTCGCGCGCTGCGCCCAGGACCCGCCCGCCTTCCGGCTCGGCGAACGCCACCGGGCCCGCTGCTGGCTGCACGCCGACGACGCCCCGGCCGGAGGTGGCGCATGACCTCGTCCCCCGCCCATGGCGCCGACGATCAGGCGCCGCTGATCGCCGCCCGCGACCTGCACACCTGGTTCGAGCTGCGCCAGTGGGGCTTTTTGCGCGTGGGCGCGGTGCGGGCCGTGGACGGCGTCGAGTTTGCCCTGGCGCCCGGCGAGGCGGTGGCCTTCGTCGGCGAGAGCGGCTGCGGCAAGAGCACCCTGGCGCGCACCCTGCTCGGGCTGCATCGCCCCACCCGCGGCGAGGTGCGCTTCGCCGGCCGCTCGCTCGGCGAGCTCCAGGGGCGCGCGCTCAAGGCCTACCGGGCCGAGGTGGGCTATGTGCAGCAGGATCCCTACGGGGCCCTGCCGCCCTTCCTGGACGTGCGGCGCATCCTCGCCGAGCCGCTGATCGTGCATGGGGTGCGCGACCGGGCCGAGCGCGAGCGGCGCATCCGCGCGGCCCTGGAGGAGGTGCGCCTGTCACCGGCCGAGGCCTTCCTCAATCAGTTCCCGCACATGCTCAGCGGCGGCCAGCAGCAGCGGGTGGTGATCGCCCGGGCGCTGATCCTCGCCCCGCGGCTGCTGATCGCCGACGAGCCGGTCTCGATGCTCGACGCCTCGGTGCGGGTGGAGATCCTCGAGCTGCTGCGGCACATCCAGCGCGAGCGCGGGCTGACGCTGGCCTTCATCACCCACGACCTCTCCACGGTGCGCCACTACGCCGAGCGCATCTTCGTGATGTACGCCGGGCGCGTGGTGGAGAGCGCGCCGGTGGACGACCTGCTCGATCACCCCCAGCACCCCTACACCCAGGCGCTGCTCGCCGCCATCGCCGACCCCGACGCCGCCAACGCCACCCGGCTGCGCGAGGTGCCCGCCGGCGAGCCCCCGAGCCTGCTGCATCCGCCGGCGGCCTGCCGCTTCCACCCGCGCTGCCCGCACTTCATGGCCGGGCTGTGCGACGTCGAGGATCCCCCCGACTTTTCACCGCGGCGCGATCACCGCTCGGCCTGCTGGCTGCATCGCTGAGTTGAGGCGCCGGTGCGTGAGTTCTCTCGAAGCCCAGGTAGGGGTAAGCGTCAGTCCACCACTCAGGCTCCGACACCCCCGTAGCCCTCGTAGGGGAGATAAGCGCTAGCGCATCTACCATGGCCATGTCCCGTGGCTTCGCCGGATGCACCTGATCCGCGAGCTTATCCGGCCGACACCTGACCTGACCTATTGCCCGCCGCCCCAGGCAGCACCAATAGAAAGCCCCCGAGCCGGCTGACCGACTCGGGGGCGATTTCTCGGGGCGACGACACGATATCTTCGATAAGGGTTCACCCGTTGCCGGAGGTCCTGCCATGGGCACCTATGCGGCTAACTTACTGGTAAGACGGACAATTCCGAGCTCTCGGACAAAGTCGACGCCACCTTCTATACTGGGGATTGGCCTGAAGGCTCGCCGATTTCGGCCGGCTATCAGGCAAGGATTGACAGCAAACCCACCAGTGACCGTTTTCGACAGAATGGTCCGAAAGACCAGGGCGTGAAGTGCCCGGGTCTGCCATAACACGCCATGGCGTGATGAAACGGTGACGTTGATTCGAGGTGTTGTCATGAAAAGGTTAACAAAGGCTTCGCTGGTCGCGCTGGTAAGCGTTTCGCTTCTGCCCGCCTCCTATGCCATGGCGCAATCTTCCATGGGAGGACACGGCACGATGGGCCCGCAAGCAGGGGACAATGAGTTTACGCTCTCCGGTACGGGCAGCAGCGACAAGGACTTCGATAACAGCAGCTTTGGGGCTTCCGTCGACTACGGCTGGTACCTGTCCCGCAGCACCCTGGTAGGCGTTCGTCAGAGCGTCAACTTCGCCGACGTGGAGGGTGAGGGAATCTCTGACGACTTCTGGAACGGCAGCACGCGTGGTTTTGCCGATTATCACTTCGGCCTGGGTGCGGCTCGGCCCTTCGTGGGCGCTTCGCTCGGCGCGATCTATGGTGACGGTGTCAAGGACACCGGCGTCGCCGGCCTGGAAACCGGCCTCAAGTACTATGTGTTGCCCACTACCTTCATTCAGGCAAGGGCCGAGTACCAGTTCCTGTTCGAGGACAGTGACACTGCCGAAGACAACTTCGATGATGGCGTCTGGGCCTATACCTTCGGCATGGGCGTCAACTTCTGAGAGGCAAGGCTGACGCCGTGAAGAACAAGCAGCCCCGTCGTCGGGGCTGCTTGTTGTTTATGTGCTGTAAAAAGCCATTGCCTCGCCCGCCCGAGCTTCTCAGCTCACCGATGAATAATCGGGGACAGGCAACGGAAATAGGGGTACGTCCCCGATTACCCCCTGTCAGATCACCCACTACCTGAACATGGTGCGCGAGGCGGTGGCCTACAACGCGCTCCTAAATCCGATAGCGAAAGCTCTGAGCACGCTGGAACGACATGCCGAGCAGGTGGTGAGACGCCGGCACTCCGGCCTGACCAACGTGCGCGCCTGGAAGGCATGAACGGCCTGTTCCAGGCAGCCAGGTCACGCGCAAGCGGCTATCGGAACGAGGCCAACTTCATCGCCATGATCTACTTGATCGGTAGCCCGTGGGGCACATGCTGGATCACACCAAATCCACATGGAGTGACGAAGCCCCCTTTTTGGTCCCCCTGCAACACATGGTCAGCAATAGGCTACCATAGTACCAAATTTCCTGCGGTTACAAGGAATAGTCATTCCTCTCTTCATATTTTTCCGAATAATATTGCATAAATTCATACTGTATATTATTACTGTCGAAAATATATACGTTGCGTCGATACGGGTGATCAGCGCCTGCGTGGTCTACCGGATAGCCCGCTTCAGATAGACGACTTACTAGTGAATCAAGGTCTGGTACCACTATTCCAATATGCTTGACCCCAGTCCACCTCTCCTTCCAATTTTGAACCTGACCAAAGCCCCCTTCTTGTACAGCAATATAAGACTGGTTATCACCCACGTGAAACCATCGTATCTGTTCTCCAAACCAATTCATTTCCCCCTGCCCTCGTACTGACCATGACGGGATTGCAGTAGTTAAAAAGTTGATGGTTTCTTCAACATTCAAAACTGAGATGTTGGCATGTTCCACGTAAGCCATAATTATTTCCTTAAAATCCACGAATACTACGGTTGCTAACGCTTTGAATAAGCCGCCGTTTGGAGCGCGAGCTCAAAACGGTCGGCTTGATTCACTGGTTAAACAACACTGCACTAAAGATCAAAGATCCCCGGCCTCCATATGTTGCAGCACTTCTTTTTGAACTTCACTGTGCAAAATACGTTTTGCAAGAACCTCAATACGGAATCTAATCGCGTAAGCATCGTTGGGAGTTTGATTTAGCCGATCAAACTCTAAGTAATGATATTGAACTTTCTCATCTGCCTCATCATCCTGCGCCAGCTCTCGATTCCTCTTTCTTTCGTCTTCAAATTTTAATAGTTCAGTGCGATCAATCACCTGATCATAGCCCGCTTTCATTGAAGCAGACTGAACCCAGAAGTAGACGGGCACTATGCCCATTGATTTAAGCAGAGGATCAGAATCAATAAATACCTTACACAGCTCATTTAGAACCCTTAAAACCTGCTCCTGAAGCCCCTTCGCCATGCCCTCATCAGCATCTTTAAAAGACTTCACAAATCGATCGAGATGAATTTTCTTTGTATCAGTCACTGTCTCTTTGTGACACAGCAACAAAAGTTTTGCGATGAGGTCGTAATGCCGAAATCGCTTGTTATCAAACTTTACTTTCCTCTCAAAAAAATCATGCCCGGATAGCTCTCTTATAATCTTTGGCAACGGCCCTCCAAATGCATTCCTCTTTTCGGCTGCATTTAGAGGAGCCGCTTCGTTTAATCGAGAAAACATATCTTCAATCAAATCTAAATCGTCAGCTCGAATTCCATACACTGGCAGAGTATAAGCATCTAGAAGCATCTTTATTTTAGGTTGCTTCTTCGCTAGCTCGGAATAGGTGAGCCCTTCAATTCTTATTTCGGGGTCCCTCATGTAGGTGAAATCGTCAGCTAACGGAAAACCATTGTCTATAAACTGAAATATTGCATTTAATCTTTGCTTCCCGTCGACGACAGCATATCGGTACGTAGACCCATCTTTTTCTATTGGCTTGCTAAACTCATGAAAATATATCTTTGGAAGATCATAGCCGTTCAAGATAGAATCGATGAGAAGCTGCCTTTTAGATACCGGCCAAACATCACCCATTCTCTGGTAACTAGGACTCATGTCGATTTCATCTCTAATCGAATAGAGATAAAGGATGCCGGCTTGTTGGATAGGGGCAACTTGGATGATATCAGCCATTAATTCTCTCCTTCGCCAACTGAGCGGCATTAGCTAACTCTGGAAATAAACTGAATTTATTAATTTGTAAAACCTCTAAATCCTTTCTTATTCGCGGCTTAGAAGCTGCTGGTATGATGTATTTCCAGACATGCTGTCTTTCGCAAAGATTTTCCAGTGGTTCAAAATCTGCATGAAAAACCGTAAACACCCCCAACTGGGCGGCGATTCGAGCTGACGAACGAGGGGCCATCGCAGCAATCGGGTTTTGCGGGGATTGGACACTCGCCATTACGTTTCGAGTTAAATACCCCTCCATCAGGTTATCAACGCCACAAAAGGGAAAGTCGCCGGGTATACTCCCTCCGCAATTGTTGGAATGATTGAAGTGCAAAGGATCAAGAACCCATAATGCCGCGTCTGTGTCATCTCTCTCATCGTTGTAAACAGAGAAATAAAGAGCTAAAAGCGGGCTCTCTGTCCAATCCAGTAATCGTGTTTCCACGCCATAGTGTTGCATCAAGAAAAGCCATTCCCATTCTGTTGTAACGGCTTCACTTAGTAAACGGGGCGCATTCTGCCTGAATCTCTTCAGAAGGGCCCACTCAGTTTCAACAGGTGCATCAGGATAGGCACGAACTATCGAAGGAACTAAGGGCCAGGACTTATCACCTTGGCCGCGATACCAAAGGGTTTGACCTTCAGAATGGGCCCGCAGTGTAGCGATAAGATCGCTAACAGTGGCAACTTCTATAGCGTCATGTTTCATAGACATTCATTCACATTTGTTCCAAAGAAACTCAGAGGTTTTCTTTTTGTTTAACAGTGATTAGACGGAACGCTCTGATATGGGATGAACGCGCCGGCGCGTTCAACAATGTTATCTAGCGTCCCATTCCTTACGTAACCCATTGATATATAAAGACCCTAAGAATAGATCGGCTATCTATGCAGGATTCGCGCGCTTGCGCGTTTTGCCGACACCAATAATACTGTATGCATATCCATGCCTCGAGAGACGCACCATATGGATACGCACAGCAGACCACCGAAGCTGATGGATCGAGTGAAGGCCACCATGCGGGTGAAGCGCTACAGCCCCAGAACCGAGAAGACCTACTGCTACTGGATACGCTTCTTCATCCGATTCCACGGCGTGCGGCATCCCGCCAGCATGGGAGCCCCCGAGATAAAGGCCTTCCTGGAATACCTTGCGGTGGAACGCCATGTGGCGGCGGCCACACAGAACCAGGCCCTGAACGCCCTCGTCTTCCTGTATCGCCACATCCTTGAGCAGCCTCTGGGCGATATCGGTGAATTCTCGCGCGCCAGGCGCCCTCGCCGGCTGCCGGTGGTGCTGTCCCATGAGGAAGCGACGCGCGTGCTGAGCCATCTATCGGGCCCCATGTGTTTGATGGGCATGCTAATGTACGGCTCGGGGCTGCGGCTCCTTGAAACATGCCGATTGCGTGTACGGGATATCGAGGTAGAGGGGCAGAGCGGTGCAAAAAGCCGTCAAACACGCCATGCGAGCCGCCTCTCTGCCAAGCCCCGGTTCTTGTCACACCCTGCGACACAGCTTCGCCACTCAGTTGCTGAACCAGGGCACGGATATCCGCACGGTTCAGGAATTACTCGGGCACAAGAGCGTGGAAACCACCCAGATCTACACGCATGTGCTGGGCAAGGGCTTTGCCGGCGTGCGCAGCCCCTTAGGATAAAGGGCCAGCAGGGACACCGTGCACGCTACCGCCAGACCCACCTGCATGATGCGACGGCGCTCCTGCCATCTCCTGCGGTAGTCCCTGCGAGTCCCTTGGTGGCCATCTTCCGCAGCCTTATCAGGCCAGACTAATCAAGGAGCGTCGCCAGCGCAAAAGTCGCCTGCAAAATGTGCCAAAACAGGCGTGAGGGGCAAGGAATCGTGGCATTCCTCTGCGACTTTCGGAGAGTTCTCGCTGGCTCGGGCAGGCGCGTGGGGATCGGGAATCCGGTATCCATTGGCCCCCGGGCTGGCGGAAGGCCATTCGCGCAACAAGTTGCGCTCCCACGAAAACCCATTCGGTGGCATCGTCACTCGAATCGAAGCCAATCGCGCAACGAGTTGCGCTCCTACGAAACCCCATTCGGTGGCTGCGCTTCTCGACTCGCAAGCTTTCGCGCAACGAGTTGCGCTCCCACGAAAACCTAAGTCGGTGGCATCGTCTCTCGGGTCGAAGCCGTTCGGTGGCCGCGTCCCTCGCTCGAGGTCAGGGCGTGGACGCGAGGTCGCGGTGCATGATGGTCACCGCCTCGCCGCGGTAGCGGCGATCCTCCAGGTCCTTCCAGCCCAGGCGCCGGTAGAGGGCCTGCTGATCCGGGGTGTAGAGGTAGAAGCGGCGGTGGCCGTGGACATGGGCCTCTTCCTCCACCCGGCGCACCAGCCGCGAGGCGATGCCCCTCCCCCGCCACTCGGGGCGCACGTAGACGGAGGCCAGCCAGGGCGTCAGGTCCTGGCGGTCGCTCATGTCGTCGGCCACCAGGCTGGCCATGCCCACCGGACGCGCCTCGTGCATGACGGCGAACACCGAGGGCACCCCGGCCGGTCCGCAGTCGGCGCGGAACGACTCGACGGCGGCCTCCAGGCCGCGGCCGGGATGCAGGTGCCCCCACTCGCCGTGCGCCCAGCCGGCCAGGGTGTCGACATGGGGCGAGGCGTCGTCGATGCGGATGAGGCGGAAACAGCCAGAGTTCATGAGGCGGGGTCCCGTGTCGGAGGTGGCAGGTCGATTCTGCACATCCTGACCCAATCTCGGGGCCGGCGCATCCCGGCCAGCGACCCCTCGCCCGACTTCAACCGTCATCGGCACGGCGGCGGCCGGCGGTGCGGCGCAACCAGAGCTTCTCCCCTTCCAGCACGGCGAACAGGCTGACCCCGATCAGCACGATCTCGACGCCGTGGACGAAGTCCACCGGCCGGGTGTCGAAGAAAAGGTTCATGAAGGGCGCGTAGGTGAAGGTCAGCTGCAGCACGGCCACCACGCCGACGGCGACGATGGCGGCGCGGGAGTTGAACATGCGCTCCCAGGTCAACGAGGGCGGGCGCAGGAAGCGCACGCTGAACAGGTAGAAGATCTCCATCAGCACCAGGGTGTTGACGGCATAGGTGCGCGCCTCCTCCAGGCTGGCCCCCTCGGCCAGCGCCAGGCGGAAGATCCCGAACACCCCCGCCGCCATCAGCGACGCCACCAGGGCGATGCGCCACAGCAGGAACCCCGAGATCATGGCCTCGTCGGCGGGCCGGGGTGGGCGGCGCATGGCATCCGGCTCGGTGGCCTCGAAGGCCAGGGCCATGGCCAGCGCCACGGAGCTGACCATGTTGACCCAGAGGATCTGCACCGGAGTGATCGGCAGGGTGAGACCGAACAGCACGGCGATCAGGATACTGATGGCCTCCCCGCCGTTGATGGGAAGCAGGAAGACGATCGCCTTCTTCAGGTTGTCGTAGACGGTGCGGCCCTGCTCGACGGCGCGGACGATGGAGGCGAAGTTGTCGTCCGCGATGACCATCTCCGAGGCCTCCTTGGCCGCCTCGGTCCCCTTGCGGCCCATGGCGATGCCGACGTCGGCCCGCTTGAGGGCCGGGGCATCGTTCACGCCGTCGCCGGTCATGGCGACGATCGCGCCCTGTGCCTGCAGCAGGGTGACCAGGCGCAGCTTGTGCTCGGGGCTGACCCGGGCGTAGACGTCCACCTCCCCGACGCGCCGGGCCAGGGCGTCGTCGTCCATGCGCTCAAGCTGCTGCCCGGTGATCACCTCGTCGGCGTTGGCGAGCTCGAGCTGGGCGGCGATGGCCCGGGCGGTACCGGCGTGGTCGCCGGTGATCATCTTGACGCGGATTCCCGCCGCCCGGCAGTCGGCGACGGCGCGGATGGCCTCTTCCCGGGGCGGGTCGATCAGGCCCAGCAGGCCGAGCAACACCAGGTCGGATTCCACGTCGGCGAAGTCCACCTCCTGGGCATGGGACGGCATGGCCTTGCAGGCCACCGCCAGCACGCGCTGGCCGTCCGCCGCCAGGGCCTCGATCCGGCCTTCCCAGGCCTCGGGGTCCAGCGCCTCCTCGCCCTGCTCGCCCCACACGGCCCGGCAGGCGCCCAGCACCGCCTCCGGCGCGCCCTTGACGTAGACGAAGGCCTCCCCCCGGTGGTCGTGGTGCAGGGTGGCCATGAACCTGTGCTCGGCATCGAAGGGGATGAGGTCGGTGCGCGGGTTCGCGGCGCGCTCGTCGTCAGCCTCCAGGCCGCCCTTCAGGGCGGCGGCGATTAGTGCCCCCTCCATGGGGTCGCCGTGCACCTGCCAGTCGCCGTCCGAGCCTTCCAGGGTGGCGTCGTTGCAGAGCAGGCCCGCCCGCAGCAGCCGCGTCAGCCCCGGGTGCCGTGCCGGGTCCAGGGGCTCATCGCCGCGCCGGAAGCCGCCGCGCGGGCGATAGCCCTCGCCCTCCACCGTGCAGTGGCCCGCGGCCGTGACCAGGCTGCGAACCATCATCTCGTTGCGGGTCAGGGTGCCGGTCTTGTCGGAGCAGATCACGCCGAGCGAGCCGAGCGTCTCCACCACCGGCAGGCGGCGGATGATCGCCTGGCGGCCGGCCAGTCGCTGGACGCCGATGGCCAAAGTCACGGTGAGGATGGCCGGCAGGCCCTCGGGGATGGCCGCGACGGCCAGGCCCACCACCGTCATGAAGGTCTCGCCGGGGGCCATGCCGCGCCACAGGGTGCCGAACAGGAAGATCAGGGCGGCGAGCCCCAGGACGGCGCCGGTCAGCCAGCGGGAGAAGGTCGCCATCTGGCGCAGCAGGGGCGTGGTCAGGGTCTCGACCTGGGACACCAGGCGGCTGATGCGGCCGATCTCGGTGTCCGCCCCCGTCCCCACCACGATGCCGGTGCCCTGGCCGTGAGTCACCAGGGTGCCGGAGTAGGCCATGCCCAGGCGATCGCCGAGCACCGACTCGCCCGGCACCGGCTCGGTGGCCTTCTGCTGGGCCACCGACTCGCCGGTCAGCGCCGCCTCCTCGATCTGCAGGCCCCGGGCACGCCACAGCCGCATGTCGGCCGGCACCCGGTCACCGGCCTGTAGCAGCACGATGTCGCCGGGCACCAGTTCCTCCGCCGGCAGGGTGAACTGGCGGCCGTCTCGGAGCACCATGGCCCGGGCGGAGAGCATGTCGCGGATGGCGCGCAGGGCGTCCTCGGCCTTGCCCTCCTGGACGAAGCCGATGACCGCGTTCACCAGCACCACCCCCAGGATGACCGCCGTGTCCACCCAGTGGCCGAGCAGGGCCGTGATCAGGGCCGCGCCGAGCAGCACGTAGATGAGCAGGTTGCGGAACTGGGCCAGGAAGCGGCTCAGCGCACTGCGGGGCTGGGCCTCGGGCAGGCGGTTGGGGCCATGGCGCTCGCGGCGGCGGGCCACCTCCGGCTCGTCCAGCCCCCGCTCCGGCGCGACGGTCCAGTGCTCCGCCACGGCCTCGGCCGGCCGAGCATGCCAGTCCGGCGTGGCCGCCCCTCCTTGCTCCCGCCATGCCTCGTTCATCGCCTCCCCTCCCGCCGGCTCGTAGGAGATCGACGCCGACCGACGAGCGGCGCCCTCTTCGCCAATCTACCTCAGGCGTTGCAGGAGGGCTTGCGACCTGGATCAAGGTTCGGGGTGTCCCCCGGGCCGCCAGAGTCGCCCGTCGATGGCGGACAAGCCCAGCGCGATCAGCGCCATGCCCATGAAGTGGGCCGCCTCCAGGGTCTCGTCGAGGAAGACCGAGCCGAGCAGTATCGCCGAGACGGGAACCAGCAAGGTGACCAGCAGCAAGTTCGTTGCGCCTGACGATTCCAGTATCTTGAAATAGAGCACATAGGCGATGGCCGTCGAAAGGACCGCCAACCCAAGGATGGCGCCCCATGTCCCGAGGCTGGGCCCTGAAACATCGAGCGGGCCGTCTACGGCCAGGGTGATCGGTGCCAGCACCAGGGCGGAAGCCGTGACCTGGCCAGCCGCCGTCATCATGGGGTTGATCGCCATCGCCTTGAATCTGCGGCCATAGACCCCCGCACAGGCATAGGACAGGGTCGCGGCAATGACAGCCGCTTGAGCGATCAAGCGGCTGTCACCCTCGATAGCGGGTAGCCCGATCATCACGACGACCCCGATGAAGCCCACCATCACACCGATAAGCTTCAAGGGTGTGGCGCGCTCGTCAGGCAACAGCAGGCCCGCGACCACGACGGTGAAGATGGGCGTCGCCGCGTTCAGGATCGACGCCAGCCCGGAGGCGATCTGCGTTTGCCCCCAGACGATGAGGACGAAGGGAATGACATTGTTCAACAACCCCATTCCCAGGAATGCCGCCCAGACCCCCAGGCGCTTGGGCGGGCGATGCCCCAATGCCAGAGCGATGCCCCATAACGCGATCGCCGCCAGCCCGACCCTGAGCGTGACGATCGTCAATGGCGGCAGGTCCGCCACGGCCACACCGATGAAGAAGAACGATCCTCCCCACAGCACCGACAAGGTGATCAGCATCGCCCATCCACGAGCATCCATGGAGGCGTTTATCGTCGGTTTCATGATGCTCACCGCTCCCGCGTCGATACGTGTGGAGAACACGCTAGCGGGCGATCCCGACTCGCAACATCCGATTCTTGCCGAGACATTGCCGTCACCAGTGTCTCGGCAAGAATCGGATGGAAGCGTCGAGCGAAACCCGCTGTTATCACGGGTGTCACGGTCGAACGATAGGTCATGCCATGTCGATGCCATCCGAACGGGAAATGCGGGAAGCGGTAGCGGCAAGGGACGAGTCCCGTGACGGCCAGTTCTTCTATGGTGTCATCACGACAGGGGTATTCTGCCAGCCGTCCTGCTCCGCACGCCCCGCCAGGCCCGAGAACCTGCGATTCTTCCCTACGGTGGAAAGCGCCATGTCGTCAGGCTTCAGGCCTTGCAAGCGCTGCCAGCCCACCGAAGGCCTACCACGGGTGGCTCGACTGGTGGAGATCGCGCGTCATATCGAGGCGCATGCCGATGAACGGCTGACACTGGCTGACCTGGCCGAGATAGCCGGGCTTTCTCCTTCAAGGCTGCAAAGAGCCTTCAAGGCGGCGTTTGGCATTTCGCCGAAAGCCTATCAGGACGCGGTTCGCATGCGTCACTTCAAGCGGTCCCTGAAGGAAAGCGACAGCGTGACCGAGGCGATCTTCTCCGCTGGATTCGGCTCCATGAGCCGTGTCTACGGCGAAGCATCCCGCAATATCGGCATGACGCCCAAGGCCTACCGAGCGGGTGGCGCCGGCGAAGTGATCGCCTACGCCTGCCGAACCACTGCGCTTGGCCTGATGGCCATGGCGGCGACCGGCAAGGGCGTCTGTTTCGTCCAGTTCGGTGATGATGAAGCGTCACTGCTCGACGCCCTGAAGGCCGAGTTTCCCCATGCCGAGCTGCGCGTTTCCCCGGCTCAGGATGCCCCTGAACTCGATGCCTGGATGGACGCCCTGGATCGGCATATCAGCCAAGGCGCTCCCAGGCCCGAGTTGCCCCTGGATATGCGAGGCACGGCGTTTCAGATGAAGGTATGGCAGTTCCTGTTGAGCATCCAGGAAGGCGACGTACTCAGCTATGCTGAGGTGGCCGCGAAAATCGACCGGCCCGACGCCGTGCGGGCCGTCGCCTCCGCCTGTGCGAGAAACCGTATCGGCGTGCTGATCCCCTGCCATCGCGTCTTGAGAGGGGACGGCAGCCTCGGCGGATACCGCTGGGGACTGGAGCGCAAGCGAGCCTTACTGGACGCCGAGAGAGAACATCCTGTCGAGTAGTCACGGCTCGCCGGTTCGATGGGGATCGACGCCGCCCGGGCCGGGTCACGCCAGGGTGACCGGGGAGACGAACCCCGGCGGCTTCAGCGCCAGCACCGAACACTGCAGCTGGTGGAGCACCGCCTCGGCGGTGTTGCCGATGATGAAGCCGGGGATCCCGGTCCTCGCCACCGTCCCCATCACCAGCAGGTCCGCCTGCAGCTTGCCGACCAGCTCGGGAATCTTCTTCTTCGCCGAGCCCATGGGCAGGTGGACCCGGGGCGAGAGGTAGTCGTAGGCTTCCTCGCCGATCCGTTCGCGGAGCCGATGGGTCAGCCGGTCCATGCCGACCTTGTGACGGGAATGCTCGCCGTCGACGATGTGCCGCTCCATGCGGTCGGGATCATTCGCCCAGAGCCCCACGAAACCGGCCTCCGGCGCATCCCAGGCATGCACCAGGTGAAGCTCGGCGAAGTCGGACAGGGCCAGGGCGCTGGCGACGTCCAGGATGCGGTCGTTGAGCGCCTGCTCGCCGGGCACGTTGCGGTGGACGTCGACATCCACGGCCGCGACGATGCGCCGGTAGTCGGCCTTCTCCTCCGGCTTCATCAGCCAGACCGGACAGGGGCACTTGCGCATCAGGTGCATGTCGTCGCTGCCGAACAGCAACCGGCTCCACTCCGGGTTCTCCGCCGCCTTGATCACCAGATCGTAGTCGGCCCTCAGCACGGCCCGGATGACCTCGATGAAGCGGATGCCGGTCAGCACCTCGACATGGCAGGCGAGCCGGTCGGCATGGGGGACGATCAGCGATTCGATCCAGGCGCGGCGCTCGGCGATCACCCGCCCCCTGAGCTCGGCGGTTGAGGGCCCCCGGGGGGCGAGCGAGAGGTCCAGCATCTCCTCGGGGATGACATCGATGAGGGTCAGCGTGGCCTGGTTGTTCTCGGCCAGGGAGACCGCCCGGGCGAGCCCCGCCTGCTGGGGGACCGAGGGCTCGACGACATAGAGGATGTTCCGGAAACGTTTCATGCGCTCTTCCCTTCCCGAGATTCGACCGATGAGGGGGAGGCCATCACCCGGATGGCCGCTTCCCGTGCCGCGTCCGCATAGGGCACCAGCACCAGGTCCACGCCGTCCTGCTCGAAGCGCCGCGCCTCCCGGCGATGGGAGACGGCGACCGCGACCTTGCCGGTGAACCCCTGCTGGCGCAGGCCATGCAGCAGCATGCGGTTGACGGCGGGGTCCCGGAGGGTGCTGACGACCCAGCGCGCCTGGTTCAGCGGCAGGGTCGCCAGGAACTCCGGATCCTCGGCATCCCCGTAGCAGACCCGATAGCGGTCGCGCACGTGCTGCTGGACGGTGGTGGGATCGAAATCCACCGCCAGCAGGCGACAGCCCCGCGCCCGGAGGTCCGCCGCGAGTGCCGCCCCGTAGCGGCCCAGCCCGATCAGCAGGACGTCCACCTCATTGTTGGCCTCGTCCAGGCTGTCGAGTTCCCGGTGCGGCACCTCGCGCTCGAAGAACGACAGCCGCGGCGCCAGGCGCTCGTAGAGAGCATGGGAGTAGAGGATCATGTAGGTGGACACGCTGATGGTGATCATGCCGACCAGTGTGATCAGCCCCACCGTCTCCTGTTGCAGGTGCCCCAGGGTCAGGCCCATGGCCGCGAGGATCAGCGAGAACTCGCTGATCTGGGCGACCGTGAGGCCGGCGAGGAAGCCGGTCCGCTTGCGATAGCCCATGTAGCCCATGATCGCCATGACGATCAGCGGGTTGCCGATCAGCACGAACAGCGACAGGACCGCCGAGGCGCCGAGCTGGGCCCCCAGGGTGCCGAGGTTCAGGGTCGCCCCCAGCTCGATGAAGAAGAACAGCAGCAGGAAGTCGCGCAAGCTCACCAGGCGCGAGGCCACCTGCTCGCGGTAGGGGGTGGAGGCGATGGACACCCCGGCCAGGAAGGCCCCCACCTCCTTGCTGAAGCCGAGCAGCTCGCCGGCCACGGCGCCGATCACGGCCCAGGCGATGGCGAAGAGCATCAGCAGCTCCGACGAATGGGCCAGCCGATGCAGCAGCCCCGGCAGGACATAGCGCATCAGCAGGGCCAGCCCCGCCAGCATGGCCGCGCCCGTCAGCAGGACCTTCAGGGCCTCCCAGCCCATGTTGGCGTCGCCGCCGGCCTGGCCGTAGGCGGTCAGGCCGATCATCACCAGCACCACCACGATGTCCTGCACGATCAAGAAGCCCACCGCGATGCGGCCGTGCAGGGCATCCACCTCGCGCTTGTCGGAGAGCAGCTTGACGATGATGATGGTGCTGGAGAAGGTCAGGGCCACGGCCACGTAGAGGGCGGTCACCGGCGACATCCCCAGCCCCAGCGCGATGACGTAGCCCATCGCCGAGGTGAAGACCACCTGGCCCAGGCCCGAGGCCAACGCCACCGGCCCCACGGTGCGGATGATGTGCAGGTCGAGCTTCAGCCCCACCACGAACAGCAGCAGGGCGATGCCGAGCCGGGCGAACAGCTCGATCTCGGTGCGCTGCTCCACCAGCCCCAGGCCCGAGGGCCCGAGCAGGATGCCCACGCCGATGAAGGCGACGATCAGCGGCTGACGCAGCCACTGGGCGAGTATCCCGCCCAGCACGGCGAGGCCGAGGACCATCCCGATCTGGGCAAACACGCTCTCGAGCATCGCGACCGCCTTCGTAGCGAACAAAGCAACCCACTGATCATGCAGGCACTTCAGGTAACGCTGTCACCTGCACTCGAGAGTACACTCTAGCTCCTCGTGCGGGATTCGGCCCGCCTCGTCCGGACCCTTCGCCTGGGATAGACTCGAGGCCTTGCTCATCAGGGAAGATCGCCGATGTCCGCCGCCCTCGAACAACGTGCCTTGAAAGTCTCCATCGCCATGACGCTGTTCGTGGCGGGCCTCGGCGTGACCTTCGGCCTGCTCGCCGGGTCGCGCTCGATCCTCTTCGACGGGGTCTTCTCCAGCATCGATGCGGCGATGGCGGGCCTCGCCCTGGTGGTGTCGCGGCTGGTGGTGCGCGAGGCCAGCCGGCGCTTCCAGCATGGCTACTGGCACCTGGAGCCGCTGGTGGCGGCGCTCAACGGCGCCATCCTGCTGCTGCTGTGCTTCTATGCCTTCCTGAACGCCGTCCAGGGCCTGATCGACGGCGGCCATGACTTCGCCTTCGACCTGGCCCTGGTCTACGCCCTGGCGGTCACCCTGGTCTGCACCGGCATGACCCTCCATCAGCGCCGGCTCAACCGCCGGGTGGACTCGGAACTGGTGCGCATCGACATGCACGGCTGGCTGATGGCCGCCCTGATCACCGGCGCCCTGCTGGTCGCCTTCGCCATCGCCCTGTGGCTCCAGCAGACGGCCTATGCCCATCTCACGCCCTACGTGGATTCGCTGCTGCTGGCGGTGCTGACGCTGGCTTTCCTGCCCGTGCCCCTCGGCATCGTGCGCCGGGCCATGAAGGAAGTCTTCCTGATCGCGCCGAGCGACGTCGACCGGGAGGTCCAGGCCGCCATGGCGCCGGTGATGCGCCGCGATGGCCTGCTCGACTACAACAGCCACGTGGCCAAGGCCGGGCGCGGCCACTTCATCGAGATCCACATCCTCACCCGGGCGGACTTCGCCGCCGAACGGGGCATGGTCGAGCTCGACGAGATCCGCGAGCAGATCGCCGCGGGGCTGAGCATCCCCCCGGAGCGACGCTGGTTCACCGTGTCGTTCACCGCCGAGCCGCGCTGGACCTGAGCGCAGGAACCTCAGGGCGGCGGTCCCTGTCGCACCCCATGAATGCCCGCGACATGCAAGGAGGCCGAATGCCCGAGTTCCACAACTCCGCGACCCTGCCCCATCCCCAGTTCCCCGGCAGCCATATCGTAATGGACGAGGACTATATCCATCTCTCCGGCCTGACCGCGGCGGACATCCAGGGCAGCGAGGCCGTGCTCGGCGACATCGGCGAGGAGACCCGCTGGATCATGCGCCGCCTGGCTCACCTGCTGGAGTCCGCGGGCTGCGGGCTCGAGGATGTGGTCCGCGTGATGGTGCACATGACCGATCTCGACGAGGCGGAGGCGATGGACGCCGCCTACGTGGAGTTCTTCACTCCGCCGAACTTCCCGGCCCGCACCTGCACCGAGTCGCCGCGGCTGCTCGGCGGCGCCCACGTGGAAATCACCCTGACCGCCCGGCGCCCCACCAAGGACAAGGCCCCCCGGGAGCCGGACGCCGAGGAGGACGAAAACATGGACGGGGACGCGGCCGATCGCGGCCGGGACCCGGCCGACGACTGACCCTCGCGCCGCGGCGCTCGGGCCTCGGCCGGTCACTGCAGGCGCAGCCGCATGCTGCGGAAGCGACGACGATACTGGCTGGGCGTCAGCCCCACCCGGCGGCCGAACAGCCGACGGAAGAAACTGGGATCGGCGTAGCCCACCTCCTCGGCCACCTCGTCGATGGGCGCGTCACTGCTCTCCAGCACCTGCTTGGCCTCCTCGAGGCGCAGGGTGTGCACATAGTCCATCGGCGTCATCCCCGTGGCCGCCTTGAAGCGCCGCTTGAAGGACCGCTCGGTCAGGCCGCTGACCGCCACCATGCCGGCCACCGGCGAGTGGGTGTCGTAGTGCTCGGCCACCCACAGCTGGCAGCGGGCGATGCAGGCGTCCTCTATCTGGCGGGAACTGGACAGGGTGGCATAGGGCTGCTGGCCCTCGCGGTGCCAGTCGATGAGGTTGAGCCGCGCCAGGTGCATGGCCTCGTCCACGCCCACCAGCCGCGCCACCAGGAACAGCGCCAGGTCTTGCCAGGTGGTGCCGCCGCCGGCCATGACCAGCCGCTGCCCCTCGCCGCTGACCACCAGGCTGCGGTGGGCGTGCACCCGCACCCGGGGAAAGCGTTGCGCCAGGGCGTCGCAGTAGGCCCAGTGGGTGGTGGCGTCCTGGTCGTCGAGCAGCCCCGCCTCCGCGAACAGCAGCGCGCCGGTGCAGGCCGCCGCCATCAGGGCCCCGGCCGCCTGGCAATCCCGTAGCCAGGCCATCTCGGCGGCATAGCTCGCCAGGCTGGCGCCGGGGGCGATCATCAGGTCCGGCACGCATGCCGCCAACGGCGCGGGGCACTCGGCCAGGGCCATGTCAGGAGCGATCCAGGCGCCGTTGGCGGTGCGAAAGCCCCGGCCGTCCCGGGAGACGATCACCGGCTCGAGCAGCGACTCGCCCGGGCGGCCGTGCATCAGCAGCTCCCAGTCCCGGCCCGCCGAGCCGAAGATGTCGTACATGCCGAAGAGGGTCGAGGCGGTCACGTCGGGACCGGCCAGCAGCGCGATGGTCGCCTTGTCTCGTGTCTCGGGCTCACCCATGGCAGAAACCCCTCGTTTGCGGCGCGATGCGCCTGAGTGTCGGCGACTTCCCGGTCGTATCGTGAACCTGGCCCCAAGGCCAACACGACAACGACCCGAGGAGCCCACTCATGTGCGATATCGACATCCCGACACGCCCGACGCCCCAGACGACTCACGCCGACGACTTCGAGTCACGGCTGGTCAAGGCGCTCAACCACGGCGGCCTGCTGCTGCTGACCTCGATCGGCTACCGCACCGGGCTGCTGGAGGCGCTGGCCGGCCAGCCGCCCCTCACCAGCCAGGCCCTGGCCGAGCGCAGCGGCCTCCAGGAGCGCTACGTGCGCGAGTGGCTCGGCGGCATGGTGGCGGCCGAGGTGGTCGAGACCGACCCGGCCGACGCCACCTATTGGCTGCCGGATGAACGCGCCGCACTGCTCACCGATCGGGGCGAGGCGAACCTGGCCGTCTACGCCCAGTTTATTCCCTTGCTGGGGAGCGTGGAGGACGACGTGGTGCGCTGCTTCCGCGAGGGCGGCGGCGTGCCCTACTCCCGCTACCCGCGCTTCCAGGAGGTGATGGCCAGCGACAGCGGCCAGACGGTGCTGCCGGCGCTGTTCGACGCCATCCTGCCGCTTGCCCCGGGGCTCACCGAGCGCCTGGAGGCCGGCATCCGGGTGCTGGACTGCGCCTGCGGACGGGGCCGGGCCCTGCTGGCCCTGGCCGAGCGCTTCCCGGCCAGCCGCTTCGTCGGCTACGACCTCTCCGAGGAGGCCATCGCCTGGGCCCGCGACCAGGCCGAACGGGCCGGGCTGACCAACCTGGCCTTCGAGGTCCGGGACCTCGGCGACTTCGACGCCACCGCCGAGCCAGGGGCCTTCGAGCTGGTCACGACCTTCGACGGCATCCACGACCAGGCCCAGCCGCGCCGGCTGCTGGCGGGGATTCATCGCAGCCTGACCGCGGACGGCGTCTACCTGGTGCAGGACATCCACGCCTCGAGCCACCATCACCTGGACCGCGAGCACCCGCTGGGCGCGATACTCTATGCCGTGTCGCTCAGCCACTGCATGACGGTCTCGCTGGCCCAGGGCGGCGAGGGCCTGGGCACCATGTGGGGCCGCGAGCGGGCCCTGGCCTACCTGAAGGACGCCGGGTTCCGCGACATCCAGGTTCACCAGCTCGAGCACGACATCCAGAACGACTACTTCGTCTGCCGGCCCTGACCGGGGCGAACGCCGTCTCCACCGGCCCGGAGGTCTCCATTACCCCTCCGGGCCGGCACGGCGTGACGCGCTATGCCTCCTCCACCATCTCGAAGCCGCCGTAGATCAGTCGCTTGCCGTCGAAGGGCATGGGATTGACCTCCGGCGACAGGCGCGGGTCCTCCATGATCCGCGGCATGGCCCGGTCGCGCACCTCGCGGGAGGGCCAGACCAGCCAGGAGAAGATCACGGTCTCGTCGGGCTTGCACTGCACCGCCAGGGGGAAGGAGGTCAGCTCCCCGTCCGGGACGTCGTCGCCCCAGCACTCGATCACCTTCAGGGCGCCGTGCTCCTTGAAGACCGCTGCCGCCTGGCGGGCGTGTTCGATGAAGGCCTGCCGATTGGCGGTGGGCACGGCGGCCACGAAGCCATCCACGTAGCTCATGACGTCTCTCCTCTGTCGTCTCCGGGGGGCAGTTCCCGCACGGGGCGCACCTCGATGGTGCCGAAACGCGCGGGGGGAATGCGGCTGGCCAGCCGCAGGGCCTCGTTCAGGTCGCGGGCGTCGAGCAGGTAGAAGCCGGCCAGTTGCTCCTTGGTCTCGGCGAAGGGGCCATCGGACAGCAGCACCTCGCCGTCCCGCACCTGGATGCAGGTGGCGCTCTCCACCGGCTGCAGGGCCTGGCCGGCCAGGAAGTGGCCCTGCTCGGTCAGGCGCTCCACCCCCGCCACGCATTCCCGGTTGAGGGCCTGCCAGTCCCGCTCGGTCATGGCGTCGATCAACCGCTCCTGGTAGTACACCAAGGCCACGTACTTCATCGGTTCCTCCTCCTTGTGGTTCACGGGCACTCATCGCTCGGGCAGGCGACCATCCACTGCACGCCGAAGCGGTCGGTGGCCATGCCGAAGCCCTTGGCCCAGAAGGTGGACGCGAAGGGCATGATCACCCGGCCGCCCTCGGCCAGGCGCCGGAAGACCTCCGCCGCCTGCTCGGCGTCCGTGTAGTCCAGGAACACCTGGGCGCCCCGGGGCGCCTGGTAGCCGTCGCCCATCATGTCGGCGCCCATCACCCGGTGCCCGCGGATGTTGAGCGAGGCGTGGATGATGCGGTCGTGCCACTCGGGCGGTACCTCCTCGGCGGCGGGGGTCTCGCCGTAGGTCAGCACGGCCTCCAGGTGGCCGCCGGTGACCTCGGCGTAGAAGCCCATCGCCTCGCGGCAGGTCCCCGGGAAGGCCAGGTGCACCTGCACCGCCCGGGGCATCCGGGTCTGGGCGATGTGCTTGTCCAGCCCGGCGCCGGGCGCGAAGTCCTCCATGGCGAAGTAGCGGCGCAGCTCCAGGGTGACGTTGCCCCCGGCGTCCTCCCGGGGCCACTGCCTGGCCCACTCGATGGCCTCCTCCAGGGACTCCACCTCGAGCACGGTATAGCCCGCCAGCAGCTCCTCGGTCGCGGGGAAGGGCCCCTCGATCACCCGGGGCTCGCCGTTGCGGAAGTCGATCCGGCAGCCCTCCCGGCTGGGCCGCAGGCCGTCGCCGGTGGCGAAGACCCCGGCCCGGATCAGGCGCTCGTTGTAGTCGGCCATGGCCTGCAGCACCGTTTCGGTAGGCAGCACGCCCGCCTCGGTCTCGGCATCGGCCTTGCGCATCAGCATGTATCGCATGACGTCGTCCTCCTTGGTGGGTGGGTACCCGGGAGTCGCGCGACGACGCCGGGAATCGACAGGGCGAGACGAGTCTGTTCAGTCGGCGACTTCCAGCGCCGCCAGGCGGCGGGCCAGAAAGCGTCGCTCCGGCCCCTGGGCGGTCAGCCCCAGGGCCCGCTCGTAGGCCTGCCGGGCCGCCTCGCGATGGCCGGCACGCCGGTGCAGGTCGGCCCGGGCGGCATGGTAGAGGCGGTAGTGGACGATCTGCCGGTGCCCGGCGAGCCCCTCGAGCAGCGCCAGGCCCGCCTCGGGCGAGTCGCGCATGGCCACGGCGACCGCCCGGTTGAGGGCGATCACCGGCGAGGGCTGGCGACGATACAGCGCCTCGTAGAGGCGCACGATGCGCTGCCAGTCCGTGGCCTCGGCGCGTTCCGCCTGGGCATGCACGGCGGCGATGGAGGCCTGCAGGGTGTAGGGCCCCGTGGGGGTCCGCGCCAGGGCGCGCTCGAGCCAGGCGAGGCCGGCCTCGACCTGCGCCCGGTCCCAGAGGCGGCGATCCTGCTCCTCCAGGGGAATCAGCTCGCCCGCCGCGTCCTGGCGCGCCGCGCGGCGGGCGTCGTGGAGCAGCATCAGCGCCAGCAGGCCGAACGCCTCGCCCCGGGGCAGCAGGCGAGCCAGGGCCTGGGCCAGGCGGATGGCCTCGTCGGCCAGGCGAACGTCCACCACGGCCTCGCCGTCGCTGCGGGAGTACCCCTCGTTGAAGATCAGGTAGATCACCGCCAGCACCCCCGGGAGCCGTGCCGGCAGCTCGGCGTCGTCGGGCACCTCGTAGGGGATGCCGGCGTCACGGATGCGGCGCTTGGCGCGGACGATGCGCTGGGCCAGCGACGCCGGCTTCTGCAGCAGGGCGCTGGCCACCTGCTCGGTGGTCAGCCCGGCCATCTCGCGCAGGGTCAGGGCGAGCCGGTCGGGCATGGCCAGGTCGGGATGGCAACAGGTGAACAGCAGCCGCAGGAGATCGTCCTCGATGCCCCGGCCCTCCGCGGCCTCGCCTTCCTCGGGAACGAGCAGGTGCGCCTGCTGGCGAGCGGTCTGCCGGCGCCGGATCTGGTCGATGCCGCGCCGGTGGCCGACCCGGATCAGCCAGGCCACGGGGTCATCCGGGATGCCCTCCTCGGGCCAGCGGGCCACCGCCGCGGCAAAGGCCTCGTGCAGGGCGTCCTCGGCCGGATCGAAGTCGCCGAGTCGGCGGATCAGGGTCGCCCGCACGCGGGGCGCGTGGCGGCGATAGAGCGAATCGATATCGGCCAGGATCGGCATGGCGAAGACACTCCCGGAAACCTTCCTTGGCGTGCTGCGCCTTCCAGCATAGTCGTTGCGACGGCCTGCCGATCACGCGACGAAGGCGAGATCGGCCACCTTGACGACATCGCCCCTGACCCGCACGTCCACCAGCTCCGCGGCTTCGATGACCAGGTCCACCTCGATGCGGCTCGGCCTGCCCACGAAACGCCCCTGGGAGATCGAGATGGTCCTGTCGAGCGTCAGCCCGTGCTTGTGGAGATAGGCCGCCGCGGGGCCCGCGGCACTGCCCGTGGCCACGTCCTCGACCCGCCCGGCGTTGTCCCAGGTCCGCCCCTCGAAGCCTTCCACGTCGAGGACGTAGACGAAGCGGGCGCCGTGGGCGGCCAGCAGGCCCGACAGGTCCGGGACCCGGAACGCGACCTTCTCCAGGCCCCCCGGCACGGGCAGGATGAGGTAGGGCAAGCCGGTCGTCACCACCTCGGCCGGGTAGTTGCGATGCCCGCCCTCGTCCAGCCCCAGGGCGGCGTAGACGCCCGCGGCCTCGTCGCGGGTCAGGGTCTTGAGGAAGGCGGGACGCCCCTGCGCCATGGTCGCCGTGAAACGGCCGTCCCGCCGGTGGCTGGTCAGCCCGATGGTGCGCCGATTCAGCCGCACCCGCCACTCGTGCCGCTCCCCCTCCCCGAAGACCTCGTGGAGGTGGTAGGCCAGCCCCAGCAGCGGATGGCCGGCGAAGTCCAGCTCCTCGTCCAGGGTGAAGATCCTCGCCGCGAAGTCCTCCCCCTCCCGGGACACGAAGATGGACTCGAACTGACGCATCTCCCGCGTCAGCGCCTGCATCTCCCCGGCCGACAGGCCGTCGGCCTCGGGGAAGATCGTAAGACCATTGCCGCCGAACCGCTCGGCGCTGAACACATCCACCAGCTTGGCTTTCATATCCCCCTCCTCATTCCAGGCCTCTCGGGCCGTCTCGTTCGGGGCGGTGGTGTCACCCCAGGATGAAGAGCACGCAGGCCGCGGTCGGCGCGCCCATGATGCCGTTGAACAGCCGCCAGGAACGCGGCCCCGTTCGGCCGCTAACGAATGCGGCCCTTGGTCGCCACCTGGCATCGACGGTCGCCCGCTTGGTGGACGTTCACCTCGGACGGCGCCGATGCTCGAAGCATCGCCCCGTGGCGAGTAAGCGGGCGTGGAAGTCAGCGTGGTATTTTGCAGGCCTCACGGGCCCTCTCGTTCGGGGCGATGGTGTCACCCCAAGATGAAGAGCACGCAGGCCGCGGTCAGCGCGCCCATGGTGCCGTTGAACACCCGCCAGGAGCGCGGGCCCTTGAGCCAGCGGCCGATGGCCATGCCGAAGCCCGCCCAGAGCGCGATGCAGGGCAGCGCCACCAGCTCGGCGAAGGCGGCCAGCAGCAGGGCGTTGACGACGGTGTTGCCGTCCTCCGGCAGGAAACTGGCCATCAGCGTCAGCCCCATCACCCAGGCCTTGGGGTTGGCGAACTGGAAGGCGGCGGCCTGCCAGTAGCTCAGCGGCCGCCCCTCGACCGCGCCGAACCGAGGCGGCGGGGCCGTGGCGATGCCCCAGGCCAGGTACAGCAGGTAGGCGCTGCCGACCAGGCGCAGCAGGGTCTGCACGATCGGGAAACGCTCGAAGACGATCCCCAGGCCCAGGGCGATGGCCGCGAAGAGCACGAAGCAGCCGCCCAGGATGCCCAGCAGGTGCGGCAGGGTGCGCCGGAAGCCGTAGTTGGCCCCGGAGGCGGTGAGCATCACGTTGTTGGGGCCGGGGGTGAGGGTCATCGAGATCATGAACAGGGACGCGGGGCCCAGAGTCGCCAAGGTTTCCATGCAATTGTACCCCTACAATTTTGTCAATATGGTTTCAATTGGCCGGCTTTTCTGAGCATAATGAGCACAAATACGGCGTCAAAGGTTTTATTGTCACCATGACAATCTGGACTCCCGACCTCCCCGAAGGCGGACCGCGCTACCGCCGCATCGCCGAGCACATGGCCGAGGCCATCCGCCGCGGCGAGCTGGCCCCGGGCGAGAAGCTGCCGCCCCAGCGCCAACTCGCCGATCGCCTGGGCGTCACCGTGGGGACCATCACCCGCGCCTACACCGAGGCCCAGCGCCAGGGCTGGGTGGAGTCCCGGGTGGGCAGCGGCACCTACGTGCGCCTGCCGGAGGACGAGGACGCCACCGTCTTCCGCGCCGGCGTGCCGGTGGAGGACGGCGTCATCGACATGAGCATGGCGCTGCCTCCGCCCCACCCCCTGCGCCCCCAGGGCCTGCAGCGGGCGCTGCGGACGATCGCCGAGTCCCCCCTGGCCCTCCAGGCCGCCACCGACTACCAGCCGGAGGCGGGCACGCCGGCCCAGCGGGCGCGCATCGCCGCCTGGCAGGGCGAGCTCGGCCTGCCCGACGATCCCGACCGCCTGCTGATCACCCAGGGCGGTCAGCACGGCATCCACCTGGCGCTGCGCACCCTGGCCCAGCCGGGCGAGCTGGTGGCCGGGGATGCCCTCACCTATCCCGGCTTCATCTGCGCCGCCCAGCAGGCCCACCTGCGCCTGGCGGCGGTGCCGATGGACGAGGCGGGGCTGGACGTCGATGCCCTGGCGCGCCTGTGTGCCCGCCATCCGCCCCGGGTGCTCTACCTGACGCCGGACCTGAACAACCCCACCGGCGCGCGACTCTCCGAGGCCCGCCGGGAGCGCCTGGCGGCCCTGGCCCGGGAGCACGACATCTGGCTGGTGGAGGACGCCGTGCAGTACCTGCCCCGGGAGCGGCGAGGCACGCCGCTGGTCGAGCTGGCCCCGGAGCGTACCCTGCACCTCTTCAGCACCTCCAAGGTGCTGGCCGGCGGGCTGCGCATCGGCACCCTCACCGCGCCGGAGCGTCTACAGGAACGCCTGTGCTCGGCGCTGCGCTCCCAGAGCTGGATGGCGCCGCCACTAATGGTGGAGGCGGCCTGTCGCTGGATGGAGGATCCGGCCAGCCGCGAGCTGCTGGCCTGGCAGGTGGAGGAGATCGCCGCACGCCGCGCCCGGGCCCTGGAACGCCTGGCGGCCTTCGGGGCGCAGAGCGGCGAGGGCTCGTCGCTGATCTGGCTGCCGCTGCCCGCCGGACGGCGCAGCAGCGAGGTCCAGGCGCTGCTCGCCCGACGCGGCCTGAAGGTATCGACCCCGGAGCCCTTCTGCGTGGGCAGCGAGCCGGCTCCCCAGGCCATTCGCCTCTGCCTGGGGCCGCCGGAAGATCGCGAGGCCCTGGAACGGGCGCTGGCGATCGTCGACGAGGTGCTGTCCGAGCCCCCTTCCTCGCCCTGGCAGACGCTATGACGGCGTGATTCACTCCGAGGGTGCATGGCGAACCATAACAGCACCACTTCGGTGCATGTTCGCGATAACAATGACCCACCGCTCCACTTCGGTGCCGGGAAAGCGCTGTCCTGGCGCTTATTGCGCCAGGATGGAACACGACTTGCATCTCTCCGGTGAACTTCACCATCCCTTCATGCATCAGGAGAGATCATTCCCGTGGATATCCCCAGTGCCGTCCAGACCCTGACCGAGAGCGCCAACACGCTCTTCATCCTGCTCGGCGCCATCATGGTGCTGGCCATGCACGCCGGCTTCGCCTTCCTCGAGGTGGGCACGGTGCGCCACAAGAACCAGGTCAACGCTCTGGTCAAGATCATGACGGACTTCGGCGTCTCCGCCGTGGTCTACTTCTTCGTCGGCTACTTCATCGCCTACGACACCCACTTCCTGCAGGGCGCCGGCGAGCTGACCGCCGGCCATGGCTATGACCTGGTGAAGTTCTTCTTCCTGATGACCTTCGCCGCCGCCATCCCCGCCATCGTCTCCGGGGGCATCGCCGAGCGGGCCCGCTTCTATCCCATGCTGATCGCCGCCGGGGCCATCGTCGGCCTGGTCTATCCGTTCTTCGAGGGCATCGTCTGGAACGGCAACTACGGCCTGCAGGCCTGGCTGGCCGCCACCTTCGGCGCCGGCTTCCATGACTTCGCCGGCTCCGTGGTGGTGCATGCCTTCGGCGGCTGGGTGGCGCTGGTGGCCCTGCTGCTGCTGGGCGCCCGCAACGGCCGCTACCGCGGCGGCAAGGTGGTCGCCTTCGCGCCCTCCAACATTCCCTTCCTGTCGCTGGGGGCCTGGATCCTGACCATCGGCTGGTTCGGCTTCAACGTCATGTCCGCCCAGACCCTGGACGCCATCAGCGGCCTGGTGGCGGTGAACAGCCTGATGGCCATGGCCGGCGGCATCCTGGTGTCCATGGTGCTGGGCCGCAAGGACCCGGGCTTCATCCACAACGGGCCGCTGGCCGGATTGGTGGCCGTGTGTGCCGGCTCTGACCTGATGCACCCCGTCGGTGCGCTGATCACCGGCGGCGTGGCCGGGGCGCTGTTCGTGTTCCTCTTCGAGTGGGCCCAGGAGCGCATCGAGCGCCTCGACGACGTCCTGGGCGTCTGGCCGCTGCACGGCGTATGCGGGGTCTGGGGCGGCATCGCCGCGGGCATCTTCGGCCAGCAAGGGCTGGGCGGCCTGGGCGGCGTCAGCCTGATGGCCCAGCTCGTCGGCTCCCTGGCCGGCGTGGCGGTCGCGGTCATCGGCGCCCTGGTGGTCTACGGCCTGGTGGCCAAGGTCTCCGGCCTGCGCCTCAGCGAGGAGGACGAGTTCAACGGCGCCGACCTCAGCATCCATCGCATCGGTGCCACCTCCCTGGACTGAACGCCCCGCGGGGCCCATCGTGCCCCCAGGGCTATCGCAGTTAGCGGTATCGCTCGGGGCTGATCCGTCGACAGATCCAACTGCGATAACCCTGATCATGTCCCGCTAATCCTTGCAGCCGCCCGTCGCCCCACCTACACCTTGAGCATGACTCGAGCGGATGCGGGAGACCCGAGCCACCACGGGGCCCGGGGCGTGGTGCGCTTCCTGGGGCTGGTGGTACTGGGCGCGGTGATCGGCGGCCTGGCGGCGCTGGCCGCCGTGACCTTCGTCGCCGCCGTGCTGTGGCTCAACGACCTGCTGCTGGTCTCGCCGCGGGGGCGCATGATGTTCGCCCACCCGGAATGGCTGGCGGTGGCCACGGTGCTGGTGCCGGCCGCCGGCGGCCTGGTGGTGGGCCAGCTGCACCGTGCCATCCCCGAGCGCCGCCCCCATACCCCCGCCGACGTCATCGCCGCCGTCCAGACCCGCCGCGGCCGCCTGCCGCCCAAGGCCGGGGCGCTCTCGGCGCTCTCCGGCCTGGTATCGCTGGGTGCCGGCGCCTCGGTGGGCCAGTACGGCCCCCTGGTGCACATGGGGGCGAGCCTGGGGTCGGCGGGGGCCCGGCTGCTGCGGCTGGGGCGCTCCGAGGACAACATCACCATCGCCTGCGGCGTCTCCGCGGCGATCGCCACCGCCTTCAACGCCCCCCTGGCGGGCATCGTCTTCGCCCACGAGGTGGTGCTGCGCCACTACGCCCTGCGCGCCTTCGCCCCGGTGGCCGCCGCCGCCCTGGTGGGCCATGTGATCGCAACCAACGTCCTGGCCCGGGGGGCGCTCTTCCACGTGGCCGACCCCGCCCTGCCCCGCCCCTGGGAATTCGCCGCCTTCCTGGCCATCGGCGGGGTCGGCGCCCTGGTCGCCGGGGCCTACATGCGCGCCATCCTGGGCGTGGGCCGGCTGGCCAGACGGCTGCCGGTGGCCGCCCCCTGGCGCCCGGCGCTGGCCGGGGCGACGCTCGGCGTGGTCGCCCTCTGGGTACCCGACATCCTGGGCATGGGCCAGGAGACCCTGCGCTTCGCCACCATCGCCGGGGCCTTCGGCAGCGTCGAGCTGGTGGTGGTGCTGGCGCTCAAGCTCGCCGCCACGGCGCTGTGCCTGGGCATGGGCTTCGGCGGCGGGGTGTTCAGCCCGGCGCTGGTGATCGGCACCCTGTTCGGCGCCCTGTGCGGGACCCTGGTGGCCACGCTCACCGGCGCCCAGGACACCTTCGTCTTCTACGCCATCTGCGGCATGGTGGCGGTGACAGCGCCGGTGATCGGCGCCCCCCTGACCAGCCTGCTGATCGTCTTCGAGCTCACCGGCAGCTACGCCCTGACCACCGCCGCCCTGGCCAGCGTCACCCTGGCGAGCCCCATCGCCGCCCAGCTGTTCGGCCGTTCGCTGTTCGACATCCAGCTCGCCGGCCGGGGCCTGGATCTTTCCTCGGGCCGGGGTCGGGCGGTGCTCGAGGACGCCCGGCTGGCGGACCTGATGAGCCGGGAGGGCGTGACCCTGCGCCCCGAGACGCCGGTGGACGAGGCCGTGGTCACCCCCGGCGGCGCGGGCCACGGCGAGGCCTACGTGGTCGACGCCACCGGTCGCTACCGGGCCAGCGTGACCCTCGCCGACCTGGAGGTGATGCGCGAGGAGGGCCGGGGCGACCACCCGGTGTCCGGTTGCCCGCGCACGCCGCGCCCGGTGCTGGGGCCCGACGCCTCGGTCTGGGAGGCCATGCGCCATCTGCAGGAGGTCACCGGCGAGGCCATCGCCGTGGTGGACGAGGACGACGTCTTCCTGGGCGTGGTGTTCGAGGCAACCATCGCCCAGGCCTTCCTGCGCTACAGCGACGAGCTCAGGCGGGAGGAACATGGCACGGGGTAAGCGTGGGCTGGGCCGGCTGGTCCTGATCCTGGGCCTGGCCCTCGGGTCGGCGGGGCCCGGCGCGACTCGATCCGAGCCGGTGGTGGAGCCGCTCACGGTGCTGAGCTGGGGCGGCGCCTACGAGCGCGCCCAGGCGCGAGCCCTCTTCGCCCCCTTCACCGAGGCCACCGGCATCCCCGTGCGGGTCGCGCGCTACGACGGGGGGCTCTCGGCCCTTCGCGCCGCCGTGGCCGAGCGGGACCCGCCCTGGGACGTCCTGGACATGACCCGCAGCCAGGCCATGGCGGCCTGCGACGAGGGGCTGCTCGAGCCGCTCCCGGCCGACATCGCCGCGCCGGCCCCGGACGGCACCCCGGCCGAGGAGGATTTCATCGACGAGGCCTTCGGCCCCTGCAGCCTGACCCACTCGGTGTTCGCCACCGTGGTGGCCTATCGCACCGATGCCTTCCCCGGCCGGCGGCCGACCCGGATCGCCGACCTCTTCGACCAGCGGCGCTTCCCCGGCCCCCGGGCACTGCAGCGGACGCCGTCGGTGAACCTGGAATGGGCGCTGCTCTCCTACGGCGTGCCCCGCCAGGAGCTCTACCGCCTGCTCAGCACCCGCCGCGGCCTGTCCCTGGCCCTGGAGCGCCTGGCCGGCCTGGAGGACCTGCGCTGGTGGGAGGCCGGCAGCGCCCCGCCGGAGCTGCTGATCCAGGGCGAGGTGGTGATGGCTTCCGGCTACAACGGCCGATTCTTCGATGCCATGGTCAACCGCGACGCCCCCATCGCCATCCTCTGGGACGGCCAGGTCCAGGAGCACGAAACCTGGGCGATCCCTCGTCATGCCCCCCACCCCGAGGCGGCCCGGGCCTTCATCCGCTTCGCCACCGCCACCGAGCGCCAGGCGGCGCTGACCCGCTATATTCCCTACGGGCCCTCGCGGCACAGCGCGGCGCGCCGGGTCGCCACCCACGCGGACACCGGCCTCGACATGCGCCTGCACATCCCCACCCACCCGCTCAACGCCGAGCGGGCGGTGACCAAGGACGAGGCCTGGTACGCCCGGACCCGGGAGCGCATCGGCGACTACTTCCGCGCGGCGCTGTTTCCCGACGACGCGACCACCACCGATTGATACTACCGGGAGGTGCCATGCTCGATCACGCCACGCTTCAAGCGGCCGCGGACCGGTTGCACGAGCGACTGCCGATCACTCCGCTGGTGCCGGATCATGCCTTGAGCGATCGACTGGGCCGGCGCGTCTGGCTGAAGCTCGAATCTTTGCAGCGCACCGGCTCCTTCAAGGCCCGGGGCGCGCTCAACTGGCTGCTCACCGCCTCCGCCGAGGCATTGGCCGGCGGGCTGGGGGCGGTCTCCGCCGGCAACCACGCCCTGGCGCTGGCCTGGGCGGCCGGCCGGGACGGGGTACCGGTGACCATCGTCATGCCCGAGGACGCCAGCGCCTACAAGGTGGCGGGCTGCCGTGCCCTGGGCGCGGAGGTGATCCTCCATGGCGACATCAACGCCGCCTGGGAACTGATGCACCGGCTGGTGGAGGAGCGCGGACTCACCCTGGTGCATCCCTACGACGACGAGCGCATCATCGCCGGCCAGGGCAGCATCGGCCTGGAGCTGCTCGACCAGGCTCCCGAGGCCTCGACGGCGCTCTGCCCCATCGGCGGCGGTGGGCTGATCTCGGGCATCGGCTTGGCCACCGCGCCGCGTCGCGAGTCCCTGAGCGTGATCGGCGTGGAGCCCGTGGGCGCGGCGAGCATGGCCCATGCCTGGGCCCAGGGCGGCGCGGTCCACCTCGACAAGCTCGACACCGCCGCCAAGAGCCTGGCCGCGGCCATCGTCGGCGAGCACACCTACCCGCTGTGCCGGGCCCAGGTGAGCGCGCTCGCCCAGGTCAACGAGCACGACATCGAGCGCGCCATGCACCACCTGCTCTTCGACGCCAAGCTGATGGCCGAGCCCGGCGCCGCCGTGGGCATCGCCGCCCTGCTCGCCGCGCATGGCCCCGCGCTGCCGCCGGAGGGCGACATCGTGGTGGTGGTCACCGGCGCCAACCTGGGGCCGGATGAACTGCGCGACTACCTCTGAACGTCCGGGCTCGCGTATCCTGGCGGCCTTGACCGCCAAGGGAGACCCGCCATGACCTGGGATCAGCAGGAAATCCGCCTCGCCCCGCGGGAGCGGGGCTTTCACCTGATCACCGACGAGATCGTCCGGGCCCTGCCCGGCCTCGCCGACCTCGAGGTCGGGCTGCTGCACCTGCAGCTGCTGCACACCTCGGCCTCGCTGACCCTCAACGAGAACGCCGACCCGGACGTGCGCCACGACCTGGATGCCTTCCTTCGTCACCTGGTGCCCGGCGACCTACCCTTGTGTCTCTCCAGTGGGGAGTGATTAGCTACCACCCCCACGGCCTGGGAGAAACCCGGATCTACCCTGACGGTTTCGAACCTGTTCCGTAGATTGGTCTCCCAGGCTTCTATCTCGCAAACCTGAACGGTATCCAATGCCCCCTTCCGGCGAGGAGAGGCTGTACGCACAAGGGAAAGTGGTGAGATGGCACATATCGGCATCGATATCGGCAAGAAGAAACTGGATTGCCTCTGGCTTCGTGATATGGAGAAGGGCAAGGTCAAAACCAAGGTCTTTACCAATCGGCACCAGGATTATCCAGCGCTGCTGGACTGGCTGACCCGGCAGACCGGTGAGTCTCCCGAAGCGTTGCATGTCTACATGGAAGCCACGGGGATCTACCATGAGCCCCTGGCTTATTGGCTCCATGAGGCTGGCGTCAATGTCTACGTGCTCAACCCCGCACACGCGCATCATTATGCCAAGAGTGCAGGTCGCCTTCACAAGACGGACAAGGCAGACAGCCGTGTCCTAGCAGAGTTCGGCGCGTCCCGAAGCCACCGGCGGTGGACACCGGAGCCTGAAGAAACGCGTGAGCTGAAGCGCCTGGTGGCGCGCCTCGAAGCGGTTTATCAGGATATTCAGCGCGAAAAGAATCGTCTCGAGAAAGCTCAATTCAGCCGTGATACAGGGGCCGAGACCTCGATCGGCCATGTCCTGGCGGCCCTGGAGCGCGAAGCCAAGCGCTTACAGGAGGAGATCGAGACGCACCTCGACCGCCATGATCATCTAAAACGAGATCGACAGTTGCTGATGAGCATTCCTGGCATCGGTCCCGGGCTTTCCACAAGGCTGGTCGCGGTCCTGCGAAGCCGACCATTCGAGAGTGCTCGACAGGCGGCCGCTTTCCTGGGGCTCGTGCCGACGTATTACACCTCTGGCACGTCGGTCAAGAAGACACCAACCCTCTCCAAGACGGGGAGTGCCGTGATGCGTCGGAAGTTGTACATGGGAGCCGTGGTGGCCATGACACACAACCCGGATATCCAGGCGCAATATGCCCGGCTGAAGGCACGAGGGAAGCACAGCATGTCGGCCCTCGGGGCGGCCATGCGTAAGCTGGTGCATATCGCCTATGGCGTCCTGAAGACGCAAACCGAGTATCGACCCCAACCCATCCCTGCGGGGGGTTGAGGTCGGTCGGGAGAGACGGTATCTACTTCCGCCACACCCTGGAGGGGCCGGACGACATGCCGGCCCACGTGGCCGCCAGCCTGCTCGGCACCCAGCTGACCCTGGCGGTGCGCGGCGGGCGCCTGGCGCTCGGCACCTGGCAGGGCATCTGGCTCGGCGAGCATCGCGACCGGGGCGGGAGCCGGCGGATCATCGCCACCCTGAACGGCCAATGAGCGCAAGACGCCCCGCACTCGGCGGGGCGTCTTGGAGACTTCGTGGTGGATGCGCTGGCGCTTATCCCCTAGCGCCGATCAGCCCTGCCAGGCGTGGCCGGCGAAGGCCTCGTCCAGCGCCGGCTGGTTGAGGTGGTTGGAGTAGTTGCTCAGCGTCTTCACCGCGAGCGCCAGCACCACCTGCAGCATGTGCCGCTCCTCGAAGCCCGCGTCCAGGAAGGCCCGGGCCTCGTCGTTCGACGGGCGGCCGCGGGTCTCGAACATCACCCGGGTGAAGCGGCTCAGCGCCGCCAGGCGGTCGTCGGGGATCTCGCGGTCCTCGCGCAAGGCCTGGATGGCGGCCTCCGGCACCTGGGAGACCTTGTCGGCGATCATGCTGTGGGCCGACATGCAGTATTCGCAGCCGTTGAGCCGGCTGATGGTCAGGAACACCACCTCCTGCTCGGCCGGCGAGAAGCCGGAGTCCTCGCGGAACAGCTGGTAGCCGTGCAGGTAGGTGTCGAGCACGCCCGGCGCCTTGGCCATGGCCTCGTACATGTTGGGCACGAACCCCAGGTTCTCCTTGGCCTGCTCGAGCAACGGCCGGGCCTTGGGGTCGGCGTTATCGAGGGTCTGGGGGGCCTGCTGGATACGATATTCGGTGGTCATGGTCTTGCCTCCTCGGTGAGCGCGCCTTTTGGACCATTCGTTCCAGAAAAGGCGCAGGAAAACGTCAATCCAGGACCTCGAGGACCAGCGCCGCCGCCTGGCGGGCCTCCTCGGGATCGGTGCCGCTCTTGATCAGGGTACGCAGCCCGGCCATGCCCAGGGTCAGATAGCGGGCCAGGACGTCCGGCTCGCGTCCGGGAGCGATGCTGCCCTCGGCCTGCCCCTGTTCGACGGCCCGGCGGAAGACGTCGGTGATCGCCGCCACGCCGGCGCCTGCCTCCCGGGCCGGGGCGTCGTCGCGGCGACCGAGTTCGGTGGCCGAGTTGAAGATCAGGCAGCCCAGGGCGGCCCGCTCGCTGGCCGCCTCGCCGGCGGTCTCGAGGAACAGGGACTCGAGGAAGGAACGCGCCGTGGGGGCGGCCGCCAGCCGGCGCTCCAGGCGCGCGATCAAGGTCTCCCGGTAGCGGCGCAGGGCTGCGAGGAACAGCTGTTCCTTGTTGCCGAAGGCCTGGTAGAGGCTGCTGCGGGACAGGTGCATGGCGTCGAGCAGCTGTCGCGTCGAAGCGGCCTCGTAGCCGCTGGCCCAGAACACCTGGAGGGCGGCGGCCAGGGCCTCGTCGGGGCTATAGGCGATGGGGCGTCCGCGTGTCATGTCTGACAATTTAGGATCGATCGTTCCATTATTCAAGGCGCAGAAGCTGCCATTTTCCGTAGGGGGCGCTGAGACAGCAGGAAAATTTACGGCATAACAGCAACCTATGGGCGGCTCAAGGCTTGCTGGAACATCTCGCCCCTTGATGCAGGTCAACGGCCCCAGGGAGAGAGTCGCCTAGGCTGAACGGAGGTGAGCCTCGCCCGTGGCAGGCTCGCGTCACGGTCCCGCAACGCGGGCCTCGCCCGCCAGGAGAGCCTCATGAAACGCCGCAGACTTCCCCGCACCCTCGGTCTCATCCTCGCCACCGCCTTGCTCTCGAGCCCTGCCGCCTTCGGGCATGGCGGGGGCGGCATGGGACATCACGGCATGATGGGCGAGTACGGCCCGGGCATGGGCCCCGGCATGATGGGCGGCTTTGGGCCGGGCATGGGGCCCGGCATGATGGGCGGCTTTGGCCCGGGCATGGGGCCCGGCATGATGGGCGGCCATGGCCCGGGCATGGGGCCCGGCATGATGGGCGGCTAAGGCCCGGGCATGGGGCCCGGCATGATGGGCGGCTATGGCCCGGGCCCGGAATACGGCTTCTGGTCACTGCTGAACGACGACCAGCGCGAGCAGGCCCGCACCCTGATGCAGGATTTCCGAGACGACCAGTACGAGCGCGGCGGCGAGATGATGGCCCTGCAACGGCAACTGATGGCACTGATCCATGCCGAGGGGGATATCGACACCGATGCGGTGGCCGACACCCAGGCCCGCCTGGCCGAATTGCAGCGGCAGATCTGGCAGGAGCACCGCCGGCTCCATCGCTCCCTGTTCGAGCTGCTCGACGAGGAGCAGCGCCGGCGGCTCTCCCCCCAGGCCGAGGAATGATCCCAGGGCCGGCGGGGGCTCTCCCGGGGCCGGGATCGCCTGGCCCGCCCCTGCCCGGGGCGGGGGATCCGCCGCTCGGGGGGACGAGATGAAGGCCACCCGATACAGCGCGCCACAGTCGGACTATCCTGAGAGACAGGATGAGACGCATGCCACGAAGGGAGGCACGGTAACCTGTTGGTTCGGCCCCAGGGCCGAAGGAGTAAGCGTCATGGCCATGCCGATGACGATCCGGGAATACCTCCGCGCCTGCGACATCGACTTCGAGGAGGTTCCCCACCCGCGCGAGGCTACCAGCAGTCGCATCGCCGAGATGGCCCACATCGACGGCGAGCAGATGGCGAAGGCGGTGATGCTGCATGGCGACCATGGCTATCGCCTGGCCGTCGTCCCCAGCACCTGCGATGCCGACCTGGAGAGGCTCTCGCAAATGTTCCACGAGAAGCTGGAACTCGCCTCCGAGGAGGAGGTGCGTCGCGAGTTCCGCGACTGTGATCCGGGCGCCACCATCCCGGTGGGCCAGGCCTACGGCCTGCAGGTCTACCTCGATGACCAGCTGCGCCATCAGCCGGACATCTACTTCGATGCCGGCGACCATGAGACCCTGGTCCACATGAGCGGCCACGAGTTCGACCGTCTGATGGCCGACAGCCGCCACGGGACCATCAGCCGTCACCACTGACGCCCCAGAGGTGTCCACCATCGGCCACGCCACCCGGCGTGGCCGCCCTCTTCGTGCGGGCGGCGTCAGGCGTCCCGGGGAGGCCGTGCGTACTTGATGAAGGGCGTCAGGACCCCGATCCGGTCGTACAGCCGTCGGGCTTGCCGGTTGAAGTCCTGGGTCAGCCAGTAGACGTCGGGCGCCCCCTCCTCGCTGGCCTGGTCGTAGACCCGTTCGATCAGCCGGCGTCCCAGGCCCTGCCCGCGGTCATGGGGATCGACGAACAGGTCCTGCAGATAGCAGACCGGGGTCAGCTTCCAGCAATGGGCGTGGTAGAGATAGTGGACGAGTCCCGCGAGCCTCGGAGCCTCGCGATCCTCCCCCGCCGGGGTCGGCGCCTCCACCACGAAGCCCCTCGGCTCGCCGGCCCCCGGTACCAGCAGGCTCGCGAAGGTGCTGTCGTACACCGCCTCCGGGAGTTCCGCCCCGTAGAAGGTCAGGTAGTCCTGCCAGAGCCGGGCCCATTCCGGCTTGTCGCCGGCCCGGAGGGGACGGATCAGGTACGGGGCGTCGGTCATGGTGCCTTCCTCTGGGAGCATGTCCTTCCCACTCTACGCGATAGGCGCATCATGCGCCCTCCTCGACCGTCGCGACGGGACTCGACCGACCGCCCTGAAGACCCCGGCCCCCCGCGGGTGTCGCCCCCCGACGGGCGGCCCACTGGCCCAGCCACACCGAGCCGAGCACGACCGCCGCCCCGAGCAGCTGCCAGGACGTCAGCCGCTGCTCCAGCAGCCACCAGCCCAGCAGGACGGCGGTCAGGGGGCTCATCATCCCCAGCATGGAGATCGCCGCCGGCTCGATGCGCGCGACGCCGCGGAACCACAGGTAGTAGGTCAAGGCCGCGCCGACCAGTCCCAGGTAGGCCATCCCGCCGAGGTTGGCGGCATCGAGCGCGGGCAAGGGCGGCTCGTGCCACCAGGCGATCGGCACCAGCAGCAGCCCGCCCGCGGTGAGCTGCCAGGCGGTGAAGGTCAGCGGCGAGACCGGGGGCTGCCAGCGGCGGCTCAGCACGGTGCCCGCCGCCATCGAGACGGCGCCGCCCAGGCCGGCCGCCAGCCCGAGAGGGTCCAGGGCGGCCGAGGGCGTCAGCACCAGCAGCGCGACCCCCGCCGCCCCGGCCAGCGCCGCGATCACCGACAGGCCGACGATCGGCGTGCCCAGCCAGCCACGGGCCAGGAGGATCACGCACAGGGCCTGCAGCGACCCCAGGGTGGCGGCGACGCCCCCCGGCAGGCGATAGGCCGCGACGAACAGCAGGGTCCAGAAGATCGCGAAGTTCACGGCGCCCAGCAGGAAGACGCGGCCCAGCCACTCGCGCCCGGGTAGCCGCCTGACCAGCGCCAGCAGCAGCAGGCCGGCGGGCAGGGCCCGCAGCACCGCCAGGGTGACGGGATACCCCGCGGGCATGAACTCGGTGGTGACGTAGTAGGTACTGCCCCACACCGCGGGTGCGAGGGCGGTGAGGAAGAGGTCGAGGGAACGCGGCATGGTGGATCCTCCCATGGCCGGGGGGGGCGGCCCGAGGCCGGACACCCGAGATGATCAGTGCACCGCCCTGGCGGCGGCGACGAGGGACAGGTTGCCCTGAAGCTGCATGCGCAGGTCCTCCAACGGCGCGTTGACCAGTCGCCGGCCGGTCTCGCGAACGATGACCGTCGGCACCTGGGTCACCTGCAGCAGATGGGCGCGGCGTCGATGCCCCTCGACGGTCTGGAGCGTGAGCGGGTCGGTGACCAGGCGCCGGAAGCGTGGGACGTCGAGACCGATCGACTCCGCGATCTCGACGAGCACGCCCCAGTCGGCGACATTGCGGGCCTCACCGAGGTGGGCGGCCTGCACCGCATCGAAGTACCGCCAATGAGCCTCCGGCCCCCCAAGGCGCTCGGCGGCCACGCAGCCCAGCGCGCCAGGCAGGCCGTGGGGGTAGTCGAAGGAAGCGGCCCGCATGCCCTCGATGTCGAAGCGCTCGGGCGACTCGCTGGCCTCGCGGCAGGCCGCCCAGTGGCCGAGGATGGTGGCCTTGGCCTGCTCCATGGAGCCGAAGACCTCCACCATCCGCTCGGGGCCGTCCTGCAGCACGAAGGTGCGATGACGAATCTCGAGGTCGAACTCCTCGGCCAGACGCCGGAGCCGGGGCGAGAGGTTGTAGCACCAGCCGCAGACCACGTCGTGGAAGAATTCCAGGGTGAGCGAGGGCGGACGGGCCATCAGACCACCTCCATGTCCGCCGTCGCGGACTGGTCCGCATGGAGCCGGGCGGCAAGCTCGGCGACGTGGCGCCCGTGGAAGCGGGCCCCGGCCAGGTCGGTCTCGTCGGGCCGGCGCGAGCCGTCGCCGCCGGCGACGGTGCCCGCGCCGTAGGGGGAGCCGCCGACGATCCGGTCCATGCGCATCTGATCGGCGAAGGTATAGGGCATCCCGGCGACCAGCATGCCGAAGTGCAGCAGCGGCACATGGGTGGAGAGCACCGCCGCCTCGTGGCCGCCGTGCTGGGAGCCGGTGGAGGTGAACACGGCTCCCACCTTGCCCACCAGGGCGTTGCGGGCCCAGAGGCCGCCGGCCTGGTCGAGGAACTGCTTGACCTGGGCGGCCATGTTGCCGAAGCGGGTGGGGGTGCCGATGATGATGGCGTCGTAGTCGGGCAGTTCCTCCACCCTGGCCTCGGGGGTGGCGTCCGCCACATAGCCCGCCGCGTCGCGGACCTCGGCCGGCACGGTCTCGGGCACGCGGCGCAGGTCGACGCGAACGCCGGGGACGCTGCGGGCGCCCTCGGCTTCCGCCTCGGCGAGGGTACGGACATGGCCGTAGCTGGAGTAATAGAGCACGAGCACTCGGGTCATGGGAGCCTCTCCGGTTGATGGGGTGACACCGGAGAGGATGACGCGGACGCCGGCCCGGAATAAGCCGGCCGGCGCGAAGACACTCTTTACGTTGGTTGAAGAATCTCAGGCGGCGGGCGCGAGAGCCTCGCGGAGATAGTCGAGGAAGGCCAGGGTCCGGGCGTCGGTGCCCAGCCGCGAGGCGGTGACGGCGAAGATGTGACGCGCCGGCAAGGCGTGCGACGGCAGCACCCGGACCAGCCGCCCTTCGGCCTCCTCGGTCGCCGAGATGAAATCCGGCAGGGTGCCGATCCCCTGCCCGGCGATCAGCATGTCCCGAAGCATCAGGCTGCTGCCGACCTCCAGCGAGGGGGCGACGGGCACCGAGGTGCGGCCCTCGGGCCCCTCCAGGCACCACTGCCCCGGGTCGTCGGCCAGCAGGTAGCCGATCAGGCGGTGGTCGGCCAGCGCCTCCGGTGTCCGGGGGACGCCCCGGGCGGCCAGGTAGGCCGGCGAGGCGAAGAGCCGCTGATCGACCGTCCCCAGGCGCCGGGCGATCAGCCCCGAATCCGGCAGCGCGGCCCGGATGCGGATCGACAGGTCGAACCCGCTCTCGACCATGTCCACCACCCGGTCGTCCAGCGCCAGGGACAGTTCCACCTCGGGATAACGCTCGAGGAAGCCGGGAAGCCGCGGCGACAGCACCGTCATGCCGAAGGAATGCGGCGCGTTGATCCGCAGGCGCCCCGCCACCCGTCGGCTGCCTTCCCGGACCCGGTCCTCCACCCACTCGAGCTCCTCCAGCAGGCGGCGGCACTCCTCGTAGTACAGGCGCCCCGGCTCGGTGAGCGACATGCGCCGGGTGGTGCGATGCAGCAGGGTACACCCCAGGCGCCGCTCGAGGCGCTTGGTATCTCGGCTCAGCAGGGCCGGCGAGACGCCCAGGTCCTCCGCCGCCCGGGCGAAGCTGCCGCGTTCCACGATCCGGCAGAACGCCTTCATCACCGCCAGTTGGTCCAAGGGCCGTCTCTCCATGAAGGTCATCCCGGCCGACGGCACCCGGGCCATCGGCCGGGCCGACGCCGCCCCGCCGGGTCGGGGCTCAGAGCGTCTCGATCAGCAGGTTGCGCGGGGTCAGCGCCCGCTCGCAGAAGGTGCCCAGCCGCACCCGGAACCCGGCCTCCTCGAGCCGGGCGACCCGATCCAGCGCCAGCCAGACCTCCAGGGGCCGCCGGAACAGCTGGCGCACCAGTTCCAGGCGCGACACCTCGGCGAGCCGACGCCAGCCCGCGGCCTCGAAGGCCCCCCAGTCCACCGAGGCCGGGAGCTCGACGCCCTTGCGCTCGGCGGCCCAGCGGCAGAAACCGGCGAAGTCCTCCGGCAGCCGGCCATAGGCCAGGCTCGGCACCGGCAGGTAGGCATCCCGACCCCGGGCCTCGCGCTGCAGCAGGTCGAAGCCCAGCCGCCAGGCATTGGCCCGCTGCCGATGGCGCCGGTGACCGCGTGGCGCGGTCACCGTCTCCTGCACCGCCATGGCCAGGTCCTCCCGGGTCAGGCGCAGGCCCTGTTCGGCCATCAGCGCCCGGCCTTGCCGGGACAACGCTCGGTAGTCGGTGGCCGCCGTGCGGTGATAGCAGCAGGGCGCCAGGCTCACCGCCGCCCCGCGCTCGGCGGCCCACTCGAGCAGCTGGGCATGCAGGTCGCCGCAGGCGTGGAGCGCCGCCACGCGATGACCGGGTGCCAGCCAGTCGCCGGCGCCCGGCGCCAGCACGTCCTGGGCGTGCAGCCGCACCGGCAGGCCCTCGCGGTCGGCCAGGGCCTGGCCGGCCTCGCACAGCGAGGGCTGGTGCTCGAGGCCGGTGACCGGCACTCCGTGGCAGCGGGCCAGGGTCCGCGCCAGGTGGCCCTTGCCGGCACACCACTCCACCAGGCGCTCGTCCTCGATGGCCCCCATGCCGGCGACGAAGGCCTGGATCTGGCGCCACTTGCGCGCGCCGATGCCCTCCCCCCAGTCGGCCGGCAGGGACTGGCGCGCGTTCGACAGGATCGGCAGCCGGCTCAGCTCGGCCAGCTCCCGCACCGGCAACCAGGCCGGCAGGGGCGAATCCACGAAGGGGTCGGCCTGGAGGCGCTCGACCTCGGCGTCGGGCAACGACAGCAGGGTCTCGGCCAGCCCGCCATGCGCCCCCCGCCAGGGCGGCTCGCGATGCTGGAAGGGCAAGGGCGCCCAGAGCGGGCGCCACTCGGCCAGCCGCCGGCCGAGCGCCGCGAGACGCCCGGCGGTGGCCGATTCAGATGGCATTGCGCAGGCCCAGCTCGTAGGGGTGCGGATCCAGGTAGGACTGCCGGCGGATGTACTCCGAGCCATGGCGCCTGAGATAATGGTTGAGCAGTCGCATCGGGACCGCCAGGGGGACCTGCTCGGTGCGGTATTCCTCCACGGCGGCGAGCAGGTCCCGGCGGGTCTCGCCATCCAGCGCCTGCTTGAGATAGCCCATCACGTGCATCAGGGCATTGGTGTGGGTCTTGCGGGTGGCCGGACGCGACAGCGCCGCCATGAAGCGCCCCAGGTAGTGGGCCATGGCGTCCTCCACCGGAACCCGGTGGGCCTCGGCCAGGTAGCGCCCCAGCTCCCGGTAGGCCTCCACCTCGTGGGCCATCAGCAGGAACTTCTGGCGACTGTGGAACTGCAGCAGGGCGTGGTGGCTCGGCGACGGCTCCACATGGCGCTTCCAGTCGTCCATGGCGTAGATGCGGGTGATGAAGTTCTCGCGCAGGACGGGATCGTTCATGCGCGCCTCCTCCTCCAGCGGCAGTTCCGGGAAGTGCCGGCGCAGGGTACGCACGAAGACGCCGGAGTCGGCATGGCTGGGCATGCCGTTCTCGTGGTAGACCTTGACCCGCTCGAGCCCGCAGCTGGGCGAGCCCTTCATGAGGATGAAGCCCCGCAGGTGTCGATGGGCGTCGACGAAGGTCCGACCCACCGCCTCCAGCTCGTCGGTGACGTCCCGCTCGGTGGTCACCGTGCCCCGCGCCCGGGGCGTCTCGCCGAGCCGCCCCACCAGCCGGATCGGCTCCCGGGGCACGCCAAGGCCGGCCTCCAGTTCCGGGCAGAAGGGCTCGAAGCGGAAGCATTCCGCCAGCACCTGCAGGCAGTAACGCGACCGCTTGTGGCCGCCGTTGTAGCGCACCTCCTCCCCCATCAGGCAGGCGCTGATGCCGACCGGGATGCCGTCTCGCGGGTGCTGCTCCATACCGGGCGCTCCTTGATGATGTTCCGACCCGGACAGGATAACGCTCCCGATGATGCCTCGCGAGCGCCGGCGCCAACGGCCGGACGGGGGCACCGCACTTTGCAGGATGCCGACCGCCGGGTAGGCTGAGGGGCCGAGCACCGCCGTCCGGAGTTCCCATGTCACGCCGTCGCTTCCCGCCGCTGTCCGCCCTGGCCCTGCTGGCCGGCCTGGCCCTGCCCGCCCTGGCCCACGGTCAAGACTGCCCCGCTCCCGGCCAATGGCTGGCCGGCGACGGCACGCCGGTGACCACCGACGCCCTGATGCGGGCCATGGCCGACCAGGAGGTCGTGCTGCTGGGCGAGCAGCACGACCGGGCCGACCATCATCGCTGGCAGCTGCACACCCTGGCCGGCCTGCACGCCCTGCGCCCGGACCTGGTCATCGGCCTGGAGATGCTGCCCCGGGAGTCCCAGCCGGCGCTGGATGCCTGGGTGGCCGGGGAACTCACCGAGGCCGAGTTCCTCGAGGCCAGCGGCTGGTACGCGCACTGGCGGCTGGACCCGGACCTCTACCTGCCGATCCTGCACTTCGCCCGGCTGCACGGGATCCCGCTCAAGGCGCTCAACGTCTCCGGGGAGCTGCGCCGTCGCCTGGCCCAGGAGGGCTGGGAGGCGATACCGGCGGCGGAGCGATACGGCATCACCCCGCCGGCCGCGCCCGCGGAGGGCTATCGGCGAGACCTGGAAACGGCCTTCGCCGAGCACGACCTGACGGACGAGACCGTCCTGGAGCGCTTCATCGACGCCCAACTGGTGTGGGACCGCGCCATGGCCACGGCCCTGGCCGAGGCGGCCGAGGGCGATGCCCTGGTGGTGGGGCTGATGGGGTGGCGTCACCTGACGAACGGGCATGGCGTGCCTCACCAGCTGGCCGACCTGGGGGTGACCGACCAGCGCGCCCTCCTGCCCCGGTCGCCGGGTGACGCCTGCGAGCCGCCCCCGGACGGTCTGGCCGACGCCTTCTTCGTGCTCGCCGAGCCGCCCGGCGGGGAACCCCCTGCGCCGCCTCGCCTGGGGGTGCTGATCGACGCCGGCGAGGACGGCGTGACCGTCCAGGCGGTGGAGGCCGGCTCCGTGGCGGAGGCGACGGGACTGCGCGAGGGCGACATCATCCTCTCCGCCGCGGGGCGACCGCTGGCCTCCCCCGGCGAGCTGTCGGCGCTGATCCATGACCTGCTGCCGGGCACCCTGCTCCCCCTGGAGGTGCGTCGGGGCGACGCGACCCGGGAGATGCTGGCCCGGTTCCCCTCGGTGACCCGCTGAGTCCCTCCCTGCCACATTCGAGGCCCTCGACGGCGTCCTTAAGCCTCCCTTAAGCATGGGCCAGCAGGCTATCGCCGGCCCGGCCAGGCCCGATGACGCCCCGTCAAGCTAGGTTGACGGACACGCACACCGATGACGCGAATTCATAAGCGACGCGACAAGACCAAATAGTTAACTCGCTAGCTTTGTAGTAAAATTCCGCGCGTTTTCTAACCCCTCCTCTCCCTACCACTCAGGATGCCTCTGTCATGCTGACACGATGTCGTTCGCAATTCCGGCTCCGGCACAGCGCCCGGTGGCCGGGCTTCGCCGTGCTCGCGGGTCTGCTGCTGTTCAGCCCCTTCGCCCAGGCCGCCGCCGGCCCCCTGGACCTGACCTACTCCCTGAGCGGCTTCATCGCCGTGTTGCTTTTCATCGCCGCCTACGCCCTGGTGATGGCCGAGGAACAGCTGCACATGCGCAAGTCGAAGCCGGTGCTCGTCGCGGCGGGCCTTATCTGGACGGTGATCGGTTGGGTCTACGTCCAGGAAGGCCTGCCCGAGACCGCGGAAGCCGCCTTCAAGCACACCCTGCTGGAATACACCGAGCTGCTGCTCTTCCTGCTGGTGGCGATGACCTACGTCAACGCCATGGAGGAACGCCGCGTCTTCGACAAGCTGCGGGCCTGGATGGTCGAGAAGGGCTTCAGCTACCGCAAGCTGTTCTGGATCACCGGGATCCTGGCCTTCATGATCTCGGCGATCGCCAACAACCTGACCACCGCCATGCTGATGTGTGCCGTGATCCTCAAGGTGGCCGAGGGCGACAAGCGCTACATCAGCCTGGCCTGCGTCAATATCGTGGTGGCCTCCAACGCCGGCGGAGCCTTCAGCCCCTTCGGCGACATCACCACCCTGATGGTCTGGCAGGCCAAGCTGGTCGAGTTCCAGGAATTCTTCGAGCTGCTCGGTCCCTCGCTGGTCAACTACCTGGTACCGGCCCTGGTGATGAGCCTGTTCATCAAGAACCGCAAGCCCGCCTCCCTCGAGGAGCACACCTGGCTCAAGCGCGGCGCCCGCCGCATCGTCTTCCTGTTCCTGCTTACCGTGAGCATCTCGGTGCTGTGCCACACCGTGCTGCACCTGCCGCCGGCGCTGGGCATGATGACCGGCCTGGGCTTCCTGCAGTTCTTCGGCTACTACCTGCGCCGCAGCCTGCCGCGCTCGCTGGCCCGCAAGCGCACCCGCTACAGCCAGCGGGGCGACTGGCGCAAGCTCGAGGCGCTGGGCAGCGTGGTGCCCTTCGACGTCTTCACCCGGATCGCCCGCTCCGAGTGGGACACCCTGCTGTTCTTCTACGGCGTGGTGGTGTGCGTCGGCGGCCTGGGCTTCATGGGCTACCTGGCGCTGCTGTCCGAGACCCTCTACACCGGCTGGGATCCCACCTGGGCCAACGTGGTGCTGGGCGTGGTCTCAGCGGTGGTCGACAACATCCCGGTGATGTTCGCGGTCATCTCCATGGACCCGGAGATGTCCATGGGCAACTGGCTGCTGATCACCCTGACCGCCGGGGTCGGCGGCAGCCTGCTCTCGGTGGGCTCCGCCGCCGGGGTGGCGCTGATGGGCCAGGCCCGCGGCAACTACACCTTCGGCGGCCACCTGCGCTGGGCCCCGGTCATCGCGCTGGGCTACGTGGCCAGCGTGCTGATGCACCTGTGGCTCAACGCCGAGAGCTTCAACGTCTTCCACTGATCCCGGAGCCTTCCGGAACGAGCGCGGCGGGCCCTGGGCCCGCCGCGCGTTTTACTGGCTGCTTCGCTGGAATCAGAACGCCTCCCACTCCGGCTCCTCGGCGTGCCGGGCCGGGACCGCCTGACCGGCGGCAGGCTGGCGGGCCCGGGGCAGCACCGGGCCGGCCGACACCGGCTCGCCCAGCACGAAGGTCCCGATCAGGCGATTGAGGCGCTCGGCCTGCTCGCGCATCTGCGCCGCCGTGCCGGCACTCTGCTCGACCATGGCGGCGTTTTCCTGGGTCATGGTATCGAGCTGGCTGACGGCGGTGTTGACCTCGCCGACGCCCAGGCTCTGTTCCCGGGAACCGGCGGTGATCTCGGCGATGACGGCGGCCACCTGCCCCACTCCCTCGTGGATGCCGGCCATCTTCTCGCCGGCCCGCTGGACGATCTCGGCGCCATGCCGGGAATGCTCGGTGGAAGTCTCGATCAGGCCCTTGATCTCCCGGGCGGCACCGGCCGAGTCCTGGGCCAGCTTGCGTACCTCCTGGGCCACCACCGCGAAGCCGCGGCCATGCTCGCCGGCCCGGGCCGCCTCCACCGAGGCGTTCAGCGCCAGGATGTTGGTCTGGAAGGCGATGGCATCGATCATCGAGACGATATCGCCGATCCGCGTCGACGACGCGTTGATGTCCTGCATGGTCCGCTCGACCTCGCCCATGGCCGCCTGCCCCTCCCGGGCGACCTCGGCGGCGGCCTGGACCAGGCGATCGGCCTCTCGGGTGTGCTCGGCGTTGTTCTCCACCGTGGAGGTGATCTCCTCCATGGCCGAGGACGTCTGCTGGAGGTTGGCCGCCGCCTGATCGGTGCGGGTTGCCAGCTCCTGGCTGCCCTGGGCGATGTCCTCGGCGGCGACATGCACCTCGCGCGCCCCGCGCTGGACGTCGAGCAGGGTGGCCTGCATCCGCTCGAGGAAGGCATTGAACTGCTCCCCCAGCTCGGCGACCTCGTCGTGACCCCGGACCTCGAGGCGATGCGTCAGGTCGCCGCGCCCGGCGGCGACCTCGCGGGCGATATCGCGGATGGAGGTGGCCGTGCCCCGCAGCTGCCGGACGGTGCGCCGGGCCAGCCAGGCCGCCAGGCCGGTGATGGCGAGGTTGACCAGGCAGCCGAAGACGAAGAGGCGCAGCAGCGTCGCCATCAGGCTCTCGTGGGCCGAGGCCGCGATGTCGGCCATGGCGGCATCGAGATCCTCCACGTAGACCCCCGCGCCGATCACCCACTCCCATTCGGGAATGGCGGCGGCATAGGAGTACTTGGGCGCCGGCTCGCCGGTGGCGGGATGGGGCCAGTCGTAGCGGTAATAGCCGCCGCCGTTGCGAGCCCGCTCGGCCAGGTCCCGGATCATGTGGCGGCCGCTGGCGTCGGTGGCCCCGAGCATGTTGGTGCCCTCGCTCTCGGGCGAGGCGGGCTGGACCAGCATGGTCCCGTCGTAACGGAAGGCGAAGAGATAACCATCGCCATCGAAGCGCATGGCGCGCAGCAGCTCCTGCGCCTGGCGTTTCGCCTCTCGAGGCTCGGGCACCCGCTCGGCGATCCGCTGCACCATGGACTGGGCGAGCTCGACGTGGCCCCGGATGGCCTGCTGACGGGAATCGAGGAGGCGTTCCCGCTGCTCGGCGAGCCGGGCCTGGTTGGCCTGGATCCGGTCATAGGCCTCGAAGCCCATCAGGGCCGACGACGAGACGATCAGCGGCATCAATACCAGCAGCAGGATCTTGACCTGCAGGTTCCCCGTGACCCAGCGCCGCCACAGGCCGGCGGCGGAGCGTGATGAGGACGCGTTGGGGGGCGTCATGGAATCCTCCCTGTATGACAAGCGACGCGGGGTGGACCCATCCGTTGTCCTGCCCGGGATGTCGGCGTCCTGCGGCGGGTCCCTCGACATCGTATCCTGACACTCATCAGCATCCGCTGATACGGGAGAAACTTGTTCCAGATCAAGGGAGTGGCCATCAGCGGCGCCGTCGGTCGCCTCTCCCCCGGGTCCCTAGCGCGTCAGGCCGAGCCGCCGGTGCCACTCGGCGAGGCTCTCGTCGGGATAGCCGGCGAAGCACCTGTCCTGCTCCCGGGCCTCGACCTCGACCCAGGCCGGCTTGCTGTCCAGCATCAGGTGCACACGCTCCGGCGGCACGGGGAGCTCGGTATCGATGGCCGAGGCGAAGGGGTGCACCAGCTCCGGCCAGCGCGGGTCATGGACCCAGAGCGCACTGCCGCAGCGCGAGCAGAAGTGGCGCTCTCCCGGGCTTTCGTGCCCGTCGATCACGGCATGGTAGACCGTTTCATGCTCCTGCCCCTCGACCGTCAGGGTGTCGGCCAGCGCCCCGAGATTGATGGCGTAGCCGCCTCCGCCGGCGGTCTTGCGGCAGATCGAGCAATAGCAGCGATTGAAGGGATAGGGATGTGGCGCTTCGACCCGGAAGCGCACCGCTCCGCAGTGGCAGGAACCGTCGAGTCTCATGGGAACGTCTCCATCGGGGGTTGCCGCCTGCAGCCTGGCCCAGCCAGGACGTCTCCGCCAGGGGGCCGGACACGAAACGGCCGAGGCGCGGGCCCCGGCCGTGTTGGTTCGCCCGGCCTCAACGCCACGGATTGCCGGCCCCGACGGGACGGCGATACTTCCGTGGTTGGCTGACGCGTGGGCTGAGCGGCTGCTGCAGCCGTGCACTGCGCTGCTCCCAGTAGGCCGGAGAGCCTTCGGCCACCCCATCGCCCAGCGGCATTACGCTGGTCGTCGGACCGCCCTGATTGAGGCGAGCGGCCTGTCGCTCGAGCATCAGGGAATCCGCCTGGGCCGCGGCCGCCGCCATCAGGCAGGTCAGGCCGCATGCCATCAAGATCGTGCGCTTCATGGGACACCTCAACGTCAGTACTGCACTACCAACGTCCGGCGGATGGGAAGCCAAGTCTCGGCATGGCCACCCGGGGGACACAACCGTGCCACTCGCCATGTCCGTCCTGGTGTGGGAAGAGGAGACGCGGGAAGAAATTCGGGTCGACTGGGGATAGCGGCCCAGGTTCTTGGCGCTTCGCCTGTTGACCGCCTTGGAGCGGCCGGCGCTGGCTTCATCACTATAGCCCCCGGCGCCCGGCCCGGGACGCGGCGGCGCGAGAAAACGGGGGTAGCTGAGACAAAATCAGCCCTTGGACTGCCACTCAGTCAGCCATCTCGTCCTGCCCGAGAGACGAAGAGGCCATATCGGGCAGGCGACGCACCCCCGCCCAGAGGGTCACCTGGTTCGCGGTCAGCACCGGGCGTCGGGCCTCACGGCGCATCGCGTCCAGCAGCGAGAGGCTGTTCACCGCGGTGTCGGGCACCAGCAAAGGGATCGAGACGCTCGGGTGATCGGCACAGAAGCGACGCAGCTCGTCCAGGATGTCGGCGGCGTGGGAATCGGTGGCATAGGGACAATCTAGGGCCTTGGCCTCCCGCACCGAGACGCCGCCCTCGCGCAGGAAGGACACCAGCCGCAGGGTCACGTCGTCGGGATAGGGACTCAACAGATCCACCCGCCAGTGGCCCATGGCGTCCAGGGCCTCGAGGAAGGCCAGGGCGGTGCTGGTCACCGGCACGCCCAGGGCACGCTCCAGACTCGCTGCCTGATCCCGCGCCCAGGCCAGCCCGCCGATGAAGCTCGCGCTGGTGCAGGCCCAGACCAGGGCCTCGGCGCCTTCGTCCACCAGTTGCCGACCCACCGGCTCGAGCCGCTCGGGCGCGCCCAGGGCCATCAGCGCCGCCGGGGCATGATGGCCATCGCTGGCGACCCCGCCCACCGCGATGGCCGGCAGCCCCTCATCGGTGCGGGCCGCCAGGTCATACCATTCGTAGTCCTCCGGGCCATCATCGGGCAGCAGGATGCCCAGGCGGTGCTCAGGCGTCATGGTCGGCCTCTCTCGATCGCAACGCAGCGCTTCGGTCTCGTCCTCCCTTACGCTGGCACAGCGCATGTCACCGGGCAATGCTGCTGGCCAAGCCATCTTCAACCTTCCACGCTACCCCCCGCTTGCATCGAGGCCCCTGGCCCTCGCGATGAAACGCGTCACTCCTCCGCACAGCGTGCCACGCCCTGTGCCAGCTCGCGGATGACGCCGGCACAGAGATCGGGGCCCGGTGCGTGCTCCACGCCCAGGGGGTCGCTGACCACCGAGGTGTCCACGGGCATGTCGCCGAAGACGCTGCGCACCAGCTCGGGGTTGTACTGGGGCTCGGAGAAGACGCAGTCGATATCGAGTGCTTCAACCTGGCGCTGGGCCTCGCGGTCGGGAGCCTGATACGGCCCCTCGCGCGGAACGGCGAAGGGGCGATGATCGACTGTGCGTGTCGAGGACGGCGGGAAGTAGAGACGCCTACCCCAGGTCGTTGCCAAGCGCCTTGAGCTTTTCGGGGCTCAGGGCCAGGTCGTCGTTACGATTGACGCCAATGCCCTGCTCGATGATGCCCCGAGCGATCTCCTGCGCCTCCTCCAGGGAGTGCATCCGGTAGGTGCCGCACTGATGCTCGTTGAGCTCCGGAATCTCCTCCATGCGCTCGACGTTCAGCACATCGTGCATGGCGGCCTGCCAGGCATCGGCGACGCTCTGCTCACTCGGGCTGCCCAGCAGGCTCATGTAGAAGCCGGTGCGACACCCCATGGGGGAGATATCGATGATCTCGACGCCATCGCCGTTCAGGTGCTGGCGCATGAAGCCGGCAAACAGGTGCTCGAGGGTGTGAACCCCCTTTTCGCCCATCAAGTCCTCGTTGGGCTTGTTGAAGCGCAGGTCGAAGACGGTGATGGTATCGCCCGAGGGAGAGCGCATGGTCTTGGCGACGCGCACCGCGGGGGCGCTCATGATGGTGTGGTCCACGGTAAAGCTGTCGAGTAGGGGCATGTCGGCTCCTGCAGGTCATGGGGAAGGGTACGGCAGCACAGGCCGTGCCCGGCGCGAGCATGGTATCTCCCCGCGGCGCCTGGTTGTAGACCGTGGGGCCGCAGACATGGAACGTCACACGGTCCGGCCGTTCGGTGTACAGCGTCTCGCGCCGACGGGTCAGGGTATTCAAGAGTTGCATCGTGCTCCCGTGGCATTGCGTTCGGGCGGCAGGTCCGTCAGGGGCTCAGCGGCGCGGTGATGACCTCCACCGCATCGTCGCGGATGGCGTTGTAGAAGCAGTTGGGTCGTCCCGTATGGCAGGCCGGTCCCTGCTGGTCGACCCGCAGCAGCACGGCATCGCCGTCGCAATCCAGCCTGGCCTCGATGAGTCGCTGCCGATGGCCCGAGCTCTCGCCCTTGCGCCACAGGGCCTGCCGCGAGCGCGACCAGTAGCAGACTCGCCCGGTGTCCAGGGTCTCCCGCAGCGCCTCGCGGTTCATCCAGGCGAGCATCAGCACCTCGCCGCTGTCGTGCTGCTGGGCGATGGCGGTGATCAGGCCGTCGGCGTTCCAGGGAATGGCCGCGATCACCGCCTCGAGCGGCCGGCGTTCGCCGCGCTCGGCATCTTCCAGCTGCCTCCAGATGTCCATCAGCCCTCCTGCCAGTTCCACTGGCTGCGCGCCACGGCGTCGTGGGCATGCAGGCTCTCGGCATGCACCACCCGCAGGGAGAAGCCCTCGATGCCTGGCTGGTCGCGCAGGGCGCGATGCAGCCGACGGGCGGCATCCTCGCAGAACATCAGGTTCTGGCCGTTGGCCAGGGCGAAGGCCTGCTCGTCGACCCGCTTGACCGCGGTCTGCAGGGCGGTGCCCAGGGCCGCTTCCGCCCGGTCGACGACCTCGGCCACGGGGAGGGTCTCGGTGTCGGGGGCCAGGAGCAGCGCCAGATGCGCCTGGCTGCGCTGGCTGTGGGGCGTGGCGACGATGCCCTGCTCGCCGCCCAGCCAGTCCCGCATGGCCCGGGACTCGACGGTGTCTTGCTCGGCGAAATCACGGTCGAAGCGCTCCTGGATGAGCTGGCGGGCCAGGGCCGCGGAACAGGGACAGGTCGAGGAGTAGCCGATGGACAGCGCCAGCCGCGCCTCGAAGCCCGCGGGGGTGAGACGCGTTCGGATGGCCATCGGATAGGCCTTCCAGCCCGCCAGGGGGCTGATCAGGGCGGGCCGGCGCAGCAGCGCCTCCCCGCTCAGGTCGAGGAAGGCCTGCTGCGAGAGCCCGTGGTGGCTGTCGAGAAAGTGCGCCAGCACCTCCCGCAGCCTCGGGAGGGTCAGGTCCCGGCCCGCCAGCCGCTCGAGGGCCAGGTAGAGCCGCGACATGTGGATGCCCCTGGCCTCGGGGTCGTCCAGGCTGACGCCCGCGTCGGCCTTCGCGGCCAGGGACTGCCCCGCCATCTGCAGCGGCAGGTCGATGCCCTCCATGCCGACCCAGGCCAACGGAGTGTCGCCAATGGCCGCTTCGCCCAGGATATCGGCCAGCCTGTCTTCGCTCATCGATCGGGTTCCTTGTCGGTGGTTTCGGGAGTGGCTCTTGCGATCCGGCGCCGTCGCGCCACAAAATGATACGTTATAACGTATCATATACAAGCGTAATCCCAGGACTCATCCGATATCGACAAGGAACCGCCGGAATGTCGCCGACCGCCGCCCTGCCCACCTTCGACCTGACCGCCACGACGTCTCACTGGGCGGAAGGCGGGGGGATCGAGGTGCTGCCGCGCATCTTCGAGGACGCCATCAATCTCGCCGTGCTGCGCCGCCCCCTGCCCCACGACCTGCTGGCCGGGGCCCTGGCCCAGACCCGGGCCGAGCGCCCGCTGGCGTTCAGCTGGCGGGGTGCCCCGGACGACGGCCTGCGCGCCGCCCTGCTGGAGAGCGTGCACTGCCCCGGCGCCTCGGGCCCGCTGGTGGAGGACGTCGTGACCCTGGCCGACGCCATGGCCTGCCTATTCGACACCGACGAGGTGGGCGTGCGGCTAAGAAGAATGGACGCCCCCATGTGCCCACGCTTCCATTGCGACAACCTGCCGGTGCGGCTGGTGACGACCTACCTGGGGCCGGGCAGCGAGTGGCTGCCCGAGACGGCGGTGAATCGCGCGGGGCTGGGAGCGCCGACGCCCGGCAAGCCGGACATCGTGCGCGAGGAAGGCGCCATCCGTCGGCTGGAGGCCGGCGACGTGGCCCTGCTCAAGGGCAGCGGCTGGGTGGGCAACGAGGCGCGGGGGCTGGTGCATCGCAGCCCGGCGGTGGGGCCCGATCAGCAGCGGCTGCTGCTGACCATCGACCCCGCCTGAGGACGGCCGGCTGGCCTACTCGAACATCCAGTGGGCCACCAGGCGCACCACCCGGGGCATAACCACATAGACCACCAGGGCCACCACGGTGGCGGCGATGATGCCGTGGCGCAGCCCCCAGGTATCGAGCCAGGGGAGGACGGAGAAGACCGGCTGCCAGAGCAGCGGCACCAGGATAGTGAGCGGCCAGATGACCCCCGTGGTGACCAGCCACTGCTTCCAGCGCACGGGCTGCTTGCTGGCGGCGGTCGGCGGCGTGAACCAGTAATCGATGCCGGAGAGGATCTCGACCGCCTCGTCCTGCTCAAGGACGTCGCGGATGTCGTCCATCAGCTCGCGGCGATCGTCGGAGGAGCGCCAGCGCTCCGCCTGGGCCTCGGAGGCGAAGCGCACGGCAATCTCGTAGTCCTGCCCCCCCGCCTGGGGCCGCAGGATATGCACGCCCTGGTGGCCGGCGTAGCGGCCGGCGGCCTCGATGATCTGGCGCAGCCAGGTCTCGTAGCGATCCCGGGCCTCGGGGCGGACCCGATGATGGATGCGGATGGTCACGCCCCCCTCCTGCGAGTGGCGTGACGCGGCTTGGGGCTCGGTCATGTGCTGTCCTTTGCCGTGGGGATCCCGGGAGCCATCGCTATGCCTTCCAGGGCAGCGGCGGCGGCGTCAGGGGCTCCCCGTCGTAGTCGGGAATGCGGCCGAAGCGCTCGCTGCCGGTCTCCCAGTCGCGCTGGGCCTCGGCGATCTCGGCCTTGCTGTGGCCGACGAAGTTCCACCAGATGAGGATCTCCTCGTCCAGGGGCTCGCCCCCGACCAGGATGACCCGGGCGCCTTCGGGCAGGCTCAGGGTGACGCGATCTCGCCCGCGGCCCAGGTAGGCCAGCTCGTTGGGCGGGAAGGTCTCGCCCTCGATGTCCAGCTCGCCCTCCAGGGACAGCAGGCCGTACTCGAAGTCCTCGCGCAGCGACAGCTCGAGGGTGGTCGCCTCCCGGGCGACGAGATCCAGGCCCACCAGGGGCGAGAAGGCCAGGGTCGGGGCCTTGCGGCCGGCGAACTCGCCGGTGAGCAGGGTGAAGGCGACGCCCTGCGCTTCCCAGGCCGGCAGGTCGGGGTAGTGATCGAAGCGCGGCTCGGTCTCGCGATGGGCCTCGGGCAGGGCGATCCACAGCTGGGCGGCATGCAGGTGGCGCTCGCCGGGCACCGACTCCTCGGTGTGGCTGATGCCGCGGCCGGCGGTCATCAGGTTGACCTGGCCGGGACGGATCACCTGCTCGTTGCCCAGGCTGTCGCGGTGCAGTACCTCGCCCTCGATCATCCAGGTGAAGGTCTGCAGGCCGATGTGCGGATGAGGACCCACGCGCAGGCCGCGGGAATCGCCCTTGAAGACGGCCGGCCCGGCATGGTCGAGGAAGCACCAGGCGCCTACCAGGCGGCGATGGCGGGAAGGCAGCACCCGGTTGACGGGGATCCCGCCGACATCGGCGGTGCGCGGCGCCACGTGCTGGATCTGGCGCTTGCCCTCGACGATGGGACAGTCGCGGGACGAGGCCAGGTCACGATCTTCGATGAATGTGCTCATGGGATATCCTTCCTTCAGGAACGAATGGGGCTCGGCCCGGGGGGCATGCATGTCGCCATGCAAACCATTTCCCCGGGGCCGAGCCGGCCGCGCTTAGCCCTGAGTCTGCTGGTTGTAGCTCTGGATCAGGTTGGCGTACGCGGGCAGGTGGCCGGCCAGCAGGCCGCCGAAGCCTTCGATGTCGTTGCGCCAGTCACGGTGCAGCTCGCAGCCGACGCCGAACCAGGTCATCAGCTGGGCCCCGGCCTGGGACATGCGATCCCAGGCGGCGTCTCGAGTGGTCTGGTTGAAGGTGCCGGAGGCGTCGGTGACCACGAAGACCTCGTAGCCTTCCTCCAGGGCGGAGAGCACCGGGAAGCTCACGCAGACCTCGGTGACCACGCCGGCGACCAGCAGCTGCTTCTTGCCGGTGGCCTTGACGGCGGCGACGAAGTCCTCGTTGTCCCAGGCATTGATCTGGCCCGGGCGGGCGAGGTACGGCGCCTCGGGGAACATCTCCTTGAGCTCCGGGACGATCGGGCCGTTGGGGCCGGTCTCGAAGCTGGTAGTGAGGATGGTGGGAATCTCGAAGAACTTGGCGATATCCGCCAGCGCCAGAACGTTGTTCTTGAACTCGTCGGCACTGAAATCGCGGGCCAGGGACAGCAGGCCGGCCTGATGGTCGACCATCAGCAGGGCCACGTCGTCCTTGTCGAGGCGATTGTAGGTGAAGGACATGATCACTCTCCTATTGCATCAGGGGGGAAACCCGGCGGCTCGGCCGCCGGGGACGAACGCCAACGGATATCCTCCCGCTAGGCGTTCAGGGCGCCGTACTTCCCGCGCTGGAAGTCGGCGAAGGCTTGGTGGATCTCCTCCACGCTGTTCATCACGAAGGGCCCGTGGCCGACGACCGGCTCCTCGATGGGCTCGCCGCTGAGCAGCAGCAGCTTGGCGTCGTTGTTGGCCTCCAGGTGCACCTCCTCGCCACGACGCTCGAAGCTCACCACGGCCTCGTCGCGCACGATGGTCTCGCCGTTGACCTGGACGGTGCCCGCCAGGACCACCAGCAGGGTGGTGTGACCCTCCGGCACCGGCAGCGCGGCATGCCGCCCCGCGGCCAGCCGCACGTCCCACATGTTGATCGGGGTGAAGGTGCTGGCCGGTCCCTCATGTCCAAGATAGTGTCCCGCCACCACGCGTACCCGGCCGGCCTCGTCGTCCAGCGCCACGCTGGGAATGTCGGCATCGAGCAGCGTCTGGTAGGCGGCCGGAGCGTCCTTGTCCCGGGCCGGCAGGTTGACCCAGAGCTGCACCATCTCCAGCCGGCCGCCACGCTCGGTGAAGGCCCGGGAATGGAACTCCTCGTGGATGATGCCGCCTCCGGCGGTCATCCACTGCACGTCCCCCTCGCCGATCGTCCCGCCGCTGCCGGTGGAGTCGCGGTGCTCGAGCTCTCCTTCGTAGACCAGGGTCACCGTCTCGAAGCCGCGGTGGAGGTGCTGCCCCACGCCGCGCGGCCGCCTGGCGGGCTTGAAGGTGTGGGGGCCGGCATGATCCAGCATCAGGAAGGGGCTGATGTGCTCGGCGCCCATGCGGTCATAGGTGAGCAGGGAACGCACGGGGAAGCCGTCACCGACCCAATGGCCGTGGGGCGCGCCGTATACGGCTTGGATCTTCTTCATCGTCAGGCTCCATTGTGTTGAGGGGAGGCGGGTGGCCTCGATGGCAATAAGCCTATTTAATGAACGGCAAACCCACTAGACGGCACATACGGCACGGACCGTTGCATGAATAGGACGATTGAATGCAGGACCTCAACGACCTCTATTACTTCGTACAGGTAGTGGATCACGGAGGGTTCGCGCCGGCCGGCCGTGCCCTGGGCATCCCCAAGTCGAAACTGAGCCGGCGCATCGCCCAGCTGGAGGAGCGCCTGGAGACCCGGCTGGTGAATCGCTCGACGCGCCACTTCTCGGTGACCGAGATCGGCCAGGCCTACTATCGCCATTGCGTGGCGATGCTGGTGGAGGCCGAGGCGGCGGACGAGCTGATCCAGCGCAATCGCGCCGAGCCCCGGGGCGTGGTACGGCTGAGCTGCTCGCCGAGCGTGCTGCATTACCTGATCACTCCCCTGCTGGTCCGCTTCATGACGAAGTTCCCCAAGGTCGATGTCCAGGTGGAGGCCACCAGCCGCCGGGTGGACGTGGTCAAGGAAGGCTTCGACATGGCGATCCGCATCCGCTTCCCGCCCCTCGAGGACAGCGACCTGACCATGAAGGTGCTGTCGCGCAGCCCCCAGCGGCTGGTGGCGGCCCCGAGCCTGTTCGAGGACCATCCTCGGCCTCGCGCGCCCGCCGACCTGTGCCAACTCCCCACCCTGGACTTCGAGCAGCCCGACAAGCAGCATCGCTGGGACCTGGTCGGTCCGGACGGGGTCACCGCCCAGATCCCGCACCGCCCCCGGCTGGTGACGGACAGCGCCGAGACCCTGCACGAGGCGGCCCTGGCGGGGATGGGCGTGGTCAAGCTGGCCCTGCTGGTCGCCGGGCGGGACCTGCAGGCCGGCCGGCTGGTCGACGTGCTGCCGGGCTGGGCGCCCCGGGGCGGCATCCTGCATGCCGTCTTCCCGTCCCGGCGCTGCCTGCTGCCCTCGGTCCGGGCCCTGCTGGACTTCCTTGCCGAGGAGATCGCCGAGGAGGACGTCAGGACCCGGGACGTCATCCTGGCGACCGAACGGACCAGCGCCAGCCTGGATGAATGAGTCCGCGGTGGCCCCGCCTCACCCCCGGAAGGCACCGACCTGGCACAGACGCGGCGAGACACGAGCGCCTGAGCCCGGAGGGCGTCATGACGCGGGGAACGGTGGACGGCGAGGCCAAGGCGATAGCGGCCGGTGATCGGCAGGAGGGGCGCCAGACGACGCGGGAGGTAGTGCCTCCGAGGATGACCGAGGCATCGAAGGCTATGTCTTGCCCTCGCCCCTCGGCGGCGGCCCTCCTCACATGGATTCCTGCTCCTGGCAGACCAGGTGGATGATCTGGGCGGGGCTGGAGATCCAGAAGGCATCGAAGCCCTCCGGCAAGGGCTCGATCTCGTCGCAGCGCACCACGCCGGCGGCCTGGAGCCGCTCGGCCGCGGCACTGGCGTCATCGGTGACCACCTCGAGCCAGGTCTCGGCCTGGCTGAGCCCCGGTACGGGGTCGATCCACAGCTGGTTGGCCCCGAAGGCGAAGACCATCGAGGGCCGGCCGGCCTCGATCTGGGGGAGGCCCAGCACATCCCGGTAGAACCCCACCGTCGCCTCGTACTGGTGGGGCGGCACCTTCAGGGCGATGTTACGCCCGCCCTGGAAGCCCGCTTTCCCGTTCATCGCCGCCTCCGCTCGCTGGCCTGCCTGCGCTTCAGCTTAGCCGCCTGCTCTGCCCGTCGCCTGCACTCGCGACAAGCGCAGCCAGCCCCTCGCCGCCATGCTATGCTCTTCCCTCCCACCATCGGCACCCCGTGCCCCATCGAGGAGACTCCCATGACCCAGGCCACCGCCCGTCATATCCTGGTCGACAGCGAAGCCCAGTGTCAGGCCCTCAAGGCCGAGATCGAGAACGGCCGCGACTTCGCCGAGGTCGCCCGCGAGCATTCCCGGTGCCCCTCCGGCCAGCAGGGTGGCGAGCTCGGCAGCTTCGGCCCGGGCCAGATGGTCCCCGAGTTCGACAAGGTCGTGTTCTCCGGCGAGCTCAACCGGGTCCATGGCCCGGTGAAGACCCAGTTCGGCTATCACCTGCTGGAAATCACCAGCCGCAGCTGATCCCGTCGCCGACGCCGTACCGCGAAAGCCGCGCGTGGCCATCCACCGCGGCTTTCGTCCTTGATGGGCGGTGTGTCGCGGGAGACGTCGCGCTAGGATGGGGAAACGCCTGCTCCATGAGGAGATAGTGATACATGCCGACATCGTCCACCATGACCGAATCCAGCCTGACACACAGGGACGAGGTTCCCGCCCCGCAGGGGACGCGCGAGGAGATGGCGAGAGTGAGTGAGGACTGCGTGATCCGCGTGGAGGGGCTGTCGAAGACCTACGACAGCGGCTTCCAGGCGCTCAGGGACGTGGACCTGGCGATACGCCGCGGCGAGATCTTCGCCCTGCTCGGCCCCAACGGCGCGGGCAAGACCACCCTGATCAGCGTGATCTGCGGTCTGGTCAATGCCACCGAGGGCCGGGTCCTGGTGGACGGACACGACAACGTCCGCGACTACCGCCGGGCCCGGGAGATCATCGGCCTGGTGCCCCAGGAGCTGACCAGCGAGGCCTTCTCCACGGTCTGGGACACGGTGAGCTTCAGCCGCGGGCTGTTCGGCAAGCCCAGGGATCCCGCCCATATCGAGCGGGTGTTGAAATCGCTGTCCCTGTGGGACAAGCGACGCAATCGCCTGATCACCCTCTCCGGCGGCATGAAGCGCCGGGTGCTGATCGCCAAGGCACTGGCCCACGAGCCGGAGATCCTCTTCCTCGACGAGCCCACCGCCGGCGTCGACGTGGAACTGCGCCGCGACATGTGGGAGGTGGTGCGGGGGCTGCGCGACAGCGGGGTGACCATCATCCTCACCACCCACTACATCGAGGAAGCCGAGGAGATGGCCGACCGCATCGGGGTGATCCGCGCCGGCGAGCTGGTGCTGGTGGAGGAAAAGCACGCGCTGATGCGCCAGCTCGGCCGCAAGGAGCTCACCCTGCAGCTGCGCGAGCCGCTGGACCGGCTTCCCGACGGGCTGGACGACCATCGCCTGACCCTGGCCGAGGACGGCCAAGCGCTGATCTACACCTACGACGGCCGCCGCGACGGCGACGACGACCAGGCCGGCATCGCCGAGCTGCTCGCCGACCTGGACGCCGCCGGCATCCGTTTCAAGGATCTCCACACCCGGCAGAGCTCGCTGGAGGAGATCTTCGTCCGCCTGGTCCGGGAGGAGGCATGAACCTGCAGTCCGTGAAGACCATCTACCAGGCCGAGATGGCCCGCAGCCTGCGCACCGTGCTGCAAAGCATCGTCTCGCCGGTGATCTCCACCTCGCTGTACTTCGTGGTGTTCGGCGCGGCCATCGGCACCCGCATCAGCGAGGTGGAGGGCGTAAGCTACGGGGCCTTCATCGTCCCCGGCCTGATCATGCTGATGCTGCTGACCCAGAGCGTCTCCAACGCCTCCTTCGGCATCTTCTTCCCGCGCTTCTCGGGTTCGATCTACGAGATCCTCTCGGCGCCGATCTCCTACTTCGAGGTGGTGCTCGGCTACGTGGGCGCGGCGGCCACCAAGTCGGTGATCCTGGGGCTGATCGTGCTGGGCACGGCGAGCCTCTTCGTGCCCTTCTCCATCGTCCATCCGCTGGTGATGCTGCTGTTCCTGGTGCTCACCGCCCTCACCTTCAGCCTGCTCGGCTTCATCATCGGCATCTGGGCGGACGGCTTCGAGAAGCTGCAGCTGGTGCCGCTGCTGGTGATCACCCCGCTGACCTTCCTCGGCGGCACCTTCTACTCCATCGACATGCTGCCGCCGGTCTGGCAGGCGGTGACCCTGGCCAACCCGGTGGTCTACCTGGTCAGCGGCTTCCGATGGAGCTTCTACGGCATGGGCGACGTCAGCATCTGGGCGAGCCTGGGGATGATCCTGCTCTTCCTGACGGTGGCGCTGGCGGTGGTGAGCTGGATCTTCCGGACCGGCTATCGGCTCAAGCCTTGATCCCGCGCAAGTCGGCCGCCGCAGGTCGCGACTAGGCTGGGGGATCAGCTATGGAGGGAGGAGCGATCATGCCGTCACCCATCCTGATCCTGCAAGGCCATCCCGACGGCCAGGCCGAGCATCTCTGCCACGCCCTGGCCGAGCACTACCGACGCGGCGCCGAGCAGGCCGGCCACCAGGTGGAGGTCCTCGACATCGCCAAGCTGGACGTACCGCTGTTGCACAGCCAGCGCGACTGGCAGGAGGGTGCGCCTCCCGAGCACCTGGCCCGAGCCCAGCAGGCCATCGCCGCCTGCCGGCACCTGGTGCTGGTCTTCCCGCTGTGGCTCGGCGACATGCCGGCGATGGTCAAGGCCTTCCTCGAGCAGGTGCTGCGGCCGGGCTTCGCCTTCGAGTACGTCGAGGGCAACCCCCTGGGGCACAAGGGGCTGAAGGGGCGTTCGGCCCGGGTGGTCGTGACCATGGGCATGCCGGCGGCCATCTACCGCCACCTCTACCGGGCCCATAGCGTCAAGTCGCTGGAGCGCAACATTCTCGGCTTCGTGGGCTTCGCCCCGGTGCGCGAGACCCTGATCGGCTCGGTGGAGAACCTCGACGAGGCGGCCCGGCAGAAGTGGTTCGACCGCCTGGCGCGGCTCGGCGCCGCCGCGGAGTGAGTCCGGGGCGCCGCATCGCGCCTCGCTGTCGGAACCCCGACTCGACGGGTATGATCGCTCCCTCGTCCGTTCACCGAGGGAGGTCCCATGCCGATCCTGCACAGCATCATCCACCGCATCGACAAGGGCGACGGCGAGACGCCGGCGCGTCTCCTCCCGGGCAGCGCGGCGTCGGCCTCCTCGCCGGCCCTGGACGACCTGCTGGCCAGCCTGAATGACGCCTATCATGGCAAGGCCAAGGCCTGGGGCCGCTTCGCGGACGACGAGACGCCTCCCCCCTTTCCCGCGGCCCTCTCCCGCTACCTCGCCGGGGAGCTCGACTTCACCGCCCTGACCCGGGAACTGGCCGAGCGCCTGACTCCGCTGGTCGATGCCCACCTGCCGCTGGGCGGCCACCTGCTGGTCATCGACCATCGCCAGGGCGAGGCCCGCTACCTGATCCTCGCGCTGCTCCACCATCGCGAGGGCTTCGGCATCGATGACGACCTGACGGTGGTCCCGACCCGCCAGCTCAACCTCGCCCAGATGCCCCTGGCCGCCCGTCTCGACATCGGCCAGTGGCAGGGCGGCTCGGCCTCTCACCCCTACCTGTCCTGGACCCGGGACCGGGGCGGCAAGGCGCTGGCCGAGGGCTTCGCCGAGGCGCTGGGCGTGCATGAACCCCTGGATGCTTCCCAGGAGACCCGTACCCTGCTCAAGGCCTTCAGCGACTATGTGGAGCAGGAGGACCTCCCCGAGGACACCAGTCGCGAGAAGACCGACGCCCTGATCGACTACGCCAGCGACCAGGCCAGCCGCGGCGAGCCGATCAGCCTGGAGGAGCTCTCGGAGCTGGTCGACGAGCAGCAGCCCAGGGCCTTCTACGACCACATCCGCAACAGCGACTATGGCCTGGCTCCCGAGATCCCGCCGGACAAGCGCACCCTCAAGGCCTTCAAGCGGTTCACCGGCCGGGCCGCGGGCGTCTCGATCAGCTTCGATTCCCACCTGCTGGGCGCCGCCGTGGAGTACGACGAGGATCGGGACCGACTGATCATCAAGAAGGTGCCGACGAGCCTGCGGGACCAGATCAAGCGACGTCAGGAGTGAAAGCCCCCGTCGATAGGTTGAACAGCTTTTCGCCGCGCTCCACGAGGAACGCCAGCTCAGGCGGCGCCTGCACGAGGAGATCGATCGCCGGCGGCCGTGAAGAGCGGAGCATGAGGGAGCCTGCTGCCCGCTGCTCGTCAGGTTGTCATCGATCGCCCCCGCCATGCGCAGGAGATGACGCAAATCCTCGTCTCATGCGGGGGTAGCAGGATTTCCCTCTCGCCACCCGCCCCGTCCGCCGTCTAGATTTCTTACACGGCAGGGAGGAAGGACGATGGAACGCGAACGGGATGAGCTGGAACTGACGCCCTGGAGCGGCGAGTTCAAGGATCGCCTGCAGGAGAGGCACTTCCGCCAGTCGGTCCGCGACGATACGGCCGAGCTGTTGCGTACGGCCATGCTGGTGGGCGCCTTGATGTTCCTGCTGCTCGGGCTGGCGGATCATGCCCTGCTGGGCCCATCCGCCAGTTTCTGGCAGTTGCTCGGGCTGCGCCTGCTGGTCTCGGCGGGATGCCTGCTGACCTGGTGGGCGGTGCGACGCGACCCCGACCTCACCTTCCGTTTCCTGCCCTTGAACCCGGTGATCTGGCTGGGATGCACGGTGATCATCCTGATCGTCCCCTTGCGGCCCGAAACCATCGGCACCCATGCCCCGGCCACCGCCGTGGCGGTGATGGCGCTCTACCTGTTCGTGCCCAACCGCATCCCCTGGATGGTCGCCGCCAATCTCTACCTGACGCTGGGCTTCCTGACCGCCATGACGGTCTGGGCGGGCGTGCCCGGCAGTGTCATCCTGATCCAGGGTATCGTACTGGGCTTCGCCAACACCGTCGGCTGGCTGACCGCCCGGCGGCTGGCTCGGCTTCGGCGCCAGCAGTATGCCTCGCTGCTCGACGAGCGAGCCTTCTGCCAACGCCTCCAGGGCGAGATCCAGGAGCGCAAGCGGCTCGAGGAACGCCTGCGCCACATGGCCGGCACCGACGAGCTCACCGGACTCGACAATCGACGCCGCTTCTTCGAACGGGCCGACCGGGCCCTGCGCCGGGCGCGACGCCATGGCAGCCCCATGACCCTGTGCATGATCGACCTCGATCACTTCAAGACCATCAACGACCGTTACGGGCATGCGACCGGGGATCGGGTCCTGGTTCAGGTGGCCAGCCAGTGCCGGACGCACATCCGCGACATCGACCTCATCGGCCGCTTCGGCGGCGAGGAATTCGTCGTCGCGCTGCCCGATGCCGACCTGGGCCAGGCCCTGGAGATCACCGAGCGCCTGCGGCGACGCATCGAAGGCCTGCCCCATCCGGACCCCGCCGCGGGCGATCGCCTCACCGTGACCATCGGCATCTCCCGGGTGGAGGCCGACGAGGACGCGCTCGGCCCGGCGCTCAAGCGCGCCGACGAGGCCCTCTATCGCGGCAAGGCGATCGGGCGCAACGTGGTCATGGTCGCCGGCCACGACGAGGGCCCCCACCTGTCCGTGGTGGACGGTTGAGCGACGGCCTCAGGTCAGGAAGGGGGCCAGCCACTGGCGCAGCTGGGGGCCCTGCAGCAGGCCCGGCTGGCGGGCCACCTCGCGGCCCTCCCGGAACACGATCAGCGTGGGAATGCTGCGGATGCCGAATCGTCCGGCCAGGGTCGGCTCGGCCTCGGTGTCGAGCTTGGCGAAGCGCAGGCGCGGTTCGAGCTCCCGGGCGGCCTGGGCGAAGATCGGCGCCATCATCTTGCAGGGCCCGCACCAGCTGGCCCAGAAATCCACCACCACCGGCAATGAGCTGCGGCCGACCAGGGCCGGGAAGTTGTCGGCGGTCAGGGGCACGGGCTCCCCCGTGAACAGCGGCTCCCGGCACTTGCCGCAGCGGGGACCGGTGGTCAGGCGATCGGCCGCGACACGATTCACGGCGGCACAGTGGGCACAGCCCAGGAGGAGAGGGTCGGACATGGGGCGGCTCCATGATGGCAGGGGCATTCGCCTGGACTATGTCGCCTCCGGGACGAGCCATCAAGCTTAGGCATGGCCGGTGCGGGCTGATAACGTGCGCAGAGACGCCTTCGCTCGGGAGACTGCCATGGGCCCCGGCCCCGACCCGCGTATCCTGCTGCGGCTCGCCGCGCTGCTTCGCCCCTACCGGCGACGCCTGGCCCTGGCGGGCCTGGCGCTGCTGGTGGCCTCCGCCTGCGTGCTGCTGCTGGGGCAGGGCCTGCGCCTGGTGATCGACCAGGGTTTCCTGGCCGAGGATGCCGCGCGCCTGAACCGGGTCCTGGTCGGCATGCTCGCCGTGGTGGGCGTGCTGGCCGGTGCCTCGGCGCTGCGCTACTACCTGGTGACCTGGATCGGCGAGCGTCTCGCCGCCGACCTGCGCCGCACCGTCTTCGCCCATCTGCTGGACCTGGAGCCGGGGTTCTTCGAGAACCCCGGGGACACCGACCAGGGCGCCGGCGAGATCGCCTCCCGGCTGACCGCCGACACCAGCGTCCTGCAGACGCTGTTCGGCTCTTCCCTCTCGCTGGCGCTGCGCAACCTGATCATGCTGGTCGGCGCCAGCGCCTTGATGCTGATCACCCAGCCCTGGCTGTCGGGCCTGGTGCTGCTGGGCATCCCCGCCACCCTGGCCCCGCTGCTGTGGTTCGGTCGACGCGTGCGGCGTCTCTCGCGCCATAGCCAGGATCGTGTCGCGGAGCTCGGGCGCTATGCGGCGGAGGCGCTGACCGGCATCCGGACCATCCAGGCCTTCAACCATGAAGTCGTCGATCGGCGCGACTACGGGACCCGTGTCGAGTGGGCCTTCGACGCCGCGGTGGCGCGGACGCGCCAGCGGGCCTGGCTGACCGGCGCCGCCATGCTGGTGATCTTCGCCGCCGTCGGGGTGATGCTCTGGCAGGGCGGTCAGGCGGTGCTCGCCGGACGGCTCACCGCCGGCGAGCTCTCGGCCTTCGTCTTCTATGCGGTGCTGGCCGCCGGGGCGGTGGCCACCCTGGCCGAGGTGGCGGGCGACGTGCAACGTGCCGCCGGGGCCGCCGAGCGCCTGCTGGAGCTGCTGGACGCCCGCCCGGCGATCGCGCCACCGGCCAACCCCCACCCCCTGCCGACGCCGGTGGCCGGCGAGATACGCCTCGAGGGCGTGACCTTCACCTACCCGGGACGCGACCGCCCGGCCCTGGTCGACCTCGACCTGACGATCCAGGCCGGGGAGCGGGTCGCCCTGATCGGGCCGTCCGGGGCCGGCAAGAGCACCCTGTTCGCCCTGCTGCTGCGCTTCCACGACCCCGACCGGGGCCGGGTGAGCCTGGATGGGCTCGACCTCCGTGACCTGGACCTCCAGGCCCTGCGCGCCGGCATCGGTCTGGTCGCCCAGGAGCCGGTGCTGTTCACCGGCACCGCGGCGGAGAACCTGCGCTTCGGCAAGCCGGAGGCGAGTGTCGAGGAACTGCGTCGCGCCGCCCGGGACGCCAACGCCCTGGCGTTCCTCGAGGCCCTGCCCCAGGGGCTGGATACTCCGCTGGGGCCGGGCGGCGTCCAGCTCTCCGGCGGTCAGCGCCAGCGCCTGGCCATCGCCCGGGCCCTGCTGAAGGCGCCGAGCGTGCTGCTGCTGGACGAGGCCACCAGCGCCCTGGATGCCGAGAGCGAGCGGCTCGTCCAGCAGGCCCTGGACCGGCTGATGGCCGAGCGCACCAGCCTGGTGATCGCCCATCGCCTGGCCACGGTGATGGCCGCCGACCGGCTGCTGGTCATGGACGAGGGCCGGCTGGTGGCGGCCGGGCGCCACGACGAGCTGCTCGAGACGAGCCCGCTGTATCGGCACCTGGCGGAGTTGCAGTTCGGTCGACGGTCCTGGTCCCGGGCCTCCTCCGGTGGCTGAACCGGCCGGGCTCAGAACAGCCCCAGCTGGCGATCGATCAGGGTCGCGAAGTCGTCCCCCACGAAGGGCAGGATGGCATCCGCCACCGGCTTGAGCTGGCGGGTCAGGTAGTGATCGGTATCGATGGCCGAGCGCCGCCCCTCCAGGGGCTCCGGCCCGGCCACCGTCATCACGTAGCGAATCCATCCGCCCTGCTGGTACTGGCGCGGGCGCCCCAGCCGCGCATTGAGCTCGTCGGCGAGCCGCGCCGCCCGCACATGGGGCGGCACGTTGCGCCGATAGTCGCCCAGGGGGCGGCGGAGTCGCTTGCGGTAGACCAGCCGATCCTCGAAGTCGCCGGCCAGGGTGCGTCGCACATAGTCGCGCACGTAGTCCCGATACGGCTCCCCGGTGAAGATGCGCCGATAGAGTTCCTCCTGGAACGTCTTGGCCAGGACCGTCCAGTCGCTGCGGACGCTCTCCAGCCCCTTGAAGACCAGCCGTTCCTGCCCTGACGGGTCGCGCATCAGACCGGCATAGCGTTTCTTGCTGCCCGCCTCGGCGCCGCGGATGGTGGGCATCAGGAAGCGCCGGTAATGGGTCTCGAACTGCAGCTCCAGGGCGCTCTCCAGGCCGTATTCCCGGTCGAGGTGGTCCCGCCACCAGGCATTGACACCCGCCACCAGGCGCCGACCGATCGCCGCGGCCTCCGCCTCGTCATGCGCGCGGCCCAGCCAGACGAAGGTGGAGTCGGTATCTCCGTAGATGACGGTGTAGCCCTCGGCCTCGATCAGCTCGCGGGTGCGACGCATGATCTCGTGACCGCGCATGGTGATCGACGAGGCCAGGCGGGCGTCGAAGAACCGACAGCCCTTCGAGCCCAGCACCCCGTAGAAGCTGTTCATGATGATCTTCAGTGCCTGGGCGAGCGGCGCATCGCCGGCCCGCTTGGCGGCCTCCCGCCCTTCCCAGACCCGGGCCACGATGTCCGGCAGGGCGTGGTGCGTACGCGAGAAGCGTGCCCCGCGAAAGCCCGGCGCCGACGCGGCGTCGGTGGGCTCGTCGAGGCCCTCGATCAGGCCCGCCGGGTCGATCAGGAAGCTGCGGATGATCGAGGGATAGAGACTCTTGAAGTCGAGGACCAGCACCGAGTCGTAGAGGCCCGGTCGGGAATCCATGACGAAGCCCCCCGGGCTCTCGTCCGGCTGCCCCTCGCCGAGGTTCGGCGCCACGAACCCCAGGCGGTGCAGGCGCGGCAGGTAGAGGTGGGTGAAGGCCGCCACCGAGCCGCCGCTGCGATCGGCGGCAAGCCCGGTCACCGTGGCCCGCTCGAGCAGGAAGTCGAGGAGTTCGGCCCTGGCGAAGATCCGTGTCACCAGCTCGCAGTCCTGGAGGTTGTAGCGCGCCAGGGCCGGCTTGTCCTCGGCGAACATGCGCAGGATCTCGTCCAGCCGCTGGTAGGGGTTGTCGATGGCCTTGCCCTCGCCGAGCAGGGTGCGGGCCACGTGCTCCAGCCCGAAGGAGGCGAACTGCCAGGTCGCCGAGCGCAGGGCCTCGATGCCGTCGACGAGCAGCCGCCCGGCCGTCGAGGCGACGTAGCGATCGGCCCGATGGCCATGGGCGCGCCATTCCAGCTCGGCCCCGCCGCGCCCCAGCCTCAGGGGCACGCCGAGCCGTTGCGCATGCTCCTGGAGAACCCGCAGGTCGAACTGCACCAGGTTCCAGCCGATGATGGCGTCAGGGTCATGCTCGGCGAACCATTGGTTCAGCCGCTCCAGCAGCGCCGCGCGGCTGTCGCAGTAGTCGAGGCAGAAGTCGAGCCCCCCGGCCTCGCCGTTGGGCGGTCCGAGCATGAAGACCCGGCGCTGCCCCTCCCCTTCCAGGGCGATGGAATACAGCTCGCCCGTCCCGCTGGTCTCGATATCCAGCGACACCAGGCTGAGTCGCGGGCGATAGCCCGGCTCGGGCCTGAGCCGTGTGGCCACCAGGCCGCCCTGGCCGTCGGCTTCCCCCTGGACGCTCACCGGCGCGGTGATAAAGCGCTCCATGAGATAGCGCTCCGGGGGCCGGATATCGGCCTCGTAGACCTCCACGCCGGCATCCTTCAGGCGTCGTTCCAGGGCGATCAGCCGGCGGTGACGCCGGCAGTAGAGACCCAGCACCGGCCGACGCTGGAAGTCGCGCAGCGCGAGCGGGCGCAGCTCGACGCCGCTTTCGCCGCGCAGCACGGACTCGGCCCGCTCCCGCTGTGCCGCCGGCAGGAAGGCCACCGACGGCTGAGGCGGCACGCGCACCCGGAGAGGCCCCTCGTCGGTGGCCAGCCAGAACGCGACCTCGGTGCCCTCGGGCGTCTCCTGCCAGTGCCGGGTCAGGATGAACCCCTGCCGTACCACCACCGCCTTTCCTCTTGTCCTCCCAGGGATCCCGATCTTAACCCGGGCGCCGCCGGCTCACACCCGGCGCCCGGGGGCGGGCTCGTCCGGTCACCAAGGGAGCGGGCCGGCGACTCTCCCCTGCCCCTCCCCCAACGGACATAAAAAAGGCCCCCGAAGGGGCCAGTAGGAGCACGCCAGCTCACTCGTCGCGTCGGTTGCCGCGCAGCGACGAACGGCAACCGACCGGACGACCGGGATCGCGTCCAGGACACGATCATCCTCCGGCCGCCGACACCGATCCCTTTACAAGCGCTATGCCACCCAGGAGATTTTCCTTTACCGATAGAGGGTTAGAGAAAAACCTTCGCGAACGCCCCCGAGCCGGACGCCGAGTCGGCGCACCATGGCCGCCCGACGGGGTATTGCAGCGCATCATGGCGGGGCATCCCGCCGCGACCACTTGATGGAAAACCCTTCCATAACGCATGCTGAGGCTTTTGCACAGGGAGACTCCCCCATGACGCATCCCCGCCTCGGTTTCATCGGCATCGGCCTGATGGGCGACCCCATGACCCGCCGGCTGCTCGGCGCCGGCTTCGACGTCACCGTCTGGAACCGCTCGGCGGACAAGACCGCCGGGGTCGCCGAGGCCGGGGCCCGGGTGGCCGGCTCGCTCGGCGAGCTGGTCGACGAGGCGGACGTCATCCTGCTGTGCCTCGCGAACACCGCCGTGGTCGAGGCGGTGGTGTTCGGCGAGGACGGCGTGGCGGCCCGTGCCCGGCCCGGGCAGCGCCTGGTCGATCTCTCCAGCAGCGACCCCGCGGCCACCCGGGACTTCGCCGCCCGGCTCGAGGCAGCCTGCGGGGTGCCCTGGGTGGACGCGCCGGTCTCCGGCGGGGTGGCCGGGGCCGAGGCCGGGGAGCTGGCCATCATGTGCGGCGGGGCGGAACAGGACGTCGAGGCCGTGCGGCCCCTGCTCGAGCCGCTGGCCGCGCGCCTCACCCGCATGGGGCCGGTGGGCAGCGGCCAGGTCACCAAGGTCTGCAACCAGATGATCGTGGGCTGCCAGGCGGCGGTGATCGCCGAGATGGTGGCGCTCGCCGAGGCCAGCGGCGTCGACGCCACCCGGCTCACCGAGGCGCTCGCCGGCGGCTTCGCCGACTCCAGGCCGTTCCGCATCCTCGCGCCGCGCATGGCCACGCGCGACTTCGCCGCCCCGCCCTGGCACCTGCGCACCCTGCTCAAGGACCTGGACATGGCGGTGGCGCAGAGCGGCCGGGTGACCAGCGCCACGCCGATGAGCGCCCTGGCCGCCCAGCTGATGCGGGCCCAGGCCGCGCGGGGACGGGGCGAGGCCGATCCGGCGATCCTGGTGGAGGCCTATCGTCCCGACGACGCCGACTGACCGGCCCTGGTGGCGGTCCCGACGCGACGGAGCCATCCTGAGCCTGCGCCCCGTTCTCGGGAGACAACACGACGCGGGCGCCGGGAGGCCGCATGAGCCGCACGGCACGAGTTCACGTCGGGACCTCGGGCTACCAGTACGCTCACTGGCGAGGCGTCTTCTACCCGGACGCCCTGCCCCGTGAACGCTGGCTCGGGCACTACGCCGAGCATTTCGCGACGGTGGAGATCAACAACACCTTCTATCGGCTACCCGAGGCCACCACCTTCCGCGCCTGGCGCGACGCCGTCCCCGACGGCTTCCGCTTCGCCGTCAAGTTCAGCCGTTACGGCAGCCACATCAAGAAGCTCAAGGATCCCGGGGCCACCATCGGCCGCTTCCTGGAGGTGGCCGAATGGCTCGGCGACACGCTGGGCCCGATCCTGGTGCAGCTGCCGGGGCGCTGGCGGGTCGACGCCGAGCGCCTGGATGCCTTTCTCGAGGCGGCCCCGCCCGAGCATCGCTGGGCCCTGGAATTCCGCGACCCCTCCTGGCTGTGCGATGCCGTCTACCGGGTGCTGCAGGCCCACGGCGTCGCCCTGTGCTGGCACGACATGCTCCCCAACCACCCCCGGCGGCTCACCGCCGACTGGACCTACCTGCGTTTCCACGGCGATCACTACCGGGGCGCCTACTCGCCCCAGTACCTCACCGCCCAGGCCCGACGGCTCCGGGACCAGGCCGTGGACGGCCACGACGCCTACGCCTACTTCAACAACGACGAGGCCGGCCACGCCGTCGAGAACGCCCGGCAGTTGCGCCGCTATCTCGCCCGTCTCGGGCCCGACAGGGGATCGTGACGCCTGAGGCTCCCCGCCACTCGCCGAGGAGATTGTCCCGTCGGCGCCCCTTACGTACACTCGTTTGAATTTGTGACGACCTTCGAGAGGCGATCCATGGCGTTCGACAGCACTTCCACCTACGTGGCCACCGAGGGCCTCAAGCGGGCGGTGAATGCCGCCGTGACCCTGCAGCGCCCGCTGCTGGTCAAGGGCGAACCGGGCACCGGCAAGACCCGACTGGCCGAGGAGCTGGCGGCCTCGCTGGACACCCGCCTGATCACCTGGCACGTCAAGTCCACCACCAAGGCCGCCCAGGGGCTCTACGAGTACGACGCGGTGAGCCGGCTGCGCGACTCCCAGCTCGGCATCGAGGGCGTGGAGGACGTGGCCAACTACATCCGACCGGGCAAGCTGTGGGAGGCCTTCACCGCCGACGAGCGGGTGGTGCTGCTGATCGACGAGATCGACAAGGCCGACATCGAGTTTCCCAACGACCTGCTGCAGGAACTCGACCGCATGGAATTCCACGTCTACGAGACGGACGAGACCATCCGCGCCCGCCATCGCCCGGTGGTGGTGATCACCTCCAACAACGAGAAGGAGCTGCCCGACGCCTTCCTGCGCCGCTGCTTCTTCCACTACATCGACTTCCCGGACCGCGAGACCATGCAGGCCATCGTCGACGTCCACTTCCCCGGGATCGCCCCGCGGCTGGTCGGCGAGGCCCTGGAGGTGTTCTTCGAGCTGCGCGAGGCCCCGGGCCTCAAGAAGAAGCCCTCCACCTCCGAGCTGGTGGACTGGCTGAAGCTGCTGATGGCCGACGAGCTGGCCCAGGAGGCGCTCTACCAGCGCGACCCGGCCCGGGCCATCCCGCCGCTGGCCGGCGCCCTGGTGAAGAACGAGCAGGATACGCAGTTACTGGAACGGCTGGCCTTCATGCTGCGCCGGCAAGGCAGGTAAGTCATGTTCATCGGCCTGTTCGAGACCCTGCGCCGCTTCGAGGTGCCGGTGTCGCTGCGCGAGTTGCTCGACCTGCACGCCGTGGTGGAGCGGGGCGTGATCTTCGCCGACCTGGAAGCCCTGCACGGGGTCGCCCGCACCGTGCTGGTCAAGGACGAGCGCCACTTCGACCGCTTCGATCGGGCCTTCGGCGCCTGGGTCGAGGGCATCGAGGATCTCGACGCCGCCATCGAGGCGCTGATCCCCGACGACTGGCTGCGCCGGGAGTTCGAGAAGCGGCTGTCCGAGGAGGAGAAGGCAAGGATCGAGTCCCTGGGCGGCCTCGAGGCGCTGATCGAGACCTTCAAGCGACGCCTCGAGGAACAGACCGACCGCCACGCCGGCGGCAACAAGTGGATCGGCACCGGCGGCACCAGTCCCTTCGGCGCCTATGGCTACCATCCCGAGGGCATCCGCCTCGGCCAGGACGGCTCGCGCCACCGTCGGGCGGCGAAGGTCTGGGACGAACGGCGCTTCCGCGACTACGACGACGATCGCCGACTCGGTACCCGCAACATCAAGATGGCCCTGCGCCGGCTGCGGCGCTTCGCCCGGGAAGGCGCGGCCGAGGAGTTCGACGTCGACGCCACCATCCGCGCCACCGCCCGGGACGCCGGCTTGCTCAACGTGCGGATGCGCCCCGAGCGCCACAACGCGGTCAAGGTGCTGCTGCTGCTCGACGTGGGCGGCTCCATGGACGACCACATCCGTACCTGCGAGGCGCTGTTTTCCGCCGCCCGGGCCGAGTTCAAGCACCTCGAACACTACTACTTCCACAACTGCCTCTACGAGGGCCTGTGGCGGCACAATGCCCGGCGACACGCCGAGCGCATCCCCACGCGGGACGTCCTCCATACCTATGGCGACGATTACCGGGTGGTGATCGTCGGCGACGCCGCCATGTCGCCCTACGAGATCACCCATCCCGGCGGCAGCGTCGAGCACTTCAACGACGAGCCCGGCGCGGCCTGGCTGTCACGGTTGGTCCGGTCCTTCCCGCGCCTGGCCTGGCTCAATCCCATGCCTCGGCGGCACTGGGACTTCACGCCCTCGACCGGCCTGATCCGCGAGCTGATCGACGACCGCATGTATCCCATGACCCTGGCCGGGCCGGAGCAGGCCATGGGCGCACTGGCGCGGCAGAGGTGATGGCGGATGGCGGCCGCTATATAACTCAATAAGGCTATTTTATTGATTAATAGCCTTTTTGGGCTATGGTTAACACCATGATGCTCCCGAAGGGAGGAACGCTCATGGTCTCCCGTCTCGCCGTGCTGACCGGCGACGTCATCGAGTCGCGCCGCATCGCCGATGCCCGCTGCCTCCACCGGACGCTCGAGGCGGCGCTCGCCGAGCTCGCCGACCACCATGACGGCACCTATCAACGCTACCGCGGCGACGGCTTCCAGCTTGCGCTGCCGGACCCCGCCGCCGCCGTGGATGCGGCCGTGACGCTGCGCGCCAGCCTGATCGAGCGCTCCGAGGCCGACCAGCGCTGGGACGCCCGGGTGGCCATCGCGGTGGGCGCGGACACCCTCCCCCCCGCCGATGACCTGGCCTCCGCCGATGGACCGGTCTTCGTGGCCTCGGGCCGGGCCCTGGATGCCCTGGCCCGCCGGGACGAGCATCTCGCCCTGGCGATGACCACCGAGGCCGTGGAACCCTGCCTGGCGCTGGTGCTGCGCTACCTGGACGAGCTGGTCGAGGGCTGGTCGCCCTACTCCGCCGAGATCGTCCGGCTGCGACTGCGGCATGAGGAGACCCAGCAGGCCCTGGCCGAGCGCCTGGGCATCCGCCAGCCCAGCGTGCACAAGCGGCTGCGCGCCGCCCGCTGGCCCCTGCTGGTCGACACCCTGGCCCTGTTCCGCAAACGCCTGGCCGAGGAGGACACCACTCCATGAGCGCGACGCCCCTGGCGGCACTGCTCGCCCTGCTCCTGGCCCACCTGGTGGGCGACTTCCTGCTCCAGCCGCGACGCTGGGTGGAGGCGCGCCAGCGCCACAAGGGACGCGCCACCGCCCTCTACCTCCATGCGGGCCTGCATGGCCTGCTGACGCTGGGCGTGCTGGGGCTCGCCGGGGCCGGCCCCATCCCGGCCTTCCTCGCGGGACTGGCCGTCGCCGGCAGCCACGGCCTCATCGACCTGGGCAAGGCCTGGCTCGATCCCCACCGGCTGCGCTGGTTCCTGCTCGACCAGGCCCTGCACCTGGCGGTGCTGCTGGCCGTCTGGCTGGCATGGCAGGGCAGCGCGGCCCCGCTGGCCGAGACCCTGGCTTGGCTGGCCAGCCCGGGGGTGCTGACGCTCGCCCTGGCCTACCTGCTGGTGACCCGGCCCATGGCGCTGGCCATCGCGCTCGCCATGCGCCCCTGGAGCGACGAGGTCGCCGATCCCGGCACCCTGGCCGCGGCGGGCGCGCGGATCGGGATCCTCGAGCGCCTGCTGGTGCTGACCCTGGTGCTGGTCGACGAATTCACCGCCGTAGGCTTCCTGCTCACCGCCAAGTCGGTGCTGCGCTTCGGCGACCTGCGCGAGCGCCGCGACCGCAAGCTCACCGAATACGTGCTGCTCGGCACCCTGCTCAGCGTCTCGGCGACCCTGGCCCTGGGGTTGCTGGTACGCGCCACGCCCTGGGTGGGATGAGTGGTGTCGCGGCGGCGGTCGTGCAGGTCGCCATCAGGATTGGCGCGAACGGGCTCGCCTGCTAGGGTGCCGGCGACCTGCCACCAGCCGGGAGCGACGATCATGGCGGCCATCACCCTGACCACCTGCCAGGGGCGCGACATCGCCCCCCACCTGGAGGCCCTGGCGCGGCTGCGCATCCGGGTCTTCCGCGATTTCCCCTACCTCTACGACGGCGACCCGGCCTACGAGGCCGACTACCTCGACCGCTACGCCCGCAACCCGCGCAGCCTCTTCGTGCTGGCCTTCGACGGCGGCCCCCTGGTGGGCGCGGCCACCGGCCAGCCGCTGGCCGACGAGGTGGATGAGTTCCGCGGCCCCTTCGAGGCCGCCGGCTACCGGCCCGAGACGGTCTTCTACTACGGCGAGTCGGTCCTGCTGCCCGAGTACCGCGGCCGGGGCATCGGCAAGGCCTTTATGGAGGCGAGGGAGACACACGCCGCGGGTGAAGGGTTCGAGTTCGCGGCCTTCTGCGCCGTGGAGCGCCCCGACGACCATCCCCGCAAGCCGGCCGACTACCGGCCGCTGCACGGCTTCTGGAACGCCCGGGGCTACCGGCGCACGCCGTCGCTTGTCACCACCTTCGCCTGGAAGGACCAGGACGAGGCCGAGGAGACCGCCAAGCCCATGGTCTTCTGGCTCAAGGCGCTGCGCCCATGACCGGGGGGAGCGAACGTCCGGTGACCGTGGCCACCGCCCAGTACCCCATCGAGGCCTTCGCCGACTTCGCCGGCTTCCGGGCCAAGGCGGCGCGCTGGGTCCAGGACGCGACGAGCCGTGGCGCCGAGCTGCTGGTCTTCCCCGAGTACGGGGCCATGGAGCTGGCCTCGATGCTGCCCGAGGCCGAGCGGGGCGACCTCCAGGCCCAGCTGCACTGCCTGCAGCCGTGGCGCGAGGCCTTCGTCGAGACCTGGCGCGAGCTGGCGGTGCGCCATGGCGCGACGATCCTCGCCCCTTCCCTGCCCTGGCGCCTGGACGACGGCCGCTTCGTCAACCGGGCCTGGCTGTTCGGCCCCGACGGCCGGGCGGGCCACCAGGACAAGCAGGTGATGACCCGCTTCGAGAACGACGACTGGGGCGTGGTCGAGGGCGACGGCCTTCGGGTCTTCGACACCCCCGCCGGGCGGCTGGGGGTGCTGATCTGCTACGACAGCGAGTTCCCCCTGCTGGCGCGAGCCCTGGTCGAGGCCGGCGCCGAGCTGCTGCTGGTGCCGAGCTGCACCGACACCGAGGCCGGCTACCAGCGGGTGCGCCTCAGCGCCCAGGCCCGGGCCATCGAGCAGCAGGTGGCGGTGATCCATTCGCCCACGGTGGGCGAGGCGCTATGGTCGCCGGCGGTGGACATCAACATCGGCCGTGCCGGCGTCTTCACGCCCTGCGACCATGGCTTCCCGCCGGACGGGGTGCTGACCCTGGCCGCGGACGCCACCCCCGGCTGGCAGCTGGCGCGCCTGGACCTGGCACGGATCCGCGCCCTGCGCGAACACGGCCAGGTCAACAACCACGCCGACTGGGCGCTGCAACACCCCCGCCTGGCGCCGGGCATCGCGACGCACCCTTTGGGGTAAGCCCTGCGGCCCCGGACTATCGCAGACAGCGGATCGATCGGGACTGATCCGGCGACAAGCCTTCGAGGAGGCGCTGTGAACCCTTCCATGGGCGCTACCGACGCCGTCCATGGCGTAGGACCTCCTCTTCGGCTTGTCCCCGGCGCCCCTCGTCAGATCCAACTGCGATAGCGCTGCCCGGCCCCCGCGGGCTTTTGCCGCCACTCCCGCTTGGCCGTACAATGCCGCTCATGTCCCGCCACCCGGCGGCCCGACCGTTTCCACCCGATTCTTGCTCGAGGACACCCCGGACCCATGCGCGCCACGCAACTGTTGATCTCCACCCTCAAGGAAACCCCCGCCGACGCCGAGGTGGTCAGCCACCAGCTGATGCTGCGGGCCGGCATGATCCGCCGCCTGACCTCGGGCCTCTATACCTGGTTGCCGCTGGGTCTCAAGACCCTGCGCAAGGTGGAGCGCATCGTCCGCGAGGAGATGGACCGCGCCGGCGCCCAGGAGGTGCTGATGCCCGCCGTCCAGCCCGCCGAGCTGTGGCAGGAATCCGGCCGCTGGGAGCAGTACGGCCCCGAGCTGCTGCGCCTCAAGGACCGCCACGACCGCGACTACTGCGTCGGCCCGACCCACGAGGAGGTGATCACCGACCTGATCCGTCGCGAGATCTCCAGCTACAAGCAGCTGCCCTCGAACTTCTACCAGATCCAGACCAAGTTCCGTGACGAGATCCGCCCGCGCTTCGGGGTAATGCGTTCCCGCGAGTTCCTGATGAAGGACGCCTACTCCTTCCATATCGACGAGCCCTCGCTCATGGAGACCTACCAGGCCATGTACGATGCCTATGTGCGCATCTTCACCCGCCTGGGCCTGGACTTCCGCCCGGTGATCGCCGACACCGGCGCCATCGGCGGCACCGACTCCCACGAGTTCCACGTGCTGGCCGACTCCGGCGAGGACGACATCGTCTTCTCCACCGAGTCCGACTACGCCGCCAACATGGAGAAGGCCGAGGCCCTGCCGGCGCCGCTGGGCAGCCAGCCGGAGCGCCCCGCGCCGAGCGAGGAGCTGCGCCTGGTCGACACCCCGGACGCCAAGACCATCGCCGCCCTGGTCGAGCAGCACGGGCTGCCCATCGAGAAGACCCTCAAGACCTTGATGGTGCAGGGCGCCGAGGGCGGCCTGGTGGCCCTGCTGGTGCGCGGCGACCACGAGCTCAACGAGGTCAAGGCCGAGCACCTGCCCGAGGTGGCCAGCCCCCTGACCATGGCCACCGAGGAGGAGATCCGCGCGGTGGTGGGCGCCGGTCCCGGCTCCCTGGGCCCGGTGAACCTGGACATGCCGATCGTCATCGACCGCAGCGTGGCGCTGATGAGCGACTTCGGCGCCGGCGCCAACATCGACGGCAAGCACTACTTCGGCATCAACTGGGAGCGCGACGTGGCGCTGCCCAAGGTCGCCGACCTGCGCAACGTGGTCGAGGGCGACCCCTCGCCGGACGGCCAGGGCACCCTGTCCATCAAGCGCGGCATCGAGGTGGGCCACGTCTTCCAGCTGGGCCGCAAGTACAGCGAAGCGATGAATGCCACCGTCCTCGACGCCAACGGCAAGGCCGCGCATCCCTGGATGGGCTGCTATGGTATCGGGGTAACCCGGGTGGTCGCCGCCGCCATCGAGCAGAACCATGACGAGAACGGCATCATCTGGCCGGACGCCATCGCGCCCTTCCACGTCACCGTGGTGCCGATGAATGCCCACAAGTCGCAGCGGGTCCGCGAGGAGAGCGAGCGCCTCTACCAGGAGCTCACCGCCGCCGGCTACGACGTGCTGCTCGACGACCGCGACCTGCGGCCGGGCGTGCGCTTCGCCGACCAGGAGCTGATGGGCATCCCCCATCGCCTGGTGGTGGGCGACCGAGGCCTGGACAAGGGAGAACTGGAGTACAAGGGACGCCGTGACACCGAGGCCACCATGGTCCCCGCCGGGGACATTCTCGACTTCCTGCGCGAGAAGATCGACGCCTGAGGAAACGCTGAATACATCGCCGAGCATCGTAAAGCGCAAGGCGCACGGAGCACAGAAAGCGAGACATAACGAGGAGTTAGGCGAGCTTTCGAGCACCGCGCAACGAAGCGATTTGCATGCGCAGGCATTCAAGCAGTGTTTCCGTAAGGGACGCTTCCTGGCCGCCGCCCTACTGGCGGCCGGGAGCCTCTTGCCCCCCGCTCCGGGCCTGGCGTCGGACGACTTCCTCACGGCCCTGGCCGCGAGGCCGAACCCGGGGGGCGTCTCCTCCGCGGCCGCGCCCCTGCCTTCCACCCTGCGCCAGACCCTCGAGGGCACCCGCCAGGCCCCGCGCTCCCCCGCCGAGGTCTGGGCCGCGCGACAGTGGCTCAACGACATGATGCCCCGCCTGGCCCGCCGGGTCCCCGACGCCGAGCGCCGCCGGGCCTTGCTGTCCCGGGTCCACCAGGAAGCCCGCCTGGCGGGCCTGGCCCCGGAACTGGTGCTGGCCGTCATCCAGGTGGAGAGCGCCTTCCAGGCCGAGGCGGTCTCCTCCGCCGGCGCCGTGGGCCTGATGCAGATCATGCCGTTCTGGATCCGCGAGCTCGGGCTGCCCGCCGACGACCTCAAGGACCCCGAACGCAACCTGCGCTACGGCTGCACCATCCTCGCCCACTACCTGGCGGTGGAGGACGGCGATCTCACCCGGGCGCTGGCCCGCTACAACGGCAGCCTGGGCAAGACCTGGTACCCGGAACGGGTGATGCGCGCCCTCTCGCGGCACTGGTCGTCCGCCGGCGGCGTCGTGGAGCGCCTGACCGCCGAGCGATAAGCAAAAAAATGGCCGATCCCGAAGGATCGGCCCAGTGGGGGGAAGCTCCCCCCTCCCCTGACGACTGGTGGAGCGGCTGGCTCAGTGCTTCTTCTTGCGATGGTGGTCGCGAACGACGAATGCGATCCAGCCCCCCATGAAAGCGATCATCATTCCGACGGTGGCCAGTCCGAAGATTACGGCGTCATCCCAGTACATGTGGTGGTCCTCCCGTCTCGATGTGTTGAGTGCACTGTAGCGCTCATGAGCCGGGAGAAAGCTGACCTGAATCAACTTTGCCGCCGGCCTCCTTCACGAGGGCCGACGGCCTTTGATCCAGGTCAGATTCGGGGCCGGGAGAGTCCCGGCGGGGAGGAGGGGCGAGCGGAAGGGACGGCCGAGCTCAGGGCATCTTCTTGTCTTCCACCTGGTCCGGCGTGGTGCCCGGCGGGAGGGGATGGCCCTTGGCGAGCTCGGCGCGGGTGGCCTCGCGTACGTCGAGGACCTCGAGGCGGTAGCGCAGCGTCTGGCCGGCCAGCGGATGGTTGGTGTCGATCAGCACGCCGTCGTCGCGCACCTCCAGCACGGTGACGATCTCCGGGCCATCGTCCCCCGGCGTCTGGAAGCGCATGCCGGGCGAGAGGTCGGGGACCGGGAAGGCCCCTCGGCCGACCTCGCGCACCAGGGACTCGTCGCGCAGGCCATAGGCCTCGGCGGGCATCAGGGTGACGCTGAGTTCGGCGCCGGCCTCTCGTCCGAGCAGGGCGCGTTCCAGCCCGGCCATGATGTTGTCATGGCCGTGCAGGTATTCGAGCGGGGTCTGGCGGGCGCGAGAGTCGTCGAGGACGTTGCCGTCCTGGTCGCTGAGCACGTAGTGCAGGGTCACGACCCGCTGGGGGGCGATCGTCATGGGGCCTCCGGGGCAGGGAATGGGGGATCAGTCGCGGCGGCGCAGCTGGGCGACGGGCATCTCCAGGCGCTGCTGCTTGTGCAGCATGTTGAGCAGCACGATGGCGCGCTCCTCGCCCTTGTGGCTGGCGAAGACCGCCTGAAGGTCCTTGAAGGGGCCCTCGGTGATCTCCACCGTCTCGCCGGCGCGGAAGTACACCTGGATAGCGTCGCCGGCCTCCTGGCTGCCGTGACGGCGCAGGGTGTCCACCAGCTCGTCGCTGACCGGGATCGGCATGTCCACCCCGAAGGTCACCAGGCGAAGCACCCCTCGGGTCGAGCGGATCGGTCGCCAGTTGCTGACCAGGCGGTCGAGGCGAATGAACAGGTAATAGGGGAAGAGCGGCTCGCTGACCCACTCGAGCTTGCCGCGGCGCTTCTTCTGGGCCTGGAACACCGGGTGGAAGACCTCGTAGCCCTGGTTGTCCAGGTGTTCGGCGGCCCGGAAGGATTCCCCGCCCTTGCACTGGATGACGTACCAGCGGGGGACGGCCGCCTCGTCGCCGTCCAGGCGAATGTCGTCGTCACTCATGGCTTTCCTGATCGCTCTGGCTGGTGTCGGCGCCGGGGCTCTGCAACAATCGGCGGCGCGCGCCCCCCGTATCGCGAGGCCCCGGTCGAGGCCGCCATCTTATCACCGATGGCCCGGCGCGTGGCCCCGTCCCAGCCCCGCAAGGAGAGCTTACGCCATGCCGACCCCTTCCGCGCAACGCAGCTGGCGCGATGCCCTGGCGATCTACCGGCGCCCCCCGGTGCTGACGATGCTGTTCCTGGGGTTCTCGGCGGGCCTGCCCTTCCTGCTGGTGTTCTCCACCCTGTCGGCCTGGCTGCGCAGCGACGGCGTCGAGGTGGCGGCCATCGGGTTCTTCGCCTGGATCGGCATCCTCTATTCGATCAAGTTCTTCTGGGCCCCGGTGGTGGATCGCCTGGCCCTGCCGGGACTCACCCGGGCCTTCGGCCAGCGGCGCGGCTGGATGCTGCTCGCCCAGGCCATGATCGCCACCGGCCTGGTGGGCCTGGCCAGCCTGGACCCGCTGGGCCACCTGCCGATGGTCGCCGCCTTCGCCCTGCTGGTGGCCTTCGGCTCGGCGACCCAGGACATCGCCATCGATGCCTTCCGCATCGAGTCGGCGCCGGAAGACCTGCAGGCGGCCATGGCCTCCACCTACATCATCGGCTACCGCGGCGGGCTGATCGCCGCCGGCGCGGGCGCCCTCTACGTGGCCTCGCTGGTCTCCTGGCACGCCGCCTACCTGGCCATGGCCGCCCTGGTGGCCGTGGGGGTGGTGACGGTGCTGGTGCGGCCGGAGCCCGAGCGCCTGGCGCTGACCACCCAACTGATCCATGAGCCGCGGGTGCGCGCCTTCCTGCGCGCCAGCCGCGGCCGGCCGGCCTGGCAGCGCCGCCTGGGCGCCTGGGCCATCGGCGCGGTGGTCTGTCCCTTCACCGACTTCTTCGCCCGGCATCGTCTCAAGGCATTGTGGCTGCTGGTGTTCGTGGCGGTGTTCCGGATCAGCGACCTGGCCATGGCCTCCATGGCCAATCCGCTCTACATCGACCTGGGGTTCAGCCTGGCCGCCATCGCCAACGTGACCAACGTCTTCGGCATCGCCATGAGCATCGGCGGGGGCCTGCTCGGCGGCCTGCTGGTGGCCCGCTACGGGGTGGGGCCCATCCTGGTGCTCGGCGCCACGGCCACCGCGCTGACCAACCTGCTGTTCGTGGTCCTCGCCCTGGCCGGGGACAGCCTGCCCATGCTGGTGGTGACCATCGTCGGCGACAACCTCTCCAACGGCCTGGCCAGCGCGGTCTTTATCGCCTTCCTGTCGGGGCTGACGTCACGAGCCTACACCGCCACCCAGTATGCGCTGTTCTCCTCGCTGATGACCCTGCCGGGCAAGTTCCTCAGCGGCTTCGGGGGCCTGGTGGTGGCCGGCCAAGGCTACCCGGGCTTCTTCCTGCTGGCCTCGCTCCTGGGCCTGCCGGCCATCGCCCTGGCCGTCTGGGTCAGCCGCATCCGCAGCCTGGTGCCGGCCCCGAAGGCGGCCTGAGCGGACTCAGATGATCGCCCGTTCGGCGAGCCACTCCAGCGCGCCCGGCGTGGCCCGCCACTGGTCGCGCATCAGGGTGCGGTACTGCCAGGCCTCGGCCCGGGAGCCGATGGCGGCGCCGTCGGGAGCGGGAGTCGGCGGACGCGGGTGCTCGTCGCACAGCAGGGCCGGAGCGAAGGCGTTGTGGCGGCGGGCGGCCTCCAGGGCCTCGGCGGCCTCCTCGCGACGCTCCAGACGGAAGAGGGCCAGCACCCGCCCCATCAGCAGCCCGAGCACGGATTCCTCCTCGACCTCGCTCTCCAGGGCCGCCTCGCTCAGCGCCAGGGCCTCGGCGTCACGACCGTCCCGGAGCAGCTGGTCGAGCACCAGCTCGCGCAGCCCCAGGCTGTCCTGGTCGTCCAGCTCGAGCAGCCGTTCGGCGAGCCGGCGCGACCGCTCCCGGGCCCCGCGCTCCATGCCCACCACCAGCGCCAGGCCGGTGCGCAGCAGCACGGCGTTGTCGGCGACGTCCCAGGTCAGCGGGGCCTCGCCGGCCTGGCGCGCCTGCTCCAGCCAGCGCTCCAGGCGCACCGCCAGCGGCTCGAAGAGGCTCGGGGCCATCCACGGCAGGCTGCCGAATCGGGTGGTCAGGGCCAGGGCCAGGGACTGCATGACGGCGGGGGCATCCAGCCACTCGGGATGCGCGCACAACGCCGGCAGCCAGTCGCCGGCCTGGGGCCAGGGATCGACATCGAAGCTCAGGGTCGCCTCGCTCTGCACCTCGGCCGGGAAGACCGACCGGAAGGCGGCATAGAGGGTGGCCTCCCGGGCGCTGGCCTGATAGGCGAGCCAGCCGTCCACCTCCTGGACGTCCAGGCGGGGCGCGGTGGGCAACGATTCGAGCAGGGTCTGGAAGGCGACCAGGGGTTCGGCGAGGTCCTCCTCGGCATTGAGCAGCTGCTCGGCCAGGGTGGCGCCGGGGTTGTCGGCCAGGTCGGCGAGGAACTGCAGCTGGTCGGGGTCCAGATCGCCCTGCCGGGACAGCCGGCGGAACCAGAACCGCGAGCGTTCCCGCGCTTCCGCCTCGTGCCCCTCGTGGAGCAGCAGCATGGCCTCGATGTAGGCCAGGGTGGGCGAGTCCGGCAGTGCCTGCTGGGCGCGCACGAAGGCGGCCCGGGCGCTGTCCAGGTCGTCGTTGTCCAGGTGCAGCAGGCACAGCCGCTCCAGCGCCACGCCGCGCAGGAACAGCGGCCCCCGATCGAGCACGGCGTCGAGCAGCGCCTCGCGCTTGCGATGGAAGCCGCGCTCCTGGTAGAGGTCGACGAGGATCTCGAAGGCCGGCTCGGCCTGCTCCGGCAGGCGCGACCAGTCGGCGGTCTCGAACAGCGACTCGAGGATCTGCTGAGCCCGCCCCCGCTGGCCGGACTCCGCGGCGATCAGGCCGGCCTCGAGCAGCGCCTGGGCGGGTGCGCGGCCGCTGGCCAGCGCCGCCTTGAGGGTCTCGCCCTTCCACTCCCGCAGCGACAGCATCCACATCAGGTGCCCGGGGACGTGTCCGGGCAGGGTGACCGCGCCGCAGCAGTGCTTGGTCTTGCGCCCCGAGTCGCACCAGCAGGGCTCGTTGCGTCCCGGCCGGGCCAGGGGCTCACAGGCGAAGTCGAGCCGCTCCAGCGGCGTCTGCGACCAGAGTTCCGGGGCCAGCGCCTGAGCCAAAGCCAGGTCGCCGGTCAGCTTGGGGCCCTCTCGGCGCGCCCAGGCCATCAGCGTCGGATAGCGCTCGTCTTCCCTGATCGCCTTGAGGGCGCCCGAGGCGAACCCCAGCAGCTGTTCTACCCATACCGCCAGCATTGCCGTCTCCACTGCCCAAAAACCGCACAGTCTACCAGCCGACCGCCGGCCTGGCAGCCGCTTTCAGGCCCTCGCCCAGGCGAGCAGCGGACGAGTGCGCCGGTGCATGTCGAGGCGCGCCCCGAGGCGCACCAGGTTCCAGTAGTGGCCGTTGAGGGTGCGCGACAGCAGCAGGGTATCCGCTGGCGGCTGGAGCCGGTCCATGGCCGCCCATACCTTGGGGCTCAGCTCGCGCAGCCGACGGTGCACCCGCACGTCGCCGAAGTCTTGGGGCCCGGGCGCGAACAGCGGCGCCACCGCCTCGGCGGATTCCCGATAGAGGGCCAGGGGGGCCCCTTCTCCCTGGCGGCCGCCGAGCTCCCGCAGGGCCGCGTCCATGGCCAGGGCATCGGCGGCCAGCGTCGCCTCCAGCAGGCGCATCATGGCCGCCAGTCGCGCCCGGGGCACAGGAATCACTGCCCCCAGATCATAGATCACCAGCCGCCCCTCGGCGTCGGCGGCGAAGTTGCCGGCATGGGGATCGGCATGCAGCTCGCCGTGGGTGAAGATCTCCTCGGTCAGCCAGTCCGCCAGGGTGGCGGCGATGCGCTGGCGCACGGCGTCCTCGGCTCCATCCAGCTCGCGCAACGGCGTTCCCGCCACGTAGCGCATGGCGAGTACCCGAGGGCCACAGAACGACGGCAGCGGCTCGGGAATCACCAGGTCCGGAAGATGCGCATAGCGCGCCCGGTAGCGGGCGAGCGCCTGAGCCTCGGCCCGATAGTCCAGCTCGCCGCGCAGGCTGGCGGCGAGTTCCTCGAAGAGCGCCTCCAGCCGCGCCTGGGGGACGCTCAGCCATCGCCCCAGGCGCATCAGCCGACGCAGCCGGGCGAGGTCGTCCTCCAGCACGTCGCCGAGCCCGGGGTACTGCACCTTGAGCACCACCGTCTCGCCTTCGCGGGTCACCGCACGGTGCACCTGGCCCATGGACGCGCTGGCGAAGGGCGTCGTCTCGATGCGTTCGAAGCGCTGCTCCGGGTCACCGTACTCCGCATCCAGGGTCCGCCGGATGCTCCCCCAGGGCATGGGCGTCGCCTGGCGCTGCAACCGGGAAAGCTCCTCGGCCAGCTCGGGGGGCAGCAGGTCGTCCCACTGGGCCATGATCTGGGCCAGCTTCATGGCCGGGCCCTTGAGCTCCGAGAGCCCCTCGACCAGCGCCTCGCCCAGGGCGTGCCAGTCGCTCTGGCCACCCAGACGCGCCTTCAGCAGGGCACCGCCGGTGCGAGTCCCCAGCCCCAGCAGGCGTCGTGTCCGACCGCGTTCGAGCATGCCCTGCCCTCCGACCAGAATCATACAAGAATTATACAAACATCAAGACATGTTACACCTGGTCTCGCCACGAGAATACTGTAAGAATTCCCATGTCTTCATCGCCGCCTCGAGGTCCGCTTGCGCCTGATCATCGCCGAGAAACCCAGCCTGGCCCGTGCCATCGCCGAGGCACTCCCTGCCGGCGTCCCCGGCCAGGACGGCGCCCTGATGGCCGGCGACAGCGTGGTCACCTGGTGCCTGGGTCATCTGCTGGAACAGGCGCCACCGGACGCCTACGACCCGTCCCACAAGGCCTGGCGCCTGGATACCCTGCCGATCCTGCCCGACCGATGGAAGCTCGTGCCCCGCGCCAAGGCCCGTGCCCAGCTCGCCGTGATCCGCGGCCTGCTCAAGCGAGCCGACACCGTGGTCCACGCCGGCGACCCCGACCGGGAGGGCCAGCTGCTGGTCCAGGAGGTCATCGAGCACCTCGGCTGGCAGGGGCCGGTGGCACGCCTGCTGGTCAGCGACCTCAACGCCCCGGCGGTCAAGCGGGCTCTCTCCCGCCTTGAGGACAACGCCCGCTACGCGCCCCTGTATCGGGCGGCCCAGGCCCGCGCCCGGGCCGACTGGCTCTACGGGATCAACCTGACCCGCGCCTGGACCCTGGTCGGCCGCCAGGCCGGCCACGACGGGGTGCTCTCGGTGGGCCGGGTGCAGACGCCGGTCCTCGGGCTGGTGGTGCGCCGGGACGCCGAGATCCGCGACTTCGAGCCACGCCCCTTCTTCGTGCTGTGGGCGGATCTCGTCGTGGCCCGGGGCCGGCTGCGTGCCTGGTGGGTGCCCGGCGAGGGCCATTCGCTGGACGACCAGGGGCGGCTTCTGGAGCGGGCCCCGGCCGAGGCTTTGGGCGGCCGGCTTGCCGGGGCCGAGGGCCGGCTCGCCCGGCTCGAGACCCGCGACAGGCGTCAGGCCGCCCCCCTGCCCTACTCCCTGTCGGCCCTGCAGGTGGATGCCGCCCGGCGCCACGGCCTCTCGGCCAAGGCGGTGCTCGACATCTGTCAGCGCCTCTACGAGCGTCACCAGCTGATCACCTATCCCCGCTCCGACTGCCGCTACCTCCCGGAGGAGCATTGGGCCGGCGCCCGGCGCACCCTGGAAGGCGCCTGCGGCGAGGATGCCACCCTGCGGGGCTGGCTGGCCGGCGCCGACTTCGCGAAGCGCTCCAAGGCCTGGAATGACAAGAAGGTCGGCGCCCACCACGCCCTGGCGCCCACCGGCAAGCGGGCCGATCTCTCGCGGCTCTCCCGCCAGGAGGCCGACGTCTTCCGACTGATCACCCGCAACGTGCTCGCCCAGTTCTACCCTCCCCTGTCGACCCGGGAGGTGAAGGCGGAGTTCGCCATCGCCGGCGAGGTCTTCCGGGCCCGGGGGCAGGAAGTGCTCGAGGCCGGCTGGAAGCCGCTGTTCACCACCCGGGACGAGGCGCCGCCCCTGCCGCCGCTGACCGAGGGCGAACCCTGCCGAGTGGAGGAGGCCGGCGTGGAGGATCGCGAGACGCGCCCGCCCGAACCCTTCACCGACGCCAGCCTGATCAAGGCGATGATGAACATCGCCCGCTACGTGGAGGACCCGGCGATCCGGCGCACCCTGCGCGACTCCGACGGCCTGGGCACCGAGGCCACCCGGGCCGGCATCCTCGAGACCCTGCTGGAGCGCGGCTACCTGGCCCGGGAGGGCAAGGCGCTGCGCGCCACCCGCCTTGGCGATGCCCTGATCGCCTCGCTGCCCGAGGCCGTGGGACGTCCCGAGCGCACCGCCCTCTGGGAGCAGCGACTGTCCGCCATCGCCGAGGACGGCGACGCCCCGGCGCCCTTCCTGGACGCCCTGGTGGAGGACCTCCGCGGGCTGCTCGGCCACGCCGATGCCGAACGGATGCGCCGGGCCCTGGCCGGGGCCCGGGGCGTCGAGGTGCCGAGCCGAGGGCGCAAGGCCGGCGGGAAGGCGAGGCGTCAGTCCGCCGGGCGTCGCACCGGCGGGAAGACATCCCCCGGGGGCGCTCGTCGCAAGCGGGGCTCCTCCTCATGAGCCTGTCGCTGATCCTCGGCCCGGGCGCCCTGGGTCGCCTGCTGGCCCTGCGCCTGGCCGAGCAGGCGCCGGTGACCCTGATCGGCCGACGTCCCCTGCCGCCCCGCCAGGCCCTGACCACCCCGGAGGGCGAGACGCTCGACCGGGAGCTGGACTGTCGGACGACGGCGACCCTGACGCGCGCGCTGGCCGGCGAGGCCGAGTGTCTCCATCTCACCACCAAGGCCTACGCCGCCGAGGCCGCCCTGGCCGCCGTCGCCGATCGGCTACGGCCCGACCTCCCCCTGGTGCTCTGGCAGAACGGTTTCGGCGTGCAGCAGGTCCTCGCCGAACGGTGGACGGGGCCGGTGCTCTGCGCCACCACTACCGAGGGTGCCTTCCTGGCGGGCGATGACGGGGTGGTGCATGCCGGACACGGCCGAACCCTGATCGGCGCCCTGGATGGCCGGCATGGCTCCCTCGCCGAACGGCTGGCCGACCGACTGACGGCCGCGGGCCTTCCGGCCACGCCGGTCGAGGACATCCGTGTGCGACTGTGGCACAAGCTGGCCGTCAATGCCGCCATCAATCCCCTGGTGGCCCGCTTTCGCATCCGTAACGGCCAGCTGCGCGACCGCCCCTTCCGGCCCATGGTCGAGGCGGTGATCGAGGAGGTCGCGGCGATCATGGCCGCGGAGCACATCCCGGCTCCCGAGGGAGGCTGGGACTGCCTGGTGTGGACGGTGGTGTCGGCGACCGGCAACAACCGCGCCTCGATGCTGCAGGACGTGCTGGCCGGTCGCCCCACCGAGCATGCCGCCATCCTCGGCCCCCTGCTGGCCGCCGGACGCCGCCATGGCCTGGCCACGCCGACGCTCGCGGCGCTTCACGCCCGCTTCGATGGCTCGACCTGAGCGCCGCCGGCCGGCCGTCGATCTGGCATCTTGCGGTGTCGCCTGCTAGCCTCAATGCGATAACGACACCGGACGGCTCCAGCCGTTCCAAGGCCAGGGAATCATGAACATCCGAGCGCTGTGGCGGCTCCCGCTGGCGGCCATGACGTTGATGGCGGCATTGCCGGCGATGGCGGACGCCGACACTCCCGCCTATGCCGGCGAAGCCACCGATATCGCCCGGCTCGACAACGGGCTGCGCCTGCTGGGCGATGACGTCGAGTCCCTCGACGGCATGACCTCCGGCTTCCGACTCACCGCCGGCTTCACGCCCAGCCACCTGCCCCGGCTCGACTTCGGGGCCGAGGTCAGCTATCGACACAGCGACGACGTCGCCGTCAGCGCCGACTCCCGCGACATGCTCCTCGACACCACCAGCCTGGGCGGCAGCCTGCTGGCCGGCGTACGCCTGGGGCGCGTGGGGCTCTATGCCAAGTCGGGGCTCGCCGGCTGGGAGAGCGAGGCGGTCAACGGCCGCCAGGAAGGCATCCCCGAGGGCGGGACGACTCGCATCAACGGCTTCGGCGCCCGCTTCAGCTTCGACCGCTGGGTGAGCCGGCTGGAATACGAGGAGGTCGAGGACCCGACCCTCTCGCATCTCAACCTGATCACCGCCTCGGTGCATCTGCCCTTCTAAGCTGCAAGCTGCAAGCTGCAAGCTGCAAGCTGCAAGCTGCAAGCTGCAAGCTGCAAGCTGCAAGCTGCAAGCTGCAAGCTGCAAGCTGCAAGCTGCAAGCTGCAAGCTGGCAGCATGAGTTCTCCCCGAGCATAAGCAACCCCCGAAGGTCTAGGCCTTCGGGGGTTGCTTGTAGCTCGGCGCTTGTAGCTTGCGGCTCCGGGCGCAGCCCGGGCCTAGCCGGTGTTGCGAAGCCCCGCGGCGATGCCCGCCATGGTCACCATCAGCGCCCGGGACAGGTCGGCACTGATGGCGCCGTCGGCGTCCCGGTTTCGCTGCAGCAGTTCCGCCTGGAGGCCGTGAAGCGGGTCGATGTAAGGGTTGCGCACCTCCACCGCCTGCCGGATCAAGGGGGTACTCTCCAGCAACTCCTGCTGGTCGAGGATCTCCAGGACCGCCTCGTTGAGCCGGGCGAAGCGCTCCCGCAACCGCGTTCCCAGGGCCTGCAGCGCCGGCTCGTCCACCAGCCGATGCTCGTAGTAGGCGGCGATGCCCGAATCGGCCTTGGCCAGCACCATCTCCAGCATGTCCAGGTAGGTGCCGAAGAAGGGCCAGCGGTCGCGCATCTCGCGCAGCACTTCCCGGCCGCCCTCCTCCTCGAGCCGCTGGGCGAAGGCCTCACCGCTGCCGAGCCAGGCGGGCAGCATCAGCCGGGTCTGGGTCCAGGCGAAGATCCAGGGGATGGCCCGCAGGGTCTCGACGCCGCCCTCCTGGCGCCGCTTGGCCGGACGCGACCCCAGCGGCAGCCGGCTCAAGGCGGTCTCCGGCGTCACCGAGCGGAAGTAGGGCACGAAATCCGGGTCCTCCCTCACCACGCCGACATAGGCCCGGTGAGCGACCTCGGCCAGCCGATCCATCTCCTCGCGCCAGGCCGGCTCGGGCGCCGGCGGCGGCAGCAGCGAGGCCTCCAGCACCGCACAGGCGTAGATCTCCATGGAGCGCAGGGCGATCTCCGGCTGGCCGAACTTGAAGCGGATCATCTCGCCCTGCTCGGTCACCCGCAGGCTGCCGTTCACCGACCCCGGCGGCTGGGAGAGGATCGCCGCGTGGGCCGGGCCGCCGCCACGGCCCACGGTGCCGCCACGGCCATGGAAGAGGGTCAGGTCCACCCCGTGGCGCTCGCAGACTTCCACCAGCGCTTCCTGGGCCCGGTACTGCGCCCAGGCGGCGGCCAGCTGGCCGGCGTCCTTGGCGGAGTCCGAATAACCGATCATGACCTCCTGGCGATCGCCGGCCAGCTCGCGGTAGCCCGGCAGGGCCAGCAACCGATCGATGACGTCGCCGGCCCGGTTGAGGTCGTCCAGGGTCTCGAACAGCGGGGCGATGGGCAGCGTCGCCTCGCCTCCCACTTCCTTCATCAGCAGCGCCACGGTCAGGACATCGGAGGGCTGGGCGGCCATGGAGATGATGTAGGTGCCAAGCGCCTCGGCATGCTCGCCCCCCACGACCCGGAAGGTATCGAGCACCTCCCGGGTCTCCGCCGAGCATTCCCAGCGGCGTGGGATGAGCGGCCGGCGGGAGGCCAGCTCGGCGAGCAGGAAGTCCTGGCGTTCCTCCTCGCTCCAGTCACGGTAATGGCCGAGCCCCAGGCTGTCGGTAAGCTCCTCCATCACCTGCTCATGGCGACCGGCCTCCTGGCGCAGGTCGAGCTTGGTGAGGGTGACCCCGAACACCGCCACCCGGCGCAGGGTGTCGAGCAGCACGCCATTGGCGATGGTGTCGAGGCCCACGTCGCACAGCGAGCGGTAGCAGGTGAGCAAGGGAGCATAGAGCTGGTCACGGGTCTCGATGATGGGCCCGCCATCGAAGCTCTTGCCGTCGAGCCGGGCCTTGGCCCAGTCACGGGTGGCCTCGACCTTGATCAGCAATCGCTTGAGCAGCTCGCGATAGGGTTCGGCGACGTCGCCCACCTCGGCCTTGAGCGCGCTGTTGGCCTTCCACATGGACAGCTCGATCTTGAGCTGCTCCAGGTCGCGCAGGTAGAGGTCCGCGGCCATCCAGCGACCCAGCAGCAGGACCTCCCGCGTCACCTTGGCGGTGACGTTGGGGTTGCCGTCGCGGTCGCCGCCCATCCAGGAGGCGAAGCGCAGCGGCGCCGCATCGAGCGGCAGGCGCTCGCCGGCGGTCTCCAGCAGCAGGTTGTCCAGGTCGCGGTGGAAGTCGGGCACCGCCTGCCACAGCGAGTTCTCGATCACCGCGAAGCCCCACTTGGCCTCGTCCACCGGGGTCGGGCGCTCGTGGCGGATCTCGTCGGTGTGCCAGGCCTGGCTGATCAGCTCCTCGAGCCGCCCCTGGGCCCGGGCGCCCCGCTCGGGATAGCCGGCGGAGGACTCGAGGGCGGTCAGGCAGTCGTCGATGGCGTCGTACTTCTGGATCAGCGTCCGGCGGATGACCTCGGTGGGGTGGGCGGTGAGCACCAGCTCGACGCGCATCCTGGCCAGGCTCTCGACCAGCTTGCGAGGCGAGTGGCCCTCGCGCCGGGCGCGTTCGAGCAGTTCGCCGAGCACCGGCTGGGCACCGGGCTTGTAGTCCTCCACCCGACGGAAGCGGGCGCGGTAGTGCTGCTCGGCGATGTTGGCCAGGTTCAGGAACTGGTTGAAGGCCCGGGTCACCGGCAGCAGGTCGCGGTCGGGCAGGCCACGCAGGTACTCGATGAGCTCCCGCTGGCTGTCGGCCTCGCCCTGGCGTCCCTGCTTGGCGAGGCCGCGGATGGTCTCGATGCGGTCGACGAAGCCCTCCCCCAGGTCATCGGCGATGGTGCGGCCCAGGCTGTCGCCCAGGATACGAACGTTGTCGCGCAGCGATTCGTGCAGGTCGTGGCTCATGACCTTGACTCTCCTTCCGATGTGGGGGGATGGGATTCCCGGCGCTTGGCCGCCTGCCAGTGCCGTTCCATGCGCTCGAGCCCCGCTTCGGTCAGCGGCACGCCCTCCTCGGCGAGACCGCTTTCCACCTGACGGAAGCGACGCTCGAACTTGCCGTTGGTGGCGCGCAGGCAGCGTTCCGGGTCGGCGCCCAGGGTCCTCGCCAGGTTCACCGTGGCGAACAGCAGGTCGCCCACCTCCTCGGCGGCATGGGCGGCATCGCCCTCGGCCAGGGCCGCCTCGACCTCGTCGAGCTCCTCGCGCAGCTTGGCGATCACGCCGCGGCTGTCGGGCCAGTCGAATCCTACCCGGGCGGCACGCTTGGACAGCTTGGCGGCTCGGGACAGCGCCGGCAGGGTCCGCGGGACGTCGTCCAGCACCGAGCGGGCCTCCCGGGCCTCGCGTTCCTCGGCCTTGAGCGACTCCCAGCGGGAATGCACCTGGCGGGTCTCGACCTCGGCGGCGCTCACACCCTCCCGGCGCGAGGCCAGGGTGCCGTCGGGGAAGACATGGGGATGGCGACGCAGCATCTTGGCGGTGAGGACGTGGACCACGTCGTGGAAATCGAAGCGGCCTTCCTCGGCACCGAACTGGCTATAGTAGACCACCTGGAAGAGCAGGTCGCCAAGCTCGCCGGGCAGCTCGTCGAAGGCTCGGCGCTCGATGGCGTCGGCCACCTCGTAGGCCTCCTCCAGGGTGTGGGGAACGATGCTGTCCCAGTCCTGCTTGAGGTCCCAGGGACAGCCGAGTTCGGGGTCGCGCAACACCGCCATCAGGGTCAGCAGGTCGTCGAGATCGAAGCGGCGCTCGCTCATGGACGCTTGCTCCCGCGTTTCTTCTTGCCCTTGCCGCCGCTGCGCAGGCGGCGCACCTCGATGACGTTGGCCAGCTGCTGGATGCGCGAGAACAGCCGACCCAGGGTCTCCAGGCCGTCCACCTCCAGGGTGATCTGCAGCCGCGCGATGCCGTCGTCGCTGTCGGTGAGGGTGTTCACCGACAGCACGTTGACCTTCTCGTGGCTCAGCACCGCGGTCACGTCACGCAACAGTCCGGAGCGATCCCAGGCCTGGATCTCGATGTCCACCGGGTACTGGGTACGGGCCCGCTCGCCCCACTCCACCTCGATCACTCGCTGGGGCTCGTCGACGCGCAGCTGGAGGATGTTCGGGCAGTCCTCCCGGTGCACGGTCACGCCGCGCCCCTGGGTGATGAAGCCCACGATGGCCTCGCCGGGCACCGGATGACAGCAGTTGGCCATGCTCGTCTTCAGGTTGCCGACCCCGAGCACGGTGATGCCGTCGCCGCCACCCTTGCCCTGGCCGCGCCTGGGCTTGGCCAGCAGCTTGTCGAGCTGCTCCTGGTCGTCGTTCTCGCCGAACAGCTGCTGAGCCTGGTGCAACACCTGGCCGATCCGCAGGTCGCCGGCGCCGAGGGCGGCGTACATGTCCTCCGGCGTGGCGTAGTTGACCTTGTTGGCCAGGCGAGTGAGGTCCATGTCGCCGACGTCGAGGCGCTTCATCTCGCGCTCGAACAGGAGCCGCCCCTCCTCGAGGTTACGGTCCCGGGCCTGGTGCTTGAACCAGGACTGGATCTTGGCCCGGGCGCGGGAGGTGCAGACATAGCCGAGGTTTGGGTTGAGCCAGTCACGACTGGGGCCGCCCTTGCTGGCGGTGAGGATCTCCACCTGCTGGCCGGTCTTGAGCCGGTAGGTCAGCGGCACGATGCGCCCGTTGACCTTGGCCCCCCGGCAACGGTGCCCCACCTCGGTGTGCACCCGATAGGCGAAGTCGATGGGCGTGGCCTCCCGCGGCAGGTCGATGACGTGGCCGTCGGGGGTGAAGACATAGATGCGATCCGGCGCCACGTCGCTGGACAGGCCTTCGCGGATGTCGCCGAAGTCGCCGACCTCCTCCTGCCATTCCAGCACCTGGCGCAGCCAGGCGATCTTCTCCTCGTAGCTGGCGCTGCGGGCGTTGGTGTCGTGGCCCTTGTAGCGCCAGTGGGCGCAGACCCCCAGCTCGGCCTCCTCGTGCATGGCGAAGGTGCGGATCTGGATCTCCAGCACCTTGCCCTCGGGGCCGAAGACGGCGGTATGCAGTGACTGGTAGCCGTTCTTCTTGGGGTTGGCGATGTAGTCGTCGAATTCGTTGGGGACATGATGCCAGCGCGAGTGCACCAGGCCGAGCACCGTGTAGCAGTCGCTGATCTCGGGGACCAGGATGCGGACCGCGCGAATGTCATGGACCTGGGAGAAGTCGATGCGCTTGCGCTTCATCTTCCGCCAGATCGAATAGATGTGCTTGGCGCGGCCGTCCACCTGATAGTGATGGATGCCCTGAGCCTCGATCAGGCCCTTGAGGATCTCCACCACGTCGTGGATGTAGCGGTCCCGGTCCAGGCGCTTCTCGGCGAGCTGGCGGGCGATGGCCTTGTAGTCGTCCTCGTGGAGATAGCGAAAGGACAGGTCCTCGAGCTCCCACTTGAGGTGGCCGATGCCCAGGCGGTGCGCCAGGGGCGCGTAGATGTCGAAGACCTCCCGGGCCACCTGCATGCGCTTCTCGCGGGGGGCGTCCCGCACCTGGCGCAGCGCGCAGGTGCGCTCGGCGATCTTGATCAGCGCCACCCGCACGTCATCGATCATGTTGACCAGCATCTTGCGCAGGTTGTCCTGCTGGTCGTGCTGGCTGAGGCCTTGGCTGGGGGTCTGGGAGGTGCTGATGGCGGCCATCTGCAGCACGCCGTCGATCAGGCCGGCGACCTCCTGGCCGAAGCGCTTGGCGATGTCCTCCAGACCGATCAGGCCCTCGCGTACCGCCCGATAGAGCACCGCCGCCTCGAGCGCCGGCTGGTCCAGGCGCAGCTCGCCGAGGATGTCGGCCATCTCCAGGCCCATGCGAAAGCTCGACCCGTCCTTGAGCCATACCTTGTGGGGGCGATCGGACTCGCGCTCCAGGCGCTGGGCCAGCTCGCAGGCCGCCCGCATCTCGTCCGGGGCGCGCAGCTTGACGTCCTCCTGCAGGCGTTCGACCCAGCGTGGAATATCGACCGCGCCGTCCTCGGCCAGCGGCTGGTCTTCCCGCACTTTAACCATCGATTGACGCTCCTTCGCACCGCCGCCCGGCATCCGGGTGCTCGAGCAGCAGCATGGATTCCAGGTGGGCGGTGTGGGCGAACATGTCGGCCACCGCCCAGCGTTGGATGACGTAGCCAGCCTGCACGAGCCGCGCCGCATCCCGGGCCAGGGTGGCCGGGTCGCAGGACACGTACAGCACCCGCGGTACCGGACGCTCGGCCAGCGACCGGCAGACGGCCTCGGCGCCGTCCCGGGGGGGATCCAGCAGCACGGTACGCGGCCCGAGCTCGTCGAGCAGGGCCCGACCGGACGCCGCGGCGTTGAGGTCGGCCTGGCGGGCGTCCACCCTGAGCCCGTTGCGCTGGGCATTGTCGCCCAGGCGGTCGACCATGGCGGCACTGCCCTCCACGGCGCAGACCCGCGCCCCGAGGGCCGAGAGGGGCAGGCCGAAGTTGCCCACCCCGGCGAACAGGTCCAGAACCGGCTCGCCCGGGGACAGCGGCGACAGCCAGGCCAGGGCGGTGGCGACCATGCGGGCGTTGACCGCCTCGTTGGCCTGCAGGAAGTCGCCGGGGGCGAAGCCCAGGGTCAGCTCACGCTCCCCCACCGCCAGACGGCAGCTCAGGGCCGGAGCCGGCGTCAGCCACTCGAACGTCGGCGCCTCCCGTCCGACCCAGCGTGCCAGGTGGACGCCCCGGGCCTCGGCGAAGGTCCGCCATCGGTAGGTATCGTCGGGATGCTCGCGCAGCTGGCGAATCACCAGGGTCTCGCCGACGTCGCTGGCCAGCAGTTCCAGGTGACCCACGTGCCGCGGGGCCTCGAGGGCCTTCAGGCAGTCGCGCAGCGGGGTGAGCAGCGCCGACAGCTCGGGGAGGAGCACCGGACAGGCATCGAGGTCGACCAGGCGGTGGCTGTGGCGCGCCCGGAACCCCAGGTGCACGCCACCCTCGGCATCGACCTTGACCCCCAGCCGCGCCCGGCGCCGGTAGCCCTCGCCGGCCTCGGCCAGCAGCTCGGGCTCGCCGGCGGGTGCCAGGCCCTGGCGGGCGAGCAGCTCGCGAAGTACCGCCTGCTTGTGGCGATGCTGCCCCGCCAGGCTCAGGTGCTGGAGGTCGCAGCCGCCGCAGCTGCCGTAATGGGCGCAGGGCGGCGTGACCCGATCCACAGAGGGCTCGAGCACCTCGCGCACATGGGCCTCGTCGAAGCGCTTGCGGGTACGATGCACCGCCACGGCCACCGTCTCGCCGGCCAGGCCGCCCTCGACGAAGACGGTCTTGCCGGCCGGGGTGCGGCCCACGCCGCGGCCGTCATGGGCGAGTCCCTGGAGGGTCAAGACCGGGGCGTCGTCGCCTGCGCCCTTGGCCGGGGGCGCCTCCCGACGCCGTTCCTGGAGCCCCGAGACGCCGGAACGGGCTCTCGTGGGCCGTCGCTTGCCGAGCCCCACCTCAGGACTCCGGGGCGAACAGGCCGGTGGACAGGTAACGGTCGCCGCGGTCGCAGACGATGAAGACGATCACCGCATCCTCGACTTCCTCGGCCAGGCGCAGCGCGCCCGCCAGGGCCCCGCCGGAGGAGACCCCGGCGAGGATGCCTTCTTCCCGAGCCAGGCGGCGCATGTGCACCTCGGCCTCGTGCTGGCCGATGTCGAGTACCCGATCGACCCGGGAGGAATCGAAGATCTGCGGCAGGTAGGCCTCGGGCCAGCGTCTTATGCCGGCGATGCTGGCGCCGTCCTCCGGCTGGAGGCCGACGATCTGCACCCCGGGGTTCCTTTCCTTGAGGTAGCGGGAGACGCCCATGATGGTGCCGGTGGTCCCCATGGAGCTGACGAAGTGGGTGATGGTGCCACCGGTCTGCTCCCACAGCTCCGGCCCGGTGCCTCGATAGTGCGCCAGGGGGTTGTCGGGATTGGCGAACTGGTCGAGCGGCTTGCCCTCACCGCGGGCGATCATGGTCTCGGCCAGGTCACGGGCCTCTTCCATGCCGCCGGCCTGGCTGACCTCGATCAGTTCGGCGCCGTAAGCGGCCATGGCCTGCTTGCGCTCGCTGGAGGCGTTCTCCGGCATGATCAGGACCAGACGATAGCCCTTGATGGCCGCGGCCATGGCCAGGGCGATGCCGGTGTTGCCGGAGGTGGCCTCGACGAGGGTGTCGCCCGGGGAGATCGTGCCCCGCGCCTCCGCCTGCTCGAGCATGGACAATGCCGGACGGTCCTTGACGGAGCCGGCCGGATTGTTGCCCTCGAGCTTGGCGAGCAGGGTGTTGTTGCGCCCCGCGGTGATGCGCTTCAGGCGAACCAGCGGCGTATGGCCGACGGTCTCCTCCAGGGTGGGGAACTGCATGCAACCTTCCTTCTGGAAACGTCTTTTCGGCATTATATCCTTGGCCGCCCCGAGTGGACAGGCATGCCCGCCGGCTGTGGCATACTACGCCGCGACACCCACCCGACGAGTCATCTCCATGTCATTGAAGACCCGCCTGATGCTGGCCATCCTCGTGCTTCCCCTGGTATTGATGACCCTGGTGGTGGCGGTGGTGGCGGAGCTGGAGGATCGCCGCCACCGGCAGCTGATGCGCGAACGCCTGGTCCAGGCCACCTCGATGCTCGCCCCCTCCCTGGGCGAGGCCCTGGCGGCCGGAGAGCGGGAGACCCTGGAGAGGACCGCCGCCCGCCTGCTCGACCTGGAAGACGTGCGCGCCCTCGGCATCCAGGACGCCGAGGGCCGACGGCGCCTGGAGCTCGGCCGCCTCAGGGCGAGTCCCGACATGGCGGCACCGGAGGCCATCCGCATCGAGGAACAGGGACGGCGCTGGCTGATCCGGGCTCCCCTGCCGGGCGCGCCCGGCGCAGGACTGTTGCTCGACGTGGACGCCTCGGTCCTGCCCCTGACCTACTACCGTCATCTGGCCATCGGCGGGATCGTGCTGCTGATGCTCGGGATGCTGCTGTTCATGGTGGCTTACGGCCTCAGCCGCCGGGTGTCGGTACCGCTGGAACGCGCCGCCCAGACGCTGGAGTGGCTGACCGCCGGCGGCGACCCGCGTCCGCTCCCCCTGCCCCGGGATCCGGAGATGAGCCGGCTGGCCCAGCGACTCAATGCCCTGGGCGACCACCTCGCCTCGGCCCGGGAGGATCTTCAGGCCCAGATCGACCAGGCCACCGGCGAGCTCCAGGAATCGATGGAGACCATCGAGGTCCAGAACATCGAGCTGGATCTCGCCCACCGTCGCGCCCTGGAGGCCAATCGGGCCAAGTCGGAGTTCCTGGCCAACATGAGCCACGAGATCCGTACCCCCTTGAACGGCATCATCGGCTTCTGCCGACTGCTGCATCGCACCGAGCTCGCCCCGCGCCAGCGCGAATGGCTCGACCATGTCCAGCGGGCCTGCGACAACCTGCTGATGCTGATCAATGACGTCCTGGATTTCTCCAAGATCGAGGCCGGCCGACTGGAGCTCGAGCATACCGAACTGGACATGGTGGCCCTGGTCGACGAAGTGCTCGGTCTCCAGGCGCCCCAGGCCCAGCAGAAGGGTCTCCAGCTCCTCGGACTGGTCTACGACGACGTGCCCGAGGCGCTGCAGGGGGACCCGCTGCGCATCCGCCAGGTACTCACCAACCTGGTCGGCAACGCCGTCAAGTTCACCGAACAGGGCGAGGTCATCGTTCGGGTGATGGTCGAACAGCAGGCGCCGGGCCATGTAGTGTTGAAGCTGGCCGTCAGCGATACCGGCATCGGTCTCTCCCAGGACGCCCAGCGCCGCCTCTTCCAGGCCTTCCGCCAGGCCGACGCGAGCCACCAGCGAGAATTCGGCGGTACCGGGCTGGGCCTGGCCATCAGCCGGCAGCTGGTGGAACAGATGGGGGGCGAGATCTCCGTCGACAGCACCCCGAACGAGGGCTCCACCTTCTCGTTCACCCTTCCCTTGGCCTGCCGGGAGGATGCCGAGCGCGCCCCGGAGCTGGTGCTGGATGGCAAGCGCGTCGTCCTGGAGGAACCTCATGGCCCGACCCGGCATGCCCTCCGGCATCTGCTGTCACGCTGGGAAGCCCGGATCACCGACCTGGAGAAGGCTCGTACCGCCGCCCCCGCCCTGGCGGTGATCGGGCTGGCCGACGAGGACCTCGGCGAGACGGGGCTGGCGGCCTGGCAGCGTCGCCTGGAGGACCTGCCCTGTCCGGCCCTGCTGCTGGTCAATGCCAGCCCACCCGACCTGCCGGTCTTGCCGCTGCCACATGGCGGGGAAGTGCTGAGCAAGCCGCTGTCGCGGCGCACCCTGGTGGAATCGGTGACCCGGGCCCTGACCCGGGCGCGCCGCGATCAGTCCCCCCACCGGCCGACCGCCCCCGAAGGTCCTCCCCTTCGCCTGATGGTGGTGGATGACACCGAATCCAATCGTCTGCTGCTCAAGGAACTGATCCAGGGGCCGGAGCTGGAGGTGGGACTGGCGGCCAGCGGCGAGGAGGCCCTGGCCATGGCCCAGGAAACCCGGTTCGATCTGGTGCTGATGGACATTCGCATGCGCGGCATGGACGGCGTGGAGACGACCCGATCCCTGCGCGGCCTGGGAGGGCCCTGGCGGCACGTGCCGATCATCGCGGTCACGGCCCATGTACAGAGCGAGCAGCGTCGCCAATTGCTGGAGAGTGGGCTCGACGGGGTACTGGAGAAGCCGCTGGATACCGCCCAGCTCTCCAGCCTGCTGCGCCATCACCTGGGAGTCGGCCTGCCCCTGGAGGACGGGCCCGCCAAGCCGTCGGAAACGCCGGCCGGGGATGCCGAGCTGGCCTCGGTGGACCTGGCACTGGGTACCCAGCTGGCCGGCGGCCGCCAGACCCTGGCCCGCCAGCTGCTCGGCCAACTGATCGATTCCCTGGACGACAGCGAGAGGGCGATCCGCGAGGCCATGACGTCGAACGACGCCGAGGGACTGCTCGACGCCATCCACGCCCTCAACGGCGCCTGCCGTTACTGCGGCGTGCCGCGCCTGGGCCTGCTCGCCGAGACCCTGGAGACGCGGTTGCGCTCCCGAGGCCTCGAGGCCGTCGCCCCCCTGCTGCCCGACCTCTATGCGGCCATGGGCGCGCTCCGGGCGTGGCAGGGGGTTCACCCCTCCATCACCACGAAGGCCACGGCGAACGCCGCCTCGTCCGACAGCGAGAGATGAAGGGCCTTGACGCCGGCAGCCTCGGCCAGGTCATGGGCCTTGCCCTCCAGGCGGAGGGTCGGTCGCCCCAGGGCATCGTTGACCACCTGGATCTCGGTCCAGCGCATGCCATGGCGCAGTCCGCTGCCCAGCGCCTTGACGAAGGCCTCCTTGGCGGCGAAACGCTTGGCCAGGTAGGCCGCGGGACGCCCCCGCTCCCGATAGCGGGCCAGCTCGTCGACACCCAGCAACCGCTCGGCGAAGCGCTCGCCATGGCGTGCCTGGGCGTCCACGAAACGCGCCACCCTCGCGATGTCGGTGCCGATGCCGAGGATCATGGTCAGTGATCGTGATCGTGGTCGTGCTCTTCCAGCGCGGCCACGAAGCCGGCCTCCTGGCCGGCGATGGCCAGGCGCTTCATCTCCGCCACCGCCTCCTTGAGGCCGACGAACAGCGCTCGGGCGATGATGGCATGGCCGATGTTGAGCTCGTGCAGGCCGGGAATGGCGGCAATGGCCTCGACGTTGTGGTAATGCAGGCCATGGCCGGCATTGACGGTCAAGCCCAGTTCACCGGCCATCTCGGCGGCGGCCACCAGCCGGGCATGCTCCCGCTCGGCCCCGACGCCGGACGCCTCGGCGTAGGCCCCGGTGTGCAGCTCCACCACCGGCGCCCCGGCGTTCGCCGCGGCCTCGATCTGGGCCGGCTCCGGGTCGATGAACAGCGACACCTCGCAGCCCGCGGCCGCCAGCCGACGGCCGGCGTCGGCCACGGCCTCGAAGCTCCCCGCGACGTCCAGCCCACCCTCGGTGGTCAACTCCTCGCGCTTCTCCGGCACCAGGCAGACATGGGCCGGACGGACCTCCTCGGCCAGCGCCAGCATCGACTCGGTGACCGCCATCTCCAGGTTCATGCGGGTGTTGAGCACCTCGGCCAGCAGGTGTACGTCGCGGTCCTGGATATGGCGGCGATCCTCGCGCAGATGGACGGTGATGCCGTCGGCTCCGGCCTCCTCGGCCAGCAGCGCCGCCTGGACGGGATCGGGATAGCGGGTGCCGCGGGCCTGGCGCAGGGTGGCGATGTGGTCGATGTTGACGCCGAGCAGGATGCGGGGGGGATGCATGACACTCTCCTTCGATGAGCCGTAAGCTGGAAGCTGGAAGCTGGAAGCTGGAAGCTGGAAGCTGGAAGCTGGAAGCTGGAAAACAGCATGTTACCACCCACCTGTACCGCAAGCCTGTCTTCCAGCTTCAGGCTTCCAGGCGCGTAGCGCTGCTCTTCAAGCTTGGCGGGCCCGCCGCCGGGCCGCCAACTGGCGCATCCACTCCCGGGAGCGCAGCGGCCGGCTACCCAGCAGTGGCGCCAGGGCCGCCCGATTGACGGCCTTGGCGGGCCCGGCCAGGCCCGGCTCGCCCCGGTCGCCACTCGCCAGCAGCTTCAGGGTACGACCATCGATGCCGCCCTGTCCCGGGTGGAAGGCGCGGGAGACGGGGTCGAAGACATAGCGAGTCTGCGGGTCGAGGGCCTGGCCATCGGGGCCGCAGAAGCGCGGCTCGGCATCCAGCGCCTCGAGCAGCGCCTGCTCGAGGCGCCGCAGGGCACCGGCCCGTCGCTCGGGACGCGGCAGGGCCTCGAGGGCCGCGCCGTAGTGGACGAAGACCTCCCGGACCGGCAGCTCCACGGGCAGCAACCGGGTCAACAGTTCGTTGGCATAGAGGCCGCACAGCAGTCCTTCGCCGACCAGCATGGCCGCCGCGCCCTGAGTCTCCATCAGCGACAGCCGCTTGAGATCGCCCTCGCCGCTCCAGGTAAGGTGCAGCGGCGCGAAGGGCTGCAGGGCCGCCCGGGCCCGGCTGCGGGGCCGCTGCACGCCCCGCGCCACGGCCCGGACCCGCCCGTGGTCCAGGGTCAGCAGCTCGACCAGGGCGCTGGTCTCGCGGTAGGGCCGCTTGTGCAACAGATAGGCCGGTTGGGGGATCATGAGCGATGGGCCTTCGGGCAGCGTCAAGCCACAGGGAGCAAGGAGCAAGCGGCAAGCGGCAAGTGGCAAGTGGCAAGTGGCAAGTGGCAAGTGGCAAGCAGATGAGAACCTTTCTACTTGCGCCTCCTTCCCTTTCTACTTGCCACTTTTTACTTTCTACTCGCCGCTTGGTCGCTCAATCCAGGTCGTAGCCCAGGCTCTTGAGCGCCCGCTCGTCGTCGGACCAGCCGCGCTTGACCTTGACCCAGAGGTTGAGCATGACCTTGGCGCCGAGCACCCGCTCCATGTCGAGCCGGGCCTCGCGGCCGATCTTCTTGATGCGCTCGCCGCGCTCGCCGATCAGGATCTTCTTCTGGCCCTGCCGTTCGACCATGATCAGGGCGCTGATGTGCACCACCTTGCCCTCGTCCCGAAACTCCTCGATCTCCACGGTCATCTGGTAGGGCAGCTCGTCACCCAGCTGGCGCATGACCTTCTCGCGGACCAGTTCGGCGGCCAGGAAGCGCTGGCTCTTGTCGGTGATCTGGTCGTCGGGAAAGTAGTGCACGCTCTCGGGCAGGTGCCTGGCGACCTCGGCCTCGAGCTCCGGCACGTTGGTGCCGTGCTTGGCCGCGATGGGCACGATGGCCGCGAAGTCGCGCCGGGCGCCCACCGACTCCAGCCAGGGCAGCAGTTCCGACTTGTCCTTGAGGCGGTCGACCTTGTTGACCGCCAGGATCACCGGCGCCTCGACCCTGGCCAGGCGCTCCAGCACCACCTGGTCCTCGGCGGTCCAGCGGGTGCGGTCGATGATGAAGACCACGCAGTCCACGTCCCGCAGTGCCTGGGTGGCCGCCTGGTTCATGAAGCGGTTGATGGCCTTGTTGCGGTCCTTCTCGAGGATATGGATGCCCGGGGTATCGACGTAGATGTACTGAGCCTCGCCCTCGGTCTTGATGCCCATGACCTGATGGCGGGTGGTCTGGGGACGGCGCGAGGTGATGGAGATCTTCTGGCCGAGGATCCGGTTCATCAGCGTCGACTTGCCGACGTTGGGACGGCCGACGATGGCCACGAAGCCGCAGCGCTGGGTCATGAGCGACCTCCACGGGGGTCGAGCCGGCCCAGGGCGCGCGCGGCGGCCTGCTGCTCGGCGTGGCGGCGGCTGGAGCCGATGCCCTGGGTGTGCTCGTCGAGAATGTCCACGTGGCACTCCACCGTGAAGGTCTGGGCATGGGCCTCGCCCTCCACCGAGATGACCTCGTAGCGCGGCAGCGCCACCTGGCGCGACTGCAGGAACTCCTGCAGCCGGGTCTTGGGATCCTTCTGGGTGTCCTGGAGGTCGATGGCCTCCAGGCGCTCGGCGTACCAGGCCAGCACCCGGGCCCGGGCCGTCTCCATCCCGGCATCCAGGTGGGCGGCGCCGATGACCGCCTCGACGGCGTCGGCGAGGATGGAGTCGCGGCGATGTCCGCCGCTCTTCATCTCGCCGGAGCCCAGGCGCAGGTGATCGCCGAAGTCCATCTCGCGGGCCAGCTCGGCCAGGGTCTGGCCCTTGACCAGGCGGGCACGCAGGCGCGACAGCTGGCCCTCCCGAGCCTGGGGAAAGCGCTGGTAGAGGTCCTCCGCGATGACGAAGTTGACGATGGAATCGCCGAGGAATTCCAGGCGTTCGTTGTTGCGGCCACCGAAGCTGCGATGGGTCAGGGCCAGCTCGAGCAGCTCGGGCTGCGCGAAATCATGGCCGATCCGGCGGCTGAAAAGGGTCAGGGAATTGCTCACGAAGCTCCTGCTATGTCATGCAAGCGATGCCGATCCCGGCATGTGTTATTGAATGCGGCGCACGCTGGTGAAACTCGGCAGGCCACCGTCCCAGTGCATCCAGACGGCGAAGGCCTTGCCCACGACATTGGCCTCCGGCACGAAGCCCCAGTAGCGGCTATCGTTGGAGTGGTCGCGGTTGTCTCCCATGGTGAAATAATGGCCCGGCGGCACCACGACCTCGCGCATCTGCGGGCCGGGGTCGCGAGGATTAGTGTAGATAGCGTGGCTCACCTCGCCCAGTCGCTCTTCGAGCAGCAACTCGCCGGGAGCCGCCGCGGGCCCGGCCTCGACCAGCGACTTGGGCACCGGCTCGCCGTTGACGTAGAGCTGCTTGTCCTCGTAGCGAATGCGATCCCCCGGCACCCCCACCACGCGCTTGATGAAGTTCACCGAGGGCTCGCTGGGAAAGCGGAACACCATGACGTCGCCCCGCTCGGGCTCGCCGAGCTCGACGATCCGGGTATTGATCACCGGCAGGCGCAGGCCGTAGGCGAACTTGTTGACCAGGATGAAGTCGCCCACTTCCAGGGTCGGGCGCATCGAGCCGGAGGGAATCTGGAAGGGCTCGACCACGAAGCTGCGCAGCACCAGGACCACCAGCAGCACCGGGAAGAAGGAGCGTGCGTAGTCCACCGGCCAGGGATCCTTGAGCGCCTTCTCCCGGGCCGCGGGATCGATCCCCTCGGTCGTCCCGGCCTCGGTGTTGGCAAGCAGCCGGGCCCGGCGGGCGGGCCGCCACCAGATCAGGTCCAGCAGCCAGATGGCGCCGGTGACGGCCACCGCCACCACCAGCAAGAGTGCGAAGTCCATCGTCGACGCCCTTCCCTAGTCGTTGACCTTGAGCACGGCGAGGAAGGCATCCTGGGGAATCTCCACCCGGCCGACCTGCTTCATGCGTTTCTTGCCCGCCTTCTGCTTCTCGAGCAGCTTCTTCTTGCGGGTCACATCGCCGCCGTAGCACTTGGCGGTGACGTTCTTGCGCATCGCCTTGACCGTGGAGCGAGCCACCACCTGACCGCCGATCGCGGCCTGGATGGCCACGTCGAACATCTGCCGCGGAATCAGTTCCTTCATCTTCTCGACCAGCACCCGGCCACGGGAGTGGGCATGGTCGCGGTGGATGATCACCGCCAGGGCATCGACACGATCACCGTTGATGAGCACGTCGAGACGCACCAGCTTGGCCGCCTGGAAGCGCTCGAAGTTGTACTCCAGCGAGGCATAGCCCTTGGAAATGGACTTCAGGCGATCGAAGAAGTCCATCACCACCTCGCTCATCGGCAGCTCGTAGGTGAGCTGGATCTGGCTGCCCAGGAAGAGCATGTCGAGCTGGGTGCCGCGGCGCTGCTCGCACTCGGCGATGACGTTGCCGACGAAGTCCTGGGGCACCAGGATGCTCGCCCGCACGATGGGCTCGCGCATCTCCTCCACGTCGGCCATGTCGGGCAGCTTGGACGGGTTGGAGACGTAGCGCACCGAGCCGTCCTTCATGGCCAGCTCGTAGACCACGGTCGGCGCGGTGGTCAGCAGGTCCAGGTCGTACTCGCGCTCGAGCCGCTCCTGGACGATCTCCATGTGCAGGGTGCCGAGGAAACCGACCCGGAAGCCGAAGCCCAGGGCGTCGGAATTCTCCGGTTCGTAGTCCAGGGAGGCATCGTTGAGCGCCAGCTTCTCCAGGGCGTCGCGGAAGTCCTCGTAGTCGTCGGCGCTGACCGGGAACATGCCGGCATAGACCTGGGGCTTGACCTTCTGGAAGCCGGGCAGGCGCTTGACGTCCGGGGTCTTGGCATGGGTGATGGTATCCCCCACCGGGGCGCCATGGATGTCCTTGATGCCGGCCACCACGAACCCCACCTCGCCGGCCTTGAGCACGTCGGTCCCGCGACGCTGCGGGGTGAAGATACCCACCTCGTTGGCCTGCCAGTCGCGGCCGGTGGAGGTGATGCGGATCTTGTCGCCCTTCTTCAGGGTACCGTCGAAGATCCGCACCAGGGAGACCACGCCCAGGTAGTTGTCGAACCAGGAGTCGATGATCAGCGCCTGCAGCGGCGCCTCCGGATCGCCCTTGGGGGGCGGAATGTCGCGCACCAGCCGCTCGAGCAGCTCGTCGACGCCCAGGCCGCTCTTGGCCGACACCTGGCAGGCATCGGTGGCATCGAGGCCGATGATCTCCTCGATCTCGTGGCCGACCTTCTCGGGATCGGCCTGGGGCAGATCCATCTTGTTGAGCACCGGCAGCACCTCGAGGCCCTGCTCGATGGCCGTGTAGCAGTTGGCCACGGACTGGGCCTCGACACCCTGGGCGGCATCCACCACCAGCAGCGCCCCCTCGCAGGCATAGAGCGAGCGCGAGACCTCGTACGAGAAGTCCACGTGCCCCGGCGTATCGATGAAGTTCAGCTGGTAGACGTTGCCGTCCTTGGCGTGGTAGTCCAGCGTCACCGACTGGGCCTTGATGGTGATGCCCCGCTCACGCTCCAGGTCCATGGAATCCAGGACCTGTTCCTTGAGTTCGCGCTCGGTCAGCCCCCCGCAGGTCTGGATCAGGCGGTCGGCCAGGGTCGACTTGCCGTGATCGATGTGGGCGATGATCGAGAAGTTCCGTATCCCGTTGATTACTTTACGGTTATCGCTTTCTGCCATTCAGGATTGATCCGTGTCGTGTACGCGCCCGCAGAACCGGGGGCGGAAATGCGCATCGTGTGAGATGGCGGCATTGTAGCGGGATGCGCCGGCCAGATACAGCGACCCGGCGGCCGGGGCCGCCGGGTCTCGGCGCTCGACGGACGCCGACGGGGTCAGTCGGCGGCGAGTCGCAGGGCCACGAAGTAGGAGCGGCCTTCCCGGTAGAGACGCACCGGCACCACGCTGCCCTCCGGGAAGCCGGCGACCAGCTCGGCGAGCTGCGAGGGGCTCTCCACCGCCTGCTGGCCGATGCTCACCAGGACGTCGCCGGGGCGGATGCCGGCCTGGGCGGCGATGCCGCCCGGTTCGACCTCGGCGACCCGCACGCCATGGTCGAGCCCCAGCTTGCGGCGATCCCCCTCGTCGAGCGCCTGGACCACCACCCCCAGTCGGGCCGGGGCTGTATCGCCGCCTTCGGCGGCCAGGGCGGCATCGGGCCATGCCCCCACGTCCAGGGTGATGGTGCGACTGGCGCCGTCGCGCAGCACTTCCAGGGCGACCTCACCACCGGGCGGCACGCGACCGATCAGGCGCGGCAGGGTACTGGAGCGCTCCACCTCCTTGCCGTTGACCTCGAGGATGATGTCCCCGGCCTGCAGGCCACCCTCGGCCGCTGGTCCCTCCGGATCCAGGTCGGCGATCAACGCGCCCTCGGGGTTGTCCATGCCGAAGGACTCGGCCAGCTCCCGGGAGACCGGCTGGATCATCACCCCGAGCCAGCCGCGGGCCACCGAGCCGTTGGCGCGGAGCTGGTCGGCCACGTCCATGGCCACGTTGATGGGGATGGCGAAGGACAGCCCCATGAAGCCGCCGCTGCGGGTGAAGATCTGGGAGTTGATGCCGACCACCTCGCCGTCGAGGTTGAACAGCGGTCCCCCGGAATTTCCCGGGTTGATGGCCACGTCGGTCTGGATGAAGGGCACGTAGACATCCCGCGGCAGGGTGCGGTTGATGGCGCTGACGATGCCGGCGGTCACGGAGTGATCGAAGCCGAAGGGCGAGCCGATGGCCGCCACCCACTCGCCCACCTGGAGCTCGTCGGAGTCGCCCAGGGCGAGGGTGGGCAGGTTGTCGGCCTCGACCTTGAGCACCGCCACGTCGGTCTTCTCGTCGGCGCCGACCAGTTCGGCTTCCAGCTCGCGGCGATCGTTGAGGCGCACCAGGATCTGGTCGGCCCCGTCGACCACGTGAGCGTTGGTCATGATGTAGCCGTCCTCGTCGATGATGAAGCCCGACCCCAGCGACTGACGCTCCTCGCGCTGCCCGCCACCGCCGGGCGGCATCGGCAAGCGATCACCGAAGAAGTGACGGAAGATCTCCGGAATCTCCTGGCCGCCGAAATCGTGGAAGGGGGAGTCGCGCTCCACCATCCGTGAGGTGGAGATGTTGACGACCCCGGGGGCCGCCTCCTCCACCAGTTCGGTGAAGTCGGGCAATTCCCGGGCCTGGGCGGCCTGGGTGGCGAAGAGCGCCAGGACCAGGAGCATCCACAGGGAAAGGGATCTGGGTGTCATGAGGGACTCCTGTGACAAGGTGCGATGAATAAGCAGATCGTGTTTCTCTTACCACAAGGTGGGAGAAAGGTTCAGCAGGGGGGCTCGAGCAGCCGGGGCCGATAGCGGGCGTCATCACGCTGCAGCCGTCGCCTCAGGATCAGCAGGCCGCCGAGCAGTCCCGCGGCGAACCCCAGCGCCACCCAGGGCTCGGAGCCTCCCAGCCGCTCGATGCCCAGGGCGCCGGCCAGGGCGAGCCCCAGCGGCATGCCGTAGGTCCAGAGGCTGGCGCTGGCCAGCTCGCGCGGGGGCAGGCCCAGGGAGACCTCCTGGCCGATGGCCAGCGGATGCGAGCTTTCGATGGCCACCCGCAACGGGCGCGACCGCCCCCAACGGGCCATGGCTCGAGTGCCGCACCCGGACCGGGCCGCGCAGGCGCCGCAGGCACTGCTCCGCTCGACCTGGACCCAGGCGCCTCCCTCGAAGGGCTCCACCACCCGGCCGCGCTCGACCAGCAGGCTCGCCGTCTCGTCTGGACTCATGGGGTCACCTCCGGCCGTCTCGCCTCCCGGCCGGGGTCGCCCCCGTCGTCGGCGTGCCACTCCACGGCCTCGACCACCCGGCGCAGGACCTCGGGCGGCAGCTCGCCCATGGCCACCACCTGGCGGGGGCGGCCGCCGAGCTGCCGGTGCAGCACCGCGGCGTTCGATACCCCCAGTCGATGGACACCGGGGATCAGCAGATCACGGTTCTCCAGTGGCTCGACGAACAGGCTCAGGGTCGCCAGGCCGTCGCCATAGACCCGATGGCCGACCTCCGGACGGCGGCCGGCATGGGTCTCCACCGGCTGGGCCACGAACCCTTCGGGCATCCAGCCGGGCCGCCAGGGGGGGGCGGGGAGGCGTCGCGCCGGGGAAAGGCCGATCTCTCCCCGGTGAAGACGCGGGTCGCGCAGTTCGGTGATCTGGAAGGTCTCGATCACCCGTCCACGCTCGTCGAGCAGCATCTGCTTGAGCGGGAGGGCGGTCACGGCATCGAGCCACAACCGGTGGCCATAGCGCAGCTCGTCCAGCGGCTCGATGTCGAGCCGAACCGTTCGACGGCCGGCGATGCGATCCTCGCCGGTGATCTGGAGACGATAGAGCCCGGCGAGATGATCGACGATCGTTGCCGGCGAGGCCGGTGCGGGACGCCCCGCGGCCATACCGGCGAGACGGGCGACTCGTCCCTGGCGCTCGAACACCACGGCGGGTCCGTCGAGGAACCGCGCCACCTCACGCTCGATGCCGTCACGGATCTCGTGGGACAGCGCCAGGGTGCGCACCCCGTCGACGCCGATGCGCACCGCCCGGGCCTGGTAGACATAGCAATGGTTCGCCCAGAGGCTGCGCTCGTACCAGCCGCGGGCGGAATCCGGCGGGGCCCCGTCGGCCAGCTCGGCGCAGTCGAAGTGGGGGCCTTCGACCCCCGGCGTGGCCGCCATTCCCTGGACAGGGAGCAGCAGGATGGCGCCGGCCAGGAGGGTCGCCGCCAGTCGCGCCGTCCTTGTGCGCCGGGTCGCCATCAGCGCTGTCCCAGTGTCTCGCTTCCCGAGGCCCGCAGCAGCGGCATCCAGACGTCGCCGCCACTGGCGGCGGCGCCCTCCGCATGGCGATCCAGGTAGGACTGCAGGAGCAGGGCCTGCTGACGGTCCATGCGCAGCGACTGGCGCTGGGACGGCGACAGCATCATGGGCATCGCCTCCCCGGCCCCCACGGTCATCAGGCCGGCATTGCCTGCCGTGGGGGTCTGGAACATCGGCAGGTCGACCAGCGAGGGCATCCGGTCGTCCGTCGGAAACTCGGCCTGCTCGGCGGCGGCCGCCACGGCGGCCTCGTCGCCGCCCAGCGGCGAGGCGCCGTTGTAGAACTGCACCCCGGTGATGACCAGCAGGGACACGGCCGCGGCAATACCGGCGCTGCGCGCCAGGGGCAGCGAGCGTCGCGGCAGCTCGCTTGCGGCCGGAGTCGGCGCAGGCTCGTCCTGGAGGCGGGCCATGATCCCCGCGGAGAGGTCGGTGGCGACGTCGGCGTCCGTCTCACGTCGCATCAGGCTTCTCATCAGATGGTAGCGGCGCCAGGCATCCGCCGCGTCCGGCTCGTCCTCCAGCGACTTCAGGACCCGCCGTAGCTCGAGCTCATCCCCCTCGTCGTCCATTAGCGCAGAAAGCGATTCCCGTGCGTTCTGACTCATTTCTTATCACCCTCACAATGGGCAAGGCGCCGCCGCCTTGCATCCTGTTGGAAGCCTGGAAACCCGACCCGAAAGCCCGTGTCGTCGGCCATGTCGAGAGGCCCATGACCCGTGACGCACGGGCCGGTCACCGCATATGACGTCACAAGCGGCGGACAGTTCAGCCAATCGACAAAAACGGTGGAAATTCGCCTCATTCGGTGACCGCTTCCTGGTTGCGGGAGGTCGTGACCAGGGGCCGGATGTGCTGATCCACGGCCTCGCGTGCCCGGAAGATGCGCGAGCGCACCGTGCCCACCGGGCAGTCCATGATGTTGGCGATGTCCTCGTAGGAGAGCCCATCGAGTTCGCGCAGTGTGATCGCCGTACGCAGGTCGTCGGGCAGGGCCTCGATGGCCTCGAAGACGGCCGCCTGCAGCTGGTCCCTGGCGATGGCCGCCTCGGGGGTCTCGATGTCGGCGAGCCGGCCGCTGTGATCGACCACCTCGGCATCGACGATGTCCAGATCGCTGCCCGGCGGACGCCGCCCCTTGGACACCAGGTGGTTCTTGGCGGTATTGATGGCGATGCGATACATCCAGGTATAGAAGGCGCTCTCGGCCCGGAACTTGCCCAGGGCCCGATAGGCCTTGATGAAGGCCTCCTGGGCCACGTCCTGGACCTCGGCCTGGTCGTGCACGTAGCGCCCGATCAGGCCGATGATCTTGTGCTGGTACTTCTTGACCAGCAGATCGAAGGCTCGGGTATCGCCCTTCTGGGCGCGTTCGACGAGTTGCTGGTCGGTCTCCCGGGTGCCCATTCAACGCCTCCCCATGGCGGGAGCTGGTGGCGACGCCGCCGTGGAACGTCGCGATGAGACTGGTGTCGCTTCCATATGTATCAACCTAGACCCTGGGATGTGCGTGTGCCGATGTGGCGGGAGCCCAAGTGTTCCCGTTTCTCCGGCATCCATCAAGCCGCCGTCCCGGCGATCGGACCGACACGGTGCCGTGCGGCACCGGCGCTGTGACAGGTCGGGCCGTCCACGGTTCCCCGGATCGATTGAATTTGCCAGGCGCGCGCGCGATAGTAGGTGTCTTAGACGATTCAGCGCTGACACGACTCCGATAGGTAACGAAGCACAATGTCCGAGCAACAGGTCAACAACCTCAACGTCCTCGCCGAGGACGTCCTCATCACCCCGGCCGATCTCAAGGGGGAGATTCCCCTCTCCGAGGAAGCCGAGCGCACGGTGATCGAGGGACGCGACACCATCCAGAACATCCTCGACGGCCGCGACCCCCGGCTGCTGATGGTGGTGGGGCCCTGCTCGATCCACGACGTGGACGCGGCCCTGGACTATGCCCGCCGCCTGCGCCGGCTCGCCGATGAGGTCAAGGATAGCCTGTACGTCGTGATGCGCGTCTATTTCGAGAAGCCGCGGACCACCGTGGGCTGGAAGGGCCTGATCAACGACCCCCATCTCAACGGCTCCTTCGAGATCGAGGAGGGCCTGCATATCGCCCGCAAGCTGCTGGTGGAGCTGGCCGAGCTGGGGCTCCCCCTGGCCACCGAGGCCCTGGACCCGATCTCACCCCAGTACCTCCAGGACTGCATCAGCTGGTCCGCGATCGGCGCCCGGACCACCGAGTCCCAGACCCACCGCGAGATGGCTTCCGGCCTCTCCTGCCCCGTCGGCTTCAAGAACGGCACCGACGGCAGCCTCGACGTGGCCGTCAATGCGCTGCAGTCGGTGGCGCATCCGCACAACTTCCTCGGCATCGACCAGGCCGGCAAGGTGGCGATCATCCGCACCCGCGGCAACGCCTACGGCCATGTGGTGCTGCGCGGCGGCAACGGCAAGCCCAACTATGACAGCGTCAGCGTGGCGCTCGCCGAACAGGAGCTGAACAAGGCCGGCGTGACCCCCAACATCATGATCGACTGCTCCCATGCCAACTCCAACAAGGATCCGGGGCTGCAGCCGCTGGTGCTGGAGAACGTCACCAACCAGATCCTGGAGGGCAACCGCTCCATCATCGGCCTGATGGTCGAGTCCAACATCGGCTGGGGCAACCAGAAGGTGCCCGAGGACCACAGCCAGCTGGTCTACGGCGTCTCCATCACCGACGCCTGCATCGATTGGGACACCACCGAGCAGTCCTTCAAGTCCATGAACGAGAAGCTGGCGCCCGTGCTCGCCAAGCGCCGCGAGGCCGCCTAACCGCCCTCTCCCCTTCGCTCCTCGCATGACACGGGCCCGCCCATCTCGGCGGGCCCGCGTCGTCCGTGACCCGGCATAGGGGCAAGACAGTCGGGCACCCTGGCCCGTTGCTGGGCTACGCTCTGAGGGACGACCATGACGTCTCGACGACAGGAAACGCGGCGATGCCCCGATCGGCCAGCGAGATCGCATCCTGCCGAAGCGTCGTCGACACAGAGCGAGGGCCATGGCCACGACGGTGACGGAAACAGGACGGCAAGCGCCGGCGGCGTGCGGCATGGCGATCCGCGTGCGCGGCCTGGTGCAGGGCGTCGGGTTCCGCCCCACCGTATGGCGCCTGGCGCGCGACTGCGGGCTCGTCGGCGAGGTCGGCAACGACGCCCAGGGGGTGTGGATCCACGCCTGGGGCGAGGCGTCGTCCCGTCACCGCTTCTGCCGGCGTCTGCGCGAGGAATCGCCTCCCCTGGCCCGCATCGAGACACTGGAGATCGAGCCCCTGGACGGGGCGCCGCCGAGCGCGGGATTCGCCATCGTCGACAGCCGAGGCGGGGACGTGCACACCGGCATCGTGGCCGACGCCGCCACCTGCGCCGACTGCCGTGCCGAGCTGTTCGATCCCGGGGATCGACGCCATCGCTACGCCTTCACCAACTGCACCCACTGCGGGCCGCGGATGTCGATCGTCCGCGCCATTCCCTACGACCGCGCCAACACCAGCATGGCCGCCTTTCCGCTCTGCGCACGCTGCCGGGCGGAGTACCGGGACCCGGCGAACCGGCGCTTCCATGCCCAGCCCAATGCCTGCCCCGAGTGCGGCCCCCGCCTATGGCTGGAGGGCCCCACCGGGGCTTCGCTCGATCCCGGCGAGAAGCCGCTGACCGCCGCCCGGCGCCGGTTGCGGGCCGGCCAGATCCTGGCCATCAAGGGGGTGGGAGGCTTCCATCTGGCCTGTGACGCCACCGACGCCGAGGCCGTCGACCGGCTTCGCCGGCGCAAGTGCCGCCCCGACAAGCCGCTCGCGCTGATGGCACGCGACCTCGACATGATCCGCCGCTACTGCCGGGTCACGCCCCGGGAGCAGGCGCTGCTGGAGAGCCCGGCGGCCCCCATCGTGCTGCTCGCCGCCGGGGGTGGCGAACGTCTCGCCGAGGGCGTGGCGCCGAGGCAGCGCCATTACGGTTTCATGCTGCCCTACTCCCCCCTGCATCACCTGCTGCTGGCCGACCTGGACGCTCCCATCGTGCTGACCAGCGGCAATCGCGCCGGCGAGCCGCCATGCATCGCCAACCAGGCGGCACGGGCCGGCCTCGTCGGGGGCGAGGTCCCGATCGCCGAGGCGCTGCTGCTCCATGACCGGGAGATCGTCGACCGCCTGGACGACTCCCTGGTACGCACGGTGGCCGGGGCGCCCGCCCTGCTGCGCCGCGCCCGGGGCTTCGCCCCGGCCCCGCTGCCGCTACCCGCCGGCTTCGCCGCGTCCCCGCCGCTCCTGGCCCTGGGGGGCGAGCTCAAGAACACCTTCTGCCTGTTGAAGGACGGCCAGGCCATCCTCTCCCAACACCTGGGCCGGCTGGACACCCCGGAGGGCGAGGCCGCCCGGCAGCAGACGCTGCGCCGCTACCTGCGGCTCTTCGCCCACCGCCCCGAGCGTCTCGCGATCGATGCACATCCCGACTATCGCCCCAGCCGCGCGGGACGCGACTGGGCCGCCGCCCACGACCTGGCGCTGGTGGAGGTCCAGCATCACCACGCCCATGTCGCCGCCTGCCTCGCCGACAACGGGCTCGATCGCGACACGCCGCCGGCCCTGGGCATCGCCCTGGACGGCACCGGCTACGGCGACGACGGGACCCTGTGGGGCGGCGAGTTCCTGCTGGCCGACTATCGGGGCTACCGTCGCCTGGCCAGCCTGATGCCGGTCGCCATGCCCGGCGGCACCCAGGCCATTCGCCAGCCCTGGCGCCTGGCCCACGCCCACCTGTGCCGGCTGGGCGACTGGCCCGGCCTGGCCGCCCGACACCGGCGACTGGCCTTCTTCCAGGCGCTGGAGGCCCGGCCCCTGGCCACCCTGGAGCGGATGATCGCGACGGGGCTCAACAGCCCGCTGAGCAGTGCCGCGGGACGGCTCTTCGATGCCGTGGCGGCCCTGCTCGGCCTGCGCCTGACGGTGAGCTACGAGGGCCAGGCGGCCAGCGAGCTGGAAGCCGCCGTCGAGGAGGGCGCCCTCGCCGAAGCCGGCTATCCCTTCGCCATCGTGCAGGACGAGGGGCTGCCGCGCCTGGAGCCTGGCCCGATGTGGCAGGCGCTGCTCGCCGATCTGGCACGCGGCGAGACCACCGGCATCATGGCGGCCCGGTTCCATACCGGCCTGGCCGAGGGCCTGGCGGCGATGGTCGAGCACCTGGCGAACCATCACGGCGATCGCTGGGGAGGACGCATCGCCCTCTCGGGTGGCGTCTTCCAGAACGCGGTCCTCGCTGAAGCGCTGGTGCCTCGGCTCGAGGCGGCAGGCTGGAAGGTGCTTCGCCATGCCCGGGTCCCCGCCAACGACGGGGGGCTGAGCCTGGGACAGGCGGCCGTCGCCGCCGCCCTGACGATCGCCGAGACGAAGGAGCCGAGCCCATGTGCCTAGGCATCCCGGGTCGTATCGTGTCGATCGTCGACGACGAGACCGACACCGCCCTGGTCGAGATCGCCGGCATCCGCCGCGCGATCAACATCGCCTGCGTGGTCGAGGAGGACGGGCGTCACGCCGACTGTGTCGGCGACTGGGTGCTGGTGCATGTCGGTTTCGCCATGAGCCGCATCGACGCCGAGGAGGCCGCCAGGACCCTCGAACTGCTCCGGGAACTGGGGGAGATGGACGAGGAACTGCGCCAGCCGCAGGCGTCCGCGAGACGAGGAGGCGAGCATGGCCGATGACGTCGATCCCCTGCGGGACCTCTACCCCTTCCTGCACGGGGAGCTCCAGGATGATGCGGGGGTTCAGGACGCCCTGCTGGCATCGGTGCGGGAGAAGGCCGACCATGGCGTCCAGGTCAAGCGCGAGTTCTTCGCCTCCCGGGGCCAGGCGGTGGTCGACGCCGCCCGCGCCATCGCCGGGGTCTACCGACGGGGCGGGCGAATGCTGACCATGGGCAACGGCGGCTCGAGCTGTGATGCCGCCCACTTCGCCGTGGAGTTCCTTCACCCTGTCACGGCCGGCCGGGCGGCGCTGGCCGCCATCCCCCTGGCCGGCAACGACGCCATGCTGACCGCCGTGGGCAATGACGTCGGCTTCGACCACGTCTTCGTGCGCCAGCTGCTCGCCCTGGCCCGCCCCGAGGACGGCCTGGTGGGCTTCTCCACCAGCGGCAACTCGCGCAACCTGATGCGCGCCTTCGCCCAGGCGCGGAAGCTGGGCCTGATGACCCTGGGGCTGGCCGGTGGCGACGGCGGCGAGATGGCACGCAGCGACGACCTCGACCACTGCCTGGTGGTCGCCACGGACAGCATCCACCGTGTCCAGGAGGTACACGTCGCGACCTATCACATCCTCTGGGACCTGGTGCATACCCTGCTGGCCGACCGCCGCGGCGGCCTGGAGGCAGGCCCATGAGCCGGCCAGGGAGGCGCTCATGAAGTTCGTCGACGAATTCCGCGATCCTGGCAAGGCCCGCGCCCTGGCCAGGCGCATCGACGCCCTGGCGGCCCGCAACCCGATCTGTCGCCGGCGCCCGCTGCAGCTGATGGAGGTGTGCGGCGGCCACACCCACACCATCTTCAAGTACGGCCTCGAACAGCTGCTGCCCGAGGCCATCGAGCTGGTGCACGGTCCCGGCTGCCCGGTCTGCGTGCTGCCCATGGGCCGGGTCGATGACTGCGTGGCGCTCGCCGAACATCCCAACATCCTCTTCACCACCTACGGTGACGCCATGCGCGTGCCGGGATCGCGCAAGAGCCTGATGCAGGCCAGGGCCGAGGGCGCCGAGGTGCGCCTGGTCTACTCGCCCATGGACGCCCTCGCCCTGGCCCGGGACCAGCCTGACCGGGAGGTGGTGTTCTTCGCCCTGGGCTTCGAGACCACCATGCCCTCCACCGCCCTGACGGTGCTGCGCGCCGAGGCCGAGGGGATCGACAACTTCTCGGTGTTCTGCAACCACATCACCATCATCCCCACCATCAAGGCCATCCTCGACTCCCCGGAACTCACCCTCGACGGCTTCCTGGGCCCCGGCCACGTCAGCATGGTCATCGGCGATGCCCCCTATGCCTTCATCGCCCGGCACTACCGCAAGCCGCTGGTGATCTCTGGCTTCGAGCCGCTGGACATCCTGCAGGCCATCTGGATGGTCATGGTCCAGCTCGACGAGGGACGCTGCGAGGTGGAGAACCAGTACCGGCGCGTGGTGCCCGAGGCCGGCAACGCGGCGGCACTGCGCGCGGTGCAGCGGGTCTTCCGGCTGCGCGAGTTCTTCGAATGGCGCGGCCTGGGCTCCATCGATCACTCCGGGGTGCGCCTGAACGAGGCCTATGCCCGCTTCGATGCCGAACGCCGGTACTCCCTGCCCAACCTCCGCATCGCCGATCCCAAGGCCTGCCAGTGCGGCGAGGTGCTCAAGGGCGCGATCAAGCCCCGTCAGTGCAAGGTGTTCGGCACGGCCTGCACGCCGGAGACCCCCCTGGGCTCGCTGATGGTGTCCTCGGAGGGGGCCTGCGCCGCCGTCTACCGATACGGCGACCCGGCCGGCCCTCCGCGCCGGGATCGCACCGAGGCCGTCGACGGCCTCGCCTCCCGCGACGCCGCCGACCATCCCGCCACGAGCCAGGAGAAGCCGACATGAACGACGCCGCCTCGACGCCCCTCTCGCCGATCGGCCGGCGCAGCGGCCGGGTCCGCGACGGTACCGTGACCCTCGCCCACGGCAGCGGGGGCAAGGCGATGCGCGACCTGGTCGACGACGTCTTCGTCGCGGCCTTCGACAATCCGGCCCTGGCCCCGCTGGAGGACCAGGCCCGCTTCGCGCTGGCCGACCTCGCCCGCGACGGCGATCGCCTGGCCTTCACCACGGATTCCTACGTGGTCGATCCGCTGTTCTTCCCCGGCGGCGACATCGGCGAGCTGGCGGTGAACGGCACCGTCAACGACCTGGCGGTGTCGGGCGCGCGCCCGCGTTTCCTGTCATGCGCGGTGATCCTCGAGGAGGGCTTTCCCGTCGCCGACCTGCGCCGCATCGCCGCGTCCATGCAGCGGGCCGCCGCCGCCGCCGGCGTCGCCATCGTCACCGGCGACACCAAGGTGGTGCCACGCGGCGGGGCGGACAAGCTGTTCCTCACCACCAGCGGGGTGGGCGTGATTCCCGCCGGGGTCCAGATCGCCGCCACCCGGGCGCGCCCCGGCGACCGGGTGCTGGTCAACGGTTGTATCGGCGACCACGGCGTGGCGATCCTCGCCGCCCGCGACGACCTCGCCCTGGAGGTGCCCGTCACGAGCGACACCCGGCCGCTGAACGGCCTGATCGATGCCCTGCGGGAAGCCTGCCCCGACGTCCATTGCCTGCGCGACGCCACCCGCGGCGGGCTGGCGACGGTGCTCAACGAGTTCGCCCGGGCGGCGGGGATCGGCGTTCACCTCGACGAGGCGGCCCTGCCCGTGCGCGAGACCGTCAAGGGAGTCTCGGAGATCCTGGGGCTCGACCCGCTCTATTACGCCAACGAGGGCCTCCTGGCGGCGGTCGTGCCGCCGGACCGGGCCGAGGCCGCCCTGGCGGCGATGCGGGCGCATCCGGCGGGGCGGGATGCCGCCCTGATCGGCGAGATCGACTCGGCCCCGGCGGGCCGCGTCATCCTGCACACCGGCTTCGGCGGAGGGCGTATCGTCGACATGCTGGTCGGCGAGCAGTTGCCCCGCATCTGCTGATCGGCGCGACGTTTCGGGAGCGCGAGGATGCATGAGTTGACCGTCGCCCGACGCATCGTCGAGGTCTGCGCCGAGCGCGCCGGCGAGGCCCGGGTGCGGCGCGTGACGCTGGAGGTGGGCACGCTCACCTGCGTGATGCCCGAGGCCCTGCGCTTCTGCTACGAGGTCGCGACTCGCGCCACGCCACTGGAGGGCTCCGAGCTCGAGATCCTCGCCTGCCCCGGCCGCAGCCGCTGCCGTCGGTGCGGACGAGAGGTGACGATGTTCGACCTGCTGGCCGCCTGCGAGTGCGGCTCGGTGGACCTGGACCCGCCGAGCGGCGGCGACGAGCTCAGAATCCGATCGATGGAGATCGAGGAGATGTCCTGATGTGCACGACCTGCGGTTGTTCCGACGGCGCCCTCCCCCGGCTGACCGATCCCGCCACCGGCGAGATCCTGACCCTCGATACCGCTGCGCCTCCGGGGGCTCGGGCGACCCCGCCTGACGGAGCTTCCGATCCGGCGGCGGCGGTGGCGGGGGCTCACGGCACCACGGTGCCTCTCGAGCAGGCGGTGCTGGCCGAGAACGACCGCCTGGCCGAACGCAACCGCGCCTGGCTCGCGGCGCGGGGCATCCTGGCCCTGAACCTGGTGAGCTCGCCGGGGGCCGGCAAGACCACGCTGCTCGAACGCACCCTTCGCAATCGGACGGACCCGCCGTCGATCGGGGTGATCGAGGGCGACCAGGAGACGCAGTTCGACGTGGAGCGCATCCGCGCCACCGGCTGCCGGGCGGTGCAGATCAACACCGGCACGGGATGCCACCTGGATGCCGACATGATCGCCGGTGCCCTCGACCGGCTGGCGCCACCGCCGGGATCGCTGGTGATGATCGAGAACGTCGGCAACCTGGTCTGCCCCGCCCTGTTCGACCTCGGCGAGGCCGCCAAGGTGGCGATCCTCTCGGTGACGGAGGGGACCGACAAGCCGCTCAAGTACCCTCACCTGTTCCGCAGCGCCCGGCTGATGATCCTCAACAAGATCGACCTGCTGCCGCATGTCGACTTCGACGTGACGGCGTGCATCGCCTTCGCCCGGCGGGTCAATCCCGACATCGAGGTGATCCCCCTCTCCGCCACTCGTGGCGAGGGCCTCGATGACTGGTATGCCTGGCTGAATCGGCAGCGGGACGACATCGCCGGGGGGCATCGGCCGGATCGCGGTGAACCGTCCGTGGCCCGGCCCCTCAGGCCCCGCGCCGGATGAGCTCGCCCGCCCAGGGAAGCGCCTCGGGATAGGCCTCGGCGTCCAGCACGAATTCCTGGCCTCGGGCGACGGCCTGCAGGGCGGTGTGCTCCGCCTGCCGCCGCCAGCGTGTCGGGTCGGCGTGATAGCTCAGCGGCGGCCGGCCCTCCCCCGGATGGAACCAGGACGGCAGCCTCCAGGCGGAGACCCTCTCGGCGTCCGGGGCCGTCAGCCGGCGCTCGGGGGAATAGCCGGGGAAGATCCCGGCGCCCGGCAACGTCGTGCCGAGTCCCTCGAGCTCTAGCCGCCTCCGGGCGAGATAGAGCACGTTGTGGAGGACGTCTCCCCGCTGCCGATGGGGATGATAGTCGGCCCAGCCGTAGGCACCGGCCGGGACGCCGTCCAGGGGCAGCACCTCGCCCACCTGCATCCAGCCCCAGAGCAGATGACAGGGCCGGGCGTCGGCCCCGAAGCGCCAGGCGCCGTCGAGGTGTTCGACGCGACGGAAGAGGCCGAAGAACAGGAAGACATCCCCCGGGCCGACGCCCTGATTGCGCAGGTGGCTCTGGGCCTGGCCCATCTGGCCGAAGAGCAGTCGCCAGCCCGGCCGGCGCGGCAGGCTGTCCGCCACGAGGTCGGGGTCCAGGTGGGCCCGGGTGTCGGGGGCGATCCTGCCGCGGGTCAGGTCGGCCACGAGGGGCCCCAGCGGCTCGCCCTGGTGGGTGATCTCGCCGTAGGGGATCACCGACCGCTCGTCCGGGATGGGCAGCGCGATCATCCGTCCGTCGGGCAGGATCGGGCTGGGCACGCCCCCGGCGGCCGTATCGAAGCCCTTGCGGCTGAGGATCAGCTTCATCTCGCGTCCTGCACCACTCCCTCGATCTCGCGGACGAAGGGCGGCAGGGCATCGAGCAGGGCGCGGCCGTATCGGCGAGTGAGGACTCGCCGATCGAGCAAGGTGATGCGGCCGCGGTCGGCCTCCTTGCGGATCAGCCGGCCGCAGGCCTGGACCAGCTTGATCGAGGCGTCGGGAACGCTGATGCGCATGAAGGGATTGCCGCCCTGCTGCTCGATCCATTCCGCCAGGGTCGCCCCCACCGGGTCGTCGGGCACGGCGAAGGGCAGTCGGGTGATGACCACATGGGTCAGGTAGTCGCCGGGCAGGTCGATCCCCTCGGCGAAGCTCGCCAGGCCGAAGAGGATGCTGCCCTCCCCCTTGTCGACCCGGGCGCGGTGGCGCTCCACCAGTTCGCGCTTGGGCAGGCGGTCCTGGGCCAGCACCCGCTTGCGGGTGGCATCGGAAAGAGCCCGCTCCACGCCACGCAGCTGGGCCCGGGAGGAGAACAGCGCGAGCACCGCCTCGTCCTTCCCCAGACTCTCGACGAAGTCGACGATGGCCCGCTCGTGCCCCTCGCGGTCGGCGGGATCCGCCGCCTCACGAGGCACGCTGAGCACCGCCCGGGAATAGTCGAAGGGGCTCGGCAGGCGCTGGTAGCGGTAACGGTTGGCCAGCCCGGCGCGTTCCTGGAGGCGCTCGAAACGGCCGAGCGCGGTGAGCGTCGCGGACGTCACCACGGCGCCATGGCAGCGCCCCCACAGCGACTTCGCCAGGGTGTGGGCGGCGGACACCGGACTCGCCGAGAAGGTCAGCTCCGGCTCGCCGCCGAAGCGTTCCAGGGTCAGCCAGCGGGCCCGGGGCGGCTCGCCCTCGGGATCCGGCTCGGCGAAGGCCTGCCACAGGGCGTGGGCCTCCAGCGCCCGACCATGGAGCAGCGCCACCAGCGGCAGCCAGGGCTCGGCCTGCTCCCGGGGCAGCCCGGTGGACTTCTCGGGGTCGAGGCTCTCGCGCAGGATGTCGGCCATGGACTCCATCGTCCGCGACAGCTCGGCGAACAGCGTCACCAGGCCGTCGGCCTGCTCGCGCAGGGCCTCCGGCACCCGGCCCATCTCGAAGCGGTGCTGGGCACCGTCCTCGCCGTCCCCCAGTCCTTCCGGGCGGCCGGCCAGCTGGTGGCCCAGGGCGAAGGCCTCGGCGAGCCGGGGCTCCACCGCTTCGAAGAGCTGGGGCAGGCTCGCCAGCAGACGGGCCAGGGTGGGCTGTACGGCCAGCGCCTGGTTGAGCTCGGTGAGCGACTTCTTGAGGGTCCGCAGCCAGCGCAGGCCGCCGCCCACCGCGAACCGATGGGTGAAATGGTTGAGCGCCTTGTCCGGCAGGTGGTGGCCCTCGTCGAAGACGTAGATGCAATCTCCAGGGTCCGGCAGCACCACGCCGCCGCCCAGGGCCAGGTCGGCCAGCACCAGGTCGTGGTTGGCGACGATGACGTCGGCGCTGTCCAGGTCGCGGCGGGCGCGGAAGAAGGCGCAGGCGCCGAAATGGCCGCAGCGGCGGTTGGTGCACTGGCGGTGGTCCACGGTGAGCCGGCGCCAGTGGCCGTCCTCGATGGCCTCGGGCCAGCTGTCGCGGTCGCCGGCCCAGCGGCCGTTGCCGTAGGCCTCGCCGAGGGACTGCACGAGCGACTGGAAGTCGTCGCCGCCGCTGTCCAGGGCCTGCTCGAAGAGCGACAGGGTGGGGTTGTCCTCGCCGCCGTCCATGGCCTGGTCGAGGCGCGCCACGCAGACGTAGCGCCCGCGGCCCTTGGCCAGGGCGTAGTCGAAGGCCAGGCCGCTGTGGGCCTTGAGCGCCGGCAGGTCCTGGTGCAGCACCTGCTCCTGCAGGGCCACGGTGGCGGTGGCCACCACCAGGCGCTTGCCGTGGGCCTTGGCCACCGGCAACGCGGCCAGCAGGTAGGCCAGGGTCTTGCCGGTGCCGGTGCCGGCCTCCAGCACGCAGACGTGCTCGTCGCTGGTGCGCCGACCGGCGTCGTCGGCCTCGATGCCCGCCAGGGTGCGGGCGATCTCGGCGATCATCAGCCGCTGGCCATAGCGCGGCGTCAGGTCGAGCCCCTCGAGGACCCGCCGATAGGCGGCCTGGATCTCGCCCTTCAGGGCCTCATCAAGCATAAAATTCCTAGCTGGAAGCCAGAAGCTGGAAGCTGGAAGTCACACCAGTGCCACTCGGAGGAGGCTCTGGCTTCCGCCACAGCCGGTGTTTTTCTCTTCCAGCTTCGAGCTTAAAGCTAAGAGCTTACAACAGTCCTTCGGGCGGATGCTCGCAGGGCAGCTTGTCGTTGATGAAACGCTCGATCTCCGGCAGGGAGAAGGCGTCCTCCTCGCCCACGAAGCTGATCGAGGTGCCCTTGGCGCCGGCGCGCCCGGTGCGGCCGATGCGGTGGACGTAGTCCTCCGGGTCCTCGGGCAGGGTATAGTTGATCACGTGGCTGACATCCTCGATATGGATGCCGCGGCCGGCCACGTCGGTGGCCACCAGCACCTGGATCTCGCCCTCGCGGAAGCGCTCCAGGGTGCGGATACGCTGGTTCTGGGGCACGTCGCCGGAGAGCATGGCGGCGTTGATGCCGGCCTTCTTGAGCAGCTCGTCGAGCTTGCGCACCAGGTCGCGGCGGTTGCCGAAGACCATCACCCGGTCGAAGCTCTCCTGCTGCAGGAGATTGACCAGCAGGCGCTGCTTGTCCTCGTCGCTGACCAGGTAGACCCGCTGGTCGATGTCCGCGGCATTGTCGACGGTGACCTCGATCTCGACGTGGGCCGGGTCATGGGTCCACTGGCTGGCCAGGTTGAGGATGTCCTCGGTGAAGGTGGCCGAGAACAGGAAGGTCTGACGCTCCTCCTTCTTCGGCGTATGGCGAATGATGCGCTTGACGTCGGGAATGAAGCCCATGGAGAGCATGCGATCCGCCTCGTCGAGCACCAGCACCTCGACCTGGGTGAGGTCGACGTCCCGCCGCTGGTGGAAATCCAGCAGCCGGCCCGGGGTGGCCACCAGGATGTCGAGCTTCTTGCCCAGTCCCTCGAGCTGCTTCTGGTAGTCCATCCCGCCCACGACGCTGGCGACGTTGAGCTGGGTGAAGCGCGCCAGTGCCTTGGCGTCCTTCTCGATCTGCAGCGCCAGCTCGCGGGTGGGAGCCACGATGAGTGCCCTGGGCGCGCCGGGCTTCTGGCCGTCCGGCGCCTCCTCCTCGAGGAAGTAGGCCAGGATCGAGATCAGGAAGGCGGCGGTCTTGCCGGTGCCGGTCTGGGCCTTGCCGACGACGTCGCCGCCCAGCAGGGTATGGCGCAGCGCCTCGGCCTGGATCGGAGTGCAGTACTCGAAGCCCTGGGCATGAATGGCGCGCATCAGCGGCAGCGGGAGATCGAAGTCATGGAAGCGCCACTTGCCCGCCACGGCGGGGACCTGGAACTGGCGCAGGTCCCAGTTCGACTGGCGACGGCGCGGCTTGCGGCGGCGACGCTTGGGCTTGCGGTTCTCGGTCTGGGCCGGTGCTGTGGTCTGATCCGACTCGCTCATAGGCTGTGCTGTCTCGTCCATGGGGTGGATGGAAAGCGTCGATGGGTGGATGCGTGACGCAAACGACCATTGTACCAGTCTCCGGCGCCGAGGGCGCGCCCACTGTCGAAGCGCCACCCCCGAGGCTGATAGAATGGCGCCCATTACCCAAGGAGCCTGCGTCATGACGCGCAAGAAGAAGACCCGCTCGCTGGCCGACAAGGTGACGATTCGCACCGGCCGGCGCAAGGACTACAAGAAGTGGCGCCACGAGAACCCCGACGAGGTGACCTCGTCGCGCCGCTACACCCAGAAGAAGCGCCAGCAGCGCAAGCTGCAGGCGGCCCGCAAGCTGGCCCGCCAGGAAGCCGGCCAGTCGATCGCCATCCATCCCGACAAGCCCCACGACAAGGACGACTGACCGATGCGCCTGGTGTCATTCAACATCAACGGCATTCGCGCCCGCCTCCACCAGCTCGAGGCGCTGATCGAGGCGCACCGGCCGGACGTGATCGGCCTGCAGGAAACCAAGGTCCAGGACAGCGAGTTCCCGGTGGCCGCGGTGGAGGCCATGGGCTATCACGTCTACTTCCACGGCCAGAAGGGCCACTACGGCGTGGCGCTGCTGTGCCGGCAGGAGCCCGAGGCCGTCTACCGGGGCTTCCCGGACGACGGCGAGGAGGCCCAGCGCCGGCTGATCGGGGTGCGCCTGCGCGGGGCGGACGGCGAGCCGCTGACCGTGTGGAACGGCTACTTCCCCCAGGGCGAGAACGTCGATCACCCGGTGAAGTTCCCCCACAAGCGGGCGTTCTACGCCCAGCTCCAGCGGCTGCTCGACGAGCACCACTCCCCCGAGGAGCGCCTGGCGATCATGGGCGACTTCAACATCTCCCCTGAAGACATCGACATCGGCATCGGCGAGGCCAACCGCAAGCGCTGGCTGCGCGAGGGCAAGACCAGCTTCCAGCCGGTGGAACGGGAGTGGCTCGAGGGCATCAAGGGCTGGGGGCTGACCGACAGCTACCGGATCTGTCACCCGGAGGTGGACGACCGCTTCAGCTGGTTCGACTACCGCTCCCGGGGCTTCGAACGCGACCCCAAGCGCGGCCTGCGCATCGACTACATCCTGGTCACCCCGGCGCTGGCCGAGAAGGTCCGGGAGGCCGGGATCGACTACGAGCTGCGGGGCATGGAGAAGCCCTCGGATCACGCCCCGGTGTGGACCGAACTGGACGACTGATTCCCCTCGGCGGAGCCGGCATCACCGGCCACTCCGCGGCCTTCCTGCCCCGGCAGGCTGGCCAGCCAGGCGGCGGCCTCCGGTTCGCCCAGTGCCAGGGCCCGCGAAAGGGCCCGTTCGGCGAGTGCCCACATCCCCCAGCCATGGGCCAGTTGGCCCAGCTGCAACCAATCCTCGCCGGCGTCGCTGCGCTCGGCCAGCCGCTCCCAGGCGGCCAGGGCCCGCTCGCGGTCCCGCGCCGCCTGCCAGGCTCGGGCCAGCAGGCGGCGGTTGGCCAGGTCATCGGCGAGCGTACCCTCCTCCAGGGCGGCGGCGAGCAGTTCGGCGGCGCGGGCCGGTGTACCGCCGGCCAGATGCAGGCGGATGCGCTGGCGGAGATCGTCGCGCCCGGCGAGCGCGCCGCGGCGCCATCCCGCCTCCCAGATCGCCGCCGCCCGGCCGGCGTCGCCCAGCCGCTGGGCCAGGGCCGTCGCCCGGCGCCAGGCTTCCGGATCGCCCTCGGCGCCCTCCAGCCGGCGCTCCAGCACGGCCAGCGCCGAGGCCACCTCGCCGGCGCGCTGCAGCACGGCGGCGGCGAGCGAGGCCTCCGTCTCGTCCGGCTCACCGCCGGCTTCCAGGGCACGCCTGACCCAGCGCGCCGCCCCCTCCCAGTCCGTCTCGGCGGCCAGCAAGCGTGCCATCAGCCAGTGATCCTCGGGCTCTCCGCGATGGCGGCGGAACCAGTCGGCGAGCAGCGTCCGGGCCCGCTCGGCCTGGCCGGCCCGCAGGCGTAGCCCGGCCTCCTGGCGCAACCAGCGGTCGGCCTGGGCGCGCTCGACGCCCTCGATCGCCCGAGCCTCGGCCAGGTGTCCGGCGGCGGCCGCGGCGTCGCCGCGACGCCCCTCGGCGGCGGCGGCGAGCTGCAGGTAGAGGGCGCGCGCCCAGCGGTCGGCGGCGTTGCCGCCGGCCAGGCGCTCGGCCTGGGCCAGGGCCCGGCCCCGCACGGTGTCGAGGTCCCCGGCCTGGAGCCTCCGTTCCAGGCCCTCCAGGTCGCGGATGATGCCGCCCGGCAACGAGGGGGCGGCCAGGGCGGGCCCGGCCAGCGCCAGCCAGGCGCCGGCGATCAGGCCGGCCAAGGGGAGACGTGGTGTCATGGCGGCTACCTCAACCGGAATTCCAGGCGTTGCCGTGCCAGGCGGCGCCCCTCGGCGGTGACGAACCGCCAGTCGGCGATGGCCCGGCGGGCGGCGCGATCGAAGACCCCGCGGGGATCGGCCTCGACGACCTCGATGCTGCCGCGCTCGACCCCGCCATCCGGGGCGATGATGAACTGCACCACCACATGGCCCTGGAGGCCGCGGCGACGGGCCCGGGCGGGATACTCCGGGGGCACGCGACGGGTCGCCTGGGCCGAGGTGCCCACGTCCACCGGCTCCCGGGCGACCGGCTCGGCGGTGGCCGCCGGGGGTGCGGCGGGCCGGGGTGCCGGTTCGGGGCTGGGCGCCGGGGCCGGCTCCGGCTCACGTTCCGGCCGGGGATCGGGCTCGGGCTCCGGCGGGGTCTCGGTGAGCTCCGGCAGGGCCTCGTCCAGGGGCACCTCCGGCATCTCCATGGGCGGCAGTTCAGGTTCGGGCAGGGCGATGGCACTGTCCACCCGTGGCGCCGGGGCCGGCTCGGGAGGTGGCGTGGGGGCGCTGGGCGGCGGGGGCGGCGCGGCGAAGGCCGGCTCCGGCTCCGTCGCCGGTTCGGCCGGCACTTCGGCGAGCGCCATGGTCAGCTCCTGGCGCGGCTCGGGTTCGGCCTGGGGCGGCACCACCAGGAGCGCCAGCAGCAGGAACAGCGCCAGCGTCAGCGTCGTGCCGGCGAGCAGCGAGACCGGCAGGCGCATCAGGCGCCGCTCCGCTGGGCGGCCACGGCCACCTGCTCGACGCCTTCCTCGCGCAGGCGATCCATCACCTCGATCAGCACGCCGGTGGCCGCCTCGCGATCGGCCTGGATCACCACCGAGCCGTCGTCGCTGACCAGGCCGGCCACCCTGGGGCCCACCCGGTGCAGGTCCACCGGCTCGCCGTCGACCCAGACCGCCCCTTCCGGGGTGATCGCCACCAGCACCTGGACGTCCGGGCGCGGGGTCGCCGCGCTGGATTCGGGGCGCTCGATCTCCACCCCGCTCTCCTTGATGAAGCTGGTGGTGACGATGAAGAAGATCAGCATGATGAAGACCACGTCCAGCATCGGGGTCAGGTTGACCTCGCTGGTCTCCTCGCCGGCGGCGGCCAGTCGGCGTCTACGCATGGGCGTCCTCCGCGGCACGGGCCAGGCGGTCGTGCAGCCGCTGGTCCTCGCGCCGGATGATGTGTTCGAGACGGGCGATGAACAGCAGGCCCACCACCGAGACCGCCATGCCGCTCAGGGTGGGCAGGGTGGCCCGGGCCACGCCGTCGGCCATGGCCCGGGCCTGGTTGACCTCGCTGACGGCCAGGCTGTCGAACACCGCGATCATGCCGGTCACGGTGCCCAACAGGCCCAGCAGCGGGCAGATCACCACCAGCAGCTTCAGCCAGGGCAGCGGGCCGCGCAGCCGGGCGATCAGCTCCCGGGTCCAGACCTCGCGCAGGGTCAGGGCGCTCCAGCTGACGTGGTCGGCCCTGGCCACCCAGTGGTCCACCAGGGCCCGGCGCGCCTGGCGGTAATGGAGGCGGAAGAACCACCAGCGCTCCAGGGCCAGCGAGAACAGCAGCACAGCCACGCCGACGATGACCACCAGGACGGGCCCCCCGGCCTCGACCAGCCGGGCCAGCGGCTCAAGCCAGGGCATCGGCATGGCGCGGCGCCACGGTCGGGGAGGCGGTTCGGGCGGCCTCCAGGGTGTCGGCGAGCACGGCGCTGGCCCTGCCCTCCAGGGTGCCGATCAGCGCCCGGCTGCGGCTGGACAGCGCCGTGTGGGCGAACAGCAGCGGCACGGCGGTGATCAGCCCGAGCACCGTGGTGACCAGCGCCTGGCTGATGCCGCCGGCCATCAGCTGGGGGTCGCCGGTGCCGAACACGGTGATCGACTGGAAGGTCACGATCATGCCGGTGACCGTGCCCAGCAGGCCCAGCAGCGGGGCCACCGCGGCGAGCATCTTGACCAGGCCCTGGCCGCGCTCGAGGCGCGGCTGCTCGGCGAGCAGCGCCTCGTCGAGACGCGCCTCCAGGGCCTCGGGGGCGTGGCCGGGGCCGAGGGCCTGGAACCGCTGGAGCGCCCGGCCCAGGGGGTTGTCGTCGCGCAGCCGTTCGAGGTCGCCCAGCTGGCGGCGCAGGGTCACGGTGACCCGCAGCAGGTAGAGGTACTGGCCGAGCGCCACCAGCAGGCCGCCGAGGCCCAGGGCCACCACCACATAGCCCACGGCGCCGCCCTGCCGGAAGCGCTCCCAGAGCGTCGGTTGCCGGGCCAGGGCCTCGAGGACCCGGCCATCGGTGGGATCGAAGGATACCACCTCGCCCTCGCCGTCCTGGAAGGCCCGCAGGCGTTCGGCCACCCCGGCCGGGGTATGCGGCAGCACCGCCAGGCGGCCGTCCTCGCCGGCGCGCTCCAGCAACCGGCCGTCGCTGGCCGCCAGCAGGTCGCCGAGGCGGATCACGGCGCGCTCGGCCACCTCGCCATCGGCCCCGGCCACCGGCGCCGTCAGGCCGACCACGCGGGCGGTCTCGGCGGTCAGGCCCATCAGGCTGTCGGCCAGGGTGGCGAGCTGCTCGGCGCGCAGGATGCCGTCGGCCGCCAGGCGCGGCGGCAGCCCGGCCTCGGCGCCCAGGGTCAGCCAGCCGGCGCTCAGGTCGTCGCGCAGCTCGCCGCTGACGCCGGCCACCGCGTCGAAGACCGCCTCGAGATCGCCGCCCTGCTCCTGACGGCGAGCCTGGAGAGCCTCGAGTTCGGCGGTCTGGGCCTGTTGCCGGCCATCCAGGGTCGCGCGGCGCTCGCGTACCTCGGCCAGCTCGGCACGGGCCTCGGCGAGGGCGGCGTCGAGGGCCTGCTCGTCGTCGACCAGTTCGGCCAGTCGCGCCCGGTCCCGAGCCTCGGCGGCCTCGCGCTCGGCGCGCAGGGTCTCGAGGGGAGCGTCCGTCGCCGCGGCGTCCTCCTGGGCCAGGACCGGCAGCGGCGTCCCCGCCAGCAGCAGGCCGGCCAGCGCGCCGCGCAGAATCGGCTTCAGGGTCATCAGGCGTCCTCCCCGGGCATCGAGACAGGTTGCGAGACGGGCAGGTCAAGCAGGGCCGGGGCGCGCTGCTCACGGGCGATGGCCAGCCCCTTGCGGACCTCGGCGAGGGCCGTCTCGTCCAGGAGGCGCCACTCGCCCGACTCGGCCTGCCAGACGCCGCCCCGGCGGCCGTCGGGAGTCAGGTAGTACCAGCCCACCCGGCCCAGGCGCAGGAAGTCCACCTCCCGGGGGGGGGCGCCGGGCAGCTCGCCGCGCCAGGCGTCGAGCTCGCGGCCGTAGTCGAGCTCGGCGCGCCAGGCGGCCAGCACCCGCTCCAGCTTCTCGGCGGTGTCGAGTTCCGGGTCGGCCAGCAGGGTCTCGAGGCTCTCCACCCGGGCCAGGCGCTCGTCGCGCAGGAAGGGCATGTCGCCTTCCACCCAGGCACGCAGGCGCTCGACCATGCCGCGCATCAGCCCCGGCAGGGCCTCGCGGGTCTGGGACAAGGTGTCCAGCGCCTCTCGGCGTTCGGCCAGGGTGGCGGCCTGGCGCTCGACCAGGGGCGCCAGCTCGGCGTTGTAGCGCCTCAGGCGCCGGATCTCCTCGCGGGCCTCGCGCAGGGCCTGGAGCCTGTCTCGCACCGCCTCGTCGGCGGCATCGATGCGCGCCTGCAGCTCGGCCTGGGTGCGCTGGGCGTCGAGGGTCTCCTCGCGCAGCGTCGGCTCGGCGGCCGCCGTGGTGGCCAGCACCAGCGACAGGCGGGCCAGGCTCCGGCGGATCCATGGATGTGGGTAGGGCACGCTCGTCTCCCGAAAGGTGCACAGGTGCGATGCACCCTACCCTGAACAAGAATAGTTATCAATATCTTGAGTCCGCCAGACGCGACAGGGCCGGCTCCCCCGCAAGGAAGCCGGCCCCGGGTCGCGACCGGAAAGGGCGCGATCTGTCGCCTGCAGCTGGCTCTCGAGCGAGGGCCGCGCCTCGACCAGGTCCGCGACCAGGCCGGCGGTTGCCGAGAGCGCGACAGGGAAGGTCGCGCCCCGTTCCGCTGACTGAAAGCTTCTGCTCCCGCTCCGGCAGCGCCTCGAAGAGCTCGGCCCGTTTCACGATCAGGCCATGTGGCCTTGGAACATCGTTCTAAAGTTCAGAGGAGATGAGCGCCGGGGACAAGGTGAAGCGAGGGTCTTTTGACCATGGACGGCAATAGTAGCGCCCATGGACGGGTTTACAGCGCCCTCGCGATGGTCCGGCACTCCGGAGCTTGTCGCCGGAACAGCTCATCTCCTGGGCTGGTTATGAAAGAAGCAGTTAGAGCTTCTGTTCCAGCTCCGGCAGGGCCTCGAACAGATCCGCCACCAGGCCATAATCGGCCACCTGGAAGATCGGCGCCTCCTCGTCCTTGTTGATCGCCACGATCACCTTGGAGTCCTTCATGCCCGCCAGGTGCTGGATGGCCCCACTGATGCCCACGGCGATATAGAGCTCCGGGGCGACGATCTTGCCGGTCTGGCCGACCTGCATGTCGTTGGGCACGAAGCCCGCGTCCACCGCGGCGCGCGAGGCGCCGATGGCCGCGCCCAGCTTGTCGGCGATGCCCTCGAGCAGCTTGAAGTTCTCGCCGCTGCCCATGCCGCGGCCGCCGGAGATGACCACCTTGGCCGCCCCCAGCTCGGGCCGGTCGCTCTCGGCGAGCTCCTCGCCGACGAAGGACGACAGGGCGTTGTCGACGCTGGCCTCGACGGCCTCGACGGTCGCTCCGCCGGTCTCGTCCACGGCGTCGAAGGCGGTGGCGCGCACGGTGATCACCTTGAGCGCGTCCTCGCTCTGCACGGTGGCGATGGCGTTGCCGGCATAGATCGGGCGCTTGAAGGTGTCGGCGCTCTCCACGGCGATGATCTCGGAGATCTGGGCGACATCCTTGAGCGCGGCCAGGCGCGGCAGGACGTTCTTGCCGGTGGTGGAGGCCGCCGCCAGCACGTGGGAGTAATCGCCGGCCAGGCCGGCCAGCAGCTCGCCCATGGGCTCGGCCAGCTGGTGGGCGTAGACGGCGGCATCGGCGACGCGCACCTTGCTCACCCCGTCGAGCCTGGCGGCCGCCTCGGCGATGGCGCCGACGTTCTCGCCCGCCACCAGCACGTCGATGTCGCCGCCGATGGCCTGGGCCGCGGCGACCACATGGGCGGTGGCACCCGCGAGCTGACCGTCGTGATGTTCGGCAAGGACCAGAATGCTCATGAGATCACCTTGGCTTCGTTCTTGAGTTTGTCCACGAGCTCATCGACGGAGCCCACCTTGACGCCGCCCTGGCGCTCGGCCGGCGGCTCGACCTTGACCAGCTTGAGCTTGCTTCCCACCTCGACGCCCAGCTCCTCCGGGGTCTTGGTGTCCAGCGGCTTCTTCTTGGCCTTCATGATGTCGGGCAGCTTGGCGTAGCGCGGCTCGTTCAGGCGCAGGTCGGTGGTGACGATCGCGGGCAGGGCCAGCTCGACGGTCTGCAAGCCACCGTCGATCTCGCGGGTCACCTTGAGCTTGCCGTCCTCGACCGCGACCTCGGAGGCGAAGGTGCCCTGGGGGCGACTGGTCAGCGCGGCGAGCATCTGGCCGGTCTGGTTGTTGTCGGTGTCGATGGCCTGCTTGCCGAGGATCGTGAGCTCCGGCTGCTCGTCTTCGACCACCTTGGCCAGCGCCTTGGCGGCGCCCAGCGACTCGACGCGCTCGTCGGTCTGAACGTGGATGGCGCGATCGGCCCCCAGCGCCAGGGCGGTGCGCAGCTGCTCCTGGGCGGCCTTGGGGCCGACGGTCACGGCGACGATCTCGCTGGCCACGCCCTTCTCCTTGAGACGCACCGCTTCCTCCACGGCGATCTCGCAGAAAGGGTTCATGGCCATCTTGACGTTGGTGAGGTCGACGTCACTGTTATCCGGCTTGACCCGGATCTTGACGTTGTAGTCGATGACGCGTTTGACCGCGACGAGTACCTTCATATTGCCCTCGCTTGGTTCAGTCTCGGAACCTTGGGTGACGAGGACGAGCCTCACGTGACGAGGACGTGATACCCACCCTCCATAGAACCGGCCGGCATGCTGTTATATGTTTCATGCAAGCGTTTGATAGGCGCCGCACCGAAAAACCCCTTCAATTTGCCACATCCTCGCTGGCGGCAACAATCCCCACCATGGTGGCAAGGGGCCATCGTGGCCGCTTCACCCATCGTAAGGGGTGACCCTTTACGGCTATTATGCCTATCATGAGGCATGCCTAGAAGCAAACGACCGTTTTAACTCTAGCGACGTTAGTGGTACCTGAGGGCACCGGGCGTCGTCGCCGTGGGAGGAGAGAGAACCTATGACAGAACAAGTGGAACGCGACTCCATGGAGTTCGACGTGGTCATCGTCGGCGCCGGACCCGCCGGCCTCTCGGCGGCCTGCCGCCTGATGCAGCAGGCCAACGAGGCCGAGCAGGAGCTGACCGTCTGCGTGGTCGAGAAGGGCTCCGAGGTGGGGGCCCACATCCTCTCCGGGGCCGTCTTCGAGCCCCGCGCCCTCCAGGAGCTGTTCCCCGACTGGGAGGAGCGCGGCGCCCCCCTGACCACCCCCGCCGTGCGCGACGAGCTCTACCTGCTCAAGGACGCCGAGAAGGCCCAGAAGCTCCCCAACGCCCTGGTCCCCAAGACCATGCACAACACCGGCGGTGACCTCACGAGTGGCGACTCCCGCCGCTACGTGATCAGCGCGGGCAACCTCTGCCGCTGGCTGGCCGAGCAGGCCGAGGCGCTCGGCGTGGAGATCTTCCCCGGCTTCGCCGCCCAGGAGGCGATCGTCGAGGACGAGGTGGTCAAGGGCATCCTGATCGGCGACATGGGCGTGGGCGCCGACGGCCAGCCCAAGGACAGCTACATGCCCGGCATGGAGCTGCGCGCCAAGTACACCCTGTTCGCCGAGGGCGCCCGGGGCCATATCGGCAAGCGCCTGATCGAGCGCTTCGACCTGGCGGCCGGCAAGGACCCGCAGCACTACGGCATCGGCTTGAAGGAGCTGTGGGACGTCCCCGCCGACAAGCACGAGCCCGGCCTGGTGCTGCACGGCTCCGGCTGGCCCCTGGACAAGCACACCCACGGCGGCTGGTTCCTCTACCATGCCGAGAACGCGCAGGTGGTGGTCGGCCTGATCATGGACCTGTCCTACCAGAACCCCTACCTGTCGCCCTTCGACGAATTCCAGCGCATGAAGCACCATCCGGTGCTCGCCCGGCACCTGGAGGGGGGGGCCCGGGTCGCCTACGGCGCCCGGGCCATCGCCAAGGGCGGGCTCAACTGCCTGCCGAAGATGACCTTCCCCGGCGGGCTGCTGATCGGTTGCGACGCCGGCACCCTGAACTTCGCCAAGATCAAGGGCCTGCATACCGCCATGAAGTCCGGCCTGGTGGCCGCCGAGAGCGTCTTCGAGGCGATCGCCGCGGGCGACGAGAGTGGTCGCGAGCTCACCGCCTTCACGGACCGGTGGCAGGCCAGCTGGGCCTACAAGGAGCTCGACGAGACCCGCAGCTTCGGCCCGGCGATCCACAAGTACGGCACCGTGGTCGGCGGCGCCTACAATTTCCTCGACCAGCTCGTCGGCGGCAAGCTGCCGACCCTGCACGACACCGTGCCGGACCACGCGGCCCTCAAGAAGGCCGCCGAATGCGAGAAGATCGACTATCCCAAGCCCGACGGCAAGCTGTCCTTCGACAAGCCCTCCTCGGTGTTCCTGTCCAACACCAACCACGAGGAGGACCAGCCCTGCCACCTCCGGCTGGCCGATCCGGACCTGCCGATCCGCGACAACCTGCCGGACTACGCCGAACCGGCCCAGCGCTACTGCCCCGTGGGCGTCTACGAGGTCGTCGAGGACGAGGACGGCAAGCCGCAGTTCCAGATCAACTTCCAGAACTGCATCCACTGCAAGACCTGCGACATCAAGGACCCGGCCCAGAACATCACCTGGGTGGCGCCGGAAGGTGGTGGCGGGCCCAACTACCCGAATATGTAAGCTCCGGCTACGGGCTACGGGCTACGGGCTACGGGCTGCGCCAGCAAGGAAGCTCGAAGCTCGAAGCTCGAAGCTCGAAGCTCGAAGCTCGAAGCTCGAAGCTCGAAGCTCGAAGCCAGCATAAACAGAAACGCCCCGCAGGCCTCGGCCTTCGGGGCGTTTTCTCTTCCAGCTTCAAGCTTCCAGCCGCGAAGCGGCGCTCCTCCAGCTTCCGGTGCCCGGCTCAGTCGCCGGTGGCGAGGGGGCGGGCCGGGTCGCGGATCCACTCGCTCCAGGAACCGGGGTAGAGCCGCGGCAGGGGCCGGCCGGCGATGGCGTAGGCCAGGATATCGTGACAGGCGGTGACCCCGGACCCGCAGTAGGCGATGACTGTCTCGCCCTCGGGGAGCTCCGCATCCAGCAGCTCGGCGGCCTTGAAACGCCCGGTCGCGTCGAGGTTCTCCGCGCTGGGACGGCAGACCGCACCGGGGATGTGCCCCGCCACCGGGTCTACCGGCTCGGCCTCGCCGCGGAAGCGCTCCCGGGCACGGGCATCCACCTTGAGGGCACGGCCGGAAAACACCTCCTCGGCGCCGACCCGGGCGTCGTCGCGATAGCGCGGGGTCCAGTCGCCGGGCACGGGCGCGGGCTCGCGGCCGAGCGGCAACTCGCCGCCGGCGTCCTGCCAGGCGCGCAGGCCGCCGTCGAGCACGCGCACCTCGGGATGGCCGGCCCAGCGGGCGAGCATCCACCAGGCTCGGGCCGCGGCCAGCTGCCCGCCCATGTCGTCATAGACCACCACCGGCCGCTCGGGGGTGATGCCCAGGCGCCGGATCACCGCCGTGAAGGCCGCCTGGTCGGGCAGCGGGTGACGCCCGCCCTCCCCCGGCGGGCCGGCCAGGTCACGATCCAGGTCCAGGTGCTGGCTCCCCGGCACGTGTCCCTCGCGCCACAGGCGCTCCCCGGCATCGGGATCCCCCAGCCGGGCCCGGCAATCCAGCACCAGGGGCGGGCGATCGCCCTTCAGGGCGCTCGCCAGTTCGGCGGCATCGATCAGCACCTCGTTCATGCGCGTTCTCCATCCAGCAGTTCGATGGGCGCCCGACGGGCGATCAGCCGCCGCCGGCCGGCCTGGTCGAAACGGACCTCGATCACCGGGTTGTCCGGGTCGCCCTCCACCACGCGGATCTCGCCCTCGCCGAAGACCGCATGGCTCAACCGCCGGCCGACCCGGTAGTCGACCAGGGGTTCGGTGACCGCGGCCGGCGATACGGCCGCCTCGACGGCCAGCGCCCGCCCCTGAGCCTCGAGGTAGCGGCGCACCAGTGCCGGGCGCGTCACCCGCACCGGGGTTTCGTCACCCTCGGCCAGACGCTCGGCCACCCGCTGTCCGTCTTCCCAGGCGGTCTCGCCGAGGAAGCGGCTGGGACGATGGTCGCCGCCGTCATGCAGCATCACCAGCCGCTCCCGCGCCCGGGTGATGGCCACGTAGAACAGCCGCCGCTCCTCCTCGAGCCGCGATGGGGTCAGGGGATTGTCCCGGGTGTAGTGGGGGAAGTCTTCCTCGTTGACCCCGCCCAGCACCACCAGCGGCCACTCCCGCCCCTTGGCACCGTGCACCGTGGTGATCAGCACACCGTCGTCGCGGTTCTCCACCGGTCGTCGCAACAGCTCGATGAAATCCCCGAGCCGCTGCGTCTGGCCGGCCTGCTCGACCAGGACGTCGAGCAGGCGCACGTCCTCCTCGCCCTTGTCGCGTCGCGCCGCCGCCCGCTTGAGCACCTTCTCCGCGTCCACGCTCTCGATCACGTGCTGGAGCAGCCTGGCCGGCGACCAGCCGGCCAGGCCGGGCAGCTCGCGCAGCAAGGCCCAACGGCGCTTCAGGGTGCGGCGCGGGTGGGGCTTGAGTCCGGCGATCAGGGGATCCTGGCGCTCGGGCCACTGCTGCGTCTCGGCCAGCCGGTGGGCCAGCGCCGCCAGGCGTTCCCGGGGCACGAAGGGAGTGGGCTGGGACAGCAGGGTCAGCAGGTGACCGGGATCGCGCAGCAGGCCAGGGTCGAGGGCCAGGCTCAGGTAGCCCGTCAGGGCCTCCACCAGCGGCAGGCGGAACACGAAGCGATCCTCCCGTGGCAGGCGGAAGGGAATGCCCTCGCGCAGCAGCGCCAGCTGCAGCGGCACCGACAGGGCCCAGCTGCGCACCAGCAGGCAGGCCTCGTCGAGGCGACGGTCCTGCCGCCGCCAGGTGGCGAGGGCATCGAGCAGACCCTGGGCGCCCTGCCCCACCGACAGCCGGGTATCGGGATTGCCCGGCGCGGCCAGGCACAGCTGGTCGGGGCGTCGGCGGTTCGCGTCGATGGCATGGTTGGCGGCCAGCGCCAGGGCATGGCCATGACGAAAGGTGGTGGACAGCGGGTAGTCCCGGGCGGCGCCGAAGGTCGCGGTGAAGTCCTCCAGCATGGTGTCGGGGTGGGCCCCACGCCACTCGTAGATGCACTGGTTGGCGTCGCCTACCGCCATCACCGCCGCCTCGCGGCCGGCCAGTACGGCCAGCAGGCGCTGCTGGGTGGGGTTGATGTCCTGGTACTCGTCGATGATCACGTGATCGAGGAAGCCCTGGACCCGGGCCCGCAGGGCGGCATCGGCCTCCAGGGCCTGGAGCGGGCGATAGAGCAGGTCCGAGTAGGTCATCAGGGCCTGGTCGGCCAGCAGGGCCTCGGCGTGTTCGAAGGCGGCGACGAAATGCCCGGTGTCCTCGCCGAAGTCGAGCCGGGCATAGAGCTCGGCGGGCTCGGCCATCTCCGCCTTCACCAGGCCGCAGAAGTGAGCGAGCGCCTCGAGCTTGTCGGCGTCCAGGGCCGTCTCGGCGCCGTCGGGCACCGCCTCCAGGGCCTGCTGGGTGGCCTGGCGCAGCAGGCGTTCCAGCTGCCAGTCGGCGGTGAGCAGCCGGCGGGGAGCCAACACGCCCCAACGGGTCAGGCTCTGGGTGAGGCGGTGCCCCAGGGAGTGGAAGGTGCGCACGTCGGGCAGCGCCTGCCCCGGAGGAGCCAGGTCGCCCAGCCGGGCCTGGAAGTCCTCCCTGGCCGAGCGGTTGAACATCAGCACCAGGATGCGCGTGGACGACACCCCCTGCTCGAGCACCTGCAGGACCCGGGCCACCAGGGTGGTGGTCTTGCCGGCCCCGGCCACCGCGGCCACTCGGGCATGGCCCTCGTCGTGGACCATCACGGCCTGCTGCTCGGCGGTCAACCTCATGGCGACTCCGCGTCCCGCCGGCCCAGCGGCTGCCAGACGCCGCGGCTCTCCAGGCCGAGCTCTGCCCCGCGGGACTCGGCGGCCTCGGCGAGCCGGTAGAAGACGTTGCGTCCCAGCCGTGCCGAGAGGCCGAAGCGCACCGGCACCTCGGGCACGGGCTCGCCTCGCGGGGTCGGCGTGACCGTGAGGCGATGGTCGGCGTCGAGGCGTACCCGATCGCCGACGTTGGTGGTCAGCCACCAGTCGCCGGCGTCGTCCCGGTCGGCATCGACGACGAGGAAGGGCCTGTCCTCGACCCGGATGCGCTGCTTCTCGGCCGGGGTGACCAGGCAATAGTCGCCGTCGGTTTCCCGGCGCAGGATGGTGGACAGCAGGCGCACCAGGCGCGGACGGCGGATCGGGGTCCCCTCGTGGATCCAGCGGCCATCGGCGGCGATCGTCAGGTCGAGCTCGCCCTGGTGCTCGGGGGCCCAGCGATCCACCGGGGGAATCTCTCCATCCGGTTCGATGCCGGAAAGCAACGCATCCAGGTTCATGACGGATACCTCCTCGCGGCGCCCCGACGCTATGGGACCAGGCCGGAGCGGGCCAGGGCCTCGCGCACCTCGGCCGGCGCCTCGGGAGCGGCCGCCTTGAACAGTCGGTAGAAGTTGGCGGTGGTCTGCATGGCCACCTCCTCGACGCTGATGCCCCGCTCGGCGGCGATGCACTCGGCCACCTCCACCACCCAGGCCGGCTCGTTGGGCTTGCCGCGATGCGGCACCGGCGCCAGGTAGGGGCTGTCGGTCTCGATCAGCAGCCGGTCCAGCGGCAGGCGCCGGGCCAACTCGCGGATCGAGGCCGCGTTGCGGAAGGTGACGATGCCCGACAGCGAGATATGGAAGCCGTGACCGACGGCCTCCCGAGCCATGTCCAGATCCTCGGTGAAACAATGCAGCACCCCGCCGACGCGCGGATCCACGTGCTCGCGAATCAACGCCAGGGTGTCCTCCCGCGCCTCGCGCGTGTGGATGATCACCGGTAACTCGAGCTCGGCGGCCGCGATCAGGTGGCGACGGAAGCGCTCGAGCTGCACCTCCCGGGGCACGCCGTCGTAGTGGTAGTCGAGGCCGGTCTCCCCGATGGCGACCGCCTCGAAGCGCTCCGCGCACTCCTTGATGGCGGTCACACTGGGCTCCTCGGGGACCCGGTGCAGGGGATGGACGCCCGCGGAGATCACCACGTCGTCGTGATCGCGGGCGATGGCGGCGATGCCCGGCACCTCTTCCAGGGTCACCGCGATGGCGAGGAACTGGCGCACGTCGCGGGCCCGAGCGGCCTCCAGGGCGGCGGCGACGTCGCCGTCATGGGTACGGGGATCGAGGCGATCGAGATGGCAATGGGAATCGACAAACATCGGCAAATACGGTTCAGGGGAAATAGAGTGTAGCTTGAAGCTTGAAGCTTGAAGCTTGAAGCTTGAAGCTTGAAGCTTGAAGCTTGAAGCTCGTCAGAGCGTGTAGGTCGATGCGCCCTTGTCGAGCTGGCCGGCCAGCAGGTCCTCGATGTGGTCGCGCACGCCCTGATCGTCGGCGCTGAAGTGGATGCCGATGCCCGGCACCCGGCGCCCGGCGACGCCCTCCGGGGAGACCCAGACCACCCGGCCGGTCACCGGCAGGCGTTCGGTCTCGTCGGGCAGGGTGAGCAGGAGGAAGACTTCCTGGCCGAGTTCGTAGCGTTCCCGCGTGGGCACGAAGATCCCGCCCCGCTCCAGCTGCGGCATGTAGGCCGAGAGGAGGGTGGGAATGTCCTGGATGGTCAGGGAAAGGGCTTTTTGTGCGGCCATCGAACGAGCCTCCTCGGGCAATGTATCATCAAGAGCGCAGCAGCGCGGACCACCGCACCAGCCAGGCCTCGAGCACCAGCTGCGGATTGGGGTTGCCCCCTTCGGCCAGCAGGCGCCGCTGTTCGCGAGCATAGTCCAGGAGGCGGAACCAGTCGCGGACCCGGCCGTTCTTCACCGCCTGACGGTACAGGGGCAGCAGGTCCGGATTGCGCAACGCCTCGCCGTTGCCGGAGAGTCCCAGACGGATCAGGTCCTCGAGCCAGGCGATACCGTACCACAGGATGGCGTCGATGGACTGGCGATCGAGCCTGGCCGCCTCGGCCACCGGTTCGGCCCCCCTCACCAGGGCGTCGAACGTCTCGTGGAGCTGCTGGCGCAACGCCCGGGCATCCGGCTCGGCGAGTTCCAGCGCCCGCTGCGGCAGCCCCCCGGCGGCCCTGAGCCAGAAGCGTGCCTCCTCGTCCCCCCCCAGCCTCTCGGCCAGCCAGGCGAGGCAGGCATCCTCGTCCGGAGCGGCCAGGGCCCAATGCTGGCAGCGGGAACGGATGGTCGGCAGCAGATGCGAGGGAATGTCCGAGAGCAGCACGAAGAGCGTCCGGCCGCCGGGTTCCTCCAGGCTCTTGAGCAGGGCGTTGGAGGCCGCCACGTTCATGGCCTCCGCCGGGGCGATGACGATCACCCGGTAGCCGCCTTGCTGCGCCGTCTGGGAGACGAAGGCGTTGACCTCACGGATGGGATCGATGCGGATCTGACGCTTGCCTTCTTCCGGGGCGACCCGCAACAGGTCCGGATGATAGCCGGCGGCCAGCATCTGGCAGGCATGGCAGCGGCCGCAGGCGATCTCGCCGGGATGCTGGCACAGGGTACGGGCGACCAGAGCGTCGGCCAGGGACTGCTTGCCCACCCCATGGGGGCCGGAGAACAGCAGCGCATGGGGCAGGCGCCCGGCGTCGGCCAGGCGAACCAGCTCCTGCCAGCGCGGCTCGAGCCAGGGCAGCGGACGCGCCTCTTCGCTCATCCCCAGCTCTCCAGGCAGTCGTCGAGCAGACTCGCCAATTCGGCCTGAACGGCGGCCAGGGGCCTGTCGGCATCGACGACGGCGATACGCTGCGGAGCCTCGGCGGCCCGGGCCAGGTAGGCGCCACGCACCGCCTCGAAGAAGTCGCTCCGCTCCCGCTCGAAGCGGTCACGGGTGCCGCCGTCCCGGTCGAGGCGCCCCTCCAGGCGATGCTGCGCCGCCTCCATGGGCATGTCCAGCAGCAGGGTCAGGTCCGGCTGAAGCCCTCGCTGGACGAAGGCCTCCAGCTCGGCGATGCGACCGGGCGGAATGCCGCGTCCACCGCCCTGATAGGCGAAGGTGGCGTCGGTGAAGCGGTCGCAGACCACCCAGGCGCCGCGCTCGAGCGCCGGGCGAACCACCCGGGCCAGGTGCTGAGCACGGGCGGCGAAGACCAGCAGGAGTTCCGCGTCGGCGTCCAGCGGCTCCTCGCCGGTGGGGTCGAGCAGCAGCCCACGGATGGCCTCGGCCCGGGGCGTGCCGCCCGGTTCACGGGTTCTCACCACCTCGAGGCCGCGGTGCATCAAGTGATCGGCGACCCAGGCCAGGTTCGTGGACTTGCCCACTCCCTCGCCGCCTTCCAGGGTGATAAAGCGTCCGCGGCTCGACATGATGACGTCCCGGTGGTTGATGGCTTGATCAGCGATTGCGAATAAATCGATTGACGGCGTTGTTGTGCTCCCGCAGCGAGCGGGAGAAGTGGTGGGTCCCGTCGCCCCTCGCCACGAAGTAGAGCGCCTCCCCCTCGGCCGGATTCACCGCCGCCTCGAGCGCCGCTCGTCCGGGCAGGGCGATGGGGGTCGGCGGCAGGCCGTCGATCACGTAGGTGTTGTACGGCGTGGCCTCGCGCAGGTCGGCGCGGGTGATGTTCCCGTCGTAGCCCTCGCCCATGCCGTAGATCACGGTGGGATCGGTCTGCAGCCGCATCCCCCGCTCCAGGCGCCGCACGAAGACCCCGGCGATTCGGTCGCGCTCCTCGGGCGCGCCGGTCTCCCGTTCCACCAGCGAGGCCAGGATCAGCGCCTCGTAGGGCGTCTCGATCGGCAGGCCCTCGCGGCGTTCGGCCCAGGCCTCGGCGAGCAGGGTGTCCATCCGCTCCAGGGCCTGACGCAGGATCTCCAGGTCGCTGACGCCCTTGCGGTAGCGATAGGTGTCGGGGAAGAAGCGCCCTTCCGGGTGCTCGCCGTCACGCCCCAGCCGCGCCATGATCTCGGCGTCGGACAGTTCCTCCGTGCGGTGCTCGAGCTTTTCCGCCGCGTTCAGGGCCTCGCGCATCTGGGCGAAGGTCCAGCCCTCGGGGATGGTCAACGGATAGGTGACCACCTCGTGACGGTCCAGCATGCCGAGCAGGTCCCGGCCGCTCATCCCGGGAGTCAGACGGTACTCGCCGGGACGCAGGTCCGGCACCGCCTCCGGCTCCAGCCGGGTCAGCAGGCGGAAGGCCCAGCCATCGGCGACGATGCCCTGCTCGCCCAGGTCGGCCACCACGCGATGGAAGCCGGCGCCGGCCGGCACCTCATAGAGGGTCGCCTGTTCGAGGCTCAGCGGCGCTTCGAGGCGGGACTGCCAGTAGCGGTATCCCGCCCCCACCACCAGGGCCGCCAGGATCACCAGCAGCGGCAGGAACCTGACTGCTCGGCTCATGGAATGTCCTCTTCAGTCATCGGGTTGAAGGGGGTAGCCGAGCAGCCCATGGGCCTCGGCCTGCAGCGTCCGGTGACGCTCGGTCGGCGTCCAGCGTGCCAGGGGCCGGCCTTCGGTGTCGTCGAGCCGGGTCACCGGCCAGAGCCCCTGCACGGAGTTGCCCAGGCACAGCGCCTCGACGCGGTCCAGGACCTCGGGACCCGCCGTCACCTCGCGGATGCCGCCGCGGGCCAGCAGGGCCTCGCGCAGGGTCCCCGCCACGCCGCAGCCCTCCAGCCGAGGCGTCTGCCAGCCGCCGTCGGACCACCAGAAGACGTTCATGCAGGTCGCTTCCACCAATCGGCCCTCGGCGTCGCACAACAGCCCCTCGGCCACCTCCGGGTCGCGCCACTCGCCGCGCGCCAGAACGTTCTCCAGGCGGTTGAGGTGCTTGAGGCCGGCCAGGGCGGGCTGGACGGCGAGCCGCAGCCGACAGTGACGGACGGCCACGCCCTGCCACCAGCGCGCCGGGTCCGGGGAGAAGGGCAGGACCTGCCAGCGCAGGCGGGGCTCGGGTGCCTCGGGCGCCAGATAGCCGCGCCCGCCGCTGCCCCGGGTCAGCACCAGCTTGAGCACCGCGAGCCCTTCGCCGGCCCGCGCCGGCAGGGCCTCCAGGGTCTCGCGTTCCGGCAGGGGGAAGCCCAGCGCCGCGGCGACGCGGGCCAGGCGTCCGAGATGGCGCTCCCAGAGCTGCGGCACCCCGTCGCGAACCAGGACGGTCTCGAAGAGGCCGTCGCCGTAGGCCAGGCCGCGATCGTCGAAGGGCACCCCCTCCCCCGGGGTCAGGCCCCGGGCGAGGGAGTGATCGCCGGTCCCGCTCACACCCTGGAGAAGACCAGGGTGCCGTTGGTGCCGCCGAAGCCGAAGGAGTTCGACAGGCTGACGTCGATCTTCATCTCCCGGGCGGTATGGGGCACGTAGTCCAGCACGCAGCCTTCCTGGGGGTTGTCCAGGTTGATGGTGGGCGGCGCCACCTGATCGCGGATGGCCAGCACCGAGAACACCGCCTCGACGGCACCGGCGGCACCCAGCAGGTGGCCGATCATCGACTTGGTGGAGCTGACCGCCACGTCCTTGGCCGCCTCGCCCAGCACGCGCTCCACCGCCCGACTCTCGGCCAGATCACCGGCCGGGGTGGAGGTGCCATGGGCGTTGATGTAGTCCACGGCCGAGGGGGCGAGGCCGGCGTCGCGAATGGCATTCTGCATCGACAGGGCGGCGCCGCTGCCATCCTCGGGCGGCGCGGTCATGTGATAGGCGTCGTCGCTCATGCCGAAGCCGGTCAGCTCGGCGTAGATGGTCGCGCCGCGGGCCTTGGCGTGCTCGTACTCCTCCAGCACCATGACGCCGGCACCGTCGGAGAGCACGAAGCCGTCCCGGTCACGGTCCCAGGGCCGGCTGGCCGCCGCCGGTGCGTCGTTGCGGGTCGAGAGGGCGCGGGCCGCGGAGAAACCGCCCAGCCCCAGGGGGGTGGTGGCCATCTCGGCACCGCCACAGATCATCACGTCGGCATCGCCGTAGGCGATGGTGCGTGCGCTGTAGCCGATGTTGTGGGTGCCGGTGGTGCAGGCGGTGGTAATGGCGATGTTGGGGCCGCGATAACCGTGCTGGATGGCCAGGTTGCCCGAGATCATGTTGATGATCGAGCCCGGCACGAAGAACGGCGAGATCCGGCGTGCCCCGCCCTTCTGCAGGGCCTGGTGGTTGTGCTCGATCATCGGCAGGCCGCCGATGCCCGAGCCGATGGCCACGCCGATGCGATGGGCGTTCTCCTCGGTGCATTCGATGCCGGCGTCAGTGATCGCCTGGCTGCCCGCGGCGATGCCGTACTGGATGAACAGGTCCATCTTCCTGGCATCCTTGGGGTTCAGGTAGGGGCTGATGTCGAAGTCCTTGACCGAACCGCCGAACCGCGTGTTGAAGCCACTGGCATCGAAGTGCTCGATGGGGGCGATACCGCTCTTGCCGGCCAGGATGTTGCCCCAGCTCTCGTCGACGGTATTCCCCACTGGCGTGACCAGGCCAAGCCCCGTCACCACAACCCTTCTACGAGCCATCAGCTTTCCTCCAGATCCAGATGGTGACACGGCCCCGGAGGGCCGTCTTTGCGCGCATTATACCCGAGTCTACGTCCGCTGTGGTCGCCCCGGCCTGCCCCAGATAGCACGAGAGCCGCCCTGCACGGCAGGACGGCTCTCACCAGGGCTCGCTGCCCTGGATACACCCCAGCAAGCGGCGCCTGGCGCCCTTACTGGTGGGTGTTGACGTAGTCGATGGCTTCCTGAACGGTGGTGATCTTCTCGGCTTCCTCGTCAGGAATCTCGGTGTCGAATTCCTCTTCGAGCGCCATCACCAGCTCGACGGTATCCAGGGAATCCGCGCCGAGGTCCTCGGTGAAAGAAGAAGAGTTCTGGATGTCCTCTTCCTTGACGTTCAGGCGCTCGGCCACAACCTTCTTCACGCGCTCTTCGATGGTGCTCATTATGACGTACTCCAGTCGTTCACGTTAAGCCGACTGATAACCAGCCGCTTCAGATCCGCAAGCCAAAAAGCTGCGGGGTAGTTTATAGACCGCTTAGGTTAGACGCAACCGCCACATGGCGCGGCATCAGCGCATGTTCATGCCGCCGTTGACGTGCAGGGTTTCGCCGGTGATATAGCCGGCCGACTCGCCGGTGAGGAAGCCCACCGCGGCGGCGATTTCCTCCGGCTGACCGAGCCGCGCCAGGGGAATCTGGCCGAGCAACGCCTTCTGCTGCTCCTCCGGCAGGGCCTCGGTCATGTCGGTGGCGATGAAGCCGGGCGCCACGGCATTGACGGTGATCGCCCGGGAGGCCACCTCGCGGGCCAGCGCCCGGGTGAAGCCTTCCATGCCGGCCTTGGCGGCCGCGTAGTTGGTCTGCCCCAGGTTGCCCATGGTGGCGACCACCGAGCTGATCGACACGATGCGACCGAAGCGGGCCTTGGTCATGCCGCGCAGACAGGCCTTGCTGACCCGATAGACCGACTTGAGGTTGGCGTCGATCACCGCATCCCACTCGTCTTCCTTCATGCGCATGAGCAGGTTGTCGCGGGTGATGCCGGCGTTGTTGACCAGGATGGTCGGGGCGCCGAACTCGTCGTTGATGCGCTTGATCAAGCCGTCGACACTGGCCTGGTCGGTGACGTCGAGGCGACGCCCCCCACCTTCGAAGCCCTGGGCCTTGAGGTCGGCGTCGATGCGCTCGGCACCGGCGTCGCTGGTGGCGGTACCGATCACGATGCGGCCCTGACGGCCGAGTTCGTGGGCGGTGGCGCGGCCGATGCCGCGGCTGGCCCCGGTGATCAGGGCGACTCTACGCTCGCTAGTCATGGTCTCTTCCGTTCTCGTCCAGGAGATGGATCAGGCATTGGCCGACGGCGACTGGCCGACCGCCTCGCGGGCCAGGTCCAGGGCCGCGGACAGGCTGTCGGGGTCGTTGACCGCCAGGCCCCGGGTCCCGCGGGCGATTCGCTTGTTGAGGCCGGTGAGCACCTTACCCGGCCCGCACTCGATGAAGACCTCGGCGCCCTGGGCGACCATGGCCTCGACGCAGGCGGTCCAGCGCACCGGCTGATAGAGCTGCTCGATGAGCCGGGTGCGCAGGGTCTCGACGTCGGCATGGGCCTGGGCATCGACGTTCTGGATCACCGTATAGCGAGGCGGCCGCAGCTCGATGTCGTCCATGGCCGCGGACAGGCGCTCGGCGGCGGGACGCATCAGGTCGCAGTGTGACGGCACCGAGACCGGCAGCGGCATGGCCCGCTTGGCGCCCGCCTCCTGGCAGGCCGCGATGGCGCGATCGACCGCGGCCTTGCCGCCGGCGATGACCACCTGCCCCGGCGCATTGTAGTTCACCGCGGCGACGACCTCGCCCTGGGCGGCCTTGGCACAGGCCTCCTCCACGACGGCATCGTCCAGGCCGAGGATGGCGGCCATGGCGCCCTGCCCCATGGGCACCGCCTCCTGCATGGCCTCGCCGCGCAGCTTGACCAGCCGTACGCCGTCGGCGAACGGCAGGGTGCCGGCACAGACCATGGCGCTGTACTCGCCCAGGCTGTGGCCGGCCATGGCGCCGGGACGCGGACCTTCCAGCTCCTGCCAGACACGCCAGATGGCGACGCTGGCGGTCAGCAGCGCCGGCTGGGTGCAGGCAGTGGCGTTGAGCGCCTCGGCGGGTCCCTCCTGGACCACCTGCCAGAGGTCGTAACCCAGCGCATCGGCGGCCTCCTCGAAGGTGGTGCGCACCACGCTGTAGCGCTCGGCCAGCTCGCGCAGCATACCGATCTGCTGGGAGCCCTGCCCGGGGAAGATGAGGGCAAGGGGTTGTGTCATGTCGATCACCTTTGCTCTTGTTGGCTTGCCGCGGTCCCGACCGACTCCTTGACGCCGGGACCGAGAATCCTGGATCCGCTGTCGATTCGACCGTCACCGACGACCGAATCGACGGCGGACCGTCGAAGCTCGAGCTCCTCGGCCAGCCGCCCGGCCACGGCATGGCGCACCTCCTGCACGGCCCGGGCCACGGCGAAGCGAAAGCCCGCGGCATCGGCGCTGCCGTGGCTCTTGATGACGATGCCATCCAGCCCCAGCAGGCTCGCGCCGTTGTAGCGCACCGGGTCGAGCTCGCGGCGCAATCGGGCCAACGCCGGCCGCGCCAGCAGCCCCACCAGCCGACTCGTCCAGTGGGCATCGAAGGTCGCCTGCACGCGATGCACCAGCATCCGTGCCAGCCCCTCGCTGGCCTTGAGCACGGCGTTGCCGACGAAGCCGTCGCAGACTACCACATCGGCCTCGCCGGAGAAGATGCCGTCCCCCTCGATGAAGCCGATGTAGTTCAATCCGGAAAGCCGTCGCAACGCCTCGTCGGCCTGCTGCACGCTGACGGTCCCCTTGGTACCCTCGACGCCGACGTTGAGCAGGGCGACCCGAGGGTGCGCAAGGCCGTCCATCTGGCGCGACATGACCTCCCCCATCAGGGCGAAATCGATCAGTCGCGCCGCCCCCACGTCGACGTTGGCGCCCAGGTCCAGCAGGTAGCAACGTCCTTCGCCCCGGGTGGGGATGGCGGTGCTGATCGCCGGACGCGGCACGCCGCCCACGGTCCCCAGGGCGCGGCGGGACAGCGCCATCAGCGCCCCGGTGTTGCCGGCGCTGACCCCGGCCTCGGCCTCGCCGTGGACCAGGCAATCCAGCATGGCGGCCATGCTGCTGTCCTGGCCATGGCGAAGGGCCTGGGCCGGCCGCTGGTCCTGGCGGACCACATCGGGAGCGTGGGTGACGTGCAGACGTGACGGCGCCGCGGCCAGGGACCGCGGCAGCCGGGAGATCTCGTCCTCCAGCCGGGCGGCAGGGCCGAACAGCCGGATCTCGAGATCGGGGTCGGCCATGACGGCGCTGGCCGCACCGGCGACGGTGGCGCGGGGACCCAGATCCCCTCCCATGGCATCGACGGCGATCCGCATCTCAGCGGCCAGGCATCACGGCGGGTCGAGTCTCGTGTCGCCTCAGGCGTCGACGACCTTGCGACCGCGATAGAACCCGTCCGGAGAGACGTGGTGGCGCAGGTGAGTGGTACCGGTTTCCTTGTCCTGGGACAGGGCCTGGCCGGTCAGGGCATCGTGGCTGCGACGCATGCCGCGCTTGGAACGGGTCTTGCGGTTCTGTTGAACTGCCATGAGATATCACTCCAGAGTGAATCGATGAGGTATCAGGTTTTGCCCTTGAGACGCTTGAGCACGTCGAAGGGACTCTCGGAGGGCGAGTCCGATGAATCGGCCCCCGCCCCACTGGTCAGCTGGTCTCGCGAAACCGCGCACTCGGCCTCGTCGTGGTAAACCACCTGGGGGAGGCTGAGGATCAGCTCGTCCTCGACCACCGCCAGCAGGTTCAGCTGTTCGTTCTCCACCAGCACCGGCTCGTGGGTGCTCGGCAGATCGGCCGCCAGGGCGTCGCTGGTCACCATGCCGAGCAGGAAGTCGCTCTCGACGAGTTCCGCCAGGGGCGACAGGCAGCGGCGACAGGGCAGCTGGAGCTCGGCCTCGAGATGGCCACGGATCACCCGACGCCCCTGGGCGTCGATGGCGAAATCCAGCCACACCCGCGCCTCGCCCTGCTGGGCGCCGATCTCCTCGGCCAGCCGAGGCAGATCGCCCAGCGCCACCAGGCCTTCGAGATGTTCGGCATGTGCGGCGAGCTTGTAGGGCTCGACCCTGCCCGGGAGTCGTGAGGTCAACATAGGCGCGCAATGATAGGCACTCCCCTCCCCCCTGTCAAAGCCCGCTTGATTCGCGGTTACAATGCCCGCCAGCGACCAAGAATCCAAGCCGTTCATCCTGTTGGAGGACCCTGCCATGCCACGCCTGGTGCTCGCCTCGAGCTCGCGATACCGCCGCCAACTGCTCGACCGACTGGAGCTTCCCTATGCCTGGGAGAGCCCGGACATCGACGAGACGCCCCGTCCCGGCGAGTCCCCCCGGGCGCTGGTGCACCGACTCTCCCTGGCCAAGGCCGAACGGCTCGCCGAGGCCTGGCCGGACCACCTGATCATCGGCTCCGACCAGGTGGCGGTCTTCGAGGACGAGGTACTGGGCAAGCCCGAGGACGAGGCCGCCGCCCGAGCCCAGCTCGCGCGCTTCTCGGGACGCAGGGTGAGCTTCCTGACCGGCCTGGCGCTGATCGACACCCGGCGGGGCAGCCACCGGGTCTGCCACGAACGCTTCGACGTGCTCTTCCGCTCGCTCGACGAGGACGAGATCGCCCGCTATGTCGCCCGGGAGCGGCCGCTGGACAGCGCCGGCAGCTTCCGCATGGAAGGGCTCGGCATCGCCCTGTTCGAGCGCCTGGAGGGCGACGACCCCAATGCCCTGATCGGCCTGCCGCTGATCCGGCTCTGCGAGCTGCTGCGCGTGGCCGGGCTGGACCCGCTCGGCGAGCGATAAACCCCGGCTTCGCCGGGAGCTGGAAGATCGCCCGCTGCGCGGACGTAAGCTTGAAGCTGGAAGATTCCTCCTTTGGCGGATTCAGGCTGTCTTCCAGCTTCCAGGCGCGAAGCGCCGCTCTTCCAGCTTCGAGCTCCCCGTCAGGGGGCGAGTTGGTAGCGCACCGGCGAGTCGGCGCGGGGCAGGCCCGCCCATTCGGCAACGACCCGGCCGAAGCGCCGCGCCAGGCGCTCGAAGGGGTCGAGCCTCGGGGTGTAGTCCTGCACGCGCGGCGTCGCCAGGCGCTTCCTGGCGAGGTCGTCGAGGCTGGCCAGGCCATCCACCAGGCCAAGCTCCCGGGCCTGCTCGCCGGTCCAGATGAGCCCGCTGAACAGCCGCTCGTCGTCGGCCAGGCGAGCTCCGGGACCGGCCTTCACGTCGTCGATGAACTGCTGGTGAGTGGTGGCGAGCACGTCCTGCCAGAAGGCTCGCTGCTCCGGGGCGATGCGCGAGAAAGGATCGAGGAAGGCCTTGTTCTCGCCCGCCGTGAACACCCGCCGCTCCACGCCGAGGCGATCGATGGCCTCCTGGAACCCGAAGCCGGCGTGGATGACGCCGATCGATCCCACCAGGCTGGCCGGGGCGGCATGGATCTCGTCGGCCGCGGCGGCGATGTAGTAGGCGCCGCTGGCGCCGATGTCCTCGATCACCGCGAGGATCGGCTTGTCGCCCTGCTCCCGCAGACGCATCAGCTCCGCGAAGATCCGCTGGGACTGGACCGGACTGCCGCCGGGGCTGTCGATGTGCAGCACCACCGCCTCCGCGCCGGGGGCCTCCCAGGCGCGCTCGACGCCCTCGAGGATGCGCTCGGCGCTGGCTCGGGACTCCCGATCGATCACCCCCTCCACGCGCACCACCCCCAGGTGCGGGCCCTCCGCCCCCATCGGCCCCGGGGCCAGGAAGACGCCGAAGAGGGTGGTGCCCAGCGAGGCCAGGATCAGCAGGACGACGAGAAAGCGGAAGAACAGCTTCCAGCGCCGCGAACGACGCTGCTCGGCGAGCACGCCGTCGATCCAGCGATCGAGCATGGCCTGCTGCGCCAGCCGCTGGCGCTCGCGCAGCGTCTCGGCATCCTCGCCGGGCGCCGCCTGCTGCGCTCCCGGGGATGACTGGCGCCGCTCCCGTTCTCGCCGAGCCTGCTCGGCGCTGAGCTCCGGCCCCTGGGTCCAGTCGTCGTGTCGATCGTCACCCATGACGCTTGCCTCCTTGGTGCCGGTCAGGCATGCAACCAGTCGATGAGTTCCGGAAAGGCCTCGGCGGTGAACACCGGACGACTCGCCGCCAGGCGATCCGGAGCGTGCACGCCATAGGTCACGGCGACACGATCCATGCCCAGCGCCCGAGCCATCTCCAGGTCGTACTCGGTGTCACCGATCATCACCGCCTCCTCCGCCGGCACGCCCAACTCGTCGAGCAGCTCCTCGAGCATCTGCGGGTGGGGCTTGGAGCGGGTCTCGTCGGCGGTGCGGCTGGCATGGAACCAGTGACCGCACTCGCTCTCACGAAAGATGCGATCGAGCCCTCGCCGGCTCTTGCCGGTGGCCACCGCCAGGCGAGTCCGGCCATCGCCGCGCAGGCGGGCGATCCCCTCGGCCACGCCGGGATAGAAGGGCATCGGGGTGACGTCGCCCTCGACGAAGTGATAGGCGTAGCGGCTTCGCAGGGCCTCGGCGCGGTCCGGGTCGATGCCGGGACACAGCTTGGCGATGGCCTCGGGCAGCCCCAGGCCGATGATGTCGCGCACGCTCGCCTCGGGCAGCTCGCCCCAGCCGATGTCACGCCCCGCGGCCTGCATGCAGGCGACGATGCGCGCCACCGAGTCCATCAGGGTGCCGTCCCAGTCGAAGATCATCAGTCGGTATCGCATCTTGGCTCCGGTTCAGCGGGCCTCGCGGGCCCGGGCAAGCACGCCGTCGAGCTCCTCCCCCAGGGGGGCACGGATGCTCACGGGCTTGCCGCTGGTGGGTTCGGGGAAGGTCAGGGAGGCGGCATGCAGGAAGAGCCGGGACAACCCGAGGCGGGCGGCGATCCGCCCACCCTCGCGGCTGCCGTACTTGTCGTCGCCGAGCAACGGGTGGCCGGCATGGGCGGCATGCACGCGGATCTGGTGGGTCCGGCCGGTGATGGGTTCGGCCTCGACCAGGCTCGCGCCGCTGAAGGTCTCGCGCACGGCGAAGCGGGTCCGGGCCACCTTGCCGGCGGCATCGACCCGCACCCGACGTTCGCCGTTGCCGGCATCGAAGCGATCCAGCCTCGCGCTGACGAAATCCCTCCGCACGGGCCAGCGGCCGGCGACCAGCGCCAGGTACTGCTTGGTCATGCGGTGTTGCTTGAGCGCCTCGTTCAGGGTCAGCAGCGCGGGGCGCGACTTGGCCAGCAGCAGGCAGCCGGAGGTGTCGCGGTCCAGGCGGTGCACCAGCTCGAGGAAGTCGAGGTCCTCGCGGACCTGGCGCAGCGCCTCGATCAGGCCGATCTTGACCCCGCTGCCGCCATGAACGGCGAGCCCCGAGGGCTTGTTGATCACCAACCAGTCGCGGCCCTCGAGCAGGACGCTGCCGGCGAGCAGGTTGCGCAGGTTGTCGCTGACCTCGCGGATCGCCTCCCGGGGAGCGAGCCGGAGCGGCGGGATGCGCACCACGTCACCCAGCGCCAGGCGGGTATCGGCCTTGACGCGCTTCTTGTTCACCCGCACCTCGCCCTTGCGGACGATGCGGTAGATCAGCGCCCGGGGCGCCCCCTTGATACGCGTCATCAGGAAGTTGTCGACCCGCTGGCCCACCTGCCCCTCGGTCACTTCCACCCATTGCACCTCGCGGCCCTCGGCCATGCATTCCTCCCTCGGGAATCTGCGTGAGAGCCGCATTCTATCGCAGTGCGCGCCATCCTGCCGCCAATTGCTGGGCACCCCCTTTACTGTTATATTGCCAATTCGCTCCAGTGGGCAGGAATGCCCGTACGAGCGCCTGCACGACAGACACGCAGGCCGGAGCGAAAAGATCAGGCCGCGACGACCCTCGCCGTTTCGAGGTCCCGCCGCCGACAAGCAAGCGATACAACGCCACGCCCGCCCCGCGTCGCTCGACACGAGCGAGCGGTGATCACGGGATACGTACCACATCGTGCCGGAGGCCGGCGTTGGCGAATCGATGAATGCCAGGTGTTGGCGGTGACCGCAGGGCCGGATGGGCGAAGACCCGCCGAGACATGTCCTGCCTCCGCCCCGTACTCAACATGAACATGCCGTGCCGGGCCGCCTGCATCATCGGGCCCCGACACGGCCGGGCGCAATTCCGCATCCGCGCCATGCGCTGAGCACAAGCACGCAGCACCCAGCGGTTCGCCTTCGTCGTTGCCCATGGGCGCCCACCGGCGCGTCCATTTTGCGAGACGACATGAAAAGGATGCTCATCAACGCGACCCAGCCCGAAGAGCTGCGCGTCGCACTGGTCGATGGACAACGCCTGTATGACCTGGACATCGAATCCGGTGCCCGGGAGCAGAAGAAAGCCAACATCTACCGCGGCAAGATCACCCGCGTCGAACCCTCCCTCGAAGCCGCCTTCGTCGACTTCGGCGCCGAGCGTCACGGCTTCCTCCCCCTCAAGGAAATCTCCCGCGAGTACTTCATCAAGGAGCCCTCGGGCCGCCCCAGCATCAAGGAAGTGCTCAAGGAAGGCCAGGAAGTCATCGTCCAGGTCGACAAGGAGGAGCGCGGCAACAAGGGCGCGGCGCTGACCACCTTCATCAGCCTGGCCGGCCGCTTCCTGGTGCTGATGCCCAACAACCCTCGCGCCGGCGGCATCTCGCGGCGCATCGAGGGCGAGGAGCGGGCGCAGCTCAAGGAAGCCATGAGCCAGCTGACCGTGCCCGACAAGATGGGCCTGATCGTGCGCACCGCCGGCATCGGCCGCTCTCCCGAGGAGCTGCAGTGGGACCTGGACTACCTGGTGCAGGTGTGGGAGTCGATCACCGAGGAAGCCGGCAAGCGCCCCGCTCCCTTCCTGATCTACCGCGAGTCCAACGTCATCATCCGCGCCATGCGCGACTACCTGCGCCAGGACATCGGCGAGGTGCTGATCGACAACGAGCAGGTGCATCAGGAGGCCCTGGCCTTCATCCGCCAGGTCATGCCCTCCTACCAGCAGAAGATCAAGCGCTACGCCGACGAGGTACCGCTGTTCTCCCGCTTCCAGATCGAGTCGCAGATCGAGACCGCCTACGAGCGGGAGGTCAAGCTGCCCTCCGGCGGGTCCATCGTCATCGACCACACCGAGGCACTGGTCTCCATCGACATCAACTCGGCACGCGCCACCCGGGGCAGCGACATCGAGGAGACGGCGCTGCAGACCAACCTGGAAGCCGCCGACGAGATCGCCCGCCAGTTGCGGCTGCGTGACATCGGCGGCCTGGTGGTCATCGACTTCATCGACATGAGCCCGGCGCGCAACCAGCGCGAGGTCGAGAACCGGATGCGCGATGCGCTCAAGCTCGACCGCGCCCGGGTGCAGATCGGCCGCATCTCGCGCTTCGGCCTGATGGAGATGTCCCGCCAGCGCCTGCGCCCGTCCCTCGGCGAGACCAGCGGCGTGGTCTGCCCGCGCTGCGTCGGCCAGGGCACCATCCGCGACGTGCGCTCCATCTCGCTGTCCATCATGCGCCTCATCGAGGAAGAGGCCATGAAGGAGCGCAGCGCCCAGATCCGCGCCATCCTGCCGGTGCCGGTGGCCACCTACCTGCTCAACGAGAAGCGGGCCGTGCTGGCCGACATCGAGCGTCGCCAGGGCGTGCGCGTGGTGCTGCTGCCGCACCCCGACATGGACACCCCGCACTACGACGTCCAGCGCCTGCGCGACGATCATGTCGACGAGGAAGGCACGGCCCAGAAGTCCAGCTACGAGCTCCCCATGGAGACCGAGGTGGGCAAGGAGCCGGAAGCCGCCTTCGGCAAGCCGGTCAAGCGCGACGAGGCGGCGGTGAAGACCGTCGTCCACCACGAGCCGGCGCCGGCTTCGTTGCAGGAAGACGCCTCATCCAAGCCGGCAGCTCCGGCGGCCGCCAAGACCGAGACCGCGCCGCCCGTGCCGGCGGCGCGCGAAGGGGTCCTGGGTCGCCTGGTGAAGGGCTTCGCCCGCCTGCTGGGCAGCGAGGAGAGCGGCCAGGAGACCGCCGAACCCAAAGAGTCCCGCGACGCCCAGTCACGTCAGGCGGCGTCCGCCCGCCAGGGCGCTCCCAAGGGACGCGAGGAGCAGCGCGGCACCAGGTCCGGTAGCGGCAACGGCCGTCAGCGAGGCCGGCGCGGCGGTCAGGGCGCGGAACGCAGCGAGGCGGGACGCGGGGAAAGTCGCTCGCCCAGGTCCCAGCGCCAGGCCGAGGACAAGGCCAAGCCGGAGGCGACCGAAGGCCAGGGCCGCGGAGGCCGCGGGGGGCGCGGCCGTCGCCAGGACGAGGGTCGCCCTTCGGAGGCGCGCAAGCCCCAGGAGCGCAAGGGACAGGAGGCACGCAAGCCACAGCAGGCCCAGGCGGAAGGCACCAGGCCCGAGGCCAAGCCGCAGAAGCGCGAGGCCGTCGAGCAGGCCGCGACGACCGAGGCCAAGCCCCAGCGCACCCGCAACAATCCGCGTCAGCGTCGCCGTCAGCATGCCTTGAACCCGGCGGCCGTGGCCGAGCAGGAACGCCTCCAGGCGGAAGCCGCCCAGGCGACCGCTACGGAGGAAGTTCAGGCGCCCCCTCAGGCTGACACCGAGTCGCAGCCCAAGGCCGAGGCCAAGCCGGAGCCCAAGGCCGAAGCGAAGCCGGAAGCCAAGGCCGAGCCCAAGCCGCAAGCCAAGCCCAAGCCCAAGCCCGAAGCGAAGCCAGAAGCCAAGGCCGAGCCCAAGCCGGAACCCAAGGCCGAGCCCAAGCCCGAAGCGAAGCCGGAGCCCAAGGCCGAGGCCGAGGACAAGCCCGAAGCGAAGCCGGAAGCCAAGGCCGAGCCCAAGCCGGAGCCCAAGGCCGAGGCCAAGCCGGAGCCCAAGGCCGAGGCCAAGCCGGAGCCCAAGGCCGAGGCCAAGCCGGAGCCCAAGGCCGAGGCCAAGCCGGAGCCCAAGGCCGAGGCCAAGCCGGAGCCCAAGGCCGAGACCCAGCCGCAAGCCAAGGCCGAGCCCAAGCCCGAAACGAAGCCGGAGCCCAAGGCCGAGGCCAAGCCCGAAACGAAGCCGGAAACCCAGGCCGAGGCCAAGGCCGAGACCCAGCCGGAGCCCAAGGCCGAGCCCCAGCCGGAGCCCAAGGCCGAGACCAAGCCGCAAGCCAAGGCCGAGCCCAAGCCGCAAGCCAAGGCCGAGCCCAAGGCCGAGGCCAAGCCCGAAGCGAAGCCGGAAACCCAGGCCGAGGCCAAGGCCGAGACCCAGCCGGAGCCCAAGGCCGAGCCCCAGCCGGAAGCCAAGGCCGAAGCCCAGCCGCAAGCCAAGGCCGAGGCCAAGCCGGAGCCCAAGGCCGAGACCAAGCCGGAGCCCAAGGCCGAGCCCAAGCCGCAAGCCAAGGCCGAGGCCCAGCCGCAAGCCAAGGCCGAGGCCCAACCGGAGCCCAAGGCCGAGGCCAAGCCGGAGCCCAAGGCCGAAACCAAGCCCGAAGCGAAGCCGGAGCCCGAGGCCAGGACCGAATCCGAGTCGCAGTCTCAGGCCGAGAAGCCGGCGCCCCGCCGGCGTCGCCGCCGCGCCCACAACGACCCTCGAGAGATCCGTCGGCGTGAGCAGGAAGCCAAGCGTCAGGAAGGCAACAAGGGCTGAGCCCGCCCCCCCCTGAAGCAACAACGCCCGTGGCAGATGCCACGGGCGTTGTCGTTTGGAGGCCGGGGAAGGAGGACGGGAAGGCTAGGCGCCCTCCCCCGCCAGGCGGGGCTCACGCTCCAGCACGATGCCGAAGCGGTCCTCGACGGCTCCGGCCACGCGTTCCGCGAACGCGAGCAGCTCCGTCGCACTGCCCCCGCCATGATGCACCAGCACCAGGGCCTGACGGTCATGGACGCCGAAATGCCCATGGCGCCAGCCCTTGAGCCCGCAGCGATCGATCAGCCAGCCGGCCGCCAGCTTGACCCTGCCGGCCGGCTGCGGGAACCACGGCATGTCGGGGTGCTCCCTGAGCAGCGCCTCGGCCTGCTCCGACGCCACCACCGGATTCTTGAAGAAGCTGCCGGCGTTGCCGAGCCGGGCGGGATCGGGCAGCTTCTCGCGACGCACCGCGCATACCGCCTCCGCCACCGCCAAGGGGGTGGGGGCCGGCCCGACCCGGTTCGCCAGGTCCCCGTAGGCCAGTCGCGGCGCGGCCCGGCGCGAAAGGCGCAGCACCAGGCGGGTGATGACCACTCGACCGGCCAGGCTTCCCTTGAAGATGCTGTCGCGATAGCCGAAGGCACAATCCTCGGCTCCCAGCACGACCTCTCGCCCATCGTCGAGGTACACGAGGTGCACGGCCTCGAGCGCCTCGCCGAGCTCCACGCCATAGGCGCCGATGTTCTGGATCGGTGCCGCCCCGCAATGACCGGGAATCAATGCCAGGTTCTCCAGCCCCCAGAGGCCGCGGGCGGCCAGGGCCATGACCAGGTCGTGCCAGACCACACCGGCCTCGACATGCACACGAACGGTGTCGCCCTCGGCCTCCTCCTGCCACCAGGCGTCCATGGCGGGGCGAATCACCAGGCCGGACAGGCGCTCGGGCAGGATCAGGTTGCTGCCTCCACCGAGCACCAGAGTCGGCCAATCCTCGGCTCGCGCCAGGGCCAGGGCGGCCTGGAGCGCGGCCGTGCTGCCAGGCCGCACCAGGCGCTCGGCGATGCATGGCAGCCCCAGGGTATTGGCCTGGGCGAGGTCGACCTCGGTTCGGATGGCGACGCTCAAGGGGTCCGCTCCAGGCGATCGCGCACCGCCGTGAGCAGGCCCCGGGAGGCGGCCTCGACCAGGTCGAGGACCTCCTCGAAGCCGGCGTCGCCCCCGTAGTAGGGGTCGGGCACCGCCCGGCCCGGAAACCCGGCGAACTCGAGCAGGAGCCCCACATGGGCGGCGCAGTCGGCGGGACGCCGGGCCTGAAGGACGGACAGGTTGTCCTCGTCCATGGCCAGCAGGTAGTCGAACCGGTCGAAGTCCCGATCGTCGAGTTGCCGGGCCCGCAGCGCGGAAAGATCCAGTCCGCGGGAGGCCGCGGCCGCCTGCGCCCGAGGGTCCGGTGCCTTGCCCAGGTGCCATGACCCGATACCGCAGGAGTCGACCTCGACCCGTCCGTCGAGTCCCGCCTCCGTGAGGTGGCGGCGAAACATCCCCTCGGCGGTGGGCGATCGGCAGATGTTGCCCAGGCAGACGAAGAGCACTCGCATCACTGGTCTCCTTGGGGTTGACTCAAGACATCACGCACCCGAGCCAGGTCCTGCGGCGTATCCACGCCGGCCGGATGCGCCTGGGTGGCCAGGGCCACCTGGATGGCGTGGCCGTGATGCAGGGCCCGCAGTTGCTCCAGCTGCTCGAGACGCTCCAGGGGGGACGGCGGCCAATGGCGATACTCGGCCAGGAAGCTCGCCCGATAGGCATAGAGCCCGATGTGGCGAAGCCAGGCATCGGTCTCGAGCCAGTCGGGACGGGCCGCGAAGGCCTCGCGATCCCAGGGGATGGGCGCCCGGGAGAAGTACAGCGCCCGCCCCGACAGCGCGCGCACCACCTTGACCGCATTGGGGTTGAAGAGGGTCTCGACGTCGGTGATGGGCTCGGCGAGGGTGGCGATGGAGGCTCCCGGATCATCGAACAGCCTTGCCGCCACCTGATCGATCAGGGCCGGCGGGATCAGCGGCTCGTCGCCCTGCACGTTGACCAGGACGGCATCCTCGGCCAGCCCCAGGTGATCGGCCACCTCGGCCAGCCGGTCGGTCCCGGAGGGATGATCGTCCCGGGTCATCACGACCTCGGCGCCGAGGGGCGCCAGCGCATCGCGGATGCGCTCGTCGTCGGTGGCCACCACCACTCGCCCGGCGGCGCTGGCCGAGGCGCGCTGCCAGACGTGGGCCACCATGGGCATCCCGGCGATGTCCAGCAGCGGCTTGCCCGGCAGGCGGCTCGAGGCGAAACGGGCCGGGATGACGGCGATGAAATCCTGCATGGTCGCTTCCTCAGGCCTCGTCCCGATGACCCGACGACGGCGGGAGCTTCTCGTCCACCTCCAGGTGCCGGGCCTCCTCGGGGAGCATCACCGGGATGCCATCCCGCACCGGATAGGCCAGGCCGTCGAAGCGGCAGAGCAGCTCCTCGGCCTGCCGATCGTATTTCAGCTTGCCCTTGCACAGCGGGCAGACCAGCATCGCCAGCAGTTCCTTGTCCATTGTCACGCCTCCGTGATCAGCGAGGGCGTCGCGTCCGCGCGACGCCCGGATGGTCAGAGTGTCGCCAGGCGGCCATCCAGCCAGGCGACGAAATCGGGATCGGGGATCGCCTCCACTTCCAGTACCCACGCCTCCCCGGAGGCCAGGCCGCGGCACTTGACCGCATCCTTGGCGGTCATCACCAGGGGACGATCGTCACCGAAGGCCAGGTCATCGGCGGTGAAGCGGTGATGATCGCCGAAGGAATGCGCCACATGGGCGATGCCAAGGGCCTCCAGGGTGGCGAAGAAGCGCGCCGGACGGCCGATACCGGCCACCGCATGCACCGGGCCGCGGAAGGGGGGCGGCGAGACGGGATACCGCGCGCCGTCGTCGAGGGAGCGCCAGCCGGACGGCGCCAGGGTCATGCGATGCGCCGCGACGGGCAGGTCCCGGCGCGGCTCGCCGTTGACGATCACGGCATCCACCGTGGCGACGCGCTCCCGCGGCTCGCGCAGGGGCCCGGCGGGCAGGCAGTGGCCGTTGCCGAGGCCGCGGTGGCCGTCCACCACCAGGAGCTCCAGGTCGCGCCCCAGGGCGAGGTGCTGCAAGCCGTCGTCGGAGAGCAGGATATCGCAACCGGCTTCCAGCAACCGCCGGCCGCCCCGTGGCCGGTCCGGGTCGACCACCACCGGGACCCCGGTCTGCTCGGCCAGCATGCGTGGCTCGTCGCCGCAGGACGTCGGCGGCGTGTCGGCGGTGACCCACAGCGGATAACGCTCGGCCTTGCCCCCGTAACCCCGGGACAGGATCCCCGGGCGTCGCCCGCGCTCCTGCAGACGGCGGGCCAGCCAGGCCAGGGGCGGCGCGTTGCCGGTTCCGCCGAGGGTGATGTTGCCGACCACGATGACCGGCACCGGCGCCCGCCAGACCCGGCGTCGCCCTTCGGCATAGGCCCTGGCCCGATCCGCCACCACCCGCCGATAGAGCGCCTCCAGGGGCCGCAGGACTCGCAGCCACGGCGCGCCCGCATAGGCGGCCTCCAGCCAGCGCTCCCCGACACCGCCGCTCATGCCGGCTGGGGGTCCTGGAATTGCAGGCGATGCAGGGCCGCATAGGCCCCGTCCCGGGCCAGCAGGTCGGCATCGGTGCCCTGCTCGACGATCTCGCCCTGCTCCATGACCAGGATTCGGTCGGCCCGCTCGATGGTGGAGAGCCGGTGGGCGATGACGAAGGTGGTGCGCCCCCGGCAGACCTCCTCCAGGGCGGCCTGGATATGGCGCTCGGACTCGGAGTCCAGTGCCGAGGTGGCCTCGTCGAGGACCAGCAGGGGCGCGTCCTTGAAGATCGCCCGGGCGATGGCCAGTCGCTGGCGCTGGCCGCCGGAGAGCATCACGCCGTTCTCGCCGACCAGGGTGGCATAGCCCTGTGGCAGGCGCTCGATGAACTCGTGGGCATGGGCGGCTCGGGCCGCGGCCTCGATCGCCGCCGGGTCGGCATCGGGCACGCCGTAGGCGATGTTGTCCGCGATGGAGGCGTTGAACAGGGTCACCTGCTGGGACACCAGGGCGATGCAGCGCCGCAGGGGGGCCAGCCGATATTCCTGGAGGGCCACCCCGTCGATCAGGATGCGTCCCGCCGTTGGCCGATAGAAGCGGGGCAGCAGCCCCATCAGGGTGGACTTGCCGCTCCCCGATCGTCCGACGATGGCCACCATCTCGCCGGGGGCCACCTCCAGGTCGATGCCCTTGAGCACCTCGGGCTGATCCACCCCGTAGGCGAATCGCACGCCCTCGAAGCTCACCCGCCCCTCGAGCCGATCCGGCTCACGAGTGCCGTCGTCCGCCTCGGGCGGCTCCTCCAGCAGCCCGAAGAGCTCGCCGGAGGCGGCGATCCCCTTCTGGATCTCGCTGTTGATCTCGGTGAGCTGGCGCACCGGCTTGGCCATCAGCGAGGCCGCGGTGATGAAGGCCACGAACTCGCCGGGCGTCATGTCCGCCATCAGCGTCGGCGACATGGCCAGCCACACCAGCCCCGCCAGCGCGAGTGCCACCAGCAGCTGAATGACCGGCGTGCTGGTGGCCTTGGTCAGGGCCTCCTTCATGCTCTGGCGGCGGTTGGCCTCGCTGGCCTCGGCGAAGCGGGCCTTCTCGTAGCCCTCGGCGCCGTGGGTGCGCACCACCCGGTAACCGGACAGGGCCTCGGAGGCCACATGGGTGACATCCCCCATGGAGTGCTGGATGCGCCGCGAGATGCGCCGGAAACGCTTGCTGGCATAACTGACCACGCCGCCGATCAACGGGGTCACGGCCAGGAACAGCAGGGTGAGCATCCAGTTGGTCCACAGCAGGTAGACCCCCAGGCCGATGACGAAGAGCCCCTCGCGCAGCAGGATGGTGATGGCCTTGGTGGCCGCGCCGGTGACCTGCTCCACGTGGAAGGTCACCCGGGAGATCAGCTGCCCCGAGCTGTGGGCATCGAAGAACCGGCCCGGCAGGTGGAGCATGTGATTGAAGACGTCGCAGCGCAGAGCATGGACCAGGTTGCGGGCCACCTGGCTCATGAAGTAGGTGCCGAGGAAGGTCCCCAGGCCGCGGGCGGCGAACATGCCCACCACGAACAGCGGCAGCCAGAGCCGGAAGGCGGCATCGGGCTCCTGGATGCCATCGATCAGGCGCTTCATCATCTCGGCCAGCGCCGTGCTGGACGCCGCGTAGATGGCATAGCCGAGGATGGCCAGGACGAAGGCCTTCCGATAGGGCCTGACGTAGCCCAGCAGGCGCTTGTAGAGGGACCAGCCCGATTGTTCGCTCACGGTGACTCCGCTTCAGTGTGTGTCGCCTCGGCGGTGGCGATGCGCACCCGTCGAATGCCCTGGGCGCCGGCCCGGTCGAGCACCCGGACGACGTCGGCATGGGCGGCCCGGGCATCGGCCTCGACGACCAGGCCGTGCTCCCGGGCCCGCTCCGCTTCGGCCGCCAGGGCCTCTCCCAGCTCGTCGGCGGCGAGGATACGGTCTCCCAGGCGATAGCCGCCGTCGGGGGTGACCACCACCGTCACCGGCGACACCTCGGCGGCGACCCCGGTGACGCTCTCGGGCAGCTCGAGCTCGAGCGCCTGGCGGGTCTCGAAGGTGGTGGACACCATGAAGAAGATCAGCAGCAGGAAGACCACGTCGATCAGCGGGGTGAGGTTGACCTCCACCGGTTCGCGTCGCGTGCGCGGCACTCTCATGGCTGTTTCGCCCTCGACGTCGCGGCATCCTTGTCCGACGGGCGCGCGCCCTCGCGAGGCTCTACCTCATGACGCTCGGCGAGGGTCAGGTCGCCCGGGTAGTGGGCCAGGAATTCCACCACCTGCCCGGCCTGTTCCTCGATGCGCACGGTGATGTCCTCCACCCGCCGCTGGAAGTAGCGGTGAAACATCAGGGCGGGAATCGCCACGGTCAGGCCGGCGGCGGTGGTCACCAGTGCCCGGGAGATGCCGCCGGCCAGGTCGGCGGTACGTTCCACGCCATCGCTGGCGACGATCACCGCGAACACCTCGATCATGCCCACCACGGTGCCCAGCAGGCCGATCAGGGGGGTGATCGAGGCGATGGTGCCCAGGGGGCTGAGGAAGCGTTCCATGTCGTGGACCACGGCGGTGGCGGCCTCCTGGAAGCGGGCCCGGACCTGCTCGTGGCCGAGGCGGGCATTACGCAGCCCCGCCGCCAGCACGCCCCCCAGGGGGGAGTGACTCTCCAGCCAATAGAGGTTGATCTGGCCACGCGCCACCAGGGAGCAGACCTCCTGGCCGAGGCCACGAGGGGCGATCCGCCCGGGGCGCAGCGTCCAGAGGCGTTCGACGACGATCACCGCCGCCACCAGCGAGCAGCCCAGCAACGGCAGCATCAGCCAGCCCCCGGCGATCAGGGCCTCCATCATGGTCATGGCGGTCACCTCCCTCGAGCAATCACCGGCGCGCCTCCGGCATCGATGGGGGCGATTCTAACGCAAGGCAGTCCTCTCCGACACCGGGCGGCCGGCGGGCCGCCTGCGGCCCCTCGCCCTCCCCCCGCCCCAACCACAGGGTCAGCGCCCCGTCCCGGGCGGTGTTCCACAGGCAGCTCCCCTGTCGGCGAAAGCGCCTCACCACCTCGGGCGCCGGGTGGCCGAAGCGGTTGCCCCGCCCGGCGCTGAAGATCACGTGGCGGGGGCGTAGCCGTTGCACGAAGCGAGGGGTCGAGCTGGTGCGGCTGCCGTGATGGCCCGCCACCAGCACGGTCACCGGCCCCTCGGGGCGCTCGAGCAGGGTCGCCTCGACGCGGGCCCCGGCATCGCCGGTGACCAGCAGGTCGTGGCCCCCCGCCCGGATCAGCAGCACGCAGGAGCGGTCGTTGTCCGACAGGCCCCGCATCCTGGCGGGCGGCCAGAGGAGACGAAACGCCACCCCATCCCGCCGCCAGCGACGGCCCGCCACGCAAGGCTCGGCGGCGACCGGCAAGGCGTCCTCCGGCGGGGCCAGGAAACGCCCCACCCGATGATGGTCGAGCAGGCCCTCGAGACCGCCGGCATGGTCCCGGTCGCCGTGGCTGACGATGATGTCATCGAACACCTGCCCGGGGGGCCAGAGGGTGGTCAACGGCATGAAGCCGGAAGCGAAGCGCGGGCCGGTGTCGATCAGCGCCCGGTAGGAGGCCGTCCGCAGCTCGATCAGCTGGCCCTGCCCCACGTCATGGACCCGAACCCGCAGCTCGCCAGGTACGGGTACCGCCGGGGACGGCCAGAGCGGCAAGGCGGCCAGCAGCGGCGTGGCCGACCACCGCAATCGGATGTCGAGACCCGGCAGCCCCCAGACCAGGCCCAGCGCCGCCAGCGCCATCGCCAGGGGCAGGACCATCGCCGGGTCGGGTTGCCACAGCGGCAGGAGGTCCGTGGCGACGGCCAGCAGGCTCGCCAGACTCTCCCCCAACCAGGCGAAGAGGGCCCAGCAGGCCCCGGACAGCGGGGGCGCCCAGGCCAGGGCCCAGCCCGCCAGGCCCAGGGGCACCATCAGGCTGCCCACCAGGGGGACCGCGACCAGGTTGACCAGGGGCGCGACCGGGGCGAGACGGTCGAAGCCCAGGAGCACCGCTCCGGCCATCGGCGGCGCCAGCAGTAACTGGGTACGAACCAGCGCCCAGGCCCAGCCGCGCGCCCCGCGAGGCCGAGGCCTGCCCTGCCAGATCAGGATCAGCCAGGCCACCGCGGCGAAGGACAGCCAGAAGCCGGGACGCCAGACCGAGAGGGGATCGGCGAGCACGACCAGCGCCATGGCCAGCCACCAGGCCTGCCAGGGCCCGGGGGCATGACGGCCGCTGGCGGCCCAGAGGCCCACCACCACCATGATCGTGGCCCGCGCCGCCGGGGGCTCGAGACCGGCCAGGCCGGCATAGGTGACGGCCGACACCCCGGCGGCCCACCAGGGCCATACCGCCATCCGCCAGCCTCCCGGCGCCAGGCCGCGGGCCAGTCCCCGGGCGAGCCAGAGCGCGAAGCCCGCCACCAACCCCACATGCAGCCCGGAGATCACCATCAGGTGAGTCGTGCCGCTGGCATTGAGCAGCGCCCAGTCGTCCGCGCTGAGTCGCTCGCCGGCCCCGAGCGTCAGGGCGGCCAGCCAACGCCGCGGGCGCGGGGACAGCGCCTGGTCCTCGAGGTGATCGAGTGCCGCCCGGCGCAGCGAGAAGGGAGCGTCGGCCAGTTTCCTGGGGGGCGGATCGTCACGCACATAGCCGGTGGCCTGGATCCCCTCTCGCCACAGCCAGGCCCGGTAATCGAAGGCGCCGGGGTTGGCGAACCCGGACGGCGGTCGCAGGCGGGCCGCCAGGCGCCAACGCTCGCCCACCGTCAGCGTCGGCGGATCGTAGGCGCTCAGGCGGATTCGCGACAGCCCCTCGCAAGCGGGCAGTCCCGGCGACCGGGGGCGGCATCGCTCGACCTCCAGGGTCAGCCTGGCCAGCCGGGTCTGCCGGGAAACGGCCACCAGGCGTCCTTCCAGCACCAGGTCCTGGCGAGCCAGCCCCGGGGCGAGCTCGTCGCCCTTGAGCAGCAGCACCTGAAGGGTGACCGCCAGGAACACGCCCAGCAGCAGGACACCCTGCCAGCGGCGAGCCGCCAGCGCGACCAGCAGCACCAGGCCGAGGCCCTGCAGCCAGGCCTCGGAAGCGAGATGGCCCGAGAGCACGCCACCGAGGGCGGCGAGCGCCAGGGGCATGGCCCATCCAGGTCCCATCGCATCATCCCTGATCGGCGCCATGGCGGTCGTTGACGGGCGCCATGGCGAGGCACGCGGCATGTATGGATAATAGCTCGGGTATCGAAGCCGCGAGCCCCTTCACCATGCCGCGCCGTCTCCTGCAGCGCTATCTGCCTCATCCCGAGACCCTCAGGCGCCAGCGCTCCTTGCGCTTCATGAGCCACCTGATCGGCAATCCTTCCCTGTGGATGCTGTCCCGTCGCAGCGTGGCCAACGCCTTCTTCGTGGGCCTGTTCTGTGCCCTGCTGCCGATCCCCTTCCAGATGGCGGTGGCGGCGCTGGGCGCCTGGGGGCTGCGGGCCAACCTGCCCCTGGCGGTAGGGCTGGTCTGGATCACCAACCCCCTGACGATGCCGCTGATCTTCTATGGCAACTACCGGCTCGGCGCCTGGCTCCTGGACCTGCCGGTGCGTGCGGCACCGGATCGCCTGTCCACCGAATGGGTGGCCGAGCAGATGCTGGACATCCTGCCCGCCCTGGCGGCAGGCTCGCTGCTCGCGGCCTTGCTCGCCGGCCTGGCCGGCAGCCTGTTCATCCGGCTGGCGTGGCGCTGGCAGGTGGCGCGCAGTTGGAAGCGACGCGCGGCACGGCGCCGCGACTATCGGCTGGGCAACCGTCTGTGATGCGGGTCGTCGGCCACGCTCAGGCCCGGCTCGGCGTGGAACTCAGGCGCCCCCCATCGAGCCGCAGCACCCGATCCTGATGGGCGGCCAGGCCCGGGTCATGGGTGACGACCACGAAGGCGCAGGCCGCGCTCTGCGCCAGCTCGTCCATCAGTGCCAGGATGCTGGCGGCCGTGGTCTGGTCGAGGTTGCCGGTGGGCTCATCCATCAGCACCAGGCTGGGGTCGGTCACCAGGGCCCGCGCGATGGCGACTCGCTGGCGCTCGCCCCCCGACAGCTCGCCGGGCTTGTGGTCGGCCCGCCCTTCCATGCCGACGCGGGCCAGCAGGTCCCGGGCCCGCGCCTCGGCCACCCGCTTGCGCAGGCCACGCACGATCAACGGCAAGGCGGCGTTCTCCAGGGCCGTGAACTCGGCGAGCAGGTGATGGAACTGATAGACGAAACCGATGTGCCGGTTGCGGAACCGTCCCAGCTCGGCGTCGCCGAGCGCCTGCAGGGGCTGTCCGGCGATGCGCACTTCGCCGGCGCTGGGCCGGTCCAGGCCGCCCAGCAGGTTGAGCAGGGTCGTCTTGCCGGAGCCGGAGCTGCCGATCACCGCCACGCGCTCCCCGGCCCGCACCTCGAGTGCCAGGTCGTCGAGCACGGTGAGGTCGCGGGGCCCTTCGCGGTAGACGCGGGTCAGGCCCTCGCAGGCCAGCATCACCCCCCGCTCGGCCGTGTCTCGCGGGATAGTCTGGGTCATGGCGGGGTCATTCATAGCGGAGCACCTCGGCGGGCTGCACCCAGGCCGCGCGCCAGGCCGGGTAGAGGGTCGACAGGAAGGTCAGCACGAAGGCCGCCGCGACGATGTTGCCGACATCCGACCACAGCAGCTGGGACGGCAGGTCGCTGATGAAGTAGACGCCGGCGTCGAGGAACTGGATACCCAGCGTCGACTCGACGAAGCCGATGATGTCGGAGACGAACAGGGCCAGCAGGATGCCAAGGCCGACCCCCACCAGGATGCCGATCACCCCGATGGCCAGACCCTGGACCATGAAGATGCCCATGATGGAACGGGGCGTGGCCCCGATGGTGCGCAGGATCGCGATGTCGGCGTGCTTGTCGGTGACCACCATCACCAGGGTGGAGACGATGTTGAAGGCCGCCACCGCGACGATCACGGTGAGCAGCAAGGCGATCATGCGCTTCTCCATCTGGATGGCCTGGAAGAGGTTCCCCCGGGTGTAGGTCCAGTCCAGCCCCCGATAGCCCGGCCCCAGGTCGTCGATGATCGCACGAGTCACGCTGCCGGCGAGGAAGAGGTCGTCGAGTTCCAGGCGCAGCCCGCCCACCGCCTCGCCCATGCGGGCCAGGGTCTGCATGTCCTCGATATGGGCATAGGCCAGGCTCGCATCCAGATCCGCCCCGACGCTGAAGATACCGCTGACAGTGAAGCGCTTGAGCCGCGGGAAGACGCCCGCGGGGGTGATCGAGGCTTCGGGCACCAGCAGCGTCACCCGGTCGCCGACGCCGATGCCGAGCTGGCGGGCCAGCAGCTCGCCGAGCACGATGTTCCACTCCCCCGGGACCAGGTCCGCGAGGCTGCCGCGGACCATGTGCTCGTCGACGATCGACACCCGGCCTTCCCATGCCGGCTCGATGCCGTTGACCAGGGCCCCCTGGTTGCGCCCGCCCACCGAGAACATGCCCTGCTGCTGGACGTAGGGGGCCGCGCCGACCACATGCTCGCGTTGCATGAGGCGCTCGGCCAGGGGCTGCCAGTCGGTGAGCCCTGCCGGCACCTCGATGCGGGTATGGGGCACCATGCCCAGCACCCGAGTGCGCAGCTCCCGGTCGAAGCCGTTCATCACGGACAGCACCAGGATCAGCACCGCCACGCCCAGGGTCAGGCCCAGCATGGAGGTCAGGGAGATGAAGGAGATGAAATGATTGCGACGCTTGGCCCGCACGTAGCGCAGCCCGATCAGGAATGGCAGACGATCCAGCATATGAGCGTTCCTTGTCGGCGGGCGCTCATGGTACGTGTTTTTGCGCACGGCTGCACCGGGGCCACGGCGACTTGCATCAAGCCTGCATCCTTCGCCCGGGACCGGGCGGCGTGGGCCCGGCCGAGCCTTCAGCCATGCCGACGCATCAGCATGGCGACCACCTCCGGTGGCAGGGTGCGGCGGCGCTCACGGTCCGCAACACCGGCGCCGGCCGTCGTCCTCGGGCGGGATGCGGGCCGCTCGGCGTCCGTCGCCGTGCCGGACCCGGGGCGCAGGCGGGGCGTGGCCTCACGCAGCACCCGTGGCAACAACAGCAGGCTGGCCAGGGCCGCCAGGGCGGCGACGACCGCCAGGACGAAGGCCAGGGTGAGGTAATCCATGGCATCTCTCCATGCTCGGTTCCTGTCTGCCGCCATGATCGACCGAATGGCGCTGCCGGACTGTAAGCCATCGGCGACACCGGCTGTCTCCCCCGGCGACAGGAAGGCGACGACACCGCCGATCGACCTGAGGCGAGGCCGGACTTGCATCCCGGCGCCGCCGCCCCTACATTGCGCCGGATTCCGACATCGAGGAGGCCGCGACATGGCCGTCACCCTGCTCCCCGAGTGGCACCCCCAGGATGCCGTTCAACTGACCTGGCCCGGGCCCGAGAGCGACTGGGCACCGCTGCTGTCTCGCATCGAGGCGAGCCTGGAGAGCCTGGTGGTGGCCATCGCTCGCTATCAGCGGGTGCTGGTCGCCGTGCCGGACGAGGCCACGCGCGAGCGCCTGGCCGACACCTTCCGGCATCGGGGCGTCCCGGGGGAGCGGCTGCTCCTGGTGGTCGCCGAGGCCGACGACACCTGGGCCCGGGATCACGGGCCGATCGCGGTCGCCCGGGACGGATACCCCCTGCTGCTCGACTACGTCTTCACCGGCTGGGGCGGCAAGTTCCCGGCCGACCGTGACGACAGCCTGACTCGTCGGCTCGCCGAGGCCGGCGGCGCCGCCGCGCCCCTGGCGTCCCGGGACCTGGTCCTCGAGGGAGGCGCGATCGACACCGACGGCCAGGGCACCCTGCTCACCACCGAGGCCTGCCTGCTCAACGAGAACCGCAACCCGGGGCTCGGCCGGACCGACCTCGAGGCCCGGCTCCGCGAGGAACTCGGCATCGAGCGGGTGTTGTGGCTGGCCCATGGCCACCTGGAAGGCGACGACACCGACAGTCATGTGGACACCCTGGCGCGCTTCTGCGACCCGAAGACCATCGCCTATGTGCGCTGCGACGACGAGACAGACCCGCACTACCCGGCGCTCTCCGCCATGGAGCGCGAACTGCAGGCCCTCCGCCGGGTCGACGGCACGCCCTACCGGCTGATCCCCCTGCCCTGGCCGCGCCCCTGCCTGGATCCCGAAGACGGCCACCGCCTGCCGGCGACCTATGCCAATTTCCTGATCATCAACGGAGCCGTGCTGGTGCCCGCCTACGGGGACGCCGCCGACCTCCGGGCACTGAACGCGCTGGCCGAGGCCTTCCCGGACCGTGACATCCTGCCCATCGACTGCAGCACCGTGATCCGCCAGCATGGCAGCCTGCACTGCCTGACCATGCAACTGCCCCGGGGGACCCTCGTCGGGACCCGCCACCATGAAGGAGAGACGTCATGACCCGTACCCTCAAGGTCGGCCTGGTCCAGCAGCCCGCCTGGCCCGACAAGGAACGCAGCCTGGCCGAGAGCGAGGCCGGCATTCGCGAGCTGGCCGCCGCCGGGGCCGAGCTGGTGGTGCTCCAGGAGCTCCACGCCACCCACTACTTCTGCCAGTACGAGGATGTCGAACTCTTCGACCTGGCCGAGCCCCTGGACGGCCCCACCGGCCTGCGGCTGGCGGGCCTGGCCGCGGAACTCGGCATCGTGCTGTTGGGCTCGCTGTTCGAGCGCCGGGCTCCCGGCGTCTACCACAACACCGCCGTGGTCTATGATCGGGAACGGGGCCGGGTAGGCCACTACCGCAAGATGCACATTCCCGACGATCCCGGTTTCTACGAGAAGTTCTACTTCACCCCGGGGGATCACGACGCGGATCGCGGCCAGGGCTTCCAGCCCATCGACACCTCGGTGGGCCGGCTCGGCGTGCTGGTCTGCTGGGACCAGTGGTACCCCGAGGCCGCCCGACTCATGGCTATGGCCGGCGCGGAGCTGCTGCTCTATCCCACCGCCATCGGCTGGCACCCGCCGGACGATGCCGACGAGAAGGCCCGCCAGAAGGATGCCTGGACGCTGATCCAGCGCAGCCATGCGGTGGCCAACGGCCTGCCGGTGGTGGCGGCCAACCGGGTGGGCCACGAGCCCGATCATTCCGGCGTGAGCCCGGGCATCGACTTCTGGGGCGGGAGCTTCATCTGCGGCCCCCAGGGGGAACTGCTGGCCCATGCCGGCGAGGAGGCCGAGCGCCTGCTGGTGACCCTGGACCTGGATCGCGGCGAGGACATCCGGCGGATCTGGCCCTACCTGCGCGACCGCCGCATCGACGCCTATGGCGACCTGACCCGGCGCTATCGGGACTGAGCGCGCTTCACGCGCTCAAGCTGCAAGCTGCAAGCTGCAAGCTGCAAGCTGCAAGCTGCAAGCTGCAAGCTGCAAGCTGCAAGCTGCAAGCTGCAAGCTGCAAGCTGCAAGCTGCAAGTCAGCAGCTTGATCCCAGACCGGGCAAAAGCAAAACCCCCGAAGGCTTCCACCTTCGGGGGTTTTGCTTGTAGCTCGGCGCTCGCGCCTACTTCCAGAAATCCCGGATCGAGGCGATCCCCTGGGCCCCCACGGCGCGCGCGTGGTTGGCGTCGAAGCGGGTCATGCCGCCCAGGGCGAAGACCGGCATCCCGGCGTGCTCGACCAGCTGCTGGAAGTCGTGCCAGCCGATCGGCGCCACCTCCGGGTGGGAAGGCGTCGTGCGCAGCGGCGAGAGCGTGACGAAGTCGCAGCCGATGCGATGGGCCTGGGCCAGCTGCTCGCGGTCATGGGTCGAGGCCGACAACCACTTGCCCTCGGCCACCGGCCGCCGCTCCAGGCGCATCAAGCGCTCGCTGGTCAGGTGGACGCCGTCGGCGTCCAGCGCCTCCAGCAGCTCCGGCTCGCCATTGAGCACCAGCCGCGCGCCGTGGCGACGGCACAGGCCCAGGGCCTGCTCCGCCCGGGCGGGGTAGGCCTCACGTTCCAGTTCCTTGGCCCGCAGCTGCACCAGGCGCACCCCATCCTCGGTGAGCGCTCGCTCGAGACGGCCCAGGAAGGTGCTCTCGTCGTCCTCCTCCCCGGTGATCAGGTATTCGGTGGGCAGCATCACCGCACGCAGGATCGGCAGGTTGGCGGCCGGGAAAGGGTAGTTGATCAGCTCCTCCATGGGCACCCAGCGCACCGCTTGCCCCTCGCGGCCGAAGGGCTCGCCGGCGAAATCATGCACCTGCCAGACGTCGAGCAGGATGTGCTTGTCGGAATACTCGTGGTGGATGCGGATCAGCGGCTGGGCGCGGCGGATCTCCACGCCCAGCTCCTCGTGAAGCTCGCGCTTGAGCGCCTCGAGGCCCGTCTCGTAGGGCGCCAGCTTGCCGCCGGGAAACTCCCAGAGGCCGCCGTGATCGACGTTGGACGGGCGCCGGGCGAGCAGCACCTCACGACCGTCGGCGCTGATGATGGCGGCCGCCGCCACATGCACCCTTCTCTTCACCATTGCGTTCATTCACCTTATCCAACTTGATTCCCGCGACCGGAGGGCGGGGGTTGCTCTTGAGTCGAGGTAGGAGCGGAGGCTCAGCTGCGATAGTCGGCGTTGATGGCGACGTATTCGCGGGTCAGGTCCGTGGTCCAGACGGTGGCACTGCGTTCCCCGCGGCCGAGGGCGATCCGAATGGCGATCTCCTCCCGGGCCATCACCGCGCTGCCGGCCTCCTCGGTGTAACCGGCGGCACAGCCGCCGTGCTCCACCAGCCGCACCTCGCCCAGGTCGATGGTCACCCGGGACACGTCGAAGTCCTCCACCGGGGCCCGTCCCACCGCCGCGAGGATACGCCCCCAGTTGGCGTCGCTGGCCGCGAGCGCCGTCTTGACCAGCGGCGAGTGCGCCACCGTGAAGGCCACGTCCAGGGCCTCCTCGCGCGTCACCGCCCCGTCGACCTGCAGGCTGACGAACTTGGTGGCCCCCTCGCCGTCGCGGACGATGGCCTGGGCCAGCTCGATCATCAAGCCCTGGAGGGCGTCACGAAAGACGGCCAGGCGGTGCTCGTCGTCGACCCTGGCTCCCCGCCCGGTGGCGATCAACATGCAGGCGTCGTTGGTGGAGGTATCGCCGTCGACCGTGATGCAATTGAAGGAACGGGCCACGGTCTCGCGCAGCAGCTCGTCGAGCAGCGAGGGGGCGATGGCCGCGTCGGTGGCCACGAAGCCCAGCATGGTCGCCATGTTCGGCTTGATCATGCCCGAGCCCTTGCTGATGCCGTTGATCGTGACCGTCTCGTCACCCAGGCGTACGGTCACGCTGGCCCCCTTGGGCCGGGTATCGGTGGTCAGGATGCCCTCGCCCGCGGCGGCCCAGCCCTCGGCTCCCTCGTCCAGACCGCGCAGGGCCTCGGGCAGGCCGGCCAGCAGGCGCTCCATGGGCAGGGTCTCGCCGATCACCCCGGTGGAGAACGGCAGGACCTGGTTCGCGGCCACGCCGGCCAGATGGGCCAGCTCGGCACAGGTATCACGGGCATCGCGCAACCCGATGTCGCCGGTGCCGGCATTGGCATTGCCGGTGTTGACCACCAGGTAGCGCGGCGCCTCGCCTCGCATCCTGCAGCTTGCCAGGTGCTCGCGAGCCACGCTCACCGGTGCGGCACAGAAGGCGTTCCGGGTGAAGGTACCGGCCACGGTCGCCCCCTGCGGCACCTCGATCACCACCAGGTCACGTCGTCCGGCCGTCTTGATCCCGGCCCGGGCGGTCCCCAGGCGCAGCCCCTCGATCACCGGCATGTCCGGAAAGCTTGCAGGCCCCACTGCCATCGCTTGTCTCCTGTATGAATTCGCTTCGAGCTTCGGGCCTCGAGCAGCCTGGTGGGCTGCGCCTCGCCAGGTCTGATCCGCAGCCCGTTGCCCGACTCAGCTGAGTTTGCCGCAGCACTGCTTGAACTTCTTGCCCGACCCGCAGGGACAGGGATCGTTGCGGCCGACCTTGGGTCCCTCCCGGCGCATCGGGCGACCGTCGGCGCCCGGCGCCGGGGCGGCCGCCGCCGGGCGCTCCTCGCCGTCGGTGGCCGCCTCGGGGGCGTCATGCCGGCTGGCGGCGGACGCCTTCTCGCGCTCCAGGGCCTCGCGGCGCTGTCGCTCCAGGGCCTCGACCTCCTCGGGACGCCGCACCTTGACGTGACTGAGGATGCGCGTGACATCGGCCTTGATGTTGGTGAGCAACATCTGGAACAGCTCGAAGGACTCGCGCTTGTATTCCTGCTTGGGATTCTTCTGGGCGTAACCCCGCAGGTGGATGCCTCGGCGCAGGTGATCCATGGACTGCAGGTGCTCCTTCCAGCGGGTGTCCAGCACCTGAAGCATCACCTGCTTCTCGAAACGCCGCATCAGCTCGGGACCGGCGATCTCGACCTTCTCCTCGTAGGCCTGGCGATGCATGTCCTGGAGGCGTTCCCGGAGCCGCTCCTCATGGAAACGGTCGTCCTCCTCGGCCCACTGGACCACCGGCGCCTCGAGGTTGAACTCGGCCTTGAGATGGGCCTCCAGGCCGGCCAGATCCCACTGCTCCGGCAGGCTCTGGGGCGGCACGAACTCGCTGATCGCCTCGTCGAGCACCTCGGCCCGGATGCCGGCGACGTTCTCGGAGACGTCGTCGGCGGCGAGGATCTCGTTGCGCTGCTCGTAGATGACCCGGCGCTGGTCGTTGGCCACGTCGTCGTACTCGAGCAGCTGCTTGCGGATATCGAAGTTGCGGCCCTCGACCTTCTTCTGGGCCCGTTCCACCGCGTTGGAGACCATCTTGTGCTCGATGGCCTCGCCACGCTCCAGGCCCAGGGCCTGCATCAGGCGCTGCACCCGGTCGGAGCCGAACAGGCGCATCAGGTTGTCTTCCAGGGACAGGAAGAACCGCGTCGACCCCGGGTCGCCCTGGCGACCGGCGCGGCCGCGAAGCTGGTTGTCGATGCGTCGGGACTCGTGGCGCTCGGAACCGATCACGTGCAGGCCGCCGGCGGCGAGTACCGCCTCGTGGCGTGCCTGCCATTCTGCCTTGAGCCGCTCGATCTGGTCCTCGCTGGGCGCCTCCAGCTGGGCCGCCTCGGCCTCCCAGTTGCCGCCCAGCACGATGTCGGTGCCGCGACCTGCCATGTTGGTGGCGATGGTGATGGCTCCGGGTCGGCCGGCCTGGGCGATGATCTGGGCCTCGCTCTGGTGCTGCTTGGCGTTGAGCACGTTGAAGGCGAGCCCGGCCTGCCTCATGAGCCCCGCCAGGTACTCGGAGGTCTCGATGGAAGCGGTGCCCACCAGCACGGGGCGGCCGGCCTCGGTCTGCGCCCTGACATCGGCGATGATGGCCTCGAACTTCTCCTCGGCGGTGAGGTACACCAGGTCGTTCATGTCCTGGCGGATCAGCGGCTTGTTGGTGGGGATCACCACCACGTCCAGGCCGTAGATCTGGCGGAACTCGAAGGCCTCGGTGTCGGCGGTGCCGGTCATGCCGGACAGCTTGTCGTAGAGACGGAAGTAGTTCTGGAAGGTCGTCGAGGCGAGCGTCTGGCTCTCCCGTTGCACCGGCACCCCTTCCTTGGCCTCCACCGCCTGGTGCAGGCCCTCGGACCAGCGCCGGCCCGGCATGGTGCGACCGGTGTGCTCGTCGACGATCACCACCTGGCCATCGTTGACGATATAGTCCACGTCGCGGTGATAGAGGTGGCGGGCGCGCAGCGCCGAGTGCATGTGCTGCAGCAGGTTGAGGTTCTGGGCCGCGTAGAGCGAGTCCTCCTCGCCCAGCAGCCCCTCGGAGCGCATCAGCTCCTCGACCTTGTTGTGGCCGCCCTCGGTGAGCTCCACCTGCTTCTGCTTCTCGTCCAGGGTGAAGTCACCGCTCTCCGGGTCTTCCTCGTCGGTGCAGGGCGCAAGGTTCACCGCCAGCCGGTCCACGACCTTGTAGAGCTCGGTGTTCTCGTCCACCGCCCCGGAGATGATCAGCGGGGTGCGCGCCTCGTCGATGAGGATGGAGTCCACCTCGTCGACGATGGCGAAGCTCAGCCCCCGCTGGACCTTGTCCTCCAGCGAGAAGGCCATGTTGTCACGCAGGTAGTCGAAGCCGAACTCGTTGTTGGTCCCGTAGGTGATGTCGCAGGCGTAGGCGGCCCGCTTTTCCTCAGGGGTCTGGCCGGCATAGATGGTCCCCACGGAGAGTCCCAGGAACTCGTAGAGGGGACGCATCCAGTCGGCATCACGGCGAGCCAGGTAGTCGTTCACCGTGACCACGTGCACGCCTTCGCCCGGCAGGGCATTGAGGTAGACCGCCAGGGTGGCCACCAGGGTCTTGCCTTCCCCGGTCTTCATCTCGGCGATGCGACCGTCATGGAGGGTGATGCCACCGATCATCTGGACGTCGAAATGGCGCATGCCCATGACACGCTTGCCTGCCTCGCGCACCGTGGCGAAAGCCTCCGGGAGCAGGGCATCGAGGGACTCGCCGCCCGCCAGGCGCTCGCGAAAGGCCGGCGTGCGCGCCTTGAGCGCTTCGTCGCTGAGCGCCTCGAGCTCGCTCTCGAGGGCATTGACACGCGCCACGGTGCGGCCCATGCGCTTGATTTCTCGGTCGTTCTTGGAGCCGACGACCTTGCGTAACAATGTATTGATCATGAAGGATCCAGTCGCTGCGTGATGCTTCCGGCCGGGGTTGCCCCGCCGCTCGTCGTTCAGGGTCGACCGGCGACTGGCGGCCCCCGACGGGTCAGCACGTCATGCGCGGCCACGGCCCGGCATGGCGGCGAATCCATTGGCTCGTGACGGAGGGCGAGCCCGATCGACGCGGGACGCGGTCCGGGCGGCCAGCGGCGAGTGGCGCGACGCCGGGCCTGGAGCCGGGAACTGGCCCGGATCAGCGCCGGCGCCAGGATGCAGATCTGGATGACGCGCTCGACATGCCGGGTCGAGTCCAGCTGGGCGAGTCCCGCCGGGAGCAGGCAGCCCACCAGCAGGCCGGCGAGCCACCAGGGCGCCTGACGGTGCCCGGACACCCGCGGACGACGCGCCGCATCCTCGATCGGGCGCAGGCCCCGGGCGAGGTCGGACGAGGGACGTTCCGCGGTGAGGTGGGTCATGCTGTCGTGGGACTCCCGTGCCTGTGCTAGGCTACGTCATTCCAGTGCCGCCGGCGGGTGGCCGACGTCGATCGATCCAGGGTCCGGACCCCGGGAAACAAGCTGATGAGTATAAAGGTTAAGCGGTTCCGAGCACAGCCCATGTCCCGGCTGCTGGGCGGCGGTGGCGAACTCGGCGACCTGATGCGGCGGGCGCGCCTGATCGACCAGGCGCAACGCCACCTCCGCGACCACCTGCCCGGGGAGCTCGGCGAGCACCTCTTCGTCGGGGGCTTCCACCAGGGACGGCTGACCCTCATCACCGACCGCGCCGTCTGGCTGACCCGCTTGCGCTACGAACAGCCGCGCCTGCTGGAGCTGCTCCACCAGCTTCCGGCCTTCGCCGCGGTGACGGGGTTCGAGCTCAAGGTCCGCCCGGTGCGCCCTCCCAAGGCACCGCCCCGCCAGACTCGTCGGCTGACGTCTCGCGCCGCCGACGAGCTGTCGAGCTGTGCGGCCGACGTGGACGACCCGGGGCTCAAGCGCGCCCTGGAACGGCTCGCCTCCCACGCCGAACGAGACCCGTAAGCCCCGCCAAGCTGGAAGCGCGAACGCAGCACAGCCAGGACCTGATATGAAACAACCCCGCTGGAAGGCCCAGCGGGGTTGTTTGTCTTCCAGCTTCCGGCCGCGAAGCGGCGCTCTTCCAGCTTACGCCTCCCGGCGGAGCCGGAGGCTTACAGCTCCCGGCGAAGCCGGGTCCGGCTCAGGCCATGGCCGGTGCGGCGTAGGAGATCGGCGCCTTGGCGGCCTCGTCCTCGAAGGTGACGATTTCCCAGGCGTCCGCCGTCTCCATCAGGGCGCGACACAGCTGGTTGTTCAGGGCATGACCGGACTTCACGCCACGAAACTCGCCGATCAGGCTGTGGCCGAGCTGGTAGAGGTCGCCGATGGCATCGAGCACCTTGTGCTTGACGAACTCGTCGTCGTAGCGCAGCCCACCCTCGTTCACGATGCGGTAGTCATCGACCACGATGGCATTGTCGAGGCTGCCGCCCAGCGCCAGATTGTTGGACCGGAGGTGCTCCAGGTCACGCATGAAGCCGAAGGTCCGGGCCCGCGACACCTCCTTGACGAACGAGGTCGTGGAGAAATCGACCATCGCGGTCTGCTTCTGGTCCTCGAAGACCGGGTGGTCGAAGTCGATGGCGAAGGACACCTTGAAGCCGTGATGGGGAAGGAAGATGGCCTCCTTGTCGCCGTCACGCACCACCACTTCGCGCTTGATGCGGATGAACTTCTTGGGCGCGTTCTGCTCGGCGATGCCGGCGGACTGGATCAGGAAGACGAAGGGGCCGGCACTGCCGTCCATGATCGGCACCTCGGGAGCACTGACGTCCACGTAGGCGTTGTCGATCCCCAGGCCGGCCAGGGCGGACATCAGGTGCTCCACGGTGGCCACCTTGACGCCGTCCTGGGACAAGGCGGTGCACAGGGTAGTGTCGGCGACGTTCTCGGCCCGCGCGGGGATCTGCACCTCGGGCTCCAGGTCGGTGCGCACGAAGACGATGCCGGTATCGACCGGCGCCGGGCGCAGGGTCAGGTAGACCTTCTTCCCCGAATGCAGGCCGACGCCGGTGGCGCGGATGACGTTCTTGAGGGTGCGTTGTCTGATCATGGGCAGTCGCCAGGCACTCGTTGATTATCAAACACTGTTCACTATAACACCGAACGTCCGTTTCAACAAAAGGAACTTCCCCTAACGCTGCCTATACGAACGATAGCGACTCTCAATCGGCCTGGCGCCGCAGGAAGGCCGGGATGTCCAGATAGTCGTCGAGCTCCTGGGACTTGCGAGGCTCCGGCTGCGGACGAGACGCTTCCTGGGGCTCGGGCTTGGAGGCGGCCGCCGCGGTACGACCGCTGCCGGGCTGGGGACGGCCGGCCGCGGCGGGCTGACGCTGACGATAGTCGCCTCCGGCCTCGCTGCGGCGGGCGGATTCGCGGCTGGTCGCCTGGGACTGGCGCTGGCCATCGAGCCCGGCGGCCACCACGGTGACGCGAAGCTCGTCGCTCATCTCCATGTCGATGGAGGTACCGACCACGATGGTCGCGTCCTGGGAGGCGAACTCCTGAACGGTGGCCCCCACGTCGTTGAACTCGCCGATGGAGAGATCGGGGCCGGCGGTGATGTTGACGAGGATGCCACGCGCTCCATGGAGGTCGATGTCCTCCAGCAGCGGGCTGCGGATCGCCTTCTCGGCGGCCTCGCGGGCCCGGTTCTCGCCGGTCGCCCCGCCGGTCCCCATCATCGCCATGCCCATCTCGGACATGACCGTGCGCACGTCGGCGAAATCGACGTTGATGATCCCCGGGCTGGTGATCAGCTCGGCGATGCCCTGCACGGCGCCCAGCAGGACGTCGTTGGCCGCGCTGAAGGCGGTGAGCAGGCTGGCGCTCTTGCCGAGCACCGACAGCAGCTTCTCGTTGGGGATGGTGATCAGCGAGTCGACATGCTCGGAAAGCTCCTTCATGCCTTCCTCGGCCGCCCGCATCCGCTTGGGCCCCTCGAAGGGGAAGGGACGGGTCACCACCGCCACGGTCAGGATGCCGAGCTCCTTGGCCACCTGGGCGACGACGGGGGCGCCGCCGGTCCCGGTCCCGCCCCCCATGCCGGCGGTGATGAAGACCATGTCGGCGCCATGGAGCAGCTCGGCGATGCGCTCGCGGTCCTCCATCGCGGCCTGACGGCCGACCTCGGGATTGGCACCGGCCCCGAGACCCTTGGTAATCTCGCTGCCGAGCTGGAGCACGGTCTTGGCCGCCACCCGCTTCAGCGCCTGGGCATCGGTGTTGGCGCAGATGAACTCCACGCCCTCGATGCTGCTTTCGACCATGTGGTTGACGGCGTTACCGCCGCCGCCGCCGACACCGATGACCTTGATGACCGCACTGCTTGAGGGTGCGCTGTCTACCAGTTCGAACATTAGCCCCGTCTCCTGGACCGCTTGCGCGGCCATGTCAGAAATTTCCTTTGAACCAGCCCTTGAGCTTCGCGAGCGCCGGAATCCCTTCCCCTGCGCCACGCCGGGCAGGTTCACCGCGCCTCGGCTGCGCCGACATGCTGCCCCCGGACGGCTCCAGCTGGCCGTGCCCCTGACGGGCCTCGTTAAGAGCGTAATGTAGCAAACCGACCCCCGTCGAATAAATCGGATTGCGCACCACGTCAGCGAGCCCTCGCACGTTCTGCGGACAGGCGATGCGCACCGGCATGTGGAAGATTTCCTCGGCCAATTCGACCACGCCTTCCATGCGCGCCGTCCCCCCCGTCAGCACCACGCCGGCGGCCACCAGGTCCTCGTAGCCACTGCGCCGCAGCTCGTCGCGGACCAGGGTGAAGAGCTCCTCGTAACGAGGCTCCACCACCTCGGCCAACGACTGACGAGACAGGTCACGGGCCGGCCGGTCGCCGACGCTCGGCACCTTGATCATCTCGTCGCTGGCGGCCAGCTGGGTCAGCGCGCAGGCGTACTTGACCTTGATCTCCTCGGCGTGCTGGGTCGGGGTGCGCAGCGCCATGGCGATGTCGTTGGTGACCTGGTCGCCGGCGATGGGGATCACCGCGGTATGGCGGATGGCACCCTCGGTGAACACCGCGATGTCGGTGGTACCGCCGCCGATGTCGACCATGCAGACGCCGAGCTCGCGCTCGTCCTCGGTCAGCACTGCATGGCTGGAGGCCAGTTGTTCGAGGATGATGGCGTCCACGTCGAGACCGCAGCGACGCACGCACTTCTCGATGTTCTGGACGGCGTTGAGCGCCGCGGTCACCAGATGCACCCGCGCCTCGAGGCGTACCCCGGACATGCCCAGCGGCTCGCGGATGCCGCCCTGGGTATCGATGGCGAACTCCTGGGGAAGCACATGCAGCACCCGCTGGCCTTCCGAGATGGCTCGGGCACGGGCGGAGTCGATGACCCGGTCGATGTCGGTGGGCGCCACCTCGCGCTCCTTGATGGCCACCACGCCATCGGAATTCATGGAGCTGATGTGGCTGCCGGCAATGCCCACGTAGACGGAATGGATGTCGCAGCCGGCCATGAGCTCGGCTTCCTCCACGGCGCGCTGGATCGACTGCACCGTGGACTCGATGTTGATCACGACCCCCTTCTTCATGCCGCGGGAGGGGTGCGAGCCGATGCCGGCGATCTCGATGCCGCCATCATCGGTGGGTTGCCCCACGATCGCCACGACCTTGGAAGTTCCGATATCCAGCCCGACTACCATATTGGACGCATTGGATGGACCTGACATGAGCCGGGAAATCTCCTCGAGCCTGACCCGCTTGGGGAAAATAAGTGTTTGAAACGAAAAAAACCTGGGCCAATTATAGGAACATCTTCCCGTCCTTCACCAGCCCGAGGCGAAAATCATCCGTCACGATACGGCGATTTTCGTCGAAAAGGAATACCTCGATAGCGCCTCAACCGGAGGGCGAAGCCCCCCGGCGGGCGCCGCCTTGACTCGCGCCACCGGCCAGAGAAGGGGCGTCATTGCCGTGCCAGGCCACCGCCACCCCATTGGGATAACGCAGGTCCAGATAGCGGATATGCGGCGCCAGGGCCGCGAACTCGCGCTGCCAGGCCGCCAGGAAGCGAGCCAGCCGAGGCTCTCGATGGTTGCGCCCCAGCATCACCCAGATGCCCTGCTCGAGCTGCAGCCGCCAGGCGCCGCGATCCTCGAGTCGCAGCTGACGCAGGGAAAGCCCCCGCGCCCTCAGTCGCGCGGCCAGGGTGTCATGGTAGGCCAACACCTCGGGCCCGCTGCCCGGGGGACCCGCCAGATAGGGCAGGCCGCCGGGCGCGGGCAGCGGAGCGAAGGCGAAAGGCTCGCCCTCGGGGTTGAGCAGCCGGTCATCGTTCCAGCGTGCCACCGGCACCTGCTCGACCAGCTCGAACACCAGGGCGTTGGGCCACTCGCGACGGATGCGCACCTCGCGCAGCCAGCCGATGGCCCGTGCCCGCTCGCGAAGCTCCCCGAGGTCCGCCGACAGCCAGGCCTGCCCGCGGACCAGGGGCGCAAGCTGCCCGCGCAGATAGTCCGCCCCCGCATGGTGGAGCTCCCCGCGGATCGAGACCCGCTCGATGGGGCGATCCAGCCACATCCACAAGGCTCGCCCGCCGGCCCCCAGCATCAGCGCCAGCAGCAGGACCCCCAGCAGGCTTCCCCGACGGGCCATCCGTCAGCCTCGCGCCGCGGTGGCGAGGATCCGCAGCACCAGGGCATCGAAGTCGATGCCGGCATGGGCGGCCGCCTGGGGGACCAGGCTGTGGTCGGTCATGCCGGGGACGGTGTTGACCTCGAGCAGCCAGAAACGCCCGGCGGCATCGCGCATGACGTCCACCCTGCCCCAGCCTTCGCCGCCGATGGCGGCGAAGGCCTCGCGGCACAGTTCGGCGAGCTGCGCCTCCTCGCCCGCCTCCAGTCCGCAGGGCAGATGGTACTGCGTCTCGTCGGAGAGATACTTGGCCTCGTAGTCGTAGAAGCCACCGGGTACCTCGACGCGGATGGCCGGCAGCACCTCGTCGCCGAGCAGCGACACCGTGTACTCCTCTCCCCGGATGAATCGCTCGGCCATCACCCGGGCATCGAAGCGCGCGGCATCGTGGTAGGCCGCCTCCAGGGCCTCGGCGCTGTCGACGATGGTGATGCCGAGGGTGGAGCCCTCGTGCACCGGCTTGACGATCAGCGGCAGACCGAGCCGTTCGACGACGCCCGGCCAGTCGGCGTCCGGTCCCAGCATCACGCTCTCCGGCGTGGGCAGCCCCAGCGCCTGCCAGACCAGCTTGGTGCGCTGCTTGTCCATCCCCAGCGCCGAGGCCAGCACGCCGCTGCCGGTGTAGGGGATGTCCAGCAGCTCCAGTGCGCCCTGCAGGGTCCCATCCTCGCCGCCCCGGCCGTGCAGGGCGATGAAGACCCGATCGGGCGCAAGCGCCTCGAGGCCCGCGAGACCGCCCTGCTCGGCGGGGTCGTAGCCGATGGGCGCGACCCCGGCCCGCTCCAGTGCCGACAGCACCGCCGCCCCGCTCTTCAGCGACACCTCGCGCTCCGCGGAGTCGCCGCCGTAGAGCACCACCACCCGGCCCAGGCCGGTCACGTCCAGGGTCATAGCGCCACCTCGTCGACGGACAGTCGGGCGTCGGCGAGCCGCTGGGCGATGCCGCCCACGTCACCGGCGCCCTGGGTGATCAGGATATCGCCGGGGCGCAGCACCTTGGCCAGCAGTCCCGGCAGTTCGCTCTTGTCCTGGACGAAGATGGGGTCCACCTCGCCGCGCTGTCGGATGGAGCCGGCCAGGCTACGGCCGTCGGCCCCCGGCAACGGCGCCTCCCCCGCACTGTAGACGTCCAGCAGCAGCAGGGTATCGACCTCGGCCAGGACCCGCACGAAGTCCTCGTAGAGATCCCGCGTGCGGCTGTAGCGATGCGGCTGGTAGACCATCACCAGGCGTCGGTCCGGCCAGCCGTCGCGCACGGCCCGGATGACCATTTCCACCTCCCGGGGATGGTGGCCGTAGTCGTCCACCAGCATGACCTCCCCCTCGCCGCCCGGCAGCGCATAGTCGCCATGCACCTGGAACCGGCGCCCGACGCCGGCGAAGCCGGCCAGACCCTGCAGGATGGCGGCGTCGTCGACCCCGGCATCGCTGGCCACGGCGATGGCCGCCAGGGCGTTCAGGGCGTTGTGGCGGCCCGGCATGGCCAGGCGCACCGGCAGGGGCACCAGGCCGTCGGGGCGACGCGCGGTGAAGCGCACCTCGCCGGCCTCCTGGGCGAAGTCCTCGATGCGGTAGTCGGCGTCGGCGCTGAAGCCGTAGGTCACGAACTGGCGGTTGACCCGCTCGATCAGCCCCCGGACGTTGGCGTCGTCGATGCACAGCACCGCGAGACCATAGAACGGCAGGTTGTGCAGGAACTCGACGAAGGTGCCCTTGAGGCGCTCGAAGTCGCCGCCGTAGGTGGCCATGTGGTCGGCGTCGATGTTGGTGACGACGGCCACCATGGGCTGCAGGTGCAGGAAGGAGGCATCGGACTCGTCGGCCTCGGCCACCAGGTAGTCGCCCTCCCCCAGGCGCGCGTTGCTGCCCGCGCTGGTCAGCTTGCCGCCGATCACGAAGGTCGGGTCCAGCCCGCCCTCCCCCAGCAGGGTGGCGGTCAGGCTGGTGGTGGTGGTCTTGCCGTGGGTGCCGGCCACGGCGATGCCATGCCGGAAGCGCATCAGCTCCGCCAGCATCTCGGCGCGACGCACCACCGGCACACGATGCTCCTGGGCCCAGCGGATCTCGGGGTTGGTCTCGTCCACCGCGGTGGAGACCACCACCACGTCGGCATCCCGGGCATTGTCCTCGGCGTGGCCGATGGCCACCCGGATGCCGGCCTCCCGCAGCCGTGCCACCACCGGGGAGGCCTTGAGATCGCTGCCGCTCACGGTGTAGCCCTGGTTCGCCAGCACCTCGGCGATGCCGCACATGCCGGCGCCGCCGATGCCGACGAAGTGGATGCGCCGGATGCGGCGCATGCCCAGTCCCCGCCCGGGTCGCGGGGGCGTGGCCTGGCCGGGAACCGGCCCTAGGGTCTCGTCACTCACAAGCTGTCTCCTTGCAACCGGCCACCAGCCGCTCGACGGCGTCGAGATGGGCGCAGCATCGCGCCTTCGCGGCCATGGTGGCAAGGGTGTCGGGGTCGAGCAGCGTCGCCAGCCGGTCGGCCAGCGTCGCCGCATGCATCTCGGACTGGGGCATCAGGGCCGCGGCCCCCTCGGCGACCAGGGCCGCGGCATTGGCGGTCTGGTGATCATCCACGGCATGGGGGAAGGGCACGAAGAGCGCCGGCTTGGCGGCCGCCGCCAGTTCCGCCACGGTCAACGCCCCGGCCCGGCACACCACCAGGTCGGCCCAATCGTAGGCGGCCGCCATGTCGTCGATGAAGGCCGTGACTTCCGCTTCGATGCCGTGCTGCTCATAGGCCTCCCGGGTGGCGGCATCCTTGTCGCGCCCGGCCTGGTGATGGACCTCGGGGCGACGCTCCGCCGGCAGGCGTGCCAGGGCCTCGGGCAGGCCACGGTTGAGCGCCAGCGCCCCCAGGGAGCCCCCTACCACCAGCAGTCGCAGCGGTCGGTCACGCATGATGGCGTCGGACCGCGGGCGCTCCCCGAGGGCGGCGATGTCGGATCGCACCGGGTTGCCGACCACCTCGGCGCGCCCCGGGAAGGCCTGGGGGAAGGCCGCGTAGACGCGGCGAGAGAGCCGGGCCAGGGCGCGGTTGGTCAGGCCGGCCACGGCGTTCTGCTCGTGGATGACCAGGGGGCGACGCATCAGCCAGGCGGCCAGCCCGCCGGGGCCACTGGCGAAGCCCCCCATGCCCACCACGAGCTGGGGATCGAACTCGCGGATGACACGTCCGGCCTGAGCCACGGCCCGCCCCAGCCGCCAGGGCGCCAGCAACCAGCCGGCCAGCCCCTTCCCGCGCAGGCCGCTCACGGCGACGCGATGCAGCGGCAATCCGGCCTCTGGCACCAGGCGGTTCTCGATGCCCCGCGGGCTGCCCAGCCAGGCCACCTCGACCCCCTCGGCCTGCAGGGCCCGGGCCAGCGACAGGGCCGGGATGACGTGCCCGCCGGTGCCACCGGCCATGATCAGGGCGCGACGGCCTTCGCGTCGATTCATGCTTCGCTTCCTCGTTTCGGGTCGGGAGGGCGGCGGCTCGGAGCCGTCGGCCGTGCCCGACGCACCGCCTGGCGGGTCTCGATGTCGACCCGGAGCAGGATCGCCATCATCGCGCAGCTGACCACCAGGCTCGAGCCGCCGTAGCTGAGCAGCGGCAGGGTCAACCCCTTGGTGGGCAGCATGCCGGTGCTCACGGCGATGTTGATGAAGGCCTGGGCGCCGATCACCAGGGCGATGCCATAGCTCAGGTAGGCGGCGAAGGCCAGCCCGGCCAGCTCGGCCCGCCGCCCCACGGCCATGGCGCGCCAGACCAGCAGCGCGAAGAGGCCGATCACCGCGATGGCGCCGATCAGCCCCAGCTCCTCGGCCAGCACGGCGAAGACGAAGTCGGTGTGGGCCTCGGGCAGGTAGAAGAGCTTCTGCACGCTGTTGCCCAGCCCGGTGCCGAACCAGTGGCCGCGGCCGAAGGCGATCAGCGCCTGGGTGAGCTGGTAACCGCTGGCGAACTGGTCGGCCCAGGGATCGGCGAAGCTGGTCAGCCGCGCCATGCGATAGGGTTCGGCCACGGCGGCGATGGCGCCCAGGGCACCGACCAGCAGCAGCAGCAGCAGGAAGCGTCCCCAGGGCGCGCCGGCCATCAGCAGCATGCCCATCACCGTGCCGGTCATCACCACCACGGCCCCGTAATCCGGCTCGAGGATCAACAGCCCGCCCATCAGCGCCATGACCACCAGCGGCCGCAGGAAGGCGCCCCATTGGCGCCTGACCTGGGGCAGGAAGCGCTCCAGATAGCCCGCCAGATAGGCGATCAGGCACAGCTTGGCGACCTCGGAGGGCTGAAGGTTGACGGGCACGCCGGGCAGCGACAGCCAGCGACGGCTGCCGTTGACCTCGCGGCCGGCGACCAGCACCAGCAGCAGCAGCCCCAGCCCCACCAGCAGCAGCAGCGGGCCGTTGGCCTTCCACCAGGCCAGGGGCACCCGCAGCACGGCGGCGGCGATGATCAGGCCGAGCAGCACATAGGCGCCGTGGCGCAGCGAGAAGTACCAGGCGTTGCCGGTCAGGCTCGAGGCCACGCCGGTGGACGCCGAGGTGACCATCACCCAGCCGATCAGCAACAGGGCCAGGGCCGCGACCACCAGCCAGCCGTCGACGGGCTGGTCGGCGGTGGACAGCCGCGCTCGCCAGCGGGCCAGGCGGCTCACGGCCCGGCCCCCGCGGTGATACGCGCCACCGCGCGGCGGAAGGCCTCGCCTCGAGCCTCGTAGTGGGGGAACTGATCCAGGCTCGCACAGGCCGGCGACAGCAGCACGCAGTCACCCGGCTCGGCGATCGCCGCGGCCCGGGCCATGGCGGCGTCGAGATCGTCGACCCGTGTCACGGGCAGGCTGCCCTCGAGCGCGTCCGCCAGCCGCGCGGCGTCGCGTCCGAAGAGGATGGCCTCGCGCCCGTGACGGGCCAGGGGCGGGGCCAGGGGCGAGAAGTCGGCCCCCTTGCCCACGCCGCCGGCGAGCAGGATCAGGCGCCCCTCGAGGGTCGGCCCCAGGCCGGCGATGGCGGCCAGGGTCGCCCCGACGTTGGTGCCCTTGGAGTCGTTGATCCAGCGCACCCCGCCCATCTCGGCCACCAGCTCGCCGCGATGCGCCAGACCGGCGAAGCGCTCGAGGACGCGGCGCATGGCGGGAAGCCCCAGGCCCAGGCGATGCCCCATGGCCAGCGCCGCCAGGGCATTGGCCTGGTTATGACGTCCGGGCAGGCGCACCGCCGACGCCGGCATCAGTGCCGTCTCGCCGTGCATCAGCCAGTCCCGGGGCCCCGTGCCGTCGTCGTGCTCGGCGATCCCCCACTCGCCCGCCCCGGGGATGCCGGTGCCGAACCGCTCCAGGGCCGGGGGCGGGACATCCGGCCAGGTCGCCGGGTCCTCGGCGTTGACGACGCCATGGCGGGCGCCCCGGAAGATGGCGAGCTTGGCGCGACGATAGCCGGCGAGGTCGCCGTGGCGATCGAGATGGTCCTCGGAGAGGTTGAGGAAGGCCGCCGTCTCGGCGCCGAGCCAGGGGGTGGTCTCGAGCTGGAAGCTCGACAGCTCGAGCACGAACAGCTCGGCATCGGGGCACGCGGCGAGCAGATCCAGGGCCGGGGTGCCCAGGTTGCCGCCCACCGCGACGCGGACCCCGGCCTCCTCGGCCATCTCGCCGAGCAGGGTGGTCACGGTGGACTTGGCGTTGGCGCCGGTGATGGCGGCGATGGGGGCGCGAGCCGCACGCACGAAGAGCGCGATCTCGCCGACCACCCGGGGGTCGCCGCCCTCGCCGACCCGCCCGGCCAGGGCCTCGAGGCCGGGGGTGCGGGGATCCACGCCGGGGCTGATCACCACCTCCCGGGCCTCGTCCATGTCGAGCTCGGTCAGGGGACCGCCGTGGAAGGCCACCCCGGGGTGAGCCGCCCGGAAGTCGGCCAGCCCCGGCGGCTCGCCCCGGGTGTCGGCGACCATGAAGGGGCGGCCCAGGCGATGCAGGTGGCGGCAGATGGCGCGCCCGGAGATCCCGAGCCCGACCACCAGGGTGACGCCCTTGGGCACCTTGATCATCGGCGGTTCCTCGCGGTTTGGGACGTGACGGCTCCGGGGAGCCTCAGCGAATCTTCAGGGTGGCCAGTCCCAGCAGCACCAGCACCACGGTGATGATCCAGAAGCGCACGATGACTCGCGGCTCCGGCCAGCCCTTGAGTTCGTAGTGATGGTGCAGCGGCGCCATGCGGAAGATCCGCCGGCCGGTGAGCTTGTAGGAGCCCACCTGCAGGATCACCGAGACGGTCTCCATGACGAAGATGCCGCCCATGATGAACAGCACGATCTCCTGGCGCACGATCACCGCCACCACACCCAGGGCGGCGCCCAGGGCGAGCGCCCCCACGTCGCCCATGAAGACCTGGGCCGGATAGGTGTTGAACCACAGGAATCCCAGTCCCGCCCCGGCGATGGTGGCGCAGAACACCGCCAGCTCCCCGGCGCCGGGGATCATCGGGATCTGCAGGTAGTCGGCGAAGACCGCATGCCCGCTGGCATAGGCGAAGACGGCGAGCCCCATGGCCACCAGGACGGTGGGCATGATCGCCAGGCCGTCGAGGCCATCGGTGAGGTTGACGGCGTTGGAGCTGCCGACGATCACGAAGTAGGTCAGCACGATGTAGAAGACCCCGAGCGGCAGCACGAACTCCTTGAACAGCGGCACGATCAGGCTGGTCTCCACCGGCGAGGCGGCGGTGACGTAGAGGATGGCCGCCGCGGCCAGCCCGATCACCGACTGCCAGAAGTACTTCCAGCGGGCCGGCAGCCCCCGGGGGTTCTTCTCGACCACCTTGCGATAGTCGTCGACCCAGCCGATGGCGCCGAAGCCCAGGGTCACGGCCAGCACCACCCAGACATAGTGGTTGGTCAGGTCCCCCCACAGCAGGGTGCTGACGGCGATGGCCATCAGGATCATGGCGCCGCCCATGGTCGGCGTGCCCGCCTTGGAGAGGTGCGACTGGGGACCGTCGTCGCGCACGGCCTGCCCGATCTGACGCTCCACCAGGCGGCGGATGACCACGGGCCCCAGCCACAGGCACAGCACCAGGGCCGTCAGGGTACCCAGGATCATGCGCAGGGTCAGATAGTTGAAGACGTTGAAGGCGCTCTGGAATTGCGCCAGTAGTTCAGCCAGAAAGAGCAGCATGTAATGCCTTACCTTGATGCGTCCGAGCGCAGCGCCGCGACCACGGTTTCCATGCCGGCGCTACGCGATCCCTTGACCAGCACGCTGGCCCCCGGCGGCAGATGACCCAGGACGTGACGCGTCAGCGCCTCCCGATCGTCGAAATGACACCCCGCCTCGCCGAAGGCGCGGCTCGCCGGCCGCGCGGCCTCGCCCACCGTGCCGAGGAAGTCGATGCCCAGTGCCCGGGCATGTTCGCCGACCTCGGCATGCAGCCGGTCGGAGGCCTCCCCCAGCTCGCCCATCGCGCCGAGCAGGCACCAGTGAGGCCCGGGCAGGCTCACCAGCAGGTCGAGGGCGGCCTTCACCGCCCCGGGGTTGGCGTTATAGGTATCGTCCAGCAGGCGGGTTTCCTTGACCCCGGCGACGATATCGAGGCGGCCCGGCATGGGGGTCACGGCCTCGAGACCGGCGACCACGTCCGATGGCGACAGCCCCATGGCCAGGGCGGCGGCTCCCGCCGCCAGGGCATTGGCCACGTTGTGGCGGCCGAGCAGGGCCAGTTTCACCCGACCCAGGTCCCGGCCGTCCAGAAACAGCGTGAAAGCATAGCGCCCGAGGGCATCGCAGACCAGTGTCTCGGCACGCAGACGCGCCGAGGGGGAGAAACCGAAGTCCAGCACCTCCCGCGGGGCGGCGAGGCTGGCCCAGGCGGCGAAGTAGCGATCGTCGCGGTTGAGCACCGCCACCCCGTCGCCGGGCAGCGACGCCAGGATCTCGGCCTTGGCCTGGGCGATGCGTCCCATGCCGCCGAACTCCCCCACGTGGGCGCCGGTGACGTTGGTGATCACCGCCACCCGGGGCTCGGCCAGGCTGGCCGTCCAGGCGATCTCGCCCAGGTGGTTGGCGCCGAGCTCCACCACCGCCTGACGGTGATACGGCGCGAGCTCGAGCAGCGTCAGGGGCGCCCCGATGTCGTTGTTGAGGTTGCCGCGGGTGGCCAGCGTCTCGCCGCGCCGGGCGAGCAGCGTGGCCAGCATCTGCTTGACGGTGGTCTTGCCGCTGTTGCCGGTCACCGCCGCCAGGGGCCCGGCCCAGGCACGGCGCCGGGCCCGACCGAGCAGGCCCAGCGCGAGCCGGGTGTCGGCGACCTCCAGCTGCGGCAGGGGGTCGTCGACGCGGCGCTCGACGAGGGCCGCTACCGCGCCGGCCTCCCGGGCTCGGGCCAGGAAGTCGTGACCGTCGAAGCGCTCCCCGACGAGCGCCACGAACAGCGCCCGGGGGGCGAGCCGGCGGGTGTCGGTGACGATCTCGCCCACCGGGAGGTTCCTGGCTGGCGCGGCCAGCCCCAGCGCCCGGGCCACCTCGGCCAGGGTCTCCAGTCCCACGCCGCTCATGCGCCGGCCCCCCGCCGTGCGGCGAGGGCCGCCTCGGCCTCGTCGAGGTCGGAGAAGGCGTGGCGGACCCCGAGGATCTCCTGATAGGTCTCGTGCCCCTTGCCGGCGATCAGGATGACGTCGTCGTCCGCCGCCTGGCGGATGGTCTCCCGGATGGCCTGCCCCCGGCCGTCGACGACCTCGGCGGCCTCCCGGCCGGCCACGGACAGGCCGGCGAGGATCGACCGGCGGATCGTCGCCGGGTCCTCGCTGCGGGGGTTGTCATCGGTGATCACCAATCGGTCGGCATGACGCTCGGCGGCGGCGGCCATCAGCGGGCGTTTGCCGCCGTCGCGGTCGCCGCCGCAGCCGAACAGGCACCACAGCCGGCCGGCATCCGGCAGGTGGGCGCGCAGGCCCTGCAGGGCGTTCTCCAGGGCGTCCGGGGTATGGGCATAGTCGATCACCACCGTGGGCGCCCCCTCGGCGACGAGCGCCTGCATGCGTCCCGGCACCGGGGACAGCTCGCCGGCCGCCTCGAACAGCGCCTCCAGGTCCTCGCCCAGGCCATGCAGGGTGGCGATGGCCAGCAGCACGTTGGTCAGGTTGAAGCGCCCCATCAGCGGCAGCGACAGCACCCGCTCGCCCCCGGGGGTGGCGATCAGGGCACGCTGGCCCTCGGCATGGGGGATCCAGTCCATCACCCGCAGGGTCACCGCCTCGTCCTCGCCGACCGCCAGCACCCGCACGCCCTCCGGCACGCCGGCCAGCATCAGCCGGGCCAGGGGATCCTCGGCGTTGACCACCGCCAGGGCGAGCTCCCGGCGGCGGAACAGCCGGGCCTTGGCCGCGGCATAGGCGGCCATGCTGCCGTGATAATCCAGGTGGTCGCGGCTCAGGTTGGTGAAGACGGCGGCCTGGACCCGGCACGCATCGAGGCGGTCCTGCTCCAGTGCATGGGAGGACACCTCCATGGCCACCCGCTCGATGCCGTCGGCGGCCAGCTCGCCGAGGGCGGCCTGCAGGGCCAGGGGACCGGGCGTGGTCAGGCTGCCCTCGCGCATCGCCCCCGGGCGACCGTGGCCCAGGGTGCCGATCATGCCGGCCGAGCGCCCCAGGCGCTCGCTCAAGGCGGCGACATAGTGGGTCACCGAGCTCTTCCCGTTGGTGCCGGTGACGCCGATCAGCTCGAGCTCCTCGGGTACCGCGAAGAGCGCTCGGCCCAGCTCCCCCAGGCGCTGGCGCAGGTGAGGCAGGGCCACCACCCGGGCGTCGGCTTGATCCCCGGGCCCTTCCTCGGCATGGGCCAGGACCAGGGCCGCTCCGGCCGCCAGGGCGGCCTCCACGAAGTCGCGGCCGTCCGCCGTCACGCCCGGCACGGCGACGAAGACGTCGCCGGGGGCCAGCGCACGGCTGTCCAGCCGCAGCCGGGTGCGCTCGGGCAGGGCGAGGGCCATCAGGGCCTCGCGCTGGCGTGGCCAGAGCGCGGCCAGCGCATCGATCAGGCGGGAGGCGGTCACGTCCATGGGGATCTCTCGTCGCGGGAGGAAAGGGTCTGGGAATCAGGCATCGTCGTCGCTTTCCAGGCGGTCGGGGGGCACGTCCAGGATGCGCAGGGCACTGCCGGCGACCCGGGAGAAGACCGGCGCCGCCACGGCGCCACCATAGTACTCGCCGGCCCTGGGGTGATCGATCATCACCACGGCGATCAGCCGCGGGTCGCTGGCGGGGGCGATGCCCACGAACAGCGAGCGATAGGCGTCCTCCTGGTAGCCCTCCCCCCCGGTCTTGCGCACGGTGCCGGTCTTGCCCGCCACGCTGTAGCCCGGCACCAGGGCACGCCGGGCGCCGGTGCCCGGTTCGACCACCTGATCCATCATGGCCAGCACGCGGTCGGCGACCTCGGGGTCGATCACGGGCTCCCCCTGGGGGGCCCGGGACAGGCGCAGCAGGGACGGCGGCAGGCGCTCGCCGTGATTGGCGATGGCGGTGTAGGCGCTGGCCAGCTGCAGCGCGGAGACCGACAGCCCATAGCCGTAGGACAGCGCCGCCCACTGGCTGCTGGACCAGCGCATCGGGGCCGGCACACTGCCGCCCGCCTCCCCAGGGAAGCCGGTCCCGGGGGCCTGATCGAAGCCCAGCGCCCGGTAACGATCGGGCACCACGGGATCGTCGAGCTGGAGGGTCAGCCTGGACATGCCGATGTTGGAGGACTTCTCGAGGATCCCGGCCAGGGTCAGCTCGCCGTAGTTGCGAATGTCCTTGATCGTATAGCGGTCGATGACCATCCAGCCCGGCGAGGTGTCCACCACCGTCCCGGGCGGGAAGCGCCCGGTCTCGAGCAGGGCCGACATGGCCAGCGGCTTCATCACCGAGCCGGGCTCGAAGACGTCGACGATGGCCCGGTTGCGAAGCCCGCGGGGATCGAGGCCGGCGCGGTCGTTAGGGTTGTAGGACGGCTGGTTGGCCATGGCCAGCACCTCGCCGGTCCGGGCATCGAGCATCACCAGCACGCCGCCGTCGGCACCGTGCTCGTCCACCGCCGCCTTGAGCTCCCGGTAGGCCATGTACTGCAGCCGCTGATCGATAGACAGGGTCAGGTCGCCGCCGGGTTCGGCCTCGCGCAGCACCGCCAGGTCGCGAACCAGACGGCCACGCCGGTCCTTGAGCACCCGCCGACGCCCCGGCACGCCGGCAAGATAGGGCTGGTAGGCCAGCTCCAGGCCCTCCTGGCCCTGGTCGTCGATGTTGGTCACGCCGATGAGCTGGGCGACCACCTCGCCGGCCGGGTAGTAGCGCTTGTACTCCTCGCGCTTGTGGACCCCGGGGATCCGCAGGTCCAGCACCCGCTGGGCGGCCTCGGGGGTCATGCGCCGGCGCAGGTACATGAACTCGCGATCCGCATAGCGCGCCAGCCGCGCCTCCAGGGCGTCCAGGTCCTGCCCCAGGGCCCGGGCCAGCTGCAGCCGCTGGATGCCATCGTCGGGAAGGTCCTGAGGGTTCGCCCAGAGGGTCACCACCGGGGTCGAGATGGCCAGGGGCTCGCCGTGGCGGTCGGTGATCATGCCGCGGTGGGCGGGAATCTCGTGGACGCGCAGCGTCCGGGCATCGCCCTGCCCCTGGAGGAAGGAGCGGTCGAAGACGTGCAGGTCGACGATGCGTCCGGCCAGCAGCGCCAGGCCGAGCAACACCAACCCCATCACCAGCCGATAGCGGGCGCGGCCCATGGGGGCCATGGGGGACGGCGTGCGCGGGGTGGCGGCACCGCCGGGCGCAGGACTCATCGCCGGATGACCTCCACTTCCTCGATGGCCGGCAGGCGCATCTCCAGGCGCTCGCTGGCCAGGCGCTCGATGCGCGCCGGGGACGACCAGGCGCCCTCCTCGAGCAGCAGCTGGCCCCACTCGGTCTGCAGTTGCTGCTGCTCGCGCTCGAGCTGCTGGAGGCGCGCGTACTGCTCACGGGTCAGGTGGCTGGTGGCGATCACCGCCAGGGCGGCGCCCAGGCAGGCCAGCAGCAAGACGCCGTTGACCACCAGCGCCAGGGTCGGGCGAAGGCGCAGCGGCCAGCGATAGACGGAGACGCGTCCCTGAGCCATGCCGCGACCTCAGTAGCGCTTGCGCGCCGCCCGCATCACCGCGCTGCGGGCGCGGGGATTGGCCTCGACCTCCTCCGGCCCGGGTCGGCGTGCCTTGCCCAGGGCCTCCAGGCGACGGTGGAGCTGGTCGTCACGCAGGGGCACGCCCTTGGGAAGGTGAGTGTCGCCGCGCACGTGATCGCGAATGAAGCGCTTGACGCGGCGATCCTCCAGGGAGTGGAAGCTGATCACCACCAGGTGGCCGCCGGGGGCCAGGGCCTCCAGGGCGGCCGCCAGGGCGGCGTCGAGCTGGTCGAGCTCGCCGTTGACCTGGATGCGCAGGGCCTGGAAGGCCCGGGTGGCCGGATGCTTGCCCTTCTCCCAGGCGGGATGGGCGGCCTTGATCACCTCGGCCAGGTCGGCGGTCCGGGTGAAGGGCCGCTCGACGCGGCGCTCGACGATGGCCCGCGCCAGCCGGCGGGCGAAGCGCTCCTCGCCGTAGGTCTTGAAGACCCGGGCGATCTCGCCCTCGGGGGCGCGGGCCAGCCAGTCCGCGGCACTCTCGCCGCGGCTCGGGTCCATGCGCATGTCCAGAGGGCCGTCGCGCAGGAAGCTGAAGCCGCGCTCCGGGTCGTCGAGCTGGGGCGAGGAGACGCCGACGTCGAGCAGGATGCCGGCCAGTCCGCCGTGCAGGCCGTGGGCCTCGGCGATCTCGCCCAGCCGGGCGAACTCGCCCTGCTCGATGGAGAAGCGCGGATCGGCGATGGTTGCCGGCTCGGCGATCGCCTGCGGATCGCGGTCGATGGCCAGAAGTCGCCCCTCGGGCGCCAGCCGCGCGAGGATCGCCCGGGAGTGGCCGCCACGACCGAAGGTGCCGTCCAGGTAGGCGCCGGCCGGGTCGTGGATCAGGGCATCGACGGCGCCGTCGAGCAGGACGCTGGCATGGCGAAAGCCGCGGGCGGATTGTTCGGGGGCGGAGGACGTCATGCACTTCTCGTCGAGGGCTGCCGGGAATGCCGAGGGGGACGGCGGGGAAAACGGGGGGAGTCGGCCGATAAGCCGGGTTCTGTCGTGGACAGCCATTCCTCTAGGGGCGACGTCACCGTCGTCCTCGAGCAACCTACCCGAACCCGACGCGGGCCACGCCATGGGGTTCCTATTTGGTCTTGCTCCGAGTGGGGTTTACCGTGCCACGCACTGTTACCAGGCGCGCGGTGCGCTCTTACCGCACCCTTTCACCCTTACCGGCCTCCCGCGGGAGACGTAGGCGGTCTGCTCTCTGCTGCACTTTCCGTCGGCTCGCGCCGCCCAGGCGTTACCTGGCACTCTGCCCTGTGGAGCCCGGACTTTCCTCCCCCGGCATACGCCGGCGGCGACTGTCTGGCCAACTCCCGCGGCAAGCATACCAGCGCCCTGCCCCCCTCTCAATCTTCGCGCCCGTCCTTGAGCGCCTGGGCCCGGGCGTACCAGGCCTTCTTGGCGCCGCCCAGCAGCCGGGTGGTCACCGCCGCGGCCTGCTTGACCCCGACCCCCTCGGTGAGCAGGGCGATCAGCAGGGTATCGGCCTCCACGGCCGAGGCCTCGCCGGCCTCACGGGGCGGGGCTCCGGCCACCATGACCACGAACTCGCCCCGGGCCTGGTCCGGATCCTCGGCCAGGCGCCCCATCAGCGTCTCGGCGGAGCCGTCGAGGAAGGTCTCGTAGGTCTTGGTCAACTCCCGGGCGAGCACCACCCGACGCTCACCCAGGCTCCCGGCGATATCGGCCAGGGTATCGCGGATGCGGTGCGGGGACTCGTAGAAGACCAGGGTCTCCTCCCGCTCGGCCAGGGCCTCGAGACGGCCGCGACGCGCGCCCCCCTTGGCCGGCAGGAAGCCCTGGAAGACGAAGCGGTCGGTGGGCAGGCCGGCCGCCGAGAGCGCCGTGACCAGGGCACAGGGACCGGGCACGGGCACCACCCGCCGCCCGCGCTGTCGAAGCTCTCGCACCAGCACGAACCCCGGGTCGCTGATCAAGGGGGTGCCGGCATCGCTGACCAGGGCCACCCTCTCGCCGGCGGCGAGCCGCGCGTCGAGCTGGGCGACCCGGGCGGCCTCGTTGTGCTCGTGCAGCGACAGCATCGGCGGGGCGATGCCCAGGTGGCGCAGCAGCCGCGCCGTGTGCCGGGTATCCTCGGCCGCCACCAGGTCGACCTCGCCCAGCAACCGGGCGGCCCGAGGGCTGAGGTCCTCCAGATTCCCAATCGGCGTGGCGACCACGTACAATACCCCTGCGATGGCGTCTGACATTTCGGCTCCTGGCATGCATCCCGCACATGAGGACAAGGAAGGATTCATGAAGACTTCGTCTCGCGGCCTGCTGGCCGCCGCGCTCCTGGCGCTGACCCTGGCCGGCTGCGCCTACCAGCCCGCCATCACCCAGCGTCCCCCCGCCGACCCGGACCAGCTGCTGGCGGGAGCGGAGCAGCAGGCTCCCGAGCAGGCCGCGCGGTCGCGGCTGGAGGCGGCCGACATCCTAGCACGCCAGGGGCGCCGCCCCCAGGCGCTGGAGGTCGCCAAGGCGATCGACGACAGCCGGCTTCCCGCCGAGGCGCGAGTCCGCTGGGCCTTGCTGCTCTCGGACCTGGGCGAGACCCAGGGCGACCCCTGGGCGGTGATCCAGGCCGCCCAGTTGCTGGACGAGGTGCGCTTTTCCCGGGCTGATGCCAATCTGCTGCGGGAACGCCAGGGCCGCGCCCTGGCCCAGGTCGATGAGCCGCAGGCCGCCGCCCGGGTGCTGATGCGGCTGCAGGCCGAGACAGGGCGCCTCGATCTCAACGATCCCATCTGGGAGCCGCTCTCCCGGCTGGCCCCGGGCGCCATCGAGGAACTGCGCGAGGGCGCCGCCGAGCCCACCCTCGCCTGGCTGGCGCTGGCCGACCTGGTGCGCAGCGAGAGCGGCGACATCCAGCGCCTGTTCACGCGGCTCGACGACTGGCGCAGCCGCTACCCGGAACATCCGGCGGCCCGGCGCCTGCCCTCGGACATCCTGGCACTGCGTGAGCTGCGTGGGCGGGAGGTACGCCACATCGCCGTCTTCCTGCCCGAGTCGGGTCCCCTGGCCGGCGTCGCCGATGCCATCGAGGAAGGCATCCGGGCCCATCACCTGAACAGCGTGAACACGGGCTCCAGCGGCGCCCGCCTGACCTTCCTGGATTCCAGCCGGGGCTCCCTGGACGGCCTCTACGAGGAGGCCCGCAACCGAGGCGCCCAGGTGGTGCTCGGCCCGCTGGACAAGGAGGCGGTCAGCGCCCTGGAAGGCCGCGATCGGGTGCCCATGCCCACCCTCGCCCTGAACTACGGCCAGGCCCAGCGCAATGGCGCCGAGGGGCTCTTCCAGTACGGCCTGTCCGCCGAGGACGAGGCTCGCCAGGTCGCCGCCCGGGGGCGGCAGGACGGTCACCGCACGGCATCGTTGCTGGTGCCGGACAACGCCTGGGGCCGCCGGGTGGGCGAGGCCTTCGCCGCCGCCTGGCGGGAGCGGGACGGGGAGATCGCCAACGCCGTCCGCTACAACCCCGGCATGCCGGCCACCGAGAGCACCCGTCGCGCCCTGGGATCGACCCGGCCCGACATGCTCTTCCTGCTGGCGCTGCCCGACTATGCCCGCCAGGTCCCGCCGACCATCGACTACTACGCCTACGAGGATGACCTGCCGGTGTATGCCACCTCCCATCTCTACGAGGGGCGTCCGCAGCCGCGCCTCGACCAGGATCTCGACGGGGTGATGTTCCTCGACATTCCCTGGCAGATTCCCGACGCGGCCGTGGGTGGCGAGGAGGCCCTGCCCTTCCTCGACAGCTACCGGCAGCTGCGCGAGGAGTCGGATCCGGCGATGTTCCGGCTGATGGCCATGGGCGTGGACGCCTACGAGCTGGCCCGGCGCCTGCCGCAGTTCCAGGCCATCCCGGGCAGCGAGCTGTTCGGAGCCACCGGCACCCTGAGCGCGAGCGACGATGGGCGCATCCGCCGCGCGCTCCCCTGGGCACGCTTCCAGGACGGCGTGCCCCAGCCGGCCATCGACCTGCGTCGCTTCACCGATGGCCGGGCCCTCTGACGCCCGGGCCCGGGGCGCCCGGATCGAGCGCCTCGCCGCCGACTGGCTGACCGACCGGGGCCTGGTCCTGGAGGCCGCCAACCAGCACGCCAAGGGCGGCGAGCTCGACCTGGTCATGCGCGACGGCGGGACCCTGGTGTTCGTGGAGGTGCGCCATCGCGCCGACAGCCGTCACGGTCACCCGCTCGAGACCGTCACCGCCGCCAAGCGCCGCCGCCTGATCCGGGCGGCGCGTTTTTATCTGCAGCGCAACGGGCTATCATGTGCCTGCCGCTTCGATGTGCTGGCCGTGACCGGCACCCCACCCCACCTCGAGTTCCAGTGGGTGCCCGGCGCCTTCGAAGCGTTCTGACCCAAGGACCAGGAAGCCAAGATGGATTTCCAGAACCGCATTCTCGGACACTTCAACGCCAGCATCGACACCAAGACCTACGCCAGCGAGGTGCTGCCGCCCTTCATCGAGGTCGCCAGCCAGATGATGGTGCAGGCCCTGGTCAACGAAGGGAAGATCCTGGCCTGCGGCAACGGCGGCAGCGCCGGCGACAGCCAGCATTTCTCCTCCGAGCTGCTCAACCGCTTCGAGCGCGAGCGCCCCAGCCTCCCCGCCCTGGCGCTGACCACCGATACCTCGACGCTGACCTCGATCGCCAACGACTACAGCTACAACGAGGTGTATTCCAAGCAGGTGCGCGCACTGGGCCAGCCCGGCGACGTCCTGCTGGCGATCTCCACCAGCGGCAACTCCGGCAACGTCATCCAGGCCATCCAGGCCGCCCATGATCGCGAGATGACCGTCGTCGCCCTGACCGGCCGGGATGGGGGCAACATGGCCTCCCTGCTGGGCCAGGACGACTGCGAGATCCGGGTGCCCGCCACCTCCACCGCGCGCATCCAGGAGGTTCACCTGCTGGTGATCCACTGCCTGTGCGACCTGATCGACGAACAACTCTTCGGCGCGAGCGAGTGATGCCCATGTCCTACAAGTCCCGCTTCCTCGGCCTGTCCCTGGCCCTGCTCCAGGCCCTGTCCGGCTGCACCGCCGTGACCTCCGTCACCCATCCCGGCACCATCGAGGAGAACTACGGCGAACGCACCCTCGGCACCAGGGTCGAGGACGAGAGCATCGAGACCAAGATCGCCCACAACCTCGCCAGCACCGACGCCAGGCTCGGCGATGCCCGCATCAACGTCGACAGCTTCAACGGCGTGGTGCTGCTCACCGGCCAGGTACCCAGCCAGGAACTCAAGGCCATGGCCGAACGCGTCGCCGGCCAGGTGCGCAACGTGCGCCGGGTCCACAACGAGTTGGCCATCGCCGCCAACCTCCCGGCCGGCGAGCGTCTCGCCGACACCTGGCTGCATACGCGGGTGCGCACGGCCCTGGTGGCCAACGAGGCCATCGACTCCAGCCGACTGCGCATCGTCACCGAGAACGACAGCGTCTACCTGATGGGGATCGTCAGCCGGTCGGAGGCCGATCGCATCGTCGCCGCGGTGCGCAATACCGGCGGCATGCGGCGTATCGTCAAGGTCTTCGACTACCTGGACTGACCCCCGCCGCCCATGAAAGAAAACGGCAGGCCCGAAGGCCTGCCGTTTTTCGTGGGCGCCCGCCCCGGGCGGACGCCTCGGTCACTTGACCACGCGCAGCGAGGGACGCCCTTTCTTCGGCGCCTCCGCGTCGCCTTCGGAGGTGGACTCACCGGGCTCGGCATCCTCGACGCTCGACAGCGACGGCCCGCTCCGTTCGGCGCCTGGCTCCTCGTCGGGGTCGACGCCGGCCGCCGATGGCATGACCGGCTCGTGGCCGAAGACCATGCCCACGCCGTTTTCCCGGGCGTAGAGCGCGATCAGCGCCTCGGTGGGCACCATGACCCGCATCGGCTGGCCGCCGAAGCGCGCGGAGAAGCTGATGGCCTCGTTGTCCATGGACAGGTCGCGGACGGCGGTGACGCCGAGGTTGAGCACGATCTGCCCGTTCTGCACGAACTGCCTCGGCACCTCGACGCCTTCCTGCTCGGCATCCACCACGATGTAGGGGGTCAGCTCGTTGTCCAGCAACCACTCGTACAGGGCCCGGGCGATATAGGGACGACTAGACTGCATCGGTTTGGCCCTCCTGGGTTCGGGGCCCCGGCGCGGCCGGGGCATGAAGGGATGTCAGGGGCGCATCTCGCGTTCGCCCTCGCTCAGCGAGGCCTTGAACCCCTCGCGGTCGAAGACCCGCTCCATGTAGCCCATCAGCGGCTTGACCTGCTTTTCCGGGAGTTCGATGCCGAGCACCGGCAGCCGCCACAGGATGGGGGCCAGGCAACAGTCGACGAGGGTGAACTCCTCGCTCATGAAGAACGGCATGTCCTCGAAGATCGGCGAGATGCCGACCAGGCTCTCGCGCAGCTCCTTGCGCGCCTTCTCGGCCTCCTTCTTGGCACCCTGCCGGATCTGCTCGACCAGCGGGCACCACTCGCGCTCGATGCGATGCATCCAGAGCCGGCTCTGGGCGCGAGCCACCGGATACACCGGCAGCAGCGGGGGATGCGGGAAACGCTCGTCGAGGTACTCCATCATCACCTTGGACTCGTAGAGCACCAGATCGCGGTCGATCAGCGTGGGCACGCTGTTGTAAGGGTTGAGATCGGCGAGCTCCTCCGGGTGATGCTCATCCGTGACCTCGACGATGTCCACCGCCACGCCCTTCTCGGCGAGCACGATACGCACCCGATGACTGTAATGATCATCGCCCCCGGAGTAGAAGGTCATCGACGACCGCTTGGCCACTACACCCATGAAACAATCCTCGCATCAGTTCGTGCCGAGATGATAACACGACGCACCCACTCCCGGGGCGTCGCCTAAGATCGCGCAGGGGCGCATGGCCATGGCCATGCGCCCCCTCTTGCCTCCGTCAGGGACGGATCAGTGGATATCGCGCCAGTACTCGCGCTTGAGCAGGTAGGCGATGACCCCGAAGATGAAGATGAAGATCAGCACCTTGGGCCCCAGCGCCTGGGCGTGCAGCTTGGACGGCTCGCCGACGTAGGCCAGGAAGTTGGTCAGGTCGTAGACCGCCTCCTCGAACTCCTCCGGCTCCATCTCCCCCGGCTGGGTGACCTGCAGGGTCTCGCAGGACTGGTACTTGCCGGTGAGCGGGTCCAGCTCGGCGCCTTCGATGGGATGATCGGAGGCGGCACAGACCTTCTCCTGCAGCCCCTGAAGCGGCTCCAGCACGTTGGGCATGGCCACCAGCGGGAAGACCTTGTTGTTCACGCCGGTGGGCCGCGTGGGATCCTTGTAGAAGCTCAGCAGGTAGGAGTAGATCCAGTCCGTGCCCCGCAGGCGCGCCTCCAGGGTCAGGTCCGGCGGCGCGGCGCCGAACCAGTTCTCGCCATCGTCGCTGGCCATGGCATTGTGCATCTGGTCATTGAAGCCCAGCTCGGAGGCGAAGATCAGGTTGTCCTCCACCAGGTCCTGGGGCATGTCCAGATCCTCGGCCGCCCGCGCGAAGCGCTGGTGCTCGAGGGAATGGCAGCCCATGCAGTAGTTCACGAACAGCTTCATGCCGTTCTGCAGCGACGCCTTGTCATGAAGGTCCGGGTTCATCTCCTGCAGATGGGCGCCACCGCCGCCGGCGGCGAACCCAGCCATCGGCACCAGCGCGAACAGCAGTGCGAACAGTTGCTTTTTCATTAGCCAGTCACCCTTTCCGGAACGGGTTTGGTCTTCTCCAGCCGGGTGTAGAACGGCATCAGCAGGAAGAAGGCGAAATAGACGGCGGTGCAGACCTGGGCCAGGATGGTGCGCCCCTCGGTGGCCGGCAGAACCCCGAGCACGCCCAGGATGACGAAGCTCACGGCGAACAGCGCCAGCATCACCTTGGAGATCCAGCCCTTGTAGCGCATGGAGCGGACCGGACTGCGGTCGAGCCAGGGCAGCACGAAGAGCACCGCGATGGCCGCGCCCATGCAGACCACGCCGAGGAACTTGGCGTCGAGGCCGAACAGCGAGAAGGTGATGGCCCGCAGGATGGCGTAGAAGGGCGTGAAGTACCACACCGGCGCGATATGGTCCGGGGTCTTCAGCGGGTTGGCCGGCTCGAAGTTGGGCTTCTCGATGAAGTAGCCGCCACCCTCGGGGAAGTAGAAGACCACCACGCTGAACACGAACAGGAAGACGGCGACGCCGACCAGGTCCTTCACCGTGTAATAGGGATGGAAGGGAATGCCGTCCAGCGGCTTGCCGGTCTCGTCCTTCTTCTTCTTGATGTCGATGCCGTCGGGGTTGTTGGAGCCGACCTCGTGCAGGGCGATGATGTGCAGGACCACCAGCGCCAGGATCACGATGGGCAGCGCCACCACGTGCAGGGCGAAGAAGCGGTTCAGGGTGATGCCGGAGATCAGGAAGTCGCCCCGCACCCACTGGGCCAGGTCCGGCCCGATGCCGGGAATGGCGGAGAACAGCGAGATGATGACCTGGGCACCCCAGTAGGACATCTGGCCCCAGGGCAGCAGGTAGCCCATGAAGGCCTCGGCCATCAGCGCCAGGTAGATCGTCATCCCGAAGATCCACACCAGTTCCCGTGGCGCCTTGTAGGAGCCGTAGAGCAGGCCGCGGAACATGTGCAGGTAGACCACCACGAAGAACGCCGAGGCGCCGGTGGTGTGCATGTAGCGGATCAGCCACCCCCACTCCACGTCACGCATGATGTACTCGACCGAGGCGAAGGCGCCCTCGGCCGAGGGGTTGAAGCTCATGGTCAGCCAGACGCCGGTGAGGATCTGGTTGACCAGCACCAGCAGGGCCAGGGAGCCGAAGAAGTACCAGAAGTTGAAGTTCTTCGGCGCATAGTACTTGGACAGGTGATCCTGCCACATCTGGGTCGCGGGGAAGCGGTCATCGACCCAGCGCATGATCCCGCTCTCCGCCTTGGCCTTGTTCGGATTACCCATCAGGCAGTCTCCTTATCTTCGCCGACGACGATGACGTCGTCGCTCTCGAAGCGGTACGGGGGCACCTCGAGGTTGATCGGGGCGGGGACGTTGCGGAACACCCGGCCGGCCAGGTCGAACCGCGACCCATGGCAGGGGCAGAAGAAGCCGCCCGGCCAGTCCTCGACCCCGACGCCCTCGGCATTGGGCTCGGGCTTGAACAGCGGTGAGCACCCCAGATGGGTGCAGATCCCGATGAGCACGCCGATCTCCGGCTTGATGGAACGCAGGGGGCCATCGATGTAGCCGGGCTGCTGCGGGGTGGTGGAATCGGGGTCGGTCAGGCGATCCTCACCCAGCGCCTCGGTACGCTCGATCATCTCGGGCGTGCGGTTGAGGATCCAGATCGGCCGGCCTCGCCACTCGACGGTCATGCGCTGCCCAGGCTCGAGCTTGGACACGTCGGCCTTGACGGGTGCACCCGCCGCCCTTGCCCTGGCACTGGGCTGCCAGGAAGCCACAAAGGGAACCGCAACCCCGACAGCGCCCGCCGCTCCTACGACGGTGGTGGCGCCTACGAGGAAACGGCGCCGCCCTTTGTTCACGCCGTTGTCTGCCATCTTCAGGTTTCTCCCATCAACTTACCCGCTGTCCATCACGAGCGTCCGGACGGCCCGCGACCACGGATTTACAAATGCGCTATATGGTAAAAAAACGGATCGTTCCGCACAAGGACAAGCCCCTGCCCCTGGGCGTCAACTTGGCTTCAAATCCTTGACCCGGAACAAAAAACGCCCAGGTCCTGGGACCCGGGCGTCTGAAGTCGTAGCGACCGCCGCGCGTTAACGCTTGGAGAACTGCGGACGACGACGGGCCTTGCGCAGGCCGACCTTCTTACGCTCGACCTCGCGGGCATCGCGGGTGACGTAGCCGGCTTCGCGCAGGGGTCGGCGGAAGTCCTCGTTGTACTCCATCAGGGCACGGGTGATGCCGTGACGGATGGCGCCGGCCTGGGCGCTGCCGCCGCCACCCTTGACGGTGACGTAGACGTCGAACTGACCCAGGGTGTCGGTCAGCTCGAGGGGCTGACGCACCACCATCCGGCCGGTGACACGGCCGAAATAGTCGTTCAGATCACGGCTGTTGACGGTGATCTTGCCGGTGCCCGGCTTCAGGAAGACGCGGGCGGTAGAGGTCTTGCGGCGACCGGTACCGTAATACTGCTGTGACATGGCGAAGACTCCCTCAGATGTTCAGTTCTTGCGGCTGCTGGGCGGCGTGCGGGTGTTCGGTGCCGGCGTAGACCTTGAGCTTGGAGTACATGGCACGACCCAGCGGGCCCTTCGGGAGCATGCCCTTGACCGCGGATTCGATGACACGCTCGGGGGCGTGAGCGATCATCTTCTCGAAGTTCATGGAGCGCAGGCCACCCGGGTAGCCGGTGTGGCGATAGTAGTTCTTGGCGCTGGCCTTGTTGCCGGTGACCTTCACCTTCTCGGCGTTGATCACGACGATGTAGTCGCCGGTGTCGACGTGCGGGGTGTATTCCGGCTTGTGCTTGCCGCGCAGGCGACGCGCGATCTCGGTGGCCAGGCGGCCGAGGGTCTTGTCCGCAGCGTCGACGACGTACCAGTCGCGCTGGACGGACTGCGGCTTGGCAGTGAACGTCTTCATGGGTGAATCACCAAATCGATGTATTGGGCCCTTCCCCGTCGGCGCGGTTCGGACCATCCCTATTCTTCTTGGTTGCCGTCGGGAGACGGCAACGGTCGAGCGAGCGCGCATTCTACACGACCCGTCCCGGGCAAGGCAACGCCGCGCGCAAGCTGGAAGCTGGAAGCTGGAAGCTGGAAGCTGGAAGCTGGAAGCTGGAAGCTGGAAGCTGGAAGCTGGAAGTCAGCATGTGCCCTCCAGCCCCTGAGTCAAAGTGGTTTTCTTCAAGCTTCCAGCTTACGGCCGCGAAGCGGACGATCTTCCAGCTCCCGGCGAAGCCGGGGACTTCCAGCTTCCTGGCGCGAAGCGCCGCTCTTCAAGCTTCAAGCTGCTGATCCGGCCGGCTCCGCCGGCCGGATCAGGGCTTGTGCGGCAGCGCCAGGTACTCGTGGGACTGCATCTCCTGCAGCCGTGACAGGGTGCGCTGGAACTCGAACTCCAGCTTGCCGTCGCGATAGAGCGCTTCCGCCGGCGCTTCGGCGGACATCAGCAGCTTGACGCCGCGATCGTAGAATTCGTCGACCATGTTGATGAAGCGCCGCGCCTGGTCGTCCGTGGCGCCGTCCATGCAGGGCACGTTGGAGACCAGCACGCTATGGTACTCCCGAGCGAGCTCGATGTAGTCGTTCTGGCTGCGCGGCCCGTCGCAGAGCTCCCGGAACTCGAACCACACCACGTCGTCATGCAGCCGGCGACTGTGGAGCACTCGGCGATTGATCTCGATGGGGGCATCGGCCTCGCCCTCGTGGCCGGCGATCTCGCGAAAGCTCCGGGCCAGCTCGGCCTCCGCCGCCGCATCCAGCGGCGCGTGGAAGATCTCTGCCCGCTCGAGGGCACGCAACCGATAGTCGATGCCGGAGTCCACGTTGACCACTTCGCAATGGCGCTCGATCAGGTCGATGGCCGGGAGGAAGCGTGCTCGCTGCAGGCCGTCCTTGTAGAGCTCGGCCGGCACGATGTTGGAGGTGGCCACCAGCACCACGCCGCGGGCGAACAGCGCCTCGAGCAGGTTGGCGAGGATCATGGCGTCGGTGATGTCCTTGACGAAGAACTCGTCGAAGCAGATCACCCGGGCCTCGGCGGCGAACTTGTCCGCCACCAGGGTCAGGGGGTTGCGCTCCCCCTTGTAATGCTCCAGCTCGTTGTGGACCCGCTGCATGAAGCGGTGGAAGTGGGTGCGGATCTTCTCCGGGAAGGGCAGCGCCTCGAAGAAGGTATCCACCAGGTAGGTCTTGCCGCGCCCCACCCCGCCCCAGAAATAGAGGCCGGACACCGGCGGCATGGCCGGGGTGTCGTCGGCCGGGCGCTTGCCGAACAGGCCCGCCACCCGGGACTTGAGTCCCTTGCCGCCGCCCGAAGGCCGCCCGGCGGGCGCCGGCATGGCCACCAATTCGTCGAAGAGGCGCTGGAGATGCTCGACCGCCCGCTCCTGGGCCGGGTCGAACTGGAAGTCATCCCGCTCGAGATCGGCACGATAGCGGGCCATCGGCGTGGTCGGCTGGCGGGGGGCGGCACTCGGCATCCTGGGGCTCTCGCTCGTCGACATGGGCGGGCGACCTGTCCTCGGCATCCATCGAAGGGAGGCATTATACGCACCGGGGCGCCGCTTCGCATCGCCGGGGCGCCGTTGACCGCGCCATCGGCCTCGGCCCTATAATGGGCCGCCGGCCCCGCCCGGCACGCGGCACCGGACTCCGGGCCGACCGACAGCTCAGGGAGATAGACGTGGAAGAAAGCAACATCAACTGGGTGCTGGCCGCCGCCTGCCTGCTGGCCGGCGTGGGCATCGGCGCCCTGGGCTACCACCTGCTCAACGCCGGTGCTCGCAATGCGCAGAAACTCCGCCAGCGCCTCGCCGAGCGCGACCGCCAGCTGACCGAGCTGCGCGACGGCATCGGCGACAGGATCGAGCGGCTCGACGGCCTCGCCGATAGCCTGGCCCGCGACGGCCAGGCCCTGCAGCGGGAGCTGGCCGACGCCTCTGCCGATCTGGGCAAGGGCCGGTCCCGGCGGCCCGAGCTCACCCCGACGTCCGAGGCCGGGAAGGAAGAGGATGAGGTCGCCGCTCCGCGGGATTATGCCGACGGCAACCGCGGCACCCTCTCCGAGGACTTCGGCCTCAAGTCCGGCGAGACCGCCCCGCAACCGCCGCGCTACTGATCCCGGCCGGCGCCCCGCTCGGGCGCCGCCCTCCCCCGACTCAGGCCGGATTGTCGATGTCCACGAAGCGATGCTCGACGCCGAACGCCTCGACCAGCCAGCCGCCTAGTGCCTGGACCCCGTAGCGCTCCGTGGCGTGATGCCCCGCCGCCAGGTAGTGGATACCCAGCTCCCTGGCCAGGTGGGTGGTGCGCTCGGAGATCTCCCCGGAGATGAAGGCATCGGCACCGGCCGCCGCGGCCTGGACGATCATGTCCTGGGCGCCCCCCGTGCACCAGGCCACGCGACGGATCTCGCCGACGCCCGGCGCCTCGATCAGCAGGGGCTCGCGCGCCAGGCGCTCGCCGACGTGGGCCGCGAGGCCACGGGCACTCATCGGGGCAGGCGGCGCCCCCAGCCAGACCAGGCCCTCGCCGAGCTCGCCATCCGCACAGCCCTCCGCGCGGAACCCCAGCCGCTCGCCCAGGGTGGCGTTGTTGCCCAGGCGGGGATGGGCATCCAGCGGCAGGTGGTAGGCCAGCAGGCCGATATCGTGGGCCAGCAGGGCCGCCAGGCGGCGTCGCTTCATGCCGGTGATCTCGACGGGCTCGTTCTTCCAGAAGTACCCGTGGTGCACCAGCAGCAGGTCGGCCTTCCAGGCCACCGCCTCGTCGACCAGCGCCTGGCAGGCCGTCACGCCGCTCATCACCCGCCGGACGTGCGGTCGCCCTTCGACCTGCAGGCCGTTGGCGGTGTAGTCCTTGAAACGCTCGGGAGCCAGCAGCCGATCACAGGCCGCCACCAGTTCCTGGGATGTGGTCATGTCTCCTCCGGACGAAATCACAAGGCAATGTTACAATCCGGCCATTCTAGCCGGCCGGCCCCGCCCGCGACCACGCATCACCGAGAAGGAAGCCCGCCGCATGCGACGCGCCCTCCCCTACCTCTGGCCCATCCTGATCGGCCTGCTGCTGGCCATCGCGCTGCTCAACGCCTTCCCCCAGCTCATGGGGCGCCGGGCGGCGCCGCCCGACGCCCCCGTCCAGCCGACCCGAGAGGCCCCGGCGCAGGTCACCCGGCCCTCGCCGGAGCTGCGCCAGGCCGCGCCGCTGAATCGCGACCAGGGCCCCGTCAGCTACGCCCAGGCGGTGGCCAGGGCCGCCCCGGCGGTGGTCAACATCTACTCGTCCCGGGTGGTCGAGCGCGAATCCCATCCGCTGATGTCGGACCCCTTCTTCCGCCAGTTCTTCGGCGGCGACCTGCCCAGCCGACGCCGCATGCTGTCGAGCCTGGGCTCGGGCGTCATCGTCAGCGAGGACGGCTACGTGCTGACCAACCACCATGTCATCCGCGGCGCCGACCAGATCCAGGTCGCCCTGCGCGACGGCCGGGAAACCCTGGCCGAGGTGATCGGTACCGACCCGGAGAGCGACCTGGCGGTACTGCGCATCGAGATGGACTCGCTGCCGGTGATCGAGCTGGCCGACTCCAGCCGGGTGGCGATCGGCGACGTGACGCTGGCCATCGGCAACCCCTTCGGCGTCGGCCAGACCGTGACCATGGGGATCATCAGCGCCACCGGGCGCAGTCATCTGGGCCTCAATGCCTACGAGGACTTCATCCAGACCGATGCGGCCATCAACCCGGGCAATTCCGGCGGCGCCCTGGTCAACCCCGAGGGCGCCCTGGTCGGCATCAACACCGCCATCTTCTCCCGCTCCGGCGGCTCCCAGGGCATCGGCTTCGCCATCCCGGCCAACCTGGCCCGCAACATTCTCGAGGAACTCGTGACCCGGGGCCGCGTGGTGCGCGGTTGGCTGGGGGTCGAGGCCCAGGAACTCAATCCCGACCTCGCCGCCTCCTTCGGCCTCGAGGCCCCCGCCGGCGTGATCGTCTCGGGGGTGATCCCCGAGGGCCCGGCCGATCAGGCGGGCCTGCAGCCGGGGGACGTACTGCTCGAGGTGGACGGCCAGCCGATCCTCGACCCCCGCCAGACCATGAGCGACATCGCCGCGGTCCCGCCGGGGTCTCGCCTGCCGGTGACCGTGGTGCGCGGCGGCGAGACGCTGGAGGTGAGCATCGAGGTCGGGGAGCGCCCCACCCCGTCACGCCCGGCGCCGATCACCACCCCCTGACCCCCAACGACGACGGCCCCGCCAGGAGCGGGGCCGTCGGCGTTTCCGAGCCCGTCGGGCTCAGTCGCGGATGCGGTACTCCGCGCTGCGGGCATGGGCGGTCAACGACTCCCCCCGGGCCAGCACCGAGGCCGTGGGCCCCAGCCCGGAGGCGCCCTCCGCCGAGCACTCGATCAGCGAGGAGCGCTTCTGGAAATCGTAGACGCCCAGCGGCGAGGAGAAGCGCGCGGTCCCGGAGGTCGGCAGCACGTGATTGGGGCCGGCACAGTAGTCGCCCAGCGCCTCGGCGGTAAAGCGACCCATGAAGATGGCGCCGGCATGGCGCACCTCGGGAAGCCAGGCCTCGGGATCGGCCACGGAGAGCTCCAGGTGCTCGGGCGCGATGCGGTTGAGCAGTGCCACCGCCTCGGCACGATCCCGGCAATGGATCAGGGCTCCGCGCTCGGCGAGCGAGGTGCGAATGATCGCCTCCCGCTCCATGGTCGGCAGCAGGCGGGCCATGGAGGCCGCCACCGCCTCCAGGTGAGCGTCGTCCCAGCTCACCAGGATCGACTGGGCGTCCTCGTCGTGCTCGGCCTGGGAGAAGAGGTCCATGGCCAGCCAGTCCGGGTCCGTGCCACCGTCGGAGATCACCAGGATCTCGGAGGGGCCGGCGATCATGTCGATCCCCACCTGGCCGAACACCGCCCGCTTGGCGGTGGCCACGTAGATGTTGCCGGGACCGACGATCTTGTCCACCCGGGGCACGGTCTCGGTACCATAGGCCAGGGCCGCCACCGCCTGGGCCCCGCCGACGGTGAAGACGTGATCGACGCCGGCCAGGTGGGCGGCGGCCAGCACCAGCTCGTTGAGCACCCCGTCCGGCGTCGGCACCACCATGACGATCTCGCCGACGCCCGCCACGTGGGCAGGCAAGGCGTTCATCAGCACCGAGGAGGGGTAGGCGGCCTTGCCGCCGGGCACGTAGATGCCGGCGCGATCCAGGGGGGTGACCTGCTGGCCGAGGCGGGTGCCGTCGGCCTCGGTGTAGGACCAGGACTCGGGCTTCTGGTGCTCGTGATAGCGCCGGACGCGATCCGCGGCGGTGGCCAGCGCCTGGCGCTGGGCCTCGGGCAGGCCCTCGAAGGCCTGGCGCAGGCGCTCCGGCCCCAGGGTCAGCTCGGCCATGCTCGATACCGAGAGGCGGTCGAAGCGGTTGCTGTACTCGACCAGGGCGGCGTCGCCCCGGGTCCTGACCGCCTCGAGGATCTCGGCGACGCGATGCTGGACCTCGTCGTCGGAGACGCCTTCCCAGGCCAGCAGGGCCTCGAGACGGTCGGCGAAATCGGCGTCCGCGGTGGACAGGCGGGCGATGTCGAGGGCGCCGGGGGAAGCCTCACTCATGGCAGTGTCATCCTCTCGCAGGGTTGGGACTCAGGCCGGAGCCTGCACCCGGCGCCGCTCTACCGCCTCGCGCAGGCGGGCGATGAGCGGCTTCAGGCGCTCGTGCTTCATGGTCATGGCGGCCTTGTTGACCACCAGTCGCGTGGTGACCGGCGCGATCAACTCCCGGGGCTCCATGCCGTTGGCTCGCAGGGTATTGCCGGTATCGACGATGTCGACGATCTCGTCGGCCAGGTTCATCAGCGGGGCCAGCTCCATGGCGCCGTAGAGCTTGATCACCTCGGCCTGGATGCCCTGCTCGGCATAGTAGCGCTTGGCCACGTTGACGAACTTGGTGGCCACCCGGCGCCGGGCCCGGGCCGGCTCGGCGCCCCGGATGCCCGCGGTCATCAGCTTGCACGCGGCGATCTCCAGGTCCAGGGGCTCGTAGAGGCCCTCGGCGCCGTGCTCGAGCAGCACGTCCTTGCCGGCCACGCCGACATCGGCGGCACCGAGCTGCACGTAGGTCGGCACGTCGGTGGCCCGGATCACCACCAGCTTGACGTCCGGCAGGTTGGTCTCGAACAGGAGCTTGCGGCTGGCCCCCAGATCCTCGGCGGGCGTGATGCCGGCCTCGGCCAGCAGCGGCAGGGTCTCGTCGAGAATGCGGCCCTTGGACAGGGCCAGAATCAGTTGCTTGCTCATGGTCTCGCCTGTTGTCGGCTCAGCCCGGGATGCGCCGTATCCTGGCCCCCAGCAGCTGCAGCTTTTCCTCGATGCACTCGTAGCCGCGGTCGATGTGGTAGATGCGGTCGACCAGGGTCTCGCCCTCGGCCATCATCGCCGCGATCACCAACGACGCCGAGGCGCGCAGGTCGGTGGCCATCACCGGGGCACCGGAGAGCGTCTCGACCCCGGTGACCACGGCGGTGTTGCCCTCCAGGGCGATGCGAGCGCCCATCCGATTGAGTTCCTGGACGTGCATGAAGCGATTCTCGAAGATCGTCTCGACCACCCGGGCGGTGCCTTCGGCCACGGCGTTCAGGGCCACGAACTGGGCCTGCATGTCGGTGGGGAAGGCGGGATAGGGCGCGGTGCGCACGTTGACCGCCTTCGGCCGCTTGCCGTGCATGTCGAGCGCGATAAAGCCCTCGCCGGTGGTGATGGTGGCGCCGGCCTCCTCCAGCTTGGCGAGGACCGCCTCGAGGATATCGGCCCGGGTGTTGCGCACCTTGACCCGCCCCCGGGACAGGGCCGAGGCGACCAGGAAGGTGCCGGTCTCGATGCGATCGGGCATGACGTCATGCTCGGCACCATGGAGGCGCTCGACGCCCTCGACCACGATGGTGTCGGTGCCATGGCCGCGGATCCGGGCGCCCATCTTGATCAGGCACTCCGCCAGGTCGACGACCTCGGGCTCACGGGCGGCATTCTCCAGCACCGTGGTGCCCTCCGCCAGGGCGGCGGCCATCAGCAGGTTCTCGGTGCCGGTGACGGTGACCGTGTCGAAGAAGATGGTCGCGCCCTTCAGGCGGCCGTCCACCCGGGCGCGGATGTAGCCGCCTTCGACGCGGATCTCCGCCCCCATCGCCTCGAGTCCGCGAATGTGCAGATCGACCGGCCGGGAGCCGATGGCGCAGCCACCGGGCAGCGAGACATCGGCATGGCCGTGGTGCGCCAGCAGCGGGCCGAGCACCAGGATGGAGGCGCGCATCTTCTTGACCAGCTCGTAGGGGGCGTGACAGTCCCGCACCTGGGAGCCGTCGAGCTGGATGCTCATGTGCTCGCCCATCACCGCCTGCACCCCCATGTGGCCGAGCAGCTCGAGGGTGGTGGTGATGTCCTGCAGGTGAGGCAGGTTCCGGATGGTCACCGGCTCGTCGGCCAGCAGGGTGGCGCAGAGGATCGGCAGGGCGGCGTTCTTGGCGCCACTGGCCCAGACCTCGCCGTCGACGGGGCCGTTGCCGGTAATGATCAGCTTGTCCATGGATGCTCGAGCCTCAGGCCCCCTTGTTCTCTGGCGCGGTCTGCCACTGCTCGGGGGTATAGGTCCGGATGGTCACGGCGTGCAGGGCCCCGGAGGCGATCTCCTCGGACAGGGCGCCATAGATCAGCTGCTGGCGCTTGACCCGGGAGAGCCCCTCGAAGACGTCCCCCACGGCGACCACCTGGAAGTCGCAGCCCTCGCCCTGGATATGGAATTCGCAGCCGTCGAGTCGGCTCTCGAGCAGCGCCTTGACTTCACTGGGATGCATCGAACCCTCGCTTGAATCGGTTGATCGGTGAACGCCCCATCGCTGGCGATGGCGCATGACTGGACCCGCCATGGTAAAGAAATGCGCCGCACTTGGCGACGTGCGCGTTGGCGACGTGCGCGTTGGCGACGTGCGCGTTGGCGACGTGCGCGGAACCCCTCGCCCCTCGAGCCTCGCTCCTACCCCTCACGCCTCGGCGGACTCGGCAGGCGCCTCCACGGGCAACAGCGTATCCAGGCCGGCGACCCGGGTCAGCCGGGCCAAGGGGGTCGAGAGGCGCACCTGCTCCAGCTCGACCCCCTGGGCCCGGGTCTGGCGAGTCCATTCGAGCAATACGCTGATCGCCGCACTGCTGACTCGACCGACCCCGCTGAGATCGAAGGTCACGCGCTCGCCGGAAGACCGGCTCGCCAGCCAGCTCCGCCCGGCCGCGGCCATGGCCGCGGCGCCGTCGAAATCCACCTCGCCGGACACCACCAGGGCGCCATCGACGGCCTCGAGACGATTGGCACCGTTCTCGAGCAGCACGCTCATGCCTCGCCGCCCTGCTCCAGCTCCTCGACCTCGAGCTCGGGCGCCCAGCCGTCGATCACGGCGTCGTAGTCCCGGTTCTGGTCACGCATGGCCTGATCGAACTGGTTACGGAAGGTCAGTCCCAGGTTGATGCCGTTGACGATGACGTTCACCACCCGCCACTGGCCGTCATCGAGCCGCAGGGTGTAACTCACCGGGTAGACGGTGCCGTCGTTGGCAACGATCTCCATGGCCACGCTGGCCTGGTCCTCGTAGCGCGCCGCCTCCTGGCTGTCGAGCACCCGCACCTCGCGGTAGTCGAAGGTCACCAGCCCCTTGGCATAGGTGTCGATCAGGGTCTGGCGGAAGGTATCGACGAAGCGTGAGCGCTGCGCGGGCGTCGCGTTGCGGAAGTAACGCCCCATGACGCTGGCGCCGATGTAGCGGAAATCGGCCACGTCGGCGAGGCTCTCGTCGACGATGGCCTCGAGCTCCCGGGGGTGCTCGGAGAAATAGGCCTCGCGTCCTTCGATGCGCGCCATCAGTTCATCGACGCTGTTCCGGATCAGCTGTTCGGGTGACGGCCCCTGGGCCAGGGCCGGCAACGCCGCCAGCATCAGGGCCAGGGTCGTCAGCACCCCGAGCAGGCGGGGCAAGGGGGGATTCGCGGTCATCGTTCTCACTCCTTGACCATGTTGGACACGAACTGCTGGATGAGCTCCTCCAGCACCAGGGCGGACTGGGTATCGCGGATGCGGTCGCCGTTCTCCAGCGTCTCGGGAGCCCCGCCCACCGAGAGCCCGATGTACTGCTCGCCGAGCAGCCCGGAGGTCAGGATGGCCGCGGTGCTGTCTTCGGGTAACGCCCCTGCCAGCTCGCCGTCGAGTTCCATGACCACCCGGGCATCATACCACTCGGTGTCCAGCGCGATGCTCTCGACTCTCCCCACGGTGACCCCGGCCATGGTGACCCGGGCCCGGGGCTTGAGGCCGCCCACGTTGGCGAAGTTGGCTTCCAGCCGGAAACTGTCGCCGGGGGGCGTCAGGCTCAGGCCACTGACCCGCAGGGCGAGAAACAGCAACCCCAGGATCCCGGCCAGCATGAACAGGCCGACGCCCAGCTCCATCGTCTTGCTGCGCTTCATTCCATGTCTCCAAGCATCACGAAAGCTCACCGAACATCAGGGCGGTGAGCACGAAGTCCAGCCCCAGCACCGCCAGCGACGCGTACACCACGGTGCGGGTGGTGGCCCGGGAGATCCCCTCCGAGGTGGGCACCAGGGCATACCCCTGGTAGACCGCGATCCAGGTGACCACCAGGGCGAATACCAGGCTCTTGATCAGGCCATTGAGCACATCGTCGGCGAACTCGACGCTGGCCTGCATGTTGCCCCAGTAGGAGCCCTCGAAGACGCCGAGCCACTGGACGCCGACCAGCTGCCCACCCCAGATCCCGATCACCCCGAAGCCGATGGTCAACAGCGGCAGGGCCACGAAACCCGCCCAGAGCCGCGGGGCCACCACCCGCCGAAGGGGATCGACGCCGATCATCTCCATGCTGGTGAGCTGTTCGGTGGCCTTCATCAGGCCGATCTCGGCGGTCAGCGCCGACCCCGCCCGGCCGGCGAACAGCAACGCCGCCACCACCGGTGCCAGCTCGCGCAGCAGCGAGAGAGCCACCATCTGGCCGAGGGCATCCTCGGCCCCGAAGTCGACCAGGATGGTGTACCCCTGCAGGCCCAGCACCATGCCGATGAACAGCCCCGAGACCAGCACGATGGCCAGCGACATCACCCCCACGAAGTGCATCTGGCGCACCCACAACCAGAGCCCCTCGCGGGACGGCACACCGACGGCGGCCTGGATCAGGAAGATGGCGGCACGTCCCAGCCCCTCGGTGACCTCGCAGCCCGACCGCCCCAGGCGTCGAATGAGCGCGATCATCGCGGCCCCCCCGTGCCCAGCAGGTCCGCATGAAAATCCACGGCGGGGTAATGGAAGGGCACCGGACCATCCGGTTCGCCGTGGATGAACTGGCTGACCCGTGGGTCGCGATCCACGTCCAGGCTGCCGGGAGTGCCATGGGCCATCACGACCCCGTCGGCGATCACGTACACATAGTCGGCGATGGACAGGGTCTCCTTGATGTCGTGGGACACCACCACGGAGGTGAGTCCCAGGGCGTCGTTGAGACGACGGATCAGCTGCACCAGCACGCCCATGGAGATGGGATCCTGCCCGACGAAGGGCTCGTCATAGAGGATCAGGTCGGGGTCCAGGGCGATCGCCCGCGCCAGGGCGACGCGCCGCGCCATGCCGCCGGACAGCTCCGACGGCATCAACTCGCGGGCGCCGCGCAGCCCCACCGCCTGCAGCTTCATCAACACCAGATCGCGAATCATCGCCTCGGGCAGGTCGGTATGCACCCGCAGCGGAAAGGCGACGTTCTCGAAGACATCGAGGTCCGAGAACAGGGCACCGCTCTGGAACAGCATGCCCATGCGGCGACGCAGCCGGAACAGCGCCTTGCGCGAGAGGGCGTGCACCTCTTCGCCGGCGATCCGCACCCGGCCCGCGTCGGGGGCCAGCTGGCCACCGATCAGCTTGAGCAAGGTCGTCTTGCCGGTACCGCTGGGCCCCATGATGGCCGTGATCTTGCCACGGGGCACTTGCATGTCGATGCCGCGGAAGATCTCCATCTCTCCGCGGGAGAAGTGCAGGCCCTCCACTTCGACGAGGGGGGAGTCGGTCATCCGTTGGCTTCCCTGGTAAATTATCGAACATCGTATCCTAACCGCGTCCCGGGGCGCCACCGCCGGTGCAGCCGGGCTTGCGCGGACGGGACGCAGCAGGTTCAATGGGCGCCCTTTCGGCCACCGGACCCCCTAACGACCATGCTGGTTCCCACCCTGATCGTGATCGTCGGCTTCGTTGGACTGCTGTGGAGCGCCGACCGCTTCGTCGGGGCCGCCGCCGCCACCGCCCGGCAGGCGGGGATGAGCACCCTGCTGGTGGGCATGACCATCGTGTCGCTCGGCACCTCGGCCCCCGAGATCGTCGTCTCGATCATGGCGGCCCTGGATGGCGTGCCCGACCTCGCCATCGGCAACGCCCTGGGCTCCAACATCGCCAACATCGGCCTGGTGCTGGGCATCACCGCCCTGGTGGTGCCGATCCCGGTGCGGTTTTCCATCGTGCGCAAGGAGCTGCCCCTGCTGCTCGGCGCCACCGGCCTGGCCGGCTACGCGCTGGCCAACGGCCACCTGGATCGCTGGGACGGTGCCCTGCTGGTGGCCATGCTGGTTTTCAGCCTGTGGTGGCTGTTCCGGGCCGACGCGCCGGACCTGGATGGCGAGGGCGAGATCCCCGAGATGGCCCTGGGTCACGCCCTGGGCTGGCTCGCCCTGACCCTGGCGATCATGGTCGCCAGCTCGCGGGCCCTGGTCTGGGGCGCCAGCGAGCTGGCCCTGGCGCTGGGCATCAGCGAACTGGTCATCGGCCTGACCGTGGTGGCCATCGGCACCAGCCTGCCGGAGCTGGCCGCCTGCGTGGCCAGCGCCCTCAAGCGCCATCATGACCTGGCGATCGGCAATGTCATCGGCTCGAACCTCTTCAACATGCTGGCCGTGCTGGCGGTGCCCGCGCTGCTGAGCCCCGGGGCCACCGACCCGGCGGCGGCCGCGCGGGACTACCCGGTGATGCTGGTGCTGACCCTCGCCCTGGGCATGCTGCTGCTGTGGCAGCGCCGGGGGCGACTCAACCGACTGCCGGGGGCCCTCTTCGCCCTCGGCTATGCCGGCTACCTGGGCTGGCTGGCCGGCCTGTCGACCGTCCCCGCCTCCTGAGGGCACTCCCCCTTGAGCCCAACCCCGCGACAGGCAACAATCACCGCCATGACCGACGCAACCTCTCCCTCCAGCGAGCTGCTGGCCAGCGCCGCCCGCACCCTGACCCTGGAACAGCAGGCCATCGCCGCGCTGATCGAACGCCTGGACGGCGATTTCGAGCGCGCCTGCGAGTTGATCCTGGCCTGCCGCGGCCGGGTCGTGGTGACCGGCATGGGCAAGTCCGGCCATGTCGCCGGCAAGATCGCCGCCACCCTGGCCAGCACCGGCACTCCCGCCTTCTTCGTCCACCCCGGCGAGGCCAGCCACGGAGACCTGGGCATGATCACCCCGGGCGACGTGGTGCTGGCCCTGTCGAATTCCGGCGAGACCGCCGAGGTGACGGCCCTGCTGCCACTGCTCAAGCGGCTGGGCACGCCGCTGATCAGCATGACCGGCCGCCCCGGCTCGACCCTGGCCCGCCACGCCGAGGCCCACCTGGACGCCGGCGTCGAACGCGAGGCCTGCCCCCTGGACCTGGCGCCGACCTCGTCCACGACCGCCGCCCTGGCGCTGGGCGACGCCCTGGCCGTGGCCCTGCTGGAGTGTCGCGGCTTCACCGCCGAAGACTTCGCCCTCTCCCATCCGGGAGGCAGCCTCGGCAAGCGGCTGCTGCTCAAGGTCTCGGACCTGATGCACAGCGGCGACCGTCTGCCCCGAGTCGCGCTGGGCAGCCCCCTGCGCGACGCCCTGCTGGAGATCACCCGCCAGGGGCTGGGCTTCACCTGCGTGATCGACGATGCCGGACGCCTGGCCGGGGTCTACACCGATGGCGACCTTCGCCGCACCCTGGACCAACACAGCGACCTCTCGGGACTGACGGTGGACCGGGTCATGACCGTGCCCGGCAAGCGGGTCGCTCCCGACACCCTGGCCGCCGAGGCGGTCCGCCTCATGGAAGACAACCGCATCACGGCGCTGGCCGTGGTGGACGATGACGGCCACCCGGTCGGCGCCCTACACATGCACGACCTGCTGGCCAGCGGCGTGATCTGACCAAGGAGACCCCCATGACACTCGATGCCCCCCCGATGGCCGCGGAGCTGGTCGACCGCCTGCGGCGCATCCGCCTGCTGGCCATGGACGTGGACGGCGTGCTCACCGACGGCCGGCTCTACTTCCAGTCCGATGGCGGCGAGATCAAGGCCTTCCACACCCTGGACGGGCATGGCATCAAGCTGCTGCAACGCGCCGGCGTCGAGGTCGCGCTGATCACCGGCCGCGACTCCCCCATGGTCAGCCGCCGAGCCGCGGCACTGGGCATCCGCCACCTCTTCCAGGGCATCGAGAAGAAGCTGCCCACCCTGCGCCAGCTTTGTGCCCGGCTCGACCTGGACCTCGATCAGGTGGCCTATTGCGGCGACGACATGCCCGACGTCGCGGCCATCCGTCAGGCCGGGGTCGGCATCAGCGTCCCGGGCGCGCCGGACTACATCCGCCAGTACGCCGACTGGGTCACCGAACGCGAGGGCGGTTTCGGCGCGGTGCGCGAGATCTGCGACACCCTGCTTCGGGTCCAGGGCCACTGGGACGCCGTGCTGGACACCTACCTCCACGGCAAGGCCTGACACCGTGGGACGGTTCCGGCCCGGCTTCCGTACCTGGCTCACGGCCCTGCTGCGCGAGCTCGGGGTCGGCCTGGCGATGCTCGACACACGGGATGGCGATCGTCCGGGGCCGATCCCCCGCGACACCGCCGGCGAGCCGGACTACTACCTGGAAGACGTGCGGCTGACCCGCTTCGACGCCGAGGGCGCCCCTCACCAGCGCCTGACCACGCCGCGCCTGGTCCACACGCCCGTGGACGACGTCACCCGCCTGACCGCCCCGAACGCCCGGCTGCGCGACGACGCGGACCGCCTGTGGCTCGCCTCGGCCGAGCGGGGCCGACTCGGCCCGGGCGGCACCCCCCTGGTGCTCGAGGGCGAGGCCCGGTTGACGGCGCCCGAGGAACGCTTGCGGCTGGATACCGAACGGCTTCACTACGACGCCGACACGGCCCATGCCTGGAGTGATGTCCCGGCCCGACTCAGCCAGCCTCCCCAATGGATGCGGGGGGAGCGCTTCGACGCCTGGCTCGATGACAATCGCGTCAGGCTGACCGACAATGTGCGCGGCCACCATCCGCCGGACACTCAGGAGGACCCCGAGTCATGACGCGACCGTCTCTCGCCGCGCTGCTGGCGCTGTCGCTCGCCGCCACGCTGGCCTCCCCGGCCCTGGCCCTGGAAGGCGACGCCGGCGCCCCGGTCCAGGTGGAGGCCGATCGCCTCGAGCTGGACGACCGAGCCGGCACCGCCGTCTACCAGGGCGACGTGCGCATCCAGCAGGGCAGCCTGCGGCTGACCGGCGAGCGGGTCGAGATCCGTCGCAACGACGCCGGCCAGCTGACTCGGGCCACCGCCATCGGCGAGCGTGCCTACCTCGAGCAGAAGCCCGCCCCGGACCAGCCGCTGGTTCAGGCCTGGGGACGCACCGTGATCTACCACGTCGCCGAACGCCGCATCGAGCTGATCGACCGTGCCGAGCTGCACCAGGGCGGCGATACCTTCGACGGCGGCTACCTGGAGTACTTCCTCGACCGGCGGGTGGTCCAGGCCCGCGCCGAGGCCGAGGGTGTCGACGAACGCCAGCGGGTTCGCATGACCCTCGAACCGGAACGGCAGGACGGCCCATGAAGACGCTCAGCGCCCGACACCTGGCCAAGAGCTACAAGCGCCGCCGGGTGGTCCACGACATCAGCCTGGAGATCCGCCAGGGGCGCATCGTCGGCCTGCTCGGGCCCAACGGGGCCGGCAAGACCACCTCCTTCTACATGATCGTCGGCCTGGTGCGGGCCGATGCCGGCCGCGTCGCCATCGACGACCGCGACCTCTCCGGGGCCGCCATGCACGAGCGCGCCCGAGCCGGCATCGGCTACCTCCCCCAGGAGGCCTCGATCTTCCGCAAGCTCTCGGTGGCCGACAATATCCTGGCCATCCTCGAGACCCGGCGCGACTTGGATCGTGCCGGCCGCCGGGCTCGCCTGGAGCGGCTGCTGGAGGACTTCCACATCACCCATATCCGCGACAACCCGGGCATGAGCCTGTCCGGCGGCGAGCGGCGACGCGTGGAGATCGCCCGGGCGCTGGCCACCGAGCCGGACTTCATTCTGCTCGACGAGCCCTTCGCCGGCGTCGACCCCATCTCGGTAGGCGAGATCAAGGGCATCATCCGCCAGCTCAAGGCGCGGGAAATCGGCGTGTTGATCACCGACCACAACGTTCGCGAGACCCTGGACATCTGCGACGGCGCCTACATCGTCGGCGACGGCCAGATCATCGCCGAGGGCGATGCCGAGGCGATCCTGGCCAACCAGAAGGTTCGCGATGTCTACCTGGGACAGGACTTTCGCCTCTGACCCACTTCGCAAGCCACTGATATCCTGTCGCCGTAACGCGACGGGCACGCCCCTTGCCGTTGGCACGCTAATTGCTAGAAAACGACTTGCACCCGTCGCCTCCCGGGACTAGGGTAGGGGCTTCTTCGCCCGAGGAGGAGTGGATACGGCCATGGCCATGAAGGCATCCCTGCAACTCCGCGTCGGTACCCAGCTGACCATGACGCCGCAGCTGCAACAGGCGATCGGCCTGCTGCAGCTTTCCACGCTCGACCTGCGGCAGGAGATCCAGCAGGCCCTGGAAGCCAATCCCATGCTGGAGCTGGAGGACGATTTCGGCGAACAGGCCGTGGGCGAAACGCCGGAGGATGACTGGGCCGACGAGATCCCCGACGAGCTGTCCGTGGACAGCGACTGGTCCGACACCTTCCAGGACGCCGGGACCGGAACCGGCGGCGAAGCCCCCGACTTCGAGCGCCAGGCCGGCGGCCAGAGCCTGCAGAGCCACCTAGCCTGGCAACTGGCCATGAGCGAGCTCGACGAACGGGAGAGCCGCATCGCCGAGAGCCTGATCGACGCCGTCAACCCCGACGGCTACCTGGATCAGCCGCTGGAGGAGATCCGCCAGGGCCTGAGGGCTCAGGGCCTCGAGGGTCTGACCAGCCGCGAGATGGAGGCCCTGCTGCTGCGCCTGCAGCGCTTCGAGCCGACGGGCGTCTTCGCCCGGGACCTTCGCGAATGCCTGCTGCTCCAGCTCGCCGCCCTCCCCGAGGGCATGCCCCTGCTGCCCCAGGCCCGACGCCTGGTGCGCCAGTTCCTCGAAGCCCTGGCCGGCGACGACCGTCGCCTGCTCAAGCGCCGCCAGGGGCTCGACGACGCGACCCTGGACCGGGTCATCGCCCTGATCCGCGGGCTCGACCCACGCCCCGGCAGCGCCTTCTCGAGCGGCGACAGCGATTACGTGATCCCCGACCTGGTGGTCCGGCACACCCCCGGCGGCTGGCGGGTCGAACTCAACCCCGAGGCCCTGCCGCGGCTGCGTATCCAGCCGGACTACGCGGCCCTGATTCGCCGCGCGGACAAGAGCGAGGACAACCAGTTCCTCAAGGACCACCTGCAGGAGGCTCGTTGGCTGCTCAAGAGCCTGTCGAGCCGCAACGACACCCTGCTGCGGGTCGGGCGCGAGGTCATGAGTCGCCAGCGCGATTTCCTCGAACGTGGCGAGGAAGCCATGAAGCCCCTGGTGCTGGCCGACATCGCCCAGGTCGTGGAGATGCACGAGTCGACCATTTCCCGGGTCACCACCCAGAAGTTCATCCATACCCCACGGGGGGTCTTCGAGCTCAAGTACTTCTTCTCGAGCCAGGTCGGGGGCGGCGAGGACGCCCACTCCAGCACGGCGATCCGCGCCCGAATCCGCAAGCTGATCCAGGACGAGCCGCCACGCAAGCCGCTCTCGGACAGCAAGCTCGTCGAACGACTCGCCGAGGAAGGGATCGAGGTCGCCCGACGCACCGTGGCCAAGTATCGCGAGGCCATGCAGATCCCCTCTTCCAGCCAGCGAAAGCGCCTGCGCTGACCCCGGTCAAGCGACAGCGTTGAATACGCCGGAACGCGCCCGGGACGGGGGGTTTGCATGGCCCCAAAAAGGGTTACAATCGAGTCACCACCCAAGGAGCAAGGAGCGTGTCATGCAAGTCAACCTCACCGGGCACCATGTGGAACTGACCGACCCCCTGCGTGACTACGTGCAGGAGAAGCTCGCTCGGCTCGAACGCCATTACGACAACATCACCACCGTACAAGTCACGCTCTCCGTGGAGAAGGAGCGCCAGCAGGCCGCCTGCACCCTGCACGCCGCCGGCGCCGACCTGCATGCCGAGGCGATGGACGGCGACATGTATGCCGCCATCGACGCCCTTGCCGACAAGCTGGACCGCCAGCTGGTCAAGCACAAGGAAAAGACCCAGGCCCGCGCCCAGGGCGCCGCCGGCGTCCGTTAAGCCGCCATGTCACTGGAAACCATCCTGCCCCCCGAGCGCACCCTCTTCGGGGTGCCCGGGGGCAGCAAGAAACGGGTGCTGGAATTCTTCAGCACCTTCATCGCCCAGAACACCCCGAGCCTCGACAGCCAGGAAGTCTTCAGCCGACTGATCGGGCGGGAACGGCTGGGCAGTACCGGCATCGGGCATGGCGTGGCCATTCCCCATGCCCGCAACCCCCACTGCAAGGGTCCCGTCGCCGGCTTCCTCAAGCTGGCCGAGCCGGTGGACTTCGATGCCATCGACGGCGAACCCGTGGACCTGGTCTTCGTGCTGCTGGTCCCCGAGGAGGCCGACGACGCCCACCTCGCCCTGCTCGGTCAGGTGGCCGGCGTCATGAACGATGCCGAGACCCGCAGTGCGCTGCGCCGCGCCACCAGCCAGCGGGAGCTCCACGACTGCCTCATCCAGGCGATCCGACGACTGGCGCCGGCCGACGGCCGCGGTTGAGCCTTGGGCTCGCCCCCGACCAGGAGACCCAGACCCGTCATGCAGCTCGTCATCATCAGCGGACGTTCCGGTTCGGGAAAGTCGATCGCGCTGCAGGCCCTCGAGGACCTCGGCTATTACGCCATCGACAATCTCCCGGCCATGCTGCTGGGGCCGCTGGTGGACGAGCTGCGGAGCGGCCAGTCGCTGCGCAGCGCCATCGCGGTGAGTATCGACGCCCGTAACCTGCCTCACGCCCTGGAACGCTTCCCGGCGCTGCTCGAGGACGTTCGGGCGCGGGGCATCCGCTGTCAGGTGATCTACCTGACCACCGACGCCCGCATCCTCCTGGAGCGCTACTCGGCCACCCGCCGCCGCCACCCGCTGACCCGTGACAGCGAGATGACCCTGGCCGAGGCGATCGATCGCGAGGAGGAGGCCCTGGCCGAGATCCGCGATCTCGCCGACCTGCTGATCGATACCTCCCGCCTTTCGGTGCACGACCTGCGCGGCCGCATCACCGACCAGGTGGCCGGCCACCACCGCGAGGGCCTGACCCTGACCGTGGAATCCTTCGGCTTCAAGCGCGGCGTCCCCCTGGATGCCGATATCGTCTTCGATGCCCGCTGCCTGCCGAATCCCTACTGGGACCCCCAGCTGCGCGACGCCACGGGACGCGATGCCAGCGTCATCGCCTTCCTGGAGGGCTACCCCATGGTCGCCGAGATGGAGGCCGACATCCTCGCCTGGGTCGAGCGCTGGCTGCCTCGCTATCAGGCCAGCCAGCGCAGCTACCTCACCGTGGCGATCGGCTGCACCGGGGGCCAGCATCGTTCCACCTACCTGGCCGAGCGCCTGGCCCACCGCCTGGCCGAGACCCGCGCCGGCGTCCGCCTGCGCCATCGGGAGCTTGGCCTGCAACGCAACCTGCCCGCCCCGAACGCCGACGAGGAACGCTGAGACGTGGCCAGACGCAAGCTCACCCTGACCAACAAGCGCGGCCTGCATGCCCGAGCCGCCACCCGCCTGGTGCAATGCTGCCAGCCCTTCGCGTCGCGGGTCACCGTCTACCATGGCAATCAGCAGGCCGATGCGGCCAACATCATGTCGCTGTTGATGCTCGCCGCCCCCTGCGGCACCGAACTCACCCTCGAGGCAGAGGGCGAGGACGGCGAGGAAGTCCTGGATGCCCTGGAGGAGCTGTTCGAGGCCCGGTTCGACGAGGAAGCCTGACAGCCGCAAGCCGCAAGCCGCAAGCCGCAAGCCGCAAGCCGCAAGCCGCAAGCCGCAAGCCGCAAGCCGCAAGCCCAAGAGGTTGTCACTGGCTGGGCCAGTGACAACGGTTTTTCTTACGGCTTATAGCGGGTAGCGGGCGAAGCCCGGCTTAGCCGCCCGCGACCGTCATCTCATCGATCAGCCAGCTGCCGGTGTGGATGCTGCCCCGGGTGTCGGTGTCGTCGCCGACGCCGACCAGCCCCTGGAACATGGCCTCCAGGTTGCCGGCGATGGTGAACTCCTCCACCGGGTGCTGGATCCGGCCGTTTTCCACCCAGAAGCCCGCCGCGCCCCGGGAGTAGTCCCCGGTGACGCCGTTGACGCCCTGCCCCATCAGCTCGGTGACCACGACGCCGCGATCGAGCCGCGCGAGCAGCGCCTCGCGGCTCTCCAGCGGCGCGGCGAGACGCAGGTTGCGGGCCCCGCCGGCGTTGCCGGTGGTTTCCATGCCCAGCCGCCGGGCGCTGTAGGCGGAGAGCAGGTAGCTGGCCAGGCGCCCCTGGTCGATGAAGACGTTCTCCCGGGTCGCCACGCCGTCGTTGTCGAAGGGGCTGCTGGCCATGCCGCCCACCAGCCGGGGCTTCTCCTGCAGGCTGAACCACGCCGGGAAGAGCGTCTCGCCCAGGCGGTCGCAGAGGAAGGAGGATTGCCGGTAGAGCGCGCCCCCAGCGATGGCGCCGAGCAGGTGGCCGATCAGCCCGGAGGCCAGGGTCGGGTCGAAGAGCACCGGCATCCGGCCGGTGGCCGGTCGCCGGGCGCCGAGGCGACGCAGGGTGCGCCGGGCGGCGCTCTCGCCCACCGCTTCGGGCGCCAGCAGTTCACGGGGGTCGCGGGCGCTGGTGTAGTCATAGTCCCGCTGCATGCCGCCCTCGTCCTCGGCGATCAGCATGCAGGACAGCGAATGGCGGCTGCCGCGCTGGCTGCCCAGGAAGCCGTGGCTGTTGGCGTAGACCCTGACCCCCTCGCCGCTGGACAGGCCCGCGCCGTCGGAACTCTTGATGCCCGGCATGCCGCGCCCGGCGGCCTCGCAGGCAAGGGCAATGTCGATCGCCTCCTCGGTGGACAGCGGCCAGGGGTGGTGGACGTCCAGGTCCGGCAACTCCCGGGCCATCAGTTCGGCGGGAGCGAGCCCCGCCGCCGGGTCCTCGCCGGTGTGGCGGGCGATGGCCAGGGCCTTTTCCACCACGTCACGGATCGAGGCCTCGGAGGCATCCGTGGAGGAGGCGCTGCCCTTGCGTTGCCCGACATAGACGGTCACCGCGATGCCCTGATCCCGGGACAGCTCGACGGTCTCGACCTCTCCTTCGCGGACGTTGACGCCCACCCCCTGGTCGACGCTGGCGCCCACCTCGCAGGCATCGGCGCCCAGCCGGCGCGCCAGCGCCAGGGCCGCCTCGGCACGGGTTTCCAGCAGCGACTGCTGGGCGGCGGCATCGAAAGCCTGTGTCATCGTCTTGACTCCTCCGTCGACCGGCCCGAGGGCCGATGCATAACACCTTGTCGATTGGCCAGCCCGCCGCGACGGACTGGTATACTGGGCCGATTCCCACGACCGATGGACGCGGCATGACCCAGGATGATTTCCCTTCCGCCGACGAGCGGCCCAGCAAGTCCCAGCGCAAGCGCGAGATGCACGCGCTCCAGGCCCTCGGCGAGCGGCTCATCGCCATGAACGAGGCCGAGCGGGCCCGCTTCCCGCTCTCCGACGACCTTCTCGCGGCCATCGCCGAGACCGACCGCATCCGCGCCCGGGAGGCCCGCCGCCGGCACATGCAATACGTCGGCAAGCTGATGCGCCGCGAGGACCTCGAGGGCATCCAGGCGGTGTTCGACGAGCTCGACCAGGAGAAGCTGCGCCGGGACCACGCCTTCCACCGACTGGAGCAGTGGCGCGACCGCCTGATCGAACAGGGCGATGACGCCGTGGCGCCGTTCATCGCCGAGTTCCCCGACGTGGACCGCCAGGCCCTGCGCCAGCTGATCCGCAACGCCCGTCGCGAACGCGACCAGGGCAAGCCCCCCACCAACGCCCGCCGGCTGTTCAAGCTGATCCGCGATACCGCCGGACTGTAGGGCGGATAAGCGAGCCTGCGAGCGCATCCGCCAGCTCCTCGGTGGATGCGCTGACGCTTATCCACCCTACGACTGGAAGTTACCCCCTGTCAGGCCATGGGTTTCTCTTCCGGCTTCCAGCCGCGAAGCGGCGCTCTTCCCGCTTCAAGCTTTATGACTGCGTTCCGCCCACGGTCAGCTCGTCGAGCTTCAGCGTGGGCTGGCCGACGCCCACCGGCACGCCCTGCCCTTCCTTGCCGCAGACGCCGATGCCGGTGTCGAGTTCCAGGTCATGGCCGATCATCGAGACCCGGCCCATGGCCTCGGGGCCGTTGCCGATCAGGGTCGCGCCCTTCACCGGGGCGGTGATGCGTCCGTCCTCGATCAGGTAGGCCTCGCTGGCCGAGAACACGAACTTGCCCGAGGTGATGTCCACCTGGCCGCCGCCGAAGCTCACCGCGTAGAGCCCGCGGGAGACGCTCCTGATGATGTCGGCGGGGTCGTCCTGGCCGGCGCGCATGTAGGTGTTGGTCATGCGCGGCATGGGCAGGTGCGCGAACGATTCCCGACGGGCATTGCCGGTGGGGGCCATGCCCATCAACCGGGCGTTGAGCTTGTCCTGCATGTAGCCCTTGAGGATGCCGTCCTCGATCAGGGTGGTGCACTGGCCGGCGGTGCCCTCGTCGTCGATGCTCATCGAACCGCGGCGGTCGGCCAGGGTGGCGTCGTCGACCACGGTCACCCCGGGGGCGGCCACCCGCTCGCCGAGGCGGCCGGCGAAGGCCGAACTGCCCTTGCGGTTGAAGTCGCCCTCCAGGCCGTGACCCACCGCCTCGTGGAGCAGGATGCCCGGCCAGCCGGAGCCCAGCACCACCGGCATCTGGCCGGCGGGGGCGTCCACGGCGTCCAGGTTGACCAGGGCCTGGCGCACGGCTTCCTGGGCGAAGCGCTCAGCGGCGTTCTCGTCGCGCAACCGGGCCATGGGATAGCGACCGCCGCCGCCGGCGCTGCCCCGCTCGCGGCGGCCGTCGCGCACGGCGATCACGCTGACGTTGAGGCGCACCAGGGGACGGATGTCGGCGGCCAGGGTCCCGTCGCTGGCCCGCACCAGCACCACCTCGTGGACGCCGGTCAGCGAGGCGTTGACCTGGCTCACCGCGGGATCGGCCGCCCGGGCGATGCGGTCGGCCTGCTTGAGCATGGCGATCTTGTGGTCGGCGGACAGGCCGGACAGCGGGTCGATGCCCGCGTAGCGGGCCGCGGGGGCGGCCACCACCGGCGCCAGGGGCTGGTGGCGGGCACCGCTGCGCACGATGCCGGCGGCGGTGCGGCCGGTCTCGGCCAGGGCGTCCATGGTGATCTGGTTGGAGTAGGCGAAGCCGGTCTTCTCCCCGGCCATGGCCCGCACCCCGACGCCACCGTCGATGTTGTAGCTGGCCTCCTTGACCTCACCGTCTTCCAGCACCCACCCCTCGTGCCAGCTGCGCTGGAAGTAGAGGTCGGCATAGTCGATGCCGGCCCCCAGCGCATGGCCGAGGCCGGTGTCCAGGACATCGAGATCGAGGCCGCCGGGAGCGAGCAGCACCTCGGCGGCCTGGTCGAGCAGGGAATGCGTGTGTGATGTCATTCGGCACTTTCCAGAGCGATGCGTGGCGAGGTCCAGGGCCCCTCCACGCGATAGTGAATTCGGGTCACGCGATCCAGGGCATCGCCGAACAGCTTGTCGGCGATGAACAGCGCCCCTCCCACCACGGGCGCGCCGGCGATCACCGCCGCCAGCGGCAGGTTGTTGCTGACCGGAAGTGTGACGCCGAGGCGCTGGTCGAGTTCCCGCCGCACCAGGTCCACGCTGCCGTCCAGGGTGAAGCGGGTGGCCGGCCCCTCGATCTCCACCGGACCGCGCGTCTCCAGCACCCCACCATACAGGGTCGCGGCGCCGGTGACACGGTCGAAGGCCGTGCCGCGACCGGTGACGTCGGAGAAGTCCAGGGTCAGGCGACGCAGCAGGTTGTCCACGTTGAGCAGCCCGACCACCCGGGCCGAGGGCGATTCCAGGTTGACGAAGCGACCGTCGCGCAGCGCCACCTCCACACTGCCGCGGGACCGCGAGAGAGCGAACTGCCAGGGTGCGCCGGGCCAGGCCAGCTGGCTGTCGACCCGAGTCTCGGCACTGCGGATCGCCACCGGCTGGCCCAGCGCCGCCAACGCCGTGCCGAGGTCCCGCCCATCCAGGTCCAGCCGCGCCCGGGTCAGGCTGGCCTCGGGCCCGGTGGCCTCCCAGGTCAGGCTGCCGCGGGCGCTGATCTCGCCGAGGGTGAGGCCCAGCGGATCGATCACCAGGCGCTCCGGTGCGGCCCGCCAGTAGGCGGTCAGGGGACCGAGACGACGTCCCCGGAAGGCCAGCTCGTCGACCCGCAGACGACCGGCCGGCAGCGCGACGAGCCCCGAGGGAATCGCCACCGGGTCCGGGGGCACCGCGACCTCCTCAAGCAGGCGGCCCCCGCCGGAGCCGTCCGGGGGCACCAGGCCGTCGAGCCGCAGCCGGGACAGCGCCAGATCCAGGGGGCGATCCAGCCCCTTCCGGTAGTCGAGCCGGCCGGCCATCAGGCTGCCGTCCAGGGCCAGGCTCCAGCCCCCCGGCACCGTCTCCCCTTCCACGATCAGCGAGCCCAGGCAGCGCCCCTCGACGCTCAGGCAGTCGGTGTCCAGGGTCAGTCGCGCGACCTTCGCGGGCCCGCCCTCCCCGCCGCGGGCGGCGGCCAGCGGCGCCAGGGCCGTCGCCCAGTCCCTGGGCGCCATGCGCGGCAGGTAGGCCTGCAGCGACCAGCCGGGCGCGGCCGGCCAGGTCGCCGGCGCCTGGCGGCCGAGCCAGACCTGCCCCTGGCCACCGCCCTCGGGCCGCCAGCGCCACCCCAGTCGCTCCCCCAGCGCCCCGGAGAGGCGGGAGGACGCCCCGAGGGTCGTCTCCAGGCGCAGCCCGCGGGACGCGGCGGCGGCCTTGCCGAGCGGCGCGGGAAGCTCGATCGCCAGTCCCCTCAGGTCGCTCTCCAGGGTCAGGGTCGGTGCCTCCCCGCCCAGGTTCAGGCGGCCTCGCCAGGGTATCCTCCCCGACAGGATCCGTTCGATCCCGGCCGGGGCGCCGAGGGTCCCCAGGGCCTCCGCGGTGGCCGTCCCCGAGAACGCCAGTCGCTCGTCCTCGCTGTCCAGGTCCGCCGAGAAGGGGCCGCCGAGCAGGCGCCCGTCCAGCTCGCCTTCCAGGACACCGGCTTCGCCTCGCTGCCGCCAGGCCACGGGGCCGCTCAGGTCCGAGAAGGCCAGGCCGCTGGGGTCATGCACCAGCCGCGCCAGGGAGGCGTCACCGTCGATGTCCAGGGCCAGGGAGTCGAGCGCCTCCAGGGTCAGGTCCAGGCCGAGCTCCGCGGCGAGCGTCCCCTCCCCTCGCCAGTCGGCGGCGACGTCGGCCCCCTCGACGGGCATGGCGGCCAGGTAGCGCGCCAGCGCGTCGGCCTCGGCGACGAGGGGCGCCTCGACGGTCAGGCGCCCGTCGATCAGTCGAACGCGCCCTTCCCTGGCGCGGATCCCGAGACTCTCGGCCCGATTCACCTCGGCGGAGAGCCGTCCCTCGGCCAGCCGCAGTCGACCGGCGACGCCCTCCAGGGCCGGCCAGCCGGGGGCAAAGGGCAGGCGGCCGTCCTCGACCGCGAGATCCAGGGCGAGCCTCGGCTCGATGGGCTCGAGCGGCCCATCGCGACGACGCAGGGGAAGATGCAGCCGCAGGCTGCCCTCGGGCACCCGCCCGGCAAGGCCCCCGCCCAGCCAGTCGGCGAGCGCCGGGGTTCGCTCCTCCAGCAGGGGCATGGGGAGCCAGTCGGTCAAGGGTCGCGAGACGGCATCGACGTCGTGAAGGTCCAGCGCCAGCCCGAAGCCCCCTCTCCCCGGCCCGCCGAGGGAGAGCCCGAAGCAGCCGTGGACGTCGGCACCGCGCCATCCGACCTGCAGGTCCCTGCCGTTCACCCGGGTGCGGGAGCCCGCATAGACCCAGTTCACGACCCCGCTCGCGCGCTCCAGGGCCAAGGGCTCGCCGAAGATCCGCGGGAAGGCCAGGGTGGCCTCGCCGGCGTCGACGAAGCGCACCTGGCCGCGCCGACCCTCGGCGGTGACCCAGAGGTCGAGGGGACCGCCTCCCGGGGCATGTCGCCACGGATCGACGGCGACCCGGGTGGCGCTGACGCGGGCCTGCCACTGCCCCTCTCGGCGCCCGACGCCCAGGGCGGTGACCCGCCCGCGGGGCGACAGGCTGGCCAGGGCCTCGTCGAGCGCCTCGGGCAGCGGGAGTCGCGGGCGCCAGGCGGCCAGGGCGGCAAGATCGAAGCCGCTGGTGTTGAGCCACCAGCCGTCATCCAGCTCCCTGAGGTGCCAGTTCCGGGGCAAGGGCGGTCCGCTCCCCATGGGGTCGAGGCCGCTCACCCGCCGAACGTCGCCCTGGATCCATGCCTGCCAGGCCTCCTCGGCAGACTCCCGTCGCCACTGTCCCCGCAAGGCGGCCCCTTCCAGCACGATCCCCGCCCCCTCGCCGCTTCCCCCCGGGGAATCGGCCTGGCGCATCGCCAGGCGGGGCGCGCCGAGGTCCAGGCGCACGTCGGCGAGCCGCCCATGGGTCCAGCGGGCCCAGAGCCGGGCCTCCCCCTCGGCGTCGTCGAGCCTCGGCAGCGCCTCGACACCCAGCAGCGACGACAGGCCGGCGAGGCTCGCCAGGTTCATGTCGGCCTGCAGAGCGGCGCCGAAGTCCTCGAGACCGCCCGCCCCGGGCACCACCTCCATCACCACCCTCAGGGCCTGGTGCGCCGGCCGGCCCTCGAGGAAGACCTCGCCCTCCAGGTGGACCCGGCGGGCATCGCCGACCATCAGCAACCGAGGCGCCTCCAGCACGGCCTCCCGATGCCGGCCGTGGAGCACTACCCGAAGATCCTCGGCCCAGGCGCGCTGACGCAGCAGAACCCCGACCCAGAAATCGAGCCTCGCCAGATCGAATTCGCGTTCGGGAATCAGCTCGGGGGGGATGTCGGCGGGCTCCGGCCAGTGCCAGCGGCCGTCGTCGGCCTGATAGAGGTGCAGGGTCAGGCCGGAGAGGCGAGCGTCGGCCACGACCGGCATGCCCTCGCGCAGGCTCGCCGGGGCGTCCAGACGCAACCGGGCGGCATCCAGCTCCAACAGGGGACGGTCACCGCGGTCGGGCCGCGAGCGGACTTCGAGACCGCGCAGGGCCAGGCGCGGATCCGGGCCCTCCAGACCGCCGTCGAGTCCCTCCAGGGTCACCGCGGCCTCGAAACGAGCCGACAGCAGTGCCTCCAGGCGAGGCGCAAGCAGGTCCGCCTGGCCGAGCGCCAGGCGCAGCACGATCGTCAACAGCGCCGCCAGCGTCAGCGCCGCCGCCAGCAGCGTGAGGGTCCAGCGGATGACCAGCCGGGTCGGCGCCATGACTCACATCAGCACGATATCGTACTGCTCCTGGGAGTAATGGGATTCCACCTGGAAGCGAATGGTCTTGCCGATGAACTCTTCCAGGTCCGCCACCGCTGCGGATTCCTCGTCGAGGAGCCGGTCCACCACCGACTGGGAGGCCAGGACGGTGTAGGTCTCGGCGCTGTAGGCCCGCTCCTCGCGGAGGATCTCGCGGAAGATCTCGTAGCACACGGATTCCGGCGTCTTGAGCGTGCCGCGGCCCTGGCAGGCCGGGCAGGCCTCGCAGAGGGTCTGCTCCAGGCTTTCCCGGGTCCGCTTGCGGGTCACCTGGACCAGGCCCAGCTCGGTGACGCCGGTACACTTGGTCTTGGCGTGATCCCGCTCCAGGGCCTTCTCCAGTACCCGCAGCACCTGGCGCTGGTGCTCCGGATCCTCCATGTCGATGAAGTCGATGATGATGATGCCGCCGAGATTGCGCAGTCGAAGCTGACGGGCGATGGCGGTGGCGGCCTCGAGGTTGGTCTTGAAGATGGTTTCCTCGAGGTTGCGATGCCCCACGAAGCCGCCGGTGTTGACGTCGATGGTGGTCATGGCCTCGGTGGGATCGATGACCAGGTACCCCCCCGACTTGAGCTGCACCTTGCGACCCAGCGCCTTCTGGATCTCGTCCTCGACGCTGAACAGGTCGAAGATCGGCCGCTCGCCGGCATAGTGCTCGATGCGCTCCACGGCCGAGGGCATGAACTCCTCGGCGAACTCGACGAGCTTGACATAGTTCTCCCGGGAATCGATGCGGACCTTCTCGATGTCGTCCCGCATCACGTCGCGCAGAGTGCGCATGAACAGTGGCAGGTCGTCGTAGATCACGCTGGGGGCCGGGGCGCTGATCTTGCGCTCGCTGACCTTGCGCCACAGGCGGAGCAGGAAGTGCATGTCGCCGACCATCTCCTCCAGGCTCACCCCCTCGGCGGCGGTACGCACGATGAAGCCGCCCGTCACCTCGAGGGTCTGCTCGGCCTGGGCGGCCTCCACCAGATCCCGCAGCCGCTCGCGCTCGCCCTCGTCCTCGATCCGCTGGGAGACGCCGTTGTGCGGCGAGTCCGGCATGTAGACCAGATAGCGCGACGGTACCGAGAGATGGGTCGTGAGGCGGGCGCCCTTGGACCCGATGGGATCCTTGGTGACCTGCACCACCAGCGACTGCCCCTCGTGGAGCAGCTGGGCGATGGAGACCTGCTCGTCGGCCGGGGTCCCCGGGGGCATCACCTCGTGGGCATGGATGAAGGCGGCCCGGTCGAGGCCGATGTCGACGAAGGCGGCCTGCATGCCCGGCAGCACCCGGACCACCTTGCCCTTGTAGATGTTGCCGACGATGCCGCGGCGTCGGGCGCGCTCGATGAAGGCTTCCTGCAGCACGCCGTTCTCCACCACGGCGACCCGGGTCTCCATCGGCGTCAGGTTGATGAGTACTTCACCGCTCATGCGGAAATCCTTGTCCAGAGGAAACTGGGCTCATTATGACATAGCGCGATTCCATAACGGCACGCCCTGCCGATCGAGCAGCGCCGCGGTCTCGAACAGCGGCAGGCCGACCACCGCCGAATGGCTGCCCTCGATGCGGGCGACGAAGATCGCCGCCCGGCCCTGGATGGCATAGCCGCCGGCCTTGTCCGCCGGCTCCCCGGAGGCCCAGTAGGCGGCGATCTCCGCCTCGCCGATCTCGCGCAGGGTCACCCGGGTGTGGACGCAGTCGGCGAGCACCCCGGCCGGGCCGGTGACGGCCACCGCGGTCAGCACCTCGTGGCTTCGCCCGGACAGCGAACGCAGCATGGCCGCGGCGTGCGCCCGGTCCCGGGGCTTGCCGAGGATCTCGCCGTCCCGCACCACGGTGGTATCCGAGCCCAGGGACGGCAGGGTGCTCAGCCGCGAGCCGGCGCGAGCCTTCTCCTCGGCCAGGCGCGTCACATAGGCCTCGGCCGCCTCGCCGGGGCGCGGGGTCTCGTCGATATCCACCGGGCGCACCTCGACCGGCACGTCGATGGCGGCCAGCAGGTCGCGACGCCGGGGAGACGCCGAGGCCAGGCAGATCAGGGGACTCGCGAACGACATGAGGCCTCCAGGTTCATTCCTCCACGGGGCGACGGCGGAAGACGCGGAACAGCGTGGTCAGCCAGGGCCAGAGCACCGCCCCGATCAGGGAGGGCAGCAGGAACGACAGGTGGATAGAGAAGGGCCCGAGCAAGGTGCGGAGCCACTGCTCGACGAGCTGCACCGTGCCCAGCAGCACCAGGATCAGCACCGCCTGCTGGAGCAGGGAATAGGCCCGGAACCGCGGGTAGACCAGCGCGCACAGGAAGGCCAGCAGCGACAGCAGCAGCGCGTTCTGGCCCAACGGCGCGCCTTCCAGGAGATCGACCAGGATACCGAGCACGAAGCCGTGGAAGACGCCGACCTTCTGCGGCGCCTTCATGCACCAGTAGATCAGCATCAGGCCCAGCCAGTCGGGCCGCCAGATCTGCCAGCCATCGGCCAGGGGCATCACCTGCAGACACAACGCCAGCAGAAGGCTCAGCCAGATCCAGGGCAGGCTCGCCACCGAACGGTTCGCCATCACTCCTCCTCGCGCGGGGCCATCAGCTCGATGGCCGCCTCGATGGCGGCCGGATCGAGCCGGGCGGTCCAGCCCCCCCGGCCCGGGGCCTCAGGCACCTCGGGGGGGAACAGCAACAGGAAGTGCCGGGCACGCTGCAGCTGGGCCACCGGGCGGGCGTCGACCCGGGCGAAGGGCTGACCGGGGTCGTGGACGACCGAGGAGACCCGCGCCACCGGGTAGCCGGGCGGGAAGCGGCCGGCCAGGCCCGAGGTCACCAGCAGGTCGCCTTCACGGATGTCCGCGGTGTCGGGCACGTGGAGCACGCTGAGGGCGTCGTACTGGCCGGTGCCCTGAGCCACGAAGCGCAGGCCGTTGCGATTGACCTGCACCGGCAGCGCATGGCTGGCATCGGCGACCAGCAGCACCCGGCTGGCGTAGGCCGATACCGAGGTCACCTGCCCCACCAGCCCGGCGGCATCCATCACCGGCTGACCGACGAAGACGCCGTCGCGCCGGCCACGATCGATCACCATGCGATGGCTGAAGGGGTCGGGGTCCAGCGACAGCAACTCGGCGGTGATGAAGGGGATGTCCCGCTCCCGGGTGGCGGAAAGCAGCTCGCGCAACCGAACGTTCTCGGCGGTCAGGCTGGCCATGCGCTGCACACGATGGGACAGGGTGAGGATCTGCTCCCGCAGGCGCCGATTCTCCTCCACGAGCTCACGCTGGTCGGAGAGCGACAGGGCGGCCCAGTTGAGGACGTCGCTGGGGAGGCTGACCGCCCACTGGATGGGCGCCACCAGGGTGGAGAGCTGGGCCCGCACGGGCTCCATGCGGGTGAAACGCAGGTCGGCGAACATCAGCGCGGCCGCGAGGACCGCACACAAGAGCATGCGATAACCCGGCACCGACCCGTGCGAGAACAGCGGCTTGATAGCGTTCTCCCCCTCAATTCTCCTTCCGTGCCCCCGCCGACGGAGCCACGCACACCCCAACCATCGCCCCGCCTTTCAGCGTTGGGCGCATGCGGACACCGGCCCCACCGGGCAATGATCGAGGATGCCATGGGATGGGAGACCGAACGCGACATGTCCCAGAGATGTCCCCGCGCCGGCAGAGTTCCGTACCTGACTAGTCGCTGGAGAGCAGTTCGAAGGTATGCTGATCGATCATCTCCAGCGCCTTGCCGCCGCCACGGGCCACGCAGGTCAGCGGATCCTCGGCGACCACCACGGGCAGGCCGGTCTCCTCGGCGATCAGCTTGTCCAGGTCGCGCAGCAGGGCCCCGCCGCCGGTCAGCACCAGGCCGCGCTCGGCGATGTCGGAGGCCAGCTCGGGCGGGGACTGTTCCAGGGCGCTCTTCACCGCCGCGACGATGGAGCCCAGGGTTTCCTGGAGGGCGTCGAGGATCTCGTGGGAGTTCAGGGTGAAGCTGCGCGGGATGCCCTCGGCCAGGTTGCGGCCACGCACGTCGATCTCGCGCAGCTCGCCGCCGGGGTAGGCACAGCCGATCTCTTCCTTGATGCGCTCGGCGGTCGACTCGCCGATCAGGCTGCCGTAGTGACGCCGCACATAGGCGATGATGGCCTCGTCGAAGCGGTCGCCGCCGACGCGGATGGACTCGGAGTAGACCACGCCGTTGAGCGAGATGATGGCGATCTCGCTGGTGCCACCGCCGATGTCGACGACCATGGAGCCCTGGGCCTCCTCCACGGGCAGGCCGGCGCCGATGGCGGCGGCCATGGGCTCCTCGATCAGGAAGACCTCCCGGGCCCCGGCGCCCTCGGCGGATTCCTTGATGGCGCGGCGCTCCACCTGGGTCGACATGCAGGGCACGCAGACCAGCACCCGCGGGCTCGGGGTCAGGAAGGTGCTCTGATGGACCTTGCGGATGAAGTACTGCAGCATCTGCTCGGTCACGGTGAAGTCGGCGATGACGCCGTCCTTCATCGGCCGGATGGCGGTGATGTTGCCGGGCGTTCGTCCCAGCATGCGCTTGGCGTCGGCGCCCACGGCGGCCACGCTGCGCATGTTGCCGGACTGGCGAATCGCCACCACCGACGGCTCGTCGAGCACGATGCCGCGCCCGCGGACGTAGATCAGCGTATTGGCCGTCCCCAGGTCGATCGACAGATCGCTGGAAAACAGCCCCCTCAAACGTTTGAACATGAAGTCGTTACCTAGTGCGGACCGGGAACCCTGTGCGGGGCAAACGGTATCACTGCACCCCCCGCCCGGCAAGCGCAACCCCCTTCCGTCACCGCCTCGATACTGCCCGCCGGGACGCGCTTATGGTAGGATTTTCCGTCTTTTCCCCACCCTTTCGAGGACACCGGATCATGGCGCTTGAACACGCAGACGTTCTCAGGGCCGCCCACCTGGCCCGACTCGGCCTGGACGAGGGTGAAGCCGACCGCTACCTGGGCGACCTGGGGCGCATCCTGGAGATGGTCGACCAGCTCCAGGCGCTCGACACCGACGGCGTCGCCCCCCTGGCCCATCCGCTGGATGCCACCCAGCGCCTGCGCGCCGACGAGGTCACCGAGGCCGACCAGCGCGAAACCTTCCAGCGCTGCGCGCCGGCGGTGGAGAACGGCCTCTACCTGGTGCCGCGCGTCGTCGAATGAGCGCGCCCTCATCGTTACTGGCAAGTCTTCACGGAGCCCCGGGCCCATGCACGACAAGACACTGACCGAGCTCGCCGCCGCGCTGTCCGCCGGCGAGTTTTCCAGCCGCGAGCTCACCGAGCACCTGCTCGCGCGCATCGAGCGCCACGATGGCGCCCTCAACAGCTTTATCACCGTCACCGCCGAGCAGGCCTTGGCGGCGGCAGACGCGGCCGACGCCGCCCGCGCCAGGGGCGAGGCCGGCCCGTTGCCGGGCCTGCCCCTGGCGCTGAAGGACATCTTCTGCACGCGAGGCGTGAAGACCAGCTGCGGCTCGAGGATGCTCGACAACTTCACCGCGCCCTACGACGCCGGCGTGGTGGAAAAGCTCGCCGACGCCGGCACCGTCAGCCTCGGCAAGACCAACATGGACGAGTTCGCCATGGGGTCGTCCAACGAGAACAGCTTCTTTGGGCCGGTGAAAAACCCCTGGGATCTCGGCGCCGTGCCCGGCGGCTCCTCCGGCGGCAGTGCCGCCGCGGTCGCCGCGGGCCTGGTCCCGGCGGCACTCGGCACCGACACCGGCGGCTCGATCCGGCAGCCGGCCGCCTTCTGCGGCATCACCGGCCTCAAGCCCACCTACGGCCGGGTCTCCCGCTACGGCATGATCGCCTACGCCTCGAGCCTCGACCAGGCCGGCCCCATGGCGCGTTCGGCCGCCGACTGCGCCCACCTGCTCGGCGTGCTCGCCGGCCACGACCTGCGCGACTCCACCTCCGTGGCCCGCGGCGTGCCGGACTATGCCGCCGACCTCGACGCCCCCCTCTCGGGGCTCAAGATCGGCCTGCCCAGGGAGTACTTCGGCGACGGCCTCTCCCCCGAAGTGGAAGGCGCGGTGCGCGAGGCGGTCAAGGTCTACGAGTCGCTGGGCGCCTCGGTTCGCGAGGTGAGCCTGCCCCACACCCACTACGCCATCCCGGCCTACTACGTGATCGCCCCCGCCGAGGCCTCCTCCAACCTGTCGCGCTACGACGGCGTGCGCTTCGGCCATCGCTGCGAGGATCCCGCCGACCTCATGGACCTCTACAAGCGCACCCGCGCCGAGGGCTTCGGGGAGGAGGTCAAGCGGCGCATCCTGATCGGCACCCATACCCTGTCCGAGGGCTTCTTCGATGCCTACTACAAGAAGGCCCAGAAGGTCCGCCGGCTGATCCGCCAGGACTTCCTGGACGCCTTCGACGAGGTGGACGTGCTGATGGGCCCCGCCTCGCCGACCCCGGCCTTCGACCTGGGCGCGAAGAAGGATCCGGTGTCCATGTACCTGCAGGACATCTACACCATCGCCATCAACCTGGCGGGCATCCCCGGCATCAGCGTGCCGGCCGGCTTCGCGAACGGCCGCCCGGTGGGGCTGCAGATACTGGGCACCCATTTCGCCGAGGCCCGGCTGCTCAACGTCGCCCACCAGTTCCAGCAGGCCACCGACTGGCACCTGCGCCGTCCCGCCCTCGCCGAGGAGACCGCCTGATGCAATGGGAAACCGTGATCGGCCTGGAAGTCCACGTCCAGCTCGCCACCCGTTCCAAGATCTTCTCCGGCGCCTCCACCGCCTTCGGCGCCGAGCCCAACACCCAGGCCTGCGCCGTGGACCTGGGCCTGCCCGGGGTGCTGCCGGTGCTCAACGAGCAGGCCGTAGCCATGGCCGTGCAGTTCGGCCTGGGCATTCATGCCGAGATCCCCGAGGTCTCGGTGTTCGACCGCAAGAACTACTTCTATCCGGACCTGCCCAAGGGCTACCAGACCAGCCAGATGTATCACCCCATCGTGGGGCCGGGCGAGGTCGAGATCACCCTGGAGGATGGCAGCACCAAGGCCGTGCGCGTCCACCATGCCCACCTCGAGGAGGACGCCGGCAAGTCGCTCCACGAGGACTTCCACGGCATGACCGGCATCGACCTGAACCGGGCCGGCACCCCGCTGCTGGAGATCGTCTCCGAGCCGGACATGCGCTCGGCCAAGGAGGCGGCGGCCTACCTCAAGGCGATCCACTCCATCGTCACCTACCTGGGAATCTCGGACGGCAACATGGCCGAGGGCTCCATGCGCTGCGACGTCAACGTCTCGGTGCGCCCCAGGGGCGAGACGACCTTCGGCACCCGCGCCGAGATCAAGAACGTCAACTCCTTCCGCTTCGTCGAGCGCGCCATCGAGTACGAGGTGGAACGCCAGATCGAGCTGCTCGAGGCCGGTGGCGAGGTGGTCCAGGAGACCCGCCTCTATGACCCGGAGGCCGACGAGACCCGCAGCATGCGCACCAAGGAGGAGGCCAACGACTACCGGTACTTCCCCTGCCCCGACCTGCTGCCGGTGGTCCTCGACCAGGCCTACGTCGACCACCTGCGCGACAACCTGCCGGAGCTGCCCGCCGCCAAGCGCGCCCGCTTCCAGGACGAGCTGGGCCTGTCGGCCTACGACGCCGGGGTGCTCTCGGCGAGCCGCGCCATGGCCGAGTACTTCGAGCGGGTCAAGGCCGTCTGCGGCGACGCCAAGCAGGCCGCCAACTGGGTCCAGGGTGAGCTCTCCGGCGCCCTCAACCGCGAGGGTCTGGCCATCGCCGACAGTCCCGTCTCGGCGGACCAGCTGGGCGAGCTGATCGCTCGGGTCAAGGACGACACCATCAGCGGCAAGGCCGCCAAGCAGGTGTTCCAGGCCCTGTGGCACGGCGAGGGCGAGTCCGCCGACGCCATCATCGAGACCAAGGGCCTCAAGCAGGTCACCGACACCGGCGCCATCGAGGCCATGATCGACCAGGTCATCGCCGACAGCCCCGCCCAGGTGGCCCAGTACCGCGACGCCGAGCCGGAGAAACGCGGCAAGATGATCGGCTACTTCGTCGGCCAGGTGATGAAGGCCTCCCGGGGCACCGCCAACCCCCAGCAGGTCAACGCCCTGCTCAAGGAAAAGCTCGACGCCCTGTGCTGAGCACCGGGGGCGGGCCTTGCCGGCCCGCCCCGTGGATTTCAGAGGACGACCCATGGCAGACGATGTCGGCGCGCGGCTGCGCGCCCTGCGTAACCTGAGAGGCATCTCCCAGCGCGAGCTGGCCAAGCGTTGCGGGGTGACCCATTCCAGCCTGTCGCTCATCGAGCAGGGCAAGGTGAGCCCCTCGGTGAGCTCGCTGAAGAAGATCCTCGACGCCATCCCGATGAGCGTCGGCGACTTCTTCACCATGGACCTGGAAAGTCGCGACCAGGTGTTCTACGCCGCCGAGGACCTGGCCGACGTGGGCGCCGGCGACGTCATCTACAAGCTGGTGGGCGGCAACCGGGCCAGCCGGGCGCTGAACTTCATGGTCGAGACCTACCCCCCCGGCGCCGACACCGGCCGCGAGATGATCGCCCACCAGGGCGAGGAGGCCGGCGTGGTGCTGGAGGGCGAGATCGAGATCACCATCGGCGCCGAGACCCGGGTGCTCGGCCCCGGCGAGGCCTACTACTTCGACACCAACGTGCCCCACCGCTTCCGCAACGTCGGCGAGGCCCCCTGCCGGCTGGTCAGCTGCGCCACCCCCGCGCGCAGCTTCTGAGTTCCCGACGGCAACTGTCGGCGCCTCGAGACAAGGCCTCCCGCTCGGCGTCGCCGCCGGGCGACGCTTTGTCGACGCCTCGTGTTTGGGCCAGGATGAGCACCACGACTCTAGTCCAATCGCATCAGATCGGATGCGACGCCGATCATCCCCCACTCGAGGAGACCCCATGCGCTTACGACTGATCCCTCTCGCCCTCGCCACCAGCCTGATCGCCCTGCCGGCCTTCGCCCAGGAGGACGACGTCGACTCGACCGAGCCTACCGTCGAGGAAAGCCAGCCGGCCGAGATCGAGATCGAGATCGAGATCGAGACCGAAGCCGAGACCGAGACCGAAGCCGAGACCGAGGCCGATAGCACCGGGGACGAGATCGCCGTGGAGGAAAGCGAGGCCGCCACGACCCTGGAAGGCCACCTGGCCGACGTGGAGACTGGAGACATGCCGGCGGCTGCCCAGCCCGGCCTCGAGACCGCCCATGAGGCGGTCACGAGCGGCGGCGTCGGGGTCCACGGCGACACCGTCAGCGACGAGGCCCGTGCCTCGCAGGGCGGCGGCGTCAACGCCAACGCCAGCGCCGGTGAGCGCGGCGCCGCCAGCGCGGCGGGGGGCGATCATGGCGGCGGAGCTGCCGGTAGCGGCGGTGGCAACGGCGGCGGCAGCGGCGGTGGCGCCGGGGGCGGTAATGGAGGAGGCAACGGCGGCGGACGCCGCTGAGACACGCCTTCCTCCATCGTGACCGTCCCGCCGGCCAGTCCGGCTTCCGCGCCCCGGCCCTCGGCGGGGGCGCGGTCGTTACCGCTTGGCTCGCGCCCGGTGTCGCTCGATCTCCCCCCGAATCGCCTCGGCCTGCTCGGTGAGGGCCGCGTTGGCGCGCATGTCACCGTTACGCGCCGCTTCCATGGCTTGTTCCAGCTTGCGTTCGTAGTCCCGCTGCAGGCGTCGCCTGGGGTCCCGCTTCAGCCAGCTCAGCATGAGGATGGCTCCCTTTCGTGGGCGAACCCATAATGTACAATGCCTGCATCGGTTATGTACAAGTCTCATGACGTCGAGGGCTTTGACAGCCCGACCCCGAGCTGGAACCATCATGGACTCAGAAAATATTTCCACATGATGGAGAAAGCCATGCCGATCGTGAACATCCAGCTGATCGAGGGCCGCACTGCCGAGCAGAAGGAAGCCCTGATCGAGAAGGTCACCGCCGCCTGCGTCGAGAGCATCGACTGCACGCCGGAGAGCGTGCGGGTGGTGCTCTCCGACGTGGCCATCCAGGACTTCGGCCTCGCCGGGGAATCCGTGAAGCGGCGTCGCCAATCCCAGGACTGAACCAGCCGCCCCGACCCTCCCGGGTCGGGGCCCTCGCCCCCTTCCCCACCGACCAGGTCGCCAGCCGGCGGATGAGCCGCGACACGCGAGCCGGGCTTGCCTAGCCCCAGATGGCGCGCGACGGAAGCATTCCTGTACAAGGATTTCACGAACGCCCTGAGCGCGTGCGCCCGACCCTCCCGTTCCCCCGCCTTCCTGTCGCAGGCGAGGCAGGAGGCGGGGAAATCCTGGACGTCATAAAATTATTTGTACAAATAATGTACAAATATTAGTCTGGGCTAACGAACGGGAAGCATCCATTCATTTCATGCCCCCTCCCTGCCGCCCCCAACAGGAATGCCATACGATGAACATCTTCAAGGACCGAGTGGCCCGCCTCGGCATCCGCGCCCGCCTCCTCGGCGGCATCTCCGCCGTCCTCTCGCTGATCGTCGTGCTCACCGCCGTCGGCATCGACCAGGTCAACCGCATCGACCGCAACCTCACCACCATCAATGACATCAATGGCGTCAAGATGCGTCATGCCATCGACTGGCGAGGCAGCGTGCACGATCGCGCCATCCTGCTACGCGACCTGACGCTGGTCACCCGACCCGACGAATTGCAGCGCATCCAGGCTCACTTTCGACGCCTGGTCGACGACTACCGGAACGCCAGCCAAGGCATGAGAGAGGTCATCGCCGCCAACGGCGCCAATGAGCAGGAGAATCGCCTGCTCGCCACCATCGAACGCCAGGCGGAGCGGACCGATGCACTGGCAAGCGACATCATCGCCGAACGTGACCGCGGCAACATCGAGGCTGCGCGGCGGATCCTGCTCGCCGAGGCCGGCCCGGCGTTCTTTCAATGGCTCGACGACATCAACGCCTTCATCGACTATCAGGAAGCCGAGACCGCCCGGGACACCGCCGGTGCCCGCGACACCGCCTCGGGCTTCCAGGCGCTGATGCTCGGCCTGTGCCTCGCCGCGCTGCTGATCGGCGGCCTGATCGCTATCTTGCTGTCCCGTCAGCTGCTGCGCGAGCTGGGTGCCGAGCCCCACGAGGTCAAGGCCTTCGCCGAAGCCATCGGTCGCGGCGAGCTTGCCGTCGAAGGGAAGCAGCGCCACGGCGATCGTCACAGCATCATGGCCGCCCAGGTCGCCATGGCTCGCCAGTTGCAGGGCATCGTCGCCCAGGTCCGCGCCGCGGCCGATTCGGTCGCCGGCAACAGCGAGCAGATCGCGGCTGGCAACGGCCACCTCGCCTCACGCACCGAGCAGCAAGCCAGCGCGCTGTCGCAGACCGCCTCGGCCATGGAGGAGCTCAACACGACGGTGGCCCAGAACGCCGACAACGCCGACCGGACCAGCCGCGAGGCCGAAGAGGCGGCGACCACCGCCATCCAGGGCGGCCAGGCCGTCCAGCAGGTGACCCAGACCATGCGCGAGCTGGAGGAAAGCGCCGGCGAGATCGCCGACATCATCTCCACCATCGACGACATCGCCTTCCAGACCAATATCCTGGCGCTCAATGCCTCGGTGGAGGCGGCCCGTGCCGGCGAACACGGCCGCGGCTTCGCCGTCGTGGCCGCCGAGGTACGCACCCTGGCTCAGAACAGCGCCACGGCGGCGCGAGAGGTCAGCGACCGGATCAATCGCAATGCGGAGCGCGTCAAGCACGGCAACGCCCGAGCGGCGGAGGCCAACCAGGCCGCCGAGGAGGTCGTCGCCAGCATCCGCCGGGTCAGCCGGTTCATGCAGGCGGTGAACGAGGCCAGCATGGAGCAGCGTGCAGGGGTCCAGGAAGCGGGGACCGCCGTGACCCAGATGGACCGAGTCACCCAGCAGAATGCTGCCCTGGTGCAGGAAAGCGCCACTGCGGCCGACAACCTGCGCCAGCATGCCGAGCGGCTGATGGCCGCCATGTCGGCCTTCCGGCTACCCGACGCCTCGCACCGCAGCCAGGTGACGGCCCACGACGGGACAGCGCGTCCGGCCGAGCCCTCACCTGCCGTACCGAGTCTTCCGCCCCGCTCACCGCGGGCATCGACACCGGCCTGTGTCTGACCCCCGGTCGCATACCAACGGCGCCCGCTGCTGGAGCGGGCGCCGTCGTCGAGTCAAGCGAGAGGCTAGGGCGCGAGCGTCATCCACACGGTCTTGAGCTCGGAGTACTCCTCCAGCGAGTGGTGGGACTTGTCGCGGCCGTTGCCCGACTGCTTGACGCCGCCGAAGGGCACCGTCTGGTCCATGGCCGCCCAGTTGTTGACGAACACCTGCCCCGACTGCAGCCGCCGGCTCACCCGCATGACGCGGTCGATGTCCTGGCTCCACAGCCCGGCCGCCAGGCCGTAGTCACTGTCGTTGGCGAGACGGATCGCCTCCTCCTCGGTGTCGAAGCCGAACACCGCCAGCACCGGGCCGAAGATCTCCTCGCGGCCGATGGCCATGGCCTCGGTGACGCCGTCGAACACCGTCGGCGGGATGAACAGCCCCTTGCCATCGACCTCGGTGGCCTCGCCGCCGGCGCGCAGGACCGCGCCCTCCTCCACGCCCTGGCGGATATAGGCCAGCACCCGCTCGTACTGGGCCCGGTCGACCATGGCGCCCATGAAACTCTCGGGGTCCAGCGGGTCGCCGGGCTGCATGCGCTCGGCGGCCGCCAGCACCTTCTCGACGAAGGCCTCGCGGATGGCGTCCTCCACCAGCAGCCGCGAGCCGGCGATGCACACCTCGCCCTGGTTGTGGAAGATCGCCGCGGCGGCATGCTCGGCCACCTTGTCCAGGTCCTTGCAGTCGGCGAACACCAGGTTGGGGCTCTTGCCCCCGCACTCCAGGTAGACCCGCTTGAGGTTCGACTGGCCGGCGTACTGCATCAGCTGCTTGCCCACGCCGGTGGAGCCGGTGAAGGCCAGGCAGTCGACGTCCATGGACAGCGCCAGGGCGCGGCCCACGGTGTGCCCGTAGCCCGGCAGCACCTGGAAGACGCCGCGGGGCAGGCCGGCCTCCCGGGCCAGGCTCGCCAGGCGCAGCGCCGACAGCGGCGACTTCTCGGAGGGCTTGAGGATGACGCTGTTGCCGGCGGCCAGGGCCGGGGCGATCTTCCAGGCGGTCATCATCAGCGGGAAGTTCCAGGGCACGATGGAGGCCACCACGCCCAGCGGCTCGCGCAGCACCAGGCCCAGGGCGTCCTCGCCGGTGGGCGCCACCTCGCCGTAGAGCTTGTCGATGGACTCGGCGTGGTGGCGCAGGCAGGCGATGGCCCCGGCCATGTCGCCCAGCGAGCTCGCGATGGGCTTGCCCATGTCCAGGGTGTCGAGCAGCGCCAGCTCGTGCTTGTGCGCTTCCATCAGGTCGGCCAGCCTGAGCAGTGTGCGCTTGCGCCGGCCCGGGGCCAGCCGCGACCAGTCGCCGCCGTCGAAGGCGGCCCGGGCCACCGCCACCGCGCGCTCGGCGTCGGCGTCATCGCAGCTCGCCACCTCGGCGAGCGTCTCGCCGGTGGCCGGGTTGATCGTGGTCAGGGTGGCCCCGCCCTCGGCATCGACGAAGGCATCGTCGATATAGGCACGGGTCTCGAGGGTCAGCGAGGCGGCCAGCGCCTGCCAGTCGGCGCGGGTCGTCGGGCGGCTTGCGCGGCTCATGCGCGAATCTCCTCTCGTTGGGCGGCGTCGGTGGCCGCATGCTTGGCCAGGCGAACGGCGGTCTCGTCCAGGGCCCGGCGCGCCAGGCGCACCAGCTCGTCGATCTCCTGGCGGGTGATCACCAGCGGGGGAGCGATGATCATGGTATCGCCCACCGAGCGCATCACCAGGCCGGCGTCGAAACAGATGTCCCGGCACAGGTTGCCGGCGGCGAGCGACTTGTCGAAGCGGCTGCCGGTAGCCTTGTCGGCGACCAGCTCCAGCGCCCCCATCAGGCCCAGGGAGCGAGCCTCGCCGACCAGGGGATGGTCGGCCAGCTCGGCCCAGCGGCGGGCCAGGTAGGGCCCGACGTCGTCGCGGACGCGTTCCACCACGCCCTCGGCCTCGAGCAGCTCCAGGTTCTTCAGCGCCACCGCGGCACAGGCGGGATGTCCCGAGTAGGTGAAGCCGTGGAAGAACTCGCCGCCCTCCTCGATCAGGGTGTCGGCCACCCGGTCGCCGACGAGGACGCCACCGATGGGCAGGTAGCCGGAGGAGAGCCCCTTGGCGATGGGCATCAGGTCGGGCTCGAGGCCGAAGTGCTGGCTGCCGAACCACTCGCCGAGACGGCCGAAGCCGCAGATCACCTCGTCGGCCACCAGCAGGATGTCATGCTTCGCCAGCACCGCCTTGATCGCCGGCCAGTAGCTCGCCGGCGGCATGATGGCCCCGCCGGCGCCCTGCACCGGCTCGGCGATAAAGGCCGCGACGTTCTCCTCGCCCAGCTCCAGGATCTTCGCCTCCAGGGCCTCGGCACAGGCGCGACCGAAGGCTTCCGGCGACTGGTCACGCCCCTCGCCGAACCAGTAGGGCTGGCGGATGTGAGCGATCTCCGGCACGCAGGGCCCGCCCTGGTCATGCATGGGCGCCATTCCGCCCAGGCTCATCCCCGCCACCGTGGAGCCGTGATAGCCGTTCTCGCGGCCGATGATCCAGCGCTTGCCCGGCTTGCCCTGGAGCGCCCAGTAGCGGCGCACCATGCGCAACACCGTGTCGTTGGCCTCGGAGCCCGAGCCGGTGAAGAAGACGTGGTTCATGTGCGCCGGCGCCAGCTCGCAGAGCTTCTCGGCCAGGCGCACCGCCGGCGGATGGGTGGTCTTGAAGAAGGTGTTGTAGTAGGGCAGTTGCTCGAGCTGCTCCCGCGCGGCCTCCACCAGTTCCTGGCGCCCGTAGCCCAGGTTCACGCACCACAGCCCCGCCATGCCGTCGAGGATGCGGTGGCCCCGGCTGTCGTGGATGTACACGCCCTCGGCCCGGGTGATCACCCGGCTGCCCTCCTCCCCCAGGGCCTTGAAATCGGTGAAGGGGTGGAGGTGGTGGGCACGGTCGCGGGCCTGGCATTCCTGTGTCTGCATGATGGATCTCCGGTGGGGCGGGACGTCAGGCCAGGGCCTGGCGAGAGGCGGTCGCGCCATCGGCCTGGCGGGCGGCACAGGCCTGGGCGAAGGCGGTGAAGAGGGCGTCGTAGAGGGGGTGCTGCCGCGGGCGCCACTCGGGATGCCATTGCACGGCCAGGGTGAAGGCCGGGGCGTCGGTGACCGAGACGGCCTCGATCAGGCCATCCGGCGCCACCGCCTCGGCGGTCAGCCCCTCGCCGAGGCGGTCGATGCCCTGCTGATGCAGGGAATTCACCCGCGCATGGCGCTCGGGATAGAGCGCCGCCAGGCGACCGCCGGGCAGGATCTCCAGGTCATGGCTGGGGGCGTACTGGGTCTCCTTGTCACCGGGCGGCTCGCGATGGTCGAGCCGGCCCGGCACGTTCTGCACCGCCTGGTGGAGGCTGCCGCCGAAGGCCACGTTCAGTTCCTGGAAGCCGCGACAGATCCCCAGCAGGGGCAGCTCGAGGTCCAGGGCCACGGGTATCCAGGCCATCGAAGCGGCGTCGCGATCGCGATCGTCCCGGGTGTTCTCGGGGGCCCGCTCGGCGCCATAGCGATGCGGGGCCACGTTGGTATAGCTGCCGGTGAGCACCAGGCCGTCCAGCCGGGCCAGCAGGCCGGCCACCTCCCGTCCCGTACTCCCTTCCCAGACCGGCAGGATCACCGGATCCAGCCCGTATTCGCGCAGGGCGCTCAGGTACTTGTCGGTGACCATGTGGGCAGGATGCCCCTCCACCTCACGGCGGCAGGCGATTACCCCCACCAGGGGTCGGGTCTGCATGGCAGCCTCCTCGAAAAGCGTGATGACGGGGTTGTTATGCTTTGCTCAACATAGCGCGGTTGATTAATCTTGCCAACCCCGGGCATCGAAGCCGTACACAGTACGATAATATCTTTCTGTTTTTATTGGTTTTAATTTCAAATTCCCAGAAACGGGCTCGCCAAGAGGCGCACCAAATTCGTAAAGGATTTGACAACAAGGCTCGATGATTCAAAGATGACCGACATGTCAATGTCCAAGGAAACAGGTGCCACCATGCCGCCCCTCCCCGTCGACGAAGCCCGAGACTTCCTGGAACGCCACCCGGACATCGCCAGCATCGACCTGCTGATCAGCGACCTCAACGGCGTGATGCGCGGCAAGCGCATCCCGCGGACCAACCTGGAGAAGGTCTATCGTGACGGCGTCAATCTGCCCGCCTCGGTCTTCGCCCTGGATATCCTCGGCAACACGGTGGAGGCGACCGGACTGGGGCTCGAGACCGGCGACGGGGACCGGGTCTGCCGCCCCGTGCCGGGCACCCTGATGCCGAGCCCCTGGCTCCGCAATGGCCGCCAGGCCCAGCTGCTGATGACCATGGAGGACGGCGACGGCTCGCCCTATTTCGCCGATCCGCGCCAGGTGCTGGCCAGGGTGCTCGGACGCCTGGGCCGGACCGGCCTGACCCCGGTGGTCGCCGTGGAGCTGGAGTTCTACCTGGTCGACCGCCAGCGGGACGCGCTGGGGATGGTGCAACCGCCCTGCTCCCCGGCGAGCGGCGAGCGTGCGTCCCAGAGCCAGCTCTACTCGATCAACGAGCTCGACGAATACGCGGACTTCCTCGAGGACATCCATGCCGCGGCCCGCATTCAGGACCTGCCCCTGGACACCGCACTGAAGGAATGCGCCCCGGGGCAGTTCGAGATCAACCTGCTCCACACCGACGATGCGCTGGGGGCCTGCGACAGCGCCGTGCTGCTCAAGCGGCTGATCAAGGGCGTGGCCCTGCAGCATGGCTTCGAGGCCACCTTCATGGCCAAGCCCTACGGCGACGAGGCCGGCAACGGGACCCATGTGCATATCAGCCTGCTCGACGAGGCCGGCCGCAACGTCTTCGCCGCCGAGGACGGCGCCCCCCTGGGGACGCCCGAGCTCCAGCAGGCGGTAGCCGGCCTGCTGGAGATGATGCCCGCCTCCATGGCGCTGTTCGCCCCCAACCTCAACTCCTTCCGCCGCTTCCAGCCGGGGCTCTATGTGCCCATGGCCCCGACCTGGGGCTACGACAACCGCTCGGTGGCGGTACGCATCCCTTCCGGTCCCAACGAGGCCCGTCGCCTCGAGCATCGGGTCGCCGGCGCCGACGCCAACCCCTACCTGCTGGTCGCCAGCCTGCTGGCGGCCATCGACCACGGCCTGCGGCAGCGGCTGACGCCCCCGCCGGCGGTCACCGGCAACGCCTACGACCAGGTCGCCCCCAGCCTGACCAACAGCTGGTGCCAGGCCCTGGACCTGCTCGCGGACAGCGAGGCATTGATCGAGGCCCTGGGGCCGGAGTTCGTGCGGGTCTTCCTCGCCAACCGTCGCGCCGAGCGCGACCAGGCCATGCAGGCCGTCAGCAAGCTGGAGTACGACTGGTACCTGCGCCACGTCTAGGCGCCGGCAGGGCATTCCCCCTCAGCACATAGCGTTCATCGACCGCGGATGGCCCAGGGGCCATCCGCCGGGCCCCGGCGTGCCGGCGCCGCCAACGACAATCACGCCCCGAGGCCCCGTCGGGCCGGCCGCACCTCACAACACCACCAACGGAGGTCGCCATGAGTGCTCCCCACCCCTCGCCCCACCCCTTCGCGCCCTCGTTGCCCGCTCGCGACGGCACCGGCCGCACCCTGCTGCTGGTGCTCGCCGTGCTGGCCACGGTCACGGGCCTGACACTGACCCACGAACCAGGCAGCGACTTCGGCTGGGCCAGCCTGGTCCCCTCGCTGATCGTGCTGGTGGTGGCCATCGCCACCCACCGCACCCTGGAGGCGCTGGCCATCGGGGCCCTGTCCGGACTGATCATGCTGCAGCCGGAGGACTTCGTCGGCGAGCTGGCCGACATCTCGCTGTCGGTGATGATGGACGAGACCATCGCCTGGCTGATCCTGGTCTGCGGCCTGATGGGCGGCTTCATCGCCATGCTGGAGAAGTCCGGCTGCACCCTGAGCTTCAGCCACTTCATGACGCGTCTGGTCAAGACCCGTCGCCAGTCCCTGCTCAGCACCGCGGCGCTGGGCGTGCTGATCTTCATCGACGATTACCTCAATGCCCTGGCCACCTCGGCGGCCATGAAGCGCCTCACCGACCGCTTCGGCGTCTCCCGCGAGAAGCTGGCCTACATCGTCGACTCCACGGCGGCACCGATCTGCATCCTGGTCCCCCTTTCCACCTGGGCGGTGTACTTCGCCGAGCTGCTGGAAACCAACGGCGCCACCGAGGGGCCGGGCATGGGCCTCTACATCGCGTCGATTCCCTTCATGCTCTACGGCTGGGTGGCCATGGGCCTGCTGCTGCTGGTGGCCAGCGGCAAGCTGCCCGACCTGGGCCCGATGAAGGCCGCCGAGGCCCGCGCCCGGGCCGGCCAGCCGATCCCCGACGGCGCCCCGGATGCGTCGCTGGACGAGACGACCCCGAGCCAGTCCCCGTGGCGCGGCGTGTTCAACTTCCTGGCTCCCATGGCGGTGCTGATCGGCGCCAGCGCCTGGTTCGAGATCGACCTGCTCAAGGGCGTCATCGTCGCCACCCTCTTCACCCTGGCGCTCTACCTCGTCCAGCGCCTGGCCACCTTCGCCAGCCTGATGGACGGCATCATGGACGGCTTCCGCACCATGATGCTGCCGCTGGCCATCGTCGCCGTGGGCTTCGTGCTGCGCGAGGTCAACGACCAGCTGGGCATGACGAGCTTCATGATCGACGCTCTCGGCCCCTACCTGACGCCGGCGCTGCTGCCCGCCCTGGTATTCGCGTCCATGGCCGTGGTGGTCTTCGCCACCGGCTCCTCCTGGGGGGTGTTCGTGATCTCGATCCCCATCGTGGTACCCATGGCCCAGCACCTGGGGGCCCCGATGCCGCTGGTGGTGGGGGCCCTGCTGTCGGCCTCGAGCTTCGGCAGCCATGCCTGCTTCTTCTCCGATTCCTCGGTGCTGTCCTCCCAGGGCAGCGGCTGCCTGCCGATGCAGCACGGCCTGACCCAGCTCCCCTATGCGCTGCTCGGCGCCGTGGTCACCGCCGGCGGTTTCCTGGCGCTGGGCTTCGCCCTGACCTGAGGCCTCGTCTCTCCCGCTTCGCGGCGCCGTCGGGCGCCGCGCTTTTTGCTCAGTCAGGCAAGAGCGCCTCCACCCCCTCCACCTCGCCGCAGCGATCGGGCGTATAGCCCGGCAGCGCCGCCACCGCGGACTGGAAGGCCGCGCCTCCCAACACCTCGAGCAGGCGCTGGAGCCTGGGCTCGCCCAGGCTGCGTTGATGGCAGACCAGCAGGTAGTCCTCCAGCGCCAGCGGCACGAAGTCGAGCCCGAAGCGCCGCGCGGCGGCCTCCACCCCGAAGCCCGCGTCCGCCATGCCGGCGGCCACGTAGGCGGCCACCGCCGAGTGGGTGTATTCCTCGAGCTCGTAGCCATGGATCCGCCCGGGCGAAAGGCCGGCCTCGGCCAGCAGGCCGTCCAGCAGGGCTCGGGTGCCCGAGGCCGCCTGGCGATTGATGAAACGGACCTCGCCTCCCGCCAGATCCTCCAGCCCCGAGATGCCCAGCGGATTGCCCGGCGCCACCATCAGCCCCTGGCGACGGGTGATGAAACGCACCACCCGGTGGCTGCGGGGCTTGAGCAGATCGCGGTAGTCCCCGCTCACCCCCCGACCGACCTCGCCATGGGGCAAATGGAAGCCGGCCACGTCGCAGGCCCCGCGGTGCAGCGCCGCCAGGGCCTCCCGGGGGCTGCAGTACTGCAGGTCGAGGCGCAGTTCGTCCAGATGCGCCGGCAGCAGTTCCACGGCATAGCCGTGACTGGCATGCAGCCGCAGCACCGGCTTGACGCCCTCCAGGGTCTGCTGGATGGCCAGGTTGAGCTCCGAGCCCAGGCTCTCCAGCTGGGGCCCCAGGCGGGCGATCACCCGCTGTTCGGCCCACAGCAGCTTCTCGCCCAGCGGCGACAGGCGGGCCCCCCGGCCCCGCTCGAGCTCGACCAGGGCGATGCCGAAGAACTCCCCCCACTTGTTGAGCAGGTTCCAGGCGTGGCGATAGGAGACGCCGACGGTCTCGGCGGCCCGGGTGAGCTTGCCGTACCGATGGACCGCCTCGAGCAGCGCGAAGAGCTTGGGGTCGAGCTGGTTGCCGGCCTCGTCACTGAAGTACCAGGCCGGCGTGATCCGGATCCTTTTCATATGAAGCAAGTTTCATATTTTGCCATCGAGACACCGATGCTAGCGTTACCGCGACCGTGACGCACGCCTCTTCTTTAATATGAACTAGCGTGCATATTTAGCCAGCACCATGACGACCAGGGGGACTCGATGAGCGATTCCCGTGAGTGGACGCCCCAGGCGATCCAGGCCGAGATCGACGCCCTGAAGCACAAGCCCGGCGCCCTGCTGCCGATCCTGCACGCCATCCAGAACCGCTTCGGCTTCGTCCCCGAGGGGGCGGTGCCGATCATCGCCGAGTCCCTGGGCCAGACCCGGGCCGAGGTGCACGGGGTGATCAGCTTCTACCACCATTTTCGCACCACGCCCCCGGGGCGCCACGTGGTCCAGGTCTGCCGTGCCGAGGCCTGCCAGGCGGTGGGCGCTCGCTCACTGGAGAGACACGCCAAGGCCCGCCTGGGCATCGACTACCATCGGACCACCCCCGACCGGGAGATCACCCTGGAGGCGGTCTACTGCCTGGGCAACTGCGCCTGCGGCCCCTCGGTGCGGGTGGACGACCGGGTGCTGGGCCGGGTGACTCCCGAGGCCTTCGACGCCCTGGTCGACGAACTGGGCACCCAGCCCCTGGAGGTGCTCGGATGAGCGTTCGTGTCTATGTGCCCCGTGACACCACCGCCCTCTCCCTGGGGGCCGACGACGTCGCCGAACGGCTCACGCGCGAGGCCGCCGACCGCGGCCTCGCGCTGAGCCTGGTCCGCAACGGCTCCCGTGGCCTGGCCTGGCTCGAGCCCCTGGTCGAGGTCGAGACCGACAACGGTCGGGTCGCCTACGGCCCCGTCGCGCCCGGTGACGTCCCGGCGCTGCTCGATGCCGGCCTGCTCGAGGGCCACGACGGCCACCCGCTGTCCCTGGGCCCGACCGAGGCGATCCCCTACCTGGAACGCCAGCAGCGCCTGACCTTCGCCCGCATCGGGGTCACCGATCCGCTCTGTCTCGACGACTACCGAGCCCACGACGGCTTCCGCGGCCTGGAACGGGCGCTCGACCTGGCGGCTCAGGACATCGTCGAGGAGGTCAAGGCCTCGGGCCTGCGCGGCCGGGGCGGCGCGGCCTTCCCCACCGGCATCAAGTGGCAGACGGTGCTCGACGCCCCGGCGGACCAGAAGTACATCGTCTGCAACGCCGACGAGGGCGACTCCGGCACCTTCGCGGATCGCCTGGCCATGGAGTGCGACCCCTACATGCTGATCGAGGGCATGACGATCGCCGGGCTCGGCGTGGGCGCCACCCAGGGCTACATCTACCTGCGCTCGGAATACCCCCTGGCCCACGAGGTGCTGGAGACGGCCATCGCCCGCGCCGAAGCCGCCGGCTACCTGGGCGACGACATTCGCGGCAGCGGCCGCACCTTCCACCTGGAGGTTCGCCTGGGCGCCGGGGCCTACATCTGCGGCGAGGAGACTTCGCTGCTGGAGAGCCTCGAGGGCAAGCGCGGCCTGGTGCGCTTCAAGCCGCCGCTGCCGGCCATCGAGGGGCTCTTCGGCCGGCCCACGGTGGTCAACAACGTGCTGTCGCTGGCCGCCGTGCCCTTCATCCTCGCCGAGGGCGGCCAGGCCTACGCCGACCATGGCATGGGCCGCTCCCGCGGCACCCTGGCGCTGCAGCTGGCCGGCAACGTCAAGCGCGGCGGCCTGGTGGAGCTGGCCTTCGGCACCACCCTGCGCACGCTGATGGAGGAGTTCGGCGGCGGCACCCTCACCGGGCGCCCGCTGCGCGCGGTGCAGGTCGGCGGCCCGCTGTGTGCCTACCTGCCCGAAAGCCAGTGGGACCTGCCGCTGGACTACGAGGCCTTCGCCGGCGTCGGTGCGGGGGTCGGCCACGGCGGCGTGGTGATGTTCGACGACACCGTCGACATGGCCGAGCAGGCTCGCTTCTCGATGGAGTTCTGCAAGGTGGAGTCCTGCGGCAAGTGCACGCCCTGCCGCATCGGCTCGACCCGCGGCGTCGAGGTCATCGACCGCATCCGCGCGGGCGAGAACCGCGAGGCCAACCTCGCGCTGCTCGGCGAGCTCTGCGAGACCATGGAGGACGGCTCGCTGTGCGCCATGGGCGGCATGACCCCCTTCCCGGTGCAGAGCGCCCTGACCCACTTCCCCGACGACTTCCGGCGCCCGGCGGACGGAGACTGACCATGATCGAACATTTCGACCCCCGACAGCACGGCCGGGACCTCGGCACCCCGGCGCCCGCCGCAGACGGCGCCCCGGTGCGCCTGGAGATCGACGGCGTGGCCATCACCGTGCCCGCGGGCACCTCGGTGCTGCGCGCCGCGGCGCTCGCCGACATCAACATCCCGAAGCTGTGCGCCACCGACAGCCTCGAGGCCTTCGGCTCCTGCCGGCTGTGCGCCGTCCAGGTGGAGGGCCGGCGCGGCACCCCGGCGGCCTGCACCACCCCGGTCGCCGAGGGCATGAGGGTCACCACCCAGAGCGAGCGCCTGGCCCGGCTGCGCCGCAACGTCATGGAGCTCTACATCTCCGACCACCCGCTGGACTGCCTGACCTGCCCGGCCAACGGCGACTGCGAGCTGCAGGACATGGCCGGCGCCGTGGGCCTGCGGGAGGTGCGCTACGGCTTCGAGGGCGAGAACCACCTGGCCGCCGAGTCGGATGATTCCAACCCCTACTTCAGCTTCGACCCCAGCAAGTGCATCGTCTGTTCCCGCTGCGTGCGCGCCTGCGAGGAGGTGCAGGGCACCTTCGCCCTGACCATCGACGGCCGCGGCTTCGACTCGAAAGTCGCAGCAGGACAGGACCAGGCCTTTATGGACTCCGAGTGCGTCTCCTGCGGCGCCTGCGTCCAGGCCTGCCCGACCTCCACGCTGATGGAGAAGAGCGTCATCGAGGCCGGCCAGCCCGAGCACAGCGTGATCACCACCTGCGCCTACTGCGGCGTGGGCTGCTCCTTCGAGGCCCAGATGAAGGGCGACCAGCTGGTGCGCATGGTCCCCTGGAAGGGCGGCGACGCCAACCACGGCCATTCCTGCGTCAAGGGCCGCTTCGCCTTCGGCTATGCCACCCACCCGGACCGCATCACCACGCCGATGATCCGCGAGTCCATCGACCAGCCCTGGCGCGAGGTCGGCTGGGAGGAGGCCATCGCCTTCGCCGCCGAGCGCCTCCGGGCGATCCAGGCCGAGCACGGCCGCGAGAGCGTCGGCGGCATCACCTCCTCGCGCTGCACCAACGAGGAGACCTACCTGGTGCAGAAGCTGATCCGCGCCGCCTTCGGCAACAACAACACCGACACCTGTGCGCGGGTCTGCCACTCGCCCACCGGCTACGGGCTCAAGACCACCCTCGGCGAGTCCGCCGGCACCCAGACCTTCGACTCGGTGATGCAGGCCGACGCCATCATCGTCATCGGCGCCAACCCCACCGATGCCCACCCGGTGTTCGGCTCGCTGATGCGCAAGCGGCTGCGCCAGGGCGCGTCGCTGATCGTCGCCGACCCGCGGCGCATCGACCTGCTCAAGACCCCGCACCTGGCCGATGCCCAGCACCTGCCGCTGCGCCCGGGCACCAACGTGGCGCTGATCAACGCCCTGGCGCATGTCGTCATCGCGGAGGGGTTGGAAGACCAGGACTTCATCGCGGCCCGCTGTGACACCGAGGCCTATCGCGCCTGGCGCGACTTCATCATCGAGGAGCGCCACTCCCCCGAGGCCAGCGAGGCGATCACCGGGGTGCCCGCCGAGGCGGTGCGCCGCGCCGCCCGCACCTATGCGACGGCCGGCAACGGCGCCATCTACTACGGCCTGGGCGTCACCGAGCACAGCCAGGGCTCGACCATGGTGATGGGCATCGCCAACCTGGCCCTGGCCACCGGCAACATCGGCCGCGAGGGCGTGGGGGTGAATCCCCTGCGCGGCCAGAACAACGTCCAGGGCTCCTGCGACATGGGGTCCTTCCCCCACGAGCTCCCGGGCTACCAGCACGTCGCCGACGCCACGGCCCGCGGCCGCTTCGAGGCCGCCTGGGGGGTGACGCTGGACGACGAGCCGGGGCTGCGCATCCCCAACATGTTCGACGCCGCCATCGAGGGCAGCTTCAAGGCGCTCTACGTGCAGGGCGAGGACATCGCCCAGTCCGACCCCAACACCCAGCACGTGGAGGCGGCCCTGTCCTCGCTGGAGTGCCTGATCGTCCAGGACATCTTCCTCAACGAGACCGCCAAGTACGCCCATGTGCTGTTGCCGGGCTCGAGCTTCCTGGAGAAGGACGGCACCTTCACCAACGCCGAGCGGCGCATCAACCGGGTGCGCCGGGTGATGCCGCCGCTGGCCGGCAAGGCCGACTGGGAGGTCACCATCGACCTGGCCCGCGCCCTGGGCTACCCGATGGACTACGCCCATCCGTCCGAGATCATGGACGAGATCGCCCGGCTCACCCCGACCTTCGCCGGGGTCAGCTATGACAAGCTCGAGGAACGCGGCAGCCTGCAGTGGCCCTGTGACGCCGAGCATCCCGACGGCACCCCGACCATGCACGAGGTCGACTTCCCGATCGGTCGCGGGCGCTTCGCCATCACCGAGTACGTGGCCACCGAGGAGCGCGCCAGCCGCCGCTTCCCGCTGCTGCTGACCACCGGGCGCATCCTCTCCCAGTACAACGTCGGCGCCCAGACCCGGCGCACCGACAACCAGGTGTGGCACGACGAGGACGTGCTGGAGCTGCACCCCTCCGACGCCGAGGTGCGCGGCATCCGCGACGGCGACTGGCTGGGCATCACCAGCCGCGCCGGCCAGACGGTGCTGCGCGCCCGGCTCAGCGAGCGCATGCAGCCCGGGGTGGTCTACACCACCTTCCATCACCCAGGCAGCGGCGCCAACGTCATCACCACCGACAGCTCCGACTGGGCCACCAACTGCCCCGAGTACAAGGTCACGGCGGTGCAGGTGGAGAAGGTCAGCCGGCCGTCCGAATGGCAGCGGCGCTTCGACGACTTCGACCGCCGACAGCGACAGCACCTGGCCCAGGCCCGCGACGCGGCGCTCCAGGCGACGGAGGTCGGGACATGAGCCGCCGGCGAGGGACCTCGCGGCAGGACGCGGCCTACGCGACGAAGGGCGCCGCCCTGGCTCGCCGCCCCGTGGAGGTCCGGCGCGGGCCGTCGGGCTGGTACGCCGACGAGGTCGAGGACGTGCTGGCGAGGGAAGTGCCGGTGGCGCTGGTCTACAACGGCATCTCCCATGCGGTGATGATGGCCACGCCCGAGGATCTCGAGGACTTCGCCCTGGGCTTCAGCCTCTCCGAGGGCATCCTCGCGCACCCTCACGAGTGCTATGACCTGGAGGTTCGCGAGCAGGCCCGGGGCCTGGCCGTGCACCTGACGGTCGCCAGCCGGCGGCTGGCGGAGCTCAAGGCCCGCCGCCGCAGCCTCGCGGGACGCACCGGCTGCGGGCTGTGCGGCACCGAGGCCCTGGAGCAGGCGATTCGCCCCATCGCCCGGGTGCGGGCCCCGGCGCTGGCCGACGTCGCCATCCAGCGCGCCCTGGCGGCGCTGGCCGACCATCAGGCGCTGCAGGCGGCCACCGGCGCCACCCATGGGGCCGCCTGGTGCGACGGCGTGGGACGCATCCGCCTGGTCCGCGAGGACGTGGGGCGCCACAACGCCCTGGACAAGCTGATCGGCGCCCTGGCCCGGGAGGGCGGGCCGAGCGAGAGCGGGTTCGCCCTGGTCTCGAGCCGCGCCAGCTACGAGATGGTGCACAAGAGCGCCAGCGCCGGCATCGGTGCCCTGGTGGCCGTCTCCGCGGCCACGGCGCTGGCGGTGGAGCAGGCCCGGGAGGCCGGGCTGCTGCTGGTCGGCTTCGCCCGCCCCGGTCGCCACCTGATCTATCATCGCCCCGACGCCGCACCGCTGGCGGCGCAGGCTCATGCGTGAGGAATCGAGGATGACACTGGATCAAGACGCGCAGCTGGTGCGCATGGTCAACCAGATCGCCGCCAACCTGGGCGGGGGACGCGAGCCGGACGAGGCCGCGGACGGCGTCTGCGACCATCTGGAGAAGTTCTGGGCCCGCCCCATGAAGCGACGGGTGATCGCCTGCCTGGACGAGGCCGACAATGGCCTGGCGCCGCTGGCCCGGCAGGCCGTGGAACCCCTCGCCGAGCGCCAGGCGGGCTGACCCGAGGCAGGAAGGGCCGGCCCGGAGGCCGGCCCTTCGTCATGAGCCCGGTCGAGGGCATTCAGCCCTGGGAGGGCGGCGCCCCCCACTGCGGCTGCCCGTCCACCATCTGCACCCGCTCTCCCTGCGGCCGCTCGTCCAGGCGGGTGGTGTGCACCTGACCGTCGTAACGCCAGCTGACCTCATAGCCCACCGTCTCCTGGTGGCTGTCGGTCACGGTATGACAGCGCCGCTCGGTGGTGGAGACGGTCTGGCCCGCCTCGATGCGCTCCTGGACCTCGCGGCCGGCGAAGCCGCCGCCCACGGCCCCGGCCAGGGTGGCGATCTTCCGGCCGCTGCCGCCGCCGACCTGGTTGCCCAGCAGCCCGCCGACGATGGCACCGGCCGCCGTGCCGACCACCCGATGGGGATCCCGCGTGGGGGCCTGGCGCTGCACCACCACGTCCTCGCAGACCTCGCGGGGGGTCTCCACGGTACGGGTCAGGGGCTCCACTCCGGTGATATCGGCATACTGCGGCTGGCGGCTCTCCTGGATCTGCCAGGCCCCGAAGGCCATGCCACCGAGCCCCAGCACGGCCAGGGCGCCACCTACCACGATCGACTTGCTCATCTGTCACCTCTCCCAGGGCGCCCGGGCGCCCTCGCTGGAATCCATGGGGTCGCCCCAGCCGGCGTGACCCGAGGATGCGACGCGCCGCCCCGGCACCTCCTGTGCCGGGACGAGTGCGGCACAGTATAGGCCGTCACTCCGGGCGCTCCATGCCCGCGCCCCGTGGTTTCACACTTTCTGCGCGGCTGTCGCCGAATCCCAACGCCCTGCCCGAGTCCCCCTCCGCCGCCGGGCCATCCAGCGAAGGCGTCCGACGCCATCCATGGCGTAACCCCCTCTGTGACCTGTCCCCGGCGCCCCTCGCCAGACCCAACTGCGATTTCCCTGATCCGACGCACATGCCCACTGTCGCCATGGCGCATGTCGGGGTCGTCGTCGAGCAGTCCGGGCCCTCGAGGTGCATTACGTTGACAGGAGGGCGACGCGAAACGGGCGCATCGGCGAAGGAGAACGGCCATGGCGACATTCCCCAGGCAAGCGGACGCGGTGATCATCGGCCAGGGCGGCATCGTCGGTGCCTCCGTGGCACACCACCTGATCGAACTGGGCTGGGACAACCTGGTGGGACTCGACAAGTCCTCCATTCCCTCGGACATCGGCTCCACGGCCCATGCCTCGGACTTCTGCTTCATGACCGCCCACGACAGGCTGTCGTGCTACACCACCACCTACAGCCAGCGCTTCTACGAGGCCCTGGGCCATTACGCGCGGATCGGCGGGCTGGAGGTGGCCCGGGTCGACGACGATGCGCGCATGGCGGAGCTGGCCCGCAAGGTCGCCTCGGGCAAGGCCTTCGGCACCCGGGCCCGGCTGATCGGCCCGGACGAGGCCGCCGAGCGCTTCCCCTTGCTGGACAAGACGCTCATCCAGGGCGCCCTCTGGGACCCGGACGCCGGCCTGGTGGTGCCCCGCTCCCAGCAGGTCGCCGGCGAGCTGATCGAGCGGGCCAAGGCCACCGGCAAGCTCGCCACCTTCGCCGACACCCCGGCGATCGACATCGACGTGCGCGACGGCCGGGTCCGGGGCGTCGAGACCCCCAAGGGGTATATCGAGACCCCGGTGGTCATCGTCACCTCGGGCATCTGGGGCCCCCTCCCCGCCGCCCTGGGCGGCGCCGCCCTGCCGTTGATGCCCGTCGAGCACCCGCTGCTGTTCTTCGGCCCCTTCGACACCTTCGCCGGCACCGGCCGGGAGATCGGCTATCCGCTGCTGCGCGACCAGGGCAACTCGGCCTACCTGCGCGACACCGGCGATCCCGCCACCACCGAGGGCGGCCAGCTCGAGTGGGGCTACTACGAGACCACCGAGCCCCGGCTGGTGCGTCCCGCCGAGATCCTGGAGCGCCATCAGGCCCGGCTCTCGCCCTCCATGCGCGACCTGGAACTCGACCAGGTCATGCACGCCTTCGAGCGGGCCATCGGGCTCACCCCGGTGCTCGGCGAGCTGGGCTGGGACGAGAAGCATTCCTTCAATGGCCTGCTCTCGGTCACCAACGACGGCAGCTCCCTGGTCGGGGAAGCTCCCGAGACCCGCGGCCTGTGGTTCTGCGAGGCCGTCTGGGTCAAGGACGGACCGGGCATGGGCAAGGTGCTGGCCGACTGGCTGACCACCGGGCGCACCGAGGTCGACACGCACGGCATCGACATCGCCCGCTTCTACCCGGTGCAGAAGACGCCGGACTACGTCTACGGCCGCTGCCGGGAGATCGCCCGCAAGATCTACGACCCAGCGGTGCACCCGCGCGAACCCTTCGAGTCCGGGCGCAACCTTCGCCGCGGCCCCTTCTGGCCCCGGGAGGTGGAGCTCGGCGGCCACTTCATGGAGACGGCGGGCTGGGAGCGCGCCCACGGCTATGCCGCCAACGAGCACCTCCTGGAGCGCTACGGCGACCGGGTGCCCGAGCGACCGGACGAGTGGGACGCGCGGCACTTCTGGCGGGTCTCCAATGCCGAGCATCTCGCCCTGAGCGAGGACGTGGGCATGATCAACCTGTCCCACTTCGCCATCTATGATCTGATCGGCCCCGATGCCGAGGCGCTGCTGGAGTATCTCTCCGTGGCCAGGGTCGGGGGTGGGACCCCGGTCGGCAAGGGGGTCTATACGCACTTCCTCGACGACGCCGGCGGCGTGCATTCCGACCTGACCATCATCCGCCTGGCCGACGACGCCTTCCGGGTGGTGTGCGGTGGCGACACCGGCCCCCGTGATCGGGTCTGGATCACCCGCATGGCCGAGACCCGCGGGCTGACCCGCTATCGGCTGGAGGACCGCTCCGACGGCCTGGCCACCCTGGGCGTCTGGGGACCCAACGCCCGGCGTGCCCTGCAGCGAGTGGCCGACGACCCCCAGGCACTGGACGCGGAGCGTTTCCCCTTCGCCACGGCCCGGGAGATCCGCCTGCGCGGTCTGCCGGTCTGGGCCTTCCGCATCTCCTACGTGGGGGAGCAGGGCTGGGAGCTCTACGTGCCCTTCAGCTACGGCCTGGCCCTCTGGGACCTGCTCTACGAGCAGGGCGTCACCCCGGTGGGGATCGAGACCTACGCCAACAGCCGCCGCCTGGAGAAGAGCCTGCGGCTGCAGAACGCCGACCTGCTCACCGAGTACAACCTCTACGAGGCGGGCCTCGCCCGGCCCAAGGTCAAGGCCGAGGACTTCCATGGCAAGGCGGCCTACCTGGAGCAGCGCGAGCGCGAGCGACAGCCGGCCTACCTCTGCACCCTGACCCTGGAGGACAACCGGGATGCCCGGGGCCTTCCCCGCTACCCGGTGGGCCATGCGCCGCTCCTCGACCCGGAGAGCGGCGAGGTGCTGGTGGATGCCCTGGGGCGGCGCTCCTACGTGACCAGCATCGCCTACGGCCCCTCGCTGGGGAAGACCATCGCCCTGGGCTACCTGCCGGCGGAGGCCGCCCGGGAAGGGGGGCGGCTGCTGATGGAGTACTTCGGCGAGCAGTATCCACTGCGCATCGAGGCGGTGGGCTACCGGCCGTTGTACGATCCCGAGAACCGGCGACCCAAGAGCTGAGCCGATATCCCCGGGGGCCGCTCAGATCCCCAGCCGGTCGCGGGTCTCGTAGTACCAGGCGCCCAGCGCCGAGAGCGGCACCCGCAGCATCCGCCCCCCGGGGAACGGCAGGTGCGGCAGGCCGGCGAAGGCGTCGAAGCGCGCCTCACGGCCGGCCATGGCCTCGGCGATCAGCCGTCCCGCCAGGTGGGTGCAGGTCACGCCGTGACCGGAGTAGCCCTGGGCGTAGTAGACGTTGTCGTTGAGCACCCCGAACTGGGGCAGCCGGTTGAGCGTCATCAGGAAGGTGCCGCTCCAGGCGTAGTCGACCCGCACGTCCGCCAGGCCCGGGAAGGTCTTCTCCATCTTGGGCCGGATCACCGCCTCGATGTCGGCCGGGTCCTGGCCGCCGTAGTTGACCCCGCCCCCGTAGAGCAGCCGGTTGTCGGCGGTGAGGCGGTAATAGTCCAGCAGGTAGTTGCAGTCCTCCACCGCCAGGCCGCCCGGCAACAGCGCCCGGGCGCGCTCGGCCTCCAGCGGCTCGGTGGTGATGATCTGGGTGCCGCAGGGCATGGACTTGCCCTCCAGCGCCGGCAGGATGCCCTGATGGTAGGCGTTGCCGGCCATCACCACCCGCTCGGCATGGACCCGCCCGCGGGGCGTGGTGAGGCGCACCGGCTGGCCGTGCTCGAGGGCCGTGACCGGGGTCTGCTCGTGGATGATCCCGCCCAGGGACTCCACGGCCGCAGCCTGCCCCAGCACCAGGTTGAGCGGATGCAGGTGCCCCCCCGAATGGTCCACCAGGGCCCCCACGTAACGCTCGGAGGCGACCTCGCGCTTGACCGCCTCCCCCTCCAGCAGCTCCAGGTCCCGATGGCCGTAGCGCTCCCACAGCGCCTTGTGCTCGACCAGCCCCTTCAGCTGCCTGGCGTTGCAGGCGGCGAAGAGATTGCCGTCGCGCAGGTCGCACTCGATGCCGTAGCGTTCGATGCGCTCGCGGATGATGCGATTCCCCTCGAAGGCCATGTCGCCCAGGGCACGCGCCGTCTCGTCGCCGTACTTGGCCTCGATGACGTCCATGTCCCGGCTGTAGCTGTTGACGATCTGGCCGCCGTTGCGCCCCGAGGCACCGAAGCCCACCCGGGCGGCCTCCAGCACGACGACCCTGTGCCCCTGCTCGGCCAGGTGCAGGGCGGCGGAAATGCCGGTGAACCCCGCCCCCACCACGCAGACGTCACACTGGATCTCCCCTTCCAGGGGCGGTCGGGAGGGCGCCGGGTTGGCGGTGGCCGCGTACCAGGACCCGACATGTTCCGTTTCGTTCGAGACGCTCATGAGGCCTCCGTAGTGGTTATTTTATTTAACACCATGTGCCCAATGATACGGTGACTTCCGGGAAAATTCCAAGCCAAAAGACATGCTTTTCTTTCCACATGTTCGGCTCTTCAATGAAAAGGGCGCCGGCATGGCCGGCGCCCTCGAAGAGCGGATCGGGGGATCCCCTAGACCCGCAGCAGCAGGTGCTCGCGCTCCCAGGAGCTGATCACCTGGAAGTACTCCCGGTGCTCGGCCCGCTTGACCGCCAGGTAGCTGTTGGTGAACCGCTCGCCGAGGATGTCGGCCAGGGGCTTGCACTCCCGCAGCAGGTCCAGGGCCGGCCCGATGTCGTCGGGCAGCCGGTGGCCGCTGTCCCAGGCCGAGCCCACCATGGGCGGGCGTGGCTCCAGCTGGCCGAGCATGCCCAGGTAGCCGCAGGCCAGCGAGGCCGCCATCACCAGGTAGGGATTGGCGTCGGCCCCGGCCAGGCGGTTCTCCACCCGGGTCGCCTCGGGGGGCGAGACCGGCACCCGCAGGCCCACGGTGCGGTTGTCGGTCCCCCACTCCACGTTGATCGGTGCCGAGCCGCTGGTCTCGGTGCGCATCAGGCGCCGATAGGAGTTGACGTTGGGCGCGAGCAGCGGCATGGCGGCCGGCAGGTAGCGCTGCAGTCCGCCGATGAACTGCTGGAAGAGTCGGCTGGGCTGGTCGTCCTCGCCGGCGAAGAGGTTGTTGCCCTCCTCGGCGTCCACCAGGCTCTGGTGGATGTGCATCGAGCTGCCCGGCTCCCCCGCCATCGGCTTGGCCATGAAGGTGGCGTACATGCCGTGGCGCAGCGCCGTCTCGCGCAGGGTGCGCTTGAACATCACCACCTGGTCGGCCAGCTTGAGCGGGTCGCCGTGCTGGAAGTTGACCTCCATCTGGCCCGCCCCTTCCTCATGGATCAGGGTGTCCAGGTCCAGGTTCATGGCCTCGCAGTAGTCGTACATCTCCTCGAACAGCGGGTCGAACTCGTTGACGGCGTCGATGGAGAAGGACTGCCGGCTGCTCTCCTGGCGGCCGGTGCGGCCGATGGGCGGCTCCAGGGGATAGTCGGAATCGGTGTTGGTCTTGACCAGGAAGAACTCGACCTCGGGCGCCACCACCGGCTTCCAGCCCCGGGCCTCGTAGAGCGACAACACCCGCTTGAGCACGTGTCGCGGGGCCAGCTCCACCGGCTCGCCGGTCAGGTAGTGGCAATCGTGGATGATCTGGGCGGTGGGATCCTCGGCCCAGGGCACCAGGTAGATGGCACTGGGATCCGGCACCAGCTCCATGTCCCGCTCGGCGGGGTTCCAGAAGTGAATGTCCTCGTCATCGGGATAGCCGCCGGTGACGGTCTGGATGAAGATCGAGTCCGGCAGCCGCGGGCGCCCTCCGCCCAGGTACTTGTTGGCGGGCATGATCTTGCCCTTGAGGATGCCGGTGAGGTCGGTGACCAGGCACTCGACCTCGGTGATGCCGCGGGTCTGGAACCAGTCGTGGAAGAGCGGCTGCTCCTGGCGGTTACTCATGGGGATATCCTTGCTCTGGGGATGGGGCCCCGGCGACGGCCGGGGCCCGTCGTCTCACCGCGCCTGTACCTCGGACCACAGCTGCTGGAAGGTCTGCAGCTGGTCGCCCTCGAGGCTCGGCGTGAAGCGCAGCCGCTCCATGTCCGCGTCGCTGGGCTGGATCGGTGGCTGGGTCAGCACCTCGTCGAGGTGAGGCTCGGCCGCGGCGTTGGGGCTGGCGTAGTAGTTGTAGTTGGAGAGCTGGGCGCCGATTTCGGCGTCGAGAATGAAGTCGATGAACTTGTGGGCCAGGTCCGGGTTAGGGGCCTCGGCGGGGATCATCATGGCATCGACCCACATCTCGGCCCCCTCGTCGGGGATCATGTACTCCAGGTTGGCGAAGGACTCGGGGTTCTCGTCCTTGTAGAAGAAGAAGTCGCCGTTGTAGGAAAGGCCGGCGTGGATCACGCCCCGAGCCAGCTGCTGCAAGGCCGGGGTGCCGTCGGAGAAGCCGCTGAAGGTGCCGCGGTTCTTGGTCTCGATCAGCAGCCGGGCCGCCTCGCGCCAGGCGTCCATGCCGGTGCAGTCGTAGCCGTGCCCCAGGTAGGCGCAGGCCCCGCCCATGCTGACCTGGCCGTCGCCCATCAGGGCGAAGGGATGGCTCGGGTTGACCTCGGGGTCGAACAGCAGCGACCAGCTCTTGGGCGCCTCCGGGAAGGTCTCGGCGTTGTAGATGATGCCGGTGGTGCCCCACTGGTAGGGCGCGCTGTAGCGACCGCCGGGATCGTAGGACGGGTCCTGGAACTGGGCCATGACGTTGTCGAGGTTGTCGAGCTTGTCGCGGTCGAGTTCCTGCACCAGGCCGGTCTTGATCAGCCGCGGGATGTAGTAGTTGGACGGCACGATGATGTCGTACTGGGAGACGCCGCCGGCATTGAGCTTGGCGAACATCTCGGGCAGCGAGTTGAAGTAGTTCTGCACCACCTCGACGTCGTATTCCGCCTCGAAGGCCTCGATGATGGCCGGGTCCATGTACTCCGTCCAGTTGAAGAGGTACAGCTTGTCCTCCGCAGCCTGGGCGTGGCCGGCGAGCGCGAGCCCGCCGAGCGAAATGGCCATGGCGATCTTGTTGAACTTCATGGATGGCTCTCCTCGTATCCCCTCGGGATGGTGGTGCCGGCTCAGGTCAGCCGACGGCGACTGAACGCAAGACTGATGGCGGCGGCGACGGCCACGGCGGCGATCATCAGCGCGGCGATGGCGTTGATCTCCGGCGAGACTCCCTTCTTGATGGCGCCCCAGATGTAGATCGGCAGGGTCGCGCTCTCCGGTCCTGCGGTGAAGAAGCTGATGACGAAGTCATCGATGGACAGGGTAAAGGAGAGGAAGAAGGCGGAAATCAACGCGGGCTTGATGGTGGGCAGCATGAAGTGGACCACCCGCTTGACCGGCGTCGCATAGAGATCCTTGGCGGCCTCGAACAGCGTCGGGTCCAGGCCCACGAAGCGCGAGTAGACGATCAGCGCCACGAAGGGGATCTGGAAGGTCACGTGGGCGATGATCATGGTGCCGAGTCCGGGCTGCAGCAGGCCGGTCAGGTCATGGATCTGCACGAAGAAGGCCATCTCCGAGATGCCGAAGACGATGTCCGGCAGCACGATCGGCAGGTAGATCAGCACGATCAGCCAGCCGAGCTTGCGGTGTCGGTGGCGATACATGCCGTAGCCGATCAGACAGCCGATCACCAGGGCCAGCACCGAGGAGGTGATGGCCAGGATCATGCTGTTGGCGAAGGCCGAGAGGATCTCCTCGTTGCCCATCAGGCGCTCGTACCAGCGCCAGGAGAAACCGGTGAAACTGGCCGCGCTGTTGGAGGCGTTGAAGGAGAACAGCACCACCACCGCCAGGGGCAGGTAGAGGAAGGCCAGGGTCAGCCACCAGAAGGCCGTCAGGCCACGATGCAGGGTGCGCTTTCTCATATCACCACCTCCTCGCCGCCACCCAGGCGCTTGCCGATGCGACGCATGGCGAACAGCCCCACGAAGGTGGCGATCAGCATCAGGATCGCGCCGGCCGCGCCCAGCGGCCAGTTGGCGCCGCCGGAGAACTGCGTGGCCACCAGGTTGCCGAGCATCATGCCCTTGCCCCCGCCGAGCAGCTCGGGGATGACGTACATGCCGAAGGCCGGGATGGCCACCAGCACGATGCCCGCCAGCAGGCCGGGCAGGGTCTGGGGGAAGACCGCGTGCCAGAAGGCCCGGGCCGGGCTGGCGTAGAGGTCCTGGGCGGCCTCCACCTGGGCGGTGTCGAGCTTCTCGAAGGCCGCATAGAGCGGCAGCACCATGAAGGGCAGGAAGTTGTAGACCAGGCCCAGGGTGACCGCGAAGTTGGAGGGATAGAGGCCCATGTTGGGGGCGATCAGGCCCAGGCTCTCGGCCAGGCCGGACAGCGGGGTGCCCGGGGCCAGCAGGTTCATCCAGCCGAAGGTGCGGATGACCTGGTTGGTCCAGGACGGCACCACCACCAGCAGCAGCATGATCGGCCGCCACTTCTCGCGACAGGTGGTGATGTAGTAGGCGATGGGATAGGCCACCAGTACCACCAGGCCGGTGGAGATCAGGGTCTGCCACAGCGAGCGCAGCAGGGTATAGAGGTTGCCCGGGCTCCAGCCCAGGAAGCCGAAGCCGGCCAGGCGCTTGAAGGACTCCAGCGACAGCGGCATCTCCGGCAGGCCATAGGGCCCGTTGGTCATGAAGGCCACGCCCATCAGGTAGGCGCTGGGCAGTACCAGGAAGACCACGATCCAGGCGGTGCCCGGGGCCACGGTGAACAGCAGGTGCCGCGCCTCCCGGACCATGGCCCGGCTGCGGGCGGGGGGAATCACGCCGGAATAGGACATCTGCGCCTCCTCACTCGCTCAGGGTGACCAGGTCTTCCGGCGCCACCACCACGGTGACCCGGTCGCCCACGTCGGGCAGGTGCCGTCCGCGGTTGTTGATCGTGGCCTGCAGGCTGGCATCGCCGATCTCCAGGCGGAACTCGGCGTGACTGCCGCGATAGAGCCGTTCGGCCACCCTTGCCTGGAGGTGGTTGGGGCCCTCGACCTCGCCGGGCAGCACGTCCAGGGTCTCCGGGCGGATCAGCAGCAGCTCGCCCTCCCCGGCCTCCTCGGCGGTCAGCGTGCCCAGGGCGGTGGTCAGGCGATCCCCCTGGCGGGCGCTGATCGCATAGAGGTTGTCGTGGCCCATGAAGCGCGCCACGAAGGCGTTGACCGGGCGCTCGTAGACCTCCCGCGGCGCGCCGACCTGCTGGATGTTGCCGCCGTTGAGCACGGCGATGCGGTCGGACATGACCATGGCCTCCTGCTGGTCGTGGGTGACGAACACGAAGGTCATGCCGAGGCGCTTCTGCACCCGCAGCAGCTCCACCTGGAGCTGACTTCTCAGGCCGGCGTCCAGCGCCGAGAGCGGCTCGTCGAGCAGCAGCACGTCAGGCTCGCAGACCAGGGCCCGGGCCAGGGCGATGCGCTGGCGCTGGCCGCCGGAGAGCTGGTCGACGCGCCGCTCGACCAGGTCGCCGAGCTGGATGAAGCCGGCGATCTCGTCGACCTTGGCGTCGCGCTCGGTGGCCGGCACGCCGCGCATCTTGAGGCCGAAGGCCAGGTTCTCGCGCACCGAAAGGTGCGGGAAGAGCGCATAGGACTGGAAGACGGTGTTGACGCTGCGGCGGTGCGGCGGCACCTCGGTGACGTTCTTTCCGCCCACCACCAGCGAGCCGTCGTCGGGCTCCTCGAGGCCGGCGAGGATGCGCAGCAGCGTGGTCTTGCCGCAGCCGGACGGCCCCAGCAGGGTGAAGAACTCGCCGGCCCGGATGTCCAGGTCGACGCCGTCGAGCGCCACGGTGTCGCGGCCGAAGCGCTTGTGCAGTCCCTGCATCTCGATGGAAGAGGCCTTGCGGCCCGCCGCCTCCCGCGGCGTCTCCTCGGCGGCCGGGGTGGCCCCGGGCCGGTCGGCGATATCCGCCGTGATGGTCTCGCTCATGAGGGTGCCCTCTTCGGTGATCGCGGCCTCGCTCAGAGCCGGTCGCGCAGTTTGTAGAAATGGGTGGCCAGGACCAGCAGCGGCTTGCGCAGGGCGCGACCGCCGGGGAACTGGCGATGCGGCATCGCCGCGAAGACATCGAAACGCTCGTTCTGGCCGGCGATGGCCTCGGCCAGCAGCTTGCCGGCGAGTCCCGCCAGCGCCATGCCATGGCCGGAATAGCCCTGGGCATAGAAGAGGTTGTCGCCGAGTCGGCCGAAATCGGGGGCCCGGTTGAGGGTGATGGCCACGTCGCCTCCCCAGCGGTACTCGATCGGCAGGCCGGCCAGCACCGGGAAGAGCCGGGCGATCTTGGCGTCCATGCGTTCCTGGAGGCGGGGCGGCTCCCGACCATCGTAGCTGACCTCGCCGCCGTAGATGAGGCGGCGATCCGCCGAGAGGCGATAGTAATCGAGCACGAAGTTGGCGTCGGACAGGGCGTCGTTGCGGGGCAGGACCCGGGCGGCCTGCTCCTCGGACATCGGGGCGGTGGCGATCATGTAGTTGGCGGCGCGCATGATGCGGCCGTCGAGTTCCGGCACCAGGCCGGCGTGATAGGCGTTGGTCGCCAGCACCAGGAAATCGGCGCTCACCCGGCCGCCGTCGGTGGTGACGGTCGCCGGCTTGCCCCGGCGGATCTCGCGGGCGGGGGTGCGAGGCAGCAGGCGGACGCCGGCCCGCTGGGCGGCCCGGGCCAGGCCCAGGGTATAGTTGAGGGGGTGGAGGTGGCCGCCTTCCCGGTCGTAGAGCGCCGCCGGGTAGGCATCGGTGACCACGTGCTCGCGCAGGGCATCGCCTTCCAGCCAGTCGAGGGCGTCATAGCCGTAGTCTCGCGCCAGCTGCTCGCGGAAGGCCTCCAGCTCGCGCACGTGGCGGGGTTTCACTGCCGCGTGGAGATAGCCCCAGGCCAGCTCGCAGGGAATCGCGTGTCGCTCGACCAGCTCGGCGGTGAGGCGCACCGCCTCGCGGCTCATCTCCCAGACCTCGCGGGCTCGCGCCCGACCCAGGACCCGCTCGACGGTGGTGATGTCGGTGCCCAGCCCCGGCAGGATCTGGCCGCCGCTGCGGCCCGAGGCCCCGTGGCCGATGTCCTCTGCCTCGAGCAGCACCACCGAATAGCCCCGCTCGGCGAGATGCAGGGCCGCCGAGCAGCCGGTGACCCCGCCCCCGATCACGCAGACGTCGGCACGCAGGTCCCCCTCCAGGGGGGCACAGGGCTCGAGCTCGACGCCGATGGAGGCGCGGTACCAGGAGGCCGGGCGATCCGTGGCGGAAGTAGCCATATGTCGCGTCCCGTTATTGTTGTTGAATACTTTAACCGCAAGCCATGAACATGAAGCCGCACCCCACGCCATCGACTCGTTCACCCCTAGTCTGACACCAGGGTGCGATATGCTGTCAAGTATTCAACACTATTTCGACAGGCGAAAAAATCAAGTCATTTATTTTCAACAACTTAACAAAAAATCTTGGTATTTTGCGTCAAGTATAAGCTGTCGAAAGGAGCCTACTGGAGCCGATCTTGCGCGGCCTCGATGCTATCGGCACCCGGCGCCATAACGTTGAATATCCCACAACCCCGGCGGCACCGCGGTAAGGAACACCGGGTGCAGGGCCTTGATGGCAATGGAAAAATCCCCTCAGAGCGATTCTCGGGGCTCGGGGAAGACTCGGCAAGGGCCGTCGACGCCGTCGCAGCAAGCAAGGCAGGAGGGAAGGAAAAGGCGCCGCCCGTCAGGCGGCGCGGGGGCATCAGAGACGGGGCGGAGTGGCCTGGCGAGCGCTCACGACCGGTCGCCATGGCGCAAGGGGGCCGATTCGGCATCGTGGACCTCCCAGCCGTGCCCGTCGAAGGGATCCACCCCCAGCTGCTGCATCACGGAAGGGAAATCGACCATGACCCAGTTGTCGACGATCTTGCCGTCCACAACCTTCCAGAAGTCCATGTAACGGATCACCACCCGCTTGCCGGTCGGGGCGATCCCCATGAAGGGGCCGGAGTGGGTGGCTTCCTGGCGGCCGAAGGCGGCACACCACTCGCCCTGCACGAGGCGGGCCTCGTCGATGCACACCTTGTCGGAGAAGGCTTCCTGGAAGGGCCGCTGCCAATTGTCCTGGAACTCCTCGAGCCCCTGCTTGAAGCCGCAGCCGGCATTGCCCATCCAGCGAAAGGACTCGCTGAAGAAGCGTCCCATGCCGTCGATGTCATGGTCGTTGAGGCCATCCACCATGGCGTCGATGGTGTCGAGGGTCTGCTGGGTCTTGCTGAGGTCGTTGTGCTGCGTGAGGACAGCCTGTTGCGGTCGTTCGCCTGCCATGGAGTCACCTGCTCGGTCGGAAGTGAAATGCGACGCCGTCAGCCTAGCGAGGCCCACCCTCGGGTCGCCATGTCCCGATGCCCCGACTTCATGTGTTTTTGCACCGCCTCGGGCTCGCACCCTGATACCCTGTCACGACCGAGCCGCATGACCGCCCCCCCATGGGGGGGCACATTCCCGACGCAACGAGGTCTCGCCGTGGCACTTTCCCAGGAGTGGTCCCCCACCCTCGCCGACGCCCTGAGCCATCGTATCGACTGGTCCGCCCATCACAGCAGTCACTGCGTGGACACCGGCTGGCGGGTGCTGCCCCACTGGGTGGTGCTGCACGTGGTGCACGGGGCCTATCACTGCACGCTGCTCGAGGAGGGGCGGCAACGGTCTGTCAGCGCGGCGCCGGGAGAGGTCCTGCTGGTACCGGCCGGCGCCCGGCATGCCCTGACCTTCGACACCGGCACGACGGCCGACGGGCTGCATATCCACTTCAGCCTGCATCATGCCATGGATGTGTTTTCCTGCTATGCGGTGCCAAGCGTCATCGCCGGCGAGGCCAGTGGGGTTGCTCAAGCCACTGAGGTGCTCACCGCGACCCTGGCCCGGCGAGACGGCACCACCCTGAGGGGCCTGGCGGCGCGACAAGCCGCCGCCTACCGCTTCCTCGATCGGGTGCTCGCGGTGTCACCGGAATTGCCGGAAAGGCAGCGGCGCCTCACCGCCCTCGAGCGCCTGGAAGGCGCCCTCGCGCTGATCGATGAGCGTCTCGACCAAACGCCGAGAGTCGAGGAACTCGCCGAGCGCTGCGCGCTGTCGCGCAACCGCTTCGGCGAGCTGTTCAAGGCGACCCTGGGCCAGACGCCCAAGCAGTATCTCGACCAGCAGCGCCTACGCCGCGCCATGTCGCTGCTGGTCCATAGCGACCGTTCCATCGCCGAGATCGCCGACGGCCTGGGATTCTGCGACCCCTTCCACTTCAGCAAGCGCTTCAAGGCCCTCACCGGCGAGAGTCCCAGCGACTACCGCCGCCAGATCCGCCGGACCCTGCTACGCTGATGTCGATCCACCGGTCGCCCTGCCCTCAGGCGCCCCGATCGGTGTCCCGGACGGCCTCGTAGGCGAGGAGCTGCTTCCAGACCGCCACCTCGTCGACGCTGATCCACTCCTGGGTGACCCGGCCATCGACCATATGGGCGTGGGACAGGCCCATGATGTAGACCGGCGCCCCGGCCGGCGCGCCGAAGTGGCCCCAGCCGGTGTGGGTGGCGCGAATCATCCAGCGCATGGCGAGGCGCACCGGCTGGCCCGGATCGCGGTTGACGATCAGGTGCTCGACCCGGAAGTCGGCGTCGGGGAAGGACGCCAGGTAGCCGAGGCAGAAGCGGTCGATATCGCCGTGGCCGTTGATGCCGTCGCCGCCGGGAATATTGAGCGTGGCCCCCGGGTGGTACAGCTCGAAGACCCCCGCCACCTCCTTGTCCGCCCAGATTCGCCGCCAGCCTTCGGCATAGCGCCGGGCCTCGTCACTGTCGTCGAACTGCGCCCGGTAAGGGCCGGGCACATCGGTCTCGGGGCTGAAGTAGCGGACCTCGCCGAACTGGCGCAGGTCGTTCTCCACCTGACGCCGAGCGAGCTCCCGGGGCTCGATGTCCAGACAGCGGGCGAAGGCGGCCTGATCGCGCACCAGCCACTCCTCGCGGACCTGGTTCTCGCGCACCACGCAGTCGGCGATGATCCGCGAGCGCACCACCTTGCCGGTGGCCTCGCCGTAGGCGCCGCTGCCGGTGTGGCGCATCACCGAGATCAGCCGATGGGAGGAGAAGTAGCCGCGCTCATCATCGCCGGTCCAGACCACGTCCTCCCCAACCAACTGCCGGTCCGGAAATTCGTGCAGGGTCTGCAGGGTGGCGGCCGTCACGCCGGTGTTGTCGGTGATGATCCCGCTCGGGGCGCGCACCAGCACATCGTCGGCGTAGTAGCGCTTGAGCTTGGGGCCGACTCCGCGATCCTCCCAGATCTCGCGGGTGATGCCATAGATATAGTCGGGGAAGTCCTTGAAGTGGTCGTCGAAGCCTCTCATGGGCCGTCTCCTGGGGGGTTCATGGCTCGGCCATGGCAAAAGCCAGGGCCCGTCGATGGCATGGCCGTCGGCTGCCCCGCGGCCACCCTGCTGTCCGCCTCGTTGCACGGCTTCACGGGTGCCGTGCCGAGGGGAGTTTCCGTGTCGGCGGCGCTCGCCGAAGGGGGCGTTCCCGCACCGCGTCACTGGCGCCCGCCGCGACGGGACCACCGGGGACTCAGTCCCAGTCGATTCCGAAGTCGGGATCGGCGAGGCGCTCGCCACGATCCAGCGCGGCGATGCGGCGCAGGTCCTCCTCGCCGAGGGTCAGCTCGAAGGCGGCCAGGTTGGCGCGGATATGCGCGTCCCGGGTGGACGAGGGAAAGGTGACGATGCCCCGGGCCTTGAGCCAGGCCAGGGCGACCTGGGCGGGACCGACCCCATGCGCGGCGGCGATGCGGGACAGGGTCTCGTCCCGCATGACCTTGCCCACGGCCAGCGGCATGTAGGCGCTGACCACGATGCCGTGCGCCCGGCACTTGTCGATCAGCGCGCGATTCTGCAGGAAGGGGTGAACCTCCACCTGGTTGGTCAGCAGGGCGCCCTCGCCGAGGATGTCCAGGGCTCGGTCCAGGTGCGCCCGGGTGAAGTTGGATACCCCGATATGGCGTGTCAGGCCTGCCCGCTGCACCGCCTGAAGGGCCGGCAGGTAGTCGGCCATCGCCACCTGGTCGTGGGGCGAGGGCCAGTGGATCAGCAGCAGGTCCAGGTAGTCGGTCCCCAGCCTCGCCAGGCTCTCCTCGACGCTGCGCTCGAGATCGCCCGGCACCAGCCGGTCGTGCCAGACCTTGGTGGTCAGGAAGACCTCCTCCCGGGGAACCGCGCTCTCCGCGAGCGCCTGGCCGACCTCGGTCTCGTTGCCGTAGACCTGGGCGGTGTCGATGTGGCGGTAGCCGGCCTCGAGGGCGGTCCGCAGGCTCTGGCGCAGGGTGTCGCCGTTCAGGCGGTAGGTGCCGAAACCGGGGTTCGGGATCGTCGTCTCGGGCATGGTGGCGTCCTCGTGTCGGGTGGAAGGGGCAAGGTCACATCGCGGCGCGGCATCGAGCGTCACGGGCGGCTGCGCGACCCGCGCCTCACAGCGAGGTCACCGGATGCCCGGTCAGGTGTCGCAGCCGCGCGAGGAGGTCGTTGCCCATCTGGGCCGCCATCCCGAGCACGTCCATGGGCAGCCAGTTCTCGGCGATCCGGTCGCCGTCGAGACGGTAGAAGTCCATCACCGGCACCGAGATCCGCCTGCCGGTCGCCGGCATGCCCATGTAGGTGTCGCGGTGCGTGCCCATCACGTTGCCGCCCGTCACGGCATAGTCGCCGTCGCTGATGCGGATGAAATGCCCCTCGGCGATGCGATCGGGAAAGGCCTTCAGGAACGGGATCTGGTGGTGGGCGCGAAAGCCCTGCAGCCCGCGGGTCATGCCGATGCCGGCAGCGGCGTAGTACATGAAGTTGTCGGTCCAGTACTGCCCGTGGGGCATCGAGTCGAGCGACTTTCCATCGAAGGAAAGCAGCGCCCGATGCATGGCGAAGATGGTTTCCAGCGCGGACGCCCCCGGCCTCGGCGGCTCGTCGGTCAGGCGCACGCCATCCAGGCTGGCGGGGCCCGGCCAGGTCCCCTCGGTGCCCAGGCTGGGCGGCAGCGGCCAGACGCCCGCCTGGCGCATGAGATCCAGCAGGTCGATCATCACTCGGCTGTGGCGAATCTTGCCGCCGTCCAGCCAGTGCGCTTCCGCATAGCGCAGGTGCACGACCCCGCCGGTGGCGGGAATGCCGAGGTAATCGGCGGCGAAGGTGGCCTGGTAATGTCCCAGGGCAGCCACCAGGTGCGGTGCCCGCCAGCCCGGCTTGCGCGGGTCATCGTGATTGTCGCCGCCGACGAAGATCAGGTCGCGCCGCTCCATGTCGGGAAAGGCGCCCCTCAACGCTCGCCAGAATCGGGAGATCGCGCCGACGCCCTCGAGCGTTCCGATGGGGTGCATCCCCTGCCAGCGGGCATCGGGATGATAGGCATGCGCCGGCTCCCGGCCCTCGGCCAGGCCGTGCAGGAGCGCGTGGAGTGACGCCTTGCTTGTCGTGTTGCCGTTCACGATCCATTGTCCTTGTTGTTGTTCTCGAGCCTGTCCCGGCCGCTCGTCCTCGCCGGCTGACAGCCTCCTCGACGGCGTGCCGGGGCGGGGCCGCGCCTGGTCACGCTGGGGAAGCGTCAGCTTGGCACGAAATGTATACGTATGCAAAACACGACCCTGGTCGTGACGGGCGGCCATCAGTCATGCGGGGAACGGGTGGAGGCGGTCATGACAGGGCTCGCCGCCCCCGGAGGGCGCCGGGGCGACGAGTCGTTGCGATATCGCCGGAGCGATCGGCGAGAGAAGCGCGGGGCGCCGGGAGCGCTCAGTCCAGTCCCAGGCGCGCCTTCACCCGAGCGAAGGCCGCCAGGGCGCTTTCCAGGTCGTCACGGGTCAGGGCCGCCGACATCTGGGTGCGGATGCGGGCCTTGCCCTGGGGCACCACCGGGTAGGAGAAGGCGATCACGTAGACGCCTTCGGCCAGCATCTCCTCGGCGAACCGGGCCGCCAGGGCGGCATCGTGCAGCATCACCGGCACGATGGGGTGCTCGCCGGGCAGCAGCTCGAAGCCGAGATCCTCCAGCCCCTGGCGGAAGAAGGCGGTGTTCGCCTCGAGGCGGTCGCGCAGCTCGCTGGACTCGGCGGCGAGCTCCAGGGCCTTGAGGGCGCCGGCGACCACCGGCGGCGCCACGGTATTGGAGAACAGGTAGGGCCGCGAACGCTGGCGCAGCAGCTCGACGATCTCCCGGCGGGCGCTGGTGTAACCGCCGCTGGCCCCGCCCAGCGCCTTGCCCAGGGTGCCGGTGAGGATGTCCACCCGCCCCATGCAGTCCCGGTATTCGTGGGTGCCGCGACCGCCCTGCCCCAGGAAGCCGGTGGCGTGGCAGTCGTCGACATGCACCAAGGCGCCGTAGCGCTCGGCCAGGTCGCAGATCTCGTCCAGCCGGGCGATGTAGCCGTCCATCGAGAAGACACCGTCGGTGGTGATCAGCTTGAAGCGCGCGCCCGCGGCGTCCGCGGCCTGGAGCTGGGCCTCCAGGTCGGCCATGTCGCTGTTGCGGTAGCGGTAGCGCCTGGCCTTGCACAGCCGCACCCCGTCGATGATGCTCGCATGGTTGAGCTCGTCGGAGATCACCGCGTCCTCGGGCCCCAGCAGGGTCTCGAACAGCCCGCCGTTGGCGTCGAAGCAGGAGGGATAGAGGATGGTGTCCTCGGTACCGAGAAACTCGCTGAGCTTCGCCTCGAGGGTCTTGTGCAGGGTCTGGGTGCCGCAGATGAAGCGCACCGAGGCCAGGCCGTAGCCCCACTCCTCCAGGCCGGCCATGGCGGCCGCCTTGACCTCGGGATGCTGGGCGAGCCCCAGGTAGTTGTTGGCGCACAGGTTCAGCATCTCGCCGTCGTTCGCCACCCCCACATGGGCGCCCTGGGCCGTGGCCAGCTCGCGCTCGCGCTTGGTCAGGCCGGCCGCCTCGATGGCCGCGAGCTCGTCGCGCAGGTGCTGTCGAAAATCGCCGTACATGATGTCGTATCCTTCTCGTTCCGTCGGTCCACCCTCAGGCGGAGCGGTTTCCAGACTCGATGAGCGCCGGGACAAGCCGGCGCGATGGCCCCGCACGCCGGGGCTTGACGCCGGCATGACTCATCGCTTCCTTCCAGCGAGGACGCCTCTCAATCCCAGTTGAGGATCACCTTGCTGGCCTCGCCGGCCAGCATGGCCTGGAAGCCCTGCTCGAAGTCGGTGTAGGGCAGGCGGTGGGTGATCACCGGGGAGATGTCCATGCCGGACTCCACCATCACCGACATCTTGTACCAGGTCTCGTACATCTCCCGGCCGTAGACGCCTTTGATGGTCAGCATGTTGAAGATCACGGTGTTCCAGTCGATGGCCAGTTCCTCGGTGGGAATGCCGAGCATCGCCACCTTGCCGCCGTGACACATGTTGGCAAGCATGTCCTGGAAGGCGGCGGGGCTGCCGGACATCTCCAGGCCCACGTCGAAGCCTTCGGTCATGCCCAGCGAGCGCTGCACCTCGGCCAGGCTCTCCTCGCGCACGTCGACGGTGCGCGTGGCGCCGAGGGTCCGGGCCATCTCCAGCCGGGCCGGGTTCAGGTCGGTGACCACCACATGGCGGGCGCCGGCATGGCGGCACACGGCGGCGGCCATGGCGCCGATCGGCCCCGCCCCGGTGATCAGCACGTCCTCGCCCAGCACGTCGAACTGCAGGGCGGTGTGCACGGCATTGCCCAGGGGGTCGAACAGCGCCGCCACGTCCAGGTCGATGCCGGGGCGGTGCTCCCAGACGTTGGACATCGGCAGGGCCACGTACTCGGCGAAGGCGCCGGGACGATTGACCCCGATCCCCCGGGTATGGGCGCACAGGTGGCGCCGCCCGGCCAGGCAATTGCGGCAGCGGCCGCAGACCACATGCCCCTCCCCCGAGACGATCTGGCCGGGGTGGAAGTCATTGACGTTGGAGCCCACCTCGACGATCTCGCCGACGAACTCATGGCCGACGACCATCGGCACCGGGATGGTCTGCTGCGCCCAGCTGTCCCAGTTGTAGATGTGCAGGTCGGTGCCGCAGATGGCGGTGCGCTTGACCCGCACCAGCACGTCGTTGATGCCGATCTCCGGCTCTGGCACCTCTTCCAGCCACAGCCCCTGGGCCGCCTCTCGCTTGACTAGCGCCTTCATTCGCGTCTCCTCGACTCCGTGAATGACCCTCATCGCTGGCAATCCCTGCCGGGATGGTTACCATGGAGGAATAAATTCCAGCATAGTGGAACCAATCCTCTATGCAAGAAAAAATTCCACGATCTTGGATTTTGAGGAGGCCAGGGTGACCACGACTCCCCCGACACCCCAGGAGAGCGGCGGCCAGCTGCTCTGCGACCGCGTCATCGAACTGCGCAAGAAGCGCGGCCTGACCCTCGACCAGCTGGCCTCCGCCTGCGGGGTCAGCCGCTCCATGCTCAGCCAGATCGAGCGCGGCCGGGCCAACCCCACCCTGGCGGTGACCCTGCGCATCGCCCAGGCCTTCGGATTGAGCATCGGCGACCTGGTCGACCAGCCCTGGACCGCCTCCAGCATCGAGGTGGTGCGTGGCGACGACGCCACCCACCTGTTCCGCGACGACCGCGAGTGCCGCATTCGCACCCTGTCGCCCCTGCACCTCGAGAAGCACGTCGAGTTCTACGAGCTGCGCATCGCCGCCCACGCCAGCCTGCGCAGCGCCCCCCACTTCGAAGGCACACGGGAATTATTGACCATTACCCAGGGCAGCGCCCGGGTGATCGCCGGCGACAACGAGTGCCACCTGGCCGCGGGCGACTCGGCGCACTATCACGCCGACCAGGAGCACGTCATCGAGAACGAGAGCGACGCGGAGTTGCTGGCCTTTCTGGTGGTGACCTACGAATAGTCGGCGCCCACCAGTCCCGCGGTGCGCTCCAGGATGTCCAGCCCCTGCTGCTTGAGCCAGTAGGGCAGGTCGATGAGTACCCAGTTCTCGGCCAGCTTGTCCCCCTCGCGGCGGTAGATGTCCACCACCCGCATGTCGGCGCGGACATCGCTGCCGGGCAGCCCGAGGAAACCACCCACGGGGGTGTTGGTCAGGTTCGGCCAGCCGAAGAAGCCGGCGAAGTTGCCCTCGGCGAAGCGTGCCACGTGACCATTGAAGACCTTGTCCTTCAGTCCCTGCCGGAAAGGGTACTGATGCTGTTCCTGGTAGCGCGGTATGGTGAAGGTGGTACCGATGCCGGCCGGGCCGTACCAGATCATGTCCTCGTGCCAGCTGCGTGCCAACAGCTCGGGAGGACAGCGATCATCACCGCTGCGGTTCAGGGCGGAGAGGTCCTCCACCATGCGGTTGACCAGCGCCAGGGTTCTTTCTCCTTCCCCGGGGTCCTGAGCCTCGAACAGGAGGCCGTCATGGTCGCGGGGCCCGGGAGGGAGGATACTGGCGCCGGTCTGTGGCGGCAGCGGCTCCAGGCCGGCCTGATGCATGACGCCGATCAGGTCGCAGAAGAAGCCGGAGCGGGTGATGCGCCCGTTCTCGATGCAGTGGAAGTCGGCGTAGCGCAAAAAGGTCATGCGGCCGGTGGCGGGAATGCCGAGCCAGGGACGGTCCCGCAGCCCGGTCAGATAGCCCATGCTGACCACCCAGTCGCTCCCGTCGGCGGCATTGGTGCCGGCGAAGAAGACGTCCTGGCGGCGCCGCACCGTCGACCAGGCGGCGCGGAAGGGACGCCAGAAGGTCTCGGCGACGGCCTCGGCACCCCACTGCTCCTCGAAGGGGTGGACGCCCCGCCAGTGGTAGTCGGCACTCGTATAGGCCGCCAGCACGCCGGCGATGCCATCGGCATCGGCGGCCTCCAGGTCGCGATAGAGGTCGAGGATCAGGGCCTTGTTGGCTTGATGGGAGCTCATGAGGATCTCCTAGCGTGAAAGGAAGATGTCCATGCCCGGCCCCGGGGGCGCCGGACACGGAGTGCCTCTCGCCAATGTACTACGTATGCATAAGGATCGGACAGGTCAACGGCTCAGAAGTAGTAACGGATCCCCAGGGTCCACTCGTCATCGGCATCCTCGTACCCCTGACCGTTCCAGCCATTGCCGTGGTTGTCCTGGTATTCGCTCCAGACCAGGAAACGGTCACGCTCGAAGTGATACTCCAGTCCGTAAATGTAGGTCAGGCGGCGGAATCCTTCGCTGTCCTCGCCGCTGTCGTCGAGCCAGTTGAAGTTGAAGTTGGGCCGCAGACCGTTGGCGAAGTGGTAGTAGGTGAAGGCCTGCACGCCCAGGGCATCGTAGAACTGGCCGTTGTCTGCGATCTCCCAGTCCTGGCTGTAGCCGACGTTGACGGCGGCATGCACGCTGTCGGTACGGTACTTGAGGCCGGCGAGCCATAACCGGGCCTCGTCGCCCTCCTCCACCCCGGCGCTCGGGGTCACCTCATCGTAGGTGTTCTGGTAGTAGGCGATCCCGGCCTCGAGGTTCTCGCCCACCGGCCGGCGCAGGGAGCCACCCATGCCATCGGTCAGATCGGCCTCGATGCCGTGCCCCAGGTTCTCGTCTGCGCGGCGCCCCTGGTACTGCAGACCCAGTTTCCAGTCGCCGAAGGCCTTGCGCCAGGCTACGGCCTGGTCGGCCCGGCCGGCACCGCTCACCTGGCCCCAGTCCCGGTAGTTGTAGACGCCGAAAGCACGGCTGCCGAACTTGCGGCCCATGTCGGTCCACCAGCCCACGTCGTAGATCACACCCCACAGCTTGCCGCCGGTCAGCTTCCCGTAGCGGTCGTGGTCGAGCCCGGCATAGAGCAGACGCTGGGTCACGTGCGGATCGTCGTCGTAGTCGTCCTCGGTGACGTAGAGGCCCCACTCGCCCTCGGCCAGGAAGTCGAGCTCATCGTTGATCGCCTGCTCGACCGCCAGGGACCAGCGGGTCGAGCCGGAGTCCCAGAGGTGGCTGTCGTCCTGGTAGGTGTTGTAGCGCGCCTCGACCCGGCCGTCGAAGGTCAGCGCGGTGTCTGCGTCGCGGTAGAGGTCGAAGGCCTGAGCGGACGACAGGCAGAAGGGGCTGAGCAGACCCAGTGCAAGAGCCGGTACTTTGAAATGCATTATGTGTCCCTTAATTTTTGATTGTGCATGCATCAGTGAGGGAGGAGCCGCAACGGCAAGCCATTGACGGCGATACACCGCCGGGCGGTGCCGCCTCGATGCCTCCCCGACATCGAGACGTGGATGCCGACCAGCTGGCCGGCTGGCGAGCCACCCCCTGAGCGCAAGGGGGGCAGCCCCTAGACGCGACGCTTCTCGAAGGCCTCCCAGGCCTCGAGCAGCTTGTCGAAATCGAAGCCGGGCGCCCGGGCGCTGGCCAGCAGCTCGCGCTCGGCGCCGACGATGCGCTCGATGGCCTCGGGCAGGGCCTGGGCCTCCTCCGGCGTCAGGCGCACCGCGCCGTGGCGGTCGGCATGCAGCAGGTCGCCGGGGGCCACGCGCATCCCGAACACCTCCACCGGCTCGTCCACGGCGGTGACCCGCACATAGGCATGGGAGGGACCGACGCGGCCGCCCAGCACGGTGAAGTCGGGCTCCAGGTCGTCGAGGTCGCGAATCACGCCGTTGGTCAGCACGCCGTTGACGCCGAGGCGCTTGTGCAGGCAGGTGTTGACCTCCCCCCAGTAGGCGCCCACGGCGTCCTCTCCGTCCTCGTCCTCGATCACCATCAGGCTGTCGGCAGGGCTCTCGGCCACGTAGCGGTAGTAGGCGAGGCGCCGCTCGCGAATCACCGCGGCGTCTTCCTCGGGCGGCGTCAGGGCGCGGATCCGGGCGCAGCGGGCATAGCCGACCAACGGCGCGGCCTGGGGATCGGCGGCCACCAGCGGCTGACGGGTGAAGCCCTCGGCGCTGCGCGTGCCACGCACCAGATCCAGGGCATTGGCCACCGTGGGGGTGTCGTAGCGGCGCAGCGTCTCGAGCAGTTCCGGGCTCAGGGTCATGGGTCTCTCCGGGTCGGGGAATTCGGTTCGCGGGCCAGCCAGCGAGCCAGCGCCTCGCTGACCGCCTCTGGCGCCTGCAGGGTGCTGAGGTGGCCGACGCCCTCGAGGATCATCAGTTCGGCATCGGGTATGTGCTCGGCCAGATAGGTGTGGCGCGCCGGCGGGCAGAGCCGGTCGCCATCGCCGCATAGCACCAGGGTCGGCTGGGTGATGTCGCCCAGCGCCGCGCTGCCGTCGGGCCGATCGCGCAGTGCCAGGGCCTGGCGGCGGAAGGTCTCGAGCCCTCCCCGCTCGGCCATGGCCACCACCAGCGCGGCATGCGCCGGATCGCTCGGGGCGCCCTCCGCGGGGTAGAGCGGCGCCAGCACCTCGCGGGCATAGCGGGCCATGCCCATGGCCTCGGCCTCGGCGATGTCGTCGATCCGCTGGGCCTGGCGCGCCAGCGCCTCGGCGAAGGGGTTGGTGTTGAGCAGCGCCAGGCGCGTGACCCGCTCCGGCGCCTGGCGCAGGATGGACAGCGCCAGGATGCCGCCCATGGACAGCCCCGCCAGGTTGAAGCGCGGCCAGGGGATCTGAGCGAGGATGTCCCGGGCCAGGGCATCCAGGTCATCGCAGCTGTCGATCCGCGGCACCAGGATCTCCGCCTGACGGCTCAGGGCCTCGATCTGCGGCGCCCAGAGCCGCTCGTCGCAGAGCGTGCCGGGAATCAACACCAGAGGAAGTCGCTCGGGCATGGTGACGTCTCCCCCGCTCAGGCCGCCAGACGCGGGCCGGCCGGCGCGTCGCCGCCCCGCACCACCACGATTTCGGTGTCGGCGTCGGCGATGACCCGGTGCTCCCAGCCCTGGGGCGAGGTGAAGGTGTCGCCGGTCTCCAGCGTCAGTTCACCGGCCTCGCTGACGACGCGCGCCTGGCCGGACTGCACGAACAGCACCTCCGGCTCCTCGCAGCGATAGTCGGGGGTCGCGGCGCCGGCCGTCAGGCGCAGCACGCGCAGCTGGAAGCCGTGGGGCCACCAGCCGGTGATCGGGCCGGGGCCGACGCCGTCGGCGCCGGCGGCCGGCGCGATCACCGGGCACTCCTCCACGCCCTCGCCGGCCAGCGGCGAGGCGGCGCTCGGCTGCAGGTCCTCATGGCGCACCAGGCACTGGGCCAGGCGCTCCGCGGACGGCGTGACCAGCCGCGCGATCTCGTCGGCGTCCGGCGCGGTCTCGAGCTCGGCGTCCTCGGGCAGGGTGTCGCCCCCCGCCAGGTCCACCAGCTGGCCGTTCTTGAGCAGCACCAGGCCGTGCTCCCGGGCCAGCTCGAAGACGCTGGGCGCCCAGCGCACCCGGCCGGGGTCGTCGCCGCCCAGCACCACCCACAGGAAGCCGGTGCCGGCATCCAGCTTCTCGAAGCCGCGGAACATGTGGATCGGCACGCTCACCACGTCGCCCGGGCCGATGTCGAGGGTGCCGTCCTCGCGCTCGGGCCCGAAGAACAGGCGCCAGCGCCCGGTGTGGACCACGAACACCTCGGCGCCCTCGTGGGAGTGCTGGGAGTTGAGGCAGCCGTCGGGCTGGCGGGCGCCGCCGACGTTGAAGCCGTGGGGCTCGGAGATGTGCACGTGCTGGTCGGCGCTTTCCGCCACGCCGGGCCCGATGATAGTGAAGTTCTCCTTGCGATCCGACCCCGGCGAGCGGGTGTCGACGAAGGCGTTGCGGCAGGGCACCAGGTCGGGGTAGCGCACGCGGCGCTCGGTCAGGGCATCCAGGGTCCAGGTCATGAGGCCTCCTGTGGGGGGTGTTGGGCAATCGGTGCTTGGATGGCGCGGTGCCGGTCGCGGGACGCCGAGGGGCGAGGCTCGCGACCGGCTTCCCGGCCGGTCCGGTGATGACGACACTTGGTGATACGGGAGCCAGGGGGCATGTCAGGCCTCGCCCACGGGGAAGGGAATCTCCCCCACCACGCGGGCCTTGTTGAATTCGCGCAGGCGCGCGAAGACGTCGACGCCCAGCTGGCGATAGACATCCAGCAGATCGACCGTCACCCAGTTCTCCCGGATCCTGCCGTTTTCCAGACGCCAGAAATCCAGCGAGCGCATGGTGATCCGCTGGCCCGCGGGGGCAATGCCCAGCCAGCCGTCGTGGGTCACCGTCTGCATCATGTTGGGCCAGCCGGTGACCGCCGCGTAATCGCCATCGCCGAAGAAGTGATGGGTGATCCCGTCCGGATGCTGGCCCCGGTCGGGCATGGCGCCCAGGAACGGAATCTGGTGCCAGTTGCGGAAGCCGGCGATGCCGCGGCCGGTGCCGATGCCGGCCGGCCCGTACCAGTTCATCCGCTCGTGCCAGAACCTCGGCATCTCCATCACTTCCGGCCCGCCCTGGCTGGGGTAACGGGTCAGGTGGTCGAGCATGTCGACGATATGGTCGCAGGAGGCCTGGGACCGGGCTTCGTCCCGGGGGCCCGGCACCAGGCCGTCAAGCGTCGCCGGCCCGGGGACGCAGAACTCCCGGCCCAGCGACGGCGCCATCGGCCAGGCCTTGGCCTGCATCATGACCTCGGGGATGTCCCAGATCGCCTGGATCTCGACCACCTTGCCCCCTTCGAAGCGGTAGAACTCGTGGTAACGCATGTGCGTCAGGTGGCCGGTCGGCGGGATGTCGAGCCAGGGCTTGACGAAGGTGCCGTAGTAGTGCCCGCCGCAGCCGACCCAGTCGTCGCCCTGTTCGGTGCGCCCGCCCATGACGATCCAGTCGCGGCGCTCCAGGTCCGGCATGGATTCGAGCAGGGGCGCATAACAGGCGTCGTAAAGCGCCTTCGGGCCGGTCAGGTCGCCGAAGGGGTGACACATGTGCACCACCGCGTCCGGGGCGATCAGCGCCTCCAGCGCGGCGGACACGCCCTGCTCGCTGAAGTCGCGCATGGCCTCCCTCATCGGGGCCATCAGCATCTTGTTCCGGGTATGGGTGTCCGTCGTCATTCTGCAACCTCTACCTTGCACATATTCTTGCCGCCGAGCCGGCGGTCGGGGATATCGCCTTGTCCAGCGGTGCCAATGAAACCTTCAATGATGCGGAGAACCGCCCCCGACATGGCCTGGGGGCGTGAACGATCATCCCTTCACCGCCCCGGCGGTCAGGCCGCTGACGATCTGCCGCTGGAAGAGCAGTATCAGCACGAACAGCGGAGCGGTGGCCGAGACCACGGCGGCGACGGCGTACATGACCTTGCCTTCGACCTGGGTCGTGCCCAGGAAGCTGTTGATCGCGGGAATGATGGTCTCGTTCTCCGAGCTCAACAGCATCGCGGTCACCGCGAAGTCGTTGTAGGCCAGCAGGAAGCTGAACAGGCCGGTGGTGATCACGCCGGGCCACATGACCGGGATGATCACGTGCCGGAAGGCCTGGAAACGGGTGCAGCCGTCGACCATGGCGCTTTCGTCCATGTCCTTGGGGATGTTGAGGAAGAACGAGTGCAGCATCCACAGGGTGAAGGGCTGGTTGATCGCCACCAGCACGATGATCGTGGTCGGCAGGATGCCCCAGATGTTCCACTCGAAGAACGGCAGCATATAGCCCGAGACCAGGGTGATATGCGGCATGGCGCGGAACGCCAGCGCGGCCATCAGCAGCCAGAAGGCATAGCGGCGCCCGGAGCGGGCCAGCGCATAGCCGCCGAGCGTGCCGATGGTCAGCGAGATGATCACCGTGAAGAACACGACGATCCCGGAGTTGATGACATTGCGCCAGAACGCTTCGTCCACCCAGGCGCCGTAGTAGCCTGCCAGGGTAAAGGGGCTGCCGGTCTCCTTGATCGTGTTGACCCCGTAGATGGCGTTCTGCCAGTCGACCTTGGAGAAGAAATCCGACTGCACCTTGAAACTGCCCCAGAAGGTCCAGAGGAAGGGGAAGGCCGCGACGATCAGCCAGAGCGCCACGAGAGCCAGGGAGATCACGGTGAACGGCGACAAGCGGAACCGGGCCTTGCCGCTCACCGCAGGGACGGCGATGCGAGATTGTGACTTGGTGGTCATGATCGTGCCCTCAGTGTGCTTTACGGTTGAAGTTGCGCCAGGTGCGGATCAATACCGGTGTCAGGAGGATGACCACGCCGACGATGGTCATCATCGAGGTCGCCCCGGCGGAACCGTAGAGCGGGTTGCCGCTTTCGCGCAGGTCGTTGTAGATGATCCAGCTGAGCGAAGTGGCGTGGGCCTCGGCCTTGAAGCTGACGATCGGCTCGAAGACCCGGAAGTTGTCCATCAGGAGCATCAGCGTCACGAAGGACATCAGCGGGGCCAGGTGCGGCACCACCACATGGATCATGCGCTGCCACTTCGACGCGCCGTCGATCTTGGCGGCCTCCATGGTGTCCTCGGGCACCGTCTGAAGCCCTGCGTAGAAGGTGATGAAGCTGAACGGCAGGGTGTGCCAGACCCCGTAGACGATCAGCATGGTCCAGGTGAGCGCCGTCGAGGCCTTCAGGCTGAGCGAGGGATCGTCGAAGATCCGCTGGATGGTGGCGCCGATGATGCCGTCGCTGTCGACCATCCAGAACAGGATCAACGCGCCCACCAGCGGCGTGACGAGAAACGGCAGCAGCGAGATGAAGATCGACGGCCCCTTGAGCAGCTTGGGCAGGTTGTTGACGCCCACCGCAATCGCCAGGCCCAGCACGATGACCACCGGGGTGACCACGGCCGTGTAGGTCAGCGTGAAAAACAGCGCGCGGTAGAAAGGCAGGTTGGAGACCTGGCCCCAGAATTCGCCCAGGGTGTCGGTGCTGCGCCAAGCCTCGCCGACTTCGGCAAAGGCCAGGTGCGAACGATTGACATAGGTGTCGAGGCCGTTGAACCGGCCCAGAGGCTGCTCTTCCTGCAGCCTGGCCGTCGCCTCGGCGTCAATCGTGGTGGTTTCTTTACAGCCGAACGGCCCACAACTTTCGGAGACCACCAGCACCTGCTCGTTCTCGACGAACAGCGACTGGATGGCAACCGAGACGATGGGCAGCGCGATGAACAGGACCATCGCGGAAAGCGTCGGCAGGATGAACCAGAAAAACGTGCGGTGCTTCATGGCGTGCGTCTCGGTGTTCGGTCCGGAATCAGCGAGGGGGGCCGGTGCCCCCCCCTCCAGTCGGGGAGGCTTAGTTGAGGAAGCCGGCTTCCTTGGCCGAGGTGCGGTAGGCGGTCTCGACATCTGCCAGCGCCTTCTCGGCGCTTTCGTTACCTTTCAGGAAGTCGGTCAGCTCCGAACCGAGCGCCGCGTGCAGCAGGGCGATCTGCGGGATCATCGGATAGGGCCGGGCCCCGCCCCGGATGGTGGCGGCCACGCCCGCGGCCGCGGGACCGGGCTCGAACCCATCGATCATCCAGACCGCGTCGTCGTTGTTTTCCGCGACCATCTCCGCGGTGAGCGCGCTGGTCAGCGCGGCGAATGTCGCCTCGGCGTCTGCATCCGGCACGTTGGCGGCAATGGAGATCCCGTCCCACCACAGGGTGGCGGCGGGGGTCGAGCCGCCGCCGACGGTGGGCGCCGCGGACAGGATCGTGTTCGAGGTCACCGCTTCGCTGGCGCCATCGTCATCCAGGATCGGCGACCCGCGCGAGCCCCACATGACGGCCAGCGCCGCCTGTCCGGATTCCCACAGGCCCTGGGTCTCGTTCGAGGCATGGGTCAGGTGGTCCGGATGGGCGTATTCGACCAGCGCCTTCATGGTTTCCAGCGTGGCGATGCCCTCCTCGCTGCTGACCGCGGGTTCGGCGGTGCCCGGCTCGAAGAACTCGCCGTCGTGGCCGAGATAGAGCATGTTGAACACTTCGGCCAGGTTCCAGCCGGTCTGGAGGTTCATCACCAGCGGGTACTCCATGATCCCTGCGGCGCGGATCTTTTCCGCCGCCGCCAGGACCTCTTCATAGGTCGCCGGGATGCTGTCCACGCCGGCCTGCTGCAGGATGTCCTGGCGCGAGAACAGGTGCTGCGAGTTGGCCATGAAGGCCACGGCCATCACGTCGCCGTCGACCGTGATCAGCAGGTGCTGCGGGATGTCGTACTTGTCGACCAGGTCGTTTAGCGGCCGCACCAGCCCGTCATTCATCACCTGAGTCAGCGTGGCGTTGGCCAGGATCACCGAGGTGTATTCCGCCGGGTTCGGCGTCAGCGCCGCGTTCATCACCTGGCGCGCCTCGGTGGTATGGTTGGCGGTGAATTCGGCCGCGGCGCCGCCGCAATTCGCTCGCGCCTGGTCCACGACGGCGCGGATCGCCGGGAAGTCGCTGGCCAGGATACGGATGGACTGCCCCTCCGGGCCGCAGTCGGCAGCAAACGCTGACGAACACATCAGGCCAGAGACAACCGAGGCGGCAGCGAGTCTTTTCAACAGCATGTCATTCTCCTTGTCTTGTTATTGGATCAGGCGCCATGCAGATTTCAGACAGGCGATGAACACCGAGAATCAGGACCATGAAAGGCGGGCGATCCCCCCTCGATTCGCACGCCTGTCTGACCGTCAAACAAGTGGCATATTTCCTGCGGAACCGAGATCGACACCATGTCGTCGATCTCGGCACGGAAATTCTTGTCTGCCTTGACCGAGACCAGCACACCGCCGACGCGCACCGAGATCATCGTCGCATCGCCCAGCAGTTCCAGCGTGTAGATCGGGGCGTTGATCTGGCCCTGTCCCGGCGCCGCGATGCCGGAATCCTCGGCGCGGAACCCCAGGGTCAAGGGGCCGTCCGGCACGCTCAAGCCGGGAATTTCCACATGCGATGCGCGGAAGGTGCCGTCCTGGACATGACCGTCGATCAGGTTCATCGCCGGGCTGCCGATGAAGCTGGCGACAAAGATATTGACGGGATTGTCATAGATTTCGGTCGGGCTGCCGATTTGCTGCACCACGCCGTTTTTCATCACCACGACCCGGTCGGCCAGGGTCATCGCCTCGATCTGGTCGTGGGTCACGTAGATCGTCGTCACCGCCAGCTCATGGCTGAGATTCTTGATCTGGGCGCGGGTGGACACGCGCAGCTTGGCATCGAGATTCGACAGCGGCTCGTCCATCAGGAAGACATTGGGCTCGCGAACGATCGCCCGAGCCAGGGCGACGCGCTGGCGCTGGCCGCCGGACAGCTCCGAAGGCTTGCGATGCAGGAAGTCGTCCAGCTCGACCATCGCCGAGGCGCGGCGAACCTTTTCGTCATGTGTCGAGGAATCGACGCCGCGAACCTTCAGCGGGAAGCGGATATTGTCGTAGACCGTCATGTTGGGGTAGAGCGCGTAGGACTGAAACACCATCGCCACATCCCGATCCTTGGGCTCCATGTCATTGACACGCTTCCCGCCGATCAGGATGTCGCCCTCGGAGGCATTTTCCAGCCCCGCGATCATCCGCATTGTCGTGGTCTTGCCGCATCCCGAAGGGCCGAGAAGTACCAGGAACTCCTTGTCGGCTATGGTGAGGTCGAAGTTGTCGACGCCGACAAAGGATCCCCAGCGCTTGCCAACATTCTTGAGTGTTACTTCAGCCATCAGATCCCCCCTATGGGTATCGTCTTATTTTTGTGTATACGTATGCAAACAGAATAGGCATAACCCTGTCACGCCCGCAAGGCCTTTTTCCATGCCATACGCCTGTTCTGGATGCCTCCCTGCAGCGACGCACGCTCGCCCGGAACAGCGCCTCAGCGCGCGGCACAGGCATGGAGCGCGACGTGATGCATGCCCGTCCGACCGGGCGCGCCTCCGCGGCCATCGCGATCCCGGCCGCCACAGGCGCTCGCCACACAGGGGGAGCGGCCCCTGGCCGAGGGCCTCCTGTTGCATTCGTAGCCACTCTGGCGCCCGCCTGGATGCCGACGGCGACCTCGGGGCGCCGCGACCCGCCCTGGCCAGCGGCAAGGGCGGCGGCGGCCGGCAGCGCCAGTTCACCGACCGCCCCCCCCCCCCCGGCGCTGGTGCAGCGAGCGCCGGGGGCCGGGTCATCAGGACGAGCGGTGCTGGGCGATCTGGGCGTGGATGGCGATCTCGTCGAGCTGGTGCCATTCGCGCACCACGACGTCGCCGCGCAGCTCGGCGTGGGTGATGCCCAGCAGCACCACCGGGGCGCCGCTGGCCGGGCCGAACACGCCACCGCCCTGGTGGGCGGTCTCCAGTGACCAGCGCAGGGCGATGCGGCGCGGGGAGCCGGCCTCCTCGCGGTCGATCCAGTGGTGGATCCGGAAGGTGCCGGCCGGGAAGGCGGCCTTGTAGCCGAACCAGAAGCGCTCCAGGTCGTCATGGCCGCGCAGCGTCCGGGCGCCGGGCACCTTGGCGTCGATGGCCCGGTCGTAGCCGGTGCGCAGCCGCTCCAGGCGGCCGTGCTGCCAGAGATCCCGGTAGCGCTCGGCGACCGGCCCCAGGGCCTCGATGTCGAGGTCCCCCTCGGGTCCGCGCCAGCGATCAACCAGCGCCTCACGGCCGGGCATCGGGGCCTTCTCGGCCAGGGCCTGGCCCATGGCCTCGGGGGAATGGCCCAGCTGCAGGGCCAGGCCGGCCTGGTCGCGCACCAGCCACTCGTCGACGATGCGGTCGCCGCGGCACAGGCAGTCGGCCACGGTCGGCAGCGCGGGCCGCACCCCGGTGGGCGCGCCGAAGGCGCCATGCCCCTGGTGGGTCATGTGGGAGAAGATGCGGTGGGAGGAATAGTAGGTGCCGGGAGCATCCTCGCTGTCGATCACGTCCTCGCCGAGCAGGGTGCGGTCCGGGAACTCCTGAAGGGTCTCCAGGGTGCCGCGAATCACGCCCTCCACGCCGCTGAAGGCCCCGGCCGGGGTCTTCACCGGGCAATCCTCGGCGTAGTAGTCGCGAATCAGGTCGATGCCACGCCCCTCCCAGATCCATTCGGTGATCTTGAGGATGTAGTCGCGCAGGTCGTCGAAGCGCTTGTCGAAGCCGGACAGGCTCATGGAATTCTCCTTGCAGGGTCAGTGGGCGGTCCAGCCGCCGTCTACCATCAGGGCGCCGCCGGTCACCAAGGCGGCGGCGTCCGAGGCGAGGAAGGCCACCGGCCCCATGATGTCCTCGATCTGCCCCAGGCGCCCCAGCGGAATCTTCGCCAGCACTTCCTCGCGGAAGCCCGGCTGGGCGAAGAACGGCCGGGTCATCGGCGTCTCGACGAAGGTCGGGCAGACGCTGTTGACGCGGATGCCGCGCGGACCGAGCTCCACGGCCAGCGAGCGGGTCATGCCCTCCACCGCCGCCTTGGAGGTGCAGTAGAGGGTGCGGTTGGCGGCCCCGACATGCCCCATCTGCGAGGACATGTTGATGATCGAGCCGCCTTCCGGCATGACCTCGGCCACGGCCTGGGCAAGGAAATAGGCGGCGCGGACATTGATGTCCATGACCGCCGCGTAGTCCGCCTCGTCGACTTCGCCCAGGGGCTTGGGCCGGTTGGTGCCGGCGTTGTTGACCAGCACGTCGATGCGACGGCCGGCCAGGGCCGCACGCACCGCGGCGGTGTCGGTGACGTCGAGGGCCAGGCCCTCGGCGTCGAGGCCGGCGGCGGTCATTGCCGCCACCGCTTCATCCAGCACCGCGGGGTCCCGGGCCACCAGGATCACATGGGCGCCGGCCTGGGCCAGGGCGCAGGCCGCCGCCAGCCCCAGGCCCTTGCTGGCCCCGGTGACTAGGGCCGTGCGCCCGTCGAGGCGCGAACTCGGTGTCTGAGGTAGCGTCATGGTTGCCTCCTTATCGGGCTCGCCTCAGGCTTCCACCTGACCGGCGTAGGGAACGTCACGCTTGCCGTAGCGGCGCACGCGCTCATTGGCCTGCTCGCCGTGGCCGGCGAAGCCCTCCAGGGCGCACAGCCGCGAGCAGTAGCTGCCGATGCGGGCGGAAGCCTCGTCGGTCAGCACCTTCTGGTAGGTGCAGGTCTTGAGGAACTTGCCGACCCACAGACCGCCGGTGTAGCGCGCCGCCTTCTTGGTCGGCAGGGTGTGGTTGGTGCCGATGACCTTGTCGCCGTAGGAAACGTTGGTGCGCGGCCCCAGGAAGAGGGCGCCGTAGTTGACCATGTTCTCCAGGTACCAGTCCGGGTTCTCGGTCATCACCTGGACATGCTCGTAGGCCATCTCGTTGGCGACCTGGAGCATCTCCTCGTGAGTATCGCAGACGATGATCTCGCCGTAATTCTCCCACGACTGGCGCGCGACCTCGGCGGTGGGCAGTTTCTCGAGCAGCTCGGCGATGGCGGCCTCGGTATCCTTGGCCAGCTGCTCGGAGGTGGTCAGCAGCGCGCAGGGGGAGTTGGTGCCGTGCTCGGCCTGGCCCAGCAGGTCGGTGGCGCACAGCAGGCCGTCGACGCTGTCGTCGGCGATCACCAGGGTCTCGGTGGGGCCGGCGAAGAGGTCGATGCCGACGCGACCGAACAGCTGGCGCTTGGCCTCGGCGACGAAGGCGTTGCCCGGACCGACCAGCATGTCCACCGGCGCGATGCTCTCGGTGCCGATGGCCATGCCGCCCACGGCCTGAACGCCGCCCAGCACCAGGATCTCGTCGGCGCCGGCCAGGTGCATGGCGGCGACGATGGCCGGGTGCGGCTTGCCCTTGTAGGGAGGCGCGGCGGCGACCACCCGCTTGACGCCGGCCACCTTGGCGGTCAGCACGCTCATGTGGGCCGAGGCCACCATCGGGTAGCCGCCGCCGGGGATGTAGCAGCCGACCGCCTCGATGGGCACGTGCTTGTGACCCAGGATGACGCCGGGGCTGTTCTCGATCTCGACCGGCTGCATGGAGGCCAGCTGGGCCTCGGCGAAGCGGCGCACCTGGGCCTGGGCGAAGCGGATATCCTCCAGGGACTGCGGGTCGACCTCGCTGATCGCCTGATCGATCTCTTCCTGGGTCAGGAAGAAGCTTTCCGGCGTCCAGCCATCGAAGCGCTCGGAGAGCTCGCGGACGGCCGCGTCGCCGCGGGCCTCGATGTCGGCCAGGGTGGTCTCGACCACTTCGCGAACCTTGCGATCGGCTTCGGCACGGGTGTCGGCGGGAGCGCCGGTCTTGAGATGACGAATCATGGGAGTGTCCTCACGGCTGTCGTTAATGGGTCTTGTCAGAGGGCCGGAGGTGGCGACCGAGGCCACACCGGCGGTGCATGGTGTCAATCTGGCACGCTTTGCATACGAATGCAATATGTGTCGATAAAAAGACCCGGCGCCTCACGGCGCGGGGTCAAGGGAGACTCAGATACCGGCGGTGAAGAGGTACAGGGCGATCATGGTGGCGAAGAAGAACACCACCAGCAGCCAGCTCACGTTGTCCACCTTGCCGGGCAGCCGCGACCAGCCGCCCTCCTCGGTGGGCAGCCCCTGCTCGCGGAACATCGCCTTCTGGCCCTTGATGGTGTACTCGGAGTACTCGGCCTGACGGCCGTCCAGCAGCAGGCTGGCCAGCCAGGAGACGCTGATGTTCACGCCGGCGCCGATGGCGCAGAACCAGGGCCAGGTGACCTCGGTGCTGGTGGCCACGAACCAGACCACCGCGAAGCCGGCCGCGACGCCCACCAGCAGGCCGCGCTCGGTGGTGTGCTTGGAGAAGAAGCCCAGGCCGTACATGCTCAGCTTGGCGCCGACGAAGTAGGAGCCGGCCTTGGTCAGCAGCTCGAGCACCGAGCCCTCGTTCTGGGCGAAGAGAATCGCCGGGACCACGATCAGCACGGCCCAGACCACGGTGAACCAGCGCGAGGCCTTGAGGTAGTGCTGGGAGCTGGCGTCCTTGCGGAAGTACTTCTCGTAGAAGTCGACCGTGGTCACGGTGGCCAGGGAGTTCAGCGCCGAGTCGAGGCTGGACATGGACGCGGCCACCACGGCGGCGGCGACAATCCCCAGCAGCCCCGGCAGGCCGTATTCGGCGGCGAACTGCAGCACGATGGTGTTGCTGTTCTCGAACTCGCGGCCATCGTAGTAATGGAAGAACAGCACGCCCATCAGCAGGAACAGGAAGTAGATGAAGAAGGCGGCGAAGCCCATGAACATGAAGGACTTCTTGGCGTCGCCGATATTCTTGGCGGCCAGCGCGCGCTGCACCACCATCTGGTTAGCGCCGTAGACGGTGACGTGGTAGAGGGTCATCGCGATGACGCCGGACCACACGGTGGCCGACACGCCGAGGTCGAAGGACCAGTCGAGGATATTCATCTTGCCCTTGGCCTGCAGCGCCTCCAGGGAAGCGCCCAGCGACTCGGGCATGCGATCGATCAGGGCGTAGAAGATGATCACCGCGCCGATCAGCAGGATGACCGCCTGCAGCACGTCGGTCCAGATCACCGCGGTGATGCCGCCCATCATGGTGTAGACCAGGGCGATCAGCGAGATCACCACGATGGCGGTGACCACGTCGACGCCGGTGATGTAAGCCATCACCAGGGCCGTCGCGTAGAGCACCGCCGCGGAAGACAGCGCCTGGGTCATCATGAAGATGATCGACATGACGCCGCGGGCCTTCTTGCCGAAGCGCCGCTCCTGATACTCGTAGATGGACACGACGCCGCTGTTGTAGAAGAACGGCAGGAACAGCGTGATCACCAGGAAGACCACCAGCGGGTAGTTGATCTGGATCATCATCACGCCCATGCCGCTCCCATAGGACCAGGCTGGACCGCCGAGGAAGGACATGGCGCTGACGTAGGTGGCCATCACCGAGAGGCCGATGGCCCACCAGGGAGTGGTCTTGTTGCCCAGGTAGTAGTCCTCGGCGCTGTGGACCTTCTTGCTCAGCACCGAACCCATCACCAGGTTCACGAGCAGATAGACGATCAGGATCGTCCAGTTGAGTACGCCGAAATTTTCCATCACAGGCTTCCGTTATCGTTATCGGAGTGTCGATCGAGGGGTGGAAGCCTAAAAATGGCACAGAATGAATACGTTTGCAAAACGCTCTGGAAAGCGCCAGGGGCCGACACCCTCCCCGGTCGCGACGCAAAAACTCATTACAGTCAGCTAGATAAAAAAGGCCTGCCGCCTGGCAGGCCAGCAGGTTTCGACCAAAGGATAATCCGGTGATGTCCGGCTAACCGTCCCCGGCACCCTGGGCGCCGGGGCGGCGCGCCGTATCGCGCAGGATGGGGGTCACCGGCAGTACCCGCCGCTCGGCGCTGATCACCCCGTCGCCGATCTGCTTGAGCAGCAGGGTCGTCGCCTCCTCGATCATCTGATCCACCGGTTGGCGGACCGTGGTCAGTCGATAGCTGGGCCAGGCGGCCACCGGGGTATCGTCGAAACCGATCACCGACACGTCTTCGGGAACGCGCAGCCCGAGCTCATGGCGCAGGGTCTCCAGCGCCGCCACCGCCATGTGGTCGCTGGCGGCGAACAGCGCATCGGGGCGGTCCGGGCTGTCGAAGAGCTCGCGGGTCGCCTGGCGGGCCTGCTCGAAATCGTAGTCGCCGTGCATGACGGTATCGCACTGCCGTCCGTGCGAGGCCAGGCCATCGCAGACGCCCCGATAGCGGTAGTGGCTGGTGGAGGACGACTCCAGCCCGGCCAGATAGGCGACCCGCCGGTGCCCGCCCATGGCGAGGTAGCTCCCCGCCCAGAAGCCACCGTGGTAGTTGTCGCTGGAGACCTGGCTGATGCCCTCCAGCTCCACGCTGCGATTGATCAGGACCACGGGAATGCCGGTATCAACGCACTCCCGGGCCAGGGATGAGGTCAGCAGGGCCGACATCATCAGGATGCCGTCCACCTGGCTCTGGAGGATGCGATCCAGCACGCCGGCGAAATCACCATCCTCGGGGACCACGAACAACAGCAGGTGGTAGCCCTCTTCCTGGAAGCGCAGCGAGGCCTTCTCCACGGCCATGGGGTAGAACATGTTGTTGAGGCTGGACAGTACCAGGGCGATGGTGCGCGACGAGCGCGTGATCAGCGAGCGGGCGATGCTGTTGGGGCGATAGCCAAGCTCCTTGGCCGCGGCCAGCACCTTGCGGCGAGTCTTCTCGGAGATGCTCGCCTTGGGAGAGAAGCAGCGGCTCACGGCCGACTGGGAGACCCCGGCGAGCTCAGCCACATCGCGGGAGGTGACAGCGGGTTTTCGCTTCATGACTCGGCTTTCCTGAAGAATACGTAGGCAATGGTAACAGCTCCCCGCTCCCCTCACCGCTTCAGGATGAGGCCAGCGCCTCCAGGAAGGTCTCGAGCACCCGGTTGGGGCGACGATCCCGGCGGGTGATGGCGACGAAGGGAGTCCGGAAATGGCACTCCTCGGGCCACAACGGCCGGAGCCGCCCCGCCGCCACCCAGGGCGCGGCCTGGTGGTCGGGCAGGAAGCCGAGATAGGCGCCGGTGAGGATCAGGAAGGCCGCCCCTTCCCGGTCCGAGGCGGTGGCGGTGCGGTTGAGCCGAGCCTGCTGCTGGCGGCCGGCCTCGGGCAGCGGATAGGACGGCACCACGGCGTCCCAGGCGTCGAGGCGCTCGGGGACCGCCGCCGGGGGCGCCTCGAACAGCGGATGGTCGCTGGCACAGTAGAGCCGCGACACTTCCTCGTAGAGCGGGCGGCTGTCCAGGGCGGGCGGCAGGTTGACCGCCGGCACCACGCCCAGGTGCAGGCGCCCGTCGAGCACCGCCCGGGCGATCTCGCCCGGGGGGTCCATGTGCATGTGCACCCGCACGTCCGGGCCCCGCGCCTTCAGCTCGGCGAGCGCGTGGGAGACCCGCATCTGGGGCAGGCTCACCAGGGTGTCGGTGACGCCGATGTCCAGCTCCCCCCGCAGGCTCTCGTGCAGGGCGTTGACCTCGGTCCGGAAGGCCTCGAGGCCGGCGAGCAGGCGCCGCGCCGCCTCCAGGACCTCGCGGCCCTCCTCGGTCAAGGCGAAGCCGCCTCGGCCCCGGCGGCACAGCTTCAGGCCGAGACGTCGTTCCAGGTCGTTCATGTGCAGGCTGATGGCCGACCGGCCGATGCCCAGGCGCCCCTCCGCGGCGGCGAAACCGCCGCACTCGGCGACGGCCTTGAAGACCCGCAACAGGCGGATGTCGAAGTCGGTGACGGGCCCGGACAGGGCCTGACGGGACCGCGGCACGGTTCAGTCGCCGCACACCGGACAGGCGGGATCGCGAGGCACGCGGAAGTGGCGCCACTGGCCGCTGAGGCCATCGAAGGCGGAGAGCCCTCGGTGCGGCTGGCCGGCCCCCGCGACCAGCTTCACGGCCTCCAGCGCCTGGAAACAGCCGATGAGACCGACCAGGGGTGCCACCACGCCGTTCTCGGCGCAGCGCAGCTCCTCGTCGCCGCCCTCCCCCGGCGGATAGAGGCAGGCATAACAGGGCGCCTCGGGGTCGCGGGGATCGAAGACGGCCAACTGGCCGGAGAAGCGGATCGCCGCCCCCGAGATCAGCGGCACGCGGGCCGCGCGGCAGGCGGCGTTGATGGCGTAGCGGCTGGAGAAGCGGTCGGTGCAGTCCAGCACCACGTCGGCCGCGGCGACCTCGGCCTCCAGGGCCTCGCCCGAGAGTCGGGCGGTGATCGCCCGGACCTCGACGTCCGGGTTGACCGCCAGGGCGGCCTCGCGAGCCGACTCGGCCTTGGGCCGATCGAGGTCGGCCGTGCCGTGGGCGATCTGGCGCTGCAGGTTGGACAGCTCCACGACGTCGTCGTCGACCAGGGTCAGGCGTCCCATGCCGGCCGCGGCCAGGTAGAGCGCCACCGGCGACCCCAGCCCCCCGGCCCCGATGACCAGGGCGTGACCGGCCAACAGGCGCTCCTGGCCGGCGATGTCGATCTGCTCGAGCATGATCTGGCGGCTGTAGCGCAGCAGCGCCTGGTCGTTCATCGCACTCACTTGTCCTCGAACTCCTCGATGTCGGGAATATGCAGGGAGAACTCCTCCTTGACCTCCTCCATCACCACGTAGCTCTTGGACTCCTTGACCCCGGGAAGGGTCAGCACCACTTCGCCGAGTAGCTGGCGATAGGCCGACATCTCGGGGATCCGGCACTTGAGGATATAGTCGAACTGGCCCGACACCAGGTGGCACTCCTGGATCTGGGGGAGCTTGGCCACGGCCCGGCGGAACTCGTCGAACACCGATGGCGACTGTGTCTCGAGGCTGATCTCGACGAACACCAGCAGGTTGGCCTTGAGCGCCCGGGGATCGAGCAGCGCCTTGTAGCCGCGTATCACGCCGGAGCGTTCCAGGCGCTTGACGCGTTCCAGGCAGGGCGTGGTGGACAGGCCGACCTGGGAGGCCAGGTCGACGTAGGAGATGCGGGCGTTCTCCTGCAGGCAGCGCAGGATCTTGAGGTCGATACGGTCGAGCGAGCGGGTCTTGGTTTTCATTGTGGTCCTGGCACGCCGGTCAGCGTTGTCGATCGGACCGCCGCCGAGCCTTCACCTGAAAATCACCGCAAAAACGACGACATCTGGTATTCATGCATGACATGGGGGCGACGGTTGGCGTTTTTTTCTGTTTTTAGGTGTAACACAGCCCGGGGGACCGCCTCCACCCCCGCGCTCAAGGAAGCGCTGATTTAGCTCGCCTTTCCTCAACGCCGTCCCAGGCTGACACGCTCCAGCCCGGCCAGGTCGCACCGACTCGCCACCTCCCGGTAGCCGGCCGCCGCCAGCGCCTCGCGCACCGCCGCGCCCTGCCCCGCCCCATGCTCCAGCAGCAACCAGCCCTCGGAAGCGAGATGCCGTCGGGAGGCCGTCACCAGGTGGCGCAGGTCGGCCAGGCCTGCCTCGGCCGCTACCAGGGCACTGCGAGGCTCGAAGCGCACATCCCCCCGCGCGAGGTGAGGATCGTCCTCGGCGATGTAGGGGGGGTTGGAGACGATCAGCTCGAAGCACTCGCCGGCCAGCGCGACGAACCAGTCGCTGGCCAGGAAGCGGACCCGCTCGAGCCCCAGCCGCGCGGCGTTGTCGCGGGCCAGGCTCACCGCCTCGGGTCGCAGGTCGACACCGGTTACCGTCCAGCTCGGTCGCTCGCTGGCGAAGGCCAGGGCCACGGCGCCGGTGCCGGTGCCCAGGTCCAGCAACCGTCCCGAGGGCCCGGCGCGCTCCAGCGCGGCCTCCACCAGGGTCTCGGTGTCCGGGCGGGGGATCAGGGTTGCCGGCGAGGTGGCCAGGGGCAACCCCCAGAATTCGCGCTCGCCGGTCAGGTGCGCGACCGGCCGTCCCTCGACGCGAGCCGCCACCAGGGCCTCGAAACGCGCCTCGGTCTCGGCGCCGGCCTCGCGGTCGCCCCAGGTATACAGCCAGGTGCGGTCGACGCCCAGCACGTGACAGAGCAGCACTTCGGCATCGAGGCGCGCGCTCGGCGAGCCGGCCGCCGCCAGCCGCTCGGTGGCACGGGCCAGCAGCAGGTCGAGACGCATCAGGCCTCCTGCTGCAGGGCCGCCAGCTGCTCGGCCTGGTACTCGTGGATCAACGGCTCGATCACCTCGTCGAGTCGTTCGCCGCCGATCACCTCGGACAGCTTGTAGAGGGTCAGGTTGATGCGATGGTCGGTGACCCGGCCCTGGGGAAAGTTGTAGGTCCGGATGCGCTCGCTGCGGTCCCCGGAGCCCACCAGGGAGCGGCGCTCGTCGGCCTGCTGCTGTCGCTGGCTGTCCTGGGCGGCCTGCTTGAGGCGCGCGGCGAGCAGCGACATGGCCTTGGCCCGGTTCTTGTGCTGGCTGCGCTCCTCCTGGCACTCCACCACCACCCCGGTGGGGAGGTGGGTGATGCGGATCGCCGAGTCCGTGGTATTGACGTGCTGGCCGCCGGCGCCGCTGGAGCGGAAGGTGTCGACCCGCAGGTCATTGGGATTGATGTCCACCTCGCCCACCTCGTCGGCCTCGGGCATCACCGCCACGGTGCAGGCCGAGGTATGGATGCGTCCCTGGGACTCCGTGGCGGGCACTCGCTGGACCCGATGGGCACCGGACTCGAACTTCAGTCGCGCATAGACCCCCTCGCCCTTGATCCGCGAGATGATCTCCTTGTAGCCGCCCTGGTCGCCGTGGCTGGCGCTGACCACCTCCACGCGCCAGCCGTGCTGCTCGGCATAGCGGGAATACATGCGAAACAGGTCACCGGCGAACAGCGCCGCCTCGTCGCCGCCGGTACCGGCGCGGATCTCCAGGAAGACGTTGCCGGCATCGTCCGGGTCGCGGGGGATCAGCAGCTGCTTGAGACGGGCCTCGAGCCCTTCCAGGCGCTCGCGGCCCTCGCCGAGGGCCGGCTCGGCCAGTTCGCGCATCTCGGCGTCGGCATCGTCGGCGAGGGCCTCGGCGGCCTCGATGTCGCCCTCCACGCCGCGATACTCGCGCCAGGCCTCCACCAGGGGTTCGAGTTCGGCATATTCGCGGGAGTAGTCACGGAAGCGGGCCTGGTCGGCGATCACCTCGGGCTCCGCCAGCAGGGCGGCGAGCTCCTCGAAGCGCTCGGTGAAGGCGTCGAGGCGCTGACGCAGGGAAGCTTTCATCAAGGATGTCCTATCGGGAAGTGTCGGAAGAATCGTCCAGCAACAGGGCCGCGGCCGCCTCCAGGAGCTCCTGGCGCTCGTCGGTGGCGGCCTCGCGCAGGGCCACCGTGGGGCGGTGCAGCAGGCGATTGGTCAGCTGGTGGGCCAGGCGACGGATCACCGCCTCGGGGTCCTCGCCGCGGGCCAGCCGCGCCAGGGCCTGATCCCGGGACAGGTCCCTCAGGGCCTCGCCCCGGGCACGCACGTCACGGATCAGCTCCCCGCCGCTGCGCAGGCGACGCTCGTGCTGCCAGCGACCCACGCCATGCTCGATCAACGACTCGGCCTGGTCGGCGGCCACCTGGCGATGGCGGCGGTTCTCCTCGATGACCTCCTCGAGGTCATCGACGGTATAGAGGAAGACGTCGGCCAGCTCGCCCACCTCGGGCTCGATGTCCCGCGGCACGGCGATGTCGACCATGAACACCGGCCGGTGACGGCGACGCTTGAGGGCCCGCTCGACCATGCCCTTGCCGAGGATCGGCAACGGCGCCGCGGTGGAGGCGATGACGATGTCGGCGTCGATCAGCGCCGCGGGGATCTCGTCCAGGGTGATGGCCTCGCCGCCCAGCGGGCCGGCGAGCTGCTCGGCCCGCTCCCGGGTGCGGTTGGCCACGGTCAGCCGGCGCACCCCGGCCTCGTGGAGATGGCGGGCCACCAGCTCGATCGTCTCGCCGGCGCCGATCAGCAGCGCCCGGGAGCGCGAGAAGTCGTCGAAGATGCGGCTGGCCAGGCTGACCGCGGCGTAGGCCACCGACACCGGGTTCCGGCCGATGTCGGTCTCGGTGCGCACCCGCTTGGCCACGGCGAAGGTCTGCTGGAAGAGGCACTCCAGCTCGCCGCCCATCCCGCGGGTCCGGCGCGCCACCTGATAGGCTTCCTTGAGCTGTCCCAGGATCTGGGGCTCGCCGAGCACCATGGAATCGAGCCCGACCGCGACCCGCATGAGATGGCGGGCGGCCTCGTCATCGAGGTAGTGATAGGCACAACGGCTCAGGTCCTCCACCTCGAGCCCGTGGAACCGTCCCAGCCACTCCAGGATCGCGCCCTCGCCGTCCCCCTCGGTGACGCAATACAGCTCGGTACGATTGCAGGTGGACAGCACGGCCGCCTCCCGCACCTCGGGCAGCACCCGCAACTCGTCCAGGGCGGCCTCGAGCTGAGCGGGGGTGAAGGCGACCTGCTCGCGCACCTCGATGGTCGCGGTCCGGTGGTTAATTCCCAGGGCAAGAAGCGTCATGCGTGTCGGCGTCTTCGCGAGAGTGTTTCGGCGGGTGAGCGGCGATCGCTACCCGATCCAAGGCGCTGCATTCTACCACAGGCCATCGCCGCGAGGCGCCCCGGCAAGGCCGCGCCTTTGCCCGGCGCGGTCAAGCCGTTATGCTGGCGGCTCGACCGACACCTCGAGACCGGCATGCCCCGCGGATCCCTGATGACGCTTCTCCGTCGCCCCCTCTTCGCCCCCCTCGGGCTGGCCCTCGCCCTCGGCGGTTGCCAAGCCCTGCCCGCCCCGTCCCAGGCCGAGGATCCGCTGGCCGATGCGCCGCCGGTCAGCCGCGGTCTCGACGCCGAGGGCCTGTCGACCCTACTGGTGGCAGAGCTCGCGGGGCAGCGCGGCGACTACCGTCGCGCCACCCGCGGCTTCCTGGCCACCGCGGAACGCTACGGGGCCCCCGAGCTCGCCCGGCGGGCCGCCCTGGCCGCGCGATTCGACGAGGATCCGGCGCTGCTCGAGGAAGCCGCCCGTCGCTGGCAGGCCCTGACCCCCGGCAGCGAGGCTCCCGCCCGCCTGCTGGCCAGCCTGGCCATGCAGCGCGGCGACTGGAGCACCGCCCTGGAACAGCGCCTGACGCTGGACGGGGAGGACACGGGCTCACTGCTGGACTTCGTCGAGGGAGCCCTGGAGGCCGGCGCCGACCCGACTCCGCTCAGGAGGCGCCTCGCCGAGCACCTGGCGGAGGCCGAGGCCGACGACCTGGAGGCCGGCCTCGCCATGACGCTGCTCGAGGCCGCCGAGGGCGACATCGAGGCGTCGCATCGGCGGCTCGAGCAGCTGATCGAACGCTTCCCCGAGCAGCCCGAGGCCTGGCGCGTCCGCGCGATGCTGGCCCTGGAGAGTGGCGCCCCGGAACGCGCCCGGGCCTCGGCCAGGGAAGGACTGGCTGTAGCGACCGGCGATCCCCGGCTGATGCTGTTGCTGGCCCAGGCCGAGATCCGCCTGGACAACCTGGCACGCGCCGAGGCCCACACCGATGCCCTGCTGGCCGACCACGGCGACCGTCCCGAACTGCGCCTGGCCCTGGCCCGCCTCTATCTCGAGGAAGGCCACCCGCGCCCGGCCCGCCGCCTGCTGCTGCCCTTGACCGGCGGCGACGACACCCCGCCCCTGGCCTTCCTGCTGCTCGGCGGGATCGCCGAGCAGGAGGGCGAGGTGGACAACGCCCTCCTCTATTACCGCCAGGTACCGGAAGGCGAGGAATTCCTGTTTTCCCGGGCCAGTGCGGCGCGCATGCTGATCGAGGACGACCGGCTGCTCGACGCCCGCGCCTTCCTGCGCATCGAGCGCCTGCGTCACCCCGAGGCCGCCTCCTCCCTGACCGCCCTGGAGGTCGAGCTGCTCGACGAGGCCGGGGCGAGGGCCCAGGCGGACGCCCTGCTCGACAGCCGCCTCGCCGCCGACCCCGACGATGCCCGGCTGCGTTACCAACGGGCCATGCGTGCCTACCAGGACGGGGACCTGGCGGCGATGGAAGCCGACCTGCGCGCCATCATCGCGCGCGATCCCGACAACGCCAACGCCCTGAACGCCCTGGGCTACACCCTGGCCGACGAGAACCTCGAGGGCCGCCTCGAGGAGGCCAGGGCGCTGATCGAGCGCGCCCTCGAGATCGAGCCGGACAACCCGGCCATCCTCGACAGCCGGGGATGGGTCGAATATCGGCTCGGCGACCCCGAGGCGGCCCTGCCGTGGCTGGAACGGGCCTGGGACGCCCTGCCCGACCAGGAGGTCGGCGCCCACCTGATCGAGGTGCTCTGGGCGCTCGACCGGCGGGAGCGGGCCCGCGAGCTGATGGCCACCGCCCTGGAACGCTTCGAGACGCGCCCGCGGATCGACGAGCTGCTCGAGCGCATACCCGCGCTTGCGCCCTGACCCACCCCTGACGGAATCGACCATGCGACGTCCCGCTCTCCTCTCCTTGTTCTGGCTGGTGCTCGCCTTCGGCCTGCTGGCCGGTTGCGCCAGCCGGCCGGCACCCACGGACGCGACGCGCAGCGCCGAGACCTGGGAGGCCCAGCGCGCACGACTGGCGACCCTCGACACCTGGGAGCTGACCGGCAAGGTCGGCCTGCGCACCCCCGATGACTCCACCAGCGCCAACCTGGACTGGCGCCAGACGCCCTACCACTTCCGCCTGCTGCTCAGCGGCCCCTTCGGCAGCGGTCGCAGCGTACTGGAGGGCCGGACGGGCCGCGTCTCCCTGACCACCGGGGAGGGGCGCTTCGAGGCCGAGAGCCCCGAGGCGCTGATGCGCCAGCGCCTCGGCTGGTCGCTGCCGGTGGCGGCACTGACCGACTGGGTGCGGGGGCTGCCGGCGGCGGCGCGCCCGCATCGCCTGGAACGCGATGGCCGGGGCTTCCCGGCCCGCCTCGAGCAGGACGGCTGGACCATCGACTATCGCGACTGGACCCGGGCCGACGGTCTCTGGCTTCCCCGACGCATGACGCTGACCTACGGCGACCTGGACGTCACCCTCGTGGTCACCCGCTGGCAGCCGGAGCTCCTCGATGTCTGACCTTCCGCCCCTGGTCCTGCCCGCCCCGGCCAAGCTCAACCGCATGCTGCACATCACCGGCCGGCGCGCCGACGGCTACCATGAGCTGCAGACACTGTTCCAGTTCCTCGATCACGGCGACACCCTGACCCTCGCCCCACGGGACGACGCCGAGCTGTCCCTGACGCCGGCCCTGGAAGGCGTCGCCGATGCGGACAACCTGATCCTGCGCGCGGCCCGACGGCTGCGCGAGGCCACCGGCTGTCGCCGCGGCGCCGACCTCCACCTGCTCAAGCGCCTGCCCATGGGCGGCGGCCTGGGCGGTGGCAGCAGCGATGCCGCCACCGCCCTGATCGGTCTCAACCGCCTCTGGGGGCTGGGCCTGTCCCTGGAGGCGCTCGCCGCGGTGGGCCTGGCCCTGGGCGCCGACGTGCCGGTGTTCGTGCACGGCCACGCCGCCTGGGCCGAAGGCGTGGGCGAGAGGCTCACGCCGGTGGACCTCGACACGCCCTGGTTCGTGGTGGTCCATCCCGGCGTGGCGGTGTCCACGCCGGCGGTGTTCCAGGCGCCGCAATTGACACGGGATACGGCCCCGATTACCATGGCGCGCGCACTTCAGGGGGGAACGGCGAGCTGGCGCAACGACTGCGAGGCCACGGTCCGGGAGCGCTATCCCGAGGTCGCAAGCGCGCTCGACTGGTTGAGCGACAGGGCACCCGCGATGCTGACCGGCACCGGCGCCTGTGTCTTCGCCCGGCTGGAACACGAGACGGATGCCGAGGCGCTGCTGGCCGAGATGCCGAAGCGCTGGCAGGCCTTCAAGGCCCGCGGATGCAATCGCTCTCCTCTCCATGATGCTCTGGATCGATGACCGCCCTCCACGGCGGCCCAAGGCTCGATCCGGCACGGTAAAGGTTGCTGGGGTATAGCCAAGCGGTAAGGCAGCGGTTTTTGGTATCGCCATGCGCAGGTTCGAATCCTGCTACCCCAGCCATTTCCCTTCCGGACGACCCGATCCAAACCCTGATGACCCAACACTGCAAAGGTGGCTGCGCGTGTCAAAATTGATGGTTTTCGCCGGGAACGCCAATCCCGAACTCGCCCAGAAGGTTGCCGAGAGCCTGGACAACCGGCTGGGCAACGCCACAGTCGGCCAGTTCAGTGACGGCGAAGTCGCGGTCGAGATCAACGAGAACGTGCGCGGCAAGGACGTGTTCGTCCTGCAGCCCACCTGTGCACCGACCAACGACAACCTGATGGAGATGATCCTGATGGTGGACGCCCTGCGCCGGGCCTCCGCCAGCCGGGTCACCGCCGTGGTCCCCTACTTCGGCTATGCCCGCCAGGACCGTCGCGTCCGCTCCGCGCGGGTACCGATCTCCGCCAAGATCGTCGCCGACATGATGGTCAAGGCCGGCGTCGACCGGGTCATGACCATGGACCTCCATGCCGACCAGATCCAGGGCTTCTTCGACGTCCCGGTGGACAACGTCTACGGCTCGCCGATCCTGCTCGACGACATCGAGCGCCAGAACTACGACGACCTGGTCGTGGTGTCGCCCGATGTCGGCGGCGTGGTCCGCGCCAGGGCGATCGCCAAGCAGCTCAATGCCGACCTGGCGATCATCGACAAGCGTCGCCCCCAGGCCAACCAGGCCCAGGTGATGCATATCATCGGCGAGATCCAGGATCGCACCTGCGTGGTGGTGGACGACATGATCGACACCGCCGGCACCCTGTGCAAGGCCGGCGAGGCACTCAAGGATCACGGCGCGCGCCGCGTGGTGGCCTACGCCACCCACCCGATCCTGTCGGGCCCCGCGGTGGACAACATCACCGGTTCGGTGCTCGACGAGGTGGTGGTCACCGACACCATCCCCCTCGCCGAGCCGGCCCGGCGCAGCGGCCGCATCCGTCAGCTCAGCGTGGCCGGCCTGATCGCCGAGGCGATCCGCCGCGTCAGCAACGAGGAATCCGTCAGCGCCATGTTCCACTGAGCGCGCGCCCGTCGCCGCCGCAGGACATCGCGCGGATAACGTGCTCCGGCTCGCCGGAGCGAATGGAACCACCGAGGCCTGGTCGCGGGCCTCGGTGGCTCCTTACTTCAAAGCAAGAGGCAATCCCATGTCCGACTACACTCTCACAGCCAGCGTTCGTAACGACCTGGGGAAAGGTGCGAGCCGCCGCCTGCGTCGTGCGAACGAGCAGGTGCCGGCCATCATCTATGGTGGCGAGCAGGCGCCGCAGCCCATCGCCGTCGACAAGACCAGCTTCTACAAGGCGATCGAGGAAGAGGCCTTCTTCTCTTCCGTGATCAACCTGAAGGTCGACGGCAAGGACCAGCAGGTCGTGGTGCGTGACCTCCAGCGTCACCCCTACAAGCCGCTGGTGACCCACGCCGACTTCATGCGCATCGACGCCACCCACGAGATCACCATGCGCGTCCCGCTGCACGTGGTGAACGCCGAGACCGCCAAGGGCGTCAAGGATGAGGGCGGCGAGCTGCACGTCCTGGCCAACGAGGTCGAGGTCAGCTGCCTGCCGAAGGACCTGCCGGACTACCTGGAAGTCGACATCGCCGATGTCGCCCTGGGTACCACCCTGCACCTGTCCGACCTGAGCGTGCCGGCCGGCGTGACCCTGGTGGCCCTGAGCCACGGCGAGGAGTATGACAACGCCGTGCTGAGCATCACCCAGGCCAAGGTCCGCGGCGAGGAAGCCGAGGAAGGCGAGGAAGCCGAGGGCGAAGGCGAAGAGGGCGAAGGCAGCGCCGAGTAACTCGGCGTCGCCCAGGGCCGCGCCGCAGGGCGCGGCTCGCGTCATCCCGATCAAGCGCTCCGGCGCTTGATTTTTTTTGTGGCCCACCGCCGCCGGCGGACCTCCCTCCGCCGGCGCGATGCCAGGAGTCGTTCCAGATGATTCGTTGGAGGCAGCGAAGATGAGTCAGGTCAAAGCCATCATCGGGCTGGCCAACCCCGGCACGGAATACGAAGCCACCCGGCACAACGCCGGTGCCTGGCTGCTCGAGGCCCTGGCACGGGACAGCGGCACCGAGCTGCGCCCGGACAAGAAGTTCCTGGGGCGCTACGCCCGCATCCGCCTGGGCGATCAGGATCTGCACCTGCTCGAGCCCACCACCTTCATGAATCGCAGCGGCGGGGCCGTGGCGGCGCTGGTGCAGTTCTTCAAGCTCGCCCCGGGGGAGCGGGTGGTGGCCCACGACGAGCTGGACCTGCCGCCCGGCACCGCCCGCTACAAGACCGGTGGCGGCCATGGCGGCCATAACGGGCTGCGCGACATCATCCGCGCGCTGGGCAACGACAAGTCCTTCCACCGCCTGCGCATCGGCATCGGGCACCCCGGCGACGCCCGGCTGGTCACCAACTACGTGCTGGGCCGACCGGGCAAGGCCGACCGCACCGCCATCGACGCGGCCATCGACGAGTGCCTGGCCACCCTGCCCCAGGCCGTGGCCGGCGACTGGACCCGCGCGATGCAGCGGCTGCACAGCTTTTCCGCCTGAGGCGGAAAAGCCAGCTGGAAGCTGGAAGCTGGAAGCTGGAAGCTGGAAGCTGGAAGCTGGAAGCTGGAAGCTGGAAGCTGGAAGCTGGAAGCTGGAAGCTGGAAGCTGGAAGGCAGCATATTGCCCCCAGAATCCTAGTCAAAGGGTTTCTTCCAGCTTCCAGGCACGCAGTGCCGCTCTTCCAGCTCCAATCTCCCGGACGGAATCCGGGCTCTTCCAGCTTCAAGCTTATTGCTTATCGCTCCGTGCGAAGCCCGGTAGGGGGCTTCTTCCAGCTTCCAGCTTCAGGCTTGTGGCTCGCGCCGAAGGCGTCCCGTAGAATACCGGCCAATCGCCACCATCGAACTCTCTTTCCAGGAAGATCCCATGGGTTTCAACTGCGGTATCGTCGGCCTGCCCAACGTGGGCAAGTCCACCCTCTTCAATGCCCTGACCAAGTCGGGCATCGACGCCGAGAACTTCCCCTTCTGCACCATCGAGCCCAACGTGGGCATCGTGCCGATGCCGGACCCCCGGCTCGACCGGCTGGCCGAGATCGTCAAGCCCGAGAAGGTCATCCCCACCACCATGGAGTTCGTCGACATCGCCGGCCTGGTGGCGGGCGCCTCCAAGGGCGAGGGCCTGGGCAACCAGTTCCTGGCCAACATCCGCGAGACCCAGGCCATCGCCCACGTGGTGCGCTGCTTCGACAACGACAACGTCATCCACGTGTCGAACCAGGTCGATCCCCGCGCCGACATCGAGACCATCAACCTGGAGCTGGCCCTGGCCGACCTGGACACGGTCGAGCGCGCCATCCAGCGCCTGGCCCGGGTGGTCAAGGGCGGCGACAAGGAGGCCATCGCCACCAAGGCCATCCTCGACCGCATCCAGCCCCACCTCGCCGAGGGCCAGCCGCTGCGCAGCTTCGGCCTGGACGACGACGAGAAGCGTCAGCTGAAGAGCTTCGGCTTCCTGACCCTCAAGCCCACCATGTACATCGCCAACGTCAACGAGGACGGCTTCGAGGACAATCCCTACCTGGCGGTGGTCAACGAGATCGCCGCCGAGGAAGGCGCGGTGGTGGTGCCGGTGTGCAACCAGATCGAGGCGGAGATCGCCGAGCTGGAGGACGAGGAACGCGCCATGTTCCTCGACGAGATGGGCATGGAGGAGCCGGGCCTGGATCGGGTGATCCGCGCCGGTTATGCCCTGCTCGGCCTGCAGACCTACTTCACCGCCGGGGTGAAGGAGGTCCGCGCCTGGACCGTCAAGCAGGGCGCCACCGCGCCGGAGGCCGCCGGCGTGATCCACACCGACTTCCAGAAGGGGTTCATCCGCGCGGAAGTGGTGAGCTACGAGGACTTTGTGGCGCTGGGCGGCGAGCAGGGCGCCAAGGACGCCGGCAAGTGGCGCCTGGAAGGCAAGGACTATGTCGTCCAGGATGGCGACGTCATCCACTTCCGCTTCAACGTCTGAGGCCCGAGTCCTTGACGGGCGGGGGCGGCACCGGTAATATTCGCCCCCGTTGCACGGCTACGTAGCTCAGTTGGTTAGAGCACATCACTCATAATGATGGGGTCCCCTGTTCGAGTCAGGGCGTAGCCACCAGATCCCGAAAAGCCCGCCTGGTTCGCCAGGCGGGCTTTTTTTGGCTTCGGGCTTCGGGCTTCGGGCTTCGGGCTTCGGGCTTCGGGCTTCGGGCTTCGGGCTTCGGGCTTCGGGCTTCGGGCTTCGGGCGACCAGTCTATCTTGCAACTCGCCGCCCGCAGCTCATAGCTCGCCGCCCGTGGCTCGCCCCTGGCCTCAGGGCAACTCGGCGCGATTGACGAAGGCGGTCAGCACCCGGGCCAGGTGCGCCACGTCCTGGCTACCGGCCGTCTCGCGGATCGAGTGCATGGCCCACTGCGGCACGCCCACGTCCAGGGTCGGCACCCCGAGCTCGGTGGCGGTGATCGGCCCGATGGTGCTGCCGCAGCCCATGTCGGCCCGGGTGACGAAGGTCTGGACCGGCACGTCGGCCTCCCGGCACAGCTCGCGGAACAGCGCCGCCGTGGCGCTGTTGGTGGCGTAGCGCTGGTTGGCGTTGACCTTGATCACCGGCCCGCCGTTGAGGGCCGGCCCATGGGCGGCGTCATGCTTGTCGCGGAAGTTGGGGTGCAGGGCGTGGGCGTTGTCGCAGGAGATCATCCGGGACGCCTGGATCAGGCGGATGTAGTCCTCCTCGCTCCCCTCGCCGAGCTGGGCGTTGACCCGGCGCAGCACGTCGCCCAGGAAGGGCCCCTGGGCCCCGCAGGCGCTGGCGCTGCCGACCTCCTCGTGGTCATTGGCCACCAGCAACGCCCCTTGCGTCCCGTCGGACTCCAGGAGGGCCTCCAGGCCGATGAAGCAGGACAGCAGGTTGTCCAGTCGTGCCGAGGCGATCAGCTCGCCCTCGACGCCGACCCGGGCCGGGGGCTGCATGTCGTGGAAGGCCAGCTCGAAGTCGATCACCTCGACCTCCTCGAGCCCGTGCTCGGCCGCCAGCCAGTCGCGCAGCAGCCGTTCCAGGTCGGCATTGCCGCCCCCCTGCAGCAGGACCGGGGCCATCTCGGTCTGGGCATTGATGGCCCGGCCGTTGTTGGCCTCGCGATCCAGGTGGATGGCCAGGCTGGGGATGATGGCCACCGCACGGTCGACGTGCAGTAGCAGGCCCTCCAGCCGGCCATCGGGATGGCGCACGTGGACCCGCCCGGCCAGCCCCAGGTCCCGGTCGAACCAGGGCGCCAGCAGGGCGCCGCCGTAGACCTCGACGCCGAGCTGCAGCCAGCCGGCGGCGGTCTGGGCGGCATGGGGCTTGAGCCGCAGGCCGGGACTGTCGGTATGGGCGCCGATCATGCGCAGCGCCGAGAGGCCCCCGGTGGGCAGTTGCATCGCGATGATCGAGGACTCGTTGCGGGTCACGTAGACCTTCTCGCCCGGCGTCAGCCGCCAGGGCCGGGTCTCGTCGAGGCGACGATAGCCCTCGGCCTCGAGCCGCTCGGCCATGTTGGCGGTGGCATGCCAGGGGGTGGGGGATCGGCGCAGGAAATCGAGCAGCCGCTCGAGACGGGCATCCTGGGGCATGAGGCTCCTCTGAAATTGCGGTTCCTGGGGTCTTGGGAGGTCGGTCGAACTGCTACAATGCCGGCTCGGTCCATGCAACTCGCGAGCCGATTCGCAGTCTGGACGTTAGAGTGTACATGAATCCGGGAGTGCTTCATCGATGAGCCTGATTGTGACCCTGGGGCGCGCGGCGACCCTGGCCCTGCTGCTGGGGACGGGGCCGGCCCTGGCGGCGCTCGCGCCCAGCGACGCCCAGCACCAGGCCGCCGTGGAGGTGGCCGAGTCGCTGCGCTACGGCCATTATGCGGACGTCAGCCTCGACGACGCCTGGTCGCGGCAGGCCTTCGACCGCTACCTGGACCTGCTGGACGGCCAGCGCGCCTACCTGCTGCGCCGCGACGTGACGGCCTTCGAGGACCTGGCGACGACCCTGGACGACGCCATCCTGGACGGCGATCTGTCGCGCCCCTTTGCCCTCTACCGCCGCTACCACGAGCGTGCCGAGGCCCGCCTCGAGTGGCTGGTCGCCCGGGTCGACGCCGGCCTCGATTTCCGCTTCGACGGCGACCAGCGCATGCTGCTCGACCGCGAGGACACTCCCTGGCCGGCCAGCGAGTCGGCCCTCGACGAACTCTGGACCAAGCGGCTGAAGAACGCCGCCCTGACCCTGACGATCAGCGACCAGGAGCCGGAGGCCATCGAGGAGACGCTGCGCGAGCGTTACGAGGGCCAACTGACCCGGCTGCGCCAGACCAACGCCGAGGACGTGTTCGGACTGATCATGGCCGCGGTGACCGGCAGCATCGATCCCCACAGCGAGTACCTCTCGCCGCGCCAGAGCGAGTCCTTCGACATCCAGATGCGGCTCTCGCTGGAAGGCATCGGCGCCCTGCTCCAGGCCGACGGCGAGTACGTCAAGGTCGCCAGCCTGGTGCCCGGCGGCCCCGCCGAACGGGCCGGCGTCCTCAAGCCCGCCGACCGCATCGTCGGCGTCGGCCAGGAAGGCGAGGAAATCGTCAACGTGGTGGGCATGCGTCTCGACGACGTGGTCGACATGATCCGCGGGCCCAAGGGCTCGGTGGTGCGTCTCGACGTGGTGCCCGCCCAGGCCGTGGACATGACCCGCTCCAAGGTGGTGGAGATCACCCGCGATACCGTCAACCTGGAAGACCAGGCCGCCCAGGGAGAGATCATCGAAGTCGAGCGTGCTGACGGCGTGCATCGCCTCGGGGTCATCGAGATTCCGACCTTCTATGTCGACTTCGACGCCTGGCAGGCCGGGGAGGAAGACTACCGCAGCACCACCCGGGACGTGGCCAAGGAGATCGAACGCCTGGTCGACGAGGTGGCCGAGGGCATCGTCCTGGACCTGCGCGACAACGGCGGTGGCGCCCTGCAGGAGGCCAATTCCCTGATCGGCCTGTTCATCGACCGTGGCCCCACCGTCCAGGTGCGCGACGCTCGCGGACGCATCAGCCTCTATGGTGACACCGAGAGCGGCACCCTCTACGACGGTCCCCTGGCGGTGCTCGTCAACCGCCTGTCGGCCTCCGCCTCCGAGATCCTCGCCGGCGCCATCCAGGACTATGGCCGCGGCCTGGTGGTGGGCAGCGACACCTTCGGCAAGGGCACCGTGCAGACCCTCAACGAGCTCAGCCACGGCCAGCTCAAGCTGACCCGGGCCAAGTTCTACCGCATCTCCGGCGAGAGCACCCAGCATCGCGGCGTCACGCCGGATGTCCGCTTCCCGAGCCTGGTGGACCCGGAGACCATCGGCGAGAGCAGCCTCGACAACGCCCTGGCCTGGGATCAGGTCCGCGAGGTCCAGTACCGGCGCTACGGCGAACCGGAGCGCTACCTCGAGACGCTGCGCGAGCGCCATCGCCAGCGGGCCGACGCCCATCCCAACTTCCACTACCTGGAACGCCAGGCCAAGCTCGCCGAGCGGCTGCGCGAGCAGCACACCAGCGTCAGCCTCAACCGGGAGCAGCGCCAGCGCGAGGCCGAGGCACAAGAGGCCGAACAGCTCGCCCTGGAGAACCAGCGCCGCGAGGCCCTGGGCCTGGAGCCCCTGGACGAGTGGATCGACGCCCGGGACGAAGAGGACAGCGACGAGGCCCAGCCCGTGGATCGCGCCCAGGTGGTGGAAGCCGCCGAGATCCTGCTCGACTACGCGCGCCTGGACGACGGCCTGCGCTTCGCCGAGTACGACTGAGCCCTCTCCCCGTCACCGACCGACGCCGGGCCTCGCGCCCGGCGTCTTGCTGTCTGTCTAGAAGGTGGCGAGCAACTCCCCCAACCGCGCCATGGCCCCCTCGCTGCGCGCCGTCCAGGGATGGCCGTAGCTCAGCCGGGCGCAGTGCCGATACCCCTGGGTGGCCGAGAAGATCGGTCCCGGCGCCAGGCTGACGCCCTCGGCCAGGGCGAGGCGCAGCAATCGCAGCGAGTCGACGCGCTCGGGGAACTCGAACCACAGGAAGTAGCCGCCCCCGGGCCGGGTGACCCGCGTCCCCGCGGGGAAGTGACGATCCGCCGCGGCCAGCATGGCCTGCTGCTGGGTCTCCAGCGCGCGGCGCAGTCGCCGCAGGTGGCGATCATAGCCGCCATGCTGCAGGTAGTCGGCGATGGCCGCCTGGGCGGGCACCGAGGGCGAGATGGTGGTCATCAGTTGCGACCGGGCCACGGCTCGTGCCTGACGGCCGGCCGCCGCCCAGCCCACCCGATATCCCGGCGCCAGGCACTTGGAGAAGGAGCCGCAATGCATGACCAATCCGGCCTCGTCGAGCGCCTTGACCGGCCGGGACGGCTGCGACCCGAAGTGGAGCTCCGCGTAGGCGTCGTCCTCCAGCAGGGGCACATCATGCTGCACCAGCAGGTCATACAGCGCCCGCTTGCGCGACGCGTCGAGGCTCGCGCCCAACGGGTTCTGGAGGTGGGACATGAACCAGCAGGCCTTGATCGGCCACCGCGCCAACCGGTCGGCCAGCACGTCCAGATCGACGCCATGCCGGGGATCCACCGGGATCTCCACGGCTCGAAGCTGCAGCCGCTCCAGCACCTGCAGGCTGGCGTAGAAGGCCGGCGACTCGATGGCCACCAGGTCGCCCGGGCGGGTGACGGCCTGGAGACAGAGGTTCAACGCCTCCATGGCGCCATTGGTGATGACCAGCTCCTCGACCGGCAGCCGCACGCCGCCGAGCAGGTAGCGCCGGGCGATCTGGTGCCGAAGCCCGGGATCGCCGCCGGTCATGCCGGTGACCACCGCCTCGTCGTCCATCTCGCGCAGGCTCTTCGCCATGCTGCGGGCGAGCCGAGGCAACGGGAAGAGGCCGGGACAGGGGAAGGCCGAACCGAAGGGCACGGTATCGGCATCCTGCAGGGAATCGAGGACCGAGAACACCAGCTCGCTGACCGCGGCCTCGGCCGTCTCGGCGCCGCGCACCGGGGCCACCTCCGGCGCCTCCAGGAGGCGGCGGGCCTGATCGCGAACGAAGTAGCCGGAACGGGGCCGTGCCAGGATCAGGCCGCGAGCCTCGAGCAGGTAATAGGCCTGGAAGACCGTGGAGGGGCTCACTCCCCGGGAGCGACTGGCCTGACGCACGGAGGGGAGGCGCTCCCCGGGGGCCAGCAACCCGCGACGGATCAGGCTGGCAACTTCCTCGGCAAGGCGTTCGTACCGCTTCATCATCACGGGCTCATGGAGTGGGCGCGCCGTGCACTATACCGCCTGGGCGATAGCCTGACGAGCCGCACGGCGCCTGCCCCGGGGCATCTGATACGCCGTTTTTCTCCCCAACTGATGCTGTGATGACGACCTCGGGGGCGGCATAGTCGAGCCTGCCGTTGGGGCCCGACGCGCCCCTCGCCCGCGGGGTCCCGGCCTCTTCATCCGACGCCGGGAAGCCGCATGACCCAGAGAATCCCCCTTCACGACCTGACGCCCGCCTCCGGGGTCGACCACCACACGCCCGCCGAGCCCCGGCAGGACGCCTACGCACCGCGCCGGCACCTTTACGTCCGCGAGATCCAGGGCCGCTTCCAGCGCCTCAGGCGCCATGCCAACTGGGCCCTCATGGCCCTGTACTTCGGCCTGCCCTGGCTGACCCTGGGCGGCCGCCCGGCCGTGTGGTTCGACCTGCCCTCCCGGGAGTTCCATGTCCTCGGGGCGACCTTCTACCCCCAGGAGTTCATCCTGCTCGCCTGGATCCTGAGCATCTGCGCCTTCGGGCTCTTCCTGATCACCGTCTTCGCCGGCCGGGTCTGGTGCGGCTATGCCTGCCCCCAGAGCGTCTGGACCTTCCTGTTCCTGTGGTTCGAGCATCGCCTGGAAGGCCCCCGACATCGCCGCATCCGGCGCGACGGCCGCCCGCCGAGCCTCGACACCCTGTGGCGCAAGACGGCCAAGCACGCGGCCTGGCTGATCGTCGCCGCCGCCACCGGCGTGACCTTCGTCGGCTACTTCACGCCGATCCACGACCTGGTGATCGCGCTCCCGCTCCTCGAGGCCCACGGCTGGGCCTACTTCTGGGTCGGCTTCTTCACCCTGTTCACCTACCTCAACGCCGGCTGGCTGCGCGAGCAGGTCTGCCTGCACATGTGCCCCTATGCCCGCTTCCAGGGCGTGATGTTCGATTCCGACACCCTGGTCGTCTCCTACGACGCCGCCCGAGGAGAGCCGCGCGGCAAGTCACGGGGCCAGGACGAGGCGAGCGGCGATTGCGTGGACTGCGACCTCTGCGTCCAGGTCTGCCCCACCGGCATCGATATCCGCGACGGCCTGCAGTACGAGTGCATCGGCTGCGCCGCCTGCATCGACGCCTGCGACGGTGTCATGGCACGCCTGAAGCGCCCGAAGGGACTGATCCGCTACACCACGGAGCATGCCCTGGCGGGACGGGCATCCCGGCTCTGGCGCCCCCGGCTGCTGGGCTATCTCGCCTGCCTGGTCGTCATGATCGGCGTGCTGGTCGCCAGCCTGCAGGGACGCACGCCGCTGGACCTGGAGCTCGAACGCGACCGCGACCGCCTCTACGGGCAATCGACGACCGGCGAGATCACCAATCGCTATCGACTGACGATCCGCAACCTCGACGACCGGCCTCACCGCTATCGCCTCACCGCATCCGGACTGCCCGGGCTGCGTCTGGAGGCCCCCGAGGTCATTCGGGTGGCGGCCCGGGACAGCCGGCGACTGCCGATCACCCTGCACGTCGCGAGCACGGCGCTGACCCTGCCGAGCCAGGCGGTGCGGGTGCGGGTCGAGGCCCTGGAGGCGCCGGCGCTGCGACGGGACGGCGAGACCCGCTTCCTGGGCCCCGTGCCCCGCTAGTCCGGCGGCGACAGCACGCCGCGGATGGCGCGAGCCCGTTCCCTCGAAGCCTCGGAGCCGAGCCGGGCCCGTGGGTCGGGCCAGGCGGTTCGCCCCGGCGCCGGGCGCCATGATCTGCGTCGGCTTCGGGGCCGCCCCGACGCACGTCCCTCACGATGGCGGCCTCACCGGCAGGATGCCGCGGACACGCCAAGACGCCACGCCGATGGCGAGGGGGGAAAAAAAACGACAGGAAAGCGGCACACTGGCTCCCCGAGCAGGACTCGAACCTGCGACCCAGTGATTAACAGTCACTTGCTCTACCAACTGAGCTATCGGGGAAGGACGTGCTGGCCCGTGTGGGCTAGGAAGGAAAGGTGGCTCCCCGAGCAGGACTCGAACCTGCGACCCAATGATTAACAGTCATTTGCTCTACCAACTGAGCTATCGGGGAATGACCTTTGCTGTTACTGCGGTGCTCGTTGCTCCTGAGGAAGGTTGGCTCCCCGAGCAGGACTCGAACCTGCGACCCAATGATTAACAGTCATTTGCTCTACCAACTGAGCTATCGGGGAATGGCCTCGAGCACGGGGCGTAGTATACGGATCGGCTTGTAAACGTCAAGGGCTCGACGGCTACCCGGGGAACCTCGGCCCGAAACGCGAGACGCCCGCCGGACCAAGCGGTCCGGCGGGCGTCGCGAGCTGTCCTGGTGGCTACGCCCTGACTCGAACAGGGGACCCCATCATTATGAGTGATGTGCTCTAACCAACTGAGCTACGTAGCCATTTTCCACGTCGCGGGCATCGGCCCGGGCGACGGGTGGGGATTATGCACGCCGGCCCGGCCCATGGCAAGCCCGGCATGCCCCCTATTCACCCCTCGATGGACAGCGCCTGCTTCACGGCCGGCAGCCCGGGCTCGCCGTCGCGGGTGGTCTCGCCCTCGAGCCAGCCCTCGAGCACCTGCGGATTGGCCTGCAGGTAGCCGCGAGCCGCCTCGCGGGGATCGGCGCCCTCGTCCATGATCTCGCCCATCAGCTGGTTCTCCATGGTCAGCGTGAACGCGAGATTGTTCAGCAGTTCACCCACGTTGGGACAGGCCTCGCTGTAACCGGCGCGGGTATTGGTGTAGACGGTGGCGCCGCCCAGGTTGGGACCGAAGTAGTCGTCGGCGCCCTCCAGGTAGGCCATGTCGAAGTTGGTGTTCATCGGATGCGGCTCCCAGCCGAGGAACACCATCCACTTCTCGTTCGGCACCCGGGCGCGCAGCTCGGCCAGCATGCCGGCCTCGCTGGAGTCGACCAGCTGCCAGTCGCCGAGCCCGAAGGCATCGTCGTCGATCATGTCCTGGATGAGCTGGTTGCCGTCGTTGCCGGCCTCGATGCCGTGGATCCGGGACTCGAAGCGCTCGGCATGCTCGGCCAGGTCGGCCACCGAGGTCACGCCGGCATCGTGGACGTACTGGGGCACGGCCAGGGTGTACTTGGCCCCTTCCAGGTTGGCCCCCAAGCGGTCGACCTGACCGCGCTCCACGTAGGGGTCGCTCATGGAGGCCATGGACGGCATCCAGTTGCCGAGGAAGACGTCGAAGTCACCGTTCTTCATGCCCGAGTAGGCGATGGGCACCGAGACGGTGTCGACGCGGGTCTCGTAGCCCAGGGCCTCGAGGACCTCGGTGGTCAAGGCGGTGGTGGCGGTGATGTCCGTCCAGCCGACTTCGGCGAAGCGGACCGGCTGGCAGGCCTCCTCGGCGGCGAACAGCGGCGAGGCGGACAGCGCCAGGGCGGTGGTGGCCAATCCCAGGGTCATCTTGTTCATCGGCATGTCTCCCTTGTGTGGGTCAGTGAGTATAGGCTGGTAAGAGAATCCGCTTGCCGCTCTTTTTATTGATTGAACGTTCAATAAAAAAATGGCAAGCTGGGGCTATGTTAACCATGCAAGCGGGCATGGTTGCAAGACGAACCACCCTTGAGAGGAGTCAGCAAGGTGCCCAAGGTCGGAATGGAACCCATCCGTCGCCAGCAGCTGATCAAGGCCACCATGGCAGCCATCGACGAGGTCGGCCTGGCCGACGCCACCGTGATGCGCATCGCCCACCATGCCGGCGTCTCGGCCGGCATCATCAGCCACTACTTCGGCGGCAAGGATGGCCTGCTGGAGGCCACGATGCGCCAGATCCTCAACGACCTGGGCGAGGCCGTGGCGGCGCGTCGGGCGGCACTGACCACCCAGGCCCCCGAGGCTCACCTGGCGGCGATCATCGACGGCAACTTCGATCGCTCCCAGGTCACCGGACCGGTGGCCAAGACCTGGCTGGCCTTCTGGGCCAGCAGCATGCACAAGCCCGCCCTGGCGCGGCTGCAGAACGTCAACGACCGTCGGCTGTACGCCAACCTCAGTCACCAGTTCCGCCGCTTGCTGCCCAAGGGCCAGGCCCGCGATGCCGCCCGCGCCCTGGTGGCGCAGATCGACGGCCTCTGGCTGCGCGGTGCCCTGACCCCCGAGGGGCTGGACACCGACCGCGCCCGCCGCCTGGCCCGGGAATACCTCGACCAGCTGCTGACGGCCCATGGCATCACCACGCGCCATCCCGCGACCCTCTCACTCGAATCCTGACTGGAGGCCCCATGACCCACGCTACCGAAACCCTCTATATCGACGGCCGCCGGGTGGACGCCACCTCGGGGGAAACCTTTGCGGTCGTGAATCCCTACGACGGCAGCACCCTGGCCCAGGTCCCACTGGCCAGCGAGGCCGACGTGGACGCCGCGGTCGCCGCCGCCCGCCGGGGCCAGAAGGTCTGGGCCGCCATGTCCGGGATGGAGCGCGGCCGGGTGCTGCAGCGGGCCGTGGCGCTGCTGAGGGAGCGCAACGACGAGCTGGCCGAGCTGGAGAGCCGCAACACCGGCAAGCCGATCAGCGAGACGGCCGCGGTGGACATCGTCACCGGCGCCGACGTCCTGGAGTACTATGCCGGCCTGGCCGCGGCCATCGAGGGCAGCCAGATCCCGCTGCGCGAGTCCTCCTTCGTCTACACTCGCCGCGAGCCGCTGGGCGTGATCGGTTCCATCGGCGCCTGGAACTATCCGATCCAGATCGCCTGCTGGAAGTCCGCCCCGGCACTCGCCGCCGGCAACGCCGTGGTCTTCAAGCCCAGCGAGGTGACCCCGCTGACCGCCATGCGCCTGGCCGAGATCCTCACCGAGGCCGGCCTGCCCGACGGCGTCTTCAACGTCGTCCATGGCGACGCCCGGGTCGGCCAGTTGATCACCGGCCATGACGACATCGACAAGGTGTCCTTCACCGGCGAGGTGGGCACCGGCAAGAAGGTCATGTCGGCTTCTGCCGCCTCCACCCTCAAGGACGTGACCATGGAACTCGGCGGCAAGTCCCCGCTGATCGTCTTCGCCGACGCCGACCTGGAGCGCGCCGCCGACGCCGCCATGATGGCCAACTTCTACTCCAGCGGGCAGATCTGCACCAACGGCACCCGGGTGTTCGTGGAGCGCAGCGTCAAGGAGGCCTTCGAGGGCAAGATCGCCGAGCGGGTGGCGCGCATCAAGGCCGGCGATCCGCTGGATCCGGCGGTCAACTTCGGCCCCCTGGTGAGCTTCGAGCACCAGGCGAAGGTGCTGTCCTACATCGCCATCGGCAAGCAGGAAGGCGCCCGGGTACTGGCCGGCGGCGACGCCTGGGACCAGGGCGACTACGCCCGCGGCGCCTGGGCGGCCCCCACGGTGTTCACCGACTGTACCGACGAGATGCGCATCGTGCGCGAGGAGATCTTCGGGCCGGTGATGTCGATCCTGGCCTTCGACGACGAGGAAGAGGTCATCCGCCGCGCCAACGACACCACCTATGGCCTGGCCGCCGGCGTCTTCACCGAGGGGCTCAACCGCGCCCACCGGGTGATCCACCGCCTCGAGGCCGGCATCTGCTGGGTCAACACCTGGGGCGAGTCCCCGGCCGAGATGCCGGTGGGCGGCTACAAGCAGTCCGGCGTCGGCCGCGAGAACGGCGTCGAGACCCTGGCCCACTACACCCAGACCAAGTCGGTGCAGGTCGAGATGGGCCCCTTCGAATCAGTGTTCTAAGACCGGCGTAAGGCCCGGGGAAGTGAGGCGCTTCCCCGGGGACGGCTCTGCGAGGAGGCGCTGTGAACCCTTCCCTGGGCGCTACCGACGCCCTGCTTCGCTCTCGCGTCCTGCTTCGCTTGCAGGACCGGTCCTGGCCATCCATGGCCAGTCCGTTCGAAGCAGTGCTTCTCACCCCTGGCGTAGGACCTCCTCTTCGAGCCGCCCCCGGCGCGCCTCACGCCCGGCATCGGAGACGTCCCCTCCGACATCCTTTCAAGACCATGACCGGAGCGCAGGGCCCTTCGCGTTCCCGACCGGTGAGCGGCTCTCGTTCCGCTCGCCACGAGACCCTTTTGACTGTTTCAGGGAGGCTCCATGTCGCAGTCCCGTGAATTCGATTACGTCATCATCGGCGCCGGTTCCGCCGGCAACGTCCTGGCCACCCGCCTGACCGAGGATCCCGACGTCAGCGTGCTGCTGCTCGAGGCCGGCGGTCCGGACCACCGCTTCGACTTCCGCACCCAGATGCCCGCCGCCCTGGCCTATCCGCTGCAGGGCAAGCGCTACAACTGGGCCTTCGAGACCGATCCCGAGCCGCACATGGACGGCCGGCGCATGGAGTGCGGCCGCGGCAAGGGCCTGGGCGGCTCCTCGCTGATCAACGGCATGTGCTACATCCGCGGCAATGCCCTCGACTACGACAACTGGGCCAAGCGGGACGGCCTCGAGGACTGGACCTACGCCGACTGCCTGCCCTACTTCCGCAAGGCCGAGACCCGCGACATCGGGCCCGACGACTACCATGGCGGCGATGGTCCGGTGAGCGTGACCACCCCGAAGGAGGGCAACAACCCCCTGTATCACGCCTTCATCGAGGCGGGACAGCAGGCCGGCTACCCGGCCACCGAGGACGTCAACGGCTACCAGCAGGAGGGCTTCGGCCCCATGGACCGCTTCGTGACGCCCAGCGGACGCCGGGCCTCCACCGCGCGGGGGTACCTGGACCAGGCCAAGGGCCGGCCGAACCTGACCATCGAGACCCGCGCCACCACCGACGTCATCACCTTCGAGGGCAGGCGGGCCACCGGCGTGCGCTACGAGCGCCGCGGCCAGCAACAAGAGGTCCGGGCACGCCGCGAGGTGCTGTTGTGCGCCGGGGCCATCGCCTCGCCGCAGATCCTGCAGCGCTCCGGCGTGGGCCCGAAGGACGTGCTCGACGAGCTCGGCATCACCCCGGTGCAGGTCAACGAGAACGTGGGACAGCACCTCCAGGATCACCTGGAGATGTACATCCAGTACGAGTGCAAGAAGCCGATCTCGCTGTATCCCGCGCTGAAGTGGTGGAACCAGCCGAAGATCGGTGCCGAGTGGCTGCTGTTCGGCAAGGGCGTCGGTGCCAGCAACCAGTTCGAGGCCGCCGGCTTCATCCGTAGCCGGGACGAGGAAGAGTGGCCCAACCTCCAGTACCACTTCCTGCCCATCGCCATCAGCTACAACGGCAAGAGCGCGGTCCAGGCCCACGGCTTCCAGGCCCACGTCGGCTCCATGCGCTCCGAGAGCGAAGGCCGGGTGCGCCTGACCTCCCGGGACCCCAAGGCGGCGCCGTCGATCCTGTTCAACTACATGTCCACCGAGAAGGACTGGCAGGAGTTCCGCGACGCCATCCGCCTGACCCGGGAGATCATCGCCCAGCCGGCCATGGACGAGTACCGGGGCCGCGAGATCTCCCCGGGGCCGGACGTACGGAGCGATGCCGAGCTGGATGCCTTCGTGCGCCAGCACGCCGAGACCGCCTATCACCCCTGCGGAAGCTGCCGCATGGGCGAGGGTGACGATGCCGTGGTCGATGGCGCCGGTCGGGTCCATGGCGTGGAGGCCCTGCGGGTGGTCGACGCCTCGCTGTTCCCGGTGATCCCCACCGGCAACCTCAACGCCCCGACGATCATGCTGGCCGAGAAGATGGCCGACAAGATCCGTGGCCGTGATCCCCTGCCGAGAAGCGACGCCCCCTACTACGTGGCGGACGGCGCCCCCGCCCAGCGCGAGCCGATGCGCCGCCTGGCCTGACCGCCTCCCGCTTCCCGCCATACGCCCCGCCCCTGTGCGGGGCGTTTTCGGTTGGTAGGCGGATCGGGGTTGGCCAAGCCGCCCCGGATGGGCTAGGCTGAAGAAATTCAAACAAGTGTTCGAATGCCTTGGAGCCGCCCATGCTGACCCTGATCCTGATCGTGCTCGCCATCGCCGGCCTGCTCGTCGTCATGCGCCGCGAGGCGGGGGCCCTTCCCGCCCTGGCCGTCACCGCCGCCCTCGGCCTGGTCGGGGTGGTGGCCGGCGCCACCGTGATCGGCGTGCTGCTGCTCGCCGGCGCCGCCGCCATCGCCGCCGGCGGCCTGCCCGAGCTGCGCCGGCGCTGGCTGAGCCCCCGCCTCTTCGAACGCTTCAAGCGGGTCGCCCCCAAGGTCTCGGCCACCGAGCGCATCGCCCTCGAGGCCGGCAGCGTCGCCTGGGAAGGCGAGCTGTTCACCGGTCGCCCCGACTGGCGCAAGCTGTTCGCCTACACGGATGACGGCCTGTCGGCGGAGGAGCGCGCCTTCCTCGACCGGCAATGCAGCGTGGCCGCCGGCATGTGCAACGACTGGGACATCGCCAAGGAGCGCGCCGACCTGCCCCAGGAACTCTGGGACTACCTCAAGCGCGAGGGCTTCTTCGGCATGATCATCCCGAAGGAATACGGGGGCCTGGGCTTCTCCGCCAAGGCCCAGTCCATGGTCCTGCAGAAGCTTTCGCTCAACGAGACCCTGATGGTCACGGTGGGCGTGCCCAACTCCCTGGGCCCGGGCGAGCTGCTGCTCAAGTACGGCACCCAGGAACAGAAGGATCACTACCTGCCCCGCCTGGCCGACGGTCGCGAGATCCCCTGCTTCGCCCTCACCGGCCCCCGGGCCGGCAGCGACGCCACCGCCCTGCCCGACACCGGCGTGGTCTGCAAGCGGGTGATCGACGGCGAGGAGGTCCTGGGACTTCGCCTCGACTTCGAGAAGCGCTGGATCACCCTGGCCCCCATCGCCAGCGTGGTGGGCCTGGCCTTCCGGCTGTTCGACCCGGATCACCTGCTCGGCGACGAGGCCGACCGCGGAATCACCCTGGCCTTGATCCCCCGGGACACCGAGGGCCTGGAGATCGGCCGCCGCCACCACCCCATCGGCAGCCCCTTCCTCAACGGGCCGATCAAGGGGCGCGACGTCTTCGTGCCGCTGTCCACCATCATCGGCGGCGAGGCCATGATCGGCCAGGGCTGGCGGATGCTGGTGGAGTGCCTCTCCGTGGGACGCTGTATCACGCTGCCCTCCGGCGCCACCGGCACCGCCCGCTATGCCCTGGGCTGGACCGGAGGCTTCGCCCGCATCCGGCGCCAGTTCGAGGTCCCGGTGGCCGAGATGGAGGGCGTCCAGGAGCCGCTGGCCCGGATGGCGGCCCTGGGCTACATCGCCCAGGCGGCGGTCTATCAGACCGCCAACACCATCGATCACGGCGAGCAGCCGGCGGTGCCCTCGGCGATCCTCAAGAGCCAGCTCACCGAGTTCCAGCGGTCCATCCTCGCCGACGCCATGGACGTCCACGGCGGCAAGGCGGTCACCCTCGGCCCGCGCAACTACCTCGGCATCGGCTACAGCGCCAACCCGGTGGCGATCACCGTCGAGGGCGCCAACATCATGACCCGCAACCTGATGATCTTCGGCCAGGGGGCGATCCGCTGCCATCCCTATGTGCTCGAGGAGCTGGCCGCCCAGGAGGCCGACGATCTCGAGGCCTTCGATGCCGCCATCTTCGGCCACGCCGGCCTGGTACTGGGCAACGCCGCCCGAGCGCTCACGCTGGGACTGGGCCTGGGCCGGGATGCGGTGCCCTTCGATGCCGTGGCCACCCCCTATGCCCGGGAGCTCGCGCGCCTCTCCGCCGGCTTCGGCCTCACCGCCGACGCCGCCATGGCGAGCCTCGGCTCGCAGCTCAAGCAGCGCGAGATGCTCTCGGCCCGCCTCGGCGACGTGCTGTCCAACCTCTACCTGGCCAGCATGCTGCTCAAGCAGTGGCAGGAAGGCGACCGGGTGGAAGGCGAGGTGGAGTTGCTGCACTACGCCGCCCGCTTCCTGCTGGGGCGCGCCGAACAGGCCTTCGTCGAACTCTTCGACAACCTGCCCAACCGTGCCCTGGCCCGGTCGCTGCGCCTGGTGGTGATGCCCCGGGGGCGGCGCTGGTCGCGACCGAAGGATGACCTGACTCGCGCCATCGCCCAGGCCGTCAGCCGGGACACGGCCCTGCGCCGCAAGCTGCTGGTCGGGGCCTGGGATGGCGACGACGGGCCGCAGGACAATCCCCTGGCCCGCTACAACGCCCTGCTGGCCACCCAGGAACGCGCCGAAGGGATCTACCGCACCCTGCGCAAGGCCAGCGCCAAGGGCGAGCTCCCCGCCGAGGCCCTGCACCCGGAGCAGCGGCTGGAGGCGGCCGTCGAGCGAGGCCTGGTCGCGGAGGACGATGCCGCCTTCATGCGCCAGCGCGAGGCCGAGGTGCTGGACATGCTGACCGTGGACGACTTCGACTACGACGCCTTCGTCACCGACAAGTCCAAGGTGCTGCGCCACCACCCCGCCTGACGGCTGGCCGATCCGCCCCGCACGACGATGCCCCGGCTCCCCTGCCGGGGCGTCGTCGTGGGGGACCCGGACAGCCCCGGCACTGGACCCGGCGCCATGCCATGCGATACTCGGGGCAGTCGGGCGGGCGCCAGCCTGTTCTCCGCCTCCTTTCCCTTCGCTCGGGCCGTCAAGCATGCACCATCTCGATATCGCGGGTAGCCCCTACGCCATCGGCCACGCCATGGGCGAGCGGGGCCGCACGGCCTTCGCCGACCGGATCCTGCCCAGCGCGGACTTCCGGCGCCTCACCCCGGCCCTGGCCAACGGCTGGCTGACCGCCGTGGCGGCTCGGGTGCGGCGCCACTTCCCCGGGGTGCACGAGGAATTGCGCGGCCTGGCCGACGGCCTGGCCCAGCCCTTCGAGCACGTCCTGCTGTGGAACTGTCGCGGGGACCTCTCGCCCACCGGGCCCGAGGGATGTTCCTCGGTGGCGGTCGCTCAGGGTGACGAGGCCTGGCTGGCCCACAACGAGGACGGCCAGCCCTCGCTGCGCGACGCCTGCTTCCTGCTCGAGGCCCGACCCGATCAAGGGCCGGCCTACCTGGCCTTCTGCTATCCCGGCTCGCTGGCGGGGCACACCCTCGGGGTCAATGCCGCGGGCCTCGCCTATACCGTCAACAACATCCGGCTGACCGAGACCCGCGAGGGCATCCCGCGCATGGTCACGGCTCGCGCCCTGCTCGACTGCCGCGATGTCGGCGAGGCGCTCTCGCTGCTGCGACATACCCATCGCAGCGGCGGCTTCCACTTCATGATGGCCGATACCCGCCACCGCACCGCCTGGAGCGTGGAAGCTCCCTGGCAGGGCGTCTCGGCACCGGCCGTCGAGGACCGGGCGGTGCATGCCAACCATCTGGTCCATCCCCCCTTCTCCTCGGTGGCGCAGCGCATCACCGACTCCTCCGCGGCACGCCAGCGCCGCCTGGAGGCGTGGCGGCGCACGACCTCCGGCGCCGTCTCCCCCGAGGAACTGCTGGCACTGCTGGGGGATCGCTCGCATCCCCGGCTGCCCCTCTACCGGCTCGCTCCCGACGATCCCGACGACGAGAACACCCTGGCCACGGTGCTGTTTCGCGTCACCTCCCGTGGCGTCTGGGTGCAGTTGCGGCCCGGCCCGGACCGGCCTCCCGTCCTCGAGCGCTGGTTCGGATGATCCCCGGCCGATCGGGTCGACCCCGGGGCAGGACGGCGAGGTCCCGGGGCCCCGACTGCGGCAAGCGCCCTACAGGGGCCAGACCAGCAGGATCATCGGGATGGCCACCACCATCACCGACAGGGAGAGCGGCAGGCCCAGCTTCCAGTAGTCGCCGAAGCGGTACCCGCCCGGCCCCATGACCAGGGTGTTGGACTGGTGCCCGATGGGCGTCAGGAAGGCGCAGGAGGCGCTGATCGCCACCACCATCAGGAAGGGATCCAGGGACGCCTCGAAACCTTCGGCGAGGCTCGCGGCGATGGGGGCCATCAGCAGTGCCGCGGCGGCGTTGTTGACCACGTTGGACAGCGCCATGCAGATGAGGAAGAGGCCCGCCAGGGTGAGGACCACCGGCCACGCGCTGCCGAGGGTCAGCAGGGCATCGGCGATCAGGGCGGCCCCCCCGCTGGTGTCCAGGGCCTGGCCCACCGGGATCATGGCCCCGAGCAGCACGATCACCGGCCCGTCGATGGCCTGGTAGGCCTCGCGCAGGCTCAGGACGCCAACCAGCAACGACACCAGGGCCGCCCCGCTCAGCGCCACCGCCGCGGGCAGCAGGTCGAGCACCATGGCGAGCACCGCCGCGGCGAAGATCGCCACCGACATCAGCAGCATGCGCGGCTGCCCCAGGGTCAGGTTACGACTGGCCAGCGGCAGGCAGCCCAGGGTGGTGAGGCTCTCGGTGATGTCCCCCTCGCCGCCCTGCAGCAGCAGGACGTCGCCGGCCCGGAAGCGGATGTCGCGCAGCCGCTGGTTGAGCCGGCCGCCGTCCCGGGCCACCGCCACCAGGTGCAGGCCGAACTGGTTGTGCAATCGCAGCTGGGTGACGGTGCGCTGGATCATCAGCGAGTCGTTGCGCACCACGGCCTCGACCAGCTGCAGTCCCTCGGTATCCACCGGGGGACGCTTGTCCTTGCGCTTTTCCTTGCCCTGGGACCCTGCCTCCGAGGATTCCTCCACCTCCTCGCCCTCGAGGGCTTCCTCGGGGGGCGGCTCGGGGCCGACCTCCAGCCCGGCCTTGTCCTCGAGCAGCTTCATCTCCTCGGGCCCAGCCTCCACCATGAGGATATCGTCCTCCTGCAGGACGCCATGGAAGGCATGCCCGGCATGGCGCTTGTCGCCCCGGATCACCGCCAGCACGGGGATCGGCTCCTCCACGGCCCGGCGCAGGTCGCGCAGCGACCAGCCCGCCGCCTTGCCGTCCTCGGGCACCCGCAGCTCCACCAGGTAGTGAGCGGTGTCGAACATCGCATCGAGGGAGGCCGTCCCGGCGCGCCGGGGCACGAGGTGGCGCCCCACCAGCACGATGAAGGCCAGACCGGCCAGGGCCACGGTGGCCCCGACCGGGAAGAAGGAGAACATGCCGAAGCTCTCGCCACTCACCGAGCCTCGGTAGCTGGAGATGATGATGTTCGGAGGGGTGCCGATCAGGGTCGTCAACCCGCCCAGGAGCGAACCGAAGGCCAGCGGCATCAGCAGCAGCGACGGGGGAGTGTCGTGCTCCCGGGCCATGCGGATCGCCACCGGCAGCATCAGCGCCAGGGCCCCGACGTTGTTCATGACCCCGGAGAGCACCAGGACGGTGCCGGTCAGCACCAGCATCTGCAGGATCAGCCGGTCGCCGACCCGCAGCGCCTGCTCGGCGATCACGTCGACCAGGCCCGATCGCTCGAAGCCCCGGCTGAGCACCAGCACCGCCACCACGGTGATCACGGCGGGATGACCGAAGCCGAGGAAGGCCCGCTCGGCCGGGACCAGTCCCAGCAGCACCGAGCCCAGCAGCGCCGCCAGCGCCACCAGATCGTAGCGGAAGCGTCCCCAGACGAAGGCCGCAAGGGTCGCGGCGAGGATCACGAACACCTGGGTGCTGTCGGCCATCCGGTGCCCTCCCTGTCCGGCACGATGTCTCAAGCACAACAGGCGGGCGGCGGAAAATCCAGTCCTTCCGTATCCGTCTGCCCCGGCGTCCGCCCGGCACCGGGGCACAGGAGTTCAGGCGGCGCTCACTTCCTGGCCATCTTCTCCAGCATGGCCTGGACGGCCTCCAGGTGCTCGGGCTCGTTGTGGCTCATGCCCTGGAAGACCGCGCAGAGGTCGAGGAAGTCCGGCAGTTCCATGCGGCTGCCCATCTTCAGCAACCGCTTGGTCAAGCGGGTGGCCTTGGGCGGTTGGGCGGCGATGCGGGCGGCGAGTTCGGCGGTCCGCTGGGCGAGCGCCTCGGGCTCGACCACTTCCAGCACGATGCCCAGCTCTCGGGCCTCCTCGGCCTCGACCACCCGGCCGGTGAAGGCCAGCTCGCAGGCCCGCTGGTAGCCCACCAGGCGCGGCAGGAACCAGGCCCCGCCGTCGCCGGGGATGATGCCCAGGTTGAGGAAGGTCTCGCCGAACTTCGCCTTGCGCGAGGCCAGGCGGAGATCGGCCATGTTGGCCAGGTCGAAGCCGGAGCCGATGGCCGGGCCGTTCACCGCGGCGATCACCGGCACCTCGACGCCCTGGAGCGCCAGGGGCATGCGCTGGATGCCCTGCCGGTAGCGGTCGGCCACCTCGGCGACGCCGCCGGCGAAGTCGCCGCCCCGGCTGGCCATGTCCTTGACGTTGCCGCCGGCGGAGAAGGCCGAGCCGGCCCCGGTGATCACCAGCACCGAGACGGCCTCGCAGCGATTGACCCAGTCGCAGGTGGCGAGGATGTCGTCCACCAGCCTGGTGCCGGTCAGGGCGTTGCGCACGTCGTGGCGATCCAGGGTCAGGGTGGCCACGCCCTCCTCCAGGTCGAGGCGGGCGTCGGTCAGGGTCGGCAGGGTCTCGCTCATGCGGGAGATTCCTCGTGAAGGGGTTCGCGCTCGACGATAACCCGGGCATCGACCACCGCATAGCCGTCGGCGTTGACGATCACCGGGTTGAGGTCCAGCTCCTTGAGATCGGGATAGGCCTCGACGATCCGAGAGACCGACACCAGCAGGTCGACCAGGGCCTCCTGGTCCACCGCCGGCTCGCCGCGCACGCCGTCGAGGATCCTGCGGGCCTTGATCTGCGCGACCATGCCCCGGGCGTCCTGGCGGGACAGCGGGATGGCACGGAAGGCCACGTCCTCGAGGATCTCGACGAAGATGCCGCCGAGGCCGAACATCAGGACCGGGCCGAAGATGGGGTCCCGGATCACGCCGACGATGACCTCGACGCCCTTCTTCGCCATGGGAGTGACCAGTACCCCTTCGATGTCGGCGTCGGGGTCATACGCCCGACAGGAGGCGAGGATGGCCTCCCGGGCCTCCTCCAGGGCCGCTCGACCGACCAGATCGAGCCGCACGCCGCCGGCATCGGACTTGTGCAGGATGTCCCGGGAGACCACCTTCATGGCCAGGGGCGCGTCGCCGAAGGTCGCCGCCACCTCGGCGAGCTCTCCGGCCTCGCGCACCACCCGTTCCTCGGGCACCGCGATGCCGTGCTCGCGAAGCAACCGCTTGGCCTCGTACTCGAAGAGGTCGCGTCCCTCGCGTCTCGCCCGGGCGAAGGTCGCCTCCAGCTCGGGATGGGCATCGACCGAGACCTCCCGAGCCTGGGGACGCGCCTGGGCGAGATACTGGCCCCGCTCGCCGAGCGCCGACAGCACGCGCACCGAGTGCTCGATGGAGGCATAGACCGGCAACCCCGCCTCGTGGAGACGACGCAGGGCCGGCGGCTGGATCGGCGCATAGAGGCTGTAGATCACCAGCGGCTTGTCGGTGGCATGGGCCAGGTCGACCATGGCCTCGGCCCCGCGCATCTCGTCGCCCAGCAGCGACTCGGCGAAGCGGATGCTGTAGCCGCCGAACATCCCCACCAGGAAGACGCTGTCCACCCCGGGATCGGCGGCGACGATCTCCATGCAGGTGGCGAGCAGCGAGGGGTGGGCGTCGGTGGAGCCGGCCACGTCCACCGGATTGACGGTGGAGGCCTGGGGCAGCAGCACCTCGCGCAGCCGGGCCCGGGTGGCCTCGGACAGCTCGGCGAGCTCCAGCCCGGCCTCGGCCAGGCGGTCGGAGGCGATGGTGGCCTGGCCGCCGCCGTCGGCCACCACCGCGACCCGCTTGCCCGCGGCCTTCTGCAACAGCCCCAAGCCCTCGGCCACGGGGAGGATCTCGTCGGAGTGCTGGACCACGCTGACGCCGGACTGCTTGAGCAGGTCGACGGTCATGGCGTAGCTGCCGGCCAGCGCCCCGGTGTGGGAGCTGGCCGCCTTCTGCCCCTGCTCGGTGGAACCCGACTTGTAGACCACCACCGGCTTCATGGCGGCCACCTCCCGCGCCACCTCGAGGAACCTGCGCCCGTCGCGGAAGCCCTCCACGTAGAGGGTGGCCACCCGGGTATGACGATCCTCGCCCAGGTAGCGCAGGTAGTCGTTGAAGCCGATATCGCTCTGGTTGCCCGGCCCGACATAGGTGGAGAAGCCCACATGGCCGTTGTGCTGGGCTTCCAGCGCCAGCGACAGCAGCATGTTGCCCGACTGGGAGACGATGCCCACGCCGCCGGGCTTGACGTTGTCCAGCGCCAGCAGGTTCAGCTGGTGATGGAGGTTGAACACCCCGGAGGTGTTGGGCCCGATGATGCGCACGCCATGGGCCCGGGCGGCTTCCATCATCTGCCGCTCGAGGGCGGCCCCTTCGCCGCCGACCTCGGCGAAGCCGCTGGCCAGGATCACCGCGCCCTGGATCCCGCGTCGGCCGCACTCGCGGATGAGGCCGGGTACGCTGGGCGCCGGGGTGCAGATCAGGGCCAGTTCGGGAGAACCGGGAATCTCGGCCACGGAGGGCCAGGCGCGGACGCCGAGAATCATGTCCGCCTTGGGGTTGACCGGATAGACATCGCCCCGGAAGCCGTCCTTGATCAGCCCCACCATGGCCTTGTAGCCGCGCTTGGTGGGGTCCGCGGAGGCACCGATCACGGCGATGCCGGTGGGCGCCAGGATATCGTGCAGGGGGCTGCGGGTACTGAGGTGTCCTTCGATGGGGTTCATGGCGTGCGCCTGGGCCTCTGAAGAATCGGGGAAAGGGTGGGCGTGGTCGGGCTACTGGCCGCGGAAGTTCGGCTCGCGCTTCTCGGCGAAGGCGTCGACGCCCTCCTGCCAGTCCTCCGTGGTGGAACAGGTGAAGACGGCATCCAGCTCCTGCTGCAGCTGGCCATCCAGGTCGGTATGGGCGCCCTGGTTGACCAGGCGCTTGAGCATGGCGAGGGAGACCGGCGCCTGGCGGGCCAGCTCATTGGCCAGCCGACGCGCCTCGTCGAGCAGCGCCTCCCCCGACCAGCAGTCGCCGGCCAGGCCGATCCGGGCCGCCTCCTCGCCGGTGATGCGCTGCCCCGTATAGAGCAGGCGTCGGGCCTGGGCCAGGCCCACGAGCTGCGGCAGCAGCTTGGAGACACCGCCCCCCACGCTGGTACCGATGCCGGTCTCGGGGAAACCGATCTGGGCCTCCTCGGCCATCAGCAGGAAGTCGCAGGCCACCGCCATCTCGGCGCCGGCGCCCAGGGCGTAGCCGTTCACCGCGGCGATCACCGGCACCCTCGCCCGCAGGATGGCCTCGCAGACGTCATTGCCCAGCTGCAGGTACTGGCGGCGCTGATAGAGGGTGCGCCGGGCCGCGCCGTGCTCCTTCAGGTCGGCCCCCACGCAGAAGGCCCGCCCCTCGCCGGTGAGGATCACCGCCCGGATGTCGGGATCCGCCTCGGCGGCGGCCAGCGCCTGGAGGAGTTCGGTGTAGAGGGCCTCGACCACCGCATTGAGGCGGTGGGGACGGTTGAAGCGGATCTCCATCACCGGGCCATGGCGCTGGGTGATCAGGGTCTCGTGGCGGGGGGACTGGCTGGCGTGGCTCATGCGGTCGCTCGCTGGAACAGGGGGATCGAGGTCGACACAAACGTTTCGCAAACTTCGATACGTGGGAACGTTCGTGATGTGGCGCATCCTAGGGGAGGCCGGCGCCCGAGGTCAACACATACGTGCCAGTTTTACACCATCCAGACACATTCGTGTCACTAGCGAGGGCGCCATGGGTTACAATGGGCCCGCATCATCGATAACCCTTGAGGAGACGCGCGTGCCGGAACAGGATTTTCGAGACCAGGCGGCGCCCATGGAGGCCCCCGCCGGGCTGGATGCGGTCAATCAGCAGCTGGCCGAGATCTACCCGGACCTCAGCCCCCAGCTCAAGGTGGCAGCGGGCTACGTGCTGGAGCATTCCGTGGAGATCGCCCTGCAGTCGATCCGCAAGACGGCCGCCGCCGCCGAGGTCACGCCCTCGACGCTGATGCGCCTGGCCAAGCGGCTGGGGTTCGAGAGCTACGAGCAGTTCCGGGAGGTGTTCCAGGCCGCGGTCCAGGCCGGGCCGGTGGAGCTCTCGGGGCGCGCCAGCCAGTTGCGGACCCTGGCCAGCCAGACGGACGACCAGGTGTTCCTGGACGTCGGCGATGCCGCCTTCGACAACATCGGCCGGCTGTTCACCGCCGACAACCAGGCCCGGGTGCGGCAGGCCGCCCAGCGCATCCTGGCCGCCGAGAAGGTGGCGGTGGTGGGCTTCCGGGATACCTTCGCCTGCGCCTACCACTTCGCCTACGTGGGACGCATCGCCATGCCCAACATCCAGCTGGTGCGCGGCCTGGAGGGTGGCCTGCTCACCGAGCTGGCGGCCTTCGGCGAGCGGGACGTGGTGGTGCTGTTCGGCTTCGAGCCCTACTGCGCCGAGACCATGCGCGCGCTGGAGATCGCCCGGGCCGCCGGCGTCTCGCCCATCGTCATCACCGACACCATGCGCTCCCCGCTGGTCCCGGGGGCGGAGATCACCTTCACCGTGGCCAACGCCACCCCGCACTTCTTCCCGTCGATCCTCTCGGCGATCACCCTGATCGAGGCGATCCTCGCCGAATGCGTGGCCTTCGGCCCCGACGACCTGGTTGGCAACGTGGCCCGCTTCGAGTCGCTGATGCGGGAGATGGGGGCCTACGTCGAGTACGAGTAGCTGGAAGCTGGAAGCTGGAAGCTGGAAGCTGGAAGCTGGAAGCTGGAAGCTGGAAGCTGGAAGCTGGAAGCTGGAAGCTGGAAGGCAGCTTGAGCCTGATGGCTGCGGGGTCAAGGGGGTTCTTCCAGCTTCCAGGCGCGGAGCGTCGCTCTTCAAGCTTCAAGCTCCCTGACCCGGCTACGCCGGGTCAGGGATCAGGATCGTCGACCCGGTAGTGCGGCGGGAGGCCAGCGCCTCCTGGGCCTTCGCGGCCTCGGCGAGGGGGTAGCGCTGGCCGATATCGACCGTCACCTCGCCGCTCTCCAGCACGGCGAACAGGTCGGCGGCCATGGCCTCGAGCCGTTCCCGGGTGTCCGCGTAGCCGTTGAGGCTCGGTCGGGTCACGAAGAGCGAGCCCTTCTGGTTGAGGATGCCGATGTTGACGCCCTCCACCGGCCCGGAGGCGTTGCCGAAGCTGACCATCAGGCCGCGCTTCTTCAGGCAGTCCAGGGAGGTCTCCCAGGTGTCCTTGCCCACCGAGTCGTAGACCACGTCGCACATGGCCCCGCCGGTCAGCTCGCGCACCCGCTCGACCACGTCTTCCTTCGTGTAGTCGATGGTCGCCCAGGCGCCGTTGCGCTCGGCCAGGGCCGCCTTCTCGGGGGAGCTCACGGTACCGATCAGCCGGACGCCGAGCGCCCGGGCCCACTGGCAGGCGATGGACCCCACCCCGCCGGCGGCGGCGTGCCAGAGGATGGTTTCGCCGCCCTTGAGCGGATAGGTCTGGCGCAGCAGGTACTGGACGGTGAGTCCCTTGAGCATCGAGGCCGCGGCGGTCTCGACGTCGAGGGTGTCGGGCAGCGCCACCACCTTGTCCGCCGGCAGGGTGTGCAGCTCGGCGTAGGCGCCCAGCGGCCCCTGGGCATAGGCCACGCGGTCGCCCACGGCCAGCCCCTCGACGCCCTCCCCCAGGGCGTCGACCACGCCGGCCCCCTCGGTGCCCAGCCCGGACGGCAGGGCAGGCGCCGGATAGAGGCCGGTGCGGAAGTAGATGTCGATGAAGTTGAGTCCCACCGCCTGGTTGCGGACCCGCACCTCGCCGGCCCCCGCCTCGGCGGGGGCGACGTCGACGAGTTCGAGGACCTCGGGACCGCCGGTGCGGGCGAACTGGATGCGCTTGGCCATCGGGGAATTCCTTATGCCGCTAATGGGTGAGCGACCAGTCAAGCGCTCCTCCCGCGCGGGGTCAAGCCGCCAGGCTCGGAGGGCAGAACTATCGGAGTCATGGACCTGGTCCCCCCCCCCCTTCGCCCCGTCCCCGGCGCCGCTCGTCTCGCCAACGGCGACAGGCCCTGGCTCAGAGAGTCTCGGGGAAGGCCTTCAGGCCCTCCACGAAGAGCCGCTTGTAGTCGTCGAACAGGGCGCGGTCCTGCTTGAACGACTGCACGATGCTGCGCTCGTCCACGGTCAGGGTGCGGGGGAGGTCGCCGAGCCCGGTGGCCGGGTGGCGGGACGACAGGCCGATGCGCACCCCGCCCTTGCCGCTGAACCAGCGATCGATGCCGGCCTCGCGGAAGCGTCGCTCCTGTTCCGCGCTCGCCGCATCGACCCGCAGCGGCGCCCGCAGCGCCAGCTCGCTCACCAGGCGTAGTCCGGGCGCCTTCACGGGCTGCTGGGAGAGATCGGCCAGTTGCATGACGTTCATGCCCTCGCCCGCCTCGTCAAGTGCCAGCAGGGCCAGGGCCAGGGGCCGCGATTCCTCGTCGACCAGCGCCAGCAGCCGCGCCGCTTCCTGCTCGAACAGCACGCCCAGGACCCCGGCGAAGGTCACCAGGGGGGCCAGGGCGACGTGGTGGCCGTAGACCTCGGCGCACAGCCGGGCCAGACAGGCCTCACGCTGTGCCTCGTTCTTGATATGCACGACTCTCATGGGGGTCTGGTCTCCTTCGGGCCTGAGGCCCTTCTCGCGCGGGACGGAAACCGCGCAGCCTAGCATACTCAGGCGCCGCTGGCCCCGTCGCCCGGGATGGCCCCGTTGGACGCCTGGGTGGCGGACGTGTCGGGCGGCTCGCCCCAGATCAGCCGGCGATGGTCGAAGTGGCGATCCAGGGTGGGCTTGATGACCTGGAAATAGGGCGAGACGTCGAAATCCCGCGGCACGAAGTGGCTGTAGTGACGCGGGTAGAGCACCCGGATCTCGCAGCCCCGACAGGCCGGGTCCAGGGACTGGGCCGAGGTCACGCGCGGCAGGATCGGATAGCCGATGGACTGGAAGGCCTGGGCGATCAGGGTGGAGCAGATCGCCCGGGTGGGATCCCCGCTGCCGAGGCCCAGCAGGGGGCGGCGCCACCGCGACGGCACCGGCGGCGTCGGCAACAGGTAGCGTGCCAGGTCGATGACGTTGCTCAGGTCGTAGCGATGGCCCAGTCGCGCCCCGACGAAGTCGATCAGCCGCTCGACCTCCTCGTCCGACAGGCCCACCGGACGGCAGATACGGCTGTGCAGGCCGGCCAGTGTCTCGAGGCCGACCCGACGCACGCCGGCACGCACATCGGCCTCGATCAGCCCCCGGGGGCCGCCGCCCGCCTCCTGGTAGGCCTCACCCACGTAGAGGGCGGCATGGGACCAGGTGGACTGGGTGAGGTACTTGATCGCCGTGCCGATGCGCGTATTGCCCTCGACCACCAGGACGTCGCCGGGACGCAGGCAGGCCGCCAGTTGCCCGGTTTCCACCGGCTCGAGGGTCGCGAGCCCCGGCAGGGGCTTGGTCAGGTAGCGGCTCAGCCAGTCGCCAATGCGTTCGCGCATGACATCACCTCGACTCGAGGGCCATCCTTCCCATCATACCCCTCCTCGGGGACGCGAGGCGCCGTGGCCGGGTATGCTGGGGCCCGTCGCCCCCGATCCTCCCTCAACTCGGGGGGACGGCGGCCATACCATTCCTGTCGACTCGCCCCGGCCTCGCCTTTCAGGAGCCATCGCCATGCCTTTCGGTGCCCTCGACCTCCTCGCCCCGGACCTGCCGCGCCTGATCGCCCATCGCGGCCTGTCCGCCACGGCGCCGGAGAATACCCTGGCCGCGGTGCGTGCCGCCCATGCGGCCGGAATCTCCTGGGTCGAGCTCGACGTCCAGCTGCTCGGCGACGGCACCCCGGTGATCTGGCACGACCGGGACGTGAAGCGCTGCTCCAACGGCCGCGGCCGGCTGGCCGAGATGACGGTCGCCGAAGCGAGGCGGCTGGATGCGGGAGGCTGGTTCGCCCCGGGCTATGCCGGCGAGGGCATGGCCGGCCTCGAGGAGATGCTCGCCCTGCTGGTGGAACGCGAGATGGGGGTCAACCTCGAGCTCAAGGTCAACCGCGGCCATGATCCGGAGCGGCTGGCCGAGGCCGCGGTCCCGGCGGTAATGGCCGCCCTGCCCCCCCACCGGTGCCTGCTCTCGTCCTTCGATGCCCGGGCGCTGGCCCGCTGCCGGGCACTGGCCGGTCCCGAGCGGCTGGCCCTGGGCGCGCTCTTCAAGCGCCTGCCGGGGGACTGGGCGGCGCAGGCCCGGGCCGTGAAGGCCTGGAGCGTGCACGCCGACTGGCGACGACTCGACGAGGCCCGGGCCCGGGCCGTGAAGGCCGCCGGCCACGCCCTGGTCTGCTACACCGCCAACGACCCGAGCGCCTTCGCCCCGCGCTGGGCCTGGGGCGTGGACGCGGTGATCAGCGACGACCCGCGGGTCTTCGACGGCGTCGACGGGAGCCGCTAAGCCGGGCCTCCATGGCGGCCATGTCCGGGGTCGCCGCCAGGCCGTCGGCCAGGCGCTCGCACGCCCGCTCCCGGTGAGTGGGGGGGTCCACAGCGGCATCGACCGCGTCGAGGCCATATCGGTGCCGGAGGGCGGCGCGATCATCACGGTACCCGGCGCGGCCTACCCGGGGCGCTTCGTACCATGATAACGCCGCTCATCCGACCAGGCCTCGCCGCTCCCGGTGTCCAGAAGCTGCTTCAATTCGGCGAAGTCGTCCCGATCCAGATTCTCCCCGGCGATCTGCTGCTGCTCCTCGACGAGTTCCCGCAGCACCTGGTCGGTGGTCAGGGGGTTGGCCAGCACGACCCGGAAGACCGTGATGGCCTGGCCCCCGTAGTGCTCAGGCGTCAGTCGGGTTCGCGACACGAAGGCCTTGCCCCGCTCGCGCTGGACCTTCTGGATGGACTGCGTCATGCGGTTCAGGAGGTCGTTGATCCGCTGGCGCAGCGCGCTGTCGGCCTCGCCCAGCAGCGCCTGAACGTCGGCGGGAGCCCAGCGATAGGTGAGGATATTGAGTTCCGGTTCGGTAATCAGCTCGAAGTCATCGAGCGCCATGAGCCGGTCGGCGAAGCGTCGCGCCAGCTGGATGCCGTTGTCGATCAGCATCGCATAGCCCTGACGGCCGATGATCTTCAGCGCCGACTGCACCAGCATCGCCATGCCGGGACGAGAGCCTTCCAGGGTGGTGCTGCCCAGATCCTTCGACCCCTGCCGAATGATGTACTGGGCATGATGCTCGATGCTGCCGAGCGCGGACGGCTCGCGGAACAGCACCATGCCCGCCCCCATCGGCACATAGAGCTGCTTATGCGCGTCGATGGTGACGGAGTCGGCCCGCTCGATGCCGGCGAGACGGGGGCGGTAGCGGTCGGAGAACAGCGTCGGCCCCCCCCAGGCGGCATCCACGTGGAAGTGAATCCCCCGCTCGGCGGCGATGTCGGCGAGGCTCTCCAGCGGATCGATGTTGCCGGTCTCGGTCGTTCCGGCGATACCGACCAGGGCGAAGGGGCGTATCCGCTGCCGCTCGAGCCGTTTCAGCTTGGCGATCAGGGCATCGGGCCGGACACGGTTGTGACCGTCCGTCTCGACCGCGACCATCTGATCGCGTCCGATACCCAGCACATCGGCCGCCTTCGAGAGCGAGTAGTGGCCGCGCTCCGAGACCAGGACCGCGGCGCCCTCGCAGTCATAGTGACGCATCGCCGCGAAGACCCCGCCGCGGCCGATGCCCGGAAACTCGCCGTCGGGACCGAAGGCCCGGTTCCGCGCCGCCCAGAGCGCGGTGATATTGGCGACGGTGCCCCCGGAGCAGAAGGCGCCGAGGCGTTCGCCACTGTGATGCAGCCAGTGGTCGTAAAACGCGTCGGACCGCCCGTAGATCAGGCGATGCAGCATGCCCAGCACCTGACGCTCCAGCGGCGTGAAGGCCTTGGAGGTCTCGGTCTTCACCAGGTTCTGGTTCAGTGCGATCATGATCTTCGACAGCGGGATCATGAAGTAGGGCAGCGCCGACGTCATGTGGCCGACAAAGCTGGGCGACGCGGTATGCACCGATTGCGCCACCACCTTGTCGAGCAAAAACCGGGTCTGATCCGAGACGAAGACGGGTGCCTCGGGGATCTCGGTATCGTTGAAGTCCCGCTCGATCCTGACCAGATCGTTCTCTTCCGCGACGATATGCTCCTGCAGGAAGCCGGCGAGATTCGCCGAAATATCCCGGTCCAGACGATTCAGCGTCGACCCGGGGGCTTCCGGAACGGTGAAGATCCGCAGCAAATTCTCCCAGCTGCTTTCGGCGACCTTTGATTGCTTATCCATGGGCCCCTGTTGCCTTTGGAGGACGAAAACGCGGAGGACCGAAGGGCTCCGCAGCCGACCGGAGCATGGCCGAGCGCGCGATGTTATCCAACGACCATGCCCATCTCCCGCACGTCGCGCCATTGGGAGAAGCCCCGAGTGGGACGACCACGCCTCTGGGCGAGGATCGAGGTCACGTCATTGGCTGCCTTGTGACGTCCGGCATGGTGCCACCGCCTCTTCCGGGTTAAGAAGAACGCGATCGGCCCCGTCAGCCGCGACGCGGCCACCGGACCATGGAGTTAATCATGCATGAGGGACGGAGGTAGCCACAATCCCGTCGATCTCTCGACGTCCCCGGAATGGCCGCCACTCGCTACCTCGCTACCCTGGCAGCGATCCCCCGGCGCCATTTCCTGTGCCTGACCCTTTCGCTCAGAATCGCCCGGGCGTTGGTGTCAACTTCCCAGCAGAGACCGGACGGCGGCCATGTCCAGGCTCGCCTCCAGGGCATCGGCCAGGCGATCGAGCTGTCGCTCCCGGTGGGCGGCCAGATCCACGGCGGCGTCCTCGCCCTCGAGGCCGAGGCGTCGCAGCAGGGCCGCACAAGCCGGCGCCTCGTCGAACAGGCCGTGCAGGTAGGTGCCGAGCACCTGGCCGTCGTCGCTCACCGCCCCGTCCGGTCGCCCTTCCAGGGTCATCAGGGGGCGAGACAGCGCCGGGCCTTCGGTGACGCCGTGATGGATCTCGTAGCCGCGCACGGCGACGGCCTCCGGCTCGAGTCGGCCGTGCGCGTTGCGCAGCTGCTTGCCGGCCACCATGCGGGTGCGCATGGGCAGCAGGCCCAGCCCCGGCACGCTGCCCCCCGCCCCCTCCAGGCCGTCCGGGTCCTCGATGGCCTCGCCGAGCATCTGGAAGCCACCGCAGATCCCCAGCACCTTCCCTCCGTAACGCAGGTGTCGGTGGATCGCCGCCTCCCAGCCCTGGCGGCGCAGCCAGGCCAGATCGCAGGCCGTCGCCTTGCTGCCGGGCAGCAGGATGACGTCGGCGGCCGGGATCGGCCGATCCGGTCCCGCGATGGTGAGCGAGACGCCCGGGTGCAGCCGCAGCGGATCCAGGTCGGTGTGGTTGCTGATCCGCGGCAGGGCCGGCACCACCACCCGCAGCGCCGGCGACTCCGGCTCGTGACCGTCCAGGCCGAGGCCGTCCTCGGCGTCGAGCAGCAGCCCGTTCAGGTGAGGCAGCACACCCAGCACCGGCTTGCCGGTGTGGTCGGCGAGCCAGTCGAGGCCCGGCTCGAGCAGGGCGAGATCGCCCCGGAAGCGGTTGATCAGAAGCCCCGTGGTGCGTGCGCGCTCGGACTCGCTCAGCAGCGCGAGGGTGCCCACCAGCTGGGCGAAGACGCCGCCACGATCGATGTCGGCGACCAGCCACACCGGGCAATCCACCGCCTCGGCGAAGCCCATGTTGGCGATGTCGCCCTCGCGCAGGTTGATCTCGGCGGGGCTGCCGGCGCCCTCGGCGATGATCAGATCGAAGCGTCCCGACAGCCGCTCCCAGGCCGCCAGCACGGTCTCGCGGGCCTGACGCTTGAAGGCGTGGTAGTCCAGCGCGTCCATATGACCGTGGACCCGGCCGTCGAGGATCACCTGGGCGCCGCGGTCGGTCTCCGGCTTGAGCAGCACCGGGTTCATGTCGGCGTGGGGGGCGAGGCCGCAGGCCGCCGCCTGGAGCGCCGTGGAGCGGCCGATCTCGCCGCCCTCCGTCGTCACCGCGCTGTTGAGCGCCATGTTCTGGGGCTTGAAGGGCGCCACCGAGACGCCGCGCCGGGCCAGCAGCCGGCACAGCCCCGCCACCACCGTGCTCTTGCCGGCGTCCGAGGTGGTGCCCTGGATCATCAGGGTCCGGCTCACAGTTCGATGCCCTTCTGGGCCTTGACCCCCTGATCCTTGAAGGCGTGCTTGACCACCTTCATCTCGGTCACGGTGTCGGCCAGTTCGATCAGCGGCTCCGGGGCGTGGCGCCCGGTGACCACCACGTGCTGCATGGGCGGGCGCGCCTGGAGGTCGTCGAGCACCCGGTCCAGGTCCAGGTAGCCGTGGCGCAGGGCGATGTTGAGCTCGTCGAGCAGCACCAGGGCGTAGTCGGGGTCGCCGAGCAGGCGGCGGGCCTCGTCCCAGGCCGCCTCGGCGGCACGGATGTCGCGCGCACGATCCTGGGTATCCCAGGTGTAGCCCTCCCCCATCACGTGGTAGTCCACGCCGGGCAAGGCCCGGAAGAAGGCGTCCTCGCCGGTGCTGAAGGCGCCCTTGATGAACTGCACCACGCCCACCTTCATGCCGTGGCCCAGGGCCCGGGCCAGCATGCCGAAGCCGGAGCTGCTCTTGCCCTTGCCGGGGCCGGTGAGCACCAGCAGCAGGCCCTGTTCCTTGTCGGCGGCGGCGATCCTTTCGCGCATGATCTTCTGCTTGGCGGCCATGCGGGCGGCGTGGCGCTCGGGGTCGATCTCGGGGCGACGGCTCATGTCGGGTCTCCTCGGGTCTCGGGAAGTCGTCAGCGGCGTGGCACGAAGACGGGGGCGCCGTCCACCTCCACGCAGGTCAGCGGCTGGTCGTAGAGCCGCTCCAGGGCGGCAGGCACCAGCATGGCCTCGGCGGGCCCCCAGCAGGCCTCGCCGTCGGGAAAGAGCAACAGCAGGTGGCTGCACCAGCGGGCCGCCAGGTTCAGGTCGTGCAGGCACATGACCAGGCTCCGGCCCTGGTCGGCCTGCTCGGCGAGCAGTCCCATGACCGCCACCTGGTGATGGAGGTCCAGGTGGTTGGTGGGCTCGTCGGCCAGCCAGACGCCCGGCGCCTGGGTCAGTACCGTGGCCAGGCTGACCCGCTGACGCTCGCCGCCGGACAGTGTCGCGAGCTCCCGCTCGGCGAGATGGGCCAGCTCGAGCCGCTCCAGGGCCGCCTCGGCCCGAGCATGATCCTCCGGCCCCTCCTGCTGCCAGGGCGCGAGGTAGGGGTGACGGCCGATCAGCGCGGTCTCCCGGACCGTGGCCGGGAAGTCGTCGTGGCGCTCCTGGAAGACCACCCCCAGCCGGCGGGCCAGGTCACGCCGGCGCAGGCGCGCCAGCGGCCGGCCGTCGAGGCGGACCTCGCCGGTCCGCGGCGCGCGCAGCCCGGCCAGGGTGTGCATCAGGGTGGTCTTGCCCGCGCCGTTGGGGCCCAGCACTCCCCAGCGCTGGCCGGGGGCGATGTCCAGGTCGAGCGGCCGTCCGGCCGACCGCCCCGGCACGTCGATCACCAGGCCGCGCGTCTCGAGCCCGCTCATCGCCGGCTCCGGTGCAGCAGGTAGAGGAAGGTCGGGACCCCGAGCAAGGCGGTGATCACCCCTACCGGCAGTTGCTGGGGCGCGATCAGGGTGCGCGCCAGGGAGTCCGCCAGCGTCAGCAGGGTCCCTCCGGCCAGCAGGCTGGCCGGCAGGATCACGCGCTGGTCGTTGCCCAGGCGCAGCCGCAGCATGTGCGGCACCATCAGGCCGACGAACCCCACGCTGCCGGCGGTGGTCACCGCCACGGCGGTGACCAGGCTGGCCAGCAGGTAGAGGGTCCACTCCAGCGGCCGCACCGCCACCCCCAGGGCGGCGGCCTGGAGCCCGCCCCGGGCCAGCACGTTGAGGGTGCGGCCCAGGGGCAGCACGACGACCAGGCCGGTCGCCGCCACCGCCAGCACCGGCCAGGGACTCCCCGCATAGGCCAGGTCGCCCATCAGCCAGTAGAGCATGCCGGGCAGGCGTTCCACGGGACTCACCGCCAGCAGGAAGGTGATCAGCGCCCCCCAGCCGGCGGCCATCACCACCCCGGTCAACAGCAGCCGGGTGGGCGTCCAGCTGCCCCCGCCGTGGGCCAGGCCGAAGACGATCAGCGTCGAGGCGAGCGCCCCGGCGAAGGCCGCCCCCGCCACCAGGGTCGCGGCCAGGCCGGCGAGCATCGCGGCCAGGGCGGCCACCGAGGCGCCGCCGGAGAGCCCCAGGACGTAGGGATCGGCCAGGGGATTGCGCAGCAGGATCTGCATCAGGGCCCCGGCCAGGGCCAGCAGGGCCCCGGTGCCGAAGGCCGCCAGGGCCCGGGGCAGGCGCAGCTCGAGCACCAGGGTGCGATGCAGGGCCTCGCCGTCGCCGGCCAGCACCGCAAGCAGCTCGCCGGGAGCCAGGGCGACGCTGCCGAGCGCCAGCGCCAGCCCCTGGGCGAACAGCCCGGCCAGAGCCAGCCAGGCCAGCGGTGCCAAGGAGGCACGGGATGCCCTAGCGCCGGCCACGGGCCGTCTCCAGGTGGGCGCAGAGGGCCCGGGTCCCCTCCACCAGCCGCGGGGTGGCGCGCTGGACCAGGTCGGGGTCGACGAAGAAGAGGTTGTCGCGGCGCACCGCGATCATCTCGGGGAAGTCGCGCCAGGCCTCGAGCCAGGTCGAATCCGCCTTGCCCATGCCGCCGGTGATGATGACCTCGGGATCCCGGGCCAGCACCGCCTCGCGACCGATGCGGGGCACCAGCGGCGCCTCCTCGGCGAAGAGGTTGTCGCCGCCGCACAGCGACAGGGCCTCGCTGATCCAGTGCTCGCCGTTGACGGTCATCAGCGGCTGCTCCCAGACCTGGTAGAAGACCGGCACCGGCGTGGCGTCGGCGTAGCGTTCGCGCAGCGCGGCCACCTCCTGGCGCAGTTCCTCGGCCGCCTCCCTCGCCTCTTCCGGGGTGCCGGCCAGGACGCCGAAGCGCGCCAGGCTCGCGGCGATGTCCGGGAAGTCGTCGGCATCGGAGAAGAACACCGGCACCCCGAGGCCCGGCAGGCGATCGATCTGCTCCCGGGGGTTGCCGCCGGCCCAGGCCACCACCAGGTCGGGCGCCAGGGCCAGCAGGGCCTCCAGGTCGATGCGGTCGTAGCTCCCCACCCGAGGCAATTCGGCGGCGGCGGCGGGATGGTCGCTGAAGCTGACCGCCCCCACCACCCGCTCGCCGGCCCCGGCGGCGAAGAGCAGTTCGGTGACCCCGGGCGAGAGCGCCACGATGCGCTGTGCCGGCGCCGCCAGGCAGACCTCCCGGTCGGCGTCGTCGGTGACGCAGACCTCGGCGGCGGCGGGGCCAGACAGGCCGGCCCCGAGCCACAGGGCCAGGGCCGCCAGCGGAGACGACAGGCGCCGGGCGGTCATCCTTCGCCGAAGCTCACGCTCAGGAAGGCCGCGCGACCGGCGTCCTCGAAGTCGCGTCCACCGAAGGTCCGGGCGGTGACCACGTCCTGGTCGAGGACGTTCTCGAGGGTCAGCCGCGCCGACCAGAGGGGAGCGAAGCGCCAGCCGGCGCGCAGGTCGACGGTGCCGAAGCCGGACAGCCGCGTCTCGTTGGCCGCATCGTTGTAGCGATGGTCCTGGGCGACGAGCGAGCCGCCCAGGGTCCAGTCCCCGAGCTCCCGGTCGGCATCGAAGCGCAGGCTCCGGCTGGCACGACGCACCAGGCGCTTGCCGGTCTCGCGGTTCTCGGGGTCCGTGTAGGTCAGGGCCGCCCGCAGCGTCCAGTCGTCGAACTCGGCGCCGGTGCCCAGCTCGACGCCGCGGATACGCGCCCGCTCGACGTTCTCCGTGCTGTCGACGAAGCCGTCGCCATCGGTGTCGACATTCACGATGAGGTTATCGACGTCGTTCCGAAACAGCGCCAGATCCCAGAAGACACGGTCGAACTGTCCCCGAATGCCCACTTCGAGCCCCTGGGATTCCTCCGCCTCGAGGTCGGGGTTGCCATTGAAAAAGGCCGAACGGTAGTAGAGTTCGTTGAAGGTGGGCGCCCGGAAAGCCGTGCCATAGCTGGCGCGCAGGCTGTGATGGTCGTCCAGGGCATACCCCAGCGCCAGCTGGCCGGTGAGTTCCTCGCCGAAGGCCTCGTTGTCGTCGTGACGCAGGCCGGCCTGAACGCTGAACGGCGAGAAATCCATCAATGCCTGGGCGAAGACGGCGCCGTTGTCGCGGCGGTCCTCCTCGTAGTCGACGGTGCCGTCGACCTCGTCGCGGCTGGCCTCGGCGCCGGCGACCAGTTCGTGGCTTCCCAGCGTGACGGTATTCTCCCAGCGAACGGTGTGGGTCAGGGTATCGATGACCGAATTGCCGAAGTCATCGTGGTTGTCGCTCTCGTCCCGGGCCTCGCTCAGCGTCAGGCGACTGGTCCAGGCCTCGCTCAGCGGCAGCGCGACATAGCCCCCGGCCACCTGCTGGACGTAATCGGTGTCGCCGCCGACGAACTCGGTATTGCCGCGGGCGCGCAGGACCAGCACGCCGAGCTCGGCGCCACCGTCCAGGGCATGGGAGAGCCGCACGAAGCCGGAGGTGTTGTCGTAGCCCTTCTCCCCCTCGCCGTCGACGATCTCGTAGCCGTCGGTATCGAGGCGGCTGGCGGCGACGTGGTAGCGCGTGCCGCCCTCCCGGCCTGACAGCGAGGCACTGCCCCGGCGGGTATCGAAGCTGCCGCCTCCCAGCGCGATGCGCGGGGTCGGCTCGCCTTCCCCTTCCGGCGTGAACAGCTGCACCACGCCGCCCACGGCGTCGGCCCCGTAGAGGCTGCCCCGGGGGCCACGCACGATCTCGACCCGCTGGAACATCCGCGGATCGAGGAACTGCCAGGCCGGTGCCCCGGTGGTGGCCGAGCGCAGCCGGATGCCGTCGATCATCATCACGGTGGCGTTGTTGCCGGTACCGCGAAGGTAGACGCTGGTGTTCTTGCCGAAAGCGCCGTTGGAGGAAACGTCGACGCCGGGCTGGGCGCGTAGCAGGTCAGTGATATCCGTGGGGTCCTGGCGGCGCAGGTCGGCCTCGTCGATGACGGTGACCGAGGCGAGGCTCTCGTCGGCGGTACGGGGCGCCAGCGTCGCGGTGATCACCATGGGGTTGAGGCGTTGCTCGATTTCCTCGTTGCCGTCCTCGCTGTCGGCGGCGGCGGCGGCCAGGGGGGCCACCCCCAGGCAGAAGGCGGCCAGCGCCCGGCGGCGGAAGAGAGATGCTGTCATGGTCGTTTTCCCAGGGCCGCACTCACCCGTGCGGCATCGAACCCTTGAAAGGCCAGGCGCGGGAGACGGAAGGGAACGGCGGCGCGGAGTGGCGACTCGCCCTGCCCTCGGATCGCCCGCCGCGTCCTGGCATGCGCTCACAGGCCGGTCTCCGGGCTGACGAGCGAGGCATGCACGCATGCCTCGGGGCCGCCGCCTTCCCGTGCGTGGCACAGTGGCGTTCCTGGCGGTCCTTGACTCGATCACCGTTGCGGGGGCAGCGTCGGACTGGCTGGACAGCGTCACCGACTTCCCGTTTAACCGGCGGCATGGGCTCCGCCGGCACCTGAGAGTGCGCGTAAGCTAGCAACCGGGCACGGGGGCGTCAACGCGCATCCGCCGCCGGGTTGACCTGGCTCAGCCGCCGCGCCAGGCCATGGCGCACGTACCAGACGGCGTCGACCCGGGCCGCGGCGTCCTGGGCCAACCAGCCGGCCAGGTCGCGCAGGCGCCGATCCCGGGCCTCGAGGGGCACGATTCCCCGCCCCATCTCCGGCAGGATCAGCACCGTCTCGGCGCCCCGGTCCCGCTCGGCGCGCGTCAGGGCATCGAGCGCTGCGACCAGCCGTCGGCGCAGGCGGTCGTCGTCGGGCTCCTGGCCCAGAACGCCCGCCAGCCAATCGGCCCAGCCGGTCAGCACCAGGGGGACCTCCCGGCTCAGGCCATCCCGCCAGCCCTCCGGGCCTCGCTCGCTCACCGAGATCCAGCAGGCGCCGGGGAAACGGGCCGCTACCTGCTCGCGCTTGCCGGCACAGGCACCGCCGATGAACAGCTGCATCGCCAGCCCTCCTCGCCATGGGTGAAGATGAACCGCCGGCCCCGGGCCTGGCCGACCACGCCGTCCCAGAAGTCGGCCCCCTCGAGGCGCCGGCGCAGCTCGCGGATGGCGCCGCCGTGGCTCACCGCCAGCACGCGCCGATGCCCCGAGGTCAGCGCCTGCGCCAGCACCTCGTCCAGCCAGGCCTCCAGGCGCGCCCAGAGGGCATCCGCGGACTCGCCGTTCGGCGGCGCCTGGATCCCGGTGCTGTCGACCCAGGCCCGGTAGCCGGGGTCGTCCTTGAGCGTGGCGTAGGTGCGGCCTTCGTAGTCGCCGAAGTCCAGCTCCCGCAGGCGGGCATCCAGCCGTGCCTCGGGGGTGGCCAGCCCCTCCCGGACCGCGGCCAGGGTCTGGCGGCAGCGGATCAGGTCGCTGCAGTGCACGGCGTCGAAGGCCTCCTCGGCCAGGTGATCGCGCAGGCGGGCGATGTCGGCCAGCGCCTCGGGCATCAGCAGCGGGATGTCGCGATGGCCCTGGTAGCGACGTTCCTTGTTCCAGGCCGTCAGGCCATGGCGAACGACCACCAGCTCCAAGCGATCAACAGCAACCATAGTTCTCCTCCTTCGATGGCGGCGCCGACGATGTCGCCGTTGATGCCGCCGAAGGCCCGGCGCGCCGCCAGGCCGTAGAACGTGATGAAGGCGACCAGCCCCAGCAGCGGCCAGAGCCCGCCGGGGGTCCAGGCCGCAAGCGCCAGGGGCACCACGGCGGCCAGGGCCAGGTCGCCCCGGGTCAGGCTCTGCTGCCAGGCGTGGGCCAGGCCCTCGGCGCGGGCCGCGGGCACCACCACCAGCAGGCCTACGGCGCCGAACCGGCCCAGGGCGGCCACGGGAACCAACCACCAGGGACTCGCCCCGGCCGCCAGCAGGGCCCACAGCAGGGCGCCCTTCCAGGCCAGGTGGAACACCAGGGCCAGCACCGCGAAGCTGCCCACCTGGGCGTCCTTCATGATCGCCCAGCGCCGCTCCAGGGGGGCATTGCTGCCCAGGGCATCGGCCAGGTCCATCAGGCCGTCCAGGTGCAGGCCGCCGGTCAGCGCCACCCAGGCGCTGAGCAACAGGAGCGCCAGCAGCGGCGTCGGCAGGACTCCCTCGAGCGCCGTGCCCAGGGCGGCCACCAGGGCCCCCAGCAGCAGCCCCACCAGCGGGTAGGCCCGGGCCGCCCAGCGGCGGGTGGCGGGCGTCCAGGGACAGGCCAGCGGCACCGGCAGCCGGGTCAGGAACTGGAGGGCCAGCAAGGCGCCGAACGCCGCATCCTTCATGGGGTCGCTCCTTTCCAGTCGATGGCCCGGCCGGCCACCACCTCGATGACCCGGTCCGCCTCGGCGGCCAGGTCGCGGTGCAGGCGCTGCAGGAAGGCCAGGTAGCGCCACACCAGGGGATCCCGGGGCGGCAGGTCCTCGTTGAGGTCGTTGGAGACCACCACCAGGTCGAGGTCGCGTTCGCGGGCCGTCTCGACGAGCCCCGCCAGCCGGGCCCGCCCGGCCGCCTCGTCGAGGCCCGCCTCGAACAGCACCCGGCTGGCCCAGAGGGTCAGGCAATCCAGCAGCACCGCGTCGCCGGCGGCGAGGTCCGACAACGCCCCCGGCAGGTCCAGGGGCGCCTCCAGGGTCCGCCAGCCCTCGCCTCGCTGGCGGCGATGACGGGCGATCCGCCGGGCCATCTCGTCATCGCTCGCCCGGGCGGTGGCCAGATAGACGCGTCCCCCGCCGCGCGCCGCCTGGCAACGCCGCACCAGGGCCTCGGCCACGGCGCTCTTGCCCGACCGCGCCCCGCCGGCGACGAAGGCGATCATGGCCCCCTCCAGGCGGCCAGGGCATCGAGCAGGCGCGCGTTGTCCGCCGGCTCGCGCAGGGCCAGGCGCAGCCAGGCCCCGTCGAGGCCGGGGAAGCCGTGGGTATGGCGGGCCAGCAGGCCGCGTCGCAGCAGGAAGGCGAACAGCGCCTCGGCCTCGGCGGCGTCGCGGCCGCCGCGCAGCAGGAAGAAGTTCGCCTGGGTCGCCGGCACCGTGAACCCCAGCGACCGGACCGCCTCGGGCACGTCGCGCACGGACGACAGCCAGGCCCGGGTGCGGGCCAGGTAGTCGTGGTCGGCGAGCAGCGGCGCCACCAGCTCCAGCGCCAGGGCATTGACGCTCCAGGCCATCTGCCGGGCGGCGAGGCGGCGCACCGTCTCGGGCGCGCCGAGCAGATAGCCGAGCCGCAGCCCCGGCACGTCATGGCGCTTGGTCAGCGAGCGCAGCAGCAGCAGGTTCGGCGACTCGGCGAGCAGGGCATTGAGGCGTTCGTCGCCTTCGGTGAAGTCGGCGAACGCCTCGTCCACCACCAGGGTGGTGCCCGTCTCGTCGGCCCGGGCCAGCAGGCGCGCCACGGCCTCGCGGGGCACCAGGGTCCCGGTGGGGTTGTTGGGCCGGCACAGGAAGGCCACGTCGACGCCGGCCAGGGCACGCGCGGCGGCGTCCACCTCCAGCGCGAAGGCCTCGCCGCGCAGCGCCAGGGTGGTGACCGCCAGGCCATGGTGCCGACAGGCCAGCGCGTACTCGCCGAAGGTGGGCTCGATCACCAGGGCCCGTCCGCCGGCATGCAGGGCCGCGGCCAGGTGGATCGCCTCGATGCCGCCGTTGGTGACCAGCACCCGTTCCGGGGCCAGGTCCTCATGGTCGGCGATGGCCCGCCGGGCCCGGTCGTCGTCCGGATCGGGATAGCGGGCCAGCCGCGGCCCCGCCCCGGCCAGCCAGTCCCCCAGCCAGGCCGGCGGCCCCAGGGGGTTGAGGTTGGCGCTGAAGTCCGTCACCGGATGATCGGCCGGCAGGCCGAAGCGGGCCAGCAGCGGGGCCACGCGCCCGCCATGGCTCGGCCACTCGATTCGCGTCATGTCAGCCACTCCCGGATCAGCACCAGGGATGTCAGGAGGATCAGCATCCCCAGCCAGCCTGCCTGCATGTGGCGGATGGCCCGCTCGATATGGCCGGCCGCCAGGGGCTCCAGGGGCCGGCCCAGGGTGGGCCGGGGCGACGGCCGGCCGCCATAGTGGTTGAGCCCCCCGAGCCGCACCCCCAGCAGGTTCGCCATCATGGCCTCGGGCCAGCCGGCGTTGGGGCTCGGGTGGCAGGGGGCCTCGCGCCGGGTGGCGGCCAGGGCCCCGACGACCCGGCTACGGGGGATCGCCCGGGCGGCCAGCCCCATCGCCAGGGCGGTGAGGCGCGCCGGCAGCCAGTTGGCGGCGTCGTCGAGCCGCGCCGAGGCCTTGCCGAAGTCCTCGTAGCGCGGGCTGCGATGCCCGACCATGGAGTCCAGGGTATTCACCGCCTTGTAGGCCAATGCCAGGGGGGCGCCGCCGAGCAGCGCCCAGCACAGCGGCGCGGTGATGCCGTCCACGGTGTTCTCGGCCACGGTCTCCACCGTGCCCCGGGTCACCTCGGCCTCGTCGAGGTGCTCGGTATCGCGCCCGACGATCATCGCGAGCTGCCGGCGCGCCTCGGCCAGCGTGCGCAGCCGCAGGGGCTCGCCCACCGCCCGGGCCGCCTGGGCGAGCCCCCTGGTGGCCAGGGCCGTGGCCAGCAGCCCCAGCTCCACGACGCCGGCCAGCCAGGGGCTCCACCGGGCCAGCGCCGCCAGCAGCCCCCAGGCGATCGCCCAGGTGCCCCCCACCACCAGGGCCGCCAGCCACAGGCCCCGGCGGCGTCGGGCCGCCGCCGGGCCCCGGTTCCAGGCGCGCTCGAGCCGGGCGATCACCCGGCCGATGCCCACCACCGGGTGAGGCAGCCAGGGCGGGTCGCCGATCGCCAGGTCGATCAGGACCGCGCCGACGACGAGCCCCAACAGCTCCAGGGACAGCGGGGCGAAGGTCATGGGGCCCCCTCCCCGCCCGCCGCCAGGGAGGCCCGGATGGCCCGGAAGACGGTCGCGGCGATGGCCCGGCCCAGGGCCGTGCCCGAGCCGGCGTAGGGGGTGGGCGGGCCGCGCCGGGTGGCGGCGATGGCCAGGCAGTCGGTGGACGTGCCGGTGGCCGGGGTCCCGGTGTGGGGATCACGCACGCCGAGGCTGTCCAGGGCGCGGACCTTGGCCTCGGTCGCCGACAGGGCGGCGTTCACCAGGGCCCCGTCGCCGGGACACCCGTCGATGAACACCAGGACGTTCAGGGTGCCGACCACCAGGCGGGGATCGCCCCGGGGAGGCGCGGTGATGTCCACGGCGTTGCCGACGCCGGCGGTGACCACGGCGAGCACCGTCATGTCGCCGGCCCGGGCCTCCTCCAGCGCCAGCCGGTCCAGCGGCACGGCGGTCATCATCGCCAGCGTCTCCCGGTGGTCGAGCCCTCGCCCCGCGAGCCAGGCCCGCAGGTCCCGTCCCGGGGCCTCCCCGGCGTAGCCCTTGTCCACGTGGAAGTTGCAGAAGTCCCGCGACCAGCCGAGCCCATCGCCGACCAGGGCATTGCTCAGGGTGCGCAGCGGCGAGGGGTGATGCAGGTGCACCCAGCCGTCGTCGGCGGCCAGCCTCAGGCCGTCGCCGAACGCCAGGACACGTTCGGGGGCATGGCGCGGGGCGTCCACGGGCTCAGCGCTCCGCGCGGTCGTCGACGCCGGCCTGGGCGAAGGTGGCCATCTCGGCCAGCATGGCGGTGGCCGCCTCGAGCAGCGGGAAGGCCAGGCCCGGACCGGTGCCCTCGCCCAGACGCAGGTCCAGATCCAGCAGCGGCTCGGCGTCCAGCGCCGCCAGGGCCCGGGCGTGACCGGGCTCCCGGGAGCGATGACCGAAGATCAGGTAGGGCCGCAGCGCCGGGTCGAGCCGACAGGCGGTGAGCGCGGCCACCGTGGCGATGAAGCCGTCGACGAGGATCGGCATCCGTCGCGTCGCCGCCTCCCGGTAGGCCCCGGCCATGGCGGCGATCTCCAGTCCCCCCAGCCGGGCGAGCACGTCCAGCGGATCGGCGGTATCCGGCGCACGCTCGATCAGGGCCGCCTCGATCACCGCCCGCTTGTGGGCCAGGGCTTCCCCCGCCACCCCGGTGCCGGGGCCCACCAGCTCGGCCACCGGCGCGCCGGTCAGGGCCGCCAGCATCGCGGTGCTGGCGGTGGTGTTGGCGATGCCCATCTCGCCGACGATCAGGCAGCGACAGCCCGCCTCGGCGGCGCGTCCGGCGGCACGCCGGCCCACGGCCAGGGCCGCCCGGGCCTCGTCGCGGCTCATGGCGGCTTCACGGGCCAGGTTGGCGGTGCCGTGGCGTACCTTGTCATGCACCACGCTCGTCTGGGGCAGCTCCCCGGCCACGCCCACATCGACCACCTCGAGGCGCGCCTCGAGGCGACGGGCGAAGACGTTGATCGCCGCCCCGCCGGCGGCGAAGTTGGCCACCATCTGGGCCGTGACGGCCTGGGGAAAGGCCGAGACGCCCTCCTCCGCCACGCCGTGATCGGCGGCGAAGACCACCACGCCGGGGGGCGTGACCCGCGGGAAATCCTCGCCGGTGATCCCGGCCAGGGTCACCGCCAGGGCCTCGAGCCGACCCAGGCTGCCGGGGGGCTTGGTGAGGGTATCCAGGTAGCGGCCGACCCGCTCGGCACGGGCGGCATCGGGAGGGACGATCGAGGATGGGCGGTCGTTCACGGCGGGCTCCGGGCTTCCTTGTCGAGGCGCACATGCTACCAGAGGGAATCCGACCGGGCCCGCCTCGGGAACGTCCCTCGAGTGCTAAGCTAATTCTGTCCAGGACACCCACAACGCAGGCCCGACCGACGACGCCGCCGCCGCCAGCCGGGCGCTCCAGGAGTCAGCGCCATGACCAAGAAGCCTCCCCGCACCCGCGGTCTCCATGAACTCTATGCCGAGGATCCCGAGAAGGCCGACAAGCTGCTCTGGGATCGCGAGGTCGACCCCGTGACTCGCCGCGGCTTCCTCAAGCGTTCCAGCCTGCTGGCGATGGCCGCGGCGGTGGGCGCCCAGATCCCCTTCGCCGATCGCATGCCCGGCGGCTTGATCCCCGCCGCCCTGGCCCAGAGCGACGAACCCTTCACGCTGCATGGCAAGGAAGGGCTGACGGTGCTCAACGATCGGCCGATCAATGCCGAGACCCCGGCCCACCTGCTCGACGACGACGTCACCCCGGGAAAGCATATGTTCGTGCGCAACAACGGCATCCCGCCGGCGCTGGAAGGCATCGACGTCGCCGCCTGGCGGCTGGAGATCGCCGGCGAGTCCTGCCTCTCGCCCAAGACCTTCTCCATCGCCGAGCTCAAGGAGCAGTTCGAGCACCACACCTACCAGCTACAGGTGGAATGCGGCGGCAACGGGCGCAGCGAGTACGTGCCCTCGGCCAGCGGCAACCAGTGGACCACCGGGGCGGTGGCCTGCCCCCGCTTCACCGGCGCCCGGCTGCGTGACGTGCTCGAGGCCTGTGGCATCGCCGAGGATGCCGTCTACATCGGCTACTACGGCGCCGACGATCACGTCAGTGGCGACCCGAACCGGGAACCCATCTCCCGCGGGGTGCCCATGTCCAAGGCCCTGGAGGACGAGTCGCTGATCGCCTGGGCCATGAACGACGCCGACATCCCCTACCTGAACGGTCATCCCCTGCGCCTGGTCTGCGGCGGCTGGCCGGGCTCGGTGTCGGGCAAGTGGCTCAACCGCATCGTCATCCGCAACCAGAAGCACGACGGCACCAAGATGGGCGCGCCCTCCTACAGCGTGCCAAAGCACCCGGTCGCGCCGGGCACCGACGTGCCCCTGGAGGACTTCGAGACCATCCAGTCCATGCCGGTGAAGTCCCTGGTGACCTTCCCGAAGTCGGGGATCACCCACGCCCTGGGCGAGCCGATGACCGTGCGCGGTCATGCCTGGGCCGGGGATCTCCCGGTCCAGGAGGTCCACGTCTCCATCGACTTCGGCGCCACCTGGCAGAAGGCCGAGCTCCGCGAGCCGGCCAACCGGCTCGCCTGGCAACGCTGGACGAGCGCCGTGGAGTTCCCCGAACCCGGCTACTACGAGGTCTGGGCCAAGGCCACCGACAGCCAGGGTCGCGCCCAGCCCATGGTGGTGCCGGGCTGGAACCCCAAGGGGTATCTCAACAACGCCTGCCACCGCATCGCCGTCCAGGTGGCATAGGGGGTCCCATGACACACGCGCTACCCTGGCGGCCGCTGGCACTGGCCGCGGCACTGCTCCTGCCCGTCGGGGCATCGGCCCAGGAGACCGATCCGGAGACCGGGTTGATCCAGGCCGAGGGCTGGGAGGTGGTCAAGGCCAACTGCACCGTCTGCCACTCCGCCCGGCTGGTCACCCAGAACAGCGGCTCCCGCAACCACTGGGAATACCTGATCCGCTGGATGCAGGAGACCCAGGGGCTGTGGCAGTTCCGCCCGGAGATGGAGGCCACCATCCTCGACTACCTGGCCGAGCACTACGGGCCCAAGGAGGGCGCGCGGCGCCCGCCCCTGCCCCGCCACCTGATGCCGGACAACCCCTACGCGACCGGCGAGGGGCCCGGCTAGGCGTTCCAACCCGGCTGCAGTAGACCGCCACCGGCTCTATACTGTATATAAATACATAAAGGAGTCGACCATGGCGAGCCGCCCCCACGACGCCGTGGCCCGCAAGGGCCGCGGCGCCACCTACGCCCCGGCCAACCGCTTCGCTCCCACCCACCGCGAGACCGTGGACGACGGCTGGTGGCAGGAGGCCGTGCCCGACCGCCTGGCCACCGAGGTCGCGGAGGAACGCGCGCGCAGCGCCCTGGCCTGGAACACCTCCCCGGACCTGCCCTTCGACCGCTCCCTGAACCCCTACCGGGGCTGCGAGCACGGCTGCATCTACTGTTACGCCCGGCCCAGCCACGCCTACTGGGACCTCTCCCCCGGGCTCGACTTCGAGACCCGCCTGATCGCCCGCACCGGCCTGGTCGAGCGGCTCGAGGAGGAGCTGGCCAGGCCCGGCTACGCGTGCCGATCCATCAACCTGGCGGGCAACACCGACGCCTACCAGCCCATCGAGGCCGAACGCCGCACCACCCGCGAGGTACTGGCCCTGCTGCTCGAGTGCCGCCACCCCGTCACCCTGGTCACCAAGAGCGCGCTGATCCTGCGCGACCTGGACCTGCTCGAGGCCTTGGCCGAGCAGCGCCTGGTGCGGGTGATGATCAGCCTGACCAGCCTCGACGCGGACCTGAAGCGCGCCCTGGAGCCACGGGCGGCGGCCCCGACGACCCGGCTGAGGACGATCGCCCGGCTGGCCGAGGCCGGGATCCCGGTGGGTACCCTGGTGGCGCCGGTGATCCCGGGACTCACCGATCATGAGCTGGAACGGCTGATGGCCGCCGCCCGGGAGGCCGGCGCCCGGGAGGCGGGCTGGATGCTGCTGCGCCTGCCTCGGGAGGTGGCGCCGCTGTTCGAGGACTGGCTGGCCCACCACTATCCCGAGCGGGCAAGCAAGGTGATGAGCCTGATCCGGCAGTGCCAGGGCGGGCGTGACTACGACCCGCGCTTCGGCCACCGCCTGCGCGGCCAGGGCGTGTTCGCCGAACTGCTCGAGCAGCGCTTCCGGGCGACCCGTCGACGGCTCGGCTTCCCGGGGCTGCCAGCCCTGGACACCACCGCCTTCCGCCCGCCGCGGCGCCAGGGGGAGCTGTTCCGGTAAGGCTCGGGAGCGCTCAGGGCACCAGCACCGCGGCGCCGGAAAGGCGGCCCTCACGCAGGTCGTCCAGAGCCCGGTTGGCCTCCTCCAGCGGGTAGGCGGTGGTCTCGGTATGGATGGGTACCCTGGGGGCCAGTGCGAGGAACTCCTCGCCGTCGCGGCGGGTGAGGTTGGCCACCGACTTCAGGCTGCGTTCCTCCCACAGCAGGCCATAGGGAAAGGACGGGATATCGGACATGTGGATGCCACCGGAGACCACCACGCCGCCGGGACGCACCTGGGCCAGCGCCGTGGGCACCAGGGCCCCCACCGGGGCGAACAGCAGGGCGGCGTCCAGCGGTTCGGGGGGCGCCTCGTCGCTGCCGCCGGCCCAGTCGGCCCCCAGGCGCCGGGCGAAGGCCTGGGCCTCGGTGTCGCCGGGGCGGGTGAAGGCATAGAGGGTCTGGCCCCGGGCGATGGCCAGCTGGGCCAGGATATGGGCGGCGGCGCCGAAGCCGTAGATGCCCAGCCGGCGGGGCTCGTCGCCCCCGGCGAGGCGCCAGGTGCGATAGCCGATCAGCCCGGCGCAGAGCAGGGGCGCGGCGGCCTGGGCGTCCTCGGCGGGCAGCGGGAAGCAGTAGCGAGCATCGGCGACGCAATACTCCGCATAGCCGCCGTCTCGCGTGTAACCGGTGAACTCGGCCCGCTCGCAGAGGTTCTCGCGCCCGGCCTGGCACTGGGCGCACTCGCCGCAGGTCCAGCCCAGCCAGGGCACGCCCACCCGCTGGCCGGCCGCCAGGTCGGCGACGCCCTCCCCCAGGGCATCGACCTCGCCGACGATCTCGTGGCCGGGCACCAGGGGCAGCCGGGGGTGGTCGAGCTCGCCGTCCACCACGTGCAGGTCGGTGCGGCAGACGCCGCAGGCCAGCACCCGGACCCGCACCTCGCCGGGCCCCGGCTCGGGCCGGGGCACGCGCTCCAGGCGCAGGGGCTGGTTCGGGGCATGCAGGCGCATGGCGCGCATCTCGCTCATGGGGGGCTCCTCGTCCGGGATCACGCCCCGAGCATAGCCCAAGGGAGCCCGCGATGACCGGGAGTCACCGCCCGGCATGACCCAGGACAGGCGCCTGCCGCTCAGGCCTCGACCGCCACCTCGTAGCCGGTGAACTTGCGCAGGTTGATCACCCCGCTGTCGAGGATCAGGTACTGGCCCTTGATGCCGAGCAGGGTGCCGGTCACCTCGGGCGACTTGTCGAAGTTGTGGGAGACCACCTTGCGGGGGTACTCGAGCACCGGGTAGTCGAAGGCCCGTGGCGCCTCGTCGAGCACGCGGATGGCCCCGTCGCCGAAGCGCTGGCGCAGCTCGGCCAGCCCGGGGGCCAGGCGCTCGAGCAGGCGATCCCGCTCGCCGGCCAGGTCGAGTTCCCGGGTCTCGCCCTTGAGCATGGCTCGCCAGTTGGTGCGATCCGAGACCTCGTCCTTGAACAGCACCTCGACGAAGCCGGACTGCTGGCGGGAGTCCACCTCGAGGATGGGCAGGGCCTGGACGGCGCCCTGGTCGAGCCAGCGGGTGGGCACCTGGGTGAGCCGGGTGATGCCGACCTTGAGGCCGGAGGCGTTGGCCAGATAGACCACATGGGGCTGGAAGCAGTGGCGCTCGCCCCACTCGGGCTCGCGGCAGGTGCCCTGGAAGAAGTGGCAGAGCTCCGGCTTCATGATGCAGGTATCGCACTGGGCCAGCTTCTTGAAGCAGGGGTAGCAATGCCCCTGACCGAAGCTCTTCCGGGTGGCCCGGCCACATTGGGTACAGGCGATGGCGCCGGTCCAGGTCAGGCGCAGGGGGTGGCCGAGGCGGGCATTGAGATCGACGCGTGCCTCGCCGGCCCTCAGGGTGTAGCGGGCCGGCGAGCCCGGCTCCACGGCCATCTTGGTCAGGCAGCCGGTGACGGTCGCGGCCTCAGTCACGGCTGGCGTCCCGGGCCAGGCCGGCCAGCTCGGGGGCGACGTTGGCCCCGCTGCTGTCCGCGCCGCAGGTGCGCCGCTCCAGGTAGCCGACGCGCTGATCCTCGGGCACGCCGGTTTCCGCCTCGTAGCGCATCACCGCCTCCAGGCACAGCTCGGTCTGCTCGGGGGTCAGGAAACGGCCGTCCGGCCACTTGCGCAGCGACACGGCCTGCTTGAGGCTCTCGTAGATGGCGGGCGTCATCTGCTGGATCATGCGCTCGAAGGTCATATCGCTCATGGCGTGCCTCTCTGGAGGAAACGAATCGGAACAGGGAGAGTCGTTGGCTCGCGGAGCCACCAAACTCGCAAAAGTTGGCGAGCGAAGGCTAGACAAGGCAAAAATCAGCGCAAAGGCGGAGTTTACGAGCCGTAAATGAGCACTTTAAGCTGATTTTTAACGCCGTATAGCCGAGCGCAGCCACTTTTCAGCACTACCTCGCCCGGCGGGAATGATACCAGCCCAGAACGAGGCCCACGACCAGCCCGCCGAGGTGGGCCTCGTTGGCCACGTTGCCGAAGCCGAACAGCTCGGCCACGTCGGTCATGGTGAAGACCATCCAGCCGAGCATGAAGACCACCAGCATCTGGGGCACGAAGAAGCCGTCGGCCGGCCGCCGGCGCGACATCAGCCAGACGTAGCCCAGCAGCGCGAAGTCGACCCCGGACATGCCGCCGAACAGCACGGTGCCGGTGGCGTACTGGGCCAGGTTGCCGCCGATCCCCGCGGCCAGCAGCAGGATCAGCATGCGTGCGCTGCCGTGCAGGGCCTCGACCTGGCGACCGAAGAACCACAGCCATAGCATGTTGAAGATCAGGTGCATCCAGCCGAAGTGCAGGAAGGCCGGCGACAACAACCGCCACACCTGGCCGGAGCCGAGGGTCTCCGCCAGGCTGCCGAAGGCCAGCTGCCCCTTGACCATGCCCACCGGCACCACGGTCAGGGCGGCGATCACCAGGTCACCGAGCAGGGCCATGACGGCGAAGACCAGCAGGCACAACGCCAGGGCAGCGGCGGTGACGGGGGCCTGGCGGAAGGGCGCGAGCCAGGGCGGAAGCGCCGGGCGCGCGCGCCGGGGGCGGCCCTGCGGCATCAGTGGCTCGCCGCGCTGCCAGCGCAGCACCAGCCGCTGGATCGCCTCCCGCTGGCCCGGGTCGACCAGCCATAGCACCTGGCCGTCGGCTTCCTCGGTGAAGAAATGGCCGATGCGATGCGCCCAGAGCGCCCGGCGCAGCTCGCGGGTGTCGACGTCATGGGGAAGCGAGATCACCCGGTACATGGACTCTCCTCGGAGTGGCGCAAGGGGCATGCCGGGCACGAAGAAAAAGTCCGGCGGAGGGGGCCGCCGGACAAGAGCAAGGGATCATTCAAGGGAACACCTACTCTGACGGGACCGCTGACGGTAAGTTCGCAACAGTTATCGGTATTTAGGTAACGTTTTGTATCAATCGAAATCGATCTCCCACGGCTGTGGCCGCGCCTCCTCTTCCCGGGGCACCCGGATCCAGACGAAGTGATCGGCGTCCAGCCGCGCCTCGCCGCTCCAGCGGTAGGCCACCAGCCGACCGAACTTCACCGCGCTGTAGTCCAGGCAGGCGATGTTGGGCGCCGGCAGGGCCGGAATGCCCTCGCACCAGTAGTGGCCGATGAACAGCGGCGGCTCGTCCGGGCCGTAGTAGCTCAGCCGCTCGCGCTCGGCCTCGGTCAGGCCACGCAGCTCCAGGTCGTCGGGCAGGTTATCGGGCTGGAAGACGACATCCCCCCAGGTCCGCGGTGAGCGGGCCCAGAAGTGCGCCCGGAAACTGCGCCGGGTGAAACCGTCGCCGGACTGGATCTGCACGCCCTCGGGCAGGGGGATGTGGCTGCCCCGGGTCAGCCGATCGAGGATGCGGAACTCTCGGGTGGCGGGCTGGACCGCCGCGGTCAGGAAGTCGAGGTCGATGCGCGCATCCGGGCGGTCCCGGCGCAGCTCGTCGATCAGGGCCTGGTCCCAGCAGGCGTGGACCACCCGCAGCCCCTCGAGCTCCAGGCAGAGGGGAATCTCCAGGAACCAGGCCAGCACCTCGTCCCACTCCTGGGGATGGTCGCGGTACTGCTCCAGGGTCTCCTTGACGATGCGATTGTGACGCGGGGTGTGCTCGCGCAGCCACTCGCGCCCCAGCTCGGGAGGCGCTCGGTGGCTGTAGGTGAGGGCATTGACCTCGTGGTTGCCCATGACGATCAGCGCCTCGCCCTCCTCCACCATCCGCCGGGCGATGGACACCGCCAGGCGGATGCGCGGGCCGCGGTCGATGAGGTCGCCGAGGAAGATCGCCTTGCGGCGGGGGTGGCGATAGACGCCGCCGCGCTGATGATAGCCGAGACGTTCGAGCAACGACGCCAGGGTCGCCCCGCAACCATGGACGTCGCCGATCAGGTCATAGCCTTCCAGGGGCGCTCTGTTCACCTCAGTCTCCCAGGCGGTTGCTCCAGCCCAGCTTGCTGCGCAGGACCTCGTAGAAGTTGTGACCCAGGGGGTGAACGAGCTGCACCCGCTGGGGCTTGCGACGGATCACCAGGACGTCGTCGGGCTTGGCGACGGCGCGGGTCTGGCCGTCACAACTGATGTGCGGGTAGGTCTGGTTGGTCTCGCCGATGTGGATGCGGATCTCGCTGCCGGCGTCGATGGCGATGGGCCGGCTCGACAATGTGTGCGGGAACATCGGCACCAGGGTGATGACGTCCAGCCGGGGATGCATGATGGGGCCGCCCCCGGAGAGCGCATAGGCCGTGGAACCGGTGGGGGTGGCGACGATCAGGCCATCGCTGCGCTGGCTGTAGACGAACTGGTCGTCGATGAACAGCTCGAACTCGATCATCCGTACGGCCTTGCCGGGATGCAGCACGACCTCGTTGAGGGCGTCGCCGTTGCCCACCAGGACGTCGTCCCGGTAGAGCTCGGCATCGAGCAGGAAGCGTTCCTCGAGCTCGTAGCGCCCCGACAGCACCTCGCCCACCCGTTCCTCGAGCTCGTCGGGAGAGATGTCGGTGAGAAAGCCCAGCCGCCCCCGGTTGACGCCCAGCACCAGGGTGCCGCTGTGGCAGAGGTTGCGGGCGGCCCCCAGCAGGCTGCCGTCGCCGCCGACCACGATCACCAGGTCGCAGAGCTCGCCCAGCAGCCGGCGGCTCGCCTCGGGGTGACCGTGGCCGAGCAGCACCGTGGCGGTGCGATCCTCGACGATCACGTGGTAGCCGCCGTCATCGAGGAAGCGGCACAGGCGCCTGAGCGTCTCGACCACCTTGGCGCTGCCCAGGCGGCCGATCAGGCCGATGTTCTTGAAGGCTTGCATGCGCGGGTCCTTCGCTTCGCGACGGCTCATTATGGCGACAGGCGCCGAGCCGGGCAAACCGCGCTCAGGCCGACAGTGGCGCCCGCCGGCGTTGCCACCACTCGTTGACGGCCAGGGAAGCGAGGATGATGGCCCCGCCCAGGGCCAGGCGCGGCAGGTCGGCGTCGCGATTCCAGATCAGCAGGTTGACCAGCAGGCCGGCGGGCACCAGGGCATTGTTCATGATGGCCAGGGCGCCGGCATCGACCCGGGTGGCGCCGAGGTTCCAGAGGAAATAGCCGACGCCGGATGCCACCAGGCCGAGCCAGGCCAGCACGCCCCACTGCGTCGGCGTGGTGGGCAGCGCCCCGGGGTTGCCCAGCCACAGGAAGGCCGGCAGCGCGACGGCCAGCGCGCCCAGGTAGAACCAGCCGAACACCGACAGCCGCGGCAGGTCCCGGGGCAGCTCGGCGGAGAGGCGGCGATAGCCCACCTGCCCCAGGGCGAAGCAGAGATTGGCGCCCTGCACCACCAGGAAACCCAGCCAGTAGTCGCCGTCGAGGCCTTGATAGCGGATCACCGCGGCCCCCAACACGGCCAGCGCCGCGGTCACTAGATGGAAGGGGGTGAAGCGCCGGAAGAAGGCGTCATCGAGCAGGGTGATGTAGAGCGGCGTGAGGACGGTGAAGAGCAGGACCTCGGGCACCGAGAGCAGCAGGAAGGACTGGTAGAAGAAGATGTACATCAGGCCGAGCTGCACGGCCCCGAGCCCCATCAGCGTCCAGCGCTGACGCCCTCGCAGCAGCCGCGGGCGCAGCACGGGCAGGAAGACCAGGGCCGCCAGCGCGATGCGTGTCAGCACCGAGAAGTAGCTGTCCACCTGGCCGGCCAGGTAGACGCCGATCAGCGAGAACGAGAAGGCCCAGAGAACGGTGATGCCGACGAGATAGCCCAAGAGTCAACTCCGGTTTGAACATGGGGGCGCCGGGGATTATACCGGCCGCAGGCCCGGTGCCAAGGTTCAGGCGCCTCGCAGCCAGGCCAGCACATAGATCACCCCCGGCACCCAGCCGAGCAGGGTCAGCGCCACCGCGATGAGCACCCGCCGCGAGCCGCCGCCAGCCAGCCCCATCGCCAGGGGCGGCAGGAGTACGCCCAGGGCCAGCAGGGCCGCGAAGGGCTCGGGCCGCCGCGACGGGACCGGCTCGATCGGGGGCTCCCGGTCGGCATCCCCACCCTCGGGGACGGAAACTCGCGGCGCCTGGCGCGGCGGAGGCGTGAAATGCTGCACGGCGTCCTGTTCGTGCTCCAGGGCACGGCGATGGGCCTCATGGTCGATCTTCTGCTCCAGGGCCTCCGCGCCCTCGGCGAGCTCGTCGTGGTAGCGCTCCCAGTCCTCCCAGTCGTGAGGCGTGCCCGCCCGGGGACGATGATCGCCGGACTCCCGGGCACGGGACCAGGCCTTCTCCTCGAGGGTGTTGGGGCGCTCCCGGTCGCGTTCTCCATCCAGCCCCTTGCGGGCGAGGTATTCACGGGCATCCATGAGCGGTCTCCATCGGTCGAGCGGAGGGGCATTGTGCCCCATTGGAGTGGTGACTCAAGCCCGGGTTCCGGAGGGCCGGTCTCGGAGGGTCGGTCTCAGAGGGCCGCTGACGGACGGCCGGTCCCGCGTGTCCTCTAGCGTTGGCAGAGGGTCCACGCGCTCCGGCAACCGGGTCGGCTATGCTGAACGCGAGACACGCCGGGGGCGGCTCCGTGACATGGGCGCAGGGACGGCGCCCGGGAGGCGACACCCTGGCGAGAGGTCCCATCGGCACAAGGAGAATCGCCATGCCCAGCAAGGCTCCCACCACCGTGCGCGAGATCATGTCCCGCGACTGCTATCGGGTCAGCGGCAAGACCTCGGTCACCACCCTGGTCGAAGGCCTGGGCCTGCACCGGCTGCCCGGGGCGCCGGTGGTCGACGAGCACGACAGGCTGATCGGCTTCATCTCCGAACAGGACGTGCTCGGCAAGCTGCTCGAGAGCGCCTACCTGGACGACGAGCCGCCGCTGGTCCGCGAATTGATGCGCGACGAGGTCCTCTCGGTCACGCCCAACAAGAGCATCACCGACCTGGCCCAGGAGATGATGGAGGCCAAGCCCAAGGTCTACCCGGTCACCGAACAGGGCCGGCTGGTGGGCATCGTGACCCGCCGCGACGTCCTCAGCGCCCTGCTGCGCATGCGCCACTCCTGACTCCCGGCTTGACGCCTCCGCCATGCCACCCGGCCCCGCGCCGGGTGGTATCGTGTCGTGCCCACAAAAAAAGAAGCCGCCCCATCGAGATGAGGCGGCAAAGGATCGATTCTGCAAGCCAGAACAACAGTGCTAGCGACTGCCATCGCCCCTGTTGCCTGCACCTGTTCTGACAGTGTTGGCGGGGAAAGTTCAGCCGACGAGGAAAATTTTTCACGGTGACTGTCCGCGGCTTGGGCACGGCCGGGGTTGAAATCATTAAGGCACTGGATATACTGGGAAACCTCGCGGGTGTAGCTCAATGGTAGAGCAGAAGCTTCCCAAGCTTAAGACGAGGGTTCGATTCCCTTCACCCGCTCCAGTATCACTCTAACCCTCTGATCTCCAAGATCTTTCCCTCCTAACAAGGGGTTAGGTGCTACAGGAGTGGCTACAGAAGTGGCTACACCTCCTCCCTACTCCGTTGATTTCATTGCCTTGAAGGCATGGGACATCAGGATGCAGATCCATGGCCAGAGGAAAGCCTACTGACACCCGCGCCCTGCGGCGGCGTGGCAACGTCTGGTTCGTCCAGAAACGACTCTCCCCGATCCTCGCCAAGCACCTCGGCAAACAGATCCTCCAGCAGTCTACCCGAACGGGGGACCTGGATGAGGCATGTCGAATCCGTGATCGCTTGCTCGCCGACCTGAACGACCTGGAAGCCGACCTCAAAGGTGAGGCCAGCCAAGTTCAGCAGCGGCGCCTATACCTCCAGGCCCGCGACCAGTTCGAGGAAGCCAAGGAAGCCATCCACAGCACCGACCCTAGCCACCCTGTCAGCCTCATCGAGGTGGTAGACCCCGAGGACCTGCCGGAGATCGAGCAGGAGGCGCTCAGAAGCGTCTACCAGGGGGAAACCCCGGCTCGCTACCAACTGACGCTCAGAGGCGCTCTGGAGGACTGGAAGACATCACCGCTGGTGGATCGCAAGCCCTCGACTCGCTCGAAGAACGAGCTGGCGATGAAGCGATTCCTCGATTACCTGGGCGAGGAGGACGCGACCCTTGCTTCACTCCAGCGTCGACAGGTGAAGGGCTTCATCACTTCCATGCTCGGTGAAGGCAAGACGAAGCAGACCGTGGCGAACTACTTGGCCGGCCTGTCGGCCCTCTGGCATCACGCCGAGTACACCATGGAAGAGCCACTCCCCCAGAGCAACCCTTTCAGGGGCCACCAACTCAAGCCCAAAGGCTCCATCCGCAGCTACGACCAATTCAGCCGAGAGGACGTAGAGGCCATCTTCGAGGCCACGGCAAAGAGCGAGGGCATCTACCACATACTACCGCGCTTGGGCTTCTACACCGGCGCTCGCATTGATGAGCTGTGTTCGCTGAAGGTAACGGACATCATCCAACGCCAGGGCATCTGGTGCCTTGCTGTGCGTGAAAGAACAGGTAAGAACAGCAATGCTACCCGCGAAGTCCCTCTCCACCCTGAGATCAAGGACTTGATACTGGCGCAACTCGAACACGCAAAGGCTGTAGGGGCCACCTACCTCTTTCCCGAGGTAGAGGCATCCACTCGGCGAGACGGAAAGAAGGGGCCGAAGTTCTCGCAGTGGTTCGCCCGCCTCTCCAAGAAGGTCATCAACCGAGGTGACCGCAAGCTGGGCTTTCACTCGTTCAGGACCACCGCCATCACCATCATGGGCGATGCAGGGCAACGAGAAGAGATCATCGTGTGGGTCACGGGTCATGAGCGAGGACTCACTACCGCCAACAAGGTCTACAACCGAGGACCCAGTTTCTCGAACCGTCTGAAAGCTGTCGAGAGCATTCGGCTGGACGCGCTGCAGTAACGACCAAGGGCGTTCTGCCCTACTGGAAGAGCGTTCGCTGCCCTCCCCCACTTCCTTCATCCACGCAAAGCACATCACGGTAGGTCGTCGCTTCCACAGGATGGCCTCCCGGTGCTCCAGGCCTACCCCAGGGTGAAGACCAAGCGACTCCGTCTGACCTTCGGCGGGGCTCGTCTGCGCCTGTCCGTGGCCCAGGACCAAGAGAACGTCATCGAGCTGGATCGCACCAAGCAGACCAACGGCATCAGCCCGAACTGGGTCCACAGCATGGACGCCTCTCACATGCGGGAGACCGTGCGTCGCTGCTGGGGCGAGGGTCTCCGGTCCTTCTCCCTGGTTCACGACTCCTACGGCACCCACGCCGGGAATGCCTGGGCGCTCGCCGACATTCTCCGTGAGGCCTTCATCGACATGTACTCCGAGCAGGATGTGCTCGCCAACTTCAAGGAGGAGCTGGAAGAACAGCTACCGGAAGGCAAGAAGCTGGACTCGCTGCCCGCCAAAGGCGACCTGGACCTGGGGCTGGTGATGCAGTCCGACTTTTTCTTTGCCTAGTCCTATCCGCCTACGGATAGTTCGTGCCGGGAGTCCCGCCAGAAGGGGCTCTCGGAATTACGGCCCACTATTGGACAGCCCGCTCTGTCCGTCTCCGAAAGCAACCCTCGACAGCAGAGAGAGCTATCACCATGAGCAACACCCAACTGACTGTCGCCGACATCGCCGTTCGCCAGGACAGCGAAGGCCGCTTCAACCTCAACGACCTCCACAAGGCAGCCGGTGGTGAGCGCCGGTTCGACACCCGCGAGTTCCTCGACCGCGAGCAGACGAAGGAGCTGGTCGCTGAATTGGAATCCCAAATGACGGAGATTCCCGTCAATAAGAAGCGTGGTCGCTACGGCGGCACCTTCGTCGTCAAGGAGCTGGTCTACGCCTACGCCATGTGGATCAGCCCCGCGTTCAACCTGAAGGTGATCCGTGCCTTCGATCAGCCCAGACCCAAGGCGTGGCCGTGGCCGATCACGCCGCCGACGACTTCCTCGACAACCCGCTCGACTACATGGAGAAGCTCCTCCATCAGGCCAGGAAGCTGAAGGCCGAGCGTGACCAAGCCCAGCAGCGTGTCGGCACCTACCAAAAGGTGGTCGGCCAGAGAGAGCTATCACCATGAGCAAGACCCAACTGATCACCAAGCAGTGGAACGACAAGACCCTGACCTTCCGCCAGGACGGCTACTTCAACATGACGAAGGCCGCCAAGCAGTTCGGGAAGCGGGACGCCTTGGACTTCTTCCGCAATGCAGAGACCCAGGATTATCTCGCCGAGCTGGAGAAAACCACGGGAATCCCCGTGGATTCGCTCGTGATTAAGACCCGTGGTCGGCACGGCGGCACCTGGGCACACCCCAAGCTGGCCGTCTTTTTCGCCCGCTGGTTGGACACTCGGTTCGCCGTGGCCTGTGACGCCATGATCGAGGACATCCTCAAGGGCAACGCTGAGGTGACCGTCACCAAGCCTCAGCAGTCAGCCACGATGGCGCTTCCTCAGGACTACCTCTCGGCTCTGGAACAACTGACCGAGGCTGTGCGCCGGGAGCAGGAAAAGGACAAGGTGATCGAGGAGCAGGGTCTTGCTCCCGTATAGCACTCCATCAGGCACTTACGCTACATTCTATCGGCCACACCGTAGAAAAGGAGGAACTCAGGAATGACTGCTGCGGCTAGCTACAACCGCATTGCTATCAAACGGCTGTTCCGAGCACTTGAAGAGCTGCGTGAAGTTTACTCAGACATGCAGCTTCAAACCGCCCAAGTCTTCCTCATCATAGCCATGAACCAGGGGATCACCATCAAAGAGCTGATGAGAAGAACTGGCCTCGCCCAGTCCTCATGCTCAAGGAATGTGAATCTGCTCTCTGACTGGGTCAAACCTGAGGTGCCAGGGCATGGGCTGGTAGTCACATCTGAGGATCCGAAGGAACGTCGGAGAAAGGTGGTGCACCTGACTTCCAAGGGCAAGGAGCTGGCAGCCATTCTGTCAGACATTGTCCACTAAGAAGCTCATAGCACTCTCCCCTCTATCTGGAGGTCGAGAGAGCTAGCGAGCCGCATCTCCTGTCGAGCCTCTCCCCAAGGCTCATATTCCCTCCTGCCATAAAACCCTTGATTTCTATAACTCCTGATTACGGCCCACTTATGGAGGAGAGACTTCCTCTGGGGGCACTCTAAGAAGGGCACTCTATACGGATGGTGAATCCGGTAGGCTCTTGCGGCCCCGCCAGCTAGCAGCTTTGCGCCTTCGGTGCAGCGCCAGTAACGGTCCCGGCACAACGCCTGGACGCAGCGAACGCGATGACGCCGACCCATGGATCACAGGGAGGTGGTGGCACCCTGTCGGAGTCCGGGCGACCCGTTGTTCAGACGGGGTGACTGCGGGTGGCGGGGGATCTAGAAGAGCATCTACCGGATGGTGGTTTCCTCTTCTAGAGGATCTACAAGATTCCTCAGTGAGTGAACCTTGTCATGGTTGATCACATCCATGATCCCTTCCTCTCATGAGTCTCTCTGAGTCGATCCCAGGCCCTTCCCTGGAGTGATCCATCCCAAGGAGGAAGGACCTCACTTCCCCAGTGCTCCGATGAGCATCCCCAGCTCTTCCCTTGAGCTGATCTGTTCAGGCGATGCCTGTCACCCAAACCCAACCCACATCATCGAAACCCAGCGGCATTCTCGAAGACAGTCGGTCAGTCGGGCGGTGTTCGTCCGTCTCGCTGGTCCGTCCGTCTGAAGGGAGCCGACTGTCTCCGACAATGAGGACGAACGATCATCATGGTTACACCACACGCTCTTGCCGATCTCTCTGAGCCTCTCTTCCGGCCTGACGACGAGGGCCATCGTGTCCGCATCTACACCGATGGAGCCTGTAGCAACAATGGTCAGGGCAATCCCCAGGGTGGCTGGGGGGCCGTCTTAGTGAGCCCCTCCGGGCGTCGTCTCAAGATTGCGGACAAGCTCCAGGGAGAGACGATCACCAACAACCGAGCCGAGCTGACCGCCGTCATCAAGGCACTGGAGGTGCTGAAGAAGCCATCCGACATCGACCTCACCACGGACAGTGAGTACGTCCTGAAGGGCGCGACTCAGTGGATGAAAGGCTGGAAACGTCGGGGGTGGCAGACGGCCAGCAAAGCCCCGGTGAAGAATGTCGACCTATGGCGTCGGCTCGACGAGCTGCTTCAGGTGCACCGTGTCCGGTTCCACTGGGTCAGGGCTCATGACGGCCATCCAGAGAACGAACTGGCAGACGCTCTTGCGGTTGCAGCCGCGAAGGGAGAGAAGGTGCATGAGTACCACAGCATCGCCCCTTCCGGGCAGGAGGTGTCCGATGTGTGACCCGTACTCCATCGCCTCGACAATGATGACGGTTGCCTCGGCCGGTAGTCAGTACATCGGATACCGCCAACAGGCTGCCCAGGCCGAATCCCAGACGGCCATGTACAAGCAGAATCGACGGAATGCTCTGACGGCACTCACCCGACAGTACGGCGACATCGGACAGCGCCAGGTTCAAGAGCAAGAGGCTGCCTATCAGCGGAAGGAGGAGCTGACTCGTCAGGAGCGAGCCCGTCGAGCCCGTGCCCGAGTGAAGGCCGGAGAGTCCGGCGTGAGTGGCCACAGCGTGAACATGGCTCTTCGAGACATCTCCGGTGCTGCGGCTCGTGACCGCTCTACGGTCGGTCGAAACCTCGACTGGACGCTGGGCCAGTTGCAACGCCGCAAGCACTCTGCGAGAACCAAGGCGGAGAACCGGATCAACGCAGTGCAGCCCGGGCAAAAACCCTCGAAGCTGGCTCTGGGCATTGGCTTGGCGAGCACGGCGACCCGTGGCTACACACGGTTCCTGAAGTCGTCACCACGCTCCTGAGACGGATCGCACGGAGGACCAAGGAACGGCGACTAAATTGATCCTCAGATGGCCAAGGAGGGCCTCGAAGGAGCCTGTTCACTCGGCCTTCCAAGTCCGACATTTGTAGAGCTTTCGGGCTATGTTGGGATCCCCTAGAATGTGGGCGTCCGGTTCCTGACATGGAAGTGAAGTCATGAACGAGCGTCAGAAACGCATCAAGATGCGGCGAAAGCCGGTCGCCATCGGCGATGGACAGAACTCCAAGAAAGTGGCCGAGTTGGCTTCTGAGTTGATCCGCAGGGGCTACACACGCCAAGCTGCATATGCGAAGGCTCGACGGAAGTACCGAGAGCAATACAGGAAGGGTCCTAAACGGATGTTGCAAGGCGGTGGTGCTACGCCGAAATGACTCTTCCATCAGGAGCTTCTAGGCATCTCCTCCCCTGTTTCGCACAGGCAACATCGGCACAGTTGGAGCAGTCCGACGAAGCTAAAGACTGGGAATGCTGCTCCTGAGCGGTCATAGCACCATCCTCAGGTTGAACGCCGTGCTTATCCACATGGCGTGGGCGTAGACCAGCTCCTTGACGACGTAGGTGCCACCATTGCGGCCACGCTTGGCTTCCATCGGGCTAATCCTGAGATCACAGGATTTAGAAAGCTCAACGATGATTCGCTTGGTGGAGTCCAAGGAGGTGAAGTTGCTGGGCTGGTGGACTCGCTCACCGCCGGATGCCTTGTGGAGGTTGTTGAGGTTACACCGGCCTTCACTGTCTTTACGAATGGCCAGGAGGACAGTCTTGGTGACCCAGTCTTGGAAAGCGCGGGCCTGGGGCTTGTCGCTCCGCATGATCAGCTTGTAGAGGCCAGACTCGGAGATGATCTTCGACGGGCGGCCCCTTTCACTGATCCGAGCAGTGAAAACCTCTGAGCCATCTAGGTGACGGAGCACATTCGTAGTATTCACGTCGCCACTGCTCTTCACGCCATAGCCAATGGCGAGGCACACGTCCTTCGCTGCGCACCAGGGATCGTCCCCACAGTCGATCACACGGACGGCCATGGAAGGGAAGTCGAAGGTGGTCAGTTGGGTGTTGCTCATGGTGATAGCGCTCTCTGCTGTCAGAGCCTGGCTCAGTCTCCACTCACCATGCCCCGGGGAAAGCCCGGCTATTTTTGTGGCGCACTTGTGAGCCGGTATCGAGGTTGAAGAGAAGACACCGATCCCCCCCATGCCCCCGGTGACTGCTCGGTAGTTTGCGTGAGGTGGATCGAATGACCCATGCCCCAGGGGCTTCCTGAAACTAACCTGGCGACACGGCCCATGTGCTACCGCCTTCAACCTTGAGACCAGAGCAACTAGCTCAGTGCCTCATCACGGGATCTTGCGCTACGTCCTTCCAGGCATCCAGGTACAGGCCGCACTGATTCCAAGCCAACTGACCAAGCCTGGGAATCCTGACAAAGACATCCCCGTAGACGAGCCGAATGTAGAGCCTTGCCACTTCCAGCTCCATGCCCCAACGAACAAGCTCGATCCGCATGACTGAGCCTCCTTCCTTACTTAGTCACCGAACGTTGGTATTGGTGGCTGGGTTTCTTGAACGCCACCGGAGATGAAGCTATCGCACCCCAACATCTTCGTAAAGTGCTGATATAAATGAAAAACATCCGGGTGAGGATGTGTTCCGATAAGGGATAGTGGGTGCTGCCCACGCCGACTGATCCCCAGGGATCTCCTATGCACGAGAGGATGAATTCGCGGAAATCGAAAAAAGCAGGACCAACCGGCCCTGCCCTTCGTCCTGCCCTTCGTCTTGCGGTCGGGCCTTGTCTCATTGAGCAGCTTGCTCGGCACGCTTCATGGCGCGTTGGACGGTGCTGACACCACAGCCCACGATGTCGGCTGTCTTCCGGACGCTGAAGCCTTGCTCTCGAAGCTCCCTGATCCGTCGATGTAGCTCCTCGTTCACCGGGCGGCCCTTGTAACGGCCTTCCTGCTTGGCCTTCTCGATGCCCTGAGCCTGTCGCCTACGCCTGTCCTCGTAGTCCTTGCGGGCCACTGCCGCCAGCATGTCGAGGAGCATCCCGTTCACCGCATCGAGCATCCTGCTGGTGAAGTCATCATCATCGCCCACTGCCATAGCCGAGTGACTGGTCGGGAGATCCAGGGAGACGACCCTGAGACCCGCACTCTGGATGGCTCCCTTCAGCCGATCCCAATCGCTCTTCGTCAGGCGCGTAAGGCGATCAATCTGTTCGACCAGTAGAACGTCTCCGGGGTGGGCGTCATCGATGAGCCGAGCAAGCTCGGTACGGTCGGCCTTCGTCCCGCTGGCGTTCTCGACGTACCACGATGCGACCTTCAGCCCTTTCTCATCGACGAAGCTGGTTAAGGCCTCTCGGGCACGGCTGGCGTTCTGGTCTTCAGTGGAAGCACGGAGATAGGCACGGATGTAGGCCATCGACGATCACTCCCTTGTTGAGCATCGTATTCATTAGGGTGTGCTCACAATAAGTGTGCTCGCTTGGGTTGTCAATACGCTTATATGAACACGTCCTGTGCCCGCCTTGAGGCGTGATCGGTGATGTATGCCCTAATGGTCACATTGTTAGAGGACTATCGATAGGAGGACCTACACAGCACTACAGGCTGAGCATCGGGGACTCACAGCTAGCAATGGGTTTACTTGTCTGTGTGCCTCGGTATGTTTTTGCAAACTGGGATAGGTCAAAAGATGGACAGGAAGACAGGACTGAGCGTGGCTCTATGAGCATATCAGGATGAGACCTGGATCAGCTCCACCTATACGAATCGATGAATCACAAATATTTTTACCACATATCAGCAGTTAGACTCCGCGACACATGTATTATTCTTAAAAGCGTGACACAGGACCATGAAACAAACTTAATCAAATGTTTCGAGAAGATCTCTAACTTCATCCAACCTATATTCTTTCCGAGAGGACAAGTAGCTTGACACCCCCTTGGCGATCTGCGCACTGCTGTTACTCATATTACTCTTCTTGACTAGACTGGCAATTCGCTGTTCAATCCCCTCGGGTGAGGCAGTTAGCATAATTCTATCTTCAAACATCTTCAACGCATTGTCGAAGATAGGATTATTTTTGCTAGTGTAGCCTAGCGGCTCTTTCCTACCAAAGCTTACATCCACCTCCATACTTGCATACATATCTGCATTATCGTAAATCTGTACAACATTCTCTTTGTCTCTGACAAGCTCTTTGCAAATAGCCCATACCTCAAAGAGAAGAGCCTGACGATAACTCTTGTCTTTCTGAAGAAATATCCTCATCTGGTTGGCTAACTCGGCTTGTGAAAAAACATCAACATGAGTCACGTTAAGCTCATTAAAAATCCGCCACGCTTCATCACTTTTACCCGCAAGCTGCAAACACATGGGAAGGCGCATACGTTCTTTGAGCATAAGCTCGTCGCCTCCTTCTGCTGAAAATGCTTCTTCTAACTTGCGACAAGCAGCTTCATAGCTCTTATCTTTCTTAAGCTGAGTGGCTTCTTTTAATAATCGCCGAGCAGGGACCTCTGCTCGCCAATGCTCGATTCTTTGATCAGCATCACAGCTTGCTGCTTTATCCCTTGACGAAGACTTCGCATGAACCTTGCCGAAAAAATCTCTTAAGAATGACAGCATCTTACAAACCCTCATATTTCGATCTTCATCTTCCTAACCAATTCACTTCTACAGTCAACCCAAACTGCAAGAGTAAATCTCGATAGATTTTCATTCTTCGCCAAAGATAGGTGGTTAAGAAGACTTAACTGCCACTTGCTGCTATCCCAGCCAGCATCGGCACGAAAGGACCGATGATGCCCATCAGATCTGCCCCTTTGCTGATGAGCTGCCCCAACTTCTCAGACATGCCTTTGCTGTCATGTTGGGATGCTTGCATATCATTGATGATGCCTTCTAGCTCAGAAATGCGCTGAGGATCAGCCACATGCGCCCTCAGCTCAGTCTTCAAGTCCTCGAACACCCCGTCACTAGACTCAATAACGACATTGAGCGAGTTATCCTCACTATTCTGGTTGAAGCGAGCATTATTTCCATTTATATGATAGTTGATTGTAGTGACTGACTGCTTGTCATTAGGAGCATCCTCCCTACGCACTTCCGTTTGATAGCTATCAGGAATACTTCCAAAGCCTCTCGTAAACCCAGGATCAATCACCAAGTACCGCTCATCTGTACCATGCAGCATTTCTCGGATCAGCACATCGTAAGCGAACGGGCAACACCGCTTGCCGGTAATCAGTCGGTGTGCTGCCAGTTGTGAGGCAGGAGTTCGCTGAGCTGGCTGGCCTTATGTGTCGGCAGCCGTTCCAGCACATCCTTCAGGTAGGCGTAGGGCTCATGGCCGTTCAGCTTGGCGCACTGGATCAGGCTCATGATGGTGGCGGCGCGCTGGCCGCTGCGCAGTGACCCGGCGAACAGCCAGTTGCTGCGGCCCAGCGTCCAGGGGCGAATCAGGTTCTCAACCCGGTTGTTGTCGATCGTCAGCCCGCCGTCGTCGAGGTAGCGTGTCAGCGCCACCCAACGCTTCAGGCTGTAGTCCAGCGCCTTGGCCGTCGCCGAGCCGTTCGGCACCTTCTCGCGGTGAGCCAGCATCCAGCGGTGCAGCGCGTCGGCGATGGGCCTCGCTCGTGTCTCTCGCAGTCGTTGGCGCTCTTCCGCGGTGAGCGTCTGTGCCTCGCGCTCCACCTGGTAGAGCTGGCCGATCAGCTCGATGGCCTGCTTGGCGATCTGGCTCTTGCCGGCCACATGCAGGTCGACGAACTTGCGACGCGCATGGGCCATGCAGCCGATCTCGGTGACGCCGTTGGCGAAGCTCTGCTTGTAGCCGCTGTAGTCGTCGCAGATCAGCTTGCCCCGCCAGTCGCCGAGGAAGTCACGGGCATGCTGCCCGCCGCGACTCTCGCTGAAGTCGTAGACCACCGCCTTCAACCCGGCGTAGGGCGTGGTGGCGTAGGCCCAGAGGTAGGCGCGGTGCGTCTTCTTCTTGCCCGGGGCCAGCATCGGCACCGGGGTCTCGTCGGCATGCAGCACCGGCTCGCTGAGCAGTAGGTCACGTAAGGCATCGATCAGCGGTTGGAGCCGCACGCCGCAGACGCCGACCCATTCGGCGAGGGTGGAGCGCGGAATCGCCACGCCAGCCCGGGCGAAGATCTGCTCCTGACGATAGAGCGGCAGGTGGTCGGCATACTTGGCGATCAGCACCTGGGCCAACAGGCCGGCGGTGGGAATGCCCTTGTCGATGATCTGCGCCGGCATCGGCGCCTGGGTCAGCGTCTCGCACTGGTCGCAGACCCACTTGCCACGGATATGGCGCTCGACGTGGAACACGCCCGGCGTGTAGTCGAGCTTCTCGCTGATTTCCTCGCCGATCCGCCGCAGCTGACAACCACACGCGCAGAGATCATTCTCCGGATCATGGTGAATCTCGGTGCGCGGGAGTTCGGGCGGCAAGGGGGCGCGCTTGGGCGCCTTCTTGGGCGTCGGTGTCGCGGAGGCGAGCTTCAGGTCCTCCAGCTCGGTCTCGATGGCGGCGATGTCGGCATCCACCACCTCGTCCAGCAGGCTGATCTGCAGGACGTTGAGCTGCTCGCTGCGCTTGCCGAAGGCATGGCGCTTGAGCAGCGCCAGTTCGTAGCTCAGCTTCTGATTGACTTGCTCGGTATGCCGCAGCGTTTTCTGACTCTGCGCCAGTGCCTGTTCCTGCTGCTCGACCTGCGACATCAGGGTTGCCGCCAGGTGACGGAGTTGATCGGGAGTGAGCTGGGACAGATCGGGCGGCGTTTTCATCCGCCAAGTATGCCAGCCCGCCGGCGACAGCGGGATTAGCGCATCCGCGAATAGCCGGGCCGCCAAGTCTGTGCCGCTCATCACACGACCGAGATCACCCCGTCGGCACCGAGACGCTGCCAGGGCAGGCCTTGCACCAGCGCCGTCACCTGCTCGGAACACAGCGCGACGCGATCGCCGTGCCAGTTACCGGCCCAGTGGAACTTGCCCTGGTTCAAACGCCGGGCGCACAGCCAGACGCCCAGGCCATCGTGAACCAGCACCTTCATGCGGTTGCCGCGACGGTTGGCAAAGAGATAGGCACAGTGCGGGCGAGCCGCGCCGAACACCTTCACCACCCGAGCCAGCGTCGTATCCGGGCCGGCGCGCATGTCCAGCGGCTCGGTGGCCAGCCAGATCTCGTCGATACGGATCATCCCAGCAGCCCTTTCATCCACTGCGCGCACTGGGCCGCCTCGGCGACCGGCCAACGCACGGTGATCGTGCCATGCGCCGAGGGCACCTCGATCCGGATTGCCGCGGCGGAAGTGGGAGGCGTAGGGGAATCAGCCGTTGCTGCCGGGGCCGGAAGTGGCACGAACTCCGGCACGGTCGGCAGTTGGCTCTGGCGTTTGGCCTTGCGAATCCAGGTCTGGACGAGGTTGGTGTTGAGCCCGTGCTGCAGGGCGATCTGGGCAATCGAGGCGTCGCCCTGTAGGCAGGCCGCGACGATCTTGGCCTTGAACGACGGGGTATAGCGACGGCGACGACGGACCTCGCGTTCGGTGCTTGGGGATGTCATGAATAGGTGCCCATCTATTGTTACGTGGGCACCTACTGTCACCGGCCAAGGCCCTTCGCAGAAGGTGTGTTCAGCGACCGGTTACAGCACATCACCCATCTCGATGGGTTCTCTTGCATGGGGGATGTAAACAGTGCTTTTCTGAACGGATGCTGCCACTGGTCCAAGTTGACGGCCATCTGTCTTTTCAATGATCACTTTGTCACCGTGCATGTCTTCGAGCATGTTGCCTCCTTGCTGGATGCTTGCCAGCTCAAGATAGCACGGTGACAAGCAGTACTGCTCTCCCCATCCCCTGACCTGAGGATTTGCTTGATGCTTTCAGCGAGGCGGCAAGAACGGCGCACAGCAAGCGGTAACGGTCCGAGGCAGCAATCCGTACTCTTCTGACAGAGCAATACATCGACCATACGTTGCTGGACTCCAGCGGCCCCCCTTACAATGGCCCCAGTGGATGCCTACGAGAATGGCTACAGTAGCGGCTACAGATGGCTACTCTAGATCACGTAACCAACTGATTTTACTACTAGTTGCGGAGAGAGGGGCGATTCCCTTCACCCGCTCCATCCCCTTGCTCGATCTCGTCCAGGCACGCCTCCTGCTTCCCCGCAAGCTCCCGATCCCCCGGCGTCTCCGGATCCAGTCTTGTCCACGCACCACCCGGCATCGCAGCGTATGGCGAGATTTCTGCCATACATGGAAGCCCCTCAAGGGCATGCGCTACTGGCTGGACAACGCCGCCCTGCCCGCCCTGGGCACCATGGCGGTGAACAAGATCCACCGCAGCGACTGCGCCAAGGTGCAGGTAGCCATCTTGGGCCGGGGCGCCTTCAACACCGTGGAGAAGTCCCGCACCTGGCTGAACCAGATCTTCGGCCACGCCATCGTCCCGGGCCACACCGAGAACAATCCGGCCAGCAACCTTACCGACATCGCCGTCCAGGCACCGAAGGAGGAGCGCTACCCTCATCTCCTCGAGCCGGAGCGCCCCCGAGTTCCTCCAGGCCCTGGGGGCATCCCCCAGCAAGACGATCGTCAAGGCGGCTTCCTGGATGGTGGTTCGCACCGCCTCGCGGCCGGGGCATGGTGCGCTGGGCCGAGTGGGATGAACTGGATGGCGATGTGTGACGGGTGCCGGCCGAGAAGATGAAGATGTGCCGGGAGCACGTGGTGCCGTTCCCCCGTCAGGTTCTGGAGACCATCGAGGCCCTACGGCCTGGCACACACGAAGAAGGGGTTGGAAAGGATCCACAACCAAGCGGAGTACCTGGGGCACCGCAAGGAGATGATGCAGTGGTATGCGACTACCTGGACGCCCTGGAGCGCGGCATCAATCACGAGGAGCAGGCGACATTCAAGGCGCGAGGAGCTATGGTGACTTCTGGTGTATGGGAGGAGGTAGGAAGGGTGGCGTATCCTGTTGATTGATCTCGCCAGATCACAATCAACACGGAATGGATACGCCATGACCGATTCTACCCTCCGAGCTCTTTCACAACCAGAACCCCAGGCCACTGACCCGCTGCACGAGCTGCTGCGCCAAGGTGCCCGTGACCTGATCGCCAAGGCCATCGAGGCCGAGTTGACCACCTTCCTGGCGCAGTATGCCGATCAGCGGCTCGACGATGGGCGCCAGGCTGTGGTCCGCAACGGCTACCTACCTGAGCGCACGGTCCAGACCGGGGTCGGGGATGTCAGCGTGCAGGTGCCCAAGGTGCGTGACCGCAGCGGGGGTGGCGCTCGCTTCAACAGCAGCCTGCTGCCGCCCTACCTGAAGCGAGCCCGCAGCATCGGGGAGCTGATCCCCTGGCTCTACCTGAAGGGGATTTCCACCGGCGACTACCAGGAGGCCCTGGCGGCGCTGCTGGGCGACCAGGCCAAGGGGCTGTCGGCCAACACGGTGTCACGACTCAAGAAGCAGTGGGAAGACGAGCATACCAAGTGGCGGAAGCGAGACCTGGCCGACCGGCGCTACGTCTACTGGTGGGCCGACGGTGTGCACAGCAACGTCCGCATGGATGACCGCCTGTGCCTGTTGGTCATCATCGGTGTCACCGAGCATGGTCGTAAGGAGCTGGTGGCCGTCGAGGACGGCTTCCGCGAGTCGGCGGCCAGTTGGGAGACCCTGCTGACGGGCCTGCGAGAACGTGGCCTGACCACGACCCCAAAACTGGCGGTGGGCGACGGTGCCATGGGGTTCTGGGCGGCGCTGAGCAAGATTTACCCGGAAACTGACCATCAGCGCTGCTGGGTCCACAAGACAGCTAACGTGCTGAACAAGCTGCCAAAGTCGGTACAACCCAAGGTCAAGGCCGACCTCCATGACATCTGGATGGCCGAGACCCGCGACCAGGCGCACCAGGCCTTCGATCGCACCCTGAAACGCTTCGAGGCCAAGTACCCCAAGGCCATGGCATGCCTGGCCAAGGATCGGGACGAGCTGCTGGCGTTCTACGACTACCCGGCAGAGCACTGGGTGCACATCCGCACCACCAACCCGATCGAATCGACCTTCGCCACGGTCAGGCTACGGAGCAAGCGGAGCCGGAACTGCGGCTCCCGGGCGACGACCCTGGCGATGGTTTTCAAGCTGCTTCAGAGCGCTCAGAAGCGCTGGAGGCGCATCAAGCACTTCCAGAAGCTGGAGCTGGTCGTCAGCAACGTCAAGTTCCAGGATGGAGAGCAGGTAACCGATCAATCAGACAGGAATGCGGCCTGATCGCCATCCACCAGAATTGACAATAACTGAGGCGCGAGTGCCTCGCAGTTCATAGTCAAGGGCTTCGCCAGGAAAGAGGGGGCAGATCAACTTCTGAGGGATGATAGGGACAAGTGTGATCTGCCCCTACTAGGGGAAACACCTAGTCTTGCGCATCCTCCTCGAGGAATGCCTCTTCCTTGGGGCTGATCTGGAATACCACCGCTCGGGCAGGTTGGTCCGTCGTGTTCATTGCCCGCATCCGGGCATCCAGGGGTTCGGAAACCGCTTCTCCTGCCTTGATCGTCTTGCTTTCACCTTCCACCTCAAGCACCACCTCGCCTTCAGCGACGTACACATAGACTGGGCTGGGATGGGAGTGCCATGCCGCTGCCGTATGTGGATCCATCGTGACTCTGATCACCCGTACCTCCTGAGCTCCCGCTGGTAGCTCAACTTCCTGTGCTAACACCTGTTCCAATTCCGAGGCGGGCGTATCGATTTCAGTCAGATCTTTCGCCAGGCTCATGGATGAGGCTGTGGCGAGAGCAGCAACAGCGGCCAACGTCATGAGTTTCATCGCTTTTCCCCCAATGGATGGTGTACAACTTCACCCTGCTGCCACGCCTGAAACATGCGGGCGCCCCGCAATCTCACTATAGCCAAACGGAAGTAAGCGACCATGCTGGGGAGGGGTGGCTACCGGCAAGACCAGATGCCCGATGTCACTGGAGGCCAGACGCAGGTAGGCCCCTACCGGGGCGCCTGCCGGAGAAGCCACCTTACCCACGCCTCTTCACCCGCCAGGGGCGCTTTCGTTTTCTGTGCCGGCGCGCTAGCTTGGTATCCCTACCGCAAGGACGCGACGCTATGGAAACGCTGCTCTTCCTGCTTCACCAGTGCCAAGCACGAATGACAGCCGTCGGACTTGACGCTGGGGACGTGTTAACCGCATTGGCCACTCTGCTGGGAGCTGCTGGCGGTGCCTATATTGGTGCACGAGGTGCCTATAAGGGCACCGTAAAGGCCAACAACCACGCCCTCCAACGCAGCAAACTGGAGGAGGCGTACTCCGCACTGGATGAGGTCATAACCACTCGAACTGAGCAGATGGCCACTGTGCGGGATATACTCAAGCACCTCGACGCCACAGAGGTGCGTCGGTATGCGCAGCAGCAGCTAAGCATCCATGATCATCTCCCGGCTGCGAACCGGCTCGCAACGTTGGTCAAGTTCTACCTTCCCGAGGCCGATCAGCAGGTGTCTGAGCTAACGGGCATCCAGTTCTTGTTCGATCGGTTCGTGCGGAATCTCGACGATGAGCAGGGGAAGGAAGACCAGGCACGCGATTCTGCCAACAGCAAGCTCAACGAGTTTCAGAAGCGATCGAGCGGCTTGAAAGCCGAGATCCAACAGGCCCACGCCAGGCTAGGCTGATTAAGTCCTCCCTTTGCTCCTCCACCTCGCCGGGGTGTTCTCGCTTCTGGAGGTCCTGATGCGCCGATGGCTTGCAGGCATGCTCTGCTGATTCAGCGGCCGCCCTGGGGCGAGCTAAGCTCTGACCCGGTTATCATCAGGCTCCCTGGAGCCTCAGTCAGCTCGAGCTCACACATGGAACTCCTGCCCTCGGGATTGACGTTGCGAATCAGTATGATGCATGGGTCCCAGGCTCACAAATCGGGATGTGTCTCACGCCTCCGGTGCCAGCCGTTGAGAGATCCAGCGCACCTCCTGCTATCTTCAGCCCGTGGATGACGGCGGCCCTGGCGCTGCCAAGAACTTGTGACATGGACAGGAGACTTGCCGTATGGAGATTGGAGACAGGGTCACGGTGTCCCGCGAGATGATCGCTCTGCACGAGGACGATCTCGCCATCGGAAACACATGCGACTTCCTTGATATGCGAGAGCGAGTATCAACGGAGAACGGGGTTTCACAAGTCGCCAGGTATCGCATTCGTATTGACCATATCGGGCCGGAGAAATGCGAGTGCACAGTCATAGAGAGACTGAGATAGGAAGCCCCACGCCGATAATGGCCCACACCACCGACATACCTCTCCTCTGCTGGGCGAGTATGGTTAAAATTTTTCCTGAATCAAGACCGAAAGGGATATTCGATGGCACAGTTACGATCTCTTGCCAAGCGGCAACATTATCACATGGCAAGCATCATTAGATCTTTCTCCCACAACAATGATGAAGTAGTTGTCATAGATAAAGAGACAGGAACAGAAACCCTGACTTCGATAAATGATGACAGATTCACTGGGTGGAAGGCTTGGTCAAACCACATAGAAGAGATATTGGGCCGCGATGACATTGAAAGGAAGATGCAAGGCCAGGTTCGACAGGTAGAAAACCATGGGAACGTATCAAGCCATATAGATATTTCAAGATACGACCTATTCTGGAAGCTCCGCCACCATCACTCTCTAAACCCAAGCGCACCGGAAACAATGCTTGAGGGAATAGATTGGGGAAAGCTGCCCAAGGACATCGTCCACTGGTGCAATCAAAATGGAAAAGTCCCTATTAACGGTGATGGAACTGTCGACGGAATATTCTCTTCCTCAATGAAGATAGAGAAAGAGCTTGAAGAAAATTGGCATCAATATAAATATGCCAAATGGGACGTAATTCACTGTCCCTCAGGTGGATTCATATCCGCCGATTGCTATGACTCAAGAGCAATAATTCCAATAAGCGATACGACAGCCCTCGCGGCAGTTCCTAAACACAAGGCAACAAAAGGCACTGTGGAAGTTAAAGAGGACACTGTGGCTGCATTCAACTCATTAGCCTTAGAGCAGTGCAAGAACTTCTGCTTCAAGTTAAAAAATTCTTAGCCAACACCATACGCCGATGATGGCCGCATATGGACGGGCATCCAGCGCCAGCAGCCGGGAACCCGCGCCGCTGTCGGGCTGATCAATTACCTGCTACCACCGCCCTACCCCACCGGATGGCATGGAATGGCGTCCGGTTTGCCCCATTGATGCCCCACGGGCGCCAGGCCCTTCCTCTCACACCTGCTGTCAGCGATCACCTACACCAGCGCCCTGCCCCGCCACCTACCCTGAGCAGATCAGCTGGGAGGATCAATCCATGGACGAGATCACGATGATGCCGGACCCATCTGGGCGCTGGTTGATGATGTGCTCCTGTGGGGCGACTGAAATACGGGCCGACTCCGGTCCCGCCTGGCGAGACTTCGATCTCCACCAGGAGGGGCCCAATCTGTACCGGGTAACCTGCAAGGCCTGCGGGAAGGTCACCGCGCATCACATGCGCGAGGGCTCCCGAGGCACTGCTGCCACCGCGACCGCATGACGTAGCCCGCTGCCGCGCTTGCATCCCCCGCCCCGCCCTGCCGACACTGGATACCCATCCAGCAATCACAGGAAAAGCCGCCATGGATCAGCACACCCCCACCAGCTACGAGCAGCTCGGCCGCCGGGTACAGCAGCAGTTGGAGGCGGCGACGTACCCGGCAGCAGTACCAGGTGACCCTGACCCAGCAGCCCGATAACGAGCTGCGGTACCACATCACCCAGTGGCGGAAGCGGTTGTAACGACGAGGATGGATGAGCCTGCGGCGGGCGCGGCCGCCGCGGCGGCGGGTCGTCGAGTATCACGTGATCTGGCGGGGCCGGCTGGTCAGCGGGCGCGTTCGGCTGGATGACCTGGACCAGCAAGCGCCGGTCAGCCAAGTGGTGCGGCGGATGCCGCGGTAGAAGGCAGCCATCCGTGTCCTTTCACGCTCCAACACTCGTCAACCAGTGACGCTTGGGTTCGCTGCCATCCAGGGCGCATGACAGCGAGAGCATGCTGAGCCGCGTCACTCCCTCAGCGTAGTACCATATTTCTCATACCGTGGCGCGCATTCGACCAATGGCCTACGGCCGAGCGAATACCAACCAGATCGCCGGATTCGTTCTGCTGCATCGGCTCGCTTGAAATATGTCTAGATGGACACAATGTAAGCAGCATCGTTCCGAACTGTCAGAGTCCTCATGGGTTGCGAGCAGTTCGATTAGTCACATTTATTTTACTTTTCAATCAAAAGTCCTTCAGATAGGGATAGAAAGGCCTACTTCATGAAAGGTGACAGCACTAAGAAAATTCAGCTACATGATGGCCGACACTTGGCTTACATTGAGAGGGGCAATCCGGATGGAGTCCCAGTACTATTTTTTCATGGAACACCTGGTTCGCGACATTTTCGCCATCCTGATGGCTCTATCGCTACTAGAAAAGACGTAAGAGTGATTCACCCTGACCGGCCCGCAATCGGTCTCTCGGACCCAAAGCCGGGGCGAACATTGCTTGATTGGGCAGAGGATACAGGTGAACTCTTGGATGCTCTCCAGATAGACAAGTGCACCATCGCTGGCATCTCAGGAGGGGGCCCCTACGCATTGGCCTGTGCATGGGCAATGCCTGATCGCGTTTCTCGTATAGCAGTGATCAGCGGAATGGCGCCTCTCGAAATGCCAGGTGCGACCGAGGGCATGAGCACAGTGAACCGCACCGGATTGTGGATAGCTCGTCATGCTTCATGGTTACTACCCTTGGCCATTTCTCCTATGGCTCAAGGGGCTAGAAAGGAACCTAGGAAGGTTCTGGATAAGGCAGCAACTAGCTATTCGGCGCCCGACAAGAAATTGATGGAGAGACCCGAGATCCGTGGAATGTATGCCGAGGACATAGCTGAAAGTTACCGGCAAGGCGCACGCGGACATGCCAGGGATCTCCGCGCGGTTGCAAAGCCGTGGGGCTTCAACCTTGGAGAGATCCGTATACCCGTAACGCTTTGGCAAGGGGAGCTGGACCGAAACATCACCACAGCAATGGCCATGCACATGAAGGAAAAAATACCCGACGCGAAACTTAACCTGATCAAAGATCAGGGCCACCTTCTCTTGTTTGAATACTGGGAAGACATCTTGTCCGAACTCATTGACGGGTGATGAGGAGGGATAGGGACACCATTCAATACGTAGTTGGCCCGCCGGGTGGCGGGCCTGGTGGGATGGAATGGCGGGGCCGGTCGTAGACCGCTTGAGCGATGCCCTTTCCCCGGAATGGTGCCTCGGCGAGCACCTCGACGCCGGCCTGCCTCCCTGGCGACGGGCCCCTCCCGGGGCACACACGAATGCCTGACGTCACACCCCCTACCCTAGCCCGCATAGCGGCAGGGGTGTGTAGGCGGTCACGGATGCGGGGCGTCAGATGTTGGGGTCGGCGTACTCGTTGCCGTCGATGTGGGCGATCTGCTGGCCGCTGGAGTCATACAGATAGCCGTTGGTCTTGGTCGAGTCGATGCTTTTCCAGCCGCCGTTCGCCGCCGGCGCGAGGTAGATGCTTTCACCCTGGCCGTCGCACAGCTCGATCTCGCTCATCGGCTTGGAGTAGGTGCCGTCGTTCTCGGGGTCGTATTTGCTGCCGACGATCTTGCCGCCTTTGATCGCGAGATTTACGCAGCCGTCCTCGGGCCATTCGTCGACAAGAATCTCTGCTTCCGTGGGATTGCAGTAGTCCTGATCGCTGTCCGTGCCCGAACACTCAAATTGGGTGGCATCCGTCCACTGCCCCCTTCCCAATATTTCCCGTTACAGTATTTCCCTGTCTCGCTTTCCGATTCCGTGATACCTATACAAGCATCGTAGGAGATGCCATTTAATACGCCATCCGTGTGCATGCCGGCATCGGCAGCAGCGGCATCTGTGGTAGCCCCCTTCCCTGTAGTACCAGTGAACGAATTGGAGACCTTCCAGAAGTATCCCTCTTTGTATCCTGAATTCAAGCAATGAGCGCAGCACCTGCGGTATCCAGGGCTCCTGAGTATTCCCCCAGAAACACCTGAGCCGGTGTCCGATAGCCGAGCCGTTTTCGGGGCGGTCATTCAGCTTCATAACCACTTTGCGCAGCTTGGTATCGGTGACCTGCCGAAAATCCGTTCCCTTGGGGAAGTACTGCCGTATCAGGCCATTCGTGTTCTCGTTGGTCCCACGCTGCCCGGAGCAGTAGGGATCACAGAAGTACGTCGCCGCCGTCACCGCCTTGGCCACGGCTTCGTGGCCGGCGAATACCGAGCCATTGTCCAGAGTGATGGTTTGGACAGCTCCCCGACGAGGCTTCAACAGGCGGATTATGGCCGCTTGTGTCAGTTCTGCCGAGATCTTGGGCAGCCGTGCCGCCAGCAGATAGCCGCTGCGACGCTCGACCAGCGTGACCAGGCCCGATTGCTTGTGCCCCTGGATCACGGTGTCGCCCTCCCAGTGGCCGATGAAACGCCGGTCATCGAGCTCAGCCGGGCGGTGCTCGATCCCTACCCGGTTGGGGATCTTGCCCAGCCCAGCGCTCTTGGCCTGGACGCGGTGCTTGCTGCGACGTTTGGGCTGACGGAGATGCCGCCAGTGATCACCACCCCGTGCCTTGTCATCCCAGATCAAGGAGTAGATCCATTGATGACTGACGCCTACCCCGGCCAATGGCGCTATGAAGCCGCTGATTTGCTGTGGGCTCCACTCCTCACGCAGCCGGCCGATAACGGCGGCAATCAAGCTCGGCAGACGTTTTGTCCACTTCCAGGCTGTGCGGCGCCGATGATCACTGAGGGCCTGGGCCTGTTCGGGATCATAGCCATCTGAGGTGGCGTTGCGGCGCAGCTCACGACTGATCGTGCTACTGTGGAGGCCCAACTCCCTGCCGATCTGCCGCTGGCTCATGCCCAAGTCATAGCGGGCGTGGATCTGGTATCGTTGGATCTGGGTCAGCTGTCGGTATCCCATGCTCTGCATCACTTTGGTCGGTGAGCCGAGAAGGGCACCGGCGCTGGCCCTCCTGCCTCCACCGTGCTGTCCAAAGTGCTGCGGTTATTCTATGAATCCAGGACTATAAATTGCTATCGATACCTAGGATATCATTAATTCGATACCTTAAAGCCAGCAGCTATCTCAAGGGAGCTCACCAATATAATAATTCGATCATCAGGATGTATTTTTCCTCTGCAGTAGATTATAAAGAGACCCCAAGTTACTAGGCGCTTCATCTAATCGAACACATCGCCCTGACTCTTTCTCCCATTTAGCCGAAGAAGCGAGAAAAAGATGGACAGAAACTTTTGAATCCAACTCTTCACCTAGCAAGCCAGCCGGCACCCAAATCATGCCAGCCTCTACAATCTTATTTGGAACGGGGCTTCCACATCGTGAACAAAAACTGCTTTGAAATCCTGTCTCCTTACTAAATGACGCAATCAACTCTAATCCAGACACCCAACGAAAATTACTTTCATGCACCAAAGTAGCGGCATTGGCAGAAGACCCCGTTGCTTTCCGACACAGCCGGCAATGACATTGATAAATATTCGGAATCTTGCCAATGACTTCAAACACCACCCCACCGCAAAGGCACTCACCTTTAACACTCGCCCGTTCCACTTCCACCCCCTAGAATAAGTATTCCATCAGTTTCGACAAACCTGCCAAAACACAAGATAATCCAATAAGTTAAGCCAAACATTTTCTCTGATAACCATGCCCATCTTACATTGCCAACACATGGCTTAATGAAATTATGAACAGAGTTGCGATAAAATTCGAGAACAACTGACCACAAAACCATACACATCAATGGCCACCCAACACCATGACCATTGCAGCCTTATAAATAGCTACATAACAGCCATCTACCATTTATCTCAAAACAGAACAAAGTTCTAGAAAAAAACAAACACGACTTATCCTTTTAGCAATAACCCCCACCTCCTCAGAAAAATATTTTTACCTCTAACTAAAATCGCATTACATGCTCTCCCCACAACAAGCTATAACATTTATCGATTTTAAATATACAAATTAGCATTATCCATGAAAATCGAGAACCAGAAGATTCAACGACCACATTAGCACTCTGCATCTACTAACAAAAAAGGCGCGTAATGCGTCAAAAACTCCACTACATAACATCCTGGCGCTTAAATCAAGTCATAAAGTCAATCTAACGATGCTCCGGACCGTAGGTCGAGCTATTCCGTTCTTGCACCACCGCACTCAAGCTGACGTTGTAGGCACTCGCGAAGTTCCTGGAGATCTGGGACACCCTCAATTCTCACCGTACCGACCTGAATCGTCGGTACTGATCGAATATCATGTTGACGCGCCACATCAAGCATCGCTTGGTGTAGCTCGAAAAAGCGGCCTGATTCCAGGTTACGTCTAAATTCCATCCTATCTAACCCGGATTGATAAGCCACCTTTTCCAGTACATCTAATTTTCCGATGTCCTCACCAACAACGAAAAAAGCGTTAAGCACACCGCGTATATATGCATCGGCTTTTCCTAGGGATTTCGCGTACTGCATTCCTTCAAACGCCAGTCGGGTATAAGGCTGTGGTGAGATTTTTGGAAGCTGGATCGGAACACCTAGCTGCTTAGCCATAGGATAAACCGAACTAGCCCAGACTGTTTGCAAGTACTTACCTTCTGGCCGCAGCGTTGGCTCTGGATATGGACGTAATTCAAACGGCATCCACTCGATCTTAACGTCTAGACTCTTAGCAGCCTCATAGATTGATGCTTCAGACAGCAAGCAATAAGGGCAAACAAAGTCAAGCCAAACTCTTAATCTCACTTTACCGCAGAAATCTTGCCCGTCGATAAAAGCGTTCCCATCTAGAGTTTCGCAATGAGAAAACGCAGCATCACATGATTGTTTTTGCAGAGTGTCCACTCGTTAGCTCCTTAACTAGCATACTGGCTATTAACATCTAGCCTTGGGCATACTCGTCATAGCGACAAATTAGGCAATCGTATCAATCACCGTTTTGAGATAGGCATCAACATCTGGCTCTGGATACCCTTGCAGCACATGCTTTATCCATGCCTCTCGCTCAAAGCACAAAACACTTAGTTCCCAAGCACAGGCAATAAGCCCTGACGGCGTAAGGTAACGAAACTCGTCTTGCCGCTTAGACGAAGTGGCATAGACATGATGGTGAAGCTCATTTTCATCCGCCCACCAGTCTACAAAAAAGAAGCTACTAGTTTTGCTCTGATGAACGCCAACAAAGCCGACACCATAGTGGTTTGTCTGATGAGCCGATTCATGTAGCCGTTTCTTTGCTAGCTTCCATGCTGATTCAATCAAGCTCTCTTCTAACTGCTGACCCTCATAGGCAATGCCGTAAGCCTTCATTTTCCAATCGTCAATCTCCCAGAGACCAATAGGACGAATAAGCCTCGGGCGGTAGGGTTCGGCTAATCGGATCACGTTACTTACCTCTTTATAATCAATTCCCCTACGGAGAAATCAGTGCATACACCTTCCTAACCTGAGAAAAACCATATCATGGTCTACTCACCACATTGGTGTCCCATTGGGAAAATAACCATTTCCAAAACTCGAATAATCAATTGCACACAGCACAAACTATTCAATCGATTAAGCGGGCAATGATCTATTAATCACAGACTCTATCCCACCGAGGAGGACTGCCAACCCAATCATTCAGATAATCGACAAACAACCTGACCTTAGCCGAGAGTTGCCGCCCGGGTGGGTACACTGCAAATAGGTGATGCCCCTCAGGTTCGAGGTCAGGCAGTAAGCGTAACAACCGCCCAGCACGAAGATCTTCCCCGACCATGAACGTCGGGATAAGCGCAATGCCATGACCAGCTAGTAAAGCCTCCCTCAAGACGAGACTGTTGTCGGCATACATGCGCCCATCCACGGATATCTCCTCACCGCCAAGATTCCAGCGCCGAGGAGAGGCCGAGAGCTTATAGATCAGGCAATCATGTTGCTGCAACTCCTTGACCGAGTGCGGCTCTCCCGCGCGAGCCAGATAGGATGGTGCCGCGCAAAGCACACGTCTAACTGGTGCCAGGCGACGCGCGATCTGACTCGAATCCTCAAGATGCGTGCGAATGCGCAGGGCCACATCCACCCCCTCCTCGATCAAATCCACTACCCGGTCGCTGAAACTCACATCGATTTGGATATCCGGGTAACGCTCCATGAAGCTCGGGAGAGCATGTGCGATTTGCAGAAGCCCGAAAGACATGGGTGCATTAACGCGGAGGAGACCGCGTGGCTCAGTGTACAACCCACTAATGGCACACTCCGTCTCTTCCAACTCGTCGAGCAAGTAGCGAATTCGCTCCAGATAGACAGCACCGACATCGGTGAGAGTCATGCGGCGTGTGGTGCGGTGGATAAGCTTCACCCCAAGCGCTTGCTCGAGGTGGGCAACGTGCTTGCTAACCGATGCTGGGGCAAGATCCAGGTCCCTCGCTGCAACAGCAAAGCCTCCCAGCTCAGCCACCCGGCGAAAGATTCGCATGGCTTGTAACTTGTCCATGGATGCACCTGAATGATGATTGTTTCCACAATGGAAATAATATAATTCCACTCCCCTCAGTTATCAACACCCAATGTTCTTCTACAATTCATATCACAGCATTGAGGAGGATCAGCCATGGAGATCAAGAGCCTTATAAACACTTTATTCTTCGGCCGGGAGACTCGAATCCCTGAGAACACACCTGGTTATCTACTGCGGGACATGGGACTGTATGAAACAACAAATCTTCGCGACAACGAAATCGAGGCTGCTCGCTGGCGCGATAAATATGCCCTCTACTGTTTTCGCTGAGGTCCTTCTTCGTGTATCTGGAAAGAGGTTTTTCTCAGCCAAGAAGACGACATGATCACACTACAGCCTTGTTTCTCAAGTGTGAGTTTTTGGGAACGCCTCGCATATTATTTTTTTCCGGAATGGCACTTACGTTCGTGGGGCTTCTTCACACACCGAGCATCGAGCAGGAGGAGCTAAACCATGGGCATGCTAAAGAACGGCAGTTGGAGGGTAGATTACCAGCGGCCACATGGCATCCACAGCGACGAAGGGTTTCGGGGCTGCATCCGGGTAGACAGCACCCATGGACGACATCCCGAGCTAGATCGCTACCACCTCTACATCTCTTATGCCTGCCCTTGGGCACACCGAACGCTCATTGCGCGAGCACTTCGCGGGCTAGAGAATGCGATCAGTATCACCGTCGTAGACCCGATCCTCACCAAGCAGGGTTGGCAAATTCCAGAAGGTAATGATCCAGTACTGGGTGCACGCTATCTGCACCAGGTATATACTGCTGCTGCCCCCCAATACACAGGCCGCGTAACGGTCCCAGTACTCTGGGATAAGAAGCACAATGAAATTGTCAGCACGGAGTCGGCGGACATCATGTGGATGCTCGCCACTCAGTTCGAGCGTTTCGCCCAGCGGAAGGCAGATCTCTATCCCCAGTCGTTGTGCCGCCAAATCGACTACTGGAGTCGATTTATAAACTCACACGTAAATTCGGCAGTATATCGAGTAGGTTTCGCTCATGACTATGAAACCCATCATCGCGAGAAAGTTTCATTCTTTCAGGCCCTCGAGAGACTGGACCGACTGCTTGACCACAAGTCGTACCTTGCTTCAAGTAGCCCAACTGCCGCAGACTGGCGCCTGTTCTGCACGCTGGTACGCCTCGATATAGCCTATGCCCCCTACCTCGGCTGTAACCTCGCGCGTCTTGCAGACTTTCCTAATCTGAGCGCGCACACCAATCGCTTGATGCAGTTCCGGGGCGTGGCGGAGACGATCAGCAAGGAGCATATCCAGCGACACTTTGAAGCCAGAGCAAAAGAACTGAACCTAGGTTGGAGGCAAGCCGGGTAGCACCTCAAAGGAAGATACATAGCTGATTATTCTATATCCACTATCATCATCGCAATGAAGGTCATATGCCCTTGCGACCTGCTTGCTTTCCCATGGACCATCTACCTCAGCACAATGTCATAATGAGGCCTCCAATGTTATCAGGGATAGCTTAACATGACTGGATAAAACAATCACCTTTAGGCTTATAATAAAAAAGGGTAACGAGATTTAACGATCCCGCAACAACAGCACATCGGTAGGCGATAATTAATAAAACCTATAGAGAAACCGATTCACATCAACACTTAGCATAATGTTTTTGAAACACACCATTGATCAAAAATTTCGCTAAAGACAGGAGATAAAGCCTTGGCAAGGAAAGGGGGGGGGGGGGGGGGGGGAGTTCTTACTACGACATCCCTACACAAAGCTTAGATGAAGATAGGCAGACGCTCCATCACTAGCCCTTAACCAAAACTTAAGGGCGAATACACTTAGTGCAATACTCTATAAAAAAAGACATCATATCTATTCAAATGAAGGTGAAAAATATGTGCAGCAATAAAACGCAAACCATCGAACTGGAATATCTCTATATTGACAATCAGACTTGTGCGCGCTGCCAAAGCTCTGAGGAGTCTTTCGATGAGGCGATTTCTATCATACGTCCTGTCCTGGAAGCCACCGGTCGACGTCTGTCCATCCGGCGCCAGCATGTAGATAGCCTTGAACTCGCGGAATCAGTTAACCTTCAGAGCTCGCCGAGCATTCATATAAACGGCAGAGACATACAGCCAGAGTTAGCTGAGTCGCATTGTACCGAATGCTCTAATCTCGCTAGTGGAGCGGATGTTGACTGCCGTGTGTGGAAGTATCAGGGAAAGAAGAGCACCACGGTCCCCGTGGGCCTAATAATTGAAGAAATACTGAAGACAATCTACAGCGGAGAAATGCCAGAATCTCACTCTGCCAACTCCTCTGTCCCTAGTAACATCCGCCGTTTCTTCGAGGGCTATAAGAATGGCGGAAACAAATGTGACAGTAGTTGCAGTTGCTAGGCGTAAGCTCCCGGATGATACGGCTGAGCTCGAGGAGCACTCCTCTTCCTAAAACTGAGAAGATTCTCCAGCACTACATCCGGGAGCTTTGACATAGTCAGTCAGTGTGATGCCAGTTGTGAGGCCGGAGCTCGCTGATCTGTCTGGACTTGCATATCGGCAGCCGTTCCAGTACGTCCTTTAGGTATGCGCAGGGCTCATGGCCGTTCAGCTTGGCGCACTGGATCAGGCTCATGACGTTGGCGGCTCGCTGCCCACTGCGGAGTGATCCGTCGAACAGCCAGTTGGACCGACCCAACGCCAAGGGGGCGGATGATGTTCTCGACCAGATTGTTGTCGATCGGAAGCGCGCCGTCGTCCAGGTAGCACGATAGCGACGTCTAACGCTTCAGGCTGTAGCCCAACGCTTCCGCCGTCGCCGAGCCGTTCGACACCTTCTCGCGATGAGCCAGCATCCTGCGGTGAAGCGCATCAGCGAGGGGCCTTGCCTGAGTATCGCATAGCCGTTGGCACTCTGCTGCGGTGAGGGACTGGGCTTCACGCACCACCCGACATCGCAGCGCATGCCGTGCATGGGACCTTGCCCACCACCCCACCCGGCCCTTGCCGGCGATCAGCAGGCGTCGTCTTCCTCCCTCAGCCGGATGAGTGCGTCCGGGGCCAGGAGATGGATCTCGCGTCCGGACACCGCGACCAGGCCCTGCTGCTGGAAGCGGCTCAGCACCCGGCTGACGGTCTCCACCGCCAGGCCGAGGTAGTTGCCGATGTCCGCCAGGGTCATGGAGAGCCGGAAGCTGTAGGGGGAATAGCCGTGACGCCGGAAGCGATCGGATAACCTGGTGAAGAAGATCGCGAGACGCTGCTCGGCGGTCTTGTGGGACAGCAGGCGCAGCATCCGAAGGTCCTCACGCATCTCCTTGCTCATGCTGCGATAGAGCTGCGTGCGCAGCACCGGCAATCGCTCGGACAGGGCATCGAGCCGGTCGAGGGGGATCTCGCAGACGGTGGTGGTCTGCAGGGCGATCACCGTGCCGGGGTAGGCGTTTTCGTCGATGCCGTCGAGGCCCACCAGTTCGCTGGGCAGGTAGAAGTGGGTCAACTGGCCGTCGACGCCGCCTTCGGTGGTGACCTGCTTGAGACTCCCGGTGCGCACCACATAGACGCCGGTAAAGGTAGCCCCCTGGCGGAACAGCGCCTCGCCCTTCGCCAGGGGCGCCCGGCGGCGAACGATCGTGTCGAATCGCTCCAGATCCTCGAGGCCCAGGGAGAGTGGCAGGCACAAGGAACGATGGCAGCAGGTCTGACAATGGGTCTCCGGGGAGGGGGAGCATCGATGATGGATCATGGAAAATGGCATTCCGCCCGCTCCGGTGGGGACGCCGGTCACCGGTTCGGGGTATCTGGGGTTACGGCTTCGGACCCGATGATGGCTTCCTCGCCAAGCTTGCCGCTCCCGTTGCCAGAAGCCTCACTCAGGGCCTCGACATCCGGGTCCTGCCTCGTCCTGGCCGAATGCAACGCGTCTGGCGTCGGCGGGATCCCAGGTCCTTCCCTTGTCGGACCAAGCTAACCCCCACGAAAAAGAAGCATTGATAACCTTTGTTAAGAATCCTGACTTCTTTGGTCGCAGACCGGCAGCCGTCGCGCCCGGCGACCCTCGAGGGGTAGAACCGGATTACGGAGCGGCATCCCTCAGTTCCGCCAGCCTTGCCCTGAGGCCATCGATCCGGTCGCTGAGGTAGTCGTCCTCGAAGTCCGCCTCGTCGTACAGGCGCCGGATGTCGGGAATGCTCACGTGGCCGCGATGCTTCTTGAGGACCCCATCCCGTTCCAGGGCCATCAGGGTGCGACTGATGTGCACCGAGGACTGGCCCAGGATCTGCCCCAGCAGCTGCTGGGAGACGGGGAAGGGCATCTGGTCGGGGGAGACGACCTGGATCTTGCGCAGGCGCAGATAGGTCTCGAGGACGAAGTGGCACACCTGGACCCGGGCCGGGCGGCGCAGGGTGACCAGCATGCGTTCGGTGAGCAGCGCCTCCTGACGGGCGATGGCGGCGAACAACGCGATCGCCAGTGAGGGCGAGGCCAGCACGAGGTCGACGACCTCCTGATGGGGGAAGCCGCTGATGGTGCCGGGCGTGATCATCCTGGCCTCGCTGGCGTGATGGTGGAAGGTGAATTCCCGCAGGCCGATGATGTCGCCGGGCAACAGCAGCTCGATGATCTGGCGCTCGCCCTCGACGGTATCGCGGAAGGTGCACACCCAACCGCTCTGAAGGATGAACAGGGTCTCGACCCGGTCCTCGGGGGCCCACAGCGTCAGGCCCTTCACGGCGCTGATCGGACGGCGTTCGAGTCGCTCCAGCAAGCGACGCTCGTCGTCTTCGAGGTCGAAGAAGCGCGACATCGCCGCCTGGAGACTGTTGACGCTGCTCATGCCTCCCCCTGTCGAAGCCGACGCCGGGGCGAAGGCCGATATGGGAGAGACCGATCCCCTCCCTACTCCTTAACCCTAGAGGTCAACGTCCCGCCCCTCCACTGGCGGGCATCGCCATGCCGCCTCAGTGTGTCGCTGGTGGACGCCGATGTCTCGTGCGACATGGCAGGCCGTCCGGGGCCGGGTATGAGTTATCTCATCCCCGAGCATGGAATCGAAGGCACGAGGCCCCTCCCGCACTCGACCTTGATCGGCGTCATGGTTTCGCAAGCCGCGCCTTCCTACCCTTGCCTCCCAGAACAACAATACGGCACCCATGGAGGCTGCACGATGGCACGACCCGATCATCCCCTCATGACCACCCCCCTGCTGCCCCAGGAACTGCTGACCCTGGCCCTGGACCACGAACGCCAGGAGATGCACCGCTATCGCCGGCTGGCCTTCCTGTTCCTGACCTTCGGGCGCGGGATCAGCCCCTTGATGGCCGTCCTCGGTGTCGAGAGCGAGAAGCGGCTGGCCGAACTGCACCGCGTCGCATGCGATCTCGATCCGGCACCATCGACCGGCGAGCCGCCTGTCGCCACCTCGCCGGCGCCAGGCGAGATGCTCCACCCGATCCATCACCGAGGCCAGGCGGTGGCCATGCTGAAGCGGGCCGAGGCCCAGGCCGAACATGCGCTTCGCGTGACGGAGCACCTCCAGCGACGCAATGTCATCCCCGCCCTGGCATCGCTGCTGCCCGGCCAGCTGGCGCAGAAGCAGGCGGAGCGTCATATCCTCCAGGAACTGATCGCGGCCTATGATGGTGAATTCGCGAGGGACGGTCAGCTGGCCTCACGGCCCTGGCCGAGGGGCTGGCTGTCGGGCGCCAGGCGGCTGCATCGCCTGCCCGCCGATTGACGGCCGATTCCGATCGTGGTGATACCGGTCACGCCCGCCTCGTGCCCTGTGCACGGCTCAGGAGGCCTTGGCCAGTCCCCGTCAGACGCCGTACAATCGTTCCTAGCTCCCTCGAGGGAACGACGACCGACACCTCGTTCGGGTCCCGTTGCCTCGCCGGGATCGACGCGCCAGGCAGGAGGTCCCTTCTGCCCCCATTCCTTGTCTCGCCGCGGTGAGCCCGTCGTCACGCCCCGTCCATGGCCCTTTACCTGATCGTCTTCCTCGTCTGTCTGCTGGTCATCGGAAGCATGGTCGTGCTGCTGATGCTCTCCCGCACGCCGCGCTATCGCACCGAGCCGGAGCACCTCCTCGCCCTGTTCGACCAGGCTCTGGAAAGCCGGGTCGACGAGACCAAGTGGAACGCCATCGTCGGCTACCCGATCCGCCACGACGACTACCTGGAAGGGGTACGCCGCCGAGCCCAGCGCCTGATGGACGAGCATGGCCGCCATGGCCGGGTCGCCCGCGGCAAGCCCCTGCTGGATGACGAGGGCCGGGCCGAGCTGTCGGCGCTGCGAGACCACCTCGCCGCCCGCACCGAGATCCGGCGCCGCCAGCCCGTTGAGTGAGTGTTGAGGCGCGATACGGTACACTGGAGCGTCCTGACCTGATCGCCATGCCGGAGGCCTTCGATGAGCAGCGCCATCCGCCAGATCCCGCTCGACACCACCATTCGCCACCACGCCCACGACTTCCATCAGATCGTGATCGGGCTGCATGGCCAGGCGGAATTCGAGATCGAGGGGCTCGGCGGCTCCATCGGGGAGCTCTCCGGCTGCATCGTGCCGGCCAACCACCTGCATTACTACGCCGGCAGCGGCGAGAACCGTCAGCTGATCCTCGACCTGCCCCGCGACGCCATCGCCCTGACCGGCCATCATCACGAGCTGGCGCGCCTTTTCGACGCCCCACGCTTCTTCAACCTGGATGATCCGCTGGAGCGCTACCTGGACTTCGTGCTCCACGAGCTGCGACTGCTCGGCCGACAGGGCGCCTTGCCCGCCATCCAGCAGGAGCGCCTGGCCCTTCCGCTGCTCGGTTCGTTGCATGCCCGCCTGGCCGGCGACGCCCCGACCGGGGGACGACGACTGGACCTGGCGGCGCTGGATCGCTTCATCGATCGTCACCTGGGCAGCCGGCTGCGGGTCGCCGACCTGGCCGCGGAGGCCTGCCTGAGCGAGGCCCACTTCACCGAGCGGTTCCGCGCCCAGACCGGCGTATCGCCCTGGCAGTACGTGCTGCGCCGCCGACTGGACGCCGCACGGCGACTGCTCAGGGAAAGCCACCTGCCGCTGTCCGAGATCGCCGCCCTCACCGGCTTCACCAACCAGAGCGCCCTGTCCAGAGCCTTCCGTCGCGCCTTCGGCCACCCTCCCAGCCAGCTGCGCCGCCCCTCTCCTCAGCGGCTCGGCAACCAGGCCGCCTCGCCTTAGACTTAAGTCGCAAAAAGCGGTCACGAAACTTCAACATCCGCGAAATCGACAAATCTCGCCGGGGATTCGACAAGCACGACCCGCGAAGCCGCCCTACCCTCACACCATGCCCTGGGTCCGCCGTGGCACCTTTCTCGGCGGCCGGGACTCTACCCTGTGACGACGGGCTTCTTTCGGGGGACCGACATGCTCAATGCCAACAAGATGCTGGATGACGCCACCTGGCGTCAGGATCTCGACACCCTGTTCGCTCGCATCAGCGAGCACTATGTGGTCGACGAGAACGATTTCGTCGAGGAGCTGATCCAGGCGCTGGGCGCCGGTCGCGAGGACTTCGCGCGCATCGCCGACAAGACCGCCCAGCTGGTCCGCGAGATCCGCGAGATGGACACCGCGGTGGACACCATCGACGAGCTGCTCCAGCAATATAGCCTCGACACCCATGAGGGCCTGATGCTGATGTGCCTCGCCGAGGCCATGCTGCGGATCCCCGACAAGGCCACCGCCGACGCCCTGATCGAGGACAAGCTCGGCCCCGCCGACTGGAAGGCCCACCTGGGCCAGAGCGAGTCCTGGATGGTCAATGCCTCCACCTGGGGCCTGCTGATGACCGGCCGGGTCGTGACCCTGGACAAGCCCCGCGAAGGCAAGCCCTCGGGCTTTATCAACAAGATGGTCAACCGCATGGGCGAACCGGTGATCCGGCGCGCCATGTACGAGGCCATGAAGATCATGGGCAAGCAGTTCGTGCTCGGCCGGGACATCGACGAGGCCCTCAAGCGCTCCAAGCCGCTGTTCGACAAGGGCTACACCTACTCCTACGACATGCTCGGCGAGGCCGCCCGCACCCGGCGCGATGCCAAGCGCTACTTCGACGATTACGCCCGGGCCATCGAACGCGTCGGCAAGACCAGTCGCTCGCTGTCCGCCAGGACCCCGACGCCCTCGATCTCCATCAAGCTCTCGGCGCTGCACCCGCGCTACGAGTTCGGCCGACGCGAGCAGGTGCTGCGCGAGCTGGTCGGCAGCGTGCGCGAGCTGGCCGCCATGGCCCGGGAACGCGACGTGGCGGTGACCATCGACGCCGAGGAAGTCGACCGCCTGGAGCTGTCCCTGGAGGTCTTCCGCGCCGTCTACGAGAGCGAGACCTGCCGCGGCTGGGGCAAGTTCGGCCTGGTGGTCCAGGCCTACGCCAAGCGCGCCCTGCCGGTGCTGCACTACCTCAACCGCCTGGCCGATGAACAGGGCGACGAGATCCCGCTGCGCCTGGTGAAGGGCGCCTACTGGGACACCGAGATCAAGGAGTCCCAGCAGCTCGGCGTGGACGGCTACCCGGTGTTCACCCGCAAGGCCTCCACCGACGTGGCCTACCTGGTGTGCGCGCGCTTCCTGCTCTCCGACGCCACCCGCGGTCGGATCTTCCCGCAGTTCGCCACCCACAACGCCCACACCATCAGCACCATCCTCGAGCAGGCCAACCAGGCCGACCGGGCGTTCGAGTTCCAGCGCCTGCACGGCATGGGCGAGGCGCTCTATGACGCGGCCCTGAAACGTGCGCCCCAGGGCACCTACTGTCGCATCTATGCCCCGGTGGGCGCCCACAAGGACCTGCTGCCCTACCTGGTTCGCCGCCTGCTCGAGAACGGCGCCAACTCGTCGTTCGTCCACCAGCTGGTCGACCCCAAGGTGCCGGTGGAGTCGCTGTGCGTGCACCCGGTGGAGACGCTGCGCCAGTACGAGACCCTGGCCAACAACCGTATTCCCCTGCCCAGGGACATCTATGGGCCCAAACGTCGGAACTCACAGGGAGTCAACTTGAACATCCGCAGCCAGTACCAGCCCCTGATGGACGAGATGGGTCGCTTCATGGAGACCCGCTACGAGGCCCGGCCCCTGCTGGCCTTCGAGGTGGCCGAGGACCCGAGCCAGACCCATGAGGTGACCTCGCCCTACGACCGCCGCCGGACCGTCGGCACCATCCAGTGGACCACCCAGGAGCAGGCCCAGAAGGCCCTGGACGCGGCCTGGGCGGCCTTCCCCCGCTGGGACGCCACGCCGGTCGCCGAGCGGGCCGCCATCCTGCGTCGCTTCGCCGACCTGATGGAGACCCACCTGGGCGAGCTGATGGCGCTGTGCTCCCGGGAAGGCGGCAAGCTGCTCACCGACGGGGTCGACGAGATCCGCGAGGCGGTGGACTTCTGCCGCTACTACGCCATGCGCGCCGAGGAGCTCTTCGCCGAGCCGACCCGCCTGCCGGGGCCCACCGGCGAGTCCAACGACCTGATGCTGGGCGGCAAGGGCGTGTTCGCGGCGATCAGCCCCTGGAACTTCCCGGTGGCGATCTTCTGCGGCCAGATGGTCGCCACCGCGGTGGCCGGCAACACCGTGCTCGCCAAGCCCGCCGAGCAGACCTCGCTCGTCGCCCATCGCGTCGTCGAGCTGCTGTACGAGGCCGGCATGCCGCGTGACGTGGTCCAGCTGCTGCCCGGCGACGGCCCCACCGTGGGCAGCGTGCTGACCAGCGATCCGCGCATCACCGGCGTGGTCTTCACCGGCGGCACCGATACCGCCCAGGTCATCAACCGCGCCCTGGCCAGCCGCGAGAACGCCCCGCTGCCGACCCTGGTGGCCGAGACCGGCGGCATGAACGCCATGATCGTCGACTCCACCGCCCTGCCCGAGCAGGTGGTGGCCGACGTCATCCAGTCCGCCTTCCAGAGCGCCGGCCAGCGCTGCTCGGCGCTGCGGGTCCTCTACCTGCAGGACGACGTGGCCGACCGGGTCATCGAGATCCTCGAGGGTGCCATGGCCGAGCTGCACGTCGGCGATCCCAGCGACCTGGGCACCGACGTGGGCCCGGTGATCGACGAGGACGCCCGCAAGGGCCTGCAGGCGCACATCGACCGGCTCAAGGGGGAGGGGCGGCTGCTCGCCGAGACCCGCCTCGATCCGGCGCATACCGCCAACGGCACCTTCGTCGCGCCCACGGCCTTCCAGATCGACGGTATCGAGGCCCTGGAGCGGGAGCAGTTCGGGCCGGTGCTGCACATCGTGCGCTACCAGGCCAGCGAGATCGACCGGGTGATCGAGTCGATCAACGGCCGCGGCTACGGCCTGACCTTCGGCGTGCACAGTCGCAACGAGTCCTTCGCCGATGAAATAGCGCAGAAAATCCGCGTTGGTAACGTCTACGTCAACCGCAATATCATCGGAGCCGTCGTGGGGGTCCAGCCGTTCGGCGGCCAGGGCCTCTCCGGTACAGGCCCCAAGGCGGGTGGCCCCAACTACCTGCTGCGATTCGCCACGGAAAAGACGGTGACCGTCAACACCGCCGCACTGGGCGGGAACGCGTCACTGCTCGCGCTGGGAGACGAGTGATCCGTGCTCGTCATCAACGACAACAAACTGAAGGAAGCCCCTCATGGTCGACAATAATGCCACCATCGGCTTTACGTTCGCGCTCTACCTGGTGGTGATGCTGGCCATCGGCATCATCGCCTACAAGCGCACCACGAATCTCTCCGACTACATCCTGGGGGGCCGCTCGCTCGGCCCCTGGACCTCGGCGATCTCCGCCGGGGCCTCGGACATGTCCGGCTGGCTGCTGCTCGGGCTGCCGGGCGCGGCCTACGTCAGCGGCCTGTCCGCCGGCTGGATCGCCGTGGGCCTGCTGATCGGTACCTGGCTCAACTGGCTGATCGTGGCAAGGCGGCTGCGCGTCTACAGCTACCAGTCCGGTGACGCCCTGACACTGCCGGAGTTCTTCGCCAACCGCTTCCGCGACAACAGCCAGTTGCTGCGGGTGATCTCGGCGATCTTCATCCTGCTGTTCTTCATGTTCTACACCAGCTCCGGCCTGGTGGCGGGCGCCAAGCTGTTCGAGACCGTCTTCGGCTTCGACTACACCATGGCACTGACCATCGGTACCCTGGCGATCATCTCCTACACCTTCTTCGGGGGCTTCCTGGCGGTGTCCTGGACGGACCTCATCCAGGGCCTGATGATGGCCGCGGCCCTGCTGATCGTGCCGGTGATCGCCTTCACCGAGCTGGGCGGCGTCGGCGGCAGCAGCAGCCAGATCCTGGCCGAGAACCCGGACATGCTGAAGTGGTTCACCGACGCCTCCACCGGCGAGGCCCTCACCGTCATGGGCATCGTCAGCTCCATGGCCTGGGGCCTGGGCTACTTCGGCCAGCCGCATATCCTGGCGCGCTTCGCCGCCATCCGCAGCGAGAATGACATCCCCACCGCGCGGCGCATCGCCGTGTCCTGGTCCGGCCTCTGCCTGGTCTGCGCCATGGCCGTGGGCATCCTGGGCACCGTCTACATGAACCGCGACCTGGGCGACGGCGAGACCATCTTCATGGTCATGGTCAACGCCATTTTCCACCCGGTGATCGCCGGCGTGCTGCTGGCCGCCATCCTCGCCGCCGTGATGTCCACCGCCGACTCCCAGTTGCTGGTGTCCTCCTCGGCGCTGACCGACGACTTCTACAAGGCCATCTTCCGCAAGGACGCCACCCAGTCCGAGCTGGTGTGGGTCGGCCGCTTCGCCGTGGTCGGCATCGCCATTCTCGCCTACCTGCTGGCCATGAACCCCGGTTCCACCGTGCTGGGCCTGGTGTCCTACGCCTGGGCCGGCTTCGGTGCGGCCTTCGGCCCGGCCCTGGTGATGTCGCTGTTCTGGCGCCGCATGAACACCTGGGGCGCCCTGGCCGGCATCGTGGTCGGCGGCGTCACCGTCGTGGCCTGGGCCCAGGTCTCCGGCGGCATCTTCGATCTCTACGAGATCGTCCCCGGTGTGGTCTTCGCCTACATCGCCATCGTGGCGGTGAGCCTGGCCACCGAGGCGCCCAAGGACGAGATCACCGCCGAGTTCGACAGCCTCGAGCAGGCCTGATCGCACCGCGACCAGTGTTTCATGAGAGAAGCCGCCTTCGGGCGGCTTTTCGCGTTCTCGAGGCCCGCTCAACCGAGGAGGCGGCGCAGCACCAGCAGCAGCGCGAAGCCCCACAGGGCGGCCCGGCTCCATGGCGTCGCCGTCAGCCGCCACAGCGCTCCCTCCCCCCGCCCCATGGCCACGGGCCGGAAGAAGGCCGCGCCCAGGGCCCACACGCCCAGCCCCACCAGGGCCGTCCGCCATGGCCACGCCATCTCCCGCACCAATTCAGGCTGCCATAGCACCCAGACGGCCAGGCCCGCCGCGACCAGCAGCGAGACCAGGGGGTCGTACCGCCGTTCCTCGATCACCATCGAAGCCTCCCCGGGCCGCATCCCTATCGTCAGTGAAGACGAGATCCGGCCGATCGGCGAGCGGGACGCGGGGTGGAAAATACTTGTACAAATCCTGTAACTCAGGCTAGATTTTGAAGGCAAGCCCCATGGAAAACCCGCATCCATCCCTATCCTGGCCATAGGAAAATTTTACAAGACATTTAGAAACACTGTTTTCTATACTCATTGACGCGATCGCACGGACGCCGAATGGTTCGGCGCCGGCATCCGGATGTCACAGGGAGGCTTCCCATGAAGACCATGCATCTGATCACCGCCACCGCCTTCGCCGCCGCCGGCCTCGTCGCCGCCCAGTCCGCCTATGCCTACCAGGCCGGGGATATCTACGTCCGAGGCGGCATCGCCAAGACCGAGGTCACCGACGACAACGGCACCCTCGATGTGGCGGGCGAGCTCGATATCTCCGACGAGAGTCATCTCGCCTATGCCCTGGGCTACCTGTTCCACGACAAGTGGGGCATGGAGCTCAGTGGTGCTGAGCCCGTCGAACACCAGCTGAACACCGGCAACCTGGGAGACATCGGTGGTGTCGACCGGATGCCGGTCAACCTGATGGTCAACTACTATCCGCTGGGCGGTACCGGGGCGAAGGTGCAGCCCTATGTCGGCGCCGGACTGAACTACACCCGGTTCTCCGACGAAGAGCTCGACGGCCTGGACGTCGATGAGTCCTGGGGCGCGGTCGGCCAGGTGGGCGTGGACCTGGCGATCACCGACTACCTGCTGGCAGGCGCCTTCGCACGTTATGCCGACGTGGACGCCGACGTGTCGGTCGGCGGCACCGACATCGGTGAAGCGGAAGTGGACCCGATGACGGTCGGCGGGGTCCTGACCTTCCGCTTCTGACGCGATTTCCTTCCAGACCGGACGCCGGGCCCAGCGCCCGGCGTCTTTTTGTTGATCCCCATCAAGCCGGCCACGGCCGGCGATTGCGCTGCGTCAAGTTTCGACCGCAAGGCCTTGCGTAGACTCGTCTCCACACTTCCGGCGCCACCGCCCGATCCACGAGGAGACCCATCATGCGCAAGCCCATCCTGCCCACCCTGCTGATCACCGGCCTCGGCGCCGCCAGCCTGGTCGCCAGTACCCAGGCCCTGGCCTATGGCGCCGGCGACTTCTTCACCCGCGTCGGCGTGGCCAAGGTGGAGCCCAAGAGCGACAACGGTACCGTGGACACCGCCCTCGGCGAGTTCGATGTAGACGTCCAGGACGATAGCGCCTTCGCCTTTACCCTGGGCTATCGCTTCACCGACAAGCTGGGCGTGGAGCTGCTGGCCGCCGAGCCCTTCGACCACGACATCGAGCTCGACGGCGCGAACATCGCCGCCACCGACCATCTGCCGCCGACCCTGACCCTGCAGTTCTATCCCTTCGGCGGCACCGATGCCCGGATCCAGCCCTATGCCGGGGTGGGCGTCAACTACACCCGCTTCTCCGACGAGGAGCTGGACGTATCGGGCGTGGATCTGGAGCTGGAGGATTCCTGGGGGGTGGCCGGCCAGCTGGGCGTGGACCTGCTGATCGACGACCACTGGGCGCTGAACGCCGCCGCCTGGTACCTGGATATCGATACCGACGCCAAGGTCGGCGGGGTCGATGCCGGCACCGTGGAGATCGATCCGATGGTGGTGATGGCCGGCGTGAGCTTCCGCTACTGAGCGACGCCCTCTACTGCGACGAGGCCCGCCGAATGGCGGGCCTCGCTCGTTACCGGGCACCGGTCAACGCGGCGAGTGGCGGGACAGCCCGAGCGCCGCCAGGGAGGCGTCGTCCAGGCCATGGACCGCCTCCACCTCGGCCAGGCGAGCATGGTAGGCGGGCATCCTGAACCGCTCGCCGGCCAGCAGGTGATCGAGGTATTCCCGCGCCGGCCGGAGCGCCTCGGCGGTGGTCCCCGGCGCGGCGATGTAGACCCAGGCCTCGATGGCCCCGTGCTCGGTATGGATCGGCAGGCGATGGCGATCGTAGTCGTGGGGATAGCCCTCGAAGGGGTCCATGCACTCGATCTGCTCGGGGGCGAGCAGCTCGAAGAGCGCCCCCTCCACCCGCTTGCCCGGGGCGGGCCCCACATTGGCGTGACTGATGCCGGCCACCCGGGACGCCTTGTCGAAGCGCAGGGTATGGTCGGCCAGGATCCCGGGCAGGGCGCGCCGGGTGACCCCGATGCGCGCCTCGACCCGGGCCGGGTTCATGTTGCTGCCGTAGGCGAAGTAGTAGGGCATGGGCGTCTCAGAGGGTGGTTACAAATGTTACGAGCGACGGCCAGGCAAGGCGAAATCAGCCGACAAACTGCAGGGACAGCCGATTTGGGCAGCTTCGCTGCTCGCAGAGCGAGCGATATGGATATCGCGAGTCCAAAAGCGGAGTTTACGAGCTTGTAAATGCGCATTTTGAGGCTGATTTTCAAACGCAGCATGGCCTAGCGGAGTAGTGTGTAAGCACCCTCTCAGTTTTCGGTGACCAGCCGGTCAATATGCTCGACCACCTTGCACATCAAGACCCGTTCGCTGGTGCGGGCGCCCTCCTGGATCAGGTAGGCGTCGACGGCGGGGGCCACGTCGCAGGTCGCCGGCATGGGAGCACGAGCTTCCACCAGCGCTTCGAGCCGGGCGATGAACACGAAGCGCAACCACTGGGGCAGCGCCATGGTGTCGATGCAGAACGGCTGGGTGCTGTCGAAGGCTTCCGGCTCGGGGCGTTCCATGCGCCACATGTCGGCGGCCTTCATGGTGGACTCGAGCTCCCTCAGCGCCTGCTCGAGTTCCTCGTGAACGGTCATGGGATGTCCCTCCGGTCTGACTGTCCCTTCATTATCCCGCGCGTGCCCCGCCCCTTCCACCCCCGATCAGGTGGAGACGGCGGGTTGAGCGGCCAGTACCTTGCGTAGGAAGTCCCGGGTGCGTGGATCCCGGGGAGCATTGAACAACTGGGAGGGCGGCCCCTGCTCGACGATGCGCCCGCCCTCCATGAACACCACCCGGTCCGCCACGTCACGGGCGAAGCCCATCTCGTGGGTCACCACCAGCATGGTCTGACGTTCCGCGGCGAGCCGCTTCATCAGCGCCAGCACCTCCTCGACCCACTCCGGGTCCAGCGAGGAGGTCGGCTCGTCGAACAGGATCACCTCGGCCTGGGCCGCCATGGCCCGACCGATGCCGACCCGCTGCTGCTGGCCGCCGGAGAGCGATGCCGGATAGGCATCGGCCTTGTCGGCCAGGCCGATGCGCTCGAGGATCTCCCGGGCCCGGGCGTGAGCCTTGGCCTTGGGCCAGCGGTTGACCACGATCAGCCCCTCGGCGATGTTCTCCAGCGCCGTCTTGTTGGCGAAGAGCGCATAGTTCTGGAACACGAAGGCGGTGCGCCGCCGCGCCGCCAGGATGTCGGCCTTGGTGGCGCGGGTGACATCGACGTCCAGGTCGCCGAGGGTCAGCCGACCGGCGTCGGGCCGCTCCAGGAAGTTCAGGCAGCGCAGCAGGGTCGACTTGCCGGTGCCCGAGGGGCCGATCACCACGATGATCTCGCCCTGCTCGATCTCGAGATCGATGCCGTCGAGCACGGTGGTGTCGCCGAAGCGCTTGACGAGATTGGCTACCTTGATCATCTGCGATACGCCTCGTTGAGCCGCCACTCCAGCCGCCGCTGGCACCAGGCCAGCAGCTCGACGATCCCCCAGTAGATCACCGCCACGGTGATGAAGGCCTCGAAGTACAGGAAACTGCCGGCGGCCTCCTTCTGGGTCGCGCCCATCAGCTCGGTGACCCCCAGGGTGAACGCCAGGGAGGTAGCCTTGATCATGTCGATGAAGTAGTTCATCAGGGTCGGCACGGCCACCCGTGTCGCCTGGGGGAGCACGATGCGGCGCATCAGCTGGCCGTTGGTCATGCCGATCGACAGCGCCGCCTCGGTCTGGCTGCGATCCACGCCGACGATGGCGGCGCGGATCGACTCCGCCATGTAGGCGGCGAAGTGCAGGGTCAGCCCCATGATGGTGGCGGTGATGCCGTCGATCTGGGTGAGGAAGGCCAGGACCTGGGGCAAGCCGTAGTAGAAGAGGAACAGCTGAACCAGCAGCGGCGTGCCGCGGAAGAAGGAGATGAACAGCAGGGTCGCGCCGTTCAGCCCCGGAATCCCCAGCACCCGGATCACCGCCAGGCCACAGGCCAGCACCAGGGCCAGCACCATCCCGGCCGCCGCCATGGCCAGCGTCAACGGCAGGTAGCTGAGCAGGATGGGCACCAGCCCCAGCATGTAGTCGAAATCGAGAACGCTCATGTCGGGCGTCTCAGCTCCTCAGGGACGAGTGATGTCGGTACCGAACCAGCGCTGGGAGATCTCGGCCAGGGTGCCGTCCTCGCGCAGGGCGGCCAGGGCCGCATCCACCTCGTCGCGCAGGGCGCGATCGGCCTCGGTGTCCCGGAACGGCAGGGCATTGCGAATCTCGGAGAAGGGCTGGCCGGCGAGCTGCAGGGGCAGGGGCTTCTCCTGGATCACCTGGCTGGCGCTGACCCGGTCCATCACGAAGGCATCCACGCGGCCCAGGGCGGTGTCCTGCTCGATGTTGCTCTCGTAGGTGCGGATGTCGATCTCGTCGGCATAGGGCAGCTCGCGCAGCAGCTGCTCGTAGTTGGACCCCAGGTTGACGGCCACGGTCTTGCCGCGCAGGTCCTCGACGCCCTCGATGGTCTCGTTGCCTGCCTTGACCACCACCTGAGCCCCGTCATAGACGTAGGGCTGGGTGAAGACGTACTTCGCCTGGCGCTCCTCGGTGATGGTGATCTGGTTGGCGATGGTGTCGATGCGGCCGGACTCCAGCATGCCGAAGAGCCCGGAGAAGTTGGCGGTCACGAACTCCACCTCGGCGCCCATCTCCTCGGCCACCGCCTCCATGACGTCGACCTCGAACCCCTTGAGGGTATCCTGCTCGACGAAGGTGAAGGGGAAGTAGCCGCCGGACATGCCGACCTTGATGGTGTCTTCCTGGGCCGAGGCGCCGCCGGCGAAGGCGATGGCGCCGGCGGACAGCATCGTCAGGGCGAGGGAACGTAGCATGAGGGTGCCTCCAGTGGCTGAAAAGAGTGACATGGAATAACCAACACTTCGTGTTATTCCATTTTTACACATACCCTAGGAAAAATCCCGGGGCACGACCAATAGCCGTCAATTATGCCTGCTATAGTCGCCGTGCGCAGGATGTTCATTCACAGCAAGGCTGAACGTCCCTGTGGATAACCCCTGGAAACCTCGTCCGAGGCCGCTGGCCATGGGCGCCGACGAGGATTGATCAGGAATTGATCAACCGTCTCTCCCCGAGGCCCTTGCCGGGCTGACAGGATGCGGGGGGCGCGGTAGAGTGCACGGTCCGAGACAGGGGAGACAGCATGCAGCCGATCCACAGCCTTCATGATTTCTTCGTGCGCACCGGGGCCGAGCTCAGGCTCTACCACCTCGGGCGCCGCGTCGAGCCCTGCGACCTCGCCACCCTGGCGGCGCTGGAGCACGATGCCCAGCCCTGGCCACAGCCCTGGCAGGGCACGGCCCGGCTGGCCATGGTATTTCGCATCGGCGAGCTGACGGACCCGCTGATCTGGTTCCTGGCCCTGCCGCTGGACGAGCAGGGCCGTCTGGATCCGGCGCCCCGCGACGCCTTCCTGCAGCGCCTGCTGGAGACCCTGGGCCGCAACGTCCAGGGCCTGGGGCGGGAAGACGGCGAGGCGGTCGACAACCTGATGAAGGACAACCCCCTGGCGTTCACTCCCGCCCTGCCCTTCCAGGCGGTCCTCCATGCCCGGGCGAACCGCGACCTGGGCCTGCCGGCGAGCCAGCACCTGGAACCGGCGGAAGCCTACCTGGAGGGGCAGCAGGAACTGGACTGGCGGGCCCTCGGGTTGCAGGGCCTGGCCGACTTCGCGGTGCGCATGGACGTCGCCCAGGCGGCACGCCTGGCCGAGCGCCTGCCGTCGCTGCCCGACGAGGTGCTGGCCTCGCTGTGTTACTGTCTGGAACACGTCGCGGTGCCCGGCGTGCTGGCCGAGGCGTTGCGGGCTCGCGGCGAGGCGGCCGCCAGGGCCGGCGACGTCGAGGGCTTCTGCGCCTGCGTGCGGGCCGTGGCCGGTGCGGAGCCCGATCTCGCCGGCGACTGGTTCGACGCCCTGCTGGCCGACCCGGACGCCTGCGGCCCGGACCTGCTGGCGGCGATGGCGGCGCGCGGCTGGCGCCACCTGGAGCACGGCGAGCGGCTGCCTCACTTCCTGACTCGGCTGGCCGAGTCGCCCCAGGCGGACTTCACCGCGGTGGCTCGGGACCTGGCCCTGATCCCGCGGCTGCGCCTGCCGGTACTGATGACGCTGCGCGAGGCGGCCCCGGATTCCGCGATCGGGTGTCGGCTGGCCGGACTGTCACGTCGAGGGTCCCACGAGGAGTGATGAGATGAGGGAGATGCCCTACCAACCCAAGGCGGTGATCGGGCGCCGGGAGATGGTGGCCCTGCCGGAACTCGGCCTGATCCTGTGCGCCAAGGCCGACACCGGGGCGCGCACCTCGGCGCTGCACGCCGAGGACATCGAGTCCTTCGAGGAGGACGGCCACCTCTGGGTGAGCTTCACCACCCGGAGCGGGGGGCCGTCCAGCCCGGCCCATGTGTATCGCCTGCACCTCCACGACCGACGACGGGTCACCAGCTCCAACGGCCAGGCCGAATGGCGCTACGTGATCCGCACCCCCATGCGGCTGGGCGAGCTGGAGTTCCCGGTGGAGCTGACGCTCGCCGACCGTCGCAACATGCGTCATCCCATGCTGCTCGGACGCCGCGCCCTGCGCCGGCTCCTGGTGGCGCCCGGCGCCGGCTTCCTGCACGGCGAACCCTGACCCCCGGCCCACGGCAACGGAGGCCTCATGCATATCGCGCTGCTCTCACGCAATCGCAAGCTCTATTCCACCCGCCGGCTGCTCGAGGCCGCCGAGCAACGGGGGCACACCGCGCGGGTGGTCGATACCCTACGCTGCTACATGAGCATCGCCTCGCACCATCCCTCGATCCACTACAAGGGTGAGGAGCTGGAGCCCTTCGATGCGGTCATCCCGCGCATCGGCGCCTCCATCACCTTCTATGGCTGCGCCGTGCTGCGCCAGTTCGAGATGATGGGCACCCAGGTGCTCAACGACAGCGTGGGCATCACCCGCTCCCGGGACAAGCTGCGCTCCCTGCAGCTGCTGTCCCGCAAGGGCATCGGCCTGCCGGTCACCGGCTTCGCCCACTCCCCGGACGACATCCCCGACCTGATCACCATGGTCCGCGGCGCCCCCCTGGTCATCAAGCTGCTGGAAGGCACCCAGGGCAACGGCGTGGTGCTGGCCGAGACCAACCAGGCCGCGGAGTCGGTGATCCAGGCCTTCATGGGCATGAAGGCGAACATCATGGTCCAGGAGTACATCAAGGAGGCCAGGGGCGCGGATATCCGCTGCCTGGTGATCGGCGACAAGGTGGTCGCCTCCATGAAGCGCCAGGCCGTCGAGGGCGAGTTCCGTTCCAACCTGCATCGCGGCGGCAGTGCCAGCGTGATCCGCATCACCCCGGAGGAGCGCTCCACGGCGATCCGCGCCGCCAAGGCCATGGGGCTGAAGGTGGCCGGGGTCGACCTGCTGCGTTCCAACCATGGGCCGGTGATCATGGAGGTCAACTCCTCCCCCGGCCTGCAGGGCATCGAGACCGCCACCGGCAAGGACATCGCCGGCCTGATCATCGAACACCTGGAGAAGAGCTCGACGCCCCGACGCAAGGTGCCGCCCAAGCCTAAAGGCTAACGCAATTATTTGCCCGGTGGGGGTGGCAAAAGACCGGCGACACCCCCACAATCTGCGTCACCGGAGGAGGTGACCGCCCATGTTTCTCGACAATCGCCAGGTGGCGATGGACAGCGTCCTCGAGGCGCTGGCCGACAGCATCGACTACTTTCAGGACAACCACGAACGCCTGAAACCGACCCTGCGCAAGGCCCTGCAGCCTTACTTCGAAGCGCGGGCGGCGTCGATGCGCGAGTTGCAGGAACTGGCCCGCAAGCACCTGGATCTCCTCCCCCGCGACGCCGACGTCGAGCGCGACGACTACATGTGGCTGTGGAGCCGGCTGAAGAGCTTCGTCGGCGACGACAGCCAGGTGCTGATCAACGAACTCCTGGAGCAGGAACGGGTGCTGATGCAGGCCCTGTCGACCCTGTTCACCCATCCCCTGCCCGAGCCCATCGAGCCGGTCATCGAGGACTGCTGGAAGAACTGTCGCGCGTTGATTCGCGAGCTGTACCGCCAACAGAAGAAGCACCAGCGGCGTTGACGGCTTCCGGCAGGATCTCAAGCGGCTCCTGCGGCCCCAGGAAATGGGGCTCGCGCCCCCACAGGTAGAGATCCCCCAGGGTCGCCACCCGCGCGACCCATTCCCGTGCCCGCAGCCACAGGGTCCCTTCCGACGGCCGTTCGGGCGCCGCGCAGCCGCGGGTCTCCAGGCCCAGCGCCCGGGCGATGAACAGCGCCCGGGGCAGGTGCCAGGACTGGGTGATCAGCAGGGCCTCGTCCACCTCGAAGACGTCCCGTGCCCGTGCCAGGGTATCGAAGGTGCTGAAGCCGGCGTAGTCCAGGGTCATGGCGGCGTCCGGCACCTGACGCCCGCGCAGGTCCCGCCACATGGTCACCGGTTCGTTGTAGTAGCGGGTGCTGTTGTCGCCCGAGAGCAGCAGGTGCGCCACCCGACCTTCCAGGAGCAGCCAGGCCGCGGCCTGCATGCGTCCCTCGAAGTGCGGGTTGCGAGTCCCGCGGCGGGTCCAGTGGGAGGTACCGAAGACGATCCCCACCCGTTCGGGACGACACGTCTCGAGGCGATGATCGATGCGGCCGCGGGTCTCGGCGAGGACCCAGACATTGCCGCCCACGAACAGCAGCGTCGCCAGGAGCGCGAGCGCTCCCAGCGACATCAGCATCCACCTGGCGGCTTGCCACAGCGTCCTGGTCAATCGACCTCCCCGCCCACCTAGAACATTCCGAGCTCGAGCTTCGCCTCGTCGGTCATCATCTCGCGGCTCCAGGGCGGGTCGAAGACGATCTCGGTGTGGACCTGGCTGATCTGGGGGGCCCCGAGGATCTTGTTGCGGGCATCGGCGGCGATGACGTCCCCCATGCCACAGCCCGGGGCGGTCAGCGTCATGCGGATGGTGACGATGCGCTCGCCGGTGATCAGCCGCTCGATGCGACAACCATAGACCAGCCCCAGGTCGACGATGTTGACCGGGATCTCGGGGTCGAAGCAGGTCCGCAGCTGATCCCAGACGAACCGCTCGATCTCCTCCTCGGAGGCGTCCTCGGGCAGGGTCGGCCGGGGCAGGGCCTCGAGGCCCAGGGCATCGAGATTGCGGCCCTCGATGAGGTAGAGCCGTCCCTCGTGGCCCACGCTCACCGAGCTGCCCTTGGCCTGCATGACGCTGACCTCGCTGTCCTCTGCCAGCGTCACCGTCTTGCCGAAGGGAATGGAGATGGCCTCGACGTCGCGCTGCAGGGGCAGGGTCTGCCCCTTGTGCAGGGTCGCCAATGGATCCTTGTCGCTCATGAGACTCCTTATCGCAGCATGCCCACGACGCGCTCGAGGCCCTCGACGAAGACATCGACTTCCTCGGGGGTGTTGTAGGCGGCGAAGGAGGCGCGGCAGGTGGCGTCCACCCCGAACGAGGACAGCAGCGGCTGGGCGCAGTGGTGCCCGGTACGGATCGCCACGCCGAGCTGATCGATCAGCAGCCCGATGTCCTGGGCGTGGGCACCGTCGACCACGAAGGACAGCACGCCGGCCTTGTCCGGCGCGGTGCCCAGGATACGCAGGCCATCGATGCCGGCCACGCCTTCGGTGGCGTGCTGGAGGAGCCGCGACTCCCAGGCGGTGATCAGCTCCAGGCCGATCTCGCCCACCCACTGCAGTGCCCGGCCCAGGGCAATGACCTCGGCGATGGCCGGGGTGCCCGCCTCGAACTTGTGGGGGATGTCGGCGAAGGTGGTGGGCGTCTCGAAGGACACCATCTTGATCATCTCGCCGCCGCCCTGCCAGGGCGGCATGGCCTCGAGCAGCTCGGCGCGGCCATAGAGCACCCCGACGCCGGTGGGCCCGTAGACCTTGTGGCCGGAGAAGGCGTAGAAGTCGGCGCCGATCTCACGGACGTCGATCGACTGATGCGGGGCCGCCTGGGCGCCGTCGACCAGGATCAGGGCGCCGTGTTCGTGGGCCACCCGGGCCATCTCGGCCACGGGGTTGATGGTCCCGAAGGCGTTGGAGACGTGATTGACCGCCACCAGCCGCGTGCGCTCGGAGATCAGGTCGCGATAGGCCGCCTGGTCCAGGACGCCGCGCTCGTCCACCGGGATCACCTTGAGAGTGAAGCCCAGCTCGCCGGCCAGCAGCTGCCAGGGCACGATGTTGGAGTGGTGCTCCATGCGCGAGATCAGGACCTCGTCGCCGGGCCCCAGGTTCGCGCGCCCCCAGCTGTTGGCCACCAGGTTGATGGCCTCGGTGGTGCCGCGGGTGAAGACGATCTCCCGGGTCTCGGCGGCATTGAGGAAGGACCGCACCGTCTCCCGGGTCCCCTCGAAGGCCGCGGTGGCTTCGTCGGCCAGGGTGTGCAGCCCGCGATGGATATTGGCGTTGTAGCGGCCATAGTAGTCGTCGAAGACCTCGATCACCTGGCGCGGCGTCTGGCTGGTGGCCGCATTGTCGAGGTAGACCAGCGGCTTGCCATGGACCTCCCGATCGAGGATCGGGAAGTCGCGACGGACCCGGACCACGTCCAGCAGCAGATCGCTGAAATCGGCCATGGGCTTATTCCTCGTTGAGGGCCGCGGCGGTCTCCACCAGCCCGGCCAGGTTGAAGCGCTCCGGCAGCTTGCCGGCCACGGCGAGCTCCACGCGTTCGGCCACGGCGTCGAGGTCGACCAGCTCCATCGCCGCGCCGGCGAAGGCCAGGGTCAGCAGGCCACGGGCGGTCTGCTCGTCGATGCCCCGGGTGCGCAGGGCGTAGACCGCCTCCTCGTCGAGCTGGCCGGTGGTGGCGCCATGGGCGCACTTGACGTCGTCGGCGTAGATCTCGAGCTCCGGCTTGGTGTCGACCTCGGCGCGGTCGGAGAGCAGCAGGTTGGCGTTGCTCTGCTCGGACTCGATCTTCTGGCTGTCGCGCTTCACCACCACCCGGCCGTTGAAGACGCCATGGGCACGATCGTCGAGGATGCCCTTGTAGTTCTCGCTGGACCGGGTATGGGGGGCGTTGTGGTTGACCAGGGTATGGTTATCCACGTGCTGGCGGCCCTGGCCGTAGAAGAGGCCATGGAAGGCGGCCTCGGCGCCCTCGCCGTTGAGGTCGCTGATCAGGTCGGTGCGCACCAGGCCGCCGCCCAGGTTCAGGTTGAAGGAGGTATAGCGGCTGTCGCGGGCCTGCTCGACGTGAATGCTGGCCACGTGGCGATCCCGGAGCGGGGCTTCCTGCAGCTTGTAATGGGTCAGGATGGCGCCACGGTCGAGGATGACCTCCTCCACCAGGTTGGTGAAGTTGGCGGCCTCGCCCTCGCCCACGTGGTGCTCGATCAGGGTGGCTTCGCTTCGGCCACCGGCCTCGACCAGGATGCGCGGGTGGCTCATCACCTCCCGCTCGCCGGACCGGGACAGGAACTGCAGCACGATGGGCTTCTCCACCACGGTGCGTGGCGCCAGCCGGACCACGGCCCCCTCCTCCATGAAGGCGGTGTTGAGGGCGGCGAAAGGCGAGAACTCGACGCCGGTCAGCCGGCCGAGCGGGCCGCCCACGGCTTCGTGGTTGTCCTCCAGCGCCTGGGACAGCGGCAGCACCTGCACGCCGGCCGGCAGGTCGCCGAGATCCGACAGGGCGGGGGCGTAGACGCCATCGACGAAGGTCAGCCGATGGGCCTCCAGCGGCAGGGTCAGGGCCGCCGCGGTGGCCGGGGAGAAGTCGGCGTCGTCGGCCAGCACGAAGTCGCCGGAGGCGATGTCGCGCACGTCGGTGTACTTCCATTCCTCGATGCGCCGGTGCGGGAAGCCGAGCGCCTCGAAGCGGGCGGCGCCGGCCTGGCGCCGGGCGGCGATCCAGGTCGGCTCGGGGCCGCGGGCGGCCGCGGCCTCGGCCAGGCGGTCGAGGAAGCGCTGCACGTCTTCGTTCATGCCGCGGAGCCCTCCAGGAGCCAGTCGTAGCCACGATCTTCGAGTTCGCGGGCCAGGTCGGCGTCACCGCTCTTGACGATGCGGCCGTCGACCAGGACGTGCACACGGTCCGGCACGATGTAGTCGAGCAAGCGCTGGTAGTGGGTCACCAGCAGGATGCCGCGGTCCTCGGCGCGCAGGGAGTTGACGCCCTTGGCGACCACCTTCATGGCGTCGATGTCGAGGCCGGAATCGATCTCGTCGAGCATCGCCAGCTTCGGCTGGAGCACCAGCATCTGCAGGATCTCGTTGCGCTTCTTCTCGCCGCCGGAGAAGCCCTCGTTGACGGCACGCTGCAGGAAGCTGGCGTCCATCTTCATGAAGGCGATCTTCTCCTTGATCAGCTTCATGAACTCCGGGGCCGGGATCTCGCCCAGGCCTTCGGCCTCGCGCTTGGCGTTGAGCGCCGCCTTGAGCAGGTAGATGTTCTTCACCCCGGGAATCTCCACCGGGTACTGGAAGCCCAGCAGCAGGCCCTTGCGCGCCCGCTCCTCGATCTCCATCTCGAGGACGTCCTGGCCCTCGAAGGTGATCGAGCCCTGGGTCACCTCGTAGCCGTCCTTGCCGGCGATCACCGCCGACAGGGTCGACTTGCCGGCCCCGTTGGGACCCATGATGGCGTGCACCTCGCCGGCGCCGATGGTCAGGTTGAGGCCCTTGAGGATCTCGGAACCCTCGACCGTGACGTGCAGATCCTTGACTTCGAGCATCTTGATTACCCTTGATTCGTGATGAGCCGCCGCCGCGACTCCTTGAAAGTTGTGACCTTTTCGCGAATCCGGAGAAACGCGCGAGCGGCGCCTGAACAAGGCGGAAGCAGGTGAGAGAAGCGGAGTTTACGACCGTAAATGAGCATTCTCGATCCTGCTTCCAACGCCGTGCAGGCGTCGCGCAGCCGTTTCCTCAACCAACGGCGCCTTCGAGGGTGACATTCAGCAGAGCCTCGGCCTCCACGGCGAACTCCATCGGCAGCTCCTGGAAGACGTCCTTGCAGAAGCCGTTGACGATCATGTTCACCGCGTCCTCCTCGGAGATGCCGCGGCTCTGGCAGTAGAACAGCTGGTCCTCGCCGATCTTGGAGGTGGTGGCCTCGTGCTCCACCGTGGCCGAGCTGTTGCGGATCTCCTGGTAGGGGAAGGTGTGGGCCCCGCAGGTGTCGCCGATCAGCAGCGAGTCGCACTGGGTGTAGTTGCGGGCGTTGCGCGCCCGGGGGCCCACCTTGACCAGGCCGCGGTAGGACTGGTCGGAGCGGCCGGCGGAGATGCCCTTGGAGACGATGGTGGAGCGCGAGCCCTCGCCGATATGGATCATCTTGGTGCCGGTGTCGGCCTGCTGGCGGCCGTTGGTCACCGCCACCGAGTAGAACTCGCCCACGCTGTCCTTCCCGCGCAGCATGCAGGACGGGTACTTCCAGGTGATGGCCGAGCCGGTCTCCACCTGGGTCCAGCTGATGTGGGAGCGGTCGCCGCGGCAGTCGCCACGCTTGGTGACGAAGTTGTAGATGCCGCCGCGGCCTTCCTCGTCGCCCGGATACCAGTTCTGCACCGTGGAGTACTTGATGGAGGCATCCTCCAGGGCCACCAGCTCGACCACCGCCGCGTGCAGCTGGTTCTCGTCGCGCTGGGGCGCGGTGCAGCCCTCCAGGTAGGACACCTGGGCGCGGCTTTCGCAGACGATCAGGGTGCGCTCGAACTGGCCGGTGTTGGCGGCGTTGATGCGGAAGTAGGTGGACAGCTCCATGGGGCAGGTCACCCCTTCCGGGACGAAGACGAAGGAGCCGTCGGTGAAGACCGCGGAGTTGAGCGCCGCGAAGTAGTTGTCGCCCTGGGGCACCACGCTGCCCAGGTACTGCTTGACCAGTTCCGGATAGTCGCGGATCGCCTCGGAGATGGAACAGAAGATCACCCCGGCCTCGTGGAGCTTCTCCTTGAAGGTGGTGGTCACCGAGACGGAGTCGAAGACCGCGTCCACCGCCACCCCGGCCAGCGCCGCCCGCTCGTGCAGCGGGATGCCCAGCTTCTCGTAGGTCTCCAGCAGCTTGGGGTCCACCTCGTCGAGGCTCTGGGGCTTGTCCTCGTCACGCTTGGGCGCGCTGTAGTAGGAGATCGCCTGGTAGTCGATCGGCGGGTAGTCCAGGTGCGCCCAGGAGGGCGGCGTCATCTTCAGCCACTGGTGGTAGGCCTTGAGACGCCACTCCAGCATCCACTCGGGCTCGCCCTTCTTCTTCGAGATGAAGGCGATGGTGCTCTCGTCCAGACCCGGCGGTACCGTATCGCTCTCGATGTCGGTCACGAACCCTTCCTTGTATTCGCGACGGACAAGCTGTTCCATTTCCTGACTTGCCATGATGTGTCCCCCTCCCGGGCTGGTTGGGTCGGCGAGCGGCGCTCGCCTCGGGTGGTGAATCCGCGGGTGATCAGGCCTCGGCGGCCAGGCTCACGCTCTGAATGGGCAGCTGCACCGGCAGCTTGATCGGGGTGGTGTCGGCCAGGTGGGCCAGGGTCACGCTGTCCAGCAGGGCGCGCACCGCCAGCGACACCCGCTGCCAGTTGTCGGAGACCCCGCAGGTGGCCACCAGGTCGCAGTCGCCCTCCGCCTGGCTGCACTCGGTCATCGCCACCGGCCCCTCGATGGCCGAGATGATGTCGCTGGCGGTGATCTGCGACGCCGGCCGGGCCAGGGAGTAGCCCCCCTGGGCGCCACGCCGGGACTCCAGCAGGCCGGCACGCACCAGCATCTTCAGGGTCTTGCTGACCGTCGGATGCGGCAGCTGCACCGCCTCGGCGAGTTCGGCCGCGGCGTGCGGCTGCTCCGGATGGCGGGCGATCTGCGCCATCACCACCGCCGCGTAGTCGGTCAGTCTGGACAGCTTCAGCAAGGCGGGCCTCCCCGGGAACACCCCTGATGATCGATTGCGGACCATTTTAGTCCTGTATGCCGGCGATGTGAACCCTCTGCCTGTCGGTTTCAACGCCCGGGGAGCGGACTTCGCGACACGATCGCCGCCATTCACATACAAAATCCAATCATTCTCATTTGAGTCGACGATCCTCCCAACTCCCCGCCACCGCACATGTATCAGGGGCCTCAATTCGCCTCATTGCGCTTTCTCATGCTCGGAAAAACAAATAGATAGGAAGCTTTGGTAAGCTTGCGTCCGCTTCACGGGCCCCGCGCCCTTCATCACGCCCGCTGCCGAGCAGCTTGCCTCATCAACGCAAGCAAGCGGCTATGCTTTCTTCGGCATGGTACCTGCAAGGAGATAGGGATTTGGAACTCATTCAATATGCCCTCGACAACCTCGACCTGCTGCTCTCGCGAACGATCGAGCACATCGCCCTGGTCGGGGTCGCCGTGGGCATCGCCACCCTCACCGGCGTGCCCATCGGCATCGCCATCACCAAGAACGAACGCCTGGCCAAGGCCGTGCTCTACGTGGCGTCGATCATCGTCACCGTCCCGTCCATCGCCCTGTTCGGCATCATGATCCCGGTGCTCTCGCTGATCGGCCAGGGCATCGGCTACCTGCCGGCGGTGATCGCCGTGCTCCTCTACTCCCAGCTGCCGATCATCCGCAACACCTACACCGCCATCAACAACGTCGACCCCGCGCTTCGCGAGGCGGCCCGGGGGATCGGCATGAGCCAGAACCAGCGCCTGCGGATGGTCGAGATCCCGCTCGCCGTGCCGGTGATCATGGCCGGCGTGCGCACCGCCGTGGTGCTCAACATCGGCGTCATGGCCATCGCCGCCTACATCGGCGCCGGCGGCCTGGGCACCTTCATCAGTCGCGGCATCTCCCAGTCCGATCCCCGCCAGCTGATCCTCGGCGCCCTGGCGGTCAGCCTGCTGGCGATCCTCGTCGACTATTCGCTGCTGGCCCTGCAGAAACGCCTGACCCCCAAGGGCATGGAACGCGCCGCCTTCGCGGAATGATTCGCTCGCCTTCCCCATGACAAGAAAGGATTTCCGCATGATTCGACTCGACAACCTGACCAAGGTCTTCGACACCCCCAAGGGCGCGGTGACCGCCGCCGACCACATCACCATGGAGGTGCCCGCCGGCGAGATCTGCATCCTGCTCGGCCCCTCCGGCTGCGGCAAGACCACCACCCTGAAGATGATCAACCGCATCGTGCGCCCCACCTCGGGCAAGGTCTTCATCGACGGCGAGGACACCACCGACCTGGACACCCAGGAGCTGCGCCGCAACATCGGCTACGTGATCCAGCAGATCGGGCTCTTCCCCAACATGACCATCGAGGAGAACATCGCGGTGGTGCCCAAGCTGCTGGGCTGGGACAAGGCGAAATACAAGGAGCGCGCCCGGGAACTGATGCGCATGATCGCGCTGGAGCCGGACGCCTTCCTCAAGCGCTACCCCAGCGAGCTCTCCGGCGGCCAGCAGCAACGCATCGGCGTGGCCCGGGCGCTGGCCGCCGATCCGCCCGTGATGCTGATGGACGAGCCCTTCGGCGCCATCGACCCCATCAACCGCGCGGTCATCCAGGACGAGTTCCTCAAGATGCAGCAGGAACTCAAGAAGACCATCATGTTCGTCAGCCACGACATCGACGAGGCGATCAAGATGGGCGACCGCATCGCCATCTTCCGCGCCGGCCGGCTGGAGCAGTACTCCCGGCCCGACGAGCTGCTGGCCAACCCCAAGGACGACTTCGTCGAGTCCTTCCTCGGCGAGGACCGAGCGCTGAAGCGCCTCAACCTGGTCAAGGTGCGCGACGTGGTCTCCGACGAGATCGGCACGGTCTCCCCGGGGGACACCCTCGAGACCGCCCTGGCCAAGATCGACGACTTCGGCTACCAGAACTCCATCCTGGTGGTGAACGATCGACGCCAGCCGGTGGGCCTGATCACCCGCGCCCAGGCACGCACCACCAAGGGCTACTGCCGGGACCACTTCCAGAACGTGCCCGCCACGGTGTCCCTGGACGACGACCTGCGCAAGGTGGCCTCGCTGATGTTCTCCAACGACACCACATGGCTGCCCTGCGTGGACGAGTCAGGCCGGGTCTGCGGCCAGATCACCCAGCGCGCCATGACCCATCACCTGGGCTCGCGGTTCCGCCCCAGCGAGGAGGCCGCTTCCGCTCCCGACCTGGCCACCAAGGAGTAAGCCGATGCCGATTCAGAGCCTGAAAGGGGCCCTGCGCATTGCGCTGCTGGTCGCCATCTTCTTCGCCGGCGTATGGAGCCAGTCCAGCGGGGTCATCGAGGACTTCATCTTCTATCTCCCCGACGTGCAGTTCCTGGCCGTCCAGCACCTCTGGCTGACCGCCATCTCCGGCGGACTGGCGATCCTGGCGGCCATCCCGCTGGGTATCCTGTTGTCCCGGCCCAGCATGGCCCGCTTCGCCGAGTCGGCCATGCAGGTGCTCAACGTCGGCACCACCATCCCCACCCTGGCGGTGCTGGCGCTGTCCATGAGTTTCCTCGGCATCGGCACCGTCCCGGCGGTGTTCGGCCTGTTCGTGGCCACCCTGCTGCCGATCGCCCGCAACACCTACGCCGGCCTCAAGGGCGTGTCGCCGGCCTTGATGGAGGCCGCCGCCGGCATCGGCATGTCGCCGGCCCAGCGCCTGCTCAAGGTGGAGCTGCCCAATGCCCTCTACGTGATCTTCGCCGGCATCCGCACCGCGCTGACCATCAACGTGGGCACCGTGCCGCTGGCCTTCTTGATCGGCGCCGGCGGCCTCGGCGAGCTGATCTTCACCGGCATCGACCTCTACGATCCGGTGATGATGCTGGCCGGCGCCATTCCCACCGCCCTGCTGGCGATCGTGGTCGATGCCATCGTGGCCACGACCGCCTTCCTGGTGGTGCCCCGCGGGGTCAACCCGTCGCGGGCCTGATCCCTTCGATACCGACATTCACGGCCGCCCTTCCGGCGGCCCCGGTAACGCGGCAACAAGAGGAGAAGCACCCATGAAACGCTTGATGATGACCCTGTCCGGCCTGGCCCTAGCGGGCTCCCTGGCCACCGCCCAGGCCGACGAGATCGTGGTCGGCGGCAAGAACTTCACCGAGCAGCAGATACTCGCCAGCATGACCACCCAGTACCTCGAGGGCCTGGGCTACGACGTGGAAAGCCGGGCCGGCATGGGCTCCGCCGTGCTGCGCCAGGCCCAGGAGAACGGTCAGATCGACCTCTACTGGGAGTACACCGGCACCTCGCTGATCAACTACAACGACGTCACCGAGTCGCTGTCCCCGGAGGAGACCTACCAGCGGGTCAAGGAGCTGGACGCCGAGAAGGGCCTGGTGTGGCTGGAGCCCTCCGCCGCCAACAACACCTATGCCCTGGCCATGCGCGAGGAAAGCGTCGAGGAGACCGGCATCGACAGCCTCTCCAAGCTGGCCCAGGCGGTGAACGACGGCGAGGAGCTGAGCTTCGCCATGAACGCCGAGTTCTACGCCCGCGAGGACGGCTGGCGCCCGCTGCAGCAGGCCTATGACTTCCGCGTCGGCCGCGCCGACGTCAAGCGCATGGACTCCGGCCTGGTCTACCAGGCGCTGCGCGACGGCCAGGTCGACGTGGGCCTGGTGTTCGCCACCGACGGCCGCATCCCGGCCTTCGACTTCCAGGTCCTGGAGGACGACCAGAACTTCTTCCCGGCCTACGCCCTGACCCCGGTGGTGCGCGAGGAGACCCTGGAGGCCAACCCGGCGCTCGCCGAGCAGATGAACGCCCTGTCCGCGCTGCTCGACGACCAGACCATGGCCACCCTCAACGCCCGGGTGGACGTGGAGCGCGAGACCATCGAGGACGTGGCCCGCACCTTCCTGGAAGAGCAGGAACTGCTGTAACGCCATGCGTCGCATGCCCAACCCGAAGGCCGCCCCTGGGCGGCCTTCGCCGTTTCTCCCCTGCCCCTGAGCCCGAGACATGACCCCGTCCACCGCCACTCTCGACTGGATCCTCGACGCCGACCAGCTCCCCGATGCCGACCTGGTCGCACAGGCCAAGCGCTGCCTGCTCGACCTCGCCGGCGTCGCCGCGGGGGCCACCCGTACCGACCTGGCCGGCCATGCCCGCCGCTTCGCCATGTCCCAGCACGGCGGCGACCGGCCGCTGTTGTTCGCCGATGGCCGGGCCTCGCCCAGCGGCGTGGCCCTGCACGGCGCCTGGCTGATCGACGCCCTGGATGCCCATGACGGCCAGGTGCTGACCAAGGGACATGCCGGGGTCGCGCTGCTGCCCGGCCTGCTCGCCCTGCCCGAGGTGGAAGGCTTGTCCGGCCGCGACGTCCTCGGCTTGCTGACGCTGGGCTACGAGATCGCCACCCGAGCCGGCATCGCCCTGCATGCCGTCAGCCCGGACTATCATACCTCCGGCGCCTGGAACGCCCTGGGCGTGGCCGCCATGGCCGGTCGGCTGATGGGGCTCGACGCCGAGCGCCTGCACCATGCCCTGGGCATCGCCGAATTCTATGGGCCACGCAGCCAGATGATGCGCTGCATCGACCACCCCACCATGCTCAAGGACGGCTCCGGCTGGGGCGCCATGACCGGCGTCTCCGCGGCCCTGCTGGCTCGGGACGGCTTCACCGGGGCGCCGGCGCTGACCGTGACCGACCCCGTGGTCGACGAGATCTGGGCCGACCTCGGCCACCGCTGGTACCTGCACGAGCAGTACTTCAAGGCCTACCCGGTCTGCCGCTGGGCCCAGCCGGCGGTGGAGGCCGTGCTGTCGCTGCGCGAGGGCATCGGTGCCCCATGCGACGTCACCCGGATCGAGATCATCACCTTCCATGAAGCCAGGCGGCTGCATGTGATCCATCCCTCGAGCACCGAACAGGCCCAGTACAGCCTGCCCTGGTCGGTGGCCTCTGCCCTGGGGCGCGGCACCCTGGACGCCGAGGCCGTCACCCTCCTCGAGGCGCCGGACCTGCGGGACCTGGCCTCCCGGGTCGAGATCCACGAACGCGAGGCCTTCAACGCGCGCTTCCCCGCCGAACGCTGGGCCTCGGCGCGACTTCACCTGGCCGACGGCCGAGTGCTGGAGAGCGAACCCTGCGAGGCCCGCGGCAATCCCCACAACCCCCTGTCCGACGCCGAGCTCACGGCGAAGTACCGGGCCCTGGCCGAGCCGATTCTCGGCCCCCGCGCCGAGCGGCTGCGCGAGACGATCATGACCCTCGAGGATCGCCCGGCCGGGGACCTGCTAGCCTTGCTCCGCTCTCCCCGGTGCTCCTGATGACGGACGATGCGAGGGACGCGTTGCCTCCACCGCGTCTCTCGCATCGACGCCTGGCCAGGGCCTCGGTAGCATGTCGCAAACCCTGCGGAGACTGCCCGATGACGACGTCCTTCCTCCTGCTGATGGGAGCCTCGCTGATCGTGCTGGCGGCCCTTCACTGGCTGGTGTTTCGCCTGGTCAAGCGGGCCATGAGCCGCTCGGCGGGTGACGACCGAGCCGATCACTGACACGGCGGGCTCCCCTGCCTTTCCCCACGGCCCAGCCCCATTGAGAGCGTGATATGCACTACCAGGATGAACTCCATGTCGCCGCCGCCCAGGTCAACGCCGAGCTCGGCGCGGTCGACGCCAACCTCGAGCGCCACCTCGCGGTCATCCGCGAGGCCGCCCACCGCGGCGTCGAGCTGCTGGTCTTCCCCGAACTCTCGCTGACCGGCTACGGCCTCGGCGCCGACGTCATGCAGCTGGCCATGCCCGTCGAGGACCCGCGCCTCGCCCGCCTGGCCGAGGCCTCCGGCGCCATGCAGACCGTGGTCGGCTTCGTCGAGGAGGCCAGCCCCGGCGAGTACTACAACGCCCTGGCCATCCTCCAGCACGGCGAGATCGTCGCCGTCCACCGCAAGCTCAACCTGCCCACCTACGGCGGCCTCGAGGAAGGCAAGTGGTTCACCCACGGCAGCGAGCTGACCCTCGCCCAGGTGCGCCCGGGCTGGTCGGCCACCCAGCTGATCTGCGCCGACCTCTGGAACCCCGCCCTGGTCCATGCCGCCCTACTGCCCCGCCCCACGGTGCTCTGCGCGCCGATCAACTCCGCCTCGGGCATCGTCAGCGAGGACTTCTCCAACGAGCAGAACTGGCTGCTGAACGTGCGCTTCTACGCCATGACCTACGGCACCCCGGTGATCATGGCCAACCGCTACGGCCCGGAGGGGGCCAGCCATTTCTGGGGCGGCTCGCGCATCCTCGGCCCCCGCGGCGAGGTGCTCGCCGAGGCCGAGGATCGCGAGCAGCTGATCACCGCCACCCTGTCGCGCACCGCCATCGCCAGGGCGCGCTTCGAGCTGCCCACCCACCGCGATGCCGACACCCCGCTGATCCGCGAGCTGATGGCGGGCTATCGCTGATTCCCGGGCACCCTCTCCGGGTGCCTGGATTTCCCCTCCTTCTTTTGCAAAAAAATGCTAGAATCTTCGCCATCCATTTGGCGAAATAACCCAGAAGATTCTCGCATGAAGGATTCCCTCAACAGCATCCTGGTCATGGGCGTTTCCGGATCAGGAAAGTCTCATATCGGACGTCGCCTCGCCGAAACCGTCGGGGCGACCTTCATCGATGCCGATGACCACCATAGTCCGGAAAATATCGCCAAGATGGCTCGCGGGGAGCCCCTGAACGACGAGGATCGCGCCACCTGGCTGGCGACCCTGGCGGACCTCTACCGGGACTACCGCGCCCGGGGTCGGCCCCTGGTCATCGGCTGCTCGGCCTTGAGGCATCGCTACCGGGACATCTTGCGACGGGGCGCGCCGGACCTGGCGATCCTCTATCTGGCGGGCAGTCGCGACGTGCTGCTGGAGCGACTGGATACCCGGGGGGATCACTTCTTCGCCGGCGCCCATATGCTCGACAGCCAGCTCGCCACCCTGGAGCCCCCCGGGGATGACGAGGCCATCAGCATCGATATCCGCAAGTCTCCCCAGGAGATCATCGACGAATTCCTGGCACTCAACAGCGAAAAATAAGCCGCCGACCGCCGACAAATTGACACGAAAAAGGCGGCGCACATCCCCACGCTGTCGTCGCTAGCTTTCCCGAAAAAAAAGCCGTACTGAATCATCGACTTTACGTCTCGTTGGGGCCATGACTCCCCGCGTCATGACGGCCCCTTCCTCCTACGGCTTCCTCCCTGTCTCGTGACGTTCGGCGAGCGCCACGATGCCGGCGAGGGTCGCGCGATCGCTGTCCACCTCGATCACCGGCACCTCATGAGCCTCCAGGGCCAGGCGATACAGGGTATTCAGCGACGGGCTCCCCACCAGGATGACCTCGTCCTCGTCCCGGCCGAGCCGAGCGAGCACTTCCGAGCCGATCAGCACCCCCGAGAGGAAGCCCGCCACCGACTCGGCGCCGAGTCCGCCATGCAGGTGCCGGCTGCGTGCCTCGAACAGGGCATGCAGCAGCCCCGCCGGGTGGCGGGCCGCGGCCAGGCCCTGCCGGAAGCCCCCCTCGTCGATTCCCTCCCGGCCCCGCGACGGCTCGCCGACCAGGGTGTGATAGCGCACCGCGTGGTAGAGCTCGCCGGTCATCATGGTGGTGAAACCGACCAGGCGCCCCCGTGCCAGCCGCGCCCACTTGCTGTGGGTGCCGGGCAGGCAGCAGACAGCCCGGGTGGTCCCCTGCAGCGCCAGGGCGCCGAACGCCTGGATCTCCTCGCCTCGCATCACGTCCAGGTGGTCGTCGCCGAGCGTCTTGAGGCCGGGCACGATCCAGGCCTGGTCCAGTCCCGGGGCCGGCACCAGCTGCCCGGCGAGGTCCTCGAGGCCGGCGGGAGTCTCGAGCTGGGGCGCCTCGCACCAGCCCCGCGCCGAGCCGACCATGCCGGCGAGATACACCGGTACCCGGCCGCCGTCCCGCCAGTCCCTGAGCTGGGCCGCGCAGTAGTGCGGAAACTCGTCGGCCGACAGCGCCCGCAGCCCGGCCTCCGACCGGCGGCTGTCCAGGCACTCGCCGGTCTTCCGATCCACGAGGAAGGCCCGGAAGTTGCTGGTGCCCCAGTCCACGGCGATCAGTCGATGTCCCGTCATGCGCCCCCCTCCCCCTGCAACCGGTCCCACTCGGCGACGAGCTGGCGCGCGACGCGCCCGACCTCGTCGGCGGACCGGCCGGGGCGGTAGAGGTTGCCGCCGAACCCGAAGCCGTCGATGCCCGCGGCGTGCCACTCGGCCATGTTGGCCCGCTCGATGCCTCCCACCGCGAGCACCGGGATCCGGGGCGGCAGGATGGCGCGGATGTCCCGAAAGTAGCCGGTCCCGAGCCGGGCGGCCGGGAACAGCTTGAGACCCCGCGCCCCGGCGCGGGCCGCCGCGAGCGCCTCGGAGGGTGTCATGCAGCCGATCAGCGGGACCAGGTCATGGGCCCGACCGGCGGCGATGACCTCGGGATCCGTGTTCGGGGTGACCAGCAGCGGGGTGCGCCGCTCGGCCAGGCGGGCGGCGTCCGCCGGCTCGAGGACCGTGCCGGCACCCACCAGGACGCCCGCCGGGCAGCGGGCCGCGGCGCGCTCGATGCTGGTCCAGGGCTCGGGGGAGTTGAGCGGGATCTCGATCAGCCGGAATCCCGCCGCCACCAGGGCATCGACGACGGGCGCGACCTCGTCGGGGGTGATGCCGCGCAGGATGGCCACCAGCGGCCGGGTCGCCAGGATCTCGTCGAGGAGCCTCTCTTGGGCGTCGTTCATGGCATCACCACTCCGCCACCGAGCCGTCCTCATGGGTCCACACCGGGTTGCGCCAGCGATGGCCCACCCGGGCCCGCTCCTCGACGAAGTGCTCGTCGATCTCGACTCCCAGGCCCGGTCCCTCGGGGATGGCACAGAAGCCGTCCTCGATGGCCAGCGCGGACTTGTCCACCAGGTAGTCGAGGACGTCGTTGTCGCGGTTGTAGTGGATGCCCATGCTCTGTTCCTGGATGAAGGCATTGTGGCTCACCGCATCGACCTGGAGGGACGCCGCCAGGGTCAGCGGCCCCAGCGGGCAGTGGGGCGCCAGCGCCACGTCATGGCAGGCGGCCAGGGAGGCGATCTTGAGTCCCTCGCTGATCCCCCCGCAGTGGGAGAGGTCCGGCTGGACGATGTCGACCATGCCGTCGGCGAGCAGGTCACGGAACGCGAAGCGGGTGTGCAGCCGCTCGCCGGTGGCCAGGGGATAGCCCAGGCCGCCCGCGATATGCGGAAGGCTGGGCAGGTGCTCCGGCGCGACCGGCTCCTCGACGAACATCGGGTGGAAGGGCTCCAGCTCGCGCAACAGTGCCTTGGCCATGGGCCGGTGCACCCGGCCATGGAAGTCGATGGCGATGCCCACGTCCGGCCCCACGGCCTCCCGGGCCTCGGCCACCCGGGCCACGGCCTCGTCGATCTTGCGATGACTGTCGACGATGGCCATTTCGGGGGTGCCGTTCATCTTGAAGGCGGTGAAGCCCTGCTCGACTAGCGCCCGGGCCCCGGACGCCACCTCGCTCGGCCGGTCGCCACCGGTCCAGGCGTACATGCGCATCCGGTCACGTACCCGGCCGCCCAGCAGCTGGTGGACCGGTACGCCCAGGTCGCGCCCCTTGAGGTCCCAGAGCGCCTGGTCGATGCCGGCGATGGCGCTCATGAGGACGGGACCGCCGCGATAGAAACCGCCGCGGTAGAGGACGTTCCACAGGTGCTCGATACGGTGCGGGTCCTGGCCGACCAGGTAGTCGGCGAGCTCGTGAACCGCCGCCTCCACCGTGGCCGCCCGGCCCTCCACCACCGGCTCCCCCCAGCCGTAGGCGCCCTCGTCGGTCTCGATCTTGAGGAACAGCCAGCGGGGCGGCACCTGCCAGGTCTTCAATCGGGTAATCTTCACGTGTCACCTCTCGGGAATCGGGGAAGCGGCGCCGGCCCGGGCCGGCACCGGGTCAGACCAGCCACATGGCCAGGTCGGGCCAGAACAGCAGGGCGAAGAGCACGCACAGCTGCAGGGCGATGAACGGCAACAGCGAGACGAAGATGTCCTTGAGGCTGACGCTCGCCGGGGCGACGCCCTTGAGGTAGAAGGCCGCCGGGCCGAAGGGCGGCGAGAGGAAGGACACCTGCATGTTCACCGCGAAGAGGATGCCGAACCAGATCGGGCTGTAGCCGAGCTGCTCGACGATGGGCACGAAGATCGGCAGGGTCAGCATGGCCACGCCGATCCAGTCCAGGAACATGCCCAGCACCAGCAGGATGGCCATCATCACCAGGATGATCACGATGGGCGCCACCTCCAGGTCCATGATCATCCCCGAGATGAAGCGGTTGCCGCCCATCAGGTTGTAGACCCCCACCAGCGCCGCGGCGCCGATGCCGATCCAGATGATCATGCCGCAGGTGGTCAGCGTCTGGCCCAGGCTCTCGTGCAGGGTCTTCAGGGAGAACTCGCCACGGGCGACCACCGCCAGCAACACGCCGAACACGCCCATGGCCGCCGCCTCGGTCACCGAGGCCACGCCGCCGTAGATCGAGCCCAGCACCATCACCGCGATCAGCCCGGGTACGATGACCGCCTTGAGCGCCTGCCAGCGGTTGGCGAAGCCCTCGGTGCGATCGGCCTCGGTCATCGGCGGGCCCATCTCGGGGTTGCGCAGGCAGCGCACCAGCACGTAGCCGATGTAGGAGAGCATCAGGATCACCGCCGGGGTGATGGCCGCGGTGAACAGGTCGGCGATCGACTCCGAGGCGATCAGGCCGTAGATGATCAGCACGATGGACGGCGGCATCATGGTGCCGAGCGCCCCGCCGGCGCAGACCACGCCGATCGACAGGTGCTTGTCGTAGCCCAGGCGCAGCATCTGGGGCAGCGCCAGGATGCCGAGCAGCACGATCTCGCCGCCGATGATCCCGGACAGGGCAGCCAGGAAGAAGGCCACCACGACGGTCTGCACCGCCACGCCGCCGGGCAGGCGGCCGGCGAAGACCCGCATGGCGTTGAACAGGTCCCGGGCGATCCCCGATCGGTCGAGCAGCGAGGCCATCAGCACGAACATCGGTACCGCTACCAGGGAGTACTCGGTGACGAAGCCGTATACGCGGCTGGTGACCAGCGGCAGGGCATTGGGGCCGAACCAGCCGAAGGTGAAGGCCAGCGCCACCAGGCCGGTGATGAAGGCCAGCGGCAGGCCGGTGACCAGCAGGGCGAAGATCAGCCCCACCAGCAACATGGTTCCGTGGGCGATATCCATCAGGCGACGTCCTCCACGTCGGCGGGGGCTGGCGCGGGCTTGCCGCGCAGCGACTGGATCAGATGCAGCAGGGCCTGGACGCACATGATGGCCAGCGCCAGCAGGATCATGCCCTTCACCAGGGCCGGGAACGGCGGGTTCCAGGCGGTGCCGGAGCGCTCCAGCTGCCACTCGCCCAGGGGATTGTGGGTGGCCCCCCAGAACATCACGTAGCCGGCATAGCTCATCCCCAGGCAGAAGCCGAAGGTGACCAGGTCGTTGAAGCGGTCGAGCCACAGCCTGGCCCGGGGGCCGACGCTGTCGTAGAGCACCCGCACCCGGATGTGGCGGTTGCAGGCCAGCGTCGCGGGACCTCCCAGGGAGAAGCTCACCGCCACCAGCATCACCACGGTCTCGTGGACCCAGGAGGTGGGGGAGCCGAAGGCATAGCGCATGATGACCTCGAAGACGCTGATCGCCATGGCGACGAAGACCAGCCAGGCGGCCACCCGCCCGCCGGCCATGACGCCGCGATCGAAGGCATTGCGCACCGGATCGGCCGGTCTCGCCTCATCGGCGGCCGCGCCGCGATCGGGGCGAGAAGACGCTTGAGTCATGGGACTACCTCGAGACAGGCGGACGGGCCATGTCCCCATGGCCCGCCCGGATGGGGCTTACAGCAGGTTGTGGTTTTCCAGGTAGGCGACGACGGAGTCGTAGAACTCGGCGGTGATCTCGTTCTTCTCCGCCCACTCGGCCCATTCCTGCTTGGCGATGTTGCGGAACCTGGTGCGTTCCTCGGCCGGCAGGTCGATGATCTCGATGTCCGGATCCTGGCGGGCCTCGCGCACCGCCTCCAGGTCGCGGGTCTTGAGCTCGGCGACCATCTCGTAGGCCAGGTCGTCCACCGAGGTCTCGAGGATCGCCTGCAGGTCCGCCGGCAGGCCGTCCCAGATCTCCTTGTTCAGCGAGACGGAGACCATCGGCAGGGAGTGGAAGCCGGGATAGAGCGGATAGGGGGCGAACTCATGAAGGCCCTGAGCCTGGTTGGTGGCGAACACCGTGTAGTCCGCGGCGTCGATAACGCCCTTCTCGAGGCCGGTGTAGACCTCGGAGCCCGGCAGGTTGACCGGGGTGGCGCCGGCGGCCTCGAAGATGTTGTAGACCATGCCCTCGGGGGCGCGCAGCTTGAGGCCCTGCATGTCCTCGACGGAACGGATCGGCTTGGTGGAGGGCAGCGACTCCAGGCCGGTGGCGGCGGCGCCGATCAGATGCAGGCCATAGGGCTCGACGAGCTCGTTGTAGAGCGCCTCGCCGCCGGCGTTGTTCATGTAGTCGAGGAAGTCGTAGGGATCGCTCCAGGCCCCCACCAGGTTGCCGATCATGCCGAAGGCCGGGTCCTGGCCGGTGAAGTAGCTGGGATCGGTGAGATGCCCCTGGAGGATGCCGGACTGGACGGCCTGCAGGGTCTGGTTGGCCTGGACGACGGCGCCCACCGGCAGGATCTCGATGTGGATCCGACCGTCGGACATGCGCTCCACGTTCTCCGCCCAGGCCTTCTTCATCTCGAACTGGGGCTCGCCCGCGGTCTCGGAGGTCTGGAAGGTCCATTCGTAGTCCGCGGCCTGGGCGTTGACGGCCAGAGCGCCGAGGACGGCGGCGGTGAGGGTCTTGAGTGGCATGCGTGCGTTCATGTGGCTTCCTTATCGCGGTTTGTTGTTGAGGCGTCGAGAGTGGGTAGCGCGGAGATCAGGCCTTCGAGGCCGAGATCCCGGCCGGTGCGTTCCAGCACCCTGAGGGCCGCCGCGGCGGCCTCTTCCGGCTGACGCAGGCGGATCGCCTCCATCACCCGGCGATGGCGCTCCATGCTGTCGTGAAGCTCGTGGGCGCTCTGGTTGGACGTCTCCACCAGCAGCGCGATGGCGGGCTTGAGCACATGGCTGATCTGCGCCCAGACCAGGTTGTGCGAGGCGCTGAAGATGGCCTCGTGGAAGGCCACGTCGTGCTCGTTGTGGGACTTCCCCTGCCAGTGCAGGTCGTCCTGTTCCAGGGCGCGGATCATGCCTTCGTAGGCGGACTCGATGGCCAGCAGGTCCGCCGCGGTGGCGTGCTCCGCCGCCAGCCGGGCGACGAAGGGCTCCACGGCGACGCGAAAGGCGAAGATCTCCCGCTGGATGCGCGGGTTGGGCTGGGCGAAGCGGGCCATCCAGCCGCTGACCCTGGGATCGAGGAGGTGCCATTCCTGCAACGCCCTGACCCGGGTGCCCTGCCCCGAGATGCGGGTCAGCAGGCCCGCCGCCACCAGGGTCTGCAGCGCGCTGCGCACGGTACTGCGACTGACGCCGAAGCGTTCGCAGAGATCCAGCTCCTTGGGCACGAAGTCCCCCGGCGAATACTCCCCGCTGAAGATGGCCTCGGCGAGGACGTCGGCGATATCGGGACGCGCCGTGCGGCGGTCGGTGTCGGTGGATCGAGACATGGTCGGCTTCCGGAATGTGGCGGCCCTTGTCGGACTCTATGTCATCTATGTCGGACATAGGGTCGAATAAAATCCGACTTAACGCCTTTAGACTTTCGTCTCGCGACTGCGTCGCTGTGGAAGCCTCCATGACGGCCGGGGCGCCGCCATATTGCGCCGACCGGGGGGGAGCCCCGCTATCTCTCCGGAGCGAGGACGCTCACTCGTCCCAATTCAGCCATCGGGAGAGCCGCTTCAGGCGTCGATGCAGGAAGTGCCGCGTGTCATGCTGATCCGGGCTGGTGTCGTGTTCCCAGACCCTCAGGGTGGCGAGGAAGAGCGCCGTCAGGACGACCTCCTCCCGTCGGGCGCGACGACTGCCGTAGGGGGCCTCGAGACGGGCGGCCTGGCGCCACCACTGGATGAGGCGCGACAGCTCGACGATCATCGGGATCCAGGTATGGGGGTGCGGTGGATGCGCCTTGGTGCGCAGCATCTGGGCGGTGATCGTGCGGTGGGGGGCCAGGGCGTCGAACCAGCCCAGCAGGCAATGCGCCAGGCGATCGCGGGTCGGCCAGTCGGCGAAACCGCCGGGCGGGTCGGCGAGCATGGCCGCCAATCCCCGAAGGAACCAGGCATCGGCCACGGCATCGAGGTCGCGATAGTGGACCAGCAGGCGGCTGGCGGGGACGCCCAGCCGAGCCGCCACCTCGGTGAGCCTCACCGCCTCCCAGCCCCGCTCCTCGGCGATGATCAGGGCGGTCTCGAGGATGGCCCCGGCGAGATCCGGGGTCGCCTCGGGGCCGGCGTGCACGGGAATCATGGCCATGATGCTCCCTCCGATACTCGGTCATGTCGCCGCCGGGGTTCCGGAGGCCCCTATCTCAGGATAGACCCCGACTCGGGCCTCTCCCCCCTTCCCTCCATGGCCATTCGGGAAGCGGCGGCCCGGCGAGCCTGATCGCGCCTGGGCTCGGTGGCGCGCTCCGGCCAGCCACTGGCGGCGACGACGCCCAGGGTCACCAGGGCGAGTCCCATCAGGGTGGCCGGCGTGACCGTCTCGTCGAGCCATCCCCACGCCAGCAGGGTGGCGCACACCGGTGTCAGGGAACCCAGCGCCGAGGCCGCCTCGGCACCCAGGCCACGGACGGCCAGCCCGACCATCAGGCCGGAACCGAGGCCCACCAGCAGCCCCTGCACCACCAGCTGGGGCAGCCAGGCCGCCACGGGCAACCCCGGCAGGGTCGTCTCGCCCAGGCCCGCCAGCAGGTAGAGCCCCGCGGCCAGGCCGTTGGGCACCGTGACCACGGCGGTGGCTTCCAGGGGCGACAGGCCGCTCTGACGCACGCTAAGGGTGAAGATCGCCCACATCAGGCTGGCCCAGAGGAACATCAGCTGCCCCAACCCCAGGGCGGCACTCTCCCGCCAGCCGCTCCACAGCAGCCCGACCACGCCGACCAGGATCGTCGCGAGGCCCCAGCGTCGCCAGCGACCCAGCGGCTGGCCGAACACCGCCACCGCGATGCCGGTGACGAACAGGGGCGCCGTTCCCGGAATCAGGGTGCTGCCCTGGGCCACCGGCGCCCAGGCCATGCCCACCACACCGAGCAGGAAGAAGGGGATGCCGGCGCCGAACACCATCCCCGCCAGCCATAGCGGATGCACGCGACGAATCGCCGCCCGGCGACGCACCAGCAGCGGCAGCAGCAGCAGTCCGGGCACGCTGTAGCGGAACAGTGTCAGGTCGAGGCGCCCCAGGGGCGACAGGGCGCCCTGGCGCAGCGACAGGAAATAGACCGACCAGATCAGGACGGCGGTCAGGGCGGCGGCGACGCCGCCCAGACGGCGCAGGCGACCGGCTGGCAGCGGGACAACGTGAAGCGGGTTCGAGGCGGACATGGCGGCGCTTGGGGTCGGGGGATGGATGACCATTGTCCGTCATCATGATGGGGTATTGCCGGCAAAGAGCCGTCCCGGGATGCTGGATATTGGCTATCCATGCCAAGATATGTCCACAATATGCCGATTCGAGCCATTTCATGCCCGACACCCGTCTCGACCGTATCGACCGCCGCCTGCTCGACGCCCTCCAACGGGACGCGCGGCTGACCACCGCCCAGCTCGCCGAGCGGGTCGGGCTCTCCCCCTCGCCCTGCGCCCGACGCATCCGCCGGCTCGAGCAGGAGGGGTGGATCACCGGCTACCGAGCCAGGCTGGATCGACAGCGCCTGGGGCTGGGCATCACCATCTTCGTGCAGGTGCGGCTCAGCCAGCACCAGGACACCCTGGTGGAAGAGTTCGAGGCCGCGGTCCGCGAGATGCCGGAGGTCATCAACTGCCATACGGTGTCCGGCGGCTTCGACTATCTCCTGCAGGTGGCGGCCCAGAACCTGCCGGCCTACGAGGGCTGGGTTCGCCGCCTGCAGAAGCTGCCCATGGTCAATACCGTGGACAGCAGCTTCGCGATCCGCGCGGTGAAGGAGGACGGCCCCCTGTCGCTGGTCGGTACCGCCTAGGGCAGCCACCGACCGCCGGGGCCGCTTTTCGCGAGGGCCTCGGGCGAGGCAGGATCAACGGCCGCAGGCCTCTCCCATCCGCGTCCGGGCCCTCAAGGCCCGCCAGTCACGACAGGCCGGCCATCGGGCGATCTCGCGAGGCTCCCAACGTGAGGTCGACGACGTTTGCGGCCCGGGGCCAGTCAGGCACAATCGGCGATGACCTTGGGCAACCCGACAGGATCATCGACATGCCGGATCGACCCGTCACAGTCTTCGGCGGCACCGGCTTCCTCGGCGCCACCCTGGTGCGCGAGCTGGTGGAAGCCGGACGCCCGGTACGGCTGGTCGCCCGACGACCGGCACGGCCGCCCTGGGCCGAAGACACGGACCCTCTGGAGCTGGTCGCCGCCGACATCCGCCATGACGACGAGGTGGCCAGGGCGCTGGAGGGCGCCGGGGCGGTCGTCAACGCGGTCAGCCTGTACGTCCAGACCCGCCGGCTGAGCTTCGAGGCCATCCACGTGGAAGGCGCCGGCCGGCTGGCTCGGCTGGCCCGGGAGGCGGGCATCACCCGGCTGGTGCAGATCTCGGGCATCGGCGCCGACAGCGGCTCCCCGTCGGCCTATGTGCGAGCCCGGGCCCGGGGCGAGTCGGCGGTACTCGAGGCGCTGCCCAAGGCCATCATCGTCCGGCCCAGCGTGCTGTTCGGCCCCCATGACGCCTTCCTCGGCACCCTGGCGAAGCTCACCCGGCTGCCGGCGATCCCGCTGTTCGGCCACGGCGAGACCCTGCTGCAGCCGGTCCATGTGGTGGACGTGGCCCGGGCCCTGGTCCACCTGACCACCGGGACGGCGCCCCGCCGCCGGCTCTTCGAGCTCGGCGGCGGCGACGTGTTGCGCTACCGGGAGATCCTCGAGCTGGTGATGGCCCAGTTGCACCGGGACCGCCCCCTGGTGCCGGTGCCCTTCCTCGCCTGGCGGGCCCTGGCCCTGCTGGCCTCGCCGCTGCCGTCCCCGCCGCTGACCCGAGACCAGGTCATCCTGATGGAGCACGACAACCGGGTCGGCGAGGGGGTGGGCACCTTCGCCGACCTGGGCCTGACGCCCCGCTCCCTGCGCGAAGGCCTGCCGGACAGCCTGCCCGCCGACGGCTGAAGACACCGACGGGAGCGGCTATGCTGCAAGGCATGAAACTCTTCACGCTAGAGGCCAGCCGCGCCTTCGGCGAGAAGGTGGCCGCCGAGCTGGGCATCACGCTGGCCGCCCACGAGGAGCGCGACTTCGAGGACGGCGAGCACAAGGCGCGTCCGCTGGAGAGCGTGCGCGGCGAGGATGTCTACGTCCTGCAGAGCCTCAACGGCGAGCCCGGCCAGGGCCCCAACGACAGGCTGTGCCGCCTGCTGTTCTTCCTGGGCGCCGTGCGCGAGGCGGGCGCCGGGCGGGTCACCGCGGTGATGCCCTACCTGGCCTACGCCCGCAAGGATCGCCGCACCAAGACCCGCGACCCGGTGACCTCCCGCTATCTGGCCATGCTGCTGGAGACCATGGGTGTCGATGCGGTCATGTCCCTCGAGGTCCACAATCCCGCCGCCTTCCAGAACGCCTTTCGCTGCCGGGCCTACCACCTGGACACCTACCGGCTGTTCGCCGAGCGCATCCTTCCCCACTGCGGGGACGCCCCCCTGGTGGTGGCCTCCCCCGATCCGGGCGGCGTCAAGCGGGCTCAGGGCTTCCGGGAACTGCTCGAGGCCCGGGCGGGACGGGAGATCGGGGCCGCCTACATGGAGAAACGCCGCAGCGAGGGAAAGGTCAGCGGCACCCTGCTCGCCTGCGAGGTCGACGGCGCCACCGTGCTGGTCATGGATGACCTGATCAGCTCGGGGGGCACCCTGCTGCGTGCCGCGGAGGCCTGCCTGGACCGCGGGGCCCGGCGCGTCTTCGGCCTGGCGGCCCACGGCCTCTTCGTCGGAGACGCCGAGCGGGTGATCGCCGACCCGCGGCTGTCGAAGGTGCTGGTCACCGACAGCCTGCCGCCGAGCCGGCTGCCTCCCCGGGTCGTCGAGCGCCACCTGGAGGTGGTCGGCGCCGCGCCGCTCTTCGCCGAGGCCATCCGCCGCCTCCATGAGAACGGCTCGCTTACCGAGCTGCTCGGCGAGCCGGCCTGAGCCGGACGCGGATCAGTCCGGCATCGCCCGTCGGGCGGCCGGCTCCGCCAGGGCCAGGTAGTCCCGGGCCAGCGGCTCCCAGGTCTCGGGATCCCGGGGATCGGGTTCCAGCAGGTGGGAGAGCGCCAGCCGCGCCCGGAGGCAGGCGCGATAGGCGCGATAGAAGGCCAGCACTCGCGGATCGGGGCTATCCCCCAGCCGTCGGCCGACCCGCCGCCGCAGGCGCTCCCCGATCCAGGCGGCCCCGAGCCGCTCGCATTCCAGCGCCAGCAGGCTCAGCTCGTCGAAGGGATCCACCAGGCGAAGGAAGCGATTGAACTCCAGACAATCGATGACCACGGGCGGTTCGACCAGGCAGACATGCTCGGGACGCAGATCCCCATGCCCTTCCCTGATGTGGCCCTCCCGGGCGCGCCGGCCGAGACGCTCGGAGTCCTCGTCCAGCAGGCGATCCAGGCGATCCAGCACCGCCGTCACCCTGTCCCCGGGCATCGCGAAGCGGCGGTCGGTCATGACCTCCCGGTTCTTCGCCTGCTCCCGGACGAAGTGGGCGACATAGGCCTCGGGCGGCAGATCCTCGGCGACGAGCCCCGCGTAGAAGCGCCCCAGCAGGTCGGCGAGCGCATCGATCCGGTCCGGGGCGACGTCGCCCCGGGTCACGGCCGCGTCCAGCAGGCAATCCTCGGGCAGGCGGCGCATCACCACCAGCCAGTCGACGATCCCCTCGTGACGCGACAGCGCCAGCGCCCCCTCGGCATCTCGGCCCAGGGGCTCGACCCCGAGGTAGACGTCGGGGGCCAGGCGGCGGTTGAGCCGCACCTCCTCGCGGCACAGGAACTCCCGGGAGGCCAGCCGGTGACAGTCGCGGTGACGGTACTCGACCGGCTTCTTGAGCTTGTAGACGCGCTCTCCCACCAGGAAGACGAAGGCCATGTGGGTTTCCTTGACCTCCACGTCCCCGTCGAAGTCGGGGTAGGCCTGGGGCCGGGAGAGGTGCGCGACCTTGTCGTCCAGCGGCACCGTCCCGCTCCCGTCGTCGACACCCTCGCGTCTCGGCTTGGCCATCGCGTACCTCCGGTGTGGCGCTGGAGCCTCACGCCTTCTTGACGAACTCCGACTTCAGCTTCATCGCTCCGATGCCATCGATACGGCAATCGATGTCGTGGTCGCCGTCGACCAGGCGGATGTTCTTGACCTTGGTGCCCACCTTGACCACCGAGGAAGAGCCCTTGATCTTGAGGTCCTTGATGACGGTGACGGTGTCACCGTCGGCCAGGGGGTTGCCGTTGGCGTCACGGATCATCGGCGCGTCCTCGTCGTTGCCGGCGGACGCCTCCTTCGACCACTCATGGCCGCATTCGGGACAGACGAACTGCAGGCCGTCATCGTAGGTGAATCCGGAGGCGCATTCGGGGCACTGGGGCATATCACTCATGGTAGGGGACCTGTGGCGGGTTAGGGAGCGGGCAAGCCTACACCCTCGGGCCCGAGGGCTCCACCGCGGGCTTCCCGCCCCTCGGGGAAGCTGCTAGGGTGACATCCACGTTCCCTTCTTGAGGAGATGACGATGGACACTTCCGTCAACAACGTGGTCGCCCAGTCCCGGGTGCTGGAGCAGTTCCAGACCGCCCAGCAGGCCCAGATGCAGGTCTTCAAGGAGGCCCTGGACACCCAGCAGCAGCAGGTCACCGCCCTGGTGGAATCGGCCTCCGCCGAGCCCCAGCTGGCGCAGGACGGCAGCCTCGGCACCCGGCTCAACACCTACGCCTGACCGTCGAAGCCGTACTCGCGCTCCACTCGTGCAATCCTCACCCGGTAGCGCGAGTACCAGGCCTCCCGCCCCAACCGCTGGGCCTCCTGGTGCTCCATCTGGGCCTTCCAGCGGCGGATCGCCTCGAGGTCCGACCAGTAGGACACCGTGATCCCCAGGGCCTCGCGGGCCGACTCCACCCCCAGGAATCCCGGCTGCTCGGCGGCCAGCTCCAGCATACGCGCCGCCGTGGCCGCATAGCCGGCGTCGACCTCGCTGCGTTGCGAGGAAAAGATCACGACGTAGTAGGGGGGCGTCGGGGTATCGGCGAGCATCGCGGCCTCCAGGGACATCGGCTGGGTCCGATTGAACCCCGCCACCGCCTCCCGCGCAAGGCGACGGTCGCCGGAAGGCCGGCACCGCGTTATGCTCGGGGGCCTTCCCTCACCCCGGAAAGCGGAGAGAGCGACGATGCGACTGGCGATCATGGGCAGCGGCGGCGTGGGCGGCTATTTCGGCGCCCGCCTGGCACAGGCCGGCGAGGACGTGACCTTCATCGCTCGAGGCGAGCACCTGAACGCGATGCGCCGCGGTGGCCTGCACGTCTCGAGCCCCCAGGGCGACCTGGACCTGGCGCCGGTCACGGTGACCGACGACCCCGCCGAGGTGGGCACGGTCGATGCCGTGATCGTGGCGGTCAAGGCCTGGCAGGTCCCGGCCGCGGCCGAGGCCATCCGCCCCATGGTCGGCCCCGACACCCTGGTGCTGCCGCTGGAGAACGGCGTGGAGGCGACCGACCATCTCGCCGAGGCGCTCGGGGAGGCGCCGGTCCTGAACGGCCTGTGCGGCATCCTCGCCTGGCGCGAGGCCCCGGGACGGATCCGCCACGCCGGCGTCGACCCCTTCGTGCGCTTCGGCACCCGGCTGCCGGGCCAGCGCGCCGCGGCCGAGCGGCTCAAGGCGGCCTTCGACCGCGCCCCGGGGGTCGAGGCCGAGATGCCCGAGGACATCGAGGCGGCGGTGTGGAGCAAGTTCCTGTTCATCTGCGCCATGAGCGGGATCGGCAGCCTGACCAGGGCGCCGCTCGGGGTGACCCGGCGCCTCCCGGAGACCCGCCGGCTCACCGAGCAGATCCTGATCGAGATCGAGGCGGTGGCCCGAGCGAGGGGGGTCGACCTGCCGCCGGACGCCGTGGAGCGCGCCCTGGCCTTCATCGACGCCTTGCCCGCCGAGAGCACCGCGTCCATGCAACGAGACATCATGGCGGGCCGCCCCTCGGAGCTGGAGGCCCAGAACGGCGCCGTGGTCCGGCTGGGCCGGGAGGCCGGGGTCGCCACCCCGGTGAATGCCATGATCCATGCCGCCCTGCTGCCCCAGGAGAATGCCGCCCGCGGCCTGGAGGCCGGCACCGACTAGTCCTGCCAGTCCAGTACCAGCCGCCCGCTGTCATCGAGCCGCACCCGGCTGCCCAGAGGGCGGCTCTCACGGTCGAGCACTCGGCACAGCCAGCGGGCGGCCTCGGCGTCGGCCCGCTCGAGGCGGAATCGACGCATTCGCATGGGGACCATCGTCAGCGATCGCAGCCGGCCGTCGGCTCGATCCAGTACGGGGAAGTACAGCAGCGTCAGCTCGCCCCGGTAGGTCTCGTGACCACCGATCCCCTCGTAGTCGTTGAGCAGGTCGCCACAGCCGTAGAGGATCAGCCTGCCGCGATGGACCTCGATGCCGAGCGGGTGGTGGGCGGAATGTCCCCAGACCAGGTCCACGCCGGCATCGTCGATCAGCCGATGGGCAAAGGCGCGATGCTGGGCGGGAAGCGCATAGCCCCAGTTGCCGCCCCAGTGCAGGGAGACCACGGCCAGCTCCCCGGGCGGCCGCCGCCGGACGAGACGCGCGACCTCGCGCACCCCGGCATCGCCCGGGCGACGCAGCAGGTTCACCCCGGGCCGGGAGGAGGTGGCTTCCCAGCGCTCCGGCACGCCGCTGCTCGGCAGCCCCAGGGCCAGGAGACGAACCCGTCCCCCCGGCGACGGCAGGCTGAGCGGCGCGCTGGCCTCGTCCCGATCGCGCCCGGCCCCGACATGCCGCAGCCCCGCGGCCTCCAGGGCCTCGAGGGTCTCCAGCAACCCGGCGACGCCCCAGTCCAGCACGTGATTGTTGGCCAGCACGCAGGCCTCCACCCCGGCGGCCGTCAACACCGGCAGGTTGTCGGGATGCATCCGGTAGTGGATGCCCTTGGGCTCCGCGTCCTCGCTGACGGTGACCGCCGTCTCCAGGTTGATCAGTCGCAGGTCCGGGGCTAGCTCGTCCAGAACGGCCAGGGCCTCGCCCCAGACGTAGGAGAAGTCCACCGGGTAAGGGATGGGCCCGTTGACCGACTCGGCCAGGCGAACATACCCCAGGGCCGAGTCCATGTAGCCCTCGTGCAGACGGGGATCGCCCGGATGGGGCAGGATCTGGTCGATGCCGCGGCCGGTCATCACGTCCCCGGCCAGCCACAGGCAGACGTCGGACCGGGTCGCCATCAGTCGCCGATATCCTCGTGCCAGAGAGCGGGGGAGTCGGCGATGAAGCCTTCCATCAGGGCGATGCACTCCGGGTCCTGGAGCACCTCCACCTCGACGCCCCGCTCGCGCAGCAGGGCCTCCTCACCCCGCATCGAGCGAGTCTCGCCGATCACCACCCGGGGAATGCGGTAGAGCAGGATGGCCCCGCTGCACATGGCGCAGGGCGTCAGGGTGGTATAGAGGGTCGACTCCCGGTAGATCTCCGGGGGCTGACGCCCGGCATTCTCCAGCGCATCCAGGGCCCCGTGCAGGATCGCGCTGCCGAGCTGCACCCGCTGGTTGTGGCCTGAGCCGAGGATCACCCCGCGATGCACCAACACCGCCCCGACGGGCACGCCGCCTTCCGCCAGGCTTTCCCGCGCCGCCTTCAACGCCGCCTTCATGAAGTGCTCCATGCCGCCCACTCCTCGGGTGTTCTCTCGACAGCCTATGCCCCCGGCCCCGGCGACCGCCAGCCCCGGGTCACCTCCACCGCGGCCGATCGCGGTCCGACAGCGTCGTCGCCCCACGCCAACAGCCCCGTCTCGTCAGCGGCTATGCTGTAGCCAGCAGCCTTCCCTGCCGCCCTGCCGACCGGGAGTCGATACCATGACCGACCAGCCCCGCGTGATCGCCTTCTACGACGAGCGGATGCTTGCCCATCAGCCGGACATCGAGGTGCCCTTCCTGCCCAACCGCATGGATCGCCGCATCCGCCAACTGCTCGCCGGCCTCGGTACCCCCTGGAAGTATCCCGAGCACCCCGCCCGGCTGACGGCGATCCGGCAATTGCTGGAACGCGAGCCGATCGACGGCGTCCGCTTCGAAGCCGGCCGGCAAGCGACCCACGAGCAGCTCGCCCGGGTCCATACCGCCTCCTACCTGCGCGACCTATTCAGCCTGGAAGGCGCCAATGCCTGGCTGGACGTGGACACCACCGCCGTTTCCCCGGGCAGCATCGAGGCCGCTCGCGTCGCGGCGGGCACGTCCATCGCCGCCGTCGAGGCGGTGGTCTCGGGCCGGGCCGACAGCGCCTTCGCCCTGGTGCGCCCGCCGGGCCGTCACGCCGAGCCGGTGCGCGCCCGGGGGTTCTGCCTGTTCAACAATGCGGCGGTGGCCGCCGCCCATGCCCAGGCGGCCCTGGGCTGCCGGCGGGTGTTGATCGTCGATTGGGATGCCCATCACGGCAATGGCACCCAGCAGATCTTCTGGGCCTCCCCGGACGTGATGTTCTTCGACATCCACCGGGCCTCGCCCTTCTATCCGGGATCGGGCCAGCTGGAGGAGATCGGCGCCGGTCTCGGCGAGGGCACCACCGTCAACGTGCCGGTCCCGGGCGGGACCGGCGACGAGGCCTACCTGACGGCCTTCCGCGAGATCCTGGTGCCCGCGGCGGAGTGGTTCCGGCCCGACCTGATCCTGGTCTCGGCGGGATTCGACCCCCACTGGCATGACCTCGCCCTCAACGTCTCCTACGAGGGGTTCGGGGCGCTGACCGGCATCCTCCAGGACCTCGCCGCCCGCCTCTGCGGCGGAAGACTGGCCTTCGTGCTCGAGGGCGGCTACAACCTGGAATCCCTCTCGCGGGGCGCGCACAGCGTGCTCTCGGTGCTGGCCGGCGCGACGCCTCCCGAACCGGGAAGCTGCGGCATGGCCGAGGTCAAGGCCGCGGCGGCCTTCCATCGCGATGCCTTCATGGAACCGGGAGAGAGCTAGACCGCCACGCCGAACAGCGTCTGCGCCAGGTAGCCGGTGAGGAAGGCCAGGCCGGCGGCCGCGCCCCCCATCAGCAGGGTACGCAGCCCCGACTGCCAGACCGACCGGTGGTATACCAGGCTCTTGAGCATGCCGATCAACAGGAACATCATCGCGGCGATCGCCAGGCTCGCCAGGAACTGGTGCAGGGGAGCCAGCCCGGGGACGGCATACGGCAGCAGCGGCATGGCCCCCACCACCAGGAAGGCCAGGAAGGTCACCCAGGCCGAGCGCCAGGGGCTCAGGGCGCCCCGCTGCAGGCCATGCTCCTCGGTGAGCATCGTCTCCACCCAGACTTCCCGGTTGCGGCTGATGGTTTCCACCACCTGCTCCAGGAGCTCGCCGGCCAGCCCCTTGCGGGCGTAGATCTGACGGATTTCCTCGCGTTCCCCCTCGGGCACCAGGTCGATGTGTTCGTGCTCCCGCTCCCGGGCTCGTTCGACGTGCTCCCGTTGGGCCTGAACCGCCTCGTAGTTGCTGATCGCCATGCTGAAGCCGTCGGCCAGCAGGTTGGCGAAGCCCAGGACCAGCGCGACCCGGGACGAAAAGCCGGCGCCGAAGGCCCCGGAGACCACCGCGAAGGTGGTCACGCAGCCGTCGATGCCCCCGAGGATGGCATCCGGCATGCTCTCGGGCGGCGCCGGGTGTTCCAGGCGTTGCCGGATGGCCTCGGGCCGGTGATGTTCCCTGAGTTCCTCGCGCTTGCTGCGGGTCACGTCGACCTCCTCAGGCGGAGCCGCGGAATCCTCCGTCTCGTTCACTATGGTGCCCGATGCCGCCCTCGGCCAGCGAGGCTTGAGCCGTGGCCACCATTGCCGCGATCATCATGGCCACCACCGATCCACAAGGAGAGTTCCATGACCGACCGCCAGCCCCCTCGCATCCTGGTCTTCGCCGGCAGCGCCCGGAAGGCATCCTTCAACAAGCGCCTGGCCCGCCTGGCCGCGGCGCGGCTCGAGGCCCAGGGCGGCCACCCGACCTTCATCGACCTGGCCGACTATCCCCTGCCGCTCTATGACGGCGACCTGGAGGCCGAGCAGGGCCTGCCCGACAACGTCCTGGCCTTGCGTTCGTTGCTGGCCGAGCACCAGGGACTGATGATCGCCTCGCCGGAATACAACGGCTTCATCACGCCGCTGCTCAAGAACACCATCGACTGGCTCACCCGCCCCCATGAAGGGGAAAGCGGACTCGCCCTCTTCCAGGGCCGCCTGGCCGCGGTGGTCTCCGCCTCCCCGGGCGGTCTCGGGGGGATCCGCAGCCTGGCGCTGATTCGTCAGCTGCTGGGCAACATCGGCGTGACGGTGCTGCCGGATCAGCTTGCCGTGGCCAGGGCGGGAGACGCCTTCGAGGACGATGGTCGGCTGGCCGGCGACGCCTACCGGGACAAGCTGGATGCCATCTGCCGGCGCCTGGTGGACGACCTGGCACGCCTGCACGGCTGAACCGGGCGAGGCGATGGCCCGACATCCGCCGGCCCGGACTAACGGGCTTCCTGCTCCGAAGGTCCGGCCGGCCTCGCGTCCTCCGAGCGGGCCGTCTCGGCCACCGTGAGCCGAACCAGGCGGGTCACCAGGGGCCGAATCAGCAGCACCCCGAGGAAGGCCACCGGCATGGCGCGGACATAGGCCTTGGCCACCGTCTCGAGGTAATGGGGCCCCCAGCCCCCCGTCACCGCCGTGATCACCAGGCACATCAGCAGGGTCATCAGCGCCGACATGTAGAAGGCGAAGACGACGGGCGCCCAGCGCGGAGGCAGCCCCCGGCGGCGCCGAGGGGCCGAATGCGAGGACCGGGACGAGGCAGGGGGCGACATGGGGCGTCTCCTTGTCGAGGGTTCAGGAACGACGCCAGGCTACCCTCGACCGACCTCTCCCGGTAGCGGCTGGCGCCTTGAATAACTATTAAGCAATAATTACGAATCCTTGCAGCAATTCATCGAGATCTCCATGGACACCCTCCGTGCCATCGACAGCTTCGTGAAAGCGGTGGAAGCCGGCAGCATCGCCGGGGGCGCCAAACGCCTGGGGATCAGCGCCGCCGCCGCCAGCCAGGGCATCGCGCGACTGGAGGCCTCGCTGGGCGTCCGACTGCTGACCCGCACCACTCGCAGCATGAGCCTGACCGACAGCGGGACCGTCTACTACGAGCACGTCCGGCACATCGCCCAGGACATCGAGCGGGCCCATGGCGCCATCGCCGCCCTCCAGGCGGAACCCCGGGGCCGGTTGCGGGTGGCCTCCACCGCCACCTTCGGCCGCCATGTCCTGGCGCCGCTGATGCCCGGCTTCAACGCCCGCTATCGCCAGCTGTCGCTGGAGCTCATCACCACCGACCGCAGCGTCGACCATATCCGGGAGACCGTGGATGTCAGCATCCGCTTCACGCCCCAGCTCGAGGAGGGGCTGGTCGCCCGGCGCATCGCCTCCATCCCCTTCCTCCTCTGTGCGGCCCCGTCCTACCTGGAACGGGCCGGGCATCCCCTGGGGCCGGAGGACCTGGCCCGGCATGACTGCCTCGCCTTTCGCTTCCCCAAGGACGGGCGCTTCATGACCTGGGGCTTCCTCCGCGACGGGGTCCGCTTCGAACCCGAGATCCGGCCGGCCATGATCAGCGACGACATCGACGTGCTGGCACAGATGGCCGTCCAGGGCGGCGGCATCACCCGCCTGGCGGCCTTCATCGCCCGGCCTCACATCGACGAGGGCCGGCTGGTGCCGCTGTTCGTCGAGGAAGGCGACACCCGGGTCCACGCCGTCTCGGAGCCCATGGACATCTACCTGTGCGTGAGCGAGCGCCACGACCTCACGCCCAAGGTGCGCGCCTTCATGGACTACCTCGTCGAGCGGCTGCCGGCGGCGTGGCGACCGCGCTAGCCACCCGGGCCGGTGATGAACGCCTGCCAGACGATGTACAGACAGGCCGCCATCCCCAGCCCGTAGACGCCGGATCGCCACCAGGCCAGGTTGGCGGCATAGACCACCGGATGGACCAGCCGGCAGGCCAGGAATAGCCAGGCCGCGGCATCGAGGCGAGCCGGGTCCGTCCCGGCTCCCACGGCGATGATGCATACCGCGGCGAATACCGCCAACGACTCCCAGGCATTGGCCTGGGCGGCGTTCACCCTGGCCCCGAGACCGGTCAGGCGGGCCTGCTGAGCCCGCGGATGGTGGTTGTCCAGGTGACCGAACTGGCGCACGCGAAGGATCGCGCCCACCCAGGCCAGCAGGATCGGCAGCAGGGAGACGAGGAACAGCACCAGGAGGAGGACGGGCATGGGGCGGGCGATCCCTGCACTGGGGGAAACGGAACCGGCGGCCGGCCTCAGAGACGCCCCTGCCGGGCCAGGCGACGCCTCACCCAGCGACGATACCATCCGGCCAGCGCCGGCTTGAGAACCGGCAGGCCGATCACCCAGGCCAGCGGCCGCAGCAGGGGCACGCGCCGCATCAGCAGGATATAGGCGTCCAGCCCATCATGAAGCTCACCGCCCTCGTCCTCCACGTGAAGCGACAAGAGGGCATCCCGGGGCTCGATGCCCCGCTCACGGAGGCGATCCGCATGGCGCGTGACATCGATCCATTCCACCGCTTCGCGACCGGCCAGGCGCTCGTAGCGCCGGCGCTCCCGGCGACAGACGGGGCAGGCGGCATCGTAATAGACCTTCAGGGTCGGCGGATCGCTCATGGGACCTCTCGCGGGCAACCGGCTGAAGGCAGCATAGCAGGCCCGTCGCGGCGAGCGTCACCCGGGGGCGAGACGGCCGGTGGCGCCTCCATGCACCATACTGACGACAAGAGGCCGTCACGGGAGCCACGCCATGGCCGATCTGGAGGCGGAGCCCGCCTTTCGCCGGGAGTACCTGAACCACAAGTCCCTGAGCCGGCAACTGCATGACTGGGCGGATACCCACCCCGAGCTGGCGCGCCTGCAGAGTCTCGGCACCACCCCGGAGGGACGCGAGATCTGGCTGCTGACCATCGGGCCGGAACCCGATAGACGGCGCCCGGCCGTGTGGGTCAACGGCAACCTGCACGGCACCGAACTGGCCGGTTCCAACGTCGCCCTGGCGATCGCGCAGGCGGCGTTGGCCCTGCACCTGGCCCCCGAGACCCTGCCTGGCGACTGGCCGGCGCACCAGCTGGACTTCCTCCGGGAGGTGCTCTTCCTCGTCTGCCCGCGGGTCTCGCCGGATGGGGCCGAGCGGGTGATCGCGCAGGGGGGCTTCGTGCGTTCGGCCCCACGACATTCCCCGGGAAGCCCCGAGCGGTGCCGCTGGTATGCCCGAGACCTGGACGGCGACGGCCGGTGTCGCTACCTGCGCCGGCAAGACCCCGCCGGGGACTTCGTCGCCGCGCCTCGCCACCCCGGCCTGATGCTGCCGCGGCGGGTGGACGACCCTCCGCCCTACTGGCGGCTCTATCCCGAGGGCGCCATCGAGCACTGGGACGGGGAGACCATCCCCGAACCGGACTGGCTTCAGGACACGCCCGACCTCAATCGTCAGTTTCCCTGGCACTGGCGCCCGGAGCCGGACCAGGTGGGCGCCGGCCCGGCCCCGGGCCAGGAGCCGGAGGCCCGGGCCCTGATCGATCTGGCCCTCGCCCGACCGAACCTCTTCGCCTGGCTGGACCTGCATACCTTCGGCGGCGTCTTCATTCGTCCGCTCACCGACGGACCGGACGCCCGAATGGATCAGGGCGACCTGGCCCTGTACCGGCAGCTGGCCGACTGGGGACGTCGCTGTCCGGGCTATCCGACGGTGAGCAGCTTCGAGGAGTTCAGCTATGAGCCCGACACTCCCTTGCACGGGGCCCTGATCGACTTCGCCTATCATCAGCGCGGCTGCCTGGCGATCGTCTGCGAACTCTGGGACCTGTTCCGCCAGGCTCGCCTGCCCTGGCCGGAGCGCTTCATCGATCACTATACCGCCCTGGACCGCCGGACCATGAAGCGGCTCGCCCGCTGGGACGCCGAGCAGAACCAGGGGCGGGTGTTCGGGGACTGGTCACCCCTCGACCATCCCCAGCTCGGCCCCGTGGAAGTCGGCGGCATGGATCCGGTGCAGGGAATCTGGAACCCGCCGCCCGAACACCTCCCCGACCTCTGCGACCGCATGGCGAGTTACTGGCTCCGGGTCGCCTCGCTGCTCCCCCGCCTGGTCATCGAGGCCGTGCGGATCAGCCCGCTGGGGACAGGCTGCCACCTGCTCGAGGTGACGGTGGCCAACCACGGTTACCTGCCCACTCATGGCGTGCAGGCCGCCCGGGAACGTCCCTGGAACGCCGGGATCGAAGCCCGGGCCAGCCCCCTGGGGTGTCGCCTGGTCGAGCCCGCCCGGGAGCGCCAGCGTCTGGGCCACCTGGAGGGCTGGGGCCGCGGCGCCGGGGACATGGCCCAGATGCCCTGGTTCCAGCGCTCCCGGGGCAACGGCCATCAGGCCCGGGCGCGCTGGCTGATCGAGGGGGAAGGCGAGGTGACCGTTCACGTCGGCAGCCCCCGGCTGGGCGAGCTGACGCGCACCGTCGAGGTACAGGGAGGCTGCTAGGTGTGATCTCTCGGTAGGTTGTTCATCCGGAACCTACCCGGACAATTGGAGGTGCGACCCAAACCAACCTCCAGGAGGCCCGGATGAACACCCATAAGAATGCCCGTCTCACAGTGCATGGTCGAGCCCTGCTGGTCCGCCGAGTCATCAGGGAAGGGCTTCGGCCAGCGGAGGTGGCCCAGGCGCAAGGCGTCAGTGTGCGGACGGTCTACAAGTGGGTACGCCGTTACAGGGACGAGGGCGAGGCCGGTCTCCTGGACCGTTCTTCTCGCCCATGCCGTTGTCCTCATGAGACCCCAGACGCGATCCGCGCGCAGGTCATCGCACGCCGCCGGCAGCGCCAGACCTACCGCCAGATTGCCGAACAGGTGGGCATCGGACACAGTACGGTCGCGCGACTCCTTGAGCGCGAGGGGCTGAATCGTCTCTCGGTCTTGGCGCCCGCTCCTCTCGAGAACCGCTACGAGCATGACGCCCCGGGAGAGCTCCTGCACCTGGACATCAAGAAGCTCGGCCGCTTCGAGCGCCCAGGGCATCGTGTCACCGGCAATCGCCAGCAGAACACACGAGGCGCTGGCTGGGAGTACGTCCATGTGGCCATCGACGACCACTCGCGAGTGGCCTTCAGCACCATCCTGCCGGATGAGACCAAGTGGAGCGCTTGCCGTGCGCTGCTGCAGGCCGTGCGGTACTACAGGCGTCTGGGGGTCCACTTTAGCCGGGTACTGACCGACAATGGCGGATGCTACAAGTCCAAGCCATTCCGCCGCCTGTGCCGCCGATTAGGGCTGAAACGCAAGCGCACTCGCCCCTTTACGCCCCGTACCAATGGCAAGGCAGAGCGGTTCATTCAAACCGCCCTGCGCGAATGGGCCTATGCCTGGTCTTATCAGAGCTCAGAGCAACGAGGCGAGCATCTGCCCGCCTGGCTCCACCAGTACAACTGGCATCGGCCACATGCCAGTCTGAATTATCAGCCTCCGATTAGTCGGCTGGGACTTTCCGTGAACAACCTGGTGGGTTTACACAGCTAGGCGCCGATGTCCTCGTCGTACTCCTTGTCCGCATGCCGGCGCAGCGGCGAGTCCTCGTCGCAGCGCGGCTCGTGAAGGAAGGTGCGGGTGACGTCCAGCTCCCCGAGGTCCTGCAGGGTACGCCGGCCGAGCAGCACCGGATAGATGAGGTCGTCGCGATCCTCGAGGCTGAACTGCTCCTCGTAGCGGGTATCCCCCAGGCAGAGGGTCATCAGCACCACCTGGCGACGATCCACGCCGCCGGCCCCGGTCACCCTCAGACGCCGGAAGACTTCCCGCTCGAAGGTTCGCTCCACGACCTCGCCGGTGCGCTCGTCCTCCACCTCGACGACGAAGCGGACCCAATCCTCGCCGTCGCGCTCGAATTCCTCGATGTGCTCGGCCTGCATGGACGAGGTGAGAGCCCCGCTGTCGAGCTTGGCCTTGACCTCCACGCCCCAGGGCTCGATCCGGGTCATCTCCACCCAGCCATAGGCCTCGGGCTCGCCGGCCAGGGCGGTCGTGCCCATCAGGCCGGCTCCCAGCAAGGGAACCAACGCCCGGTAAAGGAAGTTGTGCATGCCGTCTCCTCCAGCGAAGTGATGAGCAGGGGGCGCGGCAGGCTCCATGCCGCGCCGGTACCCAAAGGGTCGCATGAGACAGCGGCCGACGGCACGGGTTCCCCCGGCGGCTCGGCGAGGATCCCGCGGGATCGCCGGTCCCCTCGTGTTGTGACGCAGGAGGCCGCGAAGCGTTGTCTCACCAAGGGAGACGCCCTGCCATACTTCAGTGGCGGCAGCCGCGCAAGTGCCGGACATCGTCGACGACCGACCGACGGACAGCGAGGCGTCAATGTGGTCCCATTTCCCTCATGGCGCCGACATCGGGATACGCGGTACCGGCGCCACCCCGGCCGAGGCCTTCGAGCAGGCCGCCCTGGCCATGACGGCGGTCATCACCGTGCCGGCCAGGGTGCGTTGCCGTAAGCCGGTAACGGTGAGCTGCCGGGCCCCCGACTGCGAACTGCTGCTGGTCGACTGGCTCAACGCCCTCGTCTACGAGATGGCCACCCGGAAGATGCTGTTCGGCCGCTATCGGGTCGAGCTGGACGGCCTCTCCCTGGTCGGTACCGCCTGGGGCGAGGCCATCGATATCGGCCGCCACCGGCCGGCCGTGGAGATCAAGGGCGCCACCTATACCGAACTGGCGGTCCGCAAGGTCCGGCCGGGCCGTTGGTACGCCCAGTGCGTGGTGGATGTCTGAGGGCGTCGCCGGGCGAGCCGGCCCGGCTCCCATGCTCCCGAACGCCTGCGAGGTGATGCACGATGAATCCTTCTAGCCTGACTCGCCTGGATGACTTCACCTGGCGCATCGAACCCAGCGGCAGGATGCGGGTCCCCGGCGTGCTCTACGCCAATGAGGCTCTGGTTGGGGCCATGGACGACAAGGTCCGCGAACAACTGGTCAACGTGGCCTCCCTGCCGGGGATCGTCCAGGCAGCCTATGTCATGCCCGATGCTCATTGGGGCTACGGCTTCCCCATCGGCGGGGTGGCGGCCTTCGATGCCGACCGGGGCGGGGTGGTCTCCGCCGGCGGGGTGGGCTTCGATATCTCCTGCGGCGTGCGCTGCCTGCATACCGGCCTCAAGCGTGACGACCTCCCATCGCTCCAGTCCCGCCTGGCCGATGAGCTCTACCGCCACATCCCGGCTGGGGTCGGCAGCCGCGGGCGGATCCACCTGGACGAGGCCGGCATGGAGGCGATGCTGGCCGGCGGCGCCGAGTGGGCGGTGGCCCCGGGCTGGGGCAGGCCGGCGGACCTGGAACGCATCGAGGAGCGGGGGCGCATGACCGACCCACGGCCGGAGGCGGTCTCCGACAAGGCCAAGCGACGCCAGCGCGACGAGATGGGCACCCTGGGCTCCGGGAACCACTACCTGGAGGTCCAGGAGGTCGAGACGCTCCACGACCGCGCCACCGCCGAGGCCTTCGGCCTGGCCGAGGGCGACGTGGTGGTGTTCATCCATTGCGGCTCCCGCGGCCTGGGGCACCAGGTCGGCACCGAGTTCCTGCGGGCCATGACGCTCGCGGCCCCGGAACATGGCCTCGAGCTGCCGGACCGGGAGCTCGCCTGTGCCCCCATCCGCTCCGAGCTCGGCCAGACCTACCTCGGCGCCATGCGCGCCGCCATCAACTGCGCCCTGGCCAATCGACAGATCCTGACCCAGCTCACCCGGGAGGTCTTCGCCGAGCTGTGCCCCTCCGCCGACCTACGCTTGCTGTTCGACGTCTCCCACAATACCTGCAAGGTCGAGGAGCATGTGATCGACGGGCAACCGCGACGGCTCTACGTGCATCGCAAGGGGGCGACCCGCGCCTTCGGGCCGGGCCATCCCGACCTGCCCGACGCCTACCGCGAAGTCGGCCAGCCGGTGCTGATCGGCGGCTCGATGGGCACGGCGTCCCATGTGCTGGCCGGCAATCGCCAGGCGGGCATCCAGGCCTTCGCCTCGGCCTGTCATGGCGCCGGCCGCGCCATGAGCCGACGTCGGGCGCTCAAGTCGTGGCAGGGACGACAACTGATCGACGAGCTGCGCGGTCGCGGCATCCTGGTGCGCAGCCCCTCCTCGAAGGGCGTCGCCGAGGAGGCCCCGGGGGCCTACAAGGACGTCGACGCCGTGGTCGATGCCGCCGAGGCTGCCGGCCTGGCCCGCCGGGTCGCCTGGCTCCTCCCCCGCGTCTGCATCAAGGGCTGAGGCCCCAGCGGTTCTTGGTCAACCACCGGGGCGAGCGCCCCTTGCCCAATGAGTCCTATCGGGGGCATACACCATCGGCTAGGGTGGAGGGGCAAGGCTCGAGGAGGGCTCTCTCATGGCACTCAGGCAGGACCGGCTCACCCGCAACCGCCTGACCAACGGGCTGCAGACGCTGCTCATCATGATCGGACTCGCGCTGTCCCTGTCCGTGCCGGGCTACCTGCTGGCCGGGATCGCCGGCGTGCTGGTGTGCCTCTCGGCGGTGCTGTTCGCGACGCTGATGACCAGCTGGATGCCGGCCCGGCTGATCCTGGCCCAGGCCGGCGCGGGGCGCCTGGCCCCCCAGCATGCCCCGGAGCTCTACCGGGTGCTCGCGCACCTCTACGAGCGGGCCGGGCTGCAGCTCACGCCGCAGCTCTACTATGCCCCCTCCCCGGATCTCAACGCCTTCGCGGTGGGCACTCGGCATGACGGCGGGATCGCCGTGACCGAGGGGCTGCTGCGCTCGCTCTCGCTACGCGAGCTCGCCGGCGTGCTGGCCCACGAGGTGAGTCACCTGCGCCATGGCGATACCCGGGTGATGTCGATCGCCGCGGCCATGACCCGGCTGACGCTGTGGCTGACCACCGCCATCCAGCTGGCCATCCTGATCAGCCTGCCGCTGGTGCTGGCGGGACAGGTCACGATGCCGTGGCTCACCCTGCTGGTGGTCGCCTTCACGCCCACCGTCAGCACCCTGTTGTCCCTGGCCCTGTCCCGCAATCGGGAGTACACCGCCGACATGGAAGCGGCGGCCCTCACCGGGGATCCGGAGGGCCTGGCCTCGGCCCTGGCGGTGCTGGAACGTCATCATGGTCTCTGGCTGTCGAGCCTCTTCGGGCGCCATCGGCCCGTGGAGATCGAGTGGCTGCGTACCCACCCTTCCACCCGCGAGCGGATCCGGCGCCTCGCCGAGATCGACGATGATCGCCGGCGCCGGCATCATCCCAGCCTGAGACCACCCCATAGCCCTCACCCGGTCGTGCGCCAGCGGCCGGCGGCCTTGCGCCACCGGGACTGGCTCAGGCGCCGTTAGCCGGCCCAGGGGGAAGGCGACGGGGGCTATTCCTCCGTTTCCTGCAAGGTCGACAGGTAGGCGATCAACGCCAGGATGCGGGAGCGCGTGTAGGCCTCGCGCCCCATCATCATCTCGCCCACCAGGCCCATCTCCAGGGCATCGGCGTTGTAGCGATCGCCCCAGATGGGCATGTCGCGGGGGCCATGGGCTCGCACCTCCTCGCGTCCATCGATGACCTGGTAGACGCGCTCGAAGGGGAAGACCCCGCCGTTGCTCGCCTGGAGCCGGGTCAGGTCGGGCACCGATACCGTCAGCAGTTCCGCGTAGGGACCGCCCCCCTTGCCGTCCAGGCCATGACAGCTGGCACAACTGGACTCGAACTCCGCCTGCCCGACGCCGACCTGCTGGGCGCTCGCCGACATGGCGGCGAGCGACAGGGCCAGACCGGACAAGCACGCCTTGGTAGATCCTTTCATCACGCCCCCTCCGCCCGAATCGCGACTGGCCGCCCGTCCGGATGCCGGGCCAGGCCTCGTCCTTAAACACTTAGCCGCCGCGATGGTCGTCGGCAAGCCGCGCCCGCCATTCGATGCCCTACACCGGGGCGCCGCGCAGGGCGGCGAAGTCCTCGTCGCTGACCTCGTGGCGCTCGGCATCGAGGATCCTGCCGCCGATCGCCGCCACCGAGCGGGTGAAATCGATCAGTGCATCGGGACTGTTGGCAACCCGGCGCTTGTTGCGGAAGTGCACCAGGATCGAGATGCCGTCCACGATCGGATGCTCCCCCTCCTCATGCAGCGGTGGCAGCCCTCCGGGCGGGGAACTGTTGGCCACCACCATCCGATAGCCGGTACGCGGAGGACGCACGTTGTAGACCCGCTGCTTGGGATCATAGACCGCCCCGGCCTCCTCCAGCAGCTTGTTGAGCCGCCGGTTGGTATCGAGCCCGGGCCAGTCGAGCACCACGAAGAGGCACTGCTTGACCTCGCCGCCGGCGCTCACCCGGAAACGATGGGCCGCAGAGGGGCGTTCGTCGGAGGGCGCGGGGGCAGCAGACGGCGGAGGTGCCGGAGCCGGGGGAGCCGCCGACCGCTCCCGGACCGGAGGCGCGGCCGCCGGCTCGGACGGCTCGCCGTCCCCGCGGCGAAGGTAGAGGAAGAGCCCCAGGGCCAGCAGTGCCATGGCCAGGGCTCCCCCGGCCAGCAGCATGACACCCTTCGTCATGTCCATTCCGACTCTCCGTGGTGGTTCCGATGATGATCCATCAAGAAACCACGGGGCGACGCCCCCCGCAACGCCGCCATCGAGGGAACAAGAGGCTCAGGACCCGCCAATTCCGGGTTTAGCGCACGGTAAACGAAGACCTAACGCAGCGCGGGCAGCAACCCTTCGAGGGCCTCGGCCAGCACCGGCGCCATGGGGATGACATTGCTGGAGTGGGAGATGCAGTCGGTGCTCCATATCTCGCCGACCCCGGCGGCGCGGATGACCTCCAGGGCATCGCCGGCGAAGAGCGCATGGGTCAGCGCCACGTCCACGGAGGCGGCACCGGCGGCCATCAGGGCCTCAGCGGCGCGGGCCACGGTGTGACCGGAACTCGCCACGTCGTCCATCAGCACTACCCGACGGCCGGTCACGTCGAGCGCCGGCAGGGCGATCGCCACGTCCCTGTCGCCGTTGCGGGTCTTGTGGCAGACGTCGTACTCGAAGCCGGTGACGGCGGCGGCGCCCTGCACCCACTGACGGGCCTCGGCGTCGGGGCCGATCAGCAGCGGGTCCTCTCGCCGCTCGGCGATCAGCTCGCCGAGCCGGGGAGCGCCGGACAGGGCGATGGCGTGCTTCAGGGGGATCGCCTGCTCCAGTCGATCGATCCGGTGCAGGTGGGGATCGACCGTGATAACGGCATCGAACAGCTCGGCCAGGAAGCTCCCGATCAGCGGCTGGCTGACGACCTCCCCCGGGTGGAAGGCGATGTCCTGGCGCATGTAGGCGAGATAGGGCGCCACCAGCACCAGGTTACGCACGCCCTGCTGGCGGGCATGGCGGGCGATCAGCAACAGCTCCACCAGCTTGTCGTTGGGCCGGTCGAGGCTGCGGTAGACCACTAGGGTATCGGGGAAGTCGCCGGCCTGGCGGAAGGGCAGCGTCAGGCACAGCTCCTCGTCGGGGAAACGGTGACGGCTCAGCTCCCGAGCCTCCAGGCCGGCGGCCTCGGCCAGTCGACGGGCCGCGGGGGCCTCGTCCTCGCAATGCAGCACCACGGGCGTCATCAGCACTCCACGTTGAGTCGGGTGATCTGATCCGGCTGGCCGATGGCGATGCCGCTGTCGCGTTCGCTGGCCTGGCGGGCGAAGGTGAGCTCGTTGGGGAAGGCGGCATAGACGCGATACAGCGGCTGGCCGGCGGCCACCGTATCGCCGATGCGCACCTGCATGTCCACCCCGGCGCCGATGGCCCGGGGCGCGCCGGCGAGCCGGGCGATCCGGGCCAGTTTCAGGTTGTCGATGGCGGTCACCACGCCTTCGGAGTGAGCGGTCACCTCCACGACATGCGGCGCCAGCGGCGGGTTCTCGGGATCGAAGGGACGCGCCCCCTGGGCCTGGATGATGGCCTGCATCTTCTCGAACGCACGGCCGGCGTCGAGGATGTCCCGGGCCAGGCCGAAGCCGTCCCCGCCTCGGATGTCCGGATCGAACTCCAGCATGCGACCGGCCAGGCGCAGGGCCTTCTGCCGCAGGTCCATCGGGGCCTCGGGGTGGTTGGTGAGCACTCGCATCACGTCCCGGGCCTCCAGCACCGGACCGATGCCCCGCCCGATCGGCTGGCTGCCGTCGGTGATCACCACGTCCAGGGTCAGGCCCATGCGCCCGGCCACGAACTCGAACAGCTTGCGCAGCCGGCGGGCCTCGGGCATGGAGCGCACCTTGGCGTGGGGGCCGATGGGCAGGTCCAGCAGCAGGTGGGTGGAGCCGGCGGCGACCTTCTTGGACAGGATCGAGGCCACCATCTGGCCGGGGGAATCCACCGACAGCGGGCGCTCCACCGAGATCAGCACGTCGTCGGCGGGCGAGAGCTCGCTGGTACCGCCCCAGGCCAGGCATCCGCGGTGAGTACGTACCAACTCACCCAGTTCCTCGAAGGGCAGGTCGACCTTGGCCAGCACCTCCATGGTGTCGGCGGTGCCCGACGGCGAGGTGATGGCTCGGGAGGAGGTCTTGGGACACAGCAGCCCATGGGCGGCGACGATGGGCACCACCAGCATGGAGGTGCGGTTGCCGGGGATGCCGCCGATGCAGTGCTTGTCCACCACGGGGTGCTCGTGCCAGTCCAGGCGCCGCCCGACCCGGCTCATGGCGTCGCTGAGGTAGAAGACCTCCTCGCGATCGAGCTCGTTCTGGTCGCAGGCCACCACGAAGGCGGTGAGCTCAATCTTCGAATAGCGACGCTCGGCGATGTCGCGGATGATGTGGCGGAAGTCGTCCCGGCTGAGGCGCTCCCCGGCGATCTTGCGATGCAGGGCGGGGATCGAGGCCGGCGGCTCGGCCTGGAGGATGCTGACCTGGTAACCCTCCGCCACGCCCAGGGTGGCGAAGGCGTCCTCCGAGAGCCCCAGCTCCTCGCAGCCGACGATGGCGGGATCGTCGACGACGTTCAGGGTGGCCAGGATGCGCTGGCCGTTGGCGCGCACCTCCACCTTGGCCAGCGCCTGGAAGCCCTCGGCCCGATAGCGGTCGCACTCGCGATGCATGTAGGCCACGTTCTCGCGGTAGGTATCGATGCCGACTCGCTTGAGCTTCAGCGGCGACAGGCGATCCTCCGTAAGCGCGGCCTCGGAGGCTTGCGTCATCTCCTCGTCCCTGCATGGCGCCACCCCCGGACACGCGTCGCATCCTGCCGGTGACGGAATGGTGTCATCCTAGCAGCCCCCGCCGAGCAGCGTCATTCGCCCGGCCCTCCCCGCCGCGGCGACGAATGCCGCGTTTCGCGCACGGCGTCACCATGACCGGTTCCTGCTGTTATCCGTCGTCTATTTGTCGGTCGTCGGCGCCCGCGCTCTCTAGCCTAGTGCCTCACGCGCTTTCTCAATAATCACAACGCTACGCGAGGCTCTTGCATGGATTGGATCCAGTACGCGGTCGGGAACATCGACCTGCTGCTCTCACGAACGATCGAGCATATCGCCCTGGTCGGGGTCGCCGTGGGCATCGCCACCCTCACCGGCGTGCCCATCGGCATCGCCATCACCAAGAACGAACGCCTGGCCAAGGCCGTGCTCTACGTGGCGTCGATCATCGTCACCGTCCCGTCCATCGCCCTGTTCGGCATCATGATCCCGGTGCTCTCGCTGATCGGCCAGGGCATCGGCTACCTGCCGGCGGTGATCGCCGTGCTCCTCTACTCCCAGCTGCCGATCATCCGCAACACCTACACCGCCATCAACAACGTCGACCCCGCGCTTCGCGAGGCGGCCCGGGGGATCGGCATGAGCCAGAACCAGCGCCTGCGGATGGTCGAGATCCCGCTCGCCGTGCCGGTGATCATGGCCGGCGTGCGCACCGCCGTGGTGCTCAACATCGGCGTCATGGCCATCGCCGCCTACATCGGCGCCGGCGGCCTGGGCACCTTCATCAGTCGCGGCATCTCCCAGTCCGATCCCCGCCAGCTGATCCTCGGCGCCCTGGCGGTCAGCCTGCTGGCGATCCTCGTCGACTATTCGCTGCTGGCCCTGCAGAAACGCCTGACCCCCAAGGGCATGGAACGCGCCGCCTTCGCGGAATGATTCGCTCGCCTTCCCCATGACAAGAAAGGATTTCCGCATGATTCGACTCGACAACCTGACCAAGGTCTTCGACACCCCCAAGGGCGCGGTGACCGCCGCCGACCACATCACCATGGAGGTGCCCGCCGGCGAGATCTGCATCCTGCTCGGCCCCTCCGGCTGCGGCAAGACCACCACCCTGAAGATGATCAACCGCATCGTGCGCCCCACCTCGGGCAAGGTCTTCATCGACGGCGAGGACACCACCGACCTGGACACCCAGGAGCTGCGCCGCAACATCGGCTACGTGATCCAGCAGATCGGGCTCTTCCCCAACATGACCATCGAGGAGAACATCGCGGTGGTGCCCAAGCTGCTGGGCTGGGACAAGGCGAAATACAAGGAGCGCGCCCGGGAACTGATGCGCATGATCGCGCTGGAGCCGGACGCCTTCCTCAAGCGCTACCCCAGCGAGCTCTCCGGCGGCCAGCAGCAACGCATCGGCGTGGCCCGGGCGCTGGCCGCCGATCCGCCCGTGATGCTGATGGACGAGCCCTTCGGCGCCATCGACCCCATCAACCGCGCGGTCATCCAGGACGAGTTCCTCAAGATGCAGCAGGAACTCAAGAAGACCATCATGTTCGTCAGCCACGACATCGACGAGGCGATCAAGATGGGCGATCGCATCGCCATCTTCCGCGCCGGCAACCTGGAGCAGTACTCCCGTCCCGACGAGCTGCTGGCCAATCCCAAGGACGACTTCGTCGAGTCCTTCCTCGGCGAGGACCGGGCGCTGAAGCGTCTCAACCTGGTCAAGGTGCGCGACATGGCCAGCGAGGACGTCGGCACGGTGGCACCGGACGAGGACCTCCAGGCGGCCCTCATGCGCATGGACGATCACGGCTACCCGGGCTCCATCATGATGGTCAACGACCGCCGCCAGCCGGTCGGGGTCGTCCAGCGCTCGGTGGCCCGGACCACCAAGGGCTACTGCCGCGATCATTTCGACACCCTGCCCGCCGTGGCGCGCCTGGACGACGACCTGCGCAAGGTGGCCTCGCTGATGTTCGCCCATGACATGACCTGGCTGCCCTGCGTCGACGACGAGGGGAGGCTGTGCGGCCAGATCACCCAACGTGCCATCACCCACCACCTGGGGTCGCGCTACCGCGTCCAGCAGGCCGAGCCCGTCGCGGAGGTGTGAGCCATGCCATTGCAGAACCTGCGAGGCGTCCTGCGCCTCTCGCTGATCGGCTTCGTGTTCGCTGCCGGCGTCTGGGTCCAGGCCAGCGGCACCCTGGACGAGCTGCTCTTCTACCTGCCCGACGTCCAGTACCTGGTGGGTCAACACCTCTGGCTGACCGCCATGTCCGGCGGCCTGGCCATCCTGGTGGCCATCCCCCTGGGCATCGTGCTGTCCCGGCCCAGCATGGCGCACCTGGCCGAGTCGGTCATGCAGGTGCTCAACGTCGGCACCACCATCCCCACCCTGGCGGTGCTGGCGCTGTCCATGAGCTTCCTCGGCATCGGCACTTTGCCGGCGGTGTTCGGACTCTTCGTGGCCACCCTGCTGCCGATCACGCGGAACACTTACGCCGGCCTCAAGGGGGTCTCCCCCGCCCTGCGGGAAGCCGCCTCGGGCATCGGCATGGCGCCGATCCAGCGCCTGTTCAGGGTCGAGCTGCCCAATGCCCTCTACGTGATCTTCGCCGGCATCCGCACGGCCCTGACCATCAACGTGGGCACCGTGCCGCTGGCCTTCTTGATCGGCGCCGGCGGCCTCGGCGAGCTGATCTTCACCGGCATCGACCTCTACGACCCACTGATGATGCTGGCCGGCGCCATCCCCACGGCCCTGCTGGCCATCGCGGTGGACGCCCTGATCGCCACCACCGCCTTCCTGGTGGTGCCCCGCGGGGTCAACCCGTCCCGGGCCTGACGGCTCTGCACCCACTCCACCATCACAACGAGGAGCAACGCCATGAAACGACTGATCGCCCTGCTGTCCGGCCTGACCCTGGCCGGCTCCCTGGCCACCGCCCAGGCCGACGAGATCGTGGTCGGCGGCAAGAACTTCACCGAGCAGCAGATACTCGCCAGCATGACCGCCCAGTACCTGGACGCCCTCGGCTACGACGTCGAGAAGCGCGCCGGCATGGGCTCCGCCGTGCTGCGCCAGGCCCAGGAGAACGGCCAGCTCGACCTCTACTGGGAGTACACCGGCACCTCGCTGATCAACTACAACGACGTCACCGAGTCGCTGTCCCCGGAGGAGACCTACCAGCGCGTCAAGGCACTGGACGCCGAGAAGGGCCTGGTGTGGCTGGAGCCCTCCGCCGCCAACAACACCTATGCCCTGGCCATGCGCCAGGAGAGCGTCGCGGAGACCGGCATCGACAGCCTCTCCAGGCTGGCCCAGGCGGTGAACGACGGCGACGAGGCGCTGACCTTCGCCATGAACGCCGAGTTCTACGCCCGCGAGGACGGCTGGCGCCCGCTGCAGCAGGCCTATGACTTCCGGGTCGGGCGCGGCGACATCAAGCGCATGGACTCCGGCCTGGTCTACCAGGCGCTGCGCGACGGCCAGGTCGACGTGGGCCTGGTGTTCGCCACCGACGGCCGCATCCCGGCCTTCGACTTCCAGGTCCTGGAGGACGACCAGGCCTTCTTCCCGGCCTACGCCCTGACCCCGGTGGTGCGCGAGGAGACCCTGGAGGCCAACCCCGAGCTCGCCGAGCAGATGAACGCCCTGTCCGCCCTGCTCGACGACCAGACCATGGCCACCCTCAACGCCCGGGTCGACGTGGCGCGCGAGACCATCGAGGACGTGGCCCGGGCCTTCCTGAGCGACCACGACCTGATCTAAGGCCTCTCCCCCCGACTCGAAAAGGCCGCGTCATGCGGCCTTTTCGCCGTTTCGCCCCTTGAGTGGAGCCCTTTCATGCACTACCAGGATTCGCTTCACGTCGCCGCCGCCCAGGTCAACGCCGACCTCGGCCAGGTGGATGCCAACCTCGAGCGCCATCTCGCGGTCATCGAGGAGGCCGCCTCCCGCGGCGTCGAGCTGCTGGTCTTCCCCGAACTCTCGCTGACCGGCTACGGCCTGGCGGCCGGCATCATGCAGGTGGCCATGCCCGTCGAGGACCCGCGCCTCGCCCGGCTGGCCGAGGCCTGCGGCGCCATGCAGGCGGTGGTGGGCTTCGTCGAGGAGGCCAGCCCCGGCGAGTACTACAACGCCCTGGCCATCCTCCAGGACGGCGCCATCGTGGCCGTCCACCGCAAGCTCAACCTGCCCACCTACGGCGGCCTCGAGGAAGGCAAGTGGTTCAGCCACGGCAGCGAGCTGACCCTCGCCCAGGTGCGCCCCGGGTGGTCGGCCACCCAGCTGATCTGCGCCGACCTCTGGAATCCCGCCCTGGTCCATGCCGCCCTGCTGCCCCGCCCCACGGTGCTCTGCGCGCCGATCAACTCCGCCTCGGGCATCGTCAGCGAGGACTTCTCCAACGAGCAGAACTGGCTGCTCAACGTGCGCTTCTACGCCATGACCTACGGCACCCCGGTGATCATGGCCAACCGCTACGGCCCGGAGGGGGCCAGCCATTTCTGGGGCGGCTCGCGCATCCTCGGCCCCCGCGGCGAGGTGCTCGCCGAGGCCGAGGATCGCGAGCAGCTGATCACCGCCACACTGTCGCGCACCGCCATCGCCAGGGCCCGCTTCGAGCTGCCCACCCATCGCGATGCCGACACCCCGCTGATCCGCGAGCTGATGGCCGGCTACCGGTGAGGTCGCCATGAAAGAGGCCGCTCGCCTGGGGCGAGCGGCCTTTCTCTCGTCGAAGCGAGCGCCGTCAGTTCCGGAAGTAGAGCCGATCCGGGTTGTCGACCAGGATCCTCTTGCGGAGCCCGGGATCGGGCGCCCAGTCGGCGAGGGCATCGAGCAGGGGGCCGTCGTTGGGCATGGGCACCGGAATATGCGGGTGGGGCCAGTCGGACCCCCAGACGCACTGTTCCGGATTGGCCTCGATCAGTCGCCGGGCGAAGGGCACGACATCCTCGTAGGGGGTCTGCCGCTGGCCGGTGATGCGATAGGCCCCGGAGAGCTTCACCCAGGCATCACCGCGCGCCATCAGCCGGCACAGCGCCTGGAAGCCGGGCTGGTCGACCCCCTTGTCGCAGGCCATGTGTCCCATGTGATCCACGACCACCGGCACGGGCAGCCGCGCCACCCGGGCCTCGAGATCCTCGAAGGCGGACACGTCGACCAGGAACTGCAGGTGCCAGTGGCGGTCGGCGAGGCGTCCGGCGAGGGACTCCACGTCACGCCAGGCGATGCCCCCCTTGAACAGCAGGTTGAGTCGCACGCCCCGGAAGCCGTCGGCGGCCAGGGCGTCCAGCTCGGCGTCGGACACCTCACTGTCGACCACCGCGATGCCCCGATAGTCCTGCCCCTCGTCACGCAGGACACGAATCGCGTCCCGGGTCGCCGAGTTGTCGAGGCCATAGACGCTGGGCTGGACCAGCACGCCCCGCTCGATGCCCAGGGCGCGATGCAGGTGGCGATACTGATCGAGGCTGGCCTCCGGCGGCGTATAGGTCCGGGCGGCCTGGTAGGGATAGCGGGACGCCGGGCCGAAGACGTGGGCGTGGCAGTCCACCGCCCCCGCAGGGGCGGTGAAACCGGGGGCGCGTGGCGCCGGGTCCATGGGGTCACAGAAGGGGATCATGGCATCACCTGGCTCGGGTTCGTCGTGGCGACGTCAGGCCACGGCCTGCTGGCTGACCGGCGTCCAGGCCGTCTCCTTCAACCAGTCGGCCACCTGGCCGGCGAAGGTCTGGAACTTGGGATCGTCGTCCAGCATCCACTCGGTATGACCGCCCTCGGGGAGCAGGTACATGGCCTTGGGCCCCGGGTAGGTGGCGTACAGCGACTGGGCCTCGGTGACCGGGTGCAGGTCGTTCTCGCCGCCGTGGGCGATCAGCAGCGGGGTGCGGGCGAAGCGCTGATCGATGTGGGACTCCGGCCGGAAGGCGATCAGCGAGTCCGCGAAGTCCAGGTCGGAGGTCAGGCCGTAGCCCGGGGTCTTCCACAGCACGCCGTCCACATAGCTCTTGGAGATCGGGTCCAGCGGGTAGATGCGGAAGGGATCGATCGCCTGGGCCTCGCCGCCCTGGGCCAGGCGCAGCCGCTCCTGGTTGAGGAACTGACGGAATTCCTTCCAGCCGAGCTCGCCGCGCAGGGCCTTCTGCACGCGCACCGCATCGAAGAAGCCGTTCATGCTGATCAGGGCGTCGACCAGGTCCTCGACCTGACGGAAGGCATCCAGCACCAGGCCGCCGGCCATGCCCCAACCGGCCAGCACCAGCTTGCGGCCTTCCTCGTCGGCTCGCGCCCGGACATAGGCCACGACATTGGCGATATCCCGGACCTGCTCTTCCAGCAGCACCTTGCCACGCTTTCCTTCGCTTTCGCCGAAACCACGGTAGTCGAACCCGAAGCAAAGGAAGCCCTGCTTGGTCAGGAAACGAGCGAAACGCTCGGGATGAATATGCTTCAAGCCGGTGAAACCCGAGCACACGATGACGATGGGAGCCTCGTCCTGAACGACACCCTCTTCCCAGTAATAGGAACCGTCGAGTTTGAGGCCATCGCTGATGATTGAAACGCTCTCTGACTGCATGATCTTCTCCAGGGACTGACTGTTGGCGCTGCCCTTATCGGCATTGACATCTTGCGACAAGCCTCGCATCGTTAAGAACATCCATGCGACACAAAAGACAACGATCATGACACCCTCCGGCCACGAGGACTCGCCCTTCACCGTCGGCTTTCTGCTCTTCCCCAACTTCGCCATGCTCTCGTTCAGCTCGGTCATCGAGCCCTTGCGGATCGCCAACCGACTGAGTGGCCGACGCCTGTATCGATGGGAGCTGGTCAGCCTCGACGACGAGGTGGTGGAGGCCAGCAACGGCATCCCCTTCACGCCCACCCTCCGCCTCGACGACTGGCGGTCGCTGGATGCCGTCATCCTGGTGGCCGGTACCGGCACCAACCTCATCGCCAGCGCGAGACTGTTCAAGTGGCTGCGGGAGGTGGGGCGCAGCCGGCGCCTGCTGGGCTCGACCTCCACCGGCAGCATCCTGCTGGCCCGAGCCGGCGTCCTGCGTCACAAGCGTTGCACCATTCATTGGGAGGATCAGGCGAGCCTCCAGGAGGAACATCCCGACCTTCTGGTGACCAACGAGCTGTTCGAGATCGAGGAAAACATCCTGACCTGCTCGGGGGGAACGGCGGGCCTCGACATGATGCTTTCGCTGATCGATCGACAACAGGGTAGCGTGCTGGCCAAGCACATCGCCGACCAGTGCATTCACCCGGACATTCGCCCCGCTCACGACAAGCAGCGCATGTCACTGGAGGAACGTCTCGGGGTCCACAACCCCGCCCTTTCCTCCGCCATCCATGTGATGCATTCCCATATCGAGGACACCATCAACTGCGAACAGATCGCCGATCTCGTCGGCATTTCCCACCGCCAGTTGCAGCGACTCTTCAAGGAGCACTTCGGCGTCACCCCGGCAAGCTATTACCTCAACATGCGCCTGGAACATGGCGACAGCCTGCTGCGCAAGACCTCGCTGGACATCATCAACATCGCCACCGCGACCGGATTCTCTTCCACCTCCCATTTCAGCAAGTGCTATCGCAAGGCATACGGCATCTCGCCCCGGGAGCGTCGCAAGGTCCGCGCCTGATCAGCCGGCTCGCCTCAGGACTTCCAGCAGGCCCTGCAGGGGGTGCGGCAGGGCAGCGTCCGACAGCCGTCTGGCCTGGCTGCGGCAGGAGTAGCCGGTGGCCAGCAGCCGGCCGGCGTTGGCGGGATCCTCCACCCGCGGCTGCCAGGACTGGGCGTAGATGGCCTTCGAGGTCGCCAGGTTGCGCGCCTCGTGGCCGTAGGTCCCGGACATCCCGCAGCAGCCGGTGGCCACCACCTCGAGCTCCAGGCCGAAGGCGGCGAATATCCGCTGCCAGGCCCTGGGCGTGCCCGGGGCATTGGTCTTCTCGGTGCAGTGGGCCAGCAGCCGGTAGCCGGGATCGTCGAGGCGGACGCCGTCGGGCACCCGCGAGGCGCGCTCCCCGGCCAGCCGTTCGCTCAGCCATTCGGGCAGCAGCTTCACCTCGGGCACGGCGGCCTCGCCCAGCGCCTTCACGTACTCCTGGCGGTAGGTCAGGGTCATGGCCGGGTCGATGCCGACCAGCGGCACCCCGGCCTCGGCCAGCGTGCGCAGCCGCTCGGCCTGTTTGGCCGCGGTGCGCTCGAAGGCGCCGAGGAAGCCCTGCACGTGCAGCGGCTTGCCGTTGGGCGCGAAGGGGGCGACGAAGACGCGCACGTCGAGCCGCTCGAGCAGCTCCACCACGTCCATCACCAGCCGCGACTCGAAGTGGCTGGTGAAGGCGTCCTGCACCAGCACCACGCTGTTGGCCTTCTGGGCCGCGGTGAGCCGGCCCAGCGTCGTCGGCGTGGCCTCACTCACGCCCCAGGCGGCGAGCTGCTTGTCGAGGCGCGCCCGGGACAGCCGGGGGCTGTCGACCATGCCCACGGGCCCGGCCAGCAGGCGGTCCACCCAGCGGTTGGCCAGGGCGGCGTTGTACAGCGGGGCGACGCGCGAGAGCGTCGGCACCAGGAACTCCAGCCCGCCGATCAGGTAGTCGCGCACCGGGCGCAGGTAGCGGCCGTGGTAGACCTCCAGGAACTGCGAGCGGAAGGCTGGCACGTTGACCTTCACCGGGCACTGGCCGGCGCAGGACTTGCAGGCCAGGCAGCCGGCCATGGCGTCATAGACCTCGTGGGAGAAGTCGGCCTCGCCGCGGCGCCGGGCCAGGGTGTGGCGCAGCTTGCCGGGGAAGGCCTTGACCGCGCCCCAGACGCCGGCGGTCCGCGCCCGCTCGGCGACCTCGACCACGTCGACGCCGGCCTGGTCCTGCAGGCGCAGCCACTCGCGCATCAGGCTGGCGCGGCCCTTGGGCGAGTGGATGCGCTGGCGGGTGGCCTTCCAGGACGGGCACATGGCGTCGTCCGGGTCGTAGTTGTAGCAGGCGCCGTTGCCGTTGCAGTAGACGGCATCGCCGTGGGCCTGCCAGACCCGCTCGTCGATCTGGCGGTCATGCTCGCCGCGGGTGGGCACGTCGTCGATGGCCAGCAGGCCCGGATCGACCCACTTGACGGCCTGCTCGTCTTCGCCCCCTTCCGGACTGGACGGGTTGGCCTGGGCGTCATGTTCGGCCGAGGGAGTCCTGCCCGCGTCTTCGGGCGGGCTGGAGAGCGGGGTGGCGATCTTGCCGGGATTGAGCTGGTTGTGGGGGTCGAAGGCGGCCTTGAGCCGGCGCAGGCTGGGGTAGAGCGGGCCGAAGAAGGCCGGGGCGTACTCGGAGCGCACGCCCTTGCCATGCTCGCCCCACAGCAGGCCGCCGTACTGGCGGGTGAGCGCGGCGACCTCGTCGGAGATCTCGCGGATCAGCGCCGCCTGGGCGGGATCCTTCATGTCCAGCGCCGGGCGCACGTGCAGCACCCCGGCGTCGACGTGGCCGAACATGCCGTAGTCGAGGTCGCGGGCGTCGAGCAGGGCGCGGAACTCGGCGATGTAGTCGGCCAGGTGCTCCGGGGGCACGGCGGTGTCCTCGACGAAGGGCAGCGGGCGCTGCTCGCCCTGGACGTTGCCGAGCAGGCCCACGGCGCGCTTGCGCATGCCGTAGACGCGCTGGATCTGCTCGCGCCCCTCGGCGAGGGTGTAGCCCAGGCGGTCGACGCTGCGGTCGTCCCCCAGGTGGCGGCAGAAGGCGGCGACCCGCTCGGCCAGGCGCTCGGGGTCGTCGTCGTTGAATTCCACCAGGTTGATGCCCTGGCATCGGCTCGTCCGGCCTGCGCGGGCGCTGGGCGTTGTTGCGCGGTGCTCGCCGACTCGCCTACCCCCTCGGTATGTCTCGTCGTCGGCGCGCCGCGCGCCTAGCCCATCATCCCGCTCGGCTCGGACTGGGTCGTCTTCCTCCCGCGCGTCGGGAAAGAACTCGGCGACGCTGTCCCACACGAAGTCCTGCTGCGCCAGGCCCAGCACCTTGTCGTCCACCGTCTCGATGGAGGTCGGGGCGGCGCTGCTTCCCATCAGCGCCTTGGCGTCGCGCAGGGCATCCATGAAGCCCGCATAGCGCACGTTGACCAGGGTCGAATGGCCGGGGATCGGCAGCACGTTGAGCACTGCCTCGTTGGTGAAGGCCAGCGAGCCCTCGGCGCCGCACAGCACGCTGTTGAGGTCGAACCGGCCGTCCTCGGTACGCAGATGGGCAAGATCGTAGCCGGTCAGGCAGCGGTTGAGCGGCGGGAAGGTCTCGCGGATGCGCTCGCGCTCGGCGTCGATGATGCCCCGGGCCGTGCGATGCACCCGGCCCACGGCGTCGTCGCGCTCGCACAGGGCGTCGAGCTCGGCCTCGTCCACCGGCCGGGTGGTGAGGCGCTCGCCGCCGAGCAGCACGCTGTCGAGCTCGAGGACGTGATCGCGGGTCTTGCCGTACTCGCAGCTGCCCTGGCCGCTGGCGTCGGTGGCGATCATGCCGCCGATCGTCGCCCGGTTGGAGGTGGAGAGCTCCGGGGCGAAGAAGAGCCCATGGGGCTTCAAGGCGGCGTTGAGCTGGTCCTTGACCACGCCGGCCTGGACGCGGACCCGGCGGGCCGCGACGTCGATGTCGAGGATGGCGTTCATGTGCCGGGAGACGTCGACCACCAGGCCGTCGGTGAGCGACTGGCCGTTGGTGCCGGTGCCGCCGCCACGGGGGGCCAGCACCACGCGGCGGAAGTCGTCGCGCCCGGCCAGGCGGGCGATGCGCGCCAGGTCGTCGGCGCCGCGGGGGTAGAGCACCGCCTGGGGCAGGCGCTGGTAGATCGAGTTGTCGGTGGCGAGCACCGTGCGGTTGGCGTAGTCCGGGGCGATGTCGCCCTCGAAGCCGGCATCGCGCAGGGCCTCGAGGAAGCGCAGGTAGGGGACGTCGGCCTGGCGGTCGTCAGGGGCGAGTCGAGCGATCATGGGAGAGGTCGACCGGGCAAGAATGTGCGGCACATCAAACCATGGTCCCCCTCCCCCCGAGCGGCAGGAAGACGCCACCTCGGGACACTTTTCCGACATCCGATCCCGGCCCGGAACGACGCCGCCCCCGGGCCGACGGGCGCGGGGGCGTCAGGGGGTGCCGGCCCGGGCGGGCCGACAGGGAGGCACGGTCAGTTCGACACGGTCAGTTTGACGGGAAGTTGAACTGGGCGATCTCCTGCTGGGAGCGCTGCGGCCAACGCTGGGACACGGCCTTGCGGCGAGTATAGAAGCGCACCGCATCGGGGCCGTAGGCGTGCAGGTCGCCGAACAGCGATTCCTTCCAGCCGCCGAAGCTGTGGAAGGCCACCGGCACCGGCAGCGGCACGTTGATGCCCACCATGCCCACCTCGATGGCATCACTGAAGCGGCGGCCGGCCTCGCCGTCCCGGGTGAAGACGCAGGTGCCGTTGCCGTACTGGTGAGCGTTGATCAGCGCGATGGCCTCCTCGAAGGTCTCGACGCGCACCACGCACAGCACCGGGCCGAAGATCTCGTCGCGGTAGATGCCCATCTCCGGGGTCACCCGGTCGAACAGGGTGGCGCCCAGGAAGTAACCAGGAGAGCCCTCGACCAGCGGGTGCTCGCGGCCGTCGACGACCAGCTCGGCCCCGGCCTGCTCGCCCTGGGCGATGTAGCCAGCGACCTTGTCCCGATGCGCGGCGTTGACCAGGGCGCCCATGTCCAGACCCGGCTCGGTGCCCGGACCGATCTTCAGGGTGCGGGCCTGGTCGGCGAGCTTGCCGACCAGGGCGTCGGCGGTGTCGTCGCCCACGCAGACCGCCACCGAGATCGCCATGCAGCGCTCGCCGGCGCTGCCGTAGGCGGCCCCGATCAGGGTGCTGGCGGCGTTGTCCAGGTCGGCGTCGGGCAGCACGATGGCGTGGTTCTTGGCGCCGCCCAGGGCCTGGACGCGCTTGCCGTTATCGGCCCCGCGCCGGTAGATGGCCTTGGCCACCGGGGTGGAACCGACGAAGGACAGCGCCTTGACGTCCGGGGCGTCGATCAGCGCCTCGACGGCCTCGCGGTCACCCTGGACCACGTTGAAGATGCCCCGCGGCAGGCCGGCCTGGTCGAGCAGCTCGGCCATCTTGATCGCGGCGGAGGGCACCTGCTCGGACGGCTTGAGGATGAAGGCATTGCCGCAGGCGATGGCCATCGGATACATCCACAGCGGCACCATGGCCGGGAAGTTGAACGGCGTGATGCCGGCGACGATGCCCAGCGGCTGGTGATTGGACCAGGTGTCGATGCCCGGGCCGGCGTTGTGGGAATACTCGCCCTTGAGCAGCTCGGGCACGCCGCAGGCGTACTCGACGTTCTCGATGCCGCGCTTGAGCTCGCCCAGGGCGTCCTCGAGCACCTTGCCGTGCTCCTCGGCGACGAGCCGGCAGATCTCGTCGGCGTCGCGCTCGAGCAGGGTCTTGAAGCGGAACATCACCTGGGCGCGCTTGGCCGGCGGCAGGTCCCGCCAGGCCGGCTGGGCCTCGCGGGCGGCGGCGATGGCCCGGTCCACGGTGGCGGCGTCGCCCAGGGCCACCCGGCGAACGGCCTCGCCGGTGGCGGGGTTGAAGACATCGATCCTGCGCTCGCCGGCCACGCGTTCGCCGGCGATCCAATGGGTCACGTTTGTCATGGGGTCTCTCTATTGCATCAGGGAAAGCGCTGCTTCGGGCGGCGTTCTCAGAATTCCTTGCCGAGCAGGGCCTCGTCGAAGGGGTAGCGCGAGAGCTTCTCGATGCCGGTGTCGGTGACCAGCACCTCCTCCTCCAGCTTGACGCCGTCGGCGGCGCCGACCTCGCCGATGTAGCTCTCCACGGAGACCACCATGCCGGGCTCCAGGATGCCGTCCTTGGAGAAGCGATCGAAGTCCATGTGGTGGGCGACCAGCGGCGTCTCGCCGTGCATGCCCACGCCGTGGATGATCGACGGATAGCGGCGGTCCAGGAAGCGTTCGGGGATCTTCCAGGCCTGCTCGGCGATCTCGCGGTAGCTCATGCCCGGCTTGAGGATGCCCATGTTGTGGTGCACCTGGTCGTAGGCCATGCGATACAGGCTCTTCTGGTAGTCGCTGGGCCGCCCCGGGCCGACGTGGAAGGTGCGCGAGAAGTCGGAGTAATAGCCGTGGCAGCCGATGGTGTCGGTGTCCAGGGCCACCAGCTCCCCGGGGCGGATCACCCGGTCGCTGGCCTCGTTGAACCAGGGGTTGGTGCGCGGGCCGGAAGACAGCAGGCGGGTCTCGATGAACTCGCCGCCCTGGCGGATGACGTCGCCGTACATGATGGCGAACAGCTCGTTCTCGGTGACGCCGGGCTTGATGGCGGCCTCGACCTCGGCGACGGCGGCCTCGGAGCCGGCCATGGACTGGGCCAGGCAGGCGATCTCTTCCGGGGTCTTGATGCGGCGACAGTGCAGGGTGTCCTGCATGCAGTCGAAGACCTCGAGGCCCTGCGCCTCGAGCGAGCGCGCCAGGTTCAGGGCGCAGCGGTCCAGGCCGACCTTCTTGTTGCCGCGGCCATGTGCCTCGACCAGCTCGGCGATCTCGACGCCGAAGGGATCGGAGGACAGGTTGTCACGCTGGTTGACCGCCGACCACACCACCTTGGAGGTGCGCGATTCGTCGATGGTCTCGAGCCAGGTGGAGACGTGGGCGCTACCCGGGTATTCGAAGAGGATCACCGGGCCGTCCAGCGGCACGTAGATGTAGCGCGTGGAGTTGCGGAGGAAGTAGCCGAACATGTTGCGCGAGCCGGTGGCGTAGCGCTGGTTGTAGGGGTCGAACAGCACCACGGCGGCATAGCCCTGCTCGGCCATCATCGCCCGCAGGCGCTGCAGACGACCGGCCCGCAGCTGCCTGGGGTCGAAGGCGGTGGGAATGCTGTCGCCATTGGCCATGGGGGCCGAGGGAATCACCGGGATCTGGTCCGGCTCGTTGTCGGTCAGCTTCTCGAAGTCCACGATGCTCATGTCGGGTCTCTCTCGGGGGGAGTCGTTGAGATTGTAAGAGGGGCAGAGGCGGCGCCGGCCAGGCCGGCGCCCGGGACCGGGGCGTCAGTCGACCAGGGAGTCGCTGCGCTCCATGCCATCCTTCAGCAGCTGCTCGTGAACCGGCGCCATGCGGCCGAAGATGCGCTGGGCGCGCTCGGGGCGGCCGATGAAGCCCGGCTCCTTGGCATAGGCGAAGATCACGGTGTGACGCTCCTTGTCGCCTTCGACCGGGGTGACCCGGTGCAGGGAGTAGCGACCGAAGAAGATCTGCAGGTCGCCGGGCTGGAGGTCCAGGGACTTGAGCCGCGAGCGGTCGCCATCGATGACCTTCTCGACCTCCTCGAAGTTCTCGCCCTCGGGGCTGCGGATGCCGGGGGCATACTCGAAGCGGCCGCCGCCGTGGGACTGGCGGGTCATCATGGTGACGATGAACTCGTTGGTGTCGTAGTGCCAGGGATGCTGGCAGCCCTCGCGCAGCACGTTGACCACCAGGTCGGCGAGCGGATCGGCGTACTGGTGAATCTCCTCCATGCCCACCACGGTGGCGATGAAACGCTGGAAGTCGGCGTTCCGGTAGACCTGACGGATGATGGTGTCGTTGCCGATGCGATCGCCGGCCACGAAGCCGTTGGTCCGGTCGTCGAAGCGGTTCAGCGGGTGGCTGGCCGGCTTCGACGGGTCGGCGTCGCTGTTGTAGGGATTGGTTTCGGTCTGGTTATAGTGGGCTTCCGGGGAAAGCCGCTCGGTTTCGCGCTCGAGACGCTCCAGGGCCTGCTCGGGGACGAAGTTCTTGAGCACCACGCAGCCGTCATCCTCGAGCTGGCGGCGGCACTGGTCGATCAGCGCGCGGCCTGCCTCGCCATCGAGGTCGTTCAGGGGGTAGCGGGCCAGGTCGATGAGGCCGTCGAGGGAAGCGTCGTTGGCGTTGACCGAGGTGTCCACAGACATGAATTGCTCCGGTTCCGAATACACGCTGGACAGCTTAGAGCCGGCAGTCTCATAATGAAAATGAATCATCGCGATACAAACAATTTCAAAGGCTCATTAATCAATGGATACCGGACTGCTGAGGGCCTTCGTGACCGTCGCCGAGTGCCAGGGTTTCAGTGCCGCGGGCAAGGTGCTGCACCGCACCCAATCGGCGGTCAGCCTGCAGATCAAGCGCCTCGAGGATCAGATGGGCAAGGCGCTGTTCGAGCGCACCAGTCGCAGCGTCCTGCTGACCCGGCACGGCGAGCGCCTGTTGCCCTATGCCCGTCACATGCTCGTCCTGGAGGACGAGGCCCGTGAGGCGCTGGGCGACCGGCAGCGCGGCGAGCTGATCCGCTTCGCCACCTCCGAGGAACAGGCCAGCGCCTACCTGCCGGAGCTGCTGGAGCGCTATGCCAGACGCTTCCCGGATGCCCGACTGGATCTCAACTGCGACATGAGCACGGCGCTGGTGGGGCAGTTCCAGGAAGGCCTGCTGGACGTGGTGCTGTCGGTGCGTCATACCCCGACCCAGTCGGGACAGCTGCTGGGCTGGGAGCCCATGGTGTGGGTGGTCGCCGAGGACTGCCGTCTCGACGGCTGGGACGACGTCCTGCCCCTGGCCCTCAACCCCGAGGGCTGCATCTTCCGCGCCCACGCGCTCTCGGCCCTGGGCAAGGAAGAGCGCCGCTGGGAGGTCCGCTACGCCAGCCAATCCCCCACCGGCATCAACCTGCCGGTGCAGGCGGGGCTCGCCATGACGGTGAAGACCCCGCGCAGCGTGCCGGCGGGTTGTCGCATCGTCGGGGAAGACGAGGGTCTCCCGCCCCTGGGACAGGTGGAGATCGAGCTGCATCGCCGCCCGGGACACACCAGCGAGGCCCTGGACGCCTTCTGCGAGGAACTGGAGCGCATCGTCACCTGCAACGACGATGTCGCCGCGCCGGATCCGAGCGTACTCATTCCGGACTGAGGCCCCGCGCCCGACCAGGGACGCGGGGAGATGGCGGCTCAGTCGCGCCGGTAGGTGCCGATCAGCCGATTCATGCCGATCAGGTGCGGCTCGACCTGCTTGAGCAATTCGGCCATGGAAATGCCCTCGGGCAGGGCGGTGGGCTTGTCCAGGGCCAGCACCCAGAAGTAGTACTGGTGAAGGCCGTGCCCCTCCGGTGGCATGGGACCGCCGTAACCGTTGCGATTGAAGTCGTTGCGTCCCCGCGTTCCCGAGGAGGTGGCCTCCTTCAGCGAGGTGGTGGAGGACGGCAGGTTGTAGAGGACCCAGTGCACGAAGCCGTAGCTGCCGTGCTGCACCAGGGGCGCATCCGGGTCATGGCAGATCACCGCGTACCCCTTGGTGCCCTCCGGGGGATTCGCCCACTCCAGGGGCGGCGAGAGATCGTCTCCCTCCCCGGTGTACTTGATGGGAATCTCCTGGCGATTCTCGAAGGCGGAGCTTGTCACCTGCAGCTTCGAAAAGGCGAAGGCCATGGGTATCTTCCTCCTTGATGTGAAGCATGGATGCCGATTTCAGCGTCGGCGACGCCGTCAAGCCTGTCAACGGCGTTTCCCCATGGCATGATGGCCGGATTCGCATCCTTCAACCCGGCAGGCCGACATGAAGCGACTGTTGATCGTGGCCCATGCGCCCTCCCCCAACACCCTGAGGCTGCGCGACGCCGCCGAGCGCGGCGCCCGCCACCCCGACATCGAGGACGTGGAGGTGGTGGTCAAGCCACCCCTGGAGGCCGGCCCCGAGGACGTGCTGGCCTGCGACGCCATCCTGCTCGGCACCACCGAGAACCTGGGCTACATGAGCGGCGCGCTGAAGGACTTCTTCGATCGCAGCTACTATCCCGTGCTGGAGGAGAAGCAGGGCCTGCCCTGTGCCCTCTACGTCCGCGCCGGCCATGACGGCACCGGCACCCGCCGCGCCGTGGAGAGCATCGTCACCGGGCTGCGTTGGAAATGGGTCCAGGAACCGGTGCTGCTGAGGGGAGAATGGCAGGACGACTTCGTCGACCGGGTGGAGGAACTGGGGCTCTACCTGGCCGCGGGCCTGGACGGCGGCATCCTCTGAGGGCGGCGACTATGCTGAGACTCATCCCCCGAAGTCGACCTCGACGAGGGGTGGCGAGTCCTCAGGAGGTGCGCCATGCATACCCAAGAGACGCCGCCACGGCGCCCCAGGCTTTCGCCTTGCCGCCTGCTCGGCACTCGCCTGGCCCTGGTCGCCGCCCTGCTCCTGCCGGGGGCCGGCCTGGCCGCCGAACCCGGCATCGTCATCGCCACCGCGAGCCCCGCCGGGGTCTATCACGCCACCGGCCGCACCCTCTGCCGCCTGCTCGATGTCCCCTGCGAGGCCCGCCCCAGCGGCGGCTCCGCCGCCAACCTCGAGGCAGTGCGCAACGGCGAGGTGACCGCCGACCTGGCCCAGTCGGACCTCCAGTATCAGGCCGTGACCGGCACCGAGGGCTTCGCCGCGGTCGGGCCGGACCCCGAGCTGCGCGCGGTGTTCTCGCTGCATGGGGAGCCCTTCACCCTGGTGGCGCGCCGCGACAGCGGCATCGGGGGCTTCGCCGACCTCAAGGGCCATGCGGTGAACGTGGGCAATCCCGGTTCCGGCCAGCGCGGCACCATGATGACGCTGCTCGAGGCCTGGGGCTGGACCCTGGACGACTTCCGCCCGGCCCATGCGCTGCCCGCCGACCAGCAGTCCCTGGCGCTGTGTCACGGCAACATCGACGCCATGGTCTATACGGTGGGCCATCCCAACCCCTCCATCCAGCAGGCGGTGCGGCTGTGCGACGCCAAGCTGGTCGACGTCACCGGCCCAGGGGTGGACCGGCTGGTGGCCGAGACGCCCTACCTCGCCCATGCCACCATCCCCGCCGGGCTCTATACCGCCGACCAGCCGGCGGTGACCACCTTCGGGGTGCGCGCTACCCTGGTCGCCTCGGAGCAGACCCCGCCGGATGCCATCTACGCCATCGTGGCCGCGGTCTTCGACGACCTGGACGCCTTCAAGTCCCGCCATCCGGCCTACAGCGATCTCAGCCCCGCGCGGATGATGAGCGAAGGGCTTTCGGCGCCGCTGCACGAGGGCGCCAGGCGCTACTACCGGCAACGGGGCTGGCTCACCGCCGAGCCTCCCGTTCCGCCCGAGCCGGCGACGCCACCGGCACCCGCGGACCCGACCCTCTGACACGACGACGCCGGCGGCCCTCGTGGCCGCCGGCGTCGATGGCCTGGCACGGGGAATCGGCCTTAATTGAGCCGCTCGAACACCGTGGCCACGCCCTGGCCCATGCCGATGCACATGGTCGCCAGGCCCAGGGTGGTGTCCTGCTCCCGCATCACGTTGAGCAGGGTCGTGGAGATGCGCGCGCCGGAGCAGCCCAGCGGATGGCCCAGGGCGATGGCCCCGCCGTGGAGGTTGACCGCCTCGTCCATTCGGTCGCGCAGGCCCAGATCCTTGAGCACCGGCAGCGACTGGGCGGCGAAGGCCTCGTTGAGCTCGACGGTCTGGATGTCGTCGATGGACAGGCCCGCGGTCTTCAGCGCCTTCCGCGAGGCCGGCACCGGGCCATAGCCCATGATCGAGGCATCGCAGCCGGCCACGCCGGTGGACAGCACCCGGGCGATCGGCTCGAGCCCCAGTGCCTGGGCGCGCTCGGCGCTCATCACCGCCATGCCGCTGGCCCCCACCGAGAGCGCCGAGGAGGTCCCGGCGGTGACGGTGCCGCCGCGCGGATCGAAGACCGGCTTGAGCTCGGCCATGCTCTCCAGGCTGGCGTCGGCGCGGATCACCTCGTCGCCGGCGACGCGGACCCGGAAGCCTCGGGCGTCGTGGCCCTCGACGCCGATGATCTCGTTGTCGAAGCCGCCGTTGTCCAGGGCGGCCTGGGCGCGACGATGGGAGCGCACCCCGAAGGCGTCCTGCTCCTCCCGGGAGATGCCGTGCATCTTGCCCAGCAGCTCGGCGGTCAGCCCCATCATCATGGCCGCCTTGGCGGCATGCTTGCTGGTCGCCGGGTTGACGTCGACGCCATGGGTCATGGGCACGTGCTCCATGTGCTCCACACCGCCGATGACGTAGAAGTCGCCCATGCCGGCACGGATGTTGGCCGCGGCGATGTGCAGGGCGCTCATCGAGGAGCCGCACAGCCGGTTGACGGTCTGGGCAGGTACGGTCCGGGGGATGCCGGTCATGATCGCCGCGTTGCGGGCGATGTTCATGGCCTGCTCCAGGGTCTGGTTGACGCAGCCCCAGATGACGTCGTCGACCTCGGCGGGCTCCAGGCCGGGATTGCGATCGAACAGGGCCTGCATGACGGCGGCGGACAGGTTCTCGGCCCGCACGTGACGGAAGGCGCCGTTCTTGGCCTTGGCCATGGCGGTGCGCACGCCGTCGACCACCACGATGTCTCGCGGATTCAAACTCATCGGATGTCTCTCCTTAACGCGGTGAATCAGGCGTAGAAACGCTCGCCGCTGCGGGCCATCTCGCGCAGCTTGTCGGTGGGGGCGTAGAGCGGCCCCAGTTCCTCGGCCAGCCCCTCGGCCAGCTCGACGAAGGCGTCCACGCCCAGGGCGTCGATGTAGCGCAGGGCGCCGCCGCGGAAGGGCGGGAAGCCGATGCCGTAGATCAACGCCATGTCGGCCTCCGCCGGGGTGCCGACGATGCCGTCCTCCAGGCAGCGGACCGTCTCCAGGCACAGCGGCACCATCATGCGGGCGATGATGTCCTCGTCGGAGAACTCGCGGTCGGCCTTGGCCATCCCCCGGACCAGTTCGATGGCCGCCTCGTCCACGACCTTCTTCGGCTTGCCCTTCCTGTCCTCCTCGTAGGCATAGAAGCCCTTGCCGTTCTTCTGGCCGAGGCGCTCCTGGTCGTACATCACCTCGGGGGCGTTCTTGCCTTCCCGGGCCATGCGCTCGGGGAAGCCCTCGGCCATCACCTGGCCGGCATGCACGGCGGTGTCCATGCCCACCACGTCGAGCAGGTAGGCCGGGCCCATGGGCCAGCCGAACTTCTCCATGACCTTGTCGACGCGCTGGAAGTCGGCGCCCTGCTCCAGCAGCAGGGAGAAGCCCCCGAAGTAGGGGAAGAGCACCCGGTTGACCAGGAAGCCGGGGCAGTCGTTGACCACGATGGGGGTCTTGCCCATCTTGCGGGCGTAGGCCACGGTGGCCGCCACGGCGGCGTCCCCGGTCTTCTCGCCGCGGATGACCTCGACCAGCGGCATGCGGTGCACCGGGTTGAAGAAGTGCATGCCGCAGAAGTTCTCGGGGCGCTTGACGTTCTCCGCCAGGCGGGTGATGGAGATGGTCGAGGTGTTGGAGGCGAGGACGGTGTCCTCGCCGACCGCGTCCTCCACCTCGGCTAGCACGGTTCCCTTGACCCTGGGATTCTCGACGACGGCCTCGACCACCAGGTCGACATGGCCGAAATCCCCGTAGGAGAGCGTGGGCCGGATGTTGCTGAGCCTCTCGGCCATCTCTCCGGTGGAGAGCTTGCCCCGCTCGGCCTGCTTGGCGAACAGCTTGCGCGCCTCCTTGAGCCCCAGCTCGATGGCCTCTTCCTTGATGTCCTTCATCAGGATGGGCGTTCCCTTGGCGGCGCTCTGGTAGGCGATGCCGCCGCCCATGATGCCGGCCCCCAGCACGGCGGCCTGCTCGACGGGACGGGCCTGCTTCTCGTACTGGCCGCCCTTCTTCTTGACCAGCTGATCGTTGAGGAAGAGGCCCACCAGGTTGAAGCAGACGTCGGTCCTGGCCAGCTTGGCGAAGCCCTTGGCCTCGATCTCCTGGGCGCGGTCGCGTCCCTCGCCGGCGCCCTTCTGGATGACCTTGATGGCCTCGATCGGCGCCGGGTAATGGGGCCCGGCCTTGCCGGCCACGTAGCCCTTGGCGGTCTCGAAGGCCATCATCTGCTCGATGGCGTCGAGCTTCAGCGGGCCGGTCTTCTCCGCGCGACGGGCCCGGTAGTCGAGCTCGCCACGCCGGGCGCGGTCGAGCAGGTCTCGGGCCGCCTCCATGAGCGACTCATCGGGCACCACTGCGTCCACGGCGCCCATCCTGAGGGCCTCCGCGGCCTTGTTCTGGGTGCCGCCGGCGATCCATTCGATGGCATTGTCGGCGCCGATCAGCCGCGGCAGGCGAACGCAGCCACCCCAGCCAGGCAGGATGCCGAGCTTGGTCTCGGGCAGGCCGAGCTGGGCGTCCTCCCCCATCACCCGAAAGTCCGTGGCCAGGGCCACCTCGCAGCCGCCGCCCAGGGCCAGGCCGTTGATGGCGGTCACGGTAGGGAACGGCAGGTCCTCGATGGTATTGAAGAGACCATGCACCCGCCGGAGCATGCTCAGGATGTCCTCTTCGCCACTCTCGAACAGGCCATGGAACTCGGTGATGTCGGCACCGACGATGAAGGCCTCCTTGGCACTGGTCACCAGCAGCCCCGCGATCCCCTGTTCGGCGTGGATCGCCTCCACCGCCTGGAACAGTTCGTCGAGCACCGCTTGCGAAAGCTTGTTGACCGACTCGTCCTTCAGGTCGAAGGTCAGGGTGGCGACGGCGTCGTCATCGCGTGCCACCGTGATGGCATTGCCTTGATAGATCATCCACGAATCTCCGTGCGGGAATTCATACGGCCGTTTGATCTAATCAGCTTGGGCCAGTCCGAGGGCTCCGTCAACCCCTTTTTCTGGCGAGCGCCGGGCGTCGCCAGGGGACGACTCCCGGCCCTCGCCGCACCCTGATACGATGCGCCCATGGACCCCGCAGGCCCCTTGCCATCGCCCTCCCGAGGCTCGCGCCTCGACGGCTGCCAGCAGTCGCTGGCCGTCCTGGCCGAACGCCTGCGCCCCTGGCGCTGGCTCTGGCCACCGCTGGCCTTCGCCGCCGGGATGGCCAGCTTCTTCCTGGTGGAGCGCCAGCAATGGCTGGGCGCCACCCTGGCCCTCGGCATGCTGGTCACCTGGCTGCTGCTGCTCTCGGAGAACCTGATCGCCCGCTGGCTGACCCGGAGAGGCTACCCGCCGCCGCCTCGCGGGGTGACCACCTTCATCGCGCAGATGGTCCATCAGGAGACGCTGTTCTTTACCCTGCCCTTCCTGCTGGCGACCACGGCCTGGTCCAGCGGCCAGGCGATCTTCACCCTGCTGATGCTGGGCCTGGCCCTGCCGTCGATCCTCGACCCCCTCTATTATCGCCTGGCCGAGCGATACCGCTGGCTCTACTTCGCCTTCCATGCCCAGTGCGTCTTCCTGGTGGTGCTGGTGGCCCTGCCGACCCTGTTGCACCTGACCACCGCCCAGAGCCTGGTAATGGCACTCGCGGCCATGATGATCTTCAGCCTGCCCAGCCTGATGGAATGGCTGAAGCCGCTGACCCCGCGTCGCTGGCTGGCCATGCTGGCCCTGCTGCCGCTGCTGGCCGGCGCGGGATGGCTGGGGCGGATCTGGGTGCCGCCCGCCAGCCTGTGGCTCTCCGGCCATGCCCTGTCGCCCGCCTTCGACGAACGGGCCCGGGCGCCGGAGGGCGGGCTGCACCTCACCCCCGAGGCGCTGGTCGACCACGGCCTCTATGCCTATACGGCCATCCATGCGCCCCGGGGGCTGCGCGAGGAGATCGTCCACGAGTGGCGACACGAGGGGAGGCTGGTCGACCGCATCCCGCTGGAGATCCAGGGCGGTCGAGAGGCGGGATACCGGGCCTGGACCCACAAGCGGCGCTTCCCCGCGCGGACGGCAGGCGACTGGCGGATCGACGTCATGACGTCGGGCGGTCAGCGGATCGGCGTGCTTCGGTTCACCGTCGACGAGGAAGAGGAGCGGGCGACCCTGGCCGATGGCCGGATCCGCCGGCCGGCGGGCCTGCCCGGCCTGGACCTGTCCCGGCTGATGGCCCGGCCGGCGCCGGCTCCTTGAGCAGGGGGATCGCAGTTAGCGTTATCGCTCGGGGCTGATCCGTCGACAGGTCTGCGAGGGGGCGCTGTGAACCCCTCCCTGGGCGCTACCGACGCCATCCATGGCGTAGGCCCCCCTCTTCGACCTGTCCCCGGCGCCCCTCGCCAGATCCAACTGCGAAAGCCCTGCCCCCTTGAGGGCGCGGCTTGCATTACACGGCGGCGCTCCGGACAATCCAGCCAGGCTTACCCGTTTCGCAGAGTCCCATGCATCAGAACATCGGCTTTCAACTGTCCCGCGTGCCGCGGCTGTGGCGCGCGATCATCGACCGGCGCCTGGCGCCCGAGGGACTGACCCAGACTCGCTGGGTCACGCTCTATCACCTCTGGCGGCTGGGGGATGACCAGCCCCAGTGCGACCTGGCCCGGGCGATCGGCGTCGAGGCCCCGTCCCTGGTGCGAACCCTCGACCAGCTCGCCGAGCAGGGCCTCATCGAGCGTCGCCCCTGCGACCAGGACCGGCGCACCAAGCGGATCGTCCTGACCCCGGCGGCCATGCCCCTGCTCGAGCGCATCGACGCCGTGGTGAGCCAGGCGCGCGAGGAGATGCTCGCCGGCCTCTCCGAGGAGGACGTGGCACAGCTCGGCGAGCTGCTGTCCCGCATCGAGGCCAATGGGCTGGCGATCCAGGCCCGGGAGGAAGGCTAGGGGCCCTGCAGGGGCGGGCGCGCGGTCGGCCGGTCCGGTCGTCCTGCCAGGCCGTCGCGCAGTTCGGCGAGATCGCCGGCCAACGGCGCGAATACCGTGGGCTCGAGGGATTCGTCCCACCACAGCGTCAAGGCCTCGGCGTTCGACTCCACCGCCACGGCATCCGACGGCAACTCGGCCAGCAGGGCCGCGAACCGCTCCCTGAGGGAGGCGGGCAGCGTCTGCAGCGGCTCCTTGCGCCAGCGCCACCCCTCGACGAAGGGCTTGAGGGCCACGCTGGCCTGATCGTCGTGCACCAGCATGAAGTCCGGCCCGGGACGCTGGGCGGGATAGGGCCAGCGATAGGCGGACATGCGATCGCCGTCATTGTGGAGCGGCGAGGGCTCGAGCCGCACCCTGACCCCCGTGCGGGAGGCGGCGTCCCGCAGGCGCATCACGCGCTGCTGGCGAGCACTGGGCCGCAACCACATGGCCGGCGCGAAGACCAGTCCCACCGCGACGAGGATGATTAACCAGACCATAAGCGTTTCCTGTTCGAATCTTGATGCAAGTCGTTGTCTTGTCTCGTCGTGCGTCCTAGAGTGGAAGTCAGTCAACCACCCGCTGGACCTGCTGCCGGAGGCAATGCCATGAGCAACGAGTATCGTCACGTCCTGGTCGCCGTCGACCTGACCAAGGACTCCCACAAGGTGCTGGAGCGGGCGATGCAGATCGCCGACCGCAACAAGGCCAAGCTCTCCATCATCCATACGCTCGAACCGCTCGGCTTCGCCTACGGGGGCGATATCCCCATGGACCTCACCAGCATTCAGGACCAGCTGGACGAGCATGCCAAGCAACGCCTGGCGGAGATCGCCGATCCCCAGGTGCCCAAGGAGAACCAGCACGTGGTCGTGGGCATGCCGGACACCGAGATCCATCGCTTCGCCGAGGAAGAGGGCGTGGACCTGATCGTGGTCGGTTCCCACGGCCGTCACGGCTTCGCCCTGCTGCTCGGTTCCACCTCCACCGGCGTCCTGCACGGCGCCCAGTGCGACGTCCTGGCGGTACGGGTCGGCAAGGAAGGCGAGACCGAGGAATAGACCAGCCCCCTTCCCCCGGAGAAGGCGCCCCCAGGGCGCCTTCTTCGCGTCAGGCGCTTCCCTCTGCCAGGGCCTCCAGCTCCATCCAGCGTTCCATGGCGGCCTCGAGTTCCGCCTGCTTGTCGCTCAAGGCCTGAAGCGTCGCGGTTACCGTCCCGGCCTCCTGCTGGTAGAAGGCCGGATCGCCCACCTGCGTCTCGAAGTCGGCCACCTCACGTTCGAGACGCTCGATCTCGGCGGGCAGGGCGTCGAGCTCGCGCTGCAGCTTGTAGGACAGCTTGGCGCGCCGGGGCGGTGCCTTGGGGGACGCGCTCGCCTCCTCCTTGGCCGGGGATTCCGGCCTGGCCGCACGGCTCGGCGAGGCGTCGGCGACGGGCTCGGCCTCCTGACGGGCGGCGCCCTCCCAAGGGGCCGGGGGGAGCTTGCCGCCCTGGCGCACCCAGTCGCTGTAACCGCCCACGTACTCGCGCACCCGGCCCTCGCCGGCGCTGGCCAGCACGCTGGTCACCACATTGTCCATGAAGGCCCGGTCGTGGGAGACCAGCAGCAGGGTGCCGTCGAAGTCGAGCAGCAGCTCCTCGAGCAGTTCCAGGGTCTCCACGTCCAGGTCATTGGTGGGCTCGTCGAGCACCAGGACATTGGCCGGCTGGGTGAACAGCCTGGCGAGCAGCAGGCGATTGGACTCGCCGCCGGACAACGCCTTGACCGGCTGGCGGGCGCGCTCCGGGGTGAACAGGAAGTCCTGCAGGTAACTCATCACGTGGCGATCGCGTCCGCCCACGCTGACCCGGTCGCTGCCCTGGGCGACGTTGTCGTAGACGCTCTTCTCCGGCTCGAGGCCGGCCCTCAGCTGGTCGAAGTAGGCTACCTGGAGCTTGGTGCCGAGACGCACCGTCCCCTCGGTGGGCTCGAGCTCGCCGAGCAGGATCTTGAGCAGGGTGGTCTTGCCGGCACCGTTGCGGCCGATGAAGCCGATCCGGTCGCCGCGCTGGATCTCCAGGCTCAGGTCGCGGATCACCGTCTCGTCGCCGAAGCGCTGGGTGACGTGGGACAACTCCACCACCCGCTTGCCGCTGCGCTCACCGGTGTCCACCGAGAGGTTGGCGCGACCCTGGCGCTCGCGACGCTCGCCGCGTTCCCGACGCATCTGCTGCAGGGCCCGCACGCGACCCTCGTTGCGGGTGCGACGCGCCTTGATGCCCTGACGGATCCAGGCCTCCTCCTGGGCCAGCTTCTTGTCGAACTCGGCGTTCTCCCGGGCCTCGACCTCCAGCTCGTGGGTCTTCTGTTCCTGATAGCGGGCGTAGTCGCCGGGATAGCGACCGAGCCGACCGCGATCGAGCTCGAGGATCGCCGTGGCCAGGCGCGACAGGAAGGCCCGGTCGTGGGTGATGAACAGCACGGCCCCCGGGAAGGCGGCCAGCTGCTCCTCCAGCCAAGCGATGGTGTCCAGGTCCAGGTGGTTGGTGGGCTCGTCGAGCAGCAGCAGGTCGGGCTCGGCCACCAGGGCCCGGGCCAGGGCCACGCGCCGGCGCCAGCCGCCGGAGAGCGCCGCCATCTCGGCGTCCTCGGGCAGCCCCAGCCGGGTCAACACCACGTCGATGCGCTGGTGGAAGGACCAGCCATCGATGGCCTCCAGCCGGGTCTGCAGCTGGGCCATCCGCGACATGTCGGGCTCGGCTTCCTGCACCAGGTGGTGATATTCGGAGAGCAGCTCCCCCGCCTCGGGCAGGCCCTGAGCCACCACGTCGAAGATGGTCTCCCCCGAGGCATCGGGCAGGTCCTGGGCCAGCACGCCGATCTTGAGGCCTGGCGCGCGCCAGATAGTGCCGCCGTCGGGGACGATCTCGCCGGCCACCAGCTTGAGCAGGGTCGACTTGCCGGTCCCGTTGCGGCCCACCAGGGCCAGGCGCTCGCCCTTCTCCAGCACCAGGTCGGCGCCATCGAGGAGCACCTGGGGCCCATAGGCCAGTTGCAGCTGTTCCAGACGTAGCAGGGTCACGCGCTCACCTCCCGATTCATCGAATCCGCCAGTGTAACGCATGGCCGCCCCGACGTGGCCCCACCCGGCGCTCCCGGGTACAATGCGCGCCTCGTATTCATCCGGCCAGGGGTTGTGTCGGATGAATCGCGGCACGCCAGAAGATCCACGCCTCTGCGCCAGAGTGGCGCCGGCGACGATCCAAGAGATCAGGACGATCCGTTGGATTGCCAGAGACATAGACAGGAGTGCTTCGCCTTGGCCGACACGATGCCCCCTTTCGACGACGTATTGCCCGAGGGGCTGAGGTTCCGTTCGCCGGCACCGCTGGTGGACATCGGCGCCAACCTGACCCATGAGAGCTTCGCCCGGGACCGGGAGGCGGTGATCCGGCGCGCGCGGGCCGCCGGCGTCGACACCCTGATCCTGACCGGTACCGACCTCGAGCACGCCGAGCAGGCCGTGGGACTGGCGCGAGACCATGCCGGGCTCCATGCCACCGCCGGGATCCACCCTCACGACGCCAGCCAGTGGTCGCCGAGCCTGGAGGCGGCCATGCGCGAGCTCCACCGCATGCCGGAGGTCGTGGCGGTGGGCGAGTGCGGCCTGGACTTCAATCGTAACTTCTCGACGCCGGCCGAGCAGGAGCGGGCCTTCGAGGCCCAGCTGGGACTCGCCGCCGAGAGCGGACTGCCGCTGTTCCTTCACGAGCGGGACGCGGGCCGGCGGATGCGCGACATGCTCCACGCCTGGCGAGACGACATTTCCCGGGCCGTGGTGCACTGCTTCACGGCCGATCGCGAGACCCTCTACGGCTACCTGGATCTCGACCTGCACATCGGCCTGACCGGCTGGCTGTGCGACGAGCGACGCGGCCATCACCTGCGCGAGCTGGTGGGCGCCATCCCCCTGAATCGGCTGATGGTGGAAACCGACTGCCCCTACCTGCTGCCGCGCAATTTACCTGCCAAACTCAAGGGCAGGCGCCACGAACCGGCCCTGCTGCCCTGGATCGTGCGCGAGATCGCCCATTGGCGCGGCAACACCGAGGCCGAGCTGGCCAGGGCCACCACCGCCACCGCCCTGGCCTTCTTCGGACTCGACGGAGACGATACCCGGCAAGCCCTCGAGGAGGGGCAACGACATGGTTGAGCTGCCAGCCTTCATTGCGGTCGAGACCGGCGACGACGGCGACCTGCCGCTCTCCATCGCCTGGACCCTGCCCGACGGGCGTGTCAAGCACACCCTGATCCAGCCCGACGACGACTGGCTGGACGACGAGATGGTCTCGCTGGGAGCCTACAGCCTGGAGGAGCTCACCAGCATGGGGGTGAGCCCGCTGGACGTGATCCGCGAGCTGGAGAACGACCACTTCAATGCCACCCTCTACACCGCCGGGGTCGGCGACGACGAGGCGGCACTCTCGCGGCTGTTCGAGACCTACGGCCTGGATCCGTTCGTCGAGCTGGCGCCGGCGGAGAGCCTCTACGCCGCCCTGGCCCCGGGCGACTGGGCCCGCGCCCGCGGCGAACTCTTCGGCGAGCTGGGGCTCGAGCCGCTGCGTCCCGAGGAGGAGATCCAGGTGATGCTGACGCTCCACCAGCGCCTGGCCCTGGACGACTAGCGCGTGTTCACGACATGAACACGCCCTGGACCAGCCGCTCGCGCTGCTCCGGCACCCCCATGGCGAGCAGCGGCGGGGCTTCCGCCTGGCGGGCCTGGAAGTCCGCCTTGTCCGCCAGCCCCTGCCAGCCCAGCTGGATCAGTACCTGGGCCGTGGCACCGCCGAGAGTGTTGCCAGGCCCCAGGATCACCACCCGATCCGGCGCGAATTCACGTACCCCCACCCTGACGGCGGCGCTGAAATCGTAGGGCGCCACCAGCTGCTCGCCCAGGGTATAGTCCCACAGCGCCTGGGGATCGGTGCTCCATGGCGTCCAGAGATGGCCCCGGCCATCGATCAGCGGCACTCGAGGGGCCGTGAAAGCGCCGGCGGCGAAGCGCTGCCGGGCGAGTTCCCTCACCGGCCCCTGCATCGGCGTGTGAAAGGCCGCATGCTGGGGCAGGCGCAAGGGATAACGGCCCCTGGCGGGCAACCGGCGCGTCAAGGCCTCGAGCCCGGCCTCGTTGCCGCCGAACACCAGCATGCCGCCGAGCTCGATGGACAGGTAGAGCTCGGCGCCATGGCGGCCGTGGAGCTCGTCGATCAGCGCCAGCAGTTCTCGCCGTCGCTCGGGCCGCCCCCTCCAGTCATCGTCCACCCAGGGATAGAGCAGCTGGCCTCCGACCCCATGCTCCTGCATCAGGCTCGCCGTGGTGCCGATCAGGCGGAAGGCATCTTCCTTTCCCAGGGCCCCGCCGGCGGCCAGGGCGATGTACCAGCCCATGGAATTGCCGGTCACCGCGACGATCTCGTGGCGCTCGCCGTCGATGGCCAGCAGGTCGGCCAGGGCACAGGCGTAGATCAGTGGCGCCGCATGCTCGCCTCGGCCATGGAGGCTCATCCGCCACGGGATCTCGCCATCGAGCTCGCTCAGGGTGGGCAACCCCGCCTCGCGGCGCCAGGCGTCCAGGCGCCCGAGCCAGTCGGCGCCACCGGCTCGACGGGTCAGGCTGCCCCACTCGGGAGCGTTGTAGGTCCCCCGACCGGGGCAGACGACCAACAGCCGCTCGTGCGGCGAATCCTCGCGGCCCCTCATGGGTGCGCCCTCCCGGCCTGAGGAGAAGGTGGGGCCTCGGCCCGGGCGGCGCCGGCCAGCCGACGGGCTCGGTCCACGATGCCCTCCACCGAGGGCAGGGTCGCGGTGGCGGCGCGCCCCAGCGGGATGAAGCTGTCCTCCGCCGTCACTCTGCCGAGCCGCTCGCCCGCCACTCCCCGCTCGATCAGGCCGGTCACCAGCTCCTCGCTCACCGAGCCGGTTCGGCGACACTCGTCGACGATCAGGATGCGGGCGCAATCGGCCACGCGGGCGCACAGGGCATCGTGATCGATGGCGGTGAGCCAGCGCATGTCGATGATGCGCAACGCCACTCCGTCGGCCTCGAGGCGCGCCGCGGCCCGGCGGGAGAGATGGACGCCGTTGCCGTAGGTGACGATGGCCAGGTCCCGGCCCTCGCCCCACTGCCCCGGCTGGCCTACCGGCAGGCGATGCTCGGGCCCCGGGTCGGGGAAGCACCAGCCGCCGTCGCCCTCCTCCAGCAGGTCGCGCTGGTGGTAGAGGGCGATGGGCTCGATCACCACCACCACCCGCTGCTCCTCGTCGGCCAGGCGTACCGCCTCTTGCAGCAGGCCCACGGCATCAGCCCCGTTGGAGGGACAGGCCACCAGCAAGCCGGGGATGTCGCGGAGCACGGCGATGGCGTTGTCGTTGTGGAAGTGGCCGCCGAAGCCCTTCTGGTAGCCGAGCCCGGCGATGCGCACCACCATGGGATTGGTGTACTGGCCGGCGGAGAAGAAGCTCAGGGTCGCGGCCTCGCCGCGCAACTGGTCCTCGGCGTTGTGCAGGTAGGCCAGGAACTGGATCTCGAGGATCGGCAACAGGTCGTCGTGGGCCAGCCCGATGCCCAGCCCGAGGATGCTCTGCTCGTCCAGCAGGGTGTCGATCACCCGGTGCGGGCCGAAGCGCGACTGCAGCTGCTGGGTCACCCCGTAGACGCCGCCCTTGCGGCCGATGTCCTCGCCGGCCATCACCAGCCGAGGATAGCGTTGCATCAACCGGTCGAGGGCCCGGTTGAGCCGCCGCGCCAGGGTGTCGGGCTTCCCGTCCGGCTCTCCCTGCCAGGGCCGGGCGCGGCCGGGCCGAGACGGCGGCACGATGCTGGCCATCACCTGCTCGGCGCTCGCCAGCCTGGGCCGACGGATCGCTTCCTCGGCGACTCGCGCCACCCGCTCGCGGACATGGTGGTAGAGGGCGGCGATCGCGTCTCGCGACAGGACGCCGTGACGCCGCAGCAGGCCGGCGCTGTACAGCAGCGGGTCCCGCGACTCGTCGGCCTGGATCCGTGCCGCCGACAGGTAGGCCTGCTGGGCGTCGGAGCCGGCGTGGCCGAACAGCCGCACGCAGCGCATGTGGAGGAACACCGGCCGCCGATGCACCCGGGCGAGGCGCGCGGCCTCCCGGGACGCCCGCCAGGTATCGAGCAGGTCGAGGCCGTCGCAGGCGAGGTAGTGGACGCCGGGCCGAGCGGCCATGCTGGCCGCCACCCAGCCCTCGGGGGTGGGGGTGGAGATGCCGATGCCGTTGTCCTCGCAGAGCCACAGCAGCGGCATCGGCGAGCCCTGATAGGCGGCCCAGCCGGCGGCATTGAACGCCCCCTGGGCGGTGGAATGGTTGAAGGAGGCATCCCCGAAGCTGCACAGCACCAGGTCGTGTCCAGCCTTTGGGGCCTCACATCCCAGGCGACGCCGCAGCCCCAGGCCGAAGGCGGCGCCCATCGCCTTGGGGAGGTGCGAGGCGATGGTGCTGGTCTGGGGCGGGACACTGAGCGCCTTGGAGCCCAGCACCTTGTGCCGGCCGCCGGCGATCGGATCCTCGGCGGAGGCGGCGAAGCTCAGCAACAGGTCCCACAGGGGCGTCTGCCCCGGCACCATGCGAGCACGCTGGATCAGGAAGGCGGCATCGCGATAGTGCAGGAAGGCCGGATCGCTCGGCCTCAGGGCGAGGGCCACCGCCGCGTTGCCCTCGTGACCGGCGCTGCCGATGGTGTAGAAGGCCTCGCCCCGGCCCTGCAGGCGGCGAGCCTGGAGATCCAGGTGACGGCTGAAGAGCTGACTCTCGAACAGCTCGGCCAGCGCGGCGGGCGCCAGACCAGCGGTCACCGGGGTCCAGGAAGCCGGGGTCGCCGGCCAGTCGTCCTGGTCGAGGGCATCGAGGAAACGCTGCTCCTGAGGCAAGGGATCGGGATACACGGCGGCTCCTGCTGCGCAATGGGGATGCTATCCAGCCTAGCGCGGCCTGCAGGCAAAGGAATAATATCGATATCCTGCACCTGATAAAGGCCATGCCTATGGATGTGCGCAGCCTCCGCTACTTCCTGGCCGCCTACGAGGGCGGCTCGATCAGCGCCGCCGCCCGCCGCTGCCATGTCGCCCAGCCCTCGATCTCCCAGGCCCTGGCCCAACTGGAGGCGCGGCTCGATGCCGTGCTCTTCGAGCGTCACCGCCGCGGGATCACCCCTACCGAGGAGGGACGGCGCCTCTACCCGCTGGCCTGCCGCGTCTGCGAGGACATGGGCGCCATCACCCGCCTGTTCCGCCAGCCCCAGGCCCCCACGCCGGTGCGCCTGGGGCTGAAGCGCTCCCTCGGCGCCGAGCGCATGTCATCCTTGCTCAAGGACTACGCGGCACGCGGCGACAACCTGGCGCTGACCCTGGTCAATCCCGGGGAGACCTGCGACGCCCGCATCATCGGCGAGCAGGACCTCTCCCCCGAGGAGGCCTTCCAGCCCATCTGGCTCGATCGCTACCTGCTGGCGTTGCCGGCCGGCCACCCGCTGGGAAGAGAGACGAGAGTCGCGCTCGAGGCGCTGGACGGACTGCCGATGATCTGGCGCGCGCCCTGCGCCGGCATGGAACGGCTGGGCGAGTCGCTGGCGGGCGCCGGAATGCGCTGCCAGGTGCGCGCACGGCTGCGCACCATCGAGTACACCCTGGGACTGGTGGCGGCGGGGGTCGGCGCCTCGCTGGTACCGGCCTGGCCGGAGGTGCTGGCTCGCCCTGACCTGCAGTGCCGCCCCCTGGGGGAGCTCGAGATCGCCGAGGTGGTGGGACTCGCCTGGCCGCGCCGGGGGGACACGACGGCGCTGGACGCCCTGATCGCGCTGAGCCGGGAGCGCTGGGCGGCTCAGGCCGGCTGAGGCGCCAGCCGGGCCCGCCCCGCCGCCACGGCCTCGTCGAGCGAGGCGCCCTCCGCGTAGAAGGCGTCGAGCGCCGTGCGGAACGCCTCTGCCCGCCGCGGCAACCCCTCCCGCTCGTAGCGGGCCGCCCGTGCCGAGACCCGGGCGGCGAAGGCCTCGCGATCCACCTCGACCTCGCCGAGGTTGTCGACGCTGATATGGAAGGGATGCCCGCAGGCGGCGGCGAACAGCGACTCGAGCGCCTGGGGCGCCACCTCCACCGCCTCGAAGACGCGCTGCTGCTCGGCGTCGCGCCCGTCGGGCAGGTACCAGTAGCCGTAGTCCTCGAGTCCGCGCCGCCGGGCACCGGCGATGCACCAGTGGCTGATCTCGTGCAGCGCGCTGGCAAAGAAGCCACGGGCGAAGATCACCCGATGATGGGGCGACTCGGCGTCGGCAGGCAGGTAGAGCGGCTCGTCACCGCCGCGCACCAGGCGGGTCCGGTAGGTCGGCAGGAAGAGGCCGTCGAACAGGGCGATGACATCCTCGAGGCGGTGGATCAAGCGGACTCCGCAGGGTGATGCATGGGCGGCGTAGTATAGCGGCGCGGCCCGGCGGCGCCAAACCGCCGGGCCGCGTGAAGCGCCCCACTCGGTTCACTCGGCCGGGGGGATGTTCTGGTTGAGACGGAAGACGTTGTGCGGGTCCCAGCGACGCTTGAGCGCCGCCAGGCGAGCATGCACCGCCTCGCCGTAGGCCTCATGCACCCGGGACTCCCCCTCGTCGCCGCTGATGAAGTTGACGTAGACCCCGCCGGTGGCGAAGGGCGCCATGGCCTCGAAGGTCTCCCGGGCCCAGGCGATCTGCGCCCCGTCCTCCCTGGGGTCCCGCCAGCGAGCCTGGATATTCAACACCCAGGCGGCCCCCCGGTGCGGATAGGGCGTCGAGGCGGCGGGGCGCCTGGCGATCTCGCCGCCCAGGGACAGCATGCCGATGGACGACTCCTGGCCGGGCATCCGCCGCGCCTGCTCGCAGAGCACGTCGATGGCGTCGCCCTCCAGGGCCCCGAGGTAATGGCCCTTCCAGTAGTTGCGTGCCCCGGCGGCGGCGGTGGCGTCGAACATCGACTGGAAGGCGACATAGGGACGCCGCGCCACCGCCTCGCCGGCGGGCCGGCCGATCTCGCGCAGCGGGGCCAGGGCGTCCTCGCCGTGGGCCGGATCGCCGCTGTGGATCAGCGCCAGCAGCAGGATCATCTCCCCGTGATAGGCCTCGGGGATGAAGGGCTTGGGCGGGGCATGGCGAAGCACCGGCAGGCAGGCCACCTCGTCGGGAGCCTCGCGCATGATCTCGCCGGCGCGCCGCAGCACCGCCGGGGCGTCGGCGAGAGCGTGCACCACCGGCCCGGCCAGGACCGGGTGGGGGAGGTCATGGAGGGCGAACTCGAAGGCCGTGACGACGCCGAAGTTGCCCCCGCCGCCGCAGAGCCCCCAGAACAGTTCCGGCTCGCTGTCGGGCGCGACGCGCCGGGGCTCGCCCTCGGCGGTGACCAGCGTCACCTCCCGCAGGTTGTCGACGGTCAGCCCCCAGCGCCGGGAGAGGTAGCCGAAGCCCCCGCCCAGGGTCAGGCCGGCGACGCCGGTGGAGGAGATGAAGCCGCCGGGGATGGCCAGTCCCCGGGCCTGGGTCTCCTTGTCGAGATCGGCCAGCAGGGCCCCGGGCTCGACCCGGGCGATTCGCCGTTGCGGGTCGACCTGGACCGCGGTCATGGGGGAGAGGTCGAGCATCAGGCCGCCCTCGCAGACCCCGTGACCGGCCACGTTGTGCCCGCCGCCGCGGACGGCGATCCTCAGGTCGTGTTCCCGAGCGAAGCGCACCGCCGCCATGACGTCGGCGGTGCCCCGGGCCTGGACGATCAGCGCCGGACGGCGATCGATCATGGCGTTCCAGACCGTCCTGGCCCGGTCATAGTCCGTTTCGTCCGGCAGCAGCACGGGCCCGCGCAGGCGGCCGCGCAGTGACGCCAGTGCCTCTTCCGGCAGGCGGGGCTCGCGCGTGAGGAGGGACATGATCATGACTCCCGGGATAGCGGGTATCCCTGTTCGAGGCGCCGACCGGTGACCTGCCGACGCGCGGAATGAGAGGCTTCAATGACAGCCTGGCGCCATCCCCGGCCGCGCACCAGTTCGAGATTTGTACCCCCGGTGGAGCCTGGACTAGCAGCCTGTCAGACTTAACACTGATCTACTGCAAATCCCGGTCTTTCGGCCAACTTGATTCGATCCATTTCGTGAAATAGCGGGCTATTCGCCTCAATCGATCGATTAATTTGACTCGAAATCCGTGATTCTCGTGACGATCGGTCAAACCCGACAGGCTGCTAGGGTCAGGAAGATGGGAAAGGGATACGGCCAGTTCTGTCCGGTGGCCAAGGCCGCCGAGATCGTCGCCGAGCGGTGGACGCCGCTGGTGATGCGGGAGCTGCTGTGCGGCAGCCGGCACTTCAATGACCTGCGCCGGGGCGTGCCGCGGATGTCGCCCTCGCTGCTCTCCCAGCGGCTCAAGCGGCTCGAGGACGAGGGCCTGGTGGCGCGGAGTGCCGCCGACGGCGGCGGTAGCACCTACCACCTGACCGACGCCGGCGAGGCCCTGCGGCCGGTGATCGAGGCCCTGGGCACCTGGGGCAAGCGTTGGGTCCGCCGGACGACCACCGCCGAGGACCTGGATCCCGACCTGCTGATGTGGGACCTGCACCGACGCCTGCACCTCGATCGCCTGCCCCCCCGCCGCACCCTGGTGCGCTTCGAGTTCACCGACATGCCCGCGCCGCGACGCTTCTACTGGCTGATCCTCGAGGCCGGCCAGGCGGATGTCTGCCTCAAGGACCCCGGCTTCGGGATCGACCTCTACGTGGCCGTGTCCCTGCCGGTGATGACCGCCGTCTGGCTCGGGGACACTCCCCTCGACGTCGCTCGTCGGACCGGCGAGCTGGACATTCGCGGTCCCGGTGAACTGCGCCGGGGCTTCCTCGACGGTCTGCGTCTGAGCCCCTTCGCGGGTATCGAGCGTGAGCGCCCCTCCGATTGAGATCGCCGCCCTCGGGTGGCGAGCTCAGGAAGACGCCTCCCACTATCTCGAGGGGTTGCGGCGCGCCGGCTTCGGGTGAGGCGCGGCGAACCCCGGCGGCCCTTGATAGACTGTACGTCCGCCCCGCACGCATGGAGCCCGGGGCCCGCCTTCGCCATCGGCATGGAGCACCCCTTGAGAGCCTTCGCCTCCGACCTGATCGCCGTCTCGCGCAAGGAGACGCGCCCCCTGATCCACCTGGCCCTGCCCATCTGCGGCGCCCAGCTCGCCCAGGCGGGCATGAGCGTGGTGGACGTGATGATGACCGGCCGCCTGAGCGCCACCGACCTGGCAGCGGTATCGGTGGGATCGAGCCTGTGGATGCCCCTGATGCTGTTCATGACCGGCACCCTGATGGGGCTGACGCCGGTGGTCGCCCACCTGATGGGTGGCGATCGCCGTGACGGGATTCGCGTCCAGGTGCACCAGGCGCTGTGGATCGGCGTGGTCCTGGGGCTGGTCGCCGCCGGCCTGCTGTGGACGGCGGCCATGCCGGTGTTCCGGCTGATGGCCGTCCCTGACGCCGTGGCGGAACGCTCTGCCGGCTACCTGGCCGCGGTGGCCCTGGGGCTTCCCGGCGTGGCGGTGTTCCAGGCGCTGCGCGCCTTCTCCGACGGCATGAACCATACCCGCCCCTCGCTGTGGATCAGCCTGGTGGGGCTCGGCGTGAACGTCCCCAGCAACTACCTGTTGATCTATGGCGGCGAGGGCCTCACGACGCTGTTCGGCCCCTGGCTGCCGTCCCCCCTGGCGAGCCTGCCGGCGCTGGGGGCGGTGGGTTGCGGCATCGCCACGGCGCTGTCGATGTGGGTGATGAGCCTGGCCATGGTGCTCTATACCCGGCGCAGCCGGGCCTACGGGAACATCGAGCTGTGGCGCTCGCCGACCCCGCCGCGCTGGCGACTGATCGGCGAACTGCTGTACGTGGGGGTGCCGATCGGGGTGGCGATCTTCGTGGAGGTGACCCTGTTCACCCTGATCGCCCTGTTCATCGCCAGCCTCGGAGAGATCACGGTGGCCGCCCACCAGGTGGCGCTGAACTACACCTCCCTGCTGTTCATGCTGCCATTGTCGCTGGGCATGGCGCTGACCGTGCGGGTGGGCAACACGCTCGGCCAGGGAAGGCTCGACCGCGCGCGGCTGGTAGCCTGGAACGGCATCCTGGTCGCGGTGGCCGTGGCCCTGCTCAACTGCCTGCTGCTGTGGATCACCGCCGAACCGGTCATCGGACTCTATACCCACAATCCCGAGGTGACTCGCATCACCCTGTCGCTGGTGGGCCTGGCGATGCTCTACCAGGTTTCCGACTCCCTCCAGGTCAATCTGGCGGGGGCCCTGCGGGGCTACAAGGACACCCGGGTGATCATGCTGATCACCCTGCTGGCCTACTGGCTGGTCGGCCTGGGGGGCGGCCACTGGCTCGGAGACCATGGCCTCTTCGGCTGGACGCCGCCACTCGGCGTGTACGGCTACTGGATCGGGCTGGTGGCCGGACTCACGGTGGCGGCCCTCCTGCTGGGGGAACGGTTGAGACGACGGAGCAAGGCAGTGGCACATGGCGAGATGGAAATTCCGGCCTAAAGGCCTGCTGATGGCGACGCTGGCCCTGCTGTCGGGCTGCGGGGACGGGCCCGCGGAGGTCCTGCTCGGCGACTACCAGCGGCGACTGGCCGAGACGCTCGACCTGGCCGCGCCCAGTCCCCGGTCGCCGGCCAATATCGGGGCCTTTCCCGGGCGGGACGCTCGGTTGTTCTCCGTTCCGGAGATCCGGGAGGGATTCCTCGATGTCTTCGCCCTGCGCGGATGCCATATCGCCAACCTGGTCGCCGAGCGCAACAACCAGCTGGGCCGAGTGGCCGCCCCCAGTCAGCGCTGGCTCTATGAGCTGTCCCTGTGGCGCCGCCTGAGCGGCTGCTGGAACACGGAGGTGCCGGCCACGCTCGACGAGGCCGGTCGCGCCCGGCTGGCCAGGCTGACACGGACCAAGACCGAGCAACTTCCCAGGGCGAGCTGGAATGCCCTCTTCGACTCGAGCGAATGGGTCGGCAGCTTCTCCCGGGCCAGCACCCCGCTGGCGCCGGACGAGCTAGGCGCGGTGGATGAGCAACTGCCCGCCCTGGCCTACCTGCGGGAAGCCACCCTTCATCAGTTCGATCGCCGCTGGCCGCCGGACTCCGCCACCCTCGAGGGCCACCTTCAAACCCTGCAGACCCGGCCGCTGACCGCCGAGCTACTGCGGGCCCTGATGCTTGCCGCACAGCGGCTGAGAGAGGCCTCGGACCTCCTCCAGGCGGAACTCGCCGGGGCCGGCACCTGTCCCGTCGAGCTCGCCGGCCTCACGAACTCCGACGAGGCCCGGCGACTGGCCGCCTGGCTGCCGCGCCTGGAGGACGGCGCCCGGCGCTGGCTCGCCGCCATCCATCGCCTGCTCGACGCCCATCCGGTGGACGCCCCGCCGGCGGTCACGGCCTACCGACGCCGCTGGCTGTCCCTGGAGGCCCCCGAGGCCCCCTGGCCGGCGCTCGTGGCCGCCCGGCAACACCACGAGGCACTGCGCGAATCCTTGGCGCAACGCTGTCGATGACATCCGAGGCTTAACCTCGGTCACCACTCTGTGCTATTGATGGGATGACAGTGACGTTGTGCGCTGCCGACCGGCCCGACGGGCCAATGCCGTGTTCACGCAGCTGCTGGAGGGACTTCATGGGTATCCCGCTGTCACCTCGCCCCGCCCGGGTCATCGACCTGGAGACCATGCGCCAACGCCAGCAGGCCCGCAAACGCCTGATCCGCCTTGCGCCGGAACTCGACGGCCTGGAGATGGTGTACCACCTGCCCAGCGAATCCGATGCCTACTACGGCATGCCCCTGCTCGCCTGGGGGCTTCGCGAGGACGGTGAAGTCGTCGGCCTGGTGCCCTGGATGGAACGCCTGACGCCCTGCCAGTCGCTCGAGGACCCCGAGCATGGCCACTTCATCGGCTACCGAGACCCGGAGACGGAGGAACTCTTCGAGGACCCGCCCGACCACAAGGTGACGGAGCTCGAGCAGGCCGCGGCCTACTTCGAATACGAAGCGACCGAGGAACCCACCCTGATCCAGCAGTTACCCGAGACCCAGGGCACCCATGCCCTGTGCATGGACGACAGCGGGGAGCCCTGGCAGCTCAAGCAGGTGTTCGGATGGCGACTCTACAGCGACGGCGCCGTGGAGGCCCTGCTGGCCGACGAGCGCCTGATCGACTCCACGCCCATCCTGCCGGGTGATGCCTGCCTCTACCCCGGCCACAGCCGGCACCGGGTGGTCTACTTCTTCCAGCGCCAGATCGCCAACCGCATTCGCCGCGAGGATCCCGCCACCCTGGAGGCCCTGGCGCTGATGGTCATGCCCGCCGACCAGGAGGGTTGAAAGCCCTCGGTGGTGAGGGCTCAACCCAGGCGGATAAAGTAGAGATATCGGCCATCCTCCTCGCGCTGGGCCACCAGCTCGTGACCGAGGAAGCCACAGAACTTGGGCACGTCGCGGGTGGTGGCCGGATCGCTGGCGATCACCTTGAGGATCTCGCCCGGCTGCATGTCGCGCACCTTGTTGTGCATCAGCATGATCGGCTCGGGGCAGTAGAGTCCGGTGGTATCCAGCTCGGCATGACAGGCTGGCAGGGAATCCGTGGAATCAACCATCAATGACCTCGCCTCGGGAAACGGAGTGAGTAGGGAGTGAACGGATGATCAAGATCATTATCGAGCGTCGTATCATGCCCGGGCTAGAGGCAGAATACGAGGAGGTCGCCCGAGAGGCCATGCGCCAGGTCCTGAGCGCCCCGGGATTCGGGGGCGGCGAGACCCTCGTCGAGATGGGGCACAGCGACCGACGCCTGATCATCACCACATGGCGCGACCTGCGCGCCTGGAAGGAGTGGCGGGACAGCGAGCAGCGCAGCCGGATCATGCAGGACCTCTACCCGCTGCTCACCGAAGAAGAGCGCATCCGCGTCTACCAGCACAGCTACTGAGGACTCAGCACAGCAACCGTACATGCACCGTCACCTCTTCCCGATCATGGTAGAGGTGACGGCAGCCGATCTCGGCGGGTATCCCCGCCTCGGCCAGAGCCTCGTCGAGCCGGGCCAGCCCTTCCGCGACCGCTTCCCAGCGACGCTTCATCGGCAGCTTGAGATTGAACACCGCCTCCCGGCACCAGCGCCGGATCAGCCAGCGCTCGACCATGGCGATCACCCTGGCGGGCTTGTCGACGATATCGCACACCAGCCAGTCCAGCCGACCGGGCGGCGCCCACACGAAGCCATCCTCCCGGAGGTGCTCCACCAGGCCGGTCGCCATCAGCTTGCGATCCATGGGTCCGTTATCGATGGCGAACACCTGCATGCCGCGATGCACCAGCTGCCAGGTCCAGCCCCCCGGAGCCGCGCCCAGGTCCGCCGCCTGCATCCCCTCGGCCAGGCGCGCCTCCCACTGCTCCCGGGGCACGAACTCGTGCCAGGCTTCCTCGAGCTTCAGGGTCGAGCGGCTGGGGGCATCATGGGGAAAGCGCAGCCGGCGGATGCCGCCGGGAAGGTCGCTGCGATTCCCCGGGAAGCTCATGCCCAGCTGCACCCGGTCCCCATCGCTCCACAGCAGATGAAGACGGCGCCCTCCTGCCTTGCGCCTCAACGCCCCGCACTTCCTCAAGCTCGACTCCAGCGGTCGCCGGAGTGCCTTGATCAGCCCGGCCAGGGCCTTGGCCTCGTTGGTGTCCGGCGTCTCCTGCCAGACCGACTCGAAGCTCCAGCCGCTGTCCCGGACCTGGGCGACGATGGCCGAGAGCCGGTCCTCGCGGTCGAGGGCGAGAGGCGGCAGGGCCACCAGGCTCTGACGGGCGAATACCAGCGAGGTCAGCGGCAGCTCGCGGTGCAGCGCATTGGCCGGTCGCTCGCCGGCCAGCTCGAAGCGCACGCTCCCCTCGCCACGCTCGAAGCGGGGGGCTCCCGGCTCGCCGAGCCGGGCTGCCTTGTCGAGGATCTCCGCGGCCAGATCCGGCTCGAAGCCCGGACGACAATACAACAGCAGGGCATTGGGCACGGTCATGATGAAGGAGACTCCTTGTCCTGGCGTTCGCGACGGCCGGCGGAGCGCCACAGGTCCTCGATGTCCTGCAGCTGGACGTTGAGGGCATTGGTGGAGAGCAGGATCTCCCAGAAGGAATAGATCAGCGAGATCGACAGGCTCACCAGGCTGATGCCGAACAGCCAGACGCCCGGCTGGGTCCACTCGAGGAAGAGGGCGAACATCGACAGGGTGCACAGCAGGAAGCTCAGCACCCCGGCCAGCTGCATGCGCTTGGTCAGGGAGATCCGCTTGCGCAACAGCAGGATCTGGCGAGCCGCCGTCGCCTGGTGCTGGTCGCGCACCTCGTCGGCCAGCTTGCGGATCAGCTGGGCCAGCACCAGGAAACGGTTGGTGTAGGCCAGCAACAGCAGCGAAATGGCAGGGAACAGCAAGGCAGGCGTCGTCAGGGTCACGGCGCGGGCTCCATCGTCACAGAGGGCGCTATGGTAGCAGGACGCCCGTCGACGAGCGACGGGCGGACCGACTTCAGGCGCTCGGCGACGGCCGGCGGGCGGTCCCGGCGATCCCCTGCTCGCGGGCCATGGCGATGGCCGCCTGAGGCCCCGTCCACAGCGAGGGCAGCAGGACCAGGGAGACCGGGATGGCGGTGATCACGATGAACTGCTGGAGGGCGCCGATCTGACCGGCTCCCATGTACAACAGGATCGCCGCCATCAACGCCATGGCGATGCCCCAGAAGGCCCGGACCAGGGCATTGGGCGCATCGTGTCCGGCGCCCACCACGGATATCGCGTAGCTCATCGAGTCCCCGGTGGTGGCCACGAAGATGGTGGTCAGCACCAGGATGGCCAGGGCCATCAGGGGACCGCCAGGCAGGGCCTGAGCCACGGTCAGGGTCGCCACGTCGAACTGGAAGTCGGCGAGGGCCGAGGTCAGGTCGATGGCGCCGGTCAGTTGGTAGTGGATGCCCGAGCCGCCCAGCAGGGTGAACCAGACGGTGGTGGCGATCGGCGCCATCACCGCCACGGCCAGGATCATCTGGCGGATGGTGCGGCCCCGGGAGATGCGCGCGACGAAGATCGCCATCAGCGGCCCGTAGCCGATGAACCAGGCGAAGAAGAACACCGTCCACCACTGCATCCACCAGTCCGGGGCGGTCTGGGAAGTCATGGTGGCCATGGTGAAGAAGGAAGTCAGGTACTCGCCGAAGCCCTGGGTGAAAGCGTTGACCAGGAACTGAGTCGGCCCGAACAGGAAGATCACCGCGGCGATCGCCAGCGCCAGGAAGACGTTGAAGCGACTGAGCAGCTGGATGCCGCGGTGGATGCCGGTCATCGCCGAGGTCACGTAGACCGCGCCCAGGACGACCAGGATGGCCAGCTGGGTGCCATAGCCCTCGGGCAGCCCGAACAGCTCGTGCAGGCCGAAGCTGACCTGGGTGGCCAGGAAGCCGATCGGCCCCACGGTGCCGGCGACCACGGCGATCACGCACAGGGCGTCCACCAGGCCGCCGAACCAGCCGCGCATGATGCCTTCGCCGAGAACCGGCGTAAGCAGGGTCCGCGGCTGGAGCGGCAACCCTTTGACGTAATGAGCATGCGCCAGGACCACCGCGGTCAGCGAGCCGAGCACCGCCCAGGCCAGGAAGCCCCAGTGCATGAAGGACTGGGCCAGGGCGCTGGCCACCGCCTCCGGAGTGCCCGCCTCGGTGTCGAAGGCCGGGGGCGTGACCACGAAGTGGTAGACCGGCTCGCCGGCGGCGAAGAACACGCCCCCGCCGGCCAGCAGCGTGCACATGATGATCGACAGCCACTTGAAGGTACTCAGCTCGGGAGCCTCGAGATTGCCGACCCTGGCACCGGCCACCGGGGAGAAGGCCAGCCCGATGGCCACCAGGAAGGTCACCAGCAGGAGAAGCTGAAAATAGCTGCCGAGCGTCCCGGCGGTCCAGGCAAAGCCCGAGGCGATCCCTTCCGCCACCAGATCGATGTCGTACAGCGACAGGGCGATGAACCCCAGGATGAAACCGACGCTCAGGCCGATCACCAGGGGATCACCCAGCCGCCCCGGGACGGAAGCGGCGGTGGTCGTCGAGGTGTCGTGTCGTTCGCTCATGCAATGCTGTCGGCCGACTCCGGCCGCGCTCTCCTCTTGGGGCAAGGGTGAAGGTTCGCAGCATTCGGCAAGCCGAAGGTGCAGATGAAGAAAAGCCCCGGACTCCTTCGAGCCCGAGGCTTCTGCATGGGATGGCGAATGCTGAAATGAAAAGGCCCCGAGCTCTCTCGAGCCCGGGGCCTGTTCCGAATGAGAACCTGATGATGATCGGGCCGGCCATCCGGACGGCGGCTCCCCGCGACTCTCCATGGGGAAGCCCTTCGCTCGGGCGGCGCCCAGACATGAAAAGGCCCCGGCTGCTGTCACAACCGGGACCTTTTCCGAATAAGTGCCTGACGATGACCTACTCTCGCATGGGGAAGCCCCACACTACCATCGGCGCTGAGCGGTTTCACTGCTGAGTTCGGCATGGGATCAGGTGGTTCCCGCACGCTATGGTCGTCAGGCGAAAAGGGCAATGCGAATCATGCTGGCGAGCTACGTCTCGCGTATCCGCTGTCGTCCGTCATCGACAGACCACTTGGGTGTTATATGGTCAAGCCTCACGGGCCATTAGTACCGGTTAGCTCAACGCCTTGCAGCGCTTCCACACCCGGCCTATCAACCAGCTGGTCTTGCTGGGCCCTTCAGGAGGCTCGAGGCCTCGGGGAGATCTCATCTTGAAGGGGGCTTCCCGCTTAGATGCTTTCAGCGGTTATCCCGTCCGTACATAGCTACCCGGCAGTGCCACTGGCGTGACAACCGGAACACCAGAGGTACGTCCACTCCGGTCCTCTCGTACTAGGAGCAGCGCTTCTCAAATCTCCAGCGCCCACGGCAGATAGGGACCGAACTGTCTCACGACGTTCTAAACCCAGCTCGCGTACCACTTTAAATGGCGAACAGCCATACCCTTGGGACCGACTTCAGCCCCAGGATGTGATGAGCCGACATCGAGGTGCCAAACACCGCCGTCGATGTGAACTCTTGGGCGGTATCAGCCTGTTATCCCCGGAGTACCTTTTATCCGTTGAGCGATGGCCCTTCCATACAGAACCACCGGATCACTAGAACCTACTTTCGTACCTGCTCGACGTGTCTGTCTCGCAGTTAAGCACCCTTATGCTCTTGCACTCATTGCACGATTTCCAACCGTGCTGAGGGTACCTTCGTGCTCCTCCGTTACGCTTTGGGAGGAGACCGCCCCAGTCAAACTACCCACCACACACGGTCCTCGATCCGGATCACGGACCTGAGTTAGAACGCCAATGATGCCAGGCTGGTATTTCAAGGTCGGCTCCACCCGATCTGGCGACCGGGTTTCCAAGCCTCCCAGCTATCCTACACAAGCAACATCAGCGTCCAGTGTGAAGCTGTAGTAAAGGTTCACGGGGTCTTTCCGTCTAGCCGCGGGTACACAGCATCTTCACTGCGATTTCAATTTCACTGAGTCTCGGGTGGAGACAGCGTGGCCATCATTACGCCATTCGTGCAGGTCGGAACTTACCCGACAAGGAATTTCGCTACCTTAGGACCGTTATAGTTACGGCCGCCGTTTACCGGGGCTTCGATCAGGAGCTTCGCTTACGCTAACACCATCAATTAACCTTCCGGCACCGGGCAGGCGTCATACCCTATACGTCCGCTTACGCGTTTGCAGAGTACTGTGTTTTTAATAAACAGTTGCAGCCACCTGGTATCTTCGACCGCCTTCCGCTCCGGCCGCGAGGGCCTTCACGTAACGGCGGCGTGCCTTCTCCCGAAGTTACGGCACCATTTTGCCTAGTTCCTTCACCCGAGTTCTCTCAAGCGCCTTGGTATTCTCTACCTGACCACCTGTGTCGGTTTGGGGTACGGTCCCACTGTATCTGAAGCTTAGAGGCTTTTCCTGGAAGCGTGGCATCGATGACTTCCAGACCGTAGTCTGTTCGTCTCGTCTCTCGGCCTTGAGGAACCGGATTTGCCTGATTCCTCGGCCTACTGACTTTCACCAGGACAACCAACGCCTGGCTCACCTAGCCTTCTTCGTCCCCCCATCGCAATACAGTGAGGTACGGGAATATTGACCCGTTTCCCATCGACTACGCCTTTCGGCCTCGCCTTAGGGGCCGACTCACTCTGCTCCGATTAGCGTCGAACAGAAACCCTTGGTCTTCCGGCGGGGGAGTTTTTCACTCCCCTTATCGTTACTCATGTCAGCATTCGCACTCGTGATACCTCCAGCCAACCTCTCGATTGACCTTCGTCGGCGTACACGACGCTCCTCTACCGCGCGTCATTCGACGCACCCGTAGCTTCGGTACCTGGTTTGAGCCCCGTTACATCTTCCGCGCAGGCCGACTCGACTAGTGAGCTATTACGCTTTCTTTAAAGGATGGCTGCTTCTAAGCCAACCTCCTAGCTGTCTAAGCCTTCCCACATCGTTTCCCACTTAACCAGGATTTCGGGACCTTAGCTGACGGTCTGGGTTGTTTCCCTTTTCACAACGGACGTTAGCACCCGCTGTGTGTCTCCCACGCTGGCACTCACCGGTATTCGGAGTTTGCCTCGGTTTGGTAAGTCGGGATGACCCCCTAGCCGAAACAGTGCTCTACCCCCGGCGGTGATACGTGAGGCGCTACCTAAATAGCTTTCGAGGAGAACCAGCTATCTCCGGGCTTGATTAGCCTTTCACTCCGATCCACAAGTCATCCAAATCTTTTTCAACAGATCCTGGTTCGGGCCTCCAGTTGATGTTACTCAACCTTCACCCTGCTCATGGATAGATCGCCCGGTTTCGGGTCTATTCCCAGCGACTGGTCGCCCAGTTAAGACTCGGTTTCCCTACGCCTCCCCTATACGGTTAAGCTCGCCACTGAAAATAAGTCGCTGACCCATTATACAAAAGGTACGCGGTCACGGGACGCGCCCGCTCCCACTGCTTGTACGCATACGGTTTCAGGGTCTATTTCACTCCCCTCTCCGGGGTTCTTTTCGCCTTTCCCTCACGGTACTGGTTCACTATCGGTCAGCCAGGAGTATTTAGCCTTGGAGGATGGTCCCCCCGTCTTCAGTCAAGGTTTCACGTGCCCCGACCTACTCGATTTCACATGATCAGGCTTTCGGCTACGGGACTATCACCCTGTATCGTTGAGCTTCCCAGCTCATTCGCCTAACCGGTCACATGCTTAAGGGCTGGTCCCCGTTCGCTCGCCGCTACTGGGGGAATCTCGGTTGATTTCTTTTCCTCGGGGTACTTAGATGTTTCAGTTCCCCCGGTTCGCCTCCCGCACCTATGGATTCAGTGCGGGATACTCAGGTTACCCTGAGTGGGTTTCCCCATTCGGAAATGCCCGGGTCGCAGGTTGTTTGCCACCTCGCCGAGCCTTATCGCAGGCTTCCACGTCCTTCATCGCCTCTGGCTGCCAAGGCATCCACCGTATGCGCTTCATCGCTTGACCATATAACCCCAAGGGGTCTGATCCGCGATGACGACAACGACAATTGCCGGATACGCTTGAGACGTATCTCATGCCCTTCCCTCTCGGGAAGAGCCTTTGTCAGCATGATTCACATTGTTAAAGAGCGTTTAAAGCGAGAAGCTTTAAGCTGGAAGCTTGAAGAAAGGGCCTGCCTTTCAAGCGTCTAGCTTAAAACTTCAGTGACTGTCGGGATTCTTCGAGCTTCCGGCTTCAAGCTCAAGCGTGGTGGAGCCTACCGGGATCGAACCGGTGACCTCCTGCGTGCAAGGCAGGCGCTCTCCCAGCTGAGCTAAGGCCCCTCTGACTCACCCATCACGCGACATGGGAATTTGTGCAAGACGAGGCGCTTTTCGCCGACGTGTAGCCTGCTACACGAGGAGGAAAGCAACGACGTATTGCGCAAATTTGGTGGGTCTGGGCAGACTTGAAGAAACCCGGCGACCTCACCCTCCTCTCTTTCACACCCTGGGGTGCGCTCCAACCAACTGAGCGAGAGAATGGTGGGTCTGGGCAGACTTGAACTGCCGACCTCACCCTTATCAGGGGTGCGCTCTAACCAACTGAGCTACAGACCCATTGGTCACGCTGGGCCTATACCCAAACAGTCTTTGCTCTGGCCGATCAGGTAATTCATTGTGGGCACTTGCCGGGTGCCGGCGACGTCGTCGATTAAGGAGGTGATCCAGCCGCAGGTTCCCCTACGGCTACCTTGTTACGACTTCACCCCAGTCATGAACCACACCGTGGTGATCGCCCTCCGAAGTTAGGCTAACCACTTCTGGTGCAGTCCACTCCCATGGTGTGACGGGCGGTGTGTACAAGGCCCGGGAACGTATTCACCGTGACATTCTGATTCACGATTACTAGCGATTCCGACTTCACGGAGTCGAGTTGCAGACTCCGATCCGGACTGAGACCGGCTTTTTGGGATTAGCTCCACCTCGCGGCATTGCAACCCTCTGTACCGGCCATTGTAGCACGTGTGTAGCCCTACCCGTAAGGGCCATGATGACTTGACGTCGTCCCCACCTTCCTCCGGTTTGTCACCGGCAGTCTCCCTAGAGTTCCCGACCGAATCGCTGGCAAATAGGGACAAGGGTTGCGCTCGTTACGGGACTTAACCCAACATTTCACAACACGAGCTGACGACAGCCATGCAGCACCTGTCTGAGCGTTCCCGAAGGCACCAATCCATCTCTGGAAAGTTCGCTCGATGTCAAGGGTAGGTAAGGTTCTTCGCGTTGCATCGAATTAAACCACATGCTCCACCGCTTGTGCGGGCCCCCGTCAATTCATTTGAGTTTTAACCTTGCGGCCGTACTCCCCAGGCGGTCGACTTATCGCGTTAACTGCGCCACAAAGGTCTCGAGGACCCCAACGGCTAGTCGACATCGTTTACGGCGTGGACTACCAGGGTATCTAATCCTGTTTGCTACCCACGCTTTCGCACCTCAGCGTCAGTGTCAGTCCAGAAGGCCGCCTTCGCCACTGGTATTCCTCCCGATCTCTACGCATTTCACCGCTACACCGGGAATTCTACCTTCCTCTCCTGCACTCTAGCCTGACAGTTCCGGATGCCGTTCCCAGGTTGAGCCCGGGGCTTTCACAACCGGCTTATCAAGCCGCCTACGCGCGCTTTACGCCCAGTAATTCCGATTAACGCTCGCACCCTCCGTATTACCGCGGCTGCTGGCACGGAGTTAGCCGGTGCTTCTTCTGTGAGTGATGTCCTTCCTGCGGGGTATTAACCCGCAAGCGTTCTTCCTCACTGAAAGTGCTTTACAACCCGAGGGCCTTCTTCACACACGCGGCATGGCTGGATCAGGCTTTCGCCCATTGTCCAATATTCCCCACTGCTGCCTCCCGTAGGAGTTCGGGCCGTGTCTCAGTCCCGATGTGGCTGATCATCCTCTCAGACCAGCTACGGATCGCGGCCTTGGTGAGCCATTACCTCACCAACTAGCTAATCCGACATAGGCTCATCCGATAGCGCAAGGTCCGAAGATCCCCTGCTTTCTCCCGTAGGACGTATGCGGTATTAGCCTGGGTTTCCCCAGGTTATCCCCCACTACCGGGCAGATTCCTATGCATTACTCACCCGTCCGCCGCTCGACGCCTGGAAGCAAGCTTCCATCGTTTCCGCTCGACTTGCATGTGTTAGGCCTGCCGCCAGCGTTCAATCTGAGCCATGATCAAACTCTTCAGTTTAAAAGCTTGATAGTTCCATAAGGCAGGAACCAAACCTGGCTCAAGGTTCAAACGTCTCGTTTGACGAGTCGCTTGCCTTGATATTCAGTGACTGGTCACCGACATCCCGACAAGCGCCCACATGAATTACCTGATCGATTGTTAAAGAGCATCTTGCATTGCCGTCCGCTTGGCCGGCGCCCTGCAAGGAAGGCGTATTCTACGTGATCGGCGCGTCGTGTCAAACCCGTTTTTTTTCGACCACTTCCGAGGAAGCGACCCGGGCGACCGTGCGACCATCTCGGCGAGATGGCGTCCGATCGAGTGGCGGGCATTCTACCGAAACCGGCGAGCCCGTCAAGCGGGCGATTCTCGAAACCTTCGAAAAACCCTCGGCAAAACAAGCACTTCTGCCACTCTTCACCGCCTGGGACGTGACCCGTCGCCGGCAGCGGATGCGTACTTTACGGATTAACCCGGGACGACGCAAGCCCCTTGCATCAAAAAATTGTAGACCAGGGACGGCGATCTTACCAAGGCGTCGCCATGCCGTTTCGGCATGGCGGCCTCCCCCGAGCCAAAACCGCGCGACGGCGGCCGTCAGATCATGAAGTGATCGAGGAAGCGATTGACCGGCATGCTCTCGAGATGCGCCGAATCCTGGCAGAGGGCGAAGATCCGGTTGCAACGCCACGCCGGGAAGCGAGTGGCCAGGTTGCGGCGGAACTTCTCTTCCAGCACCGGGATCCCCTCGGCCCGGCGGCGGCGGTGGCCAAGGGGAAACTCGACCTCGACCTTTTCGGTGCTCGTGCCGTCGGTGAAGAACACCTGGATGGCGTTGGCGATGGAGCGCTTGTCGGGATCGAGGTAGTCCCGGGAATATTCCGGATCCTCGACCACCTCCATGCGGGCCCGCAGGTCGTCGATCACCGGATGGGCGGCATGGAAGTCATCCTCGTAATGCTCGGCGGTCAATTCGCCGAAGGCCAGGGGCACCGCGGTCATGTACTGCAGGCAATGGTCACGGTCGGCAGGGTTGGCCAGGTCGCCCGTCTTGGAGATGATGCGGATGGCCGACTCGTGGGTGGTCAGCACGATGCGCTCGATCTCGTCCAGACGATCCCTGACCCGGGGGTGCAGGGTCACGGCCGCCTCACAGGCGGTCTGGGCGTGGAACTCGGCGGGGAAGGCAATCTTGAACAGGATATGCTCCATCACATAGCTGCCGAATTCCCGCTGGAAGTGGAATCGTCGCTCCCCCTCCGGCTTGGTCGCCAGATCCTTGTTGGTGTGGCTGAACAGGACGTCATAGAAGCCCCACTGGGGAGCCGACAGCGCGCCGGGAACGCCCATCTCGCCGCGCAGGGCGATATCGGCCAGGCGAACCCCTCGGGAGGTGGCATCGCCTGCGGCCCAGCTCTTGCGCGAGCCGGCATTGGGCGCATGCCGGTAGGTGCGCAGGCTCTGGCCATCCACCCAGGCATGGGACAGGGCGGAGAGCAGCCGTTCGCGGTCGGCGCCCATCAAGTGGGCGACCACGGCGGTGGTCGCCACCTTGACCAGCACGACATGGTCGAGGCCGACCCGGTTGAAGGCGTTCTCGAGCGCCAGCACGCCCTGGATCTCGTGAGCCTTGATCATGGCCTCGAGCACGGTGCGCATGGTGAGGGGAGCCTCGCCCTCGGTGATTCGCTTCTGGGAGAGGTGATCCGCGACGGCCAGGATGCCCCCGAGGTTGTCGGAGGGATGCCCCCACTCGGCGGCCAACCAGGTGTCGTTGTAGTCCAGCCAGCGGATCAGGGCCCCGATGTCCCAGGCTGCCTTGACCGGGTCCAGTCGAAGGGCGGTGCCAGGAACCCGCGACCCGTGGGGCACCTGGGTGCCTTCCACCAGGGGCCCCAGATGCTTGGTGCACTCCGGGAAGCGCAGCGCCAGCAGCCCGCACCCGAGGGTGTCCATCAGGCAGTGACGGGCGGTCTCGAACGCCTCCTCGCTGTCGATGCGATAGTGCAAGACGTAATCGGCGATCTTCTGCAGCTCGTCGTCATAGTCCGGACGGACGTTGGCTTCCACGGTGGCGCTCATGCTTCCCTCCTGCCGCGACGTCGGATGTCCTCCCTTACTATAGAAAAGCGCCCCGGGATGAACCGGGGCGCGGCAGGAGAACGCCATTCCGGATGACCGACGTCCGCGGGAGGAGTCAGAAGCTGTCGTCGGGCACCCGGACGCAGCCCTCCATCAACACCCGGGCGCTGCGGCTCATGGTCGCCTTGACCGCCGTCCAGCCCCCGCCGCCCTCGCGCGCCTCGGCCCCCACCCTCAGGGTGCCGGAGGGATGGCCGAAACGGACCTCGGTACGCTCGCCGCCGCCGGCAGCCAGGTTCACGAGGGTGCCGGGCACGGCGGCCGCGGTGGCGATGGCCACGGCGGCCGTGCCCATCATGGCGTGATGCAGCTTGCCCATGGACAGCGCGCGCACCAGCAGGTCGATGTCGCTTCCGGCCACGCTCTTGCCGCTGGAGGCGACGTAGTCCCGGGGCGGCGCCACGAAGGCCACCTTGGGGGTGTGCTGCCGATGGGCCGCCTCGTCGAGATGCTCGATGAGCCCCATGCGCAGGGCGCCGTGGGCGCGGATCGACTCGAACCGGGTCAACGCCTCGGGATCGCCGTTGATGGCCTCCTGCAGCTCGGCCCCGGTGTAGCCGATGGCCTCGGCATCGACGAAGACCGTGGGGATGCCGGCGTCGATCAGCGTCGCCCGGAGGGTGCCGACGCCCGGCACCTCCAGGTCGTCGACGACGTTGCCGGTGGGAAACATGGCCCCTTCGCCGTCGGCGGGATCCATGAAATCCACCGCCACCTCGGCGGCCGGGAAGGTCACGCCGTCGAGCTCGAAGTCGCCGGTCTCCTGGACCTCGCCGTCGGTGATCGGCACATGGGCGATGATGGTCTTGCCGATGTTGGCCTGCCAGATGCGGACCTCGGCGATGCCGTTGCGCGGGAGGCGCGCCGGGTCGACCAGGCCGTTGCCGATGGCGAAGGGCCCGACCGCCGCCGAGAGATTGCCGCAATTCCCGCTCCAGTCGACGAACGGCCGATCGATGGAGACCTGGCCGAACAGGTAGTCGACGTCGTGGTCGGGGGACTCGCTCTTCGACAGGATCACCGTCTTGCTGGTGCTCGAGGTGGCCCCGCCCATCCCGTCGATCTGCTTGCCGTAGGGATCGGGGCTGCCGATCACCCGCAACAGCAGGGCATCCCGGGCCGGGCCGGGCTCGCGGGCCGCCTCGGGGAGGTCATCGAGGCGGAAGAACACGCCCTTGCTGGTGCCGCCACGCATGTAGGTGGCGGGAATCCTGATCTGCGTCATGCGCTGGCCGCCTCCTCGGATTCCAGAAAGTCCTGGGCGAATCGCTGCAGCACGCCGCCCGCCTTGTAGATCGACACCTCTTCCGCGGTATCCAGTCGACAGATGACCGGCACCCGCTCGACGCCGCCGTCCTGGCGGTGGATCACCAGGGTCAGGGCCGCCCCGGGAGCCGGCGCGCCCTCGACGTCATAGGTCTCGGTGCCGTCCAGCCCCAGGGTGTGGCGGGTGGTGCCTTCCTCGAACTGCAGCGGCATGACGCCCATGCCGATCAGGTTGGTGCGGTGGATGCGCTCGAAGCCCTCGGCGACGATCGCCTCCACGCCGGCCAGCGCCACGCCCTTGGCCGCCCAGTCCCGGGACGAGCCCTGGCCGTAGTCGGCGCCGGCGATGATGATCAAGGGCTGGCGGCGCTCCATGTAGGTCTCGATGGCCTCCCACATGCGCGTCACCTTGCCTTCCGGCTCGACGCGCGCCAGCGAGCCCTGGATCACCTCGCCGGCCTCGTCGCGGACCATCTCGTTGAACAGCTTGGGATTGGCCAGCGTCGCCCGCTGGGCGGTCAGGTGATCGCCGCGGTGGGTGGCGTAGGAGTTGAAGTCCTCTTCCGGCAGGCCCATCTTCGCCAGGTACTCGCCGGCGGCGCTGTCGGCCATGATGGCGTTGGACGGCGACAGGTGATCGGTGGTGATGTTGTCCGGCAGGATCGCCAGCGGCCGCATGCCGGTCAGCGCTCGCTCGCCGGCCATGGCGCCCTCCCAGTAGGGCGGACGACGGATGTAGGTGCTCTGCGGGCGCCAGTCGTAAAGCGGGCTCTCGGCGGCCTCCACGGCGTCCAGGTCGAACATCGGGATGTAGACCTGCTGGAACTGCTCCGGCTTGACGTACTCGCCGACGATGGCGTCGATCTCCTCGTCGGAGGGCCACAGGTCCTTGAGGGTGATGGGGTTGCCGTCCGGGTCGGTGCCCAGCGCGTCCTGCTCGATGTCGAAGCGCACGGTGCCGGCGATGGCGTAGGCGACCACCAGCGGCGGCGAGGCCAGGAAGGCCTGCTTGGCATAGGGATGGATGCGCCCGTCGAAGTTGCGGTTGCCGGAGAGCACCGCCGTGGCATAGAGGTCGCGGTCGATGATCTCCTGCTGGATCTTCGGGTCCAGGGCGCCGGACATGCCGTTGCAGGTGGTGCAGGCGTAGGCGACGATGCCGAAGCCGAGCTTTTCCAGCTCGGGCAGCAGGCCGGCTTCCTCCAGGTAGAGGCGGGCCACCTTGGAGCCCGGCGCGAAGGACGACTTCACCCAGGGCTTGCGGATGAGCCCCAGCTCGTTGGCCTTCTTGGCCAGCAGGCCGGCGGCCACCACATTGCGCGGATTGGAGGTGTTGGTGCAGCTGGTGATGGCGGCGATGATCACCGCGCCGTCGGGCATCAGCCCCTCGCGCTCCTCCTCCCGGGCCTTGTCGCAATCGACGGCGATGCCGCGCTCGTGCAGCGCCCGGGTCGGCAGGCGACGGTGCGGGTTGGACGGCCCGGCCAGGTTGCGCTCCACGGTGGAGAGGTCGAACTCCAGCACCCGCTCGTACCGCGCGCCGGTCAGGTCGTCGGCCCACAGGCCGTTGGTCTTGGCGTACTGCTCGACCAGCGCCACCTGCTCCGGCTCGCGGCCGGTGAGCTTGAGGTAGTCTAGGGTCTGGTCGTCGATGTAGAACATCGCCGCCGTGGCGCCGTACTCCGGGGTCATGTTGGAGATGGTGGCGCGGTCGCCGATGGTCAGGCTCGCCGCGCCCTCGCCGAAGAACTCCAGGTAGGCGCCGACCACGCGCTCCTGGCGCAGGAACTCGGTGATCGCCAGCACGATGTCGGTGGCGGTGATGCCGGGCTGGCGCTTGCCGGTGAGCTTGACGCCGACGATGTCGGGCAGGCGCATCATCGAGGGGCGACCCAGCATCACGGTCTCGGCCTCGAGGCCGCCCACGCCGATGGCGATCACCCCCAGGCAGTCGATGTGCGGGGTATGGCTGTCGGTGCCCACGCAGGTGTCGGGGAAGGCCACGCCCTCGCGGGCCTGCACCACCGGCGACATCTTCTCCAGGTTGATCTGGTGCATGATGCCGTTGCCGGCGGGGATGACGTCGACGTTCTCGAAGGCGGTGCGCGTCCAGTCGATGAAGTGGAAGCGATCCTCGTTGCGGCGATCCTCCACCGCCCGGTTCCGCTCGAAGGCATCCGGCTCGTAGCCGGCGTGCTCCACGGCCAGGGAGTGGTCGACGATCAGCTGGGTGGGTACCACCGGGTTGACCTTGGCCGGGTCGCCGCCGCGCTCGGCGATGGCGTCGCGCAGGCCGGCCAGGTCGACCAGCGCCGTCTGGCCGAGGATGTCGTGGCAGACCACCCGTGCCGGGTACCAGGGGAAGTCCAGGTCGCGCTTGCCGTCGATGATCTGCTCGAGGGCGGCGTCGCGCAGGCCCGGCTCGCAACGGCGCACCAGCTGCTCGGCCAGCACCCGGGCGGTGTAGGTCAATGTCTCGAAGGCGCCGGGACGAATCGCCTCGACCGCCTCGCGGGTATCGAAGTAGTCCAGCCCGGTGCCGGGCAGGGGCTTGCGGTAATCGGTATTCATGGCGTGGCCACCATCGGGTCGTGGACAGAAGAAATCAGGCGGCAGCAGTGGCTATCCAGCCGACGGCTCCGCGGGGCCTGCCGGCGGCAGGCTCCGGGGAGCCGGCACTTGGCGGGGCGCCGCGGCGCCCCGCGTCGTCTTGCCGCCGGCACCCGTCATGACGGGTGATCGAGCAGGCAGGTCAGGGGCGTTCCTCGATCGGCACCCACTCGCTGTGCTCCGGCCCGGTGTAGTCGGCGCTCGGGCGGATGATGCGGTTGTTCTCGCGCTGCTCGAAGACATGGGCGCACCAGCCGGTCACCCGCGAGCAGACGAAGATCGGGGTGAACAGCTTGGTGGGGATGTCCATGAAGTGGTAGGCGCTGGCGTGGAAGAAGTCGGCGTTGCAGAACAGCTTCTTCTCGCGCCACATCACCGCCTCGACGCGCTCGGAGACCGGATACAGGACGGTGTCGCCCACGTCCTCGGCCAGCTGCTTGGACCACTTCTTGATGATGGCGTTGCGCGGATCGGACTCGCGGTAGATGGCGTGGCCGAACCCCATGATCTTGTCCTTGCGCTCGAGCATGCCGAGGATCTCGCGCTCGGCCTCTTCCGGCGACTGCCAGTTCTCGATCATCGCCATGGCCGCCTCGTTGGCGCCGCCGTGCAGCGGGCCGCGCAGCGAGCCGATGGCGCCGGTCACGCAGGAGTGCATGTCGGACAGGGTCGAGGCGCAGACCCGCGCGGTGAAGGTCGAGGCGTTGAACTCGTGCTCGGCATAGAGGATCAGCGAGACGTTCATCACCCGGGCGTGGAGCTCGGAGGCCGGCGCACCGCGCAGCAGGTGCAGGAAGTGGCCGCCCACGGAGTCGTCGTCGGTCTCGGTGTCGATGCGCACGCCGTCGTGACTGAAGCGGTACCAGTAGCAGATGATGGACGGCAGCGCCGCCAGCAGGCGGTCGGAGACGTCCTGCTGCTGCTCGAAGCTCTCCTCGGTCTCGAGGTTGCCCAGCATGGAGGCGCCGGTGCGCATCACGTCCATGGGGTGGGCGTCGGCGGGGATCTGCTCGAGCACGGTCTTGAGCGCCTGGGGCAGGCCCCGGAGGCCCTTGAGCTTGGTGACGTAGGCGTCCAGCTCCGCCTGGTTGGGCAGCTTGCCCTTGAGCAACAGATAGGCCACTTCCTCGAAACGCGCCTTGTCGGCCAGCTCCTGGATGTCATAGCCGCGATAGGTCAGGCCGGCGCCGCTCTTGCCGACGGTACACAGGGCGGTGGAGCCGGCGCTCTGGCCACGCAGGCCGGCGCCGCCGATCGGTTTGTCTGCCATGGTCGTGTCTCCTTGGTGAGGCTTGTTATGACTGAACGCTTACTGGCCGCCATCCTGTTCGGCGAACAGGGCGTCGAGCTTGCGCTCGAAGTCGTGATAGTTCAGGAAGTCGTAGAGCTCCTCGCGGGTCTGCATCAGCTCCACCACGTCGCGCTGGTGGCCCTGGTCATGGATGCTCTGGTAGACCTTGAGCGCCGCGGCGTTCATGGCCCGGAAGGCGGACAGCGGGTAGAGCACCATGCGGCAGCCCACCTCGGCGAGCTCCTCCTGGCTGAACAGCGGGGTGGCACCGAATTCGGTGATGTTGGCCAGGATCGGGGCATCGATCGCCTCGCAGAAGGCCCGGTAGTCGTCCAGGGTATGCACCGCCTCGGCGAAGATGGCGTCGGCCCCGGCCTCGATACAGGCGTTGGCGCGCTCGATGGCGGCCTCCAGCCCCTCCTTCTGGAAGGCATCGGTACGGGCGATCAGGTAGAAGTCCGGATCGAGGCGCGCATCGGCGGCGGCCTTGACGCGGTCGACCATCTCGCCCTGGGAGACGATGGCCTTGTTGGGGCGATGCCCGCAGCGCTTCTGGGCCACCTGGTCCTCCAGGTGCACGGCGGCCACCCCGGCCCGCTGCATCTCCTTGACGGTGCGGGCGATGTTGAAGGCCCCGCCCCAACCGGTGTCGATGTCCACCAGCAGCGGCACGTCGCTGGCGCCGCAGATGCGGTGGGCGTCCTCGACCACGTCGTTCATGGTGGTGATGCCCAGGTCGGGCAGGCCGAAGGAAGCATTGGCGACGCCGCCGCCGGACAGGTAGATGGCCTGATGACCGACGCGCTCGGCCATCATGGCAGTATAGGCGTTGATGGTGCCGACGATGGGCAGCGGACGATTGGCCTCGAGGGCGGCGCGGAAACGGGCGCCGGGGGTGGATCGTGTCATGGAGTCTCTCCGGTATCGAGGGGACGTCCTCAGGCGGACGGCTCGGGTTGCTGTTCGAGGGAGGCGGCGTAGCGCTCGACGACGTTCTCCCGGGAGGCGCTGACGTGACGCCGCATCAGCAGCTCGGCGAGCTCGGCGTCGCCGGCCTCGATGGCATCGACGATGCGGTGATGCTCGACGAAGGCTCGCTGGGGGCGGGTCCCGCTGGCGCTGTACTGGGTACGATACAGCCGCACCAGGTAATAGAGGTCGTCACAGAGCATGCCCATCAGCATCCTGTTGTGGCTGCCCTGGACGATGCGATAGTGGAAGTCCAGATCGCCCTCGCGCTGGTAGTAGGCCTCGCCTCGGCGCAGGTCGCTCTGACGTTCGTGGACCGCCAGCACCTCGCGCAGGCCGGCGATCTCCTCGGCGGTCATGTGCTCGGCGGCGAGCCTTGCGGCCATGCTCTCCAGGGCCTCGCGCACGTCGAACAGCTCGAGGAGCTCCTTGATGGACAGCTTGACCACCCGGGCGCCCACATGGGGTACCCGCTCGATCAGGCGGTGCGCTTCCAGTCGGCGCATGGCCTCCCGCAGGGGGCCGCGCGAGATGCCGTAGGCTCGCGACAGGCCGGGCTCGGTGATCTTGCTGCCCGGGGCCAGTTCGCCGCGCACGATGGCGTCCTGGAGCTGCTGGAATACCCGCTCCGCCAGGGTGCGGACTTCGCTGCTGTTGGCCGGGGAGGTCGAGGCGTTGGTCATGATGATTGTCGACAATTGATTGGTGTATGCACTGTAGTCAGTGCCCACCCATGGGTCAATATGGCAGGAGAGTCGGGGTTCTCCCCCTTTGGTTGTAAACAACCAAGCGGTTGCTAGGTCGTCAGGACGGGCATGCCTCGCCTGCGTTGACACCCCGTCCCCCTCCGATGGCCACCGGGACAGGGACAAAGCGGTTCATGGCGCCTAGAATGTGCGGCCTGTTGAGGGAAGCGCCATTGATGACATCACCACTCGAGATCACTCCCCTGCCCTACCAGGACTCGCCCCTGGAACGCTTCGCGGCACTGCGCCGACGCCCGGCCGCCGTGCTGCTGGACAGCGGCCGCCCCGTCGCCCCTGGCGGGCGCTATGACATCCTCTCCAGCGACCCGCTGAGCGTGCTGGAGATCGATGATCATGGTCAGCCCCACGGGGACGACGCCCTGCAAGGCCTGGGCCCCTTCGCTGCCCAGCAGGCCCTGCTCGAGCGCCTCCCGTCCACGGTGCCCGACAGCGACCTGCCTTTCCTGGGCGGGTTGATCGGCTACTGGAGCTATGACCTGGGGCGTTGCCTGGAGCCCGTGGCCGGCCTGGCCCGACCAGTGGCCCGCTTGCCGGCCAGCCGGGTCGGGCTCTACGACTGGGCCCTGATCCAGGACCACGAGCGCCGGGAGGCCTGGCTGGTGGCGACCCCGGAACGCCGCGCCCAGGTGCTGGGCTGGCTGGCGGCCCCCGAGCGGGAGATCGGCGGCTTCCGGCTGATCGGCGACTTCACCGCGGAGATGCATCGTGAGGACTATCTCGAACGCTTCGAGGCCGTCCAGCGCTACATCCGCGAGGGGGACTGCTACCAGATCAACCTTGCCCAGCGCTTCAGCGCCCCCTTCGCGGGCGACCTGTGGTCGGCCTATCGCCGCCTGCGCCGGGCCACCCCCACGCCCTTCTCGGGCTTCCTCGCCTGGGACGACCGGGCGATCCTGTCGCTCTCGCCGGAGCGCTTCCTGCACTGCGCCGACGGGCGGGTGGAGACCCGGCCGATCAAGGGCACCCGCCCCCGCGGCGCCACGCCGGCGGAGGACCGGCGCCTGGCCGAGGAACTGGCGGGCAGCGTCAAGGATCGCGCCGAGAACGTCATGATCGTCGACCTGCTGCGGAACGACCTGGGCCGGGTGTGCCGTCCCGGCAGCGTGCGAGTGCCGCAACTGTGTGGGCTGGAGAGCTATGCCAACGTCCATCATCTGGTCAGCGTGGTCACCGGCGAGCTGGCCGACACCCACTCGCCCCTGGACCTGCTGGCGGCGGCCTTCCCCGGCGGCTCCATCACCGGCGCGCCCAAGGTGCGCGCCATGCAGATCATCGACGAGCTGGAACCCTCGGCGCGCAGCGCCTACTGCGGCAGCCTGGGCTACGTGGACGTGCGGGGCCACATGGACACCTCCATCGCCATCCGCACCGCCGTGGCCGCCCAGGGCCGGCTGCATCTCTGGGGCGGGGGCGGCCTGGTGGCCGACTCCCGGGGGGAGGCGGAATACACCGAGACCCTGGACAAGATCCGCCACCTGATGGCGGCCCTGAGCGACTCACCGGAGCAATCCCCAAAAGAATAAGAAACCGACTCTTTTAATCGTATAAGGCATAAATATCCAATGAATCGGTATTGGGGAAGGCTCCGCCGGCTCTGCTAGGGTAGCGCGATCGAGAACCCCATCTGGAGCCGCCCATGGAACCACAACTCGACGCCGTCAACCGCGAGCTGGGCAATGATCCCGAGGCCCTCATTCGCTGGGCCCTGGCGCAGGGCAGCCGGCCGATCTGCACCACCAACTTCCGCCCCTTCGAGGCGGTGATCCTGCACATGGTGACGCGGCAGCGCCCGGACATCCCGATCGTGTGGATGGACCATGGCTACAACACCGAGGCCACCTATCGGTATGCCGATGCCCTGGTGAAGCGGCTCGACCTCAACCTGATCACCTACCTGCCCCGTCGCACCCGGGCCCACCGCGAGGCCGTGGACGGCCCCATGCCGGGCATCGACGACCCGCGCCATGCCGCCTTCACCGAGGAGGTCAAGCTCGAGCCCTTCACCCGGGCGCTGCGCGAGATGGCGCCGGACGTCTGGTTCACCGCCCTGCGTGCCGAGGACACTCCCGAGCGCGCCCAGATGGACGCCGTCTCCCGCAACGCCGATGGCCTGCTCAAGATCGCGCCCCTGCTGCAGTGGACCGCCCGCGACCTCTACCAGTACCTGCAGACCCACGACCTGCCCAACGAGTTCGACTACTTCGATCCCACCAAGGTGGAAGCGAAGCGCGAGTGCGGCCTGCACCTCCAGCACTGAGGCCACGCCCCACGACGACGTCGCCCCTTCTCATGGACGGGCGACGCCGTCTCGTTGAGACGGTGATTCCCGCTCCAGGCTCGTGTCACGCCTAGAGTGGCGCCATCTCGAGCGGGATCGACCGCCGCAGCCGGGCGTACTTCTGCAGCAGCGACTTCTGACTGTCGGCGCCGAGGAAGATCACGGCGATTTCGTAGCTGTAGCTGTCCTGATCCGCCAGTTCCGACAGCCGCATGCCCTCGTGGACATGCAGCTGGACCTGAGCGCTGGGGAAACGCTCCCCGAGCCTGCGTAGCTCCGCTTCGTTGGGGACCTTTGTCACCCTGGCATCCCGATACCGTCGCCACATGAACTTGGCCGCGTAACGGTAGGCTCCCTGGCGATGGGGGAAGTCGGGCCGCTTGCCCAGGCCGAGATCGAGCATCACCTGGTGATGGGACAGGCCGTCGACATGACGGAACAGCGGACAATGGGACTTGGAGATCCGGTTGTTGATCTCCAGCAGCCAGATCCGCCCATGCCGACGGTCCCAATAGAACTCCGCGTTGAAGGGGCCGTGGTCGAAACCGATCCCGTTCAGGAAACGCGCGACTATCTCGCTCATCCGCCGCCGGACGCGGCCGGGAAGGGATGAGGGGTACTGATAGCGCGAGAAGCAGGAACGGTGCCGACCCTCGCGAATCGAGTCGACCGCGCCATAGATCCTGACCTCCCCCCGGTAGACGTACCCTTCCAGGGTGCACTGCCTCCCACGGGAGATGAGCCCTTCGACGATGCAATGGTGGCCGTCGATGGCGGCGACCTCGGGGGGCAGCTCGGCGAACTGCAACAGGTAATTGAACGGCCGGGCGAAACGGCCGATCTTCGCCCGGATGGCCTGGATGGCCTTTTCCAGGTCACGGGGGTTGCGCACCATGAACCCCAGGTGCGAGCTGGCGGCACGGACGGGCTTGATCCAGAACGGATAGTCGATGTCGAGGCGTTCCCGAAAGCGCTTCGAGAAGGGGTCGACCACGCCGAAGGGCGGGATGTGTTCCGGAATCAAACGTCGTTGCTCGAGACGGCTCCAGTACTTGTGCTCGCACTTGAGCACGGCCTCGAACGAGGGCGTCGGCAGGCCGAAATGCCGACACAGCAGCGGCAGCAGGGTGCTCACCGGGAAGTCCCAGTAACCGACGATGGCATCGATCGGCTCGGCGAAGCGCTCGAGTCGCGCGATCGCCCCCTCGTACAGTTCCCTCACCGGGAAGTCGGGAACGGCCTTCACCTCGCCGTGCCGAAACAACGGATGGAGGCGATAGTCCACGGCGGCCGGCAAGGCACGCATTTCCAGCAGATTGAAGTCGTCCAGCCCCAGGACAAAGATGTTCTTCATGACGACTCCACCCAGGACCAGGAACCGCAATCCCGATCGTTGTCATGGCCTCACAACGCGAAGCGATCGTGCAAGGCCGGCATCCGCACCTCGCGATCGGCCAGTTCGCCGGCGAAGGCCGCCATCGCGTCCGGGTCGCCATGAACCAGATAGGTCACCGGGGCTCCAGCGGTACGCCGATACCAGTCGAGCAGCTCCTGGCGGCCGGCATGGGCGGAAAAGCCGTTGATGGTGTGAATGCTGGCATGGACGGGAATCTCCTCGCCGAAGATCCTGACGGAACCGGCACCATCGACGATGCGTCGCGCGAGCGTCCCACGCGCGGCGAAGCCGACGAAGACGATGCTGCTGTCGCGTCGCCACAGGTGATGCTTCAGATGATGGCGAACCCGTCCTCCCGTGCACATGCCGGAGCCCGCCATGATCACGGCGCCGCCCCCGATCCGGTTGAGCGCCATGGACTCCGCCGTTTCCCGGGTGAAGTGCAAGCCAGGCAACTGGAAAGGATCCTGGCCGGACTGGAAGAGGGCTCGGGTCCCGTCACCGTAGGCTTCGGGATGTCGCCGGAAGATCTCGGTGGCGGAGATCGCCATGGGGGAATCGAGAAAGACCTGGGTGGCCTGGGAGAGGATGCCCCGCTCGACCTCCTGGCGCAGGAAATAGAGCAGTTCCTGGGCACGCTCCATGGCGAAGGTCGGAATGATCACGTTGCCGCCACGCTCGAAGGTGGCATTGATCGCCGCGTAGAACTCGTCGATGGTCGGCTGCAGACTCTTGTGTTCGCGATCACCGTAGGTGGTCTCCATGACGACCGCGTCCAGGCCGGTGACCACCTCCGGGTCCCGCAGCAGGGGACGCCCCCGGTTACCGACGTCGCCGGAAAACAACACGCGCCGGCGCTCCCCACCTTCTTCGAGTTCCAGCAGGATGCTGGCCGACCCCAGGATGTGCCCGGCATCCAGGAAAGTGGCCTGGATGCCAGGCACCACCTGGAGACGCTCGCCGTAGCCGGCGCAGCGCCCGAAACGATCCAGGCAGTTCAGGGCGTCCAGCACGGTATAGCGCGGCTCCTCCCTCGCGCCTCGCTTTCGCCCATGCCGGGCCGCCTGGCGACGGTTCCTGGCCGCCTCCTCTTCCTGGAGGTTCGCCGCGTCGAGCATGACGAGCCTGGCCAGCTCCCGGGAAGCCGGGGTGGTGATGATCTCCCCCTGGAATCCGCGACGACTCAGCAGCGGAATCCGTCCACAGTGATCCAGGTGCGCATGGGTCAGCAGCAGCGCATCGATGTCGGCCGGCTCGAACCCGAACGGCTCGGCATTCTCCTCCTCGAGGGAATGCCCACCCTGGTAGAGCCCGCAATCGATGAGGATGCGGGCCCCGGCACACTCCACCAGATGACAGGAACCGGTCACGCCCTGAGCGGCGCCATGGAATGAGATGTTCACTGCCGCCGCCCCCGGTTGCCGCCTCAGACGCATCGCCCATGGTCAGCATAGGCCCTCTGAGGGACCGTTGCGCGGCGGCGGGAATGACGGCACCGCGGGGCCGGGCAGGCTCAGCGCACCGGAAGCTCGATATCGCGGAAGAGCCCGTCCTCATGGCGAGGGCCGGCGGACAAGGCCGCGTCCACCAGCTCACGGTCCAGATGCCCGGCGAAGCCCTGCAGGAAGTCGTACATGAAGCCGCGCATGAAGGTCCCGCGCCGGATGCCGATCTTGGTGGTGGAGCTGTCGAAGAGATGACCGGCGTCCAGGGCGACCAGGTCGGTGTCCTGCTCCGGATCCACGGCCATGTGGGCGACGATGCCCACGCCCATGCCGAGGCGCACATAGGTCTTGATGACATCGGCGTCGGCGGCGGTGAGCACCACATTGGGGGTCAGCCCCCGGGCCCGGAAGGCGTCGTCGAGCTGAGAGCGTCCCGTGAAGCCGAACACGTAAGTCACCAGGGGGTAGGCGGCCAGGGCCTCCAGGGTGAGGGGCTCATGCTCGGCGAGAGGATGGCCCTGAGGGACCAGCACGCAGCGGTTCCAGCGATAGCAGGGCAACAGCACCAGGTCGTTGAACAGCTCCAGGGACTCGGTGGCGATGGCGAAATCCGCCTGGCCGTCGCTGACCATCTGGGCGATCTGGCGGGGCGTACCCTGCTGCATGTGCAGCGCCACGTCGGGATACTTGCGGGTGAACTCTCGAATCACCGGCGGGAGCGCATAGCGGGCCTGGGTATGGGTGGTGGCGATGGACAGGCTGCCGCGGCGCTCGTCGCTGTGCTCCTGTGCGACGTGCTTGATGTTCTCGGTGAGCCGCAGCACCTGGCCGGCCAGCTCGATGATCGCCTGCCCGGCCGGCGTGACCCGGGTCAGGTGCTTGCCGCTGCGGGCGAAGATCTCCACGCCGAGCTCGTCCTCGAGCAGACGGATCTGCTTGGAGATGCCAGGCTGGGAGGTGTAGAGGCTCTGGGCGGTGGCCGAGACATTGAGGTTGTGACGCGAGACTTCCCAGATGTACCTCAGCTGCTGGAGCTTCATGCGCGCTCCCTCCTCCTTGCATCGGCGCCTTTAAAAGACCATTGTGAAATAAGAACATCTTCCATGATTACTTTATAGCATAACATCAGAAGGGTTACCTAGCCCCGTTCGTCGCCCGATCGTCCTCATCGGGATTTGCCAGCCTCCCGACCGACCGCTAACATCGGGCGATCAAGCATGCCATCATGCCTGACCATCCGCTCGATGCAGCGCAACGTAGTAACTGGAGAATCTCATGGCCAATAACGTCGATGTCACCAACGCCAACTTCGAGCAGGAAGTCCTCAATGCCGAAACCCCGGTCCTGCTGAAGTTCTGGGCCCCCTGGTGTGGCCCCTGCAAGGTGATGGCACCGGTGGTCGACGAGGTCGCCGAGGAACGCGAGGGCAACCTCAAGGTCGTCAGCATCAACGTGGATGACGCCCCCGAGATCGCCGCCGAGCAGGGCGTGCGCGGCGTGCCGACCGTGATGCTGTTCAAGTCCGGGGCCAAGGTCGCCTCCCTGGTCGGGGCTCAGTCCAAGTCCCAGCTGACCCAGTTCATCGACCAGAACGCCTGATCCCCCGACAGGCCATTCCGCGCCCCGGCCCTTGGTCGGGGCGCGTTTGTCTGGGCTGTCACGCGTCCTCCTCGCGCTCCACTCGCTCCGAGGGCGGCCGATCGGCGGCCTCCAGCGGACCGTTCCCCGGCCCCAGCAGATGCGCGATCCAGCGGGTCTGGGGGTGACTGTCCAGGGCGATCTTCAGCGTCATGGTCAGCACCACCGACAGCAGCATCCCCACCACTCCGAAGATCCAGCCCCAGACCACCAGGGACAGGAAGGCCACGAAGGTGGACAGCCCCAGGGCACGCCCCATGACCCGGGGCTCGACCAGATTGCCGAGCACGAAATTCACCCCCAGGTAGGCCCCGCTGAGCACGACCGCCTTGACCAGGCCGCCGTCCGGCGAGACGAGCAGCAGCAGGACGGGCGGAATCGCGGCGATGGCCGAGCCGATATTGGGGATGTAGTTCAGGGCGAAGGCCAGCACCGCCCACAGCAGCGGAAACTCCACGCCCACGAGCCTGCAGGCCAGCCAGATCAGGGCCCCGGTGGCCAGGCTGATCAGGGTCTTCACCGCCAGGTAGCGCTTGAGGGTCAGGCTGAATTCGCTGAAGCGACGCAGGCTGGGCGCCGGGTTCGCCAGGGCCCGGGAGACCTTGTCCCGGAAGTTGAGCGTCTCGAACAGCAGGAACATCACCAGCAGGGCCACCACCACGCTCTGCATCATCAGGTTGCCGACCTGGCCGATCAGCGCCGGGATCCAGCCCCCCAACTGCTCGGCATCCAGCAGTTCGGCCAGTCGCTCGGTGTCGATGGCCAGCCCCAGGGCGGCGAGACGGTCGAGGATGCCGAGGTAGTACTGGTAGAGTTTCTGCTCGATTCCCGGCAGGGCGTCGATGAAGGTGCCGAAGCTGTTGACCAGCAGCAGCCCCAGCAGCGACAGCAACCCGCCGATGACGATCAGGGTCAACCATACCGACAGGCGCAGGCTCAGTCCCAGCCGATGCAGCCAGTGCACGGGCGCGGTACAGACCACGGCGATGAACAGCGAGAGCAGCAAGGGCACCAGCAGGCTGGAACCGGCCCGCATCCCCGCGACGATGACCACCAGGGCCGCCAGCGCCAGGGTCAGGTTCAGGGGGATACTGCTCTGGGGATCGTCCTTGGGTCGCACCATGCCGCCTCACTCCACCGATGCAAGGACCGTCATCATGAAGCCTGGCGGCTCCGGGTACAACGCGCCAGGCCCCCTGACAGGGCGAGCATCGTGAAAGCAACTTGCAAGCGCGATGTCCGAGGGAACCCCGGCGACCCCGTCGGTTCCAAGCGGGGTGTCCATCGCGAAAAGGAAAGCGCCATGACTCGCCGAACCGTTTCCCCAGCCCTGCTCACCGCCCTGCTGCTCGCCCTTCCCCTCACCACCCTGGCCGGCCAGCCGTCGACGCCCCACCGGCTGGATGTCCAGGCGCGCGCCGAGCTGGAGGTGGTGCCCGACCGGGCCAGCCTCAGGGCGCGGCTCTGGGAACGTACCCCCGCCGTCGCCCGGGAGGATGCCGGGCGACACGACTCCGAGGCCCTGGCCGAGGCCCGGGGACGCCTCGAGGAGCGTGCCGCCGTCCTGATCCGTACCCTGGAAGCCGCCGGGCTCGAGCGAGACGCCATCCAGGCGGGCTCGCTGCAGGTTCAGCCCGAGATGTTGCCCGAGCGACGAGTTCAAGGCGGCGAAACGAGGCCCATGATGCGCACTCGGCTGGAGCGTCCCATCCGGGTGCAGGTCGCGGAACTCGACCGGCTGCCGAGCATCCTCGATGCCCTCACCGAGGCCGGTGTCGATGCCCTGGACGGCATCACCTACGACCTGACCGACCGGGAGGAGGCCAGCGACCGGGCCCTGGTCAAGGCCCTGGAGCGGGCCCGGCACAAGGCCGAGCTGATGGCCGAGACCCTGGACGTCGAGCTCGGTGCGGTGCTCAGCATCGAGGAGCAGCAGGCGCCCGTCTTCCAGCCGCGCATGATGGCCATGAGCGCCGACGCCCGTGAAAGCGGCGGAAGCGCCGAGTACCGTCCCGGCACCCTCACCATCGACGCCGCGGTCAATGTCGGCTGGGCCATCGAGCAGCCGTAGGCGGCCAAGCGGAAGTTCAAGTGAAAAGTAGAAAGTAGCAAGAGGATCCTCGCCCCTTGCTACTTGTTACTCGCTACTTGTCCCTTGGCGGCTCGGCGCTCAGATATTGATGGTGTCGATCCCGCCCAGGTAGGGGCGCAGGACCTCGGGCACCGTGATCGAGCCGTCGGCGTTCTGATGGTTCTCCATCACCGCGATCAGGCAGCGACCCACGGCAAGCCCGGAGCCATTCAGGGTGTGCAGCAGGCGGGGCTTCTTCTCGTCGGGGTGGCGGAAGCGGGCCTGCATGCGGCGCGCCTGGAAGTCCTCGCAGTTGGAGACCGAGGAAATCTCCCGGTAGGTCTCCTGGCTGGGCAGCCAGACCTCCAGGTCGTAGGTCTTGGCGGCGCCGAACCCCATATCGCCGGTGCACAGGGTCACCACCCGGTAGGGGAGATCGAGCGCCTGGAGGATGGCCTCGGCGTGACCGCGCATCTCCTCCAGCGCCTCGTAGCTGGTCTCGGGCTCGACCAGCTGCACCATCTCCACCTTGTCGAACTGATGCTGGCGGATCATGCCCCGGGTATCGCGCCCGTGGGAGCCGGCCTCGCTACGGAAGCAGGGGGTGTGGGCGGTGAGTCGTACCGGCAGTTGCTTGTGTTCGAGAATCTCGCCGCGGGCGAAGTTGGTGAGCGGTACCTCGGCGGTGGGAATGAGTCGATAGCCCCGCTCGTCCTCCAGGCGGAAGAGGTCCTCGCCGAACTTGGGCAGCTGGCCCGTCCCGAACAGGGAGTCGTCGTTCACCATGTAGGGGACATAGCATTCCTCGTAGCCGTGCTCGAGGGTCTGCTTGTCCAGCATGAACTGGGTCAGGGCCCGATGCAGCCGGGCGATGCTCCCGCGCATGACGGCGAAGCGGGCGCCGGTGAGCTTGGCGGCCAGGTCGAAGTCGAGCTGCCCGGTCCGCGCCCCCAGGTCCACGTGATCGCGGGGCGCGAAATCGAAGGCCCGCGGGGTGCCCCAGCGGTGCAACTCGACGTTGTCGTCCTCGCTCTCACCCTGCGGCACGTCGTCATGGGGCAGGTTGGGCAGGCCGCTGACTTGCTCGTCCCACTCGGCCTGGACCTCGACGAGGCTGGCCTTGGCGGCGTCCAGGCGATCGCCCAGGTCGCTGACCTCGCCGAGCAGCGGCTGGATGTCCTCGCCGGCGGCCTTGGCCTGGCCGATGGCCTTGGACCGGGTATTGCGCTCGTTCTGCAGGCGTTCGGTCTCGGCCTGCAGCTCCCGACGCCGGGACTCCAGGGCGGCGAGCCGCTCGGTGTCGAGGTCGAAGCCTCGCTTGGCCAGTCGGTGGGCGACCGTCTCGAGGTCGCTGCGCAGCAGTTTGGGATCGAGCATGGAATCCTGTCCGTCGCAGTCGGTGGAATCGGGAAAAGCAGGCGGAACATTGTAGGCAAAAGCCCGCCCCGGCGCCACGCGCCAGGATGCGGCATGAGCCGTCTCGGGGTACAGTAGGAGGTTCCTCCTCCATCCGCCCCCCAAGGCGGCGCAAGCGACCGAACCCGACGCCATGATCGCACGACTGGACACCGCACACGCGACCCCCCACGGACAAGCCGACGCCCCCTACCTGCGCTTCCTCGAGGCCCTGCGCGATGCCGGCTTCGAGGGCGACATCGCCCCGGACTACGCCAACCGCACGGTGCTCGCCACCGACAACTCGATCTACCAGCGCCTGCCCCAGGCGGTGCTCTACCCCCGCGGCGCCGACGACCTGGCGCGCATCGCCCGCCTGGCCGGGCGCGACGACTTCCGCCGCGTGGTGCTGGCCCCCCGTGGCGGCGGCACCGGCACCAACGGCCAGTCGCTCACCGACGGCCTGGTGGTCGACGTCTCCCGGCACATGAACGCCATCCTCGACATCGACGTCGCGGCCCGCCGGGTCCGCGTCCAGGCCGGCGTGGTCAAGGACCAGCTCAACGCCGCCTTGAAGCCCCATGGGCTCTTCTTCGCCCCGGAGCTCTCCACCTCCAACCGGGCGACGATCGGCGGCATGATCGCCACCGACGCCAGCGGCCAGGGCAGCTGCGAGTACGGCAAGACCCGCGATCACGTCCTCGAGCTCGACAGCGTGCTGCTCGGCGGCGAGCGCCTCACCACCCGGCCGGTGGACGAGGCCGAGCTCGACGCCCTGTGCGAGCGCGACGACGCCGTGGGCCGGGTGCATCGCACGGCCCGGGGCATCATCGACGCCGAGCGCGAGCGCATCCGCGAGACCTTCCCGCCGCTCAACCGCTGCCTGACCGGCTACGATCTTGCCCATCTGCGTACCGAGGACGGCCGGTTCGACCTCAACAGCGTGCTGTGCGGCGCCGAGGGCTCGCTGGCCTTCACCAACGAGGCAGTGCTCAACGTGCTGCCGATCCCCGGCCATTCGACCCTGGTCAACGTGCGCTATGCGGGCTTCATGGATGCCCTGCGCGACGCCAAGGCGCTGATGGGAAGCAGCGCCGCCCCGACCTCCATCGAGACGGTGGACGACAAGGTGCTGGGCCTGGCGCAGCAGGACTTCGTGTGGGACAGCGTCGCCGAGTTCTTTCCCGACGCGCGGGAGGAAGACGACCCAGTCCGAGCCGAGCGGGATGATGGGCTAGGCGCGCGGCGCGCCGACGACGAGACATACCGAGGGGGTAGGCGAGTCGGCGAGCACCGCGCAACAACGCCCAGCGCCCGCGCAGGCCGGACGAGCCGATGCCAGGGCATCAACCTGGTGGAATTCAACGACGACGACCCCGAGCGCCTGGCCGAGCGGGTCGCCGCCTTCTGCCGCCACCTGGGGGACGACCGCAGCGTCGACCGCCTGGGCTACACCCTCGCCGAGGGGCGCGAGCAGATCCAGCGCGTCTACGGCATGCGCAAGCGCGCCGTGGGCCTGCTCGGCAACGTCCAGGGCGAGCAGCGCCCGCTGCCCTTCGTCGAGGACACCGCCGTGCCCCCGGAGCACCTGGCCGACTACATCGCCGAGTTCCGCGCCCTGCTCGACGCCCGCGACCTCGACTACGGCATGTTCGGCCACGTCGACGCCGGGGTGCTGCACGTGCGCCCGGCGCTGGACATGAAGGATCCCGCCCAGGCGGCGCTGATCCGCGAGATCTCCGACGAGGTCGCCGCGCTCACCCGCCAGTACGGCGGCCTGCTGTGGGGCGAGCATGGCAAGGGCGTGCGCTCCGAGTACGCCCCGGCCTTCTTCGGCCCGCTCTACCCCAGCCTGCGCCGGCTCAAGGCCGCCTTCGACCCCCACAACCAGCTCAATCCCGGCAAGATCGCCACCCCGCTCTCCAGCCCGCCCGAAGACGCGGGCAGGACTCCCTCGGCCGAACATGACGCCCAGGCCAACCCGTCCAGTCCGGAAGGGGGCGAAGACGAGCAGGCCGTCAAGTGGGTCGATCCGGGCCTGCTGGCCATCGACGACGTGCCCACCCGCGGCGAGCATGACCGCCAGATCGACGAGCGGGTCTGGCAGGCCCACGGCGATGCCGTCTACTGCAACGGCAACGGCGCCTGCTACAACTACGACCCGGACGACGCCATGTGCCCGTCCTGGAAGGCCACCCGCCAGCGCATCCACTCGCCCAAGGGCCGCGCCAGCCTGATGCGCGAGTGGCTGCGCCTGCAGGACCAGGCCGGCGTCGACGTGGTCGAGGTCGCCGAGCGGGCGCGGACCGCCGGCGTCTGGGGCGCGGTCAAGGCCTTCCCCGGCAAGCTGCGCCACACCCTGGCCCGGCGCCGCGGCGAGGCCGACTTCTCCCACGAGGTCTATGACGCCATGGCCGGCTGCCTGGCCTGCAAGTCCTGCGCCGGCCAGTGCCCGGTGAAGGTCAACGTGCCAGCCTTCCGCTCGCAGTTCCTGGAGGTCTACCACGGCCGCTACCTGCGCCCGGTGCGCGACTACCTGATCGGCGGGCTGGAGTTCCTGGTGCCGACGCTCTCGCGCGTCGCCCCGCTGTACAACGCCGCCCTGGCCAACCGCTGGGTGGACCGCCTGCTGGCCGGGCCCGTGGGCATGGTCGACAGCCCCCGGCTGTCCCGGGCGCGCCTCGACAAGCAGCTCGCCGCCTGGGGCGTGAGTGAGGCCACGCCGACGACGCTGGGCCGGCTCACCGCGGCCCAGAAGGCCAACAGCGTGGTGCTGGTGCAGGACGCCTTCACCAGCCACTTCGAGTCGCGGCTGGTGATGGACGTGGTGGAGCTGCTCGAGCGGCTCGACGTGCGCGTCTTCGTCGCCCCCTTCGCGCCCAACGGCAAGCCGCTGCACGTGCAGGGCTTCCTCGGCGCCTTCGAGCGCACCGCGGCCAAACAGGCCGAGCGGCTGCGCACGCTGGCCGAGGCCGGGGTGCCGCTGGTCGGCATCGACCCGGCCATGACCCTGACCTACCGCCAGGAGTACGTGAAGGCGCTGGGCGAGGCCGCCGTGCCCGAGGTGAAGCTGCTGCCCGAATGGCTGAGCGAACGGCTGGCCGGGGAGCGCGCCTCGCGGGTGCCCGACGGCGTCCGCCTCGACGATCCCGGCTACCGGCTGCTGGCCCACTGCACCGAGAAGACCAATGCCCCGGGCACGCCCAGGGCCTGGCAGCGGATATTCGCCGCCTTCGGCCTGGAGCTCGAGGTGGTGGCCACCGGCTGCTGCGGGATGTCCGGGACCTACGGCCACGAGGCGCGCAACCTGGCGACCTCGAAGGCCATCTACGCCCAGTCCTGGCAGCCGCGGGTGGAGGATCCCGCCAACGCCGGCCGGCTGCTGGCCACCGGCTACTCCTGCCGCAGCCAGGCCAGACGGCTGTCGGACACGGCCCTGCCGCACCCCCTGCAGGGCCTGCTGGACGTCCTCCGCCGGGCCGGCTGACCCTGTCATGCAGGCGCCCAGCGAGAGCGACCTCCGGTGGGCGCCCTCCCCCGAGATCTTGCGGCCCCGGAAGGGGGAACAGGAGGTAAGCCAATGAACCGCCCCCTGATCCTTATCGGCCTGGTGCTGGTCGCCGTCGGGGTCCTGTGGCCCTGGCTGGGCAAGCTGCCCCTGGGCCACCTGCCGGGTGACATCGTGATCCGGCGGGACAACGTCTCCTTCTACTTCCCCATCACCACCATGCTGCTGATCAGCGGGGTGCTCTCGCTGCTCCTTTGGCTCTTCCATCGCTGAGACGACATCGAGCCGCTTGATCACGGCGATGGATTGCAAGTCGCGCCCGGCGACGCTAGTCTGCGCGCCCTTTCACCCGATGGAGCGCGAACGACGATGGAGCACGCCGGTCTCGACCTGGCGACGATCGGGCTACTGGCCCTGATATGCCAATGGCTCGCCTGGCAGCTGAAGCTGCCCGCGATCCTCATGCTGCTGGTGGCCGGTATCGCCGCGGGCCCGGTCACCGGCCTGCTCGATCCCGACGCCCTGTTCGGCGAGCTGCTCTTCCCGCTGGTCTCCCTGGCGGTGGCGGTGATCCTGTTCGAGGGCAGCCTGACCCTGAACTTCCGCGAGCTGGGCGGCCACGGCCGCACGGTCCGTCGCCTGGTGACCTGGGGCGCCCTGATCACCGGCATCACCGGCATCCTGGCGGCGCACCTCCTGCTGGGCCTGTCCTGGGAGATGGCCAGCGTGCTGGGCGCCCTGCTGGTGGTCACCGGCCCCACCGTGATCCTGCCCATGCTGCAGACGCTGCGTGCCCGGGAACACCTCACCCAGATCCTGCGCTGGGAAGGCATCCTGATCGACCCCATGGGCGCGATCGGGGCGGTGCTGGTCTACGAGTTCGTGGCCCTGGGATCGGGCAGCGAGGCCGCCACCCAGACGCTGGTGCTGTTCGCCCAGACGGCGCTGATCGGCTTCGGGCTGGGCATCGCCGGCGGCTACCTGTGGGGGCTGGTACTGCGCCGGCACTGGCTGCCCCGCCAGCTGCACAGCTTCGGCACCCTGATGCTGATGCTGACGCTGTTCTCGGCCTCCAACCTGCTGTTCCACGAATCGGGCCTGTTGACCGTGACGGTGATGGGGGTGTGGATGGCCAACATGCGAGGCGTCCCGACCCGGCCGATCATCGAGTTCAAGGAAACCCTTTCGGTGCTGCTGATCTCGGGGCTCTTCATCCTGCTGGCTGCCCGGCTCACCGTGGATCAGCTGGCCCTGCTGAGCTGGCCGGCCTGGGCCTTCCTGGCGGTGCTGGTCGGTGTCGCCCGGCCGCTCACCGTCTGGCTGTGTACCCTGGGAAGCGGCCTCGAGCCCCGCGAGAAGGCGCTGCTGGCGTTCATCTCGCCCCGCGGTATCGTCGCCGCCGCGGTGGCCTCGCTGTTCGCCCTGCGCCTGGAGGAGGTCGGCGTGCCCGGCGCGGAGATGCTGGTGCCGGTCACCTTCCTGGTGATCATCAGCACCGTGGTGAGCCAGAGCCTGCTGTCGCGCCCGCTGGCCAGCTGGCTCGGGGTCCAGCGGCCCTCCCCGGATGGGATCTTGATCATCGGGGCCAATCAGGTGGCCCGCCAGGTGGCGACCCAGCTCAAGGAGGCGGGGGTCAGCGTGGTGCTGGCCGACAGCAGCTGGGACGCCATCCAGCTGGCCAAGCGGGCGGGGCTCACCACCTACTACGGTGATCCGCTCTCTGAGCATGCCGCCCAGCACCTGGAGCTCAGCGGGATCGGCTACCTGCTGCCGCTCTCGCCCTACCGGGAACTCAACGACCTGGCGGCGCTGCACTTCGAGCACCTGCTGGGCCGCGACCGGGTCTTCCGCCTGGCGGTGGACGAGGGGCGCCGCGCCAATCGGCCCCATGGCCAGGCCCTGGACCACCTGCCGCTGCTGTTCGGCCGGGACGTGACCTTCGCCAAGCTGTCGCGCCTGGTCGCCGAGGGAGGCGTGGTGCAGCGCCTGCACTTCGGCGAGAAGACCCGCATGGAGACGCAGCGTCACGCCCACGGCGGTCGCTGGCTGCCGCTGCTGTGCATCGGCCCCTCGGGGCGGGTGCGCCTGGCCACCGCGGAGGGCGGCCTCACCCCCCGACGCGGGGATACCCTGGTGAGCCTAGTCTTCGCCGACTCCCCTGGGCTTACCCCTCAGCCGGCGAGCTGATCGTCGCCGCCGCAGACGATGGCGCCCCGACCGTCTTGCATGGCCGGGGCACGTTCGTTCAGGCCCGAGATACCTCTAGAAGAAGAGTTCGCGCAGGGCCTCGCCCGGATCCTCCCGGCGCATGAAGGCCTCGCCCACCAGGAAGCCGTGCACGCCGTGCGCCCGCATGCGCGCCACGTCGTCCCGGGTGTGGATGCCCGACTCGGTGACCACGGTGACGCCCTCGGGGATGCGTGCCAGCAGGTCCAGGGTGGTCTCCAGACGGGTCTCGAAGGTGTGGAGGTCACGGTTGTTGATGCCCACCAGGCCCAGATCGAGCCGGAGCGCCCGTTCCAGCTCGTCGGCGTCGTGGACCTCGACCAGCACGTCCATGCCCAGCTCGGTGGCCTGGCGATGCAGGTCGGCGAGCCGAGCATCGTCCAGGGCGGCGACGATCAGCAGGAGGCAGTCGGCGCCGATGGCTCGGGCCTCGCTGACCTGGTAGCCGTGGGTGATGAAGTCCTTGCGGATCACCGGCAGCTCGCAGGCCTCCCGAGCCTCGATCAGGAAGTCCTCGTGGCCCTGGAAGAAGTCGGCGTCGGTGAGCACCGACAGGCAGGCCGCGCCGCCGGCGGCGTAGCGCGCGGCGATCTCCGCCGGGCGGAAGTCCTCGCGGATCACGCCCTTGGACGGCGAGGCCTTCTTGACCTCGGCGATGACGCCGGGATCGCCGGCACGGATGCGCGCGTCCAGCGCCGCCACGAAGCCCCGCGGCGCGGACTGCCGCGCGGCCAGGCTCAGCAGCTCGGCCTCGGGCACGGCGCGCCGTCGCTCGGCGACCTCCTGGTCCTTGCGGCCCAGGATGCGGGTCAGGATGGTCGGGGTGTCGGGGGATACGGTCATCTCGATGATCCTGAAGTAGCGCTCACTGGGCGAAGACACGGGTGAAATTGGCCAGCTCCTTGAGCTTCTCGAGAGCCAGCTTGGAATCCTGGGCGTCCTGGGCCAGCGCCACACCCTCCTTGAGGGTGTCGGCGACGCCGGAGGCATAGAGGGCCGCCCCGGCGTTGAGAGCCACGATGTCCGCGGCCGGCCCCTCGCCCTTCAGGGCATGCTCCACCAGCCGCAGGCTGTCCTCGGCCGTCTGCACCCGCAGCGCATCCAGGTCGTGGCGGGCGATGCCGAAGTCCTCCGGGGCGATGGTGTACTCGTGGATCTCGCCGTCCTTGAGCTCGGCGACCCGGGTGGGGGAAGCCAGGGAGATCTCGTCGAGGCCATCCTCGGCGTAGACCACCAGCACATGACGGCTGCCCAGGCGCTTGAGCACCTCGGCCATCAGCGGCACCAGCGAGGCCTGGTAGACGCCGAGCAGCTGGTTCGGGGCGCCGGCGGGATTGGTCAGCGGCCCCAGGATGTTGAACAGGGTACGCACGCCCATCTCGCGCCGCGGCGTGATGGCATGCCGCATCGCGGGGTGGTGGTTGGGGGCGAACATGAAGCCGACGCCCACCTCGTCGATGCAGCGTCCCACCTGCTCGGGGGTCAGGTCGAGGCCGATGCCGGCCACCGCGAAGAGATCGGCGCTCCCCGAGGACGAGGACACGCCGCGATTGCCGTGCTTGGCCACGTTGGCGCCGGCGGCGGCGGCCACGAAGCTCGCCGCGGTGGAGACGTTGAAGAGGTTGGCGCCGTCGCCGCCGGTACCGACGATGTCCACCACGTTCTCGGCGGTGAGGCGCACCGGTCGCATCAGCTCGCGCATGACCTGGGCGGCGGCGCTGATCTCATCGGCGGACTCGCCCTTCATCGCCATTCCCATCAGGAAGGCGGCGATCTGGGCGTCACTGGCCTCACCGGTCATGATCGCCGTCATCACCGCATGGGTCTGGTCGAAGCTCAGGTCCTCGTGGCGCATCACCGCGCCGAGGGCATCCCGCATCTGCATGGCCGTGGTCTCCTTTGGCAATCAGCGGCGCTCGAGAAAGTTGGCCAGGAGCTCGTGGCCCTGGCGCGTGAGGATCGATTCGGGGTGGAACTGGACGCCCTCGACGTCGAGCTCCCGGTGGCGCATGCCCATGATCAGCCCCGGGGTGACGTCGTGCTCGTCCGTCCAGGCGGTGACTTCCAGGCACTCCGGCAGGCTCTCGCGCTCCACCACCAGGGAATGGTAGCGGGTGACCTCCAGCGGATCCTCCAGGCCGGCGAAGACGCCGGTGCCCGAGTGACGGATCCGCGAGGTCTTGCCGTGCATCACCTGGGGCGCACGCAGCACCTTCCCGCCGTACACCTGACCGATGGCCTGATGGCCCAGGCAGATGCCGAGGATCGGCAGGCGGCCGGCGAAGTGGCGGATGGCCGCCATGGAGATGCCGGCCTCGTTGGGGGTGCAGGGGCCCGGGGAGATCACCAGGTGACTCGGGGCGATGGCCTCGATCTCCTCCAGGGTGATGGCGTCGTTGCGGTAGGTCGCCACCTCGGCGCCCAGCTCCCCCAGGTACTGCACGACGTTGAAGGTGAAGCTGTCGTAGTTATCGATCATCAGCACGGACATGGCTGTAGAATCCTGTTTTTCCTGATCAAGTGAGATGATGGCGTAGGGGGTGCGAGAATCCGCCAGCCGTGCGGGGAAGTGCCGGACACAAAAATGCCGCCCCGGCGGCGGCATTTTCCCTGGTCGCAAGCGTGCCGCCCCTCGCTCAGGAGCGCCACCACTGCCGGCGACCGTCTGTGTGTTCGGTGACATCCATGACGGCATAGTGCGGCGCGCCGCCGACGGCTGTCAAGGCGGCCCGGGCGCGCGCCTCGCGGGTCACGGCGCTCATTCCAGGTTGTCCAGGCCGCGCTCGGCCATGGCCACGGCACGGAAGATGGCGCGCCCCTTGTTGAGGGTCTCCTGCCACTCCAGCTCGGGCACCGAGTCCGCCACCACCCCGGCCCCGGCCTGGACGTGCAGCTCGCCGTCCTTGATCACCGCGGTACGAATGGCGATGGCGGTATCCATGTTGCCGTGCCAGGACAGATAGCCCACGGCGCCGGAATAGACGCCCCGCTTGACCGGCTCCAGCTCGTCGATGATCTCCATGGCGCGGATCTTGGGTGCCCCGGACAGGGTCCCGGCCGGGAAGGTGGCCCGCAACGCGTCCATGGCGGTGAGCCCCGGCTTGAGACGGCCGGTGACGTTGGAGACGATGTGCATGACGTGGGAATAGCGCTCCACCACCATCTGGTCGGAGACCTTCACCGAGCCTGTCTCGCTGATCCGGCCCACGTCGTTGCGCCCCAGGTCGATCAGCATCAGGTGCTCGGCGACCTCCTTGGGATCGTTCAGCAGGTCCGCCTCGAGCTCGCGATCCTCCTCCTCGGTGCGTCCCCTTACCCGGGTGCCGGCGATGGGACGTACCGTGACCTCGCCATCCTCGAGACGGGTCAGGATCTCCGGCGAGGAGCCCACCACCTGATGGTCTCCCAGGTTGAAGTAGAACATGTAGGGCGAGGGATTGAGGCTGCGCAGGGCTCGGTAGAGGTCCAGCGGCGGGGCCTGGTAGGGGATCGACATGCGCTGGGACGGCACGCATTGCATGATGTCGCCGGCCAGCACGTATTCCTTGATGGTCTCCACCGCCGACTTGAAGCCGGCCTCGGTGAACCCCGAGGTGAAGTGTCCTTCCTCCACGGCCGAGCGGCCGGTACCGGGGCTGGCGGCGTCGATGGCGGTGCCGCGGAGCCGCTCCTCCAGGCGGGCCAGGTGAGCCTGGGCCCGTTCATGGGCCGCCGGCTCGGCCGGGTCGGCATGGGTCCACAGGGTCAGGCGGCCGGAGAGGTTGTCGAACACCACCAGGTCGTTGCACACCAGCAGCAGGATGTCCGGCACGCCGAGCGGGTCCGGCTTCTCCACGCCCCGTAGGCGGGGCTCGATGTAGCGGATGGTGTCGTAGCCGAAGTAGCCCACCAGGCCGCCGTCGAAGCGGGGCTGGTCGTCGAGGAGCGGTACCTTGAAGCGCGCCTGGAAGTCCTCGATCCAGGCCAGGGGGTCCGCGACCTCGGTGACCCCCTGCTCGTGGCCGTCGACGATGTGGCGCACGGCGAAGCCGCGCACCTCGATGCGCTCGTGGCAGGGCAGGCCGATGATCGAGTAACGCCCCCACTTCTCGCCGCCCTGCACCGACTCGAGCAGGAAGGTCCAGGGCGCGTCGGCCAGCTTGAGGTAGGTGGACAGCGGGGTGTCCAGGTCGGCCAGCACCTCACGGGTGACCGGGATGCGGTTATAGCCGGCCTCGGCCAGTTGCTGAAAGCGTTCGGGGGTCATCATGGGCCCGGTTCCTCGGCATGCGATGAGACGATAGTGGTCGGGTCGACGGCCGGCGGCCGTCGCGTGGCACGAGCGTCACCATCGCCAGCCGCCGCGGATGCCGTGGGCATGAGCGGGAAAGGCGGCGGTCGAGGCGAGGAGGCAAGCCTGCATGATGCGGGTGTCCATGGGGCGCTGAGGGATCTTATATAACGAAATATTATCAAAGGGCGCGATGTTATAGCGCAACTCGATCCACACTAAACGAGTTCCGCCAGCGATTCAACTATCGCATCCGGCCGGCTCGCGGCCACCGGTTCGCCGTGGTTGTAGCCATAGGGCACGGCCAGGGTCCGAAAGCCCGCCGCCTTCCCGGCGGCGACGTCGTGGCGCGAATCCCCCACCATCAGGCAGCGGCTGGGCGCGACGTCGAAGCGCTCGGCGGCATGCAACAGCGGCAGGGGGTCCGGCTTGCGCCGGGGCAGGCTGTCGCCGCCCAGGCAGAGGGCGAAGTAGTGATCGATGCCCACCGCCCGGAGGATGGGCGCGATGAAGGCCTCGGGCTTGTTGGTCACCAGCACCAGCCGCCGGCCGCTCCGGGCAAGGGGTTCCAACGCTTCGCTCACGCCGGGGTAGAGGCGCGTCCGGGCACAGGGCGCCTCGCCGTAGCGCACCAGGAAGCGCGCATGGGCGGCCTCCAGGCGGGCCGGCTCGGGGGCGCCTCCCAGGGCATCGGCGAGTGCCCGCTCCATCAGCACCCGGGAGCCGTTCCCGACCCAGTCGCGCACCCGAACCTCCCCGGGTGGGGGCAGGCCGAGGTCGTCCAGGGCGGGCGCCACCGCCGCCGCCAGGTCCGGCACCGAATCGACCAGGGTGCCGTCGAGATCGAAGGCGACCAGTCGGGTGCCGTCGAGAAGAGGGTGCATGCGAATTCTCCATCGATTGCGCCATATGCCCGATGGGGCATGGGCAGGACATGCCCGGGCGCTTATGCTGGTCTTCCCATTTTCTCAGGAGCTTACTCGATGAGCATACCAAGAATCGTGGTCGTCGGCGGCGGCGCCGGCGGCCTGGAGCTGGTCACCCGGCTGGGTCGACGATTGGGCAAGCGCGGCCGAGCCGAGATCGTGCTGGTGGACCGCAACCCCACCCATATCTGGAAGCCGTTGCTCCACGAGGTGGCCACCGGCGCCCTGGACTCCGGCCTCGACGAGATCGCCTACCAGGGGCATGCCCGGACCCACGGCTATCGCTTCCAGCTCGGCACCCTCACCGGGCTGGACCGCGAGGCCCGCACCCTGACCCTGGCCCCAGTACGGGACGATGGCGGCGAGGAGATCCTGCCCGCCCGCACCCTCGCCTACGACGAGCTGGTGCTGTCGCTGGGCAGCGTCAGCAACGACTTCGGCACCCCGGGGGTGGCCGATCACTGCCACTTCCTCGACAGTCCCCAACAAGCCGAGGCCTTCCGCCAGGCCATGCTCAACGCCTTCCTCCGCTACAATGCCCCGCGCGAGCGCCCCTCGAAGATGGTGGTGGGCATCGTCGGCGCGGGTGCCACCGGCGTCGAACTGGCGGCCGAGCTCTACGGCGCGTCCCAGATGCTCAACAGCTACGGCTTCACCACCCTGGACAGCGAGCAGCTCGAGGTGCACCTCATCGAGGCGGCCGCCAAGGTGCTGCCCGCCCTTCCCGATCGCATCGGCAACGCCGTGCATGCCGAGCTGGAACGGCTGGGGGTGCGCGTCCATGTGGGCACCCGGGTCACGGAGGTGACCCAGGACGCCATCGTCACCGCCGATGGAGAACGCATCGAGATCGACCTCGGCGTCTGGGCGGCCGGCATCAAGGCCCCGGCCCTGCTCTCGGAGCTGGGGCTGACCACCGAGCGCAACCACCGGCTGAAGGTCGACGAGACCCTGCAGAGCCTCGACGACCCCCATATCTTCGCCTTCGGCGATTGCGCCAGCTGTCCGCAACCGGACGGCTCCACCGTGCCGCCCCGGGCCCAGGCCGCTCACCAGCAGGCCAGCCGCCTCTACCGCAACCTGCTGGCCCGGCTGGAGGACAAGCCCCTCAAGCCCTTCGTGTTTCGCGACCGTGGCTCGCTGATCTCGCTGGCGCACTTCGACGCGATCGGCAGCCTGATGCGCGGCGCCTCGGCGCGCAGCCTCTTCATCGAGGGCCACCTGGCCAAGTTCTTCTATGCCTCGCTCTACCGCATGCACCAGCGGGCCATCCACGGCGGCCTGAAGATGGGCCTGATGGTGGTCGTGGACGGCCTGAACCGGTTCTTGAGGCCGCGCCTCAAGCTCCACTGACCCCCCAACGAGAAGGGCCCCGCATGCCGGGGCCCTGTTGCTGGCGTCGCGAGCGTCAGCGCTCGAGGCTCGCCGCCTGCGGTTCGGCCGCCCGCTCGGGGTGATGGTAGACGTGGACGTCGCGCTGGGGGAAGGGAATGCTGATGCCCTCGGCATCGAAGCGCCGCTTGATCTCCTCGGTCATCTCCCAGTGAACGTCCCAGTAGTCCGCGGCCTTGACCCAGGGGCGCACGATCCACTGGACGCTGGAATCGGCCATGGCGCTCATGCGGATGTTGGGTGCGGGCTCCGCCAGCACCCGGGGGTCGTCCGCCACCACGCCCTCCAGTACCCGGCGCACGGTGTCGATGGGATCGTCGTAGCCGACGCCGACGACCAGGTCCACCCGCCTCGTGTCGTGGCTGGAGTAGTTGGTGATGGCCCCGCTCATCATCTGGCCGTTGGGCACGATGACCTTGCGGTTGTCCGGCGTCTTCAGCTCGGTGGTGAAGATCTGGACGTCGTCGATGGTGCCGGCCACGCCGCCGGCCTCGACGTAGTCACCGATCTTGTAGGGGCGGAAGATGATCACCAGCACGCCGGCGGCGAAGTTGGCCAGCGACCCCTGCAGGGCCAGCCCCACGGCCAGGCCGGCGGCACCGATCACCGCGATCAGCGAGGTGGTCTGGATGCCGACCTGGCTGATCGCCGCCAGCACCACGAAGATCATCATCAGGGCATAGAGGATGTTGCCCAGGAACTTCACCAGCAGGGGGTCGAGCTTGCCGCGCTGCATGGCCTTGATGGACAGGCCGTGGAGCAGCTTCACGGCCCAGCGGCCGACCAGGAAGATGGCGAGCGCCGCCACCAGGTTGATGACGAAGCTCGTGCCCTGCATCTGCACGAAGTCGACGATCCATTGAATGTCCATAAGGTCTCCCTTTTGCTCAGGGGAAGGTGTCCCCGGTGTCCCTGTCCCTCTGGCGCTCCGTCAGCCAGCGCCGCTTGGCCACGGCGGACAGGCGCTTGAGTGCTGCCTCGCGTCGTAGCGCCTCCCCATGCTCGCCGACCCGCTCCTGATATACCAGACGCAACGGCCCCTTGCCACGCAGCGCCTTGGCGCCTCGCCCGGCGCGATGCTGGGCGAGGCGCCGGGACACGTCGGTGGTGATGCCGGTGTAGAGGGCCCCCGCCGCGGTCTCGAGCACATAGAGCGACCAGTCGGCCTCGCCCGCCATGCTCAGGCCTCGGCCAGGGCCCGACGGAACTCGCGGATCACGCCGTCGTAGCGATGCGGGTCGGCCTCGTTGCGGGCCTTGAATACCGCCGAGCCGGCGACGAAGGTGTCGGCGCCGGCCCGGGCGATCTCGGCGATGTTGTCGATCTTGACCCCGCCGTCGATCTCGAGCCGGATGGGGCGGCCGGAGGCATCGATGCGGCGGCGTGCCTCGCGCAGCTTGTCGAGGGTGCCGGGGATGAAGGCCTGGCCGCCGAAGCCGGGATTGACGCTCATCAGCAGCACCATGTCGACCTTGTCCATCACGTGATCCAGGTAGGACAGCGGCGTGGCCGGGTTGAACACCAGCCCGGCCTTGCAGCCGCCGTCCCGGATCAGTTGGAGGGAGCGATCGATGTGCTCGGAGGCCTCGGGGTGGAAGGTAATGTAGGTGGCGCCGGCATCGATGAAGTCGCCGATCAGCCGATCCACCGGCTTGACCATCAGGTGGGCGTCGATGGGGGCGGTCACCCCGTGCCTGCGCAGCGCCTCGCAGACCATGGGCCCGATGGTCAGGTTGGGGACATAGTGGTTGTCCATGACGTCGAAGTGCACGATGTCCGCCCCGGAGGCGAGGATGTCGTCGACCTCCTCGCCGAGGCGGGCGAAGTCGGCGGAGAGGATCGAGGGGGCGATCTGGTAGTCGGGGGTCGGGTCGCTCATGGAGGAGGTTCCTGTCGGGTCAGGTTCACGATGCCCGGCATTCTAACAGGAACGCCTGCCCTCGCCTTGCGGGATCGGGGAAGGCCTTCGATAGTGAAGGTTCACCGCCCTGACCGACAAGGAGATGTCATGCGCCCCCACGCTCTCGTTCCGTTCCTGGGTGCCGGCCTGGTCGTCGCCGCCCTGCTCGCCACGCCCCTCGCCCAGGCCCAGTCGGCCATCCTCGAGGGGGAACGCTTCCATCCCGAGGTCGGCACCCGGGGCATGGTGGCGACCAGCCACTTCCTCGCCACCGAGGTGGCCCACGAGGTGCTCGCCGCCGGCGGCAACGCCGTGGACGCGGCGGTGACCGCCGGCTTCGCCCTGGCGGTCACCCAGCCGCGCTCGGGCAACATCGGCGGCGGCGGCTTCATGCTGATCTCCGACGAGGACAGCGGCGAGGTCATCGCCATCGACTATCGCGAGACCGCCCCTGCCGCGGCCACCGAGACCATGTTCCAGGACGAGCAGGGCAACGCCGTATCCGAGTGGTCGCGCTTCACCCATCGGGCCGCCGGGGTGCCCGGCACCGTGGCCGGCCTGGCGCTGGCCCTGGAGGAGTACGGCACGCTGACGCTCGCCGAGGCCCTGGCCCCGGCGATCCGCCTGGCCGAGGAAGGCTTCGAGATTCCGCCCCGCTTCGCCGAGGGCGTCGCCCAGGCCGGCGATCGCCTGACCCGCTGGGAGTCGACCCGGGCGATGTTCTTCAAGGAGGACGGCAGCCCCTACGAGGTCGGCGAGACCTTCCGTCAGCCCGACCTGGCGGCGACCCTCACGCGCATCGCCGAGCAGGGGGCGCGGGAGTTCTACGAGGGCGAGACCGCCGAGCTGATCGTCGCCGAGATGGAACGCCACGACGGCCTGATCACCCGCGAGGACCTGGCCGGCTACCGGCCGGATATCCGCGAGCCCAGTCACGGCAACTACCGGGGCCATGACGTCTACGCCATGAGCCCGCCCTCCTCCGGCGGCGTGCATATCGTGCAGATGCTCAACATCCTCGAGGCCTACGACATCGCCGGCATGGGCTTCGGGGCGGCGGATACCATGCACCTGATGGCGGAGGCCATGAAGCGCGCCTACGCCGACCGCTCCGAATACCTGGGGGACACCGACTTCGTCGAGGTCCCGCTGGAGGGCCTGACCTCCGAGGGCTACGCCGACGAGCTGCGCGCCGGTATCGCCCTCGACCGCGCGACTCCGAGCGCCGAGATCGCCCCGGGGAATCCCCTGCCCTACGAGTCCAGCGAGACCACCCACTTCTCCATCGCCGATGGCGACGGCCTGGCGGTTTCCAACACCTACACCATCAATTTCAGTTACGGCTCGGGCATCGCCGTGGCGGGCGCCGGCTTCCTGCTCAACAACGAGATGGACGACTTCTCCGCCAAGCCCGGGGTGCCCAACGCCTACGGCCTGATCGGCGGCGAGGCCAACAAGATCGAGCCCGGCAAGCGCATGCTGTCCTCGATGACCCCGACCATCGTCAAGCGCGACGGGAGGAACTTCCTGATCACCGGCAGCCCCGGGGGCTCGCGCATCATCACCACCACCCTGCAGGTGCTGATGAACGTCATCGATCACGGCATGAACATCCAGTCGGCGGTCAGCGCGCCGCGCCTGCATCACCAGTGGCTGCCCGACGAACTGCGCATCGAGGCCGGCTTCAGCCCCGACACCCTGGCGCTGCTCGAGGCCCGCGGCCACACCATCAGCCAGGAGGCGGCCATGGGCGCGGCCCAGTCCATCGTGATCGAGGACGGCCGTTTCCATGGCGGCGCCGATCCACGGCGGTCCACCTCCTCGGCCATGGGCCTATGAGGCAGTCCTAATTCTCCGGGGGCGCGTCCTCGCGCGAGGCCCTCGGCCGGCACTGACCCTCACGGCTCCAGATCATCAGGATCTCGGGCTCGCCGCTGAGGGGGTCGACGGCCTCGTCCAGGGCATGGAAGCCCAGGCGGCGATAGAAGGAGACGGCGCGCACGTTGCGGGAGTGGACCCGGAGGGTGATGCGATCGTGTACCGCCATGGTGCGGGCCATCAGCTCGGAGCCATGACCGTAGCCCTGAGCCTTGGGGTCGACGAACAGGGCCTCGAGATGATCCTCGCGCATGGCGGCGAACCCCACCACGTGGCCATCGGCATCCAGCACCTGGATGGCGCAGTCGGGCAGGCGCAGGGGAATCGTCTCCCCGGCGGGCTGCCGGGCGTCCTCCGGCAGGAAGGGGGGTGCGGTCCGGGCGGCACGCCGCCAGATCTCGAGGATGACCGGCATGTCCTCCGGGGTCGCGGCACGGATCATGGTGGCCTTCCTGAAGGCGTTCTCTCTCATGGGGCCCGGCCGGCGAGCGCCGGACAGACGGCGCCATCGCCCCGAGTTCCCGGGCCGATATACTCTGGACCGATCGAATCGCCAGGAGTTGCCTGAAGCGACGCCGGGGATACCACCGCCGTCCCCTCCCCGATCAGACCTTCGGTCCCCGCCGGGTCAAGGCCCAGACACTCTCGCGGAAGCCGCTCCCCGGCTCGGGAGCCCCATCCTCGAGATGGCTCAGCGCGAAGTTGGGCTCGAACAGTTCGCGGACCTCCGCGGCCTCGACACCGTAAGGCGGTCCGGCGTCATCCCCCGGCGCCCGCCTGAGGGTGATCAGCAGCCCCCCGGCGCCGGGCGGAATCAGCTGGGCCAGGTGGAAGGCATAGCGCTGGCGGGTGGCCTCCGGCAGGGCGATCAAGGCGGCCCGGTCGTAGAAGGCGCCGATCTCCGCCGCCGCCTCGATATGGAAATGGAAGAAGTCGCCCTGCCAGAGCTCGACATTGCCCTGTCGACTCACGGCGAAGCTGTCGTGATGGTAGCGGGAGACCTCTCCCACTCCCTCGGCCAGGAACTGCTCGATGGCCTCCCCGGCCAGCTCGATGCCCAGCACCGGGTGGTCATGGCGGGCCAGCCAGCGCATGTCCAGGCTCTTGCCGCACAACGGGACCAGCACCTTGGTGCCCGCCTTGACGCCGAGCGACGGCCAATGCCGCACCAGGGCGGGATGAACCTCGCTGCGATGGAAGCCGATCCGCCCCTGACGCCAACGGGCGAGCCATTCGTTGTCCATGCCGCCTCCGCTCAGAACCAGCGATCGCGCTTGCGGCGCCGGCGCGGCAGGTGCGGCACGATCAGCCCCACCAGCAGACCGGCCCCGGCGACGCCACCGCCGTACATGAAGTAGCGCATCAGCAAGTCCTCCTCCTGGGTATCCAGGCGGGCGCGCAGCTCGCGGATGGTGGATCGGGACGCCTCGCTCTCGGACGCGAGTGCATGATTGCGCTGCTCCAGCTCGGCGATGCGCTGTTCGCGGACCTCCAGGGTCTCGGTCAGCGAGGCCATGCGACTCTCCCAGGTTTCGTTGATCCCGGAGAGTTCCGCCGAGAGTTCCTCGACCTGGCTTTCGAGCTCGGGCAGGCGCACCTGGGCACTGGGCGTGTCCTGGAGATCGCTCGACGGCACCCAGACCTCGTCGCCGCTCTGGCTGCGCACCCGAGCATAGTCGCCCTGGGTCTCGAGCACCGTCACCGGCTCGCCGGCGGTCAGGGTCCCGACGATACGGTAGCCGTCGGTGGGACCGCTGCGCACGTAGGTGGAGAGGTCGTCGGCGACCCAGTGGCCGGGCGCCTGGCCGTCGTCCTGCTGGGCCTGCACCGGCAGGACCAGCGCGCCGAGCATCATGCCCAGTATCAGTGTCTTGTATCGTTGCATCGTCATGCCGTCGTCCTGGCTGTCCAAGGCTCTGTGGTTCACTGCTCGCGGCGATGTTCGGCCGCCGCCGGACCTTCCCTGCCCGGCCGGCCGCGATGAGGGCGGGAGGTCCCGGGGTCATCCACAGCTTCTGTGGACAAGTCCCGGGAAAACCGCTGGAAACCCTCGGCCAGGCGGCATGGCTGTCGACAAGCCGATGAATCGGTCACTTGCTGACCAGCCGCCCGGGGAGCCGAGGGCGACAAGGATAGCACAGCCCACCCGAGGGGCACCCCGCTCCCCTGGCCCCTCTCGGCCGGCACGCGTATACTAGAGGGCTTCATCGGACGGCCCTTCCCGGCCGCCTCCCCTTCAAGCGACCATCCACCGGTGCAACCGTCGGGCCCCGACGCCACGACCTATTCCTATGGCGAAGAAACTCTTCATCAAGACGCATGGCTGCCAGATGAACGAGTACGATTCCGCGCGCATGGCGGATCTGCTCGGCGAATCTCACCAGCTGGAGCTCACCGACGACGAGCACGAGGCCGACGTCATCCTGCTCAACACCTGCTCGATCCGCGAGAAGGCCCAGGAGAAGGTCTTCCACCAGCTCGGCCGCTGGAAGAAGCTCAAGGAGGCCAATCCGGAACTGGTCATCGGCGTCGGCGGCTGCGTCGCCAGCCAGGAGGGTGAGGCCATCCGCAAGCGTGCCCCCCAGGTGGACCTGGTCTTCGGGCCCCAGACGCTGCATCGAGTCCCCTCGATGCTCGACGCCCGCCGAGACGACCAGATCTCGGTGGTCGACGTCACCTTCCCCGAGATCGAGAAGTTCGACCACCTGCCCCGGCCGAGCTCGGACGGCGCGACCGCCTTCGTCTCGGTGATGGAGGGCTGCTCGAAGTACTGCACCTTCTGCGTGGTGCCCTACACCCGCGGCGAGGAGGTCTCCCGCCCCTTCGAGGCCGTGATGGACGAGGTCATCCACCTGGCCGACCAGGGCGTGCGCGAGATCAACCTGCTGGGCCAGAACGTCAACGCCTATCGTGGCGAGAACCAGCTCGGCGAGGAGATCGACCTGGCCGAGCTGATCGCCTGCGTGGCCGCCGTGGAGGGCATCGACCGCATCCGCTTCACCACCTCCCACCCGGTAGAGTTCTCCGACAGCCTGATCGAGGCCTACGGCGAGATCCCCGAGCTGGTCAGCCACCTGCACCTGCCGGTCCAGGCCGGCTCCGATCGCATCCTGGCCGCCATGAAGCGGGGCCACACGGTCGAGGAGTATGTGGAGAAGATGGAGCGCATCCGTGCGCTGCGCCCGGACATCAGCTTCTCCTCGGACTTCATCGTCGGCTTCCCCGGCGAGACCGAGCAGGACTTCGAGGCGACCATGGACCTGATCGGCCGCATCGGCTTCGACGTCTCCTTCAGCTTCGTGTACTCGGCACGCCCGGGCACCCCGGCGGCGGGGCTGGAGGATGACACCCCCGAAGCGGTCAAGAAGCAGCGCCTGGCGATCCTGCAGGAACGCATCAACCAGCAGGCCATGCAGATCAGCCGGCGCATGGTGGGCTCCACCCAGCGCATCCTGGTCACCGGCTTCTCGCCCAAGGACCCCGGCCAGCTGTCCGGGCGCACCGAGAACAACCGGGTGGTCAACTTCCGCGCGCCCAACCCCACCGAGCTCATCGGCTACTTCGTCGACGTGGAGATCACCGAGGCGCTGCCCAACTCGTTGCGCGGCGAGCTGGCCTCGCCGGCACGCTTTTGATCCCCTCTCCTCGCGCCGGGGGCGATGCATGATCTGGCGAACCCGGGCCAGACGAGGCGACATCGTGAGAACCAGCGCAGTCCAGCGCCCTGAATGCGCATTCTGATCACGGTTTCAACGCCCGCGCGGCAGATCATGGACGTCCACGCACATTGCCCCGGCAACCGCCGGGGCAGTAAGCTGAACCCGACACCCACCAACCCACGGACTCCCCCGTCTTGAGCCAGCCATCCACAGCGGCCAACCGCGTCATCACCCTGAACCTCGAGCCCAACGATCCCCAGCGCCTGGCCAACCTCTGCGGCCAGCACGACGAGCACCTCAAGCTCATCGAGGCGCGCCTCGGCGTGACCCTGCGCAACCGGGGCAACGTCTTCCAGCTGGCCGGCGGCGGCCCCCGGGTCAAGGCCGCGGCCAACGTCGTCGAACACCTCTACCGCGAGGCCGAGGCCAGCGAGCTGACGCCCGACACCGTGCACCTCTTCCTGCAGGAATCCGGCCTCCAGGCCCTGGAGGAAGAGGAAGGCAGCGGCGGCGACGACGAGGTGCTGCTGCGCACCCCCAAGACGCTGATCAAGCCCCGGGGACTCAACCAGCAGAACTACGTCTCGAGCATCCGTGCCCACGACATCAACTTCGGCATCGGCCCGGCCGGCACCGGCAAGACCTACCTGGCCGTGGCCGCGGCGGTGGAGGCCCTCAACCAGCAGGAGGTTCGCCGCATCCTGCTGGTCCGTCCGGCGGTGGAGGCCGGCGAGAAGCTCGGTTTCCTGCCCGGCGACCTGGCCCAGAAGATCGATCCCTACCTGCGTCCGCTCTACGACGCCCTCTACGAGATGATCGGCTTCGAGCAGGTGGCCAAGCTGATCGAGCGCCAGATCATCGAGATCGCCCCGCTGGCGTACATGCGCGGCCGGACGCTGAACAACGCCTTCATCATCCTCGACGAGAGCCAGAACACCACCCGCGAGCAGATGAAGATGTTCCTGACCCGTATCGGCTTCGGGTCCACGGCGGTGATCACCGGCGACATCACCCAGGTGGACCTGCCGCGGGGCCAGACCTCGGGGCTGATCCAGGTCCTCGAGGTGCTCAAGGGGACCCCGGGCATCGGGGTCACCCACTTCGCCGCCAAGGACGTGGTGCGCCACCCCCTCGTGCAGCGGATTATCGAGGCCTATGACGCCTTCGAGGCCGAGGAGGAAGCCCAGGCACGGGCCAAGCGCGAGGCCCGGGAACAGGAACGCGAGGCCTTGCGCCAGGAGCGCCGCGAGCGTCAGAACGGCGGGGGCGAGGCCAGCTCATGACCCATGCCTCGGTGGACCGCCAGCAGGCCCTCGATGCCGACGCGCTACCGACCCAGGCCGAGCTCGAGGCCTGGGTCGACGCCGTGCTCGCCCAGCACCCCGACGAGGCCCGGAACGAACTGACGGTGCGCTTCGTCGATGCCGAGGAGAGCCGCGCCCTCAACCGTGACTACCGGGACAAGGACAAGCCCACCAACGTGCTGTCCTTCCCCTTCGAGTGCCCGCCCGGGGTGGCCCTGCCGTTGCTCGGCGACCTGGTGATCTGTCACCCCGTGGTGCTCGCCGAGGCCCGGGATCAGGACAAGACCGCCGTGGATCACTACGCTCATATGGTGATTCATGGCACCCTGCACCTGCTGGGGTACGACCACCTCGAGGACGACGAGGCCGAGGTCATGGAAGCCCTGGAACGCGACATCCTCGCCGGGCTGGGGATCGACGACCCTTACCTGACCCCCAGTCCGCCGCCCCGCGACTCCGACACCGAGGACGAGAGACCCGACGCATGAGCGAAGACCGATCGACCAGCCAGGCCAGCAAGTCCTGGCTCGAGAAGTTGTTCAGCGCCCTGTCCAGCGACAGCGACGAACCGAGTTCCCGGGACGAGCTGCTGGAATTCCTGCGCCAGGCGGCGACCCGGCTCAAGCTCGAGCAGGATGCCATGATGATCATCGAGGGCGCCCTGAACATCAGCGACCAGCAGGTCCGCGAGGTACTGATCCCGCGCTCCCAGGTCACCGCGATCGCCCTCGACCAGCCCCTGGAGGAGTACCTGCCGGTGATCCTGGAGACCGGCCACTCCCGCTATCCGGTGGTCGGCGAGAACCTCGACGAGGTCAAGGGCATCCTGCTGGTCAAGGACCTGTTGCCGCTGCTGCGCCAGGGCCAGGACAACGGCCACCCCTTCCAGCTCGAGGAGGTGTTGCGCCCGGCGATGTTCGTGCCGGAGTCCAAGCGGCTGAACAGCCTGCTCAAGGAGTTCCGCGACACCCACAACCACATGGCCGTGGTCGTGGACGAGTACGGCGGCACCGCCGGGATCGTGACCATCGAGGACATCCTGGAAGAGATCGTCGGCGACATCGAGGACGAACACGATACCGACGAGGAGGAAGACATCCGCGCCCTGGGCGAGGATCGCTACGCCATCCGGGCGCTGACCCCGATCGAGGACTTCAACGAGCGCTTCGGCACCCGCTTCTCGGACGAGGAGTTCGATACCCTGGGCGGACTGGTGATGCAGCGCTTCGGCCACCTGCCAGGGCGTGGCGAGCATACCGAGATCGGTGGCTGGCGCTTCACCGTGCTCAACGCCGACAATCGCCGCATCCGCCTCCTGGAGGCCGAGCCGGAGTCCGACGCCGGAGAGGACTGAGGCCTGCCCACCATGGACGGTAGCATGACGATATCCCCCTCCCGGCGGGCCCTGGGAAGCCTGTCGGCCGTTGCCGCCGGCGTGCTCACCACCCTGTCCGCCGCTCCCTTCGGGCTCTGGTGGCTGGCCCCGGTGGCCGCCGGCCTGCTGTATGCCGGCCTGCACCGGCTCTCTCCCCGGCAGGCCGCCTGGCGCGGCTGGTGCTATGGGCTCGGCCTGTTCGGCTCCGGGACCTCCTGGGTCTATGTGTCGATCCACGACTACGGCTACACGGGCGTCCCCCTGGCGCTCGCCCTGACCGGTCTCTTCGTCGCCGCCCTGGCACTGTTCTTCGCCGTGACCCTGGGGCTCTACCGGCGCCTCGCCGGCCCCCGGTTGTCCGTCCTGAGCTTCGCCGGCGCCTGGGTGCTCGGCGAGGCCCTGCGCACCTGGCTGTTCACGGGCTTCCCCTGGCTGCTGCTGGGCAGCGGCCAGGTGGACTCCCCACTGGCTGCCTGGGCCCCGATCGGCGGCGTCTACCTGCTGTCGCTGATCGTGGCGTTGACCGGGGCCCTGGGCGTGGAGGTGCTGCGACGCAGCTGGCTCGCCCTGCCCCCGCTGGCGGCGCTATGGCTGGTGCCCCTGGCGCTGCCTGCCCAGTGGACGGCCCCCGCCGGCGACCCGCTCCGCGTCGCCCTGCTCCAGGGCAACCTGCCGCAGCTGATCAAGTGGACCCCGGAGGGCCAGCGGGTCGCGGCCAACACCTACCTCTCCTTGACCGCCTCGCTGGACGACGACCTCGACCTGGTGATCTGGCCGGAAGCCGCCCTTCCCATGCTGGAAGAGCAGGCCCGCCCGATCCTCGAGCGAGCCCGGACGCTGCTGCCGCCGGACACCGCCCTGGTCACCGGCATCCTGCAGCGTGACGGCGCGGGGCGCTTCTACAACAGCGTCATCGAGGTGGGCGACGAGGACGCCTACCGCAAGCGCCACCTGGTACCCTTCGGCGAGTACCTGCCGCTGGAATCGCTGTTGCGCGGCGCCATCGCCTTCTTCGACCTGCCGATGCCCACCATGACCCCCGGCCCCGATGCCCAGTCCCCGCTGAGGGTGGCCGGCACCCGGCTCGGCAATGCCATCTGCTACGAGATCATCTACGCCGACCTGGTGGCGCGGCAGGCGCGACGCTCGGCGGCGATCCTGACCGTGTCGAACGACACCTGGTTCGGCGCCTCCATCGGTCCGCTGCAGCACCTCCAGATGGCGCGGCTGCGCGCCCTGGAGAACGGCCGGCCGGTGATCCGTGCCACCAGCAACGGCGTCACCGCCCTGATCGATAGCCGGGGACGGATCACCGCCCGGGCCCCCCAGTTCCAGGAGGCGGTCCTCACCGGCGAGGTCGTCCCTCGCCAGGGCCTGACGCCCTTCTCCCGCACCGGCAGCTGGCCGGTCTGGGCGCCGGCCGCGCTGCTGGTGCTGCCGGGCCTGCGGCTTCGCCGCCACCGGGAGCCGTAAGCTCGAAGCTCGAAGCTCGAAGCTCGAAGCTCGAAGCTCGAGCGCAGCGGAAACAAAACCGCCCCCAGGGCAAGTGCCTGAGGGCGGATTTCTTCCAGCTGCCAGGCGCGAAGCGCCGCTCTTCCAGGTTCAAGCTCCCGGCCTCGCCGGGCGGGCTTCAGGCTCCCGACGAAGTCGGGCTCTCGCCGAGCACTTCCGGAATGGTCATCTTGACGTAGCGGCCGGGCGCCGGCTCGAGGATGTCGAGCTCGCCGTCACCGGGCTGGCGGGCCGGCACCATCTTCTCGGCATCGGCATAGCCGTTGTCGGTCATCCAGGCCTGCCAGTGGGGCCACCAGGAACCCTCGTGGGCCTCGGCACCCTCCAGCCACTCCTCGGCGGTCGGCGGCAGCGCGTCGTTGGTCAGGAAGCCGTACTTGTTCTTGTGGGGCGGGTTGACGATCCCGGCGATGTGCCCGGATCCGCCCAGCACGAAGGTGACCGGCCCCTTGGGCAGCAGCGCGCCGTAGTAGGTGCTGTTCCACTTGGCGATATGGTCGTCGCGGGTGGAGATGAAGTAGCTCGGCACCGAGATCTTGCGCAGGTCGATCTTCACGCCGTCCAGCTCGATCCCGCCCGGCTCGACCAGGCGATTCTCCACGTACATGTGGCGCAGGTACCAGCCATGGGTGCCCGCCGGCAGGTTGGTGCCGTCGGTGTTCCAGTACAGCAGGTCGAAGGGCGCCGGGATCTCGCCCTTGAGGTAGTTGTTGATGTAGAAGGACCAGAACAGGTCGTTCTCGCGCAGCAGATTGAAGGAGTAGGCCATGACCCGGCCATCCAGGTAGCCGTCCTGCTCGAGCTTGGCCTCGATGCCCTGGAGCACCGGCTCGCTGAGGAAGACGCCGAGCTCGCCCGGATCGCGGAAGTCCCAGAGACTGGTCATGTAGGTCGCCGACTTGACCTTGCGGCCGCGCCGGGTGCTGGTCAGGTAGGCCACGGTCGACCCGGCCAGGGTGCCGCCGACGCAGTAGCTCAGCAGGTTGACCGACTTCTCGCCGGTCGCCTGCTCGATGGCCTCCATGGCGCTGATCGGCCCCAGCTGCATGTAGTCCGCCCAGGTCAGGTCGCGCTGCTCGGGGCCGGGGTTGCGCCAGGAAATCAGGAACACGGTATGCCCCTGGTCCACCAGCCACTTCACCAGGGAATTGTCCTGGCGCAGATCGAGGATGTAGTACTTGTTGATCCAGGGCGGCACCACCAGCAGCGGGGTCTTGAAGACCTGCTCGGTACTGGGGGTGTACTGGATGAGCTGGATCAGCTCGTTCTCGTAGATCACGGCACCGGGGGTGACGGCGAGGTTCTCGCCGACGGCGAAGGCACTGCGGTCGGTCATGGTGACGTTGAGGCCCTCGGCGGAATTGGCCAGGTCGTGGCGCAGCCGCGCCAGGCCCTCCACCAGGTTCTCGCCCCGCGTCTCCAGGGTGAGGCGCATCACCTCGGGATTGGTGGTGATGAAGTTGGTGGGGGCCATGGCATTGACCAGCTGACGGGCATAGAAGGCCAGGTTGCGCTTCTGGTCGGGCGACAGCCCCTGAAGCCGGTCGATCAGGTCCTCGACCAGGCGCGAGAACAGCAGGTACTGCTGCATGATCGCCAGATAGTACGGATCCCGGGTCCAGGCCTCGTCCTGAAAGCGCCGATCGCCCTTGGCCGGGGTGACCAGCGGCGAGACCGTTTCTCCGGCCATGGCCTTGAGACCGTTCTGCCAGAGCTGGAACTGATCCTGCACCAGGCGGGTCTGGGTCTCCCACAGCAGGGACGGATCCTGCATCAGCGATTCGGCCCCGGCCTGGAAGGCCTCGCGCATATGGGCATAGACGGACTCGGCGGCATCATCCGGCACCATTCGCGGCAGCAAGTCCTCCATCAAGGCCTTGTATTCCTCGCCGATCGCCTTGATCTGCTCGTTCCAGGCCTCGACTTCGGCCTGCGATGGTGCTTGTACCCCTGGCTGCATTGACCCCTCCTGTCGTGCTGCCATACATGCGCGGCCATTGCCGCCTCGCCCGGCGAGGCGGCAATGGCCGCAGGATCTTCCGACCTTCAGCTACGCTTGCGCGTCGACTGGCTAGTGGCCTTGGCCGGTGCGGCCGGCTTGGTCTCGGACGCCGCCTTGTCGGGCTCGGCGCCGGGCGCCGACTGGCCGGCCCCTTCGGCCGGCGCCTGGCCGGACTCGGCATACAGCTTCTCGAGCTCGGCCTTGAACTCCAGGCTCATCTCGCCCAGCGCCCGGGCATCTTCCAGCATCTGCCGGGACAGCTCGTTCATCATCTCGGCCTGGCGAGTGCCGAAGTCCCGCAGGTCTTCGGCGTCCTGGATCTCGGTGGCATCGCGCAGCCGCTCGGTCCCCATCTGGCTGTAACGCTTCAGGGACTCCATCTGATACTCGGTCATGCGCTCGAGGTTCTGGAGCATCAGGGAATTGAGCTTGCGCATGGGCTCGAAGAACTGGCGGGTCTGGTCGTTGAAGGCATCGAACATCTTGTCCTGCATGGTCACTCCTCCCGATGGGAAAGCGGACGAAAGCTGTGCTGCACTGCACAAAGACTAGTCTGGCACGGCCTTCGTTGCAATACGGTGACACGGACAGGCGACCAAGGTCGTACTGGCCGGGGTTACCCCTCCCGCTGGCGTCGGGAGCGGGCGCTGGCCGAGGACGCCCTCTCGGTCCCCGACTTCTCGCTGCCCCCGGCACCCTCGCTCGAGCCCGGGTTGCCGCCGTCACCCGACTTCGCGCCGGAGGCGGCACGACTGAGCATGTCGAGCATCATCTGCTGGTAGTTGCCGAAGCTCGCCAGCCCCTGGGACAACCCCTGCTGCAGCATGGGCTGCTGGAGGAATGGCTGCATCAGGCTCATGGGGTCGTAGCCCTCGACGCCGGATTCCATCTGCTTCTGGATGCGTCCCAGCAACTCCTGCTGGAAGGCTTCCACGTCGGGCAGCCCCAGGGCGCGACGAAATTCCTCGGGGGTCAGGTCGAACTCGACGTTGATCTTCATGGTGACCGCCTTGTCGAAGATGAATGAGCGAATGCCGTTACCAGTGTAGCAGTCGGTGCGCTCAGGGCAGCCGAGGCGTGGTCACGGTGACATCCTGGTTCTGGCCGCGATGGCGCAGCAGGTGATCCATGAGCGTCAGCGCCATCATCGCCTCGGCGATGGGGGTCGCGCGGATGCCCACGCAAGGGTCGTGGCGCCCCTTGGTGACCACCTCCACCGGGTTGCCCTCGAGATCGATGGAGCGCCCGGGGGTGGTGATGCTGGAGGTGGGCTTGAGGGCCAGGTGGGCGACGATGGTCTGACCGCTGGAGATACCCCCTAGCACCCCGCCGGCATGGTTGGAGAGGAACCCCTCCGGGGTCATCTCGTCGCGGTGCTCGCTGCCGCGCTGCGCCACCGAGGCGAAGCCGTCGCCGATCTCCACGCCCTTGACCGCGTTGATGCTCATCAGGCCATGCGCCAGCTCGGCGTCCAGGCGGTCGAACACGGGCTCGCCGAGGCCCGGCGGGACGCCTTCGGCCACCACCGAGACCTTGGCCCCCACCGAGTCCTGGTCGCGGCGCAGCTGATCCATGAAGGCCTCGAGCTCGGGCAAGCGGTCGGGATCGGGGCAGAAGAAGGGATTGGCCTCCACCGCCTCCCATTGCTTGAACTCGATGGCGATGGGGCCGAGCTGGCTCATGTAGCCACGAATGGTGATCCCCTGACTCGCCAGATACTTCTTGGCGATGGCGCCGGCCGCCACCCGCATCGCGGTTTCCCGGGCGCTGGAGCGCCCGCCCCCGCGGTAGTCACGGATGCCGTACTTGTGCAGGTAGGTGTAGTCGGCATGGGCGGGACGGAAGCGATCCTTGATCTTCGAGTAGTCCTTGGAGCGCTGATCGGTGTTCTCGATGAGCAATCCGATGGCCGTGCCGGTGGTCACCCCCTCGAAGACACCGGACAGGATGCGCACCCGATCGGGCTCCTGGCGCTGGGTCGTGTGACGGGACGAGCCCGGACGACGACGGTCCAGGTCTCGCTGCAGGTCCGCCTCGCTGAGCGGCAGCCCCGGCGGACAGCCGTCGACGATGGCGCCCAGGGCCGGGCCGTGACTTTCGCCGAAGGTGGTGACGGTGAACGACTTGCCGAAGGTGTTGCCTGACATGGGCGCTCCTCTTGCCTGCTCAACGGAAGGACGCCGCATGGGCGTCGAGTTCCGCGGCGGTCAGGACGAAGACGCCCTGGCCGCCGCGCTCGAATTCCAGCCACAGGAAGGGCACCTCGGGGAAGGCGGCCTCCAGGTGGCGGTCGGAGTTGCCGACCTCGACGATCAGCACGCCGTCGTCGGTGAGGTGGTCCCGGGCCTCGCGCAGGATCCGGCGCACGATGTCCAGACCGTCGCGTCCGGCCCCGAGCGCCAGCCCCGGCTCATGACGGTACTCGGCCGGCATGGTGGCCAGGTCCCGGGCGTCCACGTAGGGCGGGTTGGAGACGATCAGATCGAAGCGCCGCCCCCCCAGGCCATCGAAGAGGTCCGAGGCGACGGCCCGCACCCGGTCGCCGACGTCGTGACGGGTGATGTTGATCCGCGCCACCTCCAGGGCCTCGGGACTCAGATCGGCCAGGTCGACCTCGCAGGTGGGCAGGTGCAGGGCCGTGGCGATACCGATGCAGCCGGAGCCGGTACAGAGGTCGAGCACCCGCGCCGGGGGCTCCTCGGGGAACCAGGCGCCGAAGCCGTGCTCGATCAGCTCGGCGATGGGAGAGCGGGGGATAAGCACCCGCTCGTCCACGCTGAACGGCACACCGGCGAAGAAGGCCTCCCCGAGGAGGTAGGGCAGCGGACGGCGACTGGTGATCCGCTCGCGGACCAGGCCGATGATCCGGGCTCGCTCCATGGGCAGTAGCCGCGCCTCCTGGACCCCAGGATCCACGTCCCAGGGCAGGTGCAGGGCGCCCAGGGTCAGGGCCACGGCCTCGTCCCAGGCCGAGTCGGTGCCGTGGCCATAGTGCAGGCCGGCCAGGTGGAATTCGCTGGCGGTCCAGCGCAGGCAGTCCCGAAGGGTGATCAGTCCCTCGACGAGGGCCTCATCGTCCAGGGCGAGGGTGGAAGCAGATGCGGAAGCGGGTGGTGCGGCCACGAGACATCCTGTGGTTGGAGGGTTGGGGATCGGCAGCCCTCGATTGTACCCCCGGGCGCGGTTCACAGCCACGCCAGGGCCGGTATACTGGCCTTCCCACGCCGATCCACCAGGGACCGTCATGAGTCGACGCCGCCACCGCCCCGACACCGAGGAGATCAGCGCCTTCCGCCAGGCCCTGAACGAGGCCGGCGTGCGCCCGCTGCACAGCAACCGGGCCGATCCGGGGAGGCCGCGCCGAGCCGACGACGCCGCCCGGGCCCGACGCGCGGCGGCCACCGCCGCGGCCGAGGGCCCCGACGCCGGTCGCACCTCCGACGGGCGGGTGGAGGCGGTGCGTCCCTCGGAATATCTGGACTTCGCCCTCCCCGATCTGCCCTATCGCACCCGCAGCCAGCTCAAGCGGGGACAGATCGGCTGGGAGGCGGGCCTGGACCTGCATGGCTACACCCTGGAGGAGGCCCGGGTCGAGCTCGAGACTTTCCTCACCGACGCCCTGGGCGACCGGGCCCGATGCGTGCTGGTGGTGCACGGCAAGGCCTGGGGTGGCAACGCCGACTACCCGGTGATCAAGAGCCACGTCAACGCCTGGCTCAGGGAGTGGCCCAGCGTGCTGGCCTTCTGCTCGGCCACCGAGGTCGACGGCGGCACCGGAGCGGTCTACATCCTGCTGCGCCGCCACCGCGACGCGCCCTGACCCTCACGGCTCGGCGTCCGCGTCGTCGGCATCGGGGTCCGGCCCCTGCGACACCAGCGCCGGCGCCTCGACGACCTGTCCGTTGCCCCGCTCTCGCCGCTCCAGCGCCTCGCGTGCCAGGTGCCGGCCCAAGGCGATCAGCGCCTCGGCACGATGGAACTCGTAGGCGCCGCAGACCGTCTTGGGGACCTCGATGAGCACGTCGGGCGGATAGCCGGCGATCTTGTACTTGGCGAGCGCCGCCTGGGTGATGTCGAACGAGGCCAGGATCATGTCCAGCCGCCCCCAGGCGCGCCGCCCTCGCGCGACCCCGTCGTCCTCCTCGCCCTCGGCGCCGCCTCCGGTACCGAGGCCGTCGAGCAGGCGCCGGGTCGCCCCTCTCACGCCTTCCATCCAGCCCCCGAAATCCACGCCACCGCCCTGCTCCCGGGCCTGCTCCCGAGCCTGCTCCTCGGCGGCCTCTTCCGGAGGCAGCAGGGACTCCAGGGATACCGGCTGCGAGCTCTGGGCGGTCACGTTGACCGCCATGACGATATCGGCATGCGAGGAGACGGTGGGCATGATCGGCAACGGATTGAGCAGCCCGCCGTCCACCAGCACCTGGTCGCCCCGGTGGACCGGCGTGATCACCCCGGGGACGGCGATGGAGGCACGGATGGCATCGAGCAGGGGACCATGCTGGAACCATACCTCGCGCTGGCGGGTCAGGTCGGTGGCGACCGTGGTCACGGGGATCGGCAGGTCCTCCAGCCGGATGTCGCCGACCAGTTCGTCGAGCTTGCTCATGACCTTGTTGGCACGCATGGCGCCCATGGGGCTCCAGGTGACGTCCACCAGGCGCAGCACATCGAAATAGTCGAGACGGCACACCCAGTCCCGATAGCGATCGAGCTGACCCGCCGCATGCACGCCCGCCACCAGCCCCCCCATGGAGCACCCCGATAACGCGACGATCTCGTAGCCGCGAGCCTCGAGCTCCTCGATCACGCCGATGTGGGCATAGCCCCGCGCGCCGCCACTGCCCAGCACCAGGGACACCCGCTTGCCCTCCGGCCCACCTCGGTGCCACCGCCTCATGCCGCCCCCCCTCGTTCGTGTTCCTCGCAAATCGCCTCGGCCACCCGGTCGGCCCGATCCGGCTCCAAGTGCAGGTGATGGCCGCCCGGCAGCACCCGACGCCGCATGTCCCCGATCGCCCGACCAGCATCCTGGGCGGCCGCCCGTCCGGCGAGGATCCCCGCCTCGGCCTCCAGGCACAGCACCGGACATCGGATCGCGCCCAGCAGGCCCCGGGCCTGCTCGGGCGAGAACCGCACCGGCGAGGGTCGGAGCAGGCTGGGATCGGTGCGCAGCCGGACATGGCCGTCGTCGTCGATCAGGTTGCGCTCCACCATCGGCCGAGCCGTCGCCGGGTCGATGGGCGTGGCCCCGCCGGCCACCCGTGCCGCCACCGCGGTCTCCCTATCAGGATAGCGCGGCGGCCGGGATGGCGGCCGGCGATGGGCCCGCAACCCCTTGCGCAACTGCGCCGCCGCCTGCCCCGCCTCGGTGGTCAGCACGCCCAGCCCGTCGATGAGCGTCAGCCTCGCCACGCGCTCAGGGAAGGCGGCGGCGACCAGGCAGGCGACCCCGGCGCCCATGGAATGGCCCAGCAGCGGCGCCCGCTCCAGATCCAGGTCGTCCAGGGCGTCGAGCACATCGTGGCAGTAGTCCCAGATGGCGTAATCGCCCTCCCCCGGCAGGTGGCGGGAATGGCCGTGGCCGGCGAAGTCCAGCGCCACGAGGCGAATGCCCAGGTCCGCGACGAGACGCGGTGCCAGGCGGGAGAAGCTGGCGGCGTTGTCCAGCCAGCCGTGCAGGGCCAGCCAGGCGGGAGCCCCCGGTTCGCCCCAGGCGAGGGCCGCCAGTCGCCCTCCGGCCAGGGTCAGGGCGCGAGGCGTCATGACCGGCCTCCCGTCAGGGTGTCGATCATCTCCAGCAGGGCGCGACGGGCCGCCTCGGGATGCTCCATGGGGAACATGTGACCGCCCGGCACCTCGCCGACGCGCACGCCGCGACGACGCAGGCGGCGGCGGCGGCGCGGGATCAGCAGGTCCGACTCCTGACCGGCCAGCACCCCCACCGGCACCTGGAGGCGCTCGGGCAGGTCGTCCAGGTGGTCGGGCAGGTGACGGAAGATCGCCACCTCGATGTCGGGATCGTAGAGCAGGACCACCCGCCCGTCGTCGAGCGTGCGGGTGCCGCCCTCCACGTAATCGGTCAGCGCCTGGTCGGTGAAGCGGCGGAAGAGTCCCCGCCGGCGCAGGTAGTCGCGCATGGCCCGGGCGTTCGACCAGGTGGTGCGGCGCCCCAGGGTCCTGCCCGCCGGCGTGAAGCGATCCACCAGCCCCAGGCGCTTGATCGCCTTCATGGCCAGGGCATCCAGGCCCAGCATCAGGGGTGGGTCGAGCATCACCACGCAACGGAAGCGCTCCGGCGCCTGCTCCGCGGCCATGGCCATCAGCACCCCGCCCATGGAGTGCCCGACGCCCACCACGGGTTCTCGATAGTCGGCCAGGTGGCTCAACAGCTCGTCGCGCAGGGCCAGCCAGTTGTGCCCCACGGGGAAGTCCGGGTGGTGGCCGAGCCGGTCCAGGGGATGGACATCGAAGCGCTCGGCCAGCGGCGCCAGGAAGCCGCGATAGCTGAGGCCCGGGAAGCCGTTGGCATGGGCGAAGACGAGCGGAATGGGGCGGGAGTTGGCGGTTGGGCGCATGACATCTTCCGGTTGGGGGCCTGCGGCCGCGAGTGGCGATAGCAGGCTAACGGGAATACCATGGGGCGCCAAGTCGCCTTTCGGCCACCTGATCAACGGAGCCCTGCGTGAAATCCGACAAGCCGCCCCGAGACACCCGGACCCGCAACCGGGTCTTCTTCCTCACCGTCTTCGCCGCCGTCGTCGTCGGCCTGTGGCTGGCCCGGGGATGAGCCTCGCCGCCGTCTTCCTCGAGACCCTGAACGTCACCCTGCCGATCTTCGCCATGGTCTTCCTCGGCCTGGTACTGAAACGGCTACGCTGGGTCGACCAGGGGTTCGTGTCCACCGCCTCGATGCTGGTGTTTCGGGGAACCCTGCCGACGCTGATCTTCCTCAGCATCGTCCAGGCCGACCTCGAGGCCACCCTGAACGTCGGCTGGCTGGGGTTCTTCGCCCTGGCCACCCTGGTCACCTTCCTGCTCAGTTGGGGCTGGGCCAGGCTGCGGGTGCCCCGGGCCGAGCGGGGCATCTATGTCCAGGGCGCCTTCCGCGGCAACTGCGGGGTCGTGGGGCTGGCCCTGGCCGCCGGCCTCTACGGGGAGGCGGGCCTGTCGGCGGGCGGTCTGCTGCTGGGGGTCGTGATCCTCACCTACAATGCCCTCTCGGTGCTGGCCCTGTCCCGCTACCAGCCGGACGCGGCCACCGACTGGCGGAGCCTGGCCGCCCAGGTGGCGACCAACCCGCTGATCCTGGCGGTGGTGGCCGCGGTGCCCGTGGCGGCGCTGGGTCTCGACCTGCCGAGCTGGCTGCTGACCTCGGGGGAATACTTCGCCTCCCTGACCCTGCCCTTGGCGCTGCTGTGCATCGGCGCGACCCTGTCGCTGTCCGCCGCGGCCGGCCCCGAGGGGCGCCTGGCGCTCGGCGCGAGCCTGATGAAGATGGTCACCCTGCCGGCGCTGGCCACGGCCGCGGCCTGCCTGGTGGGCTACACCGGGCGCGAACTGGGGGTGCTCTTCGCCTTCTTCGCCAGCCCCACCGCCGCCGCCAGCTTCGTGATGGTCAAGGCGATGGGCGGCAACGCGACCCTGGCCGCCAACATCATCGCCCTGAGCACCCTGCTGGCCAGCATCACCGTCACCCTGGGAGTGTTCGGTCTGCGCGCCGCCGGGCTGATCTAGGCGCCTGCCGGACTCGACGCCTCAGCCGAGCTTGCCCCGGGCCAGGGTCCCCTCGACCACCTCGAACTGCTCCAGGCCCCCGCCTTCGGCGGTGGCCTCCGCCGGCAGCGGATTGGCATGGGCGCGCTTGAAGTCGTCGCTGCCGACCCAGGCACGGAAGGCGTCCTGGCTTTCCCACTCGGTCTCCACCACGTAGGGCGCCTGGTTGCCCTGGGGACGCAACACCCGCATGGCCTTGAATCCGGGCTGCCGGTCGATCTCCCCGGCCCGGGCCCGGAAGCGGGCCTCGAATTCTTCCTCGTAGCCCGGATTCACGAAGACCCGGTTGTTGACGATATAGCTCATCTCGGCTCCTTGTTCAGGCGATATCACTGGGAGCGGTGAAACGCGCCAGACGGGCACAGCCGGCGGCCCGGACCTCGGCGTCGAGCTCGGCGACGGCGGCGGTGGGGAAGCCCGGGCCGCGATCGGCGCGGCCCTCCACCAGCAGGCCGGCCAGCGCGCCGACCAGCGGCATATGGCTGACCAGCAGCAGGGGGCGGTCGTCGTCCTGCGCCAGCATCCAGTCCACCACCGCCCCGGGCGGGTCGTCCGGGGTGATCAGGGGCAGGGTCTCCACCGCGAGGCCCAGCGCCTCGCCCATCGCCGCGGCGGTCTGCTGCGCCCTTTGGTACGGGCTGGCCACCAGCCGCAGCCGGTCCAGCGCCAGGTCGTCCCGCCCGGCCAGCCAGACACCCATGCGGGCAGCCTCGTCCCGTCCCCGGGCGGTCAGCTCGCGCGCGGGATCGGGGCTGCCCGGCCCGGCCTCGCCGTGGCGCATGATCAGCAGTGGCTCAGCCATTGGCGTCTCCCCGCTCCCGACGGTCCTGCTGGACGTCCTCCCGGGGCAGCACGAACTCCACGTCGCTGCTCTGCTCGCCCTGCATCAGCATCCTCGCCATCTCGCGGGCCGGCACGCCCTCGAAGAGCACCTGGTAGAGCCCCTCGGCGATGGGCATGTAGACCCCTTCCTGGCGAGCCTTGTCGCGCACCAGGCGTACGGTGTTGACGCCCTCGGCCACCTGGCCCAGGGCCTGCACGGCCTCGTCCAGGGCCTTGCCCTCGCCCAGGGCGAAGCCGACCCGGTAGTTGCGCGACCGGCTAGACGAGCAGGTGACGATAAGATCACCGACCCCCGCCAGCCCCAGGAAGGTCATGGGGTTGGCCCCCTGAGAGACGGCGAAGCGGCTCATCTCGGCGAGCGCCCGGGTCATCAGCATGCTGCGGGTGTTCTCGCCCATGCCCAGCGCGGCGGCCATGCCGGCGGCGATGGCGTAGAGGTTCTTCAGCGCCCCGCCCAGCTCGACCCCGTAACGGTCGTTGCTGGCATAGACCCGGAAGTAGTCGCAGCCCAGCACGCTCTGAACCCGGGTGCGAGTCAGCGGGTCCTGGCTGGCGATCACCGTGGCGGTGAGCTGCCGCTCGGCCACCTCGGTGGCCAGGTTGGGGCCGGACAGCACGCCGATATGGGGAAAGCCCGTCTCCTCCTCGAGGATCTGGCTCATCAGCTTGAAGCCCTCCTCCTGGATGCCCTTGGTGGTGCTGACCAGGATCTGGGTCGGCTTCAGCCAGGGGCGGGCCAGTCGGACCACCTCGCGGAAGGCCTTGGAGGGAATGGCCACCAGCACCAGGCCGGCGCCGGGCAACACCTCCTCGAAGGCCGTCGAGGCGCGCACGGCGGGGTTGATGGCGTAGTCGGGCAGGTAGCGGCCGTTGCGGTGCTCGCAGTTGATCTGCGCCACCAGCTCGGGATCGCGCAGCCACTGGCGTACCTCGAAGCCGTTGTCGGCGGCGATGCTGGCCAGGGCGGTGCCGAAGCTGCCGCCCCCGAGCACCGCCACCCTGTTGTTGCGATCGTCGGACATGGTCGCCCCGGGACTGGAAATGGTCCGGCGATTGTAACGAAAAACGCCCCCGTTAGGGGGCGTCATGAGGGTCGAGCGTAGCGCCGGGGCGATCAGTCGATCATCGGCACCAGATTGTCGATGCTCGAGCGGGCGTCGCCGTAGAGCATCCGCGTGTTCTCCTTGAAGAACAGCGGGTTCTCGATGCCCGAGTAGCCGGTGCCCTGGCCACGCTTGCAGACGAACACCTGCTTGGCCTCCCAGACCTTCAGCACCGGCATGCCGGCGATGGGGCTGTTGGGGTCCTCCTGGGCGGCCGGATTGACGATGTCATTGGAGCCGATGACGATCACCACGTCGGTGTCGGCGAAGTCGTCGTTGATCTCGTCCATCTCCAGCACGATGTCGTAGGGCACCTTGGCCTCGGCCAGCAGCACGTTCATGTGGCCCGGCAGGCGCCCCGCGACCGGGTGGATGCCGAAGCGCACGTTCTTGCCGGCGCCGCGCAGCTTGCGGGTCAGCTCGCTGACCGCGTTCTGCGCCTGGGCCACCGCCATGCCGTAGCCCGGGACGATGATCACGCTGTCGGCGTCATTCAGGGCGCTGGCCACCCCGGCGGTGTCGATGGCCACCTGCTCGCCCTCGATCTCGGCGGCCGGTCCCTTGCTGCCGCCGAAGCCCCCCAGGATCACGTTGACGAAGTTGCGGTTCATCGCCTTGCACATGATGTAGGAAAGGATCGCACCGGAGGAGCCCACCAGGGCACCGGTGACGATCAGCAGGTCATTGGACAGGGTGAAGCCGATGGCTGCCGCCGCCCAGCCGGAGTAGCTGTTGAGCATGGACACCACCACCGGCATGTCGGCACCGCCGATGCCCATGATCAGGTGCCAGCCGATGAAGAAGGCCAGGGCCGCCAGCAGCAGCAGGGTCCAGAAGCCCGCGCCGTTGAGGTAGAGCATGGCCAGCACCACGGACAGGCCGGCCGCGGCGGCATTGAGCAGGTGGCCGCCGGGCAACTGGCGGGGCTTGCCGTCGACCTTCCCGGCCAGCTTGCCGAAGGCGATCACCGAGCCGGTGAAGGTCACCGCGCCGATGAACACGCCCAGCACCACCTCGATCTGCAGGAAGGTGAGCTCGGCCGGGGTCTTGTGGGCCACCAGGGCCGCGAAGGCCGAGAAGCCCTCGGTGTCGCCGCCGGCGAGCTGGCTGGCCAGCACGCGGCGACGCTCCAGGTCGGCGTTGAAGCCGACGAACACCGCCGCCAGGCCGACGAAGCTGTGCAGCGCCGCCACCAGCTGCGGCATCTCGGTCATCTCGACCTTCTTGGCGACGTAGGCGCCGATGATGGCGCCGACGATCATCATCGGCACCATCCACCAGTAGCCGCCGATGCCCGGGCCGAAGGCGGTGAAGAACACCGCCACGGCCATGCCGATGATGCCGTACCAGACGGCTCGCTTGGCCTTCTCCTGATTGCTCAGCCCTCCCAGGGAGAGGATGAAGAGCACGCTTGCCGCGATCGAGGCGGCAGATACGAATCCTTGTCCCAACATGTATCAGTCTCCGCCGCTCAAGATTTCTGGAACATGGCGAGCATCCGGCGCGTGACCTGGAAGCCCCCCACGATGTTGATGGTGGCGATCAGTACCGAGATGGCCGCCAGCAGCCCCACGAGGGCGCTGCCCGAGCCGATCTGCAGCACCGCCCCCAGCACGATGATGCCGGAGATGGCGTTGGTCACCGCCATCAGCGGGGTATGCAGGGAGTGGCTGACGCCCCAGATCACCTGGAAGCCGACAAAACAGGCCAGGGCGAAGACGATGAAGTGCTGCATGAACGACGCCGGCGCCACCTGGCCGAGCAGCAGCATCAGCGCCCCGCCGACCCCCAGCAGGGTGGCCTGGCGCTTGGTCTGGGCCACGAAGGCGGCATGCTCGGCGGCCTTCTTCTCCTCCGGCGTGGGCTCGGGCTCCTTCGGCTTCGGCTTGGCCGCGGCGATGGCCTGCACCTTGGGCGGCGGCGGCGGGAAGGTGATGTCGCCCTGGTAGGTCACGGTGGCACCGCGGATGACGTCGTCATCCATGTTGTGATCGATGGTGCCGTCCTTCTCCGGCGACAGATCACTGAGCATGTGCCGGATGTTGGTGGCATAGAGCAGCGAGGCCTGGGTGGCCATCCGCGACGGGAAGTCGGTGTAGCCGACCACGATCACGCCGTTGTCGGTGACGATGCGCTCGTCGGGGACGGTGAGGTCGCAGTTGCCGCCCTTCTCGGCGGCCAGGTCGACGATCACCGAGCCCGGCTTCATGGCCTTGACCATGTCCTCCAGCCACAGCTTGGGCGCCGGCCGGCCGGGGATCAGGGCCGTGGTGATGACGATGTCCACGTCCGGGGCCTGCTCGCGGAACAGCGCCAGCTGCTTCTCGCGGAACTCGGGGCTCGAGGGCGCGGCATAGCCGCCGGTGCCCGAACCGTCCTGGCTGTCCTCGAAGTCGAGGAACAGGAACTCGGCGCCCATGGACTCGATCTGCTCGGCCACCTCGGGACGCACGTCGAAGGCGCGGACCACGGCACCCAGGCTGGTCGCGGTGCCGATGGCCGCCAGGCCGGCCACGCCGGCGCCGACCACCAGCACCTTGGCCGGCGGCACCTTGCCCGCCGCGGTGACCTGGCCGGTGAAGAAGCGACCGAACTGGTTGCCCGCCTCGATCACCGCGCGGTAGCCGGCGATGTTGGCGGTAGAGGACAGGGCATCCATCTTCTGGGCCCGGGAGATCCGGGGCACCATGTCCATGGCGATGACGTTGGCGCCGGTGTCGCGGCACCGCTCCAGCAGGGCCTCGTTCTGGGCGGGCCAGAAGAAGGAGATCAGGGTCTGGTCCCGGCGCAGGTAGCCGGCCTCCTCCTCGGAAGGCTCGCGCACCTTGACCACCACGTCGGCGGCATCCCAGAGCGCCTTGGCACCCTCGACGACGGTGACGCCGGCGTCGCGATAGGCCGCGTCATCGAAGCCGGCGGCCTCGCCGGCGCCGGCCTCGACCAGACATTCGTGTCCCAGCTTCTGGATCTGCTGCGCACTCTCGGGCGTCAGCGCGACTCGCGCTTCTCCCGGGGCACGCTCCTTGGGGGCTCCGATCTTCACTCTAGCTCTCCCACGTGTTGTGTTTAATCGCTTCGAAGAATAAAAGACTCACTACTAAGACATATTGGCAATACTAAAACAAGGGTCCCGGTATCATCGACCGGCGAAAATAATACAATCGTTTGACTGATTGCGATCCCTCGGATCATCGGCCAACGACCTTAACGTCATGACAGGCGAATGGCGAGTGCCGCCACGTCATCGCGGTACCCCAGGGCGTCAGGCGCCGACAAGTCAGGCGGGGCACCACCACTGACTGACGTTAACGTAACAGGAAGGAATGGGGACCGCCCTGCACGGCGGCGGTTCCCGCCCGAGACCCGCAGAGCCAAAGGGATGTGCGTGATCGTGCGCCTCCCCGTGCCTGGGCCCTCCCGGCCGTCCCTTGCCAGGAAAGGTAGCTCGGCTTCAGGGTGCCAGTATCACCTTGGCCGCCGGCATCTTCCCGGCGACCAGAGCCGCGAAGGCCTCGGCGCCCTCCTCCAGCCGGCGCACTTCCACCCAGTCCAGCGGCCCGAGGGCCCCTGAATCCAGCAGCTCGACGGTGGCCCGCAGGTCGGAGGGCGTGTAGGTGTAGGCGCCCAGGAAAGACACCTCCTTGAGGGTGATCGCGCGCACGTCGAGACTGCCCTCGTTGTCCTGGAGGCCGAGGTGCATGACGGCGCCGCCGGGGCGCACGGCCGCGGTGGCCATGTCTCGGGTCGGGGCGGCCCCCACGCAGTCGAAGACCGCCTCGAAGGCATCCTCCGCCGGCCTCTCGTCGCGAGGGTCGAAGGCCACGAGACCGGCCCTCCCTGCTGTCTCCCGACGCAACGGATTGGTATCGGCGAGCCGCAGGTGGCGCACACCCTTGTGGCGCAGGATCAACCCCGCCAGCAGGCCCACGGCACCGGCGCCGATGACCAGCACCCGGGCCTCGGAGAGCGGTCGTGACAGGGCCCGCTCCAGGCGGTTGATGCCGTGCAGGGCGGTGGCGGTCGGCTCGGTCAGGGCCGCGGCCACGGCGTCCAGGGAATCGGGCAGCTCGATCAGACAGTGATCGGGGATGGTCAGGGTCTCGGCGAAGGTCCCGGGACGGGTCATGCCGATCATGGTGCGATTGCTGCAGAGGTTCTGTCGTCCTTCCAGGCAGTAGTCGCAATGGCCGCAGACGATCAGCGGGTTCATGGTCACCCGCTTTCCGGCCAGGACTCCCTCGATGACCTCCCCGGCGGCCTCGTGGCCCAGGATCAGCGGCGGCCGGCGGCGAGGGTCATGGCCGTGGTAGGCGTGCAGGTCGGAGCCGCAGATCCCGGTGGCCTGGATGCGCACCCGGGATTCGCCCTCGGTCAGCGGCGCCTCCTCGGTGTCGCGAAGCTCGAGGCGCTCGGGCCCGACATAATAGAGTGCTTGCATGATGATCTCCTTGGCCAGGAGCCTGTTGGGCTTTTCGCTGATCTACTGCGAACCCCGTGCTTTCGGCCAACTCCATTCGATCCATCTCGTTAAATAGCGCGCTATTTGCCTCAATCGATCGATGAATTTCACTCGAAATCCGTGATTCTCGTGACGATCGGTCAAACCCGACAGGCTCCTGGGCGTCACTTGGCGGTGAAGCCGCCATCGACATAGAGGGTCTGGCCGGTGACGTAGCCGGCCGCCGGCGAGGCCAGGAAGACGGTGGGCCCGGCGATGTCGGCCAGGGTGCCGTTGCGGCCGACGGCGGTCCGCGCGGCCAGGGCCTCGGCCGAGGCCGGGTCCTCGAAAACCGGCGCCGTCAGCTCGGTGGGGAAGAAGCCCGGGGCGATGGCGTTGGCGTTGATGCCGTGCCGCGACCAGGCCTCGGCCATGGCCCGGGTGAGCTGAACGATGCCGCCCTTGCCGGCGCCGTAGGGAGCGCTGTCGGGAAAGGCCCGCCGGGACTGCAGCGAGGCCAGGTTGATGATGCGCCCGTAGCCGGCCTCGCGCATGCCGGGCACCAGGGCCCGGGACAGGAAGAAGGGCGTGCCCAGGTGCAGCTGCAGGGTCAGCTGCCAGGAGGCCAGGTCGACCTCCTCGATGGGCTGGCGAAGGTTGACGCCGGCGGCGTTGACCAGAATGGTCACCGGGCCGAAAGGCTCGGCGGCGCGCTGCGCGACGTCTTCCAGGGCCGCGGGATCGGCGAGGTCAGCGACGAGGGCGGCCGCCTGGCCGCCCTCTGCTTCGATCGCCGCCACGCTCGCCTCCAGGGCCTCCCGCCGCCGAGCGGCGACCACCACCCGGGCACCGGCGGCGGCCAGGGCCTCGGCCATGGCGCGTCCCAGCCCGCTGCTGCCACCGGTGACCAGGGCCACCCGCCCGTCGAGTTCGAAGCTTGGCCGCATCTCACACCTCCTCGGCGATCACCAGATCGAAGGTCTCGTCCGGGTAATACTTGGCCAGGCGCACGTCGCCGGTGCGGGCGTGGCCCTCCATGCCCTCGCAGCGCGACAGCCGCGCGGTGGCCGCCGCCACGCCGCGGGTCGCCTCTCGGCTCTGGCGCTGGTAGGTGACGATCTTGAGGAACTTCTGGGCGCACAAACCGCCCGTATAGCGGGCCGCCCCCTTGGTGGGCAGGATGTGGTTGGTCCCCGAGCACTTGTCGCCGAAGGCCACGGTGGCCTCCTCGCCGACGAACAGCGAACCGTAGCTTGTGAGCCGCTCCATCCACCAGTCGAGATCGGCGACCTGCAGCTCCAGGTGCTCGGAGGCATAGCGATCGCTGACCTCGACGACTTCCTCGCGGGTCTCGCAGAGAATGATCTCGCCATAGTCCCGCCAGGCGGCATCCGCCGCCTTGCGCTGGGTCTCGGGCAGGGCCGCGATCAGGCCGGGCATCCGCTCGGTCACGGCATCGGCCAGCTCACGGGAGGTGGTGAACAGCCAGGCGGGGGAATCCGGCCCGTGCTCGGCCTGGCCCACCAGGTCGGCAGCGACTATCGACGGGTCCGCTTGCTCGTCGGCGATGATGCCGATCTCGGTCGGGCCGGCGAACATGTCGATGCCGCAGCGACCGAACAGCTGGCGCTTGGCCTCCGCGACGAAGCGGTTGCCGGGACCGACCAGGATATCCGCCGGCTTGCCCGTGAAGAGCCCGAAGGCCATGGAGGCGATCCCCTGCACCCCGCCCATCTGCAGGATGGTGTCGGCGCCGGCCAGGTCCATGGCATAAAGGATGGCCGGGTGGATGCCGTTCTCGTCCCGGGGCACCGAGCAGGCCACCACGTTCTTGACGCCCGCCGTCTTGGCGGTGGCCACGCTCATTATCGCCGAGGCAATGTGCGCGTAGCGTCCACCGGGCACGTAGCAACCGGCGGTCTCCATGGGGATCAGCTTCTGTCCGGCGAACAGCCCCGGGGACAGCTCGGTCTCGAACTCGCCGATGCTGTCGCGCTGGGCGGCGGCGAAGCGGCTGACCCGCTCGTAGGCGAAGTGGATATCCTGCTTGAGCTGCTCGGGCACCTTGGCCTTGGCCGCCTCGATCTGCTCGCGGCCGACCACCACGTCCCCTTCCCAGCCATCAAGGGTGCAGCAGTACTCCTTCGCCTTGCTCTCGCCCTCGGCTTCCATCTCGGCCAGCATGCGGGAGACGATCTCCTGGGTCTGGTCATAGCCGGTGGACGCGTTCTTCTCGGCCTTCTTGTAGTAGTGGGTCGCCATCGTTCGGTCCTCTCTATTGCGGTTGTTGTCGTTGGTGCCCCGGGGCCCCTCAGGGCCATGGGGCGGGGGCCTGCCGGCCCGCCATGGGTAGTGGCCTAGGCATGCACCACACCTGCTTCCTGGCGGCGCTTGCCGTATTCCGGCCATTTTTGTAAGCGCTTACAATTTTTTCCGAAAACCTCTCGGTGGTCATTATCCTCTTGGGGGCGATAGTGCTCCGGGTCGATCAGAGTCCCCAGGTGGATAGCCAGGGCACGAAGGCGATCAGCAGCACGACCATCAGCATGCCCAGCACGAAGGGGAAGGCATAGCGGGCGATGGCCAGCACCGAGCAGCGGGTCAGCCCCGACACCACGAAGAGATTGAGTCCCAGCGGCGGCGTGATGAAGCCCAGCCCCAAGGTAGTCACCATCAGGATGGCAAAATGGAAGTCGTTCATGCCCGCCTGTTGGGCCACCGGCAGCAGCAGGGGGGCCAGGATCACGATGTTGGGTGTGGTCTCCATCACGCAACCCGCCAGGATAAGGATGCCGATCATCAGCAGGATCATCACCATCGGAGAATCCGTCAGTTCGCCGATGCCGCCGACCAAGGTCTGGGGGATGTCCAGGCTAGCCAGCGTCTGGGCCAGGGGCAGCGAAACGGCGATGATCGGCACGATGACGCCGCAGACCCGTGCCGAGGATTCCAGCATCCGAGGGATGTCGCCGAGACACAGCCGTCCCTGGTAGAGGCCGATGATCACCACCACCACCACGGCTACCGAGGCGGCCTCGGTCGGGGTGAAGAGTCCCGAGTAGATACCGCCCAGGATCACCACCGGCACGAACAGCGCCCAGCGGGCATCCCAGACCGTGGCGACCCAGCGGCGCCAGGAGAACGGCGCCCGATCCCCCTCGAAGCCATTCATCCGGTTGAGCATCACGTTGGTGACCATCACCGAGAGCATCACCAGCACCCCGGGGATGGCAGCGGCCAGGAACAGAGTGGAGGCCGACATGCCGAGCACCAGGCCCATCACGATATAGGCGATGGAGGGCGGGATCAGGATGCCGGTACAGGCGCCCGAGGCGACCAGGGCGCAGGCGGCCGGCAAGGGATAGCCGCGCTCTACCAGCCGATGGATCGTCATGCGCCCTACCGCGGCGGCGCCGGCGGCATCGGAGCCCGAGATACAGGCGAAGAAGCCACAGCCGAGGGTAGTGGAACTGCCGAGCCCGGTGCGCATGCCGCCGACGCTGGCCTCGGCCACGTCGAGCAGCTTGTCCGAGAGCCCCGAGCGCACCAGCGCATCCCCGGTCAGGATGAACAGCGGGACGGCGATCAGCGCGAAGGCATTGATGCCCTCGAACAACGACTCGCCGAACACCGACAGCGGCAGCGCTTCGGTCATCGTCAACATGCCCAGGGTTCCGAGGCCGATGGCCACCCAGATCGGCACGCCCAGCACGATCAACCCGACCAGGACCGCCAGGGGCAGGTAGAAGGTCCAGCCCAGATCGGCGGCGGCCTGCTGCACAGCAAGAAATTCCATGACAGACCTCCTCAGTCGAACAACTTGTGGCCGTCGAAGGGCGGCTCACCACGACGCATGCGACGGATGTCCGCCAGCATCGTCTGGACCACCCGCGACGCGATCAGCAGGAAGCCGATGGGAATCGCCGCCAGGAAGACGGCCTGGGACAGCCGCAGCCCTGGCGTCACCGAGCCGAAGTGCAGCGACGTCAGGACCGGCGAGACCGACAACCAGAGTGCCCAGACGGCCAGCACCAGGGTCGCGATATCGGAGAGCCACCAGGCCAGACGCTGCATCCGCGGGCCGCCGAGATTGACCAGAACGTCGATGCGGATGTGGGCGCGGTCGCGGACCGCCGCCGCGGCAGCGATCCAGGCCAGGTAGATGAAGGCATAACGCGCCAGCTCCTCGCCCCATACGGACGAATAGTTCAGCGCGAAGCGGCGGATGACCTCGATGGCGACCGTCAGGATGATCAGCGCATAGAAGGTCAGCAGCAGCCAGCGTTCGCTCTTGCGATCGATGCGATCGCAGCGCAGGCGGAAGGCCCGCCAGGCCGAGTGTTTAGGCATTGCTGTCGACGTAGTAGCCATTCGACACCTCCGTAGCCGCGAGCAATTCGTCGAACACCTCCAGGGACCCGGCCAGGCGCTTCTTGGTATCGTCCCAGGCCGCGAGCTGGTGGCCACAGCGCGCCTTCCACTGGGCCAGTTCGTCCTCGGTGGGCGAGTAGACCGTGACCCCGGCCTCGCGCATCTTGTAATAGGCATAGGCCCTTGCCGCCGGGACCTTGGCCAGGTTCTCGCGGAAGGTCACGTCGGCGGCCTGGAGGATACCCTCCTGGATCGGCGCAGGCTGGGCGTCGAACCACGCCTTGTTGCAGGTGTAGACCTGAGCATCGGGCACCGACTGGATGGTGGAGATACTCGCCAAGACATCGGTGAAACCGAACACCAGCAGTGCCTGGACGCTGGGATCCAGGGCATCGGCAACCCCCTGCTTCATGGCCGAGGAGGTCTCGCCCCAGGCCACCGGCGTAGGGTTGGCGCCGGCCAGACGATAGACCTGTTGCAGGATCTCCGAGGACGGTACCCGAAACTTGATGCCGGAGATGTCTTCCGGGGTGCGCACCGGCCCGTCGAGCAGGCCATCGCGTACCGCCACGGTTCGCGGATCGATACAGATATAGTTGAGCACCTTGAAGCCGCGCTCCTCGACCTTGTGATGCACGACGTCCCGCCAGGGCTGCGAGGTGACCAGGTTGACCAGTCGCTGGTTCTCACCGCACCAGTAGGGGATGTTGATCAGGTCGACCTCGGGAGCGAACGCCGAGAGGTTGGAGATGGAATGCTGCGCCATGGCGATGGTGCCGTTCTGCACCTTGGTGATCAGGGCGCCGCCGGCCCCCAGCTGGCCGCCGGGAGCCAGCTTCACGTAGAGTCGCCCGCCAGTGAAGTTCTGCAGGTTCTCCTTGAAGTTGAGCTGCATGATCGGATAGGCCCGGGAGGCGCCCAGTGTATAGCCGGTGGCCATCACCAGGGTGGTTTCGGCGGCGGCCTCCCTCTCGCTCTCCTCTTGGGAGGTAGCGGCCATGGCGCGCTGCGAGAACAGGGCGCCGCCGACGGCGCCGACCACCGCGGCCGTGAACCCGTAACGCCCCACGGCGCCCATGAACGCCCGGCGCTCCGGCCGGCTGGGCTCGCCCTTGTCGTGGGACGGGCGGTTGGAGGTCTTTTCGAACAGTGACATCAGCGTGCTCCTCATGGTTGTTGTTGAACCTCGGCCAGACTCGCGGTCATGGCGTGGGGGTCTGTCGTGACTCCAGCCTGAGACAGGCGGAGATGAAACAGGCCGTGGCGATCACCAGCAGCGCCGCCTCCTGGGCCGCGGAAATGTCCAGCAGCCCGGGACGGAAGCGCTGGACGGCGACGTTAAGGAAGAAGACGGCGAACAAGCCCAGGGCCAGCCACATCAGGCCGCTCAGGGTCCCGGGCCCGCTTGCCTTGCGTGGGGAATCCGTCATCGTCGTTGGCTCCAGCGTGTCGTTATTGTTCACGAGGCGGGAAGAGCTCCCTCCTCCGCTCCGCGGGGATACGCTCGAACTTGCCGGCGCCCCGTCGAGGGCTATACTGCGAGCAGGCATTTTGTAAGCGCTTACATCCGCGATGAGTTCAACCTAGACTCCTCTATAGGACTTGTCCAGCAAAAACTTGCCCCAGGCTGACGAGATCCTGAACGGGGCCGATCGGGAGGCGGGAATCACCATGAGCAAGGAGATGCAGCGCACGCTGCTGGAGGACGTGGCTCGGGAGGCAGGGGTCTCGACGGCGTCGGTCTCGCGGGTCCTCAACAGGGCACCCCATGTGAGCGAGCGTCTGCGCGAACGCGTCGAGGCCGCCATCGACCGGCTCGGCTATGTGCCCGACGGCAGTGCCCGAGCCCTGGCCTCGCGGCGAATCGGCGCCATCGGGGCCCTGGTGCCGACTCTGGACAACCCCATCTTCGGGGCCATGATCGACAGCCTGGAGCAGCGCCTCAAGCATCACGACTGCCGGCTGTTGATCGCCACCTACCGCTATGACCTGGAAGACGAGTTCCAGGCCCTGCGCACCCTGGTCCAGCAAGGGATCGACGGGGTGGTACTGATCGGCCATGATCATCGCCCCGCGGTCGCCCCCCTGCTCGAGCGGCGCCGGCTGCCCTTCCTGAGCTGCTGGCACGCCGAGGACGATCCGGCCTGGCCCTGCATCGGCTTCGACAATGCCGCGCCGGCCCGTCTCTTGGCGGAGCACCTGCTGAGCCTCGGTCACCGTCGACTGGCGGTGGTGAGCGCTCCCACCGAGGGCAACGACCGGGCCCGTAAACGGCTAGAGGGCTTTCGACAAGGCATCGAGGCGGGCGACCTCACCTTGCCGTCGGAGCGCATCGTCACGGTGGAATACGGCATCGCCGAGGGCGCCCAGGCCTTCGAGACGCTGATGGGATTGGAGACGCAGCCCACGGCCATACTCTGCGGAAACGATACTCTGGCCTTCGGCGTCATGCTGGCCGCCCAGCGGGCAGGAGTGCGAGTGCCACAGGAACTCTCGGTCACCGGCTTCGACGACCTTCCCCAGGCGCGCTTTCTCTCGCCCCCCTTGACCACGGTGGCCGTGCCGGCGATCGAGATCGGCCATCGCGTGGCCGATGACCTGATCGCCCGCATCGGCGGCGAGGCCAGGCCCCCTCGCCAGCTGCTGGATGCCCCCCTGGTGCTTCGCGAGTCGACCGGGGCTGCCCCGGGAGCGTGATGGCTCATCCCGCGGCGGCGTGGGCCTCCAGTTCCGCCACCAGGGCGGCGGACAGGGTCAGCCGGTCGTCAGCCTCGCGGCGCAGCGCGTAGCGGCGATCCCCGGGCAGCCGGACGCCCGGCTGGTCCTGCATGGCCGCGAACAGCGTCTCGGCATGGTCGACGAAACCGGGCGAGAAGCGGGCCGGATCGAAGAGCAGGATCAGCTGGCCGATGCCCGGCGGCTCGCCCTCGGCGTCGAAGAACGACGAGGCCTGGAAGCCGAAATGACTGCCGGCGAGCCCCGCGGTGAGCAGCTCCACCATCAGCGCCAGGGCCGCGCCCTTGGCGTCGCCGGCGGGCACCATGCTGCCCGCCAGTGCCGACTCGGGTTCGGTGGTCGGCCGCCCCTCGGCATCCAGGGCCCAGCCTTCCGGGATCGGCTCCCCCTTCTTCTTGGCCAGCATGACCTTGCCCCGGGCCACCTTGGACAGCGAGAGATCGAGCAGCAGCGGATCGGCCTCCCGGCGCGGGCAGGCGAAGGCGATGGGATTGGTGCCGAACAGCGGACGATTGCCCCCCCAGGGCGCCATGGCGGAGGGCGCATTACTGAAGGCCAGGGCCAGGTAGCCCCGTCGGGCCGCGGCCTCCACCGGTGCCCCGGCGACGCCGAAATGGTGGGACCGGGCGATGGACACCGCCGCCGTTCCCAGCCGCGCGACGCATTCATAGCCGGCCTCGAGCCCCTGGGCCACGGCCGGGAAGGCCAGGCCATGGTGCGCATCGACGCGCACCACGGCACCGTCGCTCTCCACTCGAGGCACCGCCGAGGCATCGACCTTGCCACTGGCGGCCTGATCCAGGTAGAAGGACAAGCGTGACAGGCCGTGGGACGGCAACCCATCGCGCTCAGCGGCCAGCAGCGCTTCCACGGTGGCCGCAGCCTCGGCTTCGCCGAACCCCCGGCCGCGCATGGCGGCCAGGGCCAGTTCCCGGGCCTGGCCGATCCCGAGTGCGACGCTCTCGCTCATGAGGACACCTCCGCTGCCTGAGTCAGGACATCCCGGACGTTGTCGGCGGTCATCCGGCTGATGCGGGCATTCGATTCCTCGGTGACGCCGGCGATGTGCGGCGTCAGGATGAGATTGGGCACGCCCTCGAGCACCGAACCCGCGGGCAGCGGTTCCTGCTCGAAGACATCCAGCATGGCGCCGGCCAGCCGCCCCTCGCGCAACGCCTCGCCCAGGGCCGCCTCGTCCACGGTGCCGCCGCGGGCGGCGTTGATCAGCACCGCCTCGGGCCTCATCCGGCCCAGGGCCGCCGCATCGATCAGATGGCGGGTGGCCTCGGTCAGGGGTACATGGAGGCTGATCACGTCCGCGTCGGCGAGCAGGGACTCCAGGCGCTCGTGGCGGGTCACGTCCGCCCACTCCGGGGCATCCGCCGCCAGGTGGGGATCGAAGGCCGCCACCGACATGTCCAGGGCCCGGGCACGCCGGGCGGTCTCCCGGGCGATGGCGCCGAAACCCACCAGCCCCAGGGTGCTGCCGGCCACCTCGCAGCCGATCAGCGCCTGGCGGGGCCACTCTCCCGCCAGCATGGCCGCGCTGGCGAAGTAGCTCCGGCGACGCAGCATCAGGGCGCCGGTCAGCACGTACTCGGCCACCGAGCTGCCGTTGCCGCCATGGGCCGGCTTGACGACCACCCCCCGAGCCTCGCAGGCGGCCAAGTCGATGTTGTCGAGGCCGACCCCGAGGCGGCCGACCACCTTGAGCCGCGGCGCGGCGTCCAGCAGCTCGGCATCCACTCGGGTGCGGTTACGTACGATGATGCCCTCGGCATCGGCCACGGCCGCCAGCAGGGCCGGACGATCCTCCACCAGGCCGGTGTCGAAGACCACCTCGTAGCGGTCCTCCAGGCTGGCGGCGGCCCCCTCATCCATGAACTCGGAAATCACGATCTTGACCATGGTATCTCCTTGCACCGGGCCGGGCCCGGGAATGGTTGTTGTACTCCAGCCGCGACAACGACTCCTCAGCCCATCCACCATCTGCCCACCGGCAGCGGGACATTGAGCAGCAGCGCGAAGAGCCCGTAGAAGCACCCCACCAGCACGCCACCGGTGATCAGGTGTCCCATCAGCCGACGCGGCGTCCAGGGCTCGTGCTGGGCGATCAGCATCAGGGTGACGAAGCTCGCCAACCCCGCCAGCAGGAAGCCGGCCCAGGGCATGGCCAGCGCCCAGGCGGCCATGGCGAGCACCAGCAGTACCCGGCGGGGAGTCGAGCCCCGGCCTCGCCCGACATTGCTGCGCACTCCTCGCAGGGCCAGTTGGCCGATCCGCATCACGGCGGCGACCAGTGTCACCAGGGCGATGGTGGTAGGGAAAACGGCCCCGAGCTGGCTCATGTCGCGAGCCTGCCAGATGCACACTCCGCTCAAGGCGATGAACAGTAGGGGCAGCAGGAACTCGGAACGGGCCGAACAGGCGGCCTGAAGCTTGCGGTTCGCATCCGTCATGGGGAGGCCTCCTGGTGGGAACTGCCATTGTCATGGCCGCGACGCCGGGCGCGGCGCTCCTTGAGCAGCGGATAGAAGACGCTTAGCACCGACAGGGCGATGATGGTCAGGCTGATGGGACCGCCGAAGAAGGTCGTGACGATGGCCCCGCTGGCCCGCCCCATGAGGAAGCCTTGCACGAAGCCCTGTTCGGCGATGGGCCCCAGGATCAGGCCCAGCACGATGGGCGATGGCCGGAAGCCATAGCGATTGAGCAGCCAGCCCACCACGCCCAGGGTCAGCATGATGAGCACGTCGCTGACGCTGTTGCGGATGGCATAGGTACCGATCACCGTCATGAAGGCGATGGTCGGCACCAGGAGTGCCTTGGGAATGGTGATGATCGACTTGAAGGCATAGCGGCCGATCAGCAGCCCCAGCGGCAGTAACAGGCAGGTCGCCAGGAAGAGGCCGGCGACGAAGGTGTAGGTGATGCTGGCATTGGTGGTGAACAGTTCCGGTCCGGTGCGAAAGCCTTGCACCAGCAACGCCCCCAGGATCACCGCATCCGGCGGGGTCCCGGGTATGCCCAGCACCAGTGTGGGGATGAAGCCGCCACCCACGGTGGCGTTGTTGGCCGCCTCGGTAGCCAGCACGCCCTGGGGGTTGCCCTTGCCGAAGCTCGAGGCATCCCGGGCCGCGCGGCGCGCCTCGGAGTAGGATACCAGGCTCGCGATGGAGCCTCCGGCGCCGGGCAGGATCGCCACCACCGTGCCGATGGAGGCCGAGCGCAACAGGTTTAGCTTGCCGAGCCAGGCATGCCCCAGTCCCTCGCGCAGGCGGATGCCGCGCCGTTCCTCGTCGACCTTGAGATGGGCCTCGGGGGTCGCGACCAGGTCGATGAGCACCGGGATGCAGTACAGGCCGATCAACGCCGAGACCGTTTCGATACCGCCCAGCAGCACCTGGGAGCCGAAGGTATAGCGGATGTCGCCGCCCACCACGGCCACGCCGATGGTCGAGAGGAGCAGCCCGAACCCCGCCCCCATGAAGCCCTTGAGGGTGGAACCCTCGGACAGGGCCGAGATCAGCGTCAACCCGAAGATCGCCAGCCAGAAGTACTCCACGGGCCCGAAGCTCAACGCCACCTGGGCCAGCAGCGGTGCCAGGGTCAGCAGGGCGAGCACCCCGACCAGCCCCCCGGCCACCGAGGCCAGCGTGGAGAGGGTGACCGCCAGGTCGCCGTCGCCGCGCTTGGCCATGGGAAAGCCGTCGAAGGTCGTGGCGATCGCCGAGGGGGTCCCCGGCGTGTTGACCAGGATGGCGGAATAGGAGCCGCCATAGATCGCCCCGGTATAGATGGCCCCCAGCATGATCAGTGCCGATTCAGGCGCCATGCCGAAGGTCACCGGCACCAGCACCGCCACGGCCATGGTGGCCGAGAGGCCCGGCAGGGCCCCAATGACGATCCCCGAGGCCACGCCGAGCAGGGCCAGCCCGAGATTCACCGGTGACAGGGCGCCCAGTGCATAACTGAGAAGTTCCATGCGGCTCCTCCCCGGTCAGTCGATCAGGCCAAGTTCGCGAGCGGAAGCCTCATACATGTCTCGGCGTTCCGCCATGAACTCGTCCATTTCTCCCAGGGGCACGTCCATCAGCACGAACCCCAGGTCCTGCATCTCCTGGCGGAAGCCGGGGTCCTGGTTGATCTGCTGGAAGATGTCGGACAGTTCCTGCTGGACACCCTCTGGAGTAGCGTCCGGCACCGCCATGCCGCGATAGGCGCCGCCTACCATGTCGTAGCCCAGCTCCTTGAAGGTCGGCACCTCGGGGAACATGGGGTGGCGCTCCTCGGCTGCCACGGCCAGCATCCGCACCTTGTCCTGGTGGTTGGCCGCCACCGTGGTATAGCCCCACTCGGCCTGGACCTGACCGCCAAGCAGGGCCGTGACCGCGGCGCCTGTCCCCTTGAAGGGGATGTAGGTAGTGGTCACGTCGGCGAGCTGCTGGAAGCGAGTGTTGGCCACGTCGTTGGCGCTGTAGGTGCCGCTGCCGGAGAAGGTCACAGTGCCCGGCGCTTCCTCGGCCGCCTGGATCAGGTCGTCGAGGGTCTCGTAGGGGCTGTCGTTGCGCACCAGGATGGCGTCGGGGGAGTAATGGAAGTAGAAGACATTGTTCAGATCCTCGGTCTGGAAACCCACGTCCTTGCCCATGGGCTTGAGGATGATATGCGGCAGGTTGGAACCCATGATCGTGTAACCGTCACTGGGCATGTCGGAGAGCTGGGACCAGCCCACGGCGCCGCCGCCGCCGGGCATGTATTGCACCACCAGCTGCTGGCCGGTGATCTCCTCGAAGTATTTCTGCTGCAGACGGGCGCTGATATCGGACTCGCCACCGGGCCCGAAGGGAATCACGTACTGGACGTCCTTGCTGGGGAATTCATTCGCGACGGCCAGCGTCGTGACGCCTGCGGCGATGGTCATTCCTAGCCCCGTGACCAGGGCGATGGACCGAGAAACTCGCATGGCTAACCTCCAGATGTTGTCGTTGTGTTACCGAGCTTGCCTGCATGGAACCGTCGAGGTTTCGACGAACCCGACGCTTCAGGAAAAGTAGGCGGCACCTCCCGATGGATTGAAGAATGGCGTGGAAAATCGCCCCCACCATCGGGCGGGGGCGAAAGGGTTATATTAGGCACTTTCGTAGAGACGTGTCAGCACGAACTCGCGATGGCCCAGGGCCTCGGCGGCGGTATTCCGGCCGTTGGCGGTGCGCAGCATCATCTCGAGCAGCTGGTCGCCGGCCTCCTCCATGTTGATCTCGCGCTTGAGCAGGTGGGAGACGTCGACGTCGACGTGCTCGCCCATGGTGCGCACGGTGCGTGGGTTGGCGCAGATCTTGATCACCGGCAGGATGGGGTTGCCGATGACGTTGCCCTGGCCGGTGGGGAAGAAGTGCACCACATAGCCCGAGGCGGCACACAGGGTCACCATCTCGGCGGCGGCGGACGAGGAGTCCATGAACCACAGGCCCGGCTTGTCGGGATGCTCGGCCTTGTCCAGTACCCCGTCCACCTTGCAGCGCTTGCCGATCTTCTGGATGTTGCCCAGCGCCTTCTCCTCGATGGTGGTCAGCCCCCCCTCGATGTTGCCCTTGGTGGGCTGGGACTCGGAGAGATCACTGGTCTTGTGGCGATCGATCATGGCGCTGTAGCGATCGAACATCGCCTGGAACTGCTCGCGTACCTCGGGCGTGGCGCAGCGATCGGCCACGATGTGCTCGCCACCGGTGAGCTCCGAGGTTTCGCCGAACACCAGGGTGCAGCCCGCCTCGTAGAGCTTGTCGAAGGCCGCGCCCACGGTGGGGTTGGCCCCGCAACCGGAGGTGGTGTCGGACTCGCCGCACTTGGTGGAGACCCACAGCTCGTCGATGTCGCACTCCTCGCGCTGCAGCTCGGTGGCGTACTGCACGAACTCCCGGGCCTTCTTGGAGGCGGCGCAGATGGTGTTGTGATCCCCGTTCTGCTCGATCCAGAACCCCTCGACCGGCTTGCCGGTGGCCTTGATGCCGTCGACCACCTTCTGGGTCCAGCCCGGCTCGATGCCGATGACCACCACGGCGGCCACGTTGGGGTTGCAGCCGGTGCCGATCAGGGTGCGGAAGTGCAGGTCCAGGTCGGCGCCGAACTGCAGCCGGCCATAGGGATGCGGCAGGGCCAGGGTGCCCTTGATGTTGTTGGCGACGGCCTCGGCGGCGGCGTTGGAGATGTCGTCGACCGGCAGCACGATCACGTGGTTGCGCACCCCGACGCGGCCGTTCTCGCGACGATATCCCAGAAACTTGCGACCCTTGATTTCCATCGTTACCACCTCTTGGTCTTGACGTTGTGGACGTGCAGGTGCTCACCCTTGCCGATCGGCTGGACCACGCGACCGATGTCGACGCCGTATTTGATGACGGTGTCGCCCTCCGCGAGGTCGCGGATCGCCAGCTTGTGACCGATGGGAATGGGGTCGCTCACCTGGCAGGTGATGATCTGGTCCTCCTCCATCACCCAGCCGGTCAACTCCTGTCCCGCCTGAATGCCCTCGACCACCGCGACGCCGACGCTGTCGTCGGCATCATGCACTACGAAGTCGATGCTCATGATGTCCTCTCCTCTCTCGAGGTTGTTGGTGTTGTCTCGATCCCGGCCCGAAGACAAGCCCTGATGAACCGGATCCCCTGACGCCTCAACTCATGTATATGACATATAACATAGGATGGTCAAGAGTCATATAGAGGATTTTTCGCTATACTCGAGAGGCAGCCAGGACGCGAATCGTTACCTGTCTTCCGGTAACCCTCGATAGGAATCGCCATGAACCAACCACTGACGCCCAGCTATCGCCCGCTCTACCAGCAGATCAAGGACGCCCTGTTGTCGCGCATCGTGGCGGGAGAGTGGCCACCGGGCACCTTCATCCCCAGCGAGTCGGCCCTGGCCAAGGAGTACGGGGTCAGCGTGGGTACCCTGCGCAAGGCGCTGGCCGCCCTGGCCAGCGAGCACGTGGTGATCCGGCACCAGGGCAAGGGCACGGTGGTCGCCACCCACGACAGCGACCGCTCGCTGTTCCAGTTCTTTCACCTGGTACATCTGGACGGCACCCGCTCCCTGCCGATCTCACGGGTGCTGGCACGAGACTGCCGGGCGGCCAGTCGGGACGAAGCCGAGGCGCTGGGGATCGAGGAAGGCGAGGCGGTGGTGCACATCCGGCGGGTGCGCGACCTGGACGAGGCCCCGGCCCTGCTGGAGGACCTGGTGGTCGCAGCCGAGCGATTCCCGGCCCTGGAGCAGGAGCCGGCGACCCTGCCCAACACCCTCTACCAGCTCTACCAGCAGCGCTTCGGCCAGAGCGTGGCCAAGGCAGAGGAGCGGCTGTTCGCGGTCACCGCGAGCCCGACGGAAGAGGAGGTACTCAAGGTCGCGCCGGGAACGCCGTTGCTGGAGATTCGGCGCATCGCCCGGGACCTGCAGGGGCAGGCGCTGGAGTACCGCGTCTCGCGCTGCGAGACCCAACGGCATTGCTATCTGAACGAGCTGTGAACGCAGGCCGGCCGCCTCGAAGGGCGGCCGGCAGGGAAGGGACGCCGGTCCGGGCCGGCGTCGGTCAGCGGGAAGGGATCAGGCGCTCAACAGGGCGTTGAGGCGCCGCACGTAGTCGGCCGGGTCGTCGAGGTGGCCGCCCTCGGCGATGATCGCCTGGTCGAGCAGGATGTGCGCCAGGTCCGCGAAGCCCTCGCCCTCGGCGGCCTCGAGGCGCGCCACAAGGGCGTGCTCGGGATTGAGCTCGAGGATCGGCTTGACCTCCGGCAGCTTCTGGCCGGCGGCCTCCATGATGCGGCGCATCTGGAAGCCCATCTCGTGCTCGGGCAGCACCACGCAGGCCGGGGAGTCGGTGAGGCGATGGGTCACCTTGACCTCCTGGACCTCCTCGCCGAGGCCCTCCTTGACGCGCTTGACCAGGTCCTCCTTGGCCTTGGCGGTCTCCTCCTGGGCCTTCTTCTCCTCCTCGCCCTCGATCTCGCCGAGGTCGAGCTCGCCCTTGGCCACGTCGACGAAGCGCTTGCCCTCGAACTCGGTGAGGTGGCTCATCAGCCACTCGTCGATGCGGTCGTGGAGCAGCAGCACCTCGATGCCCTTCTTGCGGAAGATCTCCAGGTGCGGGCTGGACTTGGCCGCGTTGAAGCCGTCGGCGACGATGTAGTAGATCTTCTCCTGGCCTTCCTTCATGCGCGACACGTAGTCGGCCAGGGACTGGTCCTGGGTGGCGCTGTCGGTGTGGGTGGTGGAGAAGCGCAGCAGCCCCGCGATCTTCTCGCGGTTGGCGTAGTCCTCCGCCGGGCCTTCCTTGAGCACGGCCCCGAAGGTGTTCCAGAAGGTCTGGTAGGCCTCGTCGTCCTTGGCCAGCTTCTTGAGCATGTCCAGGGCGCGCTTGGTCAGCGCCGACTTGATCTTCTCGACCTTGGGATCCTGCTGCAGCAGCTCGCGGGAGACGTTCAGCGACAGGTCGCGGGTGTCCAGCACGCCCTTGATGAAGCGCAGGTAGAGCGGCAGGAACTGCTCGGCGTCGTCCATGATGAAGACGCGCTGGACGTAGAGCTTCACCCCCCGGGCGCCGTCGCGCTCGTACAGGTCGAAGGGCGCCCGGCCCGGCACGTAGAGCAGGCTGGTGTACTCGAGCTTGCCCTCGACCTTGTTGTGGCTCCAGGTCAGCGGGTCGCTGAAGTCGTGGGCCACGTGCTTGTAGAAGGCCTTGTACTCGTCGTCGGTGATCTCGCTCTTGGGCCGCACCCACAGGGCCGTGGCCTCGTTGACGGTCTCCCAGGTGACGGTCTCGCCGCCCTCGATGTCGTTGCCGTCCTCGTCCTTGGCCGTCTCGACCCTGGGCATGCGCACCGGCACCTCGATGTGGTCGGAGTACTTGCGCACCAGGCTCTGGAGACGGAAGTCGTCGGCGAACTCCCGGGCATCCTCCTTGAGGTGCAGGACGATCTCGGTGCCGTGGGCCTCGCGCTCGACGTCGGCCACGGTGAACTCGCCCTCGCCCTGGGAGTGCCATTCGACGCCCTCGGCCTGCTCGGTGCCCGCCTTGCGGGTGCGCACCGTGACCTCGTCGGCGACGATGAACCCGGAGTAGAAACCGACCCCGAACTGGCCGATCAGCTTGGCGTCCTTCTGCTGTTCCCCGGTGAGCTGCTTGAGGAACTCGGCGGTGCCGCTTCTGGCGATGGTGCCCAGGTTCTCGATCACCTCGTCGCGGGTCATGCCAATGCCGTTGTCGCGCACGGTGACGGTGCCGGCCTCGGCATCGTGCTCGATCTCGATGCGCAGTTCGCTGTCGCCCTCGTAGATGGCGTCGTTGTCCAGCGCCGCATAGCGCAGCTTGTCGCAGGCGTCGGCGGCATTGGAGATGAGCTCGCGCAGGAAGATCTCCCTGTTGGAGTACAGGGAATGGATCATCAGGTGAAGGAGTTGCTTGACCTCGGTCTGGAAGCCGAGGGTCTCTTCACGGGTGGCAGTGGTCATGTCTTACGGACCCCTTGTCGACGTGTCGGCGGTGGCGACGGGCCACCGGTTGCTTGGCTTCCGTCGATATGGGGACCGGTCGAACTTTTTCAAGCGTTGCCGGGCTCGCCGAGCACGAAGTGCAGGCGGGCGGTGGCCACCGGGGCGTCCTCGGTGTCCTGCCAGGCGTGCACCCGGACGTTGGCCAGCCGCCGTCCCTCGCGCAGCAGCTCGCAGCGGGCCAGGGTCGGGACCACCCGGGGCGTCCGCAGGTAGTCGATGGACGCATCGACGATCCGCGGTAGCCGCGGTTCCCGGGTGGCCAGCATCAGGTCCAGGGTCGCGGCGGTCTCCATGAACGCCGCCACCACCCCGCCGTGCAGGGCCGGCAGCAGCGGGTTGCCGACATTGCTCCGGTGCGGGGCCAGGCGAAAGATCAGTCCCTCGCCGTCCTCGGCCGGGGCGGCCGAGACGCCGATGCGCCGGGCATAGGGGATCCGCTCCAGCCAGGCCGCCACGTCCCCCTCCTCCCGGGTGCGGGCCAGCCATTCGGCATCGATGAAGCCATCACGCATGGCCGTCCTCCCCGGCGAAGAGCGCCGCCTTGAAATCCGGCGGGGTGTTGCGCTGACCCAGGCGCGCGAAGTTGGCGATGCCCCGGGCCACCGGCCGCCCCGCCTCCTGCCACAGCCTGCCCTCGGTGAAGACCACCGAGGCGCTCACCGATACGGTCCGGGCCTCGGCGAGGATCGCCCGGCCCGCCACGGCGGGGCGGTAGTGGTCGACCCTCAGGTCCAGGGTCGGGCACACCTCGGGCTCGGGCAGGGCCGGCAGCACCGCCGAGCCGCAGGCGGTGTCCAGCAGCATGGTCAGCAGGCCGCCATGGACCAGCCCCCTGACCTCGTCGCCCAGCAGGTCCGCGTGCCAGGGCAGGCGCAGGCGCACGCCCTCGGGCCCGGCCGAGAGGACCTCCAGGCCGAGTTCGCGGGTATGGGGGACGGCATCGGCGAAGCGCTGCAGGGCACGACGCCATTCTTCGGGGCTGGGCACGGGGCCGGAGGACATGGACCACCTCGGGGCAGGAAGACGCCGGCGAACGCCGGCACCAAATAGTCAAACGTTTGACTCAATCTAGCCGACTCACGGTTCCCTGGCAATGCTCAGCGCCGCGGGACCGAGGCGGCGTCCCGCCAGGCCCGGTAGTCCGCCAGGGCACGGTCGACCCGGGTCAGCAACCAGCCGACGATCACCAGGTCGTCCGCCAGCCCCAGCACCAGCAGGACGTCGGGGACCAGGTCGAGCGGCGACACCAGGTAGGCCAGGGCCGCCAGCATCCAGCCCATCGCCGGCCAGGGCACGGGCCGGTAGCGGCCGCGGATCACGTCCGCCAGCATCGGCGCGAACAGCCTCAGCGCCCGACGCATCTGGCCGAGGGCGCCGGCACGCCGTTTCAGGCGTTGCAGCAGGGTCAGGCCATCGAGACCGGCCATGGGGATTCTCCGTGCCGTCGAGGAAGGGGCAGGCTAAAGGATGACGCTAGCGCAGGCGAGACGCCAGCCGTCGGCGGACGGCGACACTACTCAAGCGCCGATCCATGGGCGACCATGGACACATCGCTCTCCTTTCGCGACCCGGTGAGGCGCCCATGACGACAAGGTTCCCCTTCCTCCCCCGCTGGAAGCCCCTGCTGAGCGCCGCCCTGCTCTGCCTGCCCCTGGCCGGCCAGGCGCAGGCCGGCGACGGGGCCCTGCGCGATGCCCTCCAGGCGGCCCGAAACCATCAATGGCAGGCCATCGATCGGACCGCCATCGCCGATCATGTGCTGGTCGGCTACGTCGACTATCACCGCCTCAAGGCCCGCCTGCCCGCGGCCACGCCGGACGAGGTGCAGGCCTTCCTCGGGCGCCATGCCGATTCCCCCCTGGCCGGCTGGATGCGCGGCCAGGCCATCTCCGCCTACGGCGAGGCCGGGCGCCACGAGCGCCTGCTGGCCGTCGCGGACGGCGAGCCCCGCGGCGCGGAGCGCCGCTGCCACTACTACACCGCCCTGCTCGGTGCGGACCCGGCCGCCGCCGCCGAGGGGGGCCGTGCGCTGTGGCGGGTCGGCCGGTCCCAGCCGGACGCCTGCGACCCCCTCTTCGCGACGCTTCGGGCTAGGGGCGAGATCGGCCCCGACGAGATCTGGGAACGCCTGACCCTGGCCTGGCGGGACGGCGAGACGGGCATGGTCGCCTACCTCGGGGGGCTGCTCGGCAACGACTGGAACGATGCCCGGGCGGCCCTGGACCGCCTGCGGGGCGACTTCGCGGCGATCACCCGGGTGCCCGCCTGCCTGGGCCCGGACTGCCGGGGCAGCGGCGCCCTGTTCGCCGCCACCATGCACGGCTTCACCCGCGCCGACACCGAGGCGGCCCTGGAGGCCTGGCGCAAGGTGGCGCCACATGTGGACCTCGCGGCCGGACACCGCTCGGCCATCGAACGCGACCTGGCCTTCTACTCGCTGGTTCGCGACATCGAGCAGAACCGCGGCTGGGTCGACGGCGTGCTGCCACGGCTGGACGACTCGGAGCTGACCGCGCTGCGCATCCGGGTCGCCCTGGGCGATCGGGACTGGCGGGGGGTACTCGACTGGGTGTCCCGGCTCCCCGAGGCCGAGCGCGACGAGGCACGCTGGCAGTACTGGCAGGCCCGGGCCCTGGAGCAGTTGGGGGACACGGCCGCCGCAGAGGTGGCCTATGCACGGGCGGCCCTCCAGCGTAGCTTCTTCGGCTTCGCCGCCGCCGACCGCCTGGGCCGGCCCTATGCCCTGAACCGCGCCTCGACCGTCGTCGACGAGGCCAGCCGCCGCGAGATCGCCGCCCTGCCCGCGGTGCGCCGTGCCGAGGCGCTGCTGCGCATCGGCGAGCCGGGGCTGGCCAGCAGCGAGTGGTACGCCGCGGCGGCCCGGGCCACGCCCGGTCAGGCCATGGCCCTGGCCGACTACGCGGCCCGCCGCGACTGGCCCGCCCGCCTGGTCCAGACGACCATCGCGGCCGAACTGTGGGACGCCCTGGAATGGCGCTTCCCCGAGGCCTATCGAAGCGATTTCCTGCGCTGGGGCGAGACCCACGGGGTGGACCCTTACCTGCTCATGGGCATCGCCCGGCGGGAAAGTGCCTACAATCCCGAGGCCCTGTCTCCGGCCGGGGCCCGGGGGCTGATGCAACTGATGCCGGGCACCGCCGCCCAGGTCAGCCGCCGCCTCGGTCTGGCCGACCCGGGACGCTTCGGCGTGCTCGACCCGGCGGTGAACATCCGCCTGGGCAGTGCCTACATCGGCGAGATGCTCGACCGCTATGGGGGCAACCGCCTGGCGGCGACCGCGGCCTACAACGCCGGCCCCCATCGCGGCGACCGCTGGCTGGAGCGGGCGCCCGAGGCCTTCGACCTGTTCGTCGAGAGCATCCCGTTCCGCGAGACCCGCCGGTACGTCCAGGCGGTGCTGGCCTATCGGGTGATCTTCGAGAGCCTGGCCCAGGGCGGCGATACCACGGGGGTGGCGCTGCTGACCCCGGCCGAGCGTCAGGGGCGCTACGACGGTTCCCTGCTGGCCAGGAACTAAGCTGGAGAGCCCGGACTTCGTCCGGGAGCCGGAAGATCGCCCGCTTCGCGGGCGTAAGCTTGAAGCTGGAAGAAACCCCTTGACTTGAGCTTCGGGGGCAACATGCTGCCTTCCGGCTTCTAGCTGCCGGTGTCAGCCGGGCGCGCGGGTCAGCGCCAGCTTGGCGCCGAACCCCACCAGCACCGCCCCGGTGACGCCGTTCAGCCAACGGGACACGGCCGGCCGCGCCAGCCAGCGGCCGGCACGCCCCACCATCAGGACCACGCCGATCTGCCACAGGTTGGCGACCAGGAAGTGCACCCCGGCGAGCCACAGCGACTTGGCCAGCGCCGGGTCCCCGGGCGCGATGAACTGGGGCAGGAAGGCCATGTAGAAGACCACCGTCTTGGGGTTGAGCACGTTGGAGAGCAGGCCCTCGCGTAGCGGGCGCCACAGGGGCACCTGCCGCCGCTCGGTGGCCAGGCCCGCCACCGGCAGCCCCTGCCCCCGACGCACGGCCCCCAGGCTGGCCAGCCCCAGCCAGACCAGATAGCCGGCCCCGGCGAGCTTCAGGGCGGCGAAGGCCCAGGCCGACTGCAGCAGGATCAACGAGATGCCCAGTGCCGAGACGGCGGCATGCACGAAGAGCCCGGTACAGATCGCCAGGCTGGTCGCCACGCCGTCGCGAACCCCGCCCCGGGCGGTGTTGCGGATCACCAGCAGGGTATCGACCCCCGGGGTGATGCTGAGCAGCGTGATGGCCAGCAGGAAGGGCCAGAACTGGGCGTCCAGCAGCATCGCCGCCCCTCAGCCGTTGAAGATGCCGCGCTTGGCGTGGCGCATGGAGATCTGGTCGTTGAGCGTCCAGAAGTCGTAGAGCACGCCCAGGCCGAAGAGTCCGAGGGTGCAGAGGTAGAGCAGCCCGGTGAGCCACTTGCCCAGGTAGAAGCGGTGCACGCCGAAGACCCCGAGGAAGGTGAGCAGCAGCCAGGCCAGGGTGTAGTTGGTGGGCCCGGCCTGGAAGCGCAGGTCGGCCTGGCGGTCCATCGACGGGATCAGGAAGAGATCGATCAGCCAGCCGATGCCCAGCAGGCCCAGGGTGAAGAACCAGATCGTCCCGGTGACCGGCTTGCCGTAATAGAAGCGATGGGCACCGAGGAAGCCGAAGAGCCACAGCAGGTAGCCGACGACCTTGCTGTGGGTGTCCTGGGAAGCGAGGCGAGTATGGGTCATGGGAGTCTCGTCTAAGCCGTTTCGGTCGCTGGACGCCCGAGGGCTTTGTGGCTACATTGACCTTGCGGGCGGAAGCACCAGTCTCCCTGCGCCACGATGTTGACGCAACCCTGGCGCTGATGCACTATCCGCTGCGTTGGTTAGCAAGTAGAAAGTCGTCAGTTGTACTTCGATTCCTTCGATACACCCGGTGCGCACTTCTTCCTTGTCTTGCCCACGCACTACGGGTTCGCGCGGTCGGCGACCGGGCGGGCCTGGCACCATCATCTAGTTAGTTAAGGAAATCGACAATGGCAACTGGCACTGTCAAGTGGTTCAACGACACCAAGGGCTATGGTTTCATCTCGCCGGAAGACGGCGGTGACGACCTCTTCGTGCACTTCTCCGAGATTCAGGCTGACGGCTTCAAGTCCCTGCAGGACGGCCAGAAGGTCTCCTTCGACGTCACCCAGGGCAAGAAAGGCCTTCAGGCCTCCAACGTCCGGGTCACCGAGTAAGCTCGAGCGCCCCGGTCGCCGGTCGAACCGGCACCGCCAAGCAGAAGGCCCGCCACCGGCGGGCCTTCTTGCATTTCAGGGCGTTCAGTTCAGGGCGAAGAGGCCTCTTCCTCGCTCGGCTGCTCCTCCGGGACCTCCTCCACGGTGGTCGTCTCGCGAATCTCGCTCGGTACCGACCGCTCCGCCTGCTCGAACTGCTCGTCGATCTTGCGCCTGGCCTCCTCGAAGCGGCGCTCGGTCTCCTCGAGGATCGCCTCGACCTCGGGATCCGTCTCGAGCGCGGCCTCGCCCTCCAACGCGGGGCTCTCCTCCTCCAGGGCGGCCTCCAGCTCCATCGAGGTCGAGGGGTCCCCCCCGGCCTCGACGCCACCTTCCGGCCGGGACTCGCGCTCGGCCTGCTCGTACTGCTGTTCGATGGTCTGGCTCGCCTCCTGGAAGCGACGCTCGGTCTCCTCCAGGATCCGTTCGACCTCGTCGTCGGCGGCATCGGGGGATGGCGGGGCGCCCTCATCCAGGACATCGCCTGCCACCTCGCCGCCCAGGGTCTCGTCGGAGGCTGGTTGCGGCCCCGGGGAATCTCCCTCGGCGGCGCTGCGAGACGCCTCCTCGGCCGGCTCGGCGGCGGGGGCGTCGGGAGCCGATGCTTCCAGCTCGGGCGCCGTCTCGACGGCCGCACTCGGGGCCTCGGGGCTCGACGTCTCCGAGGAGGGAGCTTCCTCGTCGCCGCAGCCCACCAGGAACAGGGCCAGTATCGGGACGAGCGGTCTCCAGGATGTCATGACCGGGAGTCTCCTTCGGGGGGTGTGGACATCATTGCACCAAAGGGGCCGTTCCCCCGCAAGGCGTGCTCAGCGGGCGAAGAGCTGCCCGTCGATGTCCCGGAACGCCTTGAACTCGATGGCATTGCCGCTGGGGTCGCGGAAGAACATGGTGGCCTGCTCGCCAGGCTGGCCCGCGAAGCGCAGGTGCGGCTCGATCTCGAAGCGGATGCCGGCGGCGGTGAGGCGGTCGACCAGCGCATCCCAGTCGGCCATCTCCAGCACCACCCCGAAGTGGGGCACGGGAACCCCCTGGCCATCCACCGGGTTGCGGCAATCGTCTCTTGGCGTCTCACCCAGGGTCGGGTCGAGGTGGCAGACGAACTGGTGGCCATAGAGGTCGAAATCGATCCAGCTATCGCTGCTGCGCCCCTCGGGGCAATCCAGCAGCCCGCCGTAGAAGTGGCGGGCCTCCTCCAGGTCACGGACCGGCACGGCGAGATGAAAGGGGGTCGGCATGAGCGGGTCTCCCGGTTCGGATGGAAGGTCAGGATGCCGCAGCCAGGCTGGCCTGGCCAGTCCGCGGATGAGCCAGCAAGGGACAGTCCTCCGGCACGGCCAGCCGCAAGGCGCCGGGCGAGACCTCGACGCGGAACGCCCGGCGCCGCCAGGGTTCGCCGTCCAGGGTCAGCGGCAGCGGATCGCGGCCCTCGAAGCTCAGCCAGGGGGTGCGGAAGGTCTCGACGAACGCGCCCTTCGTCGGGCGCTGCTGGAGCTCGCGACGCATCGTCCACATCTCGCGCAGCGAAGCGAAGTCCCGGACCAGCAGGACGTCGAGCTGGCCATCGTCGATGCAGGCTTCCGGCGTCAGCCGCTGACCGCCACCGGAGCGGGTCCCGTTGCCCAGCGCCAGCACGAACAGCGAGGCCTCGCGTTCGCCCCCGGCCCAGCGGAGCCGACCGGGATAGGGCCGGTACTGCCAGGCCTTGAGCGCCCCGATCACCGAGTAGGCGCCCCCGCCGAGCAACCGCTTGAGGCTCTTGGGAGTGGAGGAGGTCACCTCCGCCCCGAAGCCGCCGGTGGCCATGTTGAGGAAATGACGATCATCGAGCCGCGGCACGTCGACCGGGTGCGGGGGCAGGTCCAGGGCGGCCGTCAGCGCCGCGTCCAGGGACATCGGCAATCCCAGGGCGTTGGCCAGATCGTTGGCACTGCCCAGCGGCAGGATCCCCAGGGCCGGACGCGCCTCGGCGGGCAGTCGCATCAGGCCGTTGACCACCTCGTGCACCGACCCGTCGCCCCCGCCGGCGATCACCCTCGACACGCCCTCGCGAGCGGCCCGTTCGGCCATTCGGGTGGCATCACCGGGCTCCCAGGTGACCCGAACCTCCAGGTCGGCCCCGCCCTCGCGACAGGCGAAGACCGCCTGGCGCAGCACCGGCAGTTGGGCCGACTTGCCGTTGAGGATCAGGACGGCCATGGCGTCCTGCCTCCCTGGCGGCCGCCCCGGAGACGCTTCATCACCGCTTCACGTCGGGCCGGCAGGATGAAAAGATGAATGCCATTCACTTTATGACTTCCTTACACTATCGGTCTTTCCGGGAATCCGGCACATGGAGTCTTCATGATCGCACCGGCCTTCATTCTAGCGGCCTTCCTCGGCGGCCTCGCCGCCATGAGCCTACGGCTCCCGCCCCTGGTGGGCTTTCTGGCCGGAGGCTTCGTGCTCAATGCCCTGGGGTACGAGGCGACGCCCCTGCTGCACGTGCTGGCCGACGTAGGGGTCACCCTGCTGCTGTTCAGCATCGGCCTGAAGCTGGATATCCGGACCCTGCTGCGCCCCGACGTCTGGGGCGGGGCGACCCTGCACATGCTCGCCTCGACGGCGACGATGGTCGGCCTCTTCTCGCTGTTCAAGTGGCTGGGCCTGCCAATGCTGGCCGATACCGGCTGGCCGACCCTCGCGCTGCTGGGCTTCGCCCTGTCCTTCTCCAGCACGGTCTTCGTGGTCAAGGTGCTGGAAAAGCGCAGCGAAAGCCAGACCGCCTATGGCCGCCTTGCCATCGGCGTGCTGATCATGCAGGACATCTTCGCGGTGATCTTCCTCACCGCCAGCACCGGCAAGATGCCGAGCCCCTGGGCGCTGGGCCTGGTGCTGCTGATCCCCCTGGCCCCGGCCCTGCGCGCACTGCTCGACCGCCTGGGACATGGCGAGATGCAGATGCTGTTCGGCATGCTGCTGGCGCTGGTGCTGGGCTATGCGCTCTTCGAGTCGGTGGGCGTCAAGGGGGATCTCGGCGCCCTGATCATCGGCCTGTTGCTCGCGCCCCATCCCGCCGCCCAGACCCTGGCCCGCTCCATGTTCAGCCTCAAGGAACTGCTGCTGGTGGGCTTCTTCCTGAGCCTGGGATTGACCGCCATGCCCAGCTGGGAACTGTTCGCCGTCGCCCTGTTGCTGGTGTTGATCCTGCCGCTGAAGAGCCTGCTCTACCAGCTGGTCTTCCTGCGCTTCCGCATGCGTCACCGAACCTCGGTGCTGGCCACGCTGAGCCTGACCAACTATTCCGAGTTCGGCCTGATCGTCGGGGCCATCGCCGCCGCCAATGGCTGGCTGCCCGACACCTGGCTGGTGGTGCTGTCGCTCGCGGTGGCGCTGAGCTTCGGTGTCTCGGCGGTGTTCAACGGCGTCAGCGAGCGCGTGTACCGCTGGCTGGAGCCGCGCCTGCCGCCCATCGACGTCAACGAACTGACGTCCAGCGACCGCCCCATCGAGGTGGGGGACGCCGAAGCGGTGGTGCTCGGCATGGGGCGCATCGGGCGCAGCGTCTACCGGCGCCTGCAGAAGGAGTACGGCCTGCAGGTGCTGGGGATCGACAGCAACCCCAAGAGCGTCGAGCGGCTCACCAAGCGCGGCTTCAACGTCCTCGAGGGCGACGCCCTGGACTCCGACTTCTGGGACAAGCTGCTGATGTCGCCGGACGTGCGCCTGGTGGTGCTGGCCATGCCCCACCACGCCGGCAACCTCTTCGCCCTCAAGCAGCTGCGCTCCCGGCGCTTCCAGGGCCGCATCACCGCCGTGGTGGAGTTCCCTGAGGAGATCGAGCCGATCCGCGAGCTCGGCGCCCATGCGGTCTTCCACGTCTACGACGAGGCAGGCCGGGCCCTGGCCGACAGCGCCGCCGAGGAGGCCGGCATCACCTCGAGGACCAGCCAGCTGGGCTGATGCCCTTGCCCGGCCTGCCCCGGGCCGCGATACTGGTCCCCTACCGCCTCCTCCGGAGACCCAGGACCCCATGGACGACGTCTTCGCCTTCATCGGCCAGGCCTTCGGCGAGTTCATTCGCTTCCTCGTCGATGCGCTCATCGCCTTCTTCACAGGTCTGGACGACGCCGTCGGGAGCTTCATCCAGGGGACCTCGCAGGCCTTGGGCATCGCCCCCAGCCTGCTGAGCCTGGTGGTGCTGGCATTCGGCCTGTGGCTGCTGTGGCGCGGCTTCGGCGCCCTGCGGCGTCGCGCCCTGATCGCCAGCCTGATCTGGGCGTTGCTGGGGGTGACGGTATTGAGCTGGCTGATCTACTAGTTGGGCGGGTGCGCTCGCCGGCTCGCTTGCCCAAGCTACGCGGCTAGCCGCCACCCAATGACAAGGCGCCGCCCCTTGAGGCGGCGCCTTGTCGTCTCGAGGAGCGGTGCCTCGGTCAGGCGAGCGCCTTCTCGATCACCTCGTAGAGGTTCGGCGAGAGTTCCTCGCCGCGGATACGCTCGAGCTCGGCCTTCATCAGCTCCTGGCGCGTCTCGTCGAAGCGCTGCCAGCGGGTCAGCGGGGTGACCAGCCGCGCCGCGATCTCGGGGTTCAGGCGGTTGAGCTCGATGACCACGTCCGCCAGCAGCCGGTAGCCCTCGCCGTCGAGGCGATGGAAATTGACGCGATTCTGGGCGAAGGCCCCGATCAGCGCCCGCACCTTGTTGGGGTTGGTCAGCGAGAAGGCCGGGTGATCCATGAGGAACTTGACCCGATCCAGGGCGTCCGATTGCGGCCGGGTGACCTGGATGCTGAACCACTGGTCCATAACCAGGGGGTCGTGAGCCCACTTCTCGCCGAAGGCCCGCAGCGCCGGGTCGGCCAGGTCCCCGCGGCTCGAGTGCACCAGCAGGGTCAGGGCCTGGCGCACGTCGGTCATGTTGTGGTCCGCCTCGAACTGTCGCTGCGCCAGCTCGATGCCTTCCTCGTCCTCGATGCTGACGAGATAGGACAGCGCCACGTTCTTGAGGCTTCGCGCGGCGATCTGCTCCGGCTCGGGGGCATAGGGCGCCTCGCTGCGATGTTCCTCGTAGAGGCGCCGGAAGTCGTCGCGCAGGGCGGTTGCCAGGGACTGCTTGACGAACTCCCGGGCGGCATGGATGGCGTCCACGTCCACCAGCGGCTGCTGCTCGGCGATGTAGGCCTCGGAGGGCAGCGTCAGCATCTCGGCGAGCACCGCCTTGTCGTCGGCCTCCGTGGTCAGCAGGTGGCGGAAGGCCTCGACCACCCGCGGATCCATGACCTTCTCCACCCCGTTGCGGTGGGCGGCGATGAGGTCGTCCAGGGCCAGCAGGGCCAGGCGCTGACCGGCGTCCCAGCGGTTGAAGCCGTCGCTGTCATGGGCCAGCAGGAAGGCCAGGTCCTCGCGGGAATACGGGAAGTGCAGCTTGACCGGCGCGGAGAAGTTGCGCGCCAGCGACGGCACGGGCGCCTCGGCGACATCGGTGAAGACGAACTCCTGCTCTTCCTCGCGCAGGTGGATCACGCCGTCGGTGCCGAGATCCTCGCCGTCCAGGGTCATCGGCAGGTCACGGCCGGTCTTGGTACCGACCAGCCCCAGGCGCAACGGGATGTGCAGCGGCAGCTTGTCGGGCTGACCGGGCGTGGCCGGGGTGCGCTGGCGCAGCACCAGGCGGTAGACCCCGTTGGCATAGTCGTACTCGCCATGAGCATCGATCTCCGGGGTGCCGGCCTGGGAGTACCAGAGCAGGAACTGCGACAGGTCGTGGCCGGAGGCTTCCGCCATGCAGTTCACGAAGTCCTCGATGGTCACCGCCTGGCCGTCGAAGCGCGAGAAGTAGCGATCGGCGCCACGCCGGAAGGCCTCCCAGCCCACCAGGTTGCACAGCATGCGCACGATCTCGGCGCCCTTCTCGTAGATGGTCAGGGTGTAGAAGTTGCCGATCTCGATGTAGTGATCCGGGCGCACGGGATGGGCGGTGGGTCCGGCATCCTCGGCGAACTGGGCGGTGCGGAAGAAGGAGACCTCCTCGATGCGCTTGACCGGCGCCGAGTTGGTGTCCGCGGAGAAGCACTGGTCGCGGAAGACGGTGAAGCCTTCCTTCAGCGACAGCTGGAACCAGTCGCGGCAGGTGACCCGGTTGCCGGACCAGTTGTGGAAGTACTCGTGGGCGACGATGCCTTCCACCCGCTGGAAGGCGGCGTCGGTGGCGGTCTGGGGGTGGGTCAGCACCGCCGCGGAGTTGAAGAGGTTGAGCCCCTTGTTCTCCATGGCCCCCATGTTGAAGTCGTTGACCGCCACGATCATGTAGCGGTCGAGATCGTACTCGCGCCCGTAGGTCTCCTCGTCCCAGCGCATGGCACGCTTCAGCGAGGCCATGGCGTGATCGGTCTTGCCCAGGTTCTCCTCCTCGACCCAGATCTGCAGGGTGACCTCGCGACCGCTCATGGTGGTGAAGCGATCCTCCACCTTCTTGAGGTCCCCCGCCACCAGGGCGAACAGGTAGCTGGGCTTGGGATGGGGATCCTCCCAGGTCACGAAATGGCGTCCGCCGGGGAGCTCTCCCCGCTCGACCGGATTGCCGTTGGAGAGCAGCACCGGCAGGCCGGCCGCGTCGCCGATGACCGTGGTGGAGAAGGTGGCCATGACGTCGGGACGGTCGGGGTAGAAGGTGATGCGCCGGAAGCCCTCTGCCTCGCACTGGGTGCAGAACATGCCCCCGGACCGATAGAGCCCCTCCAGGGCGGTGTTGTCCTCGGGGGCGATCTCGACCTCGGTGTCCAGCAAGAAGCGCTCCGGCACCCCGTCCACCCTCAGGCCGCGCTCGGTGAGGGCGTACTCGTCCTCGCCCAAAGCCTGGCCGTCGATGGCGATGGCCTTGAGCGCAAGCTGCTCGCCGTCCAGCTCCAGGGGAGCGCCGGGCTCGCGATCCGGGTGACGCTCGACGTGGAGCCGGGCCTTGACCCGGGTCGCCGCGGGGTCGAGGTCGAAGGTCAGCTCGGTATGGGTGACACGATAGGCGGGAGGACGATAGTCGCTCAGGTAGATCGGTTGCGGTTCGGACATCGAGGATGGCTCCTGTCGAAGATTGCCGGCCATTGTACGGCCCTCCCAGCCTCGATCTCAAAGCCGACGACGGCGGCTCAGGCAGTTAGTGTCATCGCTCGGGGCTGACCCGTCGACAGGTCTGCGAGGGGCGCGGTGAACCCCTCCATGGGCGCTACCGACGCCCTGCGGCGCTCTCGCATCCCGCTCCGCTTGCAGGACCGGTGCTGGCCATCCCTGGCCAGCCCGTTCGGAGGAATCCTCCTCACCCCTGGCGTAGGCCCCCCTCTTCGACCTGTCCCCGGCGCCCCTCGCCAGATCCATCTGCGATAGCCCTGGGGCGGCTCAGGCGTCGGTCACCGGCTCGGGCCGGGTCAGGATCCACAGGCCGACCAGGCCCAGGAAGACGATCAGCCCGGCCTTGAGCCAGAGGGCAGTGAGAGTGACGGACAGCAGCAGCATCGACAGCAGCAGCATGGCCCCGGCCAGCCACTTGGCATGTCGGGGGATCGCCCGCTCCGCTTCCCAGGCGAGGACGGCGGGGCCGAAGCGGGGATGATGGCGTATCCAGCCCGCGAACCGCGGCGACCCCCGGGAAGCGGCCCAGACCGCCAGCAGCATGAAACAGGTGGTCGGCAGCAGCGGCAGGAAGGCGCCGATCACCCCCAGCAGGAAGCTGATTCCCGCAAGCGTCAGGTAGGCGGCTCGGCGTGCATGGGACATCGGGCGCTCGCTCCCGTGGCGGCGAAGGGCAGTATCCTCATTGAAGCCCAAGCGCCCCCCCGGTGCCAATGATGGAGATCAATGGCCGCGTCAGGCAAAGGCTATGGAGAAGGTCGCCGGCGGCGCGTCCGGCCGCCGGCGGCGGCGTCAGCCCTTGATGGGGATCTCGCGGCGGCGGGACTTGACCTCGCCGCTGCGGGGCACGGTGATGGTGAGCACGCCCTTGTCGAAGGACGCCTCGATCGCCTCGGGCTTGGCGTCGGCGGGCAGGTCGAGCAGCCGACGGAAGCTGCCGTAGGAACGCTCCACCCGCTGGTAGCGATCCTCCTTGGTGGTGCTTTCCTGGCGCTTCTCGCCCTCGATCACCAGGCGATCCCCGTCCAGGCTCAGCGTGATGTCCTTCTCCTCGACGCCGGGCACCTCGACGCTGATCAGGTAGTCGTCATCCCGCTCGGCGATGTCGAGGCGAGGACGCAGCAGCTCGGGCATGTCGCCGAAGCGGCTCTCCAGGGACGGCAGGCCGAACTGGCGCATCATGCCGTCCATCCAGCGATCCAGTTCCTGGTGCATGCCCGCCAGCGGCGTCAACTCGCCGCGACGGGGCTCGCCGCCGGCCGGCGCGTCCTGGCCCTCGCTGCGGAACCAGTTCCAGGGAGACCACTTCTGCAGATCCATACGTCACCTCCTGAAGCGTTATCGACACCACAAGAACCACGCACGGTACTGCCTCGTGCAGATTCAGACTTGGTGACGACACGACGGATTTCAAGCGCAGGTGACGATGGCTTGACCCGGGTCAAGGGCGGCCGGATGCGCCTTGTGGATCAGTCCCGGAAGTTGTCGAACTGCAGCGGCAGATCCGGCCCCTCCTCGCCCTTGAGCAGCGCCATGATGCGCTGGAGGTCGTCACGCTTCTTGCCGGTGACGCGGATCTTCTCGCCCTGGATCTGAGCCTGGACCTTGAGCTTGGTTTCCTTGATCCGCTTGACGATGTCCTTCGCTTCCTTCTGGTCGAGGCCCTGCTTGAGCGCCACCGTCTGGCGAGCCCGTACCCCGGAGAGCTCCGGGTCCTCGACCTTCATGCAGCGGGGATCGATTCCCCGGGCGATCAGCTTGTTGCGCAGGATGTCGAGCATCTGGCGCAGCTGGAAGTCCACCTCGGCCTCGAGGGTGACCGTCTCGCCCTCGAGGGCGAAGGAAGCGGTGACGCCCTTGAAGTCGAAGCGGCTCTGCAGCTCGCGGTTGGCCTGGTCGACGGCGTTGGTGGCCTCGTGCTGGTCGAACTCGGAGACGATGTCGAAGGAGGGCATGGCGGGATTCCGATGGTGAGTGATCCCGCCATTCTAGGCGCGGGGATCGGCCGCGCCTAGCCGGCCGCGCCTAGCCGGCCGCGCCTAGCCGGCCGCACCTAGCCGGCCCGGGCCAGCGCCAGGCCCTTCGACATCCGCCAGGCGGCACAGCCGTCCTCGTAATACTCGCCCAGCCAGTCCGTGGGCACGAACCCCAGGCGGCGGTAGAGGGACAACGCCACCTGGTTGTCGGCCCGGACCTCCAGGGCGAGCCACTCGCAGCCACGGTCCAGGGCCGCCGCTTCCAGCCACTCCAGCATGCCTCGACCGAGGCCGGCGCCGCGGGCCTCGGGGTGCACGCAGAAGGAATACAGCCGGGCCCGGCCACTGCCGTGGCGGAACAGCAAGGTGCCGTAGCCGAGCAATCGGCCATCGCCCCCCTCGGCCACCAGGGTCAGGGCATGGGCGCGATTGAGCAGGTGCCAGAGCTGGCGGCGATTGAAGCGATCGCCGGTGAACGCCACCTGCTCGAGTCGATAGAGGGCGGCGAGGTCCCGGGAATCGGCGAGGCGCAGGGTCGGGGTCATGGGGGCGCATCCGGTGGTCCTGAATCGGATTCTGGCGAGACCGGAGCACCCTGTCAGCGGCCCTTGAGATGAAATATTTTCACGCATGTAGCAGCTTGTAGGGAATGGGGCTCAGGCGCATGCTGTGGCCGTCTCCCCCACCCGGTTACCTGCCCGATGAGCACCCTGCGAATCGTCGTCGACCGCCTCGATGACTGGCGGCCCTACTTCCCCTCCGAGGACCTCATGCCCGCGGACGACTTCCTGGCCCTGGAGCCCACCACGACGGCCCGGGACCGTGGCACCCGGGTGCTCAACCTCTGCGGCGAGCTGGACTACCTGGGCCTCGGCTATTACGTCTCGCTGCTGGCTCAGGCCCGCGGCCAGCGCGTGCAGCCCCGGGTCGACACCCTCAACACCCTGTCACGCAAGGCCACCCTCGACCTGGCGCTGGCCCCGCTGGCCCCCTTGCTGGAGGAACTGTCCCGTGACGGCGGCCTGGCCGGCGATCGGCTTCGCCTGCGCGTGCTGTTCGGCGAGTGTCTCGAGCCTACCCTGGCGGCGCTCGCGCGACGGCTCTTCGAGCGGCTGCCCTGTCCCCTGCTGGAGGTGCGGCTGGCACGCCGCCAGGGCCGCTGGCGGGTGGAGCGGATCCGCCCCTGCCGCCTGCGCGACCTCGACGAGGAGGAACAGGACCTCTTCGCCCGGGCGCTCCAGCGCCACGCCCGCCGGGTCTGGCGATCGCCCCGTGCCCGGCGGCGCTATCGCTTCGACCTGGCCATTCTGGTCAATCCCGAGGAAAGCCTGCCGCCGAGCAACCGGGGCGCGCTCAAGGCCTTCATCCGCGCCGGACGCCGCCTGGGGATCGACGTCTCGCTGATCACGCGCCGCGACGCCGGCCGCCTGGCCGAATTCGACGGCCTGTTCCTACGCGAGACCACGGCCCTGGATCACCCCACCTGGCGCATGGCGAGACAGGCCGAACACGACGGCCTGGTGGTCATCGACGCCCCCGACGACATCCTGCGCTGCACCAACAAGGTCTACCTGCATGCGCTGCTTCGTGCCCGGGGCGTGCCCGCGCCGGAGGGCCTCCTGCTGCGTCGGGGGGACCGTTCGCGACTGGCCCGTCTGGCCGAGGGCCTGAGCTATCCCCGAGTCCTCAAGGTGCCCGACGGTGCCTTTTCCCGCGGGGTGGTGAAGATCGACTCCGGGGAGACGCTGATCCGCGAGGCCGACCGGCTGTTCGACACCTCGGCCCTGCTGCTGCTTCAGGAATGGTTGCCGACCGAGTTCGACTGGCGGATCGGCGTGCTGGACGGGCAGGTACTGTTCGCCAGTCGCTACTTCATGGCGCGCGGCCACTGGCAGATCTACGACCATTCCGGCGGCCGGATGAAGAGCGGCGGCTTCACCACCCATGCCCCCCGCGAGGTGCCGGCCCCGGTGGTGAACGCCGCCCTCCGCGCCACCCGGCTGATCGGCCATGGCTTCTACGGCGTCGACCTCAAGCAGATCGGCGAGCGGGTGCTGGTCATCGAGGTGAACGACAATCCCAACGTGGACGCCGGCATCGAGGATGCGGTGCTGGGCCCCGCCCTGTACGAGCGCATCATGTCGGTGTTCCTGGCGCGCATGGAGGCCCGCCGCCGCGGCTGACGCCGGTGCCGCGCTGGCGTAAGCTGCCGCTTTCATCCGGGCCAGACACAGGAACACAAGATGACCGATCGCGAGACACGCCACCGCCGGGCCATGCAGAAGCTCAAGTCCCACGTGGACGAGCGGGTGGCGAGCGCCACCGAACAACGCGGCCAGCTGCTGGTGTTCACCGGCAACGGCAAGGGCAAGACCACCGCCGCCTGGGGCACCGTGACCCGCGCCCTGGGCTATGGCTACCGGGTCGGGGTGGTGCAATTCATCAAGGGCCAGTGGGAATGCGGGGAACGGGAACGCCTCCAGGAAGATCCGAACCTGGAGGTGGCGATCATGGCCACCGGCTTCACCTGGGAGACCCAGAACCGTGAGGCCGACACCCGAGCCTGCCTGGAGGTCTGGGCCGAGGCGGAGCGCCTGCTCGCCGACCCCGAGGTCTACCTGGTGGTGCTCGACGAGATCACCTACATGCTCAAGTTCGGCTACCTGGATATCGACACCGTCCGACAGGCCCTGGCGAATCGCCCCCCCGAGCAGACCGTGATCCTCACCGGGCGCAACGCCCACCGCGAGCTGCTGGCCATGGCCGACACCGTCACCGAGATGCAGGAAGTCCGGCACGGCTTCAACGCGGGCCTCGAGGCGCGTCGCGGCATCGACTATTGACCCGGCCATCGAAGCGAGCGTCCTGTTCGCGTTGATCGTCGCCTGTGCCGCGACGCCCCCGGCGGCAATGCTTGCCGGCCAATGCCGATCAGCTCCAGATCGCCCCGATGGGGATTTCGGGACTGTAATGATGGGCGATCTGGGCCTGCAGCAGTTCCGCCGTGGCCAGGGCGTCGGTGAGGGCATGATGCCCCTGGTAGGGCGGCAGGCCGTAGCGTTCTCGGCTGTCATAGAGGCGGATCGAGGCCGGCGGGCGCCCCATCCAACGCTTGAAGCGGGCCAGCAGGGACTGGCGATGGATGCGTGCCTCCAGCGACATGGTGTCGATCACCGGGAACATGACCCCCTCGCCGAGCCGCGCCTTCACCGCGACGTCCAGGAAGGGGCGCTCGATGTGGCGGTAATGAACCACCGCCAGGCGACCGGCCAGGGCCTCGAGCAGCTCGCCGAGGATGTCGTCCAGTTCCGGGGCCTGGGCGATGTCGGCATGCGTGATGTGATGGAAGGTCACCGACTTGGCGCTGAGCGGGCGCCTCGGGCGCACGATCCAGTAGCGACGGCCGGTCAGACCGATCCGTTCCAGCGTGAAGGGCACCAGGCCGATGCTGACGATGGAGTTGCGGCGGGCGTCGAGTCCGGTGGTCTCCATGTCCAGCGCCACCAGCGGCGTCTCGGCGATGGGCGTCTCCGGCGCCGGTACTCCGGCGGCGAAGAAGCGCGCCAGGCGTGGATCCCGCGGGGCGCTGGCCCGGCTCGAGACGAAGCCGCGCCAGTCGGGTACCTGCGCCCTTCCCCTGGGTAACCCTAGCATCCCGCATCTCCCTGGTTATTTCGTCCGCGACGGCATCGGATAGCGGAACTTGAGGAACTTCTGGGCGTGACTCAAGGCCTGGAAGGCGTCCTTGAGGTTGTGGCGCTCGCTGCTGGAGACGTTCTCCGGCTCGATGTTGTTGTCCGGTGGATGATCGTGCTCGATGTCGATCACCTGGTGCCGGATCCGCGACATCGACAGGAACTCCAGGGCATAGCGCAGGCGATCGCTGACCCCGGGGGCGAGCAGCTGGGTACGGTCGATGTCGTCGAGCCGGTCGAAGCTGTTCTGGGCATTCGAGCCGCAGGCCAGGGCGTGCACACGGATCAGGTCGACCATGGGTGCGGTGCCGCGCCGCTTGAGGTTGATGGAATTGTTGTGCTTGCCGTCCTTCTCCATCACGAAGGTGCGGAAGAACCCCAGCGGTGGCGTGCGATTGAGGGCGTTGCGGGCCATGGCCGCCAGGAACAGCGGATGGCGGGCGGCCTGCTCGGCCACCAGGTCCTGGAGCTGCTCCACCAGGACGTTCTCCCCATAGACGGCATCCAGGTCGAAGAAGATCGAGCTGTGCAGCAGCCGCTCGGGACTGGGGGCCTCGATCCACTCCATGAAGTAGCGCTTCCACACCGCCAGCGGCTGCCGCCACTGGTCGTTGGTGGCCATGATGTCGCCCTTGCAGTAGGGGTAGCCGCAGGCATCCAGGCCATCGGAGACGAACTTGGCCAGTTCGCGGAAGTAGGCGTCGTGCTCGGCCGGATCGAAATCGTCGGAGAGGACCAGGGCATTGTCCTGGTCGGTGACGATGGATTGCTCGTTGCGGGCCATGGAGCCCAGCGCCATGAAACAGTAGGGCACCGGGGGCGGCCCCAGGCTTTCCTCCGCCAGCTCCAGCAGGCGACGGGTGAAACTGCGCGCGATGGTGGACAGGGCGCTGCCCACCATGCGCGAGTCGGCGCCCTCCTCGACCATGCGCACGAAGGCCCCGCTGACGTCGGGCGCCAGCTTGGCCAGCCCCTCCACGCTGGGCTGGTGATAGATATTGCTCACCAGGTAGAGGCTGCTCTGGGTCTCGTAGCGAATGATGTCGGAAAGATGCACGATGCCGACCGGACGGCGACGATGCATCACCGGCAGGTGATGGATGTTGTGCCGGAGCATGCACAGCATGGCTTCGTGGACCGACTCGTCGGACTGCACGGCGATCACCCGATCGGCCACCACCTCGCCCACCGGCGTGTCCGGCGACAGCCCCCCGGCCACCACCTTGGTACGGAAGTCGCTGTCGGTGAGGATGCCCCGCACCTGCCAGCCCCGATCCTCGCTGTCGCGGAAGGTATAGCGGGGATTGTCGCCGGGCTTGTCCAGGACCAGCACCGCCGACGCCTGGTAGTCGGTGATCAGTCGCGCGGCCTCCTGGACGGTGGTCGAGGCCTCGACCATCACCGGGTAGCGGGTGAGCAGCTTGCGTACCCGGGTGATCATCATGTCGTTGTTCTTCTTCTGCTCCTCCACGGCACTCTCGAGGCGCGGCCGCAGCAGCTCGACGAAGTCGGCGAAGTCTTCGTCGGCCTCGCAGAGATGTCGGAAGACCGCCTCGGGAATGAAGTAGATGAGGGTGTCTTCCATGGCCTTGGCGGGGTAGCGGACCCGGCGGTTCCGCAGCAGGCTGAACTGGCCGAAGATGTCGCCCTCCCCCAGGCGATTGTAGAGCTCCCCGCCGCGCCGGTAGACCTCCACGGCGCCGCTGCGGATGTAGCACAGCTCGTGGAGTTCCTGGTCCAGGGAGAGGATCTCCTTGCCGGCCTTGAAGTAGGCCACCTCGACCTGGCTGGCGACCTCGTCGAGCAGCTCGTCGGTGAGGGTGTCGAAGGGCGGGAAGCGCCCCAGGTGCTGGCGGATCTCCAGCAGTTCCACGTCCATGGCCTGACTCCCGCGGAGATGGTGGATAGGGGTAGTCTGAAAGGGCCATCGGAGGCTGTAAACCCTGCCGAACGACGAAGGGCCACCCGAAGGGTGGCCCCGTGCCGCTCCTGGCGCGCGGCGGTGCCGCGCCCCGCTGGCCTCAGGAAGAGGAGGACGGCTGCGCCATCGCCTGGACGCGCTGCATCAGCTCCGGATCCTGCTGAATGGCCTCACCGATGGCATTGAAGGTATCCACCTCGAGACCGCTGGCTTCCACCGCCTCGACCATCTTGTCGTTGGCCTCCTGACGGACCTGCTGCTGAGCCTGTTCGCCCTCGGCCTCCTGCAGCCGCTGGGTGTAGTCCTGGGAGATCACCGCGATCTCCTTGGAGGCATCGGCGAACTTCTGCAGCTGATCGTCGGAGAAGTTCTGGGCCTGGGCCTCCGCCTGGGCAGGCTCGGCGGCCCCCTCGGCGGACTCCTGGGCATGGGCGAGGGAGCCCATCAGGCCGGCACTGAGCAGGGCGGCGGAGAACAGGGCGGTGAAACGTTGCATGAATACCTCCAAGAATCGTGATGTTGCAAGCGATCGAATGCCCCCCTGTGACGATCCATGAAGCCCTGGGTTCACCGCCGCCATGTAACGGTTTGTAATGCTTTGACCATCGGCGGGCTGGTCACCGGCGCTCGTCCCCGCCAAGATGGCCCCTCCACTCCCCGGACTCGAGTTCCCATGACAGCGGATCGTCGCCGACGGGCCTGGCTGGCCGCCATGCCCCTGCTCTTCGTCGCCCTCTGGAGCACCGGTTTCATCGGTGCCAAGTTCGGGCTGCCCTACGCCGAGCCCTTCACCTTCCTCTTCGTGCGCTTCCTGCTGACCCTGGTGCTGCTGGTCCCCCTCGTGGGCCTGTTGGGCGGGCGCTGGCCCAGGGGGCTCGCCAACTGGGGCCATATCGCCCTCTCCGGCCTGCTGGTCCACGCCGCCTACCTGGGCGGGGTCTTCTATGGCATCGAGCTCGGCATGCCGGCGGGACTCGCCTCGCTGCTGGTCGGGCTGCAGCCCCTGCTGACCGCGGCTCTCTCCGGCCCCCTGCTCGGCGAGCGTCTGGGGCGTCGCCAGTGGCTCGGCCTGGTGATGGGGCTCGCCGGGGTCGCCCTGGTACTGGGCGGCAAGCTCGACCCGGGCCAGGCCCTCTTCCGGGGCTTCGGCCTCGGCGCGCTGGGCGCCGTGATGGTGGCCCTGGCGGGCATCTCGCTGGGCACGCTCTACCAGAAGCGCTACTGTGCCGGCATGCCGCTGCTCGGCGGAACCGTGGTCCAGTACCTCGGGGCGGGCGCGCTGCTGGGGCTGGGGGCCCTCACCGTCGAGACCCGCCACATCGAGTGGAGCCCGACCTTCCTGCTGACCCTGGGCTGGCTGGTGCTGGTGCTGTCGATCAGCGCCATCCTGCTGCTGATGACGCTGATCGAACGCGGCGAGGCCTCCCGGGTGGCGAGCCTCTTCTACCTGGTGCCGCCGGCCACCGCCCTGGAAGCCTGGTGGCTGTTCGACGAGCGTCTGCCGGCGATCTCGCTGGCCGGCATGGCCCTGGCCATCGCCGGGGTGGTCCTGGCCGTTAAGGGCGGGCGGCCCGCCCAGCGCTAGGCGCGGACGGCCTCGTCTCCCCGGTCACCGGGCCGGGGCGATCAGCGCGCGAAGACCACCGTCTTGCCCCGGTGAAGGAAGACCCGACGCTCGAGGTGATAGCCGACGGCTCGGGCCAGGGTCAGGCATTCGATGTCGCGGCCCTTCGCCACCAGGTCCTCCGGGTAGTCGGCATGGCTGACCGCCTCCACCCCCTGGGTGATGATCGGCCCCTCGTCCAGGTCGTCGTTGATGTAGTGGGCGGTGGCCCCGACCAGCTTGACGCCCTTCTCGTAGGCCTGGTGGTAGGGCTTGGCCCCCTTGAAGCCGGGCAGCAGGGAGTGATGGATGTTGATGGCCCGGCCGGCGAGCCGCTCGCACATCTCGCTGGAGAGCACCTGCATGTAGCGGGCCAGGATCACCAGTTCCGCGCCGCTCTCCTCGATCACCTGCCAGACCCGAGCCTCCTGATCCGCCTTGGTCTCCGGCGTGATCGGGAAGTGGTAGTAGGGCAGGCCGTGCCAGTCGGCCAGCGGCTGCAGGTCGGGGTGGTTGGACACCACCGCGCGGATGTCGATGGGCAGCTGGCCGGTGCGGTAGCGATACAGCAGGTCGTTCAGGCAGTGATCGGCCTTGGAGACCATGATCACCACCGGCGTGCGCTCGTCCGGGGCGGTGAGCTCGAAGGCCATCTCGAACTCATCGGCCCGAGACGCGAAGGCGGCCTGGAAGGCCTGGGCATCGAAGTCGGGATCCTGAGGCCGGAACTCGGTGCGGATGAAGAAACGCTCGGCGTGGCGATCGTCGAAGGACTGCTGCTCGGTGATGTAGCAGCGGCTTTCCTTCAGGAAACGGGTGACCACGTCGACGGTGCCCAGGCGGCTCGGACACTGGGCGGTGAGGATCCAGGTAGCGGCGCTACGGCTCATGGCGAATCTCCTGACGAAGCAGGCCGGGGCAAGCCCCGGCCTGGTCTGGTCATACGGGTGGGGCGGTCGGGATCAACGCTCGACGCCGATGCCATACTCGTCGCCGGCATCCAGCAACCAGCGATAGGTATAGTCGGCGAAGCTGCGGCGCACCACCAGCTCCCAGCGCTCCTCGCTGGGCCGGCGCAGGATCACCGTGGTCTTGGCGAAGACGGTGGTCACCCCCTTGCCCACCGGGAAGTGGCTGGGGTGCACGTCGTAGACTACCGACTTCATCAGCAGCTCCCGGGCGGCTTCGCCCTCGAGTTCCAGCAGGGTCTGCCCCCCGCCGACGTTGCTGATGGCGAAGTGGGCACCGCCCAGGGCCTCGCGCAGCCGGTTCTCGAGCTCGAATTCCTCGCCGCCGGGAACGATCACCAGCCACTCGTCCGGGGAGATCCACTGGATGGACCGCCGGCCGTCGGCGTCATGAACGAGCCCCTGGGGCTCGCCGGGCAGCGTCACGCCGAGCACCTCGCGGACCGCCTCGTCGAGGACGATGGCGCCGCCGCGCAGCACCAGGTGCCCCAGGAAGGGCCGCTCGCGCAGCACAACCCGGCTCTTGGCGGTGGGGGCCGGAGCCCCCGAACGCCGGTAGGAGTAGGCCAGCGGTGATTCCACCGGGATCTTGGCCTCGGTGCGGGTATCGAAGGTGGCGACGTTAGACATTCTGGCGCTCTCCCTTGGGATCGACGAAGATCGGGCTGACGATTTCGGCCTCGTGGACCTGGCCGTCGGCCATGGGCAGATAGACGGACTCGCCCATCTTCTGCTGGCCGCCCTTGACCACGGCCAGGGCGAAGCCCGAATCCAGGGTCGGGCTGTAGTAGCTGGAGGTCACGTGCCCCACCATCGGCATGGGGATGGCGTGCTGGGGATCGAAGACGATCTGGGCGCCCTCTTCCAGCACCACCTTGGGGTCCTTGGGCCGGAGGCCCACCAGCTGCTTGCGGTCGGACCGCTTGGTATCCGGACGCGACAGGGCCCGCTGGCCGATCCAGGAGAACGGCTTGTCGTAGCCCACGCACCAGTGCATCCCGAGATCTTCCGGGGTCACCGAGCCGTCGGTGTCCTGGCCGGCGATGATGAAGCCCTTCTCGGCGCGCAGGACATGCATCGTCTCGGTGCCATAGGGCGTCAGGCCATACTTCTCGCCATGGGCGAACAGGGTCTCCCAGACGTGCAGGGCATAGTTGGCCTGGACGTTGATCTCGAAGGCCAGCTCGCCGGTGAAGGAGATGCGGAACACCCGTGCCGGGACCCCGGCGACGACGCCCTCGCGCCAGTCCATGAACTTGAAGGACTCGCGATCCAGGTCCATGTCCGTGACCTCGGCCAGCAGCTTGCGCGCCTCGGGCCCGGTGATGGTCATGGTCGCCCAGTGGTCGGTCACCGAGTTGAAGTAGACCTCCAGCTCCGGCCATTCGGTCTGGTGCCACAGCTCGAGCCATTCCAGCACCGTGGCGGCACCGCCGGTGGTGGTGGTCATCAGGAAGTGGTTCTCGCCCAGGCAGCTGGTGGTGCCGTCGTCGAACACCATCCCATCGTCCTTGCACATCAGGCCGTAGCGGACGCGGCCGGGTGCCAGCTTGGCCCACTTGTTGGTGTAGACCCGACCCAGGAACTCCCGGGCATCCGGTCCCTGGATGTCGATCTTGCCCAGGGTGGAGGCGTCTAGGATGCCCACCGCCTCGCGCACCGCACGGCACTCGCGCGCCACGGCCTCGTGCATGGTCTCGGTCTTGCCGTCGACCTTGCGCGGGAAGTACCAGGGGCGCTTCCACTGGCCCACGTCCTCGAACTCGGCGCCGTGCTCCACGTGCCACTGGTGCATGGCGGTGTAGCGCTCGGGATCGAAGAGGTCGCGGCAGTGGCGGCCGACGATGGCGCCGAAGGTCACCGGGGTGTAGTTGGGGCGGAACACCGTGGTGCCCACCTCGGGGATCGGCCGGCCCAGGCAGCGGGCGGCGATGGCCATGCCGTTGATGTTGCCGAGCTTGCCCTGGTCGGTGCCGAAGCCCATGGCGGTGTAGCGCTTGACGTGCTCGATGGACTCGAAGCCTTCCCGGGTGGCGAGCTCGATGCCCGCCGCGGTGACGTCGTTCTGCAGGTCGACGAACTGCTTGGGGGCGCGCAGGGTCGGCTTCTCGTGGGGCACCTGGTAGAGCGCCACGGCCGCGCCGTCGCGCCGCTCGGCGACCTGGGGCAGGCGCACCTCGGCGGCGGCGAAGCCGACCTCCTCGGCGGCCCGGGCACCGGCGGCGACGCCGTCGGCCAGGACCCGCCCGGTGGCGTAGACGCCCTGGGCGCCGCCGGCGGCGCTCACGCCCTTCACCAGGGTCGGCACGAAGCCCAGGATGTCGTCGTTCCAGGTGGGCCGGCCGCCGGTGTGGGAGGCCAGGTGGATGACCGGGCTGTAGCCGCCGGAGCTGGCGATGGTGTCGCAGGCCAGGGTCTCGGCACTGCCGGCGACCCGGAAGCCGTCCGGGTCGATCTTCGCCACCCGGGCGGCGTTGACGCGGGACTCGCCCTTGGCCTCGATCACCGCGCTGCCGGGAAGGATGCGGATGCCCAGGGCGCGGGCCTGCTCGACCAGCTCGCCGTCCGGGTTGGCCCGGGCGTCGGCGATGGCCACCACCTCGCGACCGGCTTCGACCCAGTCCAGGGCCGCACGATAGGCATGGTCGTTGCTGGTGGAAAGGACCAGCTTGCGCCCCGGCACCACCCCGTAGCGACGGATGTAGGTGGACACGGCCCCGGCCAGCAGGTTGCCCGGCACGTCGTTGTTGCCGTAGACCAGCGGGCGCTCGTGGGCGCCGGTGGCCAGCACCACCCGGCCGGCCCGCACGCGGTGCATCCGCGAGCGCGCCTGGCGACGACCGTCCTTGACCGGCGCGGTGTCGGCCAGGTGTTCGGTGCGCCGCTCGTGCAGGGTCACGAAGTGATGATCGTGATAGCCGTTGGCGGTGGTCCGTGGCAGCAGGGTCACGTTGTCCATGGCGGCCAGCGCCTCGAGGGTCTCGGCGACCCAGGCGTCGGCGGGCTTGTCGTCGAGCCGCTCGCGGGAATCGAGCAGCGAGCCGCCCATCTCCTCCTGCTCGTCGGCCAGGATCACCCGGGCACCGCTGCGCCCGGCGGCCAGCGCCGCGGCCAGGCCGGCCGGGCCGGCGCCGATCACCAGGACGTCGCAGTGCTGATGGAGATGATCGTAGAGGTCCGGATCCTTCTCCATCGGGCTGCGCCCCAGGCCGGCGCTCTTGCGGATGTATTTCTCGTAGGTCATCCACATGGAGGCCGGGGCCATGAAGGTCTTGTAGTAGAAGCCCGGAGGCATGAACTGGCCGCCCAGCTTGCCGATCAGGCTCATCAGGTCGCGCTGGACGTTGGGCCAGCCGTTGGTGCTGCGCGCCTCCAGGCCCTCGTAGAGCGCCTGCTGGGTGGCGCGCACGTTGGGCACCTGGGCGGCCTCGGTCTTGCCGAGCTGGACCACGGCGTTGGGCTCCTCGGCGCCGGCGGCGACGATGCCGCGGGGGCGGGAGTACTTGAAGCTGCGGTTGACGATATCGACGCCATTGGCCAGCAACGCCGAGGCGAGGGTGTCGCCGGCATGGCCCTGGTAGCGCTGGCCGTTGAAGGTGAAGCTCAGCTTGCGGGAGCGGTCGATGCGACCGCCCCGGGCGAGGCGATTGAGCTGGCTCATGCGCGGACTCCTTCACGAAGCGATGCCTGGTCGGCGGCGTCCCGGGACGGCCGGCCTTCGGGGTGCTCGGCGGTGATCGTCGGCTGCTCCCCCATCCGGTAGGTCTCGAGGATCTCGTAGGTCACGGTGTGGCGGGTGACGTTGAAGAACTTGCGGCAGCCCACGGCGTGCACCCACAGCTCGTGATGGATGCCGCGCGGGTTGTCGCGGAAGAACAGGTAGTCGCCCCACTCCTCGTCGCTGCAGGCGTCCGGGTCCAGGGGACGGGCGATGTGCGCCTGGCCCTTGGGATGGAACTCCTCTTCCTCGCGGAGCTCGCCGCAATAGGGGCAATGGATATACAGCATGGCGATATCTCCTTAGTGGGCGACGCCGGCGGCGCCATGCTCATCGATCAGCGCCCCGGTGTTGAAGCGATCGATGGAGAAGGGCGCGGCGATCGGGTGCATCTCGCCCTTGGCGAGGCTGGCGGCGAACACATGGGCCGAGCCGGGGGTCGCCTTGAAGCCGCCGGTGCCCCAGCCGCAGTTGAAGTAGAGACCCTTGACCTTCGTCTTGGAGAGGATCGGACAGGCGTCGGGGCAGGTGTCGACGATGCCGCCCCACTGCCGGTTCATGCGCACCCGGGAGAAGATCGGGAACATCTCCACGATGGCCTGCAGGGTGTGCTCCACGGTGGGGTAGCTGCCGCGCTGGCCGTAGCCGTTGTAGCCGTCGATGCCGGCGCCAATGACCAGGTCACCCTTGTCGGACTGGCTGATGTAGCCATGCACGTGGTTGGACATCACCACGGTGTCGAGCACCGGCTTGAGCGGCTCGGAGACCAGCGCCTGCAGCGGGTGGGACTCCAGCGGCAGCTTGATGCCGGCCATGCCGGCCAGCACGCCGGAGTTGCCGGCCGCCACGCAGCCGACGGTCTTGGCCTCGATGTCGCCGCGGTTGGTGTGCACGCCGTAGACCTGGCCGTCGCGGATCTTGAAGCCGGTGACCTCGGTCTGCTGGAGGATGTCCACGCCGTGGGCATCGGCGGCACGGGCGAAGCCCCAGGCCACGGCGTCGTGGCGGGCCACGCCGGCCCGGGGCTGCCAGGAGGCGCCGAGCACCGGGTAACGGGCATTCTTGGAGCAGTCCATGATCGGCACCAGCTCCTGGACGCCCTTGGCATCCAGCACCTCACCGTCGATGCCGTTCAGCCGGTTGGCGTTGACCCGGCGCTGGATGTCGCGCATGTCCTGCAGGGTGTGGCCCAGGTTGAGCACGCCGCGCTGGGAGAACATGACGTTGTAGTTGAGGTCCTGGGACAGGCCCTCCCACAGCTTCATGGAATGCTCGTAGAGCGCCGCGGCCTCGTCCCACAGGTAGTTGGAGCGCACGATCGTCGTGTTGCGCGCGGTGTTGCCGCCGCCCAGCCAGCCCTTCTCGATCACGGCGACGTTCTTGACGCCGAACTCCTTGGCCAGGTAGTAGGCGGTCCCCAGACCATGGCCGCCGCCGCCGACGATGATGACGTCGTAGGCCTTCTTGGGCGTGGGGTTGCGCCACTGGCGCTGCCAGTTCTCGTGGTGGCTCAGCGCGTGCTTGACCAGCCCGAAGCCGGAATAACGTTGCATAGGGTCTTCTCCTCAAGGTCCCCGCCGGGGAGCGGGCTCACGCGATGGAAGTGTCGGCCGCCTCGGTGGCGGCCTGGCCATAGACCGGATGGCGGGTGCAGAGCTCGGCCACCTTGCCCCGCACCTCGGCCTCGATCTCGGCGGTATCGGCGCCCTGGGCCAGGACATCGAGGATGTCGCAGATCCAGCCGGCGAGGGTCTCGCACTCCGCCTGACCGAAGCCGCGGGTGGTCACCGCCGGGGTGCCGATGCGCAGCCCGGAGGTCACGAAGGGGCTCTGGGGATCGTTGGGCACGGCGTTCTTGTTGACCGTGATATGGGCGCGCCCCAGGGCGGCATCCGCATCCTTGCCGGTCACGCCCTGCTTGATCAGCGAGACCAGGAAGAGGTGGTCGTCGGTGCCCCCGGAGACCACGTCGAACCCGCGCTCGACGAAGACGCCGGCCATGGCCTTGGCGTTGTCGATGACCTGGGCCTGGTAGCGCACGAAGTCCTGGCTCATGGCCTCGCGGAAGGCCACCGCCTTGGCGGCGATGACGTGCATCAGCGGGCCGCCCTGCTGGCGGGGGAAAACCGCGCCGTTGAGCTTCTTGTAGAGCGCCTCGTCGCCGCTGGCGGAGAGGATCAGGCCGCCGCGGGGGCCGCGCAGGGTCTTGTGGGTGGTGGTGGTCACCACGTGGGCGTGGGGCAGCGGGCTCGGGTAGTGGCCGGCGGCGACCAGGCCGGCGACGTGGGCCATGTCGACCATCAGCCAGGCGCCCACGGCGTCGGCGATGTCGCGGAAACGCCGCCAGTTGATGACCCGGGAATAGGCCGAGAAACCGGCGATGATCAGCTTGGGCTTGTGCTCCTGGGCCAGGCGCTCGACCTCGTCGTAGTCGATCTCGCCGGTCTCGGGATTCAGGCCGTACTGGACGGCGTGGTAGTACTTGCCCGAGAAGTTGGGGGCCGCGCCGTGGGTAAGGTGGCCGCCGTGGGCCAGGCTCATGCCCAGCACGGTGTCGCCCGGGGAGACGAGGGCCATGAAGGCCGCGGCGTTGGCCTGGGCCCCGGAGTGGGGCTGGACGTTGGCGTAGTCGGCGCCGAACAGGGCGCAGGCCCGCTCGATGGCCAGCCGCTCGACCACGTCGACGTGCTCGCAGCCGCCGTAGTAGCGCTTGCCGGGATAACCCTCGGCGTACTTGTTGGTCAGCTGAGAGCCCTGGGCCTCCATGACCTGGGGACTGGCGTAGTTCTCGGAGGCGATCAGCTCGATGTGGGCTTCCTGACGCGCCACCTCGTCGGCGATGGCGGCGGCGATCTGGGGGTCGGCTGTTGTAAGGTTGTTGGCGTTCATGACATCACCCTGGGGATTGGCTTCTCAACGGTATGCAAAAGGGGGATGCGCGGTATTCTGAAAACGACACCGCCATCATCGAGCGAGACAGGCTGGCAGGTCGGGATCGCCCCGGGTGCCTGCTCCTGCCACCCCTCTATTGATAGCGGAGCCGATCGGGCAAAGATTGAACGTATGCGACAACTTTGCGGCCATAATCGCGCCAGCCGCGCCAAGCCCTTGTTTTGCCTGAGTGGAGTCGTCGCATCGCGGCGCGGTAGGGAAGCCCCCGGCTGTACCCGCCGCGGCGCGGGTCGACGCGCTACGAGGACGCCGGCCGGGCCTCGATGTGCAGGAAGAAGGGATCCACCGGGGCCGAGCCTTCCCCGGCCGCCTTGCGCACCGCGGTGGGGGTGGTGCCGAAGGCATCGCGGAAGTGCCGGGAGAAGTGGGCGGTGTCGGCGAAGCCGCACCGCTCGCCGATCTCGGTGACGCTCTTGGCGGTGTAGTGCAGCAGCCAGAGCCCGTAGCGCAGGCGCAGGTCCCGGGCGAACTTCTGGGGCCCGACCCCCAGCTCCTCGCGGAACTTGCGCTCGATGTTGCGTCGCGAGGTGCCGACCCGCCTGGCCAGCTCGTCCACCGAGATCATCTGACCCAGGTGCTGCTCGATGATGCCGATGGCACGGCGCACCACCCGATCGGCCACCTTGTCGAAGATCACCGGCTGGGGCTGGGGATGACTCCCCGGGCGCGCCTCGTCGATCAGCATGATGTGCAGGCTCTTCATCGCCCAGGCCTTGCCCAGGTGACGCTCCACCAGGTAGGCGGCCAGGTCCGCCGAGGCGGTGCCCCCGGCGCAGGTCAGGCGATCGCCGTCGTCGATGAACAGCCGGTCCGCCACCGGGGCGATGTCGGGAAAGCGTCGAGTCAGGTCGCCGTGGTGATACCAGCTGACGCAGCAGCGCCGCCCCGCCATCAGGCCGGCCTGGATCAGTGCGAAGACGCCGGTGCAGACCCCCACCAGGGGCACCCCGGCCCGGGCCACCCGTTTCAGGTAGCCGATCGCCGCCTCGTCCACGGCATCGTGCTCGTCCTGGACGCCGCCGATGACCACGATGTAGTCGAACTCGGCCGGATCGCGGAAGGGGGAGCAGGGAGTGATGGCGGCCCCGCAACTGGACAGCGCATCCCGCCCGCCGCCGGTCATGAACACCCAGTGGCAGCGCAGCTGCCGCGAGCGATCGCCCTCGTCCGCGGCCAGGCGCAGGCAGTCGACGAAGCCGGCGAAGGGCATCATGGTGAAGCGGTGCAGGAGGACGAAGCCGACCGACAGCGGCGGCGTCTCGGGGGAAGCGGTCATGGCGGGCAGGCCCCGGCGGCAGACGGAGAGAGGGGCTCAGTGTCGGCGGCAGGCCGTCCGGGCGCAAGGCCCGGACGGCCGGGCAAGGCTCAGTATTCCACCACCACGTCGCCCTTGGGCTTGCTGCAGCAGGAGAGAATGTAACCCTCGGCGATGTCCTCGTCGGTGATACCGCCGTTGTGCTCCATCTCGACCTCGCCGGCGGTCAGCGACACCCGGCAGGTGCCGCAGATGCCCATGCCGCAGGCCTTGGGGATGTGCAGGCCCAGCTTGGCGGCGGCGGTGTGCACCGTCTCGTCGGGTTGGATGCGCACGCTCTTGCCGGTGGCGCTGAACTCGACGTTGATCATGTCGGAGGCGTCGAGCTCCTCGGCCTCGGCCTCGGCCTGCTCGACGTGCTCGATGACCTCCTCCTGGACATCCAGCGGCGTGGCGCCGAAGGACTCCTCGTGGTAGCGGCTCATGTCGAAGCCGTTCGCCTCGAGCAGGTGCTTGACGGCGTTCATGTAGGGGGTCGGGCCGCAGCAGAAGATCTCGCGATCCATGAAATCCGGGGCCATCAGCTCGAGCATCTGCTGGGTGAGGAAGCCCCGGAAGCCCGACCAGGCTTCGCCCAGGTCGTCGCTGCGCTCGCAGACCAGGTGCAGCCTGAACTCGGGGATCCGCGAGAAGATGTGCTCCAGCTCCCGATGGAAGATCAGGTCGCGCGGCGTGCGGGCGCTGTGCACGAACTCCACGTCCACGGCGGCATTGGTGTCGAACAGCCAGCGCATCATGGACATCAGCGGCGTGATGCCCACGCCCCCGGAGAGCATCAGCACCTTGTCGGCCGGGTAGTCGATGATGTTGAAGTTGCCCACCGGCCCGTGCACCGCCAGCTCGTCGTTGACCTTGAGGTTGTCGTGCAGCCAGTTGGAGACGACCCCGCCCGGCATGCGCTTGACGGTGATCGAGAAGCTGTAGGGGACCGACGGCGAGCTGGAGATGGTGTAGGAGCGCATGACCTGCTGGCCATCGATCTCCAGCTCCAGGGTCACGAACTGCCCCGGCTTGAAGAAGAACATGACCGGCTGCTCGGCCATGAAGCAGAAGGTGCGGGTATCCCAGGTCTCCTGGATCACCTTGACGCAGCGCACCAGATGGCGGCCGTTGGTCCAGGTCTGGGTGGTAACGGGGTTGAGGAAGCTCATTGTCATTGTCGCGTCGCCTGGGGTGCAGCGGGAGGGTCTCCGACCGCGGTGCCACCGCCTGCCGTTGAGCGAATTCTGCGGAGGGGGACGCGACGCCACTTGCCTGCGAGCGACATATGCATACCCATCACATCCACCCTGACATGTTTTTGTCGCCCGCCAGGTCGCAGGTGCACCGTCGTGCGTCGCCGGCAGACAACTAGCCCCCGGACCACTGCTCCACACTGCGCTGCAACCCGCCACGGGGCCCACCAGTGAGCGGCGTACACGACCTTGGCGAACCCCAACAACCCCGAGGCCGCCCGAGCGGCCCAGCAATTGAGGAAGTGTCTAGATGGATCCCATGTCTCTCGACCGCCTGGATGATCCCCTGGCCCCGGCACGCGAGGCCACCGCCGAGCTGTTGGCCAACCGTCGCCGCGGCTTCTCCCTCCCCCAGCCGTTCTACAACGACGAGCGGCTGTTCCAGCTCGACATGCAGGAGATCTTCGAGAAGGAATGGCTGTTCGCCGGCATGACCTGCGAGATCCCCACCAAGGGCAGCTTCATCACCCTGGAGATCGGCGACAACCCGGTGGTCATCGTCCGCGGCAACGACGGCGAGGTCCACGCCTTCCACAACGTCTGCCGCCATCGGGGATCGCGCCTGTGCGTCAGCGACAAGGGCAAGGTGGCCAAGCTGGTCTGTCCCTATCACCAGTGGACCTACGAGCTCGACGGCCGGCTGCTGTTCGCCGGCACCGACATGGGCAAGGACTTCGACCTCTCCGCCTACGGCCTCAAGCCCGTGAACGTGCGCACCGCCGGCGGCTACATCTTCGTCAGCCTGGCCGACGAGCCACCCGCCATCGACGAGCTGCTGGAGGCCCTGGAGCACTACCTGGCCCCCTATGACATGGACAACGTCAAGGTCGCGGTGGAGTCGAGCATCGTCGAGCAGGCCAACTGGAAGCTGGTCATCGAGAACAACCGGGAGTGCTACCACTGCAGCGGCTCGCACCCGGAACTGCTGAACTCCCTCCAGGAGTTCGACGACAGCGACGACCCGCGGGCGACCCCGGCCTACAAGGCCCTGGTCGAGCGCAAGCAGGGCGAATGGGACGCCATGGGCGTGCCCTGGCAGCTCAAGCGTATCGGCAAGCGTAACCGCCTGACCCGCACCCCGCTGCTCGAGGGCACCGTGTCCATGACCATGGACGGCCAGCCCGGTTGCAAGAAGCTGATGGGGCGGCTGCAGAGTGCCGACCTCGGCGCCCTGCGCATCCTTCACCTGCCCAATTCCTGGAACCACTACATGGGCGATCACGCCGTGGTCTTCCGGGTCATGCCGATCGGCCCCCAGCAGACCCGGGTCACCACCAAGTGGCTGGTGCACAAGGACGCCGTGGAAGGCGTCGACTACGACCCGGCCCAACTGCGCCGCGTCTGGGACGCCACCAACGACCAGGACCGTCGCCTGGCCGAGGAGAACCAGCGGGGCATCAACTCCAAGGGCTACGAGCCGGGCCCCTACTCCGAGACCTTCGAGTTCGGGGTGATCGACTTCATCGACTGGTACAGCGAGCGCATGCTGGAGAACCTGGGCCGCAGCGCCTCTCACCTCCAGCTGGCCCAGGGCTGAACCCTGCCCCCGAAGGCTCCGCCCCCGGCGGGGCCTTGTTCACGAGGGCATCCGGCCCGGCAAAACCAAGGACGCCCCGCCCGATCGACTCGGGCGGGGCGTCCGTCGTTGCAGGGGTGGAGGGCCTCAGCGCAGGCCGGGCAGCAGGAAGCGCTCGATGGCGGCGCGCACCGAGGGCAGCATCACGTCGGTCTGCTCCATCAGCTCGTGCACCAGCTCCTGGAGGCCGGGCACGCCCACCTCCGCATGCTTGCGCAGCGCCATGCGGGCGCAGGTCTCGGGACAGGCTCCCTCGGGGATACGGATGCCGAGCGCCACCAGGCGGTCGCGGAAGTCATCCCCGTCGATCAGGTCGACGATCATCATGGTCGTGCTCTCCTCTCTTCCGCACTCAGGTCGGCGCCTCGGTCGCGGCCCCCGCCGGCGACAGCCGACAGGCGGCGTACTTGAACTCGGGGATCTTGCCGTAGGGATCGAGTGCCGGGTTGGTCAGGATGTTGGCGGCCGCCTCGGCGTAGCAGAAGGGCACGAAGACCATGCCTTCCGCCATGCCGGGGTCGACCCGCGTCTTCAGGGTGATATGGCCTCGCCGGGTGGTGATGGTCAGCGGCTCCCCCGGGGCGAGCCGGAGCCGTCGCAGTTCCCCCGGGGCCAGGCTGGCCACGGCCTCGGGCTCCAGGTCGTCGAGCACCCGGGCCCGACGGGTCATGGACCCGGTGTGCCAATGCTCCAGCTGGCGCCCGGTGGTCAGCACCGTGGGGTAGTCGCCGTCGATCGGCTCGTCCGGCGGCAGCGGCAGGGTCGGCGAGAACCTCGCCCTGCCCGAGGCGGTGGGGAAGGCATCGCCGAACACCACGTCGGCGCCCGGGGCGTCGTCCGCCGGGCAGGGGTAGGTCACGGAACCCTCGCGCTCCAGCCGCTCCCAGGAGATGTGATCCAGCGACGGCATGCCGCGCTTCATCTCGGCGAAGACCTCCCGGGGATGGCCATAGTCCCAGGCCAGGCCGAAGCGCCGGGCGATCTCCTGGATGATCCACCAGTCGACCCTGGCCTCGCCCGGCAAGGGGGTCGCCTGCCGGCCCAGCTGCACCTGGCGGTTGGTGTTGGTCACGGTGCCGTCCTTCTCCGGCCAGGCGGAGGCCGGCAGGATGACGTCGGCGAACTGGGCGGTCTCGGTGACGAACAGGTCCTGCACCACCAGGTGCTCGAGGGCGGCCAGGGAAGCCCGGGCATGGTCGAGGTCCGGGTCGGACATCGCCGGGTTCTCGCCCAGGATGTACATGCCGCGCACCACGCCGTCGCGAATGGCGTCCATGATCTCCACCACGGTCAGTCCCGGCGTGTCGTCCAGGGGCGTGCTCCACAGCTCCTCGAAGGCCGCGCGCAGCTGGGCGTCGCCCACGGGCTGGTAATCCGGCAGCACCATGGGGATCAGACCGGCGTCCGAGGCGCCCTGGACGTTGTTCTGGCCGCGCAGCGGGTGCAGGCCGGTACCGGGCCGGCCGGTGTGGCCGCAGGCCAGCGCCAGCGAGATCAGGCAGCGGGCGTTGTCGGTGCCGTGGACGTGCTGGGAGATGCCCATGCCCCAGAAGATCATGGCCCGCTCGGCCGTGGCATAGAGCCTGGCCACCTCGCGGATGTCCTCCGCGGGGACCCCGCAGCTCGCCGCCATCGCCTCGGGGGTGAGGTCCCGGACGTGCTCGGCCAGGGCGGCGAAGCCCTCGGTGTGGGCGGCGATGTAGTCGTGGTCGACCAGATCCTCGGTGACGATGACGTTGAGCATGGCGTTGAACAGCGCCACGTCCGCGCCCGGGGTGAAGCGCAGGGTCTTGTGGGCATGGGCGCCCAGGGCCTGGCCCCGCGGATCGATGATGACGAGCCTGGTGCCCCGCTTGGCGGCCTGCTTGAAGAAGGTCGCCGCCACCGGATGGTTCACCGCCGGGTTGCAGCCGGTGAGGATCACCAGGTCGGCCTGGGCGGCCTGCAGGAAGGAAGCGGTCACCGCGCCGGAGCCGATGCACTCCATCAGCGCCGCCACCGAGCTGGCATGGCACAGCCGGGTACAGTGGTCGACATGGTTCGAACCGAAGCCGGTGCGCACCAGCTTCTGGAACAGCCAGGCCTCCTCGTTGGAGCACTTGGCACTGCCGAAGCCGGCGAGCGCCTGGGGGCCGTGGGCCGTCTTCAGGTCGACGAGCCCCTGGGCGGCCAGATCCAGGGCCTCCTCCCAGCTCGCCTCGCGGAAGTGGGTGGTCGGGTCGGCCGGATCGAAATCGGGATCCAGCCCCTTGGGCACGCCGGGCTTGCGGATCAGCGGGGTGGTGAGGCGCGCGGGGTGTCGCGGATAGTCGAAGCCGAAGCGGCCCTTCACGCACAGCCGGTTGTGGTTGGAGGGGCCGTCCCGGCCGGAGACGTGCAGGATCTCGTCGTCCTTGAGGTGATAGGTGAGCTGGCAGCCCACCCCGCAGTAGGGACAGACGGAGTCCACGGTGCGGTCGGCGATCGCCGAATCGCCGCGCCCCGCCTCGTCGACCAGGGTGGCCGGCATCAGGGCACCGGTGGGACAGGCCTGGACGCACTCGCCGCAGGCCACGCAGGTGCTCTCTCCCATGGGATCGTCGAAGTCGAAGACCACCTTGGCGGCGGCGCCGCGATTGGCCAGGCCGATGACGTCGTTGACCTGGACCTCGCGACAGGCCCGCACGCAGAGGTTGCATTCGATGCAGGCGTCCAGGTTCACGGCCATCGCGGTATGCGAGCGATCGTGCACCGGCGAGGCGGCCCGCTCGGCCACGTGATGCACCGTCGGCGCCGTACGCGCATCACCCGACGGCAGCCACTGGCCCACCACGGCGGCGTCGATGCCCAGGCCATCGGCCATGGCCCAGAAGTGGCTGGAACGGTCCGGGCTCTCCTCCCGCGGCGGCTGGTCGACGACCAGCAGCTCGAGCACCCCTTCCCGGGCGGTGCGGGCCCGCTCGGAGGAGGCGCTGTGGACCACCATGCCGGGGGCGTCGTCGAGCAGGCAGCTGGCGGCCAGGGCACGCTCGCCTTCGATCTCCACCATGCAGGCCCGGCAGTTGCCGTCGGCCCGATAGCCATGGGCGTCCTTGAAACACAGGTGGGGGATGGTCTCGCCGGCCCGCTTGGCAACCTGCCAGAGGGTCTCGCCGGGGCCGGCCTGCACCTCCACGCCGTCCAGGGTCAGGGTAAAGCTTTCGTTAACGTTCTCGTGGGTGGTCATGGTCTCGTCTCCCTACCCTTTCACGATCACGTTCTGGGCGGCGAGCGCGTCGCGGAAGTTCCGCAGCAGCCCGAGCACCGGGTTGGGCGCTGCCTGACCGAGGCCGCAGATGGAGGCGTCCATCATCACCTGGGACAACCGTTCGAGGTCCGCCGCCTGCCAGGTGTCCCGCTCGAGCAGGGTCAGCATCTTCTCGGTGCCCACCCGGCAGGGGGTGCACTGGCCGCAGGACTCGTCGGCGAAGAAGGCCAGCAGGTTGGTGGCCACGTCGCGCAGGTCGTCCTGGTCGGACAGCACGATGATGGCCGCCGAGCCGATGAAGCAGCCCTCGGCCTGCAAGGTATCGAAGTCGAGGGGGATGTCCGCCTTGCTCGCCGGCAGGATGCCGCCGGAGGCTCCCCCGGGCAGGTAGGCGGCCAGCCGGTGGCCGTCCGGCAGGCCGCCGCAGTATTCCTCGACCAGCTCGTTCAGCGTGATGCCCGCGGGCGCCAGGTGGACCCCGGGCCGGTTGACGCGCCCGGATACCGAGAAGCTGCGCAGTCCCTTGCGGCCATGGCGCCCCTGGTCGGCGAACCAGGCGGCGCCCTCTTCCCAGATCCGCGGGATCCAGTAGACGGTCTCGACGTTGTTGACCAGGGTCGGGCGGTCGAAGAGGCCTCGCTGGGCGACGAAGGGCGGGCGGTGCCGCGGCTTGCCGGGCTTGCCCTCCAGCGACTCGATCATCGCCGACTCCTCGCCGCAGATGTAGGCACCGGCGCCGCGGCGCAGCACGATGTAACCGGGGTCGACCAGGCCGGCGGCCTCCAGCTCGGCGATGGCCTCGTGGAGCACCCGATGCAGGCCGGGATACTCGTCGCGCAGGTAGACGTAGAGGGCCTCGGCCTCCACGGCCCAGGCGCTGACCAGGGCGCCCTCCAGGAAGCGATGGGGCTCCCGTTCCAGGTAATGGCGATCCTTGAAGGTGCCGGGCTCGCCCTCGTCCGCGTTGATGGCGCAGTAGCGCGGACCGGGTTCGGCGCGCACGAAGCCCCACTTCTTGAAGGTGGGAAAGCCGGCGCCGCCCAGCCCGCGCAGGTTGGCGGCCTCCAGGGTCTTCGTCAGCGCCTCGACGCTCAGCTTGCCGGCCCGGCAGTCGGCGAGCAGCCGGTAGCCGCCGGCGCCGCGATAGGCGTCGAGCTTCTGCCAGAGGATCGCCTCCGGGTGGAAGTGCCCGGTGTCGACCACCGCCTCCACCGCTTCCGGGGTGGCATGGCTGACGTGACGATGCCCCACCTCCACTACCGGGGCCATGTCGCAGCGGCCCATGCAGGGAGCCCGGAGCACCCGCACCGACGCCGGATCGGCACCGGCCTCGAGCTCGGCCTTGAGGGCGGCCGCACCGGCCAGCTGGCAGGACAGCGAATCGCAGACCCGCACCGTGACCCGCGGGGGGGGCGCCTGGTCGTCATGGACCACGTCGAAGTGGGCGTAGAAGGTGGCGGTCTCGTATACCGCCGCCATGGGCAGGTTCATATAGGCGGCCAGGGCACGTAAGTCGCCGAGCGCTAGATGCCCCTTCTCGTCCTGGATGACATGGAGATGCTCGATCAACCGGTCCCGGCGACGAAGCGCCGGGGCGTCGCGCTCGTCGCCCAGCAGCTCGCGCAGCGCCTCCAGGGCGGCGGGGTCGAGATCACGGCCACGGGGCTTGCCGCGGAAGCGGCGCTTGGGGGTCACGGTCTGGACGCTCATGGCGGACTCGCATGGTCGGCTTCACCCGAAAGGTTGGCACCCCCCTCGCCGGCTGGCAACGCCGAGAGGGGGCCGAGGCGGGGCCAGGGACATGCCGATGTCGTTTTCGGCAAGGTCGCCCTCGACGCGTGACGGCGCCCCTCGGGGCGCCGTCATCGGCTGGCGGTCGTGGCCAGGCGACCACACTGCCGCGGGGGTCGATTCCCCGAATCGGCTCGCCGCCCCGCCTTTCGGGCGGCGATGCAGTCGCACGGACCTTCGTCAAGCGGCGACGCTGCCATGGGGATCGATTCCCCGAATCGGCTCGCCGCCCCGCCTTTCGGGCGGCGATGCAGTCGCACGAACCTTCGTCAAGCGGCGACGCTGCCATGGGGGTCGATTCCCCGAATCGGCTCGCCGCCCCGTCTTTCGGGCGGCGATGCAGTCGCACGAACCTTCGTCAAGCGGCGACGCTGCCATGGGGGTCGATTCCCCGAATCGGCTCGCCGCCCCGCCTTTCGGGCGGCGATGCAGTCGCACGGACCTTCGTCAAGCGGCGACGCTGCCATGGGGGTCGATTCCCCGAATCGGCTCGCCGCCCCGCCTTTCGGGCGGCGATGCAGTCGCACGGACCTTCGTCAAGCGGCGACGCTGCCATGGGGGTCGATTCCCCGAATCGGCTCGCCGCCCCGCCTTTCGAGCGGCGATGCAGTCGCACGGACCTTCGTCAAGCGGCGACGCTGCCATGGGGGTCGATGACGAATTTCTTCGCCGCCCCGCCATCGAAGTCGGCGTAGCCCTTGGGCGCCTCGTCCAGGGTGATCATCTGGACGTTGACCGCATCGGCGATCTTGACCTTGTCGAAGAGGATCGCCTGCATCAGCGGGCGGTGGTACTGCATCACCGGGCACTGGCCGGTATGGAAGCTGTGGGACTTGGCCCAGCCGAGGCCGAAGCGCATGCTCAGTGCGCCCTGCTTGGCGGCGTCGTCGACGGCGCCCGGGTCCTCGGTTACGTACAGGCCCGGGATGCCGATCTGACCACCGGCGCGGGTCAGCGACATGGCCGAGTTCAGCACCGTCGCCGGCGCCTCCTTGCCGTGGTTGCAGCCGCAGGCATGGGCCTCGAAGCCGACGCAGTCGACGAAGGCGTCGACCTCGCGCTCGCCGAGGATCGCCTCGATCCGGTCGGCCATGTCGCCTTCCTGGGTCAGGTCGAGGGTCTCGCAACCGAAGCTGCGGGCCTGGGCCAGGCGCTCCTCGATCATGTCGCCGACGATCACGCAGGCCGCCCCCAGCAGCTGGGCGGAGACCAGCAGGGTCAGGCCCACGGGACCGGCCCCGGCGATGTAGACGGTGCTCCCCGGCCCCACGCCGGCGGTGACGCAGCCGTGGAAGCCGGTGGGGAAGATGTCGGACAACAGGGTCAGGTCGCGGATCTTCTCCATGGCCTGATCGGCGTCCGGGAACTTCAGCAGGTTGAAGTCCGCATAGGGCACCATGACGTATTCGGTCTGGCCGCCGACCCAGCCGCCCATGTCGACATAGCCGTAGGCGGCGCCGGGACGCGCCGGGTTGACGTTAAGGCAGATGCCCGTCTTGCCTTCCTTGCAGTTCCGGCAGCGCCCGCAGGCGATGTTGAACGGCACCGAGACCAGGTCGCCGGGTTGGATGAATTCCACGTCGCGTCCGCATTCGACCACCAGGCCGGTAATCTCGTGACCCAGCACCAGGCCGGAAGGCGCGGTGGTACGCCCACGCACCATGTGCTGATCGCTGCCGCAGATGTTGGTGGTCACGACCTTCAGGATCACCCCGTGGTCGCACTTGCGATTGCCCAGGGCGAGTTCCGGGTAGGCGATGGATTCGACGGCGACTTGACCCGGGCCCTTGTAGACGACTCCGCGGTTGGCTGCACTCATGGCTGGCTTCCTTCGTCTTGTTGTAGGGGACGGCGCGAACGCCGCCCCACGACCTTAGCCGCTTCGACGCCTCGGAATGTTCCGAACGAGTCATCGGCATGCCTGTACGAGACATCGCCACCAGGGTGGCGGCCAGACGCAGCCGGGGGTCGTTCTTGCGACACTCCCCGCTGCGCTACCTGCGGATGATATCCGGCAGGTTCCCGACGTCAGCCTACCGAGACATCACGGCAGGATCGTCGACGATGGCTTATGAAAGGTAAGCCTGACGGTGAGAAACATTTGCTTCTCACCTCCGAATAGTCGCAGTAGCCTGCTTCGGTCTAAGGAACCTCCATCACCACCATTCCCGTGACGCCATCGAACAATGGCGCCTGTCTTTCGCTGCGCACTTCAACAGGAGCCATCGCTTATCCGAGAAAAAATCCACGACAAGACGTCTTAAACATGAGCCAAGCGACAAGAACAACAGAGGACTTTTCATGACCCACGACGACGACCCTATCCTGGCCCCAGGCCAGGACAACAAGCAGCTACTGGGCCTGGATTTCCACAATCCCGTCTTCCCCTTCTCGGCCCTGGCCATCCTGGCCTTCATCCTTTATGCCCTGGTCTACCCCGATGCCGCGAGCACCCAGCTGACCGCCGCCCGAGGCTTCGCGATCGAGCACTTCGACTGGCTGTTCATGATCGCCGGCAACATCTTCGTGGTGCTCTGCCTGGCGCTGATCGTACTGCCCCTGGGGCGCATCCGCCTCGGCGGGACCGACGCCCGGCCGGAGCACTCCACTCTTTCCTGGTTCAGCATGCTGTTCGCCGCCGGCATGGGCATCGGCCTGATGTTCTGGAGCGTGGCCGAGCCGGTGGCCTACTACACCGACTGGTACGGCACGCCGCTGAATGCTCCCGCCGGCACCCCCGAAGGCGCCAGCGCCGCCATGGGCGCCACCATGTTCCACTGGGGCCTGCATCCCTGGGCGATCTATGCGGTGGTCGGCCTGTCCCTGGCCTTCTTCGCCTACAACCGCGGTCTGCCGCTGACCCTGCGCTCGGCCTTCACGCCGCTGCTGGGCGAGCGGGTCCGGGGTTGGCTCGGCCACGTGATCGACATCGTCGCGGTGCTGTCGACCATCTTCGGCCTGGCCACCTCGCTGGGCTTCGGCGCCTCCCAGGCCGCCGGCGGCCTCAACTACCTGTTCGACGTGCCCAACACCCTGGGGACTCAGATCGCCATCATCGTCGGCGTCACCGTCGTGGCGCTGTTCTCGGTGTGGCGTGGCATCGACGGCGGGGTGAAGCTGTTCTCCAACATCAACATGGTGATCGCCCTGCTGCTGCTGGTGTTCGTGGTGACCACCGGTTCCACCCTGCTGTTCGTCAACGGGCTGTGGGACACCAGCGTCGCCTACCTGAGCCATATCGTGCCCCTTTCCAACTGGATCGGCCGCGAGGACAGCACCTGGTTCCATGGCTGGACGGTGTTCTACTGGGCCTGGTGGATCTCCTGGTCGCCCTTCGTCGGCATGTTCATCGCCCGGGTCTCCCGGGGACGCACCGTGCGCGAGTTCCTGATGGCGGTCCTGCTGGTGCCGACCCTGGTGACCATCGTGTGGATGAGCGCCTTCGGCGGCAACGCCCTGGCCCAGTCCGCGGGCGGGGTCGGTGCCCTGGCCGACGGCATCGGCGAGGTGTCGCTGGCGATGTTCCAGATGCTCGAGCATCTGCCGCTGACCACCCTGACCTCCACCATGGCCATCGTGCTGGTGCTGGTGTTCTTCATCACCTCCTCCGACTCCGGTTCCCTGGTGATCGACAACATCACCGCCGGCGGCAAGACCGACGCCCCGCGCACCCAGCGGGTGTTCTGGGCCACCCTGGAAGGGGTGATCGCCGGCATCCTGCTCTACGGGGGCGGGGACAAGGCGCTCGGCGCCCTGCAGGCCGGCGCCGTGGCCACCGGCCTGCCCTTCACCCTGGTACTGCTGGTGATGTGCGTGGGGCTGGTCAAGAGCCTGCGCGAGGAACAGCGCGCCCTGGGACTCGCCGCCGCCTCCTGAGGTCACGTCATCGCCGATCCTTCGACGCCTCCCGCCAGGGGGGCGTCGTCGTTTCCGCGTCCCGCCGGGAGCCGGGGCGGACTCGACCTCGGCCGAGGTTCCAGGCATGGTGATGTCACCGGCCCGGGCCCCGGGTCCATCCGTGTTTGCCGCCAACGGAGGTGCCTTCCATGTTCAAGCGACTCGCGTCAGGCCTGACCGGCCTGCTGACCCTCATGGTCCTGGTGTCCGGCGCCCAGGCCCAGACCAGCGTCACCAGCGAGGATGCCCGCCGCGACTACCGGAGCGAGCGGTTCCAGCGCTGGGAAGTACGTTGCCCGCCGGAGGGCCAGTCCGGGCCGTGCAGCATGACCCAGTTGATCTCCGCCCCGGACGGGAACCAGCCGCTGATGCGGGTGATCATCGCCCAGCCGCCCCAGGTCGAACAGCCGATCATGACCTTCCTGCTGCCGCTCGGCGTTCGCCTGGCGCCGGGCCTGCAGCTCAGCGTGGACGGCGGCGAAGGAATCGGCTTCCCCTATCAGGTCTGCCAGCAGCCGGGGTGTCGCGCCGACCTGCCCCTGGAGCCGTCGCTGCTGCAGTCGCTGCGCGGCGGCAGCACGGCGACCCTGAGCCTGATCGGCCCCCGGGGCAACCGACGGGATCTGGACATCTCGTTGATGGGCTTCACCGCCGCCAGCGAGCGGATCACGCCCTGAGTGCCGGCCCGAGCCCCATGCAAAAAGCCCCGGTCAGTGACCGGGGCTGATTCATTGGCAGATCCAACGGATTGGGAAGACGCTGATTGATGTTGCGAGCGAAGAGAGCCTGGCTAGGTGCGTTCCCTACGAACCAACGCGCTTCCCACTTCCCTGTGGGTCGTCGAGCGCGGTCATGAATCAGGTATTCCTAGCGTAGGACGCCTTCTTCCTTCAGCAGCTTGAGGATCGCCTCGGCGCCCTGCTCCGGGGTCACGTCGGTGAGCACCTGGCCGCCGCCGCCCTCGGCCTTGGCCGCCGCGGCCTTGAAGCGATCCCGGGCCGAGGCGGCCTTGACGATCTTCAGCCGCTTGGGCCGCTTGCGGGCCGGCTGGACCTGCCAGCTTTCCCAGTCGCCGTCGAGGCTGACCGGGCCCGGGACGGCCTCCAGGGTGCCGCGCCGGGCCGGCCCGTAGGCGCTCTGACGCGGCGCCGGCGCCGCGCCGTCGACGGTGACGATCGCCGGCAGGCGCACCTTGAGGCGCCGGCGCTGCCCGCGCGGCAGGGCCTGCAACAGGGTGGCGACGCCATCCTGGACGTCTTCCACCTCGGCCAGGCCGTTGACCACCGGCCAACCCAGCCATTCGGCGAGCAGGTAGGGCAGCAGGCCCGACCCCTCGCCCTGCTCGGCCCGCTCGCCGGTGATCACCAGCTGGGGCGAGGCCTCGCTGAGCGCATCGGCCAGGGCCGGCAGGACGTCGGCACCCTCGGGTTGCTCGAGCAGGGTCAGCGCATCGAAGCCCATGCCCAGGTAGCCGCGCAGGGCCGCCTCGCTGCCCCCGTCCAGGGCGCCGGCATGGAGCAGGCGCACCTCCGGCGCCGGCAGCGCCCGAGCCAGCTCGACGCCCCGGGCGTCCTGGTCGGCGCGGCGTCCCCGCCCGGTCAGAGGATGGCGCCCGACGGAGACCAGCACGGTGATTTCCAGGGGCGCGGTCTTGCTCGGTTCAGGCCGCATGGCGCTTCTCCTCTCGTTGCCGTTCCACCAGGGCGACCAGCGCCTCGAGCACCTGGGCCGAGTCGCCGATCACCGCCAGGTCGGCGCGCTTGATCATGTCGCAGCCGGGATCCATGTTGATCGCGACCACCTTCTCGCAGGGCTGGATCCCCTGGAGATGCTGGATGGCGCCGCTGATGCCCACCGCCACGTAGACACGGGCGGTGACCCAGGTGCCGGTGGCGCCCACCTGGCGATCCCGAGGCATGAAGCCGTCGTCGACGGCCACTCGCGACGCCCCTTCCGTGGCCCCCAGGACCCTGGCGGCCCGATGGAAGCCGTCCCAGTCGCGCACGCCGTTGCCGGCGGAGAGGATGAACTCGGCCTCGGAGAGAGCCACCCCCGCCGGGTCCACGGCCACCTGGCCCAGGTCCTCGATGCGCGAGAGCTGCGCCGGCAGCGCCTGGGGCAGAGTCAGGCGCTCGGCCGCATGCCGTGTCTCGGAGACCGGCTCGGCGCACTCCGCGAGCGCCAGGGCGACCCGGGGCAAGGGCCGTTGGATGTCCAGGGTGCCCGCCGCCCCCCGGGCGGTGCAGCGCCAGCCGCTCCCGTCTTCCCCCCGGGCCTCGGCGTCGGCCTCGAGTTGCCAGACGCCGGTCGCCGGCCGCTCGCCGAGGCGGGCCGCCAGGCGCCGCCCGAGGTCGGCGCCGCCGAGCTTGGAGTCCGGTACCAGCCAGTGACGCGGGGCCCAGGCCTCTTCCACCGCCACCAGGGCGCCGAGGCGCGCCTCGGGGGCATAGCCCTCCAGCTCCGGCGCCTCGAGCTGCACCAGGCGGTCGATGCCGGCGTCGGCGAAGCCCTCCTCCTTGTGGGCGCCGAAGACCACGGCCAGTACCGCCCCGGGGGCCCGGGGATCGGCATCGGCCAGTTGCCGGGCCAGGCCCAGCAGGTCGCGATCGTGCCCGGAAAGACGGCCACCGGTCATGTCCGGCACCACCGCGACCAGGAAGGCCGGCTCGTCGATCTCGACCAGCGGCTTGCGCTCGGCGCCCGTGGTGGCACTGCCCACGCCGCCCCCGGCGCCCTGCTGGACGCCGCTGCGGTCGATGCGCTTGATGCCATGGGGGCCGGTGAAGCCCACGGCATGGGGGTTCTTGCGGACGAGACCACTCGGCCCCATCCACTCGCTGGCCGCCCCCTGGCCGAGCTCGGCCAGCACCTCCAGGTGCTGCGGATGCAGCCGGTTACGGGCGATCCACTCCTTACGGGGATCGCGGCGCTGGATCTCGCTCATCACACCACCTCCACGGCCTGGGGCCGTTGTGTCTGCGTGGCACCACCGCCGGTAGCCTGGGGCGCCTCCGCCAGGGCATCGGCGACCAGTTCGGCGATGTCCCGGACCTCGGCGCCGCCGTCCACGACCCCCTCGAGCATGGCGGTGCACTGCGGGCAGCCCACGGCCACCAGCTCGGCGCCGGTCTCGCGCACGTCGTTCATGCGCATGTCGGGAATCCGCCGCTCGCCCGGGATGTCGGTGATCGGCGCGCCGCCGCCGCCGCCACAGCAGCGCGAGCGGAAACCGGAGCGTTCCATCTCCGCGACCTCGATGCCCAGGGCCTTGAGCACGTTGCGCGGGGCCTCGTACTCGCCGTTGTAGCGGCCCAGGTAGCAGGGATCGTGATAGGTCACGCCGCCGCCCTTCCAGGGCTTGAAGTGCAGCCGCCCGGCCTCGAAGAGCTCGGCGATGTAGGTGCTGTGGTGACGGACCTCGTAGTCACCGCCCAGCTCGCCGTACTCGTTGCCGAGCACGTGGAAGCTGTGCGGGTCACAGGTGACGATGCGCGCGAAGCGGTACCTGGCCAGGGTGGCGATGTTGCGTTTCGCCAGGCTCTGGAAGGTCGCCTCGTCGCCCAGGCGCCGGGCCACGTCGCCGCTGTCGCGCTCCTCGTTGCCGAGCACGGCGAAGTCCACCCCGGCGGCGCGCAGCACCTTCACCAGGGCGCGCAGGGTGCGCTGATTGCGCATGTCGTAGGCGCCGTCGCCCAGCCACAGCAGCACCTCGGCCGCGCCGCGGTCGGCCATCAGCGGCAGCTCCAGGTCGGCGGCCCAGTGCATCCGCGCGCCGGGGTCGAAACCGCCGGGGTTGTCGGTGGCGATGAGGTTGTCGAGCACCTCGGCGCCCTTGTTGGGCGTGTTGCCGTGCTCCAGGGTCAGGAAACGACGCATGTCGACGATGGCGTCCACGTGCTCGATCATCATCGGGCACTCCTCGACGCAGGCGCGACAGGTGGTGCAGGACCACAGGGTCTCGGCGTCCACCAGGGCCTTGCCGTCACGCGCGACGATCGGCCCGTGGGGGCTGCCCTGGTGCTCGCCCACCGGCTTGCCGGGATAGGGGCTGCCCGCGTAGGCGGCGTCGCTGCCACCGGCCATGCCGACGACCATGTCCTGGATCAGCTTCTTGGGATTGAGCGGCTGGCCGGCGGCGAAGGCCGGGCACATGGCCTCGCAACGCCCGCACTGCACGCAGGCGTCGAAGCCCAGCAGCTGGTTCCAGGTGAAGTCGGCCGGCTTCTCCACCCCCAGCGGCGCCTCGGGATCGTCCAGGTCCAGGGCCTTGAGGCCGGTGGAGCGACCGCCGCCGAAGCGCTCGGGCCGGCGATGGAAGGCCAGGTGCAGGGCGCCGGCGAAGGCGTGCTTCATGGGCCCGCCCCAGGTCATGCCGAAGACCATCTCACCCAGGCCCCAGGTGACCACCGCGGCCAGCACCAGCGCCAGCAGCCAGCCGCCGCTCCCTTCGAGAAAGCCTTCGGGCAGCAGGCCGACGCTCGGCAGGGTGACGGCGAAGACGCCCAGCGAGAAGGCCATCAGGCTCTTGGGCAGGCGCATCCAGGGGCCCCGTGACAGGCGGGCCGGCGGGTTGCGCCGCCGGCGGGCGACGAACAGGCTGCCGACGAACATGCAGCCGCTGGCCGCCAGCAGCAGCCAGCCCAGCACGCCCTCGGCCAGCCCCAGCCCATGGACCAGGATCATCAGCACCGCCGCCGCGACGAAGCCGCCGGCGGTGGCCACGTGGGTGTTGGACATCACCTTGTCACGCCCCACCACGTGGTGGAGGTCCACCAGGTAGCGCCGCGGCATGGCGGCAAGCCCCTGGAGCAGGGCGACCCGGGCGGGCCGCCCCTGGCGCCAAAGGCGGACGCGCCGCCCGGCGCCGATCACCGCCACCGCGAGCGCGGCGAAGATCAGGATCGGCAGGAGGGTATCGAGCATCTCGCTCACCTCTTATCTAGAGCCGTAAGCTGTAAGCTGTAAGCTGGAAGTAATCTGGAGCGGATCAGGAAGGGGGAGCCGGGGCAGCGCCTTCAGCATTCGCCCGAGCCGAGGTGCCGCGACGCGGTCCTGACGATGGGACTCGACAGAGGCGCGGGGGCCAGGGAAGGCCCTTCCGCGCCGTGACCGCGGGTCGCAAGCCGAGGCTCGGCACTGCGAATGCGTGGCGCAAGCCGGCCCCCCTTCCATCCGATTCCTCCCGTCAGAAGTCCTTGCAGAGGCGCAGGGCGTCGTAGATCGCCGCATGGGTGTTGCGCGGCGCGGTGCAGTCACCGAGCCGGAACAGCAGCGGCCCCTCGCCTTCCTCGGCCAGGCAGGGCTGTGGCTGGATGGCGTAGAGCGCCTCCAGGTCCACCTGCCCCTTGTTGCGCGACTGGGGCTTCAGGGCGTAGTAGAGGGCCTCGTCGGGACGCACGCCATTCTCCACCACCACCTGGTCGACCACGCGCTCCTCCTGGGAGCCGGTGTACTCGTTCTCGAGCACCGCCACCAGGGAGTCGCCCTCCCGGTAGACCTTGTGCAGCATCAGGTCGGAGGTCATGATCACCTCCTTCTCGTAGAGGCTGCGGTAGTAGGTCGGGAAGGTGGTGCCGCCCACCGCGGCGCCGGGCTTGATGTCGTCGGTGACGATCTCGACCTTGGCGCCCTTGTCGGCCAGGTAATCCGCCGCCGACATGCCAGCGAACTCGCACAGGGCGTCGTAGATCAGTACGTTCTTGCCCGGCTCCACCTTGCCCTCGAGGATGTCCCAGGTGCTCACCACCAGGCTCTCCTCGGGATTCTCCGCGTACCCCCACTCCGCATGCTGCTCCAGGAAGGGGCGGCCGCCGGTGGCCAGCACCACGATGTCCGGACGCAGATCGAGGATGGTGGCCTCGTCGGCGCGGGTGCCCAGGCGCAGGTCGATGCCGAGCCGGGCCAGCTCGAGCTGATACCAGCGGGTGATGCCGGCGATCTGGTCGCGCTGCGGGGCCTTGGCGGCGATGGTGATCTGCCCGCCGAGCTGATCCGCGGCCTCGAACAGGGTCACGTCATGGCCGCGCTCGGCGGCCACCCGCGCCGCCTCCATGCCGCCGGGGCCGCCGCCGACCACCACCACCTTGCGCTTGACGCCTTCGGTGGGCTCGATGATGTGGGGCAGGCCCAGGTACTCCCGGGAGGTGGCGGCGTTCTGGATGCACAGCACATCCAGCCCCTGGTACTGGCGGTCGATGCAGTAGTTGGCGCCCACGCACTGCTTGATCTGGTCGACCTGGCCCATCTTGATCTTGGCGATCAGGTGCGGGTCGGCGATGTGCGCCCGGGTCATGCCCACCAGGTCCACGTAGCCGCCCTCGAGGATGCGCTCGGCCTGGTTGGGGTCCTTGATGTTCTGGGCGTGGATCACCGGCGCGGAGACCACCTCCTTGATGCCCGCCGCCAGGTGCAGGAAAGGCTCCGGCGGGAACGACATGTTGGGGATGACGTTGGCCAGGGTGTCGTGGGTGTCGCAGCCCGAGCCCACCACGCCGAAGAAGTCCACCTTGCCGGTGGCGTCGTAGTAGGCGGCGATCTGCTTCATGTCCTCGTGGGAGAGACCGTCCGGATGGAACTCGTCGCCGCAGATGCGCATGCCGACCACGAAGTCGTCGCCGACCTCGGCGCGAACCGCCTTGAGCACCTCCATGCCGAAGCGCATGCGATTCTCGAAGCTGCCACCCCACTGGTCGGTGCGCTTGTTGACCCGCGGGCTCCAGAACTGATCGATCAGGTGCTGGTGGACGGCGGACAGCTCGACCCCGTCCAGGCCCCCTTCCTTCGCCCGACGCGCGGCCTGGGCGAAGTCGCCGATGATCCGCCAGATCTCCTCCTCCTCGATGGTCTTGCAGGTCGAGCGGTGGACCGGCTCGCGGATGCCGGAGGGCGACAGCAGGGTCGGCCAGTCGAAGCCGTCCCAGCGAGAGCGGCGGCCCATGTGGGTGATCTGGATCATGATCTTGCCGCCGTGCTTGTGCACGGCATCCGCCAGGTTCTGGAAGTGCGGGATGATCCGGTCGGTGGACAGGTTCACCGAGCTCCACCAGGCCTGGGGGCTGTCGATGGAGACCACCGAGGAGCCGCCGCAGATGCAAAGGCCGCAGCCGCCCTTGGCCTTCTCCTCGTAGTACTTGACGTAGCGGTCGGTGGTCATGCCGCCGTCGGTCGCATGGACCTCGGCGTGGGCGGTGCTGACCACGCGGTTGCGGATGGTCAGGTTGCCGATCTGGATCGGCTGGAAGATCGCGTCGAATGCCATGGTCGTGACTCCTCAGCCCCGGTGGGTGTCGAGCGGACGGGTGACGAAGCGGCCCACGTCGCAGCCTTCCTCGGCGGCGCTCTGGGTCTGTTCGGCGACGGTGCGCAGCTGGCTGCCCCGGGCGGCGAGGATCTGGTCCATGGCCCCGGCGAACCAGCCGGTGAACATGTACTCGACGCGGCGACCCACCTTGCCCAGCTGGTAGACGAAGGCGCTGTGCTCGAGGCGCACCTGGCAGGTGCCGGCCTCCAGATCGATGGCCTCGGTGATGAACCGGCCCCAGCCGCGCTGGGACAGGCGCTTCATGTAGTGCTCGAACACCGCCTCGCCCTCGAGGCCATGCAGCTCGGCCTCCTTCTCGCACCAGTGCCAGGCGCTCTTGTAGCCGGCGTGGTAGAGGATCTCGGCATACTTCTCGGCGCCCAGCGCCTCCTCGACGGCCACGTGGTTGTTGATGAAGAAGTGGCGCGGCACGTAGAGCATGGGCAGCGCATCGGTGGTCCAGACGCCGGTCTCGGCGTCCACTTCGATGGGCAGTTCGGGGGCCATCTTGGTCACGATCGTATTCCTCGAATCTTGCTGATTGTTATGGGGCTTCGGGCTTCGGGCTTCGGGCTTCGGGCTTCGGGCTTCGGGCTTCGGGCTTCGGGCAGTCTCCGTTGCATCGAGTTACTGCCAACCGCTCGTAGCTCGTAGCTCGGGGCTCGGGGCTCACTCTCCCCAGACGTCGCGCAGCACGCGCACCCAGTTCTCGCCCATGATCTTGCGCACCTGGGGCTCGCTGAAGCCGCGGCGCAGCAGGGCCTCGGTCAGGTTGCCGAACTCGCCGATGGTGCGGATGCCCTCGGGGTTGATGATCTTGCCGAAGCGGGTTAGGCGGCGGGCGTAGCCCTTGTCATGGGTCAGCCACTCGTAGAAGGCCTGGTCATGCCCCTGGGTGAAGTCGGTGCCGATGCCGATGGCGTCCTCGCCGACGATGTTCATCACGTACTCGATGGCCTCGACGTAGTCGTCGACGGTGGCATCGACGCCGGCACGCAGGAAGGGGGTGAACATGGTCACGCCGACGAAGCCGCCATGGTCGGCGATGAACTTCAGTTCCTCGTCGGACTTGTTGCGGGGATGGTCCTTGAGCCCGGAGGGCAGGCAGTGGGAGTAGCAGACCGGCTTCCGGGAGGCCTCGATGACCTCCCGGGAGGTCTTCTCGCCGACGTGGGAGAGGTCACACATCATGCCCACGCGGTTCATCTCGGCGACGATCTCGTGACCGAAGCCGGACAGGCCGCCGTCCCGCTCGTAGCAGCCGGTGCCGACCAGGTTCTGGGTGTTGTAGCACATCTGCACGATGCCCACGCCGAGCTGCTTGAAGATCTCGACGTAGCCGATCTGATCCTCGAAGGCATGGGCGTTCTGGAAGCCGTAGATGATGCCGGTCTTGCCCTCTTCCTTGGCCCGGGTGATGTCCGCGGCGGTCCGCACCGGGCGCACCAGGTCGCTGGACTCGGCCATCAGGGCATTGTTCTTGACGATGTTGTCGACCGTGGCCTGGAAGCCTTCCCAGACGGACACGGTGCAGTTGGCGGCGGTGAGGCCGCCACGACGCATGTCCTCGAACAGCTCGCGGTTCCACTTGGCGATGATCAGGCCATCGATGACGATGGCGTCCTGGTGCAGCTCGGCAGGGGTCATGAGGGGGCTCCGTGGTGGTGCATGATCACGCCGGCAGCATATCCCCCGCCCCTGGGGACCCGGCGCCTGGAAGCGACCGGGAAAATTCCAAAAGCGTCACGGTCGTCGCGATCGCGACACGGCGGGAAACGCCGGGGTCAGAGCCGTTGCAGGTAGCTCATGCCGCCGAGATTGCGCATCTGGCCACGGATCCAGGCGCTGCGGCGAAGGACATGGGCACCGGGTCGGGAGGCGCTCCAGGCCCGGGGATTGGGCAGGATGGCGGCCAGGCGACTGGCCTGGACGAGGGAGAGGTCGGCGGCGGAGACGCCGAAGTAGTGACGGGCCGCGGCCTCCAGGCCGAACACGCCGTCGTCCCACTCGACGATGTTGAGGTAGACCTCGAGGATGCGCTCCTTGGGCCAGAGCATCTCGAGCAGCAGGGTGAACCAGGCCTCCAGCGCCTTGCGCAGCCAGCTCCGGCCGGTCCAGAGGAAAAGGTTCTTGGCGGTCTGCTGGCTGATGGTGCTGGCCCCGCGCAGGCCATCGCCGTTGAAGCTGGCCTCGACGGCTCGGCGCAGCTCGACCAGGTCGAAGCCGTGGTGGGCCGGGAAGCGCTGGTCCTCGGCGGCGATCACCGCGAGCTTGGCGGTATCGGGCAGCTCGCGCCAGGGGCGCCAGTCGTGGCGGATCTCCAGGGAACGGCCGTCTCGCCACGCCTCGACCTTGCGCTCGAGCATCACCATGGAGCCGCCCACCGGCACGACGCGGAACATCAGCACCAGCAGGACGGTCAGCCCCACCCACCCGAGCAGCGCGAGCCCCAGGGCTCGCGCCAGCCAACGTAGTCCTCTCCGCATTGCCCCCGCCTGGCGTTCCGTTGCGCACATCCCGCGATGATCGTCGGGGGGAGCGCCCCGATGCAAGCGCCTTCGCGTGCGGGCGGGCCAGGAAAGCGACCGCGACGGGCACTGGATGCGGTGAAAAGGCCCGGGGCCGGGCGCCGCCCCGGCGCGGCGTCGGCCCCGGGGGAACCGCCTAGGTGCGCAGCCTGACGCTGGCGTAGGTCGGTTCGCCGCGGGCCTGGTCCAGGGCGTTCATCGCCGCCGAGACCGGCTCGTCGGGCACCGACTCGAAGGCGGCGGACTGCAGCAGGGCGGCCGCATCCTGACCCAGCTTGACCGGCACCAGCTCCACGGCGCTGGAGCCCAGGCGTTCGTCCCGGGGCGGGATGCCGAAGTATTCCCGGTAGCACTTGGAGAAGTGCGGCGTGGAGACGAAGCCACAGGCCGAGGCCACCTCGATGATCGACATGGGCGTCTGCTTGAGCAGCTGACGGGCCCGGGTGAGGCGCAGCTTGAGGTAGTAGCGCGACGGCGAGCAGTGCAGGTTCTTCTGGAACAGCCGCTCCAGCTGGCGACGCGAGACGTTCACGTAGTCGGCCAGCTCGTCGAGGCTGATGGGCTCCTCCAGGTTGGCCTCCATCAGGGCGACGATCTCCAGCAGCCTCGGCTGGGTGGTGCCCAGCACGTGCTTGAGGGGCACCCGCTGCTGGTCCTGCTCTCCGCGCACCCGGTCGTAGATGAACATCTCGGAGATCCCCGCGGCGAGCTCGCGGCCATGGTCGCGACCGATGAGGGTCAGCATCATGTCCAGCGGCGCGGTTCCCCCGGAGGAGGTGGCCCGGTCCCGGTCGATGGAGAACAGCCGGGTGGTCAGGGCGACCTTGGGGAAGGCCTCCTGCATGGCGGCCAGGCACTCCCAATGGACGCTGGCCTCGTAGCCGTCGAGCAGCCCGGCCCGCGCCAGGGCCCAGCTGCCGGTGCACACCGAGCCCAGCCGCCGGGACTGGCGCGCCTGGGACTGCAGCCAGGCGACGTGCTCGCGCTGGACGCTGCGGTGCGGTCCGACGCCGCCGCAGACGATGATCGTGTCCAGGGCCAGCGGCACCGTGGTCGAGGCATCCGGGGTGACCTGGAGGCCGTCACTGGCCTTCACCGGTGCGCCGTCCAGGCTCAGGGTGTACCAGCGATAGAGTTCCCGTCCCGCCAGCTGGTTGGCCATGCGCAAGGGCTCGATGGCCGAGGCCAGCGAGATCAGCGTGAAGTTGTCCAACAGCAGGAAGCCCAGGGTCTGAGGGGTGGCAGCGTTACGCGAGGCCTGAGGAGCGGTGGTCATCGTCGGTACTCCAGCACGGTGGGTCTTGTCGCATTCTTTTTCTTGTCGGTCAGGAGGTCGCGCCCCCTGGCAGCGCCGCCTGTCGCGAACAGGCATGCTCAACTCGGAATGTACCCGCTGTGTCGCTCTCGGGCATGTCAAATTTGCCTATCGACGCCAGGATTCCCGGTGCATAGCGACAATGAGTCGTCCTCAGGCATGTTGATGACGCTTCGAGACACGACACAACGAGCCTCGAGCGACGCCCCTCGGAGGAGGGGCGCCGGACAGGGCGTGGCGCCTCAGCGCCGATCGTGCAGGTGCTCGGCGTGATAGCGCAGGTGATCGTCGATGAAGGTGGCGATGAAGAAGTAGCTGTGGTCGTAGCCCGGCTGTCGCCGCAGGGTCAGCGGATGATCGTGCTCGGCGCACACCGCCTCCAGGCGCTCGGGGCACAGCTGTTCATCGAGGAAGTCGTCGGCCTCGCCCTGGTCGACGAACAGCGGCTGCCGGGAGGCTCCGCGGGCCACCAGCTCGCAGGCGTCGTACTGGGTCCAGTTGCCGACGTCCTCGCCCAGGTAGCCGCCGAAGGCCTTGCGGCCCCAGGGGCACTGGCTGGGATTGACCACCGGCGCGAAGGCCGACACCGAGCGGTAGTGGCCGGGACGGCGCAGCGCCAGGATCAAGGCGCCGTGACCGCCCATGGAGTGGCCGCTGATCGACTCCCGGCCATTGACCGGGAAGTGCTGGCGGACCACCGAGGGCAACTCCTCGGCCACGTAATCGTACATCCGATAGTGATCCTTCCAGGGCGCCTCGGTGGCGTTGACGTAGAAGCCCGCCCCCGAACCGAAGTCGTAGCTGTCGTGCTCGCCGGGCAGGTCCAGCCCGCGGGGGCTGGTGTCCGGGCAGACGATGGCGATACCCAGTTCCGCCGCCAGGCGCTGGGCGCCGGCCTTCTGCATGAAGTTCTCGTCGGTGCAGGTCAGGCCGGACAGCCACCACAGCAGCGGCACCCGCTCGGTCTCGGCCTGGGGCGGCAGGTAGATGGCGAAGGTCATCTCGCAATCCAGGGCCCGGGAGCGGTGCCGATAACGCTTGTGCCAGCCACCGAAGCTACGGTTGGCCGCGACCAGCTCGAGGTGTTCGCTCATGGTCATGTCGGTCTCCTGAACGGCGCTCAGTAATGCAGCACGGTGCGGATGCTCTCACCCTTGTGGAGCAGCTCGAAGGCCTCGTTGATCTTCTCGAAGGGCATGTCATGGGTGATGAAGTCATCGATGTTGAGCTCGCCCTTCATGTAGCGATCCACGTAGCCCGGCAGCTCGGTGCGGCCCTTGACGCCGCCGAAGGCGGAGCCTTTCCAGACCCGACCGGTGACCAGCTGGAAGGGACGCGTGGAGATCTCCTCGCCGGCCCCGGCGACACCGATGATCACCGACTCGCCCCAGCCCTTGTGGCAGCATTCCAGGGCGGAGCGCATCACGTTGACGTTGCCGATGCACTCGAAGGAGTAGTCCACGCCGCCATCGGTCATGTCGACGATCACCTGCTGGATGGGGTCGGCATGATCCTTGGGGTTGACGAAGTCGGTGGCGCCGAACTGGCGGGCCAGCTCGAACTTCTCCGGATTGACGTCGATGGCGATGATGCGGCTGGCCTTGGCCATGACCGCGCCCTGGATCACCGCCAGGCCGATGGCGCCGAGGCCGAACACCGCCACGGTGGCCCCCGGCTCGACCTTGGCGGTGTTGAGCACCGCGCCGATGCCGGTGGTCACGCCGCAGCCGAGCAGGCAGATCTTGTCCAGGGGCGCCTCCTTGGAGACCACCGCCAGGGAGACCTCGGGCACCACGGTGTACTCGCTGAAGGTGGAGGTGCCCATGTAGTGATACAGCGGCTTGCCGTCCAGCGAGAAGCGGCTGGTTCCGTCGGGCATCACGCCCTGCCCCTGGGTGGCGCGCACCGCCTGGCAGAGGTTGGTCTTGCCGGAGAGGCAGAACTTGCACTTGCCGCACTCGGCGGTATACAGCGGGATGACATGATCCCCGGGACGCACGCTGGTGACGCCCTCCCCCACTTCCTCGACGATGCCCGCGCCCTCATGGCCCAGTACCGAGGGAAAGAGTCCCTCCGGGTCGGCGCCGGACAGGGTGTAGGCGTCGGTATGGCAGACGCTGGTGGCCTTGACCCGCACCAGCACCTCGCCGGCCTTGGGGCCTTGTACGTCGATTTCGGCCAGCTCGAGGGGCTTGCCCGCTTCCAGGGCGACGGCGGCGCGTGACTTCATGATCGAATCCTCTTGGATGGGTGACGGTTTCCCCACAGTCTAGGCAGGACCGCCCATTCGGATAAACTGCATCAAACGCATCACATTATTGCAACATGGCAACAATCGTTCGGGAGGTCGCATGCAACGCTGGGACAGGGTCGAGGCCTTCGTCGAGGTGGTCCGCGCCGGGGCCTTCAACGCCGCCGCCGAGAGACTCCAGGTCTCCAGCTCCCATGTCAGCCGGCTGGTCGGCCAGCTCGAGCAGCAGCTCGACACCCCCCTGCTCTACCGCACCACCCGTCGGCTCGGGCTGACCGAGGCCGGGCGGGTCTACTACCAGCACTGTCGTCACCTGGTCGAGGGGCTTCACGAGGCCGAGGCCGCGGTCAAGGACCTCCAGGAACGTCCCAGCGGGGTGCTGGGGCTGACCTGCGCCACCACCTTCGGGGAGCGTTTCATCGCGCCGCTCGTCCATGACTTCATGGCCCGCCATCCCCGCCTCGAGGTCCGCATGCACTTCACCAACCGCCGGGTGGACATCATCGACGAGGGCTTCGACATCGCCATCCGCCTGGGGGCTCTGGAGGACTCCTCGCTGATCGCCCGCCGGCTCTGCGAGCGTCGCGAGTACGTGGTCGGCTCGCCGGCCTACTTCACTCGCATCGCCCAGCCCCACAGCCTCTCCGAGCTGTCCCGGCATCGCTGCCTGGTGGGCTCGCGGGATCATTGGCGCTTCGACGTGGACGGCGTTCGCCGCGAGGTCCGGGTCGATGGCCCCTGGCGCGGCAACTCCGGTCCGGCGCTGCTCGACGCCGCCCTCAAGGGCCTGGGGCTGGCCCAGCTCCCGGACTACTACGTCGAGGAGCACCTGGCCCGGGGGGAGCTGATCAGCGTGCTCGACGCCTATCGGCATGGCGACACCGCGGTCTGGGCCGTCTACCCGCGTCACCGGCAGCGCTCGCCCAAGGTACGCCAGTTCCTCGACTTCCTGGTCGAGCACATCGCGGACAGGCTGCCGCCCCGCCATCCCCGAACGACACGGGGCGCCCCTGAGGACGCCCCGCGCTCGTGACCGGCGACCGGCCTTACTTGAAGTTCTTGCGGACGATCTTCTGGATCTCGCCGACGATGCCGCTGCGGAAGCTCAGTACGCAGATCACGAAGATCGCGCCGAGGATCACGCTCACCCAGTTGCCCAGCGGCGACTGGGCGAGCTGGGTCTGCAGGCTGACCACCAGGCCCGCGCCGACCAGGGGGCCGAAGAGGGTACCCACCCCGCCGAGCAGCGTCATCAGGATCACCTCACCGGACATGTGCCAATGGGCGTCGGTGAGCGAGGCCAGCTGGAAGACCACCGTCTTGGTGGAGCCCGCCAGGCCCGCCAGGCCCGCCGAGATCACGAAGGCCACCAGCTTGTAGGCATCGACGTTGTAGCCCAGCGAGACGGCTCGGGGCTCGTTCTCGCGGATCGCCTTGAGCACCTGGCCGAAGGGCGAGTGCACGGTACGCTGGATCAGGGCGAAGCCGAGCACGAAGACCGCGAACACGAAGTAGTACATGGCCAGGTTGCTGGAGAGGTCGATCAGGCCGAACAGCTGCCCCCGGGGCACGCCGTGCAGGCCGTCCTCGCCGCCGGTGAAGGGCGCCTGGATGTAGAAGAAGAACACCATCTGAGCCAGTGCCAGGGTGACCATGGCGAAGTAGATCCCCTGGCGGCGGATCGCCAGGGCCCCGAACACCAGTCCCAGCCCGAGGCTGGCCAGGGTCCCGGCGAGGATGCCGGTCTCCGGCGTCAGCGCCGGGTGGCTCGACAGCAGGTAGCCGGTGACGTAGCCGCCGGTGGCCAGGAAGGCCGCATGGCCGAAGGACAGCAGCCCCGCGTAGCCCAGCAGCAGGTTGAAGGCGCAGGCGAAGAGCGCGAAGCACAGGATCTTCATCAGGAAGACCGGGTAGGCGACGAAGGGCGCCACCAGGCCGATGGCCAGCAGGGCCAGGTAGAGGGCCCCGCGGCGTTGCCGGGCACGCCGGCGACGCTTCATCGAGGGCGAGAGGGTCTGGGTGGTGGCCGTCATGTCATGCCTCCTTACCGAAGAGTCCCGCGGGACGCAGCATCAGCACCAGGATCATCACCAGGAAGATCACGGTGTTGGCGGCCTCGGGGTAGTACACCTTGGTCAGCCCCTCGACCAGGCCCATGGCCAGGCCGGTGAGGATGGCACCGAGGATCGAGCCCATGCCGCCGATCACCACCACGGCGAAGACCACGATCAGCAGGCTCGAGCCCATGGTGGGCGAGACCGGGTAGAGCGGCGCGGCCAGTACCCCGGCGAAGGCGGCCAGGGCGACCCCGAAGCCGTAGGTCAGGGTGACCAGCTGGGGCACGTTGACCCCGAAGGCCTGCATCAGCGCCGGATTCTCGGTGCCGGCCCGCAGGTAGGCGCCGAGCCGGGTCCGCTCGATGACGAACCAGGTCCCCAGACACACCGCCAGCGCTGCCACCAGCACCCAGCCGCGGTAGGTGGGCAGGAACATGAAGCCCAGGTTGAGGCCGCCCTGCAGCGCCTCGGGCACCGGATAGCTGGCCCCGGAGACGCCGAAGAAGTTGATCAGGGTGCCCTCGAAGATCAGCGCCAGGCCATAGGTCAGCAGCAGGCCGTAGAGGTGATCCAGGTGGGCGATGCGGCGCAGGATGGTGCGTTCGATCACCATCCCCAGGCCGCCCACCACCAGGGGTACCAGCAGCAGGGCCAGCCAGTAGTTGATGCCCAGGTACTGCAGGCCCAGCAGGGCCGCGAAGGCGCCCAGCATGTACTGGGCGCCGTGGGCGAAGTTGATGATCTTCAGCAGGCCGAAGATCACCGCCAGCCCCAGGCTCAGCAGGGCATAGAAGGCGCCGTTGATCAGGCCCAGCATCAGCTGGCCCATGAATACTGCCAGCGGCACCCCGAATATCATCGTCATGGCAGGGTCTCCTCGCCGTCATGGAGGCGGCGGCCGCGGCCGCCGCCGGGTCGGGCTCAGCTCACTGGTTGACCAGGTCGCACTGGCTCTCGCTGAGCGGGCGATAGGCCTCCTCGGCGGGAATGGTGCTCTTGATCTCGTAGAGGTCCCACTCGCCGGTGGACTCCTCCGGCGACTTCACCTGGGCCAGGTACATGTCGTGGACCATGCGGCCGTCCTCGCGGATGCGGCCGTTGCGGGAGAAGAAGTCCTCCACCGGCATCTCCCCCATCTGGGCACGGACCACCTCGGGCTCGTCGGTGCCCGCGGCTTCCACGGCGTTTAGGTAGTGCATGGTGCTGGAGTAGACGCCGGCCTGGACCATGGTCGGCATGCGACCGACCCGCTCGAAGTAGCGCTCGGCCCATTCCCGGGACTGCTCGTCCATGTCCCAGTACCAGCCGGTGGTCAGCAGCAGGCCCTGGGTGGCCTCCAGCCCCATGGCATGGACGTCGTTGAGGAAGATCAGCAGGCCGGCGAGCTGCTGGCCGGTCTGGGTCAGGCCGAACTGGCTGGCGGTCTTGATGGCGTTGACCGTGTCGGAGCCGGCGTTGGCCAGGCCGACGATGTCGGCGCCCGAGCCCTGGGCCTGGAGGATGTAGGAGGAGAAGTCGCTGGTCGGGAAGGGATGGCGCACGCCGCCGACGACCTCGCCGCCGTTCTCCTCCACCACCTTGGTCACGTCGCCCTCCAGGGCATGGCCGAAGGCGTAGTCGGCGGTGAGCATGAACCAGGTGTCACCGCCCTGCTCGACCACCGCCTTGGCGGTGCCGTGCGCCAGGGGGTAGGTGTCGTAGACCCAGTGGATGTGGTTGGGGGTGCAGTGCTCGTTGGTGATGCTGGAGGCGGCGGAGCCGGAGATGATCGCCAGTCCGTCGTTCTCCTCGAGGACCTTGGTCACGGCGATGGACACCGAGGAGGCCACCATGCCGGCGACCAGGTCGACGTTGCGCTGGTCGATCCACTCGCGAACGGTGTTGGCCCCCACGTCGGCGCTGTTGCGATCGTCGGCGCTGAACACCTCGATGGGCACCCCGTTGACCTCGCCCCCGAAGTCCTCGACGGCCATGTTCAGGGCCTCCAGGCCGCCGGGGCCGGCCAGGTCGCGATAGGTGCCGGACATGTCGGCGAGGTAGCCGATGCGCACGGCATCGTCGCTCATCTGGGCCTGGGCGGTGCCGCCGGCCAGGGCGGTGGTGGCGACGGCGATGGCGCCGGCGAGAGTGCGCTTGTTGAAGGTCATCGTGCTCTCCATGCCCCCGGGGGGCGGTTTGTTGTTGTCGAGCGGTTGCGGAGGGAAAGGCGGCGTCGCCGTCAGACCCCCAGCAGGGAGTTCAGGTGTTCGCGCCGCGACGGCAGCTCGGCGGCCGAGATCTCCTCGATGATGCGCCCGTGCTCCATGACGAAGTGCCGGTCGGCGAGCGGGGCGGCGAAACGGAAGTTCTGCTCCACCAGGACGATGGTCATGCCGCGCTCCTTGAGCTTGACCAGCACCTCGCCCAGCGCCTGGTTGATGACCGGCGCCAGCCCCTCGGTGATCTCGTCGAGCAGCAGCAAGCGGGCCCCGGTTCGCAGGATGCGCGCCATGGCCAGCATCTGCTGCTCGCCGCCGGAGAGCCGAGTGCCCTGGCTACGGCGACGCTCGTAGAGGTTGGGGAACATCTCGTAGATCTCGTCGAGGCTCATCCCGCCGGAGCGCACCGTGGGCGGCAGCAACAGGTTTTCCTCGACGTCGAGGCTCGAGAAGATGCCCCGTTCCTCCGGGCAATAGCCCACGCCGAGCCGCGGGATGCGGTGGGGGCGCATGGCCAGGGTCTCGTTGCCGTTGATGACGATGGAGCCGGTGCGATGACCGACCATGTTCATGATCGCCTTGAGGGTGGTGCTGCGCCCGGCGCCGTTGCGCCCCAGCAGGGTCACCAGCTCGCCCCGGCGAACGTCGAAGTCGACCCCGTGCAGGATATGCGATTCGCCGTAGAAGGCGTGCAGGTCCCGGACGCGGAGCATCTCGGCGCCATCGAGGTCTCGATATTCCAGTGCGGCCTCCGTCATGCCCCGGCCTCCTCTGTCTCGCCTGCCTCGCTGCCCATGTAGGCCTCCCGGACCCGCGGATCCGTCGAGACGGCCGCGTAATCGCCCTCGGCGAGGATGCTGCCCCGGGCCAGCACGGTGATGCGATCGCACAGTCGGCTCACGACGCTCAGGTTGTGCTCCACCATCAGCACGGTGCGCCCCTCGGAGACGCGGCGGATCAGTTCGACGATGCGGTCGACGTCCTCGGCCCCCATGCCCTGGGTCGGCTCGTCGAGCAGCATCACCGCGGGATCCAGGGCCAGGGTGGTGGCCACTTCCAGGGCCCGCTTGCGGCCGTAGGGCATCTCCACGGTCAGCACGTCGGCGTAGTCCTTGAGACCGACCTGGTCGAGCAACGCCAGCGCCTGGTCGTTGAGCGGCTCCAGGGAGCGCTCGGACTTCCAGAAGTGGAAGGAGGTGCCGAGCCGGCGCTGCAGGGCCACTCGCACGTTCTCCAGGGCCGTCATGTGGGCGAAGACCGCCGAGATCTGGAAGGAACGCACCAGGCCGAGCCGGGCGATGTCGTTGGCCCGCATGCCGGTGATCGGCTTGCCGCGGTAGAGGATCTCGCCGCGGGTGGGCGGCAGGAACTTGGTGAGCAGGTTGAAGACGGTGGTCTTGCCGGCCCCGTTGGGGCCGATCAGGGCATGGATATGCCCTTCGCGGACCTTCAGGTTGACGTCGTCCACGGCGGTGAAGCCGCGGAATTCCTTGGTCAACCCGCGAGTCTCGAGCACGAACTCCTGGGTCATGTGACGTCCTCTCGGGACCGCCATGGCGATCCGCCGTTGCGTGGCTGTTGTCGTTGTTGTGGTGGCGAGGTGCTGTCGTCGTCACCGGCATCGAGGCAAGCGCCCGATGGATGTTTAACCTTTACGTCAACGTAAGCTAGAGGACGAAACGAGCGCCGGCAACCACCGAATCGCCGAACTCGACCAATGGTGTAGAGCCCCGGGTATCAGTAGCTTGCAAATAAAAAAGGCGCGCCACCCGAGGGGTCGCGCGCCAGGTCCGGCGGCCGCCGCCGCCCGACGGAGAGAATCAGCATTCGATGGCGTTCACCGCCAGGCCGCCCTTGGAGGTTTCCTTGTACTTCTCCTGCATGTCGGCCCCCGTGTCGCGCATGGTGCGGATGGCCTTGTCCAGGGAGATGAAGTGTTCGCCGTCGCCGCGCAGGGCCATCTGGGCGGCGTTGATGGCCTTCACCGAGGCGATGGCGTTGCGCTCGATGCAGGGCACCTGGACCAGGCCCGCCACGGGGTCGCAGGTGAGGCCGAGGTTGTGCTCCAGGCCGATCTCGGCGGCATTCTCCACCTGAGCCACGCTGCCGCCCATGACCTCGGTGAGGCCGGCGGCGGCCATCGCGCAGGCCGAGCCCACCTCGCCCTGACAGCCCACCTCGGCGCCGGAGATGGAGGCGTTCTTCTTGCACAGGATGCCCACGGCGCCGGCGGTGAGCAGGAAGTCGACCACGTCGCGCTCGCTGGCCCCCTCCTGGAACTTCATGTAGTAGTGCAGCACCGCCGGGATGATGCCGGCCGCCCCGTTGGTGGGGGCGGTGACCATGCGCCCGCCGGCGGCGTTCTCCTCGTTGACCGCCAGGGCGAAGACGTTGACCCAGTCCATGGCGGAGAAGGTGGAAGCGATCAGGCTCCGGTCGTCGTCCATGGCCAGCAGGCGACGATGCAGGGCTGCGGCGCGGCGCTTGACCTCGAGCCCTCCGGGCAGCACCCCCTCGGTGGCCAGCCCCTGGTCGACGCACGCCCGCATGGCCTCCCAGATCCGCCACAGGCCGGCGCGGATCTCGGCCTCGTCGCGCCAGGCCTTCTCGTTCTCCAGCATCAGCTCGCTGATGCGCAGGCCATGCAGGCGGCAGAGCGCCATCAGCTCACCCGCGCTGTTGAAGTCATAGGGCAGCGCGGTGGTGTCGGCATCCAGCTCGCCACGAGCCGCCTGGTCCTCGTCGACGACGAAGCCGCCGCCCACGGAGTAGTAGATGTTGCGATGGAGCTCGCCGGCATGGCCGTGGGCCACCAGGGTCATGGCATTGGGGTGGTAGGGCAGGCTCTCGTCGTGCCACTGCAGGTCGCGGGCCCACAGGAAGGGGATCGCCAGGCGACCGTCGAGCAGCAGGGTCTGGGACTCCAGCAGCTCCTCGATGCAGGGCGAGACGATGGCCGGGTCGATCGATTCCGGCCGCTCGCCCATCAGGCCCATGATGGTGGCGCGATCGGTACCATGGCCCTTGCCGGTGGACGACAGCGAGCCATGCAGGTGCACCTCGACCCGGGCCACTCGCTCGAGCAGGTCCTGGCGGCGCAGGTCCTGGACGAAGTCGTAGGCGGCGCGCATCGGGCCGACGGTATGCGAACTGGAGGGACCGATGCCGATCTTGAAGAGGTCGAAGACGCTGATTGCCATGGGGAGAGCCTCGTGTCAGGGCCGGATCGCTCCGGGGATGCCTTGTTATCAGTTACACTAAAGCCAACTGGCCTTCGCTGGCACTAGGTCGTATTGTTGTCGCCAGCCCGGCGCCCCGGCAATCCAGAATATCTCGCCCACGGTATAGCCTCACTAAACCATGAGCCGTCTCCTCAACTCCCAGACCCACGCCTGGCTGAAGGTCTTCGTGGTCAGCGCTCGCCACCTGTCCTTCACCCGGGCCGCGGAGGAGCTCCACGTCACCACCGGCGCGGTCAGCCAGCAGATCAAGCAGCTGGAAGACCGCCTCGGCTTCAAGCTGTTCCGCCGCCTCCCCCGCCGCCTGGCCCTCACCGAGGAAGGCCGGCGCCTGGCCGACGTGGTGGACGAGGCCTACCAGTCCGTAGGGCTCGAGGTGAAGCGGCTGCGCAGCGGGGTCATGAGCGGCATCATCCGCATTCGTGTCGTGCCCTCCTTCCTCAACAAGTGGCTGATGCCCCGCCTGCCGAGACTCCAGGCGCGCTTCCCGGACATCGAGCTGCATGTCACCTCCGAGGACAGCAGCACCTCGCTGCGCGAGGGTGACTTCGACCTGGCCCTGGACCTCAACGACGGCCACTACCCGGGGATGGCGATCACCCCGCTGATGGAGGAGACCATCTTCCCGGTCTGCGCCCCCGCGCTGATGCGCGGACGACCGCCGCTGCGCCGCCCCGAGGACCTGGCCTGGTACCCCCTGCTGCACGACGTCACCGCCTGGCGTGGCAGTCACGACTACGGCGAGTGGGAGCACTACCTGGCGGCCATCGAGGCCCCGCGCCTCAACGTCCGGCGCGGCTACACCTTCAACCGCAACCATCTGACCATGGCCGCGGCCACCGCCGGCATGGGGGTGGCCATCGCCCGCCAGACCCTGATCACCGGCGAGCTGGACAGCGGGATCCTGATCGCGCCTTTCCCCCAGCGGGTGGCGACCGGCATGCACTACGGGATCGTCCATGCCACCGGCGCCCTGGATGACCGCCGAGTCAGGGCGGTGCATGACTGGCTGCTCGAGGAATCGCGGCGCCCGGAAGGGGCCGGAGGGCGAAGAATGGCACGCGAACCGGGGCCGGGCTCGCTATAATGCCGGTCCTGAAACATGCCATCGCGAGAACAAGGATGCCCTCCACCCCTTCCGCCGACCGGATCGGCTTCCGCGCCCTCTGCCTGCGCGGCCTCCTCTACCTGCTGTTGATCGGCGCCCTGATGGAGGGCGTCTTCCTGGAGGCCGAGGCCGCTCCGTTGGCCGAGTTCTCCGAGTTCGGTTTCACCGAGTTCACTCAGACCCTGCTGCTGCTCGGCGCCACCCTCCTGGCCCTGGCCACCCGCCTGCTGGACCGGGAACTGCCCCATCTCAGCCTGCTGCTGGTCGCGCTGCTCGGCGCCTCGCTGATCCGCGAGCAGGATATGTGGCTGGACACCCGGGTCTTCGATGGCGCCTGGCAGGTGCTGGTCACCCTGCTGGTGCTGCCGGTGCTGTTCGTGGTGATCCGGGGGCGACGCGCCTTCGTCGCGGAGCTGGAGCGCTACGCCGCCACGTTCGCGGGCGGGCTGTTCGCCGCCGGCTTCCTGACCACCTATGCGTTTTCCCGGCTCTACGGACGGTCCATCTTCTGGGAAGCCGCGCTCAGCGAACACTACCTGAGGACGGTGAAGAACATCGCCGAGGAAGTCACCGAGCTGTTCGGCTACACCCTGCTGTTCATCGCCATGCTCGAACTGCTGCTGCTGGTGCGGCGCTGGCGGCGCCGCGACGACGCTCCCTCGCCCTGACAAACGACGACGCCCGCAGGCAAGCCTGCGGGCGTCGTGGGCACGGGGCGGGACCGGGCGTCACTCGTCGAGGAAGGAGCGCAACGGCTCGGAACGCGACGGGTGACGCAGCTTGCGCAGCGCCTTGGCCTCGATCTGCCGGATCCGCTCGCGGGTGACGTCGAACTGCTTGCCGACCTCCTCGAGGGTGTGGTCGGTGTTCATGTCGATGCCGAAGCGCATGCGCAGCACCTTGGCCTCCCGGGCGGTAAGGCCGCCGAGCACGTTGCGGGTGGCCTCGATCAACCCTTCGCCGGTGGCCGAATCGATGGGCAGCACCATGGTGCTGTCCTCGATGAAGTCGCCCAGGTGCGAGTCGTCGTCGTCGCCGATGGGCGTCTCCATGGAGATCGGCTCCTTGGCGATCTTGAGCACCTTGCGCACCTTGTCCTCGGGCATCTCCAGGCGCTCACCCAGCTCCTCCGGCGTCGGCTCACGCCCCATCTCCTGCAGCATCTGCCGGGACACCCGGTTCAGCTTGTTGATGGTCTCGATCATGTGCACCGGGATGCGGATGGTGCGGGCCTGGTCGGCGATGGAACGGGTGATCGCCTGCCGGATCCACCAGGTGGCATAGGTGGAGAACTTGTAGCCGCGCCGGTATTCGAACTTGTCCACCGCCTTCATCAGGCCGATGTTGCCTTCCTGGATCAGGTCGAGGAACTGCAGGCCGCGATTGGTATACTTCTTGGCGATGGAGATCACCAGGCGCAGGTTGGCCTCGACCATCTCCTTCTTGGCACGCCGCGCCTTGGCCTCGCCGATGGACAGCCGACGGTTGACCTCCTTGATCTCGGTCACCGGCAGGCGCACCATCTCCTCCTCGAAGGCGATCTTGCGCTGGGCGCGCTGGATGTCCGCCTTCAGCGGCTCGAGGCGGTCGGCATACCTGGCGTTGTCGGCCATGAAGTCGTCGAGCCACTCCAGGCGCGACTCGTTGCCCGGAAAGGCCTTGATGAAGGTCTTGCGCGGCACCTTGGCCTTCTTGACGCACAGCTGCATGACCGCCTTCTCCTGGGCACGCACCTGCTCGACGCTGATCCGCACCTGCCCCACCAGGCGCTCGAAGTGCTTGGGCACCAGCTTGATCGGCGAGAACAGCTCGGCCAGGCGGGCAAGCTCCTCCTGGGCTTCCCGGGAGGCACGCCCCTGCGCCTCGATGGCTCGACGCACCGCCTCGTTCTGCTCGCGGATCTGCTCGAAGCGCGCACGGGCCTCCTCGGGATCCGGCCCGCCCTCGCTGGAGGAAGTGTCCTCCTCCTCGTCTTCCTCGTCACCCTCGGCCGCCTCGTCGGTGTCGAGATCGTCCCCGACCTCGGGCTCCGGGGTCTCCGCCTCGGCGACGCCGGGAATGCCCTCGTCGGGATCGATGAAGCCGGAGAAGAGGTCCGACAGGCGACCGGGCGCCTCCTCGTCCTGGGTGGCATCGTAGGCTTCGAGGATGGAGTCCACGGCACCCGGCAGGTAGGCCAGGGCGGACATCACCTCGCGGGTGCCCTCCTCGATGCGCTTGGCGATCTCGATCTCGCCTTCGCGGGTCAGCAGCTCCACGGTGCCCATCTCGCGCATGTACATGCGCACCGGGTCGGTGGTGCGACCCACGTCGCTCTCCACCGCGGCCAGGGCGGCCACGGCCTCCTCGGCGGCCGATTCATCGGTGGAGTGATCGGCCATCATCAGGGTGTCTTCATCGGGCGCTTCCTCGACGACATTGATACCCATGTCGTTGATCATGCCGATGATGTCTTCCACCTGATCGGGGTCGGCGATATCCTCGGGAAGATGGTCGTTGACCTCGGCATAGGTCAGGAAACCCTGTTCCTTGCCGCGCGCGATCAACTCCTTCAGACGTGACTGCTGCTGCGCATTTCCAGCCATAGAAACCCTATCTCGACGAAGAAGAATGAAGCACCTGAAGCACTGAGGCGGAGAAAGCTCGATAAGCCGGACAGTATAGCGGGTTAGACCGCACTTCTGCCAGTTCGATGTATTTGCGCGGTCATTCAGGTGTGTTAGGTTGTCAGGTTGCGTCCCCTTCAGGTGACGCTGATGTATATGGTGATGGTAGGAGGAAATTCAACCCCGGCGCCAACGCCTCCCCCGCGCGGACTCATCCCTTGAGCTCCATCAGCAGCGCCATCAGGCGCTGACGCTCCTCCCGGGACAGCCGCTCACCGGCCCGCTCCCGAGCCAGCAAGGCATCGAACGCTTCCTGGGGCGAGCGCCGTCGCTGATGGCGACGGAAGTGCTCCACCAACCCCTCCAGCTCGGTGGCCCGCGCCGCGGCCGGGATCAACAGCTCGCGTCGCGCCAGCGCCGCCAGCCGCTCCCCCTCGGCGGTGCCATGGAAATGCGCCAGGAGCACCTGGGCACTGCGGTAGCGTCCCGCCTTCAACAGACGCACCACCTCGCGGCACAGACGGCCATCGGGGGCGCCGTCGTCGCACCAGTCCTCGTCCTCGGGCAGGCGCTCGACGAGCCCCGGTTCGTGGACCAGCAACTGCAGGACCCGAGCCATGAGTCCGAGCGAACCTGCACGGCCGGCTCCTTGCTCCTCGCCCTGCCAGACCGGCGCTTGCGTCGCCGGCGACGCCTCCGGGGGAGGCTCCGCCTCGTGGCCGCTCGGCCGCTCGGCGGCCATCAACGACTCGAAGTCAGATTGATCGACGCCGGTCCGGCGGGAGAGTTCCGCCAGCAGCAGCGACTTCAGCACCCCCTCGGGCAGCCGCCCGATGGCCCCCAGCACCCGGCTGGCATAGCGTTCCCGCTCCTCCAGCCGCGCCAGGTCGCGCCCCTCCGCGGCCTGCTCGAAGAGGAACTCGGAGAGCGGGCTGGCACAGGTGACCCGATCCTCGAAGGCCTCGGCGCCCTCGCGGCGCACCAGGGTATCGGGATCCTCTCCCTCCGGCAGGAAGAGGAAACGCGCCTGGCGACCGTCGATCATCTGCGGCAACACCGTCTCCAGCGCCCGGGTCGCCGCCTGGCGACCCGCCCGGTCGCCATCGAAGCAGAACACCACCTCGTCGACCATCCGGAACAGCCGCGACAGGTGGTCCTCCGTGGTGGCGGTCCCCAGGGTGGCCACCGCATTGCGGATACCGAACTGGGCGAGCGCCACCACGTCCATGTAGCCCTCGACGATGACCAGGCGCTCGAGCCGGGGATTGGCCTGGCGGGCCTCGAAGAGGCCGTAGAGCTCGCGCCCCTTGTGGAAGACCGGCGTCTCCGGGGAGTTCAGGTACTTGGGCTTGGCGTCGCCCAGCACCCGGCCGCCGAAGGCGATGGTCCGCCCGCGGATGTCGCGAATCGGGAAGATCACCCGGTCGCGGAAGCGGTCATAGGTGCGCCCGCTGTCCTCCCGATGGACCAGCAGGCCGTACTCGACCTGCACCGCCTCGCCGATACCGCGCTCGCCCAGGTGACGCTTGAGGCCCTCCCAGGCATCGGGGGCGTAGCCGATGCCGAAGTCCCGAACCACCTCCGGCGACAGCCCACGACGCTCCAGGTAGTCCCGGGCTCCCTGGCCCTCGGGCATCCTGAGGCGTTCGCGGAAGAAGCTCGCCGCGAGCTCGAGCAGGTTCACCCCTTCCTTGCGCTTGCGCTCCCTGGCCTGGGCCCGGGGATCATCGGCTCCCTCCCGGGGCACTTCCAGGCCCAGCCGGGCGGCCAGCTGTTCCACGGCCTCGGGGAAACGCAGCTTGTCGTACTCCATCAGGAAGCGCAGGGCGTTGCCGTGGGCACCGCAGCCGAAGCAGTGATAGAACTGCTTGTCCGCACTCACGGTGAACGACGGGGACTTTTCCTGGTGGAAGGGGCAGAGCCCCGAGTGGTTGCGCCCGGTCTTCTTCAGCTTGACCCGCTCCCCGACCACTTCGACCACGTCGACGCGGGCGAGGAGATCATCGATGAAGCGTTGCGGAATCTGACCGGCCATCAGGCAACCCTGAACCAAATCGTGCCGAGAAACGGCGCAAAAACAAGCGGCCACCGATTGGCGGCCGCTTGGCGTCCCTCCCGAGACGGCCCGCTATGACGCCGGCCATCTCCAGTACGGATCAATAGAGCCGTTCGAAACGCTTGCGCTCGCGCTGAAGCTTCTTGGCATGGCGCTTGACGGCGGCAGCCGCCTTGCGCTTGCGCTCTGCGGTCGGCTTCTCGTACTGCTCGCGACGGCGAACCTCGGAGAGAATACCGGCTTTTTCACAGGAACGCTTGAAGCGACGCAGCGCGACGTCAAACGGCTCGTTATCACGTACTTTGACAGAAGGCATTAAGCACTCACCTACCTTGGAAAACTTGAGTTCGGTTCGAACGCACGCCTTCCGGGGCCCCCATCGACACCACCGCCGCTCCGACCTCGCCGGGCGAGCCGGAATGCAGCGGAAGAGAAACGGGAACTCGCCCCTGGGCGCACGACCCAGTCTTGCAGCGCACAGTATTCTAGTCGCCGTGCCGGTCGCGTGCAAACCGTTTCCGTCCCCGCCCCTGCCCCGACCCACGCAAAAGGCGTAGAATGCCGGCATTTCCGTCTGACCGAGTCATGACCATGCGCGTACTGGGCATCGAGACCTCCTGCGACGAGACCGGCGTCGCCGTCTATGACACCGAGCGCGGCCTCGCGGCCGACGCCCTCCACAGCCAGATCGCCATGCACGCCGAATACGGCGGCGTGGTGCCGGAACTGGCCAGCCGCGATCACACCCGGCGGCTGCTGCCGCTGATCGGGCGGGTACTGGACGAGGCCGGCCTGTGTCGGGCCGATCTCGACGCCATCGCCTATACGGCCGGACCGGGCCTGGTCGGGGCCCTGATGGTCGGCGCCAGTACCGCCCATGGCCTGGCCCGGGCGCTCGACATCCCGGTGCTCGGCGTGCATCACATGGAGGGCCACCTGCTGGCCCCCATGCTGGAGGCGTCTCCCCCGGCCTTTCCCTTCGTGGCCCTGCTGGTCTCCGGCGGCCATACCCAGCTGGTGGAGGTCGCGGGCCTCGGCCGCTATCGCCTGCTCGGCGAGTCCGTGGACGACGCCGCCGGCGAGGCCTTCGACAAGGCCGCCAAGATGCTCGGCCTGGACTATCCCGGCGGGCCGGCCGTGGCCCGGCTCGCCGAGGACGGTGACCCGGCTCGGCTGCGCTTCCCGCGCCCGATGACCGATCGCCCGGGGCTGGACTTCAGCTTCTCGGGGCTCAAGACCCACACCCTGACCGCCATCCGCCGGCTGGAGGCCGACGGCGCCCTGGACCAGGCGGCCCGCGCCGACGTGGCCCGGGCCTTCGAGGAGGCGGTGGTCGACACCCTGGTGATCAAGTGCCGGCGCGCCCTGGACGCCACCGGGCTCAAGCGGCTCGTGGTGGCCGGCGGGGTCAGCGCCAACGTCCGGCTGCGCGATCGCCTCGCCCGGGAGGCCGACAAGCGGGCCGCCACGGTGTACTACCCGCGGGGTCGCTTCTGTACCGACAACGGGGCCATGATCGCCTACGTCGGGACCCAGCGGCTGCTCGCCGGGGAACGCGACACCCTCGGGGAGATGAAGGCGGTCCCGCGCTGGCCGATGGACGGGCTTCAGCCTCCTGAGGAAGGCTGACAAGAGGGAAGAGGGAAGAGGGAAGAGGGAAGACAGCCTATGCGGTTTTCTTCGCTTTCAAGGCGCGAAGCGCCGGTCTTCCTTCTTCCAGCGGCGTAGCCGCGCTCTTCAAGCTTACAGCCCCGGCTCCTCGCCCCGCCCCAGCCGCCGGATGTTGAGCAGGTGGCGCGCCAGCACCAGCAGTGTGAAGACGATCACCACCACCACGTAGTCAGGCGCCAGCCAGAAAGCCGCCAGCGGCGCCAGGGTGGCGCTGGCCAGGGAGGCGATGGCCGCGGTGCGCCACCGCCAGGCCAACAGGCTCCAGACCAGGCCACAGATCAGCGCCACGCCCGGCGTCAGCAGCAGCATGACGCCGAAGGCGCTGGCCACGCCCTTGCCGCCGCGGAAGCGATACCACACCGGGTAGCTGTGCCCCAGCAGCACCCCGAGCCCCACCAGTCCCTGCCCCCAGGGCGGCAACCCCATCAGCAGGGCCAGCCCCAGCACCGGCATGCCCTTGAGGGCGTCCACCAGGAGGGTGGCCAGGGCCAGCCGACGCCCATGCAGGCGCAGCACGTTGGAGAAGCCGGGGTTGCCGGAGCCCACCAGGCGGGGATCGCCCACCCCGGCGAGACGACAGACCGTCAGGGCCCCCAGCCAGGTCCCGCTGAGATACCCCAGGGCCACGAGCGGCAGGAGGAGTTCGACTTGGGCCAGCACCGGAGAGCCTCGCAGGGAATGATGGGCCGATTCTGCCAGTCATGGCGCGACGGGAACAGCCGGCGACGCTGTCCCCGCCCGATCGGCTGTCGTACAATCGCCGGCCAGCCCGGCACCTCCGCCGTCCACTCCATGACCCGGGAGCCCTCGATGGATCTCGTACTGATCGAAGCGCTGAAGGTCGACACCGTGATCGGGGTCTACGACTGGGAGCGCACCCTGACCCAGACCCTGGTCCTCGACCTGGAGCTGGCCACCGACATCCGCCCGGCGGCGGCGGACGACGACCTCGGGAAGACCCTGAACTACGCGGCGATCAGCGAGCGCATCAACGCCTTCGGCGCGGAACATCGCTTCGAGCTGGTGGAGACCTTCGCCGAACGCCTGGCCGAGACCCTTCGCCAGGAGTTCGGCATCGCCTGGCTGCGTCTGACGCTGCGCAAGCCCGGCGCGGTGCCGGCGGCACGGGCGGTGGGCGTGCGCATCGAACGCGGCGAGCGGGGTTCGAGCTGATGGCCCGGGTCTGCGTCAGCATCGGCAGCAACATCGAGCGCGAGCGCCACGTCCGCGTCTGCCTCGACGCCCTGGCCGAGACCTTCGCGGCCCTGCGGATCTCGCGGGTCTACGAGAGCGAGCCGGTGGGTTTCGAGGACGGGCGCAACTTCTACAACCTGGTGGCGGTCTTCGAGTCCGCCTGGTCGGTGGGGGAGCTCCAGGCCTGGTGCAAGCGACTGGAGTTCGCCAACGGCCGACGCGCGGACAGCCCCAAGTTCAGTCCCCGGACCCTCGATATCGACCTGCTCACCGTGGGTGACCTGGCCGGCCGGCACGAGGGCGTGGAGCTGCCCCGCGCCGAGATCCGTCACCACGCCTTCGTGTTGAGGCCCCTGGCGGAACTGCTGCCCGATGCCCGCCACCCGACGACCCGGGCACGCTATGCCGACCTCTGGGCCGACTTCCAGGCCCCCGACCAGGCTCTCTGGCCGGTGGACTTCGTGTGGCGGGACCGGCGGCTGCCCCTCGACGCCTGAGCCTCGCTACTCGGCCAGGACCTCGTCGATGACCGCCCGGCGCCGCCGGGCCAGTTCCTCGCCCAGCTCGCGGCCTCGATACCCTTCCTCGACCAGTCCCGCCGGCAGGATCTGGACCGCCAGCCGCCAGGCCAGCGCCAGGTCCGCCGCCAGGTCGGCCTCCTCGAGGCTGATCAGGCTGATCAGCGGAGCGACCCGCTCGGGTCGCCGCCAGGCGTCCACGGCATCGAGCCAGGCCATCACCCGCCCGCCACTCGGCCCCTCGTGCCGGACGGCCCGGCACAGGGCCCGGGTGGCGGCCGCCTGGTCGGCCAGGCGGCCCGGCGCCTTGGGCAGCTTGAGGCGCTCGGCCAGGGCTCGCCGCTCGGCCTTGTCGAGGTGTTCCACCAGCCGCGCCCAGCGCCAGTGCGGCTCCTCCTCGGCGGAGATGTCCTCGGGCAGGCGGGGCAACCGCCCCAGGGCCGCGTCCAGCGCGGCGGGATCCGCCGCCAGTTCCGGCATCAGCACCGCCAGGGCGCCGCAGTCCTGCAGCGCCTGGAAGTAGACGTCCGGCCAGGGCTCGGCCAGGGCCTTCTCGGTCTCGGCCCAGACCCGCTCGGCCACCAGGTGCTCGAGCTCGCCGCTGGCGGCGAGGCGACGCATCAGCTCGCGGGTTTCCGGGGCGATCACGAAGCCCAGCCCGGCGTAGCGGGCCAGGAAGCGGGCCGTGCGCAGCACCCTCAGGGGATCCTCGACGAAGGCCGGCGAGACATGGCGCAGCACCCGCGCCTTTAGATCGGCGAGGCCGCCGTAGGGATCCACCAGCTCGCCCTCGGGCGTCTCGGCCATGGCGTTGATGGTGAGGTCGCGTCGCGCCAGGTCCTGCTCCAGGGTCACCTCGGGGCTGGCGTGCACCTCGAAGCCGGTGTAGCCATGGCCGGACTTGCGCTCGGTGCGCGCCAGGGCGAACTCCTCCTGGGTCTCGGGGTGCAGGAACACCGGAAAGTCCCGCCCCACGGCCTTGAAGCCACGACGGAGCAGCGTCTCCGGCGTGGCGCCGACCACCACCCAGTCCACGTCGGTCACCGGCCAGCCGAGCCGGGCGTCGCGCACGGCCCCGCCGACCCGGTAGACCTGCAGGCCGTCGAGGCGGGAGTCGCGGCGGGACGGCATGCCTCAGGCCTCCACGCGGTCGGGGTGGCGGACCTGCCAGTCGGTGAAGCCGCCGTCCAGGCTGTAGACCTCGGCGAAGCCCTGCCCCGCCAGCCAGGCGGCGGCCTGCTGGCTGGAATGGCCGTGGTAGCAGACCACCACCAGGGGCGTCTCCCGGGGCGCGCCCGCCAGCAGGGCCGGGACGCCGGCGTTGTCCAGGTGTCGACTGCCGGGGATGCGGCCGGCGGCGAAGCTCGCCGGGTCGCGGATGTCCACGAGGGTCAGCGGGCGGTCGGCGTCGAGCCAGTCGCCGAGGGTGGCGATGTCCAGATGCTGGAAGGTCGCGGCGGTCATCGAGTCTCCGGATGCAAGGGGAATGTCAGTGGCGGCTGGGCACGCAAAGCCGTTCGCCGGTATCGAGGTTCAGGGCGGTCAGGGCGACGCCCCAGACGCAGCCGGTGTCCAGGGCCTCGGCGCGCACCCGGCTTCCCGGCGTCTCGCCCTGCAGGGCCGCCCAGTGACCGAACAGCAACCGGGGATCGTCGTCGCGGGGATACTGGAACCAGGGGGCGAACCCCGGCGGGGCGCTGTCCGCCCCCTCCTTGGCGCTGAAGTCGAGACAGCCCCGGGCATCGATGAAGCGCATGCGGGTGAAGGTGTTGACGATCACCCGGAGCCGGTCCAGTCCCTCCAGATCGTCCCGCCAGCAGGCCGGCTCGTTGCCGTACATGCCCTCGAGGAAGGCCTCGGCCGCTTCGCCGGCGAGCCGCTCGGCCACCTCGCCGGCCAGGGCCTCGCCCCGGTCGAGGCTCCACCGCGGCGGGAGCCCGGCGTGGCTCATCAGGGTCTCGCCCTCGCGCACCACCAGGGGACGGCTCTGCAGCCAGTCCAGGAGGCGCTCCCGGTCCGGCGCCTCGAGGATGGCGTTCAGGGTGTCCTTGTGCTTGGTCCTGGCCTTGCCCCGGGCCACGCCCAGCAGGTGCAGGTCGTGGTTGCCGAGCACCACCCGGGCGGCCTCGCCGAGGGCCTCCACCTCGCGGAGGCATTCCAGCGAGCCTCGCCCGCGGTTGACCAGGTCCCCGGCCAGCCACACCCGGTCGCGGCGGGGGTCGAAGTCCAGGTGCTCGAGCAGGCTCACGAATTCCTCGTGACAGCCCTGGAGGTCACCGATGGCGTAGGTGGTCATGGGCACTCCGTGGCGTCGTCAGTGGACCTGGTTGGGGCCGGCCAGCCGGAAGGGGGCGATGGCGACCTCGAAGGGACGCTGGGTGGCGGTGTCGACGCAGGTGAAGGCCCCCTCCATGACCCCCACCGGGCCATCGAGGATCGCCCGGCTGGTGTAGCGGAAGGTCTGGCCGGGGCCGATCAGCGGCTGCTGGCCGACCACCCCCTTGCCGCGCACCTCCTGCACCTTGCCGCTGCCCTGGGTGATCTTCCAGTGGCGCGCCAACAGCTGCATGCTGTGCCCGGAATGGTTGTGCACCGTGATGGTGTAGCTGAACACGAAGCGCTGCTCCTCGGGGGCCGACTCGTCCTCCCGGAACGCCGGCTCCACGTCCACACGGATTTCCTCGCCCAGGACCGGTGCGGTCATGTCGTTTCCTCCTCGGCGGCCAGGTGATTGGCGATGCGCACGAACTCCTCCACGGAGAGGGTCTGGGGCCGGCGGCTCGGGTCGATGCCCAGCGCCGCCAGGGCCTGGGCGTCGAGGCGCCCCTTGAGGTTGTTGCGCAACGTCTTGCGCCGCTGGGCGAAGGCCTGGCGCACCAGGGCGAACAGCAGCGCCTCGTCGCGGGCCCGGTGTGGCGGGGTGGCGTGGGGCGTCAGGCGCACGATGGCCGACTCCACCTTGGGCCGCGGCACGAAGGCCTCCGGGGGCACGGTGAACAGCGACTCGACCCGGCAGTGGTACTGGGCCAGCACCGAGAGACGTCCCCAGTCGGCGCCGCCGGGCTCGGCGGCCAGCCGCTCGACGACCTCCTTCTGCAGCATGAAGTGCATGTCGGCCACGGCATCCCCGGCCTCGAGCAGGTGGGCGATCAGGGGCGTGGAGATATTGTAGGGCAGGTTGCCCACCACCCGCAGCGGGGGGCCCTCGCCACGCAGCGCCCGGAAGTCGACCTTGAGGGCGTCGCCTTCGTGGATGACGAAGCCCGGCTTGTCGAAGAACTGCACGCGCAGCCCGGGGATGAGGTCGCGATCCAGCTCGATGACCTCGAGGTGGCCGCCGGCCGCCTCGAGCAGCGGTTCGGTGAGGGCGCCCTGGCCGGGGCCGATCTCCACCAGGCGCTCGCCGGGACGGGGGCCGATGGCGCGCACCAGGCGCGCGATGATGCCGGGGTCACGCAGGAAGTTCTGTCCGAAGCGCTTGCGGGCGCGATGACCCTGGGGGCGGGATGCCATGCACTCTAGTCCTTCTGTTGAACGGTCGTGGCGAGGACGTCTCGCCTCAGTGGCGGAGACCCCGCCGTGCCATCTCGGCCGCCAGGGCCACGGCCACGGCGAGGCTGCCGGGATCGGCGACGCCCCGGCCGGCGAGGTCCAGCGCCGTGCCGTGATCCACCGAGGTGCGCACCAGCGGCAGGCCCAGGGTGACGTTGGCGGCGCGGCCGAAGCCGGCGTACTTGAGCACCGGCAGGCCCTGATCATGATACATCGCCAGAACGGCGTCGGCGTCGGCGAGATGACGCGGGGTGAACAGGGTATCGGCCGGCAGCGGACCGTCAAGGGTCAGCCCCTCGCCGCGCAGCGCCTCCAGGGTCGGGGCGATCACCTCGAGCTCCTCGCGCCCCAGGTGGCCGCCCTCGCCGGCGTGGGGGTTGAGGCCGCAGACCAGGATGCGCGGCTTGGCCACGCCGAACCAGCGCTTGAGGTCGGCGTCGAGGATGCGCAGGAGCCGGGTCAGCCGCTCGCCGGTCACGGCGTCCGCCACCTCCCTCAGCGGCAGGTGGGTGGTGGCCAGAGCGACCCGCAGGGCCGCACTCCCCTGCCAGGCCGGATCCCGTCCGTGCAGGGCGTGGTCGGTGGCGAGCATCATCACCACCTCCTCGGCGCCGCAGGCGTCGCGGAGGTACTCGGTGTGACCGGTGAAGCCGGCATGGCCGGCCTCGCGGATCACCGCCTTGTGCAGCGGCGCGGTGACCAGCCCGGCGGCCTCGCCGGCGCGGCAGGCGGCCACCGCCCGGTCCAGGGTCTCGAGCACGTACCCGGCATTGCGCGGGTCCAGCACCCCGGCCCGACAGGGCGCGGCCAGGGGCACCGGCCAGACCGGCAGCACCCCGTGCCGCCGCGGCGGCACGGGCTGGCCGGGGGCCAGCTCGACGATCTCCAGGGCGCGCCCGATGGCCGCGGCACGCTCGGCCAGCAAGGCGGGATCGCCCACCGCCACCAGCCGGTGGTCCGGTGCGCCGCCACCGGCCGGCATGCCGTCCGCCAGCATCGCGGCGAGCTCGGGGCCGATGCCGGCCGGCTCGCCGGTGGTCAGGGCCAGGACGGGAGCAGGCGTCATGCGTCCGGCTCGAGGCGCTCATCGACGAAGGCTTCGCTGCGGATCTCCTGCAGCCAGGCCTCCATCTCGTCGTTGGCCTTGCGCTGGAAGAGCGCCTGACGAGCCTGTTCACGACTCATGCCGCCGCCCTGCTGCTCCAGGAAGCGATCCACCTCGCGCTCGGAGAGGCTCACTCGGCTGCCCACCCGGCGCTGCTGCAGCTGACGCATCAGCAGCTCGCGCCGCACCTGGTCGCGCATCACGCCGAGCGACAGGCCATCGGCCTCCAGGGCATCGGCGAACTGCTCCAGGGTCATGCCGTTACCCTCGGCGATGGCCCGCACCTGGCGATTGAGCTCGGTATCGTCGACGCTGAGGTTGGCCTGCCGGGCCAGCTGCAGCTGGATCTCCTCGACGATCAGTCGATCGAGCACCTGCTCGCGCAGGACGTCCTCGGGCGGCAGCTCGATGCCGCGACTGCCGAGCTGCCGCCGGGCCTGGTCGACGCGCTCCTCGAGCTGGGAGGCCATGATGGCGCCCTCGTTGACGACCGCCACGATGCGATCCAGGGGCTGACGCTCCTGGGCGAGGCCGGCCAGGGGCAGTCCCAGCAGCAGGCTCAGCAGCAGGGGGGCGAGGTGTCGGCTAGGCATGTCGGTCTTTCCTCTCGTTCAATATCGATGGCCGGCACGGGGCCGGCGCGGCGTGCATCGCGCGACGCTCAAGGCCGGCCGAAGGCGGTACTGCGATAGCCCGGGACGGCGCTACGGAAATGGGCATCCGCCTCGCCCCCGACGCCGCCGAGCCCCTTGAACACCAGGCGCAGGAAGGCGCCACGGTCGGTGGTGTCATCGGCGATGGTGCTGGCGGTGTCGGCGTCGTCGACCCACTCGCGCCACACCAGCTGGAGACCATAACAGCAGTCGTTCCACTGCACACCCGCCAGCCGCTCCAGGGCCCGGTCATTGGTGTGGTCATACAGCACCCGGCCGATCAGGTCGAGCCGCGGCGAGACCCGCCAGGCCCCGGAGACATCGACCTCCTCCCGGTCGTAGCCGCGTGCGTCGTCGCCCTCCTCGGCCGGATCGAAGCCCTGGAGCTCCCAACGGTAGCCCAGGTTCAGCACGTGCCCCGCCTCGGCCCGGTACTGCAGATCCCAGCTGGCACGCTCGGTGCGCGACAGGTGATCGTCGTAGAGCCACTGCCAGTAGGTCTGCCAGTGATCGCCGAGCCGCCAGTCCAGCCGGGTGACCAGGGGCGAGCGGTCCCGGGTGGCATCGTAGAAGCGTCGGAAGTCGGCCTCCGAGGGCAGGGTATCGGGGTCGCCCGCCAGGTCGATGGTGCGATCCTCGAGGTAGTAGGCCTGGCCCACCCCCAGCGAGAGCCGCTCGCGACCGCTGGCGTCTTCCACCAGCCGCGTCTCCACGCCGAGGGAGACACGGTTGAGGTCCCCCACTCGGTCGCCACCGGTGAAGCGATGGGACGTCCACAGCTGCTGCCAGGAGAAGGCCTGCTCGCTGGTGTCGAAGTCGGGGAGGTCCCGCTGGTTCCGGGCCGGGACATAGGCGTAGTTCAGCCGGGGCTCCAGGGTCTGGCGGAAGGCCTCCCCACCGAGGCCGAGGTCGCGCTCGAAGATCAGACCGCCGTCGAGGGAGGCGATCGGCACGGTCAGCGAGGGATCCTCGGGCCGGTCGGTCTCGCGATCGCCATAGTCGAGGTCGTAGGTGAGGTGGGTGAGCTCGGCGCGCGGCTCGAGATGGCCCCAGCTCTCGGCGAAGCGCCAGCCCAGGGCCGGCGTCAGGCTCAGCCGGGTCCCGTCGGCCGCTTCGCGGATGGGGATCGTGCGCTGGGTGTCGCGGAAGGTGTAGCGACCGTTCTCGTCGGTGCCGACATCCCGCCAGAAGTGGGTCAGGTTGGCCCCCCACTCCTGATAGAGACCGGTCTCCTGGCTCCATCGGGCCCGGGCGTTGAGGCTCGGCAGCCGATAGAAGGGCTTGTCGCCCGGATCCAGGGGATCGTCGAGTTTCTGGTAGCCCTGGGCCTTGGCCTCCAGCCGCCAGACCTCCCCGCGGTAGTCGAGCCCGGCCAGGCGCGACAGGCTCCGGGTCTCCGTCTCGCCGAAACTGCGTCCGAAGTCCTCGAAGTAGGCCCCGTCGCTGGCCGCGCCATAGCGCAGCCGATAGCGGGTGCGCGAGCCGAAGCGCCCGGCGTGGCGGAAGTCCAGGTACCAGCGGTCGTCGCCGTTTTCGAGAGAGGAGCCCGCGGCGGCCTCGTCGCCGGCACGGCGGTCGTCGACCATGTAGGCCCCTTCCAGGGTGCCGGCGTCGGACGGGAAGAGATAGCGGTACTCGCCCCCCAGCGACTCGCCCCGCTCGCCGATCCAGCGGGGAGTCAGGGTCGCGTCCTGGTCGGGGGCGATGTTCCAGTAGAAGGGCTGGGCATAGTCGAGGCCATCGCCCGAGACGCCGACCACCGGCCACAGGAAACCGGTCTGGCGACGCTCGTCGATGGGAAAGCGCACCCAGGGCCAGTAGAACACCGGCACCCGGCCGACCTCGAGGCGGGCATGCCGAGCGGTCCCGAACCCGCTCTCCCGATCCAGCAGGATATCCCGTCCCACCAGGCGCCAGAGGTCGCTGCCCGGCTCACAGGTGGTGAAGCTCGCCTCGCTCAGCCGATAGCGACCGTCCTCCAGCCGAGCCAGGCGCACCGCATCGCCGCGCAGGCGCTGGGCGTGCGCCACGTAATGGGCCCCCTCGATGCGCGCGGCATCGCTCGCCAGGGAAAACTCGGCGGCCTCGCCGCGAACCAGCAGGTTGCGGTCGCGGATGGCCAGCGGCCCATCGGCCAGCACCCGGTCCCGGGCGGCCGGCAGGCGCACCGCCGGGGCCTCCAGCTGGGTGTCCCCGCGGCGCAGCACCACCTCCCCGGCGAGCCGAGTCTCGCCCTGCGTCCCGTACTCGCCGCGATCGGCCTCGCTGGCCACCCGCCCCTCGGGGGGCGCCGCCAGGCGATAGTCCGGCATGACGTAGCGTCCCCGGCAGACGGCGCCGGCGGGACGCTCGTCGCCCCAGGGCCGCCAATCCAGCCGGTCGGCCGGCAAGGGCTCGGGGGGCGACGCCAGCACCGGGCCCGTCGTCATCAGGCTCGAGGTCACCAGGCCTGCCAGGGCCGTCCAGGAGGGTCGCTTGGCCATGTTCCACGATGTCCTTGGCGGAGTGAATCGGTATTATACAGGCCCCATGCGACCTGTCCCGCCGACGAGTCCCTGTCATCGCCGACGAGGCCGGGCCTCAGCATGGGGCGACGCCCCGGGGGCGTCAACCGACGCCCCGCCACCGGACATCGAGAGGTGAAGATGCCAGAGGCCGATGCCCTGCCGCGCCAGACCCGCCTGCGCCAGTGGGCCGCCCGCCACCACGGGCTCGATCCCGCGGAGGTCGACCTGCGCCTGGCCGCCGGCGACGCCAGCTTCCGCCGCTACTACCGCCTGACCCTGCCCGATGGCACCACCCGCATGCTGATGGACGCGCCTCCCGACCGGGAGGACAGCGCCCCCTTCGTGTCCATCGACCGGCGCTGGGCCGAGGCGGGGCTGCCGGTCCCGGCGCTCCACGGCCTGGACCTCGAGGCCGGCTTCCTGGAACTCGACGACCTGGGCGACACCCCCCTGCAGATGCGCCTGGGCGCGGCGGACGACCCCGACACCCTGGCCTGGTACGAACGCGCCCTGGCGCTGCTCGATGCGCTGCAGACCCGTGCCGCTCCCCAGGGCCTGCCGGCCTACGATGCCGAGCGGCTCGGCCGGGAGCTGGACCTCTTTCCCGACTGGTGCCTCCAGCGCTGGCTGGACCTGCCCCCGCCGCCCGGCTGGGCCTCGCTGCGGGAGGCCCTGATCGCCGCGGCCCTCGCCCAGCCGGTGGTCACCGTGCACCGGGACTTCGACGCCATGAACCTGATGGTGGTCGACGAGCGGCTCTTCCTGATCGACTTCCAGGATGCCGTGGCCGGCCCGCTCAGCTACGACCTGATCTCGCTGCTGCATGGCCGCTACTGCCGCTTCGCCCCGGCGCAGCGGGCGGCCTGGGTCGAGGCCTTCCGGGCCCGCGCCGTGGCCGACGGCCGGCTCGACGCATCCGTGGCGCCCGAGTCCTTTCGCCGAGACGTCGCGGCCATGGCGGCCCAGCGCAGCCTCAAGGTACTGGGGATCTTCTGCCGGCTGACCCTGCGGGACCGTCGCGAGGGCTACCTGGCGCGCCTGCCTCTCTTCCTGACCCACCTGGAGGATGCCCTGGCCGAGCTCGGGGGCCATGCGGCCTTCCGGGACTGGCTCGCCGACCGCTTCCGCCCCGCCCTGGGAGCGAAACTGGCGGAGGCCGGCATCGCCCGGGAGGACACCCCATGAAGGCGATGATCCTGGCCGCCGGGCTCGGCACCCGCATGCGCCCGCTCACCGACCACTGCCCCAAGCCGCTCTTGCCGGTGGCCGGCAAGCCGCTGATCGTGCACCACCTGGAGCGCCTGGCGGCGGCGGGCATCGTCGAGGTGGTGATCAACGTCAGCTACCGGGCCGACCAGATCATCGAGGCCCTGGGCGACGGCGGCGACTTCGGGGTCCGCATCGCCTGGAGCCGCGAGGAGGCGCCGCTGGAGACCGGCGGCGGCATCCGCCGTGCCCTGCCGCTGCTGGGCGAGGCCCCCTTCTGGCTGGTCAACGGCGACGTCTGGTGCGACCTGACGCCGGACGCGCTGCCGGCCCTCGACGACGACCTGGCCCGGCTGGTGCTGGTGGACAACCCGGCGCACCACCCGGACGGCGACTTCCATCTCGACGCCGCGGGCCGGGTGCACGAGACGGGAAAGCCCAGGCTGACCTATGCCGGCCTGGCGCTGCTCGACCCGGCCCTGGTCGCCGGATGCGACGACGGTGCCTTCGCCCTGGCCCCGCTGCTGCGCGCGGCCATGGCCCGGGGACGCGTCGCCGGTCACCATCATCGGGGCACCTGGGTCGATGTCGGCACGCCGGCCCGCCTCGCGGCCCTGGACGAGGCACTGCGCGCCCAGCGGGGCTGAGTCGAGGACGGACAGCTGCTATGCTGCCGAGCCCAACGCGAAATCCCAACCGAGGACACCCAGCCTATGAAAGCCAGCGTCAAGTGGACCGACGGTCGCCAGTTCGTCGCCGAGGCCGGCAGCGGCCACAGCGTGGTCATCGACGGCCCCCCCGACCACGGCGGCCGCAACACCGGCCCCCGCCCCATGGAGATGCTGCTGATGGGCCTCGGCGCCTGCACGTCCTTCGACGTCCTGGAGATCCTCGAGAAGTCCCGGGCCCCGGTCTCGGACTGCGTGGCCAGCATCGAGGCCGAGCGTGCCGACAGCGTGCCCAGCGTCTTCACCAGGATCCATGTCCACTTCACGGTCAGCGGCAAGGGGCTCAAGGAGAAGCAGGTCAAGCGGGCCGTCGAGCTGTCCGCCGACAAGTACTGCAGTGCCTCCATCATGCTGGCCCAGGGCGGGGTGGAGGTGACGCATTCCTTCACGATCGTCGAGGACTGAGGGCACCCCCGACGCCGCGGCGCCGATGCGTTACCCGAGCGGTGACGACCGGACGGCGAAAAAAATGCCTCGCGGCGGATGCGCCGTCATGGCGGGGTGTGCATAATACGCGCCTTTCGATCGCCAGGGGTTCCGGCGCCGCCCGTCGGGATGACAACATCTGCCACTTTGGGAGGTTCGGACGTGACCGACAATCTCCGACTCCACGGGTTCAACAACCTGACCAGCTCCTTGAGCTTCAACATCTACGACATCTGCTATGCGAAGACCGAGGAGCAGCGCAAGGCCTACATCGACTATATCGATGAGCTCTACAATGCCGAGCGCCTGACGCAGATCCTCAAGGACGTGACCAACATCATCGGCGCCCATGTCCTGAACATCTCTCGCCAGGATTACGAACCCCACGGCGCCAGCGTGACCATCCTGATCGCCGAACACGAGCTGGAGGAGGCCGATCCCGAGCAGATGGAGCCCGGCCCCGGGCCGCTGCCGGAAACCGTGGTGGCCCACCTCGACAAGAGCCACGTCACGGTGCACAGCTATCCGGAGTCCCACCCGGACAACGGCATCAGCACCTTCCGCCTGGACATCGACGTCTCCACCTGCGGCCAGATCAGCCCGCTGAAGGCGTTGAACTACCTGATCCACAGCTTCGATTCCGACATCGTCACCATGGACTACCGGGTGCGCGGCTTCACCCGGGACGTGAACGGCAAGAAGCTGTTCATCGACCACGAAATCACCTCCATCCAGGACTACCTGGCCGAGGACACCAAGCGGGCCTACCAGATGATGGACGTGAACGTGTACCAGGAGAACATGTTCCACACCAAGATGCTGCTCAAGGACTTCGAGCTGGACAACTACCTGTTCGGCACCTCGCGTCGTGACATCACCTTCGAGGAGGCCCGGGAGATCGAGGGCCGGCTGCGCAAGGAGATGCTGGAGATCTTCTACTCGCGCAACATGGATTGACCCGCCTTGAGGCCGGCAATGCCGGCCTCAAGGCGGGAGCTGTAAGCCGTAAGCTTGAAGCTGGAAGAAAAAGCGAACCCCCACTTCAAGGCAAGGCCGAGGTGGGGGTTCTGTCTTCGGGGTTTCTTCCAGCTTCCGGCTTCAAGCTTAAAGCTTGTACACGGATCTGGTCATCACCCTGGAGGCCAGCGTCATGCCGGCCTTGACCGGGGCCGGGAAGCGGACGCCGCCGGCCGCCAGCGCCTGCTCGGCGTGGTGGGCCTCATCGATGGCCATCTGGCGCAGCACCGCCCGGGAGCGATGGTCGCCCGGCGGCAGCGCGTCCATGTGGGCGTCCAGATGGCGTCCCACCTGCTCCTCGGTGGCCGCCACGAAGCCCAGGCTGACCCGGTCGCCGACCGCTCCCGCCAGGGCCCCGAGGCCGAAGGAGGCGGCGTAGAACAGCGGATTGAGGCGGCTGGTATGGCCGCCCAGCTCGGTGATGCGGTCCTCGCACCAGGCCAGGTGGTCGATCTCCTCCTGGGCGGCTTCCTCCATCTGGTGCCGGATCTCGGGCAGCTTGGCGGTCAGGCCCTGCCCCTGGTAGAGCGCCTGGGCGCAGACCTCGCCGGTGTGGTTGATGCGCATCAGTCCCTCGGCATGGCGACGCTCGGCGTCGCCCATGTCCTCGTCGCGTACCTCCGGCGTGGCCGGGGAGGGACGCGAGGCCTGGGCCGCCCGGGGCACCAGGGTCCGCAGGACGGCATCGAACTGGCGCACCAGGTCATCGGTGCGGGAATACTGGCGGTTCATGACACCCCCTGGATTCATGGTGACGCCATTGTAACCGAGTCACCGCGGGTGGGGCAGTTCCGGACGCGGCGACGCCGCCCGGTGGGCGGCGCCGAGGGATGCACCCGGTGTGGATGCACCCGGTGTGGATGCACCCGATGCGTCGAGCGCCTGGAGCGTGCGGCGAACCGCAGGTTGCCGACTACCCAGCCGGCCAGGTAAAGCGTCGACCGCCCATCAGGTGCATGTGGATATGATAGACGGTCTGGCCGCCCTGCTCATTGCAGTTCATCACCACCCGGTAGCCGTCCTCGGCGAAGCCTTCCTGCCTGGCCAGCTTGGCGGCGGTGAACTGCAGGCGCCCCACCAGGGCCAGGTCGCCGTCCTCCTCGATGTCGTTGAGGGTGGCGATGTGCCGCTTGGGCACGATCAACATGTGGGTCGGGGCCTGGGGGTTGATGTCGTTGAAGGCCAGGACCTCGTCGTCCTCGTAGACGATGTCGGCGGGAATCTCGCGATCGATGATCTTGCAGAACAGGCAATCCATGGGGTCAAGCTCCTCGACGGTTGGCGGGAAGGGGCTCAGCGGAAGCGCCGCTGGGCCAGCAGGTGGCGCACCAGCGGCCCGAGGATCAGTTCCATGGCCAGCGGCATCCGGGACCCCGGCACCACCAGGGTATGGGGGCGGCTCATGAAGGCATCCTGGATCATCGCCAGCAGGTAGGGGAAGTCCACCGTGGCCGGATCCCGGAAACGGATCACCACGAAGGACTCGGCGTCGGTGGGGATGTCCTGCACCTCGAAGGGGTTGGAGGTGTCCACCGTGGGCACCCGCTGGAAGTTGATATGGGTCCGCGAGAACTGCGGCTGGATGTAGCGCACGTAGTCGTCCATCCGGCCCAGGATGGTGTCGATGACCGCTTCCTGGGAGTAGCCGCGATAGCGCATGTCGCGATCGATCTTCTGGATCCACTCCAGGTTCATGGTCGGGGCCACCCCGACCAGCAGATCGACGTGCCGGGCGATGTCGTGGTCGGCGGTGACCAGCCCCCCGTGGAGGCCCTCGTAGAACAGCAGGTCGGTGCCGCTGGGCAGGGGCTGCCACTCGGTGAAGGTGCCGACCTGGTAGCCGGCCTCGATCATCGACTTGTCTTCGGCGTGGATGTAATGGCGATAGGTGCCGGTACCGTGCTCGCCGTATTCCTGGAAGAGCTCCTCCAGGCGATCGAGCAGGTTCGCCTCCACGGCGAAGTGCGACAGCTTGTCCTTGCGCTCGGGTTCCTCGCGGAAGATCCGTGCCAGTTCCTGGCGGGTATAGCGATGGAAGGCGTCGCCGTCGACGAAGGCGGCGTGCAGGTCCTCCCGGGCGAACATCCGCTCGAAGGTGCGCTTGACCGTGGTGGTGCCGGCCCCGGAGGAGCCGGTCACGGCGATGATCGGATACTCCCGTGACATCAGCCCGCTCCCATCAGCCTTTGGCGAACCGCCGGGGGAATCGCCACGGGACGCCCCGTGCCGGGATCCACCAGCATCAGGTTGAGCCGCGCCGTGGCCACGACCAGCTCGTCCGCCTCGCGGCGCACGCGGTGATAGACGGTGATCGCACGACGCCCTGGCTCGGGAATGGCGGTGTCCACCACCAGCGCCTCCGGCCAGCGGGCCTCGGCCTGGTATTGCACGGCGAGATCCGCCACCACGCTGGGGTAGCCTCCCATGTCGTACTCGATCAGTCCCAGGTCGGCGAGCGCCGCGATCCGGGCCTCGTGGAGCAGCGACACCAGGGCGTCATGGCCCAGGTGATGGCCATAGTTCATGTCGGTGACGCGCACCGTCAGCGGATGACGGTGCCGGACGTCCGCCTCGGGGAACTCCAGTCTGACGCGCTCCATGCAGCCTCCTTGTCGTTGTTCTCGGGCGGCTCGGCTCAACCCTGCTCGCGGGCGATGGCGCGATGGGCGATGTCGCGGCGATAGAAGGCGTCCGGCCAGTGGATCTCGGCCACGCCGCGATAGGCCAGCTCGCGAGCCGCAAAGACGCCCTCGCCCAGGGCGGTGACGCAAAGCACCCGGCCGCCGGCGGTGACCACCTCGCCATCCTCGCCCTCGGCGGTGCCGGCATGGAAGACCTTGCAGCCGGTGCTCTCGGCGGCGACCAGCCCCTGGATGGCGTCGCCCTTGCGGTAGCCGCCGGGATAGCCGCCGGCGGCCATCACCACCCACACGGCGGCGCGTTCGTCCCAGTCGCAGCGGTGGCCGGCCAGCTCGCCACGGGCCCCGGCCAGGCACAGCTCGGCGAGATCGGAGGTCAGGCGCAGCATGATCGGCTGGGTCTCGGGATCGCCGAAGCGGCAGTTGTACTCGATCACCCGGGGGTTGCCCTGGTCGTCGATCATCAGGCCGGCGTAAAGGAAACCGGTGTAGGGGTGCCCTTCCTCGGCCATGCCCTGCACCGTGGGCCGGATGACCCGATCCATGATCCGCTCGAAGACCTCGCCGGTGACCACCGGCGCCGGGGAATAGGCGCCCATGCCCCCGGTATTGGGGCCCTGGTCGTCGTCGTAGGCGCGCTTGTGATCCTGGCTGGTGGCCATGGGCAGCACCGTGTCGCCGTCGACCATGACGATGAAGCTGGCCTCCTCGCCCTCGAGGAAGTCCTCGATGACCACCCGGGCACCGGCGTCGCCGAAGGCATTGGCCTCGAGCATGTCGCGCACCGCGGCCTCGGCCTCTTCCTGGGTCATGGCCACGATCACGCCCTTGCCGGCGGCCAGACCGTCGGCCTTGATGACGATGGGCGCGCCCTTCTCGGCGAGATAGGCGAGTGCCGGTTCCACGGCCACGAAGGTGCGGTACTCCGCGGAGGGGATGGCGTGACGGGCCAGGAAGTCCTTGGTGAAGGCCTTGGAGCCCTCGAGCTGGGCCGCCCCGGCGGTGGGCCCGAAGATCGCCAGTCCCGCCTCCCGGAAACGGTCCACCACGCCGGCCACCAGCGGCGCCTCGGGGCCGACGATGGTCAGCTCGACGGCCTCGTCCCGGGCGAAACGCACCAGGCCGTCCAGGTCCTCGGCGCCGATGGCCACGTTCTCGAGACCGGGCTCACGGGCGGTCCCGGCGTTGCCCGGCGCCACATAGACGGTCTCGACCCGTGGGGACTGGGCGACCTTCCAGGCCAGGGCATGTTCGCGGCCACCGCCGCCGATGATCAGAACCTTCATCCGCTGCTCTACCTCACTACCGGGGGAAAAACGTCGCGGCATTATGTCAGAATCCGGCCGGCTACGCCGCCCCGGGGCGCCTCAGGCGTCGTCGTCGTCCTTGCGGCCGGGCGTGCCGAAATTCTGCTGCCAGAAACGCATGTTCTCCTCGGCCAGCTCGCGCATCATCTCCATGGGCGTGTGGCGCATGGCCTGCTGCCACTGGTCCTGCATGTGCTTCTGCTGCTCCAGCATCAGCCGGGTCCCCTGCTCCAGGTAACGGGACAACGGCAGCGGCTGGGCCATGTTGTAGACCCGGATGAACTGCGCCAGCAGGTCGTTGGAGAACACCTGGGCATCGCCGTCGGCCTGTTCCTGCTCGATGATGATGGAGAGCAGGATGGTGCGGGTCAGGTCCTCCCCGGTCTTGGCGTCCTCGACCCGGAAGGGCACCTCGTCGAGGATCAGCTGGCGCAGGTCCTCGAGGGTCACATAACGGCTCTGTTCGGTATCATAGAGCCTGCGGTTGGCATACTTGCGAATCACGCGCACGGCGCTGCTCCTCGTTCGTCTCGGACGGGCGGACGCCCGTCCCTTTACGAGTATTGTGCACCGCGCCACCCGCCATGCAAGGCATACCGGCACCACGAGGCCCCATGAACCTGATCCTGCTCTCGCCCGACGACATCGAGAACCACCACCTGGCCAGGGTCCGCGAGCCGCGCCGGCTCGCCCACCTGAGGGAGGTCCACCGGGCCCGGAGCGGCGACGTCATGACCCTGGGCATCGAGAACGGCGCCCTGGGGCGGGGCGCGCTGCTGTCGCTCGACGACCGGGAGGCGGTGTTCGACATCGCCGGCCTCGACCAGGCGCCGCCGCCGCCCCTGCCGGTCCACCTGGTGCTGGCGCTGCCGCGGCCGCGGATGCTGGCCCGCACCCTGGAACATGTCACGGCGCTGGGGGTGAAGGCGCTGACGCTGCTCAATACCCGTCGGGTCGAGAAGAGCTACTGGCAGTCGCCGGAGCTGTCCGAGGCCAAGATCCGCCGCCACCTGGTGCTGGGGCTCGAACAGGCCAGGGACACCCGCATGCCCTCGGTGACCCTGGCCAAGGGGTTCCGTCCCTTCGTCGAGGACACCCTGCCGGGGTTGCTCGTCGGGCGCCAGGGACTGCTGGCCCATCCCGGCATGCCGGACGACTGCCCGCGGGGCATCGACCGCGAGACCTTGCTGGTGGTGGGGCCGGAAGGCGGCTTCATTCCCTGGGAAGTGGAGCGCCTGCTCGAGGCCGGCTGCCGGGGGATCCACCTGGGCCCGCGCATCCTCCGCGTGGAGACGGCGGTGACCGCCCTGCTCGCCCGACTCTTCTGATCCAACCGCTATTCTGCGTCGGGCCGATGGGGGATCAAGGGCGAGTCCTCGTCGCAACGGGGCTCGGTCAGGTGGGTGCGGGCCACGTCGAGACGGCCGAGGTGGCCGATGGTGCGCCGCCCCAGCAGCATCGGGTAGGTCATGGCCGAACGGTCACGCAGGCTGAACTCCTCCTCGTAGCGCACCCCGTCCACGCAGACCTCGAGCAGCACCACCGGACGCTCGTCCCGTCCCCCGGCGCCGCGCACCGTCATGTCGCGCTGCAACGGCCGCTCCAGGGTCACCGACAGGGTCTCCCCGGCCGCCGCGTCTTCCAGGCGCAGCCGGAAGCGTACCCAGGGCTCGCCCTCCCGGTCGAAGGTCGCGAGGTCCCGGGCATCCAGCGAGGAGGTGCGGGCGCCGCTGTCCAGCTTGGCCTCGAGGACCGCCCCCCAGGGCATCAGGGCGACCCGCTCGACCCACCCGACCACCCGCTCGGGCTCGTCGGCCGGGGCCAGGGCCGACCACAGGGCCAGCACCAGGACACCGAGGCGTCTCATGGATCGAGCCTCCGCAGCCGCTCCAGCAGGCCGAGGGTCGCGAAGCCGTCCGGGGTCACCCCGACCTCGCGCTGGAAGGCGCGCAGCCCCCGACGCGTGTTGGGGCCCAGGATGCCGTCCGCGGCGCCGACCTCGAAGCCGCGGGCATTGAGCCGACGCTGCAGCTCGCGCACCTGCTCCTGCCTGAGCGCCGGCTCCTCACGGGGCCAGTCACCGCGTATGCCGGGGCGGCCGGCGATGACGTCGGACAGGGTGCTCACGGCCAGGGCATAGCTGGTGGCGTTGTTGTAGCGGCGGATCACCCGGAAGTTGTCGCCGACCAGGAAGGCCGGCCCCCGGGCCCCCGCCGGCGCGGTCCGCGCCGCCTCCTCGAGGCGCGGCAAGGGGCCTCCGTCGACGCCACGCACCCCCAGGGCCGCCCACTCGGCGGAGGAACGGCGAAGCGCCCCGTCCGCCTGGGCATGATCGAAGCCGGGCGGCAACACGACCTCCGCGCCCCAGGGCTCGTCCATGCGCCAGCCGGCGCGATCGAGATAGTGGGCGGTGGAGGCCAGCACGTCGGGGATGCTGGCCCAGATGTCACGGCGGCCGTCGCCATCGGCGTCCACCGCATAGGCCAGGTAGCTGGAGGGCAGGAACTGGGTGTGGCCCATGGCGCCGGCCCAGGACCCGACCATGCGCCCGGGGGTGACGTCGCCGGCCTCGAGGATCCGCAGGGCGTCGAGCAGCTCCCCGCGGGCGAAGTCGCGCCGCCGCCCCTCGAAGGCCAGGGTGCCCAGGGCATCGAGGGTCGAGAAGTCCCCCAGGTAGGCACCGTAACTGCTCTCGATCCCCCAGATGGCCACCAGGACCTCCGCGGGGACCCCATGGCGCTCGGCCGCTCGCGCTGCGCTCGCCTGGTGTTCCGCCAGTCGAGCGCGGCCGTTGCGGACCCGGGTCGGCGATACGGCGGCGTCCAGGTACTCCCAGATGGGCCTCACGAACTCCGGTTGATGGCGGTCGAGCTCGATGACCCGGGGACGGTAGCGCATGGCCTCCAGGGCGGGCGCCAGGACGGCCTCGTCGATGCCCTCCTCCAGGGCACGGCGCCGAAAGTCCGCCCGCCAGGCCGCGAAATCCCGGGAGTCGGCGACCGGTGACGCCTCGGCGGCGGCCGAGGCCTGATCGACGGCGACCCCCTGGCAGATCGCCAGCGCCAGGCCGATCAGGGCGGGAAGGAGCAAGCGAGGCATCATGGAGACAACATCCTGAGCGATATCGGGGCCCCGATGATCGCCCAGAACGCCGTCTCAGACCAGTAGCAGGAGGCGAGCGATCACCCCCAGGTGGCAGGCCGCCACCACCAGGGTCAGCCGCGTTCGCAGGCGGCGGTACCAGGCCGGCAGTCCCGGCGCGCCAGGCCCGGCCTCGTAGGCCCGCAACGCGAGGAAGCCGACCAGCAGGATCCAGGCGCCGAGCCGCGCATCGATCAGCAGCGACGGCCAGGCGACCAGGCTCGGCAGGATTCCCGCGACGAGGCGATGCCGCTGGCCATGCGCCAGGGCCAGCCCCCAGTGGACACCGCCGAGGAAGGAAAGGATCAGGGCGCCATAGGCCAGAAACGCCTGGATGGCGAGCAACTGCCAGAAGGTCGGGGCCAGCCAGGCCGCCGCCAGGGCGCCCCCGAAGGGCAGCAATCCGGCCAGACCGAGTCCCTCGGCGAGACGCCGGGCCGATGACGGCGCCCCCCGGGACGGCGATCGGGCGACGCGACGTTCATCGCCCCGCTCCGTCGCCGGGAGGCAGCAGGTCGTCGTGCCAGTCCTCGGGCACCGCCAGGGGCACGGGGAAGGCCTCGGGGGCGACTCGCCAGGGCTGGTGACGCGACGTTCCGGCCGGCAGCCGCTCCAGGTCGGGCTGCCACCGGGCGACATAGGCGCCCTCGGGATCGTAATGGTCGGCCTGGCGCAGGACATGGAAGCGATGCGCCCGGCCCTGGCGCCCCCGCCCGGCGATATAGCCCCAGTTCCCCCAGTTGCTGGCGACGTCGTAGTCGAGCAGACAGCGCTCGAACCAGGCCGCGCCCAGGCGCCAGTCCATGCCCAGGTCATGGACCAGATAGCTCGCCACGTTCTGGCGGGCACGGTTGGACAACCAGCCGGTGTCGGCGAGTTCGTACATGGCCGCATCCACGAAGGGCACGCCGGTCTCGCCTCGGCACCAGGCCGAGAAGGCCGCGGGAGGCGACGGGAGCTCGCGACCGCCGAAGAGGGTCCGGCCCGCCTGGCGGGCCGCCCAGTGGAAATAGTCCCGCCACAGCAGCTCGAGACGCAGCCAGCGACTCGACTCGCTCTCGCCGTGCTCGGCCTCCCACTCGCCCAGCGCCGCGTTCACCTGGCGGGCGGAGAGGCAGCCCTGGGCCAGCCAGGGGGACAAGCGGCTGGAGAAGTCGGGCCCGACGAGGCCATCCCGGGTCTCACGGTAACGGGCCACGGCACCGCTGTTCCAGAGGTAGTCGTCGAGGCGCGCCCGTCCGGCGGACTCGCCTCCGGCGAAGCGGAAGCCACCGCGGGGGCCGGGCCGCCAGCCGGCCGACCGAGAGCATACCTCGCGCAACGCGGGCAGGCCTCGGGGCGCGGCTTCCGGCCAGGGGGGCAGGGTGACCGGGGCCGGCTCCGGATCGGCGAAGGCCGGCGCGGGGCCAAGCCGGCGGCGGAAGGCGGAAAAGCTCGCCGGCAGGGCCTCGAGGGGCGTCGGCAGGAGCTCGGGGGCGAGCAGCATGCCTCCCTCGAGTTCCTCCACGGCACAGACGGCCTCCAGGCGCCGCCTCGATCGGCTCACCGCCCGGGCCTCCTCCCAGCCGGCGTCCACGCGCACCCGCACCCGGTCGGCCTGGAGAGCCTCGGCCAGCGACGCGACCACCGCCACGGGCTCCCCCACCCTCACCAGCAAGTCGCTACCTCGCTTCAGCAACTCCCCCCGCAGGGCGATCAGGCTCTGCCACAGGAAGCCCAGCCGCGCCCGTCCGATGCGTCCAGTGGCCAACCAGTGTTCGTCCAGCACATAGACACAGAGCATTTGCCTGCCCAGCGGGCCGCGCCACAGCGGGTTGTCGGCCAGGCGCAGGTCCTGGCGCAGCCAGACGATGTCGGTACTCATGGCGCCCTCCTCAGGCGTCGTGCCTGACGGCGGCAGCGTTCACTGCAGTGATGAACCTCGTCCCAACAGCGAGACCACTTGCGCCGCCAACGGAAGGGACGCCCGCAGGTTCGGCAGGGCTTGCTCGGCAGGTCGGCCCTGCGCCGCATGGCGCCCCTCATCATGGACAACAAATAATTTTTGTACAGCTTGTGTACATGATAAGCGAGACAGGCGCGAACGCAAGCGGCCACCTCGGGGTGGCCGCCTGCGGTTTCACTGGTTGGGGATCAGCCGTCGCCCCGAGGGCGGCGGCCGCCCTCCTCGTCCTCTTCCAGGCCGCTGTGCAGCCGATGGGTCAGGGGGTCGTAATGGGGACGCAGCTCGTCCTTGAGGGTCCCGCTCCACAGCCGGGTGCCGACGAAGTAGCCGGCCCGGCCGATGACATGGGCGGCCACCGGGGCGGTGAGCATCACGAAGATCACCACGCCCAGGGCCCGGGCCACCACCGTGGCCTGACCGAAGTGCAGCGCCACCCCCAGCATGATCAGGGTGATGCCCAGGGTGGCCGCCTTGGTGGTGGCATGCATGCGGGTCAGCAGGTCCGGCAGGCGGATCACGCCGAGCGCCGCCACCAGCATGAAGGCCGTGCCGGTGAGCAGCAGGCTCGCCTCGAGCAGCTCAATCATCGCCCTGCCCTCCCCGCTCGACGAACCGTGCGAAGCCGATGGTGGCCATGAAGCCCATCAGCGCCATGACGATGGCCACGTCGAGCAGCAGCACGTCCTCGGCGGCGATGGCGACGATGCCGATGATCCCGACCACCATGGTGGAGAACAGCTCCAGGGCCACCACCCGGTCCGGCAGGCTGGGGCCACGGACCAGCCGTACCAGGGCCAGGCCGAGACCGGCGGTCAGGGCCAGCAGGCAGATCGACAGGACGGGCGTCATGGGCTACCTCCCGGGACTAGTGGAACAGGGCCAGGGTGCGCCGTTCGAGCTCGGCCAGGCTGCGGCGCAGCGCCGGCTCGTCGTCGAGGAACATGGCATGGATGTAGAGCACCCGTCGATCGTCGGACACGTCCAGGCTGAGGGTGCCCGGCGTCAGGGAGATCAGGTTGGCGACCAGGGCGATCTCGAAGTCGCTGCGAGCGGCCAGGGGCATGGCGATCACCCCGGGGCGCATGTACCAGGGCGGGGTGACGATGTCGTAGGCCACCTTGAGGTTGGCCAGCAGCAGCTGGCGCAGGAAGAAGCCCAGGAAGGCCAGGATCCTCGGCAGCCGCTGGGCGTAACCGGCCAGCGCGGGCACCTGGGGCTGGAGGATCGCCAGCGCCAGGTAGGCGAAGCCCAGGCCAGCCAGCAGGTTGGTGCCGCTGAAATCGCCGCTGAGGACCATCCAGGCGAGCCCCAGCAGCAGGTTCCAGAACGCCCCGATCATGGTCGTCCCTCCACGCCGAGCACCGCCTCGATATAGCGCTCCGGTGCGAGCAACTGCTCGGCCGAGGCCTCGACCAGGGCATACAGCGGGCCGGCCTGCAGCCCGATCAGCAGGGTACACAGCGCCAGCCCCGCCGCCGGCAGGGCCATCAGCCACAGCTCTCCCTGGCCGGGAGCCGACGCCCGGTCCTGCTCTTCCGGCGCCGCCTTCCAGAAGACCTCGGCCCAGATCTTGACCATCGAGAAGAGGGTCAGCAGGCCGACCAGCAGGGCGACGGCGGTCACCCCGTAGGCTCCGGCTTCGAGGCCGGCCCGGATCACGATGAACTTGGCGAAGAAGCCGGACAGCGGCGGCATGCCGGCCAGCGACAGGGCGGGGATCAGGAACAGCACCGCCAGCCAGGGGTGGGTGCGGTAGAGGCCACCGAGACGCTCCAGTCGATAGCTGCCGCGCAGGCGATGGACGATGCCGCTGATCAGGAACAGGTTCGCCTTCACGATGATGTGATGGACGATGTAGAAGAGCCCGCCGAGCACCGCCAGCGGCGTGAACAGCGCCAGCCCCAGCAGCATGTAGCCGATCTGGCTGACGATGTGGAAGGACAGGATGCGCCGGAACTCGAACTGGACCATGGCGCCCATCACCCCGGTCAGCATGGTGAGCGCCGCCCCCCACAGCAGGATCTCGTGGGTGTAGCCGGGATGATGGGGGAAGAGCAGGGTGAAGACCCGGAACAGGGCATAGACCCCCACCTTGGTCAGCAGGCCGGCGAACAGGGCCGAGACCGCCACCGGCGGGGTGTGGTAGGAGGCCGGCAGCCAGAAGAACAGGGGGAAGGCCGCCGCCTTGATCCCGAAGGCGACCATGAACATCAGCGCCAGCACATCGACCAGCCCCGAGTCCAGCGTCGCCAGCCGCTGGGCGATATGCGCCATGTTCAGGGTGCCGACCAGGCCGTAGAGCAGCCCCACCGCGACCAGGAAGGTCACCGACGACAGCAGGTTCAGGGTCACGTACTTGATGGCCCCCTCCATCTGGGCCTTCTCGCTGCCGAGCGTCAGCAGCGCGAAGGACGCCACCAGCATCACCTCGAACCAGACATAGAGGTTGAAGATGTCGCCGGTGAGGAAGGCGCCGGCCACCCCGCCCAGCAACAGGTGCATCAGGGGGAAGTAGCCGAAGGCCTCGTGGCCGCGGCCGGTGGTGGCCAGGGAGTACAGCGCCACGGCCAGGCCGATGAGACCGGTGATCACCACCATGATGGCCCCCAGCAGGTCGGCCACCAGGCTGATCCCGAAGGGCGCCGGCCAGTCCCCGACCTGCAGCACCCGGATACCGTCGCGCTCCACCTCGACCAGCAGCCAGAGGGCGGCGACCAGCAGTCCCGCCGTGCCGACCACGGCGATCCCCCGCTGGGCCGGCCGCCACCGCCAGGCCAGCAGCGACAGCGAGCCGGCGAACAGCGGGATGAGGACGGGCAGGGCCAGCGGCGACATCAGCGGTCGGTGTCCTGCAGGTGGTCCAGGTCGTCGGTGCGCACCAGCTCCCAGGCGCGACGCACCAGCACCACCGCGAAGGAGAGCACCCCGAAGGAGATCACGATGGCGGTCAGCACCAGCGCCTGGGGGAGCGGGTCGGCCACCGCCCAGGCCGGCGCGGCCATCCCCCGAGGCACCAGCGGCGGCGCCCCCCGCTCGAGCCCCGCGGTGACGAAGATCAGCAGGTTGGCGGCGTTGGACAGCAGTATCAGGCCGATCACCAGCTTGACGATGGAGCGGCGCAGCAGCATGTAGATGGCGGCGGCGAAGAGAATGCCGATGGTCACGGCCAGCACGGCTTCCATGGGACCTCCTGTCATCGCGAGTCGTCGGCCTGATCGATCTCCACCAGGGCGGTGATGGCGGTGAGCAGGGCCCCGAGCACCACCAGGTAGACGCCCATGTCGAAGAGCAGTGGCGTGGAGAGCGTGATGCCCAGCGGCAGGTCCCACCACTGGGCGGTGAAGAAGGGCTGGCCCCGCCACCAGGCCGGCAGGGTCGAGAGGACGCCGAGCAGCAGCCCCAGGCCGATCAGGTCCCGTGGCGCCACCTTGAGCAGGGAGTGCATGGCTCGCCGCCCATGGGCGAAGAGGTAGAGGGCGAAGCCTCCGGCGGCGACCAGCCCGGCGATGAAGCCGCCCCCCGGCGCGTCGTGGCCGCGCAGCAACAGGAACACCGAGAACATCAGCTGGAGCGGCAACAGCAGCTGGGCCGCCACGCCGAGGATGAGGGTGCCCGACTTAACCATGTCCCGCCTCCTCGGCCCGGAAGCACAGCATGGCGTAGACGCCGACCGCGGCCAGCGCCAGCACGAAGACCTCCCCCAGGGTATCCAGGGCCCGGAAGTCCACCAGGATGACGTTGACCAGATTGTGGCCATGGCCCAGGGGCTGCCCGTTGGCCACCATGTAGTGGGAAACGCTCGGCAGGCGCTCGCCGCCCAGCACCGCCAGCATCAGGGTGGTGATCAGGGCGCCGACCAGGGCCGCCACCCCGAGGTCACGCCACCGCTGCAGAGGCGTGGACAGCACCGTGAAGTGCGGCAGGCGGAACAGCACCAGGGCCAGCAGCACCACGGTCAGGGTCTCGACGAGCAGCTGGGTGATCGCCAGGTCGGGCGCGCTGAACAGCACGAAGGTCAGGGCGATGGAGAACCCCATGCTGCCCAGCGCCGCCACCGCGGCGAGCCGCGAGCGCACCATGCAGGCGGTCAGCGCCCCGGCGGCCATCAGGGCCGCGACCACCAGCTCATGGGCCTGCCAGGCGCTGCCGGGCCAGGAGAGGCTGCCGTGCCGCACCAGCAGGGCGTGCCCGACCAGCCCCAGCCAGGCCATCAGGATGGTGACCAGGTAGGTGCGCAGGTGGCCGTTCTGGAGGATCCGGGTCTGCCAATGGGCCAGCTGGAGCGTGCGCCAGCCCAGGGTCGAGTGCCAGACCTCGGGCCCCCGGGCCACCAGCGGCGCCAGGACATCGACCAGCCGGGCGCGCACCGATTCCCAGCGCAGGAAGACCGCGACGCCCAGGACCAGGCCGGCCAGCGACAGGGCCAGGGGCCCCCCGACCCCATGCCAGGGCACCAGGTGCAGCGCTTCGCCGGAAGCGCCCAGGCCGGCCAGGGTGACGGTCACCAACTCGTCGAAGAGTCCCGGGGCCACGCCGGTCAGCAGCGACAAGGCGGCCAGCAGCGCCGGGCCGACCAGCAACGCGGGGGGCGTGCCCCGGGGACGCCGTGGAGGGTCCCGAAGGGGGCCGAGGAAGGGCCGGATGGCGACGATGGCCGCCACCGACAGGGTCAGCCCGGCCGCCAGGGTCACCGCGACGACGGCCACCCAGCCCGTCCCGCCGGCCTCCAGCAGGGCGCCGAACAGCGCCTCCTTGGCGACGAAGCCGAGCATGGGCGGCAGCCCGGCCAGGGACAGCGCGGCCACCGCCGCCGTCAGCGCGGTCCAGGGCAGGAGCCGGCGCAAGCCCCCCATGGCGGTGACGTCCAGGGTGCCGGTCATGACATCGAGGATGCCGGCCACCAGGAAGAGTGCGCCCTTGTAGAAGGCATGCGCCAGCAGGAAGACGAGGCAGGCGGCCAGCGCCGCCCGAGTGCCGATGCCCAGCAGCAACGTCATGGTGCCGAGCGCCATCACCGTGGAGTAGGCCAGCATCAGCTTGAGGTTGGTCTGGCGCAGCGCCATCACCGCCCCCAGCAGCAGGGTCACTCCGCCGATCAGGGCGAGCCCCAGCGTCCAGGCCGAGGTCCCGGACAGCGCCGGATGCAGCCGGGCGAGCAGGTAGATGCCCGCCTTGACCATGGTGGCGGAGTGCAGGTAGGCGGAGACCGGGGTCGGCGCGACCATGGCATTGGGCAGCCAGAAGTGGAAGGGAAACTGGGCCGACTTGGTGAAGGCCCCGATGAGAATCGCCACCAGCAACGGCAGGTAGAGGACATGGCCGCGGATGGCCTCGCCCCGGCTCGCCAGCTCGGCCAGCGACCAGCTGCCGCCGGCCTCGGCCAGCAGCACGAACCCCACCAGCAGCGCGAGACCGCCGCCCGCCGTGACCAGCAGCCCCTGCAGGGCGGCCTGACGCGCGAGGGGGTCGGTGTGACGAAAGCCGATCAGCAGGTAGGAGGTCAGACTGGTGAGCTCCCAGAAGACGAACAGCGCCACCAGGTTGTCGGCCAGCACCAGCCCCAGCATCGACATCATGAAGGCCATCAGCACGGCCAGGAAGCGCGGCAGGTCCGGGTGGCCGCGCAGGTAGCCCCCGGTATAGACCAGCACCAGGACGCCGATGGCGGCGATCAGGCAGGCGAACAGCCAGGCCAGGCCATCGAGGCGGAAGGTGAGGGTGATGTCCAGGGCCGGGACCCAGGCCTGCTCCAGCATCAGGGCGCCCCCGCCGGCGAGCAGGGACCAGTGCTGGAGCAGCCAGCCGACGATGGCGGCGGGCAGCAGTGCCAGCAGCAACGGGGTCCGGGCGCCCGCCACGCGATGCAGCCAGGGAGTGAGGCCCGCCACCACGAAACCTGCCAGCACAGCCAGTTGCATCATGCACCTCCGCGCCTCGTCGAGGCTCAGGGGGCGCCGCCCCCGCCTCAGGATCAACTCTAGAGAGCCAATCAGTTGAAAGGCAAGGAGGGCGCGAGACGTCCTTCATTAGGGTACAGTGTGGGCTCGAATGCCAATGACGGGCCCCCTGGCCAGGGAAGGATGCGACGCCATGGCGCTTGCGTTCGCCCTTCTCGACGGCAAGATGATGCCCCTCAGCCAACGCAAACGCGCAGGATGACCGACCGATGACATTGCTGTGGATAGCCCTGCTACCCCTACTCGGCGTGCTGGTGCCGGCCCTCGGCGCCGGGCTCAGGCGACGGGAGTGTTCCCTGGCCACCGCCGCGCTGCCTGCCCTGGCCCTGCTCCTGACCCTGTTCGAGGTCCCCGCCCTGCTCGACGGCGAGTCGCTGCGGGTCGCCGTGGACTGGATTCCGACCCTGGGGCTCGAGCTGGCCTTCCGGTTGGATGGCCTGAGCCTGCTGTTCAACCTGCTGATCCTCGGCATCGGCCTGCTGATCCTGCTCTATGCCCATTTCTACCTGGCCCCCGAAGAGCCCTACGCGCGCTTCTATGCCTACCTGATCCTGTTCATGGCCTCCATGGTCGGCATCGTCATGGCCGACAACCTGTTGCTGCTGTGGCTGTTCTGGGAGCTCACCAGCCTGTCGTCCTTCCTGCTGATCGGCTTCTGGTCCCACCGCAGCGACGCCCGCAAGGGCGCGCGCATGGCCCTGGCGGTCACCGGGGCCGGTGGCCTGGCGCTGCTGGCCGGCTTCCTGCTGATCGGCGACATCGTCGGCAGCTACGCCCTGGATCCGGTGCTCGAGAGCGGCGATCTCATCCTCGCCGACCCCCGCTATCCCTGGCTGCTCGGGCTGGTGCTGCTGGGCGCCTTCGCCAAGTCCGCCCAGTTCCCCTTCCAGTTCTGGCTGCCCCATGCCATGGCCGCGCCGACGCCGGTCTCCGCCTACCTGCACTCCGCCACCATGGTCAAGGCGGGCATCTTCCTGATGGCCCGCCTGCATCCGGCGTTGGCCGGCAGCGAGCTGTGGACCCTGACCGTCTCCCTGGTGGGCATGGTCACCCTGCTGTACGGCGCGTGGTTCGCACTGATGAAGACGGAGCTCAAGGGCATCCTGGCCTTCTCCACGGTCAGCCATCTGGGCCTGGTCACGGTGCTGCTGGGCATCGGCAGCCCCATGGCGGTGCTGGCCGCCCTCTTCCATATCCTCAACCACGCCACCTTCAAGGCGGCCCTGTTCATGAGCGCGGGCATCATCGACCACGAAACCGGCACCCGCGAACTCGGCCGCCTCGGCGGCCTCCATCGCGCCATGCCGATCACCGCCCTGCTGACCTCGATCGCCGGCGCCGCCATGGCCGGCGTGCCGCTGTTCAATGGCTTCCTGTCCAAGGAGATGCTGTTCGCCGAGGCCCTGGCCACGCCGGTGCTCGGGGGACTGAGCTGGCTGATGCCGTTGCTGGCGACCCTGGGCGGGGTACTCTCGGTGGCCTATTCGGGCCGGCTGGTGCATGCGGTCTTCTTCAAGCCCGCCCGGCAGGCCCCGCCCAAGTCGCCCCATGAGCCTCCCCGGCTGATGCGCCTGCCCGTGGAGATCTTCGCCGCGCTTTGCGTGCTGGTCGGGCTCTTCCCCTCGGCAATGGCCGGCGGCCTGCTCGACCTGGCCACCCGCGCCGTGCTGCTCGAGCCGCTGGACTTCCACCTGGCGATCTGGCACGGCATCAACCTGCCGCTCGGCATGAGCGTCGTCGCCCTGCTCGGCGGGGTCGGGCTCTACCACCTGCATCGCCACCTGCGCCGCTTCCTCAAGGGCTTCGAGCCGGTGGATGCCCGCCTGGTCTTCGAGGCCGCGATGCAGCGCCTGGCGCTGCGCTCGGAACGCCTGCTCAAGCGCCTGGACAATGCTTCCCTGCAACGCTACATGGCCCTGCTGCTGTTCGCCGCCCTCGCGCTGACCGCCCTGGGGCTGGGCATGATGCCCAGCCTGGCCGGCGACCGGCCCCAGCGCCCGGCCGATGGCGTCCTGCTGACCGGCGCGGCGCTGCTGATCTTCGGCGCCATCGGCACCGTGGTCGCCCATCGCTACCGGCTGATTTCCCTGCTGCTGCTGTCCATGGTGGGGCTGCTGGTCTCGCTGACCTTCGCCCGCTTCTCCGCCCCGGACCTGGCTCTGACCCAGCTCTCGGTGGAGGTGGTGACCATCATCCTGCTGATGCTGGCGCTGTTCTTCCTGCCCCAGAAGACCCCGCGGGAATCCTCGATGCCGCGCAACGTGCGGGACGTCGCCCTGGCCGGCGCCCTGGGCATGGTCATCGCCAGCCTCAACTACGCCGTCCTGACCCGGGACACTCCCAGCATCTCGGGCTTCTTCATCGACAACAGCGTGCCCGGCGGCGGCGGCCACAACGTGGTCAACGTCATCCTGGTCGACTTCCGCGGCTTCGATACCCTCGGCGAGATCACCGTACTGGCGCTGGCCGGCCTGGCCATCTTCAAGCTCCTCAACCGCCTGCGGCTGTTCATGCCGCACAGCGACGCCGAGGGCCGCGTCTGGGCCCCGGACCGTTACCCGATGATCCTGACCACCATCTCCCAGACGCTGCTGCCGCTGGCGCTGCTGGTCTCGGTGTTCATCTTCCTGCGCGGCCACAACCTGCCCGGCGGTGGCTTCATCGCCGGCCTGATCAGCGCGGTGGCGCTGATCCTGCTGTACATGGCCCGCGGGGTGGAGTGGGCCCAGGCCCGGCTCGACTTCCAGTACCAGCCGGTGGCGATCGCCGGGGTGGGCATCGCCGCCCTGACCGGGGCGGGCAGCTGGCTGTTCGGCCACCCCTACCTGACCTCGGCCTTCGGCCACTTCCACCTGCCGCTGATCGGCGATCTCGAACTCGCCACCGCCCTGATCTTCGACCTGGGCGTCTACCTGGCCGTGGTGGGAGCGACGCTGATGATCCTGGCCAACCTCGGCAAGGTGACCACCCCCCACCGCCCGGCCAAGGACGACGTGGCGCCCGCCACGGCCTTCGTCAAGGAGAAACGTTGATGGAAAGCCTCTACGCCATCACCACCGGCGTGCTCAGTGCCTGCGGGCTCTACCTGACGCTGCGGGGCCGAACCTTCCCCGTGGTGGTGGGACTGACCCTGCTGTCCTATGCGGTCAACCTCTTCCTGTTCTCCATGGGCGGGTTGACCACCCACGGCGCGGCCATCATCGACGGCCCCCGCGACTATGCCGATCCCCTGCCCCAGGCCCTGGTGCTCACCGCGATCGTCATCGGCTTCGCCATGACCGCCTTCGCGGTCATCCTGGCGATGCGTGCCCGGGGCGACATGGGCAACGACCATGTGGACGGTCGCAAGCATGAAGAGGGAGAGGAGACGCGCCGGTGACCCAGCATCTGATCATCCTTCCCGTCGTCCTGCCGCTGCTGACGGGCCTGCTGCTGCTGACCTCCCGGGTCGGCGGCACTCGCCTCAAGCGTCTCGCCGGGGTCGGCTCGACCCTGGCGCTGGTGATCGTCGCCGCCCTGCTGCTGGCCCGGGCCGCCGGCGGCGAGGTCGCCTACTATGCGCTGGGGGACTGGCAGCCCCCCTTCGGCATCGTCATGGTCCTGGACCGCCTCTCGGCCCTGCTGGTGCTGGTCACCGCCGTGCTGGCGCTGGGCTGCGTGATCTTCGCCTGCGCCGGGGACGACGAGAAGGGCAGCAACTTCCATGGCCTCTTCCAGCTGCAGCTGATGGGGATCAACGGCGCCTTCCTGACCGGCGACCTCTTCAACCTCTTCGTGTTCTTCGAGGTACTGCTGCTGGCCTCCTACGCCCTGTTGCTGCATGGCGGGGGGAAGGCACGCATCCAGGCCGCGGTCCATTACGTGGTGCTCAACCTGGCCGGGTCCGCGCTGTTCCTGATCGCCGTGGGCACGCTCTACGGCGCGACCGGCACCCTCAACATGGCCGACATGGCGGTGCGCCTGGCCGAGCTGCCCGAGGAGCGGGCCGGCCTGGTGACCGCCGGCGCCCTGATGCTGCTGGTGGTGTTCGGCCTCAAGGCCGCCGTGCTGCCGCTCTACTTCTGGCTGCCCCGCGCCTATGCGGCGGCCCCCGCCCCGGTGGCGGCGCTGTTCGCGATCATGACCAAGGTAGGGATCTACGCCATCCTGCGGGTCTACAGCCTGGTCTTCGGCGAGCAGGCGGGCCCCCTGGCCGACCTGGACCAGCCATGGATCTGGTGGCTGTCGCTGGCCACCCTGGCCGTGGCGACCCTAGGGGTGCTGGCGTCCCGGGACCTGCGCCTGATGGTGGCCTACCTGGTGCTGGTCTCGGTGGGTACGCTGCTGGTGGGCGTCGGCATGGGCACCGTGGCCGCCACCAGCGCCCTGCTCTACTACCTGGTACATACCACCCTGGTGACCGGCGGCCTCTTCCTGCTCGCCGAGATGATCGGCCAGCAGCGCGGCAAGGCGGGGACCCGCATCGTCAAGGGCAAGCCGCTTCTCCAGGGGGGGCCCCTGGCCCTGTGCTTCCTGGGCGGCGCCATCGCCGTGGCCGGCCTGCCCCCGCTGTCGGGTGCCATCGGCAAGGCGCTGCTGCTGGATGCCGCCACGCCCGCCCAGCAGCCCTGGCTCTGGCCGTTGCTGCTGGCCAGCGGCCTGGGGGCCATGATCGCCCTGTCCCGGGCCGGCTCGACGCTGTTCTGGCGCAGTCATGCGGGAGAGCGGGTCGGCGAGCCGCTGCCCCGCGAGCAATGGGCGGGCACGGGGCTGCTGCTGGCGGCCGCTCCCCTGCTGGTGGCGCTGGCCGGTCCGATCAGCGACTATACCCGGGCCGCCGCCGAGCAGCTGGCCGAACCCGACGCCATCGTGCGCGCCCTGCTGTCCGATGCTGGAGAGACCCCATGATCAAGCCTCGCCCCTGGTTGCCGATCCCCCTGCTGTCGGCCCTGCTGCTGGTGGTCTGGCTGCTGCTGGTGCGCAGCCTGGCCTTCGGCCACCTGCTGCTGGGCGGCTTCCTGGCCATCGTCATCCCGCTGTTCACCCATCGTTTCTGGGACGTCCAGCCCCGGGTCAAGCGTCCCTGGCTATTGCTGCGCTATGCGGGGCGGGTGCTGGGAGACATCATCGTGGCCAACTTCCAGGTCGCCTGGCTGATCATCAACCCCTGGCGCCGCTCGCGGCCGCACTTCGTCGTGTACCCGCTGATGCTGGAGGAGCGTTTCACCATCACCCTGCTGGCCAGCACCATCAGCCTCACCCCCGGCACCGTCTCGGCGAACGTTCGCCTGGACGGCAAGACCCTGCTGATCCACAGCCTGGATACCCAGGACGAGGCGAGTCTCATCGAGGAGATCCGGGAACGCTACGAGCGCCCCCTCATGGAGATCTACGAAGCGGACAAGCTCCCGCTCAAGGAGGCCGAAACATGCTAGACCTCGCCCTCAAGATCAGCCTGACGCTGGTGATGCTGGCCATCGTGCTCAACACCTTTCGCCTCACGATCGGCCCCAGCCTGCCGGACCGCATCCTGGCGCTGGACACGATGTACGTGAACTCCATCGCCCTGATCGTGCTGCTCGGTCTCTGGCTCAACACCAAGACCTACTTCGAGGCGGCGGTGCTGATCGCCATGCTCGGCTTCATCGGCACCGTGGCGGTGTGCAAGTACCTGCTGCGCGGCGACATCATCGAATAGCACCGGAGGCGCGACCATGACGACCTTTGTGATCCTCGAAGGGATAATCTCGCTGCTCCTGATCGCCGGCGGCGCCTTCGCCTTCATCGGCTCGCTGGGCATGGCCCACCTGCGGGACTTCTACATGCGCCTGCATGGACCGACCAAGGCCACCACCATGGGCATCGGCTGCATGCTGGTGGCCTCCATGCTCTACTTCGGGGTGATCAACCACGAACCGGTGGTCCAGGAGATGCTGATCACCCTCTTCCTGTTCATCACCGCACCGGTGAGTGCCCACCTGCTGGCCAAGACCGGGCTGCACCTCAAGCTGCCCCACGCCGACAAGACCCGCGGCCGCCCCGCGGAACTGCAGCCGGAAGAGGTCGGCGACAAGCCGGTGCCGCACCCGACCCCGGACCATGCCCACATCACCCACGAACAGAGGCCGCTTCGACGCTAGCGGCGCATCGTCGAATGGCGCGCCAGTCGCCTTGATCGAGAACCGGGTCGCGAAATCCGTGACCCTCGCGACGATCGGTCGCCGGACGCCAAGCCGCTACAGCCAACCCGCCAGCTCGTGGCGGGCGATGGCCTCGAGCGCCGCGACGTGGTCCTCGCGGGCGTTCAGGCAAGGCACATAGGTGAAGGTCTCCCCGCCGGCTTCCAGGAAGGCGTCGCGGATCTCCTGCTGGATCTCCTCCAGGGTCTCCACGCAATCGGCGGCGAAGGCCGGCGAGACGACGGCGATGTGCTTCCTGCCCTGTCGGGCCAGTTCCGCCACTCGCTCCACCGTGGCCGGCCCCACCCATTCCTCGGGCCCGAACTTCGACTGGAAGGTCGTCTCGATGGCCTCGTCGTCCAGGCCGAGGCGCTCCTGGAGCAGGCGCGTGGTCTCGCGGCAGTGACAATAATAGGGATCTCCCTCCTCCAGGTAGCGCTTGGGTACCCCGTGATAGGAGGCCACCAGCACCTCGGGACGTGGCGTGGCAGCGTCATAGGCCTCACGGACCGAGGCCGCGAGGGCCTCCAGGTAGTCGGGGTGGGCGAAGTAGGCCGGCACGGTGCGGATCGCCGGCTGCCACTTCAGGGCCATCAGGGTGCGGAAGGCCTGATCGCAGGCGGTGGCGGTGGTGGGGGAGCCGTACTGGGGATAGAGGGGAAAGAACAGGATCCGTTCGCAGCCCCGAGCCTGCAGTCGGCGCAGCACGCTCTCGGTGGACGGGTTGCCGTAGCGCATGCAGAAGTCCACCACGACGCGATCCCCGAAGGCGGCCTCGAGTCGCACCGCCAGCTTCTCGGTCTGCTCCCGGGTGATGGTCAACAGGGGACTCTCGTCCAGGGCCTGGTTCCAGATGCTGCGATAGGCCCTGCCCGAGGCGAAGGGCCGCCTGGAGAGGATCACCAGCTGCAGCAGCGGCTGCCAGAGCCATCGGGAGTAGTCGACGACACGCCGGTCGGACAGGAATTCGTTCAGGTAGCGACGCATGGCCCAGTAGTCGGTGGCATCGGGCGTCCCGAGGTTGGCCAGGACCACCCCGACCCGGCTGCGTGGCACGGGGGGATGATCGCCGGGGGCATGGCCGAGACGGCCCTCGCCCGGTTGTACCAGCTCGCTGACGACGGAGTGCGATGTGGATGCCATGATGCGCCTTCCCTGTGATGGACCGGAACCTTGTCTGCGACCTTAGCCTATCACCCCAGGCGCGACGGCGGAATCGAGTTATACTACAGGACAAACATGTATAGCTTTTGGTCAATAATGTCCCGCCCCCTGATCCTGCTCACCGGCGACCAGCTGAGCCACGAGATGTCCAGCCTGCGAGACGCCCCCCGGGAGGCCGTCATCGCCCTCTGCGAGGTGGCCGAGGAAGGCCGCTACGTGCCGCATCACCCCCAGAAGATCGCACTGATCCTGGCCGCCATGCGCCATTTCGCCGGAGAGCTCCGTGCCAAGGGCTGGCGAGTCCATTACAGCGCCCTGGACGATCCCGACAACGTCCAGTCGCTGGTGGGCGAGGCCGAACGCCTGTCAGCCCTCTACGAGTGCGACGAGATCCGTGTCACCCGGCCCGGGGAATGGCGGCTGTGGCGGACGATGCAGGAGCGTCGCGACGCCGACCCGCCCTGGCGGGTGATCGAGGATGAGCGCTTCTTCACCACCCCGGAAGACTTCGCCGCCTGGAGCCGGGGTCGGCGGGCGCTGCGCCTGGAGCCCTTCTACCGGGAGATGCGCCGGCGCACCGGCCTGCTGATGGAGGCCGGGGGCCCCGCCGGTGGGCGCTGGAACTACGATGCCGACAACCGCAAGCCCCTGCCCGGCCAGCTCGAGGTGCCGCGCCCTCCAAGGCACCGTCGCGATGCCATCACCCGCGCCGTCCTGGACCAGGTCGCGGAACACTTCGGCGATCACTTCGGCGACCTGGAGGGCTTCCACTGGCCGGTCACCCGGCGCCAGGCCATGGTGGACCTCCGGCACTTCCTCGGGCACCTGCTCCCGCACTTCGGCCACTACCAGGACGCGATCAGCGACGACGAGCCCTTCCTCTTCCACTCGCGCCTGTCCGCCGCCCTCAACCTGGGGCTGATCTCTCCCCGTGAGGTCTGCGACGCCGCCGAGGCCGCCTACCAGGATGGCCTGGCCCCGCTGAATGCCGTCGAGGGCTTCATCCGCCAGATCCTCGGCTGGCGCGAATACGTGCGCGGCCTGTACTGGACCCGGATGCCCGACTACAAGCGGGCCAACCACCTGGGCACGACCCGCGGCCTGCCCGCCTTCTACTGGACGGGCGAGACGGAACTGCGCTGCCTGAGACGAGCGATCGAGATGACCCGCCAGAACGGCTATGCGCACCATATCCAGCGGCTGATGGTGACCGGCAACTTCGCGCTGCTCTGCGACGTGGCGCCCGACGCGCTGTGCGACTGGTACCTGGCGGTCTATGCCGATGCCTGCGAGTGGGTGGAGCTGCCCAACACCCTGGGCATGGTCCTGCACGCCGACGGCGGCCTGATGGGCTCCAAACCCTACTGCGCCTCGGGCAAGTACATCGATCGCATGTCGGATCATTGCGCCCGCTGTCGCTTCGACCCGCGACAGAGCCTCGGCGAGGACGCCTGCCCCTTCAACAGCCTCTACTGGCGCTTCCTGGAGCGCCACGCCGAGCGGCTATCGGCGAATCCGCGCATGAAGCCGATCTACGGCACCCTCGCGCGAATGTCCGAGGCCCGACGCGCCGCCCTGCGCGACCAGGCCGATGCCTTCCTGGCCGGTCTCGCTACCGAGCCGGCCTATGGCCGCGGACCACATCGGGAGGGCTACGCGGATGCCGGGGAGCCCCCGGCATGAGCCGGTTCGCGCCCCTCGAGGCGGCGTCGCCGGTCACGCTCTTCCACGACGGCGAGTGTCCATTCTGCCGGTGCGAGGTCGCCTGGCTGCGTCGGCATCCCCGCGCGGATCGCCTGGTGCTGGTGGACATCCGGGCTTCAGGCTTCGAGGCCGCGGCCTGGGGGCGAACCTTCGAGGCCATGCGGGGGCGCCTGCACGTACGCGACGCGGCGGGAAGGTGGTTCGTCGGGATGGAGGCCAGCCGGGCACTGTATGCGGTGCTGGGGCACCGCCGGCTGGTGTGGTGGAGTTGCCTGCCGGGCGTGGCCGGCCTACTCGATGGGGGCTACCGGATCTTTGCCCGCCATCGGGAGCGCCTGGGGCGCCGGGTATCGGGGCGTCGTCGCTAGCGGCGCCGGCCGGTCAGAAGACCAGCGGCATGCGCGAGGCCAGGGGATCGCGATAATGGGCCTCACGGCCGATCATCTCGTCATGGGGTACCTGCTGGACCAGGTAGGCGCGATGGATGCCCGCGCGCTTCAGCTCCAGGTAGACGTCGTCGAGGGAGCGAAACAGCACCGGCTTGCCGGTGCGGGTCAGCATGTGACGTCGCCCCTCGACGTCCTCGAGCTCGACCTGGTAGCAGTGGCTGCCCGCATGGCCGATCACCCGGATCTCGAAGTTGTCGTGGTGGGCCACGAAGGCCTTGAGTTCATTGAAGTCCATGGTTCCCTCCGGAAGCGTCTATGTCGGACGAACTGGACACAGCCTGAGGGTGCCCGATGACACTCGGATGACTGGTCCATGTCGACTCTGTGACCGATGGAGGGAGCCAGGGTTCCGCCTACTGGTAATCGGCAGGGTCGATGGCCTTGCCCAGGGAGTTGCGATCCACCCACTTGCCGGCCTTGGTCTCCTTGTAGCGGAACACCACCCGATCGCCGATGGCGACGGGAAGCTCGGCGTCCTCGGTCTGGTAGCTGTAGCTCTCGCCGTCCACCACCAGGTGGTAGCGGTAGAGATCCGGCATGCCCAGCCATTCCTTGAACGGGCCTTCCCGCTCCACGGACTGCAATTCGCCGCGAGCCTCGAGCTTGGGGGTGCGCCGCCGATTGCCGCGCCGAAATCCGCCTGCCATGGTGTGCCTCCAGAGTGTTGTTCAGGGGGAGGGATTATACGGTCCCGGCCGTCGGCCTCAAGGGACGATCAGTCGCCGAAGGCTTCGCCGTAGCTGTCCGGCGCCAGGTCCTCGAAACGGGTGTACTTGCCGATGAAGGCCATGTGCACGGTGCCGATGGGGCCGTTCCGCTGCTTGCCGATGATGAATTCGGCCAGCCCCTGGTTGTCCGGGTTATCCGGATTGTAGACCTCGTCGCGATAGACGAAGCCGATCAGGTCGGCGTCCTGCTCGATGGCCCCGGACTCGCGCAGGTCCGACATCACCGGCCGCTTGTTGGGCCGCTGCTCCAGCGAGCGGTTGAGCTGGGACAGCGCCACCACCGGGCAGCCGAACTCCTTGGCCAGGCCCTTGAGCGAGCGCGAGATCTCCGAGATCTCGCCGGTGCGGTTCTCCGAGAAGCCGGGGATCTGCATCAGCTGCAGGTAGTCGATCATGATCAGCGCCAGATTGCCGTGCTCGCGCACCACCCGCCGGATGCGCGAGCGCATCTCGTTGGGCGACAGGGCGGCGGTGTCGTCGATGAACAACTGCTTGTCCTTGAGCAGGTTCACCGCCGAGGTCAGCCGCGGCCAGTCCTCGTCCTCGAGCTGGCCGGTTCGCACCCGCGTCTGGTCGATCCGCCCCAGCGACGACAGCATGCGCAGCATCAGGGCCTCCGCCGGCATCTCCATGGAGAACACCATCACCGGCTTGTCGCTGGAGATCACCGCGTGCTCGACGAGGTTCATGGCGAAGGTCGTCTTGCCCATGGAGGGGCGCCCGGCGACGATCACCAGGTCCGAGGGCTGCAGGCCGGAGGTCATGTCGTCCAGGTCCCGGAAGCCGGTCGACAGGCCGGTCATCTCGCCCTGCATGTTGAACATCTCGTCGATGCGATCCACCGCCTTGGCCAGCAGGTCGCTCATGCCGATGGGGCCGCCGGACTTGGGCCGCTCCTCGCTGATCTGGAAGACCAGCCGCTCGGCCTCGTTGACCAGCTCGTCGGCGGGTCGCCCCTGGGGGGCGAAGGCGCTCTCGGCCACCTGGTTGGCGGCACGGATCAGCTTGCGCAGGGTGGCCCGCTCCCGAACGATGTCGGCATAGGCGCGAATGTTGCTGGCCGAGGGCGTGTTGCGCGCCAGCTCGGCCAGGTAGGCCAGCCCCCCCACGGTATCCAGCTGATCCCGGCCCTTCAGGGCCTCGGACAGGGTCACCACGTCCATGGGGCGGGCCTCCTCGGCCAGCCCGGCCATGACGTTGAAGATCAGGCGGTGCTCGTAGCGATAGAAGTCGTCGGCCACCAGGCGATCGGCCACGCTGTCCCAGGCCTGGTTGTCGAGCATCAGGCCGCCGAGCACCGACTGCTCGGCCTCCAGCGAGTGAGGCGGCACCTTGAGGGCCGCGGTTTCCTGGTCGAGCTCGAGGGATTCGTTCATCGGGACGGGAACCTCCGCAGGATAAGCCGGCACATTCTACCCGAAGGGTCGCGCCGACCCCATGCCCGACCCCGGGTCGAGCGCAACGAAAAGGGCGCGAGGATCTCTCCTCGCGCCCCCGGACCGCGTCGGCGGGAGTCGGGCTTATTCGGCCACGACCACCACGCGAACGGTGGCCTCGACCTCGGCATGCAGGTGCAGGTCGATGTCGTACTCGCCGGTCTGGCGGATCGGGCCCTCCGGCATGCGGACCTCGCTCTTGGCCACCTCGATGCCGGCGGAGGAGATCGCCTCGGCCAGGTCGCGCGGACCGATGGAGCCGAACAGCTTGCCCTCGTCACCGGCCTTGGCGACCAGGGACAGCTCGATGTCGTTGAGCTGGGCGGCGCGTTCCTCGGCCTCGGCCTTGCGCTCGGCGGCCTGGGCCTCGAGCTCGGCACGCTGGGCCTCGAAGGCCACGATGTTGTCCTTGGTGGCCGGCACGGCGAGGCCGTAGGGCACCAGGTAGTTACGGCCATAACCGGGCTTGACGGTGACCTTGTCACCCAGACCGCCCAGCTTGCCAATCTTGTCGAGCAGAATGACTTCCATCTCGTAAACCTCTTGTCAGTCGCTGCGGCCGAGTCGTGCACGGAAATCCGCGAACGAGTCGATCAGGGCCGCGAGCAGCACGATGAGAATCATGGGCCAGGTGGTGATCAGCAACACATAGAAGGCGACCAGCCACAGCCCGTTCATTCCCTTCAATCCGATGACACCATGTACCAGCGCGATACCCGCCACCAGCAGCGGGACCCAGAGCAGCATGCCCAGGGCCGGCAGCCCGAGCACCATGCCCGCGCCGCCGACACCGGCCAGCACCAGCAGCTCGCGGGGCGCCAGGCGCAGGGCATGGAACTCCTCGCGGAAGCCGCCGGGGTTGTACAGACCGGCCTGCCAGCCCCGCGCCAGGGCCAGGCAGGCCACTGCCGCCAGCAGCACCACCAGCCCGGTGACGCCGCCGATCAGCAAGCCGGCGAGCCGTTCGGTGTTCATGCCCTGGCGGGCGAACTCGTCGAGCATCGCCGCCACTTCCGGCGAGCCCTGGCGAATCTGCTCCAGTACCGGACCGGTCCCGCCCGGTGGCAGGAAGATCCCCAGCTGGATCATCACCGCCCCGGCCAGGGCGCCGATGATCAGCGTCTCGCTCCAGCGCAACCGTGCCCGTAGCACCACGGCCATCAAGGTGACCAGCAGGATGCTGGCCAGCGGGATGACGTCACCCCGGATCCACCACCAGCCCGCGGGCAAGGCGGCCGCGACGATCACCGGCAGCGCCGGGGACAGCCCCCGCCGCAGGGTGACCAGGCCGGTGATGGCGGCGCCCAGCCAGAACAGCCAGGGCACCAGGGTGGCCGCGGCCGCCCCGGTAGCGGCCTGGGGCACGCCGCGCATCATCCAGCGAGCGACGGGGAGCATCACGCCGACGTCTTACTGGTGGCTATCGGTGTAGGGCAGCAGCGCCAGGTAGCGAGCCCGCTTGATGGCGGTGGACAGCTGACGCTGGTAACGGGCCTTGGTCCCGGTGATGCGGCTGGGAACGATCTTGCCGGTCTCGGTGATGTAGGCCTTGAGGGTGTCCAGATCCTTGTAGTCGATCTGCTTCACGCCTTCGGCGGTGAAACGGCAGAACTTGCGGCGACGGAAAAAGCGTGCCATGGGGAAGACTCCTTAGACGTGCGACGGTATGGGTCAGGCGGACTCGGCGGTGCGTGACGGCTTCTCGTCACGACGGGCGCGCTTGTCTTCCGCCGGCTTCATCATCGGGGAAGCCTCGGTGATGGCTTCCTTGCAGCGCACGACCAGGCTGCGGATGATGGCGTCGTTGAAGCGGAAGATGTTCTCGATTTCCTCGAGGGTCTCGCCGCTGCACTCGACGTTCATCAGCACGTAGTGAGCCTTGTGGATCTTGTTGATCGGGTAGGCCAGGTGACGGCGGCCCCAATCCTCGAGACGATGCACGGTACCGCCGTTCTCGGTGACGATGCTGGTATAGCGCTCGACCATCGCCGGAACCTGCTCGCTCTGGTCCGGATGGACCATGAAGACGATCTCGTAGTGACGCATGGGTTCTCCTTGCGGTTTGGCAGCTTCCGGTGGGGGCATGGCGCCCTCCAGGGGAAGCAAGGAGGTGATTATCGAAATACACGACGCCCGCTCGCGGGACGAACGGGCGCAGGCATTCTAAAGACTGGGCGCCGAAGGCGCAAGCTGGAAGCCAGCTTGCGGCCACGCATCGGACGATCTTCCGGCTCCCGGCGAAGCCGGGGACTTCCAGCTTCAAGCTTATGGCTGATAGCTCGCGGTCTAGCGCGCCGGAGGCGTGCTAGACCGCTGGCGGACGGCTTCGAACAGGCAGATGCCGGTGGCCACCGAGACGTTGAGGCTGGACACCTGCCCGGCCATGGGCAGCTTGACCAGGCCGTCGCAGGCCTGCCGGGTCAGCCGCCGCATGCCCTTGCCCTCGGCGCCCATCACCAGCGCCGTGGCCCCGGTGAAGTCGGCCTCATAGAGGCTCGTCTCGGCCTCCCCGGCGGTCCCGGTGATCCAGACGCCGAGCTCCTTCAGCCTGGCCAGGGCCCGGGCCAGGTTGGTGACCTGGTAGACCGGCACGCTCTCGGCGGCCCCGCAGGCCACCTTGCGCACCGTGGCATTGAGCGGCGCCGACTTGTCCTTGGGCACCACCACGCCATGGGCGCCGGCGGCATCGGCACTGCGCAGGCAGGCGCCGAGGTTGTGCACGTCGGTGATGCCGTCGAGCACCAGCAGCAGCGGCGCCTCGGGTGCCGTCCAGCCCTGGAGGCGATGCCAGAGGGCGGCCTCGGCCTCGAAGGCCAATGGCGGGCAGAAGGCCACGAGCCCCTGGTGGGCGGCGCCCTGGGCGAGACGATCGAGCTCGTCCCGGGGATGGGAGGTCACCCGGGCCCCGCGAGCCCGGGCCCGGTCGAGGAGGCCTCGGCGATGGCCACCGGCCTCTCCCTCCTGGACCCAGAGCTCGCGAGGCGATTCACCCCGCTCCAGCAGGGCGCGCACCGCGTGGACGCCGTAGACGGCCTCGAGGCCACCCGGGACCCGCGGGCCCCGGCGGTGAGTCGGTTTCTTCTTCATGGGCATGTCGTCACCAGCGGGCAGTCGCGGACTCAGCGGCGGCGGGGACCGCGACGGCGACGCTTCCTGCCGCCGTTGTCACCCTCGCCGGAAGTGGCCTTGCCCCGCCCCTCGCTCTTGGCGGTCTCGGTCGGGCCTGCTCCCCGTCGCTTGCGCGGGGCGCGGCGCGGACGGGGCTTGTCGTCGGCCAGCTCGAAATCGATCTTGCGCTCGTCCAGATCGACCCGGGCCACCTGCACCGACACGCCATCCCCGAGGCGATAGCTCATGCCGCTGCGCTCGCCCTTGAGACGGTGCTTCTCGGGCTCGTAGTGGTAGTAGTCGGACGGCAGCGAGGTGACATGGACCAGGCCCTCGACGAACACCTCGTCGAGGCGCACGAAGATGCCGAACTGGGTCACCGAGGCGATGGAGCCCTCGTAGACCTCGCCGAGCTTGTCCGACATGAACTCGCACTTCAGCCAGCTCTCCACGTCCCGGGTGGCGTCGTCGGCGCGGCGCTCGGTCATCGAGCAATGCTCCCCGAGCTCGAGCATCTGCTCGAAGGTATAGGGGCACCACTTGCTCGGCGGTTCCACCGGCGCGCCATCGGCCCGCAGCACGGTGGCGGTCTGGCGGGGGCCTCGGATGACCGAGCGGATGGCCCGATGCACGATCAGGTCCGGATAACGGCGAATCGGCGAGGTGAAGTGGGCATAGGCCGGATAGGCAAGCCCGAAGTGTCCCTCGTTCTGGGGGGAATACACGGCCTGGCTCATGGAGCGCAGCATCACCGTCTGGATGATGTCGGCGTCCTCGCGGTCCTTGATGGCCTCGGCCAGGTCGCGGTAGTCCTGGGGCGTGGGTTCGTCGCCCCCGCCCAGCGACAGGCCGAGCTCGTTGAGGAACAGGCGCAGCTTGTCGAGGCGTTCCGGGGACGGTCGCTCGTGGATGCGGTACAGGGCCGGCAGGTCGTGCTTGTCGAGGAAGCGAGCGGTGGCGACGTTGGCCGCCAGCATGCACTCCTCGATGATCTTGTGGGCATCGTTGCGCGAGCGCGGGACGATCTTCTCGATCTTGCGCTCGTCGTTGAAGACGATGGCCGTCTCGGTGGTCTCGAAGTCGATGGCACCGCGGGCTTCGCGGGCCTCGCGCAGCAGCGTGTAGAGCGAGTGCAGGTTCTTCATCGACGGCACCAGCTCGGCATACTCCTCGCGCAGCGCGTCGCCCTGCTCCCCGTCGTCATCGAGGATGGCGGCCACCTTGTTGTAGGTCAGCCGCGCATGGGAACGGAACACCGCCTCATAGAAGCGATAGCGACTGATCGCCCCGGTCTTGGAGATGTTCAGCTCACAGACCATGGCCAGGCGATCCACGTCCGGGTTCAGTGAACACAGGCCGTTGGACAGCAACTCCGGCAGCATGGGCACGACCTGGCCGGGGAAGTAGACGGAGTTCCCCCGGCTGATCGCCTCCTGGTCGAGCGGGCTGCCCGGTCGCACGTAATGAGAGACGTCGGCGATGGCCACCACCAGCTTCCAGCTGCCGGACTTGGTCTTCCAGGCGCAGACGGCATCGTCGAAGTCCTTGGCGGTCTCGTCGTCGATGGTCACCAGCGGCAGGTGACGCAGGTCGACGCGATGGGCCTTGTCCTCCTCGGCCACCTCGGCGGACATGCCGGCGATCTGGTCGTGGACCTCCGGCGGGAACTCGGCCGGAATCTCGTAGCTGCGGATGGCGATGTCGATTTCCATGCCGGGATCCATGCGCTCGCCGAGTACCTCGGCGACCTCCCCCACCGGCTGCACCCGCGTCTCGGGCTGCTGGACGATGTTGGCCGAGATGACCTGGCCGTCCCGCGCCCCGCCGTTGGCATGGTGGGGGATGATCACCTCCTGGGCGATGCGGGGGTTCTCGGGGATCAGCACGCCGAACTCGGGAGTATTCTCGCGATAGACGCCGACGATGGCCTGGGTGTTGCGCGCCAGCACCTCGACGATGGTGGCTTCGTCCCTCCCCCGCCGGTCACGGCCGCTGACGCGGACCAGCACATGGTCGTTGTGGAAGACACGACGCATCTGCCGCGGGGGCAGCACCAGGTCGGGCTTCTTGCCGTCGTCGCGCAGCAGGAAGCCGAAGCCGTCACGGTGACCGAGCACCCGCCCCTTGATCAGGTCGAGCTTGTCGATCAGCGCATAGGCGCCGCGGCGGTTGCGCAGCACCTGGCCGTCGCGCTCCATGGCGGACAGGCGGCGACGGACCGCCTCCTGCAGGTCCTCGTCGTCCAGGCCCAGCATGCGGCTCATCGCCTCGTGGGTGATGGGCTTGCCGTGCTCTTCCAGGCGCGCCAGCAGGTATTCGCGACTGGGCGCCGGCTTGTCGTACTTGTGGGCCTCGCGGCTGGCGTGAGGATCGTCGCTGAGCGTCCAGTGATTCATGCAGGGTGCATCCTTGGCAGGGTCGGGGACGGCATGAGGAAGGGGGCGCCGGAGCGCCGCGGACATGCGAAAAGGCGTCTGGGGTATACTGTCATGGCGGCAGTATAGCGTCGCCGGGGGTCGCACCCAACCATGACGAGCATGCCCGGCGACTCCGAGGAGCCGGAAATCTCGATCACGATGCGGATCGGGGGTTGCAATTCCGGCGAGGTACGGTAATATACGCGCCACTTGCCCAGGTGGCGGAATTGGTAGACGCGCTAGCTTCAGGTGCTAGTGTCCTTACGGACGTGGAGGTTCAAGTCCTCTCCTGGGCACCAAGATACTTCGGTATCACGATACTTCGGTATCCCGCTCTTTATCAGCTCGAACTCGCTCGTGTTTCGCCCAGGTGGCGGAATTGGTAGACGCGCTAGCTTCAGGTGCTAGTGTCCTTACGGACGTGGAGGTTCAAGTCCTCTCCTGGGCACCATCATCGCGCTCGCGATGGCCCGGAACACGACGAGATGCATGACGCGCCCAGGTGGCGGAATTGGTAGACGCGCTAGCTTCAGGTGCTAGTGTCCTTACGGACGTGGAGGTTCAAGTCCTCTCCTGGGCACCATTTCGCGTCATGTAACGAGCAGAGCCCTCCCATCACTGTGTCTCAGATCATCGGCCGCACTCGTTGCGGTTCTTTGCGTGCCCGTCGTTTCCCTGCCCGGACTCGGCGCCAGGCACCGTGACCGGCCATCCCGAACGCCGCCGCCTTCACGCCACCCCGGGTAGCGGGCCGAGGCTCAGTCGAAGCGTCCCGGCAGGTTGGCCACCGCCGCCAGCCCCCATCCCGAGGCTTCCACCCGCCCTTCCAGGACGGTCTCGACCCCGGACGGCAACTGCGGGAAGAAGTCCAGGCCGGTCAGGGACTCGATGCGGTCGATGCTCACCAGGTAACGGTCCAACGGCTCCCCGCCGCCGACTCCCTGGGGCATCAGGAAGGCCAGCGCCCGGGGGCGGGGCCCTGGCACCACCAGGATCTTGTAGAAGGCCTCGGGCACCTCCACCAGGCCGACCCGTCGCAGCGCGCCCTCCATGAATTCGTCCGCGAACACCGGCCCGGCGATCACCTGGAGACGACCGAAGCGCGGCACGAAGTGGTCGATGACCACCTCCTCCAGGCGCTGCCAGAGCCGCCGGTTCAGGTTGGGGCGCTGGGGTACCATGTTGCTCATCAGGAAGGTGTCCTGCTGGGCGGCAGGCCCGTGGACCCGGGCGATGGCGTAGTTGGGGGCCAGATGGCCACGGTCATAGCCGCTGCGCCGGTAGCTGTCCGGCGTGACGGGCCAGAGGGTACGCCAGTCCCGCCGAAACGCCGGACGCTCGCCGACCCCGCGCGCCGCACCGGGCTCCAGTGCGTAGCTGGCCCAGAGCGGGCTGACCCGCAGGTCCGACCAGCCCACCAGGAAACCGTCGTTACGCAGCACCCGGTGCAGGCTCAGCGGCGACGACCGCTCCCAGGTCGGCACGCCCATCCAGCTGAGCCGGTCGCGGACCTCGCGCTCCTCGAGATACCACAGGCCGCTGCCCACCGCGGCGAAGAGCGCGGCGACGCCCAGGCGACGCAGCGAGCGCCGCCACCAGGAGGGCCTGATACGTCGTCGAGGCATGGGCTGGCGGACGAGGCGGCCGGAGGCTTACCAACCCAGGGAGAACATCGTCTCCAGGTCGTGCCGGGAATGCACCTGCATGGCATTGAGGGTCTCGGTCTCGCGGATCCCCTCCACGTCATTGAGGCGGCCGGTGACCAGCTCGGCCAGGCTCTCGAAGTCGCGGGTCCGGGCGATGGCCACCAGATCGTAGCGACCGCAGGTGGAGAACACCTCGCTGATGCCTTCCACTTCGGCCAGCCGCTCGGCCACGGACTTGACCTGCCCCTTCTCGGCGTTGATCAGGATCACGGCATTCTGCATCGGGCAATCTCCATCCGGGTTCAGGCTCCGCGGCGGGGACCGCCGCCAATGCGGCGAGTATAGCAGCGTCACCGGGCGGACAGAATCTGCCGCCGCGGGGGCTCGCGGCGGATTGACGCAGACATCGTCAGCGTCCCGCCCATTGGCTACCATGAAGGGATCGAATACCGGGGGCGCGACCCGCGGGCAACAGAGGTGGGGCCACCACCCGCAGGATGGAAAGAAGGCCGGCACACCGGCCACCGTGACAAGCCCTAGAGATGACAAGGAGAGACCATGGCCGATCACAGCCGTCGTGACTTCATGCGCCACAGCCTGCTGGGCCTGGCCGCCCTGCCGCTGGGGGCGGGCATCCTGTCCAGGACCGCGTTCGCCCAGGAACTGCCTCCCCTGGACCCCGACAGCGACCAGGCGAAGGCCCTGAACTACGTGGAAACGGCCTCCGAGGCCAGCGACCACCCCGCCTACGCGGAAGGCGAGACCTGCGCCAACTGCATGTTCTTCCAGGCCGACACTCAGGGATGCCAGCTGTTCCCGCAGAACAGCGTCAACCCGGGCGGCTGGTGCCAGTCCTGGACCGCCCAGGCCTGACACCCCCATCAGGACGACGGCCCGCACCTCCCGGTGCGGGCCGTCGCCGTTTCCGCCCCCTCAATCGTCTCGCTGCTCGTCCTCCGGCAGCGGCCAGTGGTAGCGACGGACCACCTCGTCGCCCTCCATGGACTCGAGCTTGACCGGGAACCCCCAGAGCTGATGCAGATGGCGCATCACCGGGTAGACGCTACGCGCCAGGGGCCGGCGGCTGTCCTGGACATGCCGCAGGGTCAGGGAACGATCGCCGCGGATGTCGGCGGACCAGATCTGGATATTGGGCTCGCGCACCGAGAGGGCGTACTGGGTGGCCAGGCCCTCGCGGATGCGCTGGTAGCCACGATCATCGTGGATGGCCGTGACCTCGAGCATCTCGTCCTGGTCGTCGTCGAGCACCATGAACAGCTTGAGGTCGCGGATCACCTTGGGCGACAGGTACTGCTGGATGAAGGACTCGTCCTTGAAGTTGCGCATGGCGAAATGCAGCGTGTCCAGCCAGTCGCTGCCGGCGGTGTCCGGGAACCAGCGACGGTCTTCCTCGGTGGGATGCTCGCAGATGCGTCGCAGGTCGGTGAACATGGCGAACCCCAGGGCATAGGGGTTGATGCCGTTGTAGTGAGGGCTGTCGAAGGGCGGCTGCTGGACCACCGCGGTGTGGGACTGCAGGAACTCCAGGATCACGCCCTCGTCCACCAGCCCCTCGTCGAACAGCCGGTGCATCAGGGTGTAGTGCCAGAAGGTCGCCCAGCCTTCGTTCATGACCTGGGTCTGGCGCTGGGGATAGAAGTACTGGGCGAGCTTGCGCACGATGCGCACCACCTCGCGCTGCCAGGGCGCCAGCAGCGGCGCGTTCTTCTCGATGAAGTAGAGCAGGTTCTCCTGGGGCTCGGGCGGGTAGCGCCCCCCGGCATGCAGGCCCAGGGGATCCTCGTCGTCGGCCAGCTCGTCCTGGCCGTCCACGCGGGGCCGCCCGGGGATGGTCCGCCACAGGGTGTTGACCTGCGCCTGGAGGTAGGCCTCCCGCTCCTTCTGGCGACGCGCCTCTTCCTCGGCGGATACTGGGGAGGGCCGCTTGTAGCGGTCGACCCCGTAGTTCTGCAGGGCGTGGCAGGCATCCAGCAGCTGCTCCACGGCGGCGACGCCGTGACGCTCCTCGCACTCGGCGATGTAGCGCCGGGCGAACAGCAGGTAGTCGACGATGGAGCCGGCGTCGGTCCAGGTGCGGAACAGGTAGTTGCCCTTGAAGAAGGAGTTGTGGCCATAGCAGGCGTGGGCCATCACCAGCACCTGCATCATCAAGGTGTTCTCCTCCATGAGGTAGGCGATGCAGGGATCGGAGTTGATGACCAGTTCGTAGGCCAGCCCCATCTGGCCCCGGCGATAGGCCTGCTCCACGGCCAGGAACTGCTTGCCGAAGGACCAGTGATGGTAGCCCACCGGCATCCCCACGCTGGCATAGGCATCCATCATCTGCTCGGAGGTGATGATCTCGATCTGGTTGGGGTAGGTGTCCAGGCGATACTCGTCGGCGAGCCGGGCGATCTCGGTCTCGAACCGCTCGAGGAGCTCGAAGTTCCAGTCGGAACCGCTGGCGATGGGCTTGCGTTGGGTCATGCTGCCTCCTTGGCCCCGCCTCACTGCTGGGCGGAGCGGCGCCGGAACAACTCGCGGAACACCGGGTAGATGTCGCCGGCCTCGACGATCTGGCGCATGGCGAAACGGTCCGGATACTCGGCCTCCACCCGTTCGTATTCCTCCCACAGCGCCTGGTGGGCATGGGGCGTGATCTCCACATAGGTGAAGTACTGCAGCCGCGGCATCAAGGCGTTGGCCAGCAGATCGCGGCAGGTCAGGGAGTCATCGTCCCAGTTGTCGCCGTCCGAGGCCTGGGCGACATAGAGATTCCACTGGGTCGGCGGGTAGCGGTCGCGGATGATCTCGTCGACCAGGGTCAGGGCGCTGGAGACGATGGTCCCGCCGGTTTCCCGGGAGTAGAAGAACTCCTCCTCGTCGACCTCCTTGGCGGCGGTGTGATGGCGCACGAAGACCAGCTCGACCTTCTCGTAGTTGCGCTCGAGGAAGAGATAGAGCAGCAGGAAGAAGCGCTTGGCGATGTCCTTGTGGGCCTGGGTCATGGAGCCGGAGACGTCCATGACGCAGAACATCACCGCCTTGCTGGAGGGCTGGGGCTGGTTGACCAGGTTGTTGTAGCGCAGGTCGTAGGTGTCGATGAAGGGCACCGCCTCCAGGCGCTGCTTGAGTCGCTCGATCTCCGCCTTGAGCTCGCTGATGCGCGCGGGGTTGCGCAACACGGGATCCTTGCGCTCCTCGGCCTCCAGCGCCTCGCGTGCCTCGCGCAGGGCGCGGCGAATGGGCCCGCGCATGGCGATACGCCGGGCATGAGCCTCGCGCATGGAGCGCACGATGTTGATTCGCGCCGGCACCCCCTCCCGGGTGAAGCCCGCCCGCACCGGACGGACCTCGTCGAGGTCCACGAGGTTCTTGCGCTCCAGGTGCGGCAGCTCCAGGCCGTCGAAGACGAAGTCGAGGAATTCCTCCCGGGAGAGGGTGAAGGCGAACTCGTCCATGCCCTCGCCCTGGTTGGAGGCGCCTCCCTCGCCGGCGCCGCCTCCGCCTCCGCCGCCTGGACGACGCAGCCGATCTCCCTCGACGAATTCCTTGTTGCCGGGCGCGACGATGGTGCGTTTGCCGCCCGGTCCATGCTGGAAGACCGGTTCGGAGATGTCCCGGGTGGGAATCGACACCTTCTCGCCACGCTCCATGTCGGTGATGGAGCGCCGATTGACCGCCTCCTCGACGGAACGCTTGATGTGGGTGCGATAGCGATCGAGGAACCGCTGGCGATTGACCGCGCTCTTGTGCTTGGCATTGGCACGGCGATCGATGAAGTAGGTCATGCGGACCTCCTTGGCTGCAACTCGCGGGGACGGAGCGGCGAAGGCCGCCCCGTCACGCCCCGGAGGGCTATTGCGACTTGCGCACCCTCAGGTACCACTCGGAGAGCAGGCGCACCTGCTTCTCGGTGTAGCCACGCTCGACCATGCGGGCCACGAAGTCCTCGTGCTTCTTCTGATCCGCCGTCGACGCCTTGGCATTGAACGAGATCACCGGCAACAGCTCCTCGGTGTTGGCGAACATCTTGTGCTCGATCACGCCGCGCAGCTTCTCGTAGGACTGCCAGCTCGGGTTCATGCCGTTGTTCTGGGCCCGGGCCCGCAGCACGAAGTTCACCACCTCGTGTCGGAAGTCCTTGGGATTGGAGATGCCGGCCGGTTTCTCGATCTTCTCCAGCTCCTCGTTCAGGGACTGGCGATCGAAGAGCTCGCCGGTCTCCGGGTCCCGGTACTCCTGGTCCTGGATCCAGAAGTCGGCATAGGTGACGTAGCGATCGAAGATGTTCTGGCCGTACTCGGAGTAGGACTCGAGGTAGGCCGTCTGGATCTCCTTGCCGATGAAGTCCACGTAGCGCGGGGCCAGGAACTCCTTGATGAAGCGCAGGTAGCGCTCGAAGGTCTCCTTGGGCAGCTGCTCCTGCTCGAGGCGCTGCTCGAGGACGTAGAGCAGGTGCACGGGATTGGCCGCCACCTCGTGGTTGTCGAAGTTGAAGACCTTGGCCAGGATCTTGAAGGCGAAACGGGTGGAGAGCCCGTCCATCCCCTCGTCGACCCCGGCGGCATCCCGATACTCCTGGATCGACTTGGCCTTGGGATCGGTATCCTTGAGATTCTCGCCGTCATAGACCCGCATCTTGGAATAGATGCTGGAGTTCTCCGGCTCCTTGAGCCGCGACAACACCGAGAACTGCGCCAGCATCCGCAGGGTGTCCGGCGCGCAGGGCGCCTCGGCCAGCGAGGAGTGCTCGAGCAGTTTCTTGTAGATGTTGATCTCCTCGGTCACCCGCAGGCAATAGGGCACCTTGACGATGTAGACCCGGTCGAGGAAGGCCTCGTTGTTGCGATTGTTGCGGAAGGTCTGCCACTCGCTCTCGTTGGAGTGCGCCAGCACGACGCCGTCGAAGGGGATCGCGCCCATGCCCTCGGTGGGGTTGTAGTTGCCCTCCTGGGTGGCGGTCAGCAGCGGATGCAGCACCTTGATCGGCGCCTTGAACATCTCGACGAACTCCATCAGGCCCTGGTTCGCCTTGCACAGGCCGCCGGAGAAGCTGTAGGCGTCCGGGTCGTCCTGGGAATAGAGCTCCAGCTGGCGAATGTCGACCTTGCCGACCAGCGAGGAGATGTCCTGGTTGTTCTCGTCACCGGGCTCCGTCTTGGAGACGGCGATCTGGTTGAGCCGCGACGGGTAGAGGCGCACCACCCGGAACTGGGTGATGTCCCCGCCATACTCCTTGAGTCGCTTGGCCGCCCAGGGCGACATCACGCTCTTCAGATAGCGCTGGGGAATGCCGTACTCCTTCTCCAGCAGCTCGCCGTCGTGCTCGGGCGAGAACAGGCCGAGCGGCGATTCCTGCACCGGCGAGCCCTTGATCGCGTAGAAGGGGATATGCTCCATCAGCAGCTTGAGGCGCTCGGCCAGGGACGACTTGCCGCCCCCCACCGGACCGAGCAGGTAGAGGATCTGCTTCTTCTCCTCCAGCCCCTGGGCGGCATGACGGAAGTAGGCGACGATCTGCTCGATCGCCTCCTCCATGCCATAGAACTCGGAGAAGGCCGGGTAGCGGCGGATGACCTTGTTGGAGAAGATCCGCGACAGGCGAGGATCCTTGGCCGTGTCGATGACATCGGGCTCGCCGATGGCCTCCAGCATGCGCTCGGCCGCGCTGGCATAGGCCGAGGGGTCCTCACGGCAGAGTTCCAGATACTCCTGCAGGCTCATCTCCTCCTGCTGGATACGTTCATAGCGGTTCTGCACATGATCGAAGATGCTCATGGATGCCTCCTTAAAGCCCGGAGCTCCGGCCTGACGGACCAGCCTGCCAGCCGGGATCGGTAGCTTCAGCGTAGTCAGCCCAACCGGACCAGGGGGGCTCTCGCCTTCAACGCATCATGCTACTAATTCCTATGAACCCCGAAGGTGGTCGCCGGTTCGTTATCAACTGTGCAAATTGTCATGCCCGGTCCCGGCGGGGGCGGACGCGGGCGAGGCGGCAGGTGAGAAAGAAGGAGGGAGGGCCGGCCCCGCCCGACCGGCGAGGAGCCGGGCCGGGCGCATTAGAGGGCGGCCGCGAGCCGGGTTCCCTGGTCGATGGCCCGCTTGGCGTCGAGCTCGGCGGCCTCATCGGCGCCGCCGATGATATGCACCGAGACGCCGGCCTCGCGCAGCGGCTCGAGCCAGTCACGTACCGATACCTGGCCAGCGCAGATCACCACCGAGTCGACCTCGAGCAGCCGGGGCTCGCCGTCGATCCGGATGTGCAGGCCCGCGTCGTCGATGCCCATGTACTCGCAGCCGGCCAGGGCCTCGACCCCACGATGGCGCAGTGATGCCCGATGGACCCAGCCAGTGGTGACGCCGAGCCCCTTGCCGGGCTTGGAGGCCTTGCGCTGCAGCAGGGTCACCCGGCGCGGCACCGGCGGACGCTCGGGTTCGCGCAGCCCGCCCGGCGTGCTCACCGCCAGATCCACGCCCCATTCGTCGCACCAGGCCTGGATATCCAGGGCCGGATGGCCGACATGGGTGAGCAGCTCCGCCACGTCGAAGCCGATGCCGCCGGCGCCGATGATGGCCACCCTCGGCCCGACCCGCTCGGGATGCAGGATGGCCGTCGGATAGGCGAGCACCTTGGGATGCTCGATCCCCGGCAGGTCGAGCTTGCGCGGGCGCACTCCGGTGGCCAGGATCACCTCGTCGAAGTCCCGGAGCTCGTGCAGGCCGGGCTCGCTCCCCAGGCGGACCCGGACGCCATGCTTGTCCAGCATCACCCGGAAGTAGCGCAGGGTCTCGTCGAACTCCTCCTTGCCGGGGATTCGCCGAGCATAGTTGAACTGGCCGCCGAGCGCCGACTGGCGCTCGAAGAGGGTCACGGCATGGCCACGCCGGGCGGCGGTGACGGCCGCGGCGAGCCCGGCCGGGCCGCCCCCCACCACGGCGATGGCCCGCGACTCGGCGGCCGGGGCGACGACCAGCTCGGTCTCGTGACAGGCCCGGGGATTGACCAGGCAGGAGGTCAGCTTGCCCTGGAAGGTGTGATCCAGGCAGGCCTGGTTGCAGGCGATGCAGGTGTTGATCTCCTGGGGCCGGCCCTCGCGGGCCTTGGTCACCCAGGCGGGGTCGGCCAGGAAGGGCCGGGCCATGGACACCAGGTCGGCATGTCCTTCGGCCAGAAGCCGCTCGGCCACCTCGGGCATGTTGATGCGGTTGGTGGCGACCAGGGGCACGTCGAGCTCGGCCTTCATGCGCCGGGTGACCTCGCTGAACGCGGCCCGGGGAACGCTGGTGACGATGGTGGGCACCCTGGCCTCGTGCCAGCCGATGCCGGTGTTGATGACATCGGCGCCCGCGGCCGCCATGGCCCGCCCCAGGGCGACCACCTCGTCCTGGGTGCTGCCCTCCTCCACCAGGTCGATCATCGACAACCGGAAGATGATCAGGAAATCCGGCCCCAGGGCCTCGCGTATCCGCCGCACGATCTCCACCGGGAAGCGGATGCGTCGCTCGAAGCCGCCACCCCAGGCGTCCTGGCGGTGGTTGGTGCGCCGGCAGACGAACTGGTTGATGAGATAGCCCTCGGAACCCATCACCTCGACGCCGTCGTAGCCGGCCTCCCGGGCCAGGCTCGCGCAGCGCACGAAGTCGTCGATGGTCCGCTCGACCTCGTCCGCGGTCAGTTCCCGAGGCGTGCTGGGGTTGATGGGAGCCCTCAGCGGCGAGGGTGCCACCGGCTCGGCGGCGTAGGCGTAGCGACCGGCATGCAGGATCTGCAGGCAGATATGGCCGCCCTCGGCGTGCACGGCTCCGGTCACCCGCCGATGGCCTGCCACCTGCTCGGGGCGCTCCAGGGTCATCGCGCCCTCGGCGACCGCCCCCTCGGGGTTGGGCGCGATGCCGCCGGTGACGATCAGCGCCACGCCTTCCCGAGCTCGCTCGGCGTAGAAGGCCGCCAGGCGATCGAGGCCGTCGGGAAGCTCCTCCAGGTTGGTGTGCATCGACCCCATCAGCACCCGATTGGGCAACGTCAGCGGTCCCAGTGCCAGGGGACGGAACAGGTGGGGGAAATCGGTCACGGTCAAGCTCCTCGCTCTCGGGCGTCCAGAATTCAAACAACTGTATGATAGCCGTTCGCGAAACGTAAAGCCCAAGAGGAAGTCAACCACACGAAAAAGCCCCGAGTCTTGAGACTCGGGGCCGGGAATTCGCTTTGCAGATGGCGGACCGGACGGGACTCGAACCCGCGACCTCCGGCGTGACAGGCCGGCATTCTAACCAACTGAACTACCGGTCCGCGTGGTGGGCGATACTGGACTCGAACCAGTGACCCCCAGCATGTGAGGCTGGTGCTCTAACCAACTGAGCTAATCGCCCACGCGTACTGCATCGATTGTGTGCGTCATCGTGGCGGACCGGACGGGACTCGAACCCGCGACCTCCGGCGTGACAGGCCGGCATTCTAACCAACTGAACTACCGGTCCGCAAGATGATGCGGTGCAGGAAACGCTGGCGGACCGGACGGGACTCGAACCCGCGACCTCCGGCGTGACAGGCCGGCATTCTAACCAACTGAACTACCGGTCCGCACTCGTTTCTGCGACATGATCGGGCCATTGCAGGGCAATGGTGGGTGGTACAGGGATCGAACCTGTGACCCCCAGCTTGTAAGGCTGGTGCTCTCCCGGCTGAGCTAACCACCCCCGGTCACGTGGCGCTGCATTCTACAGGGGCCGGCGGCATTGTCAACGCGTTTTTTCATCCCGCCCCATTTCGTCCCGGCAAGAGAACCACAGGCCATTCATCCACTTGGCCGATTCAGGCGGTACTGCCATGGCGTCCCATGGCCTCGGCGATCCAGCGCCCTCCCTCGCGGATGAGGTCCTCCTGTGTCCGTCCCGAGGCACGTCGAGGCTTCCAGTCATGATCCCCGTCCTCGAGCCAGTGCAATTCGGCGACGCCCGGCAGGGGGTAACCGCTCACTTCCTCACGCGTGCCGAAGGGATCCCGCGTGCCCTGTACCACCAGGGTCGGGCAATCCAGCCGCGGCCAGTGGTCGAGACGCAGCCTGTCCGGCTTGCGGGGCGGGTGGAAGGGATAGCCGCAGAGCACCAGGCCGGGGGCGCCATCCCGAGCCGCCAGCAGGCTGGCCACCCGCCCCCCCATGGACTTGCCCCCCAGCCACAGGGGAGAGGGACAATGATGCGACACGCTGTCGCACCATTGGGCCAGTTCCTCGACCAGGTGATCGACCCTGGGCGGGGGACGGCGGCGGCCTTCCTCGCGCATCCGACGCAGGTAGGCGAACTCGATGGCGAGCGTCTGGACCCCGGAGTCGGCGAGGGCCCGGCGCAGTCCTCTCAGGAAGGCCGTGTCCTGACCAGCCCCGGCACCATGGGTCAGCAGCAGTCTCCCGGCGCGGCCATCCCCCTCCACCTCGAGGGGGCCGAGCCCCTCGATCGACCAGGCTCCCGAGACGCCATCACGCAGCCTGGCCCCCAGGGAGTCGAGGGAGATGAGAGGAAAAGATTGAGAAGAATGGTCGGACAATTTCGGGCTCCCTTGGTTCAGAATCCGGCGATTCACTTGTTCAGCTTATGGCATGCCTGCGCTAGAATCCCGGGTGGTTATTGACCTGCATCATCCTGCGGGAGGTCGACTCGGGGCAGAATGCCGCGGGCCACCCCCAAACCGCGTTCGATGGGAACCTGACATGAGCACAGCACTTGAACACCCGACCTACAATTACAAGGTAGTTCGGCAGTTCGCGATCATGACTGTGGTGTGGGGCATCGTGGGCATGGCCCTCGGTGTCACGATTGCCGCACAGCTGGTATGGCCGGAACTGAACCTGGGACTGCCGTGGACGAGCTTCGGCCGCCTGCGCCCCCTCCACACCAACGCCGTCATCTTCGCGTTCGGCGGCTCGGCGCTGTTCGCCACCTCCTACTACGTGGTACAGCGGACCTGCCAGACGCGCCTGATCTCCGACAAGCTGGCCGCCTTCACCTTCTGGGGCTGGCAGGCGGTGATCCTGGCCGCGGTGGTGACCCTGCCCATGGGCTATACCGAGGTCAAGGAATACGCCGAGCTCGAGTGGCCGATCGACATCCTGATCGCGGTGGTGTGGATCAGCTATGCCATCGTCTTCCTGGGGACCATCAAGCAGCGCCGGACCTCCCACATCTACGTGGCCAACTGGTTCTTCGCCGCTTTCATCCTCACCGTGGCGGTGCTGCACATCGTCAACAGCGCGGCGATTCCGGTCTCCGCCATGTACTCGATCTCGCTCTACTCGGGCGCCATCGACGCCATGACCCAGTGGTGGTACGGCCACAACGCGGTGGGCTTCTTCCTGACCGCCGGCTTCCTGGGGATGATGTACTACTTCGTGCCCAAGCAGGCCGAGCGCCCCGTCTACTCCTACCGCCTGTCCATCGTCCACTTCTGGGCGCTGATCATGGTCTACATGTGGGCCGGGCCGCACCACCTGCACTACACCGCCCTCCCCAACTGGGCCCAGTCGCTGGGCATGATCATGTCCATCATCCTGCTGGCCCCCTCCTGGGGCGGGATGATCAACGGCATGATGACCCTGTCCGGCGCCTGGCATAAGCTGCGTACCGACCCGACCCTGCGCTTCCTGGTGGTGGCCCTGTCCTTCTACGGCATGTCCACCTTCGAGGGCCCGATGATGGCGGTGAAGACCGTCAACGCCCTCTCCCACTACACCGACTGGACCATCGGTCACGTCCACGCCGGCGCCCTGGGCTGGGTGGCGATGATCACCATCGGCTCCATGTATCACCTGATTCCGCGCCTGTTCGGCCGCACCGAGATGTACTCCGTGGGCCTGATCGCCGTGCACTTCTGGCTGGCCACCATCGGCACCGTGCTCTACATCGCCGCCATGTGGGTCAACGGTATCCTGCAGGGCCTGATGTGGCGCGCCGTCAACCCGGACGGCACCCTGATGTACACCTTCGTCGAATCCGTCGAGGCCAGCGGCCCGGGCTACATCGTGCGGATGATCGGGGGCCTGTGCTGGGTGGTCGGCATGCTGATCATGGCCTTCAACGTGTTCATGACAGTGCGCCGTCAGGAAAGCCTCCGTCAGCCGATTCCGCAGACCGCCTGAGCCAACAGGGAACGAGACACCAATGAGACACGAGATTGTCGAAAAGAACGTCGGCCTGCTCGCCGTGCTGGTCCTGGTGGTGATCAGCTTCGGCGGCCTGGCCGAGGTCGTGCCGCTGTTCTTCCAGAAGCAGACGACCGAACCGGTGGAGGGCCTGAAGCCGCTCTCCGCCCTGGAACTGGCCGGGCGTGACATCTACCGTCGCGAAGGCTGCGTCGGCTGCCACTCCCAGATGATCCGCCCCTTCCGTGCCGAGACCGAGCGCTACGGCCACTACAGCGTGGCCGGCGAGTCCGTCTACGAGCACAACTTCCTGTGGGGATCCAAGCGCACCGGGCCGGACCTGGCCCGGGTCGGCGGTCGCTACAGCGACGACTGGCACCGCGCCCACCTGTACAACCCGCGCGACGTGGTGCCGGAGTCGGTGATGCCGGCCTACCCCTGGTTGTTCGAGAACACCCTCGACGGCGAGCACATCGCCGACAAGATGCGGGCCATGCGCACCCTCGGCGTGCCCTACACCGACGAGCAGATCGCCAACGCGCGCGACGAGGTCCGCGGCGAGCGAGAGATCACTGCCCTGGTGGCCTACCTGCAACAGCTCGGCACCGTGCTCAAGGACACGCGCTGACCATGGATATCGGGACCGTTCGCGGCATCATCACCGGCATCCTGATCGTCGCCTTCCTGGGGCTCGTCTGGTGGGCCTACTCGAAGCGACGCAAGAAGGATTTCGACGAAGCGGCCAACCTGCCCTTCGCCGACGAGGATGAACGACCGAACCGTGACAAGAGCGCCTCCGTCGAGGCCGATTCCCGACAGAACAAGGGAGACAGGAACGCATGAACAATCTTTGGGGTGACTCCCTTTCCGGCTTCTGGAGCGCCTGGATCATCGTCATCACGCTGGGCACCATCGCCATCAGCGCCTGGCTGCTGTTCGCCAACCGGAAGACCGACAAGACGCCCGACGCGGAAGGCAACGTGGAGACCACCGGCCACGCCGCGGACGAGATCGAGGAATACGACAACCCGCTGCCGCGCTGGTGGTTCCAGCTCTACGTGGGCACCGTGATCTTCGCCCTGGGCTACCTGGTGCTCTACCCCGGCCTCGGCAACTACGCCGGCCTGCTGGGCTGGACCCAGGAAAACCAGTGGGAGGAGGAAGTGGCCCGCGCCGAGGAGCAGTACGCGCCGATCTTCGCCCAGTACGAAGAGGTGCCGATCCCGGAGCTGGCCCGGGACGGGGAGGCCATGAAGGTGGCCGAGCGCATCTTCCTCAACAACTGCGCCATCTGCCACGGCTCCAACGCCAAGGGCGGCTACGGCTTCCCCAACCTGACCGACGACGCCTGGCTGTATGGCGGCGCGCCGGAGAACATCGTCCAGACCCTCACCAACGGGCGCAACGGCCTGATGCCCTCCTGGCAGCAGCTCGGCGAAGAGAACATCGCCAACCTGACCCAGTACGTGATGTCGCTCTCCGGCCAGGCCGAGGACCCCGAGCGCGCCGAACAGGGTGCGGCGGTCTTCGCCTCCGTCTGTGCGGCCTGCCACGGGCCCGACGGCACCGGCAATCAGGCCCTGGGCGCGCCCGACCTGACCGACGATGCCTGGCTGTATCGCCAGCCCGGTCAGCCGCTGGACGCGGCCATCGCCCAGACCCTGCGCAACGGCCGCAACGGCCACATGCCGGCTCAGGCCGCCTACATCGGCGAAGACAAGGTCCACCTGGTGGCCGCCTATGTCTATAGCCTGAGCCAAGAGGAATAAGCCCGGCCTCCCGGGCGCGAGCGAAGGGTGTGGCCTGGGGTCGCACCCTTTCTCGTTGGAGCCCCCGCTCGCTACAATCGGGCCCATCGACAGGGCCTGGCCCTGCCCTCACCTTGCCTGCCGTGAGCCTGCCATGAGCGAGAAGATCCCCACCCGTGACGTGACTCCGGACCCCGTGAAGCATCACCAGCCCGGGGAGACGGTCACCCAGGAGATGTACGCCAGCCGCCGCCATATCTACGTGCGCGAGATCAAGGGCGTCTTCCAGCGCCTGCGGCGCAGCGCCAACTGGGCGCTGATGCTCGCCTTCTTCCTGATTCCCTGGATCCAGTGGGGCGACCGGCCGGCGGTGTGGTTCGACCTGCCCGGGCGTGAATTCCATATCTTCGGCGCCACCTTCTATCCCCAGGAGTTCATGCTGCTCTCCTGGCTGCTGATCATCTGCGCCTTCGGCCTGTTCTTCATCACGGTGTTCGCCGGCCGGGTCTGGTGCGGCTACACCTGCCCCCAGAGCGTCTGGACCTTCCTGTTCATCTGGGTCGAGCACCGCCTGGAGGGTCCGCGCAACCGCCGCATCAAGCTCGACAAGCGCGAGATGGATGCCGACAAGCTGCGGCGCAAGACCGCCAAGCACGTCGTCTGGCTGGCCATCGCCGCCGCGACCGGCATCACCTTCGTCGGCTACTTCACCCCGATCCGCGACCTGGTGGTGGCACTGCCGACCCTGGAGGCCCACGGCTGGTCCTACTTCTGGGTGGGCTTCTTCACCGTCTTCACCTACCTCAACGCCGGCTGGCTGCGCGAACAGGTGTGCATCTACATGTGCCCCTATGCCCGCTTCCAGTCGGTGATGTTCGACCGCGACACCCTGATCGTGTCCTACGACAGCGCCCGGGGCGAACCCCGCGGCCCGCGCAAGAAGCGCCTCAGCCACGACGAGGCCCGGGCCGCCGGCCACGGCGACTGCATCGACTGCGACCTCTGCGTTCAGGTCTGCCCTACCGGCATCGACATCCGCGAAGGCCTGCAGTACGAGTGCATCACCTGCGCGGCCTGCATCGACGCCTGCGACAGCGTGATGGACAAGATGGGCTATCCGCGCGGCCTGATCCGCTATACGACCGAGAACGCCCTGGAGGGCAAGCCGACCCACATCCTGCGGCCGCGCCTGCTCGGCTACCTGGCCGCACTGCTGGTGATGATCGGCCTGTTCGCCTGGGCGGTGGCCGACCGCGCCGCGGTGGGCTTCGAGGTGGAACGCGACCGCAACGAGCTGTTCCGGATGACGCGGGACGGCGAGATCAGTAATGTCTACACCCTGACGGTGCGCAACCTCGACCGCGAGGATCACACCTACCGGCTCGAGGCCTCCGGCCTGCCGGGCCTGGTCCTGGACACCGAGCGGGTCAGTGTGCCCGCCGGCGAGTCCCGTCAGCTGGTGATCGAGGCCACCGTGCCCCCCGAATCCATCGACCTGCCCAGTCACGAGATCCTGCTGCGCCTCGAGGCCATCGACGACCCCGACATCGGGCTCGAGCGCGACAGCCGCTTCATAGGAGAGACCCGCTGATGACGGCGGAACACGAACATATCCCGCCCTGGTACAAGCAGTTCTGGCCCTGGTTCCTGATCGGGCTGCTGGGTTCCTCGGTGGCCTTCAGCCTGGTCTACCTGACCCTGTCGATCCGCTACTTCGACGGCACCGTGGCCCAGGACTACTACAAGGAAGGCCTGGCCATCAACGAGCGGATCGCCAAGCAGGAGCAGGCCAGCGCCCTGGGCCTGGCGGCGACCCTGCGCGCCGATCCGGCGACCGGCGACATCGTCGTCGACCTGAACGGCGAGCCGTATCCCGAGCAGCTGGTGCTGAAGCTGATCTTCCCCACCGAGAGCGCTCGCGATCGCACCCTGACCCTCGAGCACGTGCGCGCCGGCCGCTACGTGACCATGCTGGAGGAGCCGCTGCGCTACCGCTGGTACCTGCACCTGCAGCCCGAGGAGGGGCCCGAGGCGGCCTGGCGCCTGACCGGCGAGGCCCGCTTCCCGACCGAGGACGAGATCGCCCTGCTCCCCGGGATCTGATCCTCCGCCATGACCACCACCGCCCTGAGCTCTTCCGTCGCGGCCCCCGCCTGCTACCACTGCGGCAGTCGGGTGCCGGGCGACGCTCCCTGGACGATCACCCTGGACGACGTCGTCCACCCCCTGTGCTGCCCCGGCTGCGAGGCGGTGGCCCACGCCATCGTCGACGGCGGGCTTGCCAGCTACTATCGCTTCCGCACCGAGCTGCCGGAACGCCCGGACGATCACCAGGCGGCCCGGGCCGAGACCTGGGCGGTGTTCGACGACCCCGGGCTGCAGTCGCGCTTCGTCCATCCCGGCGAGGGCGGCCGGGTCCATGCGACCCTGGCGGTGGACGGCATCACCTGCGCGGCCTGCGCCTGGCTGATCGAGCATCGGCTGAATGCCCTGGACGGGGTCGCCGCCAGTGCGGTGAACCTTTCCCATCATCGCGTGAGGGTCGACTGGAACCCCGAGCGCCTGGCCTTCTCGCGAATCCTGGCCGAGATGGCCGCGATCGGCTATCAGGCCCAGCCCTACGAGCCCGATGCCGCCCAGAGCCGCCTGCGACGCCGGGAACGCATGAACGTGCGTCGCCTGATCGTCGCCGCGGTGGGGATGATGCAGGTGATGATGTTCTCCATCCCCTTCTACGTGGCCGGACAGGATGGCCTCGATGCCGACTTCGACGCCCTCTTCCACTGGCTGGCCTTCGCCCTGACCACCCCCGTGGTGCTGTTCTCGGCCCAGCCCTTCTTCGCCGGCGCCTGGCGCGACCTGCGGATGCGCACCCTGGGCATGGACGTGCCGGTGTCGCTGGCCATCGGCTCGGCCTACCTGGCCAGCGCCTGGGCGGTGATCCTCGGAGAAGGGGATGTGTACTTCGACTCCGTGGCCATGTTCACCTTCTTCCTGCTCTTCGGGCGCTACGTGGAAGTTCGCGCGAGACGGCGCAGCGGGCGCGCCGGCAATGCCCTGGCCGATGCCCTGCCCCTCTCGGCCATCCGCCTGGCCGCGGACGGCACGGAGCGCATCCTGCCGGCCAGCGAGCTCACCACCGGGGACCGGGTGCTGGTCAGGCCCGGCCATGGAGTCCCCGCCGACGGGGTGATCGAGAATGGCGAGTCCAGCCTCGACGAGTCGATGCTCACCGGCGAGACCCTGCCGGTGACCCGCCGGACCGGCGACCCCGTGACCGGCGGCAGCCAGAACATCGAGAGCCCGCTCACGGTGCGCGTGACCCGGGCCGGGCAGGACGCCCGGGCGGCCAGGCTGGTGGACCTCACCGACCGCGCCTTCGCCAGCCGGCCCCGGATCGCCCGGGTCACCGCCCGACTGGCTCACCACTTCGTGCTCCAGGTGCTGCTGATCGCCGCCGCCGTGGCGCTGGCCTGGTGGTTCATCGAGCCGTCTCGGGCCTTCTGGGTCACCCTGTCGGTGCTGGTGGTCACCTGTCCCTGTGCCTTGGCACTGGCCACCCCCACCGCGGTGACCGCCGGCCACGGCCAGCTCCATCGCCGCGGGGTGCTGCTGACCCGGGCCGATGCCCTGGAGACCCTGGCCCAGCTGGATCGCGTGATCTTCGACAAGACCGGCACCCTCACCGCCGGAGAAATCAGCCTGGAACGGATCCAGCCGCTCCAGGACGGCGACCCGGACCGCCTCGCCGCCGTGGCCGCCGCCCTGGAGGCGCACTCCGAGCACCCCATCGCGAGAGCCTTCCGCCCTCACCGGCGGGGCGGGCTTCGGGCCGAGGACGTGATCAGCCGCCCGGGCCAGGGCCTGGAGGGGCGCCTCGACGGCCATTCCTGGCGGCTGGGCACCCCGGAATTCGCGGCCCCCGAGGCGGCGCCGGCGCCACCGGACGACGGCCACTGGCTGCTGCTCGCCGAGGCCGGCGAGCCGCGGGCCTGGTTCGCCCTGCGCGACCGGCTGCGCGACGATGCGGAGACGACCATCGCCGCCCTCAGGGCCCGTGGCCTGGCGGTGGAGCTGCTGTCCGGCGACACCGAGGGGGCCACCCGCTCGCTGGCCGAACGACTGGGCATCGAGGAATGGCGCGCCAAGGCGAGTCCCGAGGACAAGCTCGCCCGGCTGCGTGCCGTCCAGTCCACTGGCCAGCGGGTGGCCATGGTCGGCGACGGCATCAATGACGTCCCGGTGCTGGCCGGAGCCGACCTGGCCATCGCCATGAACGGCGCCACCGACCTGGCCCGCACCCGGGCCGATGCCGTCTTGCTCGGCCCGCGCCTCATGCGTATCGTCGAGGCCATCGAGATCGGCCTCGCCACCCGGCGAATCATCCGCCAGAATCTCGGCTGGGCCCTGGTCTACAACCTGGCCGCCCTGCCGCTCGCGGCGATGGGCTGGGTACCGCCCTGGCTCGCCGCCCTCGGCATGTCGGCCAGCTCCCTGGTGGTCGCCGCCGAGGCCCTGCGCCTGGCGCGCTGGACCCCCGCGACCGCCACGCCCGCTACGAGACCCGAGCACGCATGACCATCCTCTACCTGCTGATCCCGCTGTCACTGATCCTTCTGGGCGCGGCCGTCTGGGCCTTCTTCTGGGCCGTCAAGCACGACCAGTTCGAGGACCTGGAAGGCCCGGCCCATCGCATCCTCTTCGACGAGGACGACAACGACCGCCCCCCGGAGGAGCGGGACCGCTCCCGCGGCGAGCGCGGACGGCAAGACGACGACTCCCCGGACACCTGATGGATCCCACCGGACTCGACCTGCCGCCGCTGGCCGCGGCCTTCGTCTTCGGCCTGCTCGGCGGCGCCCACTGCATCGGCATGTGCGGCGGCATCATGAGCGCCCTGACCTTCGCCGTGCCGCCCAGCATGCGTCACCCCGCCCGGCTCTCGGGCCTGCTGCTGGGCTACAACCTGGGGCGCATCGCCAGCTACATGGTCGCCGGCGGCCTGGTGGCCGGCCTCGGCACCCTGATCGGGATCGCGCCCGGCGCACGCCTGGCCTTGCAGGTCCTGGCCGCTGTGATGCTGATCCTGATGGCCCTCTACATCGCCGACTGGTGGAAGGGGCTGCTGCGAGTCGAGGCCCTGGGCCGGCGACTCTGGCGTTACCTGGAACCGGTCGGCCGGCGGCTGATGCCGGTCGTGAAGATTCCCCAGGCTATCGCCCTGGGCGCCGTCTGGGGCTGGCTGCCCTGCGGGCTGGTCTATTCCATGCTGGCCTGGAGCCTGGCCAGCGCCGAACCGGGCCGGGGCGCGGCGCTGATGGGCGCCTTCGGCCTGGGTACCCTGCCGGCCCTGCTGGTGACCGGCCTGGCCGCCCGCCAGCTGGGAGCCCTCATCCGCCATCCGGCCACCCGCAGCCTGGCGGCCCTGGCGATCATCGGCTTCGCGCTCTGGCAGCTGTGGGCCCTGCTGCCCGCCGGCGCCCCCCACGGCGGCCACTGAGCCGACGAACTCGGGCCCGCTTGACCCAGCTCAATCCGCTCCGGCCCCGGCGGCACTAGCATGAAGGCATCAGTCATCCCGGAGTGCCCCTATGCCCTTCAGCGCCCCAGCCGAGCGCGATCATCCTGCCCACCAGGCGATGATACGGCACCCGCTGCCGGCAGCCGGGCCGACCTATGACGACTATCCCAGGCCCGAGGCCTTCGGCGACGAGTTCGGCGCCGAGGCCTTCGGGGCGGCGCTGGCGGCCAGCAACACCGGCGGTCGGCCCCTGTCGATGGACCTCGCCCTGCCCTATTGCCGGCAGGGCTGCTGGCATTGCGAGCGCCGGGTCATCACCGGTGACGGGCAGGTCCCCGACGCCTACCTGGCCCGGCTGGACCGGGAAATGGTCCTGCTGCGGCAGTGGCTGGATCCCGGGCGTCGCCTGCAGGCCCTGCATTGGGGAGGCGGGACCCCGACCCTGCTGGGGCTGGACCAGATGGGCGAGCTGATTGATCGGCTGGCGGCGCGCTTTCCGCTCGAGACCGGCCGCGACCGGGACTTCACGATCGAGATCGACGCCCGCGAGGCCGATGTCTTCACCCTGCGTCATCTCGAGGCGCTGGGCTTCAATCGACTGACCCTGCCGCTGATCGACCTGGCCCCCCGCGTCCAGGCGGCGATCAACCGCCCGCAGCCCCGGCAACTCACCGAACCCTTGCTCGACGAGGCGGACCGGCTCGGTTTCCGCTCGCTGACCCTGGAACTGGTCATCGGCCTGCCCTACCAGACCCGGACCAGCATCGCCGAGACCGTGGGCCAGGTCATCGCCCTGGCGCCGCCGCGCATACGACTGGTCTCCTACCGTCATCGCCCCGAGCGCCACCCCGGTCAGCGCCATATACCGCCCGCCACCCTGCCCCTCCCGGCGGAGACGCACCAGATGCTCGTCGAAGCCGATGCCCGGCTGGTCACGGCCGGCTACGTGCACCTGGGACGGGAGCACTATGCCCGGCGCGGTGCCGCCCAGGACGATGCCCTGCGCCAGGCACAGCGAGAGGCCGCCCGGGACCGCCTGGGACTGGGGGTCGGGGCGGTATCGCGGCTGCCGGACGCCTGCGCCCGCAATGCCACGGATCTCGCCGGCTATGCGGCGGCCCTGGATGCCGGACGGCTGGCCACCGCCTCGGGGCGCCGGCTGACCGAGGAAGACCGGCTTCGCCGCCAGGCCATCGCCATGCTGTACGGGGACCGGGTGCTGGATCTCGATGCCCTGGACAGGGCGCTGGGCATCGACGCCGAACGACGGCTCGCGGGCGCCTTGTCCCGGCTGGAGGGCCCGGCCTGCGCGGGGCTGATCGAGCGACGGGGACGACGCCTGGCGGTCACACCGGCCGGTCGCTGGCGCCTGGATGAACTGGCCGGTGTCCTGGATGCCTACCGCCTGCCGCCGGGGGGTACCTCCTAAGGGATGCTATGCCGATTCGGCGTGTTTCCTCCATAATGTCGGGCAGAGCCAACATCAAGGAGGACCGCATGCCTGATACCGCAGCCGGGAGGCGGCGTTCACTGTTGAACGAGACCCGCTGCCAGACCTGCAGCCTCAGTTCACTGTGCCTGCCCCTGGCCCTGGAACTCGAGGACATGGACGAGTTCGACGCCATCATCCGCCGCCGGGCGCCGCTCAAGAAGGGCGAGTCGCTGTTTCGCCAGGGGGGCCCCTTCACCAGCGTCTATGCCGTCCGCTCGGGCAGCCTCAAGCAGGTCACCACCGAGGGCAGCGGGGACGACCAGCTCACCAACTTCTACCTGCCCAGCGAACTGGTGGGGCTCGACGGCATCGACGAGGAAGCCTACCCGGGATCGGTGATCGCGCTGGAGACCACCACCGTCTGCGAGATCCCCTTCGACCGGCTCGACGCGCTGTCGGAGCGCCTGCCGGAGCTGCGCGCCCAGCTCTATCGCAGCATGAGCAAGGAGATGCGCGATGATCGCCGGATGATGCGCCTGCTGTCGCGCAAGACCGCCGACCAGCGGCTGGCGACCTTCTTCACCAGCCTGTCGGACCGCTTCCGGCGTCGTGGCTACTCGCCCTACAGCTTCCGCCTCTCCATGTCCCGGGCCGATATCGGCAACTACCTGGGGCTGGCCGTGGAGACCGTCAGCCGCATCCTCGGCCGGTTCCAGCAGCAGGGGCTGGTGGCGGTCTCCGGTCGTGAGGTCAATATCCTCGACCTGGACGCGCTGATCGCGGTGGCCGAGGAAGAAGGCTGCCGCTGACGCCCCCCGGCGAGGGGGCACGGCCGGCGGATCAGGGCCCGTAATGCACCGCCAACCAGATGGTGTCCGTCACCGGCGTCGTCCAGGCCACCCGGTGGCGACGGTGGGCCGGGATATCGACATGGCTCCCCGGCGTCAGCCGGATTTCCTCGTCCTCGAAGGCCAGCACGGCCTCCCCCTTCAGCACCACCACCCATTCATGCTGGGCCTGGTCGTACCAGCCCGACGGCGGGGAGCGGTGTCCCCGGGAGACGATGCGCTCGATGGTCACGGCTTCGTGGCGGACGAGGACGTCGAAGACTTCCGTCGAGAGATCCTCGGGCAATGATGCGTACAGGTTCGGCATAAGGTCCTCGCTTCTCGTCATTCGCCGCGCAGCGCCTGGTGGCGACGATGGGCACGGCGCTTCTGCTCCAGATAGCTAGCCTCGTCCAGTTCGCGCAACTGCCGCGGGTAACGCTCGGTGGCCGCGAACCAGCGCCGCAGCCGCGTCTCGAGCCGCTGCTCGCGCCCCGCCAGATGGACCCTGAGGGCCAGGTAGAAGCGCATGACATTGCGCTCGATCATGCCGCGCATGCCGCCGACGTAGCGAGGCTCCCCCCGCGCATCGTGTCCCTCGACGGTGAAGCCCACGCGATCCCGGCCGGCGAAGGTGAAGTAGGCCCAGAGGGCGACTCGGGCGGGAGTCCCGTACACCAACGAATAGCGCAGCTCGATCAGGCTCGCCTCCTCGCCGTCGGGAATCGCCCGCAGCCGAAGGCGGAAGGCGCGGGTGTCATAGGGCCCCCGGTCGCCCTCCAGAACGACGGCGAGATATCCCGGCTGCCGCGCCCCGACGTGGAATTGCAGATCGAGTCGCTCCGCCTCCTGGAGCGACTGGTAGTGCTTCCTGCCGACGTGGACGCGGAGGGTGGCGTTGCCGCCCTCGTCGTCCGCTCGACAGGCCTTGACGTTGAGGTGCAGGAAGAGGATTTCGCACCAGGCCCCTGCCGAGGTCAGTTCCTCGTCCAGCGCCGGAAAGGGCTGAGGGAGCCGGGCATGGACGCTGCCGCTCACCGAGTAGGACCGCTGCTCGGATGCCACCCGGACGGGCTCGGCGAAGGACGTCCCGGCGATCGCCGCACGCCAGCGCTCCTGCAGGCTCGCCTCCTGCGCTCCCGCCGCCGACGACGCCACACCGACCAGGAAGATCAGCATGGCCAGGCGGACGAACGAGGCAAGGCGGCCTGTGGACATCGATGGCTCCCGGCGACGGCTCTCGACTGAAGAATAGCCGGTGAGACGACCGCCATCCGCGGCCACGCGCCATCAGCTCCCGAGCCCCAAAACGCCGCCACCCCGCCGAGGCCATCGGCGGGGTGGCGCGTCGCCTCATCGGCCTTGCGGCCGCGCTCAGCCCTCGTCGTGGATCGCGATCCGGTCGGCCAGCAGCCTCCGCTGCTTGTCCTCGAGGCCGGCGAAGTCGAACAGCTCGCGATCGGCGAGCTGGGAAGGCGCCACGTTGGTCACCGCCTTGAACATGCTCTCCAGCCGCCCGGGGTGCTTGGCCTCCCACTCGGCCAGCATTTCCTTGACCACCTGGCGCTGCAGGTTGGGCTGGGAGCCGCAGAGGTTGCAGGGAATGATCGGGAAGGCCATCTGCCGGGCGAACTCGGCGATGTCCGCCTCGCGGCAATAGGCCAGCGGGCGGATGACGATGTTCTTGCCGTCGTCGGAGAGCAGCTTGGGCGGCATGGCCTTGAGGCTGCCGCCGAAGAACATGTTGAGGAACAGCGTCTCGAGGATGTCCTCGCGATGGTGGCCCAGGGCGATCTTGGTGGCGCCGATCTCCTCGGCGAAGCCGTACAGGGAGCCGCGCCGCAGTCGGGAGCACAACGCGCAGGTGGTCTTGCCCTCCGGGGTCTTCTCCTTGACCACCGAATAGGTGTCGCGCTCGAGGATGTGATAGTGGACGCCGATTCCGTCCAGGTACTCGGGCAGCACGTGCTCGGGGAAGCCGGGCTGCTTCTGGTCCAGGTTCACCGCCACCAGCGAGAAGGCCACCGGCGCGTTGCGCTGCAGGCTGCGCAGGATCTCCAGCATGGTGTAGCTGTCCTTGCCGCCGGACAGGCACACCATCACCTTGTCGCCGTCCCGGATCATGTCGTAGTCGATGATGGCGTTACCGACCTGACGCCGCAGGCGCTTCTGCAGCTTGTTGAACTCGCGCTTGGCCTTGGCGTCAGGGCCATCGGCGCCGGGCGCGGGAGACTCGGCGGGGAAGGCGTCCTCGACGGGACGGGGGTCGAACATCACGGCATCTTGCATGGTCAGGGCGCTGCCAGGGCATCTACGGGTGAACGGCCGCCTATGCTACCACTCCGGGCCCGGCGCTGGCGATGGAAGGCCCGCCGGACGGGGCCTTCAGGAGGTCCGCCTGATCTGGGAATGGCGGGCCAGGCGCAGGTGGATCAGGGCGGTGGTCACCGCGGTCCCCAGGGCGCTGTGACGTCCCATCACCGGTACCCCCAGACGCTCGGCGACCTGCTCGAAGCGCGGAGAGGGCTCGAGCTGGGGATGATGATGGCGCTGGCGCCGCTCGTAGACCTGAGCCAGGTCGATGCCGGCATTGGGCAGGTCGAAGCCGAATGCCTGGCGTAGCTGGCGGTTGAGCAGGGACAGCTCCCGGTCCAGCCGCCAGCCGACCAGCGGCCGGTTGCCGACGAAATCCAGCAGCCGGGCCAGGGCCTCGTCGATCGTCATCCCCTCGTCCAGGTCGATGCCGCGCAGGCCGTGATGCCGGATGGCTTCCCCGCTCAGGCTCCCCGGCCGCTTCAGGCGAAGCTCGAGGGACTCGCTGGTCAGCACCCGGTCCCCGCGGATGCGCACCGCCGCGATGGCCAGCGGCTCGGCATGCCGCGGGTCGCGCCCGGTCTCCTGGACCGCGATCGCCACCATCTCCTCCCCCGTATAGGGGCGGAAGAGCCAGCCGTAGCGGCCATGGGCATGGCGGTGGCGATCCACCACCCGGCGCAGGGTCTTGAGCATCCGAGCCTCCTCAGCTTGGCGGGGACGGGGTCCTCACGAGTATTCGAGGTGATAGCGATGAGAGAGTCGCTGCTTGAAGTCCTTGACGATATGCAGCGCCTCACGCAGCAGGTCGCGCTCCAGGGACGACAGCTCCTGGACCACGACGCGATCCGGCTTGTCCGACGGGGTCCCCTCGCCGTCCAGCCGGGCGATCTGCTGCTTGAGACGCAGCTCGGTGAACAGTGACAGGGCCTCGCCCAGGTCCTCGGCGAAACGCGCCTCCAGGCGGCCGTCCTCCACCAGGGCATCGAGCCGCTCCAGGGTCGAGGTCACGCCGATGCGGCGTTCGAGTGCCATGACCCGGACCCCATGGACGATGGGGAAGATGCCGCCCTTCTTGATGTCGATGCCGTGCTGGGGCTTCTTCAGCGAACCGAACAGGGTCAAGGGAGTGGAGAAGTGCAGCGCCGGCCGGGCGAAGTAGGACAACAGCAGCTCGTCGCGGGACGCCGCCTCGAACAGCGCCCCCCTCACCCGCTCCAGCAGGGCGGCGTTGCCTTCATCGGCGTGGGCATCGAGCATGATCGCCAGCTTCATCAGGCTGTCGCCGTCACGGCGCTCCACCCAGCGGGCGATACGCTCCTTCCACTGGGTTTCGGTGCCCACCCACTCCGGGTTGGACACCATGATGTTGCCCGGGCAGCGGGGATAGCCCAGCTCGACCAGCGTCTCGGTGAAACGCTGCATCTGGGCGGCACGGTCCGGCCAGTCCAGGTGATCCTCGAGGATCAGGCCGTTGTCCTGATCCGTCTTGAGGATCTGCTCGCCGCGTCCCTCGCTCCCCATGACCATCAGGCAGCTGTCCTGACGGTAGCGCTCCTCGACCTGGAAGCCCCAAGCCTTGTGGATGATTCGTCCGTTCAGCGCCGCGAGCAGCCCCATGGCGAACCGCAGCTTGACGCCCTGGGCCATGAGGGCCCGCACCAGCTCGGGGGTGCGACGGCTGGCGGCGGCCAGCGCTTCCAGGTCCCCGGCCTGCTCCACCTGCAGGCTGACCACGTAGCTGCGACTGGAGAAGTAGCTGAGCACGTCGGTGAGTTCCACCACGCCTTTCGGCGCCCCGGCCTCCATCACCACCACCCGCTCCACCTGGTGGCGGGTCATCAGCACCAGCACCTCGAAGAGGTACTGGTCGGCTCGGACGGTGATCAGCGTGAAATGCGCCAGCGACGACAGCGGGGTGTCCTGGGACTGTCCCTCGAGCACCAGGGCGTTGAGCAGGTCGGTCTTGGTGACCATGCCCGCCCCCTGCTCCCCCTCGACCAGCAGGCTGTCGGCATGCCCCTCGTGAAGGGTACGCACCGCCTCGGCGATGGTCGTGGTCGCCGCCAGGCAGAGCGGGGGACGCATGCACTCCTCGACCCGGGCGAGCATGAAGCCGGCCATCGTCACGCCACCGGCGGCGCGCTGTTCGGTCAGCAGACGGGTCTTGTGCGCCAGGCGCTGGCGAAAGAACTCGGCGAAGGCCGGGTAATCGTCGCACAACTGCAGGAAGAGCCCCTTGGGCAGGAGGTAGCAGAGGGATTCCTGCTCGGCCCGGAACCGATAGCGACTCTTGCCGTTGAGGATGCTGATGGCCCCGAAGAGGTCGCCGCTGGTGTAGTGGCCGATCCGCTCCCGGGCCCCGGGCTGGGAGGTATCCAGCTCCGCGACCTCGCCCTTGTGGATGAGGAAGACATACTCGCCGGGCTGCCCGGTCTCGAGGATGACCTCGTCGCGATCGAAATAGGCGAGGTCGATACCGTGGCGTACCCGCTCACGTCCCGCCTCGTCGAGAAGGCTGAACGGCGGTTGGGAAAGATCGACATCGACCATGGGGCGGTCCTCGTGCCGGAGACGGCCGTGCCCACCTTCGCTGAACCCCCGATGGGATGCTCAACGGAATGGGCCGGCATGGCCAGGGCGAATCCTGCTCGCCTCCAGATTAGCAAAGCCGACCCATCCACCAGAACGTAGACCATGGTTCTATGAACCCATCCGGGCCCTTGCCGGTGATGACATGGTTCACTCGACCAAGGTCTCACCTCCTTCCTCATCGCTCACGGGAATGCTTCGACTTTCGGCGTCATACCAAGGTCATGCGCGCTCACGGATTCGACCAAGGTCTCATTCGACACGCGGTTAGACGATCATCCTACTTTCGCCTCACTGCCAGGTAACAGAATCCCACAACCCTTCATATCCAACTGATTTCCATATGTTTAATGAAACCCTTTTCAATCGTTTTGCGCTCATGATACGAAAGTCTGCGATGTTTTTTTCGACGTTGTTGACCAGCATTACCCAGGCAAGGTGGACGTGTGATACCGCCACCGAGAAGGCATCTCAACCATGCAACCAGGAAGGCGGTATCGGATTGCCAGGATGAGAGGGTGACGCCACTCGGGTTGCAAAAGACCGCCCTGGCGTCGACTCGAGCTTCCTCATTACGACACGCTGCCACCCCGATATTTCGCCGCAGGCCGGTCATGCGGCCGGGGAAGACCCTGCGGTGCCCCATGCACGCTGGATGCGACTTCCCAACCCCAACAACAAGTGGAGAGCAACACCATGGCAGAAGAGAAACCCAACGCGGAAGCCTACTGGGCGGCCAACCTCCGCCTGATCGCCGGCTGCCTGGTCGTGTGGGCAGCAGTGTCCTACGGCTGTGCAATCCTGCTGCGCCCGCTGCTGTCGGGCATTCCCGTGGGCGGAACCGACCTGGGCTTCTGGTTCGCCCAGCAGGGATCCATCCTGACCTTCATCGGCCTGATCTTCTTCTACGCCTGGAAGATGAATCGGCTGGACAAGAAATTCGGGCTCGGGGAGTAAGCCAGCATGAGTCAATTCGCCATCAACGTCCTCTTCGTGGGCGCTTCCTTCGCCATCTACATCGGCATCGCCATCTGGGCGAAAGCCGGTTCCACCAAGGACTTCTACGTGGCCGGCGGCGGGGTGCATCCCATCACCAACGGCATGGCCATCGGCGCCGACTGGATGTCGGCGGCCTCCTTCATCTCCATGGCCGGCCTGATCGCGGCCGGCGGCTACGCCAACTCCACCTTCCTGATGGGCTGGACCGGCGGCTACGTGCTGCTGGCCATGCTGCTGGCGCCCTACCTGCGCAAGTTCGGCAAGTTCACGGTGCCGGAATTCATCGGGGATCGCTTCTACAGCAAGCAGGCGCGCATGGTCGCGGTGATCTGTCTTATCGTGGCCTCGGTGACCTACGTCATCGGCCAGATGGCCGGCGCCGGGGTGGCCTTCTCGCGCTTCCTCGAGGTGGACGCCACCACCGGCCTGATCATCGCCGCCGTGGTGATCTTCTTCTACTCGGTGCTGGGGGGCATGAAGGGCATCACCTACACCCAGGTGGCCCAGTACATCGTGCTGATCATCGCCTATACCATCCCGGCGGTGTTCATCTCGCTGGAGCTGACCGGCAACCCGATCCCGCCGCTGGGCCTGTTCTCCGATCACAGCGAGTCCGGCGTGCCGCTGCTGGCCAAGCTCAACGAAGTGGTCACCGCGCTCGGTTTCAACGAGTACACGGCGGACGTGGACAACAAGCTCAACATGGTGCTGTTCACCCTGTCGCTGATGATCGGCACCGCCGGCCTGCCCCACGTCATCATCCGCTTCTTCACCGTGCCCAAGGTCGCCGACGCGCGCTGGTCCGCCGGCTGGGCCCTGGTGTTCATCGGCCTGCTGTACCTGACCGCCCCGGCCGTGGCCTCCATGGCGCGCCTCAATATCGCGACCACCGTCTATCCCGACATGGCCGGCCAGGTCGAGAACGTCGCGGATGCCACGACCAACCCGATCCTCTACGAGGAGCGCCCCGGATGGATCCGCACCTGGGAAGAAACCGGCCTGATCCAGTATGAAGACAAGAACGGCGACGGCCGTATCCAGCTCTACAACGACACCGAGGCCTTCGCGTCGACCGCCGAGGCGCGCGGCTGGGAAGGCAACGAGCTCTCGGTCAACAACGACATCCTGGTACTGGCCAACCCGGAGATCGCCAACCTGCCCGGCTGGGTCATCGGCCTGATCGCGGCGGGCGGCCTGGCGGCAGCCCTGTCGACGGCCGCGGGCCTGCTGCTGGCGATCTCCTCGGCGATCAGTCATGACCTGATCAAGGGCTCGATCAACCCCAACATCACGGAGAAGGGCGAGCTGATGGCGGCGCGGATCTCCATGACCGTCGCCATCATCGTGGCCACCTACCTGGGGGCCAACCCGCCGGGCTTCGCCGCCCAAGTGGTGGCACTGGCCTTCGGTATCGCCGCCGCCTCGCTGTTCCCGGCGCTGATGATGGGGATCTTCTCCAAGCGGGTGAACAACAAGGGCGCCATCGCCGGCATGCTCACCGGCCTGGCCTTCACCCTGATCTACATCTTCGTCTACAAGGGCTGGCTGTTCATCCCGGGCACCAACAACCTGGCGGACACTCCGGAGAACTGGGTGCTGGGGATCTCGCCGCTGTCCATCGGCGCGGTCGGTGCGATCATCAACTTCGCCGTCGCCTTCGGCGTCTCCAAGGTGACCGAGGAACCGCCCAAGGAAATTCAGGATCTGGTCGAGAGCGTGCGCTATCCCAAGGGCGCTGGCATGGCCGTCGACCACTGAGTCATAATCCCACCCCGGCGCCCCGAGGCGCCGGCCCCAACCTCTCATCGGGCTTCCCTCGGGAAGCCCGATCGCTGTCAGGAAGCTGTCACATGATTTGGCACTTGATTGCGGCGGTCTTCGCCGGACTCGGCGCGGCGGGCATCGGCCTCCTGCTCCGCACCCTGAGCGCGCGACGATTGCCCCGCTGGATCGTCCCGGCCCAGGGCCGCCTGGGCATGATCGCCTACCAGGTCCATCACGAGTACTCCTGGTTCGAACACAAGAAGGCCCAATTGCCGGACTCGGCCCGCGTGGTGACCAGCGAGCAGAGCTCGGCCTTCTGGCGCCCCTGGACCTACCTGGTGCCGCTGACCACGGCCTTCACGGTGGTCGACGAGCAGAGCCTGGTCCGCTCCCGGGCGAACGACCAGCGGCTCGTGGAGTTCATCCTCTATCGCTTCGAACGCGCCCACGTCGACCGGCTGGACCACCGTCCCCACCTGATGAACTGCAGCACCGGCGAGCTGGTGCCGCTGGCCGAAGACACCCGCCGGCCGCAGACCGAGGCAATGCGCCGCCTGGATGCCGACGATCCGCTGCACCGGGCGCTCTGCCGCGAGGCCTGATCCCCCACGACGGCGTGGACAGCGCCCCGGCGAGCCTTAGAATGGGTGACAACCGGAGGGAGAGTGCCCATGTTCGCTGGCTGGCTGCTGATCGCCGTCTCACTGCTCTACATCGCCGTGCTGTTCGCCATCGCCTGGCGCGGCGACCGGCTGGCCCGCCAGCACGGCGCCAGCCGCCGGCGACCGGTGATCTACAGCCTGGCGCTGGCGATCTACTGCACCTCCTGGACCTTCCACGGCGCCGTCGGCCAGGCGGCCACCTCGGGCTGGTCCTTCGCCAGCATCTTCGTCGGCCCCATCCTCACCCTGCTGCTGTTCTGGCCGGTGCTGGCCAAGATGATCCGCGTCGCCAAGCACCAGAACGTGACCTCCATCGCCGACTTCATCGCCTCCCGCTATGGCAAGACCCAGTCGCTGGCGGCCTTCGCCAGCCTGGTGGCACTGATCGGCACCCTGCCCTACATCGTGCTGCAGCTGAAGGCCGTCTCCACCTCCTTCAGCGTGCTCACCGACGCGGGTGACATCACCCGGGCGCCGCTGTTCGGCGACACCGCCTTCTACGTGGCCCTGGTGATGGCGGCCTTCGCCATCCTCTTCGGCACCCGCCATACCGATGCCACCGAGCATCACGAGGGCCTGATCCATGCCGTGGCCTTCGAGTCGCTGGTCAAGCTGGTGGCCTTCCTGGTGCTCGGCGCCTACGTCACCTGGGGCATGTTCGACGGCCTCGGCGACCTGCTGGCCTTCGCCGACATCCAGCTCGAGCTGCAGCGCCAGCTCGCCCAGCAGGACTTCGGCCAGAGTTTCTGGGCCCAGACCCTGCTGGCCATGCTGGCGATCCTCTGCCTGCCGCGCCAATTCCACGTGGCGGTGGTGGAGAACACCCATCGGGACGATGCCGCCAAGGCTCGCTGGCTCTTCCCCCTCTACCTGGTGGCCTTCGCCTTCTTCGTGCTGCCGCTGGCCGCCGCCGGCCTGACCGTCTTCGCCGACGGCAGCGTCGAACCCGACAGCTACGTGCTGGCCCTGCCCATGGCGGCGGGCAGCGAGTGGCTGGCCCTGCTGACCTTCATCGGCGGCTTCTCGGCCTCCACCGGCATGGTGATCGTCGCCGCGGTGGCGGTGTCGATCATGATCTCCAACGAGATCGTCATTCCCGCGCTGTTCCGGCTACGCTGGTTCGACACCAAGGCCCGGGACTATGGCCGCCTGGTGCTGCGGGCTCGACGCATCACCATCGCGGCGATCCTGGCCCTGGCCTACGGCGCCTACCAGCTGATCGGCGAGTTCAGTTCCCTGGCCGCCATCGGCATGCTGTCCTTCGCCGCCGCCGCCCAGTTCGCCCCGGCGCTGATCGGCGGCCTCTACTGGAAGCGCGGCAACCGCCTGGGCGTCATCGTCGGCATGAACGCCGGCTTCGCCATCTGGGCCTACAGCCTGCTGATGCCGGCGATGATCTCCGCCGGGGTCCTGCCGGCGTCCTGGCTCGACGGCGGGCCGCTGGGCATCGGTTGGCTGTCGCCCACGGCGCTGTTCGGCCTCAACGTCGGCGACGGCTTCACCCACGGCGTGATGCTGTCACTCGGGGTCAACCTGGTCGCCTACATCTTCGTCTCCCAGATGACCCCCCAGCGGGTGGTGGAGCGCATCCAGGCCTCGCTGTTCGTGGACAGCGTGGAGACCCGCCAGACCTCGGTGAACCGCCCCTGGACCGGCGCCACCACGGTGGGGGACCTCAAGGTGCTGTGCGAACGCTTCCTCAGCGCCGACCAGGTCGGCCGGGCCTTCGACGACTACGCCCGACGCACCGGCAAGCCCCTGGAGGACAATGCCCGGGCCTCCATCGACGTCATCCAGTTCACCGAGCGTTTCCTGGCCTCGGTGCTGGGCGCCTCCTCGGCGCGCATCGTGGTCAACTCGGCCCTGCAGGGCCGCGGCATCGGCATCTCCGACGTGATCTCCATCGTCGACGAGGCCTCCCAGGTGCTGGAGTTCAACCGCGCCCTGCTCCAGGCCACCATCGAGAACATCAACCAGGGCATCAGCGTGGTGGACCAGAACCTGCGGCTGGTGGTCTGGAACCAGCGCTACCTGGAGCTGTTCCGCTTCCCCGACCACCTGATCCGGGTCGGCGCCCCGGTCGACAAGATCTTCCGCTACAACGCCCACAGCGGCGAGTACGGCCCCGGCGACCCGGAGGAGCACGTTCAGCTGCTGCTCGACAACATCCGCGACGGCCAGCCCCATCGCTACGTCCGCTATCGCCAGGACGGCAGCGTGCTGGAGGTCCAGGGCAACCCCATGCCCGGCGGCGGCTTCGTCTTCACCTACCAGGACATCACCCAGCAGAAGCGCATCGAGGAAGCCCTGATCCGTTCGGAGAACAACATCCGGATCTACACCGACAACGTGCCGGCGCTGATCGCCTACTTCGACAAGGATCGCCGCTACCTCTTCACCAACCGGGCCTACGAGCAGGCCTTCGGCATCGACCGCAACGCGGTGATCGGCAAGCCGGTCCAGGAGGTGATGCCCGAACCCCTGGCCCGGGAACGCGAGCCCTGGATCGCCCGGGCACTGGCCGGCGAGCGGGTCAACTTCGAGGTCTCGCTGCGCCTCGCCGAGGGGCTGCGCTACATGCTGGTCACCTACACGCCGCACTTCGGCGACAGCGGGGCCATCCTCGGCTTCTTCGCCCTTTACCAGGACATCACCGAGCGCCGGCGCGCGGAGATCGCCCTCAAGGAGACCAACGAGACCCTGGAGGAACGGGTCCGCGAGCGCACCCAGGCGCTGTCCGAGGCCAACGCCGCCCTGCGCCAGGAGAACCGGGTGCGGGCCGAGGCCGAGCAGGCCCTGCGCCAGGCCAAGCAGGTCGCCGAGGACGCCAACGCCTCCAAGACCCGCTTCCTGGCCGCGGCCAGCCATGACCTGCTGCAGCCGCTCAACGCCGCGAGGCTGTTCACCTCGGCGCTGTCCCAGGACATGGAAGCCGAGGAGATGCGCCGCACCATCGGCCACATCGACAACTCCCTGCAGGCCGCCGAGGAACTGCTGGGTACCCTGCTCGACATCTCCAAGCTCGATGCCGGCGCCCTGACGCCGCGACGCAGCCACTTCGCCCTGGCCGACATCTTCCACCCGCTGCGCGCCGAGTTCGAGGTGATGGCCGAGGACCGCGGCCTCGACCTGGTGGTGGTGCCGACTGGCGCCTGGGTGGACAGCGACGCCCAGATGCTTCGCCGGATCGTGCAGAACTTCCTCTCCAATGCCATCCGCTACACCCAGGAGGGCCGGGTGTTGCTGGGCTGCCGTCGCCAGGGCGAACGGCTGTCCATCGAGGTCTGGGACAGCGGCCCCGGCATCCCCGAGGCCAAGCAGGCCGAGATCTTCCAGGAGTTCCGCCGGCTGGACCAGGCCTCGCGGCACAAGGAGAGCGAGAAGGGCCTGGGGCTGGGGCTGTCCATCGCCGACCGCATGAGCCGGGTGCTCGATCACCCCATCCGGGTGCGCTCCTGGGAAGGGGTCGGCACCGTCTTCGCGGTCAGCGTGCCCATGGTGGAAGCGCGACAGAAGGCTGCCGCGGACGAGAGCAAGCCCCGCCGCGCCGGCAACAAGCTGGCCGGCAAGCGCATCCTGTGCATCGACAACGAGTCGCTGATCATCGAGGGCATGAAGGCCATGCTCTCCGGTTGGGGCTGCGAGGTCTTCACCGCCACCTCCATCGGCGGGGCCAAGTCCGTGCTGCGCCACCTGGACGAGGATCCGGACGCCATCCTCGCCGACTATCACCTGGACAACGAGGTCACCGGACTGATGGCCATGGAGGCCCTCGACGAGGCCCTCCACGGCGCCGTGCCCGGCATCGTGATCACCGCCGACCGCACCGAGGAGGTCGCCGAGGAGATCAAGCGCGCCGGCTACCAGCTGCTGCTCAAGCCGGTGCGCCCCGCCGCCCTGCGCGCCCTGCTGACCCGCACCCTGCAGGCCAGCCGCACCGTTCGCGAGCTGTAAGCTCGCAAGCTGGAAGCTGGAAGCTGGAAGCCGGTAGGTCGGGTAAGCGCCAGCGCACCCGACAGCCAACGGCGCCCCTACCCGCCGGATGCGCCCGCTATCGCGGGCTTATCCGGCCTACTCGGCTGGAAGCTGGGCAGCAGCGTAAATGAAACCGCCCCCACGGCATGGCCTTGGGGGCGGTTGTTCTTCCAGCTTCAAGCTTCCAGGCGCGAAGCGCCGCTCTTCCAACTCCTGACCGAAGGTCAGGACTCGACCTTGGGCGGCTCCACCTCGAGCTTCTGGGCGGCGATCACCGCCTGGGTGCGGGAATGCACGCCGAGCTTGCGCAGGATGGCGGTCACGTGGGCCTTGATGGTGGCCTCGGAGACATTGAGCTCGTAGGCGATCTGCTTGTTGAGCAGCCCCTCGGTGAGCATGTTCAGCACCCGGAACTGCTGGGGGGTCAGGGAGGCGATGGCCTCGGCGAAGCGGGTCTCCTCCTCGTCGGCATCGCCCAGCGCCTCGGCCATCTCGGCGGGCAGCCAGACCTCGCCGTCGAGGATCTCGCCCACCGCCTCGGCGATCAGTTGCAGCGAGGAGGACTTGGGAATGAAACCGGAGGCGCCATAGTCGATGGCGCGACGCACCACGTGGAGCTCGTCGCTGCCGGACACCACGGCCACCGGGATGTCCGGCGTCTGGCCACGCAACTGGATCAGGCCGGAGAAGCCATGGGCCCCGGGCATGTGCAGGTCCAGCAGGATGAGGTCGGCGTCCGGATGGCGGGTGACCACCTCGGTGGTGGCCTCCATGGTGTCGGACTCGACGATCTCGGCCTGGGGTGCCACCTGGCGCAACGCCTGGGTCAGGGCCGCGCGGAACAGCGGATGGTCATCGGCGACGATGAATTTCTGGGCAAAGGCCATGGATTCTCCTCCGGTTCCGGGAGCAGCGGGGTGGGCCGACCGCCGCCTGCGGGACGCTTTAGTCTGTCACGGCATGTTACCCCATGGCCGAGGCGATTCCCAAGCGTTCGGCGGGTATTGTCGACAGTCTAGACCGGGCCAAAAGAAGCCGGCCACTCGGGCCGGCTCGGTCAGTTTCACAATGACCGTATCGAATGTGCGTGCGGAATGATGTCGCGAGCGAAGATAGGCGGGGGCGCCCAGCCTGGTTGCCGCCGGCAGCCAGGCTGGCCAGGTTCGTTCCCGACGAACCTGCGCGCTTCCTTATTCCCTATGGGTCGTCGAGCGCAGCAATCATTCCGCCGCACATCACTTGTTGGCGCGATTCTCGATCAGATCCTCCACCACCGAGGGATCCGCCAGGGTACTGGTATCGCCCAGGCCCTCGGTCTCGTTGGCGGCGATCTTGCGCAGGATACGGCGCATGATCTTGCCCGAGCGGGTCTTGGGCAGGCCCGGCGCCCACTGGATGACGTCCGGCGAGGCGATCGGCCCGATGTCCTTGCGCACCCACTGGGTCAGTTCCTTCTTGAGCTCATCGCTGGGCTCCACGTCATCGGCCAGGGTCACGTAGATGTAGATGCCCTGCCCCTTGATGTCGTGGGGGAAGCCGACCACGGCGGCCTCGGCCACGGCCTCGTGGGCCACCAGTGAGGACTCGATCTCGGCGGTGCCCATGCGGTGGCCGGAGACGTTGAGCACGTCGTCGACCCGCCCGGTGATCCAGTAGTAGCCGTCCTCGTCGCGGCGGCAGCCGTCGCCGGTGAAGTACATCCCCTGGTAGGTGGAGAAGTAGGTCTGCAGGAAGCGGTCGTGGTTGTTCCAGATGGAACGGGCCTGGCCCGGCCAGGAGTCGAGCATCACCAGGTTACCCTCGGTGGCCCCCTCGAGGATGTTGCCCTCGTTGTCCACCAGGGCCGGCATCACGCCGAAGAACGGCAGGGTGGCGGACCCCGGCTTGAGATCCACGGCACCCGGCAGCGGGGCGATCATGATGCCGCCGGTCTCGGTCTGCCACCAGGTATCGACGATCGGGCAACGCTCCTTGCCGATGACCCGGTAGAACCATTCCCAGGCCTCGGGGTTGATGGGCTCGCCCACCGAGCCCAGGATCCGCAGACTGTCGCGGGAACTGGAATCCATGACGTTGTCGCCGTGCGCCATCAGGGCCCGCACCGCGGTCGGCGCGGTGTAGAGGATGTTGACCCCATGCTTGTCGACCACCTCGCCCATGCGACCGTTGGTCGGGTAGCTGGGCACGCCCTCGAACATCAGGGTGATGGCGCCATTGGCCAGCGGGCCGTAGACGATGTAGCTGTGGCCGGTGACCCAGCCGACGTCGGCGGTGCACCAGTACACCTCGCCGTCCTGGTAGTCGAAGACGTACTGGTGGGTCAGGGCGGCGTGCAGCAGGTAACCGCCGGTGGTGTGCTTGAGGCCCTTGGGCGCCCCCGTGGAGCCGGAGGTGTAGAGGATGAACAGGGGATCCTCGGCGTTCATCTGCTCCGCCGGGCACTCGGTGGCCTGCTTGTCCACCAGGTCGTGGAACCAGACGTCACGCCCGTCCTTCCAGTCGATCTCGCCGCCGGTGCGCTGGACGACCAGCACCTTCTCGGCCACGTCGGTTCCGTCGCGGGTCAGGGCCGCGTCGACGTTGTCCTTGAGCGGCACCCGCTTGCCGCCGCGAACCGACTCGTCGGCGGTGATCACCACCTTGGAGCCGGCGTCCTTGACCCGCTGGGCCAGGGCATCCGGGGAGAAGCCGCCGAACACCACGGAGTGGATGGCCCCGATGCGGGCACAGGCCAGCATGGCCATGGCCGCCTCGGGGATCATCGGCATGTACAGGGTGACGGTGTCGCCCTTGCCGACCCCCAGCTCCTTGAGGGCATTGGCCAGCTGGCAGGTCCGCTCGTAGACCTGGCGATAGGTCAGGGTCTTGGACTCCTGGGGATCATCGCCTTCCCAGATGATGGCGGTCTGGTCCCCGCGGGTCTCGAGATGGCGATCCAGGCAGTTGACGCTGGCGTTGAGGCTGCCGTCCTCGAACCAGCGGATGTCCACCTGGTGGGTATCGAAGACGGTGTGCTTGATCTTGTTGGGTGCCTTGAACCAGTCGAGGCGCTTGGCCTGCTCGGCCCAGAAGCCTTCCGGATCATCCAGGGAGCGCTGATACATGGCCTGGTAGGTCGCCTTGTCGGCCCAGGCCTTGGCGGCGATATCTTCGCGTACCGGATGGACGTGCGGTTGCTCACTCATGGAAATGCCTCTGTCCTCGGGGTGGCCCCTTCAGGTTGATGAAGCCGGCCGCGTTGTTGTTGGCCCGGCCGGCGCCATAAAGTGATTTCAGCATAAACCCCTGGCGCCCCGGCTTCCCTCTAGACATTGGTATGAGCGGCTTTCTTTTTTAAAACAATAGTTTAAGAAGGAGTTCCAGACACTTGCCGGCCAAGATAGACCAAGGTCTGAGCACATCGACGGCAGCGATAGACGCGCCCTGCCTCGACCAGGGCATGGCGCCTCGACGTGAAGGCGTGCTCCCGACAGCCGCAACGATAGCGATGGGGCGCGGGACTCGACCGGGCGGTATCGAAGCGGTGGGTCGTGCGTGGCGGGACGCCGAACAGCCTGAGCATGACCGTGCGCCACTCGTGCCCATGGGGGCGCGCCCGGTGGCCGTCCTCGAGGTGATGCACCAGCCAGTGCGCCATCTCGTGGGGCACCACCTCGACCAGGAAGGCATGGCGATTCTCGTCGAAGAGGACGGGATTGAAGCGCAAGCCGCCGCGGCCGAAATGGGTCTGGCCGGCGGCCTTGCCTCGCAGGTCGAGCCAGACGCGGGGTCTGGGGAGAGTGTCGTGGAACTCCCGGCACAGCCGCCAGGCGGCCTCTACCCGGTCGTGCAGGACCCGCTGGCTGGCCGCCCGGTCGAGGGCGGCCAGCCAGCGGCTATCGGGATCGGGCAGCGCGGGCGAGGGCATGGGATGCTAGAATGGCGTCCCGTTCCGATGGCGTAAAGCCCCGCGCGAGACTTCTGCGAGTTAACAAACCATGTCAGACGACAAGCCCCAGCCCCACCCCCTGCTCGACGACGAGGCCCTGGACCGGCTCGACGACTTCCTGGCGTCGGAGCGCGTGGATGCCGATGCCCTGGACCTGATCGGCGCCCACGGTTTCCTGGTGGCCCTGGCCGTGGCGCCCCGGGACGTGCCCCCCGCCACCTGGGTGGCGGAACTCTTCCACGGCGAACCCGCCTTCGACGGCGATGCCGAGCGCGAGGAGGTGCTGGCGCTGCTGGAGCGACTGCGGCGCAACGCGATCGAGGTCCTGGAAGCGGGTGGACTGCCCGAGCTGCCCTTCGACCTGGAACTCGGCGATCTCGCCCCGGAGGAGACCCCCATCGGCGACTGGTGTGCCGGCTTCATGGAAGGCGTCTTCCTCGACGAGACGGCCTGGTTCGCCGAGGACGAGGAGGCCGCCGCCACCCTGCTGCTGCCGTTCATGCTGCTGTCGGGCCTGTTCGACGAGGAGCCGGACATGGCCGAGCTGGCCAATGATCGCCGCCGCCTGGAGAGCCTGGTGGCCCAGCTCCCCGAACTGGTGCTGGACCTCTACCTGCACTACCGGGTGCCGCCGGAAACGCCCAAGCCCAAGCCGCGCCGCAAGGCCCCCGCGGGGCGGGGCGGAAAGCGCAAGCGCTAAGCGCCGAGCGCAGCTGGAAGCTGGAAGCTGGAAGCTGGAAGCTGGAAGCTGGAAGCTGGAAATCAGCTTGAGTTTCCTGGCAGGAGTATCAAGCCCTTTCTTCGAGCTTCCAGGCGCGCAGCGCCGCTCTTCCGGCTTCAAGCTTGACCCGGCGAAGCCGGGTCAGCGTAATCGGGTCAGCAGCCCGTCGAGAGTGCCGTAGAGCCATTCCCGCAGCCGCTGCAGGCGCGGCCGGCGGGCCCAGACCTCGTGGTGGATCTCGTGGCTGGCGGCGAAGTTGCGCTGGAAGAGCTCGGCCACCTCGGCCGCGAAGCGCGCATCGCTCACCTCCTGGTTGGCCTCCAGGTTCCACTGCAGGCTCCAGTGATCGAAGTTGCAGGACCCCAGGCTGACCCAGTCGTCGGCCAGGCTGATCTTGGCGTGGATGAAGGAGGGCTGGAACTCGAAGATGCGTACCCCGGCGCGCAGCAGGCGACCGTAGAAGCGCTGGCCGGCGTAGCGGACGCCGGGATGGTCATGGCTGTCGCCCGGCAGCAGCAGGCAGACCTCCACCCCACGCCGTGCGGCCCGGGCCAGTCGCAGCCGCAGGCTCAGGGTGGGCACGAAGTAGGGGGTACAGATCCAGATCCGGCGACAGGCCCCGCTCACCTGACGCTGCAGGGAGTGGCGGATGGCCTGGTAGCGATAGCCCTGCCCCCAGACCACCCGGCCCCGCATGCCCCGATAGTCGTCCCGAAACCGGCTCACCACGCCTAGGCCGTGCACCAGCTTCGGATCCCCGGGCCCGCGGCTCATCGGTGAATCCCACAGGCTCGAGAACAGCCGCATCCAGTCGGCCACCACCGGCCCCTCGATGCGCATCGCCACCTCGTACCAGGCATCCAGGAAGTCGTCGACCACGCCGAAGCCGCCGGTGAAGGCCACCTCGCCGTCGATCACGGCCAACTTGCGGTGATCCCGAGTCAGGTTGCGTGTCAGGGAATGCAGGCCCAGCGGGTTGAACCAGCGCAGGGCCACGCCGCCCGCCTCCAGCCGACGCCGATCCGCGGTTTCGAGGCCCATGGCGCCATAACCGTCGAGCAACAGCATCACCGTGACGCCCCGTTCGACGGCGTGGCACAGCGCCTCGATCAGGGCGGTAGCCAAGCGGCCGGATTCCATGAGGTAGAGCTCGATGAGCACCGAGTGGCGTGCCCCCTCCACGGCCTCGAACATGGCCGGCAGGAACCGCGCCGCCTCGGGCAGCAACTCGAAATGGTTGCCGTCTCGCCACATGCCGTGCATGACGCCTCCCTGGCCGCGATGGAGGAATTCATTGACGCACGTTTCCCCGTCCGGGAAAAGTCGTCCGCCCCCTGCCCCGCCCTTCCCTCCCTCGCTATACTGGACGCTCACTTGACCGCACAGGCAACCGGATGGCCTCCCCGCTCAGGGTATTGCGCGCCCCCTTGCGGCGCCTGCTCGCCGCCTGGGTCCAGGTGCGGCGGATCGAGCCGCCACCCTCGGCGCTGGACCTCGCTCCGGATATCCCCACCCTGTATGTGCTGCCCCGGGCCTCGCTGTCCGACGGTCTCCTGCTGGAGAGCCTGACCGACCGCCACGGCCTGCCCTCGGCCTCCGCCCGGCATCACCTGGGCGATCGGGACACCTCGGCACTGCTGCCCCTCCCCGGCCCCTGCACCGGACGACCCACGCCGCTGCGCCACCTGCTGGTCTCCGGCCAGGAGGTGCAGCTGGTGCCGGTGAGCGTCTTCTGGGGACGCGCCCCGGGCAAGGGCTTCGGCTTTAGGCATCTGCTGGCCGCCGACGGCTGGCGGCTCGCCGGCCGGCTGCGTCGGCTCCTGTCGGTGCTGGTCAACGGTCGGGACCTGGAGATCCACTTCGGTGCCCCGCTGCGCCTGTCCGAACTCGCCGATGACCGCGACCCGGCGCTGATCGAGCGCAAGGTCGCCCGCCTGCTGAGGGTACACTTCCGTCGTGTTCGCGCCCGGGTCCTGGGTCCCGATCTCTCCCATCGTCGCACCCTGATCGAGGCGGCGGTACGCAGCGCCGAGGTGGAGCGAACCATCGCCGAGCAGGCCGGGAGCGATCCCACCGCCCGCGCTCGCCTGCGGCGACGGGCCCGGCGCTACGGCCACGAGATCGCCTCGAACATGAGCTACCCGGTGCTGCGGTTCCTGGACGGCGTGCTGCAGCGGCTATGGAACCGGCTCTACGACGGGATCGATGTGCTGGGCATGGAAAGGGTCAAGGCCCTGGCCGGACGGCATACCCTGGTCTACGTGCCCTGCCATCGCAGTCATGTGGACTACCTGCTGCTGTCCTACGTGCTGTATCGCCAGGGACTGATGCCGCCGCACATCGCCGCCGGGCGCAACCTCGACATGCCGCTGGTGGGGCCGCTGCTGCGTCGCGGCGGCGCCTTCTTCATGCGCCGCAGCTTCCGTGGCCAGCCGCTCTATGCCCGGGTCTTCGAGGAGTACCTGCATCGCCTGCTGGCCCGCGGCCACAGCCTGGAGTACTTCATCGAGGGCGGGCGCTCACGCAGCGGGCGGATGCTGCCGGCCCGTCCGGGGATGCTGGCCATGACCCTGGGATCCTTCCTGCGCAGCCAGGCCCGGGGCGGCGCGCCGCTGTCCTTCGTGCCGGTCTACATCGGTTATGAACGCATCCTCGAGGAAGCCAGCTATCAGCAGGAGCTGGCCGGCAGTGCCAAGCGCAAGGAGACACCGCTCGCCCTGCTCAGGGTGCTCGGTCGGCTGCGTCAGCCACATGGCCGGGTGACGGTGAGCATCGGCGAGCCCCTGGCCCTGGCCACCTTCCTCGATCGGGTACAGCCCGGCTGGCGGGAGACCGGCGGCGAGCCCCGCCCGGCCTGGCGCCAGGCCGTGGTGCCGCGACTCGGCGAGACGCTCACCCGACGCATCAACGCCGCGGCCACGCTCAATCCGGTCAACCTGGTCGCCCTCGCCCTGCTGTCCACGCCTCACCAGGCCCTGGAAGCCGAGCTGCTCGAGCGTCAGCTGGCGCTGCTGGCCGAGTTGCGGCGCACCCGACCGGGGGAGACGCCTTGCGGCCTCCCGCCGGGACGCCCCCGGGACTGGATCGATCGGGCTCGTGCGCTGGGACTGATCCACTACCATCCCCATGCGCTGGGCGACATCGTCACCGCCGATGCCCGCCAGGCCGCGCGCCTCGCCTGGTACCGCAACAACGTCCTGCATCTCTACGCGCTGATCGGGCTGGTGGCCTTCGCCTTCCGCCATCACGCCCGGCACGGCCGGGACGAACTGGCGACGCTGCTGGCCCCCGGGTGGCCGGTGCTGGCCCATGAGTTGTCCCTGACCCCACCCGACTCGCTGCCACAGGCCGTCGAGGCGGTCTGCACGACGCTGTCGCGGGAGGGACTGCTCACCCTGGAGGGGTCGGGCTGGCGACGGCCGGACGGCCTGGCGGAGGCCGAGCAACTGCGCATGCTCGGCCTGCTGATGCAGCCCCCGCTGGAGCGCGGCTATCTGCTGCTGGCCTCCCTGCTCGGCGAGGCGCCGGGACGCTTCACCCACGCGGAACTGGCCGACCACACTCGCCAACTGGCCGAGCGACTGGCCCAGCTCACCGGTCGCGAGGCGCCGGAGTTCTTCGACGCACGGCTGTTCGATGGCCTGGTCAGGAGCCTGGAAGCCGAGGGCTGGCTGGAGACGCGGGACGGCCGCCTGCACTATGGCGAGGCGCTGCGCGAGGCGGCACAGCGCAGCCGGGCGCTGTTCGACCCGGCGCTACGCCATCGCCTGGAACGGGTCACCGCCCGGCGGGCCCGCTGAAGGGACTGCCTCAGGGGGTCAGGGCACGGTGAACGTAGAGATCGTACCGGCTGGTCTTGCCCTCGATCACATGGCGCGGGGGCGGGCCCTCGATCGGGGGCGCCTTGCGCGGTCGCTTGACCACCACCCGGTGAGTCGCCACGTCCAGGGCGGCCTCCAGCAGCCGCGGGGCATCGGCATCGTCGCCGGCCAGCGTGCGGAAGAGGCGCATCTCCTTCTTGACCAGCGCCGACTTCTCACGATGGGGAAACATCGGATCCAGGTGGATCACCTGGGGGGCCACCCCGCCCTCGGCGACCAGGGCAGCGAGCTGCTCGCCGGCGTCGCCGTGAACGAGGTGCATCCGGGCCGCGATGGCCGTGGTCTCGGGCGCCTCCCGGGCGCGACTCAGGCCGTCCTCCAGCAAGGCGGCGATGGCCGCCACCCGTTCGACCAGCAGGACCTCGGCGCCGAGGGTCGCGAGCACGAAGGCGTCACGGCCCAGGCCGGCGGTGGCATCCACCACCGAGGGCGTCACCCCCTTGGCAAAACCGCAGGCACGGGCGATCAGCTGGCCCCGTCCCCCGCCGAAGCGGCGTCGATGCGCCGCGCGGCCCTCGACGAAGTCCACCGCCAGGGGCTTGCCGTAGGCTCGGGAATCGCCTTCCAGCACCAGGCGACCGCCTTGCCGGCGCAGGACCAGCGGGGCCTCGGCCCCCTCCGGCGCATCCCGCTCGGGAAGCCTCCAGTGCTCGGCCAGGGCGGGCTCCCCTTCGACGGCGACGGGCGCGGGACTCATCGGCTCTTCCGCCAGGCGACCCGGTCGCGCAGGTAGACCGGCTGCACCTCGGCGGCGGGGCGACCTTCGCCGGCCGCGAAGGCGTCGGCGGCCAGCAGCACCATGTCCTCGGCGGCCGCTTCCTGGTCCGGCAGGCACAGGCCCATGCCGGCCTGGACCTCGGCCGGCATGGCCTCCCACAGGCTCCAGCCGGAGCCCACCCCGACCCAGTCATGGTCGGCATGGCCGGCGGGCAGACGCAGACGCTCGGGCGGCATCACCGTCTCCTCGGTCAGCGCCTCGACCCGGCCCCGGTCGCATTGCCAGGCGGCGGTGTAGACCTCGCCCATGCGCGCGTCCAGGGCGGTGATCAGGTAGCGATAGTGATGGCGTCGATGGGCCCCCAGGGCCAGCGCCTGCAGGGTGGAGACGCCGAGCAGCGGCCGGTCCAGCCCGAAGGCCAGGCCCTGGGCCGCGCCGGCGGCGATGCGCAGGCCGGTGAAGGAGCCCGGCCCCCGGCCGTAGGCCAGCGCGTCGAGGTCGGCGGGCGCGACCCCGGCCTCGGCCAGCACCTCGTCGACCATGGGCAGCAGACGGCGCGTGTGGGCCCGGGGGGTCAGTTCGAAACGGGAGATCAGGAGATCGTCGGCCCCCTCGCGGCGGTGCAGCAGGGCGGCGGAGCAGGCGCTCGAGGAGGCATCCAGGGCCAGCAGGATCGGCATGGGACTCTACAGGGTGGCAGCAAGTGTCGGGGCATTATACGCCAACGGCCCGCAGGATGCGGGCCGTGACGATCGTTGAGTAGAGCAATCGCCGTTGGGTCTGACGAGGGGCGCCGGGGACAGGTCGGAGAGGGGGTCCTACGCCAGGGGTGAGGAGGATTCCTCCGAACGGGTTGGCCACGGATGGCCAACCCAGGCCCTGCAAGCGGAGCAGGATGCGAGAGCGCTGCAGGGCGTCTAGCGCCCACGGGGTTCACAGCGCCCCCTCGTCGGTCCGGCGCTCCGGGACCTGTCGACGGATTTAGCCCCGAGCAATAACCCTAAAGGCGATAGCCCTGGATCGCCTGAGAATGACTCATCCTTCGAGGGCGTCGATCACCTGCCTGGTGATGTCATCGACGCTGCCCACGCCGTCCACCTTGTGGTAGGCCGGGGCGTTCGCCGGATCCTGCTGGGCCCACTCCTGGTAGTACTCCACCAGGGGCGCGGTCTGGTCATGGTAGACCGAGAGGCGGTTGCGCACGGTGGCCTCGCTGTCGTCGTCGCGCTGGATCAGTGCCTCGCCGGTCACGTCGTCCTTGCCCGCTTCCTTGGGCGGGTTGTGGTCGACGTGGTAGACGCGGCCGGAGGCCGGGTGAACGCGACGACCCGCCAGGCGGTTGACGATCTCCTCGTCGGGGACGGCGATCTCGAGGACGTGATCGATCTTCACGCCGGCTTCCTTCATGGCGTCGGCCTGGGGGATGGTCCGCGGGAAGCCGTCGAACAGGAAGCCATTGGCACAGTCCGGCTGGCCGATGCGCTCCTTGACCAGGGCGATGATGATGTCGTCGGACACCAGGCCGCCGCTGGTCATGATCTCCTTGACCTTGAGCCCCAGCTCGCTGCCTTCCTTGACGGCGGCGCGCAGCATGTCGCCGGTGGAAATCTGCGGGATGCCGTAACGCTCACAGATGAACTGGGCCTGGGTACCCTTGCCGGCACCCGGGGCGCCCAAGAGGATCACACGCATCGAAACTTGCTCCTTAGAAGTGGGGTGGATCGTATAGACAGGAAACGAGTGAAGCGAACCATAACCGGGCCGCTGGCGCCACACAAGCGACGCGGCGACGCAGGTGCCGGTCGCAATGAAAAAAAAGTCCTTGAGCTCAAGGACTTTGACCGCGAATAGCACTTTGGTCTTCCCGACCGGAAACGCCGACGGCGCCTTGCGGCGCCGTCGGGTCGAGGCAGGAAGGCGCCTCAGAGCAGCAGGCGACGGATGTCCGTCAGGGCCTGGCCGAGGAAGGCGGTGAAACGCGCCGCGTCCGCGCCATTGACCGCGCGATGGTCGTAGGAGAGCGACAGGGGCATCATCAGCCTCGGCTGGAAGGCCCCGCCGTCCCATACCGGCTTGGTCTGCGCCTTGGAGACGCCGAGGATGGCGACTTCCGGCGCGTTGACGATCGGCGTGAAGGCGGTGCCGCCGATGGAGCCCAGGCTCGAGATGGTGAAGCAGCCACCGGTCATCTCTTCGCGCTTGAGCTTCTTCGACTGGGCCTTGCCGGCCAGTTCCACGGACTCCTTGGCCAGCTCGATCAGCGACTTCTGATCGGCGTCGCGGATCACCGGCACCATCAGGCCGTCCGGGGTATCCACGGCGATGCCGATATGCACGTACTTCTTGTGCACCACGGTCTCGCCGTCGCTCTTCAGGCTGACGTTGAACTGCGGGAACTTCTTCAGCGCGTAGGCACAGGCCTTGATCAGGAACGGCAGCGGCGTGAGCTTGGCGCCCTGAGCCTCGGCCTCGGCCTTCATGGACTTGCGGAAGGCCTCGAGCTCGGTGATGTCCGCCTCGTCGAACTGGGTGACGTGGGGCACGTTCAGCCAGCTGCGATGCAGGTTGGTGGCGCCCATCTTCATCAGGCGGCCCATGGGCTTCTCTTCGATCTCGCCGAACTGGCTGAAGTCCTGATCGGGGATCGGCGGGATGCCCGCGCCCCCCTCGGCCGCGGCGGGCGCGGCCGCCGGCGCCTTGGCCTGGCCGGCCATCACCTGCTTGACGTAGGCGTGGACGTCCTCCTTGAGCACCCGCTCCTTGGGCCCGCTGGGCTTGACCAGGCCCAGGTCGACACCGAGTTCGCGGGCCAGCATGCGCACCGCCGGGCCGGCGTGGACGAGCTTGCCGTCCCGCGGCTTGTGGGCGGCCATCTGTGCCTCGGGACTGGGCCGTCCCACCGGGGCGGCGGGCGTCGGCTTCTCGGCGACGGCCGTGGACGTCCCGGCCGTCGCCTCGGCTTGCGTGGCGGCCTGCTTGGCAGCCGGCCGGGGGGCGGGCTTGGCGCCGGCGGTCTCGATATAGCCGATCAGGTCGCCCTCGGAGACGGTATCGCCCTCCTTGACGGTGAGCTCGACCAGCTTGCCCTTGAAGGGGCTGGGCACGTCCATGGAGGCCTTGTCCGACTCCAGGGTGATCAGCGGGTCTTCCTCGTCGAGCTCGTCGCCGACGCTGGCGGCGATCTCGATCACCGGCACGTCGCTGGATCCGGACAGGTCCGGCACCCGCACCTCACGGCGCTCGGGCTCGCCGGAGGCGGCTTCGGCGGGCGCTGGCGACTCCTCGGCCGGCTCGGCCGCCGGGGCCGGTTCGGCGGGGGCGGACTCGGCCTCGCCGCCGGCCCCCTCGACCTGCATGGTGCCGATGACGTCGCCCTCGGAGACGGTATCGCCCTCCTTGACGGTCAGGCCGACGATCTTGCCGGCATGGGGGCTCGGCACGTCCATGGAGGCCTTGTCCGACTCCAGGGTGATCAGGGTGTCCTCTTCGGCCACCTCGTCGCCCTCGGCCACCGCCACTTCGATGATCTCCACGTTCTCGGAGCCACCCAGGTCGGGCACCTTGATCTCCACGGTCCGGCTGCCGCCGCCCGCGGCCTTGGCGGCCGGCTCGGGCTGGGGCTGGGACTCGGGGGCGGACGCCTCCTGGGCCGGGGCCTCGGCGGCCTCGCCGGCCTCACCGCCGGCATCGCCACCCCCCTCGGCTTCGAGCTCGACGATGTCGTCGCCCTCGGAGACGGTGTCGCCCTCCTTGACCAGCACCTTGAGGACCTTGCCGCCCTTGGGGGCCGGAACGTCCATGGAGGCCTTGTCGGATTCCAGGGTGATCAGGGTGTCCTCGGGCTCGATGACGTCGCCTTCCGACACCGCGATCTCGATGATTTCCACGTCGGTGTCGCCACCGATGTCGGGCACTTTGATGATTTCGCTACTCAAGGTCGCGCTCCTTCAAACTCTTGACGGGGGCGGGCCGTCCGGCCCGCCATGCCACCGGGTCGGTCGACCCCTTACACCTCGAGCGGGCTGGGCTTGTTGGGATCGATGCCGTACTTCTCGATGGCCTCGCCGACGACCTTGCGATCGATCTCGCCCCGGTCGGCCAGCGCCTTGAGCGCGGCCACGGTGACGAAGTAGCGGTTGACCTCGAAGAAGTGGCGCAGCTTCTCGCGGGTGTCGGAGCGGCCGTAGCCGTCGGTCCCGAGTACATGGTAGTCGGTCGGCACCCAGGCACGAACCTGGTCGGCGTAGAGCTTCATGTAGTCGGTGGAGGCGATGGCCGGACCCTGGCGGCCTTCAAGGCAGGCCGTGACGTGCGGCGTGCCCGGCTCCTCGGCCGGCTTGAGGAAGGCCTGGCGATCGATCTCCAGGGCCTCGCGGCGCAGCTCGTTGAAGCTGGTGACGCTCCAGATATCGGCGCCCACGCCCCATTCCTCGCTGAGCAGCTCGGCGGCGGCCTCGACCTCGCGCAGGATGGTGCCGGAGCCCAGCAGCTGGACGCGCCCCTTGTCGCCCTGGGTCTCGCGCAGCAGGTACATGCCCTTGATGATGTCCTCGGCGGGGATCTCCTCCAGGGCCGGCTGCTCGTAGTTCTCGTTCATCACCGTCAGGTAGTAGAAGCAGTTCTCCTTGTCGGCGAACATGCGCTTCAGGCCGTCCTGGACGATGACCGCGACCTCGTGGGCGTAGGTCGGGTCGTAGCTGCGGCAGTTGGGGATCATCGAGGCCTGGAGATGGCTGTGACCGTCCTGGTGCTGCAGGCCCTCGCCGTTGAGGGTGGTACGCCCGGCGGTGCCCCCGACCAGGAAGCCACGGGCCTGCATGTCGCCGGCGGCCCAGGCCAGGTCACCGATGCGCTGGAAGCCGAACATCGAATAGTAGACGTAGAACGGCAGCAGCGTGGTGTTGTGGTTCGAGTAGGAGGTGGCGGCGGCGATCCAGGCGGACATGGCGCCGGCCTCGCTGATCCCCTCCTCGAGGATCTGGCCCTGCTTGTCCTCCCGATAGAACATGATCTGGCCCTTGTCCACCGGCTCGTACTTCTGCCCCTCGGAGGTGTAGATGCCGAGCTGACGGAACATGCCTTCCATGCCGAAGGTCCGCGCCTCGTCAGGGATGATCGGGACCACCCGCTTGCCGATCTGCTTGTCCTTGACCAGGCCGTTGAGGATGCGCACGAAGGCCATGGTGGTGGAGATCTCGCGCCCCTTGGAGCCGCCGGTCTGGGAGGCGAAGGTCTTGTCCTCCAGGGCCGGGATCGGCAGGGCCTCGAAGTCGCTGCGACGCTGGGGCAGGTAGCCGCCCAGGCGCTCGCGCTGGAGGTGCATGTACTTCATCTCCGGACTGTCGTCGTCCGGCTTGTAGTAGGGCACGTCCTTGAGCTGCTCGTCGGACAGCGGAATGCCGAAGCGATCGCGGAACTTGCGCAGCGCCTCGTATTCCATGGTCTTGACCTGGTGAGCCTCGTTGGCGGCCTCGCCGTCACCGCCGCCCATGCCGTAGCCCTTGACGGTGTGGGCCAGGATCACGGTGGGACGGCCGTTGGCGTTGTGCACCGCCTCGTGGTAGGCCGCGTAGACCTTGAACGGGTCGTGGCCGCCACGATTGAGCTTCCAGATGTCCTCGTCGGACATGTCCTTGACCATCTCGGCGGTTTCCGGGTACTTGCCGAAGAAGTGCTCCCGGGTGTAGGCGCCGCCGTTGGCCTTGTAGTTCTGGTAGTCGCCGTCGACCGCCTCATCCATGCGCTTCTGCAGGATGCCCTTCTTGTCCTTCTCGAACAGCGGGTCCCACAGGCGGCCCCAGACGACCTTCTGCACGTTCCAGCCGGCCCCGCGGAAGATGCCCTCCAGCTCGTCCATGATCCGTGAGTTGCCGCGCACCGGACCGTCCAGGCGCTGCAGGTTGCAGTTGATGACGAAGATCAGGTTGTCGAGCTTCTCGCGGCTGGCCAGGTGGATGGCGCCCAGGGACTCCGGCTCGTCGCACTCGCCGTCGCCCATGAAGCACCAGACCTTGCGGTCCTGCATGTCCTTCAGCTCGCGGGAGTCCACGTACTTCATGACATGGGCCTGGTAGATGGCCTGGATCGGACCGAGGCCCATGGAGACCGTGGGGAACTGCCAGAAGTCCGGCATCAGCCAGGGGTGCGGGTAGGACGACAGGCCGTCGCCGTCCACCTCCTGGCGATACTTGTCCATCTGTTCCTCGGTCAGGCGTCCTTCCAGGAAGGCGCGGGCATAGATGCCCGGCGCCACGTGGCCCTGGATGTAGACCAGGTCGCCCTCGAAGTCGCCATTGGGCGCGCGGAAGAAATGGTTGAAGCCCACGTCATACAGGGTCGCCGACGACATGAAGCTGGCGATGTGGCCGCCCAGCCCGGGGTTCGCCCGGTTGTTGCGGATCACCTGGGCGATCGCGTTGTAGCGAATCACCGAACGGATGCGACGCTCCATGAAGAGATCGCCCGGCATCGGCGCCTCGCGGTGCACCGGGATGGTGTTGCGATGCGGCGTCGTCACCGAGAAAGGTACCTGCATGCCATCGCGACGCACGCGATCGGCCAGGCGGGTCATCAGGTACCGGGCGCGTTCCTCGCCCTCGCGATCCAGGACCGACTCCAGGGAATCCAGCCATTCCGCGGTTTCGACCGGATCGAGATCTTCTCTTGTCACAAGACTCATAGACGTCTCTCCGAATGACGTTGGGGGCTACAGCCCCGCAGCAAGGGGGTGTGGCGCTTGTCGAGTATGGCATGAAGGGATCACCCTCATACCACCAGCCAAGGGTTGTAGTCGTTTTACAAGGCAACGCGACCATTGTCGGTAGGTGCGCTGACGATACCGCAAACGCTCGCGGCTGCCAATTGAACCAGAATTGGAAAATCTTTTCAAAACCAGCGACACCCGCTCTACATCAAGCCTGGCGAGCGATCCGCGCAAGATCCGGCACACACCGCACCGGGTTGGTGAGACAAGCTGCATGATCCTGCACAAGGGCACCAACATGGAGCATAGCCGCGTAGGTTTACGTAGATATGTCGATCCGCGACAACCGCTGACGGAAAAAGGCCCAGTCGAAGGCCGGGCCGGGATCGGTCTTGCGTAGTGGCGCGACATGGGCATGGCCGGTGATGCGATCGGGCGTCAGCGCCGGATAGCGCGCCATCAACGCCCGCGTCACCCGCGCCAGGGTCCGGTACTGGGCCAGTGCATAGGGCGTGACCTCGTCGCCCTCCAGCTCGATCCCCACCGAGAAGTCATTGAGCCCCCGGCGTTCGACGCCGCCGTCCCGCCAGCGCGACCGGCCGGCGTGCCAGGCTCGCTCGTGGAATGGCACGAACTGCACGCATTCACCATCGCGACGGATCAGCAGATGGGCCGAGACCTCGAGCCCGGCGATCTCGGCGAAGAAGGGATGCGCCGCGGGATCCAGGCGGTTGGTGAACAGCCGCTCGATGGCATCGCCGCCGAACCGCCCCGGCGGCAAGCTGATGGAATGCAGGACCAGCAGCGAGATCTCGCCGTCCGGTCGAGCGTTCCTGTTGGGCGACGGAACCCGGCGGGCCTCCTCGAGCCATCCCTGATGAATCGACATCTCTCCCCCTGACGTCCGGCGTGGCGTTTCCCCTATAATGAACGCCCCAAGCTTCCCAGCACAGAGACCACGCCCCATGCACTACCAGGACGCCCTCGCCGAAGAGATCCGCGACAGCGCCGCCCGGCTGCTGGCCGAGGATGTCGGCCCCGGCGACATCACCGCCGAGTTGATCCCCGAGAAACAGTGGGCCCGGGCCCGGGTGATCACCCGGGAGGACACCGTGCTCTGCGGGGTGGCCTGGGTCGACGAGCTGTTCCGTCGCCTGGATCCGCGGGTCCGGCTCCATTGGCTGGCCGCCGACGGGGACCGACTCGACGCCGGGGCGACCTTCCTCGAGCTGGAAGGACCGGCCCGCAGCCTGCTCACCGGCGAGCGCGCGGCCCTGAACCTGCTGCAGACCCTCTCCGCCACCGCCACCCGCACCCGGCACTACGTGGACCTGCTGGAAGGCACCGGGGTACGCCTGCTCGACACCCGCAAGACCCTGCCCGGCCTGCGCCTGGCGCAGAAGTACGCGGTGACCTGCGGCGGCGGCCACAACCATCGCATCGGGCTCTATGATGCCTTCCTGATCAAGGAGAACCACATCGCCGCCTGCGGCGGCATCGCCGCGGCCGTCGAGGAGGCCCGGCGGATCGCCCGGGACCTGCCGGTGGAGGTCGAGGTGGAGAGCTTCGAGGAGCTCGACCAGGCGCTCGCCGCCGGGGCCGACGTGATCATGCTCGACAACTTCTCGCTGGACGACATGCGCGAGGCGGTGCGCCGCAACGACGGCCGCGCCAGCCTCGAGTCCTCGGGCAACGTCGACGAGACGACCCTGCGGGCCATCGCCGAGACCGGCGTGGACTGCATCTCCAGCGGCGCCCTGAGCAAGGACGTCAAGGCCATCGACCTGTCGATGCGCATCGTCGAGCAGGAGGCCTGAGGCTCAGGCCTCCGCCAGCGACTTCTCCAGGTGGCGGCGGCGCAGCCGCTGGCCACCGCGCTCGACCCACTCCTCGCGCACCCGCCGCCAGCCGTGACGCTCGAGGCCGTCGGCCATCACCAGGCTGGCGTCGATGGTCACCCGCTCGGCCCCCTGCCCGCGTAGCAGGTCCTCGGCGTGTCCCAGCAGGGTCGTTCCGATGCCGCGCCGGGCCAGCGACGGCCAGACGTAGAGCGACTCCACGTGCCCCTGCCGGGTGTCCAGCTCCAGGAAGGCCACGCAACGTCCGTCGCAGGTCGCCACCAGGGTGGTGTAGAGCGCCTGCCGAGCCACCCAGGCGCTGCCTTCCCGGGGCAGCACCGCCGCCCAGGCTTCCCGGGCGGCCAGGTCGTAGTGACCCATGGCCCCCTGCATGACGGCGTGGTGGAAGACCTCGGCCTGATCGCTCCCGTCCTGCGCCCGAGCCTCGCGATACAGGATGCGCGGCGCCGGCCGGGGCTCGCCGGCTCGGGGGGATGCGATCTCGGTGTCGGAATGACGCATGGGAAGCTTCCTGCGAAGATGAAGACGCCGACGAGCTTACCCAAGCGCAGCGTGCACGCCAATGCCTGTCCCCGACCGCCAGGAAGGAACATGACCGACACCCTCGCCGATGCCTTCGTGCTGACGCCCATCGGCCATATCGAGAGCGACTACCCCGACAAGTTCGGCATTCCCCGCCAGCCGGGGCTCGCCGGCGCCGCCCGGGCGACCCTGGTGCTGGCCCCGCCCTACGACGACCCGCTGGCGGTGCGCGGCCTGGAGGCCTTCAGCCATCTCTGGCTGACCTTCGTCTTCCATCGCAGCCCGGAGCGCTGGACGCCCCTGGTGCGCCCGCCACGGCTCGGCGGCAATGCCAAGGTCGGGGTCTTCGCCAGCCGCAGCACCCACCGGCCCAACCGGCTGGGGCTTTCCCTGGTGGAGCTCGAGGCCATCGACACCCGCGGCGGGGTGCGCCTGGCGCTGCGCGGCGCCGACCTGGTGGACGGCACCCCGGTGCTGGACCTCAAGCCCTACCTGCCCTGGGCCGAGGCCCACCCCGAGGCCCGCGCCGGCTTCGCCCCGGCGCCCCCGCCCGCGCTCCCGGTCGCCTTCACGGCCGACGCCGAGACCGCCCTGGCCGCCCGGGCCGACGGCGACTCGCTGCGCGCGCTGATCCGCCAGGTGCTGGCCCAGGACCCACGCCCGGCCTATCGCCGCGGCGCCGAGGATCGGATCTACGGCGTCCGCCTGCGCGACGTCGACGTGCGCTTCCGGGCCGAGGCGGCAGACGACGGCACCACGGCCCTGAAGGTCGTGGAAATCGTGGCGGTGTAGGGGCCGGAGACGACGATGCCCTCGGTGGCGAGTGGCGAGTGGCGAGTGGTGAGGTGGCCCTGAAAAAGTAGACACCTTGATCAGGCAGCGGCTTCAAACGCCTTGGGCGATTGAGGTGGCCCTGATGATAGGGTCGCCTTCCTACAACGCGAAACCCCCACCGGACTCGTGGTTCGGTGGGGGGTTCCTTTCTACTTTCTACTTGTTACTTGCTGCGCGAAGCCGGAGGCGCCTTCGGCCCACGCGGCGGTCAGTCGAACGAGACGCCGATGCGCCGCCCAACCTCCTCGTAGGCCTCGATCACGCCGCCCAGGCCCTGGCGGAAACGGTCCTTGTCGAGCTTCTCGCGGGTCTCGGCGTCCCAGAGGCGGCAACCGTCCGGCGAGAACTCGTCGCCCAGCACGATCTGCCCCTGGAAGACGCCGAACTCGAGCTTGTAGTCCACCAGCAGCAGGCCGCCATCGGCGAACAGCTGCTTGAGCACCTCGTTGACCCGGAAGGTCAGGGCCTTCATCTCGGCCAGCTGCTCCGGGGTCGCCCAGCCGAAGGTTTCGGCCAGGGACTCGTTGATCATGGGATCGTGAAGCTCGTCGTTCTTGAGGAACAGCTGGAAGGTGGGCGGATCAAGCTCGCTGCCCTCCTCCACGCCGAGGGTCTTGACCAGACTGCCCGCGGCGATGTTGCGCACCACGCACTCCACCGGGAGCATGTCCAGGTTCTTCACCACGCACTCGGTGTCGGACAGCAGCTCCTCGAAGTGGGTCGGGATCCCGGCTTCGGCGAGCTTGCCCATGATGAAGGCATTGAAGCGGTTGTTGACCTTGCCCTTGCGCGCCAGGGACTCCATGCGCCGGCCGTCGAAGGCACTGGTGTCGTCGCGGAAGTGCAGGATCAGGCGATCCGGGTCGTCGGTGGCGAAGACCGACTTGGCCTTGCCGGCATAGAGTTCTTGGCGCTTTTCCATGGGAGCCTCCACAGGCAACAGTCAGATGGAATTCTGGAATCTCAGGTGATCGCCTGCCAGTCCAGCCCCTGGTCCTGGGCTGCCACGGTCAGGCGGGAGGGGTCGCCGTCGAGCAGGGGCGTCAGGGCCTCCAGGGCCAGCTCGGGGCGATTGTTGTGTTCGGACAGGTGCGAGCAGACGATGCGCTGCAGGCGGTCCAGCCCCAGGCGTTGCAGCAGCCAGGCGGCCTGGGCGTTGGCCAGGTGGCCCCACTGGCCGCCGACCCGACGCCTCAGGCTCGGCGGATAGGGGCCGGTTTCCAGCAGGTGGACATCGTGGTTGCACTCCAGGATCAAGGCATCGCAGCCCTGGAAGGCCTCGACGACGTGCTCGCTGGGGTGCCCCAGGTCGGTCAGCAGTCCCAGCCGACGCCCGGCGGCGGCCAGGCGGAACTGCACCGGCTCCCGGGCATCGTGGGGCACGGTGACCGGGTCGATGTCGATGCCCTGGATGCAGAACGAGGACTGGGGCGTGATCCAGTGGCGGTGCGGCAGCTCGCCGAGCCTGCCCGACAGCCAGGTCCCGGGGGTAAGGTAGACCGGAAGCCCGTGGCGTCTCGCCAGCGGCCCCACCCCGCGCACATGGTCGCCGTGTTCATGGGTGACCAGCACGGCATCGAGCTGGCGGGGATGCAGGCCGAGACGCGCCAGTCGCCGCTCGGTCTCCTTGAGGCCGAAGCCGCAGTCGACGAGCAGGCGTGTCTCGCCGTCGCTGACCAGGGTCGCGTTGCCCTTGCTGCCGCTGCCCAGGGAAGCATAGTGCAGCCGGCCGGCGGCCGGCTCCGGGGGCACCACCGCCGTCATCAGCCCAGCAGGCCCGCCACCCGCTCGAGCAGCTCACGCCGGTCCTCGGCGGAGAGCTCGCGCTCGTCGGCGGGCAAGGCTCTCAGCACGCTCTGCTCGGGGCCGGCGGCCTCCAGCACCAGGCGAATGCGCTGGGGGGCTTCCCCGCCCAGGCTGGTAAGGGCGCCCAGCAGGCCGGCGCTGCGCTCGCTCAGGGTCAGGTAGTCGACGACGAAGGCATGGGCCTGGGCATCGCGGGCCACCAGCTCGCGACGACCGGCCACGGCGAAATCGCTCTCGAGCTGGTAGCTCAGCTCGGCCCAGGTGCGCTCCAGGTCGAAGGGCACTGCCAGGCGCCATTCGCCGCCCTCCCGGGTGAGCCGCGGGCGGACCCGGTCCTCGGGGCGCTGCACCCCCAGGGAGGAGGCACTGGCGGTGGCGCCGCGAGCCTCGAAGCGCCGCGCCAGGGCACGCAGGCAGCCCTCCAGCGGCGCCCCGTCCTGCTCGCAACGCAGCTCGCTGGCCCCGCGCTGCAGCCCGGGTCGCACACTCAGGCGGGCCTGGGACGTCACCAGTTCGCCGGCCGAGGCGTCGCGGCGCACCACTTCCAGCTCCCGCTCCTCGACGAAGCGCTCGAGCTCGGACCAGACGGCGCTGGGCTCGGCACCCACCACCAGCCAACGGCGATCCCCCACCTCGCGACGGGCGACGGCACCGGGTTCCACGCCGCTGCCGGCGCCCAGCGCACGGGGTGGCGGCACCCGGAACTCCTCGCCCTGGGAGACGAAGGCGCCCGTGGCCTCGGGGACCGGCATGGCGTCGCGATAGCGCCGCGTGTCGCGCCCCTCGGGCAGCACCAGGGGCGCACTCTCCTCGGCATCGACGTAGTCGGCGCGACGGTCGTCGAAGTAGCCGTCGCGCGCGCAGCCGGCCAGGGCCAGCGTCGCCACCAGCGGCATCCATTTCAGCGCAGAGCTCATGCGTCCACCTTGCTCCAGTTGTCCAGGTCGCGGCGGGCTCACCGCTCAGTCATCGATCAGGCCGGCCAGCTGCAGGGCCTCGCTGACGGTGGAGTGATACTTCTCGGAAAGCCAGGTCAAGGGCAGGCGGATGCCCGGCTCGATCAGCCCCATGCGATGCAGGGCCCACTTGACGGGAATCGGGTTGGCCTCGATGCCGAGGTTGGTGTGCAGCGGCATCAGGCGGGTGTTGATCTGATGCGCCTTCTCGCTGTCGCCCGCCACGGCGGCGGCACACAGCTCATGCATGGCGCGGGGCGCGACGTTGGCGGTGACCGAGATGTCACCGTGGCCGCCCATCAGCATGAAGTCGCAGGCAGTGCCGTCGTCGCCGGAGTAGAGCATGAAGTCGCTGCCCTTGAGGCGCGCGATCAGGTCCTCGGCGCGCTCCAGGTTGCCGGTGGCATCCTTCAGGCCGACGATGTTGTCGACCTGGGCCTGGCGCAGCACGGTCTCGTTGTAGAGATCCGAGCAGGTGCGGCCCGGCACGTTGTAGAGGATCACCGGCAACTCGCTGCCCTCGGCCACGGCCTTGAAGTGGCGATAGAGGCCTTCCTGGGTCGGCTTGTTGTAGTAGGGGCACACCGACAGGCAATAGTCCGCCCCCACCTCGCTGGCGTAACGGGCCAGCTCCACCGCCTCGGAGGTGGCGTTGGCGCCGGTGCCGGCGATGACCGGGATGCGGCCGCCGACTTCCTCCACGACGGCGCGGATCACGTCGAAGTGCTCGGCGAACGACATGGTGGTCGGCTCGCCGGTGGTCCCCGCCGCGACGATGGCATCGGTACCATTGTCCAGGTGGAAGTTGACCAGGGCCCGCAGGGCCTCCCAGTCGATATCGCCGTTGACCTTCATCGGTGTCGCCAGCGCGACGATGCTACCCGTGATCATCCTCTGCTTGTCCTCTCGCTGCCTGCCGGGCGACCGCTGGGGCCACGATCGCCATGGGAATACCCGCCCTCGCCTGCGGGCTCGCTGCCAGGGGTCAAATGGTACTCAGGCCTCGAGACCCTGTACAGCGGCGACTTTACAGTCGCGCGCCGGTTGCGTGTAATCGAGGCTTTGCCACCCATCCGGAGGAATCCCCATGAGCGTCAGCCTCGGCCAGCCCGTGCCCGACTTCACCGCCACCGCCACCGGCGACACCACCCTGACCCTCTCGGAGCTGCGCGGCCAACAGGTGGTCATCTACTTCTACCCCAAGGCCAGCACGCCCGGCTGCACCACCGAAGGCGGCGATTTCCGCGACCGCAAGGCGGCCTTCGACGCCGCCAACACCGTCATCGTCGGCGTCTCCCGGGACGGCATCCGCGCCCAGGAGAACTTCAAGGCCAAGCAGGACTTCAACTTCCCCCTCCTCTCCGACAAGGACGAGGCGGTCTGCAAGCTCTTCGACGTGATCAAGCTCAAGAAGCTCTACGGCAAGGAGCATCTCGGCATCGAGCGCAGCACCTTCCTGATCGATGCCGACGGCAAGCTGGCCCGCGAATGGCGGGGCGTGAAGGTCAAGGGACACGCGGACGAGGTCCTGGAGGCCGCCCAGGCCCTGCATGCCGGGCAGTGAGCCCGGTCTCCAGGGGCCGCCGGGGCGACGGCGGCCTCAGGGCTCCTCGACCACCTCCTGATCCTGGTGGGCGGCCTTCTCCTCCTGGCGCCGCTGCTGGATGCCGCGGGGCCAGGCATAGACCAGCGCCTTGAGCAGGGTGGCCAGCGGAATGGCGAAGAAGATCCCCCAGAAGCCCCAGACGCCGCCGAAGAACAGCACCGCCAGGATGATCGACACCGGATGCAGGTTCACCGCCTCGGAGAACAGCACCGGCACCAGGACGTTGCCGTCCAGCGCCTGGATCACCCCGTAGGCGATCAGCACGTAGAGGAACTGGTCGCCGACGCCGAAATGGAAGCCGGCCACCGCCGCCACCGGCACCGTCGCCACGGCGGCGCCGATGTAGGGCACCAGCACCGACAGCCCCACCAGCACCGCCAGAAGCGCCGAATAGGGCAGCCCGAAGAAGGCGAAGGTGAAGAAGGACACCGTGCCGACAATGACGATCTCGGTCACCTTGCCGCGCACGTAGTTGGCGATCTGGGCATCCATCTCCTGCCAGACCCGGGTCATCAGGCCGCGCTGCCGGGGCAGCAGGGAGACCGCGAAGCTCACCAGCCGGTCGCGATCCTTGAGCATGAAGAACACCAGGATCGGCACCAGCACCAGGTAGACGATCAGCCCCACGATATTGCCCAGCGAGGCCAGCGACAGGGACAGCGCCCGCTGGCCGAGCTGGGTCACCTCGCGGCCGGCCATGCCGATCCAGTTCTGGATCTGATCCGGCGTCACCAGCTGCGGGTAGCGAGCCTGAAGATCGTCGAGCAGCTGCTGGCCGCTGGCGAACATGCGCGGCGTTTCCTGAACCAGGTTGACCAACTGGTTCCAGATCAGCGGCAGCAGTACCAGAGCCATGGCGAGCAGGACGCCCAGGAAGGCCAGGTAGACCAGCATCACCGCCAGGAAGTGAGGGATGCGTCGCCGGGTCAGGGCGTTGACGCCCCCCTGCAGCAGGAAGGCGATCACCAGGGCGGTCAGGAAGGGCGCCAGCATCTTGCCCAGCCAGATGACCACCGCGAAGCCCAGCACCAGGACCACCAGCAGGATGACCGCCTCCTCGTCGGAGAAATAATGGTCGACCCAGCTACGCAGGACCGCCCTCAGCGTCATGACGCCGACTCCCCGCCCTTGCGGATCCAGTAATGGTAAACCTCGCCGCGCTCCTCGCGAGCCGGCATCTCATGCGGGCTCTGGTCGATGAAGGTCTCGAAATCGCGCCATGAGCCCGCGTCGGTGGCCATCACCTCGAGCAACTGGCCCGGCGCGAGGCGCGACAGCGCCTGCTTGGCCTTGAGCAGGGGCAAGGGACAGGGGAGCCCCCGTGCGTCGAGGACGTCGTCGGGTTGCACAGCCATGATGTCTCCCGGGAGAATGCCAGAGGCATGCCGACGCGGCCTCGCCACCGCGAACGACATGAATGCTTGGGATTTAAAGGCACTTTCCCGGCCGAATCAATGTCGGAAGGTTCCGGCTTCCGTTCCCTCCCCCTGACGAGGATGGTCATGCTGCGTCGATTGCTGCCCTGTCTTCCCGCCCTCGCCCTGAGCCTGGCTCTGGCCGTCCCCGCCCTCGGCCAGAGCGAGACGCCCGACCTGCCCAGCCTGATCGCCGGCGATACCCAGGCCGTGAGCGGCGAAGAGGTTCGCCTGGGGCGCGCCTGGCTGCGCCAGTTCCGCGCCCAGGCACCGCTCTGGCAGGATCCCATCGCCCAGGACTACCTCGAGTCCCTGGTGGCGCGCCTGCTGCCCCACAGCCAACTGGGGGGCATCGATCCGGTGATCACCCTGGTGGCCAGCGAACGGCTCAATGCCTTCGCGGTGCCCGGTGGAGTGATCGGCGTCAATGCCGGGCTCTTCGCCTTCGCCGAGGGCGAGGCGCCGCTGGCCTCGGTGATCGCCCACGAGCTGGGACACCTTTCCCAGCGCCACTATGCACGGGGCAAGGAGCGCGCCGAGCAGGCCCGCATCCCCGCCATGGCCGCCATGCTTGCCGGCATGCTGATCGCCGCCGGGGGCGGCGGCGACGCCGGCATCGCCGCCGCCATGGGCTCCCAGGCCGCCCTCTTCCAGGACCAGCTGGCCTATTCCCGGCGCTTCGAGCGCGAGGCCGATCGCCTGGGCCTGCAGACCCTCGCCGACGCCGGCTACGATCCCCAGGCCATGGTCGAGATGTTTCGCACCATGCAGCACATGGTCGCCCTGCAGGGCGGCACCCCGCCGGAATTCCTGCTCACCCACCCGGTGACCGAGTCCCGGATCAGCGATGCCCAGGCGCGAGCCGACCAGGTCCGGGTCACCACGCCACGCGAGAACGACATCGAGTACCAGCTGGTGCGGGCCCGGGCCCTCCTGGCCATCCACGATCAGGAGCCGCGCCAGGCGGCCACCCGCCTGGCACGTGGCGGGGCCTCGGAGAGCGCCCGGCGCTACCTGGCGGCGCTGATCGATGCCGACGGCGGCCGCACCGACGCCGCCCTCGCCGCCCTGGATGCGCTCTCCGCCAGCCTGCCGGACCTGGCCCTGGTGCCCGTCTCCGCCGCCCAGGTCGCGCTCGACGCCGGCCGCATCGACGCGGCCATCGAGCGCGCCCGGCGCCAGCTGCGCATGATTCCCGACTACGCCCCGGCCCGGCTGGTGCTGGGCGAGGCTCTGTTGCAGCGTGACCCCGAGGAGGCCTATCGCGTGCTGCGCGACCTGGCCGGCCGTCGTCCCGAGGATCCCCAGGTCTTCACCCTGCTGGCCGAGGCCGCCGGACGCAGCGGCCGGGAAGCCTGGGGCCACCTGGCCCGCGCCGAGCACCTGCAGCTGACCGGCCATATCGACCGCGCCATCCGCCAGCTCGAGGTGGCCGAGCAGGTCGCGGAGGCCCAGGGCGACGCCAATGCCGCCGGACGCATCGCGCAGAGGCGCGAGGCCTTCCTCGGCTATCGGGAAACGCTGGAGGAGTTTGAGTAAGAGCTGGAAGCTGGAAGGCAGCATAAAGCGAGCCGCCCCAAGGACAAGTGCCTAGGGGCGGTTTTTCTTCCAGCTTCCAGGCGCGAAGCGCCGCTCTTCAAGCTTCAAGCTCTAGGCGAAGCCTAGCAATTGAAATCCAGCATCCGCTGCAGCGGCTTGAGGGCGGCCTGGCGCAGCTCGGCGTCCACCTGGATCTCGCCGGAGCCTTCGCGCAGGGCGGCAGCCATGTTGTCCAGGGCGTTCATCGCCATCCAGGGGCAGTGGGCGCAGCTCTTGCAGGTCGCGCCATTGCCGGCAGTGGGCGCCTCGAACAGGGTCTTCTCGGGCACCGCCTGCTGCATCTTGAAGAAGATGCCGCGGTCGGTGGCGACGATCAGCTTGTCATGGGGCAGCTCCTTGGCCGCCTTGATCAGCTGGGAGGTGGATCCCGCCACGTCGGCCAGCTCGACCACCGATGCCGGCGACTCGGGGTGCACCAGCACCGCCGCCTCGGGGTACAGGCCCTTGAGATCCTCGACGCCCTTGGCCTTGAACTCCTCGTGGACGATACAGGCGCCGTCCCAGAGCAGCATGTCGGCTCCGGTCTGCTTCTGGATGTAGCCGCCCAGGTGCTTGTCCGGCGCCCAGAGGATCTTCTCGCCGCGAGCCTTGAGGTGCTCGATCACGTCCACCGCGATGGAGGAGGTCACCACCCAGTCGGCCCGGGCCTTCACCGCCGCCGAGGTGTTGGCGTAGACCACCACGGTGCGGTCGGGATGGGCGTCACAGAAGGCGCTGAACTCGTCGGCCGGGCAACCCACGTCCAACGAGCAGGTGGCCTCCAGGGTGGGCATCAGCACGCGCTTCTCCGGCGAGAGGATCTTGGCCGTCTCGCCCATGAAGCGCACCCCGGCCACCACCAGGGTGTCGGCCGGATGACGGGCGCCGAACCGGGCCATCTCCAGGGAGTCCGCCACGCAGCCACCGGTTTCCTCGGCCAGCTGCTGGATGGCATCGTCGGTGTAGTAGTGGGCCACCAGGACGGCATTGTGGGCCTCGAGGAGTCGCTTGATCTCCTCGATGCGAGCCTCGTCCTCGGCGGGAATGCGCGTGGGGCAATAGGTGCGTGCCAGCTGTTCGCGCAGCTCGGCACGGGAAGTCATGATCGTCATCGTGTCTACCACTGTGACCGGCAGGGGCTCCCCCTGCATTGCACCAGGTGCCGCCGCACGTGCGCTCCGCACGCCGCGACACGCCAGAGGGTCAACCGTCGCGTCTACCGCCGTGGCCGACCCGCATCCCTTCTGGACAGCAATCGGAGAGAATCGATCGCTCCCCGCCAGAAGGATGACGCAGGGTGATCATGACGCGGCGGCGACCGCCTTGCAAGGCCATCCGACCGCTCGGGCACATTTCCGATCACCCATGCAGAACGCCCCTGCCTCGGGGGAGGCAGGGGCGTCATGTCTGGTGGGTCGTGTAGGATTCGAACCTACGACCAATTGGTTAAAAGCCAACTGCTCTACCAACTGAGCTAACGACCCGCAACGCATGGCGGCTCAGGCGCCATGTGTTCAGGCTCGGATGGTGGGTCGTGTAGGATTCGAACCTACGACCAATTGGTTAAAAGCCAACTGCTCTACCAACTGAGCTAACGACCCGTCCGAACGGGTGCAGATAATACGGATTCGCCCCCCGCCTGGCAAGGACTTTTTTGCCTTACCGGCCCGGCCCAATCGCCATCCGATACTAACGGAGGCGAAGCCCACCGAGGGTCCTAATCTCGCCCTGCCATGACAAGCCGACAGCTCCGTCATCGGCAGTCGGGCACGATCGGAAACGTGTGGGCTCCCCACCGGGGCGAGCCGCCACGTCACTCAGCCGGACAACAACCAATCCTGGAAGGCCTGCTTGGCGGGAGTGCGGTCGTCCGGCTGGACATCGATGACGCCATAGCTGTTGGGAGTACTCAGGCTCAAGGCCTCCAACCCCACCAGCATGCCGCGTTCGACCAGGTCATCGACCAGACCCCGCCAGCCTAGCGCCACCCCCTGCCCGGCGATCGCCGCCTGCACCAGCAAGGGGTAGTTGTTGAAGATCAACTCCGACGGCGCCTGATGGACCCGGCCTCCCAGGCGCTCGAAGTAACCCGGCCAGTCCAGCCAGCTCTGGCCCTGGTCGGCGGTCAGCGTCAGCAGCGGGAGCTCGCTCAGACGAGCCAGGTCGAGGATCGGGCCGTACTCGTTCAGGAACCCGGGGCTGCACACCGGGAAGACTTCCTCGTCGAGCAGGCGCGGCACACCTTCCTGGCCTCGGCGGTCGCCGAGCATGATGGCGATATCGACTTCCTGGCCCCGCCAGTCGAAGACGCCCTGGTTGGTCATGATCCGCACGTCGATATGCGGATGCTCATGCCGAAACCGGGGCAGGCGGGGAAGCAGCCAGTACGAGGCCATCGAGAAATCGGTGAGGATGGTCAGCCGCGGATTTCGATGGCGCTGCTGCAGGCGGTCGATCGTCCTATCGATGGTCGCGAACCCCTCCTGGACGCTCGCGAACAGGGCCTGTCCCGGCTCGGTCAGCCGCACCCCCCGATAGACCCGGTCGAACAGCCGCAGGCCGAGCTGTTCCTCGAGTCCCCGCACCTGCTGGCTGACGGCCGACTGGGTGGAACGCAGCTCCTGAGCCGCGGCGGTGAAGCTCAGGTGGCGGGCCGCCGACTCGAAGACCCGCAGGCCGTTGGGGGACACTCGCTTACTCGTCAATGACATTAACTCAGCTAATCCCAAGCATAAAAAATCACCGGATTTACAGGATACAAGATTAGTAGAGAGACTGGCATCGACTTCGACCCACCCATGACGACGCCTGGGAGTTCCCGATGCGCGATAACCAGCCGAATATCCTGTTCCTGATGGCGGATCAGATGGCCGCCCCCTCGCTGCCCTTCTACGGCCACAAGGTCGTCAAGACCCCCAACCTGTCGCGCCTGGCCGAAGAAGGCGTAGTCTTCGACTCGGCCTACTGCAACAGCCCCCTGTGCGCGCCGTCACGCTTCACGCTGATGGCCGGCCAGCTGCCGTCGCGGATCGGCGGGTTCGACAACGCCGCCGAGCTGTCGGCCGATACCCCGACCTACGCCCACTACCTGCGCGATGCCGGCTACCTCACCGCCCTCTCCGGCAAGATGCACTTCTGTGGCCCGGACCAGCTCCACGGCTTCGAGCAACGCCTGACCAGCGACATCTACCCCGCCGACTTCGGCTGGTACGTCGACTGGGAGGACGTCGAGAAGCGTCCGAGCTACTACCACAACATGTCGTCGGTCACCCAGGCCGGGCCCTGCGTTCGCTCCAACCAGCTCGACTTCGACGACGAGGTGACCTTCCACGCCCAGCGTTTCCTCTACGACTATGCACGCAGCGACCGGGAACGCCCGTTCTCCCTCACGGTCTCGCTGACCCACCCGCACGATCCCTACACCATTCCTCGCGAGTACTGGGATCGCTACGACCATGACGAGATCGACATGCCCCGGGTGCCCTATTCACGGGAACTGATGGATCCCCATTCCCGGCGCCTGCGTCATGTCTACCAGTGCGACGAGGACAGCGTCACCGACGACCAGATCCGCAACGCGCGCCGTGCCTACTACGGCGCCATCAGCTATGTCGACGATCAGCTCGGCAAGGTGCTCAAGGCCCTCGAGGAGACCGGGCTGGACGAGAACACCATCATCGTCTTCTCCGGCGACCATGGCGACATGCTCGGAGAGCGGGGACTCTGGTACAAGATGAGCTGGTTCGAGGGCTCCGCCCGTGTGCCGATGATCGTGCATGCACCGGGCCGCTTCGCCGCCGGCCGGGTCAGCCAGTCGGTATCCACCATGGACCTGCTGCCGACCTTCGCCGAGTGGGCCAACGGCGGCGAGGCTCCTGACTACGCGGTCCCGGTCGACGGTCGCAGCCTGAACCCCCATCTGACGGGCCAGGGCGGCCATGACGAGGTGATCGGCGAATACTGCGGCGAAGGTGCCATCGCCCCGCTGCTGATGATCCGCCGCGGCCGCTACAAGTTCGTCCACTCCGCGCCGGACCCCGACCAGCTGTTCGATCTCGAGGCCGATCCCCTGGAGCTGACCAACCTGGCCGAGGACCCCGACCATCAGGGGCTGCGTCGGCAGTTCCGAGACGAGGTCGCCCGTCGCTGGGATACCGAGAAGCTTCATCAGGAGGTGCTCGACAGCCAGCGCCGCCGCAAGCTGGTCGCCCGCGCGAACATGAAGGGCCAGGTCACGCCCTGGGACCATCAGCCCCGGTTCGATGCCAGCACCCAGTACATGCGCAACACCATCGACCTGGATGACCTCGAGGCGCGGGCCCGCTTCCCGAAAGTGGCCGCGGACCGCTGATGACCATGCCGTCGATCGGTGACGAATCCCGGCCGGCCCAGGGCAGCCAGCGACGCTGGCCGCCCTTCATGAGGGGGTGGGGGCAGCGGCCTCCCGGGTCGCTGCGCCGCGATGCCATGGCCGGCCTGACCGGGGCCGTGCTGGTGGTGCCGCAGGGCGTGGCCTACGCCCTGCTGGCCGGACTGCCCCCCCAGTATGGCCTGTACACGGCGATCGTCCCGGCGGCGCTGGCGGCGCTGTTCGGCTCCTCCAAGCAGATGGTCAGTGGGCCCACCGCGGCCCTGTCGATCGCCCTGTTCGCCACCCTGCAGCCCATGGCACAGGGAGGAAGCGCCGAGTTCCTGTCCCTGGTCCTGACCCTGACCTTCCTCGCCGGAGCCTTCCAGCTGCTGCTGGGGGTGGCACGGCTCGGCGTCCTGGTGGACCTGGTCTCTCACTCGGTGGTCACTGGCTTCACCGCCGGGGCGGCGGTGATCATCGCCGCCAACCAGCTGCCCTATGTGCTCGGGTTGCCGTCCCTGGACGGCAACGGCTTCCTCGATCTCTGGCCGCGGCTGATCGGGCACCTGGATCGGGGGCATCCCGACGCCCTACTGGTCGCCGGCGCCACCCTCGTGCTGTGCCTGGCCATACGACGCTGGCGCCCCGCTTGGCCGGCCATGCTGCTGGCCCTGGTGGGCGCCTCGCTGCTGGCCGGTGTGCTGGATCCGGCGGGCGGCGAGATTCCACGGATCATGGCGATGCCCGGCGGGCTGCCGCCGCTTTCGGCGCCGGACCTGTCCCTCGACACCCTGCAACAGCTGGCGCCCGGGGCCATGGCCCTGGGCCTGCTGGGGCTGGTCGAGGCCGCCGCGATCTCCCGGGCCTTCGCGGCCCGGGCCGGGGAACGGATTGACGCCAACCAGGAGTTCATCGGCCAGGGGCTGTCGAACCTCGCCGGCGCCTTCTTCTCCAGCTACCTCTCGTCGGGGTCGTTCACCCGCTCGGGACTCAATGCCAGCGCCGGGGCGGTGTCCCCACTGGCGGCGGTGCTCTCGGCCGTCCTGCTGGTCCCCATCGTGCTGATGGCGGCGCCGCTGCTCGAGCAGGTGCCGATGCCAGCCATGGGCGCCCTGCTGCTGCTGGTCGCGGCCAAGCTGATCGACCGGGACGGCATTCGTGAAGCCCTGGCCACCAGCCGCGCGGAAACCGCCGTCCTGATGATCACCTTCTTCAGCACCCTGATGCTCGCCCTGGAGTTTGCCGTCTACTTCGGCGTGCTGGCCTCGCTCATCCTGTACCTGCGTCGCACCACCCGCCCGCCGGTGGTGACGAGCGACCTCGCCCAAGCCCCGCTCTCGCTCCAGCGGGCCCTGGAGGCGTCCGATTGCGAGGTGGTCAGGATCGATGGATCGCTGTTCTTCGGGGCCTGCGAGTCGGTGGCCCAGCGGCTCGAGCAGACCGCTCGGCCGAACCTGGTGGTCCTCGCGGCGGGCATCAACTTCATCGACCTCGGCGGCATCCACCTGCTGCAACGGCAGGCCCGCCTCTGCCGGGCGCGGGGCGGGCGACTCTACCTCGCCTGGCCCAAGCCCGATGTCGCGTCTCGCCTGCAGCGCACGGGCGTGCTCGACGACGACCAAGCCCACGACAACGTGATAACGATCTAGGAGGCCATCCCCATGACACCACACGACACGCGCCCCCCGAGCGAGCGCATCGCCGATGACGGGTCGTCCCTCGCGGTCCGTCGGCCGGCATCCCCGCCGGCCTGGCCCTGGCCCTCACCAACCCTGCCAGGCCCCGCCTCGACGCCCGGCTACACTGGATCCAGGTATCCCAGGCTCTGCGCTGACACGACAACACTCCTCGATCAACCATTTCTTATAATAAGGAGACGTCCCATGAGTCCCCCTGACAACCCGGCATCGCCCCCCATGGCGAGCGACATGCAGACGGACTACACCGTCGGCCAGGACAACATCGAGGGCCATGTGGGCCCCTTCGATTTCGATATCCACAATCGGGTCTTCGTGATATCGGCGCTCGCCTCCATCGTCTTCATCCTGCTCACCCTGCTGTTCCCGGAGACGGCGGGGAACGTCTTCCAGTCCATCGTCGGCTTCTCCACCGGGACCCTGGACTGGTACTTCATGATCGTGGTGGATTTCTTCATCCTGTTCTGCCTGGCGCTCGTCGTCCTGCCCTACGGATCGATCCGGCTGGGAGGACCCAATGCCAGGCCGGAGCATGGCTACCTGTCCTGGTTCGCGATGCTGTTCGCCGCCGGCATCGGGATCGGGCTGCTGTTCTTCGGTGTGCTGGAGCCGGTCTACCATGCCAACGTCTCGTTGCCCCTGGGCATCGCCTCGCCGTTCGGGGCCGATGGGGCACTGAACCCGGAGGCGATTCCCGAAGCCAGCGCCATGGGCATCGCCGGGACCTATCTCCATTGGGGCATCCATGGCTGGGCCGTCTATGTGGTCATGGCTCTGGCGCTGGCCATCTTCACCTACAACAAGGGCCTGCCCTTCTCCATTCGCTCGGCGTTCTTCCCGATCCTCGGCGATCGTGTCTGGGGCTGGTGGGGACACGTGATCGACATCCTGGCGGTGTTTTCCACCCTGTTCGGACTGGCCACCTCCCTCGGTCTCGGGGCACAGCAGGCCAATGCCGGAATGAACTTCGTCTTCGGCCTGGAGGTCAGCATCACCACCCAGGTCGTCGTCATCATCCTGGTGACGGCGGTGGCCCTGGTGTCGGTCTGGCGCGGGCTCGAGGGGGGCGTGAAGAAGCTCTCCGAGATCAACATGATCATGGCCGTGCTGTTCTTTCTCTTCGTGCTGTTCGCCGGCCCGACGCTGGTGGCCCTGGACGGGTTCTGGACGGGGCTGGTGACCTATGCGAAGGAATTCGTCCCCCTGTCGGCCCCCTTCGGACGGGACGATGACGCCTATCGTCAGGCCTGGACCATCTTCTACTGGGCCTGGTGGGTCAGCTGGGCCCCCTTCGTCGGCATGTTCATCGCCCGGGTGTCGCGCGGGCGCACGATTCGCGAGTTCGTGATCTGCGTGCTGTTGATCCCCAGCCTGTTCATCTTCGTCTGGATGGGCGTCTTCGGCGGCACCGCCCTCGATCAACTCTATGCCGACCCGGCGGGCAGCCTGGTCAAGGACTACGTGATCGACGACTACAGCCCCGAGCTGTCGCTGTTCGGCATGCTGAACGAACTGCCGCTGTCGGGCCTGATGTCGACCCTGGGCATCATCCTGGCGTTGATCTTCTTCGTCACCTCGTCGGATTCCGGCTCGCTGGTGATCGATACCATCACCGCCGGCGGCAAGGTCGATGCGCCCCGGCCTCAGCGCATGTTCTGGGCGGCGGTGGAAGGGCTGATCGCCATCGTGCTGCTGATCGGCGGTGGCCTGTCGGCGCTGCAGGCCGGGGTCACGGCCACGGCGATCCCGTTCTCCATCGTGATGGTGTTGATGTGCTACACCATCATCAAGGCGCTGAACGGCGAGTTGCGCCAACTGCGCCACAAGACCACCTGACCCCCTCTCCCGCTTCATGATCCCCGCTCCCCCTGAATCCCGACGCCGGCCGTCGGGATTCAGGGGGCGTGTCATGGCGTGCCGACGCCGAAGGCTGATGGCAGGCTTGCACTTCAGATGATTTTTGAAAAGGTTTTGTATAGCATTCGTACAAGCGCACGGATGCCGGAATGCCATTCACCGGACGAGGAGGTGCCTCATGAAGCGCCTCACCACTGTCACCCTGAGTACCCTGCTCCTGCTGTCGGGTCCCGCCGTGGCCGATCATCATGGCGAAGAGATGGCGGCCCAGAGCGGGGTCGACACCGCCAACGCGCCGAGCGAGGACGTCATGAGCGACGACGCCAAGCTCCAGGACGAGCCCATCGTCGAGGACGGGGGGATCGAGAGTGCCGCCGATCCCGAGGGCGACGGCGAGCCGGCGCCCCCGCCGGAGGGCGAGCTGGCTCCCCAGAGCGGCGTGGACTCCGCCCAGCCCGAAGAGGACTGACGCCCTCCGCTCGCCCCCGGCAGCAGGGGCGAGCGCTCAACCGGCCGGGGGACGCCATGGTAGGATGCCTGTCCCACTGGCTGGTGCGAGACCCTAGCGATGTCCCTCGATGACCTGCACCTCAACCTGCGCAATCTCACGCAGGACGACTACCCGCAGCTCAAGATGCTCATGGACGCCGTCTACCACGACATCGGCGGCGCCTGGCCGGAGCACACCATCGACAAGCTCATCCAGGAGTTCCCCGACGGCCAGATCGTCATCGAGGACGATGGCAAGCTGGTGGGGGTCGCCCTCACCGTGCAGGTCGACTACGACGAGTTCTCCAATCCCCACCAGTACGACGACCTGATCGGGCAGCGCGAGACCATCCTCAACGACCCGGATGGCGACGCCATGTACGGCCTGGACGTGCTGATCCACCCGGACTATCGCGGCTACCGCCTGGGCCGGCGCCTCTACGAGGCCCGCAAGGAGCTGTGCCGCTCGATGAACCTGCGGGCGATCCTGGCCGGCGGGCGCATTCCCCAGTACCACCAGTACGCCGAGGAGCTCTCGCCGACGGAGTACATCGACAAGGTGGCCCGCAAGGAGATCCACGACCCCATCCTGTCCTTCCAGCTGGCCAACGACTTCCAGGTCAAGCGACTGTTGCGCAAGTACCTGCCCGAGGACGAGAAGTCCCAGGGCTATGCGACCCTGCTGGAGTGGAACAACATCCTCTTCGAGCCCGCGGAGCGGGTGCTGGAGAGCCGGCGGACCCAGGTGCGGGTCGGCGCCGTGCAATGGCAGATGCGCGAGTTCGACTCGGTCGAGGCGGTGCTGCAGCAGGTCGAGTACTTCGTCGACGCCCTGTCCGACTATCAGAGCGACTTCGCCGTCTTCCCGGAGCTGTTCAACGCCCCGCTGATGGGGTTGCAGGACCGCGCCGCCCAGCAGGACCAGCAGGCGGCGATCCGCTTCCTGGCCGGCTTCACCGAGCGCTTCACGACCGAGCTGTCCCGCATGGCGGTGTCCTACAACATCAACATCGTGGCCGGCTCGATGATCGAGCTGCGCGACGATGACCGCCTGTACAACGTCTGCTACCTGTGCCACCGCGACGGCACCGTCGAATCCCAGGACAAGCTCCACATCACTCCCCAGGAGCGCCGCGACTGGGTGATCGACGGCGGCGACGAGCTGCGCGTCTTCGATACCGACGCCGGCCGGGTGGGCATCCAGATCTGCTACGACGTGGAGTTTCCGGAACTCTCCCGCCTGCTCGCCGAGCAGGACATGGACATCCTCTTCGTGCCCTTCTGGACCGACACCAAGAACGGCTACCTGCGGGTGCGCCACTGTGCCCAGGCGCGGGCCATCGAGAACGAGTGCTACGTGGTGCTGTGTGGCAGCGTCGGCAACGTGCCCTCCATCGAGAACCTGGACATCCAGTACGCCCAGTCCTCGGTGTTCTCGCCCTCCGACTTCGCCTTCCCCCACGATGCCGTGCTCTCCGAGACCACGCCCAACACCGAGATGGTGATGTTCTCGGACCTGGACCTGACCCGGCTCACCGTGGTGCGCGCCGAGGGCTCGGTGACCAACCTCAAGGACCGCCGCAAGGACCTCTTCGACCTGCGCCTCCGCGACTGGTCCTGGAAGTCCGGCGGGCGCACCGGACTGGAGGAAGGCTGAGCCGGTGCTGGAACGGCTGCGCCGCTGGCGCGAGGCCCGCTTCGAGGCCCGCCACCCCTTCCCCGGGGACGCCTGGGCCGAGGCCCGCGCCCGGCTGCCGCTGCTCGGCACGGTGCCCGAGCCCGACGCCACGCGGCTTGGCCACCGGGCCTGGCGCTTCGTCCACGCCAAGCGCCTGAGCCGCCACCCCGAGCTGGCCGAGGCCATCGCCTTCGACGTGCCCGCACGGCTGGCCATCGCGGCCCAGGCCTGCCTGCTGACGCTCGGCTGGGACGAGCGGGAACACCGCGAGGCCTTCGCCGGCGTCCACGAGATCCTGATCCTGCCCGATGCCTTCCACCGCCGGGTGGAGGAACTCGACGAGTACGGGGTGATGCACGAGTACGACGACGAGCGGGCCGGCGAGACCTCCCACCAGGGGCCGGTGGTGGTGGCCTATCCCGACCTGATGGCCAGCGGCGGCCTGGACGGCTTCAACGTGGTGATCCACGAGCTGGCCCACAAGCTGGACATGGCCAGTACCCTGGATGCCGACGGCTTCCCGCCGCTGCCCGGCGACCTCGACCCGAGGGAATGGCACCGGGTCTTCACCGCCGTCTGGGACGACCTCCAGGCCCGGCTCGAGCACGGCGAGCCCACCCCCATCGATGACTACGCCGCCACCCATCCGGGGGAATGCTTCGCCGTGGCCTGCGAGACCTTCTTCAGCGCCCCGGCACTCCTTCACGACGGCTATCCGGCGCTGTACGACCTGCTGGCCCGCTACTTCCGCCAGGACCCGCTGGCCTGGTCCGCCGCCTAGACCGCCTCGGCCGCCACCATCCAAACGCGTGTGAGCCGAAGACGCATCCGGCCTACCCCCCTTCTCCCCGGCTGGCCACCAGCCAGTCCCACAGCCTCGCCGCCTCCTCCCGCGGAGCTCGTCGCCCGGGCCGCACCAGCCAGAATCCCTCGTCGCTGGGCACCGGCAGGTCCAGCGGCGCGACCAGGTCGCCACGCCCCTCGACCAGCCGCCGGTGGGTCAGGGCGACGCCGCCCCCCCGGGCGGCGAGCGCCAGGGTCATCACCTGGCTGTCGCAGGTCAGGCTGGCGCAGCGCGACACCAGGCCCGCCAGGCCGACGGCCTCCAGCCAGGTCGGCCAGCCCACGGCGAAGCCCACCGCGTGCAGCAGGGTATGGTCCGCCAGGTCGTCCGGAGTCCGGATGCGCTCGGACAGCGACGGGGCGCAGACCGGCAGCATCGCCTCCTCACCCAGCGACACCGCCTCCAGCCCCGTCCAGTCCCCCTGCCCGTAGCGGATCTCGAGGTCCGCCCCCTCGGGCCCGAAGTCGTCCGGCCAGATGGCGCTGACCAGGCGCAGCGCGATCCGGGGATGGGCCTGGCGGAAGGCCGACAGGCGGGGCGCCAGCCAGCTCTGCTGCATCACCGGGGTGGTGCGCAGGGTCACCGGCGACTCGGCCCCGCCGCCGAACACCTCCTGGGTGCCCTCCGCCAGGCGGGCGAAGGCGTCCTGGAGGCTCGGCAGCCAGGCCTGGCCGGCGGGCGTCAGGCTCAGGCTGCGCGGGTGGCGGATGAACAGCTTCTGACCGAGGCGGTCCTCGAGCAGGCGAACCCGTTGGCTGATCGCCGCCTGGGTGACGCCCAGCTCCTGGCCGGCGGCGGTGAAGCTCAGGGTGCGGGCGGCGGCCTCGAAGGCCTGCAGCCAGGTCAGCGGGGGCAAGGCACTCATGAAAAAGCCTGTCATAAGTTATTTTGGGTCAATGAGGCCAGATTAATCGTTTGTCAGCCAAGCGGCCAGCCGCCACCCTCTCGGCATCCCAGAACGAGGAGGAGAGATGAGCGACACCCCGACCGCCGAGCGACGCCCCACCCTGCCGATGGGCGAACTGGCCGAGCATGATCATGGCCCCGCCCTGAACGAGGCCACGGCCAGCCGCGCCCGCCTGACCCTGACCTGGGAGGACGGCACCCGGGCCGACTTCCCGCTGGCCTGGCTGCGCGACCACTGCGCCTGCCCCGAGTGCCGTCACGCCCTGACCCGGGAGCGTCTCTTCCTGCCCCTCGAAGCGCCTACCGAAGCCCCCGAGACCCGCGTGATCGAGGGCAACCTGGCACTGGTCTGGGCCGATGGCCACGTCAGCCGCTTCGATGCCGTCTGGCTCCACCAGCGCCGCCCGGGCGCCCCCGCACCGGACCCGGTGCCGCCCCGGCGCCCCTGGAGCGAGGCCTTCCGGCCCGCGCGCATCGCCCACGGCGACTTCGTCGCCGGCGCCGAGGGCGAGCGGGCCTGGCTGAGTGCCCTGCTGCGTGACGGCCTGGTGCTGCTCGAGGACGGTCCCCTGGCCGACGAGGAGGTCAGCCGGCTGGCCGGACGCATCGGGCCGCTGCGCGCCACCAACTTCGGCGCCCGGTTCGACGTCAAGTCCAAGCCCAACCCCAACAACGCCGCCTACACGGCGATCGGCCTGGCGCTGCACAGCGACCTGCCCAACTGGCGCCACCCGCCCGACATCCAGCTGCTCTACTGCCTGGAGAACGACGCCGAGGGCGGCGAATCGATCTTCGCCGACGGTTTCGCCGCCGCCGAGACCCTGCGCCGTCTCGACCCCGAGGCCTTCCGGATGCTCAGCGAGACCCCCATCGACTTCCGCTTCCAGGACGAGGCCCACGACATCGTCTGGCGCGCCCCGGTGCTGAGCCTCGACGATGCCGGCCGGGTCACCGAGGTGCGCCTCAACAACTGGATCCGCGACAGCCTGCGCCTGCCCTTCGAGGCGATCGACGCCTGGTATGCGGCCTACCGCACCTTCTGGCGGCTGGTCCACGATCCGCGGCACCAGCTGGAGTTCGCCCTGGCACCGGGCGAGATGGTCGCCTTCGACAATCGCCGGGTGCTGCACGGTCGCCGCGCCTTCGATCCCGAGAGCGGCCGTCGCCACCTCCAAGGCACCTACCTGGACCTCGACATGTGCGAGTCCCGCCTGCGGGTCCTGGCCCGACAGGGCTGATCCCCTGCCCCCGATCGCCGCCGCCCGACACTCAAGCTCGGCCCGGCGGCGGCTGACGACCACTCCAAGGAGATTCCATGCGCCTTTCCCTGCCCCCTGCCCTGCTGTCGCTGCCCCTGACCCTCGGCCTGGCGAGTCCCGCGCTCGCCGACGATGCCGTGCTGGACTTCGGCGTGCCCGCCTGGCCCGGCGTCACCGTCAAGACCGAGATCGCCGAACAGCTCCTCGCTGCTCTGGGCTACGAGTCCCGGCTCCACGAACTCGGCCTTCAGGTCGTCTATCAAGGGCTGGACACCGGCGACGTCGATGCCTTCCTCGGCGGCTGGATGCCCGCCCAGGACAACATGTACACCCCACGGGAAGCGAGTGGCGCCGTGATCAGCGTCGCCAACAACGTCGACGGCGCCCAGATGACCCTGGCGGTGCCCGACTACCTCTACCGGGAAGGCATTCGCAGCTTCGCCGACCTGGACGCCCACCGCGAGCGCTTCGACGGCGAGATCCACGGCTTCGGCGCCGGCTCGGCCGCCAGCGAGGTGCTTCACGCCGCCATCGACGAGGATGCCTGGGGACTCGGCGACTGGCAGGTGGTGGATACCAGCGTGGTGGGCATGCTGGGAGCCGCTCGCAACGCCATCTCCCGCGAGGAGCCCATCGTCTGGGTCGGCTGGACGCCCCACTGGATGAACCTCGAGCTGCCGATGCGCTACCTCGACGACCCCAGGGACCTGTTCGGCGAGAATAACGGCGAAACGGACGTGCTGACCGTGGTGCGCAGCGACTATGCCGAGGCCCACCCCAACCTGGTCGGCTTCTTCAAGCGGTTCACCTTCGCCGCCGAGGAACAGAGCTGGATGATCCGTGAGTTCGGCCAGAAGGAGCGTGAGGCCGAGGAGGTCGCCGCGCAGTGGCTGCGCGAGCATCCGGAGCGCGTCCAGGCCATGCTCGACGGCGTGACCACCCGCGACGGGCAACCGGCCTGGCCGGCGGTGCAGGCCAGCCTCTGATCGCCTCGGGACCGGCACCGCTTTGGCCATCGCCGCCGCTGCCGTATGCTGTGGCGCACGCTCACCAGGAAGCCCGCCACATGCCCCGTCGTCTCGGAGTCGTCGCCCTCGTCCTGATCGCCCTGCTCGCCCTCGGCGGGATGTGGCAGTGGCTGGCCATGCAGGACCTGCTGACCCTCGACAGCCTGATGGCGCTGGCCCGGGGTTCGGTGGCCTGGCGTGACGCTCCCTGGGCGGTGCTGGTGGTGATGGCGATCTACGCCGGGGCCTCGCTGGTGATGTTCCCGCTCAGCCTGCTGGTCGCGTTGACCGGACTGCTGTTCGGCCCCTGGTGGGGCTTCGGCCATGCCCTGGCCGGGACCCTGGCCGCCTCGGTGCTGACCTGGTGGGTGGGGCGCCGGCTCGGCCGCGATGCCCTGATGCGCCACGGCGGGAAGCACCTCAAGGGGCTCTCCCGCTACCTCGCCGGGCGCGGCATCCGCACCATGACCCTGGTGAACCTGCTGCCGCTGGCCCCCTTCACCCTGACCAACATGATGGCGGGGGCCTTCCACCTGCGCTTCCGGGACTACATGATCGGCTCGACGCTGGGCATCATCCCGGGCCTGGCCGGGGTGACCCTGCTGGGCAGTCAGCTCGGCGAGCTGGCGACGGCGGAGAGCCGCCAGGAGGTCGTCTTCTCCTTGCTGGGCCTGCTGGCGGGCCTCGGACTGCTCTACGGCCTCAAGCGCTGGGCCGAGCGGCGCCGGCGGCGCTGAGCCGGACGAGGGTCACTTCGACGGCACCTCGGGCTCGTCGGAGCGGCCGCCGGGCCACCAGGACGGGCGCTCCTGTTCCCACTCCTCCTGCATCAGGTGGCGCAGCAGACGGCCCCGGTAACGCAGCATCTGCCACTCCGCGCCCAGCCGGCCCCGTACCCGGTCCCAGCCGCCGTCGTCGGCGTGGGTGAAGGGACCGCCCCCGGCGATCGCCCGCCGATAGACCGCCAGGCAGCGTTCCGCGCAGAGCCCTTCATCGTAGTCGGCGGCGGTGACCAGGGCGCCGCGTCGCAGTGGCTCCCGTCTCTCGGGGTCGGCCAGGGCCGAGAGTGCCTCGGCCATGGCGGGAACGTCGTCCTCGGCCAGCAGTCGGCCGTTCTCGCCGTCCGTCACCACCTCGACCACCCCGGGGGCGGATACCGCCACCACCGGCAGGCCGCAGGCCATGGCTTCCGCCACCACCATGCCCTGGGTCTCGCTGTGGGAGGCGAAGGCGAAGACGTCCATGGCGTGATAGGCGTCGATCAGCGCCTGGCCCTGCAGGCGGCCGGCGAAGTGCACCCGCTCGGCGACGCCCTGTTCCGCGGCGATCCTCGCCATCCCCTCGGCGGCCTCGCCGTCGCCGACCACCAGGAAGTGGGCCTCGGGGCGTTCGGCCAGGGCCCGGCACACGGCCTCGGCCAGGAACCCGAGGTTCTTCTCCTTGGCCAGCCGTCCCAGGTGGCCGATCACGTAGGCGGTCTCGGGGATCCCCAGGCGCTCCCGGCACGCCGGTCCGTCCCCCTCGGCGAAACGGGCGGTATCCACCCCGCTCGGCACGACGCGAACCTCGGGGTTGCCCTCGCGGGCGAGCAGCAGGTCGCGGATGCTCTCGCTGGGGGCGATGACGGCGTCGCACAGCCAGGTGTACTGCGTGGCCAGGGCGATGGCGAAGCGCTGCATGCGCGGCGAGTCCCCCGGCACGTAGTGGGTATAGTGCTCGTAGAGGGTGTGGTGGGTGAACACCAGCGGCAGGCCGTAGGTCTCGGCGGCCCGGGCGGCGGTGTCGCCGAGCAGGAAGGGGTGATGGGCGTGCACCAGGTCCGGCTCGAAGGCCTCGATGGCATCGTAGAGCTGGCCGGGGATCGGCACCGGCAGGGAGAAGTCGCTGCCGTTGAAGTGCTGCACCGCCGCCACCCGCACCACGTCGGCCTCGAAGGCCGGCTGGCCCTCGAGCCGGGGCGCCACCACCAGGACGTGATGGCCGGCGGCCTGCAGCTGCCGCTTGAGCCGCTGCACCGACTCGCTCACGCCGCCGACGATCGGCAGATAGGTATTGGTGAACATCAGCACATTCACGTGGACGCCTCTCCTGTCGTGACACCCGGTAGCCTGGCCAGCGGTGGCACGCGACCGGCCATCTCCTGCTCAAGATAGGCGATGAAGGCACGGATCCGCAGCGGCACATGGCGGCGCCGATCATACACGGCATGGAAGTCGGCTCGCACGCCTTGCCAGGCCGGCAGGAGTTCCACCAGGCGGCCCTCGGCGAGATCCTCGTGAACGTCCCACCAGGAACGCAGGGCGATGCCGTGCCCGTCACGGGCCAGATGGCGAATGACCTCGCCGTCGTTGCTGGCCAGGGGCCCCGAGACCTTCACCGCCTGCTCCACGTCGGGGGCGTCACGGCGCTGGAAGCGCCAGAGGGCATAGTCGCTGGCGTTCTCGCGCAGCACCAGGCAGGGATGGGCCGTCAGGTCGGCGGGGGACGCCAGGGCCGGCATCCGCCGGGCATAGCCGGGGGCGGCACAGAGGATCCGGCGGTTGGCCAGGATGCGCCGGGCCACCAGCCGGGAATCCGGCGGCGTGCCGACCCGGATGCCGATGTCGAAGCCCTGGTCGGCGAGGCTGACGGGGAAGTTGCTCAGCTCCAGCGAGGCCTCGAGGCGCGGATGCCGGGCGCAGAAGGCCGACAGCAGCGGCGCCACATGGCGACGCCCGAAGCCGAAGGTGGCGTTGACCCGCAACGGCCCGGACAGCTCGGCCCGGTGATCGACCAGGGCCTCCTCCAGCTCCCCGAGTTCCTCCAGGATGGCCGTGCCGCGGCTCAGGTAGAGCTCGCCCTCGGCGGTGAGGGTCAGCCGGCGGGTGGTGCGCGAGGCCAGGGCCACGCCGAGGCGCGCCTCCAGCTGCTTGAGCCGCTTGCTCACCGCCGACAGCGACAGGCCCAGTTCCCGGGCGGTGGCCGTGAGGCTGCCGGCGCGGGCCAGCCGCTGGAAGAAGGCCAGGTCATCGAGAGGGGCCACCGGATTCTCCACTTCACTTCAACAATGAGTTGAATGATAACCCGATTATCTCGCCGGCGTGCAGGGTTAGACTGGCGGCTCCCGACACTGCTCAATGAGGACGCCATGACCCAGCGAATCGCCGTGATCCCGGGCGACGGCATCGGCACCGAGGTGATGCCCGAGGGCCGCCGCGCCCTGGAGGCCGCCGCCCGCCGCTTCGGCCTGGACCTGGCCTTCGAGGCCTTCGACTTCGCCAGCTGCGACTACTACCTGGAACACGGGAAGATGCTGCCCGACGACTGGAAGGAGACGCTGCTCGAGTTCGATGCCCTCTTCTACGGCGCGATCGGCTGGCCCGACAAGGTGCCGGATCACGTCTCGCTGTGGGGCTCGCTGCTCAAGTTCCGTCGCGAGTTCGACCAGTACGTCAACCTGCGCCCCTGCCGCCTGCTGCCGGGCATCGAGAGTCCCCTCGCGGGACGCCGGCCCGGCGACATCGACTTCTACGTGGTCCGGGAGAACACCGAGGGCGAGTACTCCAGCGTCGGCGGCGTGATGTTCGAGGGCACCGAGCGCGAGGTGGTGATCCAGGAGACGGTGATGACCCGCACCGGGGTCGATCGGGTGCTGAAGTACGCCTTCGACCTGGCCGCCACCCGGCCGCGCAGGAAACTCACCTCGGCCACCAAGTCCAACGGCATCGCCATCACCATGCCCTGGTGGGACCAGCGGGTCGCCGCCATGGCCGAGCACTACCCGGACGTCGATGTGGACCAGTTCCATATCGACATCCTCACCGCCAACTTCGTGATGCACCCCGACTGGTTCGACGTGGTGGTGGCCAGCAACCTCTTCGGCGACATCCTCTCCGACCTGGGCCCGGCCTGCACCGGCACCATCGGGGTGGCGCCCTCGGCGAACATCAATCCCGAGGGCCGCTTCCCGAGCCTGTTCGAGCCGGTCCACGGCAGCGCCCCGGACATCGCCGGGAAGGGCATCGCCAATCCCATCGGCCAGATCTGGTCCGGGGCCATGATGCTCGAGCACCTGGGCCATCCCGAGGCCGGCGCGGCCATCCTCGCCGCCATCGAGGCGGTGCTCGCCGAGGCCGACCCGACGGTGCTCACCCCGGACCTCAAGGGCCGGGGGACCACCGAGCGCCTGGGCCGGGCCATCGCCGAGCGCATCGGCAGCGACGGCTGAGCCTCAGGCGAGCCGCCAGACGCCCTCGAGGATCCGCACCCGGTCGTCCGCCAGGTTGGCGAGCAGGTTGCGGCCCATGGTGACGAAGTCCTCGCCGAAGATGAGGGTGGGGCCCGGCAGGGCGCGGTTCGCCTCGGCGGCGCCGATCGCTTCCTCTGGCGGGGCCTCGCGCGGGGCGGCCTCGCGCGGGGCGGCCTCCCGTCGACCATGCTTGCGCCGCCAGGCCAGGGCGGCCTCGGTGACGTCCTCCAGGTGGAGGGAACGAAAGCCGGCCTCGGCCAGGGCCCCCTCGAGGGCCGCGCGTGAGCTCAGGTGACTGGTCACCGCGCTCCGCGCCCAGGGCACCGGCAGCGCGAGGGGCGCCGGGTTGTCGCCGGCCACCACCTCGTGGAGCAGCAACCGGCCACCCGGCGCCAGCAGACGCCGCCATTCGGCGAGCACCGCGCCGCGATCCGGCATGTTCATCAACGCATGCTGGCACCAGATCACGTCGACGCTCGCCGACGGCAGGGGGAGCCGGGCGGCATCGGCACACAGGAAGCGGGTGCGATCGTCGAGTCCCGTGGCCCGGCTCAGCCATTCGGCCACGGCCACGAACGCCGGGGTGATGTCCACGCCCAGCGCCTCGACGCCGAACTCGTCGGCCAGGAGCCGACTGGCGCCACCGGTGCCGCAGCCCACGTCGAGGACCCGCCGTCCGGGCACCAGTTCGCCGCGACGCGCCAGGGCTCGGCTCGCGCCTCGGCCCCCCAGGTGCAGCTGGTCGATCCCGGCGATGGCATCCAGGGTCAGGTGATCGGGATCCTGGCCGGCCGCCCGAAAGGCCGCGCGGAGGCGGGCCGGCAGAGGCTCGCCCCCTTCCCGGGCCAGGGCATCGTAATGGGCATCGAGTCGGCGGGCGTGGTCGGTCATGGGCGGCCTCCTGGCGGATCGAGGCTACCAGCCTAGCGCCTTCGCCATCGCGCCCCTATCCTGCCAAGGTCGCTGTCGACAAGGAGTCCCCTCGATGCCGCACCCCCTTCCCCGGCTCTGCCCCGCCCTGCTCGTCCTCGGCCTCTCCGCCTGCACCGGCCTCCCGGAGGGCACGCGCGCCGTGGACGGCTTCGACCTCGACCGCTACCTGGGACGCTGGTACGAGATCGCCCGACTCGACCACTCCTTCGAGGAGGGGCTGGATTGCGTCACCGCCGATTATTCCCGCCTCTCGGACCGTGCCATCCGGGTCATCAACCGTGGCGTCGACCTGGCCGCCGGCGAGGTCGACGTCGCCGAGGGTCGCGCCCATCCGCTGGACGATCCGCGCGTGGGACGCCTCAAGGTCAGCTTCTTCGGTCCCTTCTACGCCGGCTACAACGTGCTGGCGCTGGCCGACGACTATGACTGGGCCCTGGTGGCGGGCCCCAGCCGGGACTACCTGTGGATCCTGTCGCGCGCGCCCGTGATGCCCGAGGCCACCTACGAGGCCCTGGTCGAACGTGCCGAGACGCTTGATTTCCCGGTGGAATCCTTGATCGAGGTGGAACAGGGCGAGGCCTGCGCCCCCTGGCGCTGAGCCGCCATCCCGTGTCGGCGAGGCCTCGCCGGGAGGGCGGGAGTTACAGCTTCGCACCCGCCTCTTTCATCCTGCCGACAGGCCCCCTTGAGCGCGAGGCGGGCAGGGACGAAGGTGTCTCGCAGCCTGAAAGAAGCGACACGTCAAGGACCGCCATGACCCTTCCGTTCCACCACCACCGAGCCGCAGGGGGCCGTGATGCTGGCTGAATGGCTCGATGCCAGCCTCGACGGCGCGCCCGGACTCGCCGGCGAGGGCTCTCTCGCCGGCGGACGCTACCGGATCCTCGGGGCCGGCCTGCTCGAACTCGTCCCCGCCTCGCCCTCCGCCTCGGCGCCCGCCCTGGTGCTCTCGGCGGGCATCCACGGCAACGAGACCGCGCCCATCGAGCTGCTCGGCGAGATCCTGGCCCGGCTGGAGGCCGGCCGGTTGACGCTGGGCAGCCCGGTACTGGTGATCCTGGGCAACCTGGAGGCCATCCGCGCCGGGACCCGCTTCGTCGATACCAACCTCAATCGGCTGTTCCGCCGCGGCCTCGACGCCAGTGGCATGGAACCCGACCGGGCCCGGGAGCTGATGACGGCGGTGGATGCCTTCTACGGGCGCCACGAGGGGCGACGTCGGTTGCACTACGACCTGCACACGGCGATCCGCGACAGCCAGTACCCGCGCTTCGCGGTGGAGCCCCATGCCGAGGCGATCACGCCGTCCGACCAGTGGCGCTGGCTGGCCGGCGCCGACATCCAGGCGGTCCTTCACCAGCATGCCCACAGCTGGACCTTTTCCCACTATTCGAAGCACTACCACGGGGCGGCCGCCTTCACCCTGGAGCTGGGCCGCGCCCTGCCCTTCGGCGAGAACGACCTGGCTCCCCTGGCCCCCATGGCCCGCCTGATCGAGGCCCTGTTGCAGGACCGAGCCCCCGCGAGCCGGCCGGCCGATCGCATGGTCTTCTTCCGCGTCCGCCACGAGCTGTTCCGACGCTCGGAGGACTTCCGGCTGTGCTTCGCCGACGACACCCCGAACTTCACCGAGTTCGCCCCGGGAGCCCGTCTGGCCGAGGACGCCGAGGCCGGCCCCTTCACGGTGGGCGAGACGCCGCTGCGGGTGGTCTTCCCGAATGCCCGGGTGGAGATCGGCGCCCGCGCCGCCCTGCTGGTGAGCGCGACCCCGCCACCGGCCGATCCCCGCTGAGGGGAATCCTCGGCAGGACGATACGCTACCGAACAACAACAATCTGGAGAAAGCTCATGACAACAACCCTTCGACACCTAGACCAAGGTCGAATGTCCAGCCGAACGACTCGACCTGCCGGCGAGCCGCAGGACTGGTAGAATCGCCCCCCTTTTCGCGCCCGACCGCCTCGCCCGGTCTCTCGGGGCCTTGTCCGAAGCACCACCGCCATCGGCCTGCTTCCGACAAGGCCCAGGTGATCCCCTGAACTGGAGCCCTTTTCCATGGCCGACACCCCGATCCCGCTGGAAGTGCGCAACATCAAGAAGCGCTTTGGCGACACCGAAGTCCTCAAGGGCCTGTCCCTCCAGGCCCACAAGGGGGACGTCATCACCCTGATCGGAGCCTCCGGCTCCGGGAAGAGCACCTTCCTGCGCTGCATGAACCTGCTGGAGCAGCCCGACGAGGGCGAGCTGATCGTCCACGGCGAGCCGATCCGCTTCAAGGAGACCAAGCACGGCCGCGAGCCCGCGGACTGGAAGCAGGTCGTCGGCATGCGCGCCAAGCTGTCCATGGTCTTCCAGAGCTTCAACCTCTGGGCGCACATGACCCTGCTCGAGAACGTCATCGAGGCACCGGTCCATGTGCTCGGCAAGTCCAAGCAGGAAGCCACCGACCACGCCCGCGAGCTGCTCGCCCGGGTCGGCCTGGCCGAGCGCGCGGACTACTACCCGGCCCAGCTCTCCGGCGGCCAGCAGCAGCGCGGCGCCATCGCGCGGGCGCTGGCCATGGATCCGGAGGTGATGCTGTTCGACGAACCCACCTCGGCACTGGACCCGGAGCTGGTCGGCGACGTGCTCAAGGTGATGCGCGACCTGGCCGAGGAGGGCCGCACCATGATCGTGGTGACGCACGAGATGGCCTTCGCCCGGGACGTATCCACCCAGGTGATCTACCTGCATCAGGGCCAGGTCGAGGAGGCCGGGCCGCCCGACCAGGTGCTGGGCAACCCGCGCTCCGAGCGCCTCAAGCAGTTCCTGGCCCCCAAGCACTGAGGCGTCACGCACGAGGAGATCTCCCATGATCGATCTGCACGGCTACGGCCCGCGCCTGTTCGAAGGCGCCCTGATCACCATCGAGCTGGCGGTGCTGTCGCTGATCCTGGCCATCCTGCTGGGCCTCGCGACCGCCAGCGCCAAGATGTCGCGTCACTGGTGGCTGCACCGCCTCGGCACCCTCTACACCACCATCATCCGCGGCGTGCCGGACCTGGTGCTGATGATGCTGCTGTTCTTCGGCGGCCAGATCGGCATCAACATGTTCACCGACTGGCTCTACTACCAGTTCGACGTGGACATCTTCATCAACGTCAACGAGTTCGTCGCCGGCGTGGTCACCATCGGGCTGATCTTCGGCGCCTACATGGGCGAGACCTTCCGGGGCGCCTTCCTGGCCGTGGACAGCGGCCAGATCGAGGCCGGGCGCGCCTACGGCATGAGCCACTGGCTGGTCTTCCGCCGCATCCGCTTCCCGCAGATGATGCGCCACGCCCTGCCGGGGCTGTCCAACAACTGGATGGTGCTGCTCAAGACCACCGCCCTGGTGTCGGTGATCGGCCTGTCGGACATGGTCCGGGTCGCCTCCGAGGCCTCCAAGGCCACCCGCGAGCCCTTCACCTTCATGATCATCGTCGCGGCCATCTACCTGCTCATCGCCAGCGTCTCCGAGTGGGGCTTCGCCCGCCTGCAGAAGCGCTATGACATCGGCTACGGGGAGGCGAACTGATGGAAGCCCTGATGAACTGGCTCGAGGCCCAGCTGGCCGACAACAGCATCTTCACCCTGCAGACCCTGGGGTACTACGGCGAGGGCCTGGTCACCACCGTCCAGCTGGTGTTCCTGTCACTGATCATCGGCCTGGTGCTGGCGGTGCCGCTGGCCATCGGCCGCGGGTCCCGGCACGCCTGGCTGCGCCTGCCGATCTTCTTCTACTGCTATGTGTTTCGCGGCACCCCGCTGCTGGTGCAGCTCTACCTGATCTACTACGGGGTGGTGTTCGTCGAGGGCATCCAGGACACCTGGCTGTGGCTGATCCTCGAGAAGCCCTTCGTGCCGGCGCTGATCGCCTTCACCCTGAACACCGCGGCCTACACCACCGAGATCTTCCGCGGCGCGATCAAGTCCACCCCCAGGGGCGAGATCGAGGCGGCCCGGGCCTACGGCATGTCCTGGGGCCTGATGATGCGGCGCATCGTGCTGCCCAGCGCCTTTCGCCGCGCCCTGCCCGCCTACGGCAACGAGGTGATCTTCATGCTCCACGCCAGCGCCATCGCCAGCGTGGTGACCATCATGGACCTGACCGGGGCGGCGCGCTTCGTCTACGCCCGCTTCTACGCGCCCTTCGACGCCTTCCTGTTCGTGGCGGCGATCTACCTCTGCCTGACCTTCGCGATCATCTACTTCTTCCGTCACCTCGAGAAACGCCTGCTGGCCCATCTCAAGCCGGCCAGCGGCTGAGCCGAGCGTAAAACAAGCGTTGGGAACCCTCGTTCGATCCCGACCTTTCGACCCGCCTCGCCTTCGGCTAAGGTTGGGCGGGTCATCACCCACAAGGGAAGCGCTGAGCAAATCGACGAGCGGCGCGAAGCACAAGGCGCACGGAGCACAGGAACCGAAGCCTATGGGATATAGGTGAGGATTCCGACCGGGCTGGCGTACCAGCACCGCGTAACGCAGTGATTTGCCCGCGCAGGCATTTGCGCAATGCTTCCCCAGGTGATTCATCAACAACAAGGGGAAAACCACCCATGAAGTTCCAGAAGATCCTGAGCATCGGCGTGCTGGGCACCGCCATGATCGCCGGCGGTGCCAATGCCGAGGTCCGCGACATCCGCATCGGCGTGGACGTGCCCTACGAGCCGATGGAGTACCGCACGCCGGACGGCGAGCTGACCGGGTTCGACATCGAGCTCGGCAATGCCCTGTGCGCCGAGATCGGCATCCAGTGCGAGTGGGTCGTCCAGGGCTGGGACGGCATCATCCCCGGCCTGCAGGCGCGCAAGTACGACGCCATCATGTCGTCCATGACCATCAACGAGCAGCGTCGCGAGCAGGTGCTGTTCTCCGATCCCTACATCACCCCGCCGTCCGCCTGGTTCGCGCCCATGGACGCCGAGATCGGCACCCCCTCCGACGAGACCCTCGAGGGCCTGACCATCGGCGTGCAGCGCGGCACCCTGCAGGACAACTACGTGACCGACATGTACGGCGACGTGGCCGAGGTGAACCGTTACGCCACCGCCGACGACATGGTCCTCGACATGGACTCCGGCCGTCTCGATGCGGTCTTCCTCGACTTCCCGATCGGCAAGTCCACCCTGCTGGAGAGCGAGGCCGGCGAATACAAGGTGGTCGGCGAGAAGATCACCGAGCCGGTGGAATACTTCGGCGAAGGCTTCGGCATCGCCTTCCGCCAGCGTGACCAGGAGCTGGCCGCGGCCTTCAACGAGGCGCTGGCCACCCTCAAGGAAAACGGTACCTACGACGAGATCTACGCCGAGTACTTCGGCGATTGATCGTCGGCCGCCCCGGGCCCGGCCCGGGGCGGCGACCGCCCGGAGGCGACGACATGACGTCCCTGCCCCCCGACTTCGCATCCCTCTCGACCCCGCGCCGCTCGCCCGCCTCGCGCTTCTACCTCAGCGAGTGGTTCGACGAATGAGCCTTCCGGATGGCCGTCCCGGCCGTCCCGGCACGCCCGTGCCCCGTTCCTGACGGCGCCCCGCGCCGCTGACGGCGACCCCGTCGCCACCTCGCCCCCGAGGCGAATCCCTGACCAAGATGCACCCGAAATCCAAGCCTTCACGGGAGGAGTTCCCATGCATAACGCCAAGCTGCTGCTGGCCGCCACCCTCGGTGCCAGCCTGTTCGCCACCACCCTCCACGCCGACGAGCCCATTCGCCTGGCCGTGGACGTGCCCTACGAGCCCTTCGAGTACAAGCTGCCCGACGGCACCCTGACCGGCTTCGAGGTCGAGCTGGGCAACGCCGTCTGCGAGTACCTCGACGAGGCGTGCACCTGGGTCGAGCAGCCCTGGGACGGCATGATCCCGGCCCTGCAGGCGCGCAAGTTCGATGCCATCATGTCCTCCATGGCCATCACCGAGGAGCGCGCCCGCCAGGTGCTGTTCTCCGAGCCCTACTACACGACCCCCAGCGCCTGGATCACCGCCAAGGGCAACGACATCGACATCTCGGACCGCGACAGCCTCGAGGGCCTGACCGTCGGTGTGCAGCGCGCCACCCTGCAGGACAACTACGTCACCGACCTCTACGGCGACGTCCTCGAGGTGCGCCGCTACGCCAGCGCCGACGATGTCATCGCCGACATGCGCACCGGGCGCCTGGACCTGACCTTCATGGACTACCCGATCGCCGAGGCGATGATCGACATCGACACCCCGGAGAGCGACTTCAAGCGGGTCAGCGACTTCATCAAGGAACCGGAGAAGTACTTCGGCCAGGGCGTCGGCGTGGCCTTCCGCCAGCGTGACCGCGAGCTCGCCGAGCGCTTCAACGAGGCCCTCCAGGCGCTGAAGACCAACGGCACCTACGACGAGATCATGGCCAAGTACTTCAGCTACGACGTCAAGCTGTAAGCGCCGATCGCCAAGGCAACCACAGTCGGGCATGACGAGGTGCGCCGGGGACAGGTCGAAGAGGGGGTCCTACGCCAGGGGTGAGGAGCACGGCTCCGAACGGGCTGGCCATGGATGGCCAGCACCGGCCCTGCAAGCGGAGCAGGACGCGAGAGCGCCGCAGGGCGTCGGTAGCGCCCAAGGAGGGGTTCACAGCGCCCCCTCGTCGGTCCGGCGCCCCGGGACCTGTCGACGGATCAGCGCCGAGACATACCTGCTGTGAAAGCCCTGCGCAGCCCCCACGACGCCGGCGCAAGCCGGCGTCCTCATTTCGAGAGGAGCGACGATGCTGACCCTGCTCAAGAATGCCCGCCTGCATGCCCCCGAGCCACGGGGCCTGTGCCACCTGCTGATCGGCGACGGCCGCATCGCCGCCATCGCCGCGGCGGACGACGCCGGCGAGCCGCCCGCCCATGGACCGGCGGTGACGGTAGTGGACCTCGAGGGCCGTCGGGTCATCCCGGGGCTGGTCGACCCCCTGGTCCACTTCATCGGCGGCGGCGGCGAGGGCGGCTTCGGCACCCGCACCCCCGAGCTCGCCCTGGACGAGGCCCTGACTTCCGGCGTCACCACCCTGGTCGGCGCCCTGGGCACCGACGCCCTGACCCGCACGCCGGCGAACCTGCTGGGCAAGGCCCGGGAACTGGCCGCCGGCGGCCTGACCACCTACTGCTACACGGGATCCTACCAGCTGCCCCCGGTGACCCTGACCGGCTCGGTGGCCGGCGACATCACCTTCATTCCCGAATTCATCGGCCTGGGCGAGGTGGCCATCAGTGACCACCGCGGCTCCCAGCCGAGCCGCGAGGAGCTCACCCGCCTCGCCGCCGAGACCCGCACCGCCGGCATGCTGGCCGGCAAGGGGGGCATCGTCTTCATCCATACCGGCGACGCCCCAGGCGGCCTCGAACCGCTGCGCGAGGTGGCCCGGCACAGCGCCATTCCGCTGGCCCAGTTCCTGCCCACCCACGTCAATCGCACCGCCGAGCTGTTCGAGGACGGCCTGCGCTTCGGCCGCGAAGGAGGGCGCATCGACTTCACCACCAGCACCACCCCCGAATTGCTGGCCGACGGCGAGGTCCCCGCCGCCCGCGCCGTGGCCCGGGCCCTGGAGGCGCGCATCGAGCCCTCGCGGATCACCCTGTCCTCGGACGCCAACGCCTCCCTGCCCCGCTTCGACGCCGAGGGCCGCTTCGCCGGCCTTCGGCCCGGCCGCCTGGCCAGCCTGTTCGAGACCCTGGGGGAGTGCGTCGAGGGCCATGGCGTGGCGCTCGACAAGGCCATCGGCGTGGCCAGCACCCACGCCGCCGATGCCCTGGGCCTGCCCCAAAAGGGCCGGCTGCACGTCGGGGCCGACGCCGACCTGCTGGTGCTCGCCGAGGACGCCTGGAGCATCGACGAGGTCTGGGCGCGGGGCCGCCGGGTCCACCGCCGCGCCTGACGGCGCTCACACCCGGGGATGGACCCCGGGCACATGGTCGGCCTCCGCGTCCGCCAGCGCCCGGCTCGCCTCCTCGTCCAGGGGACGGGCCAGCTCGTTGAGGATGCCGCACTCGCCGGCCGAGCGTTGTCCCCGGCAGCGCGCGCGCAGTCCCTGAAGCGAACGCTCCAGGGCCTGGAGCTGGGCGATGCGCGCCACGACGTGATCGAGATGGGCATCGATCAGGTCGTCGGCCTCGCGGCAGGGCCGGTCGGGATGGTCGTGGCAGGCCAGCAGCGTGCGGATCTCGTCCAGCGTCATGTCCAGCGCCCGGCAATGACGGATGAAGGCCAGGCGCTCGACATGCCCCTCCCCGTAGAGACGGTAGTTGGCCTCGCTGCGGGCGGGGGCGGGCAACAGCCCCTCCCGCTCGTAGTAGCGGATGGTGACCACCCGGCAGGCGGTGCGCCGAGCCAGTTCGCCGATCTTCATGAGGGGCTCCTTCGAGGACTTGACCCTATAGTGCCTATAGGGTGTGTCATCCCACAAGATCCCCCGACACGGAGACCATGATGCCCCACGTCCCGACTCGCCATGCCGGCTGTTGCGGCTCAGGCCCCGCCCGGCCGCCCCGGAAGGCCGTCGAGGCCCCGCCGGGCACCACCACCCTGCGCCGTCGCATCGCCGAGATGGACTGCCCCACCGAGGAGGCCCTGCTGCGCAAGGCGCTGGCCCAGGCGCCCGGCGTCGAAGGTCTGGACTTCGACCTGATGAATCGGGTGCTTAGCATCCACCATCGCGGCGCCGTTCCGGCGGAACTCGATCGGCGCATCCGCGAGCTGGGCATGACGCCGAGAGCCGAGAATGAGGCCGACGCGGCGCCGGCGAGCCCGCGCGAGCCCTGGGGTCGGATGGCGCTGGCCATCGGCCTGGCGCTGGCGGCCGAGCTGGTCGGCTGGACCGCCTGGTCCGCCGGCGCCTGGCTCTCCCCGCCGCTGGCGCTCGCCGCCATCGCCCTGGTCGGCCTGCCCACCTGGCGCAAGGGCTGGGCCGCCCTGCGCCATCGCAGCCTCAACATCAACGCCCTGATGAGCGTGGCGGTGACCGGCGCCCTGCTGATCGGTCACTGGGCCGAGGCGGCCATGGTGATGGTGCTCTTCACCCTGGCCGAGCGCCTCGAGGCCCGCTCCCTGGACCGCGCCCGAGGCGCCATCCGGGCGCTGCTGGACCGTGCCCCCGACCGGGCGCGGCGACAGACCCCGGCAGGGGACTGGGAGAGCATTGCCGCCTCCGAGGTCGCCGTGGGCGAAGTGGTGCGGGTGCTGCCCGGGGAACGCCTGCCCCTGGACGGCGTGATCGTCCGCGGCACCCCGACCCTGGACGAGTCGCCGATCACCGGCGAGAGCCTGCCTCGGGACAAGGGCCCGGGCGAGGCGATCTATGCCGGGACCATCAACCGCCACGGCGACTTCGACTACCGTGCCACCCGGCCGGCGGACGACAGCACCCTGGCGCGCATCATCCATGCGGTGGAGGCGGCCCAGGCCAGTCGGGCCCCGACCCAGCGCTTCATCGATCGCTTCTCGGCGATCTACACGCCGGCGGTGCTGAGCCTGGCCGTGGTCACGGCGCTGGCCTGGCCGTGGCTCTTCCCCGGCGCCTGGCTGGAGGGCGTCTACCGGGCCCTGGTGCTGCTGGTGATCGCCTGCCCCTGCGCGCTGGTGATCTCCACGCCGGTGACCATCGTCAGCGCCCTCTCCTCCGCCGCCCGGGCCGGCATCCTGATCAAGGGCGGACGCTTCCTCGAACAGGGCCACCGGCTGGCCTGGCTGGCCCTGGACAAGACCGGCACCCTCACCCGGGGCGAGCCGACCCTGGCCGACTGGCGTCCCCTCGATGACAGCGAGGGCGCCCCCCTCGCCCGGCAGGCGGCCGGTCTGGCCGGTCGTTCCACCCACCCGGTGTCCCGGGCGGTGCACCAGGCCCTCGCCGGCGAGGGCGATGAGGTCGAGGTACAGGACTTCCGGGAACGGCCCGGCCTGGGCGTGGAAGGCGAGGTCGACGGCGAGGCGCTGTGGCTCGGCAATCGACGGATGATGACGGAGCGAGGCCACGGCGACCCGGCGCTGACCGACGAGCTCGATGCCCTGGCCGAGCACGGCGACAGCGTGGTGTTGCTGGGCGATGCCCGGAGGGTGCGGGCCCTGTTCAGCCTGCGCGATGTCCTCAAGCCCGGCAGCCAGGCGGCCATCGCCGCCTTGCACGAGCTGGGCGTGAAGACCCTGGTGCTCTCCGGCGACGCCGCCCCGGCGGTGGATGCCATCGCCACCGAGGCCGGGATCGACGAGGCCCGGGGCGAGCTGCTGCCCGAGGACAAGCTAGCCGCCATCGAGGCCCTCGGCGACCGGGGAGTGATCGGCATGGTCGGCGACGGCATCAACGATGCCCCGGCGCTGGCCCGGGCCGACATCGGCTTCGCCATGGGCGCCGCCGGCAGCGACGCCGCGATCGAGACCGCCGACGTGGCGCTGATGGACGACGACCCGGGCAAGCTGCCGACCTTCCTGCGCCTGTCCCGGGCGACGCGGCGGGTGCTGATCCAGAACATCGCCCTGGCCCTGGGCCTCAAGGCGGTATTCCTGGTGCTGGCCTTCACCGGCCAGGCCACCCTGTGGATGGCGGTGTTCGCCGATATGGGGGCAAGCCTGCTGGTGGTGGCCAACGGCCTGCGACTGCTGCGAGGGAGTGCGCCCCCCACCGGGACGCAGGAGGCCGCCGTCACGACCGCCGGCTAGCGCAGCACCCGGCGCACCAGCATGGGCCCGAAGGTCTCGAATACCAGGGTGGAGGCCACCACGGCCGAGAGCAGCGCCGTCCCATGGGCCGGAAAATGTTCCGCGGCCAGCAGCGCCATGCCCATGGCCACCCCGGCCTGGGGGGTCAGCGCCAGGCCGATGTCCCGGGGCAGGTCGGCCTGGCGCACCCGGGCCAGGCGCACCCCCAGCAGGCCGCCCAGCAGGCGCCCCACCAACCGAAGCAGGATATAGGCCAGGGTCAGGCCGGCGGCTTCATCCAGGCGCGACAGGTCGACGCTGGCCCCGGAGAGCACGAAGAAGAACACCAGGAAGGGCCACTCGATGTGCTCGATCTCGTTGAACGAGCGGGTATGGTGACGGGAGAGGTTGGCGATCAGCATCCCGGTGACCATCGCCGCCAGCAGCGAGGAGACGCCGAGCCAGGTCGACAGCCCGGCCAGCAGCAGGATCAGGGCGATGGCCTCGACCTGGGTGGGCTCCCCCGGCGCCAGGCGCCCGGTCAGCCAGGCCGCGGGCAGGCCGATGGCGGTGCCCAGCAGCAAGGCCCCGCCCAGCTCCCAGCCGGCCTCGAGCAGTGCCTGCTGGCCGTCGCCTGACAGCGCCCAGCCCAACGCCGCCATGGCCAGCCCGAACACCAGGATGCCCCAGGCGTCGTCGATGGCCACGATGCCCAGCAACAACCGCGCCCGCAGCCGGGTATCGCCGCTGGCATGCACCGTCTCCTGAACGGCGGCCGGATCGGTGGCCACCGAGATCGCGGCCAGCGAGACCGCCAGCGCCAGCGGGAAGCCCAGCGCCAGCAGACCGACTCCCACCGCCAGCGCGCCCACGCCGATCACGGACAGGGAGACGATCAGGATGAGAGGACCGGTCCGCCGCAGTCGCTCGAGGGTGAGCTCGCCGCCCAGCAGGAAGGCCACCATGACCAGGGCCACCTGGATCAGCGGCTCTCCCAGCCCATCCAGAGGACGGGCATCGGGCAATTCCAGCCCCAGCTGAGTGATGACCGCCACCCCGACGCCCACCAGCACCAGCAGGGAGATGCGCGGCAGCCGGGTCCGGCTCGCCACCGCATCGGCGAAGATGCTGAGCGACAGGATCGCTCCCAGCAGGATCAGGCCGGCCGCCGCCGGCCCGAGCTCGTTCATCGATTCCGCCACTCGCCGGCTCCTCCCTGATCGACCGGCTCGCGACCTCGCGAACTGTCCTCGGCCATGGCCCTATGGTGATCCGGTGCTCCGACCTCGACAAGCCCTTCGCCTGCGGGGCTCAAGCTGGCTCAAGAACGGCCCCGTGCGTCCAGGGCCCGGCGCAGGAAGGCGAGGATCCAGCGCGCCATCAGGGCATCGTCCACCGGAGCATGCAGCGAGGCCATGCCCTCGCGGACCCGCTGGGCGCCGACCTGGTCGCGGCGCAGCGCCATCAGGTCCGCCGAATAGGGCTTGGCGAACTCCGGATGGCCCTGGACCCCGAGGAAGGTCTCGCCCACCTGCATCAGGTAGACGGGACAGAAGTCGCTGCCGGCCAGCACCCGGGCCCCCTCCGGAGGCGTCGCCACCTGGTCCTGGTGACTGACCACCAGGTCCAGGCCCTCCTGCCAGGGTTCCATCCACTCGGCCCGGCCGGTCACCCGGTTGAAGGACATGCCCACGCCCCAGCCCCGGGCGCTCTTGACCACCTCGCCGCCCAGCGCCCTGGCGATCAGCTGATGGCCGAAGCAGATGCCTACCAGGGGCTTGCCGGTCGCCCACAGCCGGCGCACGAAGGCTTCCAGGTCGGCCACCCAGGCCAGGCCGTCGTTGACGCCGAACCTGGAGCCGGTGGTCAGCCAGGCATCCACCGCCTCCGGGGCGTCGGGGATCTCCCCGTCCAGGCAGCGCCAGACCCGGAACTCGAGGGTCGGGTCCACCGAGGTGAACAGCCGCTCGAACATCGCCGGGTAGTTGCCGTGACGCTCGCGCAGTTCCGGCGCCACGTCGTCGCATTGCAGCAGTCCGATCCGCATCGGCGGTCTCCCTGTGCAGGTTAGAGGCGCCCCTCGACGGCCTGGACGAAGATGTCCCGGTACTGGCCGGCCGTGAAGGCGAGAGGGTTGGAACCGGAGGAGGGATCGGCGACGGCCATCTCCCCCACCCTGTCGGCCTGGGCGGTGTCGATGTCCAGGGCGGCCAGGGTGTGCGGGATGCCCAGGCGCTCGCGCAGGTCGAGCACCCAGTCGATGACCGCGCCGGTCCCCGGCTGGCGCAGGTCCAGGTAGCGGCCCAGTCGCACCATGGGCTCGCCGATGGCCCGTTCGTTGGCGCGCAGCACATAGGGCATCAGCACCGCATTGAGGGTGCCGTGATGGGCGTCGTAGAGGGCACCCAGGGGATGGGCCAGGGCGTGCATGCCGCCGAGCCCCCGCTGGAAGGCGGTGGCACCCATCATCGAGGCCACCAGCATGTTCATCCGCGCCTCGAGGTTACCGCCGTCCAGGAAGGCCTGAGGCAGGTAGTCACGAATCCGACGCATCCCTTCGACCGCGATTCCCTCGGCCATGGGATGGTAGTTGGGCGAGCACCAGGCCTCCATGCAGTGGGACAGCGCGTCCATGCCGGTGGCCGCGGTGATCGCCTGGGGCAGCCCGGTGGTCAGCGCCGGGTCGAGGATCACCGTGGCCGGCACCATGGCGGGGTGGAAGATGATGCGCTTGACGTGGGCGGTCTCGTCGGTGATCACCGAGGCGCGGCCCACCTCCGAACCGGTGCCGGCGGTGGTGGGCACCGCCACCACCGGAGCCACGGCCTCGCCGTCGGCCTGCTTCCAGTTGTCGCCGACGTCCTCCAGCGCCCACAGCGAGAGGTCGTCCCGCTGGCGGGCCATCAGCGCCACCGCCTTGGCGGCGTCCAGGCCTGACCCGCCGCCGAAGGCGATCACGCCGTCGTGACGGCCCTCGCGGAAGGCCGTCACCCCGGCGGCGACGTTGTTGCCGGTGGGGTTGCCCTTGATATCGCTGAACACACTGATGCGCAGCCCGTCCTCGGCGCAGGCATCCACCAGGTCGTGGACCATGGGCAGCCCGGCCAGTCCCGGGTCGGTGATCAGCAGGGGCGCGCGCATGCCCAGCGCCCGGCAGGCCGCCGACAGCTCCCCGGCTCGCCCCACGCCGGTGAGGATCTGGGCCGGATAGTTCCAGCCCGTGGTGAATCGACTCATATCGTCTTGGCTCATGATGACCTCGTACCAGAGATGGAAGACGGAAGATCGCCGCTGCGCGGCTGGAAGACGGAAGAAGCACGAGGCTCTTCCCTCTTCCTTCTGTGCTCTTCCTTCCGTTCAGTGCTTGAGATGGAAGGACTTGGGCCGGGTCAGGGTCTCGTACCCGAGCCGCGACAGCGAGCAGCCCCGGCCGGACTGCTTGACGCCGGTCCAGGCCAGCTCCGGGTCCAGGTAGTCGCAGCGGTTGGTGAACACCGTGCCCGCCTCCAGGCGACGCGCCAGCGCCTCGCCGACAGTGATGTCCCGGGTGAAGACCGCGGCGGTCAGGCCGAAGTCGCTGTCGTTCATCAGCCGGATGGCCTCGTCGTCGTCTTCCACCGCCATGATGCCGACCACCGGCCCGAAGCTCTCCTCACGCATGACCCGCATGGAATGGTCCACCCCGGTCAGCACCTGGGGCGCCAGGTAGGCGCTCCCGGGCCGCGACAGCGGATAGTCGCCGGGATCGATCCAGGCCCTGGCCCCGGCGGCCACGGCCTCCTCCACCTGGCCGCGCACGAAGTCCGCGGCGGCCGGCTTGACCACCGGCCCCAGGGTCGTCGCCGGGTCGGTGGGGTTGCCGAGCTTGAGCGCACGAACCCAGGCCACCGCCCGCTCGACGAAGGCGTCGTAGAGGTCGTGGTGCACGTAGATGCGCTCGATACCACAGCAGCTCTGTCCGGAGTTGAAGAAGGCCCCGTCCATGACGCCGTCCACGGCGGCATCCAGGTCGGCGTCGGCGCGCACATAGGCCGGATCCTTCCCGCCCAGCTCCAGGCCGGTGGCGATGAAGCGCCCGGCGGCGTTGCGTTCGACCATCTCGCCGCCGCCCACCGAGCCGGTGAAGGAGACATGATCGACGCGCGGGTCGCGGATCAGCGCCTCGGTGGCCGCATGGGAGAGATGCAGGTGCTGGAAGACGCCGTCCGGCAGGCCGGCCGCGTCGAAGGCCTCCTGGAGGCGCTCGGCGCACAGCGGGGTCTGCGCCGAGTGCTTGAGGATCACGGCGTTGCCGGCCATCAGCGCCGGCACGATGGCGTTCACCGCGGTCATGAAGGGAAAGTTCCAGGGCGCCACGATGAAGGATACCCCCAGAGGCTCCCGGGTGATGTAGCGGGTGAAGCCCGGCTTGCCGGGGAGCTCGACCGGGGCCAGGGCGGCCTCGGCCAGGCCGATCATGCCCCGGGCGCGCTCCTCGAAGCCGCCGATCTCGCCGCCGCCGGCGGCGATCGGCCGGCCCATCTGCCAGGTCAGCTCCTCGGCCAGCGCATCGCGGCGGGCCACGATGGCATCGACCATCGCCGAGCAGTAGCGGGCCCGCTGGCCAAGCGGGGTCTCGCGCCAGGCCCGCTGGGCCGCCACCGCCCGCGGCCGGCTGGCCTCCACCCGGGCCGGGTCCGCCAGCTCGCGCTCGACATAGACCGAACCGTCCACCGGGGAAATCGTCTGTTGTATGGCCATCTGAAATACCTTGTTTGTTTCGAAAGCTCGAGGGCCGTGCGAACGGCGTCAGAGCAAGGCGGAGCAACGAGAAATCGCGGAGTTGACGGTCGTCAATGAGCAGATTTCGAGGCGCTCCAACGCCGCTCTGGCGACGTGCAGCCGGCCCACCCACTAAATGATTTCGAAGTAGCGATCCAACTCCCAGTCGGTGATATGCCGCCGGAACTGCCGCTCCTCCCACTCCCGGGTGGCGGCGAAGTGTTCGACGAAGTCATCCCCGAACAGCGTCCGCGCCGCCTCGGAGGCCTTGAGCCGCTGGGCCGCCTCCCAGAGGGTGGCGGGCAGGGCCTGATGGGCGGGGTGGTCCAGCTCGTAGGCGTTGCCCTTGACCGGCTCGTCGGGCTCCAGGCGGTGCTCGATGCCGTAGAGACCGGCGCCGATGGCGGCGGCCAGCGCCAGGTAGGGGTTGGCGTCGGCGCTGCCCAGGCGGTACTCGACCCGCTGGGACTTGTCGCTGCCGGGAATCACGCGCAGGGCCGTGGTGCGGTTCTCCACGCCCCAGGTGGCCTCGGTGGGCGCCCAGAAGCCGGGGATCAGTCGCGTGTAGCTGTTGATGGTGGGCGCGAACATGGCCAGCAGCTCCGGCATCAGCTTCTGCTGGCCGGCCACGAAGTGGCGCTGGACGTCGCTCATCCGGTAGGGCTGGTCGGCGTCGAAGAAGGCCGAGCGGCCCGAGCCGCGCTCGCGCAGCGAGAGGTGGATGTGGCCGCTCTGCCCCGGATAGTCCGGCGACCACTTGGCCCTGAAGGTGGCCATCAGGCCGCGGCGCTGGGCCCAGACCTTGGTGAAGGTCTTGAACAGCGCGCCCTTGTCGCCGGCGGCCAGGGCATCGTCCACGGCGATGGCCGCCTCGAGCACCCCGGGACCGGTCTCGGTGTGCAGGCCCTCGATGGGGAAGTCCATGGTCTCGGAGAGCGCCAGCAGCTCGTGATAGAGCTCGCTGTGCACCGAGCTCCTGAGCATGGAGTAGCCCATCATGTCGGGAGTCAGGGGCTTGAGGTTACGAAACCCTTTCTCGCGGACCGACTCGGGGGTCTCCTGGAACATGAAGAACTCGTACTCCAGGGAGCCGAAGGCGTCGTAGCCCATCTCCCGGCCCCGCTCGAGCACCCGGTTCAGCAGGCCGCGCGGACAGATGTCCCCGGCCGGCCCCTGGAAGTCGGCCAGGAACAGCAGCATGCCGTTGCCCTCGCTGGGCAGCTCGCGGCAGCTCTCGGGAATGACCCGCAGCGGGGCGTCGGGATAGCCGGTGTGCCAGCCGGTGAACCGGACGTTGTCGTAGAGCTCGTCCTTGCTGTCCCAGCCCAGCACCACGTCGCAGAAGGCGAAGCCATCCTCCAGGGCCGAGAAGAACTTCTCGCGCTGCATGTACTTGCCGAGCATCACGCCATCCATGTCGAACATGCCCACCTTGACGTGGCTGAGGCCGCGCTCCTCGACGATGCGCCGGGCATCTTCCGCCGTCTTGATCTCTCTGGCCTGCATTCCGCTCATCGTGGGGTCCTCGTTGAGTCTGTTGCTGTTGTTGTCGGAGTCGCCGCCGGGCCAGTGGCCCGGCGGGTCGGGTCGTGTGGTTTTAGACCGTGCCCGGGGCCGGTTCTTCGTCTGCCAGTTCCTGCTCGGCCCGGGCGATGGCCTCGAACTCCTCCTCCGGCGCCTGGGCCACCAGGTGGTGCCGGCTGTAGAGGCCGAAGTAGGCGAGCATCACGGCATAGAAGACCGCCGACCACAGGGCCGCCTCGACGCTGACCACGAAGGTCGACAGGAAGGCGACGATGGCCAGCCCGAAGGCCACGCCCGAGGTCAGGGTGCCGCCCGGAGTCCGGTAGGGGCGCTCGAGCTCGGGCTCGCGGCGACGCAGCAGGATGTGCGAGAGGGTCATCATGGCGTAGGAGATGGTGGCGCCGAACACCGCCATGGTGATCATCAGGTCGCCCTTGCCGGTGAGCGACAGCAGGAAACCGATCACGCCGGGCACGATCAGCGCCAGGTAGGGCACCTTGCGCTCGCCGGTGACCGACAGCCAGCGCGGCAGGTAGCCGGCCCGGGACAGGGCGAAGGTCTGGCGGGAGTAGCCGAAGATGATCGAGAAGAAGGAGGCGATCAGCCCGGCCAGGCCCACCAGGTTGACGAAGCCGGCCGCCCAGGAGTCGGGGCCATAGACCGCCTGCAGGGCGCCGACCAGGGGCGCGGCGTGCTCGCTCATGGCCGCCGCCCCGGCGCCGCCGGGGGCCAGCAGCAGCACGCAGGCGGCAAACACCAGCAGCACCAGCATGGCGGTGATGATGCCCCGCGGCATGTCGCGTCCCGGGTCGCCGGCCTCCTCGGCGGCCAGGGGAACGCCCTCCACGGCCAGGAACAGCCAGATGGCGAAGGGCAGCGCGCCCCAGATACCCATGACGCCCTGGGGCAGGAAGGCCGAGGCCCCCACGGCCCCGGCGGTGGGGGCGATGTCGAAGAGGTTGTCGACGCTGAAGTGCGGCACCATGCCGACCACGAAGACCAGGATGGCCACCACCGCCAGCGCCGTGATGCCCATCATGATCTTCAGCGCCTCCCCGGCGCCCCACAGGTGGATGCCGACGAAGAGCGCATAGAAGGCGGCATAGACCAGCGGGCCATTGAGGCCGATCAGCTCGTTGACGTAGCCGCCGATGAAGATGGCGATGGCCGCGGGGGCGATGGCGTACTCCAGCAGGATCGCGGTGCCGGTGATGTAGCCGCCCCAGGGCCCAAGGGCGCGGCGGGCGAAGCTGTAGCCCCCGCCGGCGGTGGGCAACGAGGAGGACAGCTCGGCGATGGACAGCACCATGGCGGTGTACATGATCGCCATCAGCACGGTGGCCACCAGCATGCCGCCGAAGCCCCCGGCGGCCAGGCCGAAGTTCCAGCCAGCGTAGTCGCCGGAGATCACGTAGGACACGCCGAGGCTGGCCAGCAGGATCCAGCCCGCCGCGCCCTTCTTCAGCTTGCGTTTCTCGAGGTAGGTCGTGTCGACGGACTCGTAGTCCACCGAGGAGGGGTGGGAATGGCTCATCGAAGTTCTCCCTATGGCTTCTTGTCATTGTCGGGAACGACCGGACCGGGGCCCGGCCGAGCGGGAATTGCCACGAGCTCGGGCCAGTGTGGTCCTGGCCGATCGCCGGCGGCAAACAGCATCGGCGTGGCCGACGGCCTGGCTATAGGTAAAATCGATAGTACGCGTCCAGGGTGCGTCCCAGGGCTGTCCGGCCCCGTGAGGGCGAGGGGTCAGAGCCCCTGGATCTCGGGCACCACCCAGGGCAGGTGGCGCTGCAGTTCACCGAGGAAGCGGCCCTCCAGGAGGCGGCGGCTGTCGCGGGCCAGCCGAGCGGGCAGGCCGCCGAGTTCGTCGCGACGGGCCACCAGGGTCACGTCGCGGCGCAGGGGAGCGAGGGGAAGCGGCACGGCGCGCACGCCGAGGTGGTCCAGCCCGGCCTGGTAGAGGCACAGCGGGGTGGTGATGGTCCAGCCGGCTCCGCCGGCGACCAGGCTCAACACGGCGTAGGTGTTGTCCAGGTGCAGCCGGCCCGGCAGCTCCAGCTGGTTGAGACGCAGGTGGCGCTCGATGGCCTGACCGATCAGCGCCTGAGGGGTGTAGCGCACGAAGTCCAGCTGCCGGGCCAGCCAGCGCAGGTTGTCCACCGGGCCATTCCAGTCCGCGGGCAGGACCAGCACGAAGGGCTCGCCGAGCACGGGATGGCGCTCCAGGCCGTCGTAGCTCTCCAGGCGATCGTCGGAGAGGATGATGTCCACGTGGCGGGTCAGCAAGGCGTGGCCGTGCATGTGGGAGAGCCCGGTGGTCAGGGTGTAGTCGGCGGTATGCCGGCGGATCACCTCCAGCAGCGGCTGGCCGACGGCGGTGGCCAGGGAGTCGACCAGCGCCATGCGCACCTGGTGCAGCTGGCCGAAGGCGCCGGCCTGGAGCTCGCGCCGGGTGGTGCGGGCCTCGTCGAGCAGCCGCTTGGCCCGGTCATAGAAGAAGCGCCCGGCCCCGGTGGGCTCCAGGGGGCGCGAATGGCGATCGAGCAGGATCACCCCCAGGGCCTCCTCGAGGTTGGCCAGGCTCTGGGAGATCGAGGACTGCTTGACCCCCAGGTGGCGGGCGGCGGCGGTCTGGCTGCCCCGCTCCAGGGTCTCGACGAAGATTTCCATGCTGCGCAGGTCGAAGCCGAAGCCGTGTCGCATCCCGATCCCTCGGTGACGTGGATGACGCTCCAGTCTACCCGGCCCGCGGCGCGCTGCCAGCCATGACCCTCATGGCGCCGCCCGGGGGCCATGCGCCTCGACCAGGAACACCTTGAAGGCCTGCCACAGGGGGCTGCGGTAGCGATCGGGGTGCCAGACCAGCGAGAAGGTCCGGCTGAGCCCCAGGCCGGTGTCCAGGGCCACCAGCTCGCCGCGCTCGAGCTCGCCGGCCACGCTGAGCTCCGACAGGCAGCCCAGCCCCAGGCCGGCCCGCACCGCCTGCTTGATGGCCTCGTGCTGGCCGAGCTCCATGCGCACCTGGGGCGGGGCGCCGCGCGAGCGCATGGCCCGCTCGAAGACCTCGCGGGTGCCGGAGCCGGGCTCGCGCAGGATCCAGCCGGCCCGAGCCAGGGTCTCGTCGTCGAGCCGTTCGCGCCCGGCCAGCGAGTGACCGGGCGCGGCCACCACCACCATGCGGTCCTCGCACCAGGGCTCGCTGACCAGGTCCGGCTCCCGGCACTCCCCCTCGATCAGCCCCAGGTCCGCCTCGAAGCGCAGGACGTCGGTGACCACCTCGACGGTGTTGCGCAGCCGCAGGCGCAGGTCCACCGCCGGATGGGCCTCGCTGAAGCGCCCCGCCAGGGACGGCAGCAGGTAAGTGCCCACGGTGGCGCTGGCGGAGACGGCGAGTACCCCGCGCAGCTCGCCCTCGGGCTCGCTGGCCGCGGCCACGAAGGCATGCATGCCGTCGAGCAGCTCCTCGGCCCGGGGCAACAGGCGACGGCCCAGGTCGTTGAGCCGCAGGCGGCGGCCCGGGCGCTCGAAGAGCGCCACGCCCAGGTGGCGCTCCAGGTCCGACAGGGCCTGGCTGGTGGCCGACTGGGACAGGCACAGCTCGCCGGCGGCGGCACTCACCGTGCCGAGCCGCGCCACCGTGACGAAGACCTGAAGCTGACGAAAGCTCACCTGGGGAGTCATATCGGTTTTTCCGAAAAGCCAGTTCGTTATTAGTTGATAACCATAAAGGCCGAGTCCTCTATAGGATAAGCCCCATGACCATCATCGAGAGGACAGCGTCATGTGGCAAGGCCTGATGATCTGCACCGCCCTCACCGCCGGCCGCGTCGGCCTGGCCCGGCTGCCGGCGCTCGCCGACAGCGGCGTGAGCCCCCTGGTCGTGGCGCTGCTGCTGGGCATCGTGGTAGGGAACACCCCGGTGACCCGGTGGTTCCACCGCACCGCCCCGGGCCTGAAGTTCGCCACCAGCCGGCTGCTGCGCACCGGCATCGTCCTGTTCGGCCTCTCGCTGACCCTCCAGCAGGTCGCCGCCCTGGGCCCCCGGGTGCTGCTGCTGGACGCCCTGGTCATCACCGCCGTGCTGGTCACCGGCTACTTCGTCGGCACCCGGCTGCTGGGCATGGACCGCGAGACCACCCTGCTGACCAGCGCCGGCAGCGCCATCTGCGGGGCCGCGGCGGTGCTGGCCACCGAGTCCACCATCCGCTCGCGCCCCGCCGCCACCTCCATGGCCGTGGCCACGGTGGTGCTGTTCGGCTCCCTGGCGATGCTGGTCTATCCCCTGCTCTACCCGCTGCTGGGCATGGAGGAAGGCCTCTACGGGGTCTACATCGGCGCCACCGTCCACGAGGTCGCCCAGGTGGTGGCCGCCGGCGAGGCCGTGGGTCCCGACGCCCTGGCCAACGCGGTGATCGTCAAGCTGGTCCGCGTCATGCTGCTGGTGCCCTTCCTGCTGATCGTCGGCCAGTGGTGGATGCGCCAGCAGGCCGGCGCCAGCGCGGATGGCGCCCGCGGCGGCCTGGTGATCCCCTGGTTCGCCTTCGGCTTCATGGCCATGGTGGTGTTCAACAGCCTGGTCAGCCTGCCCGCCCCGCTCCACGACGGCCTGGTGCTGGCCGGCCAGCTGTCGCTGACCATGGCCATGGCCGCCCTGGGCTACGAGACCCGCCTCGAGCGCCTGCGCTCCCTGGGGCTGCGTCCCTTCATCCTCGCGCTGACGCTGTTCACCCTGCTGCTGGTCGGCGGCGGCCTGGCGAGCCTGCTGCTGATGGGGTGAAGAGGGAAGAGCGAAGAGATAGGCGAGAGGAGAACGACGAAGGCCGCGCCCGGTGGGCGCGGCCTTCGTGCTTTCTGCGTTCGGGGCCCGCGAGGGGGTCACTCGAAGCTGAAGCGGGGCGGCGGAGCGTCGGGCAGCAGGGCCGCGCAGGCGCGCACCTTCTCCAGCAGCGCATCAACGGTCGGCGCCACCAGGTTGACGTGGGCCAGCTTGCGGCCGGGGCGCTCGCCCTTGTCGTAGCGATGCAGGTGGGCGTCCTCGATCGCCAGGATGTCGGCCGCCTCGCCCTCGCGGCCGATGACGTTGACCATGCAGGTGGGCGCTCGCGCCGCGGTGTCGCCCAGCGGCAGCCCCTGGATGGCCCGCAGGTGGTTCTCGAACTGGCTGGTCACGGCGCCATCCATGGTCCAGTGGCCGGAGTTGTGCACCCGGGGCGCCATCTCGTTGGCCAGCAGGCCGCCGTCGCGGGTCTGGAAGAGCTCCAGGGTCAGCACCCCCACGTAGTCCAGCTCGTCGAGCAGCGCGCGAATGTAGCCGTCGGCGGTCTGCTGGATGGCGTCGTCCAGGTCGGGCATCGGCGCCACCGAATAGCGCAGGATGCCGTCCACGTGGACGTTCTCGGCCATGGGGTAGAAGGCCACCGCACCGTCGCGGCCGCGCACGGCGATGATCGAGACCTCCCGCACGAAGTCGACGAAGGCCTCGACGATCAGCCGGGGATGGTTGATGGACCGCCAGGCATCAGAGGCCTCGGCCGGGTCCCGGATCACCGCCTGGCCCTTGCCGTCGTAGCCCTCGGTGACCGACTTGGCCACCACCGGGGTGCCCAGCTCGCGCGCCGCCGCCTCCAGCGCCTCGGCGCTGTCCACCAGCCGATAGGCCGGCGTGGGGATGGCCAGGCGATCGAACAACGCCTTCTCCTCGGCGCGGTTCTGGCAGACCCGGATCGCCTCGCTGGAGGGGTGCACGGGCTTGTGCTCCTCGATGGCCTGGACCAGCGAGACCGGCAGGTGCTCGAACTCGTAGGTGACCAGGTCGACCTTCTCGAGGAAGGTCTCGAGATGCTTCCGGTCGGTGTCGATCATCACCTCGCCGATGCCGGCGCTGGGATGGCCGGTGGTGTCGAGGAAGGTGAAGCGGTTGGCCAGCGGATAGCCCGCCAGGGCCAGCATCCGGCCCAGCTGGCCGGCTCCCAGTACGCCGATGTTCATCTTGCTTGCCTCACTCGTCGGGACGCGGATCGGGGTTGTCCAGCACCGTCCGGGTCTGCTCGGCGCGGAACGCCTCCACGGCGGTGCGCACGTCGGCGTCCTGCAGGCCGACGATCTGCGCGGCCATCAGGCCGGCGTTGGTGGCCCCGGCCTTGCCGATGGCCAGGGTGCCCACGGCGATGCCCCCGGGCATCTGGACGATGGAGAGCAGCGAGTCCAGGCCCTTGAGGGCCTTGGACTCCACCGGCACGCCGAGCACCGGCAGGGCCGTCTGGGAGGCCACCATGCCGGGCAGGTGGGCGGCACCGCCGGCACCGGCGATGATCACCTGCAGGCCGCGCTCGGCGGCGGACTTGGCGTAGTCGAACAGCAGGTCGGGCGTGCGGTGCGCCGAGACCACCCGGGTCTCGTAGGGCACCCCCAGGCGCTCGAGCATGGTCACGGCATGCTCCATGACCGGCCAGTCGGACTTCGACCCCATGATCACGCCGACGCGCGGCGACTGCTTCGGTGCTGGCATCCAGGGCTCCTCGAAAACGGGCAATGACGTCGCCTCGCGGCCGATCCCGCGGGCAGATGACGAAAGTGGAAGCCCGCTATTCTAGCAGAGCCGCGCCGCGCCTACCTCTTCTGCACGTCCTCGATCGTCCCCTCGTCGCCCCCTCGCGCGTCGCCGCCGGGCGACAAGGGGTTTCAACCTTCCTGCGCATTGGCTTGGTAGGGTCATGGCCAACGGTCGACAGGGACGTGGCCGTTCACCCCCACACGGACGACGTGCCGAAGGAGAACGACCATGAAGCGTCATCTGTTCATCGCGGCGGCCCTGACCGCCGGCCTGGCCCTGGCCGGCTGCGACAACGCCGAGGATAGCGAGTCCGCCGCCCAGGCCGAGGCCGGCACCCAGGCCGAGACCGCCATCGACGCCGAGCAGTCGATCAGCCGTTCCCTGGAGGGTGTCCTCGCGTTCGCCGCCACCGACACTCCCCTCCCGGAGGACGCCGAGGTCACGGTGAGCCTGCGCGACGTGGCCCTGGCCGACGCCCCGGCCACCGTCATCAGCGTGTCCCGCGTGGACGCGACCGGCAACGAGCCCGTCGAGTTCGTCCTGGAGTACCCGGCCGACAAGGTGACGGCCCATCATGCCCACGACCTGCACGCCGAGATTCGCGATGCCGAGGGCAACCTGCGCTGGACGACCCCGGACCGCCACCCGGTCGAGGTAGGTCCCGAGGCCGAGCAGGGCCCCGTTACCCTGACCCTGCAGCCGGTGGCGACGGCCGCCGCGATCCAGGAAGACCTGGAAGAGGCCGACCAGGAGGTGATCGAGGCGGGAGAGGAAGCCGTCGAGGACGAGCCCGACGGCGAGGCTCAGGCGTCCACCACGCCCTGAACCACAACCACCGGACGCGATGAGGCCCCGCCCGAGGCAGCTCGGACGGGGCCTCGGCATGTCGGGCCGGTCAGCCGGCGACCGCCGCCTCGCGCCGGCTGGCCAGCCAGTTGCCCGCCAGGGCCAGCGCCATCACCGCCGCCCCGACCGCCTCCGCCGTCAGGTTCGGGTAGAAGACCGCGACGATGGCCGGCAACAGCACCAGGCGCACCGGCGCCGACATCCGCGTGAACAGATAGCCTTCCAGGGCCGCGGCGAAGGCCCCCAGGGCGAGGAAGGCGGTCAGGGTACTCCAGAGCAGCAACGGCAGGGGCCCGCCCATGATGATCTCCGGGTTGAAGACCATGAACAGCGGGATGAGGTAGAGCCCCTTGGCGAACTTCCAGGCCTGGAAGCCGGTGTCCATCGGCTTGGCCCCGGCGATGGCGGCCCCGGCGAAGCCGGCCAGCGCGATGGGCGGGGTGACGTTGGAATCCTGGGAGTACCAGAACACCACCAGGTGCGCGATCAGCAGCGGCACCCCGAACTCGGCGGTCAACGCCGGGCCGACCAGCACGATCAGCACGATGTAGCTGGCGGTCACCGGCAGCCCCATGCCCAGCACCAGGCTGGCCAGCAGCACCATCACCAGCGCCAGCAGCAGGTTGCCGCCGGAGAAGGCCATCATCATCGCCGAGAACTTGAGGCCCAGGCCGGTCAGGCCCACCACCCCGACGATGATCCCGGCCACGGCACAGGCCATGGACACCGCCACGGCATTGCGGGCCCCCAGCTCCAGGCCGTCGATGACCTTGCGCACCCCGTGCAGGATGGCCTGCCAGAGCGCCTGGCCGGTCACCGGCTCGCCACGCTTGGGGGCCACGAAGAAGAACCACACCGCGAAGCGCAGCGCCGCCACCGCCAGCATGGTGAGGATGGCGTAGTAGCCCACCCGCATCGGCGACATGTTCATCACCAGCAGCCACACCAGCACGGCCAGCGGCAGCAGGAAGTGCCAGCCCTCGCCCATGACGTCGCGCACCTGGGGCAGCTCGGCCCTGGCCATGCCCTGCATCCCCTGCTTCAAGGCGATGATGTGCACGAACAGGTAGACGGTGCCGAAGTACATGATCGCCGGCAGGATGCTGACCTTGACCACGTCCAGGTAGGGCATCCGGGTGTACTCGGCGATCAGGAAGGCACCGGCCCCCATCAGCGGCGGCATGATCTGGCCGCCGGTGGACGCCGCCGCCTCGATGCCGCCGGCCTGGTGCGGCTTGTAGCCCAGGCGCTTCATCAGCGGGATGGTGAAGGCGCCGGTGGTCACCACGTTGGCGATGGCGCTGCCGGAGATCGAGCCCATGCCGGCGGAGGCGATGACCGCGGCCTTGGCCGGTCCGCCGCGCTGGCGTCCGGTGGCGGCATAGGCCAGGTCGATGAAGAACTTGCCGGCGCCGGTGATCTCGAGGAAGGCACCGAACAGCACGAAGATGAAGATATAGGTGGCCGCCACGCCCATGGGCAGGCCGAAGATGCCCTCCTGGCCCAGGTAGAGCTGGCCCACCAGGCGGTCCAGGTTGTAGCCGCGGTGCTCGAGGATGCCCGGCAGGAACTGGCCCAGCCAGGGCAGCAGGCCGCGCGGGCCGGCGAAGGCGTAGAGGATGGCCAGCACGCCGATCACGGTCATGCCGAGACCCACCGCCCGGCGGCTGGCCTCGAGCACGGTGACGGTGGCGATGCAGCCGACGACGATGTCGGTCTGGCTCCAGAAACCGGCCCGGCCGATGATGTCGTCGAGGAAGAGCACCATGTAGCCGCCGGTGATCACGGCCCCGGCGAAGAACACCAGATCGAGCAGCCCGCCGATCACGCCGCGCCGTCGGTCGGGCCCGAAGATCGGGAACATCAGGAAGGCCAGCATCATGATCAGCGCCAGGTGGATGCTGCGCTGATAGAAGAGCCCCAGGGGCTGGATGCCGGCGGAATACAGCTGGAACAGCGACAGCCCGACGGCCACCAGGCCGATCAGCCACAGCACGTACCGAGGGTGGTCGGCCTGGCTGCCGGGGACGATGGGGGAGGTGCCCGATTCGCTCATGGCTTCTCTCTCAGGATTGGCGCCCACCGGGCGCGTCAGGGAATCAGGGGCTCGAGGGCCAGGGTCACGGCGCGGTCGGCGGCCAGGGCGCTCAGGCTGACCGATACCGGGGCCGCGGGGGGCACGGCGTAGCGGCCGGCGCCGCAGTCCTTCGCCTCGTCCAGCAGGGCCGCGAGGCTCGGTTCGCCATGGCGAACCAGGCGATGATCTACCCGCGGGGCGCCGACCCGCAGCCGGTAGCGATCGCCGGGCACCGGCTCGTCGATGGCCTCGATCCAGTAGCCCCCCCGCCCGTCGGAGACCTGGCGGCCGCGGCCGGGGATGTGGTCCAGGCCGGCGGCGAAGTCCGGCAGATGGCTGCGCTGGAGCACCATGCGGCCCTCGCGATTGCGGTAGCAGTCGTGAACGGGAAAGCCTTCCACCGAGTGGTTCCAGGCCAGGCACCAGCCGGCGCCCTCCGGCATCGGCAGGCGCACCAGCGACGTCCCGTCCGCGTCACGTACTCGCAGCTCGTGGCTCGGGCAGGCGGCCAGGGCCGGCAGGCCGAGTCCCAGGAGCAGGCACGCCAGGGGGGCGAGCCAGACGGCCCGCCCCGGCAGGAGGTAGGATGCCTCGTCGGCCATCAGGGACGCTGATGGTCGGCGATCTCGGCGCCCACCTCCTCGTAGTAGCGCAGGGCGCCGGGGTGGAAGGCGATGGGCGTGGACTCGACGCTGAACTCCACGGTGGTGTCGTTGGCCGCCGGATGGATGGCGATCAACTGATCGGTCTGCTCGAACAGCGTCTTGGTGACCTGATAGGCCAGCTCCTCGTCCATCTCGCTGCTGACCGCCAGCACGTTGGGAATGCCGATGGTCTGCACCGCGTCGTCCATGCCCTCGTACAGCTCGGCGCGCAGCGAGTAGCGGGCGAACACCGGCTCCTCGGCCTTGGCGTTGGCCACTTCCTCGTCGGTCAGGCCGATCAGGCGGATGTCGCGGGTGGTGGCCAGGTTGAGGATCGAGCTGGTGGGCGGCCCCACGCTCCAGAAGCCGGCGTCGATGTCACCGTCGCGAATCGCGTCGGCGGTCTCGTTGAAGTTGAGCCGGCGGGCATCGATGTCGTCATAGGTGATGCCGTTGGACTCGAGCACCGCCCGGGCGTTGAGCTCGGTGCCGCTGCCGGGCGCCCCCACCGAGACGGTCTTGCCTTCGAGATCCGAGAGCGACTCGATGCCGGAATCGGCCAGGGTGACGATCTGCACGGCGTTGGGGTAGATGGAGGCCAGGGCGCGGATGTTCTCCAGCTGGCGCCCCTCGAAATCCCCGGTGCCGTTGTAGGCCTGGTAGACGGTGTCGGCGAGGGCCAGGGCCAGGTCGGAGTCGCCGCGCCAGACCAGCCCCATGTTCTCCACCGAGGCGCCGGTGACCTCGGCCACGGCGTCATAGCCTTCGACGTGCTCGTTGATCAGCTCGGCGAGGCCGCCGCCATAGGGGTAGTAGGTGCCGCCGGTGCCGCCGGTGGCGATGGACAGCTGCTGCTGGGCCAGCGCCGCGGGGGCCGCCACCAGCAGGGTGGCTGCCAGGGCCGACTTGAATGCTCGCATGAAGGTTCCTCCGTTGCGAATCGATGGCATCTTGTCGTTGTGAGGCAGCGTGTTCCGTGGCCGCCTGGAAAAACGCTAGCAGGCCCCCGGCCCGACGGCCAGGCAATATTTCGATATTCCCTAATACTTTCGGCAAAACCCCGGCCGAAGAGGCTCAGCCCTCGACCTGCTGCTTGACCTTCTCGACGATGTGCGCGCCGATGGGAATCGCCGAGGTGGCGGCCGGCGACGGGGCGTTGCCGACGTTGACGGTGCGCGGGGTGTTGACGAACAGGAAGTCGTCCACCAGCTTGCCGTCCCGGGACACCGCCTGGGCTCGCACCCCGGCCGGGTAGGGCTGAAGGTCGTCCAGGGTCAGGCTCGGGCAGTACTTGCGCACCAGCTCCAGATACCCCCGCTTGTGCAGCGAGTTCTTCATCTCGGCCAGTCCCGGGCGCAGGTTGCGGGCCAGCACCTTGAGGATGCCGGGGTTGGTGAGCATCTGCGCCAGATCCCGGGGCGAGACATCGCGCTTGCGATAGCCCTCGCGCTTGAAGGCCAGCACGGCGTTGGGGCCGACGGTGACCGAGCCGTCGATCATCCGGGTCAGATGCACGCCGAGGAACGGCATGGACGGATCCGGGATCGGATAGATCAGGTGATTGACGATGTCGTTGTGCCGGGCCGGCAACCGATAGTACTCGCCGCGGAACGGGCAGATGGTGAAACCGGGATCCTGGCCCAGCATGCGCACCACCCGATCGGCCATCAGCCCCGAACAGGTCACCAGATAGTGCCCCGTGAACTCGCCGGCACCGGTGGTCACCACCACCTCCCGACGACGCTCCTCCAGGGCGGTGACCTCGGCGCCGTAGCGGATCTCGCCGCCCATCCGCTCGAACTCGGCGGCCATCGCCCGGGTCACGGCCGCATAGTCGACGATGCCGCTGGAAGGCACGAAGATGCCGCCGACGCCGGTGATGTTGGGCTCACGCTCGCGCAGGGCCTCTGGGCCGAGCCACTCGCGCTCCAGGCCGTTGGCGGCGGTGCGCTCCCACAGCGCCTTCATGCGCTGCATCTCCAGGTCGTTGGTGGCCACCAGCAGCTTGCCGCAGCTGTCATAGGAAATGTCGTGGGCGTCGCAGAAGGCCTTGGTGGCCCGGTTGCCCTCGAGGCAGAAGCGGGCCTTGAGGCTGCCCGGGGTGTAGTAGACGCCGGCATGGATCACGCCGCTGTTGTGGCCGGTCTGGTGGCGGGCCGCTTCCGGCTCCTTCTCCACCAGCAGCATCCGGCGGTCCGGGTAGGCCTGCTTGAGCTGCATGGCGGTGGACATGCCCAGGATGCCCCCGCCGATGATGATGAAATCGTACATGCCGTCCTCGTTCTTCTAATGCGACGGCCACGCCGTCGTCACGGCGTGGCCTCGTCAGGGTAACCCGTCAGTCGGAGCGCTTCGCCTCAGACCTGGCGCGGGTTGCGCAGGGTCTTGGCATGGGTGAAGTAGCCCCGCTGGCGCATCAGCTCGCGGCGCAGGTCGGGGTGGGACTTGAAGCGATCCCGGCCATGCAGCCAGAAGTGATTGTTGATCAGCAGGAAGCTGCCCACCGGGTTCGGCACCGAGAGGATCGCCGGGCTACCCTCCAGGGACTCGGAGAGGTCGGTCAGCCAGTTGCCTTCCTCGAAGTCCTTGGGCTGCACGAACTGGTCGATGTAGGACATGATCGGCAAGCCGCTGGCGTCCACATCGAACACCGCATGGTAGACGTCCTTGGCGACGTTCTTGCTGGGTGGCGCGGTCCAGCGCATCTCGCGGCGCGCCAGCGGATGACGGTAGAAGCGCTCCAGGTCCTCCCAGTCGTCCAGGTGCAGCAGCAAGGAGTTGCCGCCCTCCATGTTCTGCTCGTCGATCTTCATCATCAGCACGTAGTCGGTGTCCTGCTCGACGAAGGTGCCGTCGTTGTGCAGTTCCATGACGCGGTGCGGCTGACGCAGGTAGCTGTCGGAATTGTCGACGTTCTTGACCACGAAACGCGCATAGTACTGGCCGCTCATGGCGTCGTAGTTGGAACGCCCCATCAGGTGCGCCACGGCGGTGGCGAACTTGACCATGTCGTCGGCCTGTTCGACGTCGTCGAGGCCCTCTGGCGTGACCTGCAGGCCACCTGTGCCGCGATCCACCAGGGTGTTGATCAGCACCGGCTGCAGGGTGTTGCCGCACAGGTCATCGAGGATCCTGGCCACCCGGAAGCGCAGCATGGACTTGTACTCCAGCGCCTGCACCGGCCAGTCGGCCACCGCCTCCAGGAAGGCGTCGACCACCTCGCGGGAGAAGGTCATCTCGAGCAGCCGCGGCGAGTGGGAGGACGGCGCCAGGGTGAAGCCCTGGATGTCGGCGGGCAGCGGCATGGCGGTATCGGGAATCCGGGTCAGCACGGTCATGTCGGGGTCTCCATCGTGTCGAGCGTTGATGATTCAAAAATATCGACATTTTTAATTTTTGTCAACACACCCACAGTGTGTCTACAACCAATGTCTAGGCGAGGCGCCAACGAAACGCCCCGGCGCGAGGGCCGCGTGACGGGGTCGATGACAGGGATCCCGGAGCCTGGGACCCTCTCACCCCTTCCGCGAATAGGATTTGCGACGTGTACCTCTCTTACTCCCCAGAGAGGAATGCACTCATGGCCAAACCTGGGTACGCAGGATGTCAAACCCGCCTGTCCACAAGGTCGTATGGTGGGAACGAATGGTAGTGAGCGATGACTGCCAGACGGCACGTTCCATGAAAGCGGCCACTGCCGGTGTCGATCGACCGGAAGGCGCCGCCGTTAGTGGAGATGCCCTGTCCCGCCGACAAACACAACAAAGGACATCGAGATGGTGGAACCCGCAAAAGACAACGACACCACGGACCTCGACTTCTCTGAGCGGCCCGTCCCCGCTGAGGGGCGAATGCCACGCACCAACCTGATGATGGCCTGGTGGGCCGTCTGCAGTGCGATATTTTACTTGGTCGTCGCAGCCGCCATGGCGCGAACGTACGGCACGACCAATGCGATTATCGGCATCGTGCTTACCGTGATCGCTTACGGTCTGATCAATGGCATCATCAGCCGCTACTCTATGCAGACCGGCCTGACGGTTGGGCTTTTCTCGAAGGTGCTTTTCGGCCATGTCGGTGCCGTAGTGGCCACTCTGATTTTCTTTGCCACCGCCCTGTACTATGCGGTATTCGAAGGCTATGTGATGGCCCTGATCCTATCGGAGTGGAGTGACAGTCTGACCATGGCAATGTCCACGGCCATTGTCGTGGTGATCGGGATCGCCCTGATCTTCGGTAGCGTCCAGCACTGGCTCGACAAGTTCAATGGCGTCCTGCTTCCGATCTACGTGATCGGGATGTTGGTCGCCGTCGGCATGGCGATCGCCGAGTTCGGCTACCCGAGTGGCTGGCTGACGAGAGCACCGGAGGGTGGCGCCTCACCATGGGGGTGGTTGCACACTTTCGCCTACTACATGGGCGTCTGGGTGTTGATGATGTTCACCTTCGACTATGCTCGCTTCGGTCGGCCGGAGGATGCCGGCTTCCATGCCCGCATCACCTTCGGCATCCCGTTCTATGCCATGACCTTCCTCTTCAGTGGCATCGTCGGGATCCTGCTCGATGCGATGATCCCCACCGACGGACTATCCGAAGCCTCCATCGTGCTGGGACTTCTCGAACTGATGGGCCTGGGAGGCTTACTGCTGGTATGGGTCACGCAGAGCCGTATCAACACTGCGAACTTCTATCTCGCCACGGTGAACTTCGAGGCCTTCATCCGGAAGGTCACCGGCCTGAAGCTATCCAAGGTCGTGTCAGGTTGCCTGATCGGCGCTATCGCTTACCTTCTGATGATGGCCGATGTCTTCTCCTATCTCCTGCAGGCTCTCGCCTATCAGGGTGTCTTCGTCGTGGCATGGGTGGGCGTAGCCCTGTCGCACATCCTGTCGCGAACCTACCGAGCTCGGTTTCACGGCCATGTGGAACTGAACAATGCGTATATTCCGGCCTTCAATCCCTGCGGACTCGTGGCCTGGTGTGGGGCGGCATCGGTCGGCATCCTGACGATGCACATCCCAGCCATCAGCGGCTTCTCTTCACCTGCTACCTTCCTCTTCGCCTACGGACTATATGAACTAGGGCTGAAGTGGGCCAAGCCTCGCTGGTATATCGCTGGCCTGACATCATCCTCCTGACAGCCCGCGCCCCATGTAGCATGCCGGGAGGAGCCTTCCCGGCATTCTTGTGTCCTCTTCTCTAACAGGAGTACACGGAGCGTCAACTCCTGGCTCACTCCGCAACAATCGTCCTCCCCCGGCATGCCGCTACTGTCGAGTCATGGCCTAGGCCATGCACGGCTCACAATGACAACAGATCAGGAGTCCATCATGTCGACAGTCGATCCCATCACCCTGGCGGTGGTCAGGGGCGCCTTGGAAACCGCTCAGCGAGAGATGACGCTGACTCTCGAGAAGACCGGGCGCTCGAGCGTCTTCAACCTGGCCCACGACTATTCCAATGCCCTGTTCGATCACGTTCCGGAGATGATCCTTCAGGGTCAGGACATCCCCATCCATCTGGGCTCATTGATCCCAGCCATGAAAGAGGTGGCCAGGTTCTACGGTGACGATATCGCCGAGGGCGACGTCATCTACCACAACGACCCGGCCTACAAGGGCAGCCATATCATCGATTGCTGCATGTACAAGCCGGTGTTCTTCGATGGCGAGCTGGTCTTCTGGACGGTCTGCAAGGGCCACCTCACCGACATCGGGGGGCCGGTACCCGCCGGCTACAACCCCGATGCGAAGGAGATCTATGCCGAGGGGCTGAGAATCCCGCCCGTCAAGCTGTGGGAAAAGGGCGAGCGACGCGAAGATGTCATCAACCTGCTGATGACCAACATGCGGGCCAGAGAAAGCCAGGAAGGTGACCTCAACGCGCAGTACGGCGCCTGTGGCGTGGGTGAACGGCACCTGTTGGGGCTGCTGGAACGCTACGGCGTGAAGACCGTGCGTGCCGCCATCGCCGAACTCAAGGCCATGGCGGATCGTCAGATGCGCTCGCTGATCCACGACGTACCAGACGGTAGCTATTCCGGCACGGCGGTGCTGGAAGACTCGGGGCACGGCCTCGGCGACCTGACGATCCAGGCCCATATCCAGGTCCGAGGTGACGAGGTCGATATCCGGATCGAAAGCCCGCCCCAAGTGCCCTACTTCATCAACTCCTACGAAGGCAACTCGATGTCGGGGGTACTGCTGGGGCTGATGATGTTCGCCCAGATCCCCCCGCCCTACAATGAAGGTCTCTATCGCTGCGTCTCGGTCGACATGGGGCCGAAAGGCACCCTGTGCAACGCCAGAGAGCCGGCCCCGCATGCCAATTGCACGACGACCCCCATGGAGACGCTCACCGATGCGGTCCGACTGGCCTTCGAGAAGGCGGCTCCCTCGAGGGTGACGGCCTCATGGGGCCATGCCAGCGGGATCAACATCGCCGGCCTGGATCCCCGTCACGGTGATGACCAGTACGTGACCATGGTACTGGCTTCCATCATCTCCGGTGCCGGTGCCACTCGTCACATGGATGGCTGGCATTCTCGCGGCCCCCTCTGCGCTTTCGGCGCCTTGATGTCAGGAGACATCGAACTGCTGGAACACTCCTACCCCATCCTGATCCATCGCTACGGCCTGGTCACCGACAGCGGCGGCGCCGGCCAGCGGCGCGGCGGGTCCGGCACTCGGCTCGAGATCGAGCCCCTGGATCATGTGATGACGGCGGTGGCCTTCGGCGAGGGGCGCCAGTATGCGACAGCCGGCGCGGCAGGAGCTCGCAACGGCTTGCTCAAACCCAAGCTGGGCCGCTTGATCCATCGGCGTGCCGATGGCGGCGAGATCGCCTATGAACAGAATGCGATGCTCGAGATCGCACCGGGTGAGCGAGTGATCAACATCAACCCTGGGGGTGGGGGATACGGTGACCCTCTCACGCGTCCCGTCGAGGAAGTGCTGGACGATGTGCGCAACGGGCTGGTGTCCCGGGAAGGGGCAAGGCTCGACTACGGCGTCGTCATCGATGAAGCAGGAAAGCTCGATGACGCTGCCACCCACCAACTTCGCCTTGCCAGCTGATTCCAGGAGACCAGAACATGAGACACGCATATCGACTGGGGATCGACGCCGGCGGTACCTTCACCGATTTCATCATCGCCGACCGCCAAGGCCATATCGAGCTGTTCAAGAGTCCCTCCACCCCGGAGGACGGCACCAAAGCCATCCGCGCCGGCCTCGCTCAGATCGCCGATGCACTCGGTAAGCCCGCCGCCGAAATCGTGGCCAATGCCGACCTCTGCATCAATGGCACCACGGTGGCGCTCAATGCACTGATCGAGAAGCAAGGGGCCAAGGTTGGCCTGCTGTGCACGGCCGGTCACGAGGATAGCCTCGAGATTCGCCTCGGCCACAAGGAGGATGGCTATCGCTATGACCCCGAGTTCCCCGCGGCCCATATGCTGGTGCCTCGCCACCTCCGCCGCCCCATCGGTGGACGCATCCTGCGTGACGGCTCCGAGCATGAGTCTCTCGACGAGCAGGCCATCCATGAGGCGGTGACCTATTTCCAGCAGGAAGGCGTCGAGGCCGTCGCGGTCTCCTTCCTGTGGTCGGTGACCAACCCCACCCATGAGGCTCGCGCCGCCGAGATCGTCAGGGAGCGCATGCCCGGCGCCTTCGTGTGTACTGGCAGCGAGGTGCATCCTCAGGTACGTGAATACACTCGTACCTCCACCACGGTGGTCAATGCCTACCTCAGTCCGGTGATGCAACGCTATGTCTCGCGCATCGACGGCCTCTTCGAGGAGCTGGGTGCCCGCCAGCCGGTCCAGTACTTCCAGTCCAACGGCGGCCTGGCACTGGGGCGGATGATGTCCGAGCGGGCCGTGGCGGCCATCAACTCAGGCCCCGCCTCGGCCCCCCAGGCCGGCCTTCACGTCGCGCGCCCCTTCGGCATCGACAACGTGATCACCGTGGACATGGGAGGAACCTCCTTCGATATCACCCTGACCCGCGGCGGACAGACCAACTTCAGCAAGGACGTGGACTTCCTTCGTTATCGCATCGGTGTACCGATGATCCAGGTGGAAACCCTGGGCGCCGGCGGCGGCTCCATTGCCCACCTCAACGAGCAGGGCATGTTGCAGGTCGGTCCGCGCAGTGCTGGCGCCACGCCAGGCCCCGTCTGCTACGGCAAGGGGGGAAAGGAACCCACCGTTACCGATGCCAACCTGGTACTGGGCTACCTGAACCCCGATGCCGTCCTCGGAGGTACCGTACACCTCGACCGGCAAGCGGCCATCGACGCGATCCGTGAGAAGGTCGCCGAGCCCCTGGGCATCAGCGTCGACCGTGCGGCATTCGGCATCTCGACGCTGGTGAACCTCAATATGGTCAACGGCATACGTCGCGTGTCGGTGGAGAAAGGCTATGATCCTCGTGATTTCGCGCTGATCGGAGCGGGCGGCGCGGCGGGTATGCACCTGGTCCGCCTGGCCGAGGAAATGGGCATCGACCGCGTGCTGGTCCCCAAGGTCGCCTCGGGGCTGTGCGCCTTCGGCCAGATCATTTCCAATGTGCAGCAGGAGCGGCTGTCGTCCTTGCCCATGCCACTCGACGAGGACGATGCACACCGTGAGGAGCTCAATCAGCGGTTACGCCAACTTCGCGACGAGGGGATCGCTCAGTTGATGGCCGAGGGGTTCTCTCCAGAGGAGATCAGTTGCCACTATCGCTTCGAGATACGGTATGTTGGTCAGATCCACGAGTGCACGGTCGAGCAAGAGACGAGCCAGCTGGATGCCGACGGCTGGAAAGCCCTGAAGGCGGCCTTCCATTCCCGGCATGAGGCGCTGTACTCCTACTGCGAGCCACAAAGTGCCATCGAACTGGTCAATCTGGAATGTTCCGTGGTAGGCCACGTGGAGCCTCCGTCCATGCCGGAGCTCGCCCCTACCGAAGGCCCCGTGGAGGATTCCCTGATCGGGCAACGTGACATGCTGTTTGATGATCGAGGCGAACGAGTCACGACGCACGTTTATGACGGGGCTGGACTGGGGCCGGATCAGTCGATCGTCGGGCCGGCCGTGATCGAGGAGGCCACCACGAACATCGTGGTCCCGCCGGGCTGGCAGGCGACCCTGTCACGCTCATCCACCTACCTTCTCCAGCCGACTTGAGCCGGCCGGCGTGAAATGCACGGGGACTGAGGTTGTCCCCGTGCCCACCCGGCACAGCAGACAACAACAAGATTCGGGGGCAGCCCCATGAACAAGACCACCATTGAACGGCACAGCCCACCCTCGCGGGAGCGCTGGTCGAATCTCATATCTCGTACCTATTTTCCCCTCACGCTGAATTATGGTGACCAGAAGACCGACTTTCATGGGTCACTGAAAGTCTGGAGGGCCGAAGGCAGCGAATTCTCGCTATCGAGGCTGTGCTCGGACAGCGTCGAGTATGCTCGAAGTGAAACGCAGATCGCCCAGGATCGTGAGTCCTCTTTCCTGGTGACGATCCCCCAGCGAACCAGCGTCTTCTTCGCTCAACACGGCCGGACCCTTCACTGCCAACCCGGTCATTTCATCGTCGAGCAGGGCGATGCTCCCTATCGCTTCGGCTATGAAGACCCGAATGCCATGTGGGTCTTCAAGGTACCGAGTGAAGCCATGAAACATCGCGTACGCAGGCCGGAACGCTACTCTCAGCACTGTTTCGGCGCCGAGAGAGGCATGGGCCGAGCCTTCGTCGAGTTCCTGATGATCTGCGCCGAGCGCGCCAACGAGTGCAGTCTGGTGGAGAAGAATCGATTGTTCGAGCAAGCCCTTGGCATGCTCACCCTGGTCCTGGAACAGGACGAGCGAGTGTTGAACAGTGACCAATCCCACCTGAGAACGGCACACTTGATGCGCATAGAGCGCTTTATCACGAGCCAGCTGGGCAATCCTGACCTAGACCCAAAGATGGTTGCGGACGGCTGTGGCATCTCCTTGCGCTATCTGCACAAGCTATTCGCTGAAACCGGGCACACCGTCGGAGAGTGGACGCGTAAGCAGCGTCTGGAAGCCGCCAAGCGTGACCTTTGCGATACGGCCTGCGGTATCACGGTCGGCGAGATTGCCTATCGTTGGGGATTCTCCGACCAGGCTCAATTCTGCCGCGCCTTCAGAAGCCACTTTGGCTGTTCCGCCACCGAGATGCGATCACGGCAACCCCACTGACCCCACTACGTTCGCTTCGCTAGGGCATGCTCTGCATGACATGCGGTACTGAAAAACCCCGGCCCTGAGGGCGGGCCGGGGCGTGGGGGCACTGTGCGGGACGGGCCTTCAGCGGCCCGGATAGGGGTCGGCCCCGGCCAGCTCCCGCTGCATCATGGCGTCGCTGTAGGCCACGCCGTAGCGGGCCCGGGACCAGGCGTAGAGCGCCAGCCCCAGCAGCATCCAGCCGCCGAACAGCGACCACTCCAGGGGTGACAGCGCCGACGGGCTGCCAGGCAGGTACATGCCGGTCAGCACCAGCGACAGGATCACCGACAAGGCGCCCACCGTCTTGCCGTGACGCACGCGGAAGGGCCGCGCCATCTCCGGCTCGCGCCGACGCAGCAGCACGAAGGACAGGGACACGAACAGGTAGGCGATGACGCTGCCCAGGCCCCCGGCGACCACCAGCCAGACCAGCGCCTGGCGGCCCAGGAAGGGCGCGATGCTGGAGATCAGGCCCATCACCAGGATGGCATTGGTGGGCGTGCGGTACCTGGGGTGCAGCCTGGCCAGGAAGGCCGGCAGCATGCCGGAATGCGCCAAGGCATAGATGGCCCGGGAGCCGCCCACGTAGAAGGCGTTCCAGCTGGTGATGATGCCGGCGATCCCCGCCATGACCATCAGGTTGCCGGCCCAGGGGGCCTGGAAGGCCGCCTGCATGGCGTCCGGCACCGCCAGGGAGCTCTCCGCCAGCGACGAAGGCGAAAGCATCAGGGAGGTGCCGAGGATGATGAAGGCGTACCAGAACACCGCCAGGATCACCGAGATCATCAGCACCCGGCCGATCTCCTTGAAGGGCAGGTCGATTTCCTCCGCGGCCTGGGGAATCACGTCGAAGCCCACGAACATGAAGGGCACCATGATGATCACCGTCATGATGCCGCCGATCACGCCCTCCTCGACGTTGAACAGGGGGGCCATGGTCGCGGTGCTGCCCTCGAACAGGGCGCCGGTGATGAACATCACGCCCACCGCCAGGATCAGCAGGGTCACCACCTTCTGGACCAGCGCGGCGGTGCGCACGCCGATGTAGTTGATCGCCATCATGGCCACCGAACCGGCCACGCCGACCGCCACCCAGGTGGCCTTGACGTCCCAGCCGGCGACGGTCCAGAGCTGCCCCACCGCGTAGTTCGGGAAGAGGTGCTCGACCACCGTGGGCAGCGCCACGGCCTCGAAGGCCACCACGCTGACATAGCCCAGGGTGATGGCCCAGGTGCACAGGAAGGAGGCGAAGTGCCCCATGGCGCGATAGCTGTAGACGTGCTCGCCGCCGACCTGGGGCATGGCCGAGGCGAGCTCGGCGTAGGTCAGGCCCACCAGCACGATCACCACGCCGCCGATCAGGAAGGCGGTAATGGCGCCCAGGCTGCCGGCGGACTGGATCCAGCTCCCGGTCAGCACGATCCAGCCCCAGCCGATCATGGCGCCGAAGGCCAGGGCCAGCACGTCCTTGCGTGCCAGGACCCGCGTCAGGTGCGTGTCATTGCTCATAGGTTTCCTCGTCAAGAAAATAACATTTTATAGTATTGAATACGTTTTTATAGATTATCGACAAAAATACCGGTCCCGTCGAACGGCCACAATCCGACCTTCCGGCAAGCGACTCCTCCTTTAGTCGCACCCCCTCGGGGCCACCCCTCCCCCGGGCCCGCCATGGCGGGCTTGACGGCCCGGCCTGAGCCCCTCTTTCCGGAAGCGTCCCGGGGACTGGCGAAACGCGCGAAAAGGCTGCATGCTGTACCCGTCGATACTGTCCTCTGGAGCATCATGAGCACGGCAAGCACCATGACCGGCGCGGATCGCCTCGAGCCTCCGCCACGGTGCCCTGACCTCGACGTCAGGGATCTCGAACAACGCACTCGCCTCATGCGCATCATCACCCGGCTGATCGCCGTGTCGGATCTCGGCAACCGCGAGATCGCCCGCCGCGCGGGCCTCCCGATGCAGAAGATCAGCGACCTCCTCGCCGGACGCCTGGAGCAGCTCAGCCTCGATGAGCTCCAGTCACTGCGCCGGACCATCGACCACGAACTCACCCCACCCTAGTCCCGCGGCGCCCTATCGCCCGGAACAGGGCGAAGGCCGGCCCCGGTGGCCGGCCTTCCCGCCTCATGGACTCGAGACACCAGGGAGACCCTCCATGCGACACCTCGTCACCGGCCTGCTGCTGACCGCCGCCCTTCCCGCCCTGGCCGACGGCCAGGCCACCCTGGAGAGCCGCTCCCCCCAGGGCAGCGCCGCCATGGAAGTCCAATGGGCGGGCGACGACCTGCGCATGGACTTCCCCCAGCAGGCCCAGGCGGGCTACATGCTGCTCAAGGATGGCAAGGGCTACATGGTCAGCCGGATGCAGGGCCAGACCATGGTCATGGACCTGGCCCGGCTTCGGGAGATGGCCGAGGAGATGGGCGGCGGTCAGGCCGCCGCCGGATTGGCCAGCCAGCAGGCCGCCTCGGTGGATGCCCTGGAGGCGACCGGCAACCAGGAAACCGTCGCCGGCCTCGAGGGCGACGTCTATCGGCTCGAGTGGACCGACAAGGCCGGCGACGTCCATGACGACGAGCTGGTGCTCAGCGACGACGCCCAGGTGCTCGAGCTGATGGCCGCCTTCCACGCCTACCAGCAGAGCATGACCGGCGAACCCGACCCCATCGCCCTGGAGCTGGAGAGCCGCGGCCTCGGCATGCTGCGCTTCGGCGATCGCTTCCGCATCACCGGGCTGGCCGATGCCGCCCCGGATGCCTCCGTGTTCGCCCTGCCCGAGGACGCCATGACCTTCGAGGACATGATGCGCTCCGCCATCTCCGAGTAGGCCGCCTCCCCGTTTCCCGCGACGCCGCGCCCCCCTGGGCGCGGCGTTTGCGTTCAGGGATCGGGCTCGAAGGCCCCCTCGAACAGGAAGGGATCGTCGAAGTGGCGCCGGCCGACGAAGACGGTGGCATGGGTGCCCCACTGGCGCATGGCCCCGGGGCTGCGGATGCCGGCGGGCCACAGCAGGAAGCGTTCGGGGCGCTGGGTCCCGGGCACGATGCCCGCCGGGCCGAACAGGCTGCGTCGCCCGCCGCCCGGCAGCGCCAGGGAACGGCGGCCATAGCGCGGCGGCTCGCCGACCGGGCCCAGCGCATAGGCGGTCGCCTCCGGTGCGTCGGCCGGGCCCGCCTCGACGCCCACCAGGTAATGGCTGACCGCGGCCAGGCGCACCACCAACCGCTCCCCCGGCTCGCGCCGCGGGGCCGGGCCCGGGGTCAGCGGCGCCTCGCGCAGGTCCTGGTCCGCGGGCACCTCCACCCGACGCAGCGGCGGCACCGGGAAGAACAGGTGGTAGCAGCCGCAGGCATGGATGCTGTCATGGATCAGCGGCCGGCCGTCCTCGCCCAGGGTCACCCGCCAGACCACCCCGTCCAGCCGGCCGCCGAGGATATCGAAGGCCCCGGTGCGAGTGCGCGCCGGGAACCACAGGGTATAGACGAGCTGCGGCAGCACCCTGCCCCGAAACCGGGTATGGGCGAGGCGCAGGTCGACCTCCGGCCGGGTGGTGTCCACCGCCGGGAGGGGCCCCTCGGGGCCACGCCGCCAGACCGGCGCCCCGGGGTGATCGTCGTGCCCTCGGGTCTCGATGGCGAAGACCGGCGCATGATAGGCCGCCAGGCGCCGGAACGTCTCGTCGTCGAGGGCCAGCAGGCCCAGGGGGCCGCGCGGGGCCGCGCGCACCAGTCGGGCGGCGGACTCGCCGTCCAATGCCTCCCCCGGCGGTGCCTCGGGGACGTAGCGACGCACCTCGGCCCGCGCCGGGAAGGGCTCGCCGAAGGCCTCGAGATAGCCGTCCCGCCAGCGCGCGTAGCCCAGGGCGATGCCCACCCGCGTCAACGGATAGAGTCCCAGCACCCGCCAGGTGTCGACGTAATGGTCGGGCGGAGCCACCGCCTGTCTCAGGGTGGTCCGCGCCGGACCATCCTCCGGCCCCAGCAGCTCCTCGGCCAGCAGCCGCTCGCCGCAGGCATTGGCCGCCGCGGCGGGATCGTCGCCGGGCAGGCGACCGGCCAGGCGTTCCCGTGCCGGGGCGGGCAGGTTGGCGGCCTCGATGCGGCGCGCCACGGCGTCGCGCTCGCGCAGCCGGGCCACCCAATCGGTGTAGCGCGGCGACGCCGGCACAGGGTGCAGGTCCGGGGCGAAGCTCGCCAGCAGCCGGTCGGTCCTCAGGTAGGGGAAGCCCGGAACCCGGGCGCCGCCGGCGTCCCCGACGCCTGCCTCGGCCACGGCGGCATCGAAGGCCGCGAGTCGCTCGCGGCACCGACGCTGCTCGGCGGCCGGCTCGGCCCGCCAGGCCGGCGTGGCGGCGCAGCCCGCCAGCAGCGCGACGCCGACGAGCAGCGCCAGCCACCGGCCCCGGGCGGTCACGACGCTATTCCGGCCGGTCGGTCACCGCCCCGGTCGAGGCGGAGCTGACCGTGCGGGCGTACTTGGCCAGCACGCCCCGGGTATAGCGGGGTGCCGGCCGCTGCCAGGCGGCGCGGCGGCGGTCGAGTTCCGCCGCCTCCAGGGCCACCTCCAGGGTATCCGCCTCGGCATCGATGGTGATGAGGTCACCATCCTCGAGCAGCGCCAGCGGGCCGCCGTCGAAGGCCTCCGGGGTGATGTGGCCGACCACGAAGCCGTGGCTGCCGCCGGAGAAGCGCCCGTCGGTGATCAGCGCCACCTCGCGCCCGAGTCCGCGGCCCATGATCGCCGAGGTGGGGGTGAGCATCTCGCGCATGCCCGGTCCGCCCTTGGGCCCCTCGTAGCGGATCACCACCACGTCGCCGGCCACCACGCTGCCGTCGTTGATGCGGGCCTGGGCCTCCTCCTCGGAGCCGAACACCCGGGCCGGACCGGAGAAGCGGGTGCCTTCCTTGCCGGTGATCTTGGCCACGGCCCCCTCCGGGGCCAGGTTGCCGTGCAGGATGCGCAGGTGGCTCTGAGCCTTCAGCGGCGCCTCGAGGGGCGCAATGATGTCCTGGTCCGGCGGATAGGCCGCGATGTCGGCCAGGTTCTCGGCCAGGGTCGCCCCGGTGACCGTCAGGCAGTCGCCATGCAGCAGGTCGGCCTCGAGCAGGGTCTTCATCAACGGCAGGATGCCGCCGATCTCCACCAGCTCGCTCATCATGTAGCGGCCGCTGGGCCGCAGGTCGGCCAGCACCGGTACGCGACGGCCGATCTCGGTGAAGTCGGCCAGGGTCAGCGGCACCCCGACGGCGTCGGCCATGGCGATGAGGTGCAGCACCGCATTGGTGGAGCCGCCGAGCGCGATCACCACGGTGATGGCGTTCTCGAAGGCCTCGCGGGTCATGATGTCGGACGGCTTGATGTCGCGCTCGAGCAGGGTCAGCACCGCCTCCCCCGCCGCCCGGCTGTCGGCGTGCTTGGCCGGTGACACGGCGTTCTGGGCCGAGCTTCCCGGCAGGCTCATCCCGAGGGCCTCGATGGCCGAGGCCATGGTGTTCGCGGTGTACATGCCGCCGCAGGCCCCCGGCCCGGGGATGGCGGTCTCCTCGATCTGCTTGACCTCGATGAGGTCCAGGTCGCCGTGGGTGTAGGCCCCCATGGCCTCGAACACCGAGACGATGTCGGTATGGCCCTCACCGGGCAGGATGGTGCCGCCGTAGACGAAGACGCTGGGCCGGTTCAGCCGCGCCAGGCCGATCAGGCAGCCGGGCATGTTCTTGTCGCAGCCGCCGATGGCCACCAGGCCGTCGAAGCCCTGGCAGCCCGCCACCGTCTCGATGGAGTCGGCGATCACCTCCCGGGAGACCAGGGAGTACTTCATGCCCTCGGTGCCGTTGGCGATGCCGTCGGAGATGGTGATGGTGTTGAAGACCACGCCCTTGCCGCCGGCCGCGTCGGCGCCCGCGCTGGCCTGCTCCGCCAGCTCGTGGATATGGCTGTTGCAGGGGGTGACGCGGCTCCAGGTGGAGGCGATGCCCACCTGGGGCTTGGTGAAGTCGGCGTCGCCGAAACCCACCGCCCGCAGCATCGCACGGCTGGCCGACTTGCCGACGCCATCCACCACCGGGGCGGAATGGCGGCGACGCGGATCCTGGGGCGTATCGCTCATGGCGCGACCTCCTCTGTTCGGTGCGGGTGACCTTCAGAGGGTGGTCGCCTTCGCCGGCCCTGGCAACCGCCTCAGGCGGTCCGGCGATGCGCGGCGGGCCGCCACCATGCCACCAGCAGCGCCACCAGGGTGGAGGCGACCAGCGCCCCGAGGAAGGGGGGCAGGGTCGGCACCCCGCCGGGGAAGCTCGCCGCCAGCAGGCCGTCGGCGAGGCGACCCGAGGCGAGCCAGCCCGGCAGCACCGCGCCCAGCAGTCCCGCCATGCCACCGGCCAGCGCGGCGGGTGCGCTCATGCGCGACCAGAGCCCAAGCAGCACCGGCACCACGATGGCGGCACACAGCAGGTCGGCGATCAGGAAGAGCCGCAGCACCGAGAGCCCCTGCAAGGCGACGACCACCACCGGCACCATCAGCGCCACGGTGACCAGCCGCGCGGCGCCCAGCGACAGGCCGCGTCGGCCGGCGCCGGCCACCACCAGGGAGGCGAGGCCGTTCTGCAGGGTGTCCACGCTGGAGGCCACCAGGCTCACCGCCAGCACCAGGGCCGGCAGGGCCAGCCAGTCCGGCGCCTCGGCGAGCAGGGCGAAGAAGGGGATCGGCGGTTCGCCGAGCGCCAGTCCCGCCATGGCGGCGAGCATGCCGAGGCCGCCGACCACCATCACCACCAGCACGGTCACGGTACCGCCCAGCCAGGCCCCACGGCCCAGCGCCCGCGCGTCCCGGGCCGCCCAGACCCGTTGCCAGTAGCCCTGATGGAAGAGGTTGGCCGCGGTCACGGCGATCACCAGGGTCAGGGCCACGCCGAGGGCATCGCCGGTGGGGATGGCGGGCATCGCGGCGTCCGCGGGCAGCGCCGGCAACCGGGTCAGGGCCACCCCGCCGACCAGGGCCAGCAACGCCAGCAGCAGCCAGGCCTGCCAGCGGTCGGTGGCCAGGCTCGCCCGCAGGCCGCCCACCGCCGTGTAGATCAGGGTCGCCAGCGCGACCCCGATCACCACCAGGTGGGGCGGCACCTCGGAGAGCAGCCCGGTGATGGCACCGATGGCGGTGAGCTCGGCGGCCAGGAAACAGGCCATGTAGAGTATCGATACCAGCGCCACCCAGCGCCGCACCCCGGGGCCGAAGCAGGCCTCGGCGTACTCGCCGATGCTGCGCCCCTCGGGCAGCCGCCGGCGGATCGCGGGACCGAAGGCCCCCAGCACCAGGAAGGGCAAGGCCGAGCCCAGGGCATAGCCGGCCAGGGCCACGGGGCCCACGAAGGCACCGATCTCCGGCGGCGCGAAGAGGATCCAGGCCCCCATGCCGGAGGCCAGGAAGGACAGGCCCAGGGTCTGGGCCGACTGGGTGTTGCGGGCCGTGACATAGTCGTCGAGGGGACCATCGGCCCGACGGGCCCGCAGGCCCAGGACGGTAAAGCAGAGCAGCGCCGCGCCGAGCACGGCTGACGTCAGGTAAGGCATGTCGCGCTTCCTCCGCCGGTATGAACCGGATCAGGTTCCAGGGTCAGCGTCGAGCGCTCTCTCAGCCCCGGCCGAAGCGGGGCACCCCTGGCGACAGTGGATGAATTGTGTAGGCGAGCCTCAAGTGACGACGGCTTGAGTCGATATAGGCTCGTAGCGACAGCATGACATATCGACCACCGAATTCGAACGCCTTCACGCCGGGATCCCCGCCATGCCATTTACCGAAGCCAAGGAACACGCCCCCGGGCGCCTGCATCAGATCTTCGCCGAGCCCTACTCCGCCTTCGACAACCTGGTCGGCGAACGCTTGCTTCACCTGCGGGTGGCCCTGCAGGCCCTGCTCGCGGCCACGATGCGCGAGGGCCGCCTGACCCTCAGGGTGATCCACGGTTGGGAGAACGGCAGCTTCGCCCCCCAGGACCTGGTGCACAGCGACCACCGGCTGGCCGACCTGGGCGACTTCCGTGCCGTGGCCGAGCGTTACCATCGGGCCGCCGAGGCGTTGGAGGCGCTGCCCCGGGACGCGGCCTCCCTGCTGGCCACGTCGCTCGACCAGGCGATCGCCGCGGCCGAGGCCGCGGGCCAGGCGATCGCCGCCGAGACCCGGGAGATTCCCGCCCGCTGGCCCGCCTTCCCCGGCGGGCTCAGCCTCTACACCTTCTTCAAGGTCTACCATCGCCTGACCTATGGCGAGGACGACGCCTACCGCTCGATCCGCTGCGAGACGCCTGAGGGCCTGCGGGAGATTCACGAGTTCCATCTGGAGGAAGGCGAGTTCGCCATCGTCATCCCCGCCGACGGCGGAAGCGACGAGAACCTCGACAGCGTGCTGATCCTCCACGAAAGCCAGCTGGAGCCGGTGCAGGCGCTGCTCGAGGACAGCCTGGCCGGCGCCTGAGGCGCCGGCCAGGCGGCGATCAGGGGAAGGCGACCACCTGGCGAATGGCCTTGCCGGCGGCCAGCGCCTCGAAGCCCTCGTTGATCTCGTCGAGGGACAGGACCCGGGTGAGCAGGCGATCCACCGGCAGCTTGCCCTGGCGGAACAGGCCCACATAGCGCTCGACGTCGCGCACCGGCACGCAGCTGCCCACATAGCTGCCCCGCAGGGTGCGCTCCTCGGCCACCAGGCTGACCTGGGGGATGGCCAGCTTGCGTTCGGGATGGGCGAGGCCGCCGGTGACGGTCAGCCCGCCCCGCCGGGTGATGCGGTAGGCGAACTCCAGCGCCTTCTCCGAACCGGCCATCTCGATGGCCACGTCCACGCCCCCGCCGGTGGCCTCGCGCACGCGCTCCGCGGCATCCGGGGCGGCGCTGTTGACGGCGTGGGTGGCACCCAGGGATTCGGCCAGGGCCAGCTTGTCGTCGTCCAGGTCCAGGGCCACCACCTCGCCGGCTCCGGCCACCAGCGCGCCGAGCACCGCGTTCAGGCCCACGCCGCCGAGCCCCACCACGGCCACCGACTGGCTGGCGCGGATGCCCGCCGAGTTGATGGCCGCCCCGACGCCGGTGAGCACCGCACAGCCGAACAGGGCCGCATGCTCGAACGGCAGGCGCGGGTCGATCCGCACCAGGGAGTCCCGGGATACCACGGCATGATCGGCGAAGGCGGACACGCCGAGGTGATGGTTCACGGGCGTGCCGTCGGCGCGATGCAGGCGGTGCTCGCCGCTCACCAGGGTCCCCGCGTTGTTGGCCGCGTTGCCCGGCTCGCACAGCGCCGGGCGACCCTCGGCGCAGGGCCGGCAGTGGCCGCAGCTCGGCACGAAGACGGCCACCACGTGATCGCCTTCGACCAGGTCGGTCACCCCGGCCCCCACCGCCTTGACCACCCCGGCGGCCTCGTGACCGAGCGCCATGGGCACCGGGCGCGGGCGGTTGCCGTCGATCACCGACAGGTCCGAGTGGCAGAGGCCGGCCGCCCTGATCTGCACCAGCACCTCCCGATCGCCGGGCGGCTCCAGTTCCAGTTCCTCGATCGCCAGGGGGCGGCTGCGGTCGTAGGGACGCTCGGCCCCGATGGCCTGGAGGACGGCGGCTCGTATCTTCATGGGGTTGGCTCCTGTCGCGGGGCCCGGTCGCCCGGGCGAAGAGGGGGTCGATCGATGAGTTGTCAGGCCTTCAGCCTTCCCGGGGCACGCGCCCCATCAGGTAGAACTCCTCGTTGGGCGGGGTGGCGGTCAGCGTCACCAGGCGATTGGAGAGACCGAAGAAGGCGGCGATGGCGCCGATGTCCCAGATGTCCTCCCGGGTGAAGCCGACCGCCTTCAGCCGCTGCTCCCAGTCATCGGTCAACTCGCCGACCTCCAGGCCGCAGTGCAGGGCGAAATCGAGCATCACCCGGTGGCGCTCGCCGAGGGGCGCGGTGCGGTGGTTGACCGCCACCTGGTCGGCCAGCAGCGGGTCCTTGCCGTAGATGCGCACCAGGGCGCCGTGGGCCACCACGCAGTAGAGGCAGCGGTTGCGGGCGCTGGTGGCCACCACGATCATTTCCTTCTCGGCCTTGGTCAGGGTGTCGGACTCCCGCTCCATCAGGGCGTCGTGATAGGCGAAGAAGGCCCGGAACTCCGCCGGGCGATGCGCCAGCATCAGGAAGACATTGGGCACGAAGCCGGCCTTCTCCTGGACGGCGAGGATGGCGTCGCGGATGTCGGCGGGCAGGTCCTCGAGGGAGTCGGGGACGGGAAAACGGCTGATCGGGGAGGTCATGGTAGCTCCTGGCGTCGTGGGTCTTGTCGAAGAGCGATCAGCTACAGCTAACGTCAACGTCAACCGCCTTGTCCAGCGGCATCGACCAAAGGACGGCGGCCTTTCCCCGCTCGCCGGAGGATTGCCCCAGAAGGCGGGGTCCATCACTATCACGGCATAGGCAGCGGCCCTCCTTTTCCCGACCAGGGGCCAGGCCATTCACGACGGGCCAGGGCACTCCCCCACGTCGTTGAGGCGCCAGGATCGCCCGTCACGCGTTTCGTCGAGCCCCGCCACCACACAACCTGCAGGGTCTTTTCGCTATGCCCGATCGAGCCGATCTCGAGTTCTCGGCGTGGAACCCCGGCCTGGAGGCCGACCTGCCCAGGCGTTACCAGCCCCTGGAGACGATTCATGACACGGCCAACGTCTACTCCCGCCTCGCCGACATCCCCGAGCTGAAGGCGCTGACCGGCCTCGCCGAGGAGGAACTGGTCGCGTTCCGAGCGGAGCGCCTGGTCCTGCATGAGCTGATCGTGCAGGTGACGGCCGATGTCGTGGTCGTCGAGGGGGAAGAGGAAGAGCGGCTGGGGCAGCACTTTCGCGGCATCGCCCTCAGGATCCTGTCCGAGTACCTCGTGCCCCACCTGCCGACCCTGCGCCAGGAATATGACCGGCTGCACGACGAGATTCACGGCCGGGTGGGGGAGATCCTCGACGCGGCCTTCGCTCCGGAACCGGCGGAGGTCGAGCCCGAGCCTGTGTCTCTGCTGTCCCGGTGGTTGGGCAGACGGCGTCCTCCGCGACCGCAGCCGGAGGCTCGGTCCATCGAGGAACGCCACCAGGACGTGATCCGGGGCCTCAAGGAAACGGGGCTGGCCGCCCGGGCCGAGCGGGAGCGGGCCGTCTACAAGAGCGCCTACCGCGTCCTGAACGCCATCGCCAGCCGCCAGGGCCATATCGGGGTGGACCGGGAGCTGTTGACGAGGTTGATCACCCGGCATGCGTGCAACGACTTCGGCAGCCGCCACCTCGGCCGGAAGATCGCCCCCCATGTCGCGCGGGCCATGGACGTCGAGGGCTACGCCCGGCTTCCCTGTGCCAGGCAGCCGATCCTGATCAGTCTCAAGGGGGCCTCGGCGGCCGGCAAGAGCTCGCTGCGCCCCCTGCTGAAGGACACCCTGCGGGACCTGGGCATCCAGTCCGATCAATACGGCACCGTCTCCCCCGACATCTGGCGCCGCCTGCTGCTCGACTACGAGGCCCTGGGCGATGCCTACAAGTATGCCGGGCGCCTGGCCGGCAAGGAGGTCAAGCTCATCGATGCCAAGCTCGACCGCTACATCCGCGACAAGGCCCGGCGCGACCGCTCCATCCCGAACCTGCTGATCGACCGGTTCCGGTTCGACAGCTTCTCCCTGGATCAGGTACCGCGGCTCCTGGATGCCACCTATGCCAGATACGTCGACACCATGTACCTCTACTTCATCGTCACCCCGCCGGAGGCGACGGTGGAACGCGGCTGGGAGCGCGGCCTGACGCGGGGGCGCTACAAGGCGGTGGAGGACTTCCTCGGGCACTGCGTGGAGGCCTACGACGGCATGCCCAAGCTGCTCTTCAAGTGGCTGGACAGCCCACAACCCCGGCTCGAGTACTTCTTCCTGGACAACAGTGTCCCCAAGCACACCCCGCCGACGACCATCGCCTACGGCAACCGTGATGTCCTCCACATCCTGGCTCCCCTGGGCCTGGTCGACATCGACCGCTTCAAGAAGATCAACACCCGGGCGACACGCCCGGCGGAGGTCTATCCCGACGACGATACCCTGTCGATCGGCAGGAACTGTGCCTTCCTCAAGCGATGCCTCGCCAGGTTGCCGGAGGTCCGCTTCGTCGACGCGGCGACCGGCCAGCCGTACCTGCGCGTCTCGGCGGGCCGCTTCTCGGTCGTGGACCCGGTCCTCCTCCAGGCTCAGCGGGAAGACCCGGAACTCGCGGAACTGTTCGCCACCCTCGGGGTGCCCGAGCATCAATGAAACGGCCCCGCCTCTCTCGAGACGGGGCCGCGGTCATCGCCGGCAGAGGTCAGTGCAGCGAGATGGTGCTGTTGATGCCGCTGGAGACGTTCTCGGGCTCGAACCAGCGAGCGGTAACCGTCTTGGTCTGGGTCCAGAACTGGATGGCCTGCTTGCCGTTGGGGCCCAGGTCGCCCAGCTTGGAGGCCCGGGAGCCTGTGAAGCTGAAGTAGGCCACCGGCACCGGGATCGGCACGTTGATGCCCACCTGGCCGACGTCGATGTCGGTCTCGAAGCGACGCGCCACCCAGCCGGAGTTGGTGAAGATGGAGGTGCCGTTGCCGTTGGGATTGGCGTTGATGAAGTCGATGGCCTCGTCCAGGGTGTCGACGCTCACCACGCACAGCACCGGCCCGAAGATCTCCTCACGATAGATGGTCATCTCGGGGGTCACCTCACTGAACAGGGTCGGCCCGACGAAGTTGCCGTCCGGGTAGCCCTCGACCTGGCAACCGCGACCGTCGACCAGCAGCTTGGCGCCCTCCTGCTCGCCGGTGGCGATCAGACCCTCGACCCTCTCCTTGGCGGCCGGGGAGACCAGCGGGCCGAGATCGGCGTCACGCTGGGTGCCGGGGCCCACCTTCATGTTGCGGGCACCCTCGACCAGATCGTCGAGCCACTCGCGGGCCTCGCCCACCAGCACCACCACGGAGTTGGCCATGCAGCGCTGGCCGGCGGCGCCGAAGGCCGAGCCCAGCAGGTTGTTGATGGCCTGGCTGCGATTGGCGTCCGGCATCACCACGCAATGGTTCTTGGCCCCCATCATCGACTGCATGCGCTTGCCGGCCTCGGAGGCGCGGCGATACAGCTGGGTGCCCACATGGGTGGAGCCGATGAAGGACAGCGCCTTGATGTCCGGGTGGTCGGCGATGTGGTTGGCCACGTCCGGGCCGCCGTGCACCACGTTGAGCACGCCCGCCGGTACGCCGGCCTCGTGGGCCAGTTCCACCAGGCGCATGGTCGAGCTCGGATCCTGCTCGGAGGGCTTGAGCACGAAGGTATTGCCGGTGGCGATGGCCAGCGGGAACATGAAGCAGGGCAGCATGATCGGGAAGTTGAAGGCGGTGATGCCCGCCCCCACGCCCAGCGGCTGGTTGAGGGTGTAGACGTCCACCTCGTTGGCAGCGTTCTCGGCCAGCTCGCCGAGCTGCAGCGAGGTGATCGAGCAGGCGTGCTCGACCACTTCCAGGCCGCGACCCACCTCGCCCTCGGCGTCCGGCAGGGTCTTGCCGTGCTCCTCGGTGATCAGCGCCGCGAGCTCGCCGGTGTGCTCGCGGATCAACGCCTGAAGCTTGAGCATGATGCGCATGCGCTTGGCCAGCGGCACCTTGCGCCAGGTCTTGAACGCCTCCTGGGCGCTGGCCACGGCGCGGTCGACCTCCTCGAGGGTGCAGAAGGGCACCCGGGCGACCACCTTCTGGGTGGCCGGGTTGACCACGTCACGCCACTCCTGGCTCTGGGACGGCACCTGCTGGCCGTCGAGGTACATCGGAATCTCGCGAACGGACATGGGCATGCTCCTGTACATCTTGTGGTTGTGGGAAGGCCGGGTTCGACTTTGTGTGCATATCGGCAAGACGCCTGATAGTTTCGAGTCTATCCAGACCCAGGATGGCCCGACAACGGGCACTCGGGCACATTGTTTGTGCAAAATTTCACAACCAGCATCCCGCGGGAGGCCCTCATGACGCTGGATTGGCAGGATATCCAGATCTTCCTCGAGGTGGCCCGCAGCGAGCGCCTGACCGACGCCGCCCGGCGCCTGGGCCTCGACCACTCCACCCTCTCCCGGCGCACCCGGCGCTTCGAGCAGCGCCTGAACACCCAGCTGTTCGAGCGCAGCACCCACGGCTATCACCTCACCGAGGCCGGCCAGCAGTTGCTCGCCCATGCCGAGGAGATGGCCCGCCATGCCTTCGAGGCCGGCGAGAGCCTCACCGACAAGAACCATCAGATCGGCGGTCAGATCCGCCTGGGCGTCACCGAGGGATTCGGCACCTGGGTCATCGCCCCGCTGCTGTCGGCCTTCTGCGCGCGGCATCCCGGCGTCACCCTGGACCTGCTCGCCCTGCCCCGGGTGGTCAACCTGAGCCGCCACGAGGCGGACCTGGCGATCACCATCGAGCGCCCGGTCAGCCCGGGCCTGGTGACCTCGCGGCTGTGCGACTACCGGCTGCGCCTCTACGGCCATCGCGCCTACCTCGCCCGCCACGGTACCCCGACCCGGGTCGCCGAACTGGGCCGCCACCGGCTGATCGGCTACGTCGATGACCTGATCTTCAGCGAGCAGCTGAGCTACCTGGATCCGTTGCTGGACCCGGCGGTGGTGGGCCATCCCGGGCCCCACTTCGCCATGCGCAGCACCAGCGTGACCACCCAGCATGCCGCCGCCCTGAGCGGCGCGGGGCTGGCCATCCTGCCCTGCTTCATGGCGAGCGGCTCGGACGGCCTGAAGACGGTCCTGGATGACCGGGTGGAGGTGGTGCGCCAGTTCTGGATCACCGCCCGTCAGGAGCAGCGGCGACTGGCTCGGGTGCGGCTGCTCTGGGACTTCCTGCGCGAGGCGCTGGACGCCAACCGCGGCTTCCTGATGGGGGAGACGCCCCACCTGGCCATCCCCGAGGCGTAGCTTGCGGATGCGTCGGCACGGCTATATCACCATTCATTGATAAACTTTCGCTATCGCTTCCTTCAACAAAGCATAATGGCGACCTCTCCACCAGCCTCTTAAGTTGATAGACAGGACGCGAGAAGGCCGCCACCGATGACCGATCGACGCAGATTGATCGAACACGCTGTCGGAGCCGGCCTTTCTCATCTATGACTAGTGAGGCACCGCTTGGGTGGCCATGACGAGAAGGAGTGGAGACAGCGATGAGCGACCAGCAAAGCAGCGCGGGTAAATGCCCGATCATGCATGGGGGCAGCACCGCCACGGGCCACTCCAACCTGGAGTGGTGGCCGGAGGCATTGAACCTCGACATCCTCCACCAGCACGATCGCAAGACCGACCCGATGGGCGAGGATTTCGACTATCGCCAGGAGGTCAGGAAGCTCGACTTCGACGCCCTCAAGCAGGACCTGCAGGCCCTGATGACCGACAGCCAGGAGTGGTGGCCGGCCGACTGGGGTCATTACGGCGGCCTGATGATCCGCATGGCCTGGCACGCGGCCGGGACCTATCGCATCGCCGACGGCCGCGGCGGCGCCGGCACCGGCAACCAGCGCTTCGCTCCCATCAATTCCTGGCCGGACAACGGTAACCTGGACAAGGCGCGTCGCCTGCTGTGGCCGATCAAGCAGAAGTACGGCAACAAGCTCAGCTGGGCCGATCTGTTCATCCTGGCCGGCAACGTGGCCTACGAGTCCATGGGCTTCAAGACCTTCGGCTTCTCCTTCGGCCGCGAGGACATCTGGCACCCCGAGAAGGACATCTACTGGGGCGCCGAGAAGGAATGGCTGGCGCCCTCGGACACTCGCTACGAGAACGTCGACAAGCCCGACACCATGGAGAACCCGCTGGCCGCGGTGCAGATGGGCCTGATCTACGTGAACCCCGAGGGCGTCAACGGCAACCCCGACCCGCTCAAGAGCGCCGAGCAGGTTCGCGAGACCTTCAAGCGCATGGCCATGAACGACGAGGAGACCGCGGCGCTGACCGCCGGCGGCCATACCGTCGGCAAGACCCATGGCAACGGCGACGCCGAGGCTCTCGGGCCGGAGCCGGAAGGGGCCGATGTCGAGGCACAGGGCTTCGGCTGGCTCAATCCCAACATGCAGGGCAAGGCCGCCAATGCGGTGACCTCCGGCCTCGAAGGGGCCTGGACCCGGGAGCCGACGAAGTTCGACATGGGCTACTTCGAGATGCTGTTCGGCCATGAGTGGGAGCTCAAGAAGAGCCCTGCCGGCGCCAATCAGTGGGAGCCCGTCGACATCAAGGAGGAGGACAAGCCGGTCGACCCCACCGACCCCTCCATTCGCCATAACCCGATGATGACCGATGCGGACATGGCGATGAAGATGGACCCGTCCTACCGGGCCTACTGCGAGAAGTTCATGAAGGATCCCGATTACTTCAAGGACTGCTTTGCTCGCGCCTGGTTCAAGCTGACCCACCGCGACATGGGGCCGAAGTCGCGCTACATCGGCCCGGAAGTGCCGGACGAGGACCTGATCTGGCAGGACCCGGTGCCGGCCGGCAGCACCGACTACTCCATCGAGGTGGCCAAGCGGAAGATCGCCGAGAGCGACCTCTCCATCGGCGAGATGGTCGCCACCGCCTGGGACAGTGCCCGCACCTTCCGCGGCTCCGACATGCGCGGCGGCGCCAACGGCGCGCGTATCCGCCTGGCCCCGCAGAAGGACTGGGAAGGCAATGAGCCCGAGCGGCTCGCCAGGGTGCTGGCGGTGTACGAGCGGATCGCCGCCGAGACCGGCGCCAGCGTGGCCGACCTCATCGTGCTCGGCGGCAGCGTGGGCATCGAACGAGCCGCGAAGGCCGCCGGCCACGACATCCTGGTGCCCTTCCTCCCGGGGCGCGGCGACGCCACCGACGCCATGACCGATGCCGACTCCTTCCAGTACCTGGAGCCGCTGGCCGATGGCTTCCGCAACTGGCAGAAGCAGGATTACGTGGTCAAGCCGGAGGAGCTGCTGCTCGACCGCGCCCAGCTGATGGGCCTGACCGCTCCCGAGATGACCGTGCTGATCGGCGGCATGCGGGTGCTGGGCACCAACCACGGCGGCACCCGCCACGGCGTGTTCACCGACCGGGAGGGCCAGTTGACCAACGACTTCTTCGTCAACCTGACCGACATGGGCAACGCCTGGAAGCCGGTGGGCAACGACCGCTACGAGGTTCGGGACCGCAGGACCGACGCGGTGAAGTGGACCGCCAACCGCATCGACCTGGTGTTCGGCTCCAACTCCATCCTGCGCTCCTACGCCGAGGTGTACGCCCAGGACGACAACCGGGAGAAGTTCGTCCAGGACTTCGTGAAGGCCTGGACCAAGGTGATGAACGCCGACCGCTTCGACGTGGAGAAGCTGCAGCAGTGATCGCGGCATGGGTCGGACTCGACGGGTCCGACGCACGAAGCGAGACGCCCGGGCAAGCCCGGGCGTCTTCCTTGGGTGGGCGGCAAGGCCCGAGCGGGAGCCTGCCGGCCCCTCAGGTGCCGCAGAAGGTCCGCAGCACCTTCTCGCCGTCCCGTGGCGGGCGCATGTAGTCGACCTCGCCGGCGGGTTCCTCGAAGGGCCGGGTCAACGCCGCCAGCAGGGCCTCGAAGGGCCCGAAGTCGTCATGCTCGGCGGCCGCCGCCAGGGCCTGCTCCACCCGGTGGTTGCGGGGAATCACCGCCGGATTGGCGGCGCGCAGGCGGCGCGCCAGCCCGGTGGCATCGACGCTCTCCCTGGAGAGCCGCTCCCGCCAGCGGGGCAGCCAGGCATCCAGGGCCTCGCGGTCATCGAAGAGCTCGGCCAGCCGGGCCTCGTCCTCCGGGCCTTCCAGGACGTCGGCCAACCGGCGGAAGGCCAGGGTGAAGTCGGCGCGGCCGGCCTGCATGGCATCCAGCAGCCCCTGGGCGAGCGCGCCGTCGCCTGGCGCCTCGACCGCCAGCCCCAGCTTGGCACGCATCACGCCCCGCCACTCGGCCTCGAAACGCTCGGTGAAGCCCTCGATCAGCGGGGTCGCCTGCTCGATGGCGCGCTCGGTGTCGTCGTCGATCAGCCCCAGCAGGGTCTCGGCGAAGCGGGCCAGGTTCCACTGGGCGATGACCGGCTGGTTGACGTAGGCATAGCGGCCGCGCTCGTCGATGGAACTGAACACCGTGCGCGGGTCGAAGGCGTCCATGAAGGCGCAGGGGCCGTAGTCGATGGTCTCGCCGGAGATCGCCGTGTTGTCGGTGTTCATCACCCCGTGGATGAAGCCGACCCCCATCCAGCGCGCCACCAGCTCAGCCTGGCGCCCCACCACCGCCTCGAGCAGCCCCAGGTAGCGCTCACCTCCCTCGTGGCCGGCGAGTGCCGGGTAGTGGCGCTCGATGGCCTCCTCGGCCAGCAGCCGGAGCGCTTCCGTGTCGCGGCGAGCGGCGAAGTACTGGAAGGTCCCCACCCGCAGGTGGCTGGCGGCCACCCGGGTCAGCACGGCCCCGGGCTCGGGAATCCGGCGGAAGACCCGCTCGCCGGTGGTCACCGCGGCCAGGGCCCGGGTGGTGGGGATGCCCAGGGCGTGCATGGCCTCGCTGATCAGGTACTCGCGCAGCACCGGCCCCAGCGGCGCACGGCCGTCGCCGCCCCGGGAGAAGGGGGTACGCCCCGAGCCCTTGAGCTGGAGGTCGCGCACCCGACCCTGACGGTCGATCACCTCGCCCAGCAGCAGAGCCCGCCCGTCACCGAGCTGGGGCACGAAGGTGCCGAACTGGTGGCCGGCATAGGCCATGGCGACGGGGTCGGCCCCCTCGGGCACGGCATTGCCGGCGAGCACCTCGGCGGCGTGGTCGGCCTCGAAGGCCTCGAGGTCGAAGCCGAGCTCGGCGGCCAGGGGCCGGTTGAAGGCCACCAGCCGAGGATGCTCGACCGGCGTCGGCAGGCACTCGGCTCGCAGCCGGTCCGGGAAGCGGGCGTAGCGCAGGGTGAAGGTGGGAAACATGGCGCCTCCTGTGGTCGGGCTCGCCTACCCTACAGGGACAGGCAACGGCGGCCAACATTCCCCCATCGCTCATTCCTGCTCACCGTGAGCGTTGTCGCTCGGGGCTAATCCGACGACAGGTCTGCGAGGGGGCGCTGTGAACCCCTCCCTGGGCGCTACCGACGCCCTGCGGCGCTCTCGCTCCCTGCTTCGCTTGCAGGACCAGTGCTGGCCATCCCTGGCCAGCCCGTTCGGAGCAGTGCTCCTCACCCTTGGCGTAGGACCCCCTCTACGACCTGTCCCCGGCGCCCCTCGCCAGCCCCAACGGCGATTGCCCTGGTCGCTCATTCCTGCTCGCCGCGGCGGGCCGCCTCCAGCGCCGGGGTCAGCTCGTCCAGGCGCTCCGCCAGGGTGTCCCGGGCCTCGCCGGCACGGGCCAGGTCGCCGGCCTTGGCCAGGGCCTCGAGATGCTGGGCAGCCTCCCCCGCCGCCAGGCCGCCCACCACCCGGGCCGAGCCCTTGAGGGTATGGGCGGCACGCCGCAGGTCGCGGGCCTCGCCGGCGGCCAGGGCGGCGTCGATCTCCGTCATCAGCCGTGGCGCCTCCTCCAGGAACATCTCGACCATCTCGTCGAGCAGCTCGCGATTGCCGTCCAGGGCGTCCAGAGCGGCCTGCCAGTCCAGGCACGGCGTCGTGCCTCGGTCTTGACTCGGCACGTCCACGGGCGGCGCCTCCTCCGGGGATGATGCGACGGCCGACGGGAGAGCCCCTTCCTCGGCCCGCTCCACCGCCGCATAGAGCTCGGAGGCCCGGAAGGGCTTGGAGACGAAATCGTCCATGCCGGCCTCCAGGCAATGCTCGCGATCCTCCTTGGTGGCACTGGCGGTCATGGCGACGATCGGCAGGCGGTGGCCCGTTCCCGCCTCCGCCTCGCGGATCGTCCGGGAGGCCTCCAGGCCATCCATCACCGGCATATGGATGTCCATCAACACCACATCGAAGTCCCGGCGCTCGACCGCCTCGACGGCCTCGCGGCCGTTCTCCGCCAGGACCACCTCGTGCCCCCGTTGCCGCAACAGGTCGGAGGCAACCTTCTGGTTGGTGAGCCCATCCTCGACCAGCAGCACGCAGCGGGGCGTCACCGCACTCGGGGAGGCGGTCGCCCTGCCCCCGCCCACGGCATCACCGCCGAGGGCCTCCCCGATGGCATCGAGCAGGGCCGATTGCTTGACGGGCTTGAGCAGCAGGCGCGAGACGCCCAGTTGCCGGCGGCGGGCCAGGTCCCCGGAGCGCCCGCCCGAGGACAGCATCAGGATGGGCATGGCGGCATGGGGGGGATGCGCCCGGATGCGCTCGGCCAGTTCGAGACCGTCCATTCGCGGCATCATCATGTCGAGCAGGGCCAGGGGGAAACGCTCGCCTTCCTCCTCCGCCCGCTCGATCGTCTCCAGGGCCTCGCGGCCGCCGGCCACGCACTCCGGATGCATGCCCCAGCTGGTGAGGATCTCGTCGAGGATCCGCCGGTTGGTGGCGTTGTCGTCCACCACCAGCACCCGCAGTCCCTGCAGCCCCGGGGGCGAGGCCGGGGCCTCCAGGCCATCCTCGGGAATCCCCAGGGCGATGGTGAAGGCGAAGCGGCTGCCCTGGCCGCCCGGCCCGGCCCCGACGTCGATGCGTCCGCCCATCATCTCCACCAGTTGGGCGGCGATCGACAGTCCCAGGCCCGTTCCCCCGCTCTGGCGCGTGGTGGAGGTGTCGGCCTGGCCGAAGGCCTCGAAGATGCGGCGGCGCTTTTCCTCGGGAATGCCGATCCCGGTGTCCAGGATCTCGAAGGCCAGCCGTGCGTGTTCCTCGTCGAGGGAGACCAGCCGGAGGTCGACGACCACCTCACCCTGCTCGGTGAACTTGATGGCATTGCCGACCAGGTTGACGATCACCTGACGCAGGCGGATCGGATCGCCGAGCACCCGGTCGGGAATCCCCGGCGGGATGTGCACGGCCAGCTCCAGCCCCTTGTCGGCGGCATGCAGCGACAGGGTCTGGAGGGTATCGCTCAGGGTGTCGCGAAGGTGGAAAGGGGCGGCCTCCAGCTCCAGCCGCCCCGCCTCGATCTTCGAGAAGTCGAGGATGTTGTTGATCAACCCCAGGAGGGTGTCGGCGGACTTGTGGATGAGCTCCACGTACTCCGCCTGCTGTTCGCTGAGCTCGGTGCGCTCCAGCAGTTCGGTGACCCCGATCACCCCGTTCATGGGGGTGCGGATCTCGTGGCTCATGTTGGCCAGGAACTCGCCCTTGGCCTGGCTGGCCTGCTCCGCCTCGTCGCGGGCGCGACGCAGTTCGTGCTGGGAGCGCTCGAGCTGCTCAGTGGTGGCCTGCAACTCCGCGGTGCGCTCGGCGACCAGTTCTTCCAGGTGATGGCGATGGTGCTCCAGCTCGGTGACGTCCGAGTAGACGGCGACATGGTCCCCATCCCGGGTGATGTGCTCGCTGATCTGCACGCAGACCCCGTCGAAGCGGGTAAACTGGTAGGGCCCGGACGGATGACGATGCTGCGCGAGCCGGTCGGCGATGTATGCCTCCCCGGAGGCGTAGTCCTGTGGCGTCATGCCCCGCTCGACCACGGCCTTGAGCAGGTCCTCGAAGCGCAGTCCGGGCTCGACCACGTCCCCGGGCGTGACGAAATGCTCCTTGAAGCGAGAGTTGTAGAGCACCAGCCGATCCTCGGCGTCGAACAGGGCGAAGCCCTCGGCGATGGACTCCAGGGCCTCGGTCAGCTGGGCATGGGCCGCCTCCGCCCGGGCCTGGGCCTGTTCGGTCAACGCCACCTGCTCCTCGAGGCTCTCCTGCTGCCGCTCGAGTTCGCTGATGTCGATGTAGACGCTGACCACCCCGCCTTCCCGGGTCCGGTGCTCGCTGACCAGCTGGCGGATGTCATCGTGGCGGCGAATCCTGAGGGGCTCCCCCGGGTTGCGATGGCGCTCGAGGCGCCAGGCCACCCACTCCTCCATCGTCATGTCGCCGGTGTCGGTGATGCCGAGCTCCACCGCCTTGCGGACCAGGTCCTTGTAGTACATGCCCAGGTGCACCATGCCGGGGATGCCCGCGAAGAAGTCGCGGAACTTGCGGTTGTACATCACCAGGCGATCCTCGGCGTCGTAGAGGGTGAAGCCCTCGGGGATCGCTTCCAGGGCCTCGGTGAGCCGTTGATGGGCCGCCTCGGCCCGGGCCTGGGCCTGTTCGGTGAGCGCGACCTGCTTCTCCAGGCGCTCGCGGTTCTGCTCCAGCTCGGTGATGTCGGTGTAGATGGCCGCCACGCCCCCCTGGCGGGTGCGATGCTCGCTGACCCGCATCCACAGGTCGTCCCGGCGGCGGATCTTGAGCGGCGCGCCGGGATGCCGGCGATGCTCCAGCCGCCAGGCGACCCACTCGTCCACCGTCTTGTCGCCGATGTCGATGATCCCCTCGCTCGCCACGGTGCGGATCAGGTCCTCGTAGTGCATGCCCGGCTCGATCATCTCCGGCACGCCGGAGAAGTCGTCGCGGAACTTGGTGTTGAAGGCCACCAGGTCGTCGTTGGCGTCGTAGAGGGTGAATCCCTCGGAGATCGCCTCCAGGGCCTCGCTGAGCCGCTCATGGGCCGCCTCGGCACGCGCCCGCTCGGCCTGGGTGGCCTCCACCTGGGCGGCCAGGGCCTGCTGGGCCTGGCGCTGCTCGGTGATGTCGCTGATGAAGCCCTCGATGGCCTGGAGCTCGCCGGCCTCGTCGAACACGCCGCAGCCCTGTTCCCAAACCCACTTCTCCTCGCCCTCCCGGGGTTGGATCCGGTACTCGACCCGGAAGGGGCGACGGGCCGTGAGGGCCTCCTGGACGGCCCGCCAGAGCGGGGCGCGATCCTCCGGATGGACCAGCTCGGCATAATGGGGATGCCCCGCGATCAATGCCTCCGGAGCGTAGCCGGTCAGTGCCCGGCAGCCCTCGCTGAGGAAGGCCATCGGCCAGTCGGGTTCGTTCGACCCGCGATAGGCCATGCCCGGCAGGTTGGCCATCAGGGTGGCCAGGCGGCGTTCGCTCTCGCTCAGGGCGCGATCGGCCCGTTCCCGCTCGATCACCCGGCCCAGCTGGGTGCCGGTCTGGGCCATCACCTCCATCAGGGCCTCGTCGCGCGCCATGACCCGATCCGAGAAGAACTCCAGGACGGCGACGACCTCGGTGCCGATCAGGACGGGAAAGGCGGCCCCGGCCCGCACCTCGATCGCCGCCTCCTGGTGAGAGCGCCAGAAGTCGGCATCCTGAAACACGTCCTCTATCCAGGCCGGCTCGCCGAGGGCCTGGACGCGCTCGACCAGCCCCCGGGTGGTGGCATGCCAGGGCGTCTCCTCGGTGAGGCGCCGGAAGACCGGGAAGGTCGCGGTATCGTCGGGGTACCAGATCCGGGTCGAGACCAGCTCGCCCGTCGAGGGGGCGGCGAGGTACCAGGCGTGCCCGAGGCGCCAGTCCGTGGCGCGGCACACCTCCCGCAGGGCGACGCGGATCGCGTCATCGACGCAGGTCGCCTCGTTGGCGGCCCGGGTGATGGCCTGAATCAGCCGCAGGAAGGCGGCGGGATCCCTCAGCTCCCCCATCGTGTCCTCGCTACGCCGCGAATCGGCGCTCATCTCGCCTCAGGGGAAGACCCCACGTAGCAGCTTGGCCTCGGTGACCCGGCTGACGCCCTCGATCAGCGCCGCGGTGCGCATGTCGAGATGCTGCGCCTCGGCACGCGACAGGGTGCGCTGGAAGGCATCCAGCAGGATCGCCTGCAGGCGGCCGTGGATCTCGTCGAGGGACCACATCAGGTTCTGCATGCCCTGGACCCACTCGAAGTAGGACACCGTGACCCCCCCGGCATTGCCCAGGATATCGGGCAGCACGAAGATGCCTCGCTCCTGGAGGATGTCGTCGGCCTCCAGGGTCGTCGGTCCGTTGGCCCCCTCCGCCAGCAGCCGGCACTCGAGGCGGCCGGCGTTCTCCACCGTGACCTGGTTCTGCAGGGCGGCCAGCACCAGGATATCGCAGTCGAGCTCCAGCAGGTCGGCGTTGCCGATGGCTTCCGCCGCCGGATAGCCCTCCAGGATGCGGTGCTCCGCCTGATACTCGAGCAGGTCCTCAACGGAGAGGCCTTCGGGGGCGTGGAGCCCGGTGGAGACATCGCTGACCCCGATGATCCTGACACCGAGTTCGGCGAGGAAGTGGGCCGCATGGCTGCCGACATTGCCGAAGCCCTGCACCACCGCGGTGGCCCCGTCGAGTTGCATCCCCAGGTGCCGGGCCGAGGCCTGGATCAGGTAGACCAGGCCGCGGCCGGTGGCCTCCTTGCGGCCGAGGGAGCCGCCCAGCACCACCGGCTTGCCGGTGACCACGGCGGGCACCGAGTGACCGACCTGCTGGCTGTAGGTGTCCATGAGCCAGGCCATGACCCGCTCGTCGGTGCCCAGGTCCGGGGCCGGGATGTCCTTGTCGGGGCCGATGATGTCGATGATCTCGGTGGTGTAGCGCCGCGTGAGGCGTTGCAGCTCCCGGTCGCTGAGCGTGGTCGGGTCGACCCGCACGCCGCCCTTGGCGCCGCCGAAGGGCAGTTTCATCAGGGCGCACTTCCAGGTCATCCACATCGCCAGGGCCGCCACCTCGCCAAGGTCGACCTCCTCGTGATAGCGGATGCCGCCCTTGGTGGGCCCCATCGAGAGCAGGTGCTGGACCCGGTACCCGAACACCGTCTCCACCTGGGTGCGGTCGTCGCGGAAGAAGGGGAAGCTGACCATCTGGGTACGCTGGGGAAAGAGCAGGCGCTGGCGGATGTTGTCGTCCAGGTTCATGTACTGGGCGGCCTTGAGGAACTGCTGCTGCGCCAGGCGGAACATCGGCGAGTCCCACTCGCCCCCCCGGGCCCGGGCCCGCGACAGGGTGTAGCGAATCGCCCGGCCGAGCGCCACGCTCTTGAGGTGGGACTTGACCAGGTAGTCGTAGGCCCCGGACTCCACGGCCCGGGCCGCCAGCTTGACGTCGTCCAGGCTGGTCAGCACCACCACCGGGACCTGGGGCGCCACCAGGCGCACCCGGAACAGGGTCTCGAGCTCCTCGCTGTCGGGCAGCACCAGGTCGAGCAGCACCAGATCCACGCCGCCCTTGACCAGCCGCGTCAGGCCGTCGGCCAGGTTGTCCACGGCCTCGACGTCGCACTGGAGCTGGGGATCGCTGGCCAGCAGCTTCTGGATCAGCTTGCGATGCATGGGGTTGTCCTCGACCAGCAGCAGCTGCACCGGGGAATCCTGCATGATCGGACCCTCTCGTCATCGGTGAGGTGATGGCCGCCAGTCATCCCGCCCGCGCCACCGGGTCGACGGCTTGCTATCAGCGTAGGCCAAGCGCCCCGGGGGGACCCGCCCGCCGCCACCGGCTAGCCGGATGGCACGACATAGAACAGACAGTCGCTGCGGGCGATCTCGCTGTTGGTGGTCGCCATGAACAGGCGCAGCGGGCGGCGGGCATGCAGCCGGCCCTCCCGGGCGCAGAAGAGCTCCCGGAGCCGGTCCACGCCCCGCCCGTCCCGCGCCTCCAGGCAGGCCAGGCCATCGCGCCCCAGCCAGCCGAGGCAGGCCCGCGGCGAGGTCACGCCGCGGTTGTGCTCGTCGATGCGGGCCCACAGCGTCAGGTCGGCGTCGGGATGCGGGGCCCGGTCGTAGACGACGACGGCACCGGGTCGCAGTTCCACCCGCAGCGGATGCACCAGGACTTCCAGGTCCGGGGGGCACGGCAGCTCCGCGAGGTGCGGACAGTCGGCGAGCAGCCGGAAGAGGCCGCCGGCCACCTCCCGAGCCGCGGGCTGCAGGGCCCCGCCGCACTCCAGGGTGAAGGTCGGACAGTCGGCCAGCCGGGGGACCCGCTCGGGCAGCTCCATCAGGCTACCCAGCCGCAGGTCGGTGACGATCAGCCGATCGCAGAGGCGGCCGGCCAGCGCCTCGCTCACCGGGTGTCGACGGGTGGCCACGGCGAAGGCGGGGCCGTTGCCGGAGGTGTTGTGCACATCGACGAGGCACTCCGGCGCCAGGCGCTCGAGATCCTCGATGATGGCCCGGGCGAGCTCGCCGGCCGGACCCAGGTACGGGGGGCGGAAGCAGCGGTTCAGGTCGCGATCGTCCGGGGTATGGCGATGCGAGAAGACGGGGTGCGTCAGGGCCCCCCGGACGTTGGCCAGCAGCACCGCCAGCCGGGTGCGGGGTCGGGGGCGTTCCGCCAGCCAGCGATGCAGCGCCAGGGCGCCCGAGGGTTCGTTGCCATGCAGCAGGGTAGTGACCGCCCGGCAGCGCCGGTCGTCCGCGCCCTCCAGGACGAGCCAGACGGGCCCGCCCAGGGCCTGGAGCCAGGACTCGACCTCGCCATGGTCGACCGGTGGGTCGGTGATCACCGGCAGCGACAGTCCTTCCATTCATCCCTCCTGTGGCCAGCGCCCCACCGGCCGGTTGGTCGCCGCCGCCCGGTAGGCGTCGAGCAGTCGATGGCAGGCCCTGCCGCGGGACAGGCCCTGCCCTTCGAAATGCGCCAGCATCCGACGCTGCCAGCGGGCACCGCTGGTGCGGGCCGCCAGGCGCTGCCCGATCACCGCCAGGTAGGGCGTCGAGTCCGAATCCACCACCCCCAGGGCACGCAGGCCTCGCTGGGCTTCGGGCATCAGCCGCTCGAGCAGCTCCACCACCGGCGCCTCCTCCAGCCGGTGATGCTTGCGATGCGGCCACATCAGCCGGGCGTCCAGTCCCGACTGGGCGGCGCGATAGAAGTTGTACTCGGCATAGCGGAACGGCATGGCGCTCAGCCAGGACGCGACGTCGTCGCGCAGGGCGGCCACCAGTCCCAGCAGCAGGGCGGCGTTGGCCACCATGTCCACGGCGGTCGGCCCGGACGGCAGGGCACGCATCTCCACCCGCAGGTGGCCGCCGTCGGCCGGATCGTAGACCGCCCGGTTCCAGGGCCAGACGGTGCCCATGTGCAGGCGCAGCTCCGCCAGTCCCGGCGCCGTGGTGCCGGACGGCGCGTCCTCCGGCCAGGCATCGGCCATCAGGGGCAGGATCGGCGGGTAGAGCGCCACCGCCTCGGCGAACAGCTCCCAGGCGCCCTGGCGCACCCAGCCCTGGCCGAAGGTCACCCGTGACGGCTGCCGCCAGCGGTCGGCGCCGCGCATCCGGCAGTCGACCGCCTGCTTGAACAGGGCGATGCGGGTCTCGTCCCACAGCAGCCGCTGCAGGAAGACGGGCGAGTTGGCGGACAACGCCAGCACCAGGGGCGTGACCAGCTGGACGGTGTTGAAGGTATCGGCGTAGCGATCGGGCGGGACGCGCAGGTGAAGCTGGAAGGAGGTGTTGGCGCCCTCCAGCACCACATGGGCGCTGGAGACCCGGACGCTGTCCTCGCCATGGATCTCGACGCTGAAATCCTCGCCGCGCATCCGTTTGAGGGCGCGCTCCAGGGCGCGATAGCGGGGCAGGTCGCTCATCGCATGCTCGCCCAGATCGGCGCGCCGCAGGGTGGGCAGGATGCCGATCGGCACCACGTGCGCCCGGTGAGCGGCCGCGGCCTCCTCGAGGCGGCCCAGGGCCTGGCACAGCTGGCGCTCCAGGGCATGCAGCGGCATGCCCGAGAGCGGGAGCGGCGCCAGGTTGTATTCGATGTTGAACCGGTTGAGCTCCAGCTGCAGCTGGGGATCCTGGAGGGTGTCGACCAGGGCCTGGTTGAGGGGAGCGACCCGGTCCCGGTCGTCGATGAGGTAGGCCTCCAGCTCGGCACCGATGCTGGGCATCCCGGTGCCGAACCCCGGCTGGCGGAGCAGCTCGGCGAGCAGGTCGAGACTGTCCCGAAGGCGCTTGCCGAAGCGCTGGTAGTCCGACGCCGTGAAGGCGTCGCGGTCGATGATCGCACCCATCTCCGTCCACTCCCCGGAGCGGCCGTCCTGCTGTCAGTCTAGGAGATGAACGAACACCGCTACGACATCGACTCGAGGAAGGTGTGATAGTCCTGGCGCACGCAATCGGCGTAGCTCAGCGCCAGGGTCGAGACCATGGCCACGAAGGGCTCCCGGCGTCCCTCGATGCGGTCGGCGACGGCGCGGGCGAAGCGGCCCGGATCGTCGGGGTGCATCGCCCGGGCGCCGCGCAGGTGTTCCCGGGCCAGGATGCGCCCCCACTGCCTGGCCAGCTTGCGATAGGGCTTGGCGCCGTCGAGCTTGTGGGTGGGGAAGTCCTCCTTGAAGGGCGACCGCTCGCGCACCGAGAACACCGTCTCGCCCAGGTGCAGCCAGCCCAGGTAGACGTCGGGATGCTCGGCGATGGCGCCGAAGGCGGCGGCGTGCCGGGCCCCCTCGTGGGGGAAGACGCGGCGCCAGGCGCGCTTCTCGGCGGCGTTCATGAGTCGCCAGGCCTCCGGCGGGGTCTGCTGCTTGATATCGAGGATGACGTCGTCGTGCTCGTGGTCACGCCCGCCCTCGATCAGCACGTAGTAGCGCTCGAGGCCCAGCGAGCCCGTGCCGGCATCCAGGCGGCGCGCCATGTCCTTGACCCGGAAGTGATCCGCCTCGGCCTCCGCCCGAGCTCCACGCAGCGTCCGGCGATACTCGCCCTCGATGGCCTTGCGCAGCTGGCTGGCCAGGTGGGCCGGCAGCCGCGCCAACCTGTCGGGCCGCTCGGCGAAGGCCCGGCCCTCCTCGCCGAGGGTGGTCCACTTGTCGAGCATCTTCGCCCGGCTGCGCTTGGCGGCCACCTTCTCGAGGAAGGGCGCCAGCGGCCCCTTGGCGGTCTCCAGCGTCACGGCCTCGGGTGTCTGCCCCTGGTCGTGAGCGGCCAGCTCGTCCGCGTAGGCCTCGATCAGGGCAGCCAGCGCCTTGCGGATGCCCTTGCGGGACAGCCCGGCGTTCTCCCGGGCGTCCAGCACCAGGCTGATGGCCAGCCGCCAGAGGTCGTACTGGTAGTCGCCGACCAGGGCATCGTCGAAGTCGTCCATGCCGTAGCGCACCGCATCGTCGTGATGGCCGTAGGCACCAAAGTTGTAGGCATGGGCATCGCCCTGCAGCCAGGTCTGGGTCTCCGGCACCCCGCCGTAGAGGGCGACCCGCCAGTCGTGCCACACATCGTCCCAGTACAGGTGGTTGGTGCCGCGGAAGAAGCGGTACGGCGACTCGGCCAGCTTGGCGTACTTGGCGGCGCGGTCGGCCTCGGCGAGGTCGGCATTGGCGGCGGTGATGGCGTCCATCACCTGGCGGGGACGGTTGTGCAGGGTCAGGGGTGGCGACATGCAGGAACTCCAGATGAACGACGAGGGCCGCAACAGCGCGGCCCCCGTCAGTCAAGCAGGCGGTGAGTCCCCGGACAAGGGCTCAGAGGCTGTTGGCCAGCACCACCAGCGGCAACAGCGGGCAGACGAAACGGATGTACCAGGGCCACAGCTTCCAGAACAGGGTGTTCTCGATCTCCGGCGCGCCCTGGCGCAGTTCCTGGAGCTTGGCGTTGCGCGACAGCAGCCAGCCCACGTAGAGGCAGACCAGGGCGCCGATCAGCGGCATGTTGTAGGTGATGGTGACCTCGATGGCCAGGCCGAAGAGCACCTCGAAGTGCATCAGGATCAGCGTGGAGATGGCGAAGATCCCCCCGCCCATCAGCAGGGTCGCCCAGCCGCGCGAGACCCGGCCGGTCTCCGCCAGGGTGGCGACGGGCACCTCGAGCACCGGGAACATGGAGGTCAGGGCGGCGATGGCCAGCAGCGCGAAGAACAGGATCTCCAGGCCGGAGCCCATGCCACCGAGCTGGGCGAACATCGCCGGCATGACGTCGAACAGCAGGGTGGAGGAGCTCTGCAGCTCGCCCGCGGCATTGAAGATGTCCACGCCCAGCTCGTCGGCCACGAACATCGAGGGCACGATCAGCAGGCCGGCGATGAAGGCCACGCCCATGTCGATGAACATCACCTGGGCGCCGGTTTTCGGCAGGCTGGCCTCGCGGCTCAGGTAGGAGCCGTAGATCACCATGGCGCCCACGCCGATGGACAGCGAGAAGAAGGCCTGGCCCATGGCGTCCAGCACCAGCTGGCCGGACAGGCGGGACACGTCCGGCACCAGGTAGGCGCCGAGCCCCTGGGTGGCGCCGGGCAGGGTCATGACCGCCACGATCAGCGCCAGCATCAGCACGATCAGCAGCGGCATCAGGCGCTTGGACCAGCGCTCGATGCCCTTGTTGACCCCGGCCAGCACCACCGCGACGGTCACCAGCATGGCCGCACTGGCCAGTCCCCAGTCCTTCCAGAAGCCGGCGCCGTTGAGCGCCGTGGCCCAGTCGCCGAGCCCCAGCACCTCGAGCAGCGGCGTGATCGTGAAGCCGATCAGCCAGCCGGTGACGATGGCATAGAACGCCTGTCCCAGGCAGGCGGTGAGGATGGCCAGGCCGCCGATGCCGGCGCCCAGGCGACCCGCGGTGCCCTCTCCGCCGACCCGGGACATCGCCTGGATGACCCCGCTCTGGGCATAGCGGCCCAGGGTCAGCTCGGCCATCAGCGCCGGATAGGCCAGCACGAAGGCCATCAGGAGGTACAGCAGCAGGAAGGCCCCGCCGCCGTTGTTGGCGGCCATGGAGGGAAAGCTCCAGACGTTGCCCAGGCCGACGGCGGCACCGGCCGCCGCCATCAGGAAACCGAAACGGGAGGAGAATTGGGCTCTTGGCGTTTTCATGGCAATAGGATCCCTAGGGAGCCTCTCGGACCCCTTGGTTGTTGTGACATACGTCGTTAGGGAAGCGCTGATTTATGTCGCGAGCGATGAGAGGCTGGTCGCCGCCGGAACGGAAACACCGGAGTTTACAAGGCAGTAAATGAGGATGTTGAGTACCGCCGGCGGCCAGGATATCGAGCGCAGCAATAAATCAGTGTTTCCCTAGAGATGGTCGAGAATGTCGAAGTGATCGCAGTCCGCCAGGTCCTCGAGGACCGCCCGGCCGCCGGCGGCCGTCACCGCGTCCCGGAAGTCGCGGGCCTGGCGCCGGAAGGCCGGGGGATCGCGCTCGGCGACCAGCAGGCGCAGCGGGGGCAACCCCGACGGGTCGTCATGCATCGGGCTCAGCGCGCGGGCCCTGGCCACGTCGAGGCCCAGCGGCTCGTTCACGTAGGTGTCGACCAGCGGGGTCAGGTCATAGACGCCGCTGACCAGCAGCAGCTCGTCGATCCGGCCCGCCACCGGTGCCGCGTCGGCCGCCACCGAGCAGGCCAACTGGGCCCCGGCGCTGTGACCGCCCAGCACCAGGTGGCCGATGCCGCCCAGCTCCTCCAGCCAGCGGGTCACCGCCTCGAGGCCATCGCGACACTGGGCGATCATGGTCTCGATGGACACCCGGGGGGCCAGGCCATAGCCCAGGGAGGCGAAGGCCATCCCTCGGGCCAGGTAGCGCTCGGCCAGGAAGTTGGTGGCGGTATGATCCAGTTCCTGCCAGTAGCCGCCATGGATGAACACCCTCAGCGGCCAGGGCCCGCTCGCGTCGGGCAGGAACAGGTCCAGGCAAGCCTCGGGGTCGTCGCCGCAAGTGAGCCGCTGCGGAGGATGCCGAGCGACCAGCGCCGCCCCCTCCTCGGCCTGGCGCGCCAGGGTGGCCTGGAAGTCCCGGGCGTAGCGGCTCGGGGAGTAGTCGCGATCCAGCGCCTCGCGGGTCATGGCGGCCTCCGGCTCAGGTCACGGCGGAGCGAACGTTGAAGCGCGGCTCGCGGTATTCGCCGCTCTCCAGCACCTCGCGGAAGTGGCGGGCCGCCTGCCAGACGTCCTCGAAGCTCAGGTAGAGCGGCGTGAAGCCGAAGCGCAGCAGGCCCGGCTCGCGGTAGTCGCCGATCACCCCCCGGGCGATCAGCGCCTGGACGATGGCGAAGCCGTGAGCCTCGTCGATCAGCGCGACCTGGCTGCCCCGCTCGTGCGCCGGCGGGGTGATGTCCTCGATGCCGAAGCGCTCCAGGACATCGGCCAGGCAGTCGCGGAACAGCTCGGTCATCGCCAGGCTCTTCTCGCGGAGGGCCGCCATGTCGACGTCGGCCCATTCGTCCAGGGAGGCCTCCAGGGCGCTGTAGATCAACGCCGAGTGGGTGCCGGTGCGGAAGCGCGTGATGTCGCCCGCCGGGGCGTAGTCGGCGTCGAAGGCGAAGGGCGCGGCATGACCGTGCCAGCCGGACAGGGGCTGCCAGCCGCCGTCCTGGTGGTCGCGGTGGACGTACAGGAAGGCCGGCGCGCCGGGACCGCCATTGAGGTACTTGTAGGTGCAGCCCACCGCATAGCGGGCGTCGCAGCCATTGAGATCCACCGGCAGGGCGCCCGCCGAGTGGGCCAGGTCCCAGATGACCTCGGCGCCATGCGCGTGCACCAGCCGCGTGATGGCGGCCATGTCCCGACGGCGCCCGGTGCGGTAGTTCACCTCGCTGAGCACGACCACGGCCACGCCGTCCAGGTGCTCGGCCAGGTCGGCGCCCTCGGGCAGGAAGCGATGCTCGTAGTCGCCGAAGCGGCAGTAGCCCTGGGCGATGTAGCCGTCGGTGGGGAAGTTGCCGCCCTCGCTGAGCACCACCCGACGGCCATCCCGGCGCTGCCCGGTGATGTAGCCGAGCAGCTTGAAGATGTTCAGGGTGATGTTGTCGGTGACGATCACCTCGCCCTCGCGGGCGCCCAGCAGCGGCGCCAGCTTGTTGCCGAGCCGCTCCGGAGCATCGAACCAGCCCTGGTTCCAGCCCTTGATCAGCTCGTCGCGCCACTGATCCATGGTCGCCGACACGGCCTCGCGGGCGCGCTTGGGCTGGGCGCCGAGGGAATTGCCGTCGAGGTACAGCACGCCCTCGGGCAGGGCGAAGCGTTGCTTGAAGCCGGCCAGGGGATCCTGGCGGTCGAGTTCGCGCACGTGATCGAGGGATACGCTCATCTGGTGTCTCCGGGCCATGCCGATGAAGAAGTGACCGAGATCATTCTAGGGGCACCGGCATGCGGAGAGGTTGCGTTTTCCCGGCTCCACACCCACTCTTTTCACAAAACATTTGCACGAAACCGGTATTGAAAGACGGATGATTTCACTCGATCGCTTCGACCTGAGAATCCTGCACGCCCTGCAACGCGATGCGCGCCTCACCCTCGGCCTCCTCTCCGAGACGGTGAGCCTCTCGCCCAGCCAGTGCTCGCGACGCATCGCCCGCCTGGAACAGGAAGGGGTGATCGAGGGCTACTCGCTGCGGCTGAACCCGGAGGCGCTGGGACTGGCGGTGACCGCCTTCATCTTCGTGTCGGTGGACAAGCGGCGGATGCGCAGCCCCCGCGAGGCCGTCGCGGCTCTGGTGGCCCGGGACGAGGTCATCGAGTGCCATGCCGTGACCGGCAACCACGACTTCATCCTCAAGGTGGTGGTGGAAAGCCTGGGGGCGCTGTCCAGCTTCCTCGCCGCGGCCGTGAGCCCGATGGAAGGCATCCAGGACATCGCCACCCAGGTGGCGATGGAGACCCTCAAGACCAACGGGCCCCTGAAGGTCGAGGCGGGCTATTAACCTGGCAATCAAAGAGATCATCCTGATCTCTTTGATTGTCGCCCGCGCCACACTGGCACAGATGCGTGGATCTGCTGGTGTGGCGCGGGCTCGCGCCGACCTGACGGCCGGCGGCGGCACGTCCCTGTGCCGCGATTAACCCGGCATAAACGCTTGCCGGGTTAATCAGTCGCGGCGGTCAGCGCACCTGCTGGCGGATCTGGCGGGCCTTGTCCTGCAGCAGCGGCAGGTACTCGCCGAGCAGGGTGTCGAAGTCCACGCGCGCGGCGTTGGTGCTGATGTTGATGGCGCCGATGAGCCGGCCGGTGGCATCGAAGGCCGGTACCGCCAGGGAGCGCAGCCCGGAATCCAGTTCCTGGTCGGCAACGGCATGGCCCTGCCGACGCGCCTCGAGGATGCGTTCGCGCAGCACGGCCTTGTCGGTGACGGTCTTGTCCGTGTAGCGCTCCAGGGTCACCCGGGCCAGGAAGGCCTCGAGCTCGTCGTCGGGCAACTGGGCCAGCAGCACCCGGCCCATGGAGGTATGGGCGGCCGGCAGGCGAGTCCCCACCGCGAGGCTGATGGCCATCAGCCGGTGCTTGGCGGCCGAGCGAGCCACGTAGGTGACCTCGTCGCCGTCCAGCACGCCCAGGGACGACGACTCGCCACACTCGGCGGTGATGTCCTCGAGCACCTGCTGGATCACGCTCTGGTAGCCGTTGGCCGAGAGGAAGGCATACCCCAGCTGCAGCACCCGGGGCGCCAGCTCGAAGTGGCGCTGGGTCTTGCGCACATAGCCCAGGGAATGGAGCGTCAGGAGAAAGCGCCGGGCGCGGGCCCGATTCATGCCCGTGCGGGCCGCCACCTCGCTGAGGGTCATGCGCGGATGCTCCTCGTCGAAGGCCAGGATCACCTCCAGCCCGCTGGCCAGTGCCGTGACGAAGTCCCGGTCGTCCGGGCCCAACACCTCTTCCTGCATGCCGTCCTCCCCTCTGCCGGATGATGGCGCCGGGACGGCGCCAGCTGGTCCTCAATCTACCACACCCGTTCGCTGGCCGAACATCCGTACTCCTTTCCCCGGTCAAGCCTCCCGGACGCCTTAGACCTTGGTCGCATGGGCCGGCGCCGGGACGATCTCGAAACCCCTTTTCCGCCGGCGGGTTAGCGCTCCGCTGACCCGGCATCGCAGCACCGATGCCAAGCGACGACTTTGACCCGCCTCCCGGGTGGCGCTAAATTGTTCGCATGACAAATTGATGTTCGTAGATCGAACACTCCAGGCGGTTGCCCCCGGCGGGCAGCGGCCTTCGAGTCCACCCCCAACAGAGGTGCACCATCATGGCCGAGTTTCTCAGCCTGCATGACGCGGTCGCGCGCTACGTCCAGGACGGCGCCACCGTCGCCATGGAGGGCTTCACCCACCTGATCCCCTTCGCCGCGGGCCACGAGGTGATCCGCCAGGGCAAGCGCGACCTGACCCTGATCCGCATGACCCCCGACCTGGTCTACGACCAGCTGATCGGCGCGGGCTGTGCGAAGAAGGTGATCTTCTCCTGGGGCGGCAACCCGGGCGTGGGCTCCCTGCATCGCCTGCGCGACGCCGTGGAGAAGGGCTGGCCCCACCAGGTCGAGATCCTCGAGCACAGCCACGCCGCCATGGCCTGCGCCTTCGAGGCCGGCGCCGCGGTGCTGCCGCTGGCCGTGCTGCGCGGCTATGTGGGCAGCGAGCTGCCCAGCGTCAACGACCAGATCAAGTTCATCGACTGTCCCTTCACCGGCGAGCGCCTGGCCGCGGTGCCCTCGGTGCGCCCGGACGTCTCCATCGTCCATGCCCAGAAGGCCGACCGCGCCGGCAATGTGCTGGTGGAAGGCATCGTCGGCGTGCAGAAGGAGGCGGTACTGGCCGCCAAGCAGAGCATCGTCACCGTCGAGGAGATCGTCGACGACCTGACCGCCCTGCCGGACTATCACCCCAATGCCTGCGTGATCCCGGGCTGGGCCATCGACGCCGTCGCCGTGGCCGAGAAGGGCTCGCTGCCCTCCTATGCGCACGGCTACTACCCGCGCAACAACCGCTTCTACAAGGAGTGGGACGCCATCGCCCGGGATCGTGACGCCTTCACCCGGTGGCTCGACGAAAACGTCCACAACGCAGGAGGACAGTCCTGATGAGTCTCGAATACACCTCCGCCGAGATGATGACCGTCACCGCCGCCCGGGCGCTGGAGAACGGTACCACCTGCTTCGTCGGCATCGGCCTGCCCAGCGAAGCCGCCAACCTGGCGCGCCTGACCCATGCCCCGGACGTGGTGCTGATCTACGAGTCCGGCACCCTGCAGACCAAGCCCGAGGTGCTGCCGCTCTCCATCGGTGACGGCGAGCTCGCCGAGACGGCCCTGACCACCGTCTCGGTGCCCGAGATGTTCCGCTACTGGCTGCAGGGCGGAAAGATCGACGTGGGCTTCCTGGGCACCGCCCAGATCGACCGCTACTGCAACCTCAACACCACCCTGATCGGCGACTATCGCGAGCCCAAGGTACGCCTGCCGGGCGGTGGGGGGGCTCCCGAAATTGCGACGAATGCGGGGGAGGTCTTCATCACCCTGAAGCACTCCAAGCGGGCCTTCGTCGACGAGGTGGACTTCATCACCACCCTGGGCTTCGGTCGCGACGGCAAGGGCCGCGACGGCGTGCCCAACATCGGCCGCGGCCCGACCCGGGTGATCACCGACCTCTGCGTGATGAAGCCCGACCCCGAGACCCGGGAGCTCACGGTCGTCTCGCTGCATCCCGGCGTGACCGCCCGGGACGTCCAGGAGGCCACCGGCTGGGAGATCCGCTTCGACGACGCGCTCGAGACCACCCCCGAGCCCTCGGAGAAGGAACTCGAGATCCTGCGCGACCTGAAAGAACGTACCGCCCGTCAACACGCCGGCGAATGAGAGGAGCCCCCGATGAGTGACGTCTACCTGTGCCATCCCCGACGCACCGCCGTGGGCCGCTTCGGCGGCACCCTGGCCGCCGTGCGCCCCGACGACTTCGCCGCCACCATCTTCCAGGCGGTGCTGGCCGAGGCCCCCGATCTCGATCCGGCCGCGATTGAAGAAGTCTTCATGGGCTGCGCCAACCAGGCCGGCGAGGACAACCGCAACGTGGCTCGCATGTCCGCCCTGCTGGCGGGCCTGCCGACCTCGGTACCCGGCACCACCCTGAATCGCCTGTGCGGCTCCGGGATGGATGCGGTGGGCACCGCCTTCCGCGCCATCAAGGCCGGCGAGATGGACCTGGCGCTGGCCGGCGGCGTGGAGTCCATGTCCCGCGCGCCCTTCGTGATGGGCAAGGCCGAGACCGCCTTCTCCCGCGGGCAGACGATCGAGGACACCACCATCGGCTGGCGCTTCGTCAATCCGCTGATGAAGCAGGCCTACGGCGTCGATTCCATGCCGGAGACCGCCGAGAACGTGGCCGAGCGCTTCGCCATCGCCCGCGAGGACCAGGACGCCTTCGCCCTGCGCTCCCAGCAGAAGGCCGCCGCCGCCCAGCAGGTCGGCCGCTTTGCCCGCGAGATCACCGCCATCGAGATCCCCCGGCGCAAGCAGGCGCCGCTGATCTTCGACCAGGACGAGCACCTCCGCGAGACCAGCCTCGAGAAGCTGGCAAGCCTGCCCACGCCCTTCCGCGAGGGCGGCAGCGTCACCGCCGGCAACGCCTCCGGGGTCAACGACGGCGCGGCGGCGATGCTGGTGGCCAGCCAGGCGGCGGTGGAGCGCCATGGCCTCAAGCCCATGGCGAAGATCCTCGGCATGGCCACCGCCGGCGTGGAGCCCGCCATCATGGGCCATGGCCCGGTGCCGGCGGTGAAGCGGCTGCTCGAGCGCACCGGCGTGTCCCTCGACGAGGTCGACGTCATCGAGCTCAACGAGGCCTTCGCCGCCCAGGCGCTGGCCTGCCTGCTGGCCCTGGGGCTCGAGGACGACGACCCGCGGGTCAACCCCAACGGCGGCGCCATCGCCCTGGGCCACCCGCTGGGCATGTCCGGCGCCCGCCTGCTGCTGACCGCGGCCCATGAGCTGCAGCAGACCGGCAAGCGCTATGCCCTGTGCACCATGTGCGTCGGCGTGGGGCAAGGCATCGCCACCCTGATCGAGCGGGCTTAAGAAAGCAGAGGGAAGAAGGAAGGGAGAAGAGGGAAACGTCAGGGTTTGGGTTTCTTCCCTCTTCCAGGTGCGAAGCACCGGTCTTTCTTCTTCAAGCGGCGAAGCCGCGTTCTTCCTTCTGATCATGAGAGTCGCGCCGAGGTAACCCTCGGCGTTGCACCTTGGGAGAAGTTTCCATGGCATTCCTGAACATCGACGGCCGCGCCGTGGCCTATCGCCTGCTGGGTGACGCGACCCGGCCCCTGGTGATCCTGGCGCATCCGCTGGGCATGACCCAGGCGGTCTGGGACGAGCTGCTGCCCGCGCTGCTGCCGTCCTGCCGGGTGCTCACCTGGGACCTGCCGGGGCACGGCGCCAGCGAGGCCTGGCCCGCCGACGGCGGCGAGATCACCCCCGAAGCGCTGGCCGCCGAGGCCCTGGCCCTGGCCGACCGGGCCGGCGCCGAGCGTTTTCACTTCGTCGGCACCTCCATCGGCGGCGTGGTCGGGCAGCGACTGGTGGCCGCACACGGCGATCGCCTGCTGTCCGCGACCCTGACCAACACCGGGGCGGTGATCGGCAACGCCGAGCTGTGGACCACCCGCGCCGCCCGGGTGCGCGAGGAAGGGCTGGCGGCCATGGCCGCCGAGATCGTGCCCCGCTGGTTCGCCCCGGCCCGCTTCGAGGCCGAGCCGGCCCTGAAGGCGGGCTGGTGCACCCAGATGGGCCGCGGCGACGACGAATCCTATGCCCGGCTCTGCGAGATGCTCGGGCGCAGCGACTTCACCGGCAAGCTGGCGGGCAAGGGCGTCACGGTGCAGCTGCTGGGCGGCAGCGAGGACCTGGCGACCCCGCCGGCGACCCTCGAGGCACTGGCCGCCGAGCTCGACGGGGCGCCCCTGGAGATCCTCGAGGGCGTCGGCCACGTGCCCTCCGTGGAGGTCCCGGCACGGTTCGCCGAGACGCTGCTGGCGGCATTCCCGCCCTCCGCCTGACCAGCACTTGTTCCTTTCCATCGGCCGGCCCGACGGCCGGCCGATGGCCAAGCGGCCCTCCCGGAGGGCGCGGCGGTGATCCGGCCGCCATCGCACTCCAGGAGCCTGTCGGGTTTGACCGAATAAACCCGACAGGCTCCTGGACACTCAACCAGGCGCATCCCCTGGCGCCACGCGAGGTCCCCATGTCGAATCCCTGCATCATCTGCGTCGCCATCACCGGCAGCCTGCCCCGCAAGGAAAACAACCCGGCCGTACCGGTGACCATCGCCGAGCAGGTCGAGAGCACCCAGGCGGCCTTCGAGGCCGGCGCCAGCATCGTCCATTGCCATGTTCGCAATGACGACCAGTCGCCGACCTCGGACCCCGAGCGGTTCGCCGAGCTGATGGACGGTCTCAGGAAGCACTGCCCGGGGATGATCATCCAGCTTTCCACCGGCGGGCGTTCGGGCGCGGGCCAGGAACGTGGCGCCATGCTGCCGCTCAAGCCCGACATGGCCAGCCTCGCGGTCGGCTCCAACAACTTCCCGACCCGGGTGTACGACAACTCGCCGCAGCTGGTGGAATGGCTCGCCGACGAGATGCTGAAGTACGACATCAAGCCCGAGATCGAGGCCTTCGACCTGTCGCATGTCCACCAGGCGGTGAATCTCTCCCGGCAAGGCAAGATCAAGGCGCCGCTCTACGTGCAGTTCGTGATGGGGGTCAAGAACGCCATGCCGGTGGACAAGCCGACCTTCGACTTCTACGTGGAGACCCTGAAGCGGCTCGCCCCGGACGCCCAGTGGTGCGGGGCCGGCATCGGCGCCAACCAGCTGGTGCTCAACGAGTGGTCGATCGCCGCGGGGGGCCATACCCGCACCGGGCTCGAGGACAACGTCCGCTGGGACAAGGACAGCCTCGCGCCCTCCAACGCCGCGCTGGTCGAGCGGGTGGCGGGGCTGTGCGAGCAATACGAGCGCCCGGTGGCCACCTGGCAGCAGGCGCGCGAGATCCTGGGGATCAAGTCGGCCTGACGAGCCGGCCCTGCCGCGAGTCGGGGGCGCTCGTCGTGTCGCGCCCCCTTCCCCTCAGATGCCCGGCAGCGGATCGTCCTGGTGGCCGCACAGGGGCAGATCCGGTCGCCCGGCCGACTCCGGCAACTGGCGACGCAGGTCCTGCAGGGCGGAGCGCAGCCCCTCCTCGAGCACCGGATGATAGAAGGGCAACAGCAGCGCTTCCTCGACCGTCACCTCCCGCTGGATCAGCCAGGCCAGCTGATGGGCGAGATGCTCGGCCCCGGTGACCGCCATCTCGCCCCCCAGCAGGCGCCCGTCCCGGTCGGCGTAGACCCGCAGGGGGCCGCCCCGATCGTCCATGATGACGGCCCGGCCCAGCTTGCCGAAGTCGCTGCCGCCGATCAGGGCCTCGCCGGGCAGTTCGTCGAAGGCCAGCCCGACCCGCGCGATCTCCGGTTCGGTGAAGACGATCGCCAGGGGGGTGCGCCGGGTCAGGCACTCGGCCTCGGGATTCAGGGCGTGGTAGGCGACCAGCCGCCCCTCGTCAGCGGCCTCGTGCATCAGCGGGATCACCCCGTTGACGTCGCCGGCGAAGTACACCGGGGTGTCGCCGGCGCGCAGCCGGCGAGGGTCCAGCTCGGGCAGGCCGTTGCGCCCCAGGGGCAGCCCCAGCGCCTCCAGGCCCAGCGAGGCCACCCGGGGCCGTCGCCCCATGGCGGCGAGCACCGCATCCACCTCGATAGCCTCCTCGCCGAAACGGATCCTCACGCCGTCACCTGACGGCTCGGGCTCCACCTCATGCCCGGCATGGAGCTGCAGGGCGCCCCCCAGGGCCCGGAAGGCGGCGGCATTGACCTCAGGATCCCTGAGCCCGGCCACCCGGTCGTCCCGCCCGAAGGCATGCACCTCCACGCCCAGCATCGCCATCGCCTGACCGAGCTCCGCCCCGATGGGGCCGAGTCCCACCACGGCCAGCCGCCGGGGCAGGCGCTCGAGCTCGAAGAGGGTATCGCTGGTCAGCAGGCGGGCGCCCAGCGTCCGCCAGGCCTCGGGCACGAAGGGCGCGCTGCCGGTGGCGACGATGATGGCATCGGCGGTGACCCGCTCGCCGTCCAGGTCCAGGGTGTCGGGGCCGACGAAGCGGGCCCGGGCCCGGACATAGCGCTCGCCCCGCTTCTCCACCGCGGCGGTCGGGCCCGCGGCGAAGCGATCCCGCAGCCGACGCACCTCCGCCATGATGGCGGCATCGTCGAGCTCGCCGGCCGGGCCGGCGACGAAGCCCGCCTCGACCAGGCGCCGGGCGGCGTCCACGTCCCGGGCCAGCTTCAGCAGCGCCTTGGACGGCATGCAGCCGACCCGGGCGCAGGTGGTGCCCAGGGGGCCGGGATCCACCAGCAGGATGTCGTCGGTGGTCTCGGAGGCCTGCTTGAAGGCACTGAGCCCGGCCGTGCCGGTCCCGAGGATCACGAGGCGTGCATGGCGTGTCATCCGGTTCTCCTCTCCGGTTCGAAGGCGCGCGTTCGACGCCGCTCGGCCGGGGGGGATCAGCCCCCCGCCCGAGGCTCCAGGTAGTCCAGCAGGTCCCGGAGGGACTGCATCCGGGCGTAGTCGGTCTCGGGGATATCGACCTTGAGGCGGCGGTGCAGGGCGGTCAGCAGGTTCAGGGCGTCCATGGAGTCCAGGTCGTACTCGTCGCGCAGTCGGGCCCGCTCGTCCAGGGTGGCGATGTCGATATCCGGGGCGATCGCCGAGAGTTCCTCGAGCACGATGTCGCGCAGCCGTTCTCTGTTCACAGCGCCTCCGGATGTTGCAGTTGGGCGTCGATCTCGTTGAGGAAACGCGCCCCCAGGTGGCCGTCGCAGACGCGATGGTCGGCGGCCTGGCTGAGGTCCACCGCCGGGCGAATCGCCAGCATGTCGTCCACCGCCAGCGGACGCCGCCGCACCCGGCCGAAGCCGATCATCGCCACCTGCGGCGGCTGGATGACCCCATAGACGGTGTCCACGCCGCGCTCCCCCAGCGCCGTCACGGTGGCCGTGGCGGTGCCGACCTCGGAGGCCCGCAGGCCGCCGCTGCGGGTGCGCTGCACCAGGTCCTGCAGGCGAGCCATCAGCTCCGGCAGGGCGAGCGCCTCGGCGCCGCAGATCGCCGGGGCGATCAGCCCCCCGGCCCGCAGGTGGATGGCCATGCCCAGGTCGACGCGCTCGGCCGGGCGGAAGCCCTGAGCCTCGTAGTGGCCGTTCAGGTCCGGGTAGCTCACCAGGGCCCGGGCCGTCGCCTTCATGAACAGCGCGGCCATCAGCAGGCGCGAGACCGGCGGCTGATCCCGGTTGTAGGCCTCCAGCCAGCCCTCGGCGGCCTGCAGGTCCAGGGTGGTGGCCAGGTAGTAGTGGGGAATCTCGCGCTTGGAGCGGGTCATGGCCGCGGCGATGGCGCGCCGCATCTCGGTCGGCTCGCCCCCGCCCCCGGGCCGGCCGGGCGCCGAGGAGACCTCGCCGCCGGCACCCTCGAGATCGCGCAGCACGACGGCCCCGCCGGGACCGCTGCCGGCAACGCGCTCCAGGTAGAGCCCGAGCTCTCGGGCCCGTCGTCGGGCGGCCGGCGAGGCGCCGGGGGAAGGCCCTCCGCCGGCGGGCGATGGCGGCCTCGGGCCGGGTGACGGCGCCTCCGTCTCGGCTTCCGGTACCGTCGCGGGTTCGTCCACGGCGCCCGGTTCGGGCCGGTCATGGACCACCCGCTCGCCGCCGCCGATCCGCGCCAGGGGGGTGCCCACCGGTACCCGGGTGTTCGGGCCCACGTAGCATTCCTCGACCACCCCGCTCTCGAAGACCTCGACGTCGATGGCCCCCTTGGCGGTCTCCACCACGGCGATGATCTGCCCCTTCTCCACCCGGTCGCCCGGCGCCACCCGCCACTCGGCCAGGGTGCCCGCCTCCATGTCGGCGCCGAGGGACGGCATGAGGAAGTCGCTCATGGCCCCGCTCCCATGACACGCCGGGCGGCGGCCAGGATGTCCTCCACCTGGGGCAGCGCGGCGTTCTCCAGGTGTCGCGGATAGGGAATGGGGATCTCGTCGGTGCAGACGCGCTCGATGGGCGCATCCAGCGACCAGAAGGCCTGCTCGGCCAGGATGGCGGCGATCTCGCCGGCCAGGCTGCCGGTCTTCCAGCCCTCGTCGACGATCACCGCCCGGTGCGTGCGACCCAGGGACTCGAGGAGGGTCGAGGTGTCCAGAGGACGCAGCACGCGCAGGTCCACCACCTCGGCCTCGATGCCCTCCCCGGCCAGGGCCTCGGCCGCCTCCAGGGTCTTGGGCAGGCTGCCGCCGTAGGTGATCAGGCTGAGATCGCGCCCCGGGCGACGGATGGCCGCATGGCGAATGTCCACGCCCTGGGGAAGCGGTTCCAGGCGGCCCTCCCGGTTGTAGAGCATCACATGCTCGAAGATCAGCACCGGGTTGGGATCCTGAAGCGCCGCCCAGAGCATGTAGCGCGCGTCCTGCAGGGTACCGGGCGCGAGCACCTTGAGCCCCGGCACATGGGCGTACCAGTGCTCCAGGCTGTGGGAGTGCTGGGCGGCCACCTGGCGGCCGGCGCCGGTGGCCATGCGGATCACCAGGGGCACGCCGAACTCGCCGCCGGACATGTGCAGCAGGGTGGCCGCCGAGTTCACGATCTGGTCCATGGCCAGCAGGCTGAAGTTGACGGTCATGATCTCGACGATGGGGCGCGCCTCGCCGAGCGCCGCCCCGATGCCCGCCCCGGTGAAGCCGTTCTCCGACAGCGGGGTGTCGCGGATGCGCTCCGGGCCGAAGCGCTCCAGCAGGCCGCGGCTGACCGCGTAGCAGCCGCCGTAGTGGCCGATGTCCTCGCCCATCAGGAAGACGCGTTCGTCGTGTTCCAGGGCCTCGATCAGGCCGAGCCGGAAGGCCTCGCGAAAGCTCAGGTCCAGGGGCTCCGTCTCGGCGGCGGGCGGAGGCGGCGACCAGGTGGGCGGTGCCCGGTAGACGTGGTCCAGCAGGCTGGCCTCCGGCTCCCACTCCGCCGCCTCGGCCTCGGCCACCGCCTGCTCGAGCTCCCCGGCGATCTCGCCTTCCAGTGCCTCGCGCTCGCCCTCGTGCAACAGCCCCGAACGCTGCATCCACGCCGCCAGCCGGGGAATGGGGTCGCGCTCCTTCCAGGCCTCCACCTCGGCGCGGTCGCGGTAGAGCTCCGGATCGAACATGGAGTGAGCCCGGAAGCGATACGTCCGGCACTCCAGGAAGCGGGGCCCCTGGCCGGCCCGCAGTGCCTGGCGCAGTCGGGCGCCGGCGGCCTCCACGGCGACCACGTCCATGCCGTCGACGCTTTCCGCGGGAACGCCCAGCGCCTCGGCCTTGCGCGTCAGCTCCGTCTGGGCGTGGGCGAGGCGCAGGGCCGTGCCCATGGCATAGAGGTTGTTCTCGCAGACGAAGAGCACCGGCAGCTGCCACAGGGCCGCCAGGTTGAGGCTCTCGTGGAAGGCGCCCTCCGCGGCGGCGCCGTCGCCGAAGAAACAGGCGGTGACCCGGCTGCGCCCGGCGAGCTTGTCCGCCAGGGCCAGGCCGACGGCCAGCGGCAGGCCGCCCCCGACGATGGCATTGCCCCCGAAGAAACGGGCTCTCGCGTCGAACAGGTGCATGGACCCGCCCCGTCCCCGGCTGCAGCCGGTCACCTTGCCGTACATCTCGGCCATCACCCGGTCCATGGGGATGCGGTTGAGCAGGGCATGGCCGTGCTCCCGGTAGGTGGAGACCACGGCATCCTCGGGACCGAGCCCATGCATCACCCCGGTGCCCACCGCTTCCTCGCCGATGTAGACGTGCAGGAAGCCGCGGATCTTCTCCTGGGTATAGAGCTCCACGCAGCGTTCCTCGAAGCGGCGCACCCGCAGCATCTGGCGCAGCAGCTCGAGCAGGTGCGCCCGGGACAGGCGCGGCTTGTGAGGCGAGACGTCGTTCATTCCCTGCCCCCTTCCAGCGTCGAGGTGTCGCCTTCCGGCAGGCCGAGTTCCCGGGCGCGCAGCAGGCGTCGCATGATCTTGCCGCTGCGGGTCCTGGGCAGCCGCTCGCGGAACTCCACCTGGCGCGGGGCCACCGCCGGCCCGAGCCGCTTGCGGGCCAGGCCCAGGATCTCCCGACGCAGCGCCTCGTCGGGCGCATGGCCCGGCTTGAGCGACACGAAGGCCTTGACCGTCTCGCCGGCCACCTCGTCGGGGACGCCGATCACGCCGGCCTCGGCCACCGCCGGGTGCTCCATCAGCACGCTTTCCACCTCGAAGGGGCCGATCAGGTGGCCGGAGGACTTGATCACGTCGTCGGCGCGGCCGATGAACCAGAAGTAGCCGTCCTCGTCGCGCCGGGCCAGGTCGCCGGTGAGGTACCAGTCGCCGACGAAGCACTTCCGGTAGCGCGCCTCCTCGTGCAGGTAGCCGCGAAACATCGACGGCCAGGGCGTCTTCAACGCCAGCTCGCCGGTCTCGGCGGGATCCTTTACGAGCTCGATGCCATCGTCGGTGCGCCGCGCCACGGCCGCCTCGATGCCCGGCACGGGACGCCCCATGGAGCCAGGCTTGATGGGCATGCCGGCGACGTTGGCGATCATGATCCCGCCGGTTTCCGTCTGCCACCAGTTGTCGTGGAAGGGCCGCCCCAGCGTCGCCCGGCCCCAGTGCACCGCTTCCGGGTTCAGCGGCTCGCCCACGCTGGCCAAAAAGCGCAGGGCGGAGAGGTCATGCCGGCGCGCCAACGCCGGACCGAGCTTCATCAGCATGCGGATGGCGGTGGGCGCCGTGTACCAGACGGTGACCCTCTCCTGCTCGAGGATGCGATACCAGCGTTCGGCGTCGAACTCCTCCTCGTCCACCACCATGGTCACCCCATTGGTCAGCGGGGCGATGATGCCGTAGGAGGTGCCGGTGACCCAGCCGGGGTCGGCCGTGCACCAGTAGATGTCCCGGGGCTGGAGGTCCAGCGCGTAGCGGCCGGTGACGTGATGGGCCACCACCGCCTCGTGGACGTGGATGGCGCCCTTGGGGCGTCCCGTGGTGCCGCTGGTGAAGTGCAGCAGCGCGGGATCCTCCGGGGCCATGGGCCGCGTGGCGTAGTCCGGCGACTGCTCGCTCATGGCCTGGCCGGCATCCAGGGTCCCCGGCGGCGCCTCGGCCACCTCGCCGATCAGCAGCACCCGCTGCGCCGAGGGCGTCTCGCCGATCCAGTCGGCGATCTTGCGGCGATAGAGCCGCTCGGTGGTCACGAGGACCACGGGCTCGCCGATCTCCACCCGGGAGCGGATCGGCTCGGGCCCGAAGGCCGAGAACAGCGGCGTGAAGACGCCGCCGTGCTTCAGGGTGCCCAGGGCGGCGGCGTAGAGGTCGGGGGTGCGATGGGCGATGCCGTAGACCCGATCGCCGGGCTTCACGCCCAGGGCCGCCAGCAGGTTGGCGAAACGGTTGGCGCGCTCGGCGAGCGCCCGATAGCTGATGTCGACGGGCTCGCCCTGCCGGGGAAGGAAGCGCATGGCGATTCGCTCCGCAGTGGGCGTGCCGAGGTGGCGATCCAGCGCCTCGTGGGCGATGTTCAGCCGCCCGCCGGGCAGGCCCGCGAGCTGCTCGCGGGCCTGGCGCCAGCTGAACGTCGCCCGGACGGCGTCGTGATCGGTCAGGGCCGGGGGCGGGGCCTCTCCGGCGGGCCCTTGCGGGCCTGGCGAGCGCATCGGATCTCTCCTTCCGCCGCCTTGTCGGGCGACCGCGGCGGCAACCATGAGAACAGCGTAGTCCGCCCTGGTGGAGCGTCACCTTGATGGCGATCAAGAGACCGGCCACCGGCATCGCCAGGGATGCCGGCCCCGGCGGCGCCCGGGCGCCGATGCAAGCCCGGCCGGCGATGGCAAGCCCCCGGGCCCTGACCCATACTCCAGGCAGGCCGGAGACCATACACCCGCAAGGGAAATCCCCCGAGAGGAGAAGGCCATGGGCACCTGTGACACCTGCGGCAACGGCTACAGCGATTCCTTCCAGGTGATCAAGGACGGCACCGAATACACCTTCGACTGCTTCGAATGCGCGATCCACAAGCTGGCTCCCCAGTGCGCCGCCTGCGGCGTCCGGATCATCGGGCACGGCGTCCAGCACGGCCAGGCGCTCTACTGCTGTGGCCACTGCGCTCACGGCGCGGGCGCCAGCGGCATCGTCGATCACGACTGAGGATACGCCGATGAAGGTCGGTGAAGCCTGCAACCGGGACGTGGTCGTCGCGGAGCCGCACACGGAGATCCTCGATGCGGCGAAGCTGATGCGCGCCCATCATGTTGGCGACCTGGTGATCGTCGAGATGCGCGTCGGCCTCCCCCGCCCCATCGGCATGCTGACCGACCGGGACCTGGTGGTGGAGGTGATGGCCCAGGACGTGCCGCCCAGCGAGATCACCGTGGCGGATGTCATGACCTCGGACATCGTCACGGTCCCGGAGGACCTGGAAATCTGGGAAACCGGCGAGCGCATGCGCCAGCACGGCGTGCGCCGCATGCCGGTGGTGGCCGCAGACGGCTCGCTGGTGGGCCTGATCACCCTCGACGACCTGCTGGAACTGTTCACCGAGTCCCTGGACACCATGACGCGGCTGGTCAGGAACGAGATGCGCAAGGAGACCCAGCGCCGCAAGCCTTAGGTTCGCTGCAGAAGGGCAGAGTCCCGAGCCGCGGGATCCTGATGAATGCGCTAGCGCTTATCTACGACGGCCACGAAGGTCGCCGTATGGCGGGTAAACGAGCCCGCGAGCGCACCCGCGATGAGGCGGTGCCGACATTGGAGGGCTTGGCGACGGTATTGGTGGATGCGCTGACGCTTATCCCCCCTACGCGTCTGGTGCGATGGCGATTGGCGGGAGAATGGTCGCGCGTCAGTCCTCGCCGTCCAGGCGCCGGATCACCCTGTCCCGGTAGTCGCCCCGTTCCAGCAGCAGGCTCGGTTCCCGTCCGCGGGACTGCAGCCGACTGCGCAGGAGGTTGAGCCGGGCGCAGGCCCGCTTGCGCTCCTCGCCATGATCCAGTCGCGCGATCAGGCTCTCCACCTCGCGGATCTCGCGCACCAGCTCCAGCTCCGGCGGCAGGAAGCCGGCGTTCTTCAGCAGCCGATAGCCGGCCCGCAGCGCCTCCGGCACCAGGCTGTCGTCATCCAGCTCCAGCGGCCGGCCACGCCCCGGCAGGCGGTCCAGCTCGCCGCGTTCCAGCGCCTGCCGGATCTGGGCTTCCGCCAGTCGATCGACCAGGGTCATGCGTCACCCTCCTCCCGGCACGGGCTCGAAGCCTTCTTCCCCTGAGCCTAACACCATGGCGAGTCATTGCAGCGCCGTCAGGGGTCACATCAGACTCAGCGACGCCCCGAGCAGGCCCCCCTTGGCGAGACGCTCCATGACCGAGAAGTGATGGGTTCCGGGCACGCTCGAGACCTCGATACCCTCGAGACGGGCGCCCCAGCGGCGGGCCAGCTCCCGGGACTGCCAGTGAAACGCCTCGCTTTCCCGCTCCCCCACCGCCAGGTGCAGGCGCAGGCCGGGGTTGGGGGTGGCGAACATCGGGCTCAGCGCCCGGGCCGTCTCGGCGTCGGGCAGGCCGAGCAGAGGACCGAAGCTCATGTGGCGCATCGGCTCCAGATCGAACAGCCCGCTGACCAGCAGCGCGGAACGGATGGGATCGGGGGGCATGGCCGGGTCCAGGGCCGGCCAGTCGGTGCTGACCAGGCAGGCCCCCAGGTGGCCGCCGGCGCTGTGGCCGCTGACCTGGATGCGCTGCCGATCGATGCCGTACGGCTCGGCCCGATGCCAGAGCTGGCGCAGGGCCTCGCGCACGTCCTCGACCTGGTCGGCGATGGTGGCCTCGGGGCAGAGCCGGTAGTTGAGCACGGCCACCGCCCAGCCCGCCTCCAGATGGCCAGCCAGCAACTGGCCATGCTCGGCCTTGTCCATGGCCTGCCAGTAGCCGCCGTGGATGAACACCAGCAGCGGGGCGTTCGGTCGCGACGCGGGGAAGAAGTCGAAACACTGCGCCGGCGCCTCGCCATAGGCCAGGTCGCGCTTCACCTCGCGCGAGGCCAGGAACCGCTCGCCCTCCTCCCGCCAGCGCCGGAAGATCTCGAGGTGATCGGGCACCGCCGCCCGGGCGCTGTAGGCCGCATTGACCTGGGAGGCGGTCAGGCCGTGCCAGACCACCGGCGCGTCCGACGCCGAGGCCGACGGTTCGCCCAGGGTCGCCACCAGGGCGATGCGCGCCCCCTCGGTCGCCTCGACGGCAAAGCCGGCCGGCTTGAAGCCCCCGAAGACCTCCCGCCATAGGCGGTCGCAGGCCCAGGCGTGGGGATTCAGTCGGCCGCCCGGCGAGCGCACCGTCAGCGCCTCCAGCCCCGCCGGGGAGCGTCCGGCCTCCTTGAGGCGGCCCAGCAGCGCCACCAGCGCCTCCCGGTAGGCGGCCTCCCGGGCCCCGGCCGTGTCCTCCGGCAAGGGCGCCTCGGCCCGCAGGATCGTCCTCGCCATGCGTTCACCTCCTTCGCCTCGAGTGATCATCCGACCAGCGCCAGGGTCAACCAGGGCTGCCAGGCCAGCAGCACCAGCGCCAGCAGGCTCATCAGCAGGAAGGGCCACAACGCACGGAAGATCTTCAGCGGCGGCACCCCGGTCATCGACGAGCCGATGAACAGCCCCGCCCCCACCGGCGGCGTCAGCAGCCCCAGCACCAGCGTCAGGCACACCACCACCCCGAACTGGTAGGCGGTGATGTCGAACTGGGTCTGGGCGATCGGCAGCAGGATCGGCACCACCAGGATCAGCGCGGCGATCCCGTCGACGATCATCCCCACCAGCAGCAGGATGCCCACCACCAGCATCAGGAAGGCGAAGGGATCCTCGGTCAGCCCGGCGATCCAGGCGGCGGCCATCTGCGGCAGCTGCTCGTAGACGATTACCCAGCCGAACACCCCGGCGGCGGCGATCAGCATGATCACCAGGCCGGCGTTGAAGGCGGTGCGCCGCAGGATCTCCGGCAGCTTGGCGAAGGTCAGGTCGCGGTAGACGAAGCGGCCGATCAGCAGCGCCGCCAGCGAGGCCAGGGCCGCGGATTCGGTGGGCGTGGCCAGCCCGGCCAGGATGCCGCCGATGATGATCAGCGGGATGGTCATGGCCGGCAGGCCCATCAGCAGGAAGCGCCTGGCCTGCGCGCGGCTCGGCCACTGGCCCTGGGGATACTGCTGCACCAGGCCCACCGCGGCGATGGCCAGGAAGAAGAGCCCGCCCATCAGCAGCCCCGGGATGATGCCGGCGATGAACATGTCGGCGATCGGCACCTGGGCCATCACCCCGTAGAGCACGAACAGCATCGACGGCGGAATGATCGGCGACAGCAGCCCGCCGGCGGCGGTGATGGCCGCGGCATAGGGCTTGTCGTAGCCGTCGGCCTCCATGGCCGGGACCATGGCCCGGGACATGATGGCGATCTGCGAGGCCGCCGAGCCGACGATGGCGGCCATCATCATGTTGGCGACGAGGTTGATGTAGACCAGGCCGCCACGGAAGCCGCCGACCAGGATCCGCGCCAGGTCGATCAGCCGCCGGGTCAGCCCGCCCTCGTTCATCAGCTCGCCGGCGAGCATGAACAGCGGGATAGCAAGTAACCCGTAATTTTCCATCGCGCCATACAACTGCTGGGGATAGGACGCGAACAGCAGGGTGTTGCCCGAATCGGCGATGTACCAGGCGGCGGTGAGCGCCAGCACCAGGGCGATGGGCACCGCGCCCAGCAGCAGCACGGCGAAGACGACGAGAGTCATGCGAGCCTCCTTTCCGCGCCCGCCAGGCCCTTCAGGCCGTCGATCAGGTTGACCACGGCATGCAGGCTCAGCGAGACGGAGAAGATGGGCAGGCACAGCCAGACCCAGAACTTGGGAATGCCCAGCGTGCGCGAGGTTTCGGAATACATGAAGTTGAAGGTCTCCCCCTGGAAGGCCTGGATGTCGAAGCCGGTGGCCCAGAGGGTCGCCGGGTCGTACCAGCGCCAGCACAGCACGGCCAGGAAGAGCGCGAAGAACAGCACCATGGCGTCGACGAAGAGGTGCAGCCCCTGCCGCATGCCGTTCGGCAGGGCATCGACCAGCAGCGTCACGGCGACGCCCTCGCGACGCTTGAGCACCGCCGAGGTGGTGAAGAAGGTCATCCAGATCATGGCGTGGATGGCCAGTTCGTCGGTCCAGTAGAGGGCATGGCCCAGCGCGCGAGTGGCGATGTTGAGCAGGATCAGCAGGCTGATCACCGCCGCCAGCGCCGCCGCGATGGCCCCCTCACAGCGGGCGATGCCGGACGAGAGTCGTTTGAGCATGGCAGCCTCCGGGGAGCCCCGGCGCAGGGCCGGGGCGGTGACAGGATCGGGCGGGGATCACTCGGCGAGTTCGGCGGCCGTCTCGCGCAGCTTGGCCAGCGACGGGGCCTTGGGGGCCCAGACGCCTTCCCACTTGGCGATGGCGTCGTCGAAGAAGTCGGGACCGACCTCGTTGACGGTGATGTCCTGGCTGCGCAGGTCCTGGCCCCAGGCCTCGTGGTTCTCCTGGAAGCGGGTCATGACGTTGTCGGCGTGCTCGGCCATGGCGCTGCGGATCATCTCGCGATCCTCGCCGTCGAGCTGGGCCCAGACGCGCCCGGAGATCACCGCCACCATGGGGAAGATCATGTGGTTGGAGATCACCAGGTTGTCGGCCTGCTCGTAGAACTTGAGCAGGCGGATGGCATCGTAATCCATGTCGATGGCGTCGACCTGGCCGTTGGCCAGGGCATCATAGACGGCGGGCAGCGGCAACGGCGTAGGGGCCGCGCCGGCGGCGGCATAGAAGTCGCGGATCGGGTCGAAGGGCGTGATGCGCACCTTGAGCCCGCTCAGGTCCTCGGCGGAGTCGATGGGCTCGCGGCTGAGGATCTGGCGCATGCCGGCCATGCCGTAGCCCACGCCCACCAGGCCGGTGTGCGACGGCATCATCTCCAGCAGGTCCGCCGCGGTATCGGAGCGCAGCAGGGCGGCGGCGTGATCGATGTCCTCCACCAGGAAGGGCGCGTAGAGGGCGCCGAAGTCCGGGATGCGGTTGGAGACCTCGGCGATGGTCAGGAAGGCCATGTCCAGGGAGCCCGCCTGGAGCTGCTGGACCATCTGTGCCTCGGTACCCAGCTGCTGGGCGGGGAAGGTGCTGACGCTGTGTTCCCCGCCGGAACGCTCGGCCAGGGTCTCGGCGAAGCCCTCGGCCTCCTGGGTCCAGATATGCGACTGGGGCGTGATCAGGCCGAGCCGGAAGTCCCGGGCCTGGGCGGTGAAGGCGGTGACGGAGAGCGAAGCCGCCACGGCGGCCGTCATCAGGGTCTTGAGCTTGTTCATCGGAGTGCCTCTGTTGTTGTAGTCCTGCCTGATGTAACCGGCCCCGGAGGGCCGGCTATCGACACGGGAAGCGTTACACCTTGGCCGCGGCGGCCTGCTGGCTGGCCTGGTCCTGCTCGTCTTCCTTGGCCCGCGGACGCTTGTGGCGATGCTGCAGCTCGGGGGCATCGGTCTTCGACAGCTCGATGTCGAACACCACCTCGGTGAAGGGCCCCTCGAAGCCGCGCTTCTCGGCCTCGGCGGCGTCCTCGATCCGCTGGCCCGGCACCACCAGCTCCTCGCGGGTGGCGAAGGCGAAGTCGTCGTAGGTGTAGGGATCGCCGGCCAGGTTGATCTGGGTGGTCAGGTGCTGGTGACCCGGGGCCGAGATGAAGTAGTGGATGTGCGCCGGGCGCTGGCCGTGGCGGCCGAGCAGGTCGAGCACCTGCTGGGTCGGGCTGTCCGGCGGGCAGCCGTAGCCGGAGGGGATGATGCTGCGCACCGCGTAGCGGCCCTCGGCATCGGTGATGATGGTGCGACGCAGGTTGTACTCGCTCTGCGAGGGATCGAAGAAGGAGTAGCCGCCCTTGGAGTCGGCGTGCCACACCTCGACCTTGGCCCCGGCGACCGGGTGGCCGTCGGTGTCGCGCACCTGGCCGGTCAGCCACATCGCCTCGGCGTCGGGGTCGTTGCCGTCGTCCATGCGCCCGGAGCCCTGGAGCTCGGGGGCGCCGGCCACGTAGAGCGGGCCCTCGATGGTGCGCGGGGTGCCGCCGGTACGGCCGGCCTCGGCGTCGGCGGCGTCCATGCGCATGTCCAGGTAGTGATCGAAGCCGAGCCCCGGGGCCAGCAGGCCGAACTGGGTGCCCTGGCCGAGGGCGTTCAGCTGGCTGACGGCGGTCCAGAACTCCTCGGGCGTGACGTCGTAGTCGTCGATCAGGCGGTAGAGATCGGACAGCAGGCGATGCAGGATCTGCTTGGCGCGTTCGCTGCCGCCGTCCTGGTCGAAGCCGGCGACGGCCTTCAGGAAGTCCTGCACTTCGGGGGTCTCGAAGATCTTCACGGTCATGGTCGTTTCCTCGGTTGTTGTCGTCTGTTCGACGGCCGGCGACGCCGGCCGGCGTCCTCCGTGATTCAGGAATCGTCCTCGCGGATCGAGGACGGGTGACGGCACAGCGGCTTGACGCGGATCTCCATGTAGGGGAACAGCGGCAGGTTGCTGATCAGGTCCTGCAGTTCGGCGTTGTCCTCGACGTCGAAGATGCTGACGTTGGCGTAGCTGCCGGCGACCCGCCACAGGTGCCGCCACTTGCCGGCCTGCTGCAGCTCCTGGGCGTAGGCCTTTTCCTTGGCCTTGATCTCGGCGGCCTGCTCAGCCGGCATGTCCGGCGGCAGCTTCACGGTCATTTCCACCTGGAAGAGCATGGGCGTCTCCTTGGGATGCAGGGCGCGCTCAGTCGCGGCGCCGATAGTGGTTGAGCTTGTCCTCGTCGAGGCGGATGCCGAGCCCGGGACCGGCCGGCAGGTCGACGCCGAACTCGTGGTAGTTCAGCGGCTCGGCGACGATGTCGTCCTTGAGCAGCAGCGGGCCGAACATCTCAGTGCCCCAGGTCAGCTCGCCGAGGGTCGACCAGGCATGCAGGGAGGCCGCGGTGCCGATGGTGCCCTCCAGCATGGTGCCGCCGTAGAGGCTGATGCCGGCGGCCTGGGCCACATGGGCCAGCTCCAGGACGCTGCGCGGCCCGCCGGCCTTGGCGATCTTCAGGGCGAAGGCATCGCCGAAGCCGCAGGCGGCCAGGGTGAAGCCGTCGCGGGCGTCGTGGACCGCCTCGTCGGCCAGCATCGGCACCACGAAGCGGCTTGCCAGCCGCGCCAGGCCGGCGAACTCCCGGGCCGGGATCGGCTGCTCGATGAGGTCGATGCCGGCGGCCTCGAGGGCGTCGATGCCGCGGGCCGCGGTGGCCTCGTCCCAGGCCTGGTTGACGTCGACCCGCACGCTCGCCCGATCCCCCAGCGCCGCCTTGATGGCACCGACGTGACGCACGTCCTGGTCCACCGGGTTGGCACCGATCTTCAACTTGAAGTCGCAGTGACGGCGCTCCTCGAGGCGCTGGAAGGCCTCGTCGATGTCCTTCTGGGTATCGCCGGAGGCCAGGGTCCAGAGCACCGGCAGGTGATCGCACCGGGCCCCGCCCAGCAGTGCCGCCACCGACAGGCCGCGGCGCTTGCCCTCGGCGTCGAGCAGGGCGGTCTCGAGGCCGGACTTGGCGAAGCTGTTGCCGCGGGCATGGCGGTTCAGGCGTGCCCGCAGGGCGTTGAGGTTGTGGGACGGCTGGCCGATCAGCAGCGGCGCCAGGTAGCCGTCGATGGTCTGCTTGATGCCCTCGGGGCTCTCCGGGCCGTAGCTCAGGCCACCGATGGTGGTGGCCTCGCCCAGGCCCTCGGTGCCGTCGGACAACCGCAGGCGGATGATGACCATCGTCTGGCAGGCCATGGTGGTCATCGACAGCTTGTGCGGACGGATGGCCGGCAGGTCGACCAGCAGCGTCTCGACGTCTTGGATCAGGATGTCGGACATGGGGAGCTCCATGTGGCTCGTCTCGGGGCTCCGCTCGGGGAGCGGGTCGTGGAGGATCCGGCCGGCGGCGCGCCGTCCGCCGGCCGTAGGGCGATCAGCTCGAGACGAACTTCTCGAAGAACACCCGGTGCTCGCCGACCTCGCGTTCCTCGAGCCACTGCTTCGAGGCCTCGATCATCGGCGGCGGCCCGCACAGGTAGGCGTCGAAGGGCTGGGCCAGGAAGTCCAGGTCGAACAGGTCGCAGACCACGCCCTTCCTGCCCTGCCAGGCCTCGGAAGGATTCATCACGATGGTCTCGAAGGCGAAGTCGGGCAGCACCTCGGTGAAGCGATCCAGGCGATCGAGCTCGCTGAGATCGGCTTCCTGGGTCACGCCGTAGCAGAGCCGGATCGGCCGGTCGCCATCGCCGTTCTCCTCGATGCGCTCCAGCATGCCGAGGAAGGCCGAGAGCCCGGTGCCGCCGGCGACCATCAGCAGGGGACGCTCCACCTCGCGGAGGTAGAAGGCCCCCAGCGGGGCTTCCAGGGAGATGGCATCGCCCGGCTTGGCGCGATCGCGCAGGTAGTCGCTCATCACTCCGCTGGGCAGCAGGCGAATCAGGAAACGCAGCTTGCCGTCCTTCACCGTGGAGGTGGCGAAGGAGTAGGCCCGCCATTCGTCGGAGCCCGGCACCTCGAGGCGCGCATACTGGCCGGGCAGGTACTGCAGCGCCTGGGCGGGGTCGTCCAGGGCGATCTCCAGAATGGCGGCCGCATCGGAGACCTGCTTCACCTCGCTGACGGTGCCGTCGTGGACCTCGGTGGCCACGCTGCACACGCCGGAGTCCACGTCGAAGTAGAAGGAGCCGTGGTGGGAGAGCAGCCGGGTCTGGCAGGCCAGCACGTGGCCCTCGGCGATCTCCTCCTCGGTCAGCGCCTCCTCGTCGATGTACTCGACGTCGACCTCGCCGGCCTCGCGCAGGCAGCGGCAGGTCCCGCAGACCCCTTCCCGACAGTCCACCGGCAGGTTGACCCCGTGACGCTGGGCGGCGTCCATCAGCAGCTCGTTCCTGTCGACCTTGACGAAGCGCGTGATGCCGTCCCGAAAGACGATGGCGGCTGTGTTATGCATGACTCGCCCTCCAGCGAAACTCAGACGTGGTAGAAATCCAGCACGGAGTCGATCTTGTCGTTGAGCAGCACGGTGTGCTTGCGCAGGACCTTCCAGCTGTCGCCCTCGCCACGCAGGGTGTAGTCGGCGGTGCCGAAGAAGTGGTTGCTCTCGCCGAAGCGGTAGAAGTGGGTCACCCAGTTGACCCGCACCTGGACGATGCCGTCGCCCTGCTCCTCGCAGCGCACGTTGTCGATCAGGTGCAGGGTCCGCGGCATCGGCGTGGAGGCCGCGGACTTGCCGGTGCACAGTCGGAAGACGCGGTCCTCCAGGCCCGTGCGGTCGGCGTAGTACATCAGCGACATCTCGCGCTTGGGGTCGCGGGTCAGCTCGTACTCGTTCTTCCACTGCGGGATATGGAACTCGCACTCCGGCGCGAACTGCTCGAGGTAGCCGTCCCAGTCGCGGTCGTCGCAGAGCTCGGCCAGGCGGTACATGAACTGCTCGATGGATTGCTGAAGACTCATGGCTTACACCTCCTGGAGCTTGAGTGCTTTCTTTTCGAGGCCCTCGAGCAGCAGCCGCTGCCAGGTCCCGTGTTGGTTGACGTAGAGCCCTTCGTGGGTGAACTCGGTGCCGGTGATCACCGGCTGGATGCCGAGCACCTTGCTGTTGTGGGTCTCGCCGTACTGCCAGTCCTGGTGGCCCCGGGAGATGTCGCTCCAGCGGGAGGCGCGGGCCTGGAAGCCGCGCTGCTGCTCGCGGAACTCCACCAGGTCGTCGGGGGTGCCCATGCCGGAGACGTTGAAGAAGTCCTCGAACTGGCGGATGCGGTTCTCCCGGTCGGCGTCGGACTCGCCCTTCACGCCCAGGCACAGGCTGATGACCTCGGTCTTGTTCCAGGCCACCGGCCGCACGATGCGCAGCTGGGAGCTGATCTGGTCCATGAAGAACAGGCTCGGGTAGATGTTCAGGTTGCGCAGGCGGTGCATGGTCCACTCGGCGCGTTCCTGGGGATGCTTCTCGAGCATCCGCGGCATCACGGTGGCGTAGCCGGGACGCACCTGGGGATTGGGCATGTCGCTGAACAGCAGGCTGTGACCGTTCTTGAAGGAGAACCAGCCGTCGTCGGTGTCCTTGTCGCCGGCGCCCAGCTTGCTGTAGTCGAGGGTGTCTCCGCCGCCGTGCTTCTGCGCCTCGAGCTCGCGGCGATGCTGCACGGTGGAGACGTAGTTGTAGTGGACGGTGCTGACGTGATAGCCGTCCAGGCCGTTCTCGTTCTGCAGCTTCCAGTTGCCGTTGAAGGTGTAGGTGGACTTGCCCGGCAGCACCTCCAGCTCACCGTCCTCGGCCTGTTCGACCATCATGTCGAAGAACAGCCGGGTATCGCCGAGGAAATCCTCGAGGCTGTCGGTGCCCTCGGTGTCGAGGCTGATGAAGACGAAGCCCTTGTAGCTCGCGATGCGTGCCTGCTTGAGGCCGCGGCTCGACTTGTCGAAGTCCGCCGGGTACTCGCTCGGCGCCTTGACCTTGACCAGGCGGCCGTCGGACTTGTAGCACCAGGCGTGGAAGGGGCAGGTGTAGGTGGACTGGTTGCCGCACTCGGTGCGCACCAGGGTCGCGCCACGATGCTGGCAGGTGTTGGCCAGGGCGCGCAACTGCCCCTTGGCGTCGCGCGCGATGATCATCGGCTGGCGACCGGCCTGCATGGTGATGAAGTCGTTGTTGTTCGGGATCTGACTCTCGTGGCAGGCGAAGATCCACTGCTTCTCGAAGATGAGTTCCATCTCCAGGTCGAACAGGGCCTCGTCGGTGAACATCTCCCGAGCCATCTGGTAGACGCCTTCGTCGGGGCGGAAATCGAGACAGTTCTCGACGAATTGCTGCCACTCGGGAATAGAGCGTTGTGCTGTCATCGGTCATCACCGTCTTGTTGCTTGTCGTGGTGTGACCCAACTTAGGCGGGGGGATGACGCCCCCACTATTCGCTTCTTCGGCCAACGCTATGCACTTCTTCTTGCACCCCGCCGGAACGCGCCTCCGGACGGCGGCCGGCAGCGATAGACTTTGGTCGAGGACCGGACGAAAAGCCGGCCGGGCCTTGACCCAAGCGAATGGAGATATGGCATAAAGGTGCTATACTTCGCCCTATAAAGTTCGCCATACGAACGACAAGACTGACAAGCGAACACACCAGCCTCTGGCGATGGGTCCCGACGACCCCACAAGAAGCCGTGACAAGCGGCCCGGCCCCTGGAGGCGAGGAGACCGTATGACACTCGCGCCCCACGTATCGACTCGCCAACGGATCGCCACCCTGATCCATGACCCCTCGGATGCCTGCCGCTGGATGCGGGGCATCAACGGCCCCCACGAGCTCGAGGTCCCCCGGCCTCGGGAGCTGGCCTTCCGGCACGAGGGCACGGCGCTCGGCAACGTGGCCCTCGGCATCATCGAGTACTCGACCCGGGTCAACATCCGGGTCGACGACCTGGCCCACAGCTACAGCATCAGCCTGCCGCTGTCCGGCGAGCAGCACATCGAATACGCGCGACAGGAGTTCGCCTCGGACCGTCAGGTCGGGGCGATCATCTCGCCCAACCAGCCACTGCACCTGAACATCGGCGAGGACTGCCGCAAGCAGCTGGTTCGCCTGTCCCGCGAGGCGGTGCACCACCGCCTCGGCCAGCTGCTCGGCCGCAAGGTGACGGCCCCGGTGGTCTTCGACCCGAGGATGCCGCTCGAGGGCCATCTGGGCGACTGGTGGAAGACGGTCGCCCACCTGCAGGAGCTGCTCGGCGCCGAGGGCTCGCTGTGCGACCTGCCGGAGGTCTGGGGCAACTTCGAGAACAGCCTGATCACCAGCCTGCTCTACGCCCAGCCCCACAACTACTCGGGCGAGCTGCACGGCCGGCAGCAGGAGCGCCCGGGCTACCTCGACCAGCTCGAACGGATGATGCGCGAGTCCCTCGACCAGCCGCTCACCCTGGGCGACCTGGAGAAGGCCTCCGGCGTCTCCCGGGAACGCCTCTACCAGGACTTCCATGCCCATTTCGGCACCGCGCCCATCGCGCACTTCCGCAACCTGCGCTTCGACTGGGTGAAGCGTCGCCTCGAGCACGCCGGCCCGCGGGAGAGCGTCTCCAGCATCGCCATGGACTGCGGTTTCCTGCAGCTCGGCCGCTTCTCCAAGGAATACCAGAAGCGCTTCGGCGAGCGGCCCTCCCAGGCCATCGGCCGCCACGCCGGCGGCGGAAGCCCGATCGTCCATCACTGACGGCCGGTCATCGGCGCCTCCAGGGAAGGCGCCGTGGTGGTTCCTCCCAAGAAAAGGGCACGCGCCATCGGCGATGGCACGTGCCCTTTTCGATGGCTTGGCGAGGCGGGGGTTACAGCGGCCAGGCCGCCTTGATCCACCAGGCATCGCCGTCCGGCCGGTTCTCGAGGAAGAACTCTCGCTCGTATTTCAGCGAGACGAAGGCGCCCTCGCCGGCATCCAGCTTGATGGACGGCCCGATGGCGAAGGCCTGTCCCTCGTTGCCGATATCCACGCCGTTCAATCGGTCACCGGTGATCTGCTTGTAGGCATAGCCGCCGATGCCGACCACCCAGTTCGGATGGACGCCGTAGCCCAGGGCATAGTCGGCGTGGAGCTCCTGGCCGGAGCGGTAGTCGGTGTCCTCGTTCTCGAAGTTGTAGTCGTACATCAGCTTGAAGTCCCAATTAAGCCCGTCCGGGTCGACCCGGGAGGCGGCATAGACCCCCTGCACCGTCCAGTAGTTGCGGCCGATATTGGCCAGCCTGCCGGCCTCGTACTCCCCGGTGGGCGCGATCACATCGATGCCGACCGCGCTGTGCAGGGTGGGACCGTGGTGATAGGCCAGGGCCGCGGTGAGGTCGATGTCGCCGAGGCCCCGGTCGCTGTCCTGCATGCCGTTGACCGAGACGTCCAGGTCCACCAGCGGCAGCAGCGCGGCGAAGGCCAGCTGCCCGCCCAGCAGGCGCCGCTCGGTCACCCACAGCAGCCGCGGCGCCAGGACGTCCGCGCGCAGGCGGAAGTCGATCGGCAGGCTGTCGCCGTCGTCGTCCCGGAAGTCGTCGGCGGCGTAATGGTTGGCATACAGCAGTGAATAGAGGCCCGGCGGCGGCAGGGCGCCCATCAGGTAGTTCTCCGCGCCCATGGGGTAGCTCGAGCCGCCCCCCTCGGTCGCCTGGGCGGCGGTCGCCAGCGACAGCGCCAGCCCGGCGATGCCGGCCGACATGCCTTTCGATAAGTGCGTCATGAGGATCGTCCGATCGTTGTTGTTCTGCGTCGTTGTGGTGAAGCGGGCTCCGCCGAGGCGGAGCCCGGGGTCGCTCAGGCGCTGAGTCGCTGGAAGCCGCCCTGGTAGAACAGCAGGGGCTCCCCTTCCTCGGTCGCGAAGGCCTGGACCCGCCCGACGATGAGCAGGTGATCCCCCGCGATGCGGGTGAACTCCACGCGACATTCGAGCCGGGCCAGCGCCCCGTCCAGCAGCGGCACGCCCGCCGCGTTGTCGCGATGGGCCACCCCCTCGAACTTGTCGTCCGACGGGCGGGCGAACTGCATGGCCAGGGCATCCTGGTGATGGCCGAGGATGTTGACCGCGAAGGCACGTCCCTCGGCGAAGGCCGGCAGGCTGGGTGACGTGAGCGCCAGGCTCCAGAGGATCAGCGGCGGATCCAGCGACAGCGAGGAGAAGGAGTTGGCGGTGATGCCCACCGGGGCACCTTCCTCGGTCCGGGCGGTGACGATCGTCACGCCGGTGGCGAAGCGGCCTAGGGTGTCGCGCAGGGCGCGGCCATCGATCGCCGGAGTTGCCTCGGCGCGAGGCGAAGCCGTCAGGGTCGTCATGTCAGGCCCCCTTCTTCATATGGTCGTTGACGAAGTGATCGCAGGCCCGGGCATCCAGCCACCAGGGGAGGAAATCGGGCGGGTTGTCGAAGCCGTTGGCCAGTACCGAGGCCAGGGACGGGGACTCCTCCGCCGCGCCGAGCAGGTTCAGGATGTGCTCCTCGGGCGGCAGCAGCAGGCTGTTGGTCCAGCTCACCACGTCCCTGGCATAGCCCCAGTACGTCTCGAAGGTGGCGTGCATCCAGTCGGCATCGAAGGCCTGCTCCCCTCGGGCCAGGATGGCGTCGAGGTAGACGCGGCTGCACTTGGCGCCGTTGTTGGAGCCCTGGCCGGTGATCGGATCATTGACCACCAGCGCATCGGCGATGCCCATGACCCGGCGTCCGGAAGGCAGGGTCGCGACCGGCTGGCGCACGGTCGGCGGGAAGCGCCCGGCGAGGATGCCCTGGTCGTCGGTGAGCTGGACGTCCTGGCAGCGCTCGGCCTCCCAGGGGGCGAAGGTACGCAGCAGCTCGAGGCTCCTGGCCAGGTGCTGCTCGGGAGTCGAGACGTCCTGCCAGCAGTCCAGGGGGCCGCCGGGAATGCCCTCGAACACCATGATCTCGCAGGGACCGTTCAGGGTCAGGGCCGGGAAGGCGAAGTACTCGCCGACGCCGGGAATCAGGTTGAAGGCCACCCGGGAGAAGGGCTCGCGCGGCGTCATGCCCTGCACATAGGTCAGCGCCAGGGCTCGCTGGGGCTTGTCGAAGCGGGACCGCTCGGCATCGCGCTCGAACAGGCGCACGATGTCCCCCTTGCCGGCGGCCACCAGCACCAGGTCGTGGGAGGCGGCCAGCTCCTCCAGGTCGTCGATGCCGGCATCCCGGATCACCAGCTCGCCGCCGAGCCGTTCGAACTCGTCCATCCACACCGGCATCTTGAGGCGCTGGTCGACCGATTGCGCCGGGCGATCGAGGCGCGCCGCCCAGTCGATCGCCTTGGCCCCTTCCCGGTCGGGATCGGGCACCGTCATGCCGATGCCCTCGACCGGCGGGCAGTCGCGCTCCCAGAAGTTCAGGCCCAGGTCGCGTTCGGTCTGCAGCGCCCGGTCGAACATGCACTGGCTCGACATCACCCGCCCGCCGCGGATCTGCTCGGCGGTGCGGTTGGACAGCAGGGTCACCTGGTAGCCGTGTTTCAGCAGGCCGATCCCGGTCTGCAGGCCGGACTGGCCGGCCCCTACGATGGCAATGCGTCGGGTCATGATGATCTCCACGATGGGTTGTTGTTGTGCCAGCCTCGGGCTGGTTGGGCCGGTCTCAGCCGGCCAGTCGGGGAATCGCCGGCACGCGCTGCTCGGGCCCCAGGGCCGAGTAGCCGCCGTCGACGGCGTAGTCGGCGCCGGTGACGAAGCTGGCGCGATCCGAGCAGAGGAAGAGCACCACCTGGGCGACCTCCTCCGGGTCGCCGGCGCGGCCGAGCATGTGGAAGTCCCCCGCCACCTCGTCGGTGCGCTCTCGGTCGCCGCCGCTGACCTCCTCGATCAGCCGCGACCAGGTCCAGCCCGGGGAGACCGCGTTGACCCGGATGCCCTCCTCGGCGAAGTCCAGGGCCATGCTGCGCGTCAGCTGGCGGATGGCCGCCTTGCTGGCCGGATAGAGCCAGCGTCCGGTCTGGGCGGCCTGGGCCGAGATGCTGCTGAAGTTGACGATGGCGCCGCCCCCCCGCCGCCGCATTGCCGGCAGCACGGCCTTGGACGCCATCACGGCGCTGACGAGGTTGATGTCCAGGGCCGTCAGCCAGTCGGCGCGCGAGGAGGCCGCCCCCTCGTCCAGGTAGCTGCAGGCCAGGTTGATCAGGGCATCGATGCCGCCGAAGCGCGCCTCGACCGTCTCGACCGACTCCTGCAGCCGGGCATCGTCGGTGATGTCGGTGGCGAGGAAGCAGGCCCTCGGCCCCAGGCGATCCGCCAGGGCGGCCCCCGCCTCGGCATCGATGTCCAGGATGGCGACGCCGGCGCCGGCGGCGACGAAGGCCTCGGCCACGGCTTGCCCGATCAGGGTGGCGCCGCCGGTGATGACCACGGTGCGTGCGTGAAAGTCTTCCATCTCGGTCCCCTCCCCGTTCAGCGTTCGGCGCTCTCGGCCCACTTGGCCATGAGCTCGTTGGACGGCCGCGTCTCGTCCAGCAGCTTGGCGGCGGTCGCATGCCCGGCCACCGGCAGTCCCTGGGGATCGAGCACCCCGATCTGCACCAGCACCGAGGCCTGATCCCAGTAGATGTGCTCGTGGTAGAGCTTGTCGCCGCGGAACTTGACGATGGCCACCAGGGGGATCTCGACGTACTTGCCGGTGGGGGCGATGCCCGGCAGCAGCCAGTCGATCTCGCGGTCATGGGTGAAGCAGAACAGCAGCTCGTCGACGATCTGGGTCTCGCCGATGGTCCGGGAGATGGGAACCAGCCGGGTATCGTCCGGATTGCTGTCGACGAAGTGGTGCTTGTAGAAGCGGTACAGGTCCCGATAGCCGACGCCGCCGGTGAGGGTCGGGATGTGATTGACGTAGGGCTCGGCGACCATGGTCGCCATGGTGTCGTCGACGTTGCGGGTGGAGAACTCGTACTCGCAGTGCTTGTCCCACAGCGCGGAGAGGTCGTAGCGGGGGCCCATGGCCTGGCGGAAGGCCGCCACGGAGCGCTGGTGCGCCATCAGCGCCGAGGGCTTGTGGTAGTGCTCGGAGCCCGGCCGGGCGAAGGCGTGATCCACGCCGGGATAGAGATACAGCTCGATGTTGTCGCGGCCCGCCAGGGCGGCCTGGATGTCCTGGCGCGCCGCCGCCGGGCAGTACTCGTCGTTCTCGGCGAAGTGCAGCACCAGCCGGCCCTGGATCGCGTCCGCCTCGTCCAGGTGGTGCTCGATGCCCATGCCGTAGTAGCCCACCGCGGCCGCCACGTCGCAGCGGCAGGCGGTGAGATAGGCGAGCCGAGCGCCGAGGCAGAAGCCCAGTGCCCCGACCGGGCCGCTGCACTCGGGACGGGACCGCAGCGTCTCGATGGCCGCGCCGATGTCCGCCACGCCCAGGTCCTGGTCGAAGCCCTGGTAGAAGCCGAAGGCCTTCTGCCAGTCCTCGGGGCCATAGCCCAGCTCGACCCCCGCTTCCTGGCGCCAGAACAGGTCCGGCGCCAGCACCACATAGCCTTCCTCGGCGTAGTAATCGGCGATCTCGCGGATGGTGGCGTTGATGCCGAAGATCTCCTGCAGCAGCACGATGCCCGGCCCGCTGCCGGCGGCCGGGACCGCCAGATACCCGCCGAAACTGCCGCTGCCATCCGCCGCCCGGATCTCGATGGAGGTGCCCATGGTGGTGTCTCCTCGGTTGTTGTTGGAATCCACGAGGTCCACCTTAGGCCGGGTCTCCCCGGCGGCACGCGCCGGCTACTGCAGCGGCTATCCGTTCCGTGCAGAAAGTGCATCGGCAGGGCCTGGATCAAGAAATCGCGGGCTTATACTGGCCACACCCCTGCGACACCACCCGGCATGACCGGGCGGATGACAACAACAACAAGGGAAACGCTGAGTAAATTGCCGAGCATAGTGAAGCGCAAGGCGCACGGAGCACAGAAAGCGAGACATAACGAGGGGTTAGGCGAGCTTTCGAGCACCGCGCAACGAAGCGATTTGCATGCGCAGGCATTTCCGGAGTGTTTCCCAAGGGAGAGCCCCATGAAACCGGAAAACCGTATACCCGGCTGGCTGCGATCGGCGCTGCTGGAGGACGACCGTCGGCTGGTCTTCAGCTCCGATGCCCTGGAAGAGGCCCAGGAGAACGTCTCCAGCGTGTTCAAGCCGCACCGGCTGGACACCCTCTGTGGTGACGGCCCCCTCAGGGCCCGGCTGCACTCCGTCGGCCTGGGCAAGGTCTCGCTCAACCGCCTGACCTACGGCCGCGAGGTGCGGATCGATCCCGAACGGCTCGAGCGCTTCTACCTGATCCAGATGCCGGTCTGCGGGCAGGCCGAGATCCTCGCCGACCGGCAAGCCATCGACTCGACGGGGGCGCTGGCCTCGGTGCTCAACCCGACGGAACGGCTGGAGATGCGCTGGAGCGGCGACTGCGACCAGCTGATGCTGCGCATCGAGCGCGAGGCGCTGGATCTGGCCTGCAGCCGTCAGCTCGGCCGCCCGCTGCGCGAGCCGCTGTGCTTCCAGCCGGGGCTGCGCTGGCGGGACGACCCGAACTGGTTTCACCTCATCGCCTACCTGGCCCGGCTGCTCAAGGCATCGCCCGGCGCCCCCGGGCAACCGCTGATCGCCCCCCAGCTCGAGCAGCTGGTCATCGGCACCCTGCTGGCGATCCAGCCCCACAACTACACCGAGGCGTTGCAGCAGGGCGAGCGGCGCCTGGCGCCGCGCCACGTCAAGCGGGTCGAGGAGTACATCGAGCGGCATGCCCAGGAGCCGTTGACGCCGGCGCTGCTGGCCGAGGCCGCCGGCGTGAGCCTGCGAACGCTGTATGCCGGGTTTCGCGATTTCCGCCACCAGAGCCCGATGGAGTATCTCCGCCAGGTACGCCTGCAACGGGTCCGGGCGGCGCTGCAGACCGATGACGGCAACGCCTCGATCACCGAGGCCGCCATGCGCTGGGGATTCACCCATATGGGACGCTTCAGCCAGCGCTACCGCCAGACGTTCGGCGAGACGCCCAGCGAGACCCGGCGCCGGGCCGGGGGGTGAAGCCGGTCCGGGAGCCGCCCACCTCGAGGGCCGATTCCGGCGAGTCTTCTCCGCCAGGCGCGATACACTGGCGAGGAAGAGCCGGAATCGAGGAACGCCGCCATGCTGGACCCCGCCCAGTGCCGCCAGGCCCGCCTGGCCCGGGACGCCCGCTTCGATGGCCGCTTCGTCGTCGGCGTGACGACCACCGGCATCTACTGCCGGCCGATCTGCCCCGCCACCCCGTCCCGGGAGGGCCACGTCCGCTATTTCGCCAACGCCCTGGCCGCCGCCGAGGCCGGTTTCCGCCCCTGCCTGCGCTGCCGACCGGACAGCGCGCCGGACTCCCCCGTCTGGCGGGGCACCCATACGACACTCGAGCGGGCCCTGCGGCTGATCGACGAGGGCGCGCTTCAGGCGGGGACGCTCACCGAGCTGTGCGGGCGGCTGGGCATCGGCGAGCGCTACCTGCGCCGGCTGTTCGAGCGCCATCTCGGCGTCTCGCCCAAGGCCTACGCCCAGCACCGCCAGTGCCTGTTCGCCAAGCAGCTGCTCCACCAGACGACCCTGCCGGTCACGGACATCGCCTACGCCAGCGGCTTTCGCAGCCTGCGCCGCTTCAACGATGCCTTTCGCGAGCGCATCGGCCAGGCGCGCCGGGACCTGCGCCGCCGGGCGGGGAAGGCCGACGAGGACCTGACGCTGTGGCTGGCCTACCGCCCGCCCTACGCCTGGGAGGTCCTGCGGGACTTCCACGCCGACCGCGCCATCGAGGGCCTGGAGTGGGTGGGCGAGCGGCATGTCGGTCGCCGGATCCGCTGGGGCGAGGCGCGAGGCGAGTTCACCGCCGAGCACGTCCCGGAGCGACACGCCTTCCGGGTGCGCCTGGCGCTGGACGACCTGCGCGCCCTGGCGCCGGTGGTGCGCCGCATCCGCCGGCTGCTCGACCTGGACGCCGACACCGCCACCATCGAGGCCCACCTGGGCCGCGCCCTGCCCGGCCTCGCGCTGATCGAGGGCCTGCGCCTGCCCGGCGTCTGGTCGCCCTTCGAGGCCGGGGTACGCGCCATCCTCGGCCAGCAGGTGTCCATCGTCGCCGCCCGCCGCCTGGTCAGCCGCCTGGTGGCGGAGCTGGGCGAGCCGGCCGGGGACGAGCGTCGCCACTTCCCCACCCCCACCGCCATCGCCGCCAGCGACCTGGCGTGGCTGGCCATGCCCGGCGCGCGCCGGAATACCCTGCGCCGCTTCGCGGCCTGGTACGCTGGAGACGAGGCCAGCGACGAACCGGCCGACTGGACCGCCCTCAAGGGCATCGGCCCCTGGACGGCGAACTACGCGGCCCTGCGCGGCACCGGCGCCCCCGACGTCTGGCTGGACGGCGATGCCGGCGTGCGCCGGGCCCTGCACCGGCTCGACGGGGCCGACCCGGCCCTCGCCGCGCCCTGGCGCAGCTACCTGACCCTGCAGCTCTGGTCCCTGGACCTCTCTCACCCCCACAGGAGGAGCCATGCCGATGACCGATGACGCCCTGGACTACTACCGGCCGCCGGAGACCGAGGCCCTGGGCCTGATCCGCCTGAGCGCCAACGAGGCGGGGCTCACCGAGATCGCCTTCGTGCTGGAGGAAGACGCGCCGGCCCGGCCCAACTCGCTCACCGAACGGGCCCGTGCCCAGCTCGAGGAGTACTTCGACGGCAGCCGTCGCGCGTTCGACCTGCCGCTGGCCCCCGGCGGCACCGACTTCCAGCGCCGCGTCTGGGGGGCGCTCTCGACCATCCCCTTCGGCGAGACCCGCTGCTACGCCGAGATCGCCGAGCAGCTCGGCTGCAAGGGCGGCCAGCGCGCCGTGGGCGCCGCCAACGGCAAGAATCCCCTGGCCATCGTGGTGCCCTGCCACCGGGTGATCGGCAGCGACGGCCGGCTGACCGGCTACGCGGCCGGCATCGGCCGCAAGCAGTGGCTGCTGGCCCATGAGGCCGGCGAGGTGCCCTTCCACCTGGAGTAGCCCCGACCCGCGATCCGGGATCCCGGGTCGGCGCCTGGCGGCTACCGGCAGAGCGGCGTCTCCATGATCGAGATCTGCTCGAAGGGGGCCGGCAGGGGCCGGCGGCTCGACAGCGGCAGGCTCATGGCCTCCAGCGCCGCCCGGGCACCGCAGTACTGGCGCTTGCAGGCATCATAGGGTGTCGCCGCGAGGGTGATGGCCGCCGCGTCGCGGGACAGGGTCAGGGAACAGCTCCCGTCCGTCACCTCATACGCCTCGCCGCGGCGGGTCGCCGTCAGCCTTCCCTTGCCGCAATGGTGCCCTCCGCCCTGCCAGGAGCTGAACGTCAACCCGACCCTCTCCCCCCGGTCATCGACGACCAGGATGTCGCTACCGTCCCGGCCGCAGTAGACGCCGGTCAGCTCATTCGCCGACACCCCCAAGGCGACCCCCATCAGGCAGATCCCCAGCACCAGGTGTCTCGTTGTCGCCGTCATGATCCCCTCCCCTGCGGTTCTTGCTGCACGTCGCCGCTCCCCCTTGCGGTAAGCCTCGAACGCCAGGCGCCCGGGCGCCTGGCAAGGGGGCCTATCGATCTGCCTAGGCAGGGGACCCGAGGCAGTCAACGCGACGACGGGAAAAATCAGACGAATCTCCGATCCCGGACTCAGGGGTAGGGGGGATAAGCGTCAGCGCATCCACCACGATCCTGGGTTGTACTGCGGAGACCCAACACGCGTGAAGGAGCCGCCCTAGGAGCCTGTCGGGTTTGGCCGATCGTCACGAGAATCACGGATTTCGAGTCAAATTCATCGATCGATTGAGGCGAATAGCGTGCTATTTAACGAAATGGATCGAATGAAGTTGGCCGAAAGCCCGGGATTCGCAGTAGATCAGCGTTAAGCCCGACAGGCTCCTGGTATGGATTGACCTGTCAAGGGTTCGGTTGTCTCGGGTGCATGCGGTTGTCTTCAGTGCCTACGGGTCAGGAAGCGAAGGGCTATCAGCGACGGTGGATCTCTCTGGTATTCGTGGGTCGGGTACCGACCTTTCATCACTTCGTCGCGGAGCTACCCTGGTCTAGAAGCGAGGGTCACCCAACCCCGGAGAGTGGGGGCCTCATAGGAGCCTCAGGGGTTCTCCCACCGGCCCGACGCTCCCTGACACGTAGACACGGGGACATCGTCATGCGGTCGCTCGGCTGCCGTGCGGCTTGCTCATGGCTTCGCAGACGATGGCCCACAGGAACCCCGCCAGTTCTCGGGCCACCGCCGTGGTGACCTGCTGCGCCACCTTGCCCGTGGCGGCCAGTCGGTGGTAACGCCCGCACAGTCGTTTCTGGGCCTCCCAGGCGATGGCTTGAACCGCTGGCGAGGTCTTCTCCGCCCGCCGCTGAATGATGCGCGTCTTGCGCGCCGGGAAGCGGTAGCTCCAGGCGGCTTCCACCAGCACGCGTCGCACATGGCCATTGCCGGTCTTGGTGATACCGCCCTGGCGCCGACTGCCGCCGCTGGAGTGCTCGCTGGGAACGAGCCCCAGGTAGGCCATCAGCTGACGGGGCGAGTCGAAGCGGCTGATGTCACCGAGTTCGGCGAGCACCGTCATGGCCGTGATCAGGCTCACGCCGCGCATTGCCTGTACCGCCTCAACCACTGCCGCCAGCGACCAGCCCGGCAACGCAGCCTCCATCTGCTCCTCCAGGCCGGCCACGCGACGCTGGGCGTCCTTCACGGCATCCACGTACTCTTCCAGCACGATCTGCTGAACCGGGGTGTCGAAGCGAACGGTCTCCAGCCAGCGGAAATGCGCCTGGCCCCACTTGCTCTTGCCGGGATAGACCTTGCCATGCCGTAGCAGGAAGGCCCCCAGTCGCTGCCGCGCCTTGAGCTCGATGGCCTTCATGTCTTCACGGGCCCGTGTCAGGTCGCGAATCGCCTCCTGCTCCGGCGTGGGGACCCACACCGGGGTGAGCTCGCCGGAGCGCGACAGGCGTGCCAACATCTGTGCGTCTCGCCGGTCGGCCTTGACGCGATCCCCGGCACGCTGAGGGATCAAGGACGGGGCGACCACCTCACAGTCATGGCCACTGAGCTGGACCTGGTGGTAGACCCCATAGCCGCAGGGGCCGGCCTCGTAGCTGAACAGCAACGGCTGCCCCTCGAAGCGTTGGCTCAGTTGGCGAATCAGCTGGCCGATGGCCTTGGGATCGTTGGGGATCTCGCCGCGGGACTCGGGCGCCTGACGCCCCGCCTCGGCGATGGCCACGGAGATGCTGGCCTGGTGCACGTCCAGGCCGATGTAGGCGGCATGGGTGTCGCTGGCGGCGTTGAGCCGCTCGGCGATAGCGCGCTGATCAACGGCCGGCTGAGTTGCGTTAGACTGTTTCATGACCTGCCTCCCTCAATAGTGGCTCTGTGTTGTTGCCTCAACTTCAACGTAACCCACGACGTTGAGGCGGGGCAGGTCAATCCATCGTGTCTAGCGGGGCAGGTGCAGGATGGCGCCGCGCAGGGCCGTCTCCTCGGCCCACAGCTTGCCCAGGGTCAGCGGCAGCGAGAAGCGGCGCCGGCCGGCGCCGCCGGGGTTGAACAGCAATCGGCCGTCATGCCATTCGTTGCGCGCCTTGTGGGAGTGGCCGTGGAGCACGGCGTCGCAGGGCGTCCCGGGGGCGAAGTCGGCGATGTCGTGCACCAGGTGCAGGCGCCAGCCGTTGACCACCAGGTCCCGGTGCCAGGGCAACGCCTCGGCCCAGGCCGCGGTGTCGACGTTGCCGCGCACGGCGTGGACCGGCGCCAGCTCGGCGAGCCGCGTGAGGATCGCCTCGTCCCGGGCCCGGCCGCCCACGTCGCCGAGGTGCACGATCAGCCCGCAGCCCTGCAGCATCGCCAGCGCCTCGTCGCGCAGCGTGCCGTGGGTGTCGGCGATCACGCCCACCGGGGCGTCGAGCTCGAGGGTGGGGGTGTCCATGCGACAGGCTCCCGTCATGCGGTCGTGCCTATCATGGTGACGCCGATGGGCCGGGCGGGCCAGTGCTCAACCACGTTTATGCCGATGGGGTTTTGCGGCACCATGAAGGCCCGTCCAACGCCGCGAAGGATTCGCCATGCTCATCACCACCGAGACTGCCCTGACGCCCGGCTTCATGGTGGTGCATGGCAATCGCCTGGAGGCGCTGCGCGACCTGGCGGTGGAGTGGCTTCGCGGGCACCCGCTGGGCCCTCTGGAGGACGAGGTCATCCTGGTCCAGAGCAACGGCATCAGCCAGTGGCTGAAGCTGGCCCTGGCCGCCGACCCGCCCGCGGGCGCCGGCATCGCCGCGGCCATGGACGTCACCCTGCCGGCGCGCTACCTGTGGCAGGCCTACCGGGCCGTGCTGGGAAGCGAGGCGGTGCCGCCGGCCTCGCCGCTGGACAAGCCGCGGCTCGTCTGGCGGCTGATGCGCCTGCTGCCCGAGCTGCTGGGTGACCCCACCTTCGCGCCCCTGGCCCGCTTCCTGGCCGACGACGAGGACCTCCGCAAGCGCCACCAGCTCGCCGAGCGCCTGGCCGACCTCTTCGACCAGTACCAGGTCTACCGCGCCGACTGGCTGGCCGCCTGGGCCGAGGGCCGCGACGAGCTGATCGACGCCCGCGGCCAGGCCCGGCCGCTGGCCGAGGACCAGCGCTGGCAGCCGGCCCTGTGGCGGCGGCTGCGCGACGACATCGGCGAGGCGGGCCTCGCCACCAGCCGCGCCTGGGTGCATACCCGTTTCCTCGAGGCCTGCCGTGAGCTGACGCCGGAGACGCGGCCTCCCGGCCTGCCGCGCCGGGTGGTGGTGTTCGGCATCTCCTCGCTGCCCCGCCAGACCCTGGAGGCGCTGGCCGCGGTATCGAAGGTCTGCCAGGTGCTGCTCTGCGTGCACAACCCCTGCCGCCACTACTGGGCGGACATCATCGAGCACAAGGATCTCCTGCGTGCCGCCCGTCGGCGCCAGCGCCACCGCCCGGGCATGCCGCTCGAGCTCGACGACACCCAGCTGCACCTCCACGCCCAGCCGCTGCTCGCCGCCTGGGGCAAGCAGGGCCGCGACTACCTGCGCCTGCTCGACGAGTTCGACGACCAGGACGCCTACCGGGCGATGTTCGACGCCGAGGCGCTGCGCATCGACCTCTTCGACTCCCCCGCCGAGGGCGAGGCGCCGGGGCTGCTCCAGCAGCTCCAGGACGACATCCTCGAGCTGCGCCCGCCCCGGGAGACCCGCGACACCTGGCCGGCCGTGGACCCGGCCCGGGATCACAGCCTGCGCTTCCACGTCGCCCACAGCGCCCTGCGCGAGGTGGAGATCCTCCACGACCAGCTGCTCGCCGCCTTCGACGCCGACCCCACGCTGCGCCCCCGGGACGTGCTGGTGATGGTGCCCGACATCGACACCTACGCCGCCGCCGTCCAGGCGGTGTTCGGCCGCCTGCCGCCGGACGACCCGCGCCACATCCCCTTCACCCTCTCCGACCAGACCAGCCGCCATCGCCAGCCGCTGCTGGTGGCCCTGGAGTCGCTGCTGCACCTGCCGGAGTCGCGGCTCACGGTGAGCGACCTGCTCGACCTGCTGGAGGTGCCCGCCCTGCGCGGCCGCTTCGGCCTGGACGCCGAGGCCCTGCCGGTGCTGCGCCGCTGGATCGAGGGCGCCGGCATCCGCTGGGGGCTGGACGCCGAGCAGCGCGCCCGGCTCGACCTGCCCGGCGGCCTCACCGCCAACACCTGGGCCTTCGGCCTGCGCCGCCTGCTGCTCGGCTACGCGGTGGGCGACACCGCTGAGGGGCCCTGGCACGACATCGAGCCCTTCGGCGACATCGGCGGCCTGGAGGCGGCCCTGGCCGGCCCGCTGATGGACCTGCTCGACGTCCTGGAGGCCCAGTGGCGCGCCCTCGCCGAGCCCGCCGACGTGCCGACCTGGTGCCGTCGGCTGCGCGGGCTGCTGGGCGAGTGCTTCGCCGCTGAGGACGAGGCCGACCTCGCCACCCTGAGCCGGCTGGAGGAGGGGCTGGAGGAGTGGCAGGAGACCACCGAGGACGCCCGCCTGACGGAGGCCCTGCCGCTCTCGGTGGTGCGCGAGCACTGGCTCGGCCAGCTCGGCCAGGCCAGCCTCTCCCAGCGCTTCCTGGCCGGGGCGGTGAACGTCGCCACCCTGATGCCGATGCGCGCCATCCCCTTCCGCCACGTCTGCCTGCTGGGCATGAACGACGGCGACTACCCGCGCACCCAGCGGCCCCTGGACATCGACCTGATGGGCCACGACTACCGCCCCGGCGACCGCTCGCGCCGCGAGGACGACCGCTATCTCTTCCTCGAGGCGCTGCTCTCGGCCCGCGACCGCCTGATGATCAGCTGGGTCGGCCGCAGCATCCACGACAACGAGCCCCGGCCGCCCTCGGTGCTGCTCGGCCAGCTCCGCGACCACCTGGCCACCGGCTGGAGGCTGGAAGGCGCAGAAGAGCAAGATGACGCCGGCCAGGCCCTGCTCGACGCCCTGACCACCGAGCACCCGCTGCAGCCGTTCAGCCGCAGCTACTTCTCGGACGACGCCCGGCTCTTCACCTATGCCCATGAATGGCGGGCGGTACACTCTGTTCAGACAAAGCCACAAGGCGTCGCGAGCGAAGACGAGACAAGGCAAAACCAGGCGAGAGAGCGGAGTTTACAAGACGTAAATGAGCATCTTGAGCCTGGTTTTAACGCCGTATCGCCGAGCGCAGCAGCCTTGCCGCCCTTGGCGCTCGATACGGCGCTTACGCTGGCCAGCCTCAGTGGCTTCCTCAAGGACCCGGTCAAGGCCTTCTTCACCACCCGCCTCGGGGTCTTCCTCGAGCGCGAGGCCCTGGAGAGCCCCGACCACGAGCCCTTCGCCCTCGACGGCCTGGACCACTGGCAGCTCCAGCAGGCGCTGATCGAGGCCGGGCGCCGCGCCGTGGACGAGGGCGCCTCCCCCACCCCCGCCGTCCAGGACACCCTGGAGCGCCTGGAGCGCGAGGGGCGCCTGGCCATGGGCGGCTTCGCCGAGCTGATGCGCGAGCAACTGGTCGAGCCGCTGGACGCCCTCTTCGAGGCCTATGCCAATAAGCTCGAGGCCTGGCCCCATGCCTGGGAGACCTCGGCCCTCGTCTCGCTGGAACTCGCCACCGACGAGGGCCCGCTGCATATCGAGGACTGGCTGGACGGCCTGCGCGAGAACGCCGCCGGCGAGCGTTGCCGGCTGGTACTGATGACCAGCAGCCTGATCAACAAGGGCAAGTACAACTGGAAGCACTGGCTGGGCCCCTGGCTCAGTCACCTCGCCGGCCAGCTCGCCCTCGGCCCCATGACCACCGAACTGCTCTCCCGGGCCGGCGGCGGCACCCTGCCGCCGATGAGTGAGGCCACCGCCCGGGCCCACCTGGAGGCCATCGCCAAGGCCTGGCGCGCCGGCATGACCGCGCCCCTGCCGCTGGCACGGGACACCGCCTTCACCTGGCACGAGAAGGGCGGCGACGAAAGCGCCCTGGCCCGCGTCTTCGGCGACGACGGCTCTTCACAGACAAGCAAGGCCGAGGAGACCGACCTCAAGGCCTGGAAGGCCGCGGTGCGCGTCTTCGAAGGCGACGACTACACGGCGGGCGAGCGCGACCGCGATCCCTACCTGGCCCGCCAGTGGCGGGACCTGGAGAGCCTCGCGCGCCACCAGGCCGCCGGCCGGCGCTTCAGCGAGCTGTGTGACGCCCTCTACGCCCCCCTCCACGACACCGTGAAGACGACCAGGGGCGGCAACGGCAAGAACGGAGGCAAGCGCCAGGGAGGACGCGCATGACGTCAGCAGAGACCGTGCAGACGACCGAGCCCCCGCGCCTCGACCCGGTGGCCCTGCCGCTCACCGGCAGCCGGCTGATCGAGGCCAGCGCCGGCACCGGCAAGACCTTCACCATCGCCCTGCTCTACCTGCGGTTGGTGCTCGGTCCCCGCGACGCCGAGGACGCGGCCAGCTTCCCACGGCCGCTGACCCCGCCGGAGATCCTGGTGGTGACCTTCACCAACGCCGCCACCCAGGAGCTGCGCGACCGCATCCGCGCCCGGCTGGTGGAAGCGGCGGACGCTTTTCAGAACGACATCAGCACGGTTGAGATAGGCGGCGTAAACCCCGAAGGGGCGTCTGGAGCAGGTCTTGGAGGAGGTCCGATTCCAAGGAAGGAATCGGTAGCGCCCAAGGATGGGTTTACAGCGCCTCCGGAAAGACCTGCTCCAGCAAAAGCCCCGTCCCAGAATGAAACCGCCGACCTCTTCGCCGAACCACCGGTGGATAACTCAACCCCTGGGGATAATGCGGGCGACGCTCCGCCGGGCGGCGATCCGCTGATCGCCCTGCGCGACAGCTACCCTCGGGAGAGCTGGCCGACCTGCGCCCGGCGCCTGCGCCTGGCCGCCGAGTGGATGGACGAGGCCGCGGTCTCCACCATCCACTCCTGGTGCCACCGCATGCTGCGCGAGCACGCCTTCGACAGCGGCAGCCTGTTCGCCCTGGAGATGGCGCTGGACCAGTCGGAGATGGACCTGGAGATCGCCCGGGACTACTGGCGCAGCTTCTACTACGATCTCGCCCCCGAGGCGCTGGAGATCGTCGCCCGCTACTGGACCACCCCGGACGCCCTCAACGACACCGCCGCCCGGCTGCGCACCCATGCCGCCGCCCTGCCCGCGGCCCCACCGCCGGCCGAGGCCCTGGTCGCCTACCGCGAGCAGCGCGCCGCGGCCCTGGCCGAACTCAAGGCGCCCTGGCCGGCCTGGCTCGACGAGCTGGAAGCGCTGCTCGAGGCCGCCGCCAAGCGCAAGGCGTTCAACGGCCAGAAGCTCAACGCCAAGCACCGCGCCAACTGGCTCGGCGCCCTGCGCGACTGGGCGAGCGACCCGGAACTGGCCACCCCGGCGCTGACCGACGCCGCCTGGAAGCGCCTGACGCCCGAGGGCCTCGCCGAGATCTGGAAGGAAGACCCGGTGCCCAACCTGCCGGCGCTGGAGGCCCTGGCCGAGCTGCCGGAGCGGTTCGCCGAGCTGCCCGATCCCTTCGCCGACCTGCTCGCCCATGCCGTGCACTGGATGGCCGCGCGCCGCGAGACGGTGCAACGCCGCCGCGCCGAGCTCGGCCCCGACGACCTGCTGCACCGCCTGGACGCCGCCTTCGCGGGGGAAGCCGGCGAGACGCTGGCCGCGCGCATCCGCGAGCAGTTCCCGGTGGCCCTGGTCGACGAGTTCCAGGACACCGACCCGGTGCAGTACCGGCTCTTCGACCGGGTCTACCGGCTCGCCGAGGACCGCGACGACAGCGCCGTGCTGCTGATCGGCGACCCCAAGCAGGCCATCTATGCCTTCCGCGGCGCCGATATCCACACCTACCTCCAGGCCCGGCGCGACACCGCCGGCCGCCACGTCACGCTCGGCACCAACTTCCGCTCCGCCGCGCCCATGGTCGAGGCCGTGAACCGGGTGTTCGCCCACGCCGAGCGCAGCGAGACCGGCGCCTTCCTGTTCCGCCGCGGGGACGATAATGCCGTTCCCTTCAGTCCTGTCGAGGCGAAGGGCAGGAAAGACGCCCTGGTGCGCCTGGGCACCGCCCAGCCGGCGCTGACCCTCTGGCACCTCGCCGCCGAGACGCCGCTGTCGAAGTCCGCCTACCTCGCCGAGCTGGCCGGGCGCTGCGCCGCCGAGATGGCCGCGCTGCTGCGCGAGGGCCAGGCCGGGCAGGCCGGCTTCGAGCAAGACGGAGAATTCCGCCCCCTGGCGCCCTCGGACCTGGCCGTGCTGGTCAACAACGCCGGCGAGGCCCGCGCCATCCGCAGCGCCCTGCTCGCCCGCGGCATCCGCAGCGTCTACCTCTCCGACAAGGAGGGCGTGTTCGAGACCGAGGCCGCCGCCGAGCTGGAGGTGTGGCTGGCCGCCTGCGCCGCCCCGGACGACGAGCGTGCCCTGCGCGCGGCGCTCGCCACCCCCAGCCTGGGCCTGGGCCTGGCCGAGCTCGACGCCCTGAACGGCGGCCCCCAGCAGGACGAGCTGGCCTGGGAGGCGCGGGTGATGCAGTTCCGCGATTACCACCGCCAGTGGCAGCGCCGCGGCGTGCTGCCCATGCTGCACCGGCTGCTGGCCGACTTCGCCGTGCCCGGCCGGCTGCTCACCGTGCCGGAAGGAGAACGGCGACTGACGGATCTGCTGCACCTGGGCGAGCTGCTCCAGGAGGCCAGCGCCGAGATCGACGGCGAGCATGCCCTGCTGCGCCATCTGGCCGAGTCCCGGGCCCGGCCCCACGAGCAGTCCGACGCCCACCGGCTGCGCCTGGAGAGCGACGCCGACCTGGTGCAGGTGGTGACCATCCACAAGTCCAAGGGCCTGGAGTACCCGCTGGTGTTCCTGCCCTTCATCGCCGCCTTCCGCCCGGTGAAGGCCGGCGACCTGCCGCTGCGCTGGCACGACGACGACGGCAACCTGCGCCTCTCCCTGGACGCCGACGAGGCCATCCTGGCCCGGGCCGACCGCGAGCGGCTGGGCGAGGACCTGCGCAAGCTCTACGTGGCCCTGACCCGCGCCCGCCACGCCACCTGGATCGGCCTGGCACCGCTGGAGGCCATGGAGCGCAGCGCCGTCGGCCACCTGCTCTCCGGTGGCGAGCCGCTGCCCCCCGAGGCCCTGCGCCCGGCCCTGGAGGCCCTGGCCGACAAGAAAGCCGACGACTCCGGCCGGGTGCGGGTGACCGAGGCCCCGGCGGCCGATCCCGCCCCGGTGCACCTGGCCACCGAGACGGAGGCGCTAGGGGAGGCCCGCGCGCCCACCCGGACCATCCGCGAGCACTGGTGGATCGCCAGCTACTCGGCGCTGCGTGCCGGGGCCACCCCGGACGAGGCAGGCCCAGAGACCGCCGCCGAGGCCGAACCAGCCCCCGAGCCCACCACCGCCGACGAGGCCACGGCGATGGAGGTGATCGACGAGCCCTTCGATGCCGGCGCCGCCGCGGTGAGCGAGGGCTCGCTTCATCGCTTCCCCCGCGGGCCCTCGGCGGGCACCTTCCTGCACGGCCTGCTGGAATGGGCCGGAGAGGAGGGCTTCGCCAAGGTGGCCGAGGACGCCGCGCTGCGCGAGGACACCCTGGCCCGGCGCGCCAACCGCCGCGGCTGGGAGGGCCAGATCGAAGCGCTTTCGCAGTGGCTGCCGGAGCTGCTGACCACGCCGTTGCCGGTGCCGGATGAGGCCGCCCCGCTACGCCTCGATGCGCTTGCCGGCTACCGGGTGGAGCTGGAATTCTGGTTCGCCGCCCACAAGGTCGACACGAGAAGGCTCGACGCCCTCGTGAGCGCTTACACACTGGGTGGCCGGCCCCGGCCGGCGCTGGAGCCCGACACCCTCAACGGCATGCTCAAGGGCTTCATCGACCTGGTGGTGGAGCACTGGGGGCGCTTCTACGTGCTCGACTGGAAGTCCAACCACCTGGGCGCCGACGATGCCGCCTACACCGAGGCGGCGATGGCCGAGGCCGTGCTCGAGAAGCGCTACGACGTGCAGTACTGCCTCTACCTGCTGGCCCTGCACCGGCTGCTCCAGGCCCGGCTGCCGGACTACGACCCCGAGCGCCACCTGGGCGGGGCCCTCTACGTCTTCCTGCGCGGCACCCGCGCGCCCTCACGGGGCGTGCACGCCGAACGCCCGCCGAGCGAGCTGATCCTCGCGCTCGATGCCCTGTTCCGCGCCGCCGAGGAGGACGCCGCATGACGCCGGATACCCCACACCACGCCACCGACCAGGCGTCGGAATCCGTTGCTGCCCCCGAGCGGGCGCTGCGCGATCACGCGTCGCTGTTCGCCCTGCTCGACCGCTGGGTGGAACGCGGCTGGCTGCGCTCGCTGGACCGCGCCTTCGCCGCCTTCCTGCATCGCGAGGTAAGCGAGGCCTCACCCCTGCCGCTGCTCGCGGCGGCCCTGGCCAGCCACCAACTCGGCCGCGGCCATGTGTGCCTGGACCTGGCCCAGACCCTGGCCGCCCCGGACCTGGCGCTCTCGCTGCCGCCGGAGGGCGACAGCCTGGAGGACCCGCCGCCGCTGCCCAGCCGGGTGATGGCCGCGCTCGACCTCGCCGCCTGGCGCGCCGCCCTCGACCAGCCCGAGCTGGTCGCCACCGGCCCCGGCAGCACCCCGCTGGTGCTCGCCGGCACCGCCGAGCGCCCCCGGCTCTACCTGCGCCGCTACTGGCAGCACGAGCAGGATATCCACACCCGGATCTCCGACCGCCTCGAATCTCCCTGTGGGAATACAGCTCTGCCGCGCGATGGGGATACCCCCTGTGGGAGCGCAGCTTCGCGCCGGTCCGACGCATCGGCGAATGGCGCCGACAGGCGCCCCGTCGATCCCAAAGTCCTGCGCCCGATCCTCGATACTCTCTTCCCACCCCAGGACCAGTTCGACTGGCAGAAGGCCGCCTGCGCCCTGGCCGGCCGCTCGCGCTTCGCGGTGATCACCGGCGGCCCCGGCACCGGCAAGACCACTACCGTGGTGCGCTTGCTCGCCCTGCTCCAGGCCCAGGCCCTCGGCGAGGGCAAGCAGCCGCTGCGTATCCGCCTGGCCGCCCCCACCGGCAAGGCCGCCGCCCGGCTCAACGAGTCCATAGCAGCACAAGTGGGCCGACTGCCCTTCGACAAGCTGGCCGCCCTGTTGAAAGCCGACGAAGCCTCCCCGTGGGAGCGCAGCTTGCTGCGCGAAAACCCGGCCGAAGCACTCAAGCAAGCGGTTCCTACGGAAGTCAGCACCCTGCATCGACTGCTGGGCTCGCGTCCCGACACCCGCCGCTTCCGCCACGATCGCCATAACCCCCTGCCGCTGGACGTGCTGGTGGTGGACGAGGCCTCCATGGTGGACGTGGGCATGATGGCCGCGCTGCTCGAGGCGCTGCCGCCCCGGGCGCGGCTGGTGCTGCTCGGCGACAAGGACCAGCTCGCCTCGGTGGAGGCCGGCTCCGTGCTCGGCGACCTGTGCGCCCGGGCCGAGGGCGGCCACTACACCCCGGCCACCGCCGACTGGCTGGCAGAGGCCACCGGCCAGCCGCTGCCCGCAGACACCCTCGACGCCGACGGCCAGCCGCTCGACCAAGCCATCGCCATGCTGCGCGTCAGCCACCGCTTCACCGCCGACAGCGGCATCGGCCAGCTGGCCTCGGCGATCAACGCCGAGGCCGAGCCCGCGGCCAAGCGCCGCGCCATCACCGAGGCGCTCACCACGGGCTTCGCGGACCTCTCGCACCTGAAGCTGCGCACCGACGACGAGCGCGGCCTGGCCCGCCTGGCGGTCACCGGCTGCCCCGAACGCTTCCCCAATGAGAGCACGGCCGACGCGCCGCCGGTGGGCTATCGCCACTTCCTCTCGACCATGGCCGAGCAACGCCCGGCGGATGAGGCGGATCAGGACGCCTTCGATGACTGGGCCCGCGCCGTGCTGGCGGCCCACGGCCACTTCCAGCTGCTGTGCGCGCTGCGCCGCGGCCCCTGGGGCGTGGAAGGCCTGAACGAGCGGGTGCGCCAGGCGCTGGAGTGGGAAAGGCTGATCGACAGCCAGGACGGCCGCCAGCGCTGGTACCCCGGCCGCCCGGTGCTGGTGACGAAGAACGACTACGGCCTGGGGCTGATGAACGGCGATATCGGCATCACCCTGGACATGCCGCGCCCTGGCGCCGCGCACTCGTTACAGCGCCCGAACAATGCGCCTGGCGATGACAACCGCCGCCTGCTGCGGGTGGCCTTCCCCGCCGGCGACGGCACCGAGCGCATCAAGTGGGTGCTGCCCTCGCGCCTGCAGGCGGTGGAGACGGTATTCGCGATGACGGTGCACAAGTCCCAGGGCTCGGAGTTCACCCACGCCGCCCTGGTGCTGCCCGATGCGCCGAACCCCATCCTCACCCGGGAACTGATCTACACCGGCATCACCCGCGCCCGCCACTGGCTGACGCTGGTGGAAACCGGCCGCGGCCAGCTGTTGGACGCGGCGCAGAGAAGAGTGATGCGGAGCTCAGGCTCCATGACAGTGACGGGTGGCTAACTAGCTACCCGGCTTTCGCAACCGATCGTATACATCATGCAAAAGGTGATCATGCGCTATACGACGGAAGTCATCATCGTTCATCAGACGGCCAAAAATCTCTTCATTACCATCCATACGCTCGATAAACAGGTTTTCGAGCATTCTATTGAAAACATAGGAAAAGTTGTCAATCGTGTTGGCTTGGGCCGCTTCACGCAGGGTGTCGTTCTCAGCGGCGCTGGCAGCTATCTGGTCGAAAAACAGCTGATCAGCCGGGGTGAACTCGGTACCGAAGCGCTCGTTGAGTTTGCCGATCAGGGTCGAAAGCTCCACTTCATCGTCCTCGGCGCGGCCGGTACCCACTTCGGTGGGGCCATAGAGAGGCTCTGCTTCCCCCACCCCCAAGTCGATGGCGCCTTCGCTGATCTTCTGCAGGCGGTAGTATTTCAGTGAAACCTCGTCTTCCAGTTCGAAGACCGTATCGTCGGCACCCCTAGGCAGCTTGTGCAGCAAAAAGCGCCCATAGCTGTAGAGTTTTTCCAGACTGCTGTCCTGGTAGGGAATGATCTGCGCCAGAAACGCATAGAGGTTGCGGAAGCTGGCCAGTTGGCCTTTGAACTGATCCCGCTCGTCTTCCTCCAGCGCTTTGTAGCGCTCCACCGCTTTATCAAGCACGGCGTTGATCTTCTGATGGTCCGCCGCCGTCGGCTCGTTTCGGTTCTTGTACCAGATTTCGGCAAAGGCATTCACCTCGTCCCCGGTGAATACCTGATGTCCCTCCAGCCGGTGCTGCAGATCGTAAAGTTGATGAGGGTCACTGGTCTCACCGGGCGGAGTAACCTCGTAATAGGGTTTGAAGGCCTTATAGATTTCGCTTGGCTCGTTGACAAAATCCAGCACGAAGGTGTCTTCCTTACCCGCGGTGGTACGGTTCAGTCGTGACAACGTCTGCACCGCCTGAATCCCCGCCAGCCGCCGATCCACGTACATGGTGTGCAGCAATGGTTGATCAAAGCCGGTCTGGTATTTTTCCGCCACCAGCAGTACCTGGTAGTGCTCGGAATCGAAGCGGTCAGGCAGTTCGGATTCCTTGATGCCCTCGTTCATGCCCACTTCCGTATAGGACCGGTCGGGGAAATCCGGGTCCGTCACGCTGCCGGAAAAGGCCACCAGCGAGCGGATGCCGGTGATATCGTGTTTTTTAATGTACTGGTCAAAGGCGTTCTTGTAGCGCACCGCGTGCAGGCGCGAGGCGGTGACGACCATAGCCTTGGCCCGGCCGCCGATGAGGTGACGGGTGTTGTGGCGAAAGTGCTCGACGATCACCTCCACCTTCTGAGCGATATTGTGCGGGTGCAGGGACATGAAGCGCGCCAGCGCCTTGGCCGCCTTGCGCTTGGGAACCTGAGGGTCATCCTCGACGGATTTGATCAGCCCGTAATAGGTCTTGTAGGTGGTGTAGTTGTTCAGCACATCCATGATGAAACCTTCCTCGATGGCCTGGCGCATGGAGTACAGATGAAAGGGCGGCTGGCCGTTCGGGCCCGGCTCATTGAACACCGCCTGGGTCTTGAACTTGGGCGTGGCGGTAAAGGCGAAGAAGCTGATATTGGGCTGGCGCGGGCGCTTGAGCATTTCCGCAAACAGTCTTTTACGGGCCGCTTCGGAGAGGTCTTCCTCCTCATCCAGAAACTCTTCGGCAATGGCGGATTCAATACCGTCGCGGTTGAGCACCTTGCGCAGCTCCATGGCCGTCTCGCCGGACTGGGAGCTGTGAGCCTCGTCCACAATCACGGCAAAGCGCTTGCCACCGGTATTCAGCTCCACTTCTTCCCCTTTCTTGGCCAAGGTATCCATGGCCTGGGTAATAAAGGGAAACTTCTGGATGGTGGAGATGATGATGGGCACACTGGATGAGAGCGCCTGGGCGAGTTGCTGGGTGTTCTCGTCGATTTTCTGCACCACCCCCTGCTTGTGTTCGAACTGGTAGATGGTGTTCTGCAGTTGCTGGTCCAGCACCCGGCGGTCGGTAATCACCACCACGGTATCGAAGACCTTGTTGTCCTCACCATTGTGCAGGCTGGACAGGCGGTGGGCCAGCCAGGCGATGGAGTTGGACTTGCCCGAGCCCGCCGAATGCTGCACCAGGTAGTTGTGCCCCGGCCCTTGAGTACGGGCGCTTTTAATCAGGCTACGCACAGCGTCCAGCTGGTGGTAGCGGGGGAAGATCAGGGTTTCCTTCTTCTTGCGTTTGACGCCCTTCCTGGTGGCGACCTTGGATTCACTCACCTCCAGATGCAAAAAGCGGGCGAGGATGTCCATCAGGCTGTCGCGGGTCAGTACGTGTTCCCACAAATAACTGGTGCGGTAGCCGCCTTCTTCGGCCGGCGGATTGCCGGCGCCGTGGTTATGGCCCCGGTTGAACGGCAGAAAGTAGGTGCTCGCCCCGGTCAATTGGGTGGTCATGAAGGCCTGGTCGGGGTCCACGGCGAAATGCACCAGCGCCCGTTCCTTGAAGCGGAAGAGGGGCTCGGCCGGGTCCCGATCCTTTTTGTACTGGGCCATGGCGTCATCCACCGTCTGCCCGGTCATGGGGTTTTTCAACTCCAGCGTCACCACCGGCAGGCCATTGACCGACAGCACCATATCCACGGACTTGTTCGGGTGCGTTTCGCTGAAATGCACCTGCCGGGTCACCCGCAGACGGTTGTGGCCATAGGCCTCGGCGGCCTCCGGGTTCATGCCGGTATTGGGGGCGAAATAGGCCAGCCGGAAGGTCTTGCCATAACACTTGAAGCCGTGGCGCAGCACATGCAGGGCGGTCTTGGAGGCCAGCTCCTTGACCAGCGAGTGCAATAAGACCTCTTCGGCCTTCTCGCCGTGCAGTTTGGCCAGCTGCTGCCAGCGCGCGGGCTGGCTGGCCTCGATAAAGGCAATCACTTCGGCGGGGAACAACGCCCGGCTTGAGTCAAACCCCTTGGGGTCGCCTGTCTGATAGCCGCCGTGTTCGATCAGCGACTGCTCCATGGCCTGTTCGAAGTAGATTTCCTGGTGCATGGACTTCCCCGGTTCAGCTGACCTTGATCTGGCCGGTAACGGCGTTGGTGATTAGGGCAGAGCGATATTCTTCGAGCTTGTCTATCGTATTGCTTGTTGCGTCTTCCAGAGAATCCAGGTCAGCAACCATCTTTTCCACCAGTTCGACTATGGTGTCTTGCTCATCAACTGGCGGTAGCGCAATCAAAAGTTCTTTCCAGCGATCTGTGCGTAGGGCCTTCGTCCCATGAGCTGATGATTCAACTAAAGAAAGCATAACGTCGGCAATGGCCCGCAACAGCAGCGCAAAGTATTCTGGTGAAAGACGAGGCCCCACTTTCAGCGCTTTCATATCCTGATTAAGGACAACAGGAACCCTGTTGATAGCCACTGGGAACGAGTGGGCTAGAATCATCCCTCTCACAACGATCAGCACCGAGCCAGTCTCTACTAAGCTTAACCCTGTCTCTGATAGCGCCAGTTCGGTCACATGATCCTGGGCATCAATTAACTCAGGTCGCTTCATGTCTTTCGGGCTCACCCAAGGAATATCTCCATCCCAGTAGAGGGGATTACTGGTTGAAGGAGTCATGCCCCCGGACATTTTCACCAGATACTTTATCGGTAAGCCGGTTTCCCAATGCGCCGGAATCTCCCCCAACCACTCGATGCCGCTGTCTTTCATGGGGGTATCGGGGTTAAGCCCCTTGGTGACGGCGCGGGTGATCAGAGCGGTGCGCTTTTCGGCCAGCCGGTCGAGAAGGCGGCGCTTTTTGTCGATCAGGGTGTCGATCTCGGCGGTTTTTCGGTCGAGGAAGGTGGCGATTTTTTGTTGCTCACCCAGTGGCGGTAACAGCGCCTGAAAATCCTTGATGAACAATTCTGGCACACGCTTCTGGCCGCCCGCACCATACATTGCCCCCTCTCCCAGTTTCCGAAACAGCTCCGAAATGCTCAGGTAAAACAGGAAGCGTCCGTCAATCTCCTCGCCAGGGCGGATAATATGCAGCTCCGTGGTGCCGAATGCGATGCCGTTATTCAGCCCTTCCGCGAAGGCCCCTTTTCCGTTTTCAAAGCAGGGAGTAATTTTCGCGGTGACGACATCGCCATCGGCGAAATACGTGTATCCGTCACCAACTTCGTCGAGCGCTTTTACCTGATCGAGCTGTAAGCCGCCGTTTTCTCCGACTGCCGCCATGGGAACAAACGACACTTCATCTTCTGGTGCCAAGGGTATGGGCTGAGCTTTGTTAATCCGCGTCAGAAACCGCAGGCGTCGGGTTGTCCAGCCATCCGGGCAAGGCAGAGTATGGTAGAGGCCCATCCCGCCTAGTTGAGCTGATGAGGAGGTCGAGGTCATGACTTGTCCTCCTTCTTAACTTGCTTCTCCAACGCCTCCAACTCCCGTAAATCTTCGGCATCGGCCTCCAAGGCTTCATCGCGCCGCCGCTGGGCGTCGAATTGCTCAAAGCGCTCATGGGCCACCTGTCGCGCTCGCTCGGAGCTGATGGCACCCGCGCCTTCCAGCACGGGCCGTTCGTTGAATTCCAGCAGCCGGTCCACGTTTTGCCGCCAGTAGTCCAGCGTCAGGTCCTGGCGCGCCTTGGCGCGCAGCTCGGCCTGCTCCAGAAAGATCACCACCAGGCGGTTCAGAGTATCCACCTCATCAGCGGTGAGGTAGTTTTTAGAGATGGTCACATCCTGCTTGCGCACCCGGGCGCCCTTCCAGCTGGTGAGCGCCATATTGGGCTCGTTCGGGTTGGCACGCTCGACCACGATCTCGGCGGCGGTATGGCCAGTCACCGCAAACAGCAGCTTGTTCTGCACCTCGGCAAAGAAGAGCTGGGTGTCGCGGTCGTCGGGGCGGTAGTCGCTGGACAGGGCGAAAAGGTCCTTCACCTTCTGGTAGAAACGCTTCTCCGAGGCGCGGATATCGCGAATGCGTTCCAGCAGCTCGTCAAAGTAGTCCCAGCCACCGGGCTCCTTGAGGCGCTGGTCGTCCATCACAAAGCCCTTGACCAGGTATTCCTCCAGATGGGCCGTGGCCCACTGGCGGAACTGGGTGCCGCGCGAGGAGCGCACCCGGTAGCCCACGGCCAGGATCATGGGCAGGCTGTAGACCTTGAGGCGGCGCTGTACCCGGCGCTGGCCCTCCTGGCGAACTTGTAAGGATTCCTTACAAGTTGCCTCAAGGGTGAGCTCGCCTTCCTCATAGATGGCGCGTATATGTTGGGTAACGGCCTGGGGCGTGGTGTCGAACAGTTCCGCCATCTCGGCCTGGGTCAGCCAGACAGTATCGCCTTCGGCCCGTAGATGGATCTCGGCCCGGCCGTCCTCACTGCGATAGAGAATCAGCTCGCCGGCGCTCATGCGGTCACCTTTTTCAACATATCCAGAATGTCTTTTTCCAGGCCCTGAATGTCCCGCTCGATCTCCTCCAGCGGGCGGGGCGGCTCGTAGACGTAGAAGTGGCGGTTGATGGGGATCTCGTAGCCCACCTTGGTCTTGGCGTGATCGATCCAGGCGTCGTCGACGAAGGGCAGGACCTCGCGGGCCAGGTAGGCCTCACAGTGGTCGTACACCAGCTCCAACAGCTCGGTGTTGTCGGCGTCCTTGTCGTAGCCGATGGGCAGCGGCAGGGGGATGTCCTCGGGCAGTGGCACGATCTCGGTGTCCCGCAGTTCGCTGTCCGGCTCCGGGTCGCCGTCCTTGTTGCGGCAGATGGCGGCCTCCGAGTCGCGCTCGGCCAGGGCGGCGAGGATGGCCTTTTTGATGCCGGCGGGCAGTTTCTCCCCGGCGCTCTTGAATGCGGCTTTCAGTGCCGGCTCGAACTCGGCGCGGTCCGTGTAGAGCCGGTCGTCCATCTCCTGCAAAATGGTGAGAATGCGCTGCTGAGTGGCTTCGCCGGCTTTGATCTCGGCTTCGACCTCGGCCTGGTCTTTGCGCTTTTTGCTCTTGGCCAGGTTGATAAAGCCGGTTTGTTGCCAGAGCCGCTCAATGCGCTTGGCGCTGGCCTGAAAATTCAGACGTAGGGGGCGTTCGACGGTGACCTTGAGGTAACCGAAGTCGCGGTTGTCAAACAGCTTGGAGCAGACGCGCTTGGTCTGCTCGCCGTTGCTGCCCACCCTGCAGACGGTGCCATCCTCGAAGTTGGCGTAGAGGCGAGTCAGTTCCTCGATGTGCTCGTCGCTCAGTTCGTTGCGTTTGTTGCCCAGGCTCTTTTTCATCTTGCGATAGTGGCGGGTGCCGTCGATCAGTTGCACCTTACCCTTGCGATGCGCCGGCTTGCGGTTGCTGACCAGCCAGATGTAGGTGTAAATACCAGTGTTGTAAAAGAGCTGATCCGGCAAGGCGATGATGGCGTCGAGCCAATCGTTCTCGATGATCCAGCGCCGGATGTTGCTTTCACTGGGGCCGGGCTCACCGTTGAACAGCGGAGAGCCGTTAAAGACAATGCCGATGCGTGAGCCTTCACCACCCTGCTCGGGTGCAGGTTTCATTTTATTGAGCATGTGCAACAGGAAGAGGGTGGCGCCGTCGTTAATGCGCGGCAGACCGGGGCCAAATCGGCCGTTGAAGCCCAGTTCCTGGTGCTCTTTCTTGACAAGTGTTTCCTGTGGCTTCCATTCCACGCCGAAGGGCGGGTTGGCCAGCATATAGTGGAAACTTTTACCTTCGTGGCCGTCGCCGGTTTCGCCATCACCCAGGGTGTCGCCAAAGGCGATATTGTCCACCGGCTCGTCCTTGATCAGCAGATCGGAGCGGCAGATGGCCCAGGATTCCTCGTTGTATTCCTGCCCGAACAGTTCCAGGTGGGCCTGGGGATTCTGCTCGGTAATGTATTCCTCCGACACTGAAAGCATGCCGCCCGTACCCGCTGTCGGGTCGTAAATGGTGCGGGCGATTCCAGGGGTATAGACGTCTTCGTCCTCGGTGTAAATCAGGTGCGCCATCAGGCGGATCACCTCGCGCGGGGTGAAGTGGTCCCCGGCTTCCTCGTTGGCCTGTTCGTTGAATTTTCGCACAAGCTCTTCGAACACATAGCCCATGTCGTGGTTGCTGACCTGGTTCGGGTGCAGGTTGATTTTCGGGTCTGCAAACTCCTTGACGATCAGGTATAGCCGGTTGGCTTTGTCCAGCTTCTCGATCTCCAGCTCGAAGCCAAAGGCTTCAAATATCACCCGGGCGGATTCGGAAAACCCGTTGATATAGCTGATCATATTAGTGGCGATGTTCTCCGGATCCGCCAGTAATTTTTCAAAGGTATAGGGACTGATGTTGTAAAGCGGATGATGGCGTTCCTTGCTGGCCTTTCGGGCCAAGACCTTATGCAGGGCATCGCCTTCAAGGCCGCGAGCCTGGAGTTTCTCGTATTCCTTGAGCATCTGGTCCTTGGTGGGAGCCAGCACACAGTCCAGCCGGCGCAGCACCGTCATGGGCAACATGACCTTGCGGTATTGGGGCGGTCGGTAAGGCCCACGGAGCTTGTTGGCAATATCAAAGACGAAGTTGATGAGGTTGGTGGTGTTAGCGCTCATGAGAATTCCTGTCGTGCATGCAACGATACGACCGCGCAGAACAACTGTTCCAAGCGACTGGACTGTGATTGGCCAACGGTCAGCAAAGGGTACGACTATAACACTGGATTACAGGACTCGCCCCAATGCGCACTGACATCTTCCAGGCCAGATCTCGACAACAGATCGCCCACAATTTGATTGGCATCGCATAACGGGTCGCGACTGAGCTTGCCATTCAGGGTGGCACCACCATGGATCAAGTGTTGAGTAAGATGTAAAGGCGGTATCTAGCACCTTGGCGATATTTGGTTGCGCCAGGACGCGGCGATCAGTTGGTTTGGCAAGCCGTGCCCCTATCAGCCAAACCCGCTTGGCGCCAACGCCCCTGCCCGCCATGATGGAGGCGTTCATGGACTGCGGGAGACTCTCGGAATGAACCAGACACCACGCGCGCCGGCGCCGCTGACGGAGTTGAGCGGTCGCTCCGTGCTGTTCGTGATGGCGGCCGACGCCGAATACGGCCCCCATCTCAGGGAGCGTTTCAGGCCCTTCATGACCGGCGTGGGGCCGGTGGAGGCGGCGGTGGAACTCACCGCCGCGTTGGGCGAGCTTGCGGCGCGCGGGCAACGGCCGGACCTGGTGGTGTCGCTGGGCTCGGCGGGCAGCCGGGCGCTGGAGCAGACCGAGGTCTATCAGGCGACCTCGGTTTCCTACCGCGACATGGACGCCTCGCCGCTGGGCTTCGAGAAAGGCGTCACGCCCTTCCTCGACCTGCCGCCCATCCTCCCCTTGCCGCTGCGCATTCCGGGGATCCGCGAGGCGACGCTGTCGACCGGCGCCGATATCGTCTCGGGCGCGGCTTACGACGCCATCGCCGCCGACATGGTGGACATGGAGAGCTACGCCTGCCTGCGCGCCTGCACGCGCTTCGACGTGCCTCTCGTGGTGCTGCGCGGCATCTCGGACGGCAAGGCGGAGCTGCACCACGTCGACGACTGGACGGAGTACCTCCACATCATCGACGAGAAGCTGGCCGCCGCCGTGGACCGCCTGGGCGAGGCGCTCGGAGAGGGCCTACTGAAGACCTGATGCGCGGGCCGGATCTGAAGATCGCTCCCAGGGCCCGAGGCCATCGCCTGTCTGGGTGCCGCCACCTTTCGCGATCTGAAGATCGCTCCCACAGGGCTCGAGGCCATCGCCTGTCTGGGTGCCGCCATCTTTCGCGATCTGAAGATCGCTCCCACGAAGAACACTTCCACCAACGCCGCGACGCTCTAGGCTGGGTGAGGAAGGGACCTTCCGGCACCGCATAAGGAGAGGAAAGATGCCCGCCACCCGCACGACCTCCCCCGCCCTGGAGCGGGCTCACCTGGTGTGGGACCTGCTGATCATCGTGCTGGTGATCGCCAACCTGGCCCTGCTGCTGTTCGACAGCCTCTTCCTGCTGCCGCCGCTGAACGCCGCCTTCGAGGCCGTGGCCCCCGGCCTGCACGCCGCCTACGACCGGCATATCCATGCGAACTTCCTCACCATCGACCTGGCGTTCGTGGCCGTCTTTCTGCTCGACGTGCTGCTGGGCTGGGCGGTGGCCATCGCCGAGCGGCACTACCACCGCTGGTTCTTCTACCCCTTCGTGCACTGGTACGACGTGCTCGGCTGCATCCCGGTGGGCGGCTTCCGGCTGCTGCGTATCCTGCGCGTCATCTCGCTGCTGCACCGCCTGCAGCGGCTGGGCCTGATCGACGTGCGCCGCTGGTACCTCTACTCCGTGGTCGCCAAGTACTACGACATCCTGCTGGAGGAGCTCACCGACCGCATCGCCATCCGCATGTTGGATAACGTGCAGCAGGAGATTCGCGCCGGCGACGGGCTCTCCGCCCCGGTGATGGAGCGGGTGGTGCGGCCGCGCAAGCAGGCGCTGATCCACGAGATCAGCCAGCGCCTGGAGGCCATGGCGGGCGACGCCTATGCCCACAACCGCGACGACACCCTGCGCTACGTGCGCGGCCTGGTCGGCCGCACCCTGGCGGAGAGTCCGGAAATCCGCCGGCTCGGGCGCCTGCCGCTGGGCGGCCCGCTGGCCCGGGGGCTCGAGGCCTCGCTCTCCGACCTGGCCTGCCGGCTGGTCGACGAGGCCCTGGAAGGCCTACGGTCGGCGGAGTTCTCCGCCCTGGTGGAGCACCTGGCCGACAGCGGCTTCGATGCCTGGCTGCGCACCGACACCCATACCGAGCAGATTACCGAGCAGGTGCTGGTGGACATGCTGGAACTGCTCAAGGAGCAGATCGCGGTCAAGGGCTGGCAGCACAGGTACGACTGAGCCCCGCCGGCGCCCGCCCTGGCGGCGGATCGTCCCTCAGGCCGTGACCGCCGGCTCGCAGCTGTCCTCTCGGAGCGCCTGCTGCAGCTCGTCGATCAGCGCCTCCACCCGGCGCTCCGCCGCCGCGAGGGAGGCGGCCAGGCGCTCCCCGCCTTCCTCCTGGTGCTCGATGGCCACCCGGTGGATGCGGGTGACGCCGATGAACTCGAGCGCCGTGGCCAGGCCGGGCTCCAGGTGGTTCATATGGGCCAGCTCGCCGCCGGGCTCGAAGCCGGCGCCGCCCCGCGAGGCCAGGATGATGGCGTGCCGGGGCTTGTCGGCCAGCCGGGGCGTGAAGGGATCGTCCGGCCGGCTCGGATCGAAGTCCACCGTGCGCCCCACGCGCACCACCTGGTCCACCCAGGCCTTGAGCGCCGCCGGCATGCCGAAGTTGTACAGCGGGGAACCGATCACCACGACATCGGCGGCCGCCAGTTCGTCGATCAGCCGATCGCTCTCGGCGAGCACCTCCGCCATCCAGGGTTCCTGGCCCTCGGGGGGCGTGAAGGCGGCCTGGATCCACCGCTGGTCGATGAACGACGGCGGGGTGCCGCCCACGTCGCGATGGGTCACGGTGGCTCCGGGCTGGCGGGCCTGCCAGCCGGTGACGAAGCGCTGGGTCAGGCGACGGCTGAGCGAGCCGTGCTCATCGATACCGGCGAGGCCGGGGCGGGCGCTGGCGTCGAGTTGCAGCAGATGGGTCATGTCGGGCTCCTTGTCTTGTGAGTTGAACTCACTCATCGTTGAGGGGTGACTCGAGCCTATGCCCTGCCATGAAGAGCCACAAACGATGAATTCTTGCCGACATAGCTGAGCTGAACTCACCCATGAGCCCTCGCCGACTCCCCTCGCTGTCTGCCCTGCGCGCCTTCGAGGCCGCCGCCCGCCACGAGAGCGCCAAGCGGGCGGCCGATGAGCTGTCCGTCACGGCCACGGCCATCAGCCATCACATCCGCGGGCTGGAGGAGGCCCTGCAGGTGGAACTCTTCGTGCGCCGACCCCGTCAGCTGGTGCTCACGCCCCAGGGACGGGAACTCTTCCAGACCCTGGAGGCGGCCTTCGACAGCATCGGCGAGACCCTGGAGCGGCTGAAGGCGCCGCCCGCCCGTCAGGCGGTCACGCTCTCCACCACCCCGGCGGTGGCCGTGCGCTGGCTACTGCCTTGGGTGTGCCTGCTGCGGGACACGCACCCGGACATCGACCTGCGCATCCATGCCGCCCACGAGCCGGTGGCGCTGGACGGCGTGACGGCGGACCTGGCGATCCGCTATGGCGACGGCCACTGGCCGGGGCTGGTGGCGGAGAAGCTCTTCGACAACACCTTCATCCCGGCCTGCAGCCCGCGCCTGGCCTTGAGCGATCCCGCCGAGCTGCCCGGCCATCCGCTGATCCACTTCCGCCCCCAGGGGGCCTCGGTGACGCCCCTCGACTGGGCCGGCTGGCAGAAGCGCGCCCGGGTGCCGGGGCTGGACGTGAGCGCCGGGCTGGTGTTCTCCGACGAGATCCACGCCGTCTCCGCCGCCATCGGCGGCCAGGGCGTGGCCCTGATGAGCCGCCCGCTGATCGCCGACGAGCTGGCGGAGGGGCGCCTGGTGCAGCCCTTCGGGCCGGTGCTGGAAGGCAAGCCGTTCTACCTGGTCTATCCGGAGCGCCGGCGGGACGATCCGACCATGCGGGCGATCCGCGACTGGGTACTGCGGGTACCGGGCGGGCTGTGCCCGCAGGGGGAGATCCCCCCTGACCCCGCAGGCTCCCGGGGGGCGCGATGACCAGGGCCTCGCCACCGCCCCGGCGCGATATGCCACCCTCCGCCGTCAACGCTCGTCGCCCCACGACCGGCTATCTTCAAGGTTCCCCCTAACCACAGACGGACAGGAGCTGCCCCATGAGCGACCGGAATGCCTACGAGCAGAAGCTGCGCGCCAAGCTGGATGAGCTGCAGGCCGAGGTGGACAAGCTGAAGGCGAAAGCCCGGGGGGCCGAGGCCGATGCGCGCATCGAGCAGGAGCAGGAGGTCGAGCGGCTCGAGGCGAAACGCGAGGCGATGCGCCAGAAGCTCGACGAGCTGCGCCATGCCAGCGACGACGCCTGGAGCGATGTCAAGGACGGAGCGGAGCGCGCCTGGCGATCCCTGAACGAGTCCCTCGAGAAGGCGCGCTCCCGCTTCAAGTAGCCCCCGATCAGCGGGTGGCGGCGAGCCCCTTCCAGTCTTCCCGATCCAGCTCGGGCTTCTCGGCGCGGAAACGGGCGTAGAGTTCGATGCCGCGCGCATCCTCGAGGATATCCACGCGCACGCCCCGGGCCTCGAGCATCGCCTCGGTGCCCGAGGCGTTGGTGACGTCGCCCACCACCACCCGATGGAAGCCGCGCATGGCGAGCAGGGTCGCGCAGATCTCGCAGGGGCTGAGCGAGGTGAAGAGCGTAGTGCGGCCGAAGTCGATGCGCCCAGCGTCGCGCAGGGCCGAGGTCTCGCCGTGGTGGTAGGGGTGATTCTCCTGCACCAGGGTATTGTGGCCCTTGCCGAGGATGCGCCGGCTGGCGTTGTCGACGATCACCGCCCCGATGGGGCAGCCGCCCTCGTCGTGGCTCTTCTGCGCCAGCCACACGGCGATGCGCATGAACTCGGCGTCGGAGAGCCGTTGGGCGAAGGCGTCGTCCATCAGCGCCGGCAGGCTGGCGGTGGGCATGTGGGCGATGGCGGCCAGCGCCGCCTCGGTCACCGGGGTGCCGGCATCGAGCAGTGTGTCCATGTCGCGTCCTGCGTGGTGGGGTCCTGCCAAGATGCGCGGCGGCGGCGGCTTGCGTCAACCGTCGCCGGAGCGGCTATGCTGGGCGCCCGCTCACTCGAAAGGAGGCCCGATGCTGGAGAGTCCCGCCGCCCTCGCCGGCCAGGTCGCCGGCCTGGCCGCCCTGCTGCTGTGCATCGCCGCCTTCGCCAGCAAGCGGGACGAGCGCCTGCTGGTGCTGCTGATCTCGGCCAACGTCGCCTTCGGCCTGCAGTTCCTGTTCCTGCAGAGCTGGACCGCGGCGGCGCTGACCGTGCTGGTAATCGCCCGCATCGCCCTGGCCCGCCGCTACCCGGGCAGCCAGGCGGTGATGGCCGGCGTGCTGGCGGCCAGCGGCGTGGCCGCGCTGGTCACCTGGCAGGGCTGGGCGGACCTGCCCGCGGTGGTGGCCATGGTGCTGGGCACCGTGGGCATGTTCCTGCTGCGCGGCATCCCCATGCGGGTGATGCTGGGGCTGGCGGCGGTGGCCTGGCTGCTCAGCCACCTGCTGGCGGGGGCCGTGGGCGGCTCGCTGGCCGAGGCGCTGGTGGTGATCACCAACGCCATCACCATCTGGCGCCTGCTACGGGCGAAGCGGCGCTACCCCGAGGCGTTCGAGCGCGCCGAGGCCTGAGACAGGCGCGCCCTGTCATCGTCTTATCGTTCCGACGGCCTGGCGTGGGTGACTCTGCCGCCCACGAAGCCGCCAGAACGGGACTGTTACTGGGCCCGGACCTGGGCCCTGTGAGTCGGTCATCGTCAGGCAAGGTGGCGTCAGTATGCCGCAGGGGGCGGGCCGTCCCGGACGTCGTCTTCCCGCCTGCCTGCGTCGGGCGACTCGGCCTCCGGCTCGCCATCGTCGGGCGTCTCGGCGGTCTCGCGCTCCTGGGTGGCATAGACGTCCTCGATGGCCGCGGAGCCCACCGAGGAGGTCTGGGCGGGAACGACGACGTAGTGCGACGGCTCCACCGAGGCGCGCTTGGCGAAGTAGCGCACGCAGCCCAACCCGAAGAGGCCGAAGGCTACCTGCACGACGGCCAGCCACCAGAAGAAGCCCGCGGCGCCGGCCTGGCTCATGACGGCGCCCACCGCCAGCGGCTCGATCACCGACCCCACGCCGAGCAGCAATACCAGGGAACTGCTGGCCCCGAGCATCTCCGCGGGTTCCAGGCAGTCGTTGGTGTGCGCCAGGTTCAGGGAATGCAGGGCGAAGGCCAGGCCGCCGAAGAGGCCGACGCTGCCCAGCATCCAGGGCGTGGTCCAGCCGGTGGCCTGGTCGGCCAGCAATGCCGAGGCCGCACCGGCGAAGGCCACGCCGATGATGACCAGGCGCCGGTCGACGCGATCCGAGAGCCGTCCCAGCGGCCACTGCAGCAGGGCGCCGCCACAGATCAGCGCGCCCATGAACAGGGCGATGCGCGACACCGAGAGGCCGGCGTCGTGGGCATAGACCGCGCCCATGCCCATGATGGTGCCGTTGATGAGGCCGGCGATGAACACGCCCCCGGCGCCGAAGGGCGAGACGCGGAACAGCCGCCTCACGGACATGCGCCGGGAAAGGCTGACCTCCGGCGCGGGCGTGGCACTCAGCAGCAGCGGCACCACCGCCACGGAGATCAGGATCGACGAGAGGATGAACAGGTCCGCCTGGGAGGGGTCGGCCAGGTTCAGCAGCAACTGGCCGCCGCCCTGGCCCAGGTACATGACCACCATGTAGACGGCCAGCAGCCGGCCCCGGGTGCGATTGGTGGCGCGATTGTTCAGCCAGCTCTCGGAGACCACGAAGATGCCGGCGAAGCACAGCCCGGTGACGAAGCGCATCAGCCCCCAGGCCAGCGGCACCACGAACAGCTCCTGGACCAGGATCGCCACCGAGGCCACGGCCGCCAGGGCGGCGAACACCCGCACGTAGCCCACCCGGCGCAGGGCATGGACGGTCCATACCGAGCCCAGCAGGAAACCGGTGAAGAAGGCCGCCATGATCAGGCCGATCACGACGCTGCCGAAGTCCTCCTGGGAGGCCCGCACGCCGAGCAGGCTGCCCTGCAGGCCGTTGCCCAGCATCAGCAGGGCCAGGCCGATGAACAGCGCGCCGGACGCCATGACCGTGGTCGTGAAGGGCTCGGGGACGGTCGCGCGATCCGGGGTAGCGCCCATGGCGGTGACTCCTGATGGCTGAAATCGGGACGCTCGATTGAATCCCCGGGCCGCCTCCCCGGTCAATCCGGCGGACGAGACCGGAGTGCCGCCGGGCCGGTGGACATGGCCCGGCGCAGGGTCAGGGGGCGGAGCGACCGGGATGCGCCTCGATCGCTCGATGATCGGGGACGGACACCGCCCTCAGGGGTGGACGGCCGGCTTCTCCGGCTCGTCCTCGGCGGGCTCCTCCAGCGGCTCGCCCTCCTCGTTCTGGAGCTGGTGATCGTACGCCGCCTGGAGGCCGGCCTCCTCTTCCTCGTCCTCCTCGGCCTGGGCGATGTGGCCCGGATAGAAGGGCGACAGGATGGCCATCAGGATGCCGAGCGCGGCGAACATGGCGAAGGCGTCGGCGTAGCCGAGGGCATTCACCAGCCCCCCGACCACGGGCGAGCCGCTCGCCTGCCCCAGCGATACCGCCATGAAGGGCAGCACCGGCCCCATCGACAGCCGGCCCGGCAACAACCGGATGCCGGTCATCAGGTAGAGCCCCGTCAGGCTCATGTAGGCCAGGCCGAAGACCAGCGCGGAGAAGGCCGCCAGCAACGACTGGCCGGGGCTGGCCGCCAGCAGCGCCAGGCTCGCGGCCAGCATCATCAGCATCAGGGCCTGGGTGATGGGGGGGTTGTTGCGATCGGCCAGATCGGCCACCACGGCACCGCCGAGGCCGGCGATGCCCACCGCGAGCCATAGCCAGCCGGTGGCGCCGGAGGGCAGGCCGCCGAGGGTGACCACCAGGTCGGGCGCGAAGATCCAGTACGCCGAGGAGACGAAGCCCATCACGAAGGCGAACAGCGAGAGCCTGACGAGGCGCGACCAGGGCAGTTCGCTGATCGGGGGCGGCGGCGCGGCGTTCCCCGGCGTGATCCGCGAGACCGAAGGCAGGAAGATCCAGGCGGCGATCACGCCGAGCCCCGCCAGGACGGCGAAGGAGAGGTAGGCGAAACGCCAGGCCCCGGCCAGGAACAGCACCGTCGGCACCGCCACGATCACGCCGATGCTGGTCCCCGCGTTCATGACCGAGCTGACGCGCCCGTGCATCGAGCGTTTCACCAGCGCCTGCATGGCGGCCGTGAGTGCCGGCATCATCAGGCCGGTGCAGATGCCGCACGCGAACACCCCCACGCCCAGCATCAGGGCGTCGGTCGCCTGGCTGATCAGCGCCAGGCCGCCGAGGCCGAAGGCCCCGGAGAGCACCGCCGTGTTACGGGCGCCGAGATGATCGGTGGTGAACGGCGCGATCGCCGTGGCCAGCAGGAAGCTGATCAGCGGCAGCGCGCCGATGATGCCGATCACGTAGGGCGTGAGTCCCAGCTCGTCGCGGATGGGAGGCACGAAGAGCCCGAAGGCGAAGCGCGCGAGCCCGTAACTGATCGCGACCAGCGCCGCCCCGAAGATCGCGAACCCCGTGCTCGATAGCGTCTTCATTCTGCCTCCCTCACGTCCTGGATTCATGGAATGGTTGCCGCCCCGTGGCGCGGCAGGCAAGGGTTGGGGAGCCGGCGGCTCCCTGCCCGGCAACTGCCGCCCGCCATGGGACCACCCAGGGTCGGGCGACACAAGCCTTCACGGGGCGGGCTAGTCCCTGCGGGACAGCACGGCCGCGATGATCAAGCCGATGCCGATACCGACAATCAGCGAGCCGACGAAGGCCAGGGCGGAATAACGCAAGAGCATCAGGCCGACCCCCAGCCCCAGCAGGGTACCGCCCCCCACCGCCCAGCCACGCGGATCCATCTTCCCTCGCGTCCCGGTCATTGCCCGCCCCCTCTCAGTTTGCCTCATCTCATGGGCCGGATGCCGGCCGCCGGACAAGGGGCGTCATCCCGCCCCGCTCGTCAACCGGCGGATCTGGCGATCGTGGACCCTGGACAGCGAGGCCAGGGCGGCGATCGCGCCGACCAGCGCCAGGGCCATGTCCGATTGCGTATCCCACACGTAGCCTTGCGTGCCCAGGAAGGCGTCGGCGGCCTCCTCGGACACCAGCGCCACCCACCACTCGATCAGCTCGTAGAAGGCGCTGAAGGCCAGCACCAGCGATACCACGAAGAGCCGGCGCCACCACCGCCCGTTGACCGCGCGGGTCCGGATCAACACTTCCCGGGCGATCAACGCCGGCACGAAGCCCTGGAACAGATGGCCAACCTTGTCGTAGTTGTTTCGCTCGGCGCCCAGCCAGCCGTCGAAGAAGGGCACTTCCGCGTAGGTGTAGTGGCCTCCGACCATCAACACGATGCAGTGCAGCAGGATCAGCCCATACACCAGGGGCGTCAGCCGGAAGCTCCGATAGGTACCCAACAGCACCACCGCACCGGCGATGGCCGGAGACACCTCCAGGGCCCAGGTGGCCCGATCCTTGGGCTCGATGCCCGACCAGACCAGCACGATGACGAAGACGCCCGCCCATAGGTACTTGATGGGATTCACCTCGCTACGCGTCGCGTCGCAGTCGCCCGCCTCCCGGCGTTGGCGCGCCATGGCTTCAGGCTACGCCATCCCCCGGCTCCGCGCCGCAAGAGACATGTTCCCGGGCGGCGTCGCCCGGGTCCGATATCGGCAGGCGGCCATGGTGGCACTATGCTGTGGGGTCATGCAGGCCGAAGGAGGAAGGCACCATGGCATCCCTGTCGTTCAAGCCCCGGCCGCGGGGCGGCCGGTGGCCCGTGGCGCTGGCCTGGCTCTCCGTGCTGCTGCTGGGGGTGGCGGCGGCGCTGATCGGCGGCGCCGGGCCGGCCTATCGGATGGAGTGGCTGTCGCTGGGCGAGTCCTTCTCGCTGCTGCGCCGCGGGGCCCAGCTCGCCGCGGGGGCGGGCGCCCTCGGCGGGCTGACCTTCCTGGTCGCCGGGTTCTGTCGGCGCTGGAAGCCGACCCTGGTCAGCGTGCTGGTCGTGGCGGCGGTGGTGGGCATGGTCGCGGTGCCCTGGCAGCACATGCAGCGCGGCCAGCGCGTGCCGCCGATCCACGACATCACCACCGACCTCGCCGACCCGCCGGCCTTCGAGGCCCTGGCGGAGGCCCGCCGGGCCGCGCCCAACGAGGTCGACTATCCGCCGGGGTTCGCCGCCCAGCAGCGCGCCGCCTACCCGATGCTCGAACCGCTGGTGCTCGACCGCCCGCTCGCCGAGGTCCGCGCCGCCGTCGAGGCCACGGCCCGGGCGCAGGGCTGGGAGATCGCCGCAGTCACCGAGCGGCGCCTGGAGGCGGTGGCCACCACCCGCTGGTTCGGCTTCCGGGACGACGTGGTGATCCGCCTGACGGAGACCGACGCCGGCGTGGAGGTGGACGTGCGCTCGGCCTCGCGAATCGGCCGCAGCGACCTGGGCACCAATGCGGCACGCATCCAGGGCTATCTGGAGGCGCTGGAGAGCCGCCTCGGGTCGTGACCCCTGGGCCAGCAGCGGTTCGCCACCGAATGATGCCCAGGCTATGATCGGAGGCCCGACTGCCGATCTCCGACCGGCGCCGTCATCCCCTGGCCGGGCCGTCCCGCATACGAGGCTTCCCATGAACGACCTGAGCGCCTTTCCCATCACCGGCAAGTGGCCGGCCCGCCATCCCGACCGCCTCCAGCTCTACTCGCTGCCCACCCCCAACGGGGTGAAGGTCTCGATCATGCTGGAAGAGATCGGCCTGCCCTACGAGGCGCACCGGGTCAGCTTCGAGGACGGCGACCAGCGCTCGCCCGAGTTCCTGTCGTTGAACCCCAACAACAAGATTCCGGCGATACTCGATCCGGACGGGCCGGAGGGGGAGCCGCTGCCGTTGTTCGAGTCGGGGGCCATCCTGGTCTACCTCGCCGAGAAGACCGGCCGACTGCTGGCGAGTGCCGGCCAGGAGCGCTACCAGGCCCTGCAATGGCTGATGTTCCAGAAGGGCGGCATCGGCCCGATGTTCGGCCAGGTCGGCTTCTTCAACCGCTTCGCCGGCCGGGAGATCGAGGACAAGCGGCCCCGGGATCGCTACGTGGGCGAGTCGCGCCGCCTGCTGGGCGTGCTGGACGCTCACCTGGAGAACCGTGACTGGCTGCTGGGCAAGACCTACTCCATCGCCGATATCGCCACCTGGCCCTGGGTGCGCAACCTGATCGGCTTCTACGAGGCCGGTGAGCTGGTGGGCATCGACGACTTCCCGCACGTCCAACGGGTGCTCGCCGCCTTCCTCGAGCGTCCGGCCGTGCAGCGCGGCCTGGTGGTGCCGTCGCCGTGAGCCCGGCCTCGCCTGGCCGCCGCCCGGAAACGGAATGCGAATCGCACGCGAAGATGGTTTCAACCAGATGAATTTAAAGGAAAAATTGACCCTCTACGAAGTTCTGCCTAGGATGCCCTCCTGACACCCCCGGCGCCAGGAAGGATCCCCATGAAAGGCAACCCAGACATCATCGACGCCCTGAACGGCCTGCTCGCCGCCGAGCTCGCCGCCATGGACCAGTACTTCATCCATGCCGAGATGTACGCCGACATGGGCCTGTCCAAGCTCCACGAGCGCATCGCCCACGAGTTCGACGACGAGAAGGGCCACGCCAAGCAGCTGATCGAGCGGATCCTCTTCCTGGAAGGCCAGCCGGACATGCACACCCGCACCCCCGTGCGCATCGGCCAGGACGTGGAGGAGATGCTCGGCAACGACCTGCAGCTGGAATACGAAGTGGGCGACGCCCTGAAGGCCGCCATCGCCCTGTGCGAACGGGAGCGCGACTTCCAGACCCGCGCCGTGCTCCAGCAGCTGCTCACCGACACCGAGCAGGATCACGCCTACTGGCTGGAGCAGCAGCTGCGGCTGATCAAGCTGGTGGGACGCGAGAACTACCTGGCCAAGCAGATGTAGGTCCCTCGCGGGCTCACCCTCGCCAGGGACGCACGCTTCCTTTGCCAAGACGCCTGGCGGCCTTCTGCCGCCTGGCGTCTTGGCTTGCGCGGACGGCAAGGACGTCGGGTTATGGTGGGTAGCGGCGGGGCTCAGTCCGCGAAGGTCGCACACACCGGCGCCTGATGTTCGGCTCGGTGCTCGACGTGCAGCGTGACGGCCTCGGTGATGGCGTTCAGCGCCTCGCGCCACTGATGGTCGATGTTGACCGGATCGCAGACGCCCTCGCTGCCGCCGCCGAAGTTGGAATCGATCCAGTAATGGATGTCGTAGAGATGCCCTTCCTGCAGCACGCCGGGAAAGGTGAACGCGAAGGCCTGAGGTTCTTCCTTGGCCACCTGTCCGGACTGGCTGGCGACCACCTCCCCGGCCGTCACGTCATACACCGCGACCTGGATCGTCTGGCCGCCATGGGGCGCGTTGAAGCTGCCGGCCCCGGTGAAGGTGAGATCGTGGCCACCTTCGGCCAGCGAAGGGGGCGCGAAGACCAGCAGCGGCAGGGCGACCAGCGCGTCCGGGATCGGCGAGCGGCTCTGACACATGGGCATGGCGTCTCTCCTTCCGAGTCGTCGGGCGCATATCATCCGATGCCTCAGCCAGCTTAGCAGTCCCGCGCCCTCTCCGACCTCCATAACGGTCGAGCACGCTCACAGGCCACGTCATCCGGTGGCCGGACCCGCCTGATATCGAGCCTCGAGCGCGGGTCGCCCCTCCTCTACCCCCTCGCTCCGGCTGAGCCGATGACTCCATCTTTTGTCGCAAATTGGGTCATTACGTTTGTCATCTCACGTCGGCGCGTCTAGCTTCTGACGTTGACGTAAACGTCATGCAGCAAGCCAGACACAACGTCGCCATCACCATGCCATGCCCCATGCGGGGCAGAGAAAACAACACAAGGAATCGCAAGTGACCCAGTACAACAAGATCAAACGTTTCGCTCTGTCTTCCACCGGTGCCCTGGCCCTGGCCGTGGCCGGCGCTTCCCACGCCGTCGACCTCTCGCCGATCAACGGCGTCACCGTCTCGATCGGTGGCTACACCAAGCTCGACATGATCTACAACGTCAACGAAGACCTCGGCGACGCCATGAACATCAGCTCGGTGAACACCGGCGACGCGGAGGACGACGAGGTCGAGGGCAGCACCCGCTTCCACGCCCGCCAGACCCGCTTCTGGCTCAATACCTCCAGCGAGGTCCAGGGCAGCGAGCTCAAGACCCGCGTCGAGGCCGATTTCTTCTCCGGCAACCCCGACTCGGGCTTCAACGAGGTCGTCAGCAACTCCACCCAGCTGCGCCTCCGCCATGCCTATGGGTCCTGGAACGGCATCCTCGCCGGCCAGACCTGGTCGAACTTCATGCCGCTGGTCGCCCTGCCGCCGACCCTGGACTTCAACGGCCCGGCCGGCTACATCTTCAACCGCCAGGCGCAACTGCGCTACACCACCGGCGGCTTCTCCATCGCCCTGGAGAACCCCGAGTCCGCCCTCGCTGGCACCAGCGACGACAATGACCCGCTGCCCGACCTCACGGCCAAGTACCAGGGCAGCGCCGGCTCCATCTCGTACTCCCTCTCGGGGGTGATGACCCAGCTCGAGACCGACGACGGCACCAATGACGATTCCGCGACCGGCTATGGGGTGATGCTCGCGGCTTCCGCCAAGCTCGGCGGCGCGAGGATCGGCGGCAACCTCGGCTACAACGACGGTGCCAACCGCTATATCTTCAACTCCTCGGCGCCCTTCCAGAACGGCTATGTCGACGCCGGGGGCGAGATCGAGACCGTCTCCCAGATGGACGCCATGGGATTCGTGGACATGCCGCTCTCCGCCAAGCTCAATGGCCTGCTGGCCGTGGGCTACAGCGGGGGCGACGCCGATGACGAGGCGGCCGCCCAGGCCGCGGGCTTCAAGGACAGCACCATGAGCGTGCATGCCAACCTGCGCTACCAGGCGACCGACCGCATCATGTACGGCGTGGAGTTCCAGCATGCCCGCGTCGACGAGTACGACGGCACCGACGGCGACGCCAACCGCGTGCAGGTCAGCGCCCAGTACACGTTCTGAGCCAGCGAGGCGAGCGACCCTCGCCTTTCACGCGCATTGCGACAGCACCGAAAAGACGATGCTTCGACTCTCGATCCTTGCCCCGGCCTACGGCCGGGGCGTTTTTTTAGGCGGGCAGCCCCCAGGCAGCGCAGCGCGAGGTCGTGCTCGGCGATCAGCACGCCCCGTGAAGCGGCGGGAGCGGGCATGGCGGGGAAAGCGGCCGGGCTAGCGTCGCGCCTCGAGCACCCGGCGAACTTCCGCCCGCCAGGCCTCGGCGTGGGTCGCCGGGTCGGCCGGGAAGCGGCCCAGCGCGACGGCCAGCTCGAAGAAGCCTTCCCGCGGCAGGCCCTCGCCCTGCCGGCTGACCACCAGGGCGGCGATGAAGGGCCTCCCGTCGGCGGCGTCCTCGCGCATCAGGGCTTCCAGTGCCTCGGCCACCCGCCGGATGGTGCGTGGCGGCGTGAGCCCCAGCGCCTCGGCCAACTGCTGGTAGGTCATCGGCAGCACGGCCTCGGGGGCGCGCTCGAGGAGCGCGCGAGCCTGGGCCGCCAGGTGAGCATCTTGTGGGGTCTGGGCCATGGGGCGAGTCCGACAGCGAAGCATCAGGGATGCCGTATCCTGTCCCGTCGTCGGGAAAAAGACCAGAGCCCCGGCGCATCGGGGGCGAACGCGCTTTTCGTGGCCCTGCCGCTTTCCCTTCCCCTCGGCATCCCGGAGAATGGGCAGCCGGGAGAATCGGCCCGAACACTTGTACAAAAGCAGTACATGCTCAACACTAAATATAACGAAAAACGGATCCAGGTCGTCATCCCGCCACGAGCGTCATTCGAGCCGGGGGGGAGGGCCGCCAACGACGGGGAACCCTTATGGGACATTGCGCACGGGTCGCGGGACACTGCAAGCGCTGCGAAGGCGAGCTGCCCTTCGACATCCTGATGGCCTTCCAGCCCATCATCGACGTGGGGCGTCGACGCATCCATGCCTACGAGGCCCTGGTTCGCGGCCCCCACGGCGAACCGGCCGGCCAGGTGCTGGAACAGGTCACCGACACGCTGCTCTATCGCTTCGACCAGGCCTGCCGGGTCCAGGCCATCGAGCAGGCCAGCCGACTCGGCATGCCGGTACCGCTCTCCATCAACTTCCTGCCCAACGCGGTCTACGAGCCCGAAGCCTGCCTGCAGGCGACCCTCGAGGTCTCGCAGCGTGTGGGGTGGCCGCTGGAGCGGCTGATCTTCGAGATCGTCGAGACCGAGCGAGTCCAGGACCGTCGTCACCTGAGGGACATCATCGCCGCCTATCGCCGCATGGGCTTTCGGGTCGCGCTGGACGACTTCGGCACCGGCCATGCCAACCTGGACGTCCTGGCCGACCTCTATCCGGACAAGCTCAAGCTGGATCGCCAGCTGGTGGGCGGCTGCCATGAAGACGGCCGCCGGCAGGCGATGATCCAGGCCATCGTCGCGATGGCCGACCGCCTCGACGTGACCCTGATCGCCGAAGGCGTGGAGGAGGCCGAGGAGGCCCGGTGGCTCTTCGAAGCGGGCATCTCGCTCCAGCAGGGCTACTACTTCGCCCGACCGGCCCTGGACGCCCTGGCCGACGACCCGAGCGAGCGTATCGAGGCCCTGTTCGGCCCGCGCCCCCGGCAGAGGATGGCCGTATGCCGCTGAACCTGACGCATCCCGACAACATTCCCCGGCTGATCCGCGCCGCCCCCCTCGGCATCTGCATCACCGATGCCGAGGGGCTCTTCGAGATGGTCAATCCCGCCTACTGCGACTTCTACGGCTACCGCGAGGAGGAGCTGATCGGCCGGCACTTCACCATGCTGGTGCCGGAGGCCGACCGAGCCAGGCTCGGCGAGCTGCATGAGCGGTTCATTCGGGGCCAGGCCGACCAGGAGATCCGCCAGGAGTGGGAGGTGGTGCGCAAGGATGGGGAGCGGCGCAGCATCATCGCCGAGGCGGCGCGCATCGTCGACGAACGAGGCGAGGTGAAGCAGGCCACCTTCGTCACCGACATCACCGAGCGCAAGCGGCTGGAGCGACGACTCGAGTTCCTGGCCCGGCATGACGAGCTCACCGGACTGCTCAACCGCCGCGCCGGCCTGGCCCGGCTGGACGAGGAGATCGCCCGCACCCACCGGCACGACATCCCCCTGTGCGTGGCGATCTGCGACCTCGACCATTTCAAGCAGATCAACGACCGCCATGGTCATGGGGTCGGGGACGAGGCGCTCGCGGCGGTGGCCGAGGTGATGCAATCCGAGCTGCGCCGCTACGACGTCCTGGCCCGCCTGGGAGGCGAGGAGTTCCTGGTGATCCTGCCCGGAGCGACGTTAAGCGAGGCCGAGCGGAGCATCGAGCGACTGAGACGCCGGCTGGTCGAGACACGGCTGGCGAGCCCGGGCCTGAGCCTGACGCTCTCCGCCGGCCTCGCCGCCCTGAAGGAAGGCGATGCCGGCGACGCCCTGCTGGAGCGCGCCGACCGGGCCCTCTACCGAGCCAAGCGCGAGGGGCGTAACCGGGTCACGCCCGCCTGAGCCGACCGCAATGCCCCCGGTCGGCTCAGGCGAGGGCCTCGCCGATCGGGCGCTCGCCGTCGAGCAGGCGGAACTCCCGCCCCACCAGGTCCCGAGCCTGGACCAGGTGCAACAGCGCCTGGGCCACATTGGCCCGGGAGACGGTGTTCTCTCCGCCGGTCTCCTCCAGCGAGGCGGCCACCCGCCCCGTGGCGGGCTCGTCGGTGAGCCGCCCGGGCTTGAGGATCACCCAGGGCACCGTCGACGCCTTGAGGTAGACGTCGGCGGCCAGCTTGGCGGCCATGTAGGGGCGCAGCTTCTCGGGGGCCGCCTGGGGATCCTCGGCACGCAGGGCGCTGACCATGACGAAACGCCCGATGCCTCGCGCCGCGGCCAGGTCCACGGCGCGCATGGCGCCGTAGAGGTCGATCAGCAGGGTCTTGTCGGCCCCGGTGTGCGGCCCGGAGCCGGCGGTGAACAGCACCTCGTCGCAGCCCTCGAAGGCCGGGGAGAAGTCGCCCTCCAGGTCGGCCACCACGGTGGCGATGCCACGCTGCTCGAACCAGGGCGCCTGGGCCGCGTCGCGGATCATCGCCTTGATCGGAACGCCGGCCTGCTGGGCCAGCTCGCAGAACTGTCGGCCGATCTGGCCGTTGGCGCCGATCACCAGGGTCGTCATGGGGCTCTCCTGCCGTCGTGTGGTCGAAGGGAATGATTCGCGCCCAGACTAACACGGCCACCCTGGCCGGCGGCGAGCCGGTGCCGTAAGCTGCGTCCCCATCCCCCGCGACGAGGAGCACGCCCGTGAACCCGGAAGACCTGGAGCGACTGGTCACCCTGCGCATGCCCTTCGGCAAGTACGAGGGCACCCTGATCGCCGACCTGCCCGGCCCCTACCTCGCCTGGTTCGCCCGGGAGGGCTTCCCGGACGGGCAGATCGGACGGCTGCTGGCGCTGATGCACGAGATCGACCACAACGGGCTCGGCGGGCTGCTCGATCCCCTGCGGCAACGCCCCTGAGCCATCGACGAGGTTGTCATGCTGCGTATCTCCAATAGCGTCGAGATCCCCGAGCGGGAGATCGAGATCAGCCAGATCCGCGCCCAGGGCGCGGGTGGGCAGAACGTCAACAAGGTCGCCTCGGCCGTGCACCTGCGCTTCGACATTCCGGCCTCCAGCCTGCCGGAGTTCTACAAGGAACGCCTGATGGCGCTATCCGACCGGCGCATCAGCAAGGAGGGGGTGGTGGTCATCAAGGCGCAGGAGCACCGCACCCTGGAGCTGAACAAGGAGGAGGCGCTGCAGCGGCTTCGCGAACTGATCCGCCAGGCCATCCAGCAGCGCAAGGCCCGCAAGCCGACCAGGCCCACCAAGGGCTCCCAGCGCCGCCGGGTCGACAGGAAGGTCAAGAAGGGCAAGACCAAGGCGCTGCGAGGCAAGGTCAAGCTCTGACGCCTCCGGTCGGTCCCACGGGTGTCGAGCCAGCTTCTATAGTGACTCATGTCGCTTGCTTCCCCCGCTGGAGGAACGGCCCATGAGTCAACCCACCCCCATCGCGGTCATCGTCGGCAGCCTGAGGAAGGCCTCGTTCAACCGCAAGGCGGCCAATGCCCTGATCGCCCAGGCACCGGCGAGCCTGGACATGGCGATCGTGGAGATCGGCGACCTGCCGCTCTACAACCAGGATTTCGATGACGACTCCCCCGAGCCCTACCGGGTCTTCCGCGAGCGGATCCGGGCGGCCGAAGGGCTGCTGTTCGTGACCCCGGAGCACAACCGCTCGATGCCCGCGGCGATGAAGAACGCCCTGGACATCGGCACCCGCCCGCCGGGACACAATGTCTGGGCCGGCAAGCCCGGCGCCGTCATCAGTGCCTCGCCCTCGATGCAGGGCGGCTTCGGCGCCAGCCATCACCTGCGCCAGTCGCTGGTCAACCTGAACGTGCGCTGCATGCCGCAACCCGAGACCTATCTCAGCCAGGCGCATCAGCTCTTCGACGAACAGGGCCAGCCCACCGAGCGCTGCCGGGGCTTCCTGCAGAAGTTCATCGACGGTTACGCGGAGTGGATCGCCGCCCAACTGCGCTGACCCACCCCACCCCCGCGCTCCCGGCTTGCCGGACGCGCACCGACAGGAGGACATCGCCATGAGTGCCGCCGCCACGCCGAGCGGCCCCGACCTGGCCGCCGGCATTCCCCTGAGCGACCTGCCCGAGGGCGAGTCGATCCGCGGCCATGTCGGCAGGAAGGCCGTGCTGCTCGCCCATACCCCGACGGGGTTTCATGCCGTCGGGGCCAAGTGCCCCCACTATGGTGCGCCGCTGGACGAGGGCCTGATCGTCGGCGACACCCTGCGATGCCCCTGGCATCACGCCTGCTTCGAGCTGCGCGGCGGCGAGGCGTTGGCCGCCCCGGCGCTGGACGACCTGCCCTGCTGGCGGACCGAGGTGGTGGACGACCGCGTCTTCGTGCGCGAGGCCCTCGACGACCGACCGCCCCGCCGCCCGGCCCGCTCGCCGTCGTCGGTGGTGATCGTCGGGGGCGGCGCGGCCGGGGAAGCCGCCGCCGAAACCCTGCGCCGGGAGGGCTATACCGGCCCGGTGACGATCCTCAGCGAGGATCCGGCGCCACCCTGCGACCGACCGAACCTGTCCAAGGACTACCTGGCCGGCAAGGCCAAGGCCGAGTGGATCCCGCTGCGCGGCGACGACTTCTATGCCCGCCATGACATCACGCTGAGGCTGGACACCGCCGTGACGGCGATCGAGCCCGAGGCCTCCCGGGTGCGGCTGGCCGACGGCGGGACCCTGGACTACGGCGCCCTGCTGCTGGCCACCGGCGCCGAGCCGATCCGCCTGGCGATCCCCGGCGCGGCGTCGCCCCGGGTGCACTATCTCCGCAGCCTCGCCGACAGCGAGAGGATCATCGCCGCGGTCGAGGCCGGTGCGCGCCGGGCCGTGGTGGTGGGGGCGAGCTTCATCGGGCTGGAGGTGGCGGCCTCGCTGCGCCAGCGCGGTCTCGAGGTCCGGGTGGTCGCCCCCGAGGCGCGCCCCCTGGCGCGCGTCATGGGGGACGTCCTGGGGGACTTCGTTCGCATCCTGCACGAGTCGAAGGGCGTGACCTTCCACCTGGGCCGGACGGTCTCGAGCATCACCGACCAGGCGGTGGAACTCGACGACGGCACCCGCCTGGACACCGACCTGGTGGTGGTCGGCATCGGGGTCCGGCCGCGCACGGCCCTGGCCGAGGCGGCGGGCCTGGACGTCGAGGACGGCATCCTGGTCGACGCCGCCCTCGAGACCCGCGTGCCCGGCATCCATGCCGCCGGCGATGCGGCCCGCTGGCCGGATCCGGTGAGCGGCGAGCGCGTGCGCATCGAGCATTGGGTAGTGGCCCAGCGTCAGGGACAGCGGGCCGCCCGCCACATGCTGGGCGTCGAGGACGCCCGTCCGGCCGTGCCGTTCTTCTGGAGCGAGCACTACGGGATCGGTATCAGCTACGTGGGGCATGCCCCCGGCTGGGAGCGCATCGAGACCGACGGCGATCCCGCCGCCCGGGATTTCACGGCACGTTTCATCGCCGGCGATCGGACCCTGGCCGTGGCGACCATCTTCCGCGACCGGGAGAGTCTCGAGGCCGAGGCCGAGATGGAGACTCGCGCGGCGACGCGACCGGGGTAGCCTCCGCCGCTGCGCCGGCCGGTCATCCGGTATCCAGGGCACGCGTCATCAGCTGCCATTCGCCCCCATGGCGACAGCCGGGATAGGCGATCACCGGCAGGGAGGCGATCTCGTCGAACCCCTGTCGGTCGTAGAGCCGACGAGCCGGCCGGTTCTCCGAGGCGACGATCAGGCTCAACGTCTCGCACCCGGCGGCGATGGCGGAGGCCTCGGCCTGGGCCATCAACAGCCTGGCCACCCCCTTGCCACGCGCATCCGGATAGGTGGCGAGGGCATTGATGTACCAACTGCCCGGGACCCGGGCCTCGAGGCGCACCAGGGGACGCACGACGCTCGGACAATCGGCCAGCGCCGCGAGATCGTAGGGATCGGGGAGCCGATAGTCCAGGATCATACCCAGGACTCGCCCCCGATGGACGCATACCCGGGCGTGACGATAGCTGAAGCCCCCCTCCTCCCGTCCGGCGCGCTCGATGCCTACCGCCATGGGCGACTCGCCCTCGGCGGCCATCCGCCGCCAGAGATATTCCGGCATCCCCTCGCCCGCGAGGTTGATGAGGTAGGCCAGGTCCCGCGCATCGTCCTTTCGGGCGTCCCGAACGTTCATGTCACCTCACCGGGGATCGGACGTGTCTCTCAGCATAGGAGAGCCCGGAGCGAATGGCCCCGCCGGGGAGGCATCGCCCGACCGGTCGCCTGCTAGCTTGAAGGGAGACACCGTAGGGAGGACGGGAGATGAGCGACGCCTTCGATATCGCCGACGAACTGGGCCCCGAGAAGGTTTTCTACCTGCACGATCCCGGCACGCAGCTGCGCGCCATCGTGGTCATCGATAATGTAGCGGCCGGCCCCGCGATCGGCGGGACCCGCATGGCCCCGGACGTGAGCCTGGAGGAGTGCGCGCGCCTCGCCCGTTCCATGACGCTGAAGAATGCCGCCGCGGGGCTGCCTCACGGCGGGGCCAAGGCGGTGATCTTCGCCGATCCACACCAGCCCACCGCCGACAAGGAAAGGCTGATGCGGGCCTACGCCTACGCCATCCGCGAGATCACGGACTACATCCCCGGCCCGGACATGGGCACCAACGAGATCGCCATGGCCTGGGTCCATGACATGACCGGCCGCTCGGTGGGCCTGCCCCGGGAGCTGGGTGGCATTCCCCTCGACGAGATCGGCGCCACGGGCTACGGCCTGGCCGCGGCGGTGGAGGCCGCCCAGTCTCACGGCGACTTCCGCCTCCAGGGCGCCCGCATCGCCATCCAGGGCTTCGGCGCCGTGGGCATGCACGCCGCCCGCTATCTCGCCCAGCGAGGCGCCCTGCTGGTGGCAGCCAGCGATTCCGCCGGCACCCTCGTCCGGGCGGAAGGGCTGGATGTGGAGGCGCTGATCGACTGGAAGCGCGGCGGCCACCCGGTGGCCGAGTTCACCGGCGGGGAGGCCCGGAAGCGCGACGCCATCATCGACGTGGAGTGCGATGTCTGGATCCCCGCCGCCCGGCCCGACGTCATCCACGAGGGCAACGTGGATCGCCTCCGGGCCGGGATCGTGGCCGAGGGCGCCAACATCCCGGTCACCGAGGCGGCGGAGCGGCGCCTGGCCGAGCGCGGGGTGCTGGTGCTTCCGGACTTCATCGTCAATGCCGGCGGGGTGATCTGCGCCGCCGTGGAGTATCACGGGGGCAGCCAGAACGAGGCCCTGAGGCGCATCGAGGAGAAGATCCGCCACAACCTGGACGAGGTCCTGCGTCGGGCCAAGGCCGAGGGGACGATGCCCCGCACGGCGGCCCATGACATGGCCCGCGAACGGGTCTGCACCGCCATGCGCTTCCGGCGGCGCTGGTGAATTGCCGCGACGCTGGTGTCGGCTAGCGGCAGCTTTCGAGGATCCGCAGCGTCCTCTCGTCGATGCCCAGGGCCTCGAGGGGGTCGCCCATGCCCCGCTCCTCGAGCCAACGCAACTGCAGTCGCAGGGCCTCTCCCTCTAGATGTGTAAACCCACCAGGTTGTTCACGGAAAGTCCCAGCCGACTAATCGGAGGCTGATAATTCAGACTGGCATGTGGCCGATGCCAGTTGTACTGGTGGAGCCAGGCGGGCAGATGCTCGCCTCGTTGCTCTGAGCTCTGATAAGACCAGGCATAGGCCCATTCGCGCAGGGCGGTTTGAATGAACCGCTCTGCCTTGCCATTGGTACGGGGCGTAAAGGGGCGAGTGCGCTTGCGTTTCAGCCCTAATCGGCGGCACAGGCGGCGGAATGGCTTGGACTTGTAGCATCCGCCATTGTCGGTCAGTACCCGGCTAAAGTGGACCCCCAGACGCCTGTAGTACCGCACGGCCTGCAGCAGCGCACGGCAAGCGCTCCACTTGGTCTCATCCGGCAGGATGGTGCTGAAGGCCACTCGCGAGTGGTCGTCGATGGCCACATGGACGTACTCCCAGCCAGCGCCTCGTGTGTTCTGCTGGCGATTGCCGGTGACACGATGCCCTGGGCGCTCGAAGCGGCCGAGCTTCTTGATGTCCAGGTGCAGGAGCTCTCCCGGGGCGTCATGCTCGTAGCGGTTCTCGAGAGGAGCGGGCGCCAAGACCGAGAGACGATTCAGCCCCTCGCGCTCAAGGAGTCGCGCGACCGTACTGTGTCCGATGCCCACCTGTTCGGCAATCTGGCGGTAGGTCTGGCGCTGCCGGCGGCGTGCGATGACCTGCGCGCGGATCGCGTCTGGGGTCTCATGAGGACAACGGCATGGGCGAGAAGAACGGTCCAGGAGACCGGCCTCGCCCTCGTCCCTGTAACGGCGTACCCACTTGTAGACCGTCCGCACACTGACGCCTTGCGCCTGGGCCACCTCCGCTGGCCGAAGCCCTTCCCTGATGACTCGGCGGACCAGCAGGGCTCGACCATGCACTGTGAGACGGGCATTCTTATGGGTGTTCATCCGGGCCTCCTGGAGGTTGGTTTGGGTCGCACCTCCAATTGTCCGGGTAGGTTCCGGATGAACAACCTACCGAGAGATCACATCTAGACGCCCCTTGCAGCGGTCATCGTTCGCCGGCCGCTGGTGAAGCTGGAAATGATGCACGAGCTCGTGGAGCAGGTAGCTTCGATCGACCCGCCGGGTGAGGTCCAGATGCTGATTGAGGTAGATGACCCCCTCCTCGGCGTCGTAGGCCCCCAGGACCCGGGGGGCGAGATGCAGCGGAAAGGCGGGAAAACAGCGGGACTTGAGCGCCACCTCGCCCTCGAGCCTCAGCTCCGGGGGCGGCGGCACCGGATAGGCTAGCTGTTCGGCGATCCAGGCCGACAGCCGCTCGACCATGCCGCCCAGGTCCCCTGCCGAGTCGGCGGCCGCCGCGGCCGGAAGCGATGAGAGCCGGGACGCCAGGCGATCCTCCATCGCCGCCTCGTGGACCAGATCACAGGCCCGAGCCCAGTCCGGCATCGACCACAGCGACAGCAATCCGATCGACACGGCGGCGAGTGCTGTCATGCGCGACGGCATCGACCCATCTCCCGGCTCCGGGGGGCTGGACACCCGCCACCCGCTACCCTGGGCAGGTCCGGAATCGGCCTGCTCTCCTTGCGTTACGGGGGAATTCGCTTTCCGACCGACAGGGCCCATCCCGGGGCGACGAGGTTATCGGAAGGTCTCGCAGACGGCACTTTGCGCCGAGGGATCGTGGCCCTCCGTGTGAGTCACGGGACCGGCGCCGGCCTCGATGGGCACGCTCCACTGGTGATCGTGCTGCATGTCGTCGCACTGGCCGGGGCTGCCGCCGCCGAAGTTGGAGTCGATCCAGTAGTGCACGGCGTAGCTGCCGCCCTCCATCAGCGCTCCGGTAAACACGAAGGAGAAGGCCGGGTCGGCATCGGCCGCGACCTCGCCGGTCTTGACGGCGATGGTGTCGCCGGTGGCGGTATCGACCACTGCCGCCTGGATCGCCTGGCCACCATGGGGCCCCTGGAAGCTGGCATCCCCCTGGAAGGTCAGGTCCTGGCCTTCACTGGCGAGCGCCGCCCCGGCGACCAGCGGCAGCGCCAGCAGGGCGAGCCGGGCGGCGGAAAACGTCGTGTTCATCATGCGGTACCTCCCCTGGTTCGTGGAAGAACGGCCGGGCCCAGCCGGGCCTGATCCCAGCATAGTGGTCGACGAGCCGGCGTGCCGAATGCCTCGACTCCCGCGATCAGGACGGGCCGTCCCTTTCCAGCCGCCGCGACGGGGCGACCAGGTATCGACAGCCGGACGACGCGGGGGAACTCCGCCGACCCCAGCGGGCGCAGGGCCCGCGCTGATGTCGTCCGCATGTCGTATATTAACTCTCGCTTCTCGAAAGGCGGGCCCGGTGCCGCGGCCTATCGTAGGTTAGCGGTCAAGGCAGGGACGCCATGCCGACGATCCGACAGATTCAAACACGTGTTTGCATTCAGGCGCGGATCGACTAGCCTTGTTATCGAACGCTGTTTTTTAACTCCAGGGACCGGAGACTCACCATGCGAATCGCCATCTCTCCCCTTCGACGCCGTCGCGAGGTCCGCCGATGAACACCGACGCGCTGCTGATCCAGGGTCTGCTCTACGTCTTCCTGCCCCTCTGGGGCCTGGCCGGCTTCGTGGACTGGTGCTGCCACCGGGCCACCCGCATCGAGGCCACCTCCGGGCTCAAGGAATCGCTGATCCACTCGCTGATGGGCCTCCAGGTCGGCCTGCCCATCCTTCTGTGCCTGCTCTTCGAGGTCAACGTGCTGGTGTTGCTGATCTGCCTGGCGGCCTGGGTGCTGCACGAGCTGGTCGCCCACTGGGACGTGCACTATGCCGCTCCCCGCCGCCATATCGGCATCTGGGAGATGCACGCCCACAACTACCTGGCCAGCCTGCCGTTCTACATGCTGGCCATGATCGCGGTGATCAACTGGCCGGTGGTCGTGGACCTGCTGACCCTCGACTGGGCCGGCCGGCTGTCGCTGGTCCCCCTCGAGGCGCCCCACGGCGGCGCGGGCTACCTGCCGGGCTACCTGGCCTTCATGGCGCTCGTGGCGGTCTTCCCCTATGCGGAAGAGAACCTGCGCTGCCTGCGGCACGCCCTCAAGCGACGGAGGACCGCCGAATGAGCGTCTACATCACCAGCACCGGCCACCACCTGCCGGGGGCGCCGGTGGACAATGACCGCATCGAGGAGGTGCTGGGGCGCGTCCATGGCAAGCCCAGCCGGCTCAAGCGCCGCATCCTCGCCTCCAACGGCATCCGCACGCGCCACTACGCCATCGACGCCGACCACCGCACCACCATCAGCAACGCCGGGATGGCCGCACTGGCCGGCCGGGACTGTCTGGAGCAGGGCTACGTGCCCGACACCCGGCTCGACCTGCTCAGCGTGGCCACCAGCCAGGGGGACCTGGTGCTGCCGGGGTTCGGCAGCATGGTGCAGGCCGAGCTGGGCCTGCCGGACCTGGAGCTCAACACCAGCCATGGCATCTGCTCGAGCAGCATGATGGCCCTCAAGGCGGCCTTCACCGCCCTCAAGGCCGACGAGCACGACAATGCCCTGGTCATCGCCAGCGAGCTGGCGTCACGCCTGTTCAAGGCCAGCCGCTACGAGGCCGCGGGGGCGCTGGCCGACTTCGACGCCGAATTCCTTCGCTGGATGCTGTCCGACGGCGCCGGGGCCCTGCTGCTGGAGACCCGGCCCCGGGGACTGTGCTTCCGTATCGACTGGATCCGGGGCATCTCCCATGCCGACGCCTTCCCGGTCTGCATGAGCGTGGGCCGGCCGAAGGCCGGCGAGGACCGCGAGAGCTGGCAGGACTACCCCACCTACGCCGAGGCGGAGGCCGCCGGCGCCCTGCTGATCCGCCAGGACGTGCGGCTGCTCGACAGCCTGGTCAAGCTGGGGGTCGACGGCCTGTTGCGGCTGATCGACGAGGGGCGCGTGGTGGTCGACGAGGTCGATCACCTGCTCTGCCATTACTCGTCGCATCACTTCCGCGGCCGGATCTTCGAGATGCTCACCCAGGCCGGGGCGGCCATCCCCGAGGAGAAGTGGTACACCAATCTCTACACCCGGGGAAACACCGGCTGTGCCTCGCTGTTCATCATGCTCGACGAGTTCCGCCGCACCCAGGCCCCTGCCGAGGGCGACACCGTGCTGTGCTTCGTCCCCGAGAGCGGACGCTTCAACAACGTCTACATGCACCTCACCGTGATCAAGGAAGACGCCCCATGAGCGACAGGATCACCACCCCGGAAGGCCGGGAATGCCTCCAGGGCCTGATGCGCATCTGGTTCGACTTCGAACGCCGGCTGGGCCGGGTCCCGGTGATCCAGCGACTCGAGCGTGGCCGCTTCACCCTGGAGGATCATCGCCGCCTGTTGCGTCACCTGCGCCAGCAGGTGGTGGAGGGAGCGCGCTGGATCACCCGCGGCGCCTCGAGCTTCGATCGCGACTACGCCGAGGTGCGCTCCATGGTGATCGGCCACGCCAAGGAGGAGCATCGCGACTACGAGATGCTGGAGGCCGACTATGTGGCGGCCGGCGGGGAGCATGCCGCCATCGTCGGCGGGCAACGCAACGCCGGCAGCGAGGCCCTGCATGCCTTCATGATGTACCGGGCCAGCCAGCCGAACCCGGTGGACCTGATCGGCGCCATGTGGATCATCGAGGGACTCGGCCAGAAGATGGCCGGCGACTGGGCGCGGCGCATCGACGAGGCCACCGGGGGCGACGGCGCCTGGACACGCTTCATGCGCTACCACGGCGAGCACGACGACGCCCACCTCGACAAGCTCTACGTCCTGGTCGATCGGGCCTGCCGGGGCGAGGCCGATCGCCGGGCCATCCTGCGTACCGCCCGGGTGGTGGCGCGGCTGTATGCCCTGCAGCTCGAGGAGGTGGACCATGACGACGCGGCGTAGCCCCTTCCTGCGCGCCCTCGAGGCCGACGACTCCCTGCCCATCGAGCCCGAGGCCGTGCGCCTGTGGCTCGCCGACCTGGAGCGTCCTACCCGCTGGTCGCTGCGACCGCTGCTGCAGCTGCTGTTCGGCGCCCTGTTGCACCTCACCTGGTTCGTCAAGCGCCTGCCGCTGCCCCAGTTCCGGGCCCATGGCCTGCTGCAGCGGCTGATCTGCTGGTTCTGCGCCCATGTGGTCAGCCCCGAGGCCAATCGGCTGATCCTGCGCCACTACGCTACCGAGTCGAACATCCTCAACTTCCTGATCGACAACGGTGCCGTCGACGGGGTCGCGCCCCTGACCCTCTACCCACGGCGGGTCGAGGACATGCTGGGCGCGAGCTTCGTGGATCATGACCAGGAGTTGTTCAGGGCCTTCGCCGAGATGGGGCCCTGGCGCCCCGCGACGGGCCCGCGCGCCACGGCCGCCCTGCGCTGGGATCATTGGCGCCCCCTGGACACGCTCGACATCGCGGTGACGCGGCGGCGCACCCAGGTGCTGGACTTCGAGAGCGCCCACGTGCTGTTCATGTGCCTGTTCTGCCTGCTGCTCACCCGCGAGGAGTATCGGGACGCCATCAACGGCTTCAACCTCGACCAGTCCATCGCCATCCGCGTGGGCCAGTTGATCGACGATCCGTCGATTGCCGAGATGGCCTACAACAAGTATCCGCATTACCTGGTCGGGCCCTGGAACCTGAGCCGCCGCTTCCTCATGCACGGCTTCTTCACCGAGTACCTCTATGCCCGGCTGGAGCGCCTGCGAGGCGGGCAGGCGACGTGACATTTAAAGGCCCCTTGGCCATATTAGTGACGTGCGCCACGCGCACGGCTTCTCATCGCAAAGGAATACGACCATGACGTCTCACTTTCGCAAGGCTGCGCTCGTGGCCCTCCCATTGCTGGCGATTTCTGCCGGTGCTCAGGCCCTGAACACGCAGGCGCCGCCCACCTACGACACCATCTACCTCAACACCGACTTCCGTCCCGACCCCTTCACCCGGACGCTCTCCGCCGGCGGCACCCGTTCCGCCAGCGAGGCCGGCGCCAACTGCAGCGGCTATGTCGCCGGTGCGCCCGACTTCAACCTCCAGTACCAGGCCGGCCAGTTTCCGCTGAGCATCTACGTGCAATCCCAGGCCGATACCACCCTGGTGATCAACGACGCCTCGGGCAACTGGCGCTGCAACGATGACTACTCGGGCACCAATCCGGCCATCACCTGGAACAACCCGCCCTCGGGCCGCTACAACATCTGGGTCGGCACCTACGACACGGCCGGGAACTATCCCGACGCCAGCCTGCATATCAGCGAGATCGGCCCCTTCCAGCAGACGAGCGGCGGTGGCAATGCCGCGGGGAACAACTCGAGCGGCATCGAGTGGGGAGACAACACCAGCCAGTGGGCCAACGACAACGAGTGCGATGATCCACGCTTCGCCGGCCCCGGCATGCATTCGATCCTGCTCGACGAGGATCGCTATCACGACGCCAACGACTGCCGCCGGCTCTACGAGCAAGGCCAGATCTACCTGCGCTGAGCCTCCCCTGGCGCCGGCCGGATCTAAGCCGGCGCCGGCCTCCTAGTGCTGCTTGACCCGCCAGATCCGCCAGGCCAGCACGGCGATGATCAGCACCGCCACCGGCCCGAACACCGCGGTGGCCAGTCGGGGGTCGAGTGGCATCCCCAGCGCCTCCAGGCTGCCCAGGGCCAGCTTGATCAGGCTGAAGATGTAGTAGCTGATGACGATGATCGACAGGCCCTCGACGGCCTTCTGGATCTTCAGCTGGCTGCTGGTACGCTCGTTGAGGCTCTTGAGCATGACGGCGTTCTGCTCCTCGATCTCCACCTGGGCACGGGTGCGCAGCAGGTCGTTGAGCCTTGCCACGTTCTCGGCCAGCCTCTCCTGGCGCCGGTCCACCGCCGCACAGTAGCGTACCGTGGGCAGGAAGCGTCGCATCAGGAAGGTGCCCAGACGCTGGCAGTCCCCTACCCGGGTCTCGCGCAGCTCCTCGACCCGGGCGAAGACGATCCTGGCGTAGGCCTCCGTGGCGCCGAAGCGGTGCCGGCTACGCGCCCCGCTTCGCTCGAGCCGCGCCGACAGCGAGGCGATGGCCGCCAGCAGCGGACGCGGCCCCTCCGGGTGATCCTCGGCGTTGCGGTCGGAAAGCTCGCCGAGCTCCGCCTCGAAGCCGGCCAGCTCGCCGCTCAGCGCCTTGGCCTGGGGCAGCGCCAGGGAGGCCATCATCCGGTAGGTCTCGATCTCCAGCAGCCGACGGGCCATGCGGCCCAGGCGGAAGTCGTTGAGCCCCCGGTTGACGATCAACAGTCGATTGATGCCCCTCGCGTCGAGCCGAAAGTCGCTCCATACCGTGGCATCGCCACCGCCGATCCGGGACCCGGCGGGATCACGGAACCCGTAGTGGCCGGTGTCGCCGACCCAGCTCGCCTCGGTCTCCACCAGGATCAGGGTGGCGTTGATCAACGCCTCCCGGTGAGACTCGGCGATCTCGGCCAGCCGCCGCGGCGGAGCCGGCCAGGTGGGCTCGCCGTCCTGCCGAGGCACCATCAGCGTCAGGGTGAAGAACTCGGTGTGTCGCTCCCACTTCAGCACCTGGCCGTCCTCCAGGGTGAGGATGCCCTGGACGGCGCCGGGTTGCAGGGAAGTGCCGGCCAGTTCGCACAAGCGCTGGACGATGCCGTCACAGACGCCGTCGGTATCGAGGAAGGCGTAATGGTGAAGGTGCGCCGGCCCCGCGAAATAGATCGAGGGCCGGGCGTGCAGCTCGTTGTGCAGTTGCTCGCGCTGGGGGTGCATGGTCGGGTCCGAAAGGGGAGTAGGAGGGATGAGACTAAGGTCCAAGGCCTTCCCGTCCAACCGCCTGCCTCAACGCCCGTTCGACGCCGCCGGCTCCCGCCCCCTTGCCTGCGCCATAGGAATCAGCCACTTAGCCTTTCCCCTCGACGTCATGGCGGCCGAGTCCGGCCACGGGATGCGTCACTATGTCCCATCCCCTCGCTCGAGGCTCCAGCCCTAGAGCCACTTCACGCGGCGGAACACCCACAGCAGCGCCAGGCCGATGGCCAGCATCCCGCCCAGGACGAGGAAATAGCCATGGCGGTAGGCCAGTTCCGGCATGTGGGCGAAGTTCATCCCATAGATGCCGGCGATGAAGGTCAGCGGCACGAAGATGGCGGTGATCACCGTCAGCACCCGCATGGTGCGGTTGAGCTGGTGAGAGGCGATCGAGAGGTAACCGTCGATGAGATCCCCGCAGATGTCGTAGTACATCTGGGTCAGGCTGTAGAGTCGCTCGAACCGCTCGTGCACGTCGTTGATGGCATGGAGGGTCTCCTCGTTGCCGCGGGGCAGGTGCGCATAGTCGTAGGCGGTGAGCTCCTGGGTGATGCCGAGGTGATAGTTGAACACCCGACGCATCTTGACCAGCCGCGAGCGATAGCCGATGAGCTGGCGCATCAACGCATCGCTGCCGTCCTCGATCAGGGCATCCTCCAGGTCGCTCAGCGCGTTCTCGAAGGCCAGCAGGCTGTCCAGGTAGAACCCCGCGGAGCCATACATGACCCGCAGCGCCACGTATGCCGGCGAGCGCCCGAGCAGGGTGCCCGCCTCGCCCTCCATGAGCCGGTCGATGCTCAGCGCCTGCCCGGGATGCAGGCTGATCAGGTAGCGTTCGCCGAGGAGGAACACCACCTGCTGGGGCAGGTAGTTGAGCTCGGCATCGAAGGAGGAGATGCCGCGATAGAGGATCAGGGTGTGGTCGTCGAATTCCTCGATCTTGGGCGGGTGGCGTTCCCGATGGGCATCGTCGATGGCCAGGGGGTGACAGCCGAAGGACTCCAGCAGCGACCGTTCGACCGCCATGCTCTCCCCCTGGAGGTCGATCCAGATGCGACTGTCGGTCTCGTTCCGCCAGCGGTCGATCAGCGCCTCGTCGCCGCGAGTGACCCGACCGTCGGCATCCACCAGTAGCGTTCGTATCATCCCAGGGTCATCCTTTACCGGCACCATGTGGGTATCTTGCGGCAATGGCGCCGGCCTTGCCCAGCCTCGACATCCGCTATCCCGGGAGACGACATGCCCCACCCCCATCGCGCCGGCGAGGTGTTCCGCGCCTTCCTGTTGCTGGGCCTGACCGCCTTCGGCGGCCCCATCGCCCACCTGGGCTACTACCGCGACACCTTCGTCGAGCGCCGTCGCTGGCTCGACGAGCACGCCTATGCCGACCTGGTGGCGCTGTGCCAGTTCCTGCCGGGACCGGCCAGCAGCCAGGTGGGCTTCGCCCTCGGCCTGATGCGGGCCGGACCGCTCGGCGGGCTGGCGGCCTGGACGGCCTTCACCCTGCCCTCCGCCCTGCTGCTGATGGGATTCGCCCTGGGGGCGGCCAACCTCGAAGGGCCCCTGGGCCAGGGCCTGATTCACGGGCTCAAGGTGGTGGCGGTGGTCATCGTGGCGCATGCGGTCTGGGGCATGGCGCGACACCTGTGCCCGGATCGCGCCCGCGCCACCATCGCGGTGACGTCGGCCCTGCTCGTCCTCGCCGTGGGCGGCTCGGGCGGCCAGGTCCTGGCCATCGGCCAGGGGGGACTGGCCGGGCTGACCTGGTGCCGGGGCAACGGCCAGGCCCCGCCTAGCCTGCCGGATTTCGGCCTCTCACGGCGCACGGGGTTCATCTGCCTGATCGCTTTCGGCTGCCTGCTGCTGGGGCTGCCGCTGCTGGTCCTGGCCGGCGCCGGGGCGGGGGTGACCCTGGTCGACGCCTTCTATCGGGCCGGCGCCCTGGTGTTCGGCGGTGGCCATGTGGTGCTGCCGCTGCTCGAAGCGGAGGTGGTCCGCACGGGCTGGGTGTCGGCGGACGATTTCCTGGCCGGCTACGGGGCGGCCCAGGCGATTCCCGGCCCGCTGTTCACCTTCTCCGCCTACCTGGGCATGGTCATGACGACGGAAGCGGGCGGCCTCGGCGCGGCGTGGCTGGCCCTGGTGGCGATCTTCGCGCCGGGCATGCTGCTGCTGGTGGGCGTCATTCCCTTCTGGCAGACCCTGCGCGAGCGCCCCGGGGCCCGGGCCCTGATGCGGGGCACCAACGCGGCGGTGGTCGGGCTGCTGGCCGCCACCCTCTACCGACCGGTATGGACCGGCGCGATCCTCGGGCCGGCGGAGTTCGGCCTGGCCCTGGCGGGCTTTGCCCTGCTGGCGGTCTGGCGCGTCCCGGCCTGGGCGGTCGTGGTGGTCTGCGCCCTGGGCGGGATGGTCCTCGCGCTGCCCTCGGGGGGCTGATGGCCCCGGCTACCCGCTGCCGCCGGGCGCGGCGCCGGCGGAGCGGGAGGGCGCGTCAGGCCTCGGCCTCGTGGGCGGCCTTGAGGCGATAGAACTCCTCCACCACGGCTTCCATGGCGTCCGGGTCGTAGTCGCACAGGCCACTGACCACCAGCTTCTTCGAGCCGGTCCCGACCTCCTCGCCCGCGGCCAGGATGCGGAACTCCAGCAGGGCGTCGCCGCGCTTGCCGGTCACCTCCAGGGAGGAGTCGACCAGTTCCAGGCCGGGCTCGATGCCGTCCAGGCGATCCAGCGAGAAGCCCATGCTGTCGTAGATCACCAGGGGGCGCTTGGGATTGAACATCACCCCCCGCTCCTCCATCAGCGGCTTGAGGTAATGCGGGAAGTTCTTCCCCGAAAAGGCCACGTAGCAGCGGGTGAAGGCCTCCACCACGGCCTCGTCGCGGGTGACCTCGCCGTCACGCTGCGCCTCGAGGTAGCACTTGCCGTTGTCGTCTCGCACCCGGATCAGGCCGTCCTCGTCCTCGGTGAAGGTCAGCGGCACGTCGGCGCCGACCATGCTGAGGAAGCGGAAGGTCATGTGCTGGGACAGGCCGAAGCGGGCCAGGACCAGGGCGAAGAGCAGGTCACCGGGCACGCAGAAGCGCCGCGCATCCGGATTGTGGATGGGGTTGAAGTCACCGGCGACACGCTTGGCGAAACGGCTCGCCTGCTCCGCGGAGATCCGGAGCTGCTCGCCCGTGCGCGAGTGGTAGTCATCGAGAAACATGCGTCGAGAGCCTGCCCTGAAGTCGTTGGCGTTGCTGGTCGATCGGCGGCCAAGGCCGGAAGGGGCAAATGATGCCACAAAATCCCGCTCGGCGGGCGGCCGATCCCGACATACTGCATCGCACCAACCCCCCGGGGCATGGGGCCTACCCCCTACCAAAGAGGCAGGCAGGAAAGCGTTTCGTATCAGCGCGCCATGGTAACATTTTCCTGATTTCCAACCCTTACACACACTTGTTTCTTGGATGATCGTCGTCATGCTGACCTCCTGTCGCTCCCTCAACAGGCCCAGGCACCCTGCACGATGGCCTGGCATTTCCCTCCTTCTCCTTGCTTCCGTCTTCCTCCCGTTCTTCGCCTCCCCCGCCGTCGCCGCCACCGGCGAACTCGACCTGACCGGGTCCTTCGTCGGTGGGCTGGCCGTGGTGGTGTTCATCCTGGCCTATGCCCTGGTCATGGCCGAAGAGAAGCTCCACATGCGCAAGTCCAAGCCGGTACTGGTGGCGGCCGGCATCATCTGGGGCCTGATCGGCTGGGTCTACGTCAAGGCGGGTATCCCGGCCGACTCGGAACATGCCTTCCGCATCACCCTGCTGGAATTCACCGAGCTGATGCTCTTCCTGCTGGTGGCGATGACCTACATCAACGCCATGGACGAGCGCCGTGTCTTCGATGCCCTGCGGGCCTGGATGGTGCGCAAGGGGTTCAGCTACCGCACCCTGTTCTGGATGACCGGCGTGCTGGCCTTCGTCATCTCGCCGGTGGCCGACAACCTGACCACGGCACTGCTGATGTGTGCCGTGGTCACCAAGGTCGCCGAGGGCGACAAGCGCTTCATCAACCTGGCCTGCGTCAACATCGTGGTGGCCGCCAACGCCGGCGGCGCCTTCAGTCCCTTCGGTGACATCACCACCCTGATGGTCTGGCAGGCCGGCATCGTCCACTTCCAGGAGTTCTTCGCCCTGCTGGTGCCGTCGATCGTGAACTTCCTGATCCCGGCCGCGGTGATGAGCGTCTTCATCAAGAACCGCACCCCGGCGAGCCTGGAGGAGGACGTCTACCTCAAGCGCGGCGCCCGGCGCATCATCTTCCTCTTCCTGCTCACCGTGGCCACCGCCGTGGCCTGCCATACCCTCCTGCACCTGCCCCCGGTGCTGGGCATGATGACCGGGCTGGGCTACCTGCAGTTCTTCGGCTACTTCCTGCGCAAGACCCTGCCCCGTTCCCTGGAGCGCAAGCGTACCCTCTACACCCAGCGGGGCGACTGGAAGATGCTGGAGCAGCTGGGCAGCGTGGTGCCCTTCGACGTCTTCAACCGCGTGGCCCGCGCCGAGTGGGACACCCTGCTGTTCTTCTACGGCGTGGTGATGTGCGTGGGCGGCCTGGGCTTCATGGGCTACCTGGGCCTGCTCTCCGATGTGCTCTATACCGAGTGGAACGCCACCTGGGCCAACATCGCCCTGGGCATCATCTCCGCGGTGGTCGACAACATCCCGGTGATGTTCGCCGTGCTGACCATGGAGCCGGACATGTCCCATGGCCACTGGCTGCTGATCACCCTCACCGCCGGCGTCGGCGGCAGCCTGCTGTCGATCGGTTCCGCGGCCGGGGTCGCGCTGATGGGCCAGGCGCGAGGCAGCTACACCTTCATGGGTCACCTGCGCTGGGCACCGGTCATCGCCCTGGGCTATGCCGCCAGCGTGGTCGCCCACCTGTGGATCAATGCCGGCAGCTTCGGCGTCTACGGCTGAGGCCATGCCCGGCGGCGTGGGCCGCCGGGCATCACCGTCATTCCTTTCATTGCCTTCCCGTCATGTAGCGATTGAGGGTAAGCTGTGCCCCTATGAGCCATGGGCCGACGTTGCCCGGCGATCGAACAATAACGACACCCGACCAGGGCCGCAGGGAGAGAGCGTCATCATCCCCTTTCCTCAACACGCCGACATGGAGCGAATGTCCGTCATGCCCACCAGGGAAGGATCGTGTCCGCAACGCGGCGCCTTGCCGGCAACGGTGATCGACCTGGCTGCACGGCTCCCGGCTCCCGGCCACGGGAGGCCCTCTTGCTGATCCGGCGACTGGTCAAGGCGATCTGGATCTGCCTGATCCTCGGTCTCGTCCCCCAGGCGATGGCCGAGGACTCCAGCGTGCTGCTGGTCGCCAACCCGGACGTGGACAGCCGTCAGCTGACCCGGGACACCACCCGAGCCCTGTTCGCCATGCGCCAGCGCACCTGGCCCGGCGGCCAGGCGGCCCGCGTCTTCGTTCTGCCCAACAGCCACCCCGTGCATGCCCGCTTCGTCAAGCAACATCTCTCGGTCTATCCCCACCAGCTGCAGCTGGCCTGGGACCGAGTGGTCTTTTCGGGGACGGGGCAGGCCCCCAACCGAGTTCGCAACCAGTCCGAGATGCTGGAGCAGATCGCCAGCACCCCAGGCGCGCTGGGATATCTAGAAAGGGAGTATCTGGATGACCGTGTCCAAGTCGTTTCGATCGAGTGAGCCTCGCCGCGCCCTGATGCTGGGGGCCGGGCTGATGGCCGCCATGGCACCGGCTTACGGTGGCGACGGGGACGTCCTGGATACCCTCCAGCTGCATGGTTTCCTCAGCCAGGCCCTGGTGGTCACCGACGACAATGACTTCTTCGGTCCCAGCAGCGAGGGCGGCGGCAGCCTCAAGTTCACCGAGATCGGCGCCAACGTCTCCCTGCGCCCCCACGAGGACGTCCTGATCGCCGCCCAGGTGCTCAGCCGACGGGCCGGCGGCGATGCCAGCGACGCCAGCCCGGAACTCGACTATGGCTTGATCGACTACCAGATCCAGTCCAACCAGCAGCGCAATTTCGGGGTCCAGCTGGGTCGCTTCAAGAACCCCTTCGGCTTCTACAACCAGACCCGGGACGTCGCCTTCACCCGCCCCAGCGTCCTGCTGCCGCAATCGATCTACTTCGATCGCACCCGATCGCTGGCCCTGTCCGCCGACGGTGTCCTGACCTATTTCGAGGAGCGACTCTCGAATGGCACCCTGCGATTCCAGGCCGGTGTCGGACAGGTCCAGGCGGGGGACGACCTGCGCCGCACCCTGAGGCTGGATCGATTCGCCGGGGATCTCGAGCCGGAAACCTCGGCCATCGGCCAGCTCCGCTACGAGCATGACGGCGGCCGGATCGTGGCCGCCCTGGGAACCGCCGAGGTCGGCGCCCATTTCGACTCCCGGCAGCCGGGACTCACCGACGGGGATTTCTACTTTCGCCCCTGGATCCTTTCCCTGCAGTACAACGCCGGGCTCTGGAGCCTGACGGGCGAGTATGCGTTGCGCGAATCGGGACTGGAGAACTTCAACGATCCGCGCCTGAACTTCGACACCATCGGCGAGAGCTGGTATCTCCAGTACACGCGTCGCTTCCTGGACGACTGGCAGTGGCTGATCCGCTATGACAGCCTGGTGAGCAACCGGGATGACCCGGACGGGAAGGAGTTCGAAGCCAGCGTATCGGGAGCGATTCCCGCCCACACCCAGTTCGCCAAGGACATCACCCTGGGGCTGCAGTGGACGCCCCATCCCCGAGTCCTGGTGTCCGGCGAGTACCACCATGTGGATGGGACCGGCTGGTTGCCGATCCAGGACAACCCCGATCCGGCCGACACGGAACGATACTGGAACATGCTGCTGTTCCAGCTCTCCCTGCGTTTCTGAGCGCTCTCCGATCTCCCAGCCCACACCGTCTTGAGGAACCGGAGAGATGTCTGCCAAGCCGTTCTCCAGGAACCGACGTCAATTCAGCCTGACCTGGCGCGTCATCGCGCTCAGCAGCCTGTTGCTGATCCTGCTGGTCTCACTGTTCACCTGGGTGGGGCACAACAACCTCAGCCAGCAGTTCCAGGACGGCCGCATGCAGCACCATGCCCGTCAGCAACGGGAAATCCATCTGGCCCTGAGGCGCTCCGAGGAGAACCTGCGCCAGCTGGCCGGCCTGGCAGCCGCCTCGCCCCAGCTGGGACCCTCTCTCCAGGCCGGCGATGCCGAGGCGCTCCAGACGGCCCTCGACCCGCAGTGGCCGACCCTGCAACTCGATGCGGGCGTCGACGAGATCCTGGTCTTCGATACCCATGGCCGATTGCAGGCCAGCTGGGGCGAGAGCCAGGCCAACAATCATCGTCCGGTCCAGGCCTGGGTCGACCGCGTCATGCGGACCGAGATGCCGCTGACCACCCTGCGCTGCGCGAGCAGCTGCCGCCAGTATGCCGCGGTGCCGGTCCTGGTGGAGGGCCGCAGCGTCGGCCTGGTGATCCTGTCGCGCTCCCTGGCCGACGTCATTCGCCAGGCGAAATCGGTCTCGGGCAGCGAGATCGCCCTGCTGGTCACCGGTTCCCACGAGCCCGGCGATGCCTCGGACGCTCGGTACCTGGACGCCTGGAACGGCCGGCTGCTGGCCCTGACCGAGCAGGATCGGGGACCGGCGCTGCTGCGTCAGGCCGCCGGGCAGGTCACCCTCAGCCAGCTGACCGACAGGCCGCTCAAGCTGCGCCATGAGCAGCGAATCCTGGAACTGACCGCGGCGCGCATGGAAGAGGACCGCGACCGCCGCAGTACCGGCTACTTCCTGCTGATCTCCGATATCACCTCCCAGATCCACGCCATCGATCGCAACACCCGGACCCTGCTGGTGGGGGGCGTGGTCGGCTGGCTGGCCGCCGAGCTGCTGCTGCTGTTCATCCTGCTCGGCCCCATGGCCCGGCTGCGCCGAGTGGCCGGCGTGCTGCCGGCCCTGGCCCGGGGCGGCTTCGACGATGCCCGGCGAGCCATTCCCGACAAGGCCAGCCGGCTGCCGGACGAGATCGATATCCTGGAGGACACGACCCTCGAACTGTCCCGTCAGCTCGAGTTGCTGGAGGAAGAGGTCCAGGCGCGCGGCGAACAGCTCGCCGAGCGAGTCGACGAGCTGGCCCAGGAGCGCGACTTCGTCGGCAGCCTGCTGGATACCGCCCGGGTGTTCATCATCGCCCAGGATGGGGCGGGCCGAATCAGCCTGGTCAACGCCTACGCACTGAATGTCCTGGAGGTCGACGAGGACATGCTGATCGGCCGCCGCTTCGACGACATCTTCACCCTGCCCGGCCACTCGCCGGTCGCCTCGGCCCGGGAAGCCGAGCAGGAGGAGCGCAGCCTGCTGACCCCGGAAGGTCGGGTGCACACCATCGTCTGGTATCATGCGCCCCTCCCCAACGGCGGGGACCGCAGCCTGGCCCGCATCTCGGTGGGCCTGGACATCACCGACCGCAAGGCGGCCGAAGGACGCCTGACCTGGCTGGCCGAGCGCGATCCATTGACCGAGCTCTACAACCGCCGCTACTTCCAGGAGGCGATCCAGCACGCGCTGGACGAAGGCGGCCGAGGGGCCGTGCTGCTGCTGGACCTGGACCAGTTCAAGGACGTCAACGAGCTCAGCGGTCATCACGCCGGCGACCGCCTGCTCCGCGAGATCGCGCAGATCCTCCAGTTCCAGCTGGGGCATCGGGGGATCATCGCTCGGCTCGGCGGCGATGAGTTTGCCTTGCTGCTGCGTCATGCCGACGCCGATCAGGCGATCGGCACCGCGCAGCAGTGCAACCAGCTGCTCGAAGGCCTGAACTTCACGGCCGGGGGCCGGCGCCACCGAGCCGTGGCCAGCATCGGCATCGCCCAGTACCCCACCCATGGCGACACGCCCGCCGACCTGATGGCGAGTGCCGACGTCGCCATGTACAAGGCCAAGGAGGGCGGTCCGCAGCGCTGGCACCTGCTTTCCACCCTGGAGAGTGCCAAGGACGAGCTGCAGGAGCGGGTCTATTGGGTCGAGCGCCTGCGCAAGGCCCTTCAGGAGGACGGCTTCGCCCTCGTGGCACAACCCATCGTGCGCCTGGCGGATCGCGACGTGAAGCACTATGAGGTGCTGGTGCGCATGAAGGACGAGGACGGTAGCCTGGTCTCCCCGGCGCACTTCATCCCGGTGGCCGAGCGCAACGGGATGATCGTCCAGCTGGACCGCTGGGTGCTGCATCACAGCCTGAAGGCCCTGCGGAAGCTGCAGAAGCGGGGCATCAGCCTGGCGGTGAACCTCTCGGGCCAGTCATTGCACGACAAGGGCCTGGAACAGTTCCTGGCCGACGAGCTGGCCAGCAGCGGTGCGGACCCCCATCACCTGATCCTCGAGATCACCGAGACCGCGGCGGTCACGGACTTCGCCACGGCACGAGGCGTGCTGCAGGCCATGAGGAACCTCGGCTGCCGGACGGCTCTCGACGACTTCGGCGTGGGCTTCAGCAGCTTCCACTACCTGGGGCAGCTGCCCGTGGATTACATCAAGATCGATGGCTCCTTCATCCGCGGGCTGGACATGAACACGGATAACCGGGTGATCGTGAAGGCCATCGCCGACATCGCCGCCGGATTCGGCAAGCAGGCCATCGCCGAATTCGTCGACCAGGAGACGTTAGTGGGGTTACTGGGCTCCTATGGCATCGCCTACGGTCAGGGGTTCCATCTCGGGAAACCCCGGCCAATCGAAGAAATCTTTGACCTGGAGCCATGAGGCTCGCGCAATACCAACCGGATCAGCCAGGGAATCTCGCACATGGCATCAAGCACGACGGAGGATCAGGCGCACAAAACGTCCACGTACATTTTTGAGCGCTTTCGTGACCAGTTTTCCTTCATACTGGCCCAGGACGAAGAGACCCGTCGCCGGATCTACCGCCTGCGCTACGATATCTACTGCGAGGAGCTCGGTTACGAGGAACCCGCCGACCCCTCGCGGCACCTGGAGCAGGATGAGTACGACGCCCATTCCATCCAGTGCCTGATCGAGCACCGCCAGAGCGGACTGGCCGCCGGCTGCATGAGGCTGGTGCTACCGGAGGGCCCCTCGGATGCCGGCCTCCCACCGCTACCGTTGCTGCAGCACTGTGCCGATAGCCTGAATCACGACACCCTCCATCCGTCACGCCTTCGCCAGGAAGACGTCTGCGAGATCTCGAGGCTTGCCATCTCTCCCCTGTTCCGTCGGCGCTCCACCGACGAGGAAATCGAGGATATCGTCAAGACCCGGTATGCCTTCACCGAGGCGGAGCGCCAGACCTTCCCCCTCATCGTGGTGGGGCTCTTCCTGGCCACCTACTCCATGCTGGGCCTGGCCAGGCGACCTCATGCCTTCGCCATGATGGAACCGAGACTGCCCCGGCTGCTGCGCATGTCCGGCTTCTATTTCACCCGAGTCGGGGAGAGCATCGACTTCCATGGCAAGCGCAGTGCGTTCTACATCGACCAACGCCAGGTCGAGAAGGACATGAACCGGGAACTGCTGCCGCTCTACCGGCACATCCAGGCGGAGCTGACGCCGCAGATGCCCGCTGCCTTGCCGAAGAAGACCGTCGTCTGCACCTGCTGATCCGGCGCCAGCACCGGTCCCGGATACAGCCGAGGCGGCCAGTCCAGCAGCATGATCGCCAGGACGTTGCGGTGCTCGCCGCGGTCGAGGTCGGTGCCGCCCGACTCGGAGGGAATCATCCCGGCCCTCGGGTCATAGGCCGCGACCAGGGCATCACGCAGGCGGGTCACGGCCGGCGCCTCCTCCAGGCCGGCCAGCAGGAAGCCGATGCCCACCTCCGTGTAGATGTCCTCCTTGGTCTCGTCGATGATGCGCTCGAGGTTGGCGGCGAAGTAGTCGAGGACCCAGTCGAACTCTTCGGTCGATACGGGCCGCTGGTAGTAGTCGCTGGCGGCGATCACGAAGTGGGTCATGCCGTAGATCTTGTTGCGGAAGACGGCATTGTCGAGCGTCGCGTCCCGGGACGGCGGGAAGCGTTCCCGGAAGGCGGCGATGGTCGCCTCCCGCAGGTCCGCCACGCCCAGGTCGTGCAGGTAATAGACCAGGTTGGCCACCTGGGCGGCATAGACCTCCAGCACCTCCGGGTCGGTGAGGAAGGCACGGAAGTCGACGCTCGCCAGGTAGTCCAGGGCACGCCGATAGCCGGGCAGGGCCTCGTCGTTGAGCAGGCCATGGTAGTGGGCCTGGGTCAGGTCGAAGGCCAGCCCCTTGGCGTAGAGGATCTCGCGCCAGTCGCCGAGCATGCGCTTGCGACGCCGCTGCTTGGCGGTCCGCTCCGGGTAGCCGGCCAGCTTCTCGCGGGCACGCCGAGCCACGTAGCCCGGCTGGGCGTGCCCGGCGATCTCGCCGCGCAACTCGTCGATCAGCCGCTCGCCGTATTCCCGGTTGAGGGGCAGGTAGCGTGCCTCGCCGGTGATGCGGTAGAGCCGCTGGGCATAGTGGCGCTGCTTGCCCGGCGAGAGGGTCGGCAGGGCCTGCTCATAGGTGGCGCGGATCTCGGCCGCCACGGCCTCGTGGGACCGCGCCGGCGGCCGGGCGTCCAGGGCGCAGCCGGCCAGCAGGACCAGCAGCCAGCACCACAGCCAACGGGGGTGGGGAACCCTCATCGGGGCTTCCTCCTGCGCCGTGAACGATCGGGGGGAATCAGCTTGACCCGGGCCTTGGGACGCCGGGGAGGCGCCGTCACGCCTGGCTCGTCGGCCTCCGGCGGCCTGGCGGGCTCGGGGCGCGCCACCACCACCCAGGCGAAGACCGGCAGGGCGAGCCGCCAGTGGATGGCCGCCAGCCGCAGGCCCAGGGTGGTCGCCAGGGCCGCGGCCACGGTGGCCCCGAAGGGCGCCCCCAGGGCGTCGAGGCCGACGAAGGCCACCCCGCCGGCGATGGAGGCGGTGGCGTAGATCTCCTGTCGCAGCACCATGGGGACCCGCCGCGCCAGGACGTCCCGGATCATGCCCCCGGCCACGCCGGTCAGCAGCCCCATCAGCACCGCCACCACGCCGGGGGCGGCCAGGGTCAGGGCCTTGTGGGTGCCGATCACGGTGAACAGCGCCAGGCCGAAGGCGTCGGCCACGGGGAGGAAGACCCGGGACAGCCGATGGATGTAGTGGAAACCCAGCACGGACAGCCCCACCGTGGCCAGGATCACCCACAGATAGGCGGGATCGCTGACCCAGAACACCGGCCGCACGCCGAGCACCAGGTCGCGCAGGGTGCCCCCGCCGATGCCGGTGACGGCGGCGAGCACCAGCATGCCGAAGGGATCCATCCGCGATCGGCAGGCCAGGATCACCCCCGACAGCGCGAAGACGATCACCCCTGCCATGTCCAGCCAGTAGACCCACCCTGTCACGTCGTCTCTCCCTCGTCTCGTTGCCGCCATCATAGCAGGGGCGACGCCCGGGCCCCGAAACGAACTCGGGCGGCCCGCAGGCCGCCCGAAAGCACTCGATGGCAATGCAAGAGAACAGAGCGGATTTACGTCGCGAGCGAAGATAGCCGGGTCGTCGAGCGCAGCAGAAAATCAGCCTGTTCTCAGCCGATGGTGCCGCCGCCCTGCCGCGTAATGGCCACCACCGAGGGCCGCGGCGGTACCCCCTCGGCGAAGTCCGGCCAGCGGGTCGCCGGATTCTCGAAGCTGGAGCGGCCGGCATGGCCGGGGAAGGCCTCGGCGCCGTCGGCGGCCGGATGCTGCACGGCGACGAACAGGGCGGTGTCGTCCGGGGTGAAGCAGGGGCCGCACATCTCCGCTCCCACCGGCACGCGGAAGAACATCTTGCCGGTGCCGCGACGTTCGCCCTCGGTCTCCAGCGCCCAGACACCGTCGGCGGTGCCGGTGTTCGGCCAGCCGCTGCCCTGGTCGGTGGTCACCCACAACCGGCCCCGAGCGTCCACGGCGCAGTTGTCCGGGGCGGCGAACCAGCCGTTCTCGCTGGTGGCCGGGTTCCACATGGCGCCGACCTCTCCCTTGGCCGGGTCACCGCAGCGCACCAGGATGTCCCAGCGATTCTCGGTGGCGGTGTGGCGGCCCTCGGTGACGATCTCCAGGACGTGACCGAAGAGGTTCTCGGCCCGCGGGTTGGCGGCGTCGATCCGGTCCGCCTCACGCTGGTGGTTGTTGGTGAGCATCACGTAGACCCCGCCGGTGACCGGATTGGCCTCGATGTCCTCGGGGCGGTCCATGGGGGTGGCGCCCAGGGCATCGGCGGCCAGCCGGGCATCGATGAGCACGTCGGCCTGGGTGGCGAAGCCGTTGTCGGCGGTCAGCGGGCCCTGGCCCTGGACCAGCGGCAGCCAGGAGACGGTGCCGTCGGCTTCGAATCGCGCCACGTAGAGGGTGCCGTGGTCGAGCAGGTCCCGGTTGGCGGCCGGGTCGGCGGTATCGACCAGGTCGCGGCTGACGAACTTGTAGACGTAGTCGAAGCGCTGGTCGTCGCCCATGTAGACCACCAGGCGGCCATCCTCGGCGATCAGGGTGGCGGCCCCCTCGTGCTTGAAGCGCCCCAGCGCGGTGCGCTTGACCGGGGTCGAGGCCGGGTCCTTCGGGTCGATCTCCACCACCCAGCCGAAGCGATTGGGCTCGTTGGGCTCGCGGGCGATGTCGAAGCGGGGGTCGGTGCGCCCCCAGTCGTAGGCATGGCCGGGCACGCCATAGCGGGCCAGCTGGTCCTTCTCGGGGTGATGGGCGGCGTCTCCCAGGAAGTAGCCGTGAAAGTTCTCCTCGCAGGTGAGGATGGTGCCCCAGGGCGTGGTGCCCCCGGCGCAATTGTTCAGGGTACCGATCACCCGCCGGCCCTCCGGGTCGGCGTCGGTGCGCACCCGGGCATGGCCGGCCACCGGGCCGGACAGCGCGATCTCGGTGCTGCGCGGGGTGATGCGCCGGTTGTAGCGGCTGTCGCGCACATAGCCCCAGCGGCCTTGCTCCCGGACCACTTCCACGATCGACAGGCCATGGGCGGCCTTCTCGATCTCCATCATCTCGTCGGTGATGCCCGTGAAGTCGTCGCCGGCCTGAGGCGCGGGAAGCCCCGGGAACATCAGCTCCTCGTTGGTGTACTCGTGGTTGACCACCAGCAGGCCGCGATCCAGCCGCCCCTCCAGCGGCACGAAGCCCACGTAGTCGTTGTTGTAGCCGAACTGGCGCTCCTGGGCATCGGCGCTCTGGTCATGGGGATCGAAGGCCGGGGCATCGGCGAACAGCGGATCCCCCCAGCGGATCAGCACCCGGGCGTCGTGCCCCGGGGCCACGTGATGGGTGGTGTCGACGCCATGAGCGATCTCGTCGAAGGCGAAGCGGTCGAGGCTGCCCGCCTCGGCGGCCACGGCGGAGGCGATGGGGTTCATCGCCCCGATGGCGGCCGCCCCCAGGCCGGCGGAGCCGACGCCCTTGAGGAAGCCGCGGCGGGAGTAGCGCCGCTCGATGATCGCGCCGATGGGCGAGTTGGCCATCGGGTTGGCGGGGATGTCCTCGGTGGACTCGTGGTGGGCACGACGATTGAAGGCCATGATCCGTCTCCTGATCCTTGGTCACGGGGAGTGGTGGCCCATTTGATACCGTCCCGGGATGACAGCCCCATGACCGCCGGATGGCGATCCGACGACAAGCCGGCACCGCGTCAGGATGGCGGCCACCCGCGCCGAGGTCGATGCCGGGCTCGGCGTCCTGCCAAGCGCGACCGAGGGGGACGCGCGCCCCGGACCTTCGGCGTCCCCGCAGAGTCGGGCATAATGGTCGTCCTGACAGGCACTCGCAGGGAAACCCGATGTCGCTGATACAGGAGAAGCTCGCGCCTCCGCCCCGGCCCCTCTCATTGGTGGCCCGTCCGCGCCTCAACGACCACTTCGTCCTCGATGAGCGCGTCAGGGCCCTGTTGGTCAAGGCGCCACCCGGCTACGGCAAGACCACCCTGATCGGGGAACGGCTTCCCGCCCTCGAGCAACGGGCCGGCTGGCTGCGGCTGGATACCCGCGATGACGAGCCGGAACGCTTCGCCCGCTATTTCGATGCGGCACTCGAGCGGCTCTGCCGGGAGCACCTGGCGCTCTCCCTGCTCCCCGCCGCCGATGACCGGCCCTTCTACGCCCGGGTCGACGACTGGCTGGCCACTTTGCCCGCCGAGGCCGCCCCCTGCCGGCTGGTGATCGACGCCTTCGAGCACATCCACCATCCCGTCATTCTCGAGGGGCTCGCCCACTGGTTGCGCCATCAACCGCGCTGGCTGACCCTGACGCTGGTGTCGCGTACCCAACCGCCCCTGGGCCTGCCGGCGATGCGCCTGCGCGGCGAGCTCGAGGAACTCGGTCCAGAGGACTTGGCCTTCGACGTCGAGGAGGCCCAGACGCTATGCGCCGAGCAGCTCAGCTTCCCGCCGACCCGGGTCAGCCTGGAACGCGCCCTGCGCCTGACCGAAGGCTGGCCGATGGCCCTCAACTGGCTGGTCGAACGCACCACCACCCGGGCCGGCTTCGATGCCCTGCTGGAACGCCTGTCCGGCGCCCATCCGGACTTCGTGGCCTGGTTCGACGACCTGCTCCACGATAGCCTCGACGCTCCCGACAGGGAGCTGTTGCTGCAGCTCGGCGTCCTGGAGCGTTTCTCGCCGCAGCTGGTGGCCCGACTGCTGGAGGGCGACCGGGTCACCCAACGCCTGGACGCCCTGGAGCAGGCCGGACTGTTCCTGCATCGCCTCGATCCCCACGACCAGTGGTACCGCTTCCACGCCTTGTTCGCCGACTACCTGCGTCATCGCCGCCACGAGCTGAGCCTGGACACCCAGCGCCGGCTGCACCGCCGCGCCAGCGAGGCCTGGCTGGCGCTGGGCGACCCCGCCCTGGCACTGACCCAGGCCATCGAGGCCGACGATCCCGGGGCACTGACGGCGTTGCTCGAGGCCCAGGGCCCCCAATTGCTGGGTCATGGTCACTTCGCCCTGCTGGCGCGCGCCCTGGCGACGCTCGGCGAGCCATGTGTCGGCGCCTCGCCGCGCCTCACCCTGATCCACGGCTGGGTCTCTCACGCCCAGTATCAGTTCGACCGCACCGCCCAGGCCATCGGCTGGATCGAGGCCCAGCTCGACGAGCCGGCCTGGCAGGAGCTCACCGCCGAGTTCGCCACCCTGCGCGCCCAACTGGCAATCAACCAAGGCGATGCCGAGCGCGCCGCGCCGCTGGCCGAGCAGGCCCTGACCCTGCCCGCGCGCTACCTGGCGGCCACCCCGGTGTCGGCCGGCGCCATCCTCTGCGAGGCGCGCTTCGTCCAGGGCCGGCTCGAGGAGTCGCTGGCCCGGGTCCTCGAGGTGGAGCGCGAGGCGAAACGCATCCGCGACGACCAGCTGATGCTATGGGCGCTATGCCATCATTCGGAGACCCTGGTCGCCCAGGGCCGGCTACAGGCCGCCTACGACATCCAGGAACGCGCCTTCGCCCATATCGAGCACTGCGGCCTCGACCGGCTGCCGGTCGCCGAGTTCCTCTACCGCATCCGCAGCCAGCTGCTGTGGGAGTGGCACCGACTGGACGAGGCCGAGCAGGCGGCGCTGGCGGGCATCGCCGTACTCGACCACCAGGGCGAGCGCTGGACCCTGCAGTGCCATGTCAGCCTGGCCAAGGTCGCCCTGGCCCGGGGCGACCAGGCGCAGTGCGCCGACCACATCCGCCGGCTTCGCAAGATCCTCGCCGATGGCGACTATCACATCGACTGGCGGGCCAACGCCCATGCCACCCTGCTGGCCTGGTGGCAGGCCAACGACGACCGCGACGCCGTGGCCCGCTGGCTGCAGGAGGCGCCGCCCGCCGAGCCTGACAGCGCCAGCAACCACTTCGCCCAGGCCAACACGCGCAACCACGCCCGGGCGCTGATGCTGCTTGACCGGCCCGACGAGGCCCGGCCCCTGCTGGAGGCCCTCGAGGCGCAGGCCGAGCGCTTCGGCCTGGTCACCGATGCCAACCGCAATCGACTGTGCCTGGCAATGCTGGAGTGGCAGTGCGGCCACGAGGAAATCGCGCTGGATCACCTGAGCGAGGCGCTGGAGCTGGCCTCGCGCACGGCGCTCATCGGCAGCTTCCTGCGCCTGGGCCGACCGCTCAGCGCCATGCTCGATCGACTGCTCGAGAGCCGCGAGCCGGACGAGCTGGCGCGGCGTCGCGCCGTGCGGCTGATCGAACTGGCCGGCCGCCAGCGCGACTTCGGCCGCGCCGTGCGGCTGATGCTCGACGAGGCGGTGATCGCCGGCATCGTCGCCCGTCCCGACGTCCCCGAGCTGATCCGCGCCTCACCGCTGACCCGCCGCGAGTGGCAGATCCTGGGGCTGATCCATGCGGGCCTGTCCAACGAGCAGATCGCCGAGCAGCTCGCGGTGGCGCCGACCACCGTCAAGACCCACATCCGCAGCCTCTACCAGAAGCAGAACATCCGCCGCCGCGAGGAGGCCATCGCCCTCGCCGGCGACCTGCTGGCCCGCATCCAGGGGGAGTAACCCCCTCCTCCCCCCGCCTACGCCCGTCCTCCGCCCCACGGGAGGATGTCTCCCGCCGACCCCGCCGCCACCATGAGCCGGACGCTATTCCCCGCGGGTGCGGCTCCTCCGCCGACGCCCGTCCATGACGAGGACCCGGCTCATGATCACAGACACTTCCCAGTACCTCGGCCGGCAGGGAGCCGACTGGTGGCGCGGCGCGGTGATCTACCAGATCTATCCGCGCAGCTTCCTGGACGCCAACGGCGACGGCATCGGCGACCTCCAGGGGGTGATCGACAAGCTCGACTACATCGCCTCGCTGGGTGTCGATGCCATCTGGCTGTCGCCCTTCTTCACCTCGCCGATGAAGGACTTCGGCTACGACGTCAGCGACTACCGGGACGTCGATCCGATGTTCGGCACCCTCGATGACTTCGACCGCCTGGTCGAGGCCGCCCATGCCCGCGGCCTCAAGGTCACCATCGACCAGGTGCTTTCCCACACCTCCGACCAGCACGCCTGGTTCCAGGAGAGCCGGGCGAGCCGCGACAACCCCAGGGCCGACTGGTACGTGTGGGCCGACCCCCGGCCCGACGGCGCCCCGCCCACCAACTGGCAGGCGATCTTCGGCGGCAGTGCCTGGCAGTGGGACACCCGGCGCTGCCAGTACTACCTGCACAATTTCCTGGTCGAGCAGCCGGATCTCAACTTCCGTAACCCCGAGGTGGTCGAGGCCATCCTCGGCGAGGTGCGCTTCTGGCTGGAGCGCGGCGTCGACGGCTTCCGCCTGGACGCGGTGAACTTCTGCACCCATGGCGAGCTCCGGGATAATCCCCCTAGAGAGGAGATCGCCGAGGGCTTTATCGGCGTGCGCCCCGACAACCCCTACGGCTACCAGCAGCATCTCCACGACAAGACCCAGCCGGAGAACCTGGCCTTCCTGGAGCGGCTGCGCGCCCTGCTCGACGAGTACCCCGGCACCACCAGCGTCGGCGAGGTCGGCGACGACGACTCGCTGGGGGTGATGGCTGAATACACCCAGGGCGGCAAGCGCCTGCACATGGCCTATTCCTTCGACCTGCTCGGCGAGCGCCATGATCCGGCCTTCCTGCGCGAGACGCTCGCCACCATGGAGGCACGCATCGGCGACGGCTGGCCGTGCTGGGCGCTGGGCAACCACGACGTCACCCGCCTGGCCACCCGCTGGGATGCCGAGGGCGATGCCGCCAGGCTGCGACTCTACCTGGCCTTTCTGCTCACCCAGCGCGGCAGCGTCTGCCTCTACCAGGGCGAGGAGCTGGGCCAGACCGAGGCCGAGTTGACCTTCGAGCAACTGGTCGACCCCGCCGGCATCACCTTCTGGCCGGCCTACAAGGGTCGCGACGGCTGCCGCACGCCCCTGCCGTGGAAGGCCGATGCTCCCCACGGCGGTTTCTCCGGGGCCGCGCCCTGGCTACCGGTGCCCGACGCCCACCTCGGCCTGGCCGTGGATCAGCAGGACACCGACCCGGACTCGCTGCTCAACGCCTACCGCGCCTTCCTGGCCTTCCGCCGTACCCAGCCGGCACTGGTCAAGGGCGAGATCCGCTACCACCCGGTACGCGACGAGGTGCTGTGCCTCGAGCGTACCCATCGCGGCCAGCGGCTGCTGGTGGCGCTGAACTTCGCCGGTGAGCCACGCGAGCTGCCGGCGCCGCGAGAGGCCCAGGGCCTCGCCGAGGCCCCGGCATGGGTCAACGGCAGCTGGCGGGACGGCACCCTCGCGCTGCCGGCCTACGGCATCGCCTTCGCCCGCTGCACCACCGATTCGGAGGAAGCCTCATGGGACATCTGACACTCGAAGGCATCGGCAAGGACTACGACGGCAACGAGATCTCCCGCGACATCGACCTGACCATCGCCGACGGCGAGTTCGTGGTCTTCGTCGGCCCCTCGGGCTGCGGCAAGTCGACCCTGCTGCGCATGGTCGCCGGGCTCGAGGACATCACCCGCGGCCAGATGTCCCTGGACGGCGAACGGATCAACGAGATCCCGCCCCAGGAGCGCGACATCGGCATGGTCTTCCAGTCCTATGCGCTCTACCCGCACATGACGGTGGCCGAGAACATGGCCTTCGGCCTCAAGCTGGCGCGCACCGACAAGGCCGAGATCCGCCGCCGCGTCGAGCACGCCGCCGACATCCTGCAGCTCACCCCGCTGCTCGAGCGCAAGCCCAAGGACCTCTCCGGCGGCCAGCGCCAGCGGGTGGCGATCGGCCGTACCCTGGTCAAGGAACCGGCGGTGTTCCTGTTCGACGAGCCGCTGTCCAACCTCGACGCCTCGCTGCGGGTCGAGATGCGGGTGCAGATCGCCGAACTGCACAAGCGCCTCGGCGCCACCATGATCTACGTGACCCACGACCAGGTGGAGGCCATGACGCTGGCCGATCGCATCGTGTTGCTCTCGGGCGGGCGCATCGCCCAGGTCGGCGCGCCGCTGTCGCTCTACCACTTCCCGCAGTCCCTGGAGGTGGCCGAGTTCATCGGCTCGCCGCGCATCAACACCCTGCCGGTGACGGTGGTCGACCCGGGCCCGCGGCGCACCGGGGTGCGGCTGCCCTCCGGCGAGCCCCTGGCCGTGGCGGTGCTGGCGCGCGGCCTCGCGGCCGGCGACACCGCCACCCTGGGCGTGCGCGCCGAGGACTTCGTCGCCCCCGACCGGGCCGAGGCGCGGCTGACGGCCCGGCTGATGGTGGCCGAGAAGCTCGGCTACGAGACGCTGGCTCACCTGCAGGTCGAGGGCGTCGAGGGCACCCTGACCCGGCGCCTGGACGGCCTGGCCCATCTCGAGGAGCACCAGGCCGTCGTGCTGGGCCTGGCCGGCGACCATTGCCACCTGTTCGGCCCCGACGGCCGGGCCTGCCCGCGCCAGGTGGAGATCCCCGGCATCGCCCACTGAACGACCGACTCCCCTGCCCCGCCCGCCCCGGTGCGCCTCGCGCCCGGGGCGTCGTCGTTGCCATGGGCCAGGGATAAAGTATCGGGGACATGCACTCCTTCGGCAGCTCACTCATGCCGACCAGCCGGAAAACACCCCACACGAACCTCAACATCGCATATCGGGGAGTCGATGCCCCCCATCGCCGCGGGGGTGATTTCCGCCGACGACGTGAAGGACGACCGCTACGACCCGGTCCGGGGCGCGGCCGGCCGCCGATCCGACCAGGCGATCACCGTCGACAAGAACGGCGGAGGGGCGCATCTGGACACCATGATCGCCACCTATATCGGCCGGGTCATCGCCGAGCCACCTGGGGTGGCAAATCAGGCGTGATCGTCCCGAAAAAAAACCCCGGCGCGAGGCCGGGGAAACGAGAGTCCCGGAAGGGACGAGGAAGTCGGGATCGAGAGGCCTCAGCCCTTGACGCCCCCCGAGGTGAGGCCACCCACGATCCAGCGCTGGCACAGCAGGAACGCCACGGTGATGGGCAGCCCGGAGAGCACCGCCGCGGCGGCGAAGTCGCCCCAGCGCTGGTTGTGATCGGCCAGGTACTGCTGGGCGCCGACGGCCAGGGTCAGCTTGTGCTCGTCGAGCAGCAGCACCGAGGCCATGGGGTATTCCATGATCGACATGATGAAGGCGAGGATGAACACCACCATCAGGATCGGCACCGACAGCGGCAGCAGGATGTGGTAGAAGGCCTGCCAGGTGCTGGCGCCGTCGACCACCGCCGCCTCCTCCAGGGAACCGTCGATGGACTCGAAGTAGCCCTTGATGGTCCAGATATGCAGCGCCACCGCGCCCAGCGAGGCCAGGATCAACGAGCCGTGGGTGTTGATGCCCAGCCAGGGCACCAGCTGCCCGAGGCGGTCGAACAGCGCATAGAGCGCCACCAGCGACAGCACCGCCGGGAACATCTGGAAGATCAGCATGCCCTTGAGGATCGGCGCCTTGCCCTTGAAACGCATCCGCGCGAAGGCGTAGGCGCTGGTGGTGGAGAGCAGCAGGATCATCAGCGATGACACCACCGCCACCTTGATCGAGTTCCACAGCCACAGCAGCACCGGGAACGGCGGCTGGACGACGCTGCCGTCGGGGCGCTCCCAGGGGATGCCGAAGGCCAGCGCCCAGTGTTCCAGCGAGAAGCGCTCGGGGATCAGGCTGCCGGTGGCGAAGTTGCCCTCGCGGAAGGAGATCGAGATCACCAGCAGCAGCGGGAACACCACCAGGCTGACGAAACCCAGCAGGGCGAGGTGAGCGCCCAGCTTGCGGGCGCGGATCGTACGGGGTTGAACCATTGCCATGATGAAGCTCCTCAGACCTTGACCTTGGAAAGCCGCAGATTGAGCAGCGACAACCCCACCACCAGCAGGAAGATCAGGGTGGCGATGGCCGCCGCCAGGCCGAAGTTCTGGCCGGCATCCTGGAAGGCGATGCGATAGGTGTAGCTGACCAGCAGGTCGGTGGTGCCCGCCGGGGTGCTCGCCCCGAGGATGTCCGGCTTGCCGCCGGTGAGCAGGGCGATCAGCACGAAGTTGTTGAAGTTGAAGGCGAAGGCGGCGATCAGCAGCGGCGTCAGCGGCTTGAGGATCAGCGGCAGGGTGATCCTGAACATGTTGGTCAGCGGCCCGCCGCCGTCCACCGCCGAGGCCTCGTAGAGGTCGCGGGGGATCGACTGGATCAGCCCCATGCACAGCAGCAGCATGTACGGATAGCCCAGCCAGGTGTTGACGACCACCAGCATGGTGCGCGCCAGTGCCGGGTCGGTGAACCAGTCGGGGCTGATGCCGAAGACGTTCTCGAGGATCAGATTGATCTCGCCGTAGTGCTGGTTGAACATCCCCTTGAAGATCAGGATCGAGATGAAGGCCGGCACCGCATAGGGCAGGATCAGCAGGGTGCGATAGACGGCCTTGCCGCGCAGCTGCTCCCACTGCAGCAGCGACGCCAGCACGAAGCCCACCGCCAGGGTGAAGGCTACCGTCAACCCGGCGAAGACGAAGGTCCAGACGAAGATCTGCAGGAAGGGCCCGCGGATATCGGGGTCGGTGAAGATCTTGGTGTAGTTGTCCAGGCCCACCGCCACCGGCCAGCCGGGGGTGAGGCGCTCGCCGGCCGCGGTGACGAAGAAGCCGGTCTCGTGGTTCGGCGTCAGGATGCCGCCGTCGCGCCGGTCGGTGAGGCTGCCGTCGGGGTTCGCCTCGAAGCGCGACAGCATCGGCGCGAAGCGACGCAGGCCGGCCATGCGCAGCTCGGTGCCGTCGGGCGTCACCAGGGTCAGCTCCTCGAGGACATCGCGCCGGGCGATCACCTCGCGCAGGCCCAGCGCCTCGCCGGCCGGCGCTGCCTCGGCCGGCCGCACCGCCAGCGGCTCCCCGTCGCCAGCCTCGGCCAGCGGCACCGAGACCAGGCGCCGCGCCCCTTCCAGCCCGGCTCCCGGGGCCTCGAGGTAGAGCCGCGTCTGGCCGCCGTCGTGGTACAGCCGGAAGTCGAAGGCCTGGCCCTCGGCCTGATAGGTCTGCTCGAGGAACTGGGCTCGGACCCGCTCCTCGCTGAGCAGGTTGCTCGAGCTGTAGTTGCTGAAGCTGATGCCGAAGGTATAGAGCAGCGGAAAGATCACGAACACGCCCATCCCGGCGAGCGCCGGGAAGATGTAGCGGTGGCTCATCAACTGGCGCTTGCCGAAGACGATCGCCAGCGAGGTGCCCAGTACCAGGAACAGCAGCGCGAACATCCACTGGCCGCGCAGGTGGAAGGCCACCACCAGCCACAGGGTGGCGAGCACCAGCGCCACCGTCAGGGCGCGCAGGGCCCAGCGGGTGTAGCGCTCGGCGGGGTAGCGGGAACGATGGCGCGGCAGGCCGCGCGACGCATTGGTCGTGTACATGGCGAGTCCCTCCCCGGGCCATCGACCGTGCCTCAACGGCACGGCCGGTGGCACCGGGTGCGGCGATGGGGTTACTGGATGGCGGTGCGAATGCGCTCGGCGGCGGCATCGAGCGCCGCCTGCGGGGCCTGGCGGCCGCTGCCAATGTTCTGCAGGGCCGGCTCCATGGCCGACCAGAAGGCGCCCATCTCGGGGATATTGGGCATCGGGTCGCCGATGGAGGCATTCTCCAGGGTGGCGGCGATCCGCGGATCGGACGCCAGCTCCTGCTGGTAGGCCTTGTGGGCCACGGCCCCCAGCGAGCCGTCGCTATTGAAGGTGCGCAGGCCTTCCTCGCTGAGCAGGTAGCGCTCGAGGAACTCGGTGGCCAGGAAGTCGTTGGGCGAGGCCGAGTTGATCATCGCCGTCGTCACCCCGAACAGCGGCTTGGCCCGTTCGTGACCGACCCGAGGCAGCAGGGTCACGCCATAGTCGATGCCGCTCTTGTCCAGGTTGCTCCAGGCCCAGGGGCCGCTGATCATGGCGGCCACCTCGCCGCGGTTGAAGCGGGTGTCCATCACGCTGTAATCGGTGCCCTCGGGCAGCACGCCGCTCTCGATCAGCTCGCGCAGGCGCTCGGCCCCCGCCACCGCCCCGGCGTTGTTGACGCCGATGTCAGCGACGTCGTAGCCGTTCTCGGTACGCCGGAAGGGGTAGCCGCCGTTGGCCGCCAGCAGCGTCCAGCCGAAGTAAGGCTCGCCGTAGTCGAAGAGGATCGCCTTCTTGCCCGCTTCCCGGAGTTCGGCATCGAGCTCGGCCAGCTCGGCGAAACTCTCGGGCGGCGTCTCCACCAGGGCCTTGTTGTAGATCAGGCCCAGCGACTCCACCGAGATGGGATAGCCGTAGGTCTCGCCGTTCCAGACCACCGCCTCCCAGGTGAAGTCGAAGTAGTGCTCGCGGTAGGCATCGGTGGGCGCGACGGCCTTGAGCAGCCCGCTCTGGGCCCACTCGCCCATGCGGTCATGGGCCCAGATCACGATGTCCGGCCCCTGGCCGCTGCCGGCGGCCTGCTGGAAGCGATCGGTGATATTGTCGGGGTGGACGATGTCGACGGCGATGCCGGTGTCGGCGGTGAAGCGCTCGGCGACTTCGCGGATGCCCTCGGGGCCCTTGGTGTCGCCCGCCCAGATGGTCAGGCGGTCGTCGTCGAAGGCCATCGCCGGCAGGGCGGCGCCCGCGCCCAGGGCGGCAGCAAGCAGCGGAGTGAGGAAGGCGTGGCGTCGTGTCATGTCGAGCCCCTTTGTTGTTGTGAGGTGTCGTCTGTCGAAGGGAAGGCTCGCCCCGGCAGGCGGCGAGCTCTCGCCGCGACAAGGGTCGCCAATCGCCCACCGGCCCGCCTCCTCCCCCCGCGGGGAGGAGGCGGCGTAAGGCCAGGGCGTAGGAAGACAGCCGGGTCGCGTCCGGCGGAGGGCCGGGCGTGGTGGCTAGCCGACCCCGAAGCGCGCCAGCTGCATCTCCCGCAGCCGGCTCAGGGTGCGCCGGAAGGGAAAGGCCAGGTGACCTTCCCGGTAGAGGGCCTCGAGCGGTACCGCCGCCTCGAGATGGAGCGGTACGCCCCGGTCATGGCACTCGTCGACCAGGGCGATGAAGCGTCGCACGGCGTCGTCCTGGCGGGTCAGCGCGGGCAGCTCCCGATCGCCGGCCGCAACCCGGGCGCTGGCGTCCTCGGTGCCCCGGGCGATGCCAGCGAGGGTCGGCCCGCCGTCGAGGCGCGGCACCTCTCCCAGCAGGACATGGCGAAACCGGTCGCAGAGATCGATGAAGTCCAGCGCCGACAGGGGCGCCTCGCACAGGGCCGCGAAGCGGCACCACAGCACCTCGTCGCTTCGCGCCTCCACGGGGATCGGCCGGTGCCCCAGCTCGACGGGCGTGGTCGCCCGGGGCCGCCCGTCGCTGAGCCGCGCGAAGACCTCGCCCAGAAGGGAGGCCTGCCCCGGTTCGCGCACCCAGTAGCGTCGGTGGCCCTTCCCGGGGTGACGACGGTGGTCTCGATCGCCGTCCAGGTGCACCACGCCCAGATGGTGGAGGATGGCCGCGATCGCCGGCAGGAAGCGCTCCCGGTTGAAGCCGTCGGCGTAGAGCTGCTCCGGCGCCTGGTTGGAGGTGACCACCAGCACCAGGCCCCGCTCGAACAGGACGTCGAACAGGCGCCCCAGCAGCATGGCGTCGGCGATGTCGTTGACGAACAGTTCGTCGAGACACAGCACCCGCACCTCCGCGGCGAGTTCGGTCGCCAGGGCCTGCAGGGGATCGGGCGTGCCGGCGAGCTGGAACTGGCGCCGATGGACCCAGCGCATGAAGTGATGGAAGTGCTGTCGCCTCGCCGGCACCGTCAGCGACCGGTGGAAGCGATCCATCAGCCAGGTCTTGCCGCGCCCGACCGATCCCCAGAGGTAGACGCCGGGGGCCGCGGTGTCACCGCGCGCCAGGGACCGGTGGGTCGCCTCCAGGGCCTCGGCGAAGCGCCACTGGGCGGCATCGTCGACGAATCCCTGCTGCTCGAGGGCCTCGCGATAGGCCGCCTCGGGCCCCGCCGATGCCATCTCAGCGCCGACGCCACTTCTGGACCAGCGTCACCGCCGCCAGCACCAGGGCGCCGGCCGCCAGGCCGACTCCCAGGTTGAGCAGTAGTGGCCCCAGGCCATGGACGAGGACCTCGAACCCCGGCACGGCCAGCTCGATCTCGGCGACGCCCTCGATGAGGTGATGCACGGCGGGAATGCCATGGCCGAGGATGCCGCCGCCGACCAGGAACATCGCCACGGTGCCGACCACCGAGAGCAGCTTCATCAGGTAGGGGGCACCGGCCACCAGGCCACGCCCCAATCCGGCCAGGGCGCCTCCGCGGCGGCTGAGGAACAGGCCCAGGTCGTCCAGCTTGACGATGCCGGCCACCAGGCCATAGACGCCGAAGGTCATCAGCGCCCCGATGCCGACCAGCACCGCCACCTGCTGCCCCAGGGCCGCGCCTGCCACGGTGCCCAGGGTGATGACGATGATCTCGGCGGAGAGGATGAAGTCGGTGCGGATCGCCCCCTTGATGCGTTCCCGCTCGAACTCGCGCATGTCGACGTCCGCGCTGGCCAGGGCCTCCACCCGCCGGGCATGCTCCGCCTCGTCCGCCTCGCCGTGCAGGAACTTGTGAGCCAGCTTCTCGGCCCCCTCGTAGCAGAGATAGGCGCCACCCAGCATCAGCAGCACGGTGACCAGCGCCGGCAGGAAGGCGCTGATCACCAGCGCCGCAGGGATCAGGATCACCTTGTTGCGCAGCGAGCCCTTGGCCACCGCCCAGACCACCGGCAGCTCGCGGTCGGCGTGGATGCCGGTGACCTGCTGGGCGTTGAGGGCCAGGTCGTCGCCCAGCACCCCGGCGGTCTTCCTGGCCGCCACCTTGGTCATCACGGAGACGTCGTCGAGCAGGGTGGCGATGTCGTCGATCAGGGTCAGCAGGCTGCTACCGGCCACGGTGGCCTCCATGGGCGTGGGATGGGCGAAGGCTTCACAGCATACCCGCCCGGCCCGACAAAAAAAGCCCCGCCGACGGCGGGGCAACGAGAGAGCATCAGGGCTCGAGCTCCATCACAGCTGGAAGGGGTAGACGCTGCCCAGCTTGAGGATGCGGGTCAGCTCGTCCAGGGCGGTGAGCGTCTCGTGAGCCAGCTGTGGGTCGGCCAGGTCGGCCGGGGCCAGGCGGTCCCGGTAGTGGCGCTCGACCCAGGCGACGAGCTCGCCGTGCAGGGCGTCGTCGAGCAGCACCCGGCCGGCGACCGCGGCCCGCTCCTCCCCGGAGAGCGCCACGCGAAGCCTCAGGCAGGCCGGCCCGCCGCCGTTGCGCATGGACTGCTTGACGTCCTTGACCACCACCTCCGCGATGGGGTTGTTCCCCGCCAGCAGGTGATCCTGCAGGCAGCGCCATACCGCCTCGCGCTCCTGGCACTCCCCGGGCACCACCAGGGTCATGGTGCCGTCCGGGTTGCTGAGCAGCTGGGAGTTGAAGAGGTACGAGGCCACGGCGTCGTCCAGGCTCACCGCCTCCGCCGGCACGCGCACCGGAATCAGCGGGGTGGCCATCCTGGCGCGCAGCGCATCCAGGGTGCCCTGCTCGTCGCGGAAGGCCATCTCATGGTAGAGCAGCACCGGGCCGTTGCCCACGGCGATGACGTCGTTGTGGAAGACGCCAGCGTCGATGGCGTCGGGATGCTGCTGGGCGAACACCGTCTGCGCCTCCTCCAGGCCATGCTGGCGCGCCACCGCCTGGCTGGCCTCCAGGGTCTGGCGGGCGGGGAAGCGACGGGGCTCGACCCCGTCACCGCCGAAGGCCTGGCGGCCATAGACGTAGAGGTGCACCCCCGCCTCGCCATGGTCGCCGCACAACCGGGTGTGGTTGGCCGCCCCCTCGTCGGAGAAGGCCGGGGTCGACGGCAGCACCGGATGATGGGCGAAGTAGCGCTCGTCGCGGAAGATCGCCGCCAGCACCCGGCCGGTGGTGGCCGGTTCCAGGTAGCGGTGGAAGCTCGACTGCAGGTTGGCCGGCGTGAACTGCACCCGGCGGTCCGGGGCGTCCAGGCTCGGCGTCACCGTGCCGGCGTTGGCGGTCCACATGCTGGAGGCGGAGCAGACCGCCCGCAGCACCTGGGGCGCTTCCTCGGCGGCCCGGGACAGCACCCGGGCGTCGCTGCCGGTGAAGCCCAGGGCGCGCAGGGCCCCCAGGTCCGGCCGCTGCTGGGGCGGCAGCACGCCCTGGGCGTAGCCGGCATCCATCAGCGACTTCATCTTCCCGAGGCCCTGCAGGGCAGCCTCCCGGGGGTTGGCCACCAGGCCCTCGTGGGTCATGGAGGCCACGTTGCCGTGGGCCAGGCCCGAGTAGTTGTGGGTCGGGCCCACCAGGCCGTCGAAGTTGACCTCGCGCACGGTCGGATCGGTTTCCTGGCTCACAGCGTCACCCCCGGCGGCAGCTGGTCGGGCAGGTGCAGGTCCTCGCTCTCCATGGAGGCCACCGGATAGGCGCAGTAGTCCGCCGCATAATAGGCGCTGGGACGATGGTTGCCGCTGTCGCCCACGCCGCCGAAGGGCGCGTCGCCGGAGGCGCCGGTGGTCTGGCGGTTCCAGTTGACGATGCCGGCGCGAATGCGCAGCAGGAAGTCGTCCCAGTCGGGCCGCTCGCCGCCGATCAGGCCGGCGGAGAGACCGTAGCGGGTGTCGTTGGCCAGCCTGATGGCCTCGTCCCAGTCACGGTAGCGATGCACCTTGAGCAGCGGCCCGAAATGCTCCTCGTCGGGCACCTCCAGGCCGGTCACGTCGATCAGCGCCGGCGTCAGCAGGCTGGTGCCTTCCTCCAGGCGCTCCATGCGCGACAGGACGGTGCCGCCCAGGGCCTCGAGGTCGTCCTGGGCCTTGAGCAGGCCGTCGGCGGCCGCCACGCTCACCAGGCCGCCGTAGAAGGGCGCCTGTTCGCTGAACTGGCCGGCCACGCGCAGCTGGGCGATGGCGTCGGACAGGGCGTCCAGCAGGTGATCGCCCACCTGGCCTTCCGGCACGATCAGCCGGCGCGCGCAGGTGCAGCGCTGGCCGCCGGACAGGAAGGCCGACTGCAGGATGGTCAGCACGGCGGCGTCCTGGTCGGGCACGTCCTTGACGACCAGCGGGTTGTTGCCGCCGAGCTCGAGCGCCAGGATCTTGTCGAGCTGGCCGGCGAACTGCTTGTGCAGCAGGCCGCCGACCTTGGCGCTGCCGGTGAACAGCAGGCCGTCGATGTCGGGGTGGGCGGACAGCGCCTGGCCCACCGGGGCCGCCCCCTGCACCAGGTTGATCACGCCCTCGGGCAGGCCCGCCTCGCGCCAGCACTGCAGCGTCAGGTCGGCGGTCAGCGGCGTCTGCTCGCTGGGCTTGAAGACCACGGTGTTGCCGGCCAGCAGCGCCGGCACCATGTGCCCGTTGGGCAGGTGGCCGGGGAAGTTGTAGGGACCGAACACCGCCATGACGCCGTGGGGGCGGTGGCGCAGCACCGCCCGGGCCTCGCCCAGGTCGCGCTCGCGCTCGCCGGTGCGCTCCTGGTAGGCGCGGATGGAGATCGCCACCTTGCCGATCATCGCCCCCACCTCGGTGCGCGCCTCCCACAGCGGCTTGCCGGTCTCGGCGGCGATGGCCCTGGCCAGGTCCTCGCGGTGGCTCTCCAGCACCTCGCGGAAGCGCTCGACCAGGGCCTGGCGCTCGGCGAAGGGCCGGCGGGCCCAGGCCGGGAAGGCGGCCCGGGCGGCATCCACGGCGGCGCCCACCTAGGCCTCGGAGGCGGCGTTGCCCTGCCAGAGCGTGTCGCCCGAAACCGGGTCCTGCTTGGCGAACCCCTCGGCCTCGCCGTCCTGCCATTGGCCGCCGATCAGCAGCCGTTGCGTCGCCTTCATCACGCCTCCTCGTCGGTATCCAGAATGCGCAGGGTGTCGCCGGAGCTCACCTCGAGGCGAGACGCCTCGGCCTCGCTCAGGGTCACCACGCCGTCATCGTCGGGGCCACGGCCCAGCCAGGCGGCGCGGAAGCCGCTCATGGAGGTGGTGGCGGCCAGCCAGCGAGGGCGCTCGGCCTGGGCCGGCTCGCCGGCCTTGACCTCCACCCGGCAGGTCCGCGACAGACGCACGCCGCGCACGTCGTCGATATAGGCTTCCACGGTGGGGCCACCGTCGAAGATGTCGATGAATCCCTCCCAGCGCAGGCCTTCCTTCTTGAGCATCGCCAGGGCCGGTCGGGTGTGCTCGTGCACCTGGCCGATGCAGGCCCGCGCCTCCTCGGAGAGGAAGGGGGTGTAGATCGGGAACTTGGGCATCAGTTCGCCGATAAAGCTTTTTTGGCCTAATCCGGTGAGCCTGTCCGCTTCATTGAAGTCCATGGGGAAGAAGTGGCTGCCCAGGCACTCCCAGAAGGGGCTCTTGCCCTCGGCGTCGAAGACCCCGCGCATCTCCGCCAGCACCTTCTCGGGGAAGCTGTCGCGGAACTCGGCCATGAACAGCCAGCGCATCATGGACAGCAGGGCGCCGTTGCGCTCGTGGCGGCGATCGCGCCCCCGGTACTCGGGGCGCAGGAACAGCGAGGCCACCTCGGCGTCGCCGGTGTGGTCCGAGCTCAGGAAGAGGGTGTCGATGGTGCGATGCAGGTCGAGCTGCACCGAGGAGTGGGCCAGGGTGCCCACCCGGTAGTGGTAGAAGGGCACCTCGCGGCCCACCTGGCCCTCGATGGCGCAGCAGCCGGCCAGGCGTCCGTTGTCCTCGTCCTCGAGGACGAAGAAGTAGAGGCGCTGGTCCACCGGAGTCTGCTGCCCGAAGGCGCTCACCGCGGTGTCGATCTTGCCGGCCAGGAAGTCGCGGTTGTCGGGCAGCGAGGTGAAGCCCACGCCGGTCTCCCGGGCCAGGGCCTGCAGCTCGTCCAGGTCGGACGGGGCAATGGGTCGGATGCGCATTACAACTCTCCCTCGTCGTAGCCCGGGTCATGCTCGTCGCCCGGCAGGGCGAGCGGGGCGGCCAGCACGGCGCGCCCCTCCTCGACGCCGAGCTGCTCGGCGTGCTCGGGCGAGAGCATCAGCTGGCCGGTGGGCGAGAGCGCGTAGCGCGCCACCACGCAGCGGAAGTCGCGGAGCCGCTGGTTGGCCACCAGCGCCGGCTCGGCATCCGGCAGCGAGTGGGCCGGACGGATGCGTACCGGGTGCCAGGCGGCGCGGCGGAAGCTCTGCAGCCGCTCCCGCTCCCCCTTGATCACCGGCCCGGCGTCGAAGATGTCGACGTGGCGCGAGCGCAGGAAGCCCTCGGCCAGCATCTCGCTCATGGCCGACTCGTGATCCGGATGCTCGCGGCCGATGGCGGCCCGGGCCTGGGGCGTGAGCAGCGCCAGGTACAGCGGGAACTGGGGCATCACCTCGGCGATGAAGCTCTTCGAGCGCACCCCGGCGATGTAGTTGATCTCCTGGTAGTCGCGCACGAAGAAGTGGCGCCCCACGCTGTTCCAGAACGGCGACTGGCCGTCCTCGTCCAGGAAGCCGGGAAAGGCCATGGCCAGGATCTCGGCGAAGCGCTCCGGATACTGGGCGATGAACATCAGCCGGGCCCGGCGCAGCAGGCTCTCGGCGCTGGTGCCCCTGTAGCGGGGGTCCAGGGAGTAGGCGCACAGCAGGCTCGCCTCGGACACCTCGTGGGACAGCGACAGGGTCTGCACCTCGCGGCGCACGTCGAGCTGCTGCGAGGCGTGGATCAGGGTCTCCTGCCGGTAGGTGTAGTAGGCCTCCCGGGCGCCGGCCTGGGCGCGCACCTCGGCGGTGCCCACCACCTCGCCGCGCTCCAGGTCCTCGAGCACGAAGGTGTAGTGCTCGTCGCCGGGAAACTCCACCTCGGCCTCGAAGGCCCGCTGGGAGCGCGCGATGCGCTCCTCCAGGCGGTCCCGGTGGGCCGGCAGGTTGGTCAGACGCGGCGTGGCGCTGCCCGCCAGCCGCTCCAGGGCCGGCAGGTCCGCCGGCCGGGTGGGACGTACGACCAGCATGGCGTGGCCTCCCGCGGATGATTCAGGATCTCGCATGGCGTGGCCGCGACTCACTGGGCGGCCACCAGCCGGGCGATGGCCCGCTCCAGGCGCGCCATCCCCTCGGCGATGTCGGCCTCGGGGATCACCAGGGAGGGGGCCATGCGCAGCACGTTGGGGCCGGCGACCAGCGCCATCACGCCCTCCTCGATGGCCAGCGGCAGGATGTCCTTGGCGCGGCCCTGGTAGGCCTCGCTCATCTCGGCGCCGATCAGCAGGCCCATGCCGCGGATCTCCTTGAACACCCCGTGCTGGCGGTTGATCGCCTCGAGGTGCTCGCGGAACAGGTCGTGGCGCTGCTTGACGCCGGTCAGCACCTCGGGGGTGTCGATGTGCTCGACGGCGGCCAGGGCCACGGCGGAGGCCAGGGCGTTGCCGCCGTAGGTGGAGCCGTGGGTGCCGATGCCCAGTGCCGGGGCGACGCGGTCGGTGGTCAGCATGGCGCCCACCGGGAAGCCGCCGCCCAGGGACTTGGCGCTGGTCAGGATGTCCGGGGTGACGCCGTACTCCATGTAGGCGTAGAGGGAGCCGGTACGGCCCACGCCGGTCTGCACCTCGTCGAAGATCAGCAGGGCGTCGTGCTGGTCGCACAGGTCGCGCAGGCCCTGCAGGAACTCGGGCTCGGCGGGCAGGATGCCGCCCTCGCCCTGCATCGGCTCGACCATCACCGCGCAGGTGTCGGCGTCGATCAGGTCGCGCACGCTGTCCAGGTCGTTGAACTCGCCGTGGGCGATGCCGCCCGGCACCGGGCCGAAGCCCTGGGAGTACTTGGGCTGGCCGCCGACGCTGACGGTGAAGAAGGTACGGCCGTGGAAGGACTGGTAGAAGGAGACGATGCGGTGCTTGTGCTCGCCATGATTGTCGTGGGCCCAGCGGCGCGCCAGCTTGAGCGCCGCCTCGTTGGCCTCGCCGCCGGAGGAGCACAGGTAGACCTTGTCGGCGAAGGTGCGCTCGACCAGGGAACGGGCCAGCTTGAGGGCCGGCTCGTTGGTGTAGACGTTGGAGAGGTGCCACAGCTTGTCGGCCTGGTCCTTCAGGGCGTCGACCAGCACCGGATGGCAATGGCCCAGGGAGTTCACCGCGATGCCGCCGGCGAAGTCGATGTACTCCTTGCCTTCCTGGTCCCACAGGCGGCTGCCCTCGCCACGCACCGGGATGGCCTTCTGGGGTGCGTAGTTGGGCACCATGTACTGGTCGAAATCGCTGCGGGTCGGGGTCTGGGTCATGTCGCTCTCCGTTGTCTCGAGCCAGGCTCGTTCGGGATGAATCGGGTCATTCGAGTATAGGGAGGCCCTCCCGGGGGGGCTTTCAGCAATGGGACGGCGATTTGTGAAAAAGGCAGGCGCGCCGCCAGGCGCGTCATGGCGGGATCGGGTAAGGTAGGGACCGGACAGGGAGGACGCCGCGATGCTCAACACCACCGCCTGGAACCGCCTGCGCTACGACCTCTATGCGCCCGTCTACGACGCCGTGGCCGAGCGGGTCTTCCGCCGGGCCCGGCGCGAGGCCCTGGGCCAGGTTCACTGGCGCCCCGGGATGCGGGTGCTGGTGGTGGGGGCCGGCACGGGCCTGGACCTGCCCTGGCTGCCCAGGAACGTGGAGCTGCACGCCAGCGACCTGAGCCCCGCGATGGTGAGGCGGCTGGCCCATCGTGCCGAGGCGCTGGGGCGGGACGTGGACACCGCGGTCATGGACGCCGCGGACCTGGACTTCCCCGACGGCCACTTCGACGTGGTGGTGATGCACCTGATCCTGGCGGTGATGCCCGACCCGGCACGGGGCCTGGCCGAGGCGTGCCGGGTGCTGGCCGACGACGGCCAGCTGTGCGTGATGGACAAGTTCCAGGCCGACGACCGGCCGGCCGGGCTCGGCCGGCGGGCGCTGAACCTCGCCACCTCGGCGATCGCCACCGACATCACCCGCCAGGCCCGCCCGCTGCTCGAGGCCGCCGGCTTCGTGATCGAGGCCGACCGACCGGTGCTGATGGGATCGCTGTTTCGCGCCCTGGTGGCCCGCAAGGCGCTCGCATCGTCGGCATGAGCCGGGCTCAGCCCAGCCGCTCCTCCCGGGGCGTGATGCCGAAGTGGTTGCGGTAGGCGGTGGAGAAATGCGCCGCCGAGGAGAAGCCGGTCTGCAGGGCGATCTCGCCGGCGGGGCGGTCGCTCTCGCGCAGCAGCTTCCTGGCCTGCTGCAGGCGCAGGTTGAGGTAGTACCGGCTGGGCACCGCCTGGAGGTACTTCTTGAACAGGCGCTCGAGCTGGCGCCGGGAGATCCCCAGGTGCGCGGCCAGCTCGTGGGTGGTCAGGGGCTCCTCGATGTTGGACTCCATCAGCGCCACGGCGTCCACCAGGCTCTGGGGGGCGTTGCCGAGCCGCGTGCGCAGGGGCACCTGCTGGGGCTCGTCGCCCATGCGGATCCGCTCGAGCACGAAGTGCTCGGAGATGCGCTCGGCCAGCTCGGCCCCGTGCTGGCTGCCGATCAGCGTCATCATCATGTCCATGGCCGCGGTGCCGCCGCCGCAGGTCAGGCGGTCGCGGTCGATCTCGAACAGCTGCTGGGAGAGCCGCACCCGCGGATAGTCGCGGGCGAAGGCCTCGAAGCGCGTCCAGGGCAGGGTCGCCCGATAGCCTTCGAGCACCCCGGCCCGGGCCAGCACCTCGGTACCGCCGCCGATGCCCCCCAGCACCACCCGGGCGGCGGCCAGGCGGCGCAGCCAGTCCAGCAGCGCCTCCGGCACGCTGCCCGACAGCGGTCCCGGCGCACAGACCAGCAGCATGTCGAGCGCCTGATCCGGCTCGCCGGCCTCCGCCTGGGGCACCAGGGCCTGGCCGGCGGCGCTGGCCACCGGACGCGCGTCGACGGCGTAGGTCGAGAGACGGTAGAGCGTGCGGCCCTCCAGGCGATTGGCCACGACCAGCGGCTCGGTGGCGGAGGCCTCGGCCAGCAGCGAGAAGCCGGGCAACACCAGGACTCCCACATGCCGGGACAGCGGCACGGCCGAGACAGCGGACGAGGAATCGGGCATGGAGCGCTCACGAGGGTCGAAAGGAGGCCCCATTCTAACGGAAGGCGGCGTCCGGGACAGCCGGCCGGACACGACGACGCCGGGCACGGGGCCCGGCGTCGTCGTCATGACAGGCGTTCAGTCGCCGAGACCGATCACCAGCAGGCCGATGATCACCACCGCGACCACCACGATGATCGCGGGCAACACCCAGGTCAGGCGCTGGGGGGACTGCCTGGCCTCGGGCTGGTCCTCGTCCGGCTCGGGGTGCTCGTAGTCCTCCGGCTGACTGACTTCCTTGAAGTGCTCCCGTTCTTCTTCCGGCGTCTTGCTTTCCCTGGTATCCATGCGCACCTCCTGGGTTCAAGGATCTCGGGCGAGCGGGCGCCGGCGAGCCGGGCCCTACACCTCTACGACATCGAATTCCACCACGGGATTCACATCGGCATCGTAGTCGACGTCGTCCCGCTCGAAGCCGAACAGCTTCAGGAACTCATGCTTGTACCCAGCATAGTCGGTGATCTCGAAGAGGTTCTCGGTGGTCACCTGGGGCCAGAGGTCCTTGCAGGCCTGCTGGACGTCGTCGCGCAGCTCCCAGTCGTCGAGGCGCAGGCGACCGGCCTCGTCCGTCGTGGCCTCGCCCCCGTAGAGGCACTCGCCGAACAGGCGGTTGAGCTGGTCGATGGTGCCCTCGTGCAGCCCCTTCTCCTTCATGACCTTGTAGACCATGGCGATGTAGAGCGGCATGACCGGAATGGCGGCACTGGCCTGGGTCACCACCGACTTGAGCACCGCCACGTTGGCGCCGCCACCCTGCTCGCCCAGCCGCTTGTCGATCTCGCCGGCGGCACGGTCCAGGTCCTCCTTGGCCTTGCCCAGGGCGCCGTGCCAGTAGATCGGCCAGGTGATCTCGGTGCCGATGTAGCTGAAGGCCACCGACTTGGCCCCCGGGGCCAGCACGCCGGCGCGGTCCAGGGCGTCGATCCACAGCTCCCAGTCCTCGCCACCCATCACCGCGATGGTGTCCTCGATCTCCTGCTCGGTGGCCGGCTCCACCTCGGCCTCGATGATGGTGTCCTTGTTGGTGTCGATGGCGGTGGCCCGGTAGGTCTCGCCAATCGGCTTGAGGCTGGAGCGCTTGAGCTCGCCGCTGTCGGGGAGCTTGCGCACCGGCGAGGCCAGGGAGTAGACCACCAGGTCGACCTGGCCGAGGTCCTGCTTGATCAGCTCGATGGCCTTCTCGCGGGCCTCATGGGAGAAGGCGTCGCCGTTGATGGACTTGCTGTAGAGCCCCTCCTGCTTGGCGAACTTGTCGAAGGCGGCGGCGTTGTACCAGCCCGCGGTGCCCGGCTTCTTCTCGGTCCCCGGCTTCTCGAAGAACACGCCCAGGGTGTCGGCGCCATAGCCGAAGGCGGCGGTGACGCGGGCGGCCAGGCCATAGCCGCTGGAGGCCCCGATCACCAGGACCTTCCTGGGGCCGGCACTCTTGTCCAGTCCCCGGGCGCGGGTAGCCTCGATCTGCTCGCGCACGTTCTGCTCGCAGCCGACGGGGTGGGTGGTGGTGCAGATGAAACCGCGTACCTTGGGCTTGATGATCACGACAGACCTCTTCTTGGCGGCGGGGCGGCAGACGCTCGCCGCCCCGGTGAACTTGGATTCGTCAGTGGCGACATTCTAGCGGCCCCATCGAGGGCTGTCCGCCCTTGAGCGACGTGGACGGCTGGGGCAGGATGCTCGACACCCCCTTTCCTGCAGGAGATCCCATGGACGCACAGACCCTGGTCGACGAGCGCGGCGAGCTGTGGCTGGCGCTGGCCCCGCTGTGGCTGGAGCGGGAGCCGCGGGAGACCGACTATGCCCGGATGGTCGAGGTGATCCAGCGCCATGCGCTGTCCGTGAACGAGCTGGAATGGGTATTCCGGCTGGAGCTGGCGCCGGTGCTGGCCCGCCAGCAGATGTCGGTGGCCGGGGAGTGGCGCCACTTCGACGATCACCAGCTGATGCGCCGGCTGGTCGCCCACAACCTGCGCCTGACCGGCTGGCGGCGAAAGACCTGGGCGCTGTTCTCGGGGCTGACCACCATGATGGCCCGCCACCGCTGGAACGAACTGATCGAGCGGGTGATGATCGCCCGCGGCGAGGACGTCCCCTCTTAACCTCAATCCTCGTCGAGGGCCTTCTCCAGGGCCTCGACCAGCTCCGCCTCGCCGTCCCGGGGCGAGAAGCGCCGGATCACCCGGCCGTCCCGCCCCACCAGGAACTTGGTGAAGTTCCACTTGATCATCCGGGTGCCCAGCATCCCGGGGGCCTCGCGCTTGAGTTCGGCGAACAGGGGGTGGGTGTCGTGACCGTTGACCTTGACCTTCTCCATGAGCGGGAAGGTGACGCCATACTCCTGCTCGCCGAAACGGCAGAAGGCCTGCGCCGATTCCGGCGATTGGCGGAGGAACTGGTTGCAGGGGAAGCCCAGGACGGTGAAGCCGCGATCCCGGTAGCGCCGGTAGAGCCGCTCGAGGTCGCGCAACTGGGACGTGAAGCCGCACTGGCTGGCCACGTTGACGATCAGGAGCACCTGGCCGCGCAGGGCGCGGAGATTGAAGGGCTCGCCGCGAGAGGTGCGGCAGTCATGGTCATGAATGCTCATGGCGCGTGCTCGCAGTCTATTCCGTCACGATGCCACGCCGCGCCTCCCGGCGCCAGCCCCGGCGCGGCCAGCGCCGGCGTATCTCGCGCAGCCGCCTGGCCAGGATCCGCCGACGACGTCGCCGCTCCCCCGCGGGCAAGGGGGCGTAGAGCAACCCCTCGAGCTCGGCGGCCGCCGCCAGGAGGGCCGGGCCGGCGGGACCGGCCCGTGGCGCCAGACGGCGCAGGTGATGGGCGGGCGACTCCCCGGGGAGGCCCGGATGCCCGCGCCGGGCGAGCCAGGCCTGAAGGGCCCGGAGGCGCCGGGGCTGGTTCGGCGCCCAGGGGCGCCAGCGACACACGCCGGCCAGGCCGACCCAGCCTCCCCAGACGCCGAGCAGCCCGAGGGCGGCCAGCCCCATCATCCGCCAGGGCCCGAGGGCGATCAGGGCCGACACGCTCTCCTCCAGCGCCCCCAGCAGGCGAGCCACCAGACGATCCCGCGCCTCGCCCTGGTAGCCGATCACTCCCCGCTGCCACTCGTACTCGAGGCGTTCCCAGCTCAGGCGCAGCCGATTGGCCCAGTCGATCCCGCGCAGGCGAAGCGGCGAGAAGGGCGCATCCGCCAGGAAGGCCTCGCGCCCTTCGGCCACCGCGGCCGCGCCCCGTTCGATGCGCTCCGGGGCGATGGCCGCGGTGGGGTCGAGGCGACGCCAGGCGCCCCGCCGCCAGACCTCCACCCAGGCATGGGCATCGTAGTCGCGGATCGTGAGGTGGCCATCGGGATGGCGCTCGCCGCCCAGGAAGCCGGCGACGATGCGCGCCGGAATCCCCGCCATCCTGGCCATCACCGCGGTGGCCGAGGCGTAGTGGGTGCAGTAGCCGGCCCGCGTGCCGAACAGGAAGTCGTCGACCCGGTCCTGCCCGTCGAGCCGCGGCGGCGACAGGGTATAGCGATACGGAGCTTCGCCGAAACGCGCCAGCACGGCCTGCAGGTAGCGGTCCGGATCGCCGTCGCTCTGCCCCCAGAGGCGCCTGGCCAGGGCCCGGCTGCGGGGATTCGACCCGGCCGGCAGCAGGCTGTGCCAGCCCGGCCCGGCCGGGTCCTGATAGGTGGGTGGCGCCCCGCTGCTCGACAGCCGCAACAGGCCGCGCGAGCGCAGCGCCTCCCGGCCTTCCAGGGTCCCGTCGGCGAGGAAGCGCTGGGGGCTGGCCGCGCGGCGGGGAGTCCCCAGGCTGGGCCGCCAGGGCCGGCTGTCGGGCTCGAGCAGCAGCTCGTAGCGATACCGGGGCCGGCTCGTCACCTCGCCCCAGGCACTGAACCGCCCTTCCCGGACGAATCGCGACACCGGCAGCCCCAGGGTGGCCGACAGCTGAGGCGGCGTGACGCGTTGCCAGCGCACCCCGTCGAAGTGGGAGAGGGTATAGACCCGCCAGTAGCGCTCCCCGGGGGGCGGCACCTCGCCCCGGAAGGTCACCCGGAAGGCTCGGGCGTCGCTGCGCGACAACTCGGCGATGTCTCCCGGGGCGATGGTATCGCTGAGCCCCGTCGAGGCCCGTGTCATCTCGGGCATGTTCCACAGCGGCGGCAGGCGCGGGAAGACCAGGAACAGCGCCGCCATCAGCGGCGCCGAGAGGACGAGCATCCAGGCGGTCTCGCCCCAGGCCTGGCGTCGGTCCCGAGCCCCGGACAACCAGGCCAGCGACTGGACCTGCCAGGCCAGCACCACGAGCGCGGCCAGGGCCACGGGCACGCCCTGGTCATGCAGGAAGGCCACGCACAGGGCCACCAGGCCGATGACCACCACCACCCGGGCATCCCGTCGGTCATGGGTCTCGAGCAGCTTGAGCAGGTAGACGCCCAGCAGCAGGCCGATCAACGCCGCCATCTCGCCGAGGCCCCCGTATTCGGCCCATAGCGCCAGCACCAGGCCGCCCACCGCCGCCAGGCGCAGCCCGAGGCTGGCCCGGGGAAGGTCCCGGCGCAGCTGACGATAGCGATAGCCGGCGACGGCGACCGCCAGGCCCACGAACCAGGCCGGCATCCAGGCCAGGTGGAGGCCCAGCACCAGGCACTGGCCGACGAAGAGCCGGCGCAGCATGGCCCCGCTCAGGCGGCGGCCGTCCGCCAGCACCACGGGCGTGCCCACGGGCCCCGGTCGCCTCATGCTCACCGCCTCCGGCGCTCCGTCGGCCGGCAGCGCGCCAGGGCATCCAGGGCCGCACGGCGATGCGATTCGCCCTCGCCTGGGGCCAGCAGCTGGTCGGGGAGGCGCAGCCCGTAACGATCCCCGGCGCGATGGTGGGCCAGCACCCGGCCGCAGAGCACGGAGAGGCGCCGCTCGGGATCCCCCTGGCAGGCGTCGTAGTCGAGCCAGAGGTTCTCACGGGGCGGGGCCTCGAAGGCCTTGGTGGCCAGGGTGCCGGTACGACTCCACTGCTTCCAGGCCAGTCGGGCGGGACTGTCGCCGGGCGTGAAGCGGCGCAGCCCGGCGAAGTCGCCGCTGTCCAGGCCGGTACCGCCCGGCCGGTGATCCGCCGCCGGCTCGGCCACCGGGTGCGGCCAGACCAGCAGCGCGATGTCGTGGGACTGCCAGGCCAGGGCGCGCACCAGCCCCAACGGCCAGCGACTCTCGAGGCCCAGCGTGGGCACCGCCAGGACGCCCCTCGCCGGGGCCGGCAGGGGCAGCTCGGCCTCCCCCTGGCCGTCGCGCACGTCCAGCTGGACCGACCGCCCGCCGCAACGTACCCGAAGCGCCGTGCGAGGCCGCCGGGCGTGCGCCACCACGCCGAGGCGCGCCTCGCCGCCGGCGAAGATCTCCGCGGGCCGGCGCAGGGTCAGGCGCACACCCAGCAGGTTGCGCCAGGCGCGGAAGAGCCCCACCACCCCCAGGGCGAACAGCCAGAACGCCAGGGCATGCACCAGGCTGTTCTGGTAGTTGATCCCCAGCAGCAGCAGCAGCGGCACCAGGGCGGCCCAACCCAGCCCGAAGCGCGTGGGCAACAGGAAGAGACGCCGTTGAGGGAGCGCCTCGCCGAGCGGCGAGGCCAGGCGACGATACCAGCGCCGTCGCAGGCGCTCCCGCCAGGCCTCCGGCGCCGGCGCCTTCACAGCACCGCCACCCGGGTCAGCAGTCGTCGGGCGAGGGCCTCGCCTTCCTCGCGCCGGCCGCTGCTCAGGCGGTGGCCCGCCACCGGCTCCCACACCGCCTGGACATCCTCGGGGAGCACGTGGTCGCGCCCCTCGAGCAGTGCCCAGGCCCGGGCGGCCCGCAGCAGCGCCAGCACCCCGCGAGGCGAGAGCCCCCAGGCCTGATCGGGCTGCTCTCGGCTGGCCGCCGCCAGGGCCTGGACGTAATCGAGCAGGGCATCGGCCACATGCAGGGTCTCGCAGCGATCCTGCCAGTGACGCAGGGTCGTGGCGTCGAGCAGGGCCGGCAGCCGGGCGAGCATCTCCCGGCCCGCTCGGCCGCGCAGGATCTCCCGCTCGGCGCGGGGATCGGGGTAACCCAGGGACAGCCGCATCAGGAAGCGGTCGAGCTGGGACTCCGGCAGCGGGAAGGTGCCGGCCTGCTCCTGGGGGTTCTGGGTGGCGATGACGAAGAAGGGGTCCGGCAGCGCCCGGGTCTCCCCCTCCACGGTGACGCGCCCCTCCTCCATGGCCTCGAGCAGGGCGCTCTGGGTCTTGGGCGTGGCCCGGTTGATCTCGTCGGCCAGCACCAGGCCGTGGAAGATGGGGCCGGGATGGAAGTGGAAGCTGGCCTGGCGGGGATCGAAGACCGAGACGCCGAGGACGTCGGCGGGCAACAGGTCGCTGGTGAACTGCAGGCGCTGCATGTCCAGGCCGGTGACCCGGGCCAGCGCCTGGGCCAGGGTGGTCTTGCCCAGTCCGGGCAGGTCCTCGATCAGCAGGTGCCCCCGGGCCAGCAGGCAGCACAGGGCCAGCCGCACCTCCCGGGACTTGCCCAGCACCACCCCTTCCAGGGCGGCGAGCACCGCCGCCAGGTTCTCGCGCTCCACCGGCCGGTTCACGCCGCGGCCCCCAGCCAGCCGGCCCCCACCAGGGCCTCCACGGCCTGGCGGGTGTCCGGCGTGACGTCCTCGAGGGCGAGGGCCTTGCCGGGCGGACACCAGAAGGCCGCCGCCACTTCCTCCTCCTGCAGCCTCAAGGGGCCCTCGTAGTCGACCAGGTAGGCACTCCCGAAGATATGGTTGCCCCCCTGGGCATGCACGAACTCGAGGACATGGCGTAGTGGGACGCCCTCGATGCCCAGCTCCTCGGCCAGCTCGCGACGAGCGGCCAGGTGCACCGCCTCGCCGGCCCCCACCACCCCGCCGGCGGCGAGGTCCAGCCCACCGGGGAAGACTTCCTTGGTCAGGGTGCGCCGCTGCACGCAGATCTCGCCGGCGGGGTTGCGCACCACGATGTAGGTGGCGCGATGCCAGTAGCGGTAGCGGCGCATGGCGGCCCGGGGCGCGCTGCCGCAGGGTCGGTTGCGGGCATCCACCAGTTGGATGCTCTCGTCGGCGATCCGGGGGGTGGGCAACGGTGGGGGCGCCAGGGCGTCGTCGGTCATCGCGGCTCTCCGGGGAAATGCCTTCAGCCTACTCAGTCAGGCCCGGAGCGTCACGCGCCCGCCTTACAGCCGAGCCAGATCGGCCCCTTCCATGGCCGCGGCGAGCCGCGCCGCCGGGGAATCCGTCGGCTCGTCGCGACGCAGCACCGCCTGCCAGTCGATGGCCAGCCCCTGCTCGGTGACGCCGGCCGTGGCCAGCCCCCCCTGGGCCAGGTAGGGGGCCAGGGTCCAGCGGGGCATGATGGTGATGCCCTGGCCGGCCCTCACGAAGGCCACCACCGCCTCGGTGACCCCGGCCCGCAGCACCTCGGTGGGCAGCACCCGGTAGCGGGTGAAGACCTGCTCGTATTCGCGCCCTCCCGCCGGGGTGGTGTGGTAGGTGACGTAGGGCTCGGCGGCGATCTCCTGCGGCGTGAGCCAGGCCCGGCCGGCCAGGGGATGCCCTTCCGCCATCACCGCGCACATCTCGTCGGTGAACAGCGGCAGGGCCCGGAATCCCGGCCGGGTGACGGGCCCCGAGACGATCGAGAGGTCGATGAGGCCGTCGCGCAGCGCCACGAACGGGGACATGGAGACGTCGGGGATGATCTCGATGCCGATCTCCGGATGCTCGGTCCGGAACCCGGCCAGGAAGGCCGGCAGCCAGTGATAGCCGCCATAGGCCTCGTGCCCGAGGCGCACCACGTGCTCGATGCCCACCGAGAGCTTGTCGATGTCGTGCTCCGCCCGCTCGATCTCGCCCAGCACCACCCGGGCGGCATGCAACAGACGCTCGCCGGCGTTGGTGGGCACCAGCCGCTTTTGCCGGCGATGGAACAGGGGGGTGTTGAGCAGGCGCTCGGCCTCGCGGATGCGATGGCTCAGGGCCGACTGGGTCAGGCCGATCTGGCTGGCCGCCGCCGAGACATTCCCGGTCTCGGCGATGGCACTGACCATCTGAAGGTGGCGGAGGCTGACCCTGGGGCTCATGAGCTATGCAGAAAATTACTCAATACGAGAAATAATATGAAATATAAATCCTGCCGCTCCCTGAGTACAGTCAAGGACATGGCTTGAACCCCCGACTTTCACCAGGGAGCAGCGACGATGCACGACCAGCCATCAGGGCCGACCGATCACCGCCAGCAGGTGGACCTGGAAGGCGAGAACGTCCACTGGGACCAGGACATGAGCTACGGCCAGTACCTGGACCTGGAGAGGCTGCTGGACTGCCAGCATCCGGTGTCCGACCAGCACGACGAGATGCTGTTCATCGTGATCCACCAGGCCTCGGAGCTGTGGATGAAGCTCTGCCTGCACGAGGCCCACGGCGCCGCCGAGCAGATCCGCCGCGGCGAGCTGCGCCCGGCGTTCAAGATGCTGACGCGGGTCGCCCGGATCCAGGAGCAGCTCATCAAGGCCTGGGAGGTGCTGGTCACCATGACCCCCTCGGACTATACGAGCTTCCGCGACGAGCTGGGCCAGAGCTCGGGGTTCCAGTCCTACCAGTACCGCGAGCTGGAGTTCCTGCTGGGCAACAAGAATGCCCGCATGATCGAGGCCCACCGGGCGCACCCGAAGCACCATGCTCACCTGCAGGCGGTGCTGAAGGCACCGAGCCTCTACGACATCACCCTGCAGCTGCTCGCCCGGCGGGGCTTCGACATCCCGGCGGAGCTCGTGGAACGGGACTGGGCCGAGCCCTACACGGCCTCGCCCCGGGTCGAGGCCGCCTGGGCGGCGATCTACGGCGACACCACGGCCCACTGGGACCTCTACGAGCTCGCCGAGAAGCTGGTGGATCTGGAGTACAACTTCCAGAAGTGGCGCTTCAGCCACATGAAGACGGTGGAGCGCATCATCGGCTACCGGCGCGGTACCGGGGGCACCGCGGGGGTGAACTACCTGGTCAAGGCGCTGGACCTGCAGTTCTTCCCGGAGCTGTGGTCGGTGCGGACCTCGCTGTGATCGCCGCTCGAGACCGCCCGCGGCTTTTGACCGGTCCGTCCGCAGGCACCATGCTCAGGGCAGTCCCCGTGCCGGAGGCCCGCCATGCAGGACCATGCCCCCCGCGATCGCCTGGCCACCCATGAGGTGACCAACCAGCCCCCCGCCCCCGAGGATCGCGACCTCCTGGCCGACGACCTTCCCCTGCAGGAAGCCCTGCAGCGCGAGGCACCGGACTGGGTCGCCCGACGCCTGACGCCCCTGGGCCGGGAGGTCGGCAGTCGCCGGACCCAGGCCCTCGGCGAGGCCGCCAATCGCCACCCCCCGGAACTGCGCCTGTTCGATCGCCATGGCCGCCGCCTCGACGAGGTGGAGTATCATCCCGCCTATCACGAGCTCATGCACCTGGCCATGGATCATGGCTGGCATGCCGTGGCCTGGCAGGAGGAAGGCAGCGGCGGCCACCAGGCGCATGTGGCCGCCCTCTACCTGCTGACCCAGGCCGAGCCCGGCTTCTGCTGCCCGGTGACCATGACCCATGCGGCCATGCCGGCGCTTCGCGCCTCGCCGCGGGTACATGCCGAATGGTCGCCGGGTCTGCTGGCCTGGGACTACGATCCACGGGGCCTGCCGGCCCCGCGCAAGAGTGCCCTGACCTTCGGCATGGCGATGACCGAGAAGCAGGGCGGCAGCGACGTCCGCGCCAACACCACCCGCGCCGAGGCCGGCGAAGACGGCTGGCGCTTGACCGGCCACAAGTGGTTCTGCAGCGCGCCCATGTCGGACGCCTTCCTGACCCTGGCTCGGACCGACGAGGGCCTGGGGTGTTTCCTGGTGCCGCGCTTCGCCCCCGACGGCGGCCGCAACCCCATCGAGCTCCAGCGCCTCAAGGACAAGTGCGGCAACCGCGCCAATGCCTCGGCGGAGATCGAGTACCGGGGGGCCTGGGCGGAACCGGTGGGTGAGCCGGGACGCGGCGTGGCCACCATCCTGTCGATGGTCCAGCAGACCCGACTGGATGCCGCCACCGCGCCGGTGGGGATGATGCGTCAGGGGCTGATCGAGGCGTGGCGTCACGTGCAGGTCCGAAAGGCCTTCGGCCGGCGCCTGGCCGAGCAGCCCCTGATGCGGGTGTTGATCGCCGACCTGGCCCTGGAGGTGGAGGCCGGCGTCGCCCTGGTGATGCGCGCCGCCCGGGCCTTCGACGGGGCCGCCCGGGACGACGACCACGAGCGGGCCCTGGCCCGGCTGCTGCCGGCGCTGGCCAAGTACTGGCACAACAAGCGCGCGCCCGGCTTCCTGGCCGAGGCCATGGAATGCCTGGGCGGCATCGGCTACGTGGAGGAGACGCCGCTGGCCCGGCTCTACCGCGAGGCCCCGGTCAACTCCATCTGGGAAGGCTCGGGCAACGTCATCTGTCTGGACGTGCTGCGGGTGCTGGGACGCCACCCCGAGGCCCTGGAGGCCCTGAGGAAGGAGCTCGACGAGGCGAAGGGGGCCTCGCCGGTGCTCGACCGCGCCCTCGCCGAGCTGGAACGACAGCTCGGCGAACCGCCCGAGGCCCTCGAGCCCCGGGCTCGCTGGCTGACCCAGCGCCTGGCGCAGTGCCTGCAGGCGGCACTGCTGCTGCGCCAGGCCCCGCCCGAGGTCGGCCAGACCTTCTGTCGCACCCGGCTCGGCGAGACGCCCGCCCCGGTCTATGGCGTGCTGCCCGCCGACGCCCCGCTGGCGAGCCTGCTCGCCCGCCTGCCCGACTGAGCCTTGCGACATCGTGCCGCTTGCCTTGCCGTTCGCAGGGCTTAGGCTTGAGTGTCCCGAGCCCCGTCCCTGGCCGACAAGGATCCGACGATGACCCGACCGCTTCGCCGACTCGCCACCGCCCTGCTCGCCACCGCCCTGCTCGCCGCCGGCCTGCTGCCGGGCCTGGCCGCCGCCCACGAGCAGACCACCGACGACCTGCGCATCGCCCACCCCTTCGCCACGCCGACCCCGCCGGGGGCCGTGAGCGGCGGGGCCTATCTCGACCTCGAGGTCACCGGCGACACCCCGGCCGTGCTGGTCGGCGCCCATTCCCCGGCCAGCGAGGTGGTGGAGATCCATACCATGGAGATGGCCGACGGCACCATGCGCATGCGGCCGGTACCGCGGCTCGAGATCGCTCCCGGCGCCCCGATCCGGATGCGCCCCGGCGGCGGCTATCACCTGATGCTGATCGAGCTGACGGGGCCGCTCGCCGAGGGGGACAGCTTCCCGCTGACCCTGGAGTTCGCCGAGCGCGACGAGGTCGAGGTGGAGGTCTGGGTGCAGGACGCGGCGACCGGCAGCCAGGCCGCCGACGGCCACCACGGCGACATGCACTGAGGGCCGCTAGCTCCGACCAGAAATCCCGTCCGAAGAGCACCGGATGACCGGTTCGCCCGGCATGGCGGGGCCTCACGATGCGTGAAGACCTCGCCAGTCGCTGCAGCGCATGAAGGGTGTCGAGGCGCAGGTAGGGCATGTCGCCGAGCAGTATGGCTACGGCCGCGACGTCCGCCAGCGCCGTGTCGTTGTCGAGGACAGTGATCGCCTCGCCGAGGCTTGCTCCCAGTCCTCGGTCGGAGCGAGTGGCGCGAATCACGGGCGTGGCGTTGGAGAGGCCGAGATGGTTCACATCGTCCTCCTCGCGCAGGACGACCCGAAGCCGGGGAAAGGCCTCGCTCGCCCTGGCCACCGTGGTGGCCAACAAGGGTCTGCCCTCGGGCAGCCGGACGACGCGCTTGTCCTCTTGGCCGAAGCGACGCGACCGGCCCGCCGCCATGATCACTGCGACCAGACGGTCAGAGCGCATCCCGCGCCTTTCCTCGCTGCACACGCAGGATATCGGCCATGGCCGCAAGCGCGATCTCGGCGGGGGTCTTGCTGCCGAGTGCCAGGCCGATGGGCATGTGCAGGCGCTCGACCTCGTCCCGGCTCAGGCCGCCGGAGCGCTGCAGCCGCTCGGCGCGGGCCGCCGAGGTCCGCTGCGAGCCCATCACCCCGATGTAGAAGGCGGGCGTGCGCACTGCCTCGATCATCGCTAGGTCGTCGATGCGCGGGTCATGGGTCAGCGCCACCACGGCGGTGGCGGCATGGCAGGCCCCCGAGGCGATGAAGCGCGAGGGGAGGTCGGCGCGCCGCTCGATGCCCGGCACGTCGAGCGCGGCCAGCGCCTCCTCCCGCGGGTCGCAGACGATCACCTCGAATCCCAGGGTACGGGCGAAGTCGGCGCAGGCCGCCGAGACCGGTGAGGACCCGGCGATGATCAGCCGTGCGGCGGGCGTCAGGCGAATCTGCACCGCGTCGCGCGCGGTGTCCCGGACGACCCGTTCGCCCACGCCGGCGTCCTCCACGAAGTTGCGAGCCCCGCTATTGAGATCGACGCGGCGGGCCAGGGCGCGCTCGCCGGTGAGCGTGGCCAGCAGCACCTCCAGATGGTCCCGGGTGTCGGGCTCGGGGCGCAGGCGCCCGACCAGCACGTCGAGGACGCCGCCGCAGGGCAGGTGCACGCTCTCGACGCCGCCCTCGCCTTTGCCCCCGCCATAGCGCAGCGTGGAGACCGGTGCTGCGAACGCACCCCGGGCCAGGCGCTCCAGGAAATCCTCCTCGACGCAGCCGCCCGACAGCGAGCCGACGTGGCGACCGTCGTCGCACACCACCAGCATCGACCCCGGTGCGCGGGGCGAGGAGCCGAAGGTGGCGAGCACCGTGCACAGCCACAGGGTCTGCCCCTCGCGGACCCACGCCAGGGCGCGCTCGATCACCTGCCGGTCCAGATGCTGCACGGTCAGCCCGCCAACTGGTCGCCCACCGGCAGGCGGCGGATGCGCTTGCCGGAGGCGGCATGGATGGCGTTGCACAGCGCCGGTGCCACCGGCGGCAGCCCCGGCTCGCCGACGCCGCCCATGGCCACCTCGGGATCGTCGTTGATCAGGTGCACGCGGGTCACTCTGGGCGCGTTCGCCATGCGTGGGATCAGGTACTGGTGGAAGTTGTCCTGCTCGATGCGCCCGTCGCTGGCGGTGATCTCGCTTTGCAGGGCGATGCCGATCCCCATGATGCAGGAGCCCTCCATCTGCGCGCGGATGCGCTCGGGATTGACCTGCGGACCGCAGTCGAAGGCGATGTCGGCGCTGTGGATGGTCAGCTCGCCGCCATCACCGACCTCCACGTCGAACACCACGGCGGCGTAGGAGACGAAGCTGTGGTGCACGGCGAGGCCCAGGCCTCGGCCCACGGGGCGTTCGCGATCCCACTCGGCCGCCTCGGTGGCCGTCTCGATCACCTTGCGCAGGCGGCCGACGTCGATCGGGTAGCGCTCGGGGTTCTCGCCGTAGTTCCACGTCTCGCCGATCTCCCGCGGGTCGATCCGGCGCGCCGGCCCGAGCAGCTCGAGCAGGTAGTCGCGGTGGTCGCGCCCGGCGGCCTCGGCCAGTTCCGAGGCGAAGCTCTGGATGGCGAAGGCGTGGGGCAGGTTGAACACCGAGCGGAACCAGCCGATGCGCACGTGGGCCTCGGCCTCGGGGTTCTCCAGGCGGATGGCCGGGATATCGAAGGGCAGGGTGTTGAAGCCCATGCCGAGCTCGAACGCCTGCTTGTGCTCGGGGTCCTCGGCGAACAGCGAACCGATGCTCGGCGACAGGGTGCGGTGGCGCCAGCCGACCGCCTTGCCGTCGGCGTCCAGGCCATCCTCCAGGCGATCCAGCGACACCGCGTGGAAATAGGCGTGGTGAAGGTCGTCCTCGCGGGTCCACTGCAGCCGCACGGGGCGTCCCTCGAGCTCGGCGGCCAGGCTGGCGGCCTCGAAGATGTAGTCCGGCTTGGACTTGCGGCCGAAGCCCCCGCCCAGCAGGGTCACGTGGACGGTCACGTTCTCGGGCGACAGGCCGAGCCGGCTGGCGACGCCGTCACGCGCGGCCTGGGGGTTCTGCACCGGCGCCCAGATCTCGGCGCGGCCGTCGGCCACCTGGGCCAGGGCCACCGGCGGCTCCATGGGCGCCTGGGCCATGTGCGGCATGCTGTAGGTCGCCTCGAGACGCGTCTCGGCGTCCCCGAGGGCGGCCTCGATATCGCCGTGGTCGCGGATGACCTTGCCCGGCGAGCGCGAGGCCGCCTCGAGGGTCTCGTAATACGCCGCCGAGTCGTAGTCGGCGTTGTTGCCCGCGGGCTCGAGGTTCCACTCGAGCGTCAGGGCCTTGCGCCCCTCGATGGCCGCCCAGGTGTTGTCGGCCACCACCGCCACGCCGCCCAGCGGCTGGAAGCCGGCGGGCTGGCCGGTTCCCTCGATCGGCACCACGCGCCGCACGCCGGGCACCGCCAGGGCGGCGCTGTCGTCGACGCTGGCGAGTCTCGCGCCGTAGACGGGCGGCCGGGCGATCACCGCGAACAGCATGTCGTCTCGGCGGACGTCGGCGCCGTACACGGCGCGGCCCTGAACGATCTCCTCGCCATCGATGGCCAGCGGGCGGGTGACCGCGTCGCCGCGCCGCTCGCGGGTGGGGCCGGTCGGCTGGCCGATGTAGCGCCATTCGTCGCGGGACTTGAGGCGCAGGGTGTCGCGTGCCGGCACCGGCAGCTGACTCGCCGCGGCGGCGAGTTCGCCGAAGCCGAGTTCCCGGCCGCTGGGCGCATGGACGACCACCTGGACGCCGGCGCGGCACTCGCCGACCGGCACGCCCCACTGGTCGGCGGCCGCCTGCTCGAGCATGGTGCGCGCCGACGCCGCGGCACGGCGCATGGGATCGAACCAGTGGCGCATGCTGCGCGAGCCGTCGGTGTTCTGGTTGCCGTACGTCTCCTCGTCGCCCGGCGCCTGCTCGACGCGGACGCGCTCCCAGTCGGCGCCCAGCTCGTCGGCGGCCACCATCACCAGGCTGGTGCGGATGCCCTGGCCCATCTCGGCGCGATGGTTGACCACGGTGATCGTGCCGTCCGGGGCGATGTGGATGAAGACGTTGGGGTCGTCCACCCAGCCGTGGGGCATGGCGTCGGCGCCATACTGTTGTTCCTCCTCCTGGGCCAGGGACAGGTCCCAGCGCGCGGCGAGCACCAGCGCCCCGGTGGCCGCCAGCCCCTTGAGCACGTGGCGGCGGCTGACGTTGGCCAGCAGCAGCGTGTCGCGAGTCGAGCTCATGCCTGTTCCTCCTCGTGGCCGGCAGCGCGGTGGATCGCCTGCTGGATGCGCTGATAGGTGCCGCAGCGGCAGAGATTGCCGCTCATGCCCTCGACGATCTGCTCGTCGCTGGGGTCCGGCGTCTTCTTGAGCAGCGCGGTGGCACTCATGATCTGGCCGCTCTGGCAGTAGCCGCACTGCGCCACGCCCAGATCCAGCCAGGCCTGCTGGACCCGCTGGCCGGTGGCGTCCTCGGCCAGCGCCTCGATGGTGGTGATATCGCGCCCCTGGGCGGCGGAGATCGGGGTGATGCAGGAACGCGTGGCCTGGCCATCCAGATGCACCGTGCAGGCGCCGCACAGGCCCATGCCACAGCCGAACTTGGTGCCGGGCAGGTTGACCACATCGCGCAGCGCCCAGAGCAGCGGCATCCGCTCCGGCACGTTTACGTCATGCTGTTGGCCGTTGATCGTCAGGGTGGGCATCACTCTCTCCTGGAGCTGTCTTGTCGGTTCAGAGGGGGCACGACCGGCGGGTCGAGCGTCACTCGGCGCGTGACTCGAAGATCTCCTTGGCGACTGGCAGGGTCGAGAAGACGTTGGGCCAGCCGGCGTAGAACGCCAGCTGGGTCAGCAGCTCCGAGGCCTCGCCGCGGGTCAGGCCGTTGTCCATGGCGCGGTTGAGGTGGAAGCCGACCTGCTCGGTCTTGCCGGCGGCGATCAGGGCGCTGACCGTGACCAGGCTGCGGTCTCGCGGGCTCAGGGCCGGGCGCAGCCAGAGGTCACGGAAGAGCACGTCGGTGGTGTAATGGAGCACCCCATCGGAGGAGCCGCCGTAGGTGGCCTCGACGCTTGCCTCTCGAGCCTCTTCGGCCTCCATGTCGAGCGGCAGCAGCTCGGGGTCGGCGTCGGGCAGCTGGTCAGCGCCGATGCCGCGGTCGGCAAAGACGTCCTGGACGACGGTGACCGCCGACATGGCATTGCCCCAGCCGGTGTAGAAGGCCAGCTGGGTGATGGTCTCGGAGATCACCGCCGGCTCGACACCGTTGTCGAGCGCCCGCTCGACTTGGATCCGGATCTCGACCCGATGATTACGCGCGATCACGGCCGCCAGGGTGGCGACGCTGCGATCCCGGGCCGAGAGCCCCTCGCGGCCCCATACCTCATCCAACAGCAGATCCTCGTGGTACTCCGCCAGGGCGGGAGAGACGGCGGCGATGTCCTGGTTGCTGGGCACCTCCGAGGAGGGGTCGGCGGTAGGGTCTTTCGCCAGGGCGGGCAGGACCGCCGCCGTCGACATGGCGAGTGTCAGCAATGAAGCGGATGCGAGTTTCATCGTCGTCTCCTGGTCATGAGGGTGCTCGGTCGTCGAGGCGATGCGGGCCGAGCCGCCTTACACGGTGGCAAGGGGGGTGTCAGGGAACAAGCCTGCTGACCAGGATACTGTTATGAAGGAGATTCATGAGTGACGGCGTCAGGAGCGATGCTTCAAGGCGTCCACGATGACACCGAAGGCCAGGGAGGACTGCCGGCGGTGGGGGTAGTAGAGGAAGTAGCCGGAGAAAGGCGGGCTCCATTCATCCAAGACCGATACCAGCTCGCCGGCCTTGATGTGGGCCCGCACCAGGTCTTCCGGCACATAGCCGAGTCCGTATCCCGAGAGGGCGGCACGTACCACCGGATAGATGGTGTTGAACGTGAACTGGCCGTCCACCCGCACCTTCAGCTCACGCCCCTCCTTCTCGAATTCCCAGGCATACAGGCCGCCATGTGTGGGCAGGCGCAGGTTGATGCAGTCGTGGTCGGTCAGGTCCTGCGGCACCCGGGGCCTCTCCCGGTCCTTGAAGTAGGCAGGCGACCCGACCACCTGCATGCGGAAATCCGGGCCGACGCGGACGGCGATCATGCCCTCGGAGACCTGCTCGCCCAGTCGTACGCCGGCGTCGAACTTCTCGGCCACGATGTCGGTCAGGCTGTAGTCGGTGACGACCTCCACCTTGAGGTTCGGGTATTCCTTCAGCACTGGCGCGAGCTTCGGCCAGATCACGGCGTCGGCGGCGTGATCGGTGGCCGTGATGCGGATCGTTCCGGCAGGCCGGTCGCGCATCTCGACCAGTGCCTCGAGTTCCTCCTCGATCTGCGAGAAGTGCGGCGCGATCCGCTCGAGGACGCGCTCCCCTTCCGACGTCGGCGTCACCTTGCGAGTGGTGCGCGTCAGCAGGCGAACGCCGAGCCGGCTCTCGAGCCCTCGCACGGCGTGACTCAACGCCGATTGCGAGACGCCGATCTGCGCCGCGGCGCGGGTAAAGCTGCCGACCCGGGCGACGACGACGAAGGACATCAGGTCGGTGACGTTCTCCCTCAGCATTGATGAGCCCCTCTCATAATTGTTTTGCGATTGTAGCAGCTTATCAGCCACGACCAGGGTGCTACCGTCAGGTGAAGCATCTTGATGGGAGACCTTCATGAAGATCGGGGTACTCGGCACCGGCCTGATGGGAGCCAAGCTCGGAACCCTCTGGGCCTGGGCCGGCCACGACGTGACGTTCAGCTACTCGCGCCGCCCTGAGAGGCTGGAGCGCCTCGCTCGGGACGCAGGGGCAAGGGCGGGCACACCCGCCGAGGCCATCGATGGGGCCGACGCCGTGCTGCTGGCCGTGCACTGGTCAAGGATCGACGACGTGCTGGGACAGGCTGGCAACTTGGCGGGCCGGGTCGTGGTGAACTGCTGTGTGCCCCTCGATCTCGACAACCGCGACCTGGTGCTGGGCACCACCACCTCCGGGGCGGAGGTCCTTGCCCGGCGGCTGCCCCGGGCGCGACTCGTCTCGGCCTTCAATAGCTGTCCCAGCGAAGCCCTGTTCGAGGTCTTTGCCGCGCGGGAAGCCGCCTCGCCGCGACCACATCTGCTCTACTACGGCGACGATGCCGAGGCGAAGTCGGTGGCCCGCCGGCTGATCCGAGACGTCGGCTATGAGCCCCTCGACGCCGGTCCGCTGCGTACGGCCCGTTTCGTCGAGCCTTTCGCTATGGTGACCGCCGAACTCGCCTACGAGCAGCCCGGGGGACCGGCCCTCGTCTATCGCTTCGAACGGCTTGGGGGGACTGCGGATTCATGATCCGTGTTCATAACTTCTAGCAACCTACCCCCGTTTTTCGATAAGCGGCCCCCTACTACCTTGCTAGGTACGCAATCTTTCCAGACACCCCGTCTTTTCCGGATCCGTTCCGTGCCGCTACCCCGGGCTTCCAGAGTCTTGATCGGTAGCGCGTGGCGAGCCGGTATCCCATTGCGAGAGGAGTTCACCATGAAGATTACCCGCGCAGGCAGCCAAGCGTCTCAACCGGGGCCGGAGGAGTACTTCACCGGCACCGTGCGAATCGATCCGTTGTTTTCGGCCGAGACGCCCGGGACCGCCTCCGGCGCCGCCGTGACCTTCGAGCCGGGGGCGCGCACCGCCTGGCACACGCATCCCGCCGGTCAGACCCTGATCGTGACCCATGGGGTGGGACGTGTGCAGCGCGAAGGCGGCCCGGTCGAGGAGATTCGCCCCGGGGACGTGATCTGGTTCGCCGCGGAGGAGCGGCATTGGCACGGGGCGGCACCGGAGGTCGCCATGACGCACATCGCCATTCAGGAAGCCGTCGACGGCTCGGTGGTGACCTGGCAGGAGAAGGTCAGCGACCGGGACTATGCCGGCTGACCCAGGAGAGACGACATGCGCCCCAGCATCACCTGCCACATGATCACCTCCCTCGACGGTCGTCTCCATCCACAGCGCTGGGGCGGCCCGGCGGACGGCCGGATCGACCAGCTCGTGGCGCGCCACTACGAGGCGGCGGCGAGCCGGCTGAAGGCCGATGGCTGGATCGTCGGGCGCCGGACCATGGCGGAATTCGTCGCCGAGCACTCCGAGCACGCCGAGGCGGAACGGCTAGAGGCGCCGCGCTCGCGCCCCCCGCACCTGGCGGCGCGCGCCGGCCGTGATCTCTGCGTGGCGATCGATCCCGGCGGCCGACTGCGTTTCGAGGCCGATCACGTCGAGGGTGACCACGTGGTGGTGATCCTCTCGGAGCGGGTCGCGGAGCAACGGCTCACCCGGCTGCGCGAGGCCGGCGTGACTTATCTCTTCGCCGGGCCAGACGGCGATGACCTCGCCCCGGCGCTGGCCACGCTCGGCGAGGCCTTCGGCGTCGAGCACCTGCTGCTCGAAGGCGGCGGGGTCACCAACGGCGCCTTCCTGGCGGCGGGGCTCATTGATGCGCTGAGCATCCTGATCTGCCCGGCCCTGGATGGCCTCGACGGCGAGCCCTCCATCTTCGACCACCCGGGCCCGCCGGGCAGCCGCCCTGCGGCGGGACAGCACCTTCGCCTGCGCGCCTGCGAGACCCTGCCCGGCGGCGTGGTCTGGCTGCGCCATGACATCGAACGAGAGGCCCCCTCGGCGTAGTCCCTACCGGGACTTCGCCGCGCCTCGGCTATCCCACCCACCGATTCCGGCAGCCCCGAGGCTTGCCGCTTACCCCACTCGTGGAGAGTTCACATGATCCGATTCAGCGCTATCGCCCTGACCGCTGCCCTGGTGTCGACCGGCGCCGTCGCCCAGAGCATGGAGGTCATCAAGAACGGCACTCGTGAGGGCTTCATGGGCCCCGACGACAAGTTCACCGGCACCGCCTATATCGAGCCGGTCTTTTCCAACGAGGCGCCGTTTGTCGTCAACGGCGGCAAGGTGACCTTCCTGCCGGGGGCGCGCTCCAACTGGCACACCCATCCCGCAGGGCAGGTACTGGTGGTGACCGACGGCGCCGGCTGGGTGCAGGAAGAGGGCGAGGAGAAGCGGCTCATGGAGCCGGGCGACGTGGTGTGGTGCCCGCCGGAGGTCAAGCACTGGCACGGCGCCACCGAGACCACCGCGGTCACCCACATGGCGATCCAGCAGTTCAAGGACGGCGAGAACGTCGTCTGGATGGAACCGGTCACCGACGAGCAGTACGCCGGCGACACGCCGTGATCGCGCTGGCCGTGGCCATCGCTCGTGATTGATGAGCCGCAATCATGAGTGCTTGCAAATTGTCCGGGCTAATTGTGCTGGCCAACCCGGCGTACCATCCTCTCCATCACTTACTTCGGGAGAGCACGCATGAGTCATGATTTCACGGGCAAGGTCGCACTGGTCACCGGCGCCGCGTCCGGCATGGGGCTGGCCACGGCCAGGGCCTTTGCCGAGGCCGGCGCGATGGTGGCGCTCGCCGACGTGAATGGCGATGCCGTTCGGGCCGCCGCCGACGAGCTGGCCGCCAACGGCGCCCAGACCTTGGCCATCACCTGCGACGTGACCGACGAGGCCTCGGTGAAGGCCATGGTCGAGCAGACGGTCGAGGCCTTCGGCGCGCTGGATGCCGCCTTCAACAACGCCGGCGTGCAGTCGATCGCCACCGAGACTGCGGAGCTCGAGAGCGAGGAGTTCGATCGCGTCAACGGCATCAACCTGCGCGGCGTGTGGCTGTGTATGAAGTACGAGCTGCGCCAGATGCGCGAGCAGGGCAGCGGTGCCATCGTCAACTGCTCCTCGCTCGGCGGCTTCGTCGGCGTGCCGGGCCGCGGCGCCTACCATGCCGCCAAGCATGGCGTGAACGGCCTGACCAAGACCGCTGCCCTCGAGTACGCCGCCCAGGGCATCCGCATCAACGCCGTCTGCCCCGGCATCATCGATACGCCGATGGTCGCCGGCATGAAGGAGCAGGAGACCGAGGCCATGGATATCCTGATGGAGCAGGTCCCGGCCCGTCGCCTGGGGACCGCCGAGGAGATCGCCGACCCGGTGCTGTGGCTGTGCGGCCCCGGCTCGACCTTCGTGATGGGCCACGCCCTGGCCGTCGACGGCGGCTACACGGTGCGCTGATCCCATGCGTCGCCAGGCCCTCAAGGCCGCCATGGCGGTCTTCACCCTCGCGTACGCGGCGGCAGCCTTGGCCGACGGCGCCCCGTCAACGGAGATTCCCATGAAGATACAGATCGTCCTGGAAGGCCAGACGCTCGCGGCGACCCTCGAGGATACCCCGGCCGCCCGCGCCTTCGCGGACATGCTGCCGCTGGCGCTCGACCTCGCGGACTATCACGGCATCGAGAAGATCGCCGACCTGCCGGCCGCGCTGCCGACCGACGACGCGCCGGCAGGCATCGACCCCGAGGTCGGCGACATCACCCTCTACGCCCCCTGGGGCAACCTGGCGATCTTCTATCGCGACTTCGGCTATGCGCGGGGCCTGGTTCGCCTGGGGAGGATCGACGGCAGCACGGCGGCGCTGGAAGCCAAGGGCCCGCTGCCGGCCCGGATCGAACGCATGGACGCCGCGCAGTGACCCCGACGAGCGTCGGGCGACCCTTCAACACTGAACAAGCAACATTCAACAGAACACACAGAGGCAAATGACATGATCGACAACGTCAAAGGCAAGGTAATCGTCATCACGGGCGCCAGCAGCGGCAACGGCGAGGCGGCGGCGCGCCACCTTGCCGAGCGGAGCGCCGTCGTTGTCCTAGGCGCACGCCGCCAGGAGCGCATCGATGCGCTGGCCAAGGAGCTCACCGAGGCAGGCCACCAGGCCCTGGCGATGGCCACCGACGTCACCGACAAGGCGCAGGTGACGCGGCTGGTCGATGTCGCGGTCGAGCACTTCGGCAAGGTGGACGTGCTGATCAACAACGCCGGCCTGATGCCGCTCGCCCCCCTCGAGGCGCTCAAAGTCGACGAGTGGGACCAGATGATCGACGTCAACCTGAAGGGCACGCTGTACGGCATCGCCGCGGCGCTGCCCCACATGCAGCGGCAGAAGTCCGGGCACATCATCAACGTGTCGTCGGTCTACGGCCACAAGATGGGTCCCGACGCGACCGTCTACTGCGCGACCAAGTTCGGCGTGCGTGCGATCTCCGAGGGGCTGCGCCAGGAGGTGAAGCCCTACAACATCCGCACCACCGTGATCTCGCCCGGGGCCGTGGCCACGGAACTGCTCGAGCATATCAGCGACCAGGAAATCCAGACGCAGACCAAGGAGTTCGTCAGCCAGATCGCGATTCCGGCGGACAGCTTCGCGCGCATGGTCGCCTTCGCGATCAACGAGCCCGAAGATGTCGACGTCAACGAGATCCTGTTCCGTCCCACCGCTCAGCCGATCTGATCCTGCATCGGCCAGTTTGAACAGCGAAAGCTTGTTAACCGGCGGCCAGGGCTGCGGGACATTCCCGCAGCCCTGATTGCATCCGCTGTTTCGCCGGAGCGTTGCCCATCAGGAAATGTCGAAATGAAAAAGAAGTTCAGGAAGATGGTAACGGTGATCGGCACTCTCGCCGGTGTAATGCTGCTGGGAGGGTGGGCCTATCTTCAGCATCCCAAGTTCGGCGATCTTCCCGAGGGCGAGGCTCACGCCTCGCTTGTGCGCTCTCCCAACCACGTGGATGGCGCCTTCCGCAACCTGGTGGAGACCCCGATGTTCACCGAGGATCGCAGCTTCCTGTCGGTGCTCGTCGAGAACCTTCGTTCGAGTCGTGAAGGGCTGCGGCCGCAGGACGACATTCCCTCGGTAAAAACGGACTTGCACGCTCTGAATGTCGATGAGGATCTGGTGGTCTGGCTGGGCCACTCCTCCTACTACGTGCAGTTGGGTGGTAAGCGGATCCTGATCGACCCGGTATTCAGCGTGGATGCCGCGCCCGTTCCTTTCGCCAATCGCGCCTTTGCCGGCACCAATCCCTACAGCGCCGAGGAAATGCCGTCCATCGACTACCTGCTGATTACCCATGATCACTGGGATCACCTGGACTATCCCAGCATCACGGCGCTGGAATCCAAGGTCGGTAAAGTGGTGACGGGCCTGGGAGTAGGTGCCTATTTCGAGCAGTGGGGGTATGACCCCGAGAACGTCCACCAGCACGACTGGAACGACACCCTGGAACTGGACGACGAGCTGACGTTGCATGTCTTGGCCGCGCGGCATTACTCAGGGCGCATGCTGCAGCGCAATCAGACCCTGTGGGTCGGCTTCGCTCTGGAAACCCCCGAGCGACGGCTCCTATTTAGTGGTGATAGCGGTTATGGGCCCCACTTTGCCGAGATCGGGCAACGCTTCGACGGCTTCGATCTGGTGGCATTGGACCATGGCCAGTACGATTCGCGCTGGGCCTATATCCACATGACGCCGGAGGAGGCCGCGCAAGCGGCGGAAGAGCTCGGGGCCGCGGCGCTGCTGCCCGCCCATGTTGGCAAGTTCGCGCTCGCCCGGCACACCTGGCAGGAACCCTTCGAGCGCATTGCGACGGCCAGCCAAGGACGTGAGTATCGACTGGTCACTCCGCTCATCGGCGAGCCGTTGCAGCTAGCGGGCGATGCCTTGCCGGTTGTTTCCCATTGGTGGGAATAGCCACTGAGGCGGCTTTGTGTAACCGCGCGCCGAACTTGGCACAGCCGCTGTGATCTCTCGGTAGGTTGTTCATCCGGAACCTACCCGGACAATTGGAGGTGCGACCCAAACCAACCTCCAGGAGGCCCGGATGAACACCCATAAGAATGCCCGTCTCACAGTGCATGGTCGAGCCCTGCTGGTCCGCCGAGTCATCAGGGAAGGGCTTCGGCCAGCGGAGGTGGCCCAGGCGCAAGGCGTCAGTGTGCGGACGGTCTACAAGTGGGTACGCCGTTACAGGGACGAGGGCGAGGCCGGTCTCCTGGACCGTTCTTCTCGCCCATGCCGTTGTCCTCATGAGACCCCAGACGCGATCCGCGCGCAGGTCATCGCACGCCGCCGGCAGCGCCAGACCTACCGCCAGATTGCCGAACAGGTGGGCATCGGACACAGTACGGTCGCGCGACTCCTTGAGCGCGAGGGGCTGAATCGTCTCTCGGTCTTGGCGCCCGCTCCTCTCGAGAACCGCTACGAGCATGACGCCCCGGGAGAGCTCCTGCACCTGGACATCAAGAAGCTCGGCCGCTTCGAGCGCCCAGGGCATCGTGTCACCGGCAATCGCCAGCAGAACACACGAGGCGCTGGCTGGGAGTACGTCCATGTGGCCATCGACGACCACTCGCGAGTGGCCTTCAGCACCATCCTGCCGGATGAGACCAAGTGGAGCGCTTGCCGTGCGCTGCTGCAGGCCGTGCGGTACTACAGGCGTCTGGGGGTCCACTTTAGCCGGGTACTGACCGACAATGGCGGATGCTACAAGTCCAAGCCATTCCGCCGCCTGTGCCGCCGATTAGGGCTGAAACGCAAGCGCACTCGCCCCTTTACGCCCCGTACCAATGGCAAGGCAGAGCGGTTCATTCAAACCGCCCTGCGCGAATGGGCCTATGCCTGGTCTTATCAGAGCTCAGAGCAACGAGGCGAGCATCTGCCCGCCTGGCTCCACCAGTACAACTGGCATCGGCCACATGCCAGTCCGAATTATCAGCCTCCGATTAGTCGGCTGGGACTTTCCGTGAACAACCTGGTGGGTTTACACAGCTAGCCGACCGCCCCGGCCCGTGCCAGCGGCGAGGGACCCTCGGCCAGGGCCAACACCTCCGAGGCAGGCATCGGACGAGCCAGACCGAACCCCTGCACATGGGTGCAACCGAAGCGCTCCAGCGGAGCCAGGCAGGCCAGGTCCTCGACCCCCTCGGCGACCACCCGGATGCCCAGCCGGCGACCGAGCAACGCCACGGCCTCGACGATGGCCGCATCCTGGACGTCCTCGTGCAAGCGGCTGACGAAGCTGCGATCGACCTTCAGCTCGCTGATCGGCAGCAGCTGCAGCCGCGCCAGCGACGAGAACCCCACGCCGAAGTCGTCCACCGAGACTTCGAGCCCGGTGAGGTGCAGCCGGGTGGCCACCTCGCTGCCCAGCAGCTCGTCCTCCATGGACGAGGACTCGGTGATTTCCAGCACCAGCGGCGCCCCTCCCGCCGAATGCCAGCCGGCCCTGACCAGGGACACCAGCTCCGGGCACAGGAGATCATCGGGCGTGACGTTCATCGACAGCGAGAGATTGACGCCCGCCTCCCGCCACCGGGCGGCATCGGCCATGGCCAGCTGCAGGACGCGCCGGGTCAGCAGGCGGCCCTGCGCCGAAGTGAGCAAGGGCAGGAAATCCCCCGGGGCCAGCATCCCGGCCTCCGGGTGTGCCCAGCGCACCAGGGCCTCCACGCCGGAGAGGCGACGGGTCGCCAGGTCGAACTGGGGCTGGTAGTGGAGGATGAGTTCCTGGCGCTCGAAGGCGCGCTCCAGCTCGTCGTGCTGGAAGAGAGGGCGCCCCTTCTCGGGCCCGGCCGGCAAGGCCTGGCCCAGGCCGCTCAGCCGCTGGCGCAGCTCGGCGAGGCGCATGGGCTTGTCGAGCGAGGCCAGCATGTCGAGGCCCAGTGCCTCGCCCAGCCGCTCGGCGATGCGCGCCACCTTGCGCTCCACCCCGCTGAGCAGCAGGACCTTGCCCGCATAGCGGCACTCGGCCAGGCGTCGCAGCACGGCGATGCCGTCCTGGTCGCCGAAGGCCAGGCCCATGACGACCAGTTGCGGGCGCCGGGCCAGCACCTCGCCGACCAGGTGATGCGCATGGCGACAGTAGCGGGTTTCCACTCCCAGTACCCGAAGCTGGACCGCCAGGGCGGCGGCCGCGTCGGGATCATCCTCGAGCACCATCGCCAGCGCCGGAGAGGAAGACGCGTTCATGGGCGGGATATCCGGTCGATAGAGTCACTCAAGCGTAACAGCCCGTCGACCAACCGGCCCGGGCGCCGCCGTGATTGCCGTCAACGCAGGGCCGTCCGCCCGTCGGATGGCCCGGCGACCGGCGACACGCACTCTGGCGCCCCGTTGGCCCCTAGACGATGGGCCCGGCCACCACGCGCAACGCCAGCAACAGCAGCAGCAGCCCCGTGGCACGATTGATCCAGTGCGCCCGGGCCTGCAACCAGGGCAGCACCCGGGAATGGGAGAGGCTGACGGCCACCAGGACGTACCAGCCACCGTCGATGATCATGGCCGTCAGCACGATGATCGCCCGAGCGGCCAGGCTCATGTCCGGGGTGACGAACTGGCTGAGCAGGGCGACGAAGAAGAGGATCAGCTTGGGGTTGCCGAGCGCCACCAGCATGCCGTCCCGAGCCGCCTGGCACCCCGAGGTCGCCATGGCGTCGGGGTGCAGGGCCCCGGCTCGGCCGGCCCGCAGTGCCTTGATCCCCAACCACGCCAGATAGGCCGCCCCGGCCCAGGTGATCACCTGGAACAGCGTCGGGAAACCGACGATCAGCGCGCCCAGCCCCCAGACGGTCAGCAGGGCATAGAGCCCCACCCCCAGGGCATGGGCGAGGGCGGCCATCACGCCGGGCAGGCGCCCGCCCCCCAGGGTGTGGCGCAGCACCAGCGCCAGGCTCGGCCCCGGTGACATGGCTCCCATGGCACAGACGGCGGCCAGGGACATCCAGAGGGAAAACGGCATGGTCTTCTCCTTGTGTCATGACGAGGCCACGGCTCACCGGTGGTATTGTCTCGCCCGTTCGGGCTGCCACAGGATCGCGTCGATGCGCAGGCGAGAGACGCCGCCGGCCCGCTCGGGCCAGTCCACGACCTCCCCGACCCGCCGGCTGAACAGCGCCAGTCCGGCGGGGGACAGCACCGAGACACCATCCTCGACGTCGGCCAGGGAGCGCGGATAGACCAGGGTCCGGTCCAGTGACCGGCCGGTCTCCAGGTCGCTGCAACGGACCCGGCTGTTCATGCTGACCACGTCATCGGGCATCTCCTCGGGGTCGAGCACCTCGCCCCGAGCGAGCTCCGCCTCCAGGCGTCTTGCCAGGGCCCGCTCGCAGGCGCCTTCGTCGATGAGACACTGCAGTCGCTCGGCGTCCAGTCGATTGATGATCCGCGGTGAGCCCGGCATGCCAGGGACCTCCTTGTTCCCGTGTTTCGACCTCCCGGACACTCCCTCGGGAGGCCAACGAAAACAGTCCCGCCCCCGCAGGGGGGGAAGGACTGCCGTAGCCACCAGCTTACGCCATCCCGCCGCCCAGGGACAGGGAGGCGGCAGGCGGCTATCTCTCGGCATCGCGGGAGGAGTACACTGGCATCGCCCCGATCCCGGGGGCCATCCGAGCATCGACGGAATCCTCCATGGTCGACGAGTCCAGCGACGTTTCCCGCCACCCAGCCCCCCGCAACCTGACGATGCTGCTCGAGCGGGTGCAACATGCCGGTCGGCATGAGGCCGACGTCAGCCTCGAAGCCATCCTGGATGCCGCAGGCCGACGGTCCTTCGCCCCCTTCCTGCTGATCGCCGGGCTGATCACGCTGGCTCCCCTCGTCGGCGACATCCCGGGCGTGCCGACCCTGATGGCCAGCCTGGTGGTCCTCGTGGCCGGCCAACTGCTGCTGGGGCGACAACATCTCTGGCTCCCCCGCTGCCTCTTGTATCGACGGGTCTCGCGCCCCCGCTTCGTCCGCGTGGTGCAGTGGCTGAAGCGACCGGCCCGCTGGGTCGATCGCCTGCTCAAGCCCCGCCTGATGTGGCTGGCCCGGCCGCCGGCCCACCTGCCCGTCGCGCTGGTCTGTCTGCTGATCGGCCTGGCCATGCCGCCCATGGAGCTCGTGCCCTTCACCGCCAACGGCGCCGGCCTGGCCCTGACGCTCTTCGGTCTGGCCCTGCTCGCCGAGGACGGCCTGCTGGTCTTGATCGCCTATGCCCTCACCGGCGGCACCCTGGCCCTGGTGGTGGCCGGCCTGCTGTGACCCGCCGCCGGTCCGGGGCACGCCAGGATTCGACTGCCGTGCGACGCCTCGCGGCGGGTGGCGCAGCAAACCGCCGGGATGCCGTGAGTTCGGAGGAACGGGCAGCGATCAGCCACGGTCATCCGGTTTCCACAACCCGACCGGCTCGAGGTGTCCGAGTTGAATGAGGCCTGTCAACGAATCCCATTCGGTCCAGACCTCGGCGATGCGGCCATCGGCGAGCCGATAGATGCTGATCAAGTCCGCACTGAGGATCCGGCCCGAGGGCGGCAAGGAGCCCATGGGACCTTGCTGGGTCCCCTGGCAGCGGGAGTGGACGACGACCTTGTCCTCCTCCGCCACCAGGAAGTTGATGGTCTCCCGCCCATCGGGAAAGGTCTCGCTCTCTGCCCGGAGATACTTCAGCAATCGCTCCCTGGTGTCGATGTCGGCCTGCCCATGGGTGCTGCTGTGCCGAACGAAACCCGGTGCCAGCATTGCGCCGCACCTCTCCCAATCCTTGCCGTTTGCCGCATCGATGAATTCCCGCACGAGTCGCTTGTTCCTCTCGGTCATCGGAGTTCTCCCTGTCATCGCCGTAGCCGAGGGCAGACCGAAGCCGGGCTGCCGTCTGATACCCCGGTGGCGTTGGGAGACGCCTCGCATCGTGGGGCGCGAGGCCCGGTAGTTCGCCAGTCGCCCCCGTGACGACATCCGCCGGCGAGGGGCCACACGAGTGCGCCGGCCTCAGGTCGCGACGTCCCACCGGCAAGGCCGCTCGGGCTGGTAGCGACAGAAGGTTCCCGTCCGCACCGAATTCTCCAGGTGCCGTTGGAAGCCTGGGTGGGTCTTCCCGATGCGGCGAATCGCATGGCGGATTCGCCAGGTGACCGTCGAGCGTGCCCGTTCCGCGAGGTCGCCCATTCTTCGCCCTCGCCCGCCGACCCCCAGCGCCCGGGAGAGCTCTTCGACGAGCCGGTCGAGCTCGCTGCGCAGCTGCTCGGCACGGCCGAGATCGTTCATGTCCTCCGCCTCGGCCAGTGCCTCCTGGAGATCCCGGATGCGCTGCTTGACCTCCAGCCGACCGCGCTCGTCGAGCATCGTGTCGCCTCTGGCGGCTTCGCCCCGCCCGGCAAGATCGAGACAGTGAAACTCTTCGCCCGGGCGCGCCAGCAGCCGTGCCAGATCGTGCATGCCCTTCAGGTCGGGCAGCGTCATGACCTCGCCGTTGAAATGGACCCGCCAGCCATCGCCGTCGCGGCGTAGAACCTGGGTCGACGGTGTGACGCCGGATGCCGTGGAGGGCACAACGCCCGGCTGGGGTCCCCCCGATCCCGAGTGCAGGATTCCCAGCCCCTCGACGACCAGGTCGATGTCCTGCTGACGCCGGAAGGGATTGTAGGCGATGAGCCAGTCGAAGGCCTCACCGGGGGCGGGATCGCGCCCCTGCGTGATGCGGCGGCGGAACTCGGTCTCGAACAGCGCCAGGAAATGGCGCGCCTTGCCCCATCGACCGAGATGAGCGCTGGCGATGGCCGTGAAGGCGGGAATGTCGATGATCATCACCCCGGCGGCACGTTCGGCGATCGCCAGGGCGGCTTCGAACTCACGCATCACGAAGGAAGGAAAGGCCGCGTAAGCGTAGTAATAGTTGGGATGGTAGGGATTGAGGCGCATCGCCTTCTCGGCGTGAGCCTGCGCCATCTCGGGTCGCCCGAGGTAGACCTCCGCCGGCACCAGCTCGATCAGCAGCTCGGCATCATTCGGCGCCAGGGCGAGTGCCCGATCGATGTACCAGGCGGCAGCGGCAAATTCCCGTCGATACAGCAGGATGCGCCCGAGGACCAGGTGCAGCCAGGGGTCACGATCATCGAGCGCCAGGGCCCGGTGTGCCAGTCCGTAGGCACGCCGCCCGATGTCCTCGAATTCCTCCCAGAAGTCGCAGCTCCATTCGTTGAACCAGGACAGCGCCATGCCGCCGAGCGCCGGGGCGGAATCGGGGTCGCGCTCGAGCACCTGCCGAAAGAGGCCACGCGCCTCCTCGTCCGCCTCACGCGTGCCGGTCTTCAGAAGCGCGACGCCTCGCGCGATCAGTTCGAAGTCCTCCAGCGTCTCGGGGGAGCGGCGGCGGCTTCGCCGCACCACGTCGCCGAAGACCCGTGCCGAAAAGGTCGCCGCGAGACGCGCGGTCACCTCGTCGATCACGCCGGGGAGGTCATCCATGCGGAGTTCGAGCGTCTCGTGCCAGACGGGGGTGGCATCGGCTCCCACCACCAGCGCGACCCCGAGCCTCGGCGCCCCACCCACCGAGAGAAGCCGTCCGGTCAGCACATAGTCCGCCCCGAGCCGGCGTGCCGCCTCGGTCTCCGGCAGGTCCGCCACCGCGGCGGCCGACTGCGCGGCGATCACCTCGATTCCACCGAAGCGCGTCAGCTCACCGACGAGGGCCTCGCCGACCAGACGGGGGAACGACGCGTCCCCAGGCGGCTCGCCATGGCCACGGAATGGCAGTACGGCGATCATCGGCGCCGCCCTTGATCCATGATTCTCCGCACCCATCGCCATGCACCTCACATCGTGAGGCTCCTCCTCACGCCTTACGGGGCGAAAGACGGCTGAAGTACCGGACATGCTTCTAGTCTAGCGTGCCCGAGTCCTCCAGCCGGCTTCCCAAGCCCCACCAGAGGACGATGACATGGCGAAATACCGACATCACCTGCCCCAGCTCGACGGGGGCCTGTTCCTGACCGATGCGGGCATCGAGACGACGCTCATCTTCCATGAAGGCCAGAACCTGCCGCATTTCGCGGCTTTTCATCTGCTGAAGGACGAGGCCGGCACCGAGGTGCTGCGTGACTACTTCCGACGGCATGCGCGGATCGCGCGCGAGCACCGCACCGGCTTCATCCTGGAGAGCGCCACCTGGCGGTCGAGCCCGGATTGGGGGGAGCTGCTGGGGTATTCGGCCGAGGAACTCGACGCGGCGAACCGCCAGGCGATCGCCATGCTGGCCGACCTTCGTGCCGACTTCGAAACCCCAGAAACGCCCTGCGTGATCAGCGGCTGTATCGGCCCCCGAGGCGACGGCTACGACCCCGGCCAGGTCATGACGCCCGAGGAGGCGCAGGACTATCACGGCCGGCAGGCCCGGGTCTTCGCCGAGGCGGGCGCCGACATGATCACCGCGATCACCGCGACCAACGTCCCCGAGGCGGTCGGCATCGTGCGCGCCGCCCAGGCCGAAGGCATGCCCGTGGTCATCTCCTTCACGGTCGAGACCGACGGGCGGCTGCCGACCGGGCAGCCCCTGGCCGAGGCGATCGGTCTCGTCGACGAGGCGACCGGCAAGGGCCCGGCCTACTACATGATCAACTGTGCGCATCCGAGTCACTTCGCGGGCGTGCTGGGTAACGAGGGCTGGATCCGGCGGCTTCGCGGATTGCGTTGCAATGCCTCGAGGAAGAGCCATGCCGAGCTCGATGAGGCCGAGGAGCTCGATAGCGGCGACCCGGTGGAGTTGGGCGCCGACTACGGCAGCCTCCTGCAGCGCTTCCCGCACATCAACGTGCTCGGCGGCTGCTGCGGCACCGATCACCGGCATATCCAGCAGATCTGCGTCGCCTGCCAGGCGGCCTAGAGGATCGGGGCGGCGGCCACGTCGCCGCCCCGATCGAGGCGAAACCTCGGAGCGGACGACCTGCGCGGCATGGGAGGTGATAAACGATGAAATGGGTGAGTCAGTCGACCGAGCCCGGCTTCGATATCCGCTGGGCTCGGCGCGAGGATGCGATAGAGATCGCGCGGCTGTTCCTGATCTCCTCGGAGGGGCTCGCCGCCTACATCTGGGGGGGCCTGGCGGACGCCGGCCAATCGCTCGAGGGGATCGGCGCCCGGCGCTATGCCCGCGAAGGCGTGGCCTTTTCCTTCCAGAATTGCCTGCTCGCCACCCGTGGCCAGGAGATCCTGGGCATGATCCATGCCTTTCCGATGTCCGAACGTGCGCCGGGGGATGTCGAGGCCGATCCGGTGCTGCGGCCCTATGCCGAACTCGAGGATCCGGGCTCGCTCTACGTCTCGAGCCTGGCCGTCTACCCCCCTTACAGGGCGAGAGGGCTCGGCGGGGCATTGCTGGATTGCGCCCATACGCTCGCACTCAACCGGGCGCTACCTCGCCTTTCGCTCATCTGCTTCGAGGGCAACGCCGGCGCCCGCACCTTCTATGCGCATCGCGGCTTCCGAGTCGTGGACCGCCGCCGGATCGTTCCCCATCCTGCCCTGCACCGCCGGGACGGCGATGCACTGCTCATGGCCCGCCCGGCATGAGCCGGGGCGGCCGGATTCGCCACCCCGGGGTCGACGGCCTGGCCTGGCCGACGCGCGGCATGGAGCACAACGACGCGCACGCACGACCGTCACGTCCCGGTCATCCCGACGCCTTAGGGTGGCAAGGATCTCCGGCCTGGGCGTGTCCAATGAAGATCCTGATGCTCACCGACGTCTACTTTCCCCGGATCAACGGGGTATCCACCTCCATCGAAAGCTTCCGCCGGGCACTGGCACGGCGCGGCCACTCGGTCACGCTTGTCTGTCCCGCCTATCCGGTGGGCCAGGTGGAGGAACCCGCTGTGGTGCGGATCGCCTCCCGAGGCGTGCCGGGGGACCCCGAGGATCGCATGATGCGCTATCGCGACCTCCTGAGGCTGGGGTCCGCCCTGGCCGAGGAGGACTTCGACCTCATCCACGTGCAAACCCCTTTCGTGGCCCACCAGGCCGGCCTGGCGTTCGGCCGGCGGTTGGCCATCCCGGTGGTGATCACCTATCACACCCTGTTCGAGGCGTACCTGCAGCACTACGTGCCCTGGCTGCCGGCGGAGCTGCTGCGCTTCGCCGCGCGTCGGCTCACGGTGCGCCAGTGCCATCGGGTCAGCCGGGTGGTGGCGCCTTCCCGGGCCATGCGCGAGGCCCTGGAACGCTACGGGACCAGGACGCCGATCGACGTCATCCCCACCGGACTGTCACTGGAAAGCTTCCGCTCCCCTGAGGAGGATCCCGACTTCCGATCACGCTATGGCTTCGCCGAATCGGACCGACTGCTGCTGTTCGTGGGGAGGACGGCCCACGAGAAGAACATCGGCTTCCTGATCTCGATGCTGCCTCGAGTGCTCGCCCAACACCCGGAAGTGCGACTCGTCATCACCGGCGAGGGTCCCGCCCAGGTCGACCTCCAGCGCCTGGCCGAGCGAACCGGCGTGGGCGACAGGGTCACCTTCCTCGGTTACCTGGAACGCTGCGGTCCCTTGCAGGATGCCTACCGCGCCGCGGAGATCTTCGTGTTCAGTTCGCGTACCGAAACCCAAGGGTTGGTACTGCTCGAGGCCCTGGCGATGGGCACGCCGGTCGTCTCCACCGCCGTGATGGGGACTCGCGACGTCCTCCGGGAGGGTGAGGGCTGCCTGATCGCGAGTGAGGACCCGGAAGAGTTCGCCGAAAGGATCAATCGCGTGCTCGAGGAGCCTGCACTGCGTCAGCGGCTGAGCGAACGTGGGAAGGCCTACGCCGAACGCTGGAGCGAGGACCGCATGGCGGCCGCCTTGCTCCGCTGCTATGCACGAATCCTGCCCTCTTGAGGCGGTGTGGCTACGATGGCTCGCAAGTCCATTCGCCACCGCTGGGCAGGCACAGGGGTCGCCCGGGCGATGCCATCAAGCTCGCGCCCAGGATCCCGGCCAAGCGCAAGACTGAAAAAGCGGCCCATCGGGCCGCTGAAGCGGGGACTAATGTACCGACAGAAGGGACTAAGCGGTACAGCTTCATTAATCCATGGAAATTCAACAGACGAAATTTAAGAATAAGCTAATTTGATGGCGCTAATCACACTTTTGGCCGGTAACAGTCCTTCACCTCACCCGGTAGCAAGCGCGTGGTGTAGACAGAATGTAGAAAGGCTAAGGATTCTGAGAGGAATCAAGCGGGGAGGGGAAGCGATAAGTGCTTGATTCTAATGGTGCCGGTGGTCGGACTCGAACCGACACGCCCGTGAAGGCGGCGGATTTTGAAGGCGAGGGGGAGCATGCCAATGCATGCCAATATTTAGCAAAAACAAGAAGTTGAAAGCGCCATACCTGCTAACTCCTGCCTATTCTGGGCACTTCGGTTGACGCTTTGTTGACACGGCAGAAGCTGCTCACTCAATCACTATGACATGACAACCTTGCTTGTGATATTTTTCTTCTATTCTTCGTTTTTCTTCATCTAGATCCTCTTGCTTTACTGCTTCACCTTGCTTAACAGCCATTTTTTCTTCAAGCACCAACCGCCTATCCTTTAACGCATACACTCCATTATCTTTTTTACACGCTTCCCCCTGAAGAGTGTAAAAAGCACCTAACTTATAGTTTCCAACTGGGGCGGTTGAGATAAGAACACACACAACAGGGGCGTCAATATCCAAAGACTCATCATTAAGCCTGAACTCGACATTTATATCTCTATCATTACCACTCCAGTATTCAGCAAACTCGATTATGTGATCTTTATATTCAACAAGATCAACAAGCCTTGCGCTAACTTCAGAGGAGAGCCCAAAGTCCGCGACAACACTGATTATCTTCCTTACGGCTTCAATCTCTTTCAGATAAGAGACCCCCATCTCCTTGCCACATACATTAAACCCCATCTTGCTCTCAGCATCGAAAACAAGATCACAGTACAATAACTTTCCGTCTTCACCGACCCACTGCATGACCGAGAGAACTGAATACAGATCACTCAAAGACAAAAATTTTTCAGCATCAAGCGAAAAGGAACAATTCGCCTTCCCTAAGTGAGGATATATGAAAACCTCAAAAAACTCTCCTTCAACTCTTGCCGCTTTCATTTCATCCGGCACAAATTGATTAATTGGAGTTGTAAAAAACTTACATGGGAATGAAAAGCCAGGAGCGATTTTTTTATCTTTAAAAACCAGGCGACACTGGGCAGCCGGCTTAACATCTTGCATTTTTAGCTTTCCGCCTTGGCTATCCAGCATGGGGTCCTTTTCCTTATAACCAAAGCGCTTCTTAAAGCCAGTGATCTTATCTACATCTACTTCCCTATCTGCTCCCAATGACATTTCAATCAAGGACTTAACACTCTCAACCCCATTGGTTTGAAAATCAATAGTGACCTTTCCACTTTCAAACCCTGCGGACTGGAGATATTCCTTTTTCTTTTCTACGTAAGCCGAGAAATCCCCGCCAATATCTCCCAACAGCTTATCCTTTAAATCTTTACCACTAACACTCTCCAGCCTATGCTCTTCGCTATATCTAATTGTCATCTTCCGCTTATGAAGACGATCTTCATTACCAGCATCAATCTCTTTATAAACTCTCTTCAGGATCTTGAAAGCTAAAGATTCATCAACATGCAGAACGTATATGCGCTGCGCCTCCTCTTTCCCATCAAACTCAATGAAAACGTAAAAAGCTGGAGATGGGGTAGTCGCAAGCCGACGCAAGTTTGACAAAGATATATCTATTTTTTTACTTCTACCCCTTGTTGCTTTAACCTGAACTTTACATTCAGCTGCTGACTTATGCACATCAATCAGTGAGCAGCCAGGAACGAATGGGAACTCCACAATGAAATCCCACCCCATCTTATCAACAAGAGACTTATTAGCCACCATGTCTGTCCTGACGCACAGATTATGAAAGGTGGTCTCTCCCATCTCACCCAAATCACTCATAACTATTTAAACCTAAAAGCCAGACCTGACATATTATTAGCTTAACCGCTAATAAGCCTTCCACCCTGGAACCATTTGTCTCTAGCCTTCCTGGCTAGTCGGTATCCGTCCCTGTCTGCTTGAGCGTCTGCCGCGCCTTCTCGATCTCCGGGCTGATCTGCCCACACGACTCATCGGCCTGATCAGTCATCAGCCAAAGCGTGTACTTGCTAAAGCACTTGCTCACTTCAGCTAGAAGCTTCCCTGAGGGGCTACTCCTACCCGTCTCTACGTTTATAAGCGTCTGTTTTGGAACGTTTATAAGGTCACAAAAAGCCTGCCGCCCTAGCCCTTCGGCTTCACGGATCTCACGAACTTTTTTGCCAAGATCGCTTGACATGCGGTCATATCCGGATATATTCAGATTTAGATACGGTATCTAGATATGGATACCTTCAGCTTTGACTACTACCTGAAGCCTAACACAGGCAACCAAAGGCAGGTGACGACATGGAAGACACACAAGCGCCCCAGGTCCCGGCCAACGTGCCCCTGATGACCATCGAGCGTTTCGCCGAGCTCTCCGGCCTCGAACAGGGGGTGGTCTACGGCCACATCCGTAACGGTCACCTGCCCGCCATGAAGGTCGGCAAGTACCGCATGATCAACATTGCCCTGCTGCAACGGCAGTGCCTCCAACAGGAGGACTGGGCATGATCACCTTCCGCACCGTCACCGACTCCCTGGGTACCGTCACCTTCTTCCAGGTCGAGGGCCGCGAAGCCGGCTACATCGACCAGAACCGCCATACCGGCACCTGGACCGTCTTCTTCGCCGACATGGCCGACGCCCCCGCCGGCGTCTTCCTGGAGCGCTCCACCGCTCCCGGTATCCTGGGCGTGTTCGCCCCCGGCCTCACCTCCCGAGAGGTCGCCTTGTCCCTGGTCCGCCGTGCCTACGCCCCGGCTGCCACCGCTTCACCCCGTAGCGTCCCCGCGCCTTTGGCCCGCCACGTCGCCCCGCTGCTCCTGTCCCGTCCGGCTGGGACGACCGAGCGGGCCCCTTTTTTCGACGCTGCCTCGTCCCCTGCCCAACAGGGGTTCGGGTCTGGGGTGAAAACGTCCGCCCAGGACCTGCTCCCCAGGCTGCGAACCGAAACGAATCTCCGATTCGTGAGGGTCGTAGCCCGACAACCGAAGGGCGTCAGCGCCTGAATCGACCAGATCGCGACAGGCAGGAACACGGAGGCACCGGCATGAGCTTTGACATTCGCTTCGAGAACGAACGCACCCGGGAAGGCTGCACCCTCCTGGACGTCCACTTCATCGCCCCCAGCTACCAGGCCGCCACCGGCATCGTCGCCGGCGGCCAGGCCCAGCTCATCACCTGCTCTGGCAACGACGTCGCCACGATCCTCGGCTCTGACCTCCTGGGCTGGGACGTGGTGCTGGGCAAGCGCATCACTCCCGACCAACTCGACGGCATCCAGCCCCCCGGGGTCGCCATCGTCACCCGTGACGACGGCGGCGTCTCGGCTCGCGGCTTCGCCACCCTGGAGGCCGCCAAGCGCTTCACCGTCCACGTCTACGAAGCCTTCTACGAAGCGTTTTACCTCGGCTTCGGCGCCTACGCCCTGGACGACGCCCCGGCCTCCGATTCCCCCCGTAGCGTCCCGGCCCCTGCGGCTCACGACGCCGCGCCGTTGCCCCTGTCCCGTCCCGGATACTCCCAGGGCATCAGCGCCTGATCCACCCCCACCCGAGGAACACCCCATGACCCACGCCACCGGCAAGAAACAGTCGATCCGCGTGTTCCTGGACGCCGCCGACTACGGCCGCTACCTCGTCCAGGCCGGCACGCACCACGTCACCCCCTCCGCCCTGGGCGAGCTGCTCATCCAGGACGGTCTCGAGCGCCTGGAGCGCGGCGACCTGCACGCCCTGGGCCTGGGCACCGATCGGCCCGCCGCTCAAGGCTCTGGAGCCAACTGATGTTTTCCCCTGCCCGTCACCCGTCGCCCATCGGTCGCACGGCTCCCCGAGTCGGCGTCCTGGGCCCCGTCAAGGGCGAGGGGGCGAGCGCAGCGAGCGCCCTTGACGGGGGCCACGGCGGCGACTGCCGTGCGGCCCGACCGAGGGGCAGGGTGGCGCGGCAGGGGGACCCCTGCCCGGAGCCCCGAGCCTTGAGGGAGCGGGCCAGCCGCTGCCTCCACGGCCGGGATCCGGGCAAGGCCGCGCTCCTCTACCGCCTCGCCGAGTACTACAGCCGGGAGCTGGATGGTCAGTCCCCGGAAACCACCGAGCTAGCGGCTCTCGCTGAGCATTGCGAACAGCTCACACGCCACGCAGCCAAGAAAGGAAGGACACAGCCATGATCAACACCATCCAAGCCCGCGTCATCGGCGCCATGCGCTACTCCATGGACAACGGCGTCAAGGGCGCCAAGCTCACCGTCATGAACGAGGCCGACGCCAACAATGAGAACCGCGTCGGCTACGAGGTCGCCACCATCTCGGCCCCCTACGAGATCCTCGACCAGATCCGCCCCTACGCCGCGAACATGCCGTGCAACCTGGAGATTGACGCCGAGATGCGCACCACCGGCGGCAAGATCACCATGCACGCCATCGCCGTGCGCAAGCCCGCCGCCAGCGGCCAGCCCCAGGCCGCTCCCGCCGAACCCAAGCAGGCCGCCAAGTCATGAAGGTGCAGGTCTGCCGCGACTTCGACGATTCCACGGGCACCTGTTCGGTGCCCCTGGAATGGGTCGACGCCGCCGAACTCGTCAGGGCTGGCACGCAGCCCTGGTTGAGTGTCGAGGACGCCATTCGGGTCGCCCTCGCCATCGGAATGGTCTGGGCCGCCGCCTGGGCCATTCGGGCCATCGCCCAGCAAATCCACGCCCACTTGAGGTAACCGCTATGAAAACCTTCGTCGCCAAGAAGATCCGCCGCATCGCCCTCGCTCCCCTCGCCCTGGTGTCCGGGGCCGCCCTGGCCACCGAGCCGGCGACCCCGGTGGTCGACACCACCGAACTGGTCACCACCATCGAATCGGCCACCGGCCCCGTCTCCGACGTCGGCATCGCCGTGCTCTCGGTGCTGGCCACCGTGATGGTGTTCTTCCTGATTCGCCGCGTGATGCGCTGAACCGGGTCGAGCCCTACCGCCCACTCCCCCGGGCCCCTACGGGGGCCCGTTTCGATTCACCGACAGGACCCGAGGCCATGACCCATGCTCGAACTTTCCCCCGGTATGTTGGTATTGCTGGCCTTGTTGCCGGCCTTCTGGCTCCTGTTTCATCACTAGCCGCCGTCAACACCAACGGCATCGAGATCCTCTCCACCACCGCCACCGGCGTGAAGAACGGCCAGTACATCGAGGCCGCCGCCAGCGTGGCGTATCAGCACGTCAACACCGCCGAGCGGATCTATACCCGGCAGGTGGTCCCTGTGGCTCGTTCCACGTTGCGCAAGGGCGCGCTCGCGGCCCTTGGCCGAGGGTTGATGCATCCCGGCCTACAACTGGCCATCGCCGCCGCCGGCTGGGCCTGGTCCATGCAGGACGGCATCCACGAGGCCGGCACCGGCGAGAGCCAGCCCGTCACCTCTCCGGATTGGTCCGAGTGGAGCGAGATCCCTGGTGTGTCCTCGCAGTGCCCCGACGCCCTCTATACCGTCCAGGAGTGGGGCGCCAAGTACGTCAACGATGCCTGGTGGATGGGCTACACCTATGCCGTCCCCTACACGGAGTCCTCCGACCCCTTCGTGAACAACTGCACCAATCTCGAACCGGAGGGCGGCTACTTTCCCACCCTGCATTTCCATCCGGTGATTCAGAAGGCGGAATACACCGGCGGCTCGGTCGATTCCACGCTGGAAACCGAGCCGGTCCTCGTCCCCGAGTCGGACTATGGCCAGCTGGACGAGCACCTGCCGAGCACCATCGTCGACGACCTCTGGTTCGACGACGAATCTCCCTACCCCTGGGAATGGGCCGACACCAACGACGCCATCGATCCCAAGCTGAACGACATCGAGGACGCCAAGGGCTCCTCACCACCCGAGGTCCGTCAGAAGGCCAAGGCCTGGGCCGAGAACGTCGCCGCCAGCCTGGAAGGCAAGGAACCGCCCAACCCCGATACCGATGCCGACGGCAAGACCGCCGACGAAGCGATGTATGAGAGCACGCAGGAACCGATCCCGCCGTTCGGCGAGGTAGAGCCCGAATGGCAGGTGGAGACCATCGACTCCCTGCCCGACTACGACATCGGCCTCGGCAGTGGCAGTTGTCCGGCGCCGACCGCGATCACCCTGCCCGCCCCCTTCAACTCGGTGATTGAACTCGACTGGCAGCCCGTCTGCGACTTCGCCTCGATGATCCGCGGGGCCGTCATCGCCGTCTGCATGATCCTGTCGCTCTACATCGTCTTGAGGAGTGCCTAACCATGCCCGCTATCCTCGTCTCCATCCTCTCCGGCTTCGCCACCTTCCTGGTCGGCTCGCTCATGGCCCGGGTCGCCGGCCTGGTCGTGTTCACCACCATCGGCGCCGTGGTCATCTCGGGCCTGCTCTCCCAGGCCTCGTCCTTCCTGGGCCAGTCCGGCCAGGTGCTGTGGTTCATCCAGCTCGCCGGCTTCGACGTGGGCCTCTCGTCCATCGGCTCGGCCCTGCTGCTGCGCGCCACCATGAACGCCTGGAGCCTCAAGCCCAGCGCCGCCATCACCGGAGGCAAGTGATATGTCCATCCACCTGATCACCGCCGTGCCCGGCGCCGGCAAGACCCTGCGGGCGATCTGGATGACGCTGAGGCTCATGCACGAACACCCCGAGCGCCCGGTGTTCTCCAACATCAACGGTTGGACCCGCGCCGCCCCGATCCCCGACGAATGGATGGACTGCCCCGACGGGGCGATCATCGTCCTGGACGAGTGCCAGCAACGATGGCGCCGCTACCGCAACACCGGCACCCCGCCCCCCGAGATCGCCGAGCTGGAAACCCACCGGCACCGGGGGATCGACTTCATCCTCACCTGCCAGAACCCCTCCCAGGTCACCAGCGACGTCCGCGCCCTGGTCGAGGTCCACGAGCACCTCATGCGCCGGGGCAAGATGGGTGGCGCCCTGGTCTACCGCTTCGAGGGCGTGTGTCACACCAACCCCATGACCCACAAGGGCGACGCCGACTGCGAAGTCTCGATCTGGAAGCACCCCAAGGAAGTGTTCGCCGAGTACACCTCGGCCTCGATCCACACCGGCAAGCGCCGCCTGCCCCGGATCCTGATCATCGCCCCCTTCGTCTTCCTGGGCTCGGCGCTGTGCGTGGCCTACGCCGCCAACTCGGTGTCCGGCTTCCTGGGCGGCGAGGAAGAATCGGCCCAGGGAGCCCCCCAGGCCGCCCGCACCATCAGCCCGACCAGCCAGGCCGAGCCCGAGATCGTCACCGCGCATGCCGGCTCGATCTTCGACGGCGCCTGTCGGCTCTACGACCAGGACGGCAAGCCGATCCGCACCACCATCCCCGACTGTTTCAACGCCATGGAACGCGGGCTTCCCCTCGACGTGGAGGTACTCGACCTATGACCACGACCACCCTGACCGCCGCTCCCCCCCTGGCCCGATCCCTGCCGACCTGGCTGCCCCTGGTCCAGGGCCTGGCCATCGCCACCATGGCCGTCGATCACGTCAGCCTCTGGCTAGTGAGCGGTGACCTACCGGCTCTCCTGCGTCTCACCCTGGGTCGCTTCGCCCTGCCCATGTTCTGTTTCATGGTGGCGTGGCACGCCTTGCACTCGACCAATGCCCGCCGCTACGCCGACCGGATCCTGTTCATCGCCCTGGCCGCCCAGCTCCCGTTCCTGGCACTGCGCGGGGAAGTCCTGGGCAACATCTGCTTCACCCTCGCCGCCGCCGCCTACCTGGTGGCCTATCACCGGCACCGGGATCCCGTCGCCCTGGTCGCCGGCGTGCTGCTGGCCGGCTTCACCTGGCTCAACGAATACGGCCCGCTGGCCCTGGGCCTCATCGTCGCCTTCATGCTGGCGATCCGCTGGCCGATCGCCTGGCTCGTCCCGCTCCTGGTGTGGCCGGTGCTCCAGTACGGTCCGAGCCTGTCCGCCGTCTCGGCCTTCCTGGGCGTGGCCCTGCTGCTCGCCCTGGTGACCACTTGCTTACCGCCGATGCGCCTGCCCCGGCCGCTCACCCGCTGGTTCTATCCCGCGCACCTCTGGTTGATCTACCTGCTCCGGGGGCTGGCATGACGGCCCGTGCGTGCGGCGCCGGGAGAGGACGCTTGCGACCGCATCCCCGCGCCGCACGCGCGGGCCCGGCGAGACCATCCCTGTAACACGTCTCGCAGAATGACACCGAAGCGTGTCGAAACCTGCCACTACTGACCAATAGGTGGTTTTCGAAATGAAGCGTTGGGATCGCTATTCCAGGGAATCGCTGGAGACGGGGGAACGGGACCCGCTCGGCAACCTGTTCATCAGTGCCAGGGGCCAGGTGAACATGGACCAGGTGAAGCTCCTGCACGCGGGCGTGGATACCGTCCGCCAGCTCTACCGGGGACTCCCCTACCTGCCTCAGTTCGACAAGATCATCAGCGTCTACCAGGAGGGTCGTGGGGCCACCATCGACCTGTTCGGCCATACCTGGGCCGTGGGGGCCGGCGCTGCCGGCTCCGGCTTCCGCTACCGCCTCCAGAACAACGACCTGGGCGTGATCGTGTTCTTCCAGGCCCGGCACGTGAAGACCGAGAACGTCGGCACCCACGTCAAGATCGAGCTCTCGCCCCACTACCTCCACGAGCGCAGCCCCGAGGACTGCCAGAAGCTCATGGACATGATCGCCTGCTGTCTCCTCGAGCACGTCGAGCATGCCGGCTGCGCCGTCCACCTCGCCCTGGACGTCCAGGGCTGGGAGCCTCCCAAGGACTTCATGGATCGCTTCGTGACCCGCTCCAAGAAGGTCATGAAGATCGACGGCATCGACTCCCTGAGCTTCGACCACGGCAACATCGCCACCACCTACGGACGCGCCGAAACCCTCATGTTCGGCACCGCCGGAGCCCTGCAGTGCGCGATCTACAACAAGACCAAGGAGGCCCATCACCGCGACAAGCTGCACTTCTGGCAGGGCGTGTGGGCCAATGCCACGAACGACGACCTGGCCCAGGTCTACGACCCCGAGCGGGACGTCTGGCGCATCGAGATGCGCTTTCACCAGTCGGTGCTCGCCGAGTTTGCCCGCGGGATCCCGTGCAACGTCGACACCGGCGAGGTCCTGGACGACGCCCACGGCTTCCACCGCTTCACCGACACCATCCCGCATCTCACCGGGATTTGGCGCAGCGCCATGCAGAGCTATCGCCTGGACGCCACCCGCAACCTCATCGACCCCGCCTGGCAACTGTTTCAGGACGATCCCCGGTTCTTCGCCCACGCCCCCAGCTTCATGTACAAGCGGGCGCGCAAGGAACCCGGCCTGGGAAACGAGAAAAACGTCTGCCTGGCCTTCGGTAACCTCATCTCGATTTACGCCCGCCAGGGCTTCGGCACCCACCAGGCCATCGACTTCCTCAAGGCATCCGGCATGTGGGAGGACCTGGAGCACTACTACCGCCGCCGGGGGATCAATAGCAGCGCCTTCCGCCAGCTGGTCGAGCAGAAGCTGGTGGAGCGACGATTGCTAGGCAAGGCGGCATGATCAGGAAGGTAAAGACCGGCTGGCAGGTCGACCTCCAACCAGGAGGGCGCGATGGCCGTCGTGTGCGCCGGATCTTTAAGACTCAGGGCGAGGCCAAGCGCTTCCATGACTTCGTGCTGGGCAAGGCCGCCATGGGGGAACCCTATGGCCCCAAGAAGCGGGATCGGCGCCGTCTCAAGGACTTGGTGCAGCTGTGGTACGACTGCCACGGCGTCACCCTCAAGGACGGCAAGCGTCGCTGCTCGCAGATGCTGGCCCTGGCCGAGATGATGGGCAACCCGGTTGCCACCACCCTCACGCCCATGGACGCCATCCGGTTCCGCAAGCAACGCCTCGCCGACGGGATCCACCCCAACACGGTCAACCATGACCAGGCCCACCTTCGGGCCGTCTTCAACCGCCTGACTCGACTCGGCGAGTGGGACGGCTCGAACCCCTTCGCCCAGGTCCAGCCGCTGCGCCTGGATGAACCGGATCTGACCTACCTCACCGAAGACGAGATCGCCCGGTTGCTCCAGGTCCTTGAGGACTCCCCGAACCCCGACGTGTTGCTCATCACCCGGCTCTGCCTGGCCACCGGCGCCCGCTGGAGTGAGGCGCAGACCCTGCGCGCCGAGATGCTGCGAGATGGCCGCGTGACCTATACCGCCACCAAGAACCGCCGCAACCGCACCATCCCGCTCCCTGACGACCTCTACCAGGACCTGGTGGAGCACGGGCCCAGGGTAGGCCGCCTGTTTCGCACGAACGCATACAAGGCGTTCTCGGCCGGGATCGTCGACGCGGAGATCTACCTCCCTCGTGGGCAACGCACCCACGTACTCCGGCATACCTTCGCCAGCCACTTCATGATGAACGGCGGGGACGTGCTGACCCTCCAGAAGATCCTTGGGCACCAGACCATCACCATGACGATGCGTTATGCCCATCTCTCCCCGGATCACCTGGCCGACGCCATCAAGTTCGCGCCCAGGATCCCGGCCAAGCGCAAGGCATAAAAAAAGCGGCCCAAGCTGGGCCGCTGAAGCGGGGACTAATTGCCAGCGGGGTCACCGGCTATTTAATTAGGCCACGCGCATATAACGAGCTAAAAGCCAATAAGCTGTGTTAGAAAACACTTATTCAAGGTTTTGAGGCATCAGCCTGGGATGGCGATTCGGTTGGATCCGACACCCATCGGCCCACACCGATGCGTCGAAATTCCGTCGTCATTCCGTTGACACTTTAGGAGATACTGAATCAGAACAAGCACAAGGAGGGATGTAAGTGCTTGATTTCATGGTGCCGGTGGTCGGACTCGAACCGACACGCCCGTGAAGGCGGCGGATTTTGAATCCGCTGCGTCTACCAATTCCGCCACACCGGCAACGGCGGTGCATTATACGTGGGCGATGCAGCAGGTCAATCGCGGACCCTGACTTCGCGGCAAGGAGCAGGTATCCTTGTCGGCTTGCCAGGGCTCGCCCGAGCCGCCGTCCATCCCGTCTTCCGGAACGTTTCGCCCCATGCAGCGCGCCGATTTCCATTACGAGCTTCCCGAGGCGCTGATCGCCCGCTACCCCTCCGAGCAACGCAGCGACTGCCGGCTGCTGTGCGTCGACGGCGGGAGCGGCGAGCTGGCGCATCGCCGTTTCCCCGACCTGCTCGAGATCCTCGAGCCGGGAGACCTCCTGGTGTTCAACGACACCCGCGTGATCCCGGCCCGGCTGCACGGCCACAAGGCCAGTGGCGGGCGCGTGGAGATGCTGCTGGAGCGTCCGCTGGACGCCCACCGCGGCCTGGCCCACCTTCGCGCCAGCAAGTCGCCCAAGCCCGGTACCGAGCTGGAGTTCGAAAGCGGCATCCGGGCCGTCGTCGAGGGCCGCCGCGAGGCGCTGTTCGAGCTGCGCTTCCTCGGCGATACGCCGCTGATCGCGCTGCTCGAGCGTCACGGCCACATGCCGCTGCCGCCCTACATCACCCGCGAGGACGAGCTCGCCGACCGCGACCGCTACCAGACCGTCTATGCCCGTCGCGACGGCGCCGTGGCCGCGCCCACCGCGGGGCTGCACTTCGACGAGCCGCTGCTCGAGGCGCTGGCCGACAAGGGCGTGGAGAGCGCCTTCGTCACCCTGCACGTGGGGGCCGGCACCTTCCAGCCGGTGCGCGCCGACGACATTCGCGACCACGAGATGCACAGCGAATGGATCGAGGTGAACGAGACGGTCTGTGACCAGGTACGCGCCGCCCGGGCCCGGGGCAACCGGGTGATCGCCGTGGGCACCACCAGCGTGCGCTGCCTGGAGTCCGCCTGCCTGAAGAGCGCCGACGGCGAGATCGCCCCCTACCGCGGCGAGACCGATATCTTCATCTACCCGGGCTACGAGTGGCGCGTGGTCGATGCCCTGGTCACCAATTTCCACCTGCCGGAGTCGACCCTGCTGATGCTGGTGGCCTCCTTCGCCGGCTTCGAGACGGTCATGGCCGCCTATCGCGAGGCCGTCCGGGAGCGCTATGCCTTCTTCAGTTATGGCGACGCCATGTTCCTCACCCGCAAGACGCCCTGAGTTCGGCCATGCCGCCTTGAACGCTGTCTCAAGAGACTCATTTACTTCAGTAAATTCCGTGTCTTTCGACAGCGGTTGCCTGACCTGACCTTCCTCAGGGCGCCTTGTCCCAGCATTGAGATATTCCATGCGCGATGAATGTTTCATGACCTTCGAGCACCTGGCCAGCGATGGCCGGGCGCGACGCGGGCGCCTCAGCTTCCCGCGAGGCACCGTGGAAACCCCCGCCTTCATGCCGGTGGGCACCTACGGCACCGTCAAGGGCATGACGCCCCAGTCGGTGAAGGAGATCGGCGCCGAGATCATCCTCGGCAACACCTTTCACCTCTGGCTGCGCCCGGGCACCGAGGTGATCGAGGGCCACGGCGACCTGCACGACTTCGCCCAGTGGGACAAGCCGATCCTCACCGACTCCGGCGGCTTCCAGGTGTTCTCGCTCGGCGAGATGCGCAAGATCACCGAGGAGGGCGTGCACTTCCGCTCGCCGGTGGACGGCTCCAGGGTGTTCATGGGCCCCGAGGAGTCCATGGCCGTGCAGCGCTCGCTGGGCTCGGACATCGTGATGATCTTCGACGAGTGCACCCCCTACCCCGCCTCTCTCGAGGAGGCCCGGCGCTCCATGGAAATGTCGCTGCGCTGGGCGAGGCGTTCCCGGGACGCTCACGGCGACTCGCCCTCGGCGCTGTTCGGCATCATCCAGGGCGGCATGTACCCCGAGCTTCGTGAGCAGTCGCTCAAGGGCCTCGAGGCGATCGGCTTCGACGGCTACGCCATCGGCGGCCTCTCGGTGGGCGAGCCCAAGGAGGAGATGCTGGCGGTGCTCGACTACCTCCCCGAGTGGATGCCGGCGGACAAGCCGCGCTACCTGATGGGCGTAGGCAAGCCGGAAGACCTGGTGGAGGGGGTGCGCCGGGGCGTCGACATGTTCGACTGCGTGATGCCGACCCGCAACGCCCGCAACGGTCACCTGTTCACCGGCGAGGGGACCATCAAGATCCGCAACGCCAAGCACCGCCACGACACCCGGCCCCTGGACGAGGACTGCGACTGTTACACCTGCCAGCACTTCTCGCGGGCCTACCTGCACCACCTCGACCGCTGCGGCGAGATGCTCGGCTCGATGCTCAATACCATCCATAACCTGCGCCATTACCAGCGCCTGATGGCCGGTTTGCGCGGTGCTATCGAAGCGGGTACATTGGCCCACTTCGTGGATGGGTTCTACGCGCAGCGCGGCCTGCCGGTCCCGCCCGCACCGAATTGATCGGCGGCCGGTCCCCCGCGACCGGCCCCGAGCGCCGATGGACGGCGCCTTGTTACCCCGCGACTCAGGAGATCGTCGTACATGTTGGACTTCTTCATTTCCCCGGCCCTGGCCCAGGACGCCGGCGCCGCCCCGGGCGGCGGCATCGCCCAGATCGTGATGCTGGTCGGCTTCGTGCTGATCTTCTACTTCCTGCTGTGGCGCCCCCAGGCCAAGCGGGCCAAGCAGCACAAGCAGCTGGTCAGCAACCTCTCCAAGGGTGACGAGATCGTCATCGGCGGCGGCATGCTGGGCCGCATCACCAAGGTCAGCGACGACAGCGAGTTCCTGACCATGGAGATCTCCGAGGGCACCGAGGTCAACGTGCAGAAGAACGCCGTGGCCGCCGTCCTGCCCAAGGGCACGCTCAAGTCCATCTGACCGGGCGTTCCCGCCCCGCGCCGCCCGGCGGCGCGGGCAGCCCTGCGACACCGAGGCGGGGCCCGGCCGACCGGCTCCGCCCGGTGCTCGTGATGGCATAGCGTCCGTCTCCATCATCAGCAACCTGAGGGCAGGGCCCCCATGCTCAACCGATACCCCCTGTGGAAGTATCTGCTGATACTCCTCGTCCTCCTCGTCGGCCTGATCTACTCCCTCCCCAACCTCTTCCCCGAGGATCCGGCGGTCCAGATCAGCAGCGACCGGGGCGACACCACCCTCGACGAGCGCCGCCTCGAGCGCCTCGAGGCCTCCCTGACCGAGGCCGGCATCGATATCCAGGCCGTCGAGCGCAATCCCGGCAACGTCCTCATCCGCCTCCACAACGCCGATGACCAGATCCAGGCCCGCGACCTGATCAGCGAGGCCCTGGGCGACGACTACGTGGTGGCTCTCAACCTGGCCGAGTCCACGCCCTCCTGGCTGGAGTCCCTGGCCGCCTCCCCCATGACCCTGGGCCTGGACCTGCGCGGCGGCGTGCACTTCCTGCTCGAGGTCGACATGGAGGCCGCGCTGACCCAGCGCCTGGAGGTCAATGCCAGCGCCATGCGCGAGACGCTGCGCGACGAGCGACTGCGCTACCGCAACACCGAGATCGACGGACGCTCGATCCGCATGGACTTCATGAACGCCGAGGACCGCGACGAGGCCCGCCGGCTGATCAGCCGCGAGTTCCCGGAGTTCGAGTACCGCAACCTCGATCGCGCCCGGGGCGCGGGCCTGGCCATGACCCTGACCGACGTGGCCGTGGAGGAGATCCAGGACTACGCGATCAACCAGAACCTGACCACGCTGCGCAACCGGGTCAACGAACTGGGCGTGGCCGAGCCGCTGGTCCAGCGCCAGGGGCCGGCACGCATCGTCGTCGAGCTGCCCGGCGTGCAGGACACCGCCGCCGCCAAGCGCATCGTCGGCGCCACCGCCAACCTGGAGTTCCGCCTCGAGGCCCGCCCGGACACCCCCGAGGCCGAGACCCAGACCTTCCCGTTCCGCAACCAGCCGGAGCGTACCGCCACCCTGATGCGCGACGTCATCATCACCGGCGACAGCGTCTCCAACGCCAACCATAGCTTCGACGAGAACGGCCGCCCCCAGGTGAACATCAACCTGGACGGCACCGGCGGCACCCTGATGAACCGCGCCACCCGCACCAATATCGGCCGCAACATGGCGGTGCTGTTCATCGAGCACAAGACTCGCGAGCGCACGGTGCTCGAGGACGGCGAGGAGGTCACCGTCCGCACCCCCTACACCGAGCGGGGCATCATCAGCCTGGCCACCATCCAGAGCGCCCTGGGCAACAGCTTCCGCATCACCGGGCTCGACTCGCCCACCGAGGCGGCGGAGCTGGCGCTGCTGCTGCGCTCCGGCTCGCTGGCCGCGCCGATCTACTTCGCCCAGGAGCGTACCATCGGACCGAGCCTCGGCGCGGAGAACATCGAGCGCGGCGTGCTCTCGGTGCAGATCGGCCTGCTGCTGGTGGTGGCCTTCATGCTGGTGCGCTACAAGGTGTTCGGCGTCTTCGCCAACCTCGCCCTGGCGCTCAACCTGACCCTGCTGGTGGCGGCCATGTCGCTGCTCGGGGCCACCCTGACGCTGCCCGGCATCGCCGGCATCGTCCTGACGCTGGGCATGGCGGTGGACGCCAACGTGTTGATCTTCGAGCGCATCCGCGAGGAGCTGCGCACCGGCCTCTCGGTGCAGCAGGCCATCCACGCCGGCTACGAACGCGCCTTCACGTCCATCGTCGACGCCAACATCACCACCCTGCTGGTGGCGTTGATCCTGTTCTCGATCGGCACCGGGCCGGTCAAGGGCTTCGCCGTGACCCTGTCGCTGGGCATCCTGACCTCGCTGTTCACCGCCCTGATGGTGACCCGCGCCATGGTCAACCTGTGCTATGGCGGCAAGCCGGTCAAGAAGCTCTGGATTTAAGAGGTGGCCATGCAATCCCTGATCCAACGACAGTTCGACTTCATGGGCAAGCGCCGGCTGGCCTTCGCGGCCTCGGCGGCGATGCTGCTGGTGTCGATCGTCTCGCTGCTGGTCCAGGGCCTCAACCTGGGCCTGGACTTCACCGGCGGCACCCTGGTCGAGGTCCGCTACGCCACGGCGCCGGCCCTGGACGGCGTGCGCCAGACACTGGAGGCCGCCGGCTTTCAGGACGTGGCGGTGCAGACCTTCGGCGCCTCCACCGAGGTGCTGATCCGCCTGCAGCAGGCCTTCGAGGCCGGCGTCGGCGACCGTGTCGTCGACCTGCTGGCCCGCGGCGGGGCCGACGTCGAGCTGGTGCGCGCCGAGTTCGTCGGCGCCCAGGTCGGCGACCAGCTGCGCGACAAGGGCGGCCTGGGCCTGCTGGTGGCGCTGGGCATCGTGATGCTCTATGTGGCCTTCCGCTTCCAGTACAAGTTCGCCCTCGGCGCCCTGCTGGCCCTGCTCCACGACGTCATCATCGTGGTCGGCGTCTTCTCGCTGTTCGGCTTCGAGTTCGACCTCACCGTGCTGGCGGCGGTGCTGGCGGTGATCGGCTACTCGCTCAACGACACCATCGTGGTCTACGACCGCATCCGCGAGAACATCCGCAAGTCGCGCATCGAGGACATGCCGACCATCTTCAACGAGGCCATCAACCAGACCCTGTCGCGCACCCTGGCGACCTCCGGCACCACCCTGCTGGTGCTGCTGGCCCTGGTGACCCTGGGCGGCGACATGATCCACTTCTTCGCCGTGGCGCTGATCCTCGGCGTGCTGATCGGGACCTTCTCGTCCATCTATGTGTCCGGGGCCCTGCTGCTGCCGCTCAAGCTGCAGCGCGAGGACCTGATCCCGGCCCCCAAGGAGGACCCGGAGGCCGAGGAGCTGCCCTGAGCGCCTCGCCCGCCCACGAAAAAAGCCACCCGCCCGGGTGGCTTTTTTTCGTGCCGGTCTCGATGCCGTCGGGCGCCTAGGTGTGTAAACCCACCAGGTTGTTCACGGAAAGGCCTAACCGGTGAACCGGAGAGCAGTAATCCAAACTGGCATGCGGCCGATGCCAGTTGTACTGGTGCAGCCAGGCCGGCAGATGTTGCCGGCGCTGCTCCGAGCTCTCGTAGGACCGCGCATAGGCCCATTCGCGAAGGGCGGTTTGAATAAACCGCTCTGCCTTGCCATTGGTGCGTGGGGTATAAGGGCGAGTGCGCTTGTGCGTTAGCCCCAGGCGCCGGCACAGGCGCTGGAATGCCTTGGATTTGTAACAGGCGCCGTTGTCGGTCAGGACACGGGCGAAGCGAACCCCGAGCCGCCGGTAATAACGCATCGCGTCCAGCAGCGCGTAACACGCGCTCCAACCGGTTTCATTGGGATAGAGGGTGCCGAAGGCCACCCGTGAGTGATCGTCGATAGCGATATGGACATACTCCCACCCCGCGCCGGGCGTGTTCTGCTGGCGATCGCCCGTCACCCGATGGCCCGGGCGTTCGAAACGTCCCAACTTCTTGATATCCAAGTGCAGGAGATCCCCTGGCGCGTCATGTTCATAGCGGTTATCAGGCCTTGCCGGTGACAGCAAGGCCAGCCGGTTCAGCCCCTTGCGCTTGAGGATCCGCGCCACCGTGCTCTGCCCGATGCCCAGCGCCCGGGCGATCTGGCGATAGGTCTGACGCTGCTGACGACGTTCGATGACCTGCTCCACGGTGGCGGCATCGGTGGCACAAGGGCTCCGCCCCGGGCGCGACGAGCGGTCTTGAAGCCCCGGGAGGCCTTCTTCGCGGAACCGGCGGACCCACTTGTAGACCGTTCTCACACTGACGCCCTGAGCTTGAGCCACTTCCCTTGGCCGTATCCCTTCATCGATGACACGACGTGCCAGCAGGGCTCGACCATGTGGGGTAAGACGGGCATTCTGGTGAGTGTTCATCCGGACCTCCTGGAGCGATTGGTTGGTTCGCATCTCCAGTCTTCCGGGTAGGTTCCGGATGAACAACCTACCGAGAGATCACACCTAGGCGACGCCCTGGGCATCGTCCGGCGAGAAGACCTCGCGGGCATGGTGATACAGCACGCCGGCGTAGCCGTTGCGCTGCATGACCTTGAGGATCTTGGCCGGGTTCTCGTCCTGGAGGGCACGGCGCAGCTTGTCCTGCTGTTCGGCATCCAACGCCTCGTGCCAATGGTAGGGCTCGCCATTCGCGCTGGCCTCCTCGGCACGGCGGATCAGGTCCATCTCGACCCGGCCCCCGTAGCGGTACAGGAGGTCATAGCCTTCCTGGAGGTGCAGGGCAGGCACATCGCAGGGCTTCTCCAGGCTTTCCAGCACGTTGTAGTAGTAATAGCTGAGCGGTTCCATCATCACTCCTCTCGCGGGTGAGGGTCATGGCCCGGCTTCGGCGAGCGTCGACGCCGGGGACGCATGAAGCCGGGGCGCCGAACGCCACCGGTCACCCCCAAGCTACACCCACTGGCCCGCTCAGAACAGCCTTGTGAATGTCACCGGATGTAACCCCTACCGAACGCAAGACGCCCCCGCGGCAGGACCGCGGGGGCGTCTCGAGGGTTCCCGGCAGCGGGAGCGCCGCCAAGCCGCGGCGTTCCCTCAGAAGTGAGGCTTGAGCTGCTTGAGCAGGGCCTTGAACAGGCGCGGACCGGCGGCCATCAGCTGCCCCTCGACGCTCACCGACGGCTGGCCGTCCGGCGTGCCCTGCAGCGCGCCGGCCTCCTTGAGCAGCAGCGAGCCGACCTGCAGGTCCTGCTCTTCGAGCCCCAGCCCCAAGGCGGCATCGACCCGGCCGGCGGCCAGCTCGGCCAGGTCCAGCAGGCCGCTGCCGGAGGCGCGCACCAACTCCACGTGGGGCGCCAGCTGCTGGGTCAGGGTCAGGTAGGACGGCAGCAGGCGGGCGCGCAACCCGGCCTCGGGCAGGCTCATGGCGATGCGCGTCCCGGTGATCGAGGTGGCCTTGGAGACGCGGATGCGCTTGCCGTTTAGCTGGGCGCCACGGCCCCGGCTGGCCAGATACTCGTCATCGCTGAAGGGGCAGATCACCACCGCATGCTCCGGACGGCCCTTGACCAGGCAAACCAGCGACAGCGCGAAGCCGGGGGCGGCGACCGCCAGATTGGAGTAGCCGTGGAAGGGTTCGATGCGCCACAGCACGTCGCGTCCCTCGCCCTCACCGGCACGGTAGGGGGTGTAGCGACCGACGACGCCATGCTGGGGATAGCCGCGGGACAGCTGTCGCACGATCAACGTCTCGGCGTTGCGGGCGGTATCCTCGAGCAGCTTGTCGAGGTTGTGTTCTTCGTGGGCGTTCTCGATGCGCTCACGGACACGCAGGAACTGTTCGCCGGCACTGCGAGCGGCACGCAGCGCGAATTGGACCATCGGATGCATGATCGGGCCTTGGGGAGTCGGTGGTGTTAAAGAACGGGTCGGCGCGCATCCTAGCAGAAGCGCGAGTCCCGCGCCACGCGCTAAGCTCGACCCCAGCATGCTAGACTGCGCCTTTTCCCATCTTCGACAGCTCCAACCGGAAGTCTCCCATGCTCGAGCACATCCGCATCGTCCTGATCGGCACCAGTCACCCCGGCAACATCGGCGGCACCGCCCGCGCCATGCACAACATGGGCCTGACGGACCTGGCCCTGGTGGCGCCACGCTGCGAACCGCTGACCGCGGACACGGTGTCGCGGGCCTCCGGGGCCGACGCCCTGGTCCATGGCGCCCGGACGGTGGAGACCCTGGAGGAGGCGGTGGCCGACTGCACCCTGGTGGTGGGCGCCAGCGCCCGCTCGCGCACCCTGCCCTGGCCGATGATCACGCCCCGCGCGCTCGGCGAGCGGCTGCCCGAGGAGCTCGCCGCACCGGAGCGCCGCGTGGCGCTGGTGTTCGGCCGCGAGGACAGCGGCCTGACCAACGCCGAGTTGCAGCGCTGCCACGCCCACGTGCACATCCCCACCAACCCGGATTTCAGCTCCCTGAACCTGGCCGCCGCGGTCCAGGTCCTGGCCTACGAATGCCGGCTGGCCTGGCTCGCCCGGCAGGAGGCCGAACCGGAAGCCCCCGCGCCCGAGCAGCCGCTGGCCAGCCATGAGGAGCTCGAGCACTACTTCGCCCACCTGGAGCGCACCCTGATCGCCATCGGCTTCCACGACCCGACCACCCCGCGCCAGCTGATGGCCCGGCTGCGGCGCTTCACCCTGCGCGCCCGGCCGGAGCGCATGGAGCTCAATATCCTGCGCGGCATCCTGTCCTACACCGAGCGCCTGGTACCGCGCCGCGAAGACGACTGAGCCCACGGCTTGAAGCCGTCCCGCCGCACCCCCACTATGAAGGAATCGTCTCGCTCCTCCACCCAAGGATCGCCGCATGTTTCAACGTCTGCGCGAGGACATCAACAGCGTATTCGCCCGTGACCCGGCGGCGCGCAACTTCCTGGAAGTGCTCACCAACTATCCCGGTCTGCATGCCCTGCTCGCCCACCGCCTGAGTCACTGGCTGTGGCGCAGGAACCTCAAGTGGCTGGCCCGCACCCTGTCGAGCCTGGCCCGCTGGTTCACCGGCATCGAGATCCATCCGGGCGCCACCATCGGCCGGCGCTTCTTCATCGATCACGGCATGGGCGTGGTGATCGGCGAGACCGCCGAGGTCGGCGACGACGTCACCCTCTATCAGGGCGTCACCCTGGGCGGCACCAGCTGGAACAAGGGCAAGCGCCACCCCACCCTGGAGGACGGCGTCATCGTCGGCGCCGGCGCCAAGATCCTCGGTCCCTTCTCCGTGGGCGCCGGGGCCAAGGTCGGCTCCAACGCCGTGGTCACCAAGGAGGTGCCGGCCGGCGCCACCGTGGTCGGCATCCCCGGCAAGGTGGTCCAGCGCCGCGAGCCCGACGAAACCGAGCCGCTCGCCGTGGATCCCGAACGCCGGGAAGCCATGCGGCGCAAGTTCGGGTTCGACGCCTACGGCGTGAGCCAGGACATGCCGGACCCGGTGGCCCGCTCCATGCAGGCGATGCTCGACCACATGCACGCGGTGGACGAGCGCATCGAGCGCATGTGCTCGACGCTGCGCAAGATCGATGCCGGGTTTCGCGACGGTCGCCTCCCCGAGCTGGACGACGAGGACTTCGCCAACATCCTGGAGGATGCCGAGACCGGCTGCGGCCAGCGCGGCGAGGCCACCGAGGGCGCCTCTCCCCAGGCGCCGGCCGACAAGCCCCGAGACAATGGTTGACCGCCGCACTCGGGCTTTATCATAATGATTCGCCTATCCGACGCCCGTCCGGGCGTCGGCCCGATTCACCGACTACCGACGCCCGCGCCGGTGCCGAGGTGAGTGCCCCATGCGCCTGACCACCAAGGGACGCTACGCCGTCACCGCCATGCTCGACCTGACCATGAATGCCGACGAGGGCCCCATCAGCCTCGCCGACATCTCGAAGCGCCAGGAGATCTCGCTGTCCTACCTTGAGCAGCTGTTCGCCCGCCTGCGGCGCGCGAGACTGGTCGACAGCGTGCGCGGCCCGGGCGGCGGCTACCTGCTCGCGATGAACCCCGACGCCATCTCGGTGGCCCGGGTCATCGACGCCGTCAACGAATCGGTGGACACCACCCGCTGCGGCGGGCTCTCGGACTGCCAGCAGGGCGATACCTGCCTGACCCACCACCTGTGGAACGAGCTGTCCGAGCAGATCCACGGCTTCCTCGAGGGCGTGACCCTGGGACAGCTGGCCGGGCGCGAGGAATTCCGGCATATCGCCGAACGCCAGCGTCGCCGCCTCGACGACGACCAGATCCCGACCGCGTCCCCCTGACATCGACGGCCTCGCCGTCCCCGATCCGCCACCATCGCCACGAGCCCATGAGCGCACCCGTCTACCTCGATTACGCCGCCACCACCCCGGTCGATCCCCGGGTCGCCGAGATCATGAGCCGCCACCTGACCCTGGACGGCATCTTCGCCAATCCCGCCTCGCGCAGCCATATGCTGGGCTGGCAGGCGGAACAGGCCGTGGAGGGCGCCCGCCGCCAGGTCGCCGACCTGATCGGCGCCGATCCCCGGGAGATCGTCTGGACCAGCGGCGCCACCGAGGCCGACAACCTGGCGCTGACCGGCTTCATGCGCGCCAACCGGTCGCGGGGCCGCCACCTGGTGACCTCGATCATCGAGCACAAGGCGGTGGTGGACACCGCCAGGGCCCTGGAGCGGGAAGGCTTCGAGGTCACCTGGCTGACCCCGGAGACCGATGGTCGGATCACCCCCGAGGCGCTGCGCGCGGCCATGCGCGAGGACACCGTCCTGGTCTCGCTGATGGCGGTGAACAACGAGCTGGGCAGCATCCACGACCTGGCCGCCCTGGCCGAGGTGGTCCATGCCGGCGGGGCCGTCTTCCATGTGGATGCCGCCCAGGCGGTGGGCCGGCTGCCTCTGGACGTGTCGAGCCTGGGCATCGACCTGATGTCGCTGTCCGGCCACAAGGCCTACGGCCCCAAGGGCATCGGCGCCCTCTACGTCAGGCGAGATCCGGACATCCGCCTCGAGGCGCTGATCCACGGCGGCGGCCACGAGCGCGGCATGCGCTCGGGCACCCTCCCGACCCACCAGATCGTCGGCATGGGCGAGGCCTTCGCCATCGCCGGCCGCGAGGGGGACGCCGACCAGGCCCGCATCCGCGACCTGCGTGACCGCCTGCTGGCCGGCCTGGAGGACCTGGAGGGCATCCATCGCAACACCGCCATCGAGACGGCGGTACCCAACATCCTCAACCTGGCCTTCGAGGGCGTCGATGGCGAGTCGCTGCTCATGGCGCTGCGCGACATCGCCCTGTCCACCGGCTCGGCCTGCAATTCGGCCAGTGTCGAGCCATCCTATGTACTGAAGGGCATCGGCGTGCCCCGTCGCCTGGCGCTGGCCTCGCTGCGCTTCAGCTTCGGACGCTTCACCACCGAGGCCGACATCGACCGGGCCCTGGAGGCCCTGCGGCACGCCCTGACCGGGCTGCGCCGATAGCCTCATTTTCCTGCAGGAGACCATCATGGCGCACCTATCGATCACCACCGCCGCCGCCGAGCAGATCCGCCGGGTCCTCGACGAGCGCGGGCACGGCCTGGGCCTGCGGGTCTCGGTCAAGCCCAGCGGCTGCTCCGGCTACAGCTACGTCCTCGACTTCGCCGACGAGGCCGCCAACGACGACGTGATCGTCGAGGAGCACGGGGTCAAGGTCTACGTGGCCCCCGAGGCGCTGGAGATGCTCGACGGCAGCGAGGTCGACTACGTGTCCGAGGGCCTGAACCGCTACTTCCGCTTCCGCAACCCCAACGTCAAGGACGAGTGCGGCTGCGGCGAGAGCTTCAGCGTCTGAAGCGCGCCGTGGGCGCGATTGTTCATTGCCGCCCCGGAGCGGTATACTCTGCGCCCAACCGGCGCCCGGCGCCGGACCGCACCGATTCCCCGTCCCCGCGCCGCCCCGGTCCTCCCGGGGCGGCGCGGGGCGTCACGCTCGTCACTTTCCAGACTGGAGACACGCCCCATGGCTACCGAACGTACCCTGTCCATCATCAAGCCCGACGCCGTCGCCAAGAACGTCATCGGCGAGATCGAGAGCCGCTTCGAGAAGGCCGGCCTGCAGATCGTCGCCGCCAAGATGCTGCACCTCTCCCAGGAGCAGGCCGAGGGCTTCTACGCCGAGCACAAGGAGCGTCCCTTCTTCGGCGACCTGGTCGGCTTCATGACCTCCGGCCCGGTGATCGTCCAGGTGCTGGAAGGCGAGAACGCCATCGCCGCCAACCGTGACCTGATGGGCGCCACCAACCCGAAGGAAGCCGAGCCCGGCACCATCCGCGCCGACTTCGCCCAGTCCATCGACGCCAACGCCGTCCACGGTTCCGATTCCCCGGAATCCGCGGCCCGCGAGATCGCGTACTTCTTCCAGGACAGCGAGATCTGCCCGCGCGGCTGATTGCCTGTCGCCGGCGGGGGCGTTCTGCCCCCGCCCGCCCCCACCGACTCCCCTGATTGCCATGACCGCCACGACCGCTCCCCAACGCACCAACCTGCTCGGCATGACCCGCCAGGAGATGGAAGCCTTCTTCCTCTCCATCGGCGAGAAGAAGTTCCGTGCCGCCCAGGTGATGAAATGGATCCATCATGAGGGCTGCGACGACTTCGCGGCCATGACCAACCTGTCCAAGGCACTGCGTGCCCGCCTGGAAGAGGTCGCCGAGATCCGGGGCCCCGGCGTGGTCTACGAGGGCACCTCCAGCGACGGCACCCGCAAGTGGGTCCTGGAAGTGGAAGACGGCAGCTACGTGGAGACGGTGCTGATCCCCGCCGAGAACGGCAAGCGCCGCACCCTCTGCGTGTCCTCACAGGTCGGCTGCTCGCTGGACTGCAGCTTCTGCTCGACCGGCAAGCAGGGCTTCCAGCGCAACCTCACCGCGGCCGAGATCATCGGCCAGGTCTGGGTCGCCAGCAACAGCTTCGGCCCGCGCAAGGACACCGCCAACCGTCCGGTCACCAACGTGGTGATGATGGGCATGGGCGAGCCGCTGCTGAACTACGACAACGTCGTGCCGGCCATGAAGCTGATGCTCGACGACAACGGCTATGGCCTCTCCAAGCGCCGCGTCACCCTCTCCACCTCCGGCGTGGTGCCGATGCTCGACCGGCTCGGCGACGAACTCGACGTGAGCCTGGCCATCTCGCTGCATGCCGCCAACGACGAGTTGCGCAACGAGCTGGTACCGCTCAATCGCAAGTACGACATCCGGACCCTGCTCGACGCCTGCCAGCGCTACCTGGCCAAGTGCGACGACACCCGGATGATCACCATCGAGTACACCCTGATCAAGGACGTGAACGACCAGCAGGAGCATGCCCGCCAACTCGCCGAACTGCTCGACGAGCTGCCCTGCAAGATCAACCTGATCCCGTTCAACCCCTTCCCTCACTCGGGCTACGAGAAGCCATCCCGCAACCAGGTGATGCGTTTCCAGCAGTGGCTCTACGAGCTCGGCTACACGGCCCCGATCCGCTCGACTCGCGGCGATGACATCGATGCCGCCTGCGGCCAGCTGGTGGGTCGCGTCAAGGATCGCACCAAGCGCCATGCCCGCTACATCCAGTCGATCCAGCTGGACGCCGACTGAACGGGGTCGTCGCCTTGACTTCCATCGGGCACGACGCTTTGATGATCGGGCTTTTTTTCATCAACGGCCGGGAGGTGCGCGCCGTGCACCGCCCGCCTTCCGAGAGGATGCCATGACACGTCGCCCGCCCGGTCTTCGACAGTTCACCGTCACCATCCTCCTGGCAAGCACCCTCTGGTTGACCGGTTGTGCCTCCCAACCCGGCCCGACCACGCCCAGCGCGGACGCCGACCCGGTGGACGCCTACACCCGGCTGGGAATGGCCTACCTGGAGCGCGTCAACCTGCCCCGGGCCCTCTCGGCCCTGGACCGTGCCCTGGAGATCGCCCCCGAGGACGCCGAGGCCCTCCAGGCCATGGCCATCGTCTACCAGCGCCAGGGCGAGGCGGCGCTGGCCGACGACACCTTTCGTCGCGCCCTCGAGGCCGCCCCCGACCTGACCCGGGCACGCAACAACTATGCCGCCTTCCTGTATGATCAGGGACGCATCCGCGAGGCCTGCCACCAGCTCGAGCAGGCCGCCGCCGATACCCAGTACGCCAACCGCGCCCAGCTGTTCACCAACCTGGGCCAGTGTCAGCGCCGCCTCGGCGACCTCACGGCCGCCCGCGAGAGCCTGATGCGCGCCCAGAGCATCGATCCGCGCCAGCCGGGCAGTTACCTGCGCCTGGCCCAGCTCGATTACGAGCAGGGCCATTACGCCCGCGCCGAGCGCCAACTCGAGACCTTCATGCGCCTGGCCGGCCCCACGCCGGCGGCGCGGCGGCTGGCACGCGACCTGGATCAGGCCCGTGGCGACCGGGTGGCGGCGTCTCCCGATGACGCGCCCTGACCCCGTTTCCCAATGAAGGATGCCCCGCCATGAGCGACACCCCACATCAGGAGCCCGACGTCTCCGCCGCCCAGGCTTCGCCCGGCGAGATGCTACGCCGCGCCCGCGAGGCCATGGAGCTGTCGCGGGACGAGGTCGCCGAGGCCCTGAACCTGCGCCCGGCCGTGATCGACGGTCTGGAGCGAGACGACTACGACGAGGTGCCGATCGCCACCTACCGGCGCGGCTACCTGCGCAGCTACGCCAGCCTGCTGGACCTGGACCCCGAGCAGGTGCTGGCCGCCTACCAGGCTCGGGTCGGCACGGACGACCTGGAGCGCAAGGTCACCCCGGTGCACGTGGTCAACAAGCCGCCCTCGCGCCTCGGCGCCTGGTTGTTCCGCCTCGCCACCCTGGTGGTCATCGCCGGCCTGGTCGGCCTGACCCTGCTGTGGTGGCAGAGTCGCGGCGGCAGCCAGCCGCCCACCCCGGGGGACAACGCCCCGGTGGCCGTGGACAGCCTCGACGGCACCACGACCATCACCGGGGACGATGGCGAGCCGGTGACCGGGAACGCCGGGACGGACGAGGACTGGAGCAGCCGAGTCGCCACCGCCGCCGAGCAGCCGGCGCCCGCCGAAGCCCCCGAGTCGCCGGCCCCGGCCGCCGCCGAAACCGCCTCCCCGTCGCCGGCCGAGCCCGAGTCCGGCACCGACGCCCCCGCGACCGAGGAGGCGATCGCCACCGCCGGCACCGAAGCGTCCCCCGAGGCCGAGCCGTCCGGCGAGACGGACGAGGCGGCCCCCGCCCCCACCGAGCCGACCGGGGACGCTCGAGTGCTGGAGCTGACCTTCAACGAGCAGTCCTGGACCGAGATCTTCGACGCCAACAATGAGCGCGTCTTCGTCGGTCTTCAGGAACCCGGCACCACGGCGCGCGTCGAAGGCGAGCCGCCCTTCCGCCTGACCGTGGGCAACGCCACCGGCGTCGAGCTCGTCTGGCGCGGCGAGCCCGTGGACCTGGCGCCGCGTACCGGCGCCAACAACGTCGCCCGATTCACCCTGGGAGAATGAGTCCGACATGCACGCTACATCGCCCATCACCCGACGCCAGTCGCGCCGCATCCATGTCGGCCAGGTGCCGGTCGGCGGCGGCGCCCCCATCTCCGTCCAGAGCATGACCAACACCGACACCCTGGACGTGGCCGCCACCGTGGCGCAGATCCGCCAGCTGGAGACGGCCGGCGCCGACATCGTGCGGGTCTCGGTGCCCAGCATGGACGCCGCCGAGGCCTTCGGCCGCATCAAGCGCGAGGTGGACGTGCCCCTGGTGGCGGACATCCACTTCGACTACCGTATCGCCCTGCGCGTCGCCGAGCTGGGCGTCGACTGCCTGCGCATCAACCCCGGCAACATCGGCCGCGAGGACCGGGTCCGGGCAGTGGTGTCGGCGGCCCGGGACAACGGCATCCCGATCCGCATCGGCGTCAACGCCGGCTCGCTCGAGAAGGACCTGCAGAAGAAGTACGGCGAACCCACCCCCGAGGCCCTGGTCGAGTCGGCGATGCGCCATATCGACCACCTGGACCGCCTGGACTTCCCGGACTTCAAGGTCAGCGTCAAGGCCTCCGATGTCTTCATGGCCGTGGCCGCCTACCGTGACCTGGCCGGCCGTATCGAGCAGCCGCTGCACCTCGGCATCACCGAGGCCGGCGGGCTGCGCTCGGGCACCGTCAAGTCGTCCATCGGGCTGGGCATGCTGCTGATGGACGGCATCGGCGACACCATCCGGGTGTCGCTGGCCGCCGATCCCGTCGAGGAGGTCAAGGTCGGCTTCGACATGCTCAAGAGCCTGCGGCTGCGCGCCAAGGGCATCAACTTCGTCGCCTGCCCCAGCTGCTCGCGCCAGAACTTCGACGTCATCGGCACCATGAACGCCCTCGAGGAACGCCTCGACGACGTGCTCACTCCGCTCGACGTCTCGGTGATCGGCTGCGTGGTCAACGGGCCCGGCGAGGCGAAGGAGAGCGACATCGGCCTGACCGGCGGCAGCCCCGCCAACCTCGTCTACATCGACGGCAAGCCGGCCAGCAAGCTGCGCAACGACCACCTGGTCGACGACCTGGAGCGGCTGATCCGCGACAAGGTCCGCGAGAAGCAGCAGGCCGAGCAGGATGTCATCGCCCGGGACGCCTGATCCCCGGCGCCCCGACAAGGAGCAAGCATTGAGCAAGAAGATCCAGGCCATTCGTGGCATGAACGACCTGCTGCCGGACCAGTCCCCCCTCTGGCAGTACTTCGAGGGCCAGGTGCGCGCGCTCATGGGCCGCTACGGCTATGACGAGATCCGCACCCCCATCGTCGAGCAGACCGCGCTGTTCAAGCGCTCCATCGGCGAGGTCACCGACATCGTCGAGAAGGAGATGTACACCTTCGAGGACCGCAACGGCGACAGCCTCACCCTGCGGCCCGAGGGCACGGCGAGCTGCGTGCGCGCCGCCCTGGAGCACGGCCTGCTGCACAACCAGACCCAGCGCCTCTGGTACCAGGGCCCGATGTTCCGGCACGAGCGTCCCCAGAAGGGCCGCTACCGCCAGTTCCACCAGGTCGGCGTGGAGTGCTTCGGCCTCGAGGGGCCGGACATCGACGCCGAGCTGATCCTGCTGTCGGCCCGGCTGTGGAAGCAACTCGGCCTGTTCGAGCACGTCACCCTGGAGCTCAACTCCCTGGGCTCCCCGGAGGCCCGCAGCGCCTACCGCGACAAGCTGGTGAGCTACTTCGAGGCCCACCTTGATGTCCTGGACGAGGACTCGCGCCGGCGGCTGACCACCAACCCGCTGCGCATCCTCGACTCCAAGAACCCGGACATGGCGGCCATGCTGGCCGACGCCCCGCGGCTGATGGATCACCTGGACGAGGCCTCGAAGGACCACTTCGAGCGGCTCACCGCCATGCTCGACGCCGCCGGCATCGCCTACGTGGTCAACCCGCGCCTGGTGCGCGGCCTGGACTACTACACCCGCACCGTCTTCGAGTGGACCACCACGGCGCTGGGCAGCCAGGGCACGGTCTGCGCCGGCGGACGCTTCGACGGCCTGGTGGAGCAGCTCGGCGGCAAGCCGGTGCCCGCGGTGGGCTTCGCCATGGGCATCGAGCACCTGGTGCTGCTGCTCGACACCCTGGACCTGGTCCCCGACGAGGCCCGCGGCGAGCTGGACGTCTACCTGCTGCCGATGGACGAGGCCGCCGAGCCCGCGGCCCTGCTGCTGGCCGAGCGGCTGCGCGAGGCCATGCCCGAGCTGCGAGCGCAGCTGCACTGCGGCGGCGGCAGCTTCAAGAGCCGCATCAAGAAGGCCGACAAGAGCGGTGCCCGCCTGGCGCTGCTGCTCGGCGAGGACGAGCTGGCCGAGAACGCCGTGACCCTGAAGTTCCTGCGCGAGGACCGCGAGCAACAGCGCCTCGAGCAGGCGACCCTCGCCGAGACCCTCACATCCCTGCTGGCAGGCGAGCCCCTCGCCTGACGGCCCGCGGAAGCAAAGGAGACCGCCCGTGGCGGAGATGAGAACCGAAGAAGAACAGCTGGAAGCCCTCAAGCGCTGGTGGAAGGAGAACGGCACCTCGCTGATCGCGGGCGCGGTGATCGCCGCCGCGGGGGTCTTCGGCTGGAAGGCCTGGCAGGACTACCAGGCCGGGCAGGCCGAGGCCGCCTCCCAGCGCTACCAGCAGCTGCTGACGCTGAGCGGACAGGACGCCCTGGACGAGGCCGCCCGCCGGCAGGCCGAGACCCTGGTGACCACCCTCACCGAGGACCACGGCGGCAGCCTCTACGCCGACCTGGCCCTGCTGCTCGATGCCCGCCTGGCCGTCCAGGCCGGCGACACCGCCGCGGCGCGTGCCGCCCTGGAGCGCCTCATCGCCGACGGCGAGCGGCCCTACCTGCAGGGGCTGGCGCGGCTTCGCCTGGCCCGCCTGCAGCTGGCCGGCGAGGACGCCGAGGCGGCGCTGGCCACCCTGGCCGGCGAGATGCCCGCGCCGCTGGCCGCCCAGCGGGCCGATATCCGCGGCGATGCCCATCTCGCCCTCGGCGACCCTGAGGCGGCCCGGGCCGCCTGGCAGGAGGCCCTGCGCCTCTCCGAGGCCAGCGACCAGCCGCTCTACGGGGTGCAACTCAAGCTGGACGACCTGGGCGTCGAGGAGGCCTCATGAGGAAGACGACCCTCGCCCTGGCGGCCACCGCGGCCCTCGGCCTGCTGGCCGGCTGCGCCGGCCAGGTGGAGCCCCAGTATCCGCCCAAGGAACTCGGCGCCACCGCCGAGACCACCACCGCGACCGTGCTGTGGCACGAGCGGGTCGGCGACGGCCTGGGCCTCGGCGGTTACCCGCTGGCCCCGGCCCTGGACGGTGACACCCTGTTCGCCGCCGACCAGCACGGCCTCGTCCAGGCGCTGGATGCCGCCACCGGCGAGACCCGCTGGACCATCGAGCTGTCCGTCGGTGCCTCCAGCGGGCTGACCGCCGTGGCGGATCGGGTCTACCTCGGCACCCGTAACGGCGAGGTGCTGGCCCTGGACCAGGCCGATGGCGAGGTGCTGTGGCGCACCCGGGTCAGCAGCGAGGTGCTGGCCTCGCCCCAGCCCAGCCGCGAGCTGCTGGTGGTGCAGGCGGTGGACGGCAGCGTGACCGCCCTGGACCGCGAGAGCGGCGCCGAACGCTGGGTGTACGACGCCACCCGGCCCTCGCTGACGCTGCGGGGCACCGGCACGCCACGAGTGATCGACCAGGTCACCTTCGCCGGCCTGGCCAACGGCCGCCTGGTCACCCTGGACAACCGCGCCGGCCAGCCACTGTGGGAGCGCCGCATCGCCACGCCCCAGGGACGCAGCGAGATCGAGCGGCTGGTCGACCTGGCCGGGCAACCGGTGCTGACGCCGGACGGCCGACTCTTCGTGACCAGCTACAACGGCCGCCTGGTGGCCCTCGAGGCTACCTCGGGAGACATCCTGTGGTCCCGCGAGCTGTCCAGCTACCATACGCCCGCCATGGTCGGCGACTTCCTGTTCGTGGTCGACGAGGCCAGCCACCTGATCGCCCTGAACGCCGGCAACGGCGACACCCTGTGGCGCCTGGAGGCCCTGGAAGGCCGCGAGCTCACCGAGCCGGCCTTCGCCGATGGCCGCCTGGTGGTGGGCGACTTCGAGGGCTACCTGCACCTGATCGACGCCCGCGAGGGCCGCCTGGTCGGCCGCACCCACGTCGACGATGCCGGCCTCAGCGTCCCCCCGCTCACCGACGGCCGCCGCGTCTATGCCCTGGCCGACGACGGCAGCCTCGAGGCCCTGGAACTGCAACCATGAACCCCGTGATCGCTCTGGTCGGCCGCCCCAATGTGGGCAAGTCGACCCTGTTCAACCGCCTGACCCGTACCCGCGACGCCCTGGTGGCCGACTTCCCGGGCCTGACCCGGGACCGCAAGTACGGCAACGGCGTGCTCGGCGGCAAGGCCTACACGGTCATCGACACCGGCGGCATCAGCGGCGACGAGGAAGGCATCGACGCGGCCATGGCCGAGCAGTCGCTGCAGGCCATCGACGAGGCCGACATCGTGCTCTTCCTGGTGGATGGCCGCGCCGGGCTGACCGTGGCCGACGAGGCCATCGCCAACCACCTGCGCATCAACCAGAAGAAGACCTGGCTGGTGGTCAACAAGACCGACGGGCTGGAAGAGCATTCGGCCATGGCCGACTTCTGGCAGCTCGGCCTCGGCGACCCGCGCCCCATCGCCGCGGCTCACGGCCGCAACGTCACCGCGCTGATCGAGGAGGTGCTCGCGCCCTTCCCCGAGCGCGACGAGGACATCCCCGCCGACACCGGCACCAAGGGCATCCGCATCGGCGTCATCGGCCGGCCCAACGTGGGCAAATCGACCCTGGTCAACCGCCTGCTCGGCGAGGAGCGGGTGGTGGTCTACGACGAGGCCGGCACCACCCGGGACGCCATCGAGATCCCCTACGAGCGGCGCGGCAAGCCCTATGTGCTGGTCGATACCGCCGGCGTCCGACGGCGCAAGAACGTCCGCGAGGTGGCCGAGAAGTTCTCGATCATCAAGACCCTGGAGGCCATCAAGGAGTGCCATGTCGCGATCATGGTGCTCGACGCCCGCAGCGGCCTGGTGGAGCAGGACCTGCACCTGCTCGACTACGTGTTGACCAGCGGCCGCGCCCTGGTACTGGCGGTGAACAAGTGGGACGGCCTGGAGAGCGAGGCCAAGGACAGGATGCGCGCCGAGATCAAGCGCCGCCTGGGCTTCGCCGACTACGCCGACCTGCACTTCATCTCCGCGCTGCACGGCACCGGCGTGGGCGATCTGTATCCATCCCTGGAGCGGGCCTTCGAGTCCGCCAACAGCCACTGGTCGACCAATCGCCTGACCCACATCCTCCAGGACGCCGTCGAGCAGCACCAGCCGCCGATGATCCACGGCCGACGCATCAAGCTGCGCATGGCCCACCAGGGGGGGACCAACCCGCCGATCATCGTGGTCCACGGCAACCAGACGGGCTCGCTTCCGGAAGCCTACAAGCGTTACCTGACCAACACCTTCCGCAAGGTGCTGAAGGTGCGCGGCACGCCGATGCGCTTCGAGTTCCGATCCGGCAAGAACCCCTACGACAACATGGCCGGCGCCAGCGACCGGGAGAAGGCCAAGAAGCGCGAGCTCGGCCGCACCAAGGAGGCGCGGCGCGGCCGCCGCTGATGTCTCCCGGCGGCGACATGCACCGTCGCCGCTCGTCGACTCTCGACGCGAGGGCGAATCTCGCCGATAGTACCCACCGCCGGCCCCCGCGCCGGCGGTTCACGTAGATCATCCCGAGGCGATCGCCATCGCGCGTCGCCGACGGGACGGAGAGGAACTTTTGACCAGGAGGGACAAGAGTCGCGCCCATGGGGGGCATCGCGCTTTCTCGACGCCCCGTCGACGCCGCGGCACGACCCTGGCGATCGTCCCGGCGCCATCCTCCCTCCCGTCAGCGAGAGTCCTCATGTTCCTGCGACCCCGACGCCTGCGCGCGCGCTTCCTGATTCCCGGCTGCCTGGCCCTGCTGCTCGGCGGCTGCCTGGCCCTGCCCCAGACGGGGCTGTTCGCCTTCCGCCTGGCGGTGACCTCCCTGGGCGTCGAGGAGGTGCGCATCGGCCCCTACGCCATCGATCCCCGCCTGGACACCAGCGACGTCGCCCCGCTGATCGCCTCCAGCCTGGGCATGGGCAGCCTGCCGGTGCAGGCCACCCTGGCCATGGGACTGGGGCTGCCCGTGGGCATGCCGGCGGTGGAGATGGCCGGCTTCCGCTGGCGGCTCGACATGCCCGGTGTCGAGCCGGTGGGCGGCACCTACGACGAGGACGTGGCCCTGACCTCGGCCGAGGACGCCAAGCTGCGCCTGCCCGTGGCCTTCGACATCCCCACCTCGGACCCGGCGCGAATGACGCCGCTGGTGGAACTGGCCACCCAGCTGGCGAGCCGCGGCAAGCTGCCCGCCGGCAGCCAGCTGTCGATCACCCCCGGCGACCTGCGCGGCCTCGGCGTGACCCTGCCGGCCGGGCTGCTGACGCCGACCCTGCGCCTGGCCGTGGGCGAGGGGGGCACTCTGCGACCGCTCGGCGATCAGGACTCGTCGTAGAGCCGCCGCCGCCCGATCCACTGGCAGGCGAACTGCCAGGCCACCCGACCGCTGCGCCCACCGCGCAGGGTGGCGAAACGTATCGCCTCGGCCCGGGCCGCCTCGCTCCAGTCCGCCTCGCGCCCGAGTCGGGACGTCCAGTGGCGGCAGGCCGTGAGGTAGGCCTCCTGGTCGAAGGGATGGAAGGCCAGCCAGAGCCCGAAGCGGTCGGACAGCGAGATCTTCTCCTCCACGGCATCGCCGTGATGCAGCTCGTCGCCCACCAGGCGAGTGGCCTCGTTGTCGGCGAGCGACTCGGGCAGCAGATGGCGACGGTTGGAGGTGGCATAGAGCAACACGTTCTCCGGCGGCCCGGTCAGGGCCCCGTCGAGCACGCTCTTCAGGGCCTTGTAGGCGTCGTCGTGGCCCTCGAAGGACAGATCGTCGCAGTAGACCACGAAGCGCCGGGACTGGTGCCGCAGCTGGTTGACCAGCGCCGGCAGGCTGGCCAGGTCATGGCGGTCCACCTGGACCAGGCGCAGGCCCTCGCCGGCCAGGTCGTTGAGCAGCGCCCGCACCAGCGACGACTTGCCGCTGCCCCGGGCGCCCCACAGCAGGGCATGGTTGGCGGGCCACCCCTGCAGGAAGGCTCGGGTGTTGTCGACCAGGGCCCGCTTCTGGCGCTCGATGCCGAGCAGGTCGTCGAGGGCCAGGGCATCCCGGGGCGGCACCGGGACCAGGCGGCCGCCCAGGGCATGGCGTTCCCAGAGGGCGGCGATGTCACGCGCCCAGTCGACGCCCTCGGCAGGCGGCGGCAGCCAGGGCTCCACGCGCTCCAGCAGCTGGGTCAGGCGGCGGGCCAGCTCGTCGTCCATGGACTTCCTCCGTGCTTGCAGGTTTCGCGGTTGACCTCGCGGGTGGTCGGGGTATCTTGTGGCGAACCCCAATCCGCCGTCCAGTGGCTCCGCCATGGCCGGCTCCAGGAGGTCACCCATGCGCTGGATTCGCCCCCTCGTCGTGGCGACGCTCGCCGTCGCCCTGGCCGCCTGCACCACCTCGCCCACCGGCCGCTCGCGCCTCACCCTGCTCTCCGAGGCGCAGCTCGACCAGATGGGCGCCCAGGCCTTCGCCCAGTACCAGCGGGACACGCCCACGGTGGGGGGCGCCCCCTACCGCTACGTGCAGTGCGTCACCGATGCCATCGTCGCCACCCTGCCGCCCGAGGCGGGGGACGGCGGCTGGCAGGTGCGGGTCTTCGACGACGACTCGGCCAACGCCTTCGCCCTGCCCGGCGGTTACGTGGGGGTGAACCTCGGCCTGCTGGAGATCGCCGAGAACCAGGACCAGCTGGCCGCGGTCATCGGCCACGAGATCGCCCACGTCCTGGCCCGGCACGCCAACGAGCGGGCCTCGACCCAGACCGCCACCCAGCTCGGCCTGTCGGTGCTGTCCTCGGCCGCCGGCCTCGAGGGGCCGGGCGGCGAACAGGTCATGGCGGCCCTGGGCATGGGCGCCAAGTACGGCATCCTGCTGCCCTTCTCGCGGCGTCACGAGAGCGAGGCCGACGTGCTCGGCCTGCGGCTGATGGCCGGGGCCGGCTTCGACCCACGGGCCAGCGTGGCGCTGTGGCAGAACATGGGCCGTGCCGGGGGCGCCCGGCCGCCGGAGTGGATGTCCACCCACCCGAGCCATGGCCAGCGCATCGCCGGCCTCGAGGCCGAGATCCCCGGGGTGTTGCCCCTCTATGAACAGGCCCGCCGGGCCGGCCGCCCCCCGAGGTGCGGCTGATCCCTCAAGGACATATCGATGCTGATGAGAATCGGACTGCTGCTGCTGGTCCTGCCGATCCTGGCGCTGATGGGCGTCTACTTCCTGGAGCTGAGCGACGCCCGGGAGTGCCTGCTGCTCCAGGACGGCCACTGGGACTACGTCGAGGGCGTCTGCCGCGACACCCCGCAACCCTTCGTGCCCTGGATCGACCGCCGGCCCTGGCTGGTCAACGGCGGCATGCTGGTGTCGGTCGCCGGCCTGGCCTGCTGCATGGTGGGACTCTACGTCAAGCGCCGTTGAGCCCGGGGATCGCCGACCGCCGCCGCAGGGGAGATAAGCGACAGCGCATCTACCACGGCCATGGCCGAGGCTTCGCCGGATGCGCCCACGCAGCGGGCGCATCCGGCCTTCCGCGCTATAGCGCCTTCCTGAGCGCCTCCAGCACGGGGACGACGTCCGGGCGCCTGCCACGCCACAGGAAGAAGGATTCCGCCGCCTGTCCCACCAGCATGCCCAGGCCGTCGATGGTCCGGGCGCCGCGCTCGCCGGCCCAGCGCAGGAAGACGGTGGGCTCGGCGCCGTACATCATGTCGTAGGCGGTGGCTCCCGGAGCGAAGAGCGCCTCGGGCAGCGGCGGCAGCTCGCCGCCGAGACTCGCGCTGGTGCCGTTGATCACCAGGTCGTAGGGCCCCGCCACGCCGTCGAAACCGCCGCCGCTCACCGGCCCCAGATCCTTGAAGTCCGCGGCCAGGGCCCGGGCCTTCTCGGCGGTGCGATTGGCGACGTGCAGCGTCGCCGGCCCTTCCGCGAGCAGCGGCTCCAGCACGCCGCGCACCGCCCCGCCGGCCCCCAGCACCAGCACCCGGGCACCGGCCAGGGTCACCCCCTGGCGCGCCAGGTCGCTCACCAGGCCCGCGCCATCGGTGGTATCCCCCCGGGTGCGGCCATCGGCCTCGAGGATCAGGGTGTTCACCGCCCCCGCCCGCCGGGCCCGGGGGCTCAGGTCGTCGCACAGCCGGCAGGCCTCCTCCTTGAAGGGCACGGTGACGTTGGCACCGCGGCCGCCGGCGGCGACGAAGGCCCGCCAGGCGCCGACGAAGTCGTCCAGGGGCGCCTCGATGGCCGTGTACTCGATGGCCTCCCCGGTCTGTTCGGCGAAGGCGGCATGGATGGCCGGTGACCTGGAATGGCCGATGGGGTGGCCGAAGACGCAGTAACGATCGGTCATGCCTGATTCTCCCGTGCTTCCTCCCCCAACCAGTCGCGGGGTGCCAGATAGTTCTCGTAGAGTTCCGCCTCCGGGCTGCCCGGCTCGGGCTCCCAGGCATACTCCCAGCGAGCCAGCGGGGGCATCGACATCAGGATCGACTCGGTGCGGCCGCCGCTCTGCAGGCCGAACAGCGTGCCGCGATCCCAGACCAGGTTGAACTCCACGTAGCGGCCGCGGCGATAGAGCTGGAAGTCCCGCTCCCGCTCGCCCCAGGGCGTCTCGCGGCGGCGGCGCACGATGGGCAGGTAGGCGTCCAGGAAGCTGTCGCCCACCGCCCGCTGGAAGGCGAAGCAATGCTCGAAGCCGCCCTCGTTGAGGTCGTCGAAGAAGAGCCCGCCGACGCCGCGGGTCTCGTCGCGGTGCTTGAGGTAGAAGTAGTCGTCGCACCAGGCCTTGTAGCGCGGATAGACCTCCTCGCCGAAGGGCGCGCAGGCGTCCCGGGCCACCCGGTGCCAGTGCCGGACGTCCTCGAGCACCGGGTAGAAGGGCGTCAGGTCGTAGCCGCCGCCGAACCACCACACCGGCGCCTCGCCGGCCTTCTCGGCGATCAGGAAGCGCACGTTGCCGTGGCTGGTGGGCACATGGGGGTTCTCGGGATGCAGCACCCAGGAGACGCCCACGGCGTGGAAGCCCCGCCCGGCCAGCTCGGGCCGGGCGGCGGTGGCCGAGGGCGGCAGGGTGGCGCCGTAGACGTGGGAGAAGTTGACGCCGCCCTTCTCGAACAGGGCGCCGTGCTCGATCACCCGGGAGCGGCCACCGCGGGCGTCGGCGCGCTGCCAGGCGTCCTCGCGGAAGCCGGCCCGGCCGTCTTCCGCGGCCAGGGCATCACACAGCCGGTCCTGAAGGTCGAGCAGGTAGGTCTTGACGTCGTCGAGGTTGGCGTGGGCCACATGGCCTCCTTGATAGTGGGCGAACCGGGATTCGGATGGTCCTGAGGTGGAAGATGAGCTGTTTCGGCGCCAAGCCCCGGCGTGCCGGACCATCGCGAGGGCGCTGTAAACCCTTCCTTGGGCGCTACTTTTGCCCTGCGGCGCTCTTGCATCCTGCGCCGCTTGCAGGGCCGGTGCGGGCCGTCCATGGCCCGCCCGTTCGGAGCAGTGCTCCTCACCCCTGGTCAAAAGACCCTCGCTTCGCCTTGTCCCCGGCGCTCATCTCGCCGGACGTTTCGACATGCGTGCTCAGGCGCGCAGCACCCGGCCGGTGAGCAGGTCGCGGATGGTGCTGGGGCGGTCGTGGCCGCCCAGGGGACCGTCGAGGACGGCATCGAGGCCATCGCCGAAGATCGCGCCGATCGCCTCGGCGCTCATCGCCGGCGGCTCGCCGGCCCGATTGGCGGAGGTCGACACGATGGGTCCGCCGAAGGCGCGGCACAGGGCGGCGACCAGCGGATGGTCGCTGACCCGCAGCGCCACCCGGTCATGGTCCCCGCGGACCAGCGGCAGGGCTCGGCCGTTGTCGGGCACCAGCCAGGTGGTGGGGGTCGGTTGCGGCCGTCCCAGCGCCTCGCGCTGGGCGGCGGTCAGGCCCTCCAGCCAGGGGGCGAACTGATCGAGGTCGGCGGCCACCAGGATGACCCCCTTGGCGGGGTCGCGCCGCTTGAGGTCCAGCAGCCGGGTCAGGGCGGCCTCGTCGTCCGGGTCGCAGCCCAGCCCCCAGACGGCCTCGGTGGGATAGGCGATCACGCCGCCGTCACGCAGGGCGGCGACGGCGGCATCGAGCGAAGTGTCCTGGGTCATGTCAGCGAATCGACGGCAGTGAACGTGGCCCCGGATTCTAGCATGCCCCCCGTGGACTCGGCAGGCGCACCCAGCCGCCGGCGGTCGCACTGGCGCATCCCTCGAGCTCCAGGGCCAGCAGACGGCGCTGGCAGTCGGCCACCGGCAGGCCGGTCAGGGACACCAGGGCGTCCACCGGGGTCGGGGTGTCGCTGAGCCAGCCGAGCAGGGGATCGTCCTTGCCCGGACCAGCCTCCCCCGGGGATTCGGGAGCTCCCTGCGCCGGGGCGTGCCACGCCGGCAGCTCGGCGAGGATATCGTCGAGGTCGCGTACCAGCACCGCACCGTCCCGGATCAACCCGAGGCAGCCTCGTGCCTGGGGGTTGTGGATCGAGCCCGGGAGCGCGAACACCTCGCGTCCCTGCTCGCCGGCCAGCCGGGCGCTGACCAGGGAGCCGCTGCGCTCGGCGGCCTCCACCACCAGCACCCCGAGCGACAACCCGGTGACGATGCGGTTGCGCCTCGGGAAGTAGGCCGGGCGGGCGGGAGTTCCCGGCGGATGCTCGGCGAGCAGCAGCCCGCCGGGCTCTCGCAGTCGTTGGTACAGGCGCCGATGGCGGGCGGGATAGACCACGTCCACCCCGCAACCCAGCACCCCCACGCTCCGCCCGCCGGCCTCCAGGGCCGCCTGCTGGGCGGCGCCATCGATGCCCAGCGCCATGCCGCTGACCACGCTCCAGCCCCGCTCGGCCAGGGCTCGGGCAAAGCCGGCGGCGTTGCCCACCCCCTCCCGGGTCGGCCGGCGGGAGCCGACCATGGCCAGCCGCGGCGGCGTCAGCGCCTCCAGGTCTCCCCAGGCCCAGAGGAGCGGCGGCGGATCCGGGATCTGACGGAGCAGTGCCGGCCAGTGGGCATGCCCGGGAGACAACAGGTGACGGTCGGGATGCGCCGCGAGCCAGGCCTCGTCGGCCTCGAGGACGGCGGAGAGCGGGCTTCGGGCGGGGTGATCGAGCCAAAGCCTGAGGGCCGAGGCCGCCGGAGGCGGCAGGACCGCCAGCCAGCCCTCCGGCCAGGCGGGACCGCGGGCGGCGAGTTCGGCCAGCCCGACCGCTCCCACGCCGGGGAGCCGGGCCAACAGCCGCCATTCCCTGGCCGAAGGTTCCATGGGGCGGCCGGCGTCTAGCGTTGCGCCGTGCCGAGCGCGGGACGCGGGTTATGGAGGCGATCGCCCACCGCCAGGGTGCGGGTGGCACGCATCACCAGGCCATAGCTCATCTTCTCGTAGGGGCGAAAGACCATCACCAGGCCGGCGTCCTCGCCCGGCAGACGCAAGGGTTCGCCGGTGCGGGGGTCCTGGACCAGCTCGCCGCGCTGCTCCACCGCCAGCACATGTCCCGGCGCCAGGCCGTCGCGCGTGCCGCGATCCAGCGCCACCACCTGCAGGCGACCGATGAAGCGCACCCCGCCCGGCACGGCCAGGATGCGGCCATCCACTTCCTGTTCCGGCGCCCGGGGCTGGAATTCGGTGACCAGGGCCCGGTCCTCGAGCGGCAGGATGATGTCGTCGCTGCGGATCTCCTGACGGGTGCGGGTGGCCTCCATCACCACGATGTCGTCCTCCTGGCGCAGCCGCCGGGCCTCGCCCACACTCTCCAGCTCGAGCCCCAGCAGCTCCCCGCTGCTGGCATCGTGGTAGCGCTCGCCGACACGGTAGATGCCGAAGCGGCCGCCGCCCGCGACGGCGCCACGGGCATAGAAGCGGTCGCCCGCCCCGCTGATCAGCCGGCCGTCGTTGCCGGCCACCACATAGGCCAGCTCGTCGAGGGCATCGGGGTCGGCGATGACCCGATGCTCGCGGAGGAAGTGCCGGACCGACTCCAGGGGAATGGGCTCGATGGCCTCGCGGTGCGGGATGGTGCGAATCTCGGGCGAGAGCCGCACGATGCCTTGGCCGCGTTCCAGCCCCAGGCAGGGGCGCCCGCCGCAGTCGTAGAGGAAGACGACATCTCCCGGGTAGATCAGGTGGGGATTGTCGATCTGCGGGTTGACACGCCACACCTCGGGCCATTGCCAGGGATGCTGCAGGAAGCGGCCGGAAATGTCCCAGAGGGTGTCGCCCTTGACCACGGTATAGCGATCCGGGGCGTCGTCCTGCAGGCCATCCTCCCAGGAAAGCCCCTGAGCCTGGACGGCACCCGCGAGCATTCCCAGGGCAACCCCTGCCAGCCAGCGCCTTGCGAGCTTGCTGCGTTTCATCTGCCTCATCCCCGTCGTCCCCCGCCTCGTGACCCCGCGACGGCGCAAGGAACCTCGCCGCCGTGGTATAGTCAGATGCTATCGATACGATGCGTGCATCCCGGTTCCCCCGGTATGCCGCCGGCTTTTAGAATAGCCGCATATCCTGAATGACAGCATAACGGTGACACCAACGCCATGGCCAAACTCCCCATTCTCGAATTCCCCGACGAGCGGCTGCGTACCAAGGCGGCCCCCGTCGAGACGGTCGACGACGAGGTGCGCCAGCTGGTCGATGACATGCTCGAGACCATGTACGACGCTCGCGGCATCGGCCTGGCGGCCACCCAGGTGGACGTGCATCGCCGGGTCATCGTCATGGACGTCAGCGACGACCAGAGCACCCCGCTGGTGTTGATCAACCCCGCGTACACCCCCATCGGCGAGGAGCGTGAGCCGATGCAGGAAGGGTGCCTGTCGATCCCCGAGTACTATGCCGATGTACCCCGCGCCCTGAAGGTCCGGCTCGAGGCCCTGGACCGCGACGGCCAGCCCTACGAGCTCGAGGCCGAGGGCCTGCTGGCTCACTGCATTCAGCACGAATGCGACCACCTGCAGGGGGTGCTCTTCGTCGACTACCTGTCGCCGCTCAAGCGCGACCGGGTGATGAAGAAGATGCAGAAGCGTCACAAGCTCGGTCAGCCCGCCTGACCCCAGCCCCGTGATCGCTCGAGAAGGCCGGTGCCGTTGATGGCGCCGGCCTTCGTCGTTTGCGCCCCGCTCCGTTATCATAGGAAGCATTCATTCCGGCAAGGCCCTCGATCCATGTCCCGACCCCTGCGCGTCATCTTCGCCGGCACGCCCGATTTCGCCGCCGAGAGCCTGGCGGCCCTGCTGGCGAGCTCCCACCGCGTCGTCGCCGTCTACACCCAGCCCGACCGGCCCGCCGGCCGTGGCCGCAAGCTGACTCCCAGCCCCGTCAAGGCCCTGGCCCGGGAGCATGACCTTCCGGTGTACCAACCGGCCTCGCTCAAGACGCCGGAGGCCCAGGCGGAGCTGGCCGCCCTGCAGGCGGACCTCATGGTGGTGGTGGCCTACGGCCTGATCCTGCCGAGGGCGGTGCTCGACACACCGCGCCTCGGCTGCATCAACGTCCACGCCTCCCTGCTGCCACGCTGGCGCGGTGCGGCCCCCATCCAGCGGGCCATCGAGGCCGGCGACGCCGAGAGCGGCGTGACCATCATGCAGATGGACGAGGGCCTGGACACCGGTGACATGCTGCTGGTCCGGCGCACGCCCATGACCGCCACCACCACCGGCGGCGAGCTGCACGACACCCTGGCCCGGCTGGGCGGCGAGGCGCTGGTCGAGGCCCTGGACGCCCTGGGCGGCGGGGGGCTCGAGGCCACTCCCCAGCCGGCCGACGGCGTCACCTACGCCGCCAAGCTCTCCAAGGCCGAGGCCGAGCTCGACTTCCGCCAGGGCGCCGAGTCGCTGGCCGCCCGGATCCGGGCCTTCAATCCCTGGCCGGTGGCCTGGTGCGCCGCGGGCGATGACCGCCTGCGCCTGCTGATGGCCGAGGCCGGATCGGAGCGGGGCGAGCCCGTCGCGCCCGGCACCCTGCTCGCTCCGGATGACGATGCCCTGCGCATCGCCTGCGGCCCGGCCGGCGACGAGGTGCTGCGCGTGACCCGTGCCCAGCTCCCCGGGGGCAAGGCCCTGGACGTGCGCGAGTTGCTCAAGGCTCGCGCGGATCGCTTCACCCCCGGCACCCGCCTGGGCGCCTCGGCTCGGGAGGCCTCCGCATGACCCAGCGCAACGGCACCGGACGCACCAAGTCCCTCGACAACGGCCTGACCGTGCGCGCCGCCGCCGCCCGGGCCATCGCCCCGGTGATCACCGGCAAGGGCTCGCTCAACAACCTCGACGACCACCAGGTGGTGGCCCGGGACCGCGGCCTGTTCAAGGAGCTGTGCTTCGGCACCTGCCGGACCCTGTGCCGGCTCGAGGCACTGGCGGGCAAGCTGCTGGAAAAACCCTTCAAGGCCCGCGACGCCGACGTCCAGGCCCTGCTGCTGGTGGGCATCTACCAGCTGCTCTACCTGCGCGTCCCGGCCCACGCCGCCGTGGGCGAGACCGCCGGGGCGGCCCGCCTGCTCGACAAGGCCTGGGCCACCCGGGTGATCAACGGCTGCCTTCGCCGGCTGCAGCGCGAAGCCACCGACCTCCAGGCCGAGGTGGACAAGGACCCGGCGGTCGCCCTGCTGCATCCCAAGTGGTGGCTCAAGGCGTTCCGCCAGGCCTGGCCGGACGACTGGCGGGCCATCTGCGAGGCCAACAACCGCCCCGGGCCCATGACCCTGCGGGTCAACCGCCGTCATGGCGACCGCGAGATGTATCACGACCGCCTGGATGCCCCGGGGATCCACGCCCGGCTGTGTCTCCATGCGCCGGACGGGATCACCCTGGACGAGCCCCGGGACGTCGCGACCCTGCCAGGCTTCCGGGAGGGCCTGATCAGCGTCCAGGACGAGGCCGCCCAGCTCGCCGCCGTGCTGCTCGGCCCGGTCCTCGCCCCGCGCCCCGGCGCCCGGGTGCTGGACGCCTGCTGCGCGCCCGGGGGCAAGACCGCCCACCTGCTGGAGCAGTTCGACATCGACCTCAAGGCCATCGACAGCGATGACGCCCGTCTGGCGCGGGTCGAGGACACCCTGGCGCGGCTCGGGCTGTCCGCCGACCTCGTGCATGGCGACGCCACCCGGCGCGAGTGGTGGGACGGCACCCCCTTCGATGCCATCCTGCTGGACGCCCCCTGCTCGGGCAGCGGGGTGATCCGCCGCCATCCGGACATCAAGCGTCTTCGCCGCCCCTCGGACATCCCCCGGCTGGCCGAGCTCCAGGCCCGGCTGCTGGACAATCTCTGGCCGCTGCTGGCCCCGGGGGGCACCCTGCTCTATGCCACCTGCTCGGTGCTGCCGGAAGAGAACGCCGACCAGATCGACGCCTTCCTGGCGCGCACCCCGGATGCCGAGGCGACCATGCCCCAGGCGGTGGCCTGGGGCCGGCCCGCCGGAGCGGGCCGCCAACTGCTGCCGAGCATCGACAGCCATGACGGCTTCTTCTATGCCAGACTGAGGAAGCGGGCCGCCTGAGCGGCCAGAGGGCGCCGACAGATGTCACGAGCGAAGGTCAGCCCGGGCAGCGCCAACCGAGAAAGCGCCGCTTACGAGCATGTGATCGCGCCTTTCGACGGGGACGCCCTGACCGGGCTTGCGCACGAGGGAGGTTTTACGTCGCATGACCGAGCGCAGTAGCTTGTCGGCAGCCTCGTCATTTCCCCGCTGCCAAAGGACGACGACATGAGCCATACCTACAAGCACATCGAGCTGACCGGGACCTCCGAGACGGGCATCGAGGACGCCATCCAGGCCGCCCTGCGCAAGGCCTCGGAGAGCCTGCACAGCATGCGCTGGTTCGAGGTCACCGACACCCGCGGCCATATCGAGCACGGCAAGGTGGCCCACTGGCAGGTGACCCTCAAGGTGGGCTTCACCCTGGACTGACCGGCCAGCCCCTGTTCTTCCTTCCCCGGCTGGTTTAGGCTTGCCGCCACCCATGCGACGGCGCACCCGCTGCGCCGTCGTTCCGCTGCGGACTGCGAGACCCGATGAAGATCATCATCCTCGGCGCCGGCCAGGTCGGCGGGACCCTGGCCGAGCACCTGGCACGCGAAGAGAACGACATCACGGTGGTGGACACCGACGCCGACCGGCTGCGTGAGCTGCATACCCGGCTCGACATCCGCACCGTGCACGGCGCCGGCTCCTATCCCATGGTGCTGCGTCAGGCCGGCTGCGAGGACGCCGACATGCTGATCGCGGTGACCAACTCCGACGAGGTGAACATGATCGCCTGTCAGGTCGCCTACACCCTCTTCCGCACCCCCACCAAGATCGCCCGGGTCCGCGCCACCGCCTACCTGACCCGCAAGGGACTGTTCGCCCACGAGCCGGTGCCCATCGACGTGCTGATCAGCCCCGAGCAGGTGGTCACGGACCATATCCGCCGGCTGATCGAGCACCCCGGTGCCCTGCAGGTACTGGAGTTCGCCGGCGGCCTGGTCCAGCTGGTGGCGGTCAAGGCCTTCTACGGCGGCCCCCTGGTGGGCCAGGAGCTGGGTTTCCTGCGCCGCCACATGCCCAGCGTCGATACCCGCGTCGCCGCCATCTACCGTCGCAACCGACCGATCATCCCCCGCGGCGACACCGTCATCGAGGCCGACGACGAGGTGTTCTTCATCGCCGCCCGCCGCGACATCCGGGCGGTGATGAGCGAGCTGCGCCGCCTCGAGCGGGACTTCCGCCGGGTGATCATCGTCGGCGGCGGCAACATCGGCGAGCGCCTCGCCGAACACCTGGAACACAGCCACCAGGTCAAGATCGTCGAGCACAACCTCGAGCGCTGCACCCAGCTCTCCGAGCGCCTGGACCGCACCGTGGTGCTCCATGGCAGCGCCACCAGCAAGCGCCTGCTGGAAGAGGAGAACATCGAGGACTGCGACATCTTCTGCGCGCTGACCAACGACGACGAGGTCAACATCATGTCGTCGCTGCTGGCCAAGCGCATGGGGGCCAAGAAGGTCCTCACCCTGATCAACAACGCCGCCTACGTGGACCTGGTGCAGGGCGGCGAGATCGACATCGCCATCTCGCCCCAGCAGGCCACCATCGGCAGCCTGCTGACCCATGTGCGCCGCGGCGATATCGTCAACGTGCACTCGCTGCGCCGGGGGGCCGCCGAGGCCATCGAGGCCATCGCCCACGGCGATACCCAGACCTCCAAGGTGGTGGGCCGGGCGATCGGCGACATCGACCTGCCCAGCGGCACCACCATCGGCGCCATCGTGCGCGGCAAGGAGGTGCTGATCGCCCATGACGACGTGGTGGTCGAGTCGGGCGATCACCTCATCCTGTTCGTCATCGACAAGCGCCGCATCCGTGACGTGGAGCGGCTCTTCCAGGTCGGCCTGACCTTCTTCTGACGGGGCCGCCATGCCGCCAAGGACGACGAGGAGAGCCACTGCATGAGCCTGCGCATGATCCTGCGCATCCTGGGCCTGCTGCTGATGATGTTCAGCCTGACCATGGTGCCGCCGATCCTCATCTCGCTGCTGTTCGCCGACGGCATGTGGGAGGCCTTCGCGGTGGCGCTCGGCATCACCGTCGGGACCGGGGCGATGATGTACCTGCCCAACCGCCAGGCCGGCAAGGAACTGCGCACCCGGGACGGCTTCCTGATCGCGGCGCTGTTCTGGACGGTACTGGGGCTGTTCGGGGCCCTGCCGCTGATGCTGACCGGCGCCTCGGCGCTGACGCCCACCGATGCCGTCTTCGAGTCCTTCTCCGGGCTCACCACCACCGGCGCCACCGTGATCACCGGCATCGACCTGCTGCCCAAGGCCATCCTCTACTACCGCCAGCAGCTGCAATGGCTCGGCGGCATGGGGATCGTGGTACTGGCCGTGGCCATCCTGCCGACCCTCGGCGTCGGCGGCATGGCCCTGTACCGCACCGAGATCCCGGGGCCCCTCAAGGACTCCAAGCTGACCCCGCGCATCACCGAGACCGCCAAGGCCCTGTGGTACATCTACGCGGCGTTGACCGCGACCTGCATGCTGGCCTACATGGCCGCCGGCATGGACTGGTTCGATGCCCTGGGCCACAGCTTCTCCACGGTGGCCATCGGCGGCTTCTCCACCCATGACGCCAGCATCGGCTACTATGACAGCGCCGCCATCGAGCTGGTCTGCGTCTTCTTCCTGTTCATCTCGGCGATGAGCTACAGCCTGCATTTCCTGGCCTGGCGCCAGCGCAGCCTGATCCACTACTTCCAGGACCCGGAAGCCCGCTTCCTGATGCTCTTCCTCGCCGGGCTGGTGGCGATCACGGCCATCTCGCTGTGGCTCACCGAGGTCTCCGAGACCACCCGCGGCCTGCGCCATGCCCTCTTCGAGGTGGTCTCCATCGCCACCACCGCCGGCTTCGCGGTCGCCGACTTCTCGCTCTGGCCCGGCGCCCTGCCCTTCCTGCTGTTCGTGACCGCCTTCGTCGGCGGCTGCTCGGGATCCACCGGCGGCGGCATGAAGGTGATCCGCATCATCCTGATCCTCAAGCAGGGCATGCGCGAGGTGATGCGCCTGATCCATCCCAATGCGGTGATCACCGTCAAGATCGGCAAGGTCAGCGTCCCCGATGGCATCGCCCAGGCGGTCTGGGGCTTCTTCTCCGCCTATGTGATGCTGTTCTTCCTGATGCTGGTGGGCGTGATGGCCACCGGGGTCGACCAGGTCACGGCCTGGTCCACGGTGGGCTCGGCGCTGAACAACCTGGGCCCGGCGCTGGGGGAGGCCAGTGCCCATTACGGCGACCTGCCGTCCCTGGCCAAGTGGATCCTGGTGGTGGCCATGCTGCTGGGCCGCCTGGAGATCTTCACCGTACTGGTGCTGTTCACCCCCGCCTTCTGGCGCAAGTAGGAAAGCCGATGCAAGCGTCACGGCGGGTTTGGCCCGCCGGTGGGCTTCGTGGATAATCGAGCCTCCACCCTCCAGACCCGAGCGTCCATGACCGACTCCCAGGACACCGTGATCGCGCCCGACGAACAGGCGGCCACCCTCGGCCCGCGCCGCACCCTCCAGGTGGGCGAGACCCGCTACACCCTGCTGGGCACCGCCCATGTCTCGGCGGAAAGCGCCGCCGAGGTCCGTACGCTGATCGATTCCGGTGAGTTCGACGCCGTGGCCATCGAGCTGTGCGACTCCCGCCACCAGAACCTGGCCAACCCGGACGCCCTGGGCGAGCAGGACCTCTTCCAGATCTTCCGCCAGGGCAAGGCCGGCATGGTGGCCGCCAGCCTGGCCCTGGGCGCCTTCCAGCAACGGGTCGCCGAGCAGTCCGGGATCGAGCCCGGTGCCGAGATGCGCGCCGCCCTCGAGGAGACCCGGGCCCGGGACCTGCCGCTGGTGCTGATCGACCGTGACGTGGGGGTGACCCTCAAGCGGATCTATCACAACGTGCCCTGGTGGCAGCGTTTCTCGCTGTTCACCGGGCTGCTCGGCGGGGTGCTGTCGCGCCAGGACGTCTCCGCCGCGGACATCGAGCGGCTCAAGGAGGGCGACGTGCTGGAGTCCACCTTCAGCGAGTTCGCCGCCGAGTCCGAGACCCTCTACACGCCGCTGATCAGCGAGCGGGATCGCTACATGGTGCTGCGGCTGGCCGAGCAGTGCCCCCCGGGGCGCTATCGCCACGTGCTGGTGGTGATCGGCGCCGGCCACCTCAAGGGCATGGCCGAGCACCTGGAAAGACCGCTGCCCGAGGCGCCCCGCCCGGAGCGCGAGGCCCTGGAGGCCACCCCACCCCCCTCTCGGCTCTGGAAGGCCCTGCCCTGGGCAATCACCGTGCTGGTGCTCACGGGCTTCGCCATCGGCTTCTCGCGCAATACCCAGCTGGGCTGGCAACTGGTCGGCGAGTGGTTCCTGATCAACGGGGTGCTCTCGGGGCTCGCCACCCTGGTGGCCCTGGCCCACCCGGTGACCGTGGCCGCCACCGTGGTGGCCGCCCCGCTCACCTCGCTCAACCCCACCATCGGCGCCGGCTTCGTGGCCGCCGGCGTGGAGCTGGCCATGCGCAAGCCCAAGGTACGCGACTTCGCCACCCTGCGGCATGACGTCACCGAGCTGAAGGGCTGGTGGCGCAATCGGGTCTCGCGCACCCTGCTGGTCTTCCTCACCGCCACCCTGGGTTCCGCCGCCGGCACCTGGATCGCCGGCTTCCGCATCGCCGGCGCCCTGTTCGGCTAAGGCCCACCGGCGCTGTCCCTCTCCTCGCCCCTGCCCTGATGCCGGGGCGAGGGGGCTCATCTGGCCGAGCCCCCTCGGCACGAGCGCCCCGGTCGCCCCGGCGTCGACACGATGGCGGCCGACGACCTCGGCCCCCCGCCCATCCCCCCTTTCACGGATGCCGTTGCCCCCGACGGGCGTCGACGCCTGACGACGGTCAACGGGCCGTGGTCCGGTGATGGCTCGGGGGGGTGGGCTCGTCTACGTTGAAGGAAGATGTCTTCTGCATCCTTGATGGAGACATCTAGAAAATGATTATTGCTTAATTAGAAAATAATAGAGGGGCAAGGAGATGAAGACACTCATCCTATCGATGGCAACCGGCTGTCTGTTACTGGGAGCCGTCTCTGCCGGCGCCGACATGCATGGCGACATGCAGCAACTGGCTGAAGAGAAGCAATGCCTGAGTTGCCATGGCCGGGAAGACATGACCCCCCGGGCACCCGGCTTCAGCAGCATCGCCGCGAAATACGCCGGGGGCGAGATGAAAGGCTATCTGGTCGATGTCGTGCTCACGGGAGGCGAGGACCACTGGGGCTCCGCGACCATGCCGGAACCGGGTATGCAGCGCCCCGAGGTAAGTGAGGAGGAGGCCCGACAGCTGGTCGACTGGATCCTGGGCATGCACGAGGAGTGAGCGCATCCAGCATCGCCGGGTATGGCGTATCGAGCCGTTCGCATCCTGGCGCTTATCGTGTGCTGAAGGGCTTGCATGCTCCGCGGCTAGGCCAGCCATCGAGCCGCGTGTCCGAGCCCCCAAGGCAGGCATAGGCGCCAGCTTTCCACCGCCCCTCCTGCCGGGCTAACACGCCCCATTCCATGCCCCACGCCGAGGCCGGTTTCAGCGGGCCTCTTCCGATCGGACGAACGGGGAACCTGCCCCATCACGACGATACCCTCCGCGGTCTTCGTCTTCACGACGAGCCAGCAGCCGCTGCATCGCCGGGGTGGGGGCCTCGAGCTTCTCGTGGCGACGACTGGCGGCATAGCTGTCGTTGAAGGCGTCGAAGTAGTCGTCGAGGACATCCGCGGCCTCGACGTCGCCGGCCTGGCGCAGCAGCTCGGCGGCCACCTCGGCGGTGCACAGGTGCGCCCGGGAGGCCGGCTTGCGCAGCCGGTAGCGGGTCAGCCGCTCGGTGGCCAGCGGCAGCACCGGCAGCTCGACGAGGTAGGGGCTCTTGCGGAAGATGCGACGCGCCTGGCGCCAGGTACCGTCCAGGATGATAAAGACGGGGATGCGACCCTCTGCCTGTCGGTCGGCCACGGCGTCCATGCCCACCACTCGATGGGCATAGTCCTCGTGATCGTCGGGGAAGATGACGAAGGGCGCGTAACGGGGGTCGTCGAGCAGCGCCAGCAGGCGCTCGTCCGGCGCGGTGCGGTACCAGGTGAAGACCTCGGTGCCCGGCAGGACATCGCGGATCAGCCGCCCCGTGTTGGTGGGCTTGTAGTGCTCCAGGGGGTGGGTGAGCAGCCAGACTCGCGCGCGGCTCCCCGCGCCGACCCGGTAGGGGCACAGGCAGTTGAGCTTCGGCAGGTTGCAGCCCTCGCAGCGGAGGACGAAGCTGCCACGTGCCTTGAATTCGCGCCGTGCCGGTCGCGGATGATCGGTGGCGGGGTCTCGTGTCGAATCCGGAGCCACCGGGGCGGCATCCCGAGGAGACGGAGTCTGGGTATCGTCCTGCATGAGTCACTGCCGGGCCTGAAGGGGCCCGCATTCTAGCACGCCGGGAAGTGCACGGATCAGTCGAGCAGCGTCTCCGGCACCCAGAGCCGCCCTTCCCGCTGCCAGTGCCGGACCAGTGCCGGCACCCCCTCTCTGGCGGGCCGGGCCAGTCGGGTCACGCCCGGCGGGGCCAGGTCATGGGCCTCGGGATCGACCAGCACGCAGGGCGCCTCCAGCGGCGCCTGGTCGAGCAGCGCCGCGGCCGGCATCACCGCGAGCGAGGTGCCCACCACCAGCAGCAGGTCGGCCTCGGCGACGATCTCGCCGGCCTCGGCATACCGCGGCACGGCCTCGCCGAACCACACCACGTCGGGACGCAACTGGCTGCCCTTGTCGCAGACATCGCCGAGCCGAATCCCGCCCCGGGGCAGCTGATAGCACAGCCGGGGGTCCACACTCGAGCGGGCCTTGAGGATCTCGCCGTGCAGGTGCAGCACCCGCCGGGAGCCGGCGCGCTCGTGCAGGTCGTCGATGTTCTGGGTGACGATGCTGACTCGCAGGCCACGCTTCTCGAGCCTGGCCAGGGCCTTGTGGGCGGCGTTGGGACGCGCCCGGCGCACCTGGTCGCGGCGGGCGTCATAGAAGCGCAGCACCCGCTCCGGATCGCGATGCCAGGCCTCGGGGGTGGCGACCGCCTCGATGGGGTGGTCGGCCCAGAGGCCGTCGGCCGCGCGGAAGGTCTGGATGCCGCTCTCGGCGCTGATGCCGGCGCCGGTCAGTACCACCAGGTGGGGGCGGTCGGCCTCGGCCATGCTCACCTCGGAGGGTCGTGGGGGTCAGTACACCAGGCCAGTGTCCGCCGTCGCCTCGAAACGCTGCTTGTTGCGATAGGGGTAGACGTCGATCACCCGGCCGTCACGGATGGCCTGCTGCAGCCCCTTCCAGTAGTCGGCGTCGAACAGCTCCGGATGCAGCTGGTAGAAGAGCTTGCGCATCCGCACGTCGGCGAACAGGAAGGGGCCGAATTCCTCGGGGAAAATATCATTGGGGCCCACCGAGTACCAGGGCTCGTCGGCCAGCTCCTGTTCGGGGTAGAGCGGCTCGGGGATATGCCGGAAGTTGCACTCGGTCAGGTAGCAGATCTCGTCATAGTCGTAGAAGATCACCCGGCCGTGTCGGGTCACCCCGAAGTTCTTGAGCAGCATGTCACCGGGAAAGATGTTGGCCGCCGCGAGCTGCTTGATGGCGTTGCCGTAGTCCTTGAGCACGGCCCGGGTCTCGGTCTCGTCGCAATCCTCCAGGTAGAGGTTGAGCGGGGTCATCATCCGCTCGGTATAGCAATGCTCGATCAGTACCTTGTCGCCGCGCAGGTGAACGGTGGAGGGTGCCACTTCCAGCAGGTGCTCCAGGCACTCCGGGGAGAAGTGATCCTTGCGCGCGATGAAGTTGGAGAACTCCTGGGTGTCCGCCATGCGCCCCACCCGGTCGTGGCGCTTGACCAGCCGATACTTCTCGCGGACGTTCTCGCGGCTCATCTGCTTGGTCGGGTCGAAGCGATCCTTGATGATCTTGAACACCGTGCGGAAGGAGGGCAGCACGAAGACCGCCATGACCATGCCGCGCACCCCGGGGGCGATGATGAACTGGTCCTCGCGCTTGGCGACCTGCCGGTTGAGGGCGCGGAAGAACTCGGTCTTGCCGTGCTTGTAGAAGCCGATCGCCGCATAGAGCTCGCCCTGGGGCTTGTCCGGCATCAGTTCCTGGAGGTAGGCGACGAACTCGCTGGGCACCACCACCTTGACCTGGAAGTAGGCCCGGGTGAAGGAGAAGATGATCGACACCTCGTCGGGCTCGATCAGCACCGTGTCCAGGTGCAGCCCCTGGCCTTCCTCGTGGAGCACCGGCAGCACCAGCGGGACCTGCTCGCCACCGCCCCGGATACGGCCGACCAGGTAGGCTCCCTTGTTGCGATAGAAGACGCTCTTGATCAGCTCGATCTCGGCGTGGGGATCGTCGAGGAGCGTCGCCGGCAGCTGGCGGCGCAGGAAGTCGCTCCCCAGGGCGACGTCCCGCTCCAGTTCCTCGAAGGGCGTCTCGAACTTGGCCTCGGCCAGCGCCCAGCGCAGGGCCTGCTCCCAGTCCCCGCCCACCTCGCGGCGCCGGCATAGCTGCAGCCCCGAGTGATGGGCGGCGTACTGGCGGGAGCTGTAGACGAACATCCACTCGTTGCGGATGTGGCGATGGTGGAACAGCGAGCAGAACATCGAGTTGAAGTAGGTTTCCGCCAACTCGTAGTCCAGCCGCTTGGCGACCAGGTCGGCGTAATGGCGACGCGCCTCGCGCCAGCACTCGAAGTGCGTCAGGACGTCGTCGTCGAAGGTCCGCCGCAGGCGCCCGAGGGTCGCCTCGACCTTCTCGTCGTAGAGGTCGATACGTTCCGCCGAGGCCTGTTGGGCCTCGCGCCAGGCGGCATCGCGGAAGCGCCGGCTGGCGTCGGCGGTGATCTCCTTGAAGCGCGAACGGTACTCGTCGAATCCATGCAGGATGGTGGCGGCGAGACGATAGGCGGGCGAGTGCTTCATGGCGACCTCCGGACACAGGGCCTTCCAGCTTGGCCAATTTCGTCCTCCGGCGCGAGGCGACCAAGGTGGAGGTCACGGTAGCGGGGCGACAACCCGGATGACATCCCCGGCGCTGGCGGCGACAATGTGCCCCCTCGATCCCACGCCCTGACGAGCGCCCATGACGGAACCGCTGCCGATCCTCTACCGCGACGATCACCTGGTCGCCGTGCACAAGCCGGCCGGCCTGCTGGTGCATCGTAGCGCCCTGGCCCGGGGGGAGCGCCACTTCCTGTTGCAGACGCTGCGCGACCAGCTGGGCCGGCGAGTCTATCCGGTGCACCGGCTCGACCGGCCCACCTCGGGCCTGATGGTCTTCGCCCTGACCCCGGCGATCGCCACCCGCCTGGCCGAGGCCTTCGAGGCACGCCGGGTCGACAAGCGCTACCTGGCGGTGGTGCGCGGCAACGGCCCGGATGCCGAGCGCCTGGAATATGCGCTTCGCGAAGAGGACGGCCGCCGCCCCAAGGCCGAGATGCCGGCCCTGGAGGCGGTGACCGAGGTGCGCCGGCTGGACAGCGTGGAGCTGCCGGTGCGGGTGGACCGCTATCCGACCAGCCGCTACTCGCTGATGGAGGCGCGCCCCCTGACCGGCCGGCGCCACCAGATCCGCCGCCACCTGTCCCGGCGCGGCTATCCCATCATCGGCGACGCCAAGCACGGCAAGGGCGTGCATAACCGCTTCTTCGCCGAGCGACTGGACTGCCCCCGGCTGCTCCTGGCCGCCGTGGGCCTGGCCTTCGACCACCCGGTGGAGGGCCACCGCCTGGACCTGGGGTGCGCCCTGGACGCCCCCATGACCTCGCTCTTCCGACGCTTCGGCTGGGCGGGCCACCTGCCCGCCAATCGCCGGATGCCACTCGAACCGCTCTCCGCCGACGCCGGAACGCCGCCATGAACGACGCCTTCTCCCCCGCTTTCGCCGAGACCGACGACCATTCGCTGCGCTTCGGCGGCATACGACGCCTCTATGGCGTCCGTGCCGCGGCTCGCTTCCGTGACGCCCACGTGGTGGTGGTGGGCGTGGGCGGCGTGGGCAGCTGGGCGGTGGAGGCCCTGGCCCGCTCGGGCATCGGCCGACTGACGCTGATCGACCTGGATGACGTCTGCGTCTCCAACGTCAACCGCCAGCTGCACGCCCTGGACGGCACCATCGGCCGGCCCAAGGTGGAGGTGCTGGCCGAGCGCTGCCGGGCCATCCAGCCCGGCATCGAGGTGGCGGCGGATACCGCCTTCGTCACCCCCGCCAACCTCGCCGAGCGGCTACCCGAGGACGCCGACCATGTCATCGACGCCATCGACAGCGTGGTGGCCAAGGCGGCGCTGATCGCCTGGTGCAAGCGACGCAAGCTGCCGATCACCGTCACGGGGGCGGCCGGCGGACAGACCGACCCCACCCGCATCCGCGTGGCCGACCTGACGCGCACCGAGCACGATCCGCTGCTCGCCAAGGTCCGTGCCCGGTTGCGCCGCGACCACGGCTTCTCGCGCAACCCCAAGCGGCGCTTCTCGGTGGAGTGCGTCTACTCCGACGAGCAGCTCGTCTATCCCGGCGCCGACGGCGAGGTCTGCCTGCAGAAGCCCGGCGCCGGCGAGGCCACTCGCCTCGACTGCGCCTCGGGCTTCGGCGCGGCCACCTTCGTCACCGGCAGCTTCGGCTTCGTGGCCGCCTCGCGCACCCTGGCGCGCCTGGCCCGCGAGGCCCTCTCTTCCCCCTGACCCGGAGGCCCCCATGGAAGCCCCGCATCCCGTGCCCGGCATCTATCGCCACTACAAGGGACCGCTCTACGAGGTGATCGGCGTGGCCCACCACAGCGAGACCGAGGAACCCCTGGTGGCCTACCGCGCCCTGTACGGCGACTACGGCCTCTGGGTGAGGCCCCTGGGCATGTTCATGGAGACCGTGGAGGTCCAGGGCGAACCGGTCCCGCGCTTCGCCCTGGAGAAGGCTTTCTAGGAGAGGAAGAGGGAGGTGGGAAGAAGGAAGAGGGGCTGACTCCATCACCCGAGATATCGAGGGCTTTCTTCCCTCTCGAGGCGCTTGACGCCGTTCTTCCTTCTTGAAGCGACGCAGTCGCGTGCTTCTTGCTTCGTTATTCCGCCTCGTGCATCTGCTTCTGCAGGTAGTTCTCGAGGCCGACCTTGTCGATCAGGCCGAGTTCGGTCTCGAGCTTGTCGATGTGCTCCTCCTCCTCGGCGAGGATGTCGCGCAGGAGGTCACGGGTGACGTAGTCCTGGACCGACTCGCAATAGGCGATGGCCTCGATGTAGTCGTCGCGGCCCTTCTGCTCGAGCTTGAGGTCGCACTCGAGCATCTCCTTGGTGTCCTCGCCGATCAGCAGCTTGCCGTAGTCCTGCAGGTTGGGCACGCCCTCGAGGAAGAGGATCCGCTCGATCAGCTTGTCGGCGTGCTTCATCTCGTCGATGGACTCGTCGTATTCGAACTTGCCCAGGGCGGCCAGTCCCCAGTCCTGGAACATCTTGGCGTGCAGGTAGTACTGGTTGATCGCCACCAGCTCGTTGCCGAGGTTGGTGTTGAGGTACTCGATGACCTTCTTGTCGCCTTTCATGACATCACCTCGTTGCTGTCGTCAGGTCGTCCATCAGCTTGGCACGCAGAGCAGCGTGCCGCCATGCCTGCCGGCAGTCTAGGCAATATCAGTAAAAATGCAATCAAATCAAAGCGTTGAAAAAGGCAACGGAAACGATAGCGATTGCCATCACACGGCGTAGGCGAGCCCCGCATTGGCCATGGCCAGCTCTTCCTTGATCGCCTCGCGGGTAATGTCCTTGCCCATGCAGGCGCACTTGCCGCACTGGGTGCCGCAACGCGTCTCGCGCTGGACTTCTCGCCAGCTGCGCGCGCCGCTCTCGACACTGCGACGGATCTCCTTGTCACTCACACCCTTGCACAGACACACGTACATGACATCACCTCGCGCCGTTTACGAGAATGAATGTAAATGATTCGCAAGGACTATCGCAACCATAGCCTGAGAAAAATTCTCATCTCTATCGGCAAGTGCTGATTCACGACGGGCGCACCCCGGCTCGGGCGCCGGGAGCGAGCGGGGATCAGGGCCTGCGCTTCGCGGCCTTGGGCAGCACCACGACTCGCGTCCCGGAGGCGATGTCCGCCCAGCTGCGCCGCTCGGCATCGAACAGCACCCAGAGGTGGCCAAGGCCCAGGGGCAGGAAGGACAGCGCCCCCACCAGGAAGCGCATCAGGCTCTGCAGCAGGGTGATGGAATGGCCGTCGGGGGTCTGTACCCGCAGCCGCCAGGCCTGCATGCCCAGCGTCATCCCGCCACGGGTCCAGGAATAGGCGAAGAAGGCAAAGGCGGAGGCCACCAGCAACAGGCGCAGCGACAGCACCTGGGCGGCGCCCGCCCCCACCTGTTCCGGCGACAGGCCGAGCACCAGGCGACTGACCGCCACATGGGCCGCGGCGATGACGATCCAGATGGCCAGCACCAGCAGGCCGTCATAGAGCATGGCACCGAGGCGCCGTCCGAGGCCGGCGGGCCAGGTATCGTCGAGGTGATCGAAGCGTCGCAGCATCAAGGGTCTCCGAGAGTCAGCCGGTGCGGCGGAGCAGGTAGAGCCCCAGGCCGGCGCAAAGCAGGGTGGGCACCAGCACGGCCCAGGCGGGGGAGAAGCCGAACACCGTGGACGCCGGCCCCAGCAGGTCCTGGAGGTACTTGAACACCAGCCCCGTCACCACGCCATAGAAGACTCGGGTGCCGGCGGCCACGGTGCGCAAGGGGCCGAACACGAAGGAGGCCGCCACCAGCACCAGCGACGCCATGGTCAACGGCATCAGCATCTTCTGCCAGAAGTACAGCAGCGGCTGAGTCGCGGCCTGGCCCTGGGCCCGAAGGTCGCGGGCATAGGCCCAGAGCTCGCTGGGCGCCTGGGTCTCGACGTCGCGAAGCAGGCGATCGAGGCCGGCGGGAGTCAGCCGGGTCTCCCAGGGGCGGCGGGGCTGATGGACGGCGAGGGTGCGATCGTCCTCGAAGCGGGTCACCGCCACGTCCTCGAGCATCCAGCCATCGCCCTGCCACACCGCCCGCCGGGCGAACAGCGCCTCGCGCAGCTCGCGTCCCTCGAAGCGGTAGCGGGTCAAGTCCAGCACCACCTGGTCGGCTCGGATCGCGCCGAAGCGATAGAAGTCGTCGCCCTCGCGCTGCCAGCCGCCACGCTCGGTGAGCACGGCCCCCTCGCCCTGCATCTTCTCCAGGCGCCAGGCGCTGGCGAACTGCTCGGTACGGGGACTGACGAACTCCGCGACGAGCAGCACCACGGCGATGACCAGGATGATCGGCTTCATCGCCCCCCAGAGGATGCGGGTCAGCGAACGGCCGGCGGCCCGCATCACGGTAAGCTCGTTGCTCGACGCCATGCTGCCGAGCCCGATCAATGCCCCGATCAGCACCCCCACCGGGGCGTACTGATAGAAGCGCCAGGGCAACCGGAAGATCAGGTAGAGCAGCACCTGCAGGGCACCGTAGTCGCCTTGCACGTCGCCCAGGTCGTTGATGTAGGTGATCACCAGGTCGAGGCCCAGCAGCACCACCTGCACCACGACGATGGCGCCCAGGATATGACGGGCGATGTAGCGGTCGAGGCGGTCGGCGATCATCCGCTCATCCCCTTGCGCTGGGCGTGCAGCGTCATGGCGAGACCGACGGCCAGGAAGGCGGCATGGATGGGCCACATGCCGAGTCCGGCGGGCCAGCCGCCCTGGGCGATGCCATCCAGGGCCGCCAGCAGCAGGCTGAGGTAGGCCACGTAGAGGAAGATCGCCGGCAGCAGCTTGGCGAAGCGCCCCTGGCGCGGGTTGACCCGCGACAGCGGCATGGCCAGCAGGGTCAGGATGAAGACCATCACCGGCAGCCCCAGCCGCCACTGCAGCTGGGCGCGGGCCGCCGGGGCGTCATCGGCGGCCAGCGCCGGGGTGGTGGCATATTCCGGATCCTCGAGGTCGGGACGCTCCATGGCCCGGGAAAGGCGCACCGCATAGGTGCCGAACTCGAGACGCTCCGCCTGGGCCCGCCCCGGCTCGACGCTGTAGCGTTGCCCGTCGGAAAGCACCAGGAAGCGGCTACCGGTGTCGGCGTCGACGGTCTGGTAGCCGGCGGCGGCCCGGGTGACCACCGTCGAGGGCGTGCCGTCGGAGCGGCGCTGGCGTTCGCTGATAAAGACCTCGCGCATTTCCTGCTCATCGTCGCTGAGGGCTTCCGTGTAGGCGGTGCGCCCTCCCCCGAAGTCCTGGAAGCGCCCCGGCGTCAGCGCCGAGAAATCCAGCTGGCTGCGCTGCTCCTCGAGCATCACCTCGTTGTGCAGGGCCCCGGCCGGGGTCAGCCAGAGGCTGCAAAGCCCCACCAGCACGGCCACGAGGGTGGCGGGCACCAGGCTCACCTGCAGCAGGCGGTTGGGGCTGGTGCCACAGGCCACCAGGACGGTGATCTCGCTGTTGAGGTAGAGCTGGCCGTAGGCCAGCAGGATGCCCAGGAAGAAGGACAGGGGCAGGATCAGCTCGAGAAACCCCGGCAGATGGAAGAGCATCAGGGTGCCGAGGATGTCGAGGGGGATCTCGCCCTCCGCCGCATTGGCGAAGTAGCGAATGAAACGGCTGCCCATGATCACCAGCAGCAGCACGCCGGCCACCGCGGCCATGGTCTGCAGGATCTCGCGGGTCAGGTAGCGGAATATGATCAACGTTGTCTCCCGGCCCATGGCCTTCCGGCCCGGCCAACTTCCATGCAATGAGACTTTGCCTTGGGTACACTGGGACGACTCGGCAACGTGCCGGCATTATCCTGAATCCCCCACCGCTTGTCTTGTGGAGACACCATGGAATTCCCAGTTCAGACGGCCAATCCCGCCAAGGTAGAGACGGCCTGCCTCGTGGTACCGGTGTTCAAGGATGGCGACCTCCTCCCTGCCGCCGCCAAGCTCGATGATGCCAGCGAGCGGCTGATCGGCCAGCTGATCGAGCGCGAAGACTTCGACGCCAAGCTGGGCAACGTGCAGATGATTCCCTTCGCGCCCGGCCTGAATGCCGACCGCCTGCTGCTGGTCGGCCTGGGGGAACGGGACAAGTGCCAGGAAGCCGCGTTCCGCAAGGCCGTGGACGCCGCCTTCACCACCCTGGCGACCCTGCCGGCCGACGACGCCGCCGTGGCCTTCACCGACGTGCCGGTGCCGGACCGCCACTGCGACTGGAAGGCCCGCATGGTGGCCGAGGCGGCCCACCGTGCGGTCTATCGCTTCACCGAATTCAAGTCCGAGCCCGGCCCGACGCCGAAGCTCGACCGGGTGACCCTGCTGGTCAGCGAGGGGGGCAACGCCGAGGCGGCCCGCGAGGGCGCCCGGGTCGGCGACGGCATCGGCCAGGGCATCAACGCCGCCCGCACCCTGGGCAACCTGCCCGGCAACGTCTGCACGCCGCGCTACCTGGCCGGCCGGGCCGAGCAGCTGGCCGCCGACTCGGCGGGCCTGCTGACCGCCGAGATCCTCGACGAGGAGGCCCTGGAGGCCCTGGGCGCCCACTCCCTGCTCTCCGTGGGGCGCGGCAGCGAAGAACCCTCGCGGCTGATCGTGATGAAGTACCAGGGGGCCGAGGATCCCGGCGAGGCGCCCCATGTGCTGATCGGCAAGGGCATCACCTTCGATTCCGGCGGCATCTCGCTCAAGCCCGGCGAGGCCATGGACGAGATGAAGTTCGACATGTGCGGCGCCGCCGGCGTCTTCGGCGCCGTCAGCTCGGTGCTGACCCTCAAGCCGAAGATCAACCTGGTGGCCATCGTCGCCAGCGCCGAGAACATGCCCGACGGCCGCGCCACCAAGCCCGGCGACATCATCAAGACCCTCAAGGGGCTGTCGGTGGAAGTGCTCAACACCGACGCCGAGGGCCGCCTGGTGCTGTGCGACGCCCTGACCTACGCCGAGCGCTTCGAGCCGGCCAGCGTGGTGGACATCGCCACCCTCACCGGCGCCTGCATCATCGCGCTCGGCAATCACGCCACCGGCCTGCTGTCCAACGACGACGACCTGGCCCTCGACCTGCTCGACGCCGGCGAGACCGCCTGGGACCGCGCCTGGCACCTGCCGCTGTGGGACGAGTACCAGGAGCAGCTGGACTCCAACTTCGCCGACCTGGCCAACATCGGCGGCCGCCCGGCGGGCACCATCACCGCCGGCTGCTTCCTCTCGCGCTTCGCCGACAAGTTCCCCTGGGCGCACCTGGACATCGCCGGCACCGCCTGGCAGTCCGGCAAGCAGAAGGGCGCCTCCGGTCGGCCGGTGAGCCTGCTGGTCCAGTACCTGCTGGACCGTGAGGCCGATAGCCGGGTCGAAACGGAAGACGAGGCCTGATCCGCCACCACGCCCGGGGTTGCCTTTTGGGCGTGGTGACTTTTTCATGTGACTCATCGACTTTCATGCACCGGGCCGGGGTCGCCGGCCCGGTGATCCTGTTCTCGTAACGGGGCGCCGGGACGCGCCCCGGATGAAGCGGAGATTCCAGCCGTGTCCACCGAACGCTTTTCCGTGCTGCCCACCACCCAAGCCACGGCGGCCCCGATCCGTGACGACATCCTGCGCAACCCCGGGTTCGGCCGCTACTTCACCGACCACATGGCCCATGTACGCTGGACCCTCGAGGCCGGCTGGCACGGCCACGAGGTGCGCCCCTACGGCCCGCTGACCCTGGATCCCGCCGCCGCCGTGCTGCACTACGGCCAGGAGATCTTCGAGGGGGTGAAGGCCTACCGTCATGCCGACGGCTCGGTGTGGACCTTCCGTCCGGAGAAGAACGCCGAGCGGTTCCGCCGCAGCGCCCGCCGCCTGGCCCTGCCGGAGCTCTCCGACGAGGACTTCATCGATTCGCTGCGTGCCCTGCTCGCCCAGGACCATGCCTGGGTGCCGACACCGGCCAGCGAGGCCGACGAGTCGAGCCTGTACCTGCGTCCCTTCATGATCGCCAGCGAGACCTTCCTCGGCGTGCGTCCGGCCCACGAGGTGGACTACTACGTCATCGCCTCCCCGGCCGCGGCCTACTTCAAGGGCGGCGTGAAGCCGGTGTCCATCTGGCTGTCCTCGCACTACAAGCGCGCCGCCCCCGGGGGCACCGGCTTCGCCAAGTGCGGCGGCAACTACGCCGCCTCCCTGGCCGCCCAGAAGGAGGCCGAGACCCACGGCTGCAGCCAGGTGGCCTTCCTCGACGCCGCCGAGAACAAGTGGATCGAGGAGCTCGGCGGCATGAACCTCTTCTTCGTGTTCCGCGACGGCCGCATCGTCACCCCGCGCCTCACCGACACCATCCTCGAGGGCGTGACCCGTGACTCGGTACTGACCCTGGCCCAGGACGAGGGCCTGACCCCGGAGGAACGGCCGATCAGCATCGACGAGTGGCGCGAGGGCGCGGCCTCCGGCGAGATCATCGAGGTCTTCGCCTGCGGCACCGCCGCGGTGATCACCCCGGTGGGCGAGCTGGTCACCGAGGAGGGCAGCATCCGTCTCGCCGCCGAGGGCGACAACGAGGTGGCCAAGCGACTGCGCACCCGCCTGCTCGACCTGCAGTACGGGCGCAGCGAGGACACGCGCGGTTGGCTGACCCGCCTGGTCTGACCCTGAGCTGGAAGCGGGAAGGCAGAGTGATTCCACCAACCCTGTGATCAAGCCCTCTTCCAGCTTCCAGGAGCGAAGCTCCGCTCTTACAGCTTATGGCTCCCCGAAGGGGACATTCATGACCCGTATCGATTTCTATATCCTCCCCGAGACCACCCTGGAGGCGCGGCTGGCCTTCGCCTGCCGGCTGGCCGAGACCATCGCCCGCAAGGGCTACCGGCTGCACCTGCATACCGAGGACGAGGCCATGGCCCGGGAGCTGGACGACCAGCTCTGGACCTTCCGGCCGGATGCCTACCTGCCCCACGCCCTGCTGGACAGCGAGCAGGCCGCGACGGTGCCGGTGACCATCGGCTGGCAGGAGCCGCCGCCCGGCGATGCCGGCGTCCAGGCCATGCTCAACCTGCACCCCGAGATCCCCGAGTGGTTCTCGCGCTTCGAGCGGGTCGCCGAGATCATCAACCAGCACCAGGGGGTGCTGACCGCCAAGCGGCGCTGCTGGCAGACCTACAAGAAGCGCGGCTATCCGGTCACCCCCCACCATCTGCGCGCCGGCGGCTGACAGCCAACACGCGGCAGGAGATAGCGAGGGGCGCCGGGGACAGGTCGAAGAGGGGGGCCGATTCCAGGGGTGAGGAGCACTGCTCCGAACGGGCTGGCCATGGGTGGCCAGCACCGGCCCTGCAAGCGGAGCAGGACGCGAGAGCGCTGCAGGGAATCGGTAACGCCCAGGGTGGGGGTCACAGCGCCCCCTCGTCGGTCCGGCGCTCCGGGACCTGTCGACGGATCAGCCTCGAGCGACAATGCGCACTGCCATCGCCCTGGCCGGAAAACCCGCGCCCATGACGCCGGCCGGCCCCTCGGGCTATAATCGACCCCATTTTTCGCGTCCCGCACCGACGAGCCTCGAGGCTCGCCGTGCCGCGTCGTCGCCACCTCCTTCGACCCGGAAGACTCCATGGACAAGACCTACCAACCCGAGCAGATCGAATCCCGCTGGTACGAGCGCTGGGAAGCCGACAACCGCTTCGCCCCCTCGGGCGAGGGCGAGCCCTACTCGATCATGATCCCGCCGCCCAACGTCACCGGCAGCCTGCACATGGGCCATGCCTTCCAGGACACCATCATGGACACCCTGACGCGCTGGCGGCGCATGCAGGGCCGTAACACCCTCTGGCAGGTAGGCACCGACCATGCCGGCATCGCCACCCAGATGCTGGTGGAGCGCAAGGTCGCGGCCGAGGAAGGCCAGAGCCGCCACGACCTGGGCCGCGAGGCCTTTATCGACAAGGTCTGGGAGTGGAAGCACGAATCCGGCGGCCACATCACCCGCCAGCTCCGCCGCATGGGCGCCAGCGTGGACTGGACCCGCGAGCGCTTCACCATGGACGACGGCTTCTACAAGGCGGTGCAGGAAGTCTTCGTGCGCCTCCATGAGGAGGGCCTGATCTACCGCGGCAAGCGCCTGGTCAACTGGGACCCGACCCTGCACACCGCCATCTCCGACCTGGAGGTGGAGAACCGCGACCAGCAGGGCCAGTTCTGGCACTTCCGCTACCCGCTGGCCGACGGCGCGACCACCGACGCGGGCCTCGACCACCTCGTGGTCGCCACCACCCGGCCCGAGACCCTGCTCGGCGACAGCGCCGTGGCGGTCAACCCCGAGGACCCGCGCTACGCCTCCCTGGTGGGTAAGTACGTCGAGCTGCCGCTGGTGGGGCGTCGCATCCCCATCGTCGCCGACGAGCATGCCGACATGGACAAGGGCTCCGGCTGCGTGAAGATCACCCCGGCCCACGACTTCAACGACTACGAGGTCGGCAAGCGTCAGGGCCTTCCGCTGATCAACGTCTTCTCCAAGGATGCCTCCGTCCTGGAGGCCGCCGAGGCCTTCGACCTCCAGGGCCGCCCGCTCCCGGACATCGACCCGAGCCTGCCGGCCGCCTATGCCGGCCTGGGCCGCTTCGAGGCCCGCGAGCGCATCGTCGCCGACATGGAGGCCGCGGGCCTGCTCGAGCGGGTCGAGACCGTCAACAACACCCTGCCCTACGGCGACCGCTCCGGCGACGTCATCGAGCCGCTGCTCACCGACCAGTGGTTCGTGGCCGTCGAGGAGCTGGCCAAGCCGGCCATCGAGGCGGTGGAGAACGGCGACATCCAGTTCGTGCCGAAGAACTACGAGAACATGTACTTCGCCTGGATGCGCGACCTCCAGGACTGGTGCATCTCGCGCCAGCTGTGGTGGGGCCACCGCATCCCGGCCTGGTACGACGCCGAGGGCAACGTCTACGTGGCCCGCACCGAGGCCGAGGCCCGGGAGAAGCATGGCCTGTCCGCCGATGTCGCGCTGACCCAGGACGAGGACGTGCTGGACACCTGGTTCAGCTCCGGGCTGTGGACCTTCGGCACCCTGGGCTGGCCCGAGCAGACCGAGGAGCTCGAGACCTTCCACCCCACCAGCGTGCTGGTCACCGGCTTCGACATCATCTTCTTCTGGGTCGCCCGGATGATCATGATGACCCTGAAGTTCACCGGGGAGGTGCCCTTCAAGCAGGTCTACGTGCACGGCCTGGTGCGCGACGCCCAGGGCCAGAAGATGTCCAAGTCCAAGGGCAACGTCCTCGACCCCATCGACCTGATCGACGGCATCGAGCTGGACGCCCTGGTGGAGAAGCGCACCGGGAACATGATGCAGCCGCAGAAGGCCAAGGCGATCGCCAAGGCCACGCGCAGCGAGTTCCCGGACGGCATCGAGCCCCACGGCACCGACGCCCTGCGCTACACCTTCCTGTCCCAGGCCACCACCGGCCGCGACATCAAGTTCGACATGGGGCGCCTGGACGGCTACCGCAACTTCTGCAACAAGCTGTGGAACGCCTCCCGCTACGTGCTGATGAACACCGAGGGCCAGGACTGCGGCACCGGGGGCGGCGAGGTCGAGCTGTCGCTCGCCGATCGCTGGATCGTCTCACGGCTGCAGACGGCCGTGGCCCAGGTCACCCGCGCCATGGAGGAGTTCCGCTTCGACCATGCCTCACAGGCGCTCTACGACTTCGTGTGGAACGAGTACTGCGACTGGTACCTGGAGCTCTCCAAGCCGGTGCTGTGGGACGATGAGGCCTCCGAGGCGGCCAAGCGCGGCACCCGCCGCACCCTGGTGCGGGTACTCGAGGCCATCCTGCGCCTGGCCCATCCGATGATGCCCTACATCTCCGAGGAGATCTGGCAGCGCGCCGCCCCGCTCGCCGGCGTCGCGGGCGAATCGATCATGGTCCAGCCCTGGCCGGTGGCCGACGAGTCCCTGATCGACGAGGCCGCCACCCACGACATCGAGTGGCTCCAGGGCGTGATCGTCGCGGTGCGCAACATCCGCGCCGAGATGAACATCGCCCCCGGCAAGCCGCTGGAGGTGCTGCTGACCAAGGGGGGCGAGGCCGACCGGGCACGCCTGGAGGCCAACCGGCTCTTCCTGTCGAAGCTGGCCAAGCTGGAGCGCGTCACCTGGCTCAGCGACCCCGAGCAGGCGCCGCTCTCCGCCACGCAGCTGGTGGGCGAGATGGAGGTGCTGGTGCCCATGGCCGGGCTGATCGACAAGGACGCCGAACTCGCCCGCCTGGCCAAGGAGATCGAGAAGCAGGACAAGCTGATCGGTGGCATCGAGAAGAAGCTCGGCAACGAGAGCTTCGTCGCCAAGGCGCCCGAGGCGGTGGTGCAGAAGGAGCGCGACAAGCTCGCGGACTATGCGGCCGCCCGCAAGGTGCTGGTCGAACAGCGCGACAAGATCGCCGCCCTCTGACCCCGAACGCTTGAGATGAACGGCGCGACAAGCTCGCGCTGTTCACCTGGCCAGTCAACCCGCAGGGTGCTGGTCGAACAGCGCGACAAGATCGCCGCCCTCTAACGGCCCCGGCCATGACGATACGACGGCCCGCTTCGGCGGGTCGTTGTCGTATAAGACTGATATCACTGGGAGAAAGCCTGGTTTCGCGTCACGAGCGAAGAGAGGTGGGGCGCCTGGCCTGGCCGCCGCCGGCGACCAGGATGGCCAGGTTCGTTCCCGACGAACCAACGCACTTCCCCCTTCCCTGTGCGTCGTCGAGCGCAGTAGCGAACCCAGGTTTTCTCAGTTGGCGCGTCGGAAGCCGCCCAACACCCGCTGGTCGGGACCGAAGAACACCAGCCGGTCGTGATCGATCAGGTAGCGGTAGGCGCGATCCAGCATGGCGGTGACCTGGCCGGCCTCGGCCTGGTGCGGGCAGGCCATCCGGGTGGAGGCCAGCCGGCCGAAGGCGATGCGGTTGTCCGGCCCCAGCTCGACGCGGCCGGTGAAGCGGTTGCAGCCGTCATGGCCGCTGACCCGGCCGTCCGGGGCGATCTCGAAGAAGGGCGTGGTGGGCAGCTCGAGACGCTCGCTGGTGCCCACCAGCAGCAGGTTCCAGCGCGGCCCCACCACCGGACCGGAGAGGGCCTCGTCGGGCTCGCTCACCGGGGCGGGGCCCGCGGCGCAGCCGGCGAGCAGCGCCAGCAGGAGCATCGACAGGAGACGGCGAAACGACGGCATCATGGGCATCTTCCTTGAGGCAAGGGGAATGACGGATTCGCGCCCAAGCTTGCCCCACCCCGGCCTTTCGGACAATCCTTGTCCCACCCCCTTCGACAAGGATGACGTCCCATGCTCAATGCCCTGCACAACGACGCCCTCGGCAAGCTGATCCTGCGCCTCGCCGTGGGCGGCCTGATGCTGTTCCACGGCGTGGCCAAGTTGCTCAACCCCGGCGCGATCGACTGGATCGGCGGCTTGATCGAAGGCTACGGCCTGCCCGCCTTCCTGGCTTACGGGGTGCTGATCGGCGAGGTGGTCGCCCCCCTCATGGCCATCGTCGGCTGGCAGACCCGCCTCGCCGGCCTGCTGATGGCCGGCAACATGCTGGTGGCCTTCCTGCTGGTGCACACCGGCCAGGTCTTCATGCTCAACGACAACGGCGGCTGGCAGCTCGAGCTCCAGGGCCTGTTCTTCTTCGGGTCCCTGGCGCTGATCTTCCTCGGCGGCGGGCGGATGGCCGTGCGCCCGGGTTAACGCGCCCCCGGTTTCTCCGGCGCGTCACCACGCCACCGGCGGCGTTCGCGGTCGCCAGCGCCCCTCTGCCTGCCACGGGGGTGCCGGACGACAACGCAGCGAGCGCCGCCCATCGTCGTGCGACGCCTCACCAGGTCCCCTCGTTCTCCATGGATACCCAGGGCTCCCTGGGCGGCAGGGGATCGCCGGCCTGGAGCAGCTCGATGGAAATGCCGTCGGGGCTCTTCACGAAGGCCATGTGGCCGTCCCGGGGTGGACGATTGATGGTCACGCCCTCGGCCTGGAGCCGCTCGCAGAGCGCGTAGATGTCCTGCACCCGGTAGGCCAGGTGGCCGAAGTTGCGCCCGCCGGTGTAGGTCTCGGGATCCCAGTTGTGGGTCAGCTCGAGCATCGGCGCCTTGTCCTCCCGGGCTCGCACCTTGTCCTCGGGCGCGGCGAGGAAGACCAGGGTGAAGCGGCCCTTCTCGCTGTCCTTGCGGCTGATCTCCTCGAGGCCCAGCAGGTCGCAGTAGAAGTACAGCGAGTGCTCCAGGTTGCTGACCCGGACCATGGTGTGCAGGTATTGCATGATGATCTCCTTGTTCACAGGGGGAACGAAGCGGGGCATCCTGGCGAGTCAGGCACGCCATGACACCCCCCCCGACACGCGCGAGGTTCCATGAGCCATTACTGTGACCTGGCCCCGGCCCATCCGTTTCACGGTCCCTACCATGACCATGAGTATGGCTTCCCGGTGGACGACGACGACACCCTCTTCGAGCGCCTGGTGCTGGAGATCAACCAGGCCGGGCTCTCCTGGCTGACGGTGCTCAAGAAGCGCGCCGCCTTCCGCGAGGCCTTCGAGGGCTTCGCGGTGGCTCGGGTGGCCGACTATGGCGAGGCCGACCGGGAGCGGCTGCTGGCCGATGCCGGCATCATCCGCAATCGCCGCAAGGTCGAGGCCGCGATCCACAACGCGGGCGTGATCCAGGCCCTGCAGGCCGACCACGGCAGCTTCCGGGCCTGGCTGGAACACCATCACCCGCTCCCCCACGCCGACTGGGTCCGGCTGTTCAGGCGCACCTTCCGTTTCACCGGGCCGGAGATCGTCGGCGAGTTCCTGATGAGCACCGGCTATCTGCCCGGGGCCCATCGCGATGACTGCCCGGTCCAGGCGCGCATCCTCGCCGCCGGGCCCGCCTGGGCACGGCCCGGCGGGAACCCGGGAGCGGGCACGTCACCCTAACCAGGATGCGCTGCCGAGGGAGGAGCCCATGGACACCCTGACACAGGCCGCCCTGGGGGCGGCGATCGGCGGCACCGTGCTGGGCCGGCGCCTGGGCCGCAAGGCGGTGCTGATCGGCGCCGGCCTGGGCACCCTGCCCGACCTGGATGTGCTCATCGACTACGGCGATGCGGTGGCCAACGTCACTCGCCACCGCGGCTTCAGCCACTCGCTGTTCCTGCTGAGCGGGCTCGCCATGATCCTCGCCTGGCTTGCCAGGCGACTCCACCCGGCCCGGGACATTTCCCTGGGTCGCTGGGGCGCCTTCTTCGGGCTCTGCCTGCTGACGCATCCCCTGCTGGATGCGCTGACCACCTACGGCACCCAGCTCTGGTGGCCGCTGGGGGGCCGCCCCACCGCCTGGCCCCTGGTGTTCATCATCGATCCGCTCTACTCGCTGCCCCTGCTGGTGGGGATCGCCACGGCGCTGGCCACCGGCAACGGCCGACGCGGCCCGGCCTGGGGCCTGGGGCTGTCCTGCGCCTACCTGGTGCTCGCCCTCGGCGCCCGGACCCTGGTGATCGAGCGTCTCGAGCCGGCGCTGGCGGACCGGAACCTCGTCGAGGCTCCGCGACTAGTGCAGCCCACCCCCTTCAACATCCTCCTGTGGCGGGCGACGATCGTGGAAGGCGACCGCTATCACGAGGCGCTGATCGGGGTGTTCGACGGCGATCACCCCCCGTCGCTCGAGACCTATCGGCGGGGGGCCGACTGGGAGACGATCGCCCGGGCCAGCGACCGCGGCCGGCGACTGGACTGGTTCGCCGGCCCCTTCCTGCGCTACGAGGTCGAGCCCCGCGACGGCCGGCCCACCCTGGTGGCCACCGACCTGCGGCTGGGCTTCCCGGGCTTCCACCCCTTCCGCTACGGCCTCGCCACCCGCCGGGGCGACGGTTGGGAGCCCCTGGCCCCCACCGAACAGATCGACGGCGCCCGACGGGACAGTGGCGCGGCCCTCGCCCGGCTGGGCCGGCGCTTCCTCAGCCCGGAGCCGATGCTCTGCACCAGCCACTGGCTGCCACGCGGTTGGCTGATCCAGGCGCCGCCGACCTGCTGACCTCGCCTGTCGGCCATCACGTCGCCCGACCGTCCGGTACGGCTCACGGCGGAGGACGTCCTCGACGGCTAGGGTGAGCGGGGCGAGGTCCTCCCCAGACCTCGCGCAACGACGGTCGAGGAAGGAAGTCGCCATGGAGAGGTCCTTCGCCGCGCGCGGGCTCCGCGTCCTGCTCATCGCCACCGGCCTGGCCGGCACGACCGGCCATCTCGGCGGCTGTTCCTCCGGGGGCGGCTCGAGCGCCGCCACCCAGGAGGCCGGGGGCGAGGTGTTCCGCGGCGCCGCGACCTACTACCGCAACGATGCGCTCGGCGAGGATGCCGTCCCGGTGGGGATCGCCGATTCGGGCTTCCGCCTCACCCACGAGGCCCTGGCGCCCTATCTGGTCGCCACCTACAACCTCCACGATCCCGGGGATCCGGACGTCACCGGCAATGCCGCCCACGGCACCACCGTGGCGTCCCTCGCGGCGCACAGCGAGGGCGAGGTGGGGCTGCGCCTGGCCAAGATCACCGACTCCACGGCCGCCCCCGACGACCTCCTGGCCTACAGCGTCGGGTTATTGGCAGACGAGGGCGCGCGGGTCATCAACCACAGTTATGACGGGCGGCTCGAGCTACCCCACTCCGAGTCCAGCTACCGGGAGGTCAAGCTGCGAGACTCCCTGGAGCGCATCGTCACCGCCAACGACGGCCTGGGCTCGGTGTACGTGGTCGCCGCCGGCAACGACGGCGAGCCCCTCGAGGCCGAAACCCCGATCCACGGCCTCCCCATGGTCTTCGAGCGGATGCTGATCGTGGGCGGCTCCGAGGGCGGCGGCACGAGCCTCAACGACGACAGCAACTTTCCCGGCGCGGATGCCCAGTGGCAGTCGCGCTTCCTGACGGCCCCCTGGGAGGCCGCGGCGGCGGACCATCGGGGCGACAGCCTCTATTCGCTCAAGGCCGGCACCTCGGTGTCCGCCCCCCAGGTCAGCGCCCATGCCGCCGCCATCATCCACCGCTGGCCCCACCTGGACGCGGCCGAGGTGTCCCAGCTGCTGCTCGACACGGCCAGCCGCCACTCCCCGCTCTACGCCCTGGATACCTGCGGCAGCGACGGCACGGTGAACTGCGGCCTCTATTACCTCGGCCAGGGCGAGGCGGACGTCGAGGCCGCCCTCGAGCCCCGGGGCGAGCTCTCCGCCCCCCTGGGGGCCCGCGTGGACGGCGCGAGCGTGCCCCTCTCGGCCGCCTCGTTACAGCTCTCCCAGGCCTACGGCGATGCCCTCGGCCAATCCGCCGCCCTCACCGACATGGCCGCCTTCGACGCCCTGGGCCGCGACTACCGGGTCGATCTCTCGAGCCATGTCCGGCAGACCGCGGACCGGGACCTGGCGCGGCGCCTCTCCCGACTGGCCATGACCGACGCCCCGCGACGTCCGCTGACCGCCTCCTTCGGCCCGAGCCTCGGCCTCACCGTCGTGCCTGGGGCCGACGCCGAGCCGACGGCCTCACGCCTGGACGGCGGGTTCGGCGGTCTTCGGCTCACGGCCTTCCGCTTCGACGGCGACGCCCCGGACCCCACCGGCCCCGCCCAGGAATCCGGGCTGATGCCGATGCTGGCCTTCCAGGGCGGCTCTCCCCTGACCCGTCGCTTCGACACCGTCTCCGGCATCAGGAGCGAGCTGGCCCTGAGCGACGACATGGCACTGGTGGCCAAGCACTGGCGAGGCCAGGGCAGCGAGACGGCAGGCTACGGGGCCGAGCGCAGCGATTTCGCGCTGGCCCTGGACCTCTCGGGCGAGCTGACCCTGACCGCCGGTGTCGGCCGGGTCTCGGAGACGCGCGGCCTGCTGGGCGCCCGCGGCACCGGCGCCCTGGCCCTCGGCGAGCGGGGCATCACCCGCCTGACCCGCCTGCGGCTGGACTACGCGCCGGACGAGCGGATCGCCGCCTTCGCGGTCTACGAGCGCGGCGAGGGCGAGGCCGACGGGGCAAGCCTGCTGCACGGGATCGACGACCTGGCCACCGACGAGATGGCCCTGGGCCTGCAATGGCGGACCGCCCGGCATCGGGTCGCCCTGGCCCTGCGCCAGCCAAGGCGCCTGGCCCGGGCCGAGGCCACCTTCCGGGTGCCGGTGGGCCGTACCCGGGACGGCCGCGTCATGCGCGAGACGCGACGGGTCCCGCTGGCCCCCTCGGGGCGCCAGCGCGATGTCGAGCTGGGCTACGCCTTCCGTCCGGATGCCCGCACCCGCCTCGCCGGCAACCTGCTCTATCGCCGGGACCCGGGGCACGATGCCCGGGCGCCGGACGAGCTGGCCGCGCTGCTGAGCGTGCTGCGGACCTTCTGAGCCCCCCATGCAAAGGGCCCGCCGAATGGCGGGCCCTGTCATGCGTGGTAGCGGCGCGACGCGATCAGGCCAGCGTCTCGACCAGGCCGTCGATGGCCTGGCGGGCCTCCCCCATGGCGGCGTCGCGGTCCAGCTCGCCCAGGGCGAGCCCCTCGGCATACACCACGTCCACGTCGCGGATGCCGATCAGGCCGAGCATGCCCTTGAGATGGGGCGTCTGGCTGTCGAGCTCGGTACCGGCATACTGGCCACCGCGGGCCGCCAGGATCACCGCCCGTTTGCCCTCGACCAGCCCCTGGGGCCCGTTCTCGGTGTAGCGGAAGGTCACGCCGGCACGCATCACGCGGTCGAACCAGGCCTTCATCTGGGACGGGATGCCCAGGTTGTAGAGCGGCACCGCCAGCACCAGGACGTCGTGAGCCAGGAGTTCCTCGATCAGGGCATCGGAGCGGGCCGCCAGCTCGCGCTGCTCGTCGCTGCGCTCCTCGGCCGCCACCTGCCAGCTGCCGAGCTCGGGCAGGGTGAGGTGCGGCAGTTCCTCGGCCACCAGGTCGCGGTGGGTGATATCCAGGCCGTCGCGCTCGGCGGCCCGGGCGATGAAGTGATCGGCGAGCTGCTGGGAGTTGCCGCCGAGGATGGAAGAGGTGAGGACGAGAGCACGGGTCATGGCGATCTCCTGGAAACGGGTTAGCGGAGGTTTGATCACCATTATACGTTCGCTTTTCTCCACGATAAGCGGGAAAAACCGCACCCTATGTTCGATAAAATCGAATCAGGGTGCGATGCCCTGCCCACAGCCCCGATACTGCCTCCCATTGAGGTCCAGGGTCACCCGGGCCGGCCAGGGCTGGCCGCTCATGTCGTCGAAGCAGGCCTTGGCCTCGATGCGCAGGTTGAAGGGCCTCGCCGCCTGGCCGCTGGCCAGGATCACGCGGCCCTCGCCGTTGTCCAGGGTGGTCAGCCGATAGGGCAGGGTCACCACCCGCTCGCCATAGTCCAGGGACAAGGTGAGCTCGGGCACGTCGTGGGCGAGCTTCACGCTCCAGCCCGGCTCGTTGCCGCGGCCCAGGAACATGACCCCGGGGTGATCGTCCCGGCCCAGGGCCGCCAGGGCGATGTCCTGCCGACAGTCCAGTCGTCCCCTGGGGCTCTCCACCAGCGCCTCGTCGCCCTTGGTCCAGACACTCAGCTCCCCCTGCTGGTAGCGGCTGCCGCTGGCCACCACGGCCGGCTCCAGCCGATAGGCGCCGTGGGCGGACCACAGACGCAGCTCCTTCTCGGTGGTGGCGGTGACCAGGTCCTGGGCGGGGGTACAGCGCCAGCCGACGAACCGCTCCGCCTCGCCGGGGAACAGCATCGAGGGGAGCAGCGGCGCCTTGGCCCGGGGCTCGGCGGTGCCCCGAGGGGCGTCCGATACCGAGGGCGGCGCCGGTGCCGGCGCCGGCGCCTGGACGGCACAGCCGGCCAGGCCCAGGGCGGCACCGAGCAGCAATGGCAGGATCGACGAAGCGAAACGGGGCGAGGTCGCGGACATCTTGGCTCCTTGCATGGCGACGGACTTCCTGAGGGCCCCAGCATAGCATCACGGACCCGCCGGGTGGCGTCCGCTCAGGTACGGGCGGCCCGCCGGGCGACCTCGTCGACCACACGCTCGACCATTCCCGGCATCGCCGCGGCCACGGCCGGACTGAGCGGGGCGCCGGGCGTCAGGTCCGCCGCCTCGATGGCGAAGATCACCACCGAGTGGGGCACGGGCAGATGCAGGGTGCGAGCCAGCGCCAGGGCCTCGAAGAGACCCAGCGCATGGCCCGACAACGGCGCCTGGGTCTCCACGGGCCACTCACCGCTCGAGGTCAGGCGGTGCACGCGGCCGGGATGGCCCATCGGCGCGGCGGCATCGAGGGCCAGCATGACGTCGTAGCCCGCCCAGTCGTCGATCAGCGAGAGCACGTCGCGCCCCCCGGTGAGCAGGCCGACCCCGTCGGGCAGGCTGTCCGCGAGTCGCGTCGCCAGGAGCACGCCCACCCCGTCGTCGCCCCGGTCGGGATTGCCGAGCCCCACCACCAGGACCCGAGGCGGCGCGGCCTGGCTCATCGACGCCGCACCCGCAGCCTGAGGGCATGGGCCGAGCAGGAGATGCAGGGATCATGGTTGCGGATGCTCCTGGCACAGCGGTCACGGATCACCTCGTCCGGCTGGTCGAGGACCGACCCGGCGACCGCGGCGATGTCCGCCTCGATGCTCGGCTGGTTCTGGGACGTCGGCGGCACGATGCGCGCCGTGCGGATGGTCCCGTCGGCCGCCGTCTCGTAGCGGTGCCAGCAGATGCCGCGCGGCGCCTCGGTGCAGCCGATCCCTTCCCCGGCGCGCGGCACCACCTCCACGGCGGCGGCCTCGGGCGGCTCGTAGGCGGCGATGATCCGCAGCGCCTCCTGGCAGGCGAAGACGACCTCCAGGGCGCGCACCACGATGCTGCGGTAGGGATTGAGACAGCGCGGGCCCAGCCCCGCCTCCCGGGCCAGCGCCTGCACCTCGGCGGGCAGGCGATCGAAGTTGAGCCCGTAGCGGGCCAGGGGGCCCACCAGGTAGGCGCCTCGCTCCCTGACGTGGGAATGCAGCGCCGTGGAGTGGGGCACCTGGCGCTCGGCGAAGGTCGTATCGAAATCGGCGATATCGATGTCGATGCCCCGGCTGGAGACCAGTCGCCCCTCGTTGAACGGGTATTCGTCGGGATGGCGCAGCGCCACCAGCTCGTAATCGCGCTCGACGTCCGGGAAGGGAAGGGTCGCCACCAAGCGCACCAGGCCCACGGCCAGCTCGTGGGCCCGCTCGAGGCGGTCGGCGAGCCCGGCCAGCTCCCGCCGGGTGGGCAGGCGATAGAAGCCGCCGACCCGCACGTTGACGGGATGGATCTCGCGCCCGCCCAGCACGCGCAGCACCTCGTTGCCGACCTTCTTCACCTCGAGCCCCTGGCGCACGATGTCGCGGTGGTCGGCCGCCATGCGCATGGCGTCGGGGTAGCCGAGGAAGTCGGGGGCATGCAGCATCACCACGTGCAGCGCGTGACTCTCGATCCATTCGCCGCAGTAGATCAGGCGGCGCAGGGCGCGCAGCTGCCCCTCCACGCGGATGCCGAAGGCGTCCTCCAGGGCATGGGCGGCGCTCATCTGGTAGGCGATCGGGCAGATGCCGCAGATCCGCGCCACGATGTCCGGCGTCTCGACGTAGCCCCGCCCGCGCAGCAGGGCCTCGAACAGGCGCGGCGGCTCGAAGATGCGCAGCCGCGCGGCGGCCACCCGGTCGCCCTCGATCTCCAGGTCGAGCGCCCCCTCCCCTTCCACCCGGGCCAGGTAGTCGACGCTAAGTCGCTTGGTCGTCATGGGCCTCGCTCTCCTCACGGAACGCCTCGGCGCCGGCGTTGAAGCTGCGGAAGGCGTGGCGGATCTCCCGCGGCGCCACGCCCAGGGCCTGCCACTCCCGCGCCAGCGCCGCGGTGCGGGGCGTCTCCATGGGGCCGTAGCAGCCGTAGCAGCCACGCCGGTAGGCGGGACAGAGCGCACCGCAGCCGGCATGGGTCACCGGCCCCAGGCAGGGGGTGCCCTGCACCATCACGCAGACGTTGCCGCGACGCTTGCACTCGATGCAGACGCTGTGGGCGGCGATGGCGGGCCGACGACCGGCCAGGAAGGCCGACAGCACCTCGAGGAGCTGGACCTTATTGATCGGACAGCCCTGCAGCTCGAAATCGACCGCCACATGGGCCGAGATCGGCGTCGAGGTGGCCAGGGTGGCGATGTAGTCCGGCGAGGCATAGACGGCGGCGACGAAGTCGTCGACGTCGGCGAAGTTGCGCAGCGCCTGGATGCCGCCGGCGGTGGCGCAGGCGCCGATGGTCACCAGATGCCGCGACTGGGCGCGAACCTCGCGGATGCGCGCGACGTCGTGGGCGGTGGTGATCGAGCCCTCCACCAGCGAGAGCGTATAGGGGCCCTCGACCATGGCGCTGGAGGCCTCGGGGAAATAGGCGATGTCGAGGGCCTCGTCGACGGCCAGCAGCTCGTCCTCGCAGTCGAGCAGGGACAGCTGGCAGCCGTCGCAGGAGGCGAACTTCCAGACCGCGAGACGGGGACGGGTCGGTTCGGCCATGTCACACCTCGGGGATGGAGAAGAGGTCGGCGATGGCGTCGTAGCGCATCACCGGGCCGTCCTTGCAGACGAAGGCGGGCCCGAACTGGCAATGCCCGCACCAGCCGACGGCGCACTTCATGTTGCGCTCCATCGACACATGGATGCGCTCGGCCGCCACGCCCGCATGACGCAGGGCCGCGACCGTGAAGCGCATCATCACCTCCGGGCCGCAGACCAGGGCCACGCAGTCGTCGGCATCAAAGGCGGCCCGCGGCACGAGCCCGGGCACCACCCCGACCCGGCCCGCCCAATCGGCGCCGGCATGATCCACCGTGACCAGGACCTCCACGTCGGGGCGGCGCTGCCAGGGCGCGAGGGCTTCCGGGTAGAGCAGGGTCTCGGGGCTGCGCGCCCCGACCAGGATCGCCACGCGACCGTAGCGCGCCCGATCGGCCAGCAGCGCCTGGATCGCGGGCCGCAACGGGGCCAGGCCGAGGCCGCCGGCGACCACCACGACGTCCGCGCCGCGCGCCTCGGCCACTCGCCAGCCAGTCCCGAAGGGACCGCGCAGGCCGACTCGGGTGCCGACCTCGAGTCCCGCCAGGGCGCCGCTGACCGCCCCCACGGCACGCACGGTATGCACGAAGCTCCCGTCCGTCTCGACGTCGCTGATGCTGATGGCCGCCTCCCCCACGCCGAAGGCCCAGAGCATGTTGAACTGCCCCGGGCGGAAGTCGGGCCGAGCCCCGTCCAGCGGCGCCAGGCGCAGCGAGACGGTGTCGGCGAGCTCGCGGGTCACCTCCTCGACACGGTAGGCCTGCGGCACGAAGGGCGCGGGGCCGGCGGCCCGGGGATCAGTCGTCGCCATAGACATCGAGGACCTGGAGCCGGGTGTCGTGCAGGCGCTTCACCACGACGGGCAGGAAGCGCTTCATCATGTCGTACCCGAGGTGGTGGTCGACCTCGCACTTGCCGCGCAGGCAGGCCGCATCCAGGCCGATGGCCCGGGTCAGGGTCACGGCACGGGCGTCGAACATCCAGCGATAGGGGGGCAGCAGCCAGGAAGCGCCGACGATCTCGCCCTCGCCGAGGGTCGCGATGACCAGCGGGGCACGGCCGGGCACCAGCGTCTCGAGGGCCACCTGGCCGTGCCGGATCAGGTAGAACTCGTCGGCCGCCTCGCCCTCGCGGAACAGGTACTCGCCGGCGGCGAAGCGACGGTTGCGGGCGCAGCCGGCCAACAGCCGGCCGTGCTCGTCGTCGAGCCCGGCGAAGAAGGGGTGCTCCCCCAGGATGCGCTCGAGATAGGCCATGTCAGGGGTCCCGCCGCTGGGGGGCGGTGGCGCGGATCACCGCCGCCTCCTCGGTGATGTCGATGCCCGTTGGGCACCAGGTGATGCAGCGACCGCAGCCCACGCATCCCGAGGTGCCGAACTGGTCGATCCAGCTGGCCAGCTTGTGGGTCATCCACTGCCGGTAGCGACTGCGGGGGCTCTGGCGCACGCTGCCGCCGTGCAGGTAGGAGAAGTCCAGGGTGAAGCAGGAATCCCACAGGCGGACCCGCTCGGCCCGGGTGCCGGCCAGGTCGCTGTGATCCTCCACGGTGGTGCAGAAGCAGGTGGGACAGACCATGGTGCAGTTGCCGCAGGTCAGGCAGCGCTCGGCGACGTCGTCCCAGCGGGGATGCTCGGGATTGTCCTGGAGCAGCGCCTTGAGCCCCTGGGTCTCCAGCTCTCGCCCCATCCGGCTGGCGGTACGCGCCACCACCGCGTCGGCCGCCCGGTGATCGGCCCCGCCGGCCTTCCGGTGAGGGAGACGCTCGAGCAGCGCCGCGCCGGCGGGGCTGCCGACCTCGACCAGGAAATCGTGACGATCGGCCTCGAGCAGCTCGGTCAGCGCCAGGTCGAAGCCCGACTCGGCCCGGGGGCCGGTCTGCATGGAGACGCAGAAGCAGGTCCCGCCCGCCTCCCCGCAGTTCACGGCGACGATGAAGGCCTCGCGACGACGGGCGCCATAGCCCGCGTCGACGTGGGGCCCCTCGAGGAAGACCCGATCCTGGATGGCGATGGCCTGCAGCTCGCAGGCGCGCACGCCGAGGAAGGCGAAGCGTTCCTCGGCGGGCTCGGGGCTCCGGAAGGTGAGGCCGTGCTCGTCGCGCTGCGCCGTCCACAGGGTCTCGACGGGCGGATGCAGGAAGCGCTTCCAGGCATGGGGGCCCACCGCGTAGCCGAACAGGGCCTGATCGTCGCGGGCCACGAGCCGGTAGCGGCCCGCCTCCTGGTGCTCCGTCCAGCCGGCGGGGAGATCGTCGAGGTCCGCCAGGTCGTCGTAGACGATGGCGTCGTCGCGTCGCGTCGGTCCCACCACCCGATAGCCCTCATCGGCCAGGGCCTCGATCAGTGCCTGCAGCCCGCGGCGATCGATCAGCGCCGTGGTCCGCGCCCTCGGTTCTGGTTCCATGCGGGCCGCTCCCCCTGGTGGCCGGCTTCGGTCTCGATAAGCCTAGCAGCCCAGGAAGAGGACGAAGTCGGGGGAAACGCCCGGTACACAGTTGAGCCCCCACCATCCGCACGGACTGGGAGGAAAAGCGCCGCGAGCGACGGCCAGACAAGGCAAAAATCGGCGCAAAAGCGGAGTTTAGTTAGCTCTAAATGAGCATTTTAAGCCGATTTTTAACGATGTATGGCCGAGCGCCGCCAGCTTTCGCCCGCGTCTCAGCCGTGGCGTCGGCGCAGCGCCTGTGCCGCCTCGACCATGCGGGCCAGCGCCGGCTCCACCTCGGCCCAGCCGCGGGTCTTGAGGCCGCAGTCCGGGTTGACCCAGAGCCGCTCCACCGGGATGCGCTCGGCGGCCTTCTCCATCAGCGCCACCATCCAGGCCACCTCGGGGAGGTTCGGCGAGTGGATGTCGTAGACGCCCGGCCCGATCTCGTTCGGATAGGCGAAGTCGCGGAAGGCGTCGAGCAGTTCCATGTCGGAGCGTGAGGTCTCGATGGTGATGACGTCGGCGTCCAGGGCGGCGATGGCGCCGATGATGTCGTTGAACTCCGAGTAGCACATGTGGGTGTGCACCTGAGTCGCATCCGCGGCCACCGCGGCGCTCAGCTTGAAGCAGTCCACCGCCCAGTCGAGATAGGCCTGCCACTCGGCCTGGCGCAGCGGCAGCCCCTCGCGCAGCGCCGGCTCGTCGATCTGGATGGCGCGGATGCCGGCGGCTTCCAGGTCGGCCACCTCGTCGCGCAGCGCCAGGGCGATCTGCCGGCAGGTAGCGGCCCGGGGCTGATCGTCGCGCACGAAGGACCACTGCAGGATGGTCACCGGACCGGTCAGCATGCCCTTCATGGGCTTGTCGGTGAGCGACTGGGCATACTCGCTCCAGCGTACCGTCATCGCCGCCGGGCGGGCCACGTCGCCGAACAGGATCGGCGGCTTGACGCAGCGCGACCCATAGCTCTGTACCCAGCCGAAGCGGGTGAAGGCGAAGCCCTCGAGCCGCTCGCCGAAGTACTCGACCATGTCGTTGCGCTCGGCCTCGCCGTGGACCAGCATGTCCAGCCCCAGCGCCTCCTGGCGACGCACGGCATCGGCGATCTCCGCCGCCATGCGCGCCTCGTAGTCGGCGTCCGACAGCTCACCGGCCTTGTGGGCCCGGCGGGCGGCCCGGATATCGGCGGTCTGCGGGAAGGAGCCGATGGTGGTGGTGGGGAACAACGGCAGGTCCAGGTGGCGGCGCTGGACCCGGGCCCGCTCGCCGTAGGGGCTCTCCCGCTCGCCGTCGGCGGCGGTCACCGCGGCCAGCCGCTCGGCCACCGCCGGACGATGGATCCGCGGCGAGGCACGGCGGGCCGCCAGCGCCACGCCGGCCTCGGCCAGGCGCGCCTCGTCCTCGGCCCCCAGGCGATCGCCCAGGGCGCGAGCCAGGGTCACCGTCTCGTCGAGCTTCTGGCGGGCGAAGGCCAGCCAGCTCATGAGTTCGGCGTCGAGCTCGGTCTCGGCGGCCAGGTCCACCGGCACGTGCAGCAGCGAGCAGCTGGGGGCCAGCCACAGCCGCTCGCCCAGCCTGGCCGCCAGCGGCGCCAGCCGGCCGCGCAGCGCGGCCAGGTCGGCACGCCAGACGTTGCGACCGTCGATCACCCCCAGCGACAGCACCTTGTGGGGCAGCAGTCGGTCGACCACCGCCTCGACCTGCTCCGGCGCGCGGACCGCGTCCAGGTGCAGGCCGTCCACCGGCAGCCCCACGGTCAGCGAGAGGTTATCGCCCAGGCCGCCGAAGTAGGTCGCCAGCAGCAGCTTCACCGGCGCCGCCTGCAGGCGGTGATAGGCCCGCTCGTAGGCCTGCTTCCAGTCCGTCGGCAGATCCTGCACCAGGGCCGGCTCGTCGAGCTGCACCCACTCCACGCCCAGCTCGGCCAGCCGGGCCAGCACCTGGCCATAGACCTCGAGCACCCCGTCGAGCAGCTCCAGGCGATCGAAGGCCTCGGCGCCCTCGCCACGGCCCTTGCCCAGCCACAGCCAGGTCAGCGGCCCGGTCAGCGCCACCTTGACCGCATGCCCTTCGGCCCTGGCCTCCTCGACCTCGTCGAACAGCCGCGTGCTGGCCAGGCGGAAGCGCTGGCCCGGCTGCAGCTCGGGGACCAGGTAGTGGTAGTTGGTATCGAAGTACTTGGTCATCTCGCAGGCCGCAGCGGGCTCGCCGACGGGCGCCCGCCCGCGGGCCATGCGGAAGGTGGTATCGAGGTCCACCTCGCCGCGGGCGACCTCGGCCTCGGCGCCGAAGCGCGCCGGCACCGCCCCGAGCAGCGTGGAGACGTTGAGCACCTGATCGTAGAAGGCGAAGTCACCCACCGTGACCCACGCCAGGCCGGCCTCGCGCTGGTCCGCCCAGTGGCGTCGACGCAGCTCGCGCCCCTCGGCCTCCAGGGCCTCGCGATCGATGTCGCCCTTCCAGTACGCCTCGGTGGCCTTCTTGAGCTCGCGGTCCGCGCCGATGCGGGGGTAGCCCAGAATATGAGCGGATGTCATGTTGAAACCCCATAATCATGAATGATGCTACGGAGTCTGGCTGGCCAGCATGGCTGAATCAAACTAAACTTGCTAATCCACAACATGAACACATCTCAGGATCATGCTCGAACTCCGTCACCTCCGCACCCTGGTCGCCCTGCGCGACGCCGGCTCCCTGGTAGAGGCCGCCGAGCGGGTCCACCTGACCCAGTCGGCCCTCTCCCACCAGATCAAGGACCTGGAGGAGCGCCTGGGCAGTCCGCTGTTCCTGCGCAAGACCCGCCCGGTGGAATTCACCCGGGCGGGCCTGCGGCTGCTGTCGCTCGCCGAGCAGGTGCTGCCCCAGGTGCGCATGGCGGAGCGCGACCTGGCCAGGCTGGCGGGTGACGAGCAGGGTCGCCTGCACATGGCCATCGAGTGCCACAGCTGCTTCCAGTGGCTGATGCCCACCGTGGACCACTTCCGTGACCACTGGCCCGAGGTGGAGATCGACATTCCCGGGGGGCATCACTTCGACCCGTTGCCGGCACTGGCCCGGGAGCAGCTCGACCTGGTGATCACCGCCGATCCCCAGCCGCTCACCGGCGTGCACTACGAACCGCTGTTCCGCTACGAGGGCCTGCTCGCCGTCGCCCGGCAGCACCGACTCGCCGGCCGACCCTTCGTGACCCCGGGCGACCTGGCCGAGGAAACCCTGATCACCTATCCGGTCGAGCATTCGCGGCTGGACGTCTTCACCCAGTTCCTCGACCCGGCCGGGGTGAAGCCCCGGGAGGTGCGCACCGCCGAGCTGACGATCATGATGATGCAGCTGGTGGCCAGCGGCCGCGGCGTCTGCGCCCTGCCCAACTGGGCCCTGACCGAGTACCTGGAGCGGGACTACGTGAAGGCGGTGCCGCTGGGCGAACAGGGCGTCTGGAGCACCCTGTTCGCGGCGATCCGCGAGGAGACCCGGGAGGCGCCCTGGATGGAGGACTTCCTGCGCACCGCCCGGGAGACCTCCTTCGGGGTGCTGGAGGGCATCAAGCCGGCATGACGACGGGCGTCCGGATGGCCGGGGCCGGACATGCCCTCTGCTCGCCGGATGCGCCTTCGGCTTGTCCGGCCTGGGCCGCTTCCCCGATCTACGCTTCCCGGGCGTTGGTGCGCTGCGGCAACAGCAGGGTGAAGCGCGCCCCGCCCAGCGCCGGGCTGTCGTCGACCATGACGCTGCCGCCATGCCAGGCCATGACCTTCTGGACGATGGACAGCCCCAGTCCGTAGCCTCCCGAGCGCCGCGCGCGACTGTCGTCGAGGCGCGAGAAGGGCTTGAAGATCTCGCCGCGCTTGGCGACCGGCACGCCGGGCCCGTCGTCCTCGACGTCAATGCGCACCAGCCGGGGTTCGCCGTGCACGCGAATCATCACCCGGGCGTGGGCGTGACGGCAGGCGTTGGCCACCAGGTTCTGCAACGCCCGCTGCAGGTAGCGCGGCTCCGCCGTGGCCTCCACCTCCGCCCCCGGCGAGAGGCGGAGGGACAGGTGAGCGTGCAGCGGGTGGAGCGCCTCGATGACCCGTTCGGCCATGGCCCGGCATTCCACCAGCGAGGTCTCGAACTCCACCCCGTTGGCCTGCTCGCTGCCCAGCCGGGCATAGGTCAGGATCTCGTCGACCAGGTCGTCGAGTTCGGCGATGTCGGTGTCGATGCCCTGCAGGTGGCGGCGTACCGTCGGATCGTCCGTCATGTCCTCGACCATCTGCACGGCGAAGCGGATCCGCGCCACCGGCGTGCGCAGCTCATGGGACACCGCACGCATCATGTCCTGCTGGCCGCGCAGCAACGACTGCACCTGGGCGGCCATGCCGTTCAGGGCCATCCCCAGCCGCCCGATGAAGTCGCTGCCCTCGATCTTGACCCGGGTGTCGAGGCGACCGGCGGCGATGCGCGTGGCCGCCAGCTCGAGGCGCACCATGCGGGCCTCCACGCTGCGCACGATCAGGTAGATGATCACCGCGAGCATCACCAGCAACAACAGCAGCAGCACCAGCAACAGCGAAGCCGGCAGGGGCTCGAAGGCATAGAGGGGGCCGACCTCCACCCACTGCATCCGGCCCGTTTCCCCGGACAGGCGAAGGTACAGCGACATGGCCCAGCGCTGGGGCAGCAGGCGGACCACCACCTCGGTATCGCTCAAGCCCGCGAGCCGGGCGGGGTCGAGCCCCTCGGGCGGGGCGTCGGTGAGCCGCAGCCGGATCACCGGGCTCTGCAGCCGTTCCACCCGCGCCGCACGCCGCTCGGCCGGCACCGCCAGCAGCCACTCACCGAGCAGCCGCGCCAGCCCCATCAGCTGGTGCTCCCCCAGGCTGGCCAGCTGGGCCTGCAGCAGGCGGTCCTCGCCGGGCAGGCGACGGAGGAGTCGCCAGCCCGCGGCCTCGGTCTGGCTGACCAGGGTCTGACCGCCCTCCAGGCGAGCCCGCTCGAAATAGTTCAGCGGATGGTCTTCCAGGTCATGCAGCGACAGGCGGATGGCCAGGCGGGCGCCCTGTTCGCTCAGCCATTCGGCTCGACGCGGCCTCGGCAGCTCGGCGAGCTGGGCGGTCAGGAGGGTCATCGGCGCCTCGGCCAGCTGCTCCTGGTAGTGCTGGCGACGCACCTTGTCGACGACGGTGATGGCCAGCAGCGCCAGGGCGAAGATCAGCACCAGGGCCAGGGCCAGCAGCACGTAGACCCGCAGGAAGGTGCTGTCGGCCAGGGCACGGGGCAGCAGGCGGGAAGGGGCCATCAGCCGTCCTTGACGAAGAGGTAGCCCTTGCTGCGCACGGTCTTGATCCGTTGCGGCTGGTTGGGATCGTCGCCGATCTTGGGACGAATGCGCGAGACGCGCACGTCGATGGACCGATCCTGGCCGTCGTACTTGATGCCGCGCAGCTGGGCGAAGATTTCCTCGCGGGTCAGCACCCGCCCGGCGTTGCTGGCCAGCAGCCAGAGCAGGTCGAACTCGGCGCTGGTCAGGTCGATGCGCTCCCCGGCGAGGAAGGCCTCCCGGGTGGCATTGTCGATCTCCAGGTCGCCGAACACCAGGCGCTGCTCCTCGCCGGCCGCCCCGGCTTCCCGGCGGCGCAGCAGGGCGCGCATGCGGGCCAGCAGCACCCGGGGCTGGACCGGCTTGGCCACGTAGTCGTCGGCGCCCATCTCCAGCCCCAGCACCTGATCCATGTCGTCGGTGCGCGCGGTGAGCATGAGGATCGGGCCGGGGTAGTCCGAGCGCACGCGCCGACAGATCGAGAGGCCGTCCTCGCCGGGCAGCATCAGGTCCAGGATGACCAGGTCCGGCTGCAGGTTGAGAATCCGCTCGACGCCCTGGGCGCCGTCGGCCTCCAGGGTCACCCGGAAGCCATTGGCCTCGAGATAGTCGCGGGTCAACTCGGCCAGGCGCTCATCATCCTCGATGATCAGCACATGATCCTGTTCACGGGGGTCCAGGCTCTCGTCCATTCTGTTCCTCGATGGGGCATGCGTCAGGGCCGGCGTCGTTTGCCAACCGTCAATAGCTAAAGGATACCCGACATCGCCGCCCTTCGCTCAAACGCCTTGACGGCGAAAATCGCGCCGAAGGCCCAACCACGCGGGCTCGCGCCGAGGCCTAGAAACACCCCCCGGAAGGCCACAGGCCATCCACAAGTTATCCACTTGATGAGCGGCAGAAAGCACACTATCTTGTGCTCGACCTCGGCGAGGACACCACATCCTGTGCCATAGCAAGCACCCCGAATTCTGTCAACAGTCGCCCTACGGCGGCCCTCGTCCACCGACACATCAAGGTAGGGAACCCCGGCGCCATGGAAACCACCGCTACCCCGGACCGTCCGTCCGTCTCCGTTACCGCACCGCAGACCCTGCGTGTCATCAAGCGCACCGGCGATGTGGTGCCCTTCGATGCCGGCAAGATCGCCGTGGCCCTGAGCAAGGCCTTCATCGCCGTGGAGGGCGACAACGCCGCCACCTCCTCGCGAGTCCGCGACTTCGTCCAGCAGGCCTCCGAGGGCATCGCCCAGGCCTTCCTGCGGCGGATGCCCGACGGCGGCACCGTACACATCGAGGACATCCAGGACCAGGTGGAGCTGGCGCTGATGCGCGCCGGGGAACAGAAGGTGGCCCGTGCCTACGTGCTGTACCGCGAGGAGCACGCCCGCGCCCGCGCCGAGGCCGGCGGCGACATCGCCAAGCCCCACCCCACCCTGAACGTCACCGCCCCGGACGGCAGCACCCGTCCGCTGGACCTGGGCCGCGTCGAGACCCTGGTGCATGACGCCTGCGAGGGCCTGGCCAACGTCGAACCGAACAGGATCGTCGAGGACTCCCTGAAGAACCTCTACGACGGGGTCAGCGTGGACGGCGTCTCCCAGGCCCTGATGATGACCGCCCGCACCCTGGTGGAGAAGGATCCCAACTACACCTACGTCACCGCCCGCCTGCTGCAGGACAACCTGCGCCGCGAGGCGCTGTCCTTCCTGGGCATCGCCGACGAGGCCACCTACCAGGAGATGGCCGACTACTACAAGCCGGCCTTCCTGGCCTACATCGAGAAGGGCATCGAGTTCGAGCAGCTCGACCCGCGGCTGGCCGAGTTCGACCTGGAGCGCCTGGGCGACGCCCTGGACCACACCCGCGACGCCCAGTTCACCTACCTGGGCCTGCAGACCCTCTACGACCGCTACTTCATCCACCGCGACGAGGTGCGCTACGAGCTGCCCCAGGTGATGTTCATGCGCGTGGCCATGGGCCTGTCCCTCAACGAGGACGACCGCGAGGCGCGGGCCATCGAGTTCTACGAGCTGCTCTCCAGCTTCGACTACATGGCCTCCACCCCGACCCTGTTCAACTCGGGCACCGTCCGCAGCCAGCTCTCCAGCTGCTACCTCACCACGGTGCCGGATGACCTGGACAGCATCTACAGCGCCATCCGCGACAACGCCCTGCTCTCCAAGTGGGCCGGCGGCCTGGGCAACGACTGGACCCCGGTGCGCGCGCTGGGCTCCTACATCAAGGGCACCAACGGCAAGTCCCAGGGCGTGGTCCCCTTCCTCAAGGTGGTCAACGACACCGCCGTGGCGGTCAACCAGGGCGGCAAGCGCAAGGGCGCGGTCTGCGCCTACCTCGAGAGCTGGCACCTCGACATCGAGGAGTTCCTCGAGCTGCGCAAGAACACCGGCGACGACCGCCGCCGTACCCACGACATGAACACCGCCAACTGGGTGCCGGACCTGTTCATGAAGCGGGTCTTCGACGACCAGGAGTGGACCCTGTTCTCCCCGGCGACCTGCCCGGACCTCCACGACCTGTACGGCGCCGCCTTCGAGAAGCGCTACCGGGAATACGAGGAGATGACCCGCAACGGCCAGCTCAAGCTGTTCAAGCGGGTGAAGGCCAAGGACCTGTGGCGCAAGATGCTCTCGATGCTGTTCGAGACCGGCCACCCCTGGATCACCTTCAAGGATCCGTGCAACCTGCGCAGCCCGCAGCAGCACGCCGGCGTGGTCCACAGCTCCAACCTGTGCACCGAGATCACCCTGAACACCAGCCCCGACGAGATCGCGGTGTGCAACCTGGGCTCCATCAACCTGGCCCAGCACGTGGTGGACGGTGCCTTCGACGGCGACAAGCTGAGGCAGACCGTGCGCACCGCCGTGCGCATGCTCGACAACGTCATCGACATCAACTACTACGCGGTGCCCCAGGCGGAGCGCTCCAACTTCCGGCACCGCCCGGTGGGCCTGGGCATCATGGGCTTCCAGGACGCCCTCTACGCCCAGGACATCGCCTACGCCTCCGAGGACGCCGTGACCTTCGCCGACCGCTCCATGGAGCTGGTCAGCTATCACGCCATCGAGGCCTCCGCCGACCTGGCCGCCGAGCGCGGCCGCTACGAGAGCTTCGAGGGCTCGCTGTGGAGCCAGGGCATCCTGCCCATCGACTCCATCGAGAACCTGAAGCAGGAGCGCGGCGAGAAGTACATCGAGGTCGACACCTCCACCACCCAGGACTGGGACCGCATCCGCGAGAAGATCGCCGCACAGGGCATGCGCAACTCCAACGTCATGGCCATCGCCCCGACCGCGACCATCTCCAACATCTGCGGGGTCTCGCAGTCCATCGAGCCGACCTACCAGAACCTGTTCGTCAAGTCGAACCTGTCGGGCGAGTTCACCGTGGTCAACGCCTACATGGTCAACGACCTCAAGGACCGCGGCCTCTGGGACGAGGTCATGATCAACGACCTCAAGTACTACGACGGCTCCGTGCAGCCCATCGACCGCATCCCGGAGGACCTCAAGGCCAAGTACGCCACCGCCTTCGAGGTGGAGCCCAAGTGGCTGGTCGAGGCCGCCGCCCGTCGCCAGAAGTGGATCGACCAGGCCCAGTCGCTGAACCTCTACATCAAGGGCGTCTCCGGCAAGAAGCTGGACGTGACCTACCGCATGGCCTGGTTCCGCGGCCTCAAGACCACCTACTACCTGCGCGCCCTGGGCGCCACGGCGGTGGAGAAGTCCACCGTGGACCGCGGCAACCTCAACGCGGTGAGCAACGCCTCGCCCGGCGCGGCCCCGGCGTCGATACCGTCCGCCGCCCCGGAACCGAAGCCGGAGCCCAAGGGCATCGACGACTTCCTGCAGGGCAAGAGCGGCAGCGGCTCCCGGGCGCCCTCGGCGGGCGACATGGACGAGCTGGGCTGCGAGGCGTGCCAGTAAGCGCCGAGCGACAAGCGCCTAGCGACAAGCCGTAAGGTGCCGACCTTGCGGCCTTCACACCACCTTATCGCACCAGGGGCGCCGCTTGGCGGCGCTCCTGAGCAGCATCCGGCCCACCACCGGGAGAGGACAGCATGATCGATTGGAACGAGTTCCACGAAGACGATACCGCGATCGCCGAGGCGCCCCAGCCGGCGCCCGCCCCGCAGCCCGCCGTTGAGCCCAGGGCCGAGGCCCCCGCCGAGGAGGTCCGCGAGAGCGCCGGCCAGTACGCCGCCGCCGACCAGGACCGCCTGACCCGCGCCAAGCAGTCCCTCGAGGAGCTGGACGTGGCCGCCGGCCTGGAGGAGCTGGAGATGGGCGCGGCGCGCATCGAGGTCGACCAGAAGCGCATGATCAACGCCCGCGCCGACCTCAACCAGCTGGTGCCCTTCAAGTACGAGTGGGCCTGGCAGAAGTACCTGGACGGCAGCGCCAACCACTGGATGCCCCAGGAAGTGAACATGAACGCCGACATCGCGCTGTGGAAGAGCGCCGACGGCCTTACCGCCGACGAGCGCCGCATCGTCGAGCGCAGCCTGGGCTACTTCTCCACCGCGGACTCGCTGGTCGCCAACAACCTGGTGCTGGCCGTCTACCGCCTGATCACCAACCCGGAGTGCCGCCAGTACCTGCTTCGCCAGGCCTTCGAGGAGGCCATCCACACCCACGCCTACCAGTACTGCGTGGAGTCGCTGGGCATGGACGAGGGCGAGGTCTTCAACATGTACCGCGAGGTGCCCTCGGTGGCCGCCAAGTCCGCCTGGAGCCTCAAGCACACCCAGTCGCTGGCCCGCCCGGACTTCCACACCGGCACCCCGGAGACCGACCAGGAGCTGCTGCGCAACCTGATCGCCTTCTACTGCGTGACCGAGGGCATCTTCTTCTACTGCGGCTTCAGCCAGATCCTGTCCATGGGCCGGCGCAACAAGATGACCGGCGTCGCCGAGCAGTTCCAGTACATCCTGCGCGACGAGTCCATGCACCTGAACTTCGGCGTGGACATGATCAACCAGATCAAGATCGAGAACCCGCACCTGTGGACCCCGGAGTTCCAGGACGAGGTCACCCAGATGATCCTCGAGGGCACCGAGCTGGAGATCGCCTACGCCCGCGACACCATGCCCCGCGGCGTGCTGGGCATGAACGCGGCGATCATGGAGGAGTACCTGCACTTCATCTGCAACCGCCGCCTGGCGCAGATCGGCCTGAAGGAGCAGTTCCCGGGCGCCGAGAACCCCTTCCCGTGGATGAGCGAGATCATCGACCTGCGCAAGGAGAAGAACTTCTTCGAGACCCGCGTCACCGAGTACCAGGTGGGCGGCGCGCTGAGCTGGGATTGATCGACGGGCACGCATTCCGAGAAGCCGGAACTATGGCCGATGCCCAGGGGCATCGGCCATTTTCATGATGACACCACACCGTCAGGCGCACCGCCCGCTTCCACTCCTGGATCAGGCTTCGCCACTGGCCGGGGCAAGAAACCGGCGCTACCACCGCGACGGCGGCCGCTGGCGCCAGCTCAGCAGCAGGAAGAGCCCCACCACCATCCCCGCCAGGTGGGCGAAGTGCGCCACGCCCTCCCGGGTGCCGGCGATGCCGGACCACAGCTCGACCACGCCGATGACGATGACGAAGTACTTGGCCTTCATGGGAATCGGCGGGATCAGCAGCAGGATGTACTGGTTGGGATAGCGCATGCCGAAGGCCAGCAGCAGCGCATAGACGCCGCCGGAGGCCCCCACGGTGGGCGCGAAGTCCCCCGTCGAGACGACCAGCAGCTGCACCGCCCCCGCTCCCAGCACGCACAGGAAGTAGTAGACGGCGAAGCGCTGGCTGCCCCAGTCGCGCTCCAGGGGGCTGCCGAACATCCACAGCACGAACATGTTGATGAAGAGGTGAAAGAGGCTGCCGTGGAGGAAGGCATAGCTCAGCAGCTGCCAGAGGTGGAACTCGCCCACCGGCATGTCGATGGGCAAGGGCAGGGTCGCCGGGGCCTCGCCCAGGGGCCAGAGCGCGAAGTACTGGAACATCGGCCGAGGCAGGATCAGCTCGACCAGGAAGGTCAGGCCGTTGGCCAGCAACAGCAGGCTGATCACGGACATGCCCTGCGGTCGGCCCACCTCGAGACGCTCGGCATCATGCGCCATCCTCTTCGCCCTCCCGGTCGTCGGCTCCTCTCAAGGTGGACGGCAGGCATGGCTTCGCGCAAACGCTGCGTGCGTCGGCAGGCGACGGGGCGGTGACCGCGGCCACCGGCCCGCAGGCGTCAGCGAGCCCCCGGCCTCACCGGCTGGCCCGGGCACAACCGGCCACCACCAGCGCCGCCGCGGCGGGCAGGCGCCAGTCCGGCGTGGCCGCGCCCCCGATCACCAGGAAGCACGCCGCCAGGACCGGCACCCCGTAGGCCAGGCTGCCGACCAGGCCACTGCGACCGAGGCGCAGCGCCCGATCCCAGGACACCATGGCCAGGCCGTAGGGCCCCAGCCCCAGGGCCAGGGCGGCGACCAGGGCGCCGAGATCGGGCATCACCGCACGCCCCTCGATCCCGAGGCTGGCCGCCGCGGCGATGACGCTGGCCAGCAGGAACAACCGCGGCATCACCGCCGCCAGCGAGACCGGCGCCCGCTGGCAGAGCCAGGAGTAGAGCGCCCAACAGCAACCGGACAGCAGCGCCAACAGGTAGCCCGGCAGATGCTCGGCGATCCCGCCCGACCCTAGCTGGGGCGCCAGCAGCAGCGCCGCCCCGGAGAAGGCCACCAGCGCCCCGCCGATGACCGTCCCGGGCACCCGCCCGTGCAGGGTCCACTGGCTGAGCACCACGAACATCACCGGCCAGGTATAGGTGACCAGGGCCGCCTCGGCGGTGGGGGCCAGGCCGAGGCCGGCGAGATAGGAGCCCACGGCGCCCAGTACCAGCAGGGGAAGCCCCGCGAAGACGACCGCCCGCCAGCGCCAGGACAGCGGTGGCCGGGCCCCGCCGGCACGACCGCTCATCGGCAGGGCGCCCAGGGCGCCGGCGAGCAGGGCCAGGGCCGTGAGGCGCAGCGGCGGAATGCTTCTCGCCATGTCAACCAATAGCGGAGCGAGGCTCCATAGCACCACCGCCAGCAAGGCCGGCATGACGCCGGCGACCATGACCTGTCCGGATCCTGAACTGGGTAACCGCATGTCGCCTCCTCCCTGTCCGATGAATGACAGGGGCAGGCTATCCGCGTCAGAATCATCACAAAAACGATTCTTCATGATATGAATCATCAAGGCTGGTGATGTATGCGTCCGAGAACCTTCGACCTCAACCTGCTGCGGACCCTGGTGACGATCGCCGATACCGGCACCGTCACCGGCGCGGCCCAGCGCCTCGCCTACACCCAGTCCACGGTGAGCATGCAGCTGCACCGGCTGGAGACCGCCCTGGGGGTGGACCTGCATGAGCGGGAGGGGCGCCGCCTGCGCTTCACGCCGGAGGGCGAGCGTCTGCTGGGCCATGCCCGCCGCCTGCTGGCCCTCAACGACGAGGCCTGGAGCGACATGCAGAAGGGCACGGTCTCCGGGGACCTGAGCCTGGGCATCCCCGAGGACTACGCCTCGCTGCTGCCCTCGGTGTTCTCCTACTTCCACCAGCTCTACCCGGCGGTGCGGCTCCAGGTGCACTGCGGCACCAGCGTCTCCCTGATCCAGCAGGTCCGCGCCGGCGAGCTCGACCTGGCCCTGGTGACCCGTCAGCGGGACTCCCCGGGGGGCGAGGTGATCCGCCGCGAGCCCCTGGTGTGGGCGGTGGGCCTGCACCGGCAACCGTCGCTCCAGGATCCGCTGCCCCTGGCGCTGTACTCCCCCGGCGCGGACGTCTTCCGGGAAATGGCCGAGCATGCCCTGCAGGCCGCGGGACGCGACTGGCGGCTGGCCTATGCCAGCCAGTCGATGACCGGCCTGGCCCCCATCGTCACCGCCGGGCTGGCGGTGGTCGTGGTCACCCGCAACATGCTGACCGGCGAGCTGCGGGCGCTGGACGAGACCAGCGGCCTGCCCCCGCTGCCCGCCATCGAGCTGGCGCTGCACCGGGCACCTCGCCGGCCCACCGCGCCGGCCGCCCGGCTGTACGAGCTGATTCGCGAGCATCTCTCCCCCGAGGGCGCCTGAGAGATTCCCCCGGCCAGGGGCGCCGCCCGGTGCGTCTCGCCCTTGCCGAGCGAGGCGACGTTGCGATTTAATCAATTGATTAATACACTGCTCGTCATCTCCCGGGCCTCCGGGTGCCTCCACCGGCCACCGAGGAACGCCTCCATGTCATGCCTTCACCGCGCGCAGTCCCTCGCCCTGCTGCTGGCCGGCCTGTCGCTGCTGCTCGCCGGTTGCTCGCCGGAGGCCGCGCCGCCCGAGGCGCCGCCCACCGTGGTGGACAGTCACGTCATCCAGGCCGGCAACGGGGCCGCCGTCACCCGCCTCTCGGGCCGGGTCAAGGCCGCCGAACGCACCTCGCTGAGCTTCGAGATCCCCGGCGAGATCCGCCGCCTGACCGCGGACGTGGGCGAGCGCTTCGCCGCCGGGGAGGTCCTGGCGACACTGGACGACGAACGCTATCGGCTGGTGGCCCGTCAGCGGGAGGCCGAGCTCGGCGAGGCCGAGGCCGTGCTGCGCGAGAAGCGCCAGGACTACCGGCGCCACGCGCGGCTCGCCGAGCAGGGCTACGTCAGCCGGACCCGTCTGGACGCCGCCCGAGCCGCCCTGGGCACCGCCGAATCGCGGCACGCCTCGGCCGAGGCGGCCCGGGACCTGGCGGAGCGAGACCTGACGCTGACGACCCTGGCGGCCCCCTTCGACGGGTCGGTGAGCCGGCGCCATGCCGAGCCCGCCGAGCGGGTCGGCGCCGGCCAGCCGATCCTCGAGGTGATCTCCGACCGGGAAGGCTTCGAGGTGGAGACCAGCGTGCCCGAGACCCTGGTCGGCGCCCTGGCCGAGGGCTCCCGTCACGAGGTCATCTTCCCGGCGCTCGGCGGCGCCGCCAGCCCCGCCACCCTGCGCCACCTGGGCACCCAGCCGCGCTCCTCCAACGACTACCCGGTGATCCTGGCCGTGGACGCCCCTCCCGCCGGCCTGCGCTCCGGCATGACCGCCCAGGTGGCGCTGTCGCTGGGCGAGCCGGACGCCGACGCGACCCTCCCGGTGCCGCTCACCGCCCTGGTCTACACGGGCGAGGAGCGGGCTCATGTGCTGCGCATCACCGAGGCCAGGCGCCTGGAGCGGGTCGCGGTCGAGGTGGTGGCGATCGACGACGGCCGGGCCCTGGTCCGCGGCGAGCTGGCCGTCGGCGAGCGCATCGTGGCCCGCGGGGCCGAGTTCGTCGGCCCCGGGCAGGAAGTGAACCTGCTCGGCGAGGGGCCGGAACGCTACAACTGAGGCCGAGATGAACCTGAGCCAGATCGCCCACCGCCGCCGTCCCGTCTTCTACCTGGCCACCGTGCTGGCCATGCTGTTCGGCCTGTACAGCTACTTCACCCTGCCGGCCCGGGAGGACCCGGCGATCACCGTGCGCGAGGCCGTGGTCACCACCGCCTTCCCCGGCCTGCCGGCGGCCCAGGTGGAGGAGAACATCACCAAGCCCCTGGAGGAGCGCATCCGTACCGTCGGCGAGGTGGAGGAGATTCGCTCGACCTCCATGCGCGGGCGCTCGATCCTCCACGTGGAGATCCAGGATCGCTACTTCGACCTGGAGCAGATCTGGGACGAGGTGCGCCAGAAGATCGAGGCGGCGCGCCCCGACCTGCCCGCCGGCACCCGGGATCCGGTGTTCAACGACGACTTCGGCGACGTGGCGGTGGTGACCGCGGCGCTCACCGCCGAGGACTTCCCCCAGGCCGAGCAGCAGGAGATCGCCGAGCACGTTCGCACCGTCCTCTACGGCGTGCCGGGCACCAAGAAGGTGGAGCTGCTGGGCCTCCAGGCGCAGCGCGTGTTCGTCGACATCGCCGAGGCGCGCCTCGCCGAGCTCGGCCTCACGCCCGGCGACCTGGCCGCCCAGATCCAGCGACGCAACATCTTCCCCCCGGGGGGCGTGCTGGAGGCCGGCGAGCAGCGCCTGGCGCTCGAGGTGAGCGGCGAGTTCGAGAGCCTCGAGGCCCTGGGCGACGCCGAGCTGCGGCTGCCCGACGGCGGCACCCTGCGCCTGCGCGACCTCGGCGAGATCCGTCGCGGCTACCAGGACCCGGTGGACAAGCCGGCCTACTTCAACGGCGAGCCGGCCATCGTCTTCGCCGTCTCGATGCTTGAGGGACGCAGCGTGCTGGACTTCGGCCAGGCGATCCAGGCGCGCCTGGACGAGTTGCGGGCCAGCCTGCCGGCGGGCTACCGCCTGGACGTCATGACCTTCCAGCCCGACCAGGTGGCCAACGCCGTCTACGGGGTGACCCGCAGCGTGCTGCAGACGCTGGCCATCGTGCTGGGCGTGGTGATCCTCTTCCTCGGGGTGCGCACCGGGCTGATCGTCGGCTCGATCATCCCCACGGTGATGCTGGCCACGCTCGCCGTGATGGGCCTCGCGGAGATCACCCTGCAGCGGGCCAGCCTGGCCACCCTGGTCATCGCCCTGGGCCTGCTGGTGGACAACGCCATCGTCGTCGCCGAGGACTTCAAGACCCGCCTGGAGGCGGGCAGCAGCCGCGACCAGGCGCTCAAGGAGACCGGCGGCGAACTGGCCCTGCCGCTGCTGTCGTCCAGCCTGACCACCATCCTGGTGTTCCTGCCGCTGATGCTCGCCGAGCACGCCGCCGGCGAGTACACCCGCTCGATCTCCATCGTCATCGCCATCACCCTGCTGAGCTCCTGGTTCCTGTCGCTGACGGTGACCCCGGCGCTGTGCCATCGCTTCCTCCAGGCCCCGCGGGGGGCTGCGGCCCCCGGGGAGCCCGAGGACGGCGGCCCCAACCTCTCCGATCGCGCCTTCGGCTGGGTGTCGCGGCGCTACGGCCGGCTGCTGGCCCGGCTGCTTCATCACCGGGCCCTGTTCCTCGCGGCCATGGCCCTGACCCTGGTGGCCGGGGTGGCGATGATGCAGCTGGTGCCCCAGAAGTTCTTCCCGGACTCGGACCGCAACCAGGTGCTGGTGACCCTCGACTTCCCCTCGGACATCGCCGAGAACGCCACCGACCGGCGGATCCAGGCGCTGAGCCGGGAGCTGCGCGAGGCGCCCGGCCTGGCCCCCGACGTCACCGGCGTGGCGGCCTATGCCGGCTTCGGCGGGCCGCGCTTCGTGCTGTCCCTGACGCCCATCGACCCCGCCCCCAACAAGGGCTTCCTGGTGCTCAACGTGAGCGGCCGCGACCGGGTCGAGGGCGTGATCCACGCCACCCGGGACTACCTGGCCACCCGCCACCCCGATCTCTCGCCCCAGGTCACGCGGATGTTCCTCGGCCCCTCGGACAGCACCCTGCTGCAGGTCCAGGTGAAGGGCCCGGACCGGGAGGTGCTGTTCGCCGCCGCCGAGCGGGTGGAGGGCATCCTGCGCGAGCTGGACGGCGCCCGGGACGTGCGCCAGAGCTGGGAGGCACGGATCCCGTCGCTGACCATCGAGGTCGACCAGGCTCGGGCCCGCAGCGCCGGCATCACCTCCGAGGACATCGCCCGGTCGCTCTCGGGGGCCCTCGACGGCTACCGGCTGAGCCAGTACCGCGAGGGGGACGACATCATCCCGGTGGTCATGCGCTATGCCGAGGAGCAGCGCCAGAGCCTCGCCCGGCTCAAGTCGCTCACCGTCTACCCCCTGGGCACCCCCGGGCCCGGCGTGCCGCTCAACCAGGTGGCGGACATCGGGCTCGACAACGGCTACTACCGCATCGATCGCGAGAACCTGGTGCGCACCATCACCGTGGAGGGGCGAAACCGGCGCCTCACCGCCGAGGACATGGTGCCTCGGGTCGAGCCGGCGCTGCGCGAGCTCGAGGCGTCCCTGCCGCCGGGTCACTGGATCGAGTTCGACGGCGTGGTGGTGGAGTCCAGGGAAGGCCAGGCGGCGCTGCAGGCCAACCTGCCGCTGTGCCTCGGGCTGATCTTCGTGCTGCTGGTGGCCCAGTTCAACTCCTTCAAGCGGCCCCTGGTGATCGTCGCCACCATCCCCCTGGTGATCGTCGGGGTGGCCCTGGGCCTGCTGGCCACCCGGGCCAACTTCGGCTTCATGGTGCTGCTCGGCATCTACAGCCTGGCCGGCATCATCATCAACAACGCCATCGTGCTGATCGACCGCATCGACATCGAGCGGGCAGACCCGCGGCTGACGGGGCGGGACGCGGTGGTCAAGGCCTCGGCCCGGCGACTGCGGCCGATCCTGATGTCGGCGATCACCACCATCCTCGGCTTCCTGCCGCTGATCATCGGCCGCGACCCGCTGTTCTTCGGCATGGCCGGCGCCATGGCCTTCGGGCTCGGCGTGGGTACCATCATGAGCCTGGGGGTGGTGCCCGTGCTCTATACCCTCTTCTTCGGCATCGACACCCGCGAACCGGCCCGAGGAGGCTGACGCCATGGCCCGATATCCCACTCCCGAACCCGGCGACACCCGCGAGCGGCTGATCCACGCGGCCATCCGGCTGTTCGGCGAGCACGGCTACAAGGCCACCACCACCCGCATGCTGGCCGATGCCGCCGGGGCCAACATCGGCTCCATCGCCTACCATTTCGGCAACAAGCATGGCCTCTACCTGGCGGCGGCCGGCTATATCGCCGACCAGCTGCGCGGCCGGCTGGCGCTGGAGGAGGCGGTGCCGCCCCCCGCGGATCGCGACGCCGCCCTCGCCGAGCTGCGCGGCGTGATGCGGCGCATGGTGCGCACCTTCGCCGAGGACGACGACTGTCGCCAGTGGCTGCTGCTGGTGATGCGCGAGCAGGTCAACCCCAGCGAGGCCTTCGAGATCCTCCAGGCCCAGGCCTTCAGCGTCGTCCAGGCGACCCTGAGCGGCCTGATCGGCCGGCTCATCGGCCGTGACCCCGATGACCGGCGGGTGATCCTCGAGACCCACACCCTGGTCGGCCAGGTGGTGTTCTTCCTGATCGGCCGCGAGCCCCTGCTGCGCCGCCTGGGCCTCGGGGCCTTCGATGCGGCGACCCTGGCCGACATCGAGGCGGTGGTCGACGCCCACCTGCGGCTCTATGCCGCCCCGGAGGATTGAGGAGCTCGCCATGCGCCAGCCCATCGTCGGCTATCACCGTGACGCGGAGGGCCACTGGGTGGCCGAGCTGGCCTGCGGCCACAACCAGCACGTCCGCCACCAGCCGCCCTGGGTGGAGCGCCCCTGGGTGACCACCGAGGCGGGCCGGCGCTCGCGGCTCGGCCTGGCGCTGGACTGCGTGAAGTGCGAGCGCGGCGAGCCGCGGGACAACCCGTGAGCCGCCTAGACTGAGGGAACAGATCCAGCAGGAGCCGCCCCCCATGGCCTCGTCCGATGACAAGCTCTCCCGCTATCGCCGGAAGCGCGATGCACGGCGTACCCGCGAGCCCATGGGCGACGAGCCACGGCGCGGCGGGGACGACGACCGACCGATCTTCGTCGTCCAGCAGCACGACGCCTCCACCCTCCACTACGACTTCCGCCTCGAGGTCGACGGCGTCCTCAAGTCCTGGGCGGTGCCCAAGGGCCCTTCCACCGACCCTCGCGTCAAGCGCCTGGCCATTCCCACCGAGGATCACCCCCTGGCCTATGCCGACTTCGAGGGCGTCATCCCCGAGGGCCAGTACGGCGCGGGCACGGTGCTGGTCTGGGACCGGGGGCACCATCGCCCCCTCGGGGACGACGACGCCCCGATCGCCGAACAGCTCGCCGACGGCCACGCCACCTTCTGGCTGGAAGGCGAGAAGCTGCGCGGCGGCTATGCGTTGATCCACACCCGCCTGGAGAAGGGCAAGGACTGGCTGCTGGTGAAGATGGACGACGAGGCGGCGGATGCCCGGCGCAACCCCGTCTCCACCGAACCCGGGTCCGTCGCCACGGGCCGTACCCTGGAGGAGATCGCCGCCGAGGAGGCCAGTGGCGATGACTGACCCTCTGTCCCCCCTCGAAGCGGCGGAGCGAGAGCCGGCACGCCGGACCGCGATGCCCCGCTGGCATGCCCCCATGCTGGCGACTCTCAGCCACGCGGACATCGACGACGATGGCTGGTGCTTCGAACGCAAGCTGGACGGCGAGCGGGTCATCGCCCGGATTCGCCCCGGGGGCGAGGTCCAGTTGTACTCTCGCAACCATCGGCGTCTGGACGCCAGCTATCCCGATATCGAGGCCGCCCTGGCTCGCCAGGCCCCCCGGGGCTGTCTGCTGGACGGCGAGGTCGTCGCCTTCGACGCCCGCCACCGCAGCGACTTCCAGCGCCTCCAGCCACGCATGCAGGCCGCCGATCGGGAGGAGGCCCGGCGGAGTGGGGTGCGGGTCTATTACTACCTGTTCGATTGTCTCTATGCCTGTGGCCACGACCTCACCGGGTGCACGCTGCGCAGCCGCAAGAAACTGCTCCGCACCCTGATCGACTGGCGGGCGCCGCTGCGCTGGACGCCCCACCGGATCCAGGATGGGCCCGGCTATCACCGCCAGGCCTGTGACAGGGGCTGGGAGGGGCTGATCGCCAAGCGCGCCGACTCGGCCTATGTCGCGGGACGCTCACGAGAGTGGCGCAAATGGAAGTGTCGGCATCAGCAGGAATTCGTCATCGGCGGCCATACCGAGCCGCACGGCGAACGGGAGGGACTGGGCGCCCTGCTGCTGGGGGTCTATCAGGAGGACGAGCTGGTCTATGCGGGCAAGGTCGGCACCGGTTTCGATGCCGCCATGCTGGCGACCCTGAAGGATCGGCTCTCGCCGCTGGCGCGCGAGACATCGCCCTTTCAGCGAGGCGACCCGCCCCGCGAGGGCGTTCGCTTCGTCTCGCCCCGCCTGGTCTGTGAGGTCGCCTTCACCGAATGGACCCGCGACGGCCGCCTGCGCCACCCAAGCTTCCAGGGGCTTCGCCGCGACAAGGCGCCCCGGGACGTGCATCGCGAGGACTGACGGCCGGCCACGGCCAGGGAGACGCCATGCAGATCGATGGGCGGCACATCGAGACCTCGAACCGCGACAAGCCGTTCTTCCCCGAGGCGGGACTCACCAAGGGCGACCTGGTCGACTACTACGCCGACCTCGGCGACACCATGCTGGTGCACCTCGACGGCCACCCGGTCAGCCTGCAGCGCTTCCCCGACGGCCTCGACGGCGAGGGCTTCTACCAGAAGGACGCCTCGGCCCACTTTCCCGACTGGCTGACGCGGGTGCGCTTCCCCAAGCGCGAGGGCGGCCACTTCATGGCGCCGGTCATCGACAGTCGCGCGGCCCTGGTCTACCTGGCGGACCAGGCGATGATCACTCCGCACCCCTACCTGGCCCGGGCCGACGACCTCGAGCGCCCCGACCGGCTGATCTTCGACCTGGACCCGCCCGAGGGCGGCCGGGACGTCGCGTCGGTGCGGCGTGCCGCCCTGGACCTGCGCGGCCTGCTGGACGAACTGTCGCTGAGCGCCTGGGTGCAGACCACCGGTTCCAGGGGCTTCCATGTGGTGGTGCCGCTCGACGCCGGCGCCGACTTCGACGCCAGTCGCGCCTTCGCCCGGGACACCGCTCGGGTACTGGTCCGCCGCCACCCCGATCGCTACACCCTGGCCCAGCGCAAGCGCCAGCGGCGGGGACGGATCTTCCTGGACGTCATGCGCAACGCCTACGGCGCCACCGCGGTGGCGCCCTATGCCGTGCGCGCCCTGGCGGGCGCGCCCGTCGCCACGCAGCTGTCCTGGCCGGAGCTGGAACGCGGGGCCACCCCCCGGGGCTGGACCCTGGGCAACCTCCGCCGTCGCCTGGCCCAGAAGGCGGACCCCTGGGCCGAGATGGCTCGCCACGCCGTCGCGCTCTCCGCCCATCGTGAGGCCCTCGACCGCCTGCTGGCGCGCGAGCCGCCCGCCGAGGAGGAAGCCTGAGCCGGCCTCAGGCCGGCGGCAGGTGACCGGTCTTGACGTAGACCCGGGCGCCCGCCGAGCCGGTGAAGGGCGCATGGCGACGGCCCGGGGGCAGGCGCAGCCAGGTGCCGGCCGGATAGGTCCCCTCCGTGTCCTCCAGGACGCCCTCGAGCACCAGGTACTCCGCCCCGCCGGGCAGGTCGCGCTCGCCGCCCCGGGTGTTCGGCGCCCAGCGCTCGAGCCGCACCCGCTCGTCGCCGAAGGCGTGCAGGGGCAGCGTCTCGATCCCCGCCACCGGGCCATCCGCCCAGGGGCCGCCCCGGGTGTCGATGACCGTCCGGGTGGTGTCGGCCGCCTCGAACTGGTGCAGCTTGACGAAGATGACCGCCCCCTGCTCGCCCACTCGCGGGGCATGGGCGGTGCCGATGGGATTGCGCAGGTAGCAGCCCGCCGGGTAGGCGCCGTGCTCGTCGGCGAACTCGCCCTCCAGCACCAGGATCTCCTCGCCCCCGCCGTGCTCATGCGGGGGGAAATCGCTGTTCGGCGCATAGCGCACCAGGGAGGTGGCCCGGGCGACCTCCTCGCCGATGCGGTCGAGCATCATGCGCTCGACCCCGGGGGTGGGCGAGGCCACCCAGCGATACTGATCCGGCGTGAGCGCCACGCGGGCCTGGAAGTCGGCATTGAGTCGCATCGGGCCTCCTGGGGCATCGAGCCGTGGATGATGATCGGCATTGTCGCCCAGGGGCCGGACGGGGTCACCCCAGGTCGACGGCCGGCGTGGGCCGCCGGGACTGGGCGGCCCGGGAAGGGAGTGCGAAGATGGGGACGCGCGATTCCTGCCTCAACGGAGTGAAGCCATGCCCCGTCCGCCGGCCCTCTTGCTTGTCGCCCTCCTCGCCCTGCTCGGCCTGTCGGGCTGCGCCACCCTGTCCGAGGGGGAGTGCCGCACCGCCGACTGGCGCCAGCTTGGCCGTCAGGACGGCGCTCAGGGCCAGCCCCGGGCCCGGCTCTTCGAGCACCGGAAGGCCTGCGCCGAGTATGGCATCGCGCCCGATGCCGAGGCCTACTTCACGGGTCGCCAGCGCGGCCTGTTCGACTACTGCACCCCGGCCAACGGCTTCCGTCAGGGCCGCCGCGGGGCGCGCTACCAGGGCGTCTGCCCGGCCCTGCTCGAGCCCGACTTCCTCGAACGCTACCGCCAGGGCCGGGCCCTGCACGAGGCCGAGGCCGCCCTGGCGGGGACGGAACGCGAGATCGAGCGGGCGGAGCGCCGGCTGTTCGACGAGGACACCGACGCCGAGCAGCGCCGGCGCCTGCACCGGGAGCTGCGCCGACTCTACCGGGACTACCGGCTGCGCCAGCAAGAGCTACTGCGCCTGGAGCGCCGGCTCGGCGAGGCGACCCGGGTCTCGCCCTGATCCCGGGCGCCGGCGTCGCCACGGCGGGTACGATGCACCAGGCGAGCGCGCGCCTGCCGGCAGGACGCCCGGGCGGCCCGGCGCCACCCACCGGGGTCGTGTCGCCCGGCGAGTTGGCCCGATGCTTGCTTGAGCGATGGAGGCGCCGCCTGCGGTAAGCTGGTCCCCGAGCCCTCACCGCCGACTCGACCCAGAAGGATCCCGTCTTGGCCATCGACCTGCTCTACAACGTCCTGATCTTCCTCGGTGCCGCCGTGCTGATCGTGCCCCTGATCAAGCGCCTGGGACTCGGCGAGGTGCTGGGCTACCTGCTCGCCGGGGTGATGATCGGCCCCTCGGTGCTGGGCCTGGTCCCGGATGCCGACGCGGTGCTGCAGTTCTCCCAGGTGGGCATCGTCTTCCTGCTGTTCGTCATCGGCCTGGAGCTCAAGCCCAGCCGTCTCAGGCTGATGCGCAAGGCGGTGTTCGGCTTCGGCAGCCTCCAGGTGGCCGTCACCACGGCGCTGCTCACCGGCCTGGGCCTGGCGGCGGGCCTTTCCCCCACCGCGGCCCTGGTGGTGGGCTTCAGCCTGGGGCTCTGCTCGACCCCGCTGGTGCTGCAGCTGCTCGGGGAGCGCGGCGAGCTGGGGAGTCGCCACGGTCGCTATGCGTTCGCCCTGCTGCTCTTCCAGGACCTGGCGGCGATCCCGGTGCTGGCCGCCCTGCCCCTGCTGGCCGGGGAGACGCCCCTGGCCGGCGGCTGGCCCGCCCTGGCGGGGGAAGTCCTGGTCGCGGTCGCCGCCTTCGCCGGGCTGATCGTCGGCGGCCGCTACCTGCTGCGCCCGCTGTTCCGCTACGCCGCCGCGACCCGCAGCCGCGAGGTCTTCGCCGGCACCGCCCTGCTGGTGGTGATCGGCGCCGCCCTGGTGATGGAGCTGGCCGGGCTGTCCATGGCCCTGGGGGCCTTCATCGCCGGCGTCCTGCTGGCCGACTCGGAATACCGCCACAGCATCGAGGCCGACATCGAACCCTTCCGCGGCCTGCTCCTGGGGCTGTTCTTCATGGCGGTGGGCATGACCGCCCAGATCGGCCTGCTGGGCGAGCGTCCCGGCCTGGTGCTGGGGCTCGCCGCCGCCCTGCTGGCCGCCAAGTGGCTGAGCCTGGTGATCACCGCCAAGGCCTACGGCACGGGCTGGCGCGCCTCCCTGAACCTGGGCGCGCTGCTGTCCCAGGGCGGGGAATTCGGCTTCGTGCTGCTCACCGCCGCCGGCGCCGCCGCCCTGGTCGACCCCGCCCTGGTCGGCCTGCTGGTGCTGGTGGTGTCGCTGTCCATGGCCGCCACGCCGGTGCTCTTCCAGGCCCATGCCAGCCTGGTGCGGCCGCTGTTCAAGGCCAGGAGGCGCCGGCGGGACTTCGACCGTCCCCCGCAGCATGGCCCCCAGATCATCATCGCCGGCTTCGGGCGCTTCGGGCAGATCATGGGCCGCGCCCTGCAGGGGCTGAAGATTCCCTACACGGTGCTCGACATCAACGCCGACCACGTCGAGTTCGTGCGCCGCTACGGCAACGAGGTCTACTTCGGGGACGCCTCCCGGCTCGACCTGCTGGAAGCCGCCGGGGCCGACCGGGCCCGGGTGCTGGTGGTGGCGGTGGGCGACATCGAGGCCTCGATGCGCATCGTCCACCGGGTCCGGCGCCGCTTCCCGCACCTGCGCCTCTATGCCCGGGCCCGCGACCGCTACCACGCCCAGCTGCTGATGCGCGCCGGCGTCACCGACATCATCCGCGAACTGCTGCCGGCGAGCCTGGAGCTGACCCGGGAGGTGCTGGTGGGGCTGGGCATTCCCCGGGACCAGGCCCAGCACACCATCGATACCTTCCGGCCCCACGACGAGCAGGCCCTGCGACGCCAGCTCGAGGCCTTCGGCAACGAGCAGCGGCAGATGCAGACCATCCAGGCGGCGGCCCGGGAGCTGGAGGAGCTCTACGAGGCCGACGAGGACATCGCCACGACCGCGCCCGATCGCCCCTCAGGCCGATCCTGAACCGAGCCGCCACCAGTCGGGCAGCAGCGCCCGGTTCTCGGCCCGGGCGAAGCGGTCATCCATCAGCACCACCACGCCGCGGTCCTCGGGGCCGCGGATGACTCGCCCGGCGGCCTGCACCACCTTGATCATGCCGGGGATCCGGTAGGCGTAGTCGTGGCCGCGGCCGAAGCGCGCCTCGAGCCGCGCCTTGAGCACCTCGTGGAAGGGATCGAAGGGCGGCAGGCCCAGGATGGCGACGAAGGCCCCGATCAACCGCTCGCCGGGGAGGTCGATGCCCTCGGCGAAGGCCCCGCCGAGCACGGCGAAGGCGATGCCCGCCTCCCCGGGGACGAAGCCGGCCAGGAAGGCCTCGCGCTCGGCCTCGTCCATGCCGCGATGCTGGGCGCGCACCGGGATCGCCGGGCAGGCCTCGCGCAGGCGCGCAAGCGCCGCCTCCAGGTAGGCGAAGCTGCTGAAGAAGGCCAGGTAGTGCCCCGGGCGGCGCCGGTACTGGCCGGCCAGCTCGGCGACGATGGGCGCAAGCGAGGCCTCGCGGTCGACCAGCCGGGTGGAGACGTCGGTGCGGCATCGCACCTCGAGCTGCTCGGCGGCGAAGGGGGCGGCCACCCGACGGCTCACGGCGTCGTCGGGCAGCCCCAGCAGGTCACGGTGATAGGCCGCCGGGCTGAGGGTCGCCGAGAACAGCACCGCGCACCGGGCGGCCTCGAAGCGCGGCGCCAGGAAGTCCGCCGGGATCAGGTTGCGGATCGCCAGCCGGGCCCGCCCTCGCCCGGGACGGCGCAGCTCGCACAGGGAGTGCCCGCCGAAGCGTTCCGCCAGCCGGGCAAAGGCCAGGGCCTCGAAGAGGAACTCCTGCAGGGCCGGATCGGCCCCGCTCGGATGCTCGCCCAGGTAGTCGGTGATCGCCGCCACCGCCTGCTGGAGGGCGCCGACCAGCCCCCGGGGCAGCTCGTCCAGGGCCTGCCAGTCACACTCGTCGACCTCGCGCAGCAGCGCCTGCCAGCGCCGGGCCAGGCGTCCCAGCGGCCTCGACAGGGCCGGGGGCGCCGACCTGCGCAACCGGTTCAGCCGGCGCTGGTCCAGCTCGGCGCTGTACATGCCCCGGGCCCGGTCGACCAGGTTGTGGGCCTCGTCCACCAGCAGGCCGAGCCGGGTGCCGTCGACCTGCACCAGGCCATGGATCAGGGCGCCATCGTCGAAGTAATGGTTGACGTCGCCGACCAGCACGTCGGCCCAGCGGGCCAGCTCCTGGCCCAGGTAGTAGGGACAGACGCCGTGATCGAGCGCCACCTCGCGCAGCGCGCCGCGATCCCACCAACCGCGAGCCACGGCGTCCCGGCGCGCCGCCGGCAGGCGATCGAAGAAGCCCTCCGCCAGCGGGCAGGCCTCGCCGTGGCAGGCGCGGTCGGGATGCTCGCAGGCCTTGTCCCGGGCCACCAGCTCCAGCACCCGCAGCGGCAGGCGAGGCTCGCCGTCGGCGGCGCCCAGGTCCGCCAGGGCGTCCAGGGCCAGGCGCCGCCCCGGGGTCTTCATGGTCAGGAAGGCCAGCCGGTCGAGGGCCTGGCGGGGCATGGCGGCGAGCAGCGGGAAGAGGGTCCCCAGGGTCTTGCCGATGCCGGTGGGCGCCTGCGCCAGCAGGCAGCGGCCGGTCGCCGCGGCCCGGTAGGCGTCCTCCGCCAGGGCGCGCTGGCCGGGACGGAAGTCGTCGTGGGGGAAGGCGAGCCGCGACAGGGCCGCGTCCCGGGCCGCCCGATGCGCCGCCTCCTGCTCGGCCCAGGCCAGGAAGGCCCGGCAATGGGCCTCGAAGCCGGCCTGGAGGTCGTCGGCCCTGGCTTCCCGGGTCAGCCGCGTCTCGCGACCGGTGGCGACATCCAGGTAGACCAGCGCCAGGGTCAGGGACTCGAGCCCGCGTTCGGCGCACAGCAGGGCGCCGTAGACCTCCGCCTGGGCCCAGTGCAGGGCGCGCTGGTTGGCCGTCATGCGCTCCAGGCTGCCGCGGTGGGTCTTGATCTCCTCCAGGCGGTTGGCGGCCGGATCATAACCGTCGGCGCGGCCGGCGACCGTCAGGCTCCGGAACTCCCCGGACAGCGGCAGTTCGGCCTCGTAGCCCTCGCCTCGCCGCTCGCGTACCCGGGCATGGCCCTCGATCCCCTCCCGGGCGCTGGGCGCGGGGGTGAAGCGGTGATCCAGGTCGCCGCGCCGGGCGGTGAACTCGCACAGCGCCCGCACGGCGATCCGATAGCCCGCCGTCTCGCTCACCCCGCCTCCCAGCGCACGTGACAGACCGCCACGGGAATCCCGTGGGCCTGGAAGCGAGCCAGCCAGCGGCGCTGGTTGTCCTGCAGCCGGTCTCCCGGCCCCTTGACCTCGATCAGCCGATAGGCGGGCTCGCCGGCGCCGGACGCGGGAAGGAACTGAATCAGGTCGGGCAGGCCCGCACGATTGACGCGAGGATCCTCGAGGAACCGCTCGAAGCAGGCCCGCAGGTGGGCGGGCGGGATGGTGGCCAGGGCCCGCTCCAGGAGGGGCTCGTCCAGCGCGCCCCAGTGCACGAAGGGCGAGGCCAGCCCCTGCTTGGTCCGCCAGCGCGCACGGATGCTCTCCCGATAGCGGCCGTCGTCGAGCTCGGCCAGGCAGGCCTCGAACAGCCTCCGGCGCCGGGCCACGAAGTCCTCGCGGCCGAGGTCCGCCGGCCCGCTGTGGAAAGGATGGAAGAAGGCTCCGGGCAGCGGCGCGAAGACGGCGTCCCAGCACAGCAGCCCGAAGAGCCCGCCGATCAGGGTGTTCTCGACGTAGTGGACCGGGGCCTCCGCCGTCCCCAGGTGCGCCGCCACGGCCCGTTCCACCCCGCCCGGGCCGGGGGGCAGGACCAGATCCAGCCGCTCGGGCGCCGGTTCCGGCGCTCGGGGGGGGATCGACAGGCCCAGCTTGCGACACAGCCTGGGGCGCAGCCGCGACAGGGCCTGGCGCTCGGCCTCGTCCACCGGGTCGACGGCCTCGAGCTCGCGCAGGGCAAGGTCGTGCTCGCCGAGACGCTCGAGCAGGCGCAGCCGGCGGACTCGGGCCTCGCCGAGCCCGGCGTCCGCATAGCAGGCCAGTGCCGTATCGGCCTCGCCCCGGCGCTCGGCCTCGCGGCCCAGGGCCAGCAGCAACCGGGCCCGGCGGGCGGCCAGCCAGGCATTGTCCGGCGGGGCCGGCACCTCCCGGGCCAATGCCGAGGGGCAGTCGCCGTCGTCGAGACGCTCGCGCAGCCGGTGCAGGCCCAGGTAGGCGTCGACCTCGGCGCGGTGCTGGAAGGCCCGGGAGTTCGCCGCGAAGGGCACCGTCTCGAAGCGTTGCAGGCCGAGCTCGGCGAGCACGAACTCGGCCCAGTCCTGGCGCAGGTTGCCGAAGAACATCAAACGCAGGCGATCGCAGAGGTCCATGCACGTCAGCCGCACCACCCGGTCCGGTGCCTCGGGCCACCACTCGCTCAGCCGCCGGGGCGCGAGCTCCCGGGCCGCCAGCGCCTCCCGCAGCGCGCCCTTGGCGGCGCTCGTGGACAGGCCCGCCGCGGCGCTGTCCCCGGCCAGGGCATGTCGCAGTTCCGGCAGGCGAAGCTGGCGGCAGAGTTCGTCGACGGGCAGTGCCGGGGCATCCTCCACCCAGCCGGCCGCCACCAGGGGGCTCAGGGCTTCCTCGATGTCGCCGATCTCGTCGTAGGCCAGCCGGGAGGTGCGGAAGTGCTCTCCCTTGCGCATCACCATGCGCACCAGCAGCGCCCGGGAGGCCCGCGGCAGGGCCGGGAAATCGGCGAGGAAGGCGCGTTCGGGCTCGATGAGCAGGTCGTCGTGACGCGCGGCCACCCAGTCCAGCACGCACTGGAAGTTGGCCAGGTAGTAGAAGGGGTCGTCCAGGGAGGCCGTCAGCGAGGCGGCGGACGTGGCGCTGTTCATGCCGCCATGATATCAGCCCGCCGCCGGGGCGTCAGAGCCGGGGGCTCGTCGCGAGCCCTCAGCCCTCTTCGCCCTCGGGCAGGCGCAGGGTCATCGTCTCGCCGCGGATCCGGATGTCGAAGCGCCCCAGGAAACTCATGCCCAGCAGCACCACGTCGTCGTGGAGGCCAGGGCCGATGGAGCCCCGCACGTCACGGGCGGTGAAGCCGCCGAGGCTGACCTCGTCGAGGCGGGTGAGCCGGCCCCGTACCCGGCCGTTGGCGGTGGAGAACCAGGCCTCGCCCAGGCGGGGCAGCGCCAGCCGGCGTGCCAGGTCGGCGGGCACGGCCACATAGGTGGCGCCGGTGTCCAGCAGCATGGGCACCGGCTCGCCGTTGAGCCGGCCGGTGGCGACGAAGTGGCCGGCGGCGTTGCGCTTCAGGGTGATCTCGTCACCCGCCACGGCATGCACCAGGTGGGCATTGGGGTTCGTCCGCTCCTCGAGCACGCCCTGGAACCACCAGGTGCCGAGCCCGATGAACAGCACCCAGAAGGCCAGCATCATGCCCAGGCCGGCGCGCCTCGCCCCGCCGCGTTCCTCCGCCATTCACCGCCCCTTCGTCATCGCCCTGTGGATATCATGACACTGGACGCGCTCCCCTGCCCATGCTGGGGTGAGCAGCCCTCACCGTCGGGGGTCCCCCCATGGACGATGCCCTCCTTCCCGCCGACGCGCTGGATACCGGCACCCTCTATCGCCTGTTCTCCGGGAGCATCGCCCCGCGCCCGGTCGGCCGGATAGCCGGCACCGACTACGCGCGCGGCACCGATCGCTTTGCCCTCGAGCGGCCCGCCTGAGGCTCAGGCCTGGCCGTTTCGGGCTTCCCACTCCCTCGCCGCCTGCATCCCCCGCCCCTGGCTGACGCCCAGGCAGATCAGGATGGCGACCAGGAACAGGCCAGCGCACAGCAGGATCGAGGCCTGCAGGCCCACCACGGACTGCAGCAGCCCCAGGCCGACGATGCCCACCACGCCGGCGAGCTTGTTGGCCAGCCCCCAGAAGCCGAAGAACTCGGCGGCCTTGCGGGTCGGCGAGAAGAGCCCCACCAGGGCGCGGCTGGCGGACTGGCTCGACCCCAGGCTGAGCCCCGCCAGGCAGCCCACCACCAGGAACAGGTGCTGGGCCTGCCAGTCGAGCCCGAACGTCGCGTTGAGCCCGGCGGTGAGCGAGGGCGTGGCCCAGATGGCCAGGATGGCGGCCACCCACAGGGTCAGGGTGATCAGGTAGGTGACCTTGGTGCCGATGCGGTCCTGGATCGCGCCGAAGCCCAGCGCCCCGGCGGCGGCGGTGATCTGGACGATGATGAACATGAGGTTGCGCACCGTGGCGTCCCAGCCGATCACCTGGGCGCCATAGATGAAGGCGAAGGCGATGATGATGTAGACCCCGGCCATGGAGAACAGCAACGAGACCAAGAAGGTCGCCAGGTCCCGGAAGCGCTTGAGCTCGTGGAGCGTCGTCGAGACGCGCCGCCAGGCGATCTCCCGGTAGGACCGTCCCGGAGGCTGGGGGGTGCCGCGCTCGCGCACCCACAGGAAGGTGGGAATGGCGGTGACCAGGAAGAAGCCGGCGGCGAAGGGGCCCACCCAGCGGATGCGGTCGAAGTTCTCGGTGCTGGCCTCCCCCAGCACCACCAGGGTGAAACCGGCGGCGACCAGCCCGCCCAGGTAGCCCAGCGCCCAACCGAACCCCGAGATCCGTCCCAGCGCCTCGGGCGGGCCCAGGTCGGGCAGGAAGGCGGCGATGAAGGACTCGCCCATGGAGTAGGCGTAGTTGGAGACCACGATCAACACGAGGCCCAGCCAGACAAAGCCGGGGGCGACGAAGTAGAGCAGCGCCGTGGCGGCCACGGTGGCCAGGTAGCTGACGAAGAGGAAGACCTTCTTGGCCGCGCGGTAGTCCATCACCGCCCCGCACAGCGGCCCGGTCACCACCACCAGCAGGTAGCTCACCGCCAGGGCCAGGCTCCAGAGGAAGTTGGCGAGCCGGTAGTCGTCGCCGCGATCGCCGACGATCACGGTGGTGAACAGCTCGCCGAACACCACCGTGATGATCAGCAGGGTATAGGCCTGGTTGGCGAAATCGAACATCGCCCAGCCCAGGATCTCCTTGCGCGAGGCCCAGGGCCTCGCCGGCGCGTCGGCGGTCATCACGCTCATGGGGCATCCCTGTGGAGTGGAGCCGCCAGCCTAGCAGCCGGCGGCGCGGCCGGCACCCTCCGGCGGCCCCTTGAGCTCCACGCGATTGCCCATGGGATCCTCGACGTAGGCCGAGGGCCCGGCGCCCTCGGCACCGCGACGACGCTTCACCTCTCCCAGCACGATGCCGTGGGTGGCGAGCTCGGCCCGCAACCGATCGGCGTCGAAGTGCGCGAGGCGCAGGCAGAAATGGTCCAGGTTATGGCCCTCGGCCCCCGGTGCGGCGCCGCCCCGTCGACCCAGCTCGCCGTCGACGGGCACCAGGTCGATCAGGGCATCGCCGGCGCGCAGCTGCACCAGCCCCAGCGCCTCGTCGTGGCGCTCCACGGCACAGCCCAGCCCCTCGACGTAGAAGTCCAGCATGGCGGCCAGGTCGGTGACCCTCAGCACCAGGTGGTCGATCCCCAGGACGGTCGGCATGGCGCGCCTTCAGACCAGGTCCCGGGGAATGGCCTCGTCCCAGGTCCGGGCATAGATGCGCGTCTCGCCTTCCCAGGCGTCCAGGGTGGCCCGCAGCCGGAAGCTCTCGGCGTCGCAGGTCATCAGGGTGCGGGTCAGGGTGCGCACCTCCCAGTCCCCTCGGCGGAAGCTGCGCTCCCACTCGGTCCAGCCGCTGAGGCTGTCGTAGCTGCCGTAGGAATAGCTGTAGCGCTCGGTGACCCGGGCCGCGATCTCCATGCCGATGTCGTCCAGGCGATAGCGCCCCTCGTCGTTGATCACCTCCAGGGTCGTCTTGTCGTTGGCCAGGTCGCGGATCACCCGCCAGCTCTCCTGGGTCGGCTGGATCAGGGTCTTGGCGATCGGCGGCGCGCCCTCGGGCTCGGCGAAGGCCGGCAGGGCCGCCTCCTCCTCGGGGCGCGGCGCCCGCATGGGCAGGACCAGCCGGCTCCTGCCGGGACAGAGGGTCAGCTTGACCGGCCGGGGCGCCGGCCAGGCCAGCGGCCAGTAGCTGGTGGAGATCGCCAGGCGGATGGCATGCCCGGGGGGAAACTGCTGGGCGATATGCTTCAGCGACACCCGGACGCGGTAGCGCCTGCCCGGTTCCAGGGGCTCGGGGTGCTCGTCGCTGTCGCGGTGGGTGAGGTTCAGCAGGCCATAGGAGACCCGTGTGGACTTGTCGTCCTCGGCGACATCGATCAGCCGCAGGGCCACCATGGCCACCGCCTGGTCGGCCTCGAGTTCCAGCTCGGCCATCGGCTGGCCGCAGATCTCCAGGGCCTGATCGAGGCGCGGCGTCTGGAAGATCAGCGCCCCGCCGTCCTCGTCGCGCTGGTCATGGGGCAGGTCGGGCGGGGCGTTGTAGGAGCACCACTTGCCGGCGAAGAGCCCCACCGACAGCGGCGAGCGCACGGTCAGCACCGCCTCGTCGTCGACACCCTCGGCCTCGGGCAGCAGGTCGTGCCCCACGGTGAGACGGAAGGACGACGGCTGGATATTCGGCGACGGCCAGCTCGGCTCGGCCACCCAGCGGCCCGGGCGCACGTCGTAGCGGGCCGAGGGCGGCACCGATTCCTGCATCCACACCCGCAGCATGGGCTCGTCCATGATCCCGGTGTCCTGGCCCTTGAGCCAGTGATCCCACCAGCGCAGCGAGTCCTGCAGGAAGCCGACGGCCGGCCCGGGCACGCCCAGGTGCGGGTACTTGTGGGCCCAGGGGCCGACCAGCCCCTTGCGCGGCACCTTGAGGCCGGCCAGCAGGCGGAAGACGGCGTTGCAGTAGCCGTCGGCCCAGCCGCTGATGGCATAGACCGGGCAGCGGATGGCGTCGAAGTCCTCGCAGACCGAGCCATGCTTCCAGTACTCGTCCCGGCGCTGGTGCTCGAGCCATTGGGACAGCCACAGGCCGCTGCCGTCGAGACGCTCGAGCCACATCTCCCGCCAGCGTTCCCCGACCAGCTCGGGATCCGGCGGGCAGGCGTTGCCGTCGAACATGGTCGAGGCCCAGGACAGGTTGTCCCCCAGCAGGCAGCCGCCCATGTGGTGGATGTCGTCGGCGTAGCGATCGTCGGTGGAACACAGGGTGATCACCGCCTTGAGCGCCGGCGGGGCCAGGGCGGCGATCTGCAGGCCGTTGAAGCCGCCCCAGGAGATCCCCACCATGCCCACCTCGCCGCTGCACCAGGGCTGTTCGGCCAGCCACTCGATGATCGCCACCCCGTCGGCCAGTTCCTCGGGCAGGTACTCGTCGGTGAGCACGCCGTCGGACTCCCCGGTGCCGCGGATGTCGACCCGCACCCCGGCATAGCCGTGCCCGGCCCAGTAGGGGTGGCTCTGCACGTCGCGGGCGGCGGTCAGGTCCCGCTTGCGGTAGGGCAGGTATTCCAGGATCGCCGGCACCGGATGCTGGTCGGCATCCACCGGGCGCCAGATCCGCGCCGCCAGGCGGGTGCCGTCGGCCATCGGGATCCAGGTCTCCTCCTCCATGACCCGGCAGGGAAACGTCTCGACGATACGCATCCTCGTCCTCCTCGTTCAGCCCTCGATCTCGTCGAACTCGAAGACGAGACGCGCGATCAGGCGGTCATAGTTCTCGAGCAGCCGTTCCGGGGACTCGGCGCCCATCCAGATGTAGGCCAGGGCGTAGCTGTAGCTGTCCTGCTCGGGCAGCGTCGACAGGCGCTGCCCGGGCGTCACCTGCAGCGCGATCACGGTCCCCGGGAAGTCCGCTTCCAGGGCGGCCACTTCCTCGTCACTGGGCACGCGGGTGACCACGGCGTCGACGAAGAACACCCGATGGAAGAACTTGGCCGCCACCGCGTAGTCGCCCTGCCGATGGGGCATGTCGGGCCGCTGACCCAGCGCCAGGTCGATGGTGACCTGCTGGTTGCTGACGCCGTCGACCTTCTCGAAGAGGTCGCAGTGGGACTGGGAGATCCGCGTGTTGATCTCCAGCAGCCAGATGCGGTCCTGCACCTCGTCCCAGAAGTACTCGATGTTGAAGGCCGAGTCGTCGAACCCGATGTGGCGCATCACCCTGTCGGTGAGCTCGCGCATCTTGTCCTGGATGGTATCGGGCAGTCCCGAGGGATAGCGATAGTGGAAGAAGCTCAGCACCTGGGGGTAGCGCAGCGAGTCGACGATCCCGTAGCTGACCACGTCGCCCTCGAAGACATAGCCTTCCACGGTGCACTGCCAGCCGCCGATGATCTCCTCGGCCATGCAGAAATGGCCGTCGACGGCGGCGATCTCGTCCGGCAGCCGGGCGTGCTCGAGCACGGTGTTGAAGGGATCGGCGATCAGGCCGATGTCCTCCCGGAGGCGCTCGATGGCGTGATAGAAGTCCTCGGGGGTGTCGATGCGGAAGCCCAGCCGCGAGCCGGAGGACTTGATCGGCTTGACGAAGAAGGGAAAGTAGAGGCCGGCCTCGCCGATGCGGGTCAGGGCGTCGTCGTCGAAGGGATCGAACGCCGTGAAGGCGGGGATGTGATCGGGGATCACCTCCTTCTGCACCTTGCGGCTCCAGTACTTGTGCTCGCACTTGAGCAGGCTCTCCAGGGAGGTCGAGCGGGTGCCGAAGCGCTCGCAGAGGATCGGTAGCATGGTGGAGACCGGGAAGTCCATGTAGCCAACGATGGCGTCCACGCCGCCGTCGAAGGCTTCCAGGGCCCGGGTGGCCTCCTCCAGCATGGCCGCGATGTCGAAGACCTCGGTGTCGTAGACCGCCTCCGGCGCGATGATGCCGTGAAAGCGATACGCCCCGGCGCCCCTCAGGGTCTCGAGTCGCTCCCGGTTGAAGTCGTTGAGCCCCACCACGAAGACATTGCGCACCCCGGTACTCATGATCGCCCCTTGCGGATGACCGCGCTGGATCGGGAGCGTCGCGGGCCCGTCCCGGATCCTCTCCCTGGCGACGCCGTCGCCTTCTTCGCAGCATAGTCCAGCGGGGAAGGCAGGCGGCGAGGGACGCCTCGCCGCCTGTGGGGCTCAGTTCCCGCGGGCGGTGTCCTCGATCGCCTGGAGGGCGTCCTGGAGTTCCTGGAACAGCGACTGGGTATGCTGGACCACCTCGCCGATGTCCTTGGCCGACGCCGAGGCACGCTCGGCCAGGGCCCGCACCTCGCCGGCCACCACCGAGAAGCTGCGCCCCGCCTCGCCGGCCCGGGCCGCCTCGATGGAGGCATTGAGGGACAGCAGGTTGGTGCGCATGGCGATCTCCTCGATGTCGGCGGCGAACCGGGTGACCCGCTGGTTGGCCTCGGCGAACTCCTCGGTGCGCTTGACCATGTTGTCGCGGTGGGCCACGTCGTCCGCGGCATCGCGCAGGAAGGCGGTGTAGACGATGGTGTCGTCGAGCCGGATGCGAGCCAGCGACAGGCTCGCCCAGGTCGAGGTGCCGTCCTTGCGTACCACCTCGACCTCCCGGGTCTTGCCGACCAGGCGGTCCTCGCCGGTGTCGCGGTTGCGCTGCACGTAGTCGTCGTGATGGTCGCGGATGGCATGGGGCACCAGCATCTTGACGTTCTCGCCCAGCACCTCGTCGCGGACATAGCCCCAGAGCCGCTCCGCCGCGGCGTTGAAGAAGGTCACCCGATTGTGCTCGTCGATGGTGACCACGGCGTTGATGGCCTGCTCCAGGGTGCTCTCCATCAGCGCCCGGAGCTTGCGCTGCTCGGTGATGTCCCGGACGAAGGCGGTGTAGCCCTGGCGCCCCTCGACCACGAAGCGGGACAGCGCCAGGTTGACCCAGCGCGTCTCGCCGTCGAAGCGCACCAGCTGGACGTCGCGGCTGGTACCGACGATGCGGTCGTCACCGCTGCGCCGGTGACGGTCGACGAAGCCGTCGTGCTGGTCGCGAATCGACGCCGGCACCAGGCGGTTGACGTTCTGCCCCAGCACGTCCTCGCGCCGGCAACCCCAGAGCCGCTCCGCGGCGGCGTTGAAGAAGGTCACCCGGTTGTGCTCGTCGATGCTGACCACCGCGTCGAGGCACTGTTCCAGCGCCTGACGGGGCCCCAGGGCGGCTTCGCGACTGGCGGTGATGTCGCGGACCACGGCGGCATAGCCCTGGCCCTCCTCCAGGGTCACCCGGGAAAGGGCGATGCTGACCCAGCACCGTCCCCCGTCGGCGCGCTCCAGCTGCACCTCCCGATGGGTCCCCACCTGGACATCATGACCGGAGGCGCGGTTGGCATCGATATGGTCGCGATGCTCGTCGCGCAGCAGCTCGGGCACCAGACGGTCCACCGGCTGACCGATCACCGACGCCCGCGGCAGTCCCCAGAGTCGCTCGGCGGCGGCGTTGAAGCGCACCACCCGGTCGTCGGCATCGACGACCACCAGGCCGTCCACGGCCTCCTCGAGCACCGCCTCGGCCAATCCACCGCCTTCCTGCGCAGCGTGCCCCTTGGTCGCGTCGGGCAAGGCGTCGGCCTTGCGCCATTTCCGGCTCTTCAGCAGTTGCATGGTTCCTTCCCCCTTGTCGTTATCGCTCGGCGCCATCCCGGCGCCGTGCTGCTCCCGTCCGTCCGGACAGGGTGGCGACACGGCCACAGTATCCTTGGTCGGCCGAAGGGGAATTGACTTTAGGGGGAAGCATCAACGCCTCACGCGATGACCGAACGGGGCCGGGGCATGACGACGAGACGGCGCCTCGTCCGGCGGGAGGCGGGAGCCTGAGCCGGCGTCGACTCAGGGAGGGTCGGACGCCTCGGCGCCCGGCTCCAGTCGATCGATCGCCGTGCGCCCCTCCCGGGAGAGCGCGTCCAGGCGATCGATCTGCTCGGCCAGGCGCGGCAGGGCATCGCGGCGATAGGTGGCGAGGTCGTCGATCGCCGCCATGACGTCGGCGAAGGCGCCCTCGAGGGTCTTGAGGTCGAGGTTCGCCGAGGCCGCCCGGGTCTGGATGTCCACGCCCTGCTGGCGCAGCGCCCGGGCGGTGCCGGCGATGGTCTCGGTGGTGGCGGCGTTGAGCGACTCGACGCGATCCAGCACCAGGCGCTGGTTGGCCAGGGCCAGGGCCACGGTGGCGGCCACGCTGAGCGCCGAGACGGTGACGTTGATGGCGCGATCCACCCCGCGCATCAGCTCGCGGTTGTTGCGGATGATGACTTCCAGGGCCAGCACGCCCTGCTGACACACCGCCTGCTGCTGCTGGAGATCGAGGATGCGCTGGCGCAACGGGAACAGCAGTTCCTCCTCGACGAAGGCGCGGCGGGACGCGTCGGCGATCCCCTCCAGGGCCCGCTCGAGGCGGCGGTCGATCGATCGCCCCAGGGCCACCTGGCGCTCCAGCTGGGCCAGGGTCCGGCGCAGGGCGTCCTGGTCATCGGAGAGGGTCAGGTTGTCGCGCTCCAGCATGTCCCGACCGCCCTGGAGATCGGCGATGATCGCCTCCAGGGCCTGCTGGGCGGTCTCGAAGCGGTGAAAGTAGCGCTGCAGCCGGCTACCGACGCCGGGCAGGCGCTGCAGCACCCGGTCGAGGCGTCCCGGCGTCAGGCGATGATGGCGGGGATCCAGGTCGTCCATGCGGCCACGCAGCTCGACCAGGGCCTTGGCGACCGGCCCGCCGTCCTCGCCGTGCCGGGCGAGCTTGCGCAGCGGCGTCTTGAGCATCTCGCTCTGGCGCGCTGCCTGCTGCTGGAGCTCGAGGCCCATCTCGTCCACCGCCCGGCGCTGCCGATCCGCCGCGCCCTCGCCCTCGGCGTCGAGGGTCTCGGCGACGAAGGCATCGGCCATGGCCGCGAGCTCGGCATCCTCCTCGACTCGCTCGGCCTCGTCCGCCCCCGGCCGCTCGAGTTCATCGGCGATGCGTTCCACCGGGGGCAGCGACAGCGGTCCACCGCCGCCCTTGCGCGCGTCACTCATGGCATGGCTCTCCTTTTCGCGGCTTGCTTGCAGTCTATCGCGACGACCGACCATAGCGCTCGGCCCCGGCGATGAAACGGCGCAGTTCCTCGCAGGCCTGGTCGGCGCCGACCCTGGCCCGCGGCCGGCCGGTGACGATCCGCGACAGGGTCACGCTGGTGTCGTCCAGTGCGGTGAGCGCCGCCTCGTTGCGGGCGGCGAGGCGGCGCAGCGAGCGCTCGGTGTCCTCGATCAGCGCCAGCCGACGGCGCAGGGCACTGGTCTCGTTGGCGGACAGCCGCTCGGCCTCCTCCCCCAGCCGGCGCCGGATGAACGCCACGTCCATGCCCCGCACGCCCTGGGCCTGGGAGGCCATGGCGGCGAAGTTGTCCACCGCCCCCATGCAGACCTCGACCACCAGGGAACGGGCCCGCTCGTAGGCCAGCTCGCCGGTGTCGAAACGCTCGGCCATCACGCCCAGCACGTGCTCGTAGCGGCTGTAGAGGCGATCGACCTGGGCGGCATGATCCTCGCGTCCGGCCTCGAGCAGCGCCTGCTTGACGCGACACAGGGCCTGCACGACCTCGTCGGCGTCCGCCGGCGGATGCGAGGGATCGAGCTCATGGACGCCGGCTTCCCGCGCCGCCTCGGCCTTGCGGCGGGCCGCCTCGGCCTGGAGCATCTCCTCCAGGCGGCGCTTGTGGCGCCGCGCCCGGAAGCGTCGCCAGCGACGCTCCAGGGGGATCACCACGGCGATGCCGGCCAGGCCGGCCAGCCAGCCGGCGAGGCTGGGGTCGAAGCCGCCCCACAGCGAGGTCAGCCACATCGACAGGCTGAGGAAGGGCGCCAGGAAGGCATAGCGCACCACCACCTGCCAGCGGGTGGGGTGCTCGGTGGGCAGGGCCAGGCGAGGGCTGGCCAGGCCGATCAGGCACCAGGGCAGGCAGGTCAGGAACAGGCCATAGGCCGCTCCCTGCAGGAATCCCAGCATGGCGTCGTCGTTCCTCTCTCCATGGCCGACAGCGATGGCGGATAGGCCCATGATGAGGCCAGCGCGGCCATCCCGCCACCCCGCGGCCGGGGGCAGCGAGCGACGATCATGGTATGCTCGATCCTCCGAGGAACATGACACGCCTTCAGGACCGCCTCACCGTGATCGCTCCCGACCCGCTCGCCACCGCCGCCAGCCAGGCCTGGCACCAACGTCTGGGCCAACTGATCCGCAATGCCGGCGGCGGCGGTTTCCCGGCCCTGCTGGAACAGGCGCTCCACGAGCTGGTCGGCTTCGACACCATCCTGATCAACACCTACCAGGGCCAGCACCGGCCGCTGCTGATCCACGACAACTACCCGCCGGAGCGACGGGAGCAGGGCGTCGAGCGCTACCTGAGCGAGGCCTACCTGCTGGACCCCTTCTTCAAGGCCGTCCATGACGGCCTCGATCGCGGCGCCCATCGGCTCCGCGAGCTGGCCCCGGATCGCTTCGAGGGTAGCGACTACTTCCACCATTACTACCGTGCCCTGGGCCTGTCCGACGAGGTCGGCCTGTTCGCCCGGGTCGACGCCGACGTGGTGATGGTGGTCTCCCTGGGCTTCCGCGGCGACGGCCCCCGGGTGACGCGACGCCTCATGCTGGCGCTGCGCCATATCGCGCCGGTCATCGACGCCCTGCTGGGCGAGTACTGGAAATGGCAGGGTCACCGCTTCCAGGCGCGCCTGGCCGAGCGCGAGCCGGTGGAGGCCGCCTTCGACAGCTTCGGCCAGGAGGCGCTGACCCAGCGCGAACGGGAGATCGTGCGGCTGCTGCTGGCGGGCCACTCCACCAAGTCGGCGGCCCGGGAGCTCGACATCAGCGACGGCACCGTCAAGGTCCATCGCAAGCACATCTACCAGCGGCTGGATATCTCCAGCCAGTCGCAGCTGTTCCGACTGTTCCTCGACCATGTGGCGCTGGTCTCTCGACAGCAGGGCCAGTGAAGACCTGCACCCCGGCCGCCGGCGACGTGCCGAGGGCCGGGGTGGTGCTTCGCAAGGGCGCCGAATGTGGAGGGCGTGCTAGGTTCAATCCGCGCTGACACGTTCGACGGTCGGCGCGGCAGGAGCGCGCCACCGCGACGCATCCTCGACCTCGGCGGCACGTCGCCGCTCGCCGCGATACACCAGGATCTCGCCGATCGTCAGGGTGATCACGACGCCACCGCCCACCTGAGCCATGAACACCAGGTCGATGGGTTCGCCGGGCACCCAGAAGAACAGCACGATCGCCGCCCCCAGGATGCCGATGCAGAGCGCAGACAGGGGATAGCTGACCCAGCGTCCACCGGGCAGGCGAAAGACCCCCTCGTGACCGGGATCGCGCCCGCGCAGGCGCAGGAAGGCCAGGTGCATGGCGATATAGGGCATCAGGAACAGGATGGCGCCGAAGGCGAAGATGGTCCAGAACAGCGCTTCGGCGCCGGTCGCCATCACCCCATAGACCAGCAGGATCATCGAGGCGATGGTGCTGGTCGCCAGCGACGCACCGATCGGAGCCCGGTGCACGCGATGCTGCCAGGCCAGCAAGCCGGCATCTCGCCCGCCTGCGCCGCCTCCGCCATCGAGCGATTGCCGCCCAGCGTCCAGGTCACCATGGTCGAGAAGAAGGTGAACAGCGCCGCGCCACCGACCACCATCGCCAGCCACTGCCCCGACGTCGCCTCGCCAAACAAGCGCTGCAGGCTGACCGCGATGATCGTCACCATGTCGATCTCCTCGCTCGGTACTGCCGCCAGCACGCCCAGGGTACCGAAGAGGTAGAACAGCGCCGTCACCAGCGCCGCCATCAGCATGGCGCGCGGCACGTTACGCGACGCCCGATGGATGCGTTCACTCTCGGCGCTCACCAGCTCGATGCCCAGGCAACCGTAGACGATCACCGGAATGTAGCCCAGCCCTGCCAGCGGATCCTCCAGCGCCGAGAGCAGACGAATGTCATTGGCGAAGCCGTGTTCCAGGCCATGCCACAGGCCGCCGGCCCCCAGTGCAAGCACCACGGCGAACTTCAGCGGCGTCCCCAGGTTCGGGATCCACTTGCTCGCGGCGAGCGGCAGGCAGTTGATCGCGGCGGTCAGCCAGCACAGCGCCACGCCCAGCATGATCTGGCCCCACAGGGTCAGGCCGGGAAGATAGAGGGCGCCGACGATGCCGGCGAACATCAGGAAGATCGCCGGCATCCAGAGGGCGATGTTGATCCAGTACAGCCAGGTGATCCTCGCCCCCCAGCGCGCACCGAAGGCGTTGCGCACCCAGGCATAGATACCGCCCTGCTCCGGATAGCGTGTCCCCAGCTCGGCGGTGACCAGCGTATTGGGCAGCATGAAGCACAGGATCACCACCAGCCACCAGAAGATCGCCGACTCGCCGACCGCCGCCGACAGGGCGATCTGGTCGACCAGGAAGATGGCCGAGACGGCATAGAGGGTCACATCCACCCCGGACAGGGTCTTGGTGGGAACAGTCGTCGGGTTCATCGGGAAGCTCTCGTCGTTGTTGTCGTATGAGCGTCGCATCGAGGGCGTCCCTCAACGCTTGTTGGCGGCCAGCACGTAGAGGTACTCCAGGGCCAGGGTGGCGGCCGTCAGGGAAGTGACCTCGGCATGGTCATAGGCGGGGCTGACCTCCACCAGGTCCATGGCCACCGGATCGAGGCCCTGGAGGCCGCGGATCAGCTTGAGGGCGCAGTCGCTGGTCAGCCCCCCGCTCACCGGCGTGCCGGTGCCCGGGGCATAGGCCGGATCGAGGCCGTCGATGTCGAAGCTGAGATAGGCGGGCGCCTCCCCGACCCGGGCACGGATGCGCTCGACCACCGCCGCCGGACCATGCTCGTTGACCCAGGCGGCATCCAGCACCTCGAAGGGATGGTCGTCGCGATCGTAGGTGGTGCGGATGCCGACCTGGATGGAGCGATCCGTGTCTACCAGGCCCTCTTGCACCGCGTGATGGAACATCGAGCCGTGATCGTAACGGGTACCGCCCGAGTAGGTATCGGTATGGGCATCCACGTGGATCAGCGCCAGGGGACCGAAGTGACGGGCATGGGCTCGCAGCGACGGCAGGGTGATGAAATGGTCGCCCCCCAGGTTGAGCAGCCGCTTGCCGGCACCGAGCAGCCGCTCCACATGGGTCTCCAGGTTATCGACCAGGCTCTGGGGCTCACCGTAGCGGAAGCCCAGGTTGCCGCAGTCGGCCACCTTGAGCGCCTCGTCCAGGGCGAAGCCCCAGGGCCAGCGCTCCCCCTCCCAGGCCAGGTTGGCCGAGGCCAGGCGGATGGCGTTGGGCCCCAGGCGCGTGCCGGAGCGCCCCGAGCAGGCCAGGTCGAAGGGCACTCCGGTGACCACGACCTCGGCGTCGCTGCTCACCGGATCGTCGGTGGCGGGGAACTGCATGAAGGTGGAGGCGAGGGTGGCATAGATGCTGGGGGCGTCTTGTTGTTGAGACATCGTCGATCTCCTTGCCGAGTGAGGTGTGTGGCATCGACGATAGGCAGCGTCAGATAATAAATAAAATGCATTGTGATAATGCCTTCATCCATGACAAGAATAATTCATGCAAAACCAACACCTGAGAGCCCTGTCATGTCATCGCTGCGCAACTTCGATCTCAACCTGCTGCGCGTGTTCGAGACCCTGATCGTCGAACGCCATGTGACCCGTGCCGCCGAGAGGCTCCACCTGAGTCAGCCGGCGCTGAGCCATGCCCTGAAGCGCCTGCGCGAAGCCCTGGACGACCCCCTGCTGCTTCGCACCGAGAACGGTATGCAACCCACGCCTCGCGCCCTGGAGCTGCTGCCGAGCGTCCAGCAGGCGCTGGCCCTGGTGCAGGAGAGCCTCGAGCCTCCGGCCCCTTTCGACCCGGCCACCAGCCGCCACCATTTCGTGATCGCCACGACGGACTTCTTCGAGGAAGTGCTCTATCCGCCTTTCCTGGCGCGACTCCGGCCGCAAGCCCCGAACGTCACCTTCGAGATCGCCCTGATCACCGACGAGGTGCTGCAAGCAGGCCTCGAGCGACGCCAGGTCGATCTGGTGGTGGGCCCGGAAGCCGTGACGGGGATGCCTCGAGGCCTGGTGCGGGAAACCTGGATGAGCGAGGACCTGGTGTGCCTGGCCGCTCGCGGCAATGCCGGTATCGAGGAACGGCTGAGCCTGGCTCAGTTCATCGATCATCCTCAGGTGGCCCTGTCCGACATCAGCGGCCTGCAACACAGCAAGGTCGATGCCTGGCTGGCCAGCCAGCATTGCCAGCGCCGCGTGATCTCGCGCAACCTCAACTACATGGCGGCTGCCCGAGTGGTCGCCTCGAGCGACGCCATCATGGTGTTGCCTCGCCAGATGGCGCGGATGTTCGCGAAGATGCTGCCGGTACGTCCCGTCGAACCGCCCCCTGGCATGCCGCGCCTGGACATGCAGCTGATCCAACATCCGCTCTACGCCAAGGAACGGCCCCTGGAGTGGCTGCGCCAGCAGCTGCTGGATTTCGCCCACGACTTCGACACCTCCTCCGCCTTGGCATGAAGGCATGGGAGCGCCGTGACGGAATCGTGATGATTCATGCCTCTCCGGGCATCTAGGTGTGATCTCTCGGTAGGTTGTTCATCCGGAACCTACCCGGACAATTGGAGGTGCGACCCAAACCAACCTCCAGGAGGCCCGGATGAACACCCATAAGAATGCCCGTCTCACAGTGCATGGTCGAGCCCTGCTGGTCCGCCGAGTCATCAGGGAAGGGCTTCGGCCAGCGGAGGTGGCCCAGGCGCAAGGCGTCAGTGTGCGGACGGTCTACAAGTGGGTACGCCGTTACAGGGACGAGGGCGAGGCCGGTCTCCTGGACCGTTCTTCTCGCCCATGCCGTTGTCCTCATGAGACCCCAGACGCGATCCGCGCGCAGGTCATCGCACGCCGCCGGCAGCGCCAGACCTACCGCCAGATTGCCGAACAGGTGGGCATCGGACACAGTACGGTCGCGCGACTCCTTGAGCGCGAGGGGCTGAATCGTCTCTCGGTCTTGGCGCCCGCTCCTCTCGAGAACCGCTACGAGCATGACGCCCCGGGAGAGCTCCTGCACCTGGACATCAAGAAGCTCGGCCGCTTCGAGCGCCCAGGGCATCGTGTCACCGGCAATCGCCAGCAGAACACACGAGGCGCTGGCTGGGAGTACGTCCATGTGGCCATCGACGACCACTCGCGAGTGGCCTTCAGCACCATCCTGCCGGATGAGACCAAGTGGAGCGCTTGCCGTGCGCTGCTGCAGGCCGTGCGGTACTACAGGCGTCTGGGGGTCCACTTTAGCCGGGTACTGACCGACAATGGCGGATGCTACAAGTCCAAGCCATTCCGCCGCCTGTGCCGCCGATTAGGGCTGAAACGCAAGCGCACTCGCCCCTTTACGCCCCGTACCAATGGCAAGGCAGAGCGGTTCATTCAAACCGCCCTGCGCGAATGGGCCTATGCCTGGTCTTATCAGAGCTCAGAGCAACGAGGCGAGCATCTGCCCGCCTGGCTCCACCAGTACAACTGGCATCGGCCACATGCCAGTCTGAATTATCAGCCTCCGATTAGTCGGCTGGGACTTTCCGTGAACAACCTGGTGGGTTTACACATCTAGGGTGAGACGCAAGCCCCCACGAAGGAGCCTCGCCATGTCCCTGTCTCGCTCGTCTCGCCTCGATGCCCTCGGCCTGGCGGCCCTGCCCCTCTGGCTTGCCCTGATCGCCGCCCCCTCGCCCGTCCGGGCCGATGCCACTCCGACCGCCCTGCCGCCCCCGGCCATGACGACACCCATCGCCGAAGCCGACGGCATGCGGCATGCGGTACTCGCGGGCGGTTGCTTCTGGGGCATCGAGGCCGTGTTCCAGCACCTCGACGGCGTGACCGAGGTGGTCTCCGGCTACAGCGGCGGCGAGGCCGCGACCGCCGACTACGACAGCGTCAGCACCGGTCGCACCGATCACGCCGAGGCCGTGCGCATCGCCTATGATCCCCGGCGGGTGTCCTATGGCCGGCTGTTGCAGGTGTTCTTCTCGGTGGCCCATGACCCGACCCAGCTCGACCGCCAGGGCCCGGACTGGGGCCGGCAATATCGCTCGGCCATCTTCTATGTCGACGAGGCGCAGCGTCGGGTGGCCGAGGCCTATATCGGCCAGCTCGACGCCGCCGGCGTCTTCGACCGGCCGATCGTCACCCGTCTCGATCCCCTGGACGCCTTCTATCCGGCCGAGGCCTACCACCAGGACTACGCCTACCACCACCCGAACCAGCCCTACATCGTGTTCCACGACCTGCCCAAGGTGGCGAACCTCGAGCGCCTGTTCCCCGGGGACTACCGGGACACCCCCGTGCTCGACACGACGCCCTGAGAACGAAAAAGGGCCGGCCGCGTCGCCGCGGCCGGCCAAGGGATGGGGAATCCCCATCAGTGCATGATCGAGGCGTCCGGCCTCAGGGCGCGAGCGACATCCACACGCTCTTGAGCTCGGAGTACTCCTCCAGCGAGTGGTGGGACTTGTCGCGGCCGTTGCCCGACTGCTTGACGCCGCCGAAGGGCACCGTCTGGTCCATGGCCGCCCAGTTGTTGACGAACACCTGCCCCGACTGCAGCCGCCGGCTCACCCGCATGACGCGGTCGATGTCCTGGCTCCACAGCCCGGCCGCCAGGCCGTAGTCACTGTCGTTGGCGAGACGGATCGCCTCCTCCTCGGTGTCGAAGCCGAACACCGCCAGCACCGGGCCGAAGATCTCCTCGCGGCCGATGGCCATGGCCTCGGTGACGCCGTCGAACACCGTCGGCGGGATGAACAGCCCCTTGCCATCGACCTCGGTGGCCTCGCCGCCGGCGCGCAGGACCGCGCCCTCCTCCACGCCCTGGCGGATATAGGCCAGCACCCGCTCGTACTGGGCCCGGTCGACCATGGCGCCCATGAAACTCTCGGGGTCCAGCGGGTCGCCGGGCTGCATGCGCTCGGCGGCCGCCAGCACCTTCTCGACGAAGGCCTCGCGGATGGCGTCCTCCACCAGCAGCCGCGAGCCGGCGATGCACACCTCGCCCTGGTTGTGGAAGATCGCCGCGGCGGCATGCTCGGCCACCTTGTCCAGGTCCTTGCAGTCGGCGAACACCAGGTTGGGGCTCTTGCCCCCGCACTCCAGGTAGACCCGCTTGAGGTTCGACTGGCCGGCGTACTGCATCAGCTGCTTGCCCACGCCGGTGGAGCCGGTGAAGGCCAGGCAGTCGACGTCCATGGACAGCGCCAGGGCGCGGCCCACGGTGTGCCCGTAGCCCGGCAGCACCTGGAAGACGCCGCGGGGCAGGCCGGCCTCCCGGGCCAGGCTCGCCAGGCGCAGCGCCGACAGCGGCGACTTCTCGGAGGGCTTGAGGATGACGCTGTTGCCGGCGGCCAGGGCCGGGGCGATCTTCCAGGCGGTCATCATCAGCGGGAAGTTCCAGGGCACGATGGAGGCCACCACGCCCAGCGGCTCGCGCAGCACCAGGCCCAGGGCGTCCTCGCCGGTGGGCGCCACCTCGCCGTAGAGCTTGTCGATGGACTCGGCGTGGTGGCGCAGGCAGGCGATGGCCCCGGCCATGTCGCCCAGCGAGCTCGCGATGGGCTTGCCCATGTCCAGGGTGTCGAGCAGCGCCAGCTCGTGCTTGTGCGCTTCCATCAGGTCGGCCAGCCTGAGCAAGACGCGCTTGCGCCGGCCCGGGGCCAGCCGCGACCAGTCGCCGCCGTCGAAGGCGGCCCGGGCCACCGCCACCGCGCGCTCGGCGTCGGCGTCATCGCAGCTCGCCACCTCGGCGAGCGTCTCCCCGGTGGCCGGGTTGATCGTGGTCAGGGTGGCCCCGCCCTGGGCATCGACGAAGGCATCGTCGAGGTAGGCGCGGGTCTCGAAGGTCAGCGAGGCGGCCAGCGCCTGCCAGTCGGCGCGGGTCCGGGGTGAGGCTTGGCTCATGGCGGTCATGACGAAACTCCCTCGATCAGGCCGGACGGTCGGCGCGGGCCAGCATGGCGTCGCAGAGCACCTGGGCGCCCAGGGCGCAGTGCTCCGGGGTGGCGTACTCGGCCTCGTTGTGGCTGATGCCGTCACGGCAGGGGATGAAGATCATCGCGGTGGGGGCCACCCGCGAGACGTAGACGGCGTCGTGGCCGGCGCCGCTCATCATGCGCCGATAGGGCACGTCCTGGGCCAGGGTCGCCTGCTCGACGGCCGCGATGCACTCGGGGGCGAACGCCACCACCGGCGAGGCCCAGATGCGCTCCCGGGACACGCCCACGCCGAAGGCCTCGCCGGCGGCGGTGAGCTCGCGCTCGAACAACGCCTGGAGGGCGTCCAGCTCGGCCTCCACCACGTGGCGCAGGTCGACGGTGAGGCGCACCTCGCCGGGGATGACGTTGCGCGAGGCGGCCTCGATGTCCAGGCAGCCGCAGGTCACCTTGGTGTCGCCGCTGGCATCGGCCAGGGCATGGGCCTGCAGGCGGTCGATAAGCCGTGCCGCCGCGGCCAGGGCATCGTGGCGCAGCCGCATGGGCGTGGGGCCGGCATGGGCCGGCTGGCCGGTGAAGGTGACGTCGAACCAGCGCATGCCCTGCACGCCGGTGACCACGCCGATGGACTCGCCCGCCGCCTCGAGCACCGGCCCCTGCTCGATGTGCAGTTCGAAGAAGCCGTCCAGCCGCGGCTCGCCCACCGGCAGGTCGCCGGCGTAGCCGCTGATCTCCAGGGCCTCGCCGAGGGTCACGCCGTCGGCATCGCGGCGGCTCAGGGTGTAGTCGACGGAGAACTCGCCGGCATAGGCGCCGGAGGCGACCATGGCCGGGGCGAAGCGGCTGCCCTCCTCGTTGGTCCAGACCACCAGCTCGAGGGGGCGGTCGGTGACGATGCCCTGGTCGTGCAGGGTGCGGAACACCTCGAGCCCGGCCAGCACGCCGAGGATGCCGTCGAAGCGGCCGCCCTTGGGCTGGGTGTCCAGGTGGCTGCCGGTACCCACCGGCGCCAGGTCATCACGCCGCCCCGGACGGCGGATAAAGAGGTTGCCGACCCGGTCGACCCGCCAGGTGCAGCCGATCGCCTCGCACCAGTCGAGCAGCTGCCGCCGGCCGGCGGCGTCCTCGGGGGTCAGGGCCAGGCGGCAGCTGCCGCCGTTCGCGGTGGGGCCGATCTCGGCCATGGCCATCAGCGTGTCCCACAGCCGCTGGCCGTCGATGGAAGTCGTCATGAAGCGCCTCTTGGGTCGTTGTTCGGGCAGGGCGACCACCGTTGGAGGTGTCGAGGGGCGCCGGGGACGGGGCGAAGAGGAGGTCCTACGCCATGGACGGCGTCGGTAGCGCCCATGGAAGGGTTCACAGCGCCTCCTCGCAGGCCCGTCGACGGAACAGCCCCGAGCGACAATGCCAACGGCAGCCCTGATCTCAGGGGCGTTGTTTGCCGTGAGATCACCTTACGAGGGCGGCGCAACGCCCCGATATACCCCAATCAGGATATGTCGCGCGCTTGCCGGGGCTGGCTAGGCTGACCTCCACTCGACAGGAGGTAACGCCATGACCACAACAACCACCCGCCCGACGACCGACCATCCCGTCCTCGATGCCAAGGCCCTGTGGCAGAAGGACAAGGACCACTTCATCCACCCCTTCACCGACTTCAGCGTCTTCCACCAGGAAGGCTGCGACCTGATCACCGACAGCGAGGGCATCCACGTCCAGGATGCCAAGGGCAACCGTTTCATCGACGGCATCGCCGGGCTGTGGTGCGTCAACGTCGGTCACGGCCGCGCCGAGATCGGACAGGCCATGGCCGACCAGGCCACCCGCATGGCCTACTTCTCGACCTTCAACAACCTGTCCAACGCCCCGGCGGCCGAGCTCGCGGCCAAGCTCGCCGAGCTCGCGCCCGCCCACCTCAACCACGTCTTCTACAGCTGCGGCGGCTCGGCGGCCAACGACGCCACCATCCGCCTGGTGCACTACTACTTCAACCGCCTGGGCAAGCCGGAGAAGAAGCGCATCCTCTCGCGCAACAACGCCTATCACGGCACCACCTACCTGGCCGCCAGCCTGACCGGCATCGAGAGCAACAACTGGGACTTCGACACCCTCGACCACCTGGTCACCCACCTCAGCGAGGCCAACTGCTACCGGCGTCCCGAGGGCATGAGCGAGGCCGAGTACTGCGATCACCTGGTGAAGGAGTTCGAGGAGACCATCGCCGAGATCGGCGCCGACAACATCGCCGCCTTCATCGCCGAGCCGATCATGGGGGCCGGCGGCGTGCTGGTCGCACCGGAGGGCTACCACCAGCGCATGCAGGCAGTGTGTCGCGCCAACGACATCCTCTTCATCGCCGACGAGGTGGTCACCGGCTTCGGCCGCCTGGGCCACTTCTTCGCCTCCGAGGCGGTGTTCGACACCCGTCCGGACATCATCAACTGCGCCAAGGGGCTGTCCTCGGGCTACGCCCCGCTGGGCGCGACCCTGATCTCCGACGAGCTCTACGAGGTCCTGGGCACGCCACAGCGCAAGGGCGGCGTGCTGAGCACCGGCTTCACCTACTCCGGACATCCGGTGAGCTGTGCCGCGGCGCTCAAGAACATCGAGATCATCGAGCGGGAGCGCATCTGCGAGAACGTCCGCGAGGTGGGCCCCTACCTGGAGGAGCGGCTCAAGACGCTCTCCCACCACGCCACCGTGGGCGACGTGCGCGGCAGCCATTTCATGATGTGTCTCGAGAACGTGGCCGACAAGGCGACCAAGGCGCTGCTGCCGGTGGAGGCGCGGGTCGGCGACCGGGTCGCCTTCGAGGCCCAGAAGCGCGGCCTGATCATCCGCCCGGTGGGCCACTTGAACATCGTCTCGCCGCCCCTGGTCTGGTCCCGGGACACCGTGGACCGGGTGGTCGCCATCCTCGACGAGGCCCTGGGCGCGGCCACGGAGTCCCTGAAGGAGGACGGTTACCTGTAACCCGCCGGCAACCGCCGCGTGTATCACTCGGCATCTCCCGACGGGGCGAGCCACGGCGCAATGATCAACCACAACAATTCAACAACTAGGGTTAATGACCATGTCACACTCTCCTTCGGGCTCGAAGGCCCACCCCATAGGCTTCGGCAGCGCGACTAAGGGTGGCCTGATATTTCTCGTCGTCGTGCTGATGGCAAGCCTCAGCAACTTCGCCCTCGTCGACGGCGACGACTATGGCCTCTACAGCCTGGTCCCCACCGCCGTGGTGCTGGGCATGGCCATCCTCACCCGACGCACCATCGAATCGCTGCTGGCCGGCACCCTGGTCGGCCTGGTGATGGTCGACCCGACCTCCGTGGTCACCCAGGGCTCGGGCATCCTGCTCGGGGTGCTGGGCAACGACACCGTCACCTGGATCATCCTGGTCTGTGGCCTGTTCGGCAGCCTGATCGCCCTGCTGGTCAAGACCGGCGGCGTGCTCAGTTTCGGCGACACCGTGACCCGCCGCATCCACACCAAGCATCAGAGCCTGCTCACCACCTGGTTCCTGGGGCTGATCATCTTCGTCGACGACTACCTGAACGCCCTGACCATCAGCGCCTCGATGAAGAAGATCACCGACCGCTTCAACATCTCCCGGGAGAAGCTCGCCTACATCGTCGATTCCACGGCGGCGCCGGTGTGCATCCTGGTGCCCTTCTCCACCTGGGCGGTGTTCTTCGCCGGCCTGCTGGAGGAGAATGACGTGACCGGCAACGGCATGGGGCTGTACATCGAGGCCATCCCCTACATGTTCTATGCCTGGGTGGCCGCGGCCATCGTGCCGCTGGTGGCGCTGGGCTGGATGCCCGACATCGGCCCGATGAAGGCGGCCGAGGCCCGGGCCGCCGGCGGCCAGCCGATGCCCGAGGGCGTCGACGACGCCGCCCTGGAGGTGGACGAGAGCAAGCCGCGCCCGCACCTGATGAACTTCCTGCTGCCGATCGCCACCCTGATCTTCTTCACCTGGTACTTCGAGATCGACATCCTGCGCGGCGTCATCGTGGCGCTGGCCGTGACGCTGGTGCTGATCGGCGCCCAGCGTCTGCTGAGCTTCCATGACACCTTCGACACGGCGCTGGAGGGCTTCAAGGCCATGATCATGCCGCTGGGCACCCTGGTGGCCGGCTTCACCCTCAAGGAGGTCAACGACGTCCTCGGCCTGACCGACTTCGTGATCGCCACCGTGCAGCCGCTGATGACCGCGGGCATGCTCCCGGCGGTGGTCTTCGTCACCATGGCCTTCCTGGCCTTCGCCACCGGCTCCTTCTGGGGGCTCTTCGCCGTGGCCATGCCCATCGTGCTGCCGCTGGCGGCCAGCGTCGACGCCAGCATGCCGCTGGTGGTGGGCGCGCTCATCTCGGCCAGCGCCTTCGGCAGCCACGCCTGCTTCTACGGCGATTCCACCGTGCTCTCCGCCCAGGGCAGCGGCTGCACGCCCATGGCCCATGCCCTGACCCAGCTGCCCTACGTGCTGATTGCCGCGACCATCGCCACCGGTGTATTCCTGATGGTCGGCCACCTGTGAGACCTGCCATGACGACACGCAACCAAGCGGGCGCCCCGGCGGGCGCCCCCCACGACACCCCGGCGGCCCAGGGCTTCGCCATGCCCGCGGAGTTCGCCCCCCACGATGCCTGCTGGATGCTGTGGCCGCAGCGTCCCGACAACTGGCGCTACGGCGCCAAGCCGGCCCAGAAGGCCTTCGTCGAGGTGGCGACGGTCATCGCCGAGAGCGAGACGGTGTTCGTCGGGGTCAACGACGACCAGTACGAGAACGCTCGCGTCCAGCTGCCCGACCACATCCGCGTGGTGGAGCTGTCGAGCAACGACGCCTGGATGCGCGACGTCGGCCCCACCTTCCTCACCCACCCGGACGGTCGCCTGGCCATGGTGGACTGGGAGTTCAACGCCTGGGGCGGCCTGGACGGCGGCCTCTACTTCCCCTGGGACAAGGATCGGCGCATCCGCACCAAGATCGCCGAGATGCTCGGCGTGGAGCGCTTCACGGTACCGGTGATGCTCGAGGGCGGGGCCATCCACGTGGACGGCGAAGGCACCCTGATCACCACCGAAGAGTGCCTGCTCAACCCCAACCGCAACCCCGACCTGACCAGGGCCGACATGGAAAGGGTACTGCGCGACAGCCTGGGCGTGGAGACCATCATCTGGATCCCGCGGGGCTGCTACCGGGACGAGACCGACGGCCACGTCGACAACCTGGCCTGCTTCGTGGCCCCCGGCGAGGTGGCGCTGACCTGGTGCGACGACCCGGCCGATCCCCAGTACGCCATCTCCCGGGAGGCGCTCGCCGTGCTGGAGACCGCCCGGGATGCCCGCGGCCGCACGCTGAAGGTCCACAAGCTGCCCCAACCGGGGCCGCTGCACATCGCCGAGGACGAGGCCAGCGGCATCGACCGCCTGAGCCACTCGCACCCCCGCCAGCCCGGCGACCGCATGGCCGGCTCCTACGTCAACTTCTACATCGGCAACGAGGTGGTGGTGATGCCGCTGCTCGACCCGGCCCGGGACGACCAGGCCCGGGCGATGCTGCAGGGACTCTTCCCGACCCGTCGGGTGGTCGGCGTGCCGGCCCGGGAGATCCTGCTCGGCGGCGGCAACATCCACTGCATCACCCAGCAGCAGCCCCGCCCCTGATCCCGACCGTCCGCCACCGCCTCCGGGCGGTGGCCTTCCCGTCTCACAGCACCAGGCTGACCACCAGGGCGGCGCCGCCCACCACCAGGGCGGTGACCACGGCGAAGGTCACCAACCGATCGAGCCAGCGGTCGAAGCGCGCCCAGTCGAAGCGTCGCCTCCCGCGACGACGGGTGGCCCCTCGCCGGCGGGGCCGGGGACCGCTGCGCATGAGGATCATGGCCGACATCCGTTTCTCACCTGATATCCTGAGCTTAGGGGCTGCAAGGACCAGCGGCCAGCCATTGCGTTGCGACGCCTGCGCCCCCATCTTGTCGAGGTGTCAGCCGACGAACGGAGCCCGTCATGCCACGCTTCAAGGAGATTCCCCTCTCGGTGCTGGACCTGGCACCGATCCGCCAGGGGGGCAGCGCCGCCGACAGCTTCCGTGACAGCGTCGCCCTGGCCCGGCTGGCCGAGCGACGCGGCTTCAAGCGCTTCTGGCTGGCCGAGCACCATGGCCTGGAAGGCATCGCCAGCGCCGCCACGGCGGTGTTGATCGGCCATATCGCCGGCCAGACCTCGCGCATCCGGGTGGGCAGCGGCGGCATCATGCTGCCCAACCATCCCCCGCTGGTGGTGGCCGAGCAGTTCGGCACCCTGGAGACGCTCTACCCGGGCCGCATCGACCTGGGCCTGGGACGTGCCCCGGGCGCCGACGCCGCCACCATGGCGGCGCTGCGCCGGGATCCACGCGCCGGGGTGGACGACTTCCCCCAGCGGCTGGCGGAGCTGCGCGCGGTCCTGGAGGAGGCCCGGCCGGACCAGCGGGTTCGCGCCGTGCCCGGCCAGGGCACCCGGGTGCCGATCTGGCTGCTCGGTTCCAGCGACTACAGCGCCCGCCTGGCCGCGCGGGAAGGCCTGCCCTTCGCCTTCGCCGCCCAGTTCGCCCCGGCCATGCTCCACGAGGCCCTGGCCGTCTATCGCGACCACTTCCAGCCCTCGGCGGTGCTCGAGGTGCCCTACGCCATGGTCGGCCTGCCGGTGATCGCCGCCGACAGTGACACCCAGGCCGAGTACCTGGCCACCACCTCGCGCCAGAAGTTCCTCGGCATGATCCGCGGTCGTCGCACCAAGGCCCTGCCCCCGGTGGAGGAGATGGACTGGACGCCGCGGGAGCAGGCCCAGGTCGAGCAGTTCCTGGGCGCGGCGGTGATCGGCGGGCCACAGACCGTGCGCCAGGGCCTGGAGGCGTTCCTCGCCTCGACCGGCGCCGACGAGCTGATGGTCCACACCGACGTCTTCGCCCTGGAGGATCGCCTGCGCAGCTATGCCATCCTGGCCGATCTCCACCAGGGGACGGCGTGAGGTCAATGGCCCCTCCCCCGGCGTGCTTGCCGGACGCCGGAGGAACGTTTGCCGCCCGCCGCTTTCCAACGGGCAGCCATTCACGGCGGTCCGCCGCCCGTCTCGTCGAGGGAGTTCCCCATGCCCGATCCCAAGGACCCGCGCCACAACGCCGCCTGGCGGGCGGCCCAGCAGTGGCAGCAGCGCGCTCGTCAGGCCCGGCCAGGCGGGCATCTCGGCGGCCTGAAGCTGCTGCTCACCTGGCTGGCCTTCGGGGTGATGATGGTTGTCGCCCTGGTACTGGGGCTCGTCTTCCTGCTGGTCGGCTGGGCCATGCTGCCCTTCCTCCGCCATCGCATGAAGAAGCGCCTGGAGCGCATGCGCGCCGAGCAGGCCCAGGACGTGGGCGGCGAGACCCACTACCGGGAGACCACCTACCGCGAGACGCGGTCCCGCGACGGCCGGACCCGGGATCAGCAGGTCCTGGAGGGGGACTACGAGGTCAAGGAGCAGGACGACGACTGGCGCCGACCTCGCGCCGGTCGGCCGCCTCCCCGCCCCTGGCGAGCTCGCCCCTCAGCGCCCCCACCTCCTCGCGCAGCGCCCGCACCTCGCCGTGCAGCTCGCGGATCAGGTCGCGATTGGCCCGGTGCAGCCGGGCCTGCTCGTCCTCCTGGCCGTCGACGAACAGCGAGCCCACGTAGGCGGCGAAGCTGCCGAACAGCCCCACGCCGGCGACCATCAACGCCACCGCCACCACCCGACCCAGGGTGGTCACCGGGAAGAAGTCTCCGTAGCCCACCGTGGTCACGGTGACGAAGGCCCACCACAGCGCCTCCTCGGCGGTGTCGATGGCACTGTCGGGGTTCGGGCCCTCCACCAGCAGGATGGTCATCGAGCCGAAGGCCACCAGCAGCAGGGTCGCCGTGGCCGCCGAGGCGAAGATCCCCTCGGCGCGATTGCGGAACAGCAGCCGCCAGATCATGTGCAGCGACTTGATGGCCCGCAGCAGGCGGATGACCTGCACCACCCGCACCAGGCGGCCGGCGAACAGCAGCCCGGCCGGGATGCTCGCCAGCAGGTCGATCCAGCCCCAGCGCATGAAGCGCCACTTGTCCGGCGCGGCCCGGAAGCGGATGCAGAAGTCGGCGAAGAAGAACAGGCAGACCACCAGGTCGAGGTAGTGCAGCAGCCGCGACAGCTCGGCGGGCAGCGCGAACAGCACGTCCACGGCCAGGGCTCCGAGGACGTAGAAGGACAGCACCAGGATCAGCAGCTGGAAGGGGGTGAGGCGTTCGTTCATGGCAAGGAGATCGGCTCGGGGGTCACGGCCCGCACCTTACCCCCCTGCCGCGCGCTTGTCGCGCCCGACGCGGCAGGCCGGCGGCGAGGCCTGCCGTCCCAGGCGCCGGGCCTGGTCCAGGTGAGCCTGGAGCGCCTCGATACGCGAGCCGTGGGCGGGGTGGGTCGACAGGAACTCCGGCGGCTGGTCGCCGCCCGCGGCGGCCATGTTGCGCCACAGGGCCACGCTCTGGGCCGGATCGAAGCCGGCCTCGGCCATGATCTCGAGGCCCATCAGGTCGGCCTCCTCCTCGTGGGTGCGGCTGAACGGCAGGGTGAGGCCCAGTCGGGCGCCGATACCCAGGGCCCGCATCAACGGCTCCTGGGCGAGCTCGCCTTCGCCGAGCAGCCCCACCAACAGCAGGGCGGCCTTGATGCCCAACTGCTGGGTGAGCCGCTCGTTGCCGTGATCGGCCAGCACATGGGCGACCTCGTGGCCGATCACCGCCGCCAGCTGAGACGGCGTCTGCGCGACCCGCAGCAGGCCGGCGTGGACGCCGATCCGCCCGCCGGGCAGGGCGAAGGCGTTGGGCGAGGGATCATCGAACACCACCACCTCCCAGGCCTCGGGCATCGCCGTCTCGGGATAGTGGCGCCGGGCGGCCTCCACCACCGCCCGGGCGACGCACTGCACCTGCCGGTTCAGTGCCGGATCCCGGGCCGGGGGCTCGCGCTCGCGCAATTGCGCGAAGGTCCGCTCGCCCAGCTCGGCCATCAGGCCGTCGGGCACCAGCGCCAGCTGCGACCGGCCGGTGGGCGTCTCCTCGCAGCCGGCCAGCAGCAGGACCATCGCCACCCCAAGCACCCAACGCATCACAGTCTCCCCCTGGCGAACAGGTTGTCAGCATAACGGCTCCAGGCCGTAAGTTCAGTCGCCGAGCTCTCGACCAAACACCATGCCCCCGAACGGGCCCCTCCGGCGGACGGGTCGGCGTCCTGGACGCCAATTTCGTCACGCCGGCCGCGATGATCACCGCTGCATGGGTAAGCGAGGTGCGACATGAGCATCAAGATCCTGATCACGTTGTTGCTGGTAGGCCTGTTGACGGTCGGCTGCGCTAATCAGATGGGCCGGGAGCATGCCCAGCAGGGCACTCAGCCGTCCAGCGGATACCATGATCTCTGGTGGTATTGAATGCCTCCATGCCCCCCGCCGGCCTCGCTCGAGGTGGGATGAGGCGTTGACTCGGGATCATGACGTGGGCCAGGCGTGGCCCCCTGCACGGGAGCCGTCACCGCGTCCCCGATCGCGAACTCCCCGACGGGCAGAGGCCTCAGCCGGCCATCACCGCGTCCAGGGCGGCCAGGTAGCCCTGGCTGCCGAGGCCGGCGATCACCCCGTCGGCGCGCAGCGAGACATAGGAGTGATGACGGAAGGCCTCGCGCTTGTGGACGTTGGAGAGATGCACCTCGATGACCCGGCCGTCGAAGGCATTGAGGGCATCGAGGATGGCCACCGAGGTATGGGTGTAGGCGGCGGGGTTGATGATGATCGCCGCGGTGCCGTCGAGTCTCGCGGCATGGATGGCGTCGATCAGCTCGCCCTCGTGGTTGCTCTGCCGACAGAGGATCTCCCAGCCGCCGCGGGCGGCCCGTTCGCGCAGGGCGTCGTCGATGTCCTCCAGGGTCTCGTGACCGTAGACCGCGGGCTGGCGAGTGCCCAGCAGGTTGAGGTTGGGGCCGTGCAGGACCAGGACCTTGGCTTGACTCATCGTGCTATCTCCGGAGAGGACCGCCGTGAGACAGGGGCATCCCGCCCCTGTCGGTTGACGCCTCATGTTCCCAGACCCCTGTGCCGGCGTCGAGCCGAGGGGGAACAGGGCCAGGGATATCGCAGTTAGCGTTATAGCTCGGGGCTGATCCGTCGACAGGTCCCGGAGCGCCGGACCGACGAGGGGGCGCTGTGACCCCCTCCCTGGGCGCTACCGACGCCCTGCGGCGCTCTCGCATCCTGCTCCACTTTGCAGGACCGGTGCTGGCCATCCGTGGCCAGCCCGTTCGGAGGAATCCTCCTCACCCCTGGCGTAGGCCCCCCTCTTCGACCTGTCCCCGGCACTCCTCGCCAGATCCAACTGCGAAAGCCCTGAGATCGGAGCTCTCCCGCGAAAAACATCCAATCTGGTCAGAATGCCACCGCTGGCCGTTACCCCTGATCGCATGGACCTGCCGACAATGCGCTTGTGCAAGGCGGCGTGAGCCCACCTGCCTCGCTTCACATTCGGGGAAGCGCCCCATGGCGTCTCCCCAGGGTTCCGCATCGGCATGGCAGATCGTCGTGCCACTGCCATCAACAAGTCCAAGAGGTGACACGATGGACAAGACTCGTCTGGCTGGAAAACATTGCTTGATCACCGGGGCCGCCCGCGGCATGGGCGCCGCCGTCGCCGAATACTATGCCGCCCAGGGCGCCAAGGTCTGCGTCGCGGACCTCAACCTGGAAGGCTGCGAGGAGGTCGTGGCCCGCATCCGCGAGAAGGGCGGCGAGGCGATCGCCTGTCGCCTGGACGTGACCGACCGCGAGCAGATGAAGGCCGCCGTGCAGGCCACCGTGGATGCCTTCGGCAGCCTGAACGTGATGCTGAACAATGCCGGCATCAACAAGCCGCTGATGTTCCTCGACATCACCGAGGAGAACTGGCACCAGATCATGGACGTCAATGCCCTGGGCTGCCTGATCGGGATGCAGGAAGCGGCCAAGCAGATGATCGACCAGGGCAAGGAGAACGGCCCCTACAAGATCATCAACGTCGGCTCGATCCTGTCGCGCCAGGCCTTCGACGACGTGGTGCCCTACGCCTGCAGCAAGCACGCGATCCTCGCCATGATCAACGGCGGTGCCAAGGCCCTGGTCGATCACAACATCACCGTCAATGGCTACGGCCCCGGCGTGGTGCGCACCGAACTCTGGGAGCAGCTCGACAAGGACCTGGTCGAGATCGGCAAGTTCGACAAGCAGGGGCAGTCGATGGATCAACTGGCCGATAGCATGATCCTGATGAAGCGCTACTCCTATCCGGATGACGTGGTCGGCACCGCCGCCTTCCTGGCCAGCCAGGAATCGGATTACATGACCGGTCAACTGCTGATGATCGACGGTGGCATGGTCATGCAGTGAAGGGAGGACGGGGGGTCAGTACGCCCCTCGCGCCCGCATGGCCTGGTCGGCCCTGTCCTGAGCTCGGGACAGGGCCTTCTTGATGGATCGCCGCCCGTCCAGCACCTCGAAGATCTCGTTCCCGGCGATATCGATCAGCTCGGCGATCCCCGGCACGGGCGGACGCGGCCAGGCCTGGAGGATGTCCCGGCGAGCCATGTCGTCCACGATCCCGATCAGGGGGGACAGCGCCGCGACCTCGGGATCCTGGCTGACGCTGAAGCGCGGCGTCACCAGGCTGCCGTTCATGATGTAGAGCTTCGACATGTTGGCCGAGGTCAGGTGGCGCAGGGCCGTCCAGGCGGCCTCGACCCGCTCCTCGGACAGGTTGGCCGGAATCGCCAGCGCATAGCCCCCGATCGGGGTGATGGTGCGGCCGTACTGACCGGTGGGATGCGGCAGATAGCCGGTGTTGCCCCAGGCCGGCGATTTCCGGTCGAACTCGATCAGCGGCGCCAGCAGGGTGTAGCAGTAGGCCAGGCAGGATTCGCCGGCGGCATAGGACTTGGCCCGCTCGTACCAGGCCATGTGGAGGATGTTGGGCGGCGAGAATTTCAGGATATCCAGCATGTATTCGCAGGCGCGGTAGGCCGCGTCCGACAGGAACATCGGGCGCAGGGCCTCGCCGGTCGCCTGCTCGAAGTCGAAGCCGCCATCGGTGGGGCTGAGGTTGACGATCGGCTGGCCGAACTTGGCCATGAGGAAACTGAAGGTATGCCCCAGGGGCGTGCCACGGGCTGCGTTCCAGGCGATCCCGTAGCGCCCCTTCGCCGGATCGTGGAGGCGCCGGGCGGCCTCGATCAGGCCATCGGTGGTGGTCGGGGGATCGAGCCGGGCCTGCTCCAGCAGGTCTCGCCGGTAGCAGAGCAGCTCCGGCGTCGTCTGCAACGGGATACCGTACTGCCGCCCGGCATGGCGGGCACTCCGGATGGCGACCGGGTGGAAGTCGGACAGGTCCTGCCCGTCGCGCTCGATCAGGGGATCGAGCGGCATGATGACGCCCTTCGCGGCCAGCTCACCGAACCACGGCAGGTCGCAGGCCACCAGGTCGTAGCGCGAGGTCGCCCGGCGCGCGTTGTCGAGGATCTCCTCGAGCAGGCCGTCGATCGACTTCGCCGTGTTGTGGATCTCGAGGCCGAAGATCGACTCCAGCTGCCGCTTGAGGTTGTGCATCGCCGTGAAGGTGGGGTCGGCATGGATCAGCGTCCGCAGCCCCCCCTTCATCTCGAGGCGTGCCGAGAGCACGGCGGGCGGCGAGATCACCCGCCCCGCCTCGGCGCCGAGGAAGATCCGGCTGCCCAGCTCCGAGGCGGGATCCACGCCGAACAGCGGGCCCAGGAGGGCCTTGATGCGGTTCGCGTAGGCCTCCCACTCGGCGATCATCTCGGAGGAGGGATGCAGCGAGACCGTCTTGCCGGTGCGGGTTCGAGGGCGGGCGATGACCAGGCCGCGCCGCCGGATGCTCTCGATGCCGCGCTTGGCGGTGCCGTAGGACAGCCCCGAGGCCTCCGCCAGGGACGTGGGGGTGGTCAGGCGCCCGGCCAGGTGATTGCGCATCAGGTGGATCATCATGCGCATCTCCCGATAGCCGTTGGCCATGGAGAGGCTCTGCTCGGTCTCGTCCTCGAAGCGCTCGACGAAGTCGAGGAAGCGGGCGAACTCCGTGCTGGACAGTTTCGACATCGGCGTCTGGGTCAGCCGATCGTAAGGGCCCTCCGGATGGCTCTCGTCGGAGTGGTCGGTCATGCTCGCCTCGCCTCGGGGTCGGACACGGCTCCAAGATAGCGCCACCGTGATCGCGGCGGCAAACCCGGGCTCAGGTCAGCCAGCCGCTGCCGTCCAGCGTCAGCCGCCCCCCCAGCGCCAGCAGCAACAGCAGGATGATCCGGAAGAACTTCTCGCCGTCGAGGTGGCGCTGGATGACCAGCCCCAGGCGCACTCCCAGCCAGGCCACCGGCACCAGGGCCAGCGCCACCATCAGGTTGTCGACCACCAGCAGGCCGAGCAGGCCGTAGGGCACCAGCTTGACCAGGTTGATGGCGGCGAGGAAGACCACCGCGGTGCCCAGGAACTGCTCCTTGGTCAGCCGTTCCTGCAGCAGGTAGAAGTTCAGCGGGGGCCCGCCGGCGTGAGCGATGAAGCTGGTGAAGCCGCCGATGCCACCGCACAGCGCCCCGACCCACCCCGGCAGGAGGTAGCCACGGAACGGCTTGAGCAGCCCCCACAGCGCGAAGACGATGGAGAAGACGCCCAGCAGGGTCTTGAGGAGGTCGTCGTCCCAGCGGCCATAGGTCAGGTAGCCGACGCCGACCCCGAGCACCGCCGCCGGGAACATCAGCCACAGCAGGCCGTCCACGCGATGGCGCCACCAGGCGCGCAGGCTGAAGGCGTCCATCACGATCAGCAACGGCAGCATCACGGCCACCGCGAAGGCCGGGCTCGCCTGCAGGGAGATCAGCGGCACCGCCACCACCCCCACGCCGCCGGCTAAGCCCGACTTGGAGATGCCGGTGAGCAGCACGCCCGCCACCAGCAGGGCCAGCAAGGAAGGATCGAGGATCATGCGCAACCGCCCCCTGACGACAGCGGGGCCGTGCGTGCACGGCCCCGCGATGGATGACGACGATCAGAGAACGTCACAGACCTCGTCGAAGGCGAACCGATCCTGGCGCGGGAAGAGCGCCGAGGCATCGCCATAGCCCAGGTTGCACAGGAAGTTGCTCTTCACCTTGCCATCGGGGAAGAAGGCCTCGTCCACGGCGGCGTTGTTGAAGCCGGACATCGGCCCGGCACTCAGTCCCAGAGCGCGAGCGGCCAGGATGAAATACCCCCCCTGGATGGAGCTGTTGCGAAAGGCCGTGGCGTTGATGAAGTCCGGCTTGCCCTCGAACAGCGACTTGGCCTCCTTGTTGTGGGAAAACATGCGCGGGAGGTGCTCGTAGAACTCGGTGTCGTAGCCCAGCACGGCCACCACCGGCGCCTGCATGGTCTTCTCCTGGTTACCGGGAAGCAGTGCCGGCTTGAGGCGCTCCTTGGCTTCCTGGCTCTTCAGGAAGAGCACGCGAAGGGGCTGGCAGTTCATCGACGTGGGGCCGAAGTGCATCAGGTGATAGAGCTCGCGCAGGGTCTGCTCGCTGACGTCGCGGTCCAGCCAGACGTTGTGGGTGCGCGCCTCGGTGAACAGGGTCTGGATGGCGTTCTGGTCGATGGCGTTCATGTCGTTACCTCTCTAGCGGGTCGGGAGTGTCGGGATCGCTTGGTCGGCCGGCTCAGCGAGGCTGGAGGCCGAAGTCGTAGCAAAGATGGCGGTAGGGGATGTCCAGGACGCGGCCGTCCGGGGCCCGGCCGGGCTCCTGGAGGCGGAACTCGGTGACCAGGGAGTCCTTGACCCCGAACACCGCGTCGGAATCCAGGTAGTCGTCCCCCTCGGCGAACACCTGGGTCACCAGGGTCTCGAAGCCCTCGGCCATCAGCATGAAGTGCACGTGCGCCGGCCGGTAGGGATGGCGGCCGGTGGCCTCCAGCATCTGGCCGACCGGGCCATCGGAGGGGATCGGATAGGCCGACGGGGTCACGGTCCAGAAGGCATAGCGCCCCTGGTCGTCGGTGGTGAAACGAGCCCGCAGCGAGGCGCCCTCGATCTCCTTCTGCACGTCGTAGAAGCCCTCGCCGTCGGACTGCCAGACATCGATGGTCACGCCGGCCAGCGGCTCGCCATGCTCATCGTGCACCCGGCCCTCGACGAACAGCGGCTCACCCTCCACGTCTCCGTCGATGGCCTGGCCCTGCTCCGCCGCGGGCGGATCGGGCACGTAGAAGGGGCCGAGGACGGTGCTCTCGGAGACCTCGGGACTCGTGACGCGATGGTTGATCGCATCCACCAGCATGGTCACCCCCAGGGTGTCGGAGAGCAGGATGAACTCCTGGCGCTGGTCGTCGCACATCTGGCCGGTGCGGGTCAGGAAGTCGATGGCCTGCCCCCACTCCGCCTCCGTCGGCTCCACGTCACGGAGGAAGGCGTGAAGGTGGGTGACCAGGCTGTTCAGCAGGGTCTTCAGCCGGGCATCGTCACAGCCGGCGAACTGCTCGATCACGGCGTCGGTGATGTTCTCGGCGGTCAGGTTTCGCATGGTGTCATCCCTCGGTGCCGGCGACCGGCACGGTATCGGGCAGCCCGGAGAGCCGCTCGGTGTGGTGGACGGTGGCGATGTAATCGTCTTCGCCGTGGCCGGTGGCGATCAGGGCGCCATAGGCCTCGCGCATCTGCGCGGCGAGCGGGGCATGCACTCCGGCGCCGTGGGCGCAGCCGAGGATCAGGTCGAGATCCTTGGCCATCTGGGCGGCGGAGAAGGTCGAGGTGAAGTCGCGATCCCGCAGCGGGGGCACCTTGTACTGCACCATGGGCGAGCCCACGGCGCTATCGCCGACCAGCTCGAGCATCGCGTCCCAGCCGATGTTGCCCTTGCGCGCCAGGGTCAGGGCCTCGCCCAGCATCCCGGCACTGACCGCGATCATCAGGTTGATGGCCAGCTTGGCGAAGCGCGCCTGCTCATCCTCGCCCAGCCAGTACTGCGCCTTGGTGAAGTGGCGCAGGGCCGGCATGGCCCGCTCCAGGGCCTCCCGGGGGCCGGAGACCATGGCCGACAGGGTGCCGGCCTCGGCGGCCACGGGATTGCCCGACACCGGACAGCGCAGGTAGGCGATGCCGCGCTCGGCGGCCGCCTCGGCCACCCGCGCCGAGACCTCGACGCTGACGGTGCTGGTCTCGATGAGCACGCTGCCGGAGGCCATCCGCTCGAGCAGTCCGCCCTCGGTCAGGCAAAGGGCCGTCAAGGCACGATCATCGGGGATCGAGACGAAGACCAGCGGACAGCCCTCGACGGCCTCACCCAGGTCGGCGCGGGGCTCGATGCCGGCCTCCCGGGCCAGCGCCAGGCGCTCGTCGCTCAGGTCGAAGCCACTGACGGCCAGGCCACCCGCCACGATGCGCCTCGCCATGGGCAGCCCCAGCTTGCCGAGGCCGACCCAGGCCACGGGGGTCGAAGTCGTCATGATGCGGTCTCCTCTTGTTGTTCACGGGCCTTGAGCTCGCGATAGATGCGGTGGCCGGACGCGGCGAGCTCGGCGATGCCGTCGTCGGTCGCCTCCAGCAGGCGTCCTGCCCGCTTGCGGAACTCGCCGGCCACCATGACGCTGTCCACGTTGGCCAGGCTGGCCTGCATGACCACGGTGGAGACGGGGTCGCTGACCGGCTGCATGTTCAGGCGACCGCTATCCAGCAGGACCAGGTCGGCCTGCTTGCCCGGCGTCAGGCTGCCGATCCGATCGTCGAGGCCCAGCGCCCGGGCGCCGTCCAGGGTGATCCAGCCCAGGGCTTCCCGGGTGGTGATCGTGGAGGTCTCGGGAATCCGTCCCTGGGCCCGGCGCGAGGCGTCGTTATCCAGGGCACGCTGCATGCCGAGGGCCATGCGCGCCACCGAGAACATGTCGCCGGAGAGCACCGACTCCAGGTCCACGCCCAGCGAGATCACGCCGCCATGGCGTCGCACCAGGCCGGTGACGGGAAAGCCATGGCCCTGGGTCATCTCGTTCTCGGGGGCGATCGAGAAGGTCACGCCCCGGGCGCAGAAGCGCGCCAGCTGGTCCTCGGAGAGGCCATGGCCATGGACGATGTTGATGTCTGGCCCCAGCAACCCCCGGGCCTCGATCTCGTCCCAGCCTCCGGGGGTCACCGGCTCGCCGCCGCCCTGGTGCATGGAGGCGATCAGGCCGAATTCCTTGGCCAGGGCGAAGTCGTGGAGGGTCACCTCCAGGGTCGAGTAGTGCGGCCCCAGGATGGCCAGGCCCAGGGTCACCCGGCCGTCGGGCTCCCCCAGCGGTCCGGCCAGCAGCCGCTCCACCTCGCCGCGCGGATGCGGGATCTCGCTGAAGTGCGGCTGACCCGGCTTGGGCGCCGGCTTGGGCGAGCCGTGCAGGAAGACGGCACGGATGCCCGACGAAAGGAGCCCCTCCACCGCCGCGTCGGTATGCGCCGGCGTCGGGTTGTTGTGACACCAGTCACCCAGGGTGGTGGTCCCGCAGTCGAGCTGGTTCAGGGCCCCCATGCGGGTGGCGATGCGGATGTCGTCCGGGGCGAACAGCGTCGCCAGGCCACGGTGAACGTGCCGAAAGTACTCCAGCAGGGTCCAGTTGGCGGCCACGCCGCGCAGCCCGGTCTGCCAGGTATGCAGGTGGGCGTTGACCAGTCCCGGGATCAGGATGCCGCCCCGGCAGTCGACGATCTCGGCCCCCTCGGCATCCAGATCGTGGCCGACGGCCAGGATCCGGCTGCCCTCGACCAGCACCTGGCCATCGGTCAGGTCGCCGAGGTCGGGATCCTGGGTGAGGACGGTGGCGTTCGTGAAGAGGATGCTCATGAGGGGGCCTCCTCGCCGGCGGGACGGCGTCCGGCCTGGGCGTCGGCCAGCAGGCGGCGAATGCCGTCGGCCTCGACCTCGCGCGGGTTCCAGTAGGGGTTGCGGGTGGCGATCTCGGTGGCGCGGTCGATGTCCTCGGCGGTGAAGCCCAGGGTGCCCAGCGAGGTGGGTGCCCCCACCGCGCCGGCGAGGTCGAACAGGCCGGCCGCGGCATCCTTCACGCCCAGCGCCCTGGCGATGCGTGACATCGCCTCGGGGGCGGCGGGCGCGTTGTAGGCCGTGGCATGGGGCAGCACCACGGTGTGGGTCTCGGCGTGAGGCAGGTCGAAGGAGCCGCCCAGGGTATGGCAGAGCTTGTGGTGCAGGGACATGCCCACCGAGCCCAGGCAGGCCCCGCACAGCCAGGCGCCATAGAGGGCGTCGGCGCGCGCCGCGGCATCGGTCGGGGTGTCCGCGATCACCGGCAGGCTCCTGGCCAGCGCCGCGATGCCCTCCTCGGCCATCAGCGAGATCACGGGGTTGCGATCCCGGGCGTAGAGCGCCTCCACGGCATGGGCGATGGCGTTGATGCCGCTGGTCCCCGAGAGGCCGGCCGGCAGCGTCAGGGTCAGGTCGACGTCGTAGATCACGGTCTCGGGCAGCACCGCCAGGGTGCGCTGGGTGGTCTTGATGCCGTCCCGGGTCTCGCCGAGGATCGGCGTCATCTCCGAGCCGGCATAGGTGCTGGGGATGGCGACCTGGGGGAGGTCGGTGCGCAGCGCGATGGCCTTGCCCAGCCCGATGGTGGAGCCGCCGCCGATGGCGACGGTGGCGTCGACGCCGAGCGCCTCGACGCGGCGCAGGGCGCGCTCGGTCACCTCCACCGGGGTGTGCATGGCCGCCTCGGCGAAGAGACCGGCGCCGCGTTCGCCCACCTGGGCCAGCACCTGCTCGGCCTGGGCGCGCTGCTGGGGCGTGGACAGCACCAGCACCCGTCGGCAGCCGAGTCGCTCGAGTTCCTCCTCGAGGCGCGAAAGGGTCCCCTGGCCGAACACCACCCGAGATGGCAGGCCTTCATAGACAAAGGGTTGCATGATGTTTCCTCTGACGTGGCAGTTGCCTGTGGCGCCCCGAACCGGGGCGCCGCGATGGGCTAGACGACCGCTCCGGCCGCCTGGGGTGTCGAGCCGGTCATGCCGGTGATCGCCTGCACCAGCTGGTCCTCGCCGACGTTGTCGGCGTCGAACTCCGCCGTCACCCGGCCGTCGTACATGGCGATGATGCGATTGCTCACGCCCAGTACTTCCGGCATCTCCGAGGAAATCACCAGGACGGCATAGCCGGAGCGGGCGAGTTCCTTGATCAGGGCATGGATCTCGGCCTTGGAGCCCACATCGATGCCGCGGGTCGGCTCGTCGAGGATCAACAGCCGGGGGTGGGTGTGCAGCCACTTGCCGATGACGATCTTCTGCTGGTTGCCGCCGCTGAGGTTGCCCACCCGCTGGCGCCAGCTCGGCGACTTGATCTTCATGGCCTGCTGGTAGCGGTCATAGACGGCGCGTTCGTCCCGGGACTTCATGAAGCCGAATGACGAGACCGTCGAGAGCCCGGCCAGGGTCATGTTGTCGCGACAGTTCATCCCCAGCACCAACCCCTGGTCCTTGCGGTCCTCGGGCACCAGGGCGATCCCGCTGGTCACGGCGTCATGGGTGGAGCGGAAGTCGACCACCTGGCCGTCCAGGCGGATCTCGCCGGCGGTGTAGTGACGCAACCCGAAGATGGTCTCGGCGACCTCCGAGCGACCGGCGCCCACCAGGCCGTACATGCCGACGATCTCGCCCTTGCGGACCGTGAAGCTGACATCGGAGCAGACTCCCTTGACCGTCAGCCCACGCACCTCGAGCATCGGGCCGCCGAACTCGCTGGGCTTGCTGGCATGGTCGAGTTCGAGGCTGCGCCCGATCATCATCTGGGTGACGCTCTCCTCGTCGGTCTCGGCGGTATTCACCGTGCCGGTGTACTCGCCGTCACGCAGCACCGAGATGCGCTGGGAAAGCTGGAAGATCTCGTCCATGCGGTGGGAGATGTAGACGATGCCCACGCCCTGGGCCTGGAGGTTGCGGATGACGTCGTAGAGCACCGGCTTCTCGTGGTCGGTCAGCGAGGCGGTCGGCTCGTCGAAGACCACGATCTTGGGGGTGAACACCAGGGCCCGGGCGATTTCCACCATCTGCTTCTTGGCGATCGACAGGCTGGAGACCAGGTCCCGGGAGGAGAAGTCGCACTTCAACCGTTCCAGGATCTCGGTGCTGTCGGCGTGCAGCCGCTTCCAGTCGACCCGGTTGCCCCACTTGCGCGGCGTGCTGCCGAGGAAGATGTTCTCGGCCACGCTCATTTCCGGGACCAGGGACTGCTCCTGGTGGATCAGCACGATGCCGCTGCGCTTGGCCTCTTTCGGCGTGTCGAAGACCCGTTCCTCGTCCTCGAGGATGATCTTGCCGCCGTTGGGCCGGTGCTTGCCGGCCAGCACCTTCATCAGGGTCGACTTGCCGGCACCGTTCTCGCCCAGCAGGGCATGCACTTCGCCCGGGCGGACATCGAAGCTCACCTTGTTGAGGGCCACGACCCCGGGGAATCGCTTGGTGATGTCGACCAGCTCGAGGACGGGACGGGCCTCGGCGTTCTGCGTCATGGCGGTCATGCGCGCACCCCCTTGGCAGTCGGAACGTTCAGTCGCTGGTCGATGATCAGCACCGTGATCAGGATGGCGCCGAGGATGACCAGCACGTAGAAGGCAGGGACCTGCATCATGTTCATGCCGTTGCGCAGGATGCCGATGGCCAGCACGCCGCCCAGGGTGCCGGAGATGCTGCCATGGCCCCCGGTGAGCTTGGTGCCGCCGAGCACCACCGCGGTGATGGTCCAGAGCTCGTAGTCGCGCCCCAGGTTGGGCGTTGACGCGCCCATCTGGGTCGCCAGCAGGACCCCGGCCAGGGCCGCGAAGAAGCCGACGATGATGAAGTTGATCAGCATGTTGCGACCGATGCGGATCCCCGCATCCATCGCCGCCTCGGGGTTGCCGCCCACGGCGAAGGTGTTGCGGCCGTGGCCGGTCTTCTTGAGCACCAGGTGCATGATCAGGGTGCAGGCCAGGAAGATGATGGCCAGGACCGGGAAGGGGCCGATGGTGCTGGCGCCGAAATCCACGAAGGCGAAGTTGCTGGCGTAGAAGGATTGCTCCTGGGTGTAGACGAAGATCAAGCCGCGCACCCCGATCATCGCGCCCAGGGTGACGATGAAGGCGTTGACTCCGGTCTTCCAGACGATCAGGCCATTGATGGCACCGATCACGATGCCGGCGGCCAGGGAGGCCAGCACCGCCACGGTCAGGCCGAGCGGCTGAAGGCCGACGGCCAGCGAGGCGGCCAGGCCCAGGGTCGCGCCCACCGAGAGATCGATGTTGCCGTTGATCATCACGTAGGTCATGCCCAGGGCGAGCAGACCGATCGTCGAGGTCTGCACCAGGATGTTGTTGATGTTGCCCAGCGACAGGAAGTACTCCGACATCAGGCTGAAGAAGACGAACAGGGCGATCACGAAGATCCAGATCGGCTGGATGAAGGCGCCGCCCCTCAGGAAACTCTTGAGCGTAGTCATGGTGATCACCTCAGGAATGGGTCGTGAACAGGTGCTTGCGCTTGTAGGCGAGGTCCAGCCAGACGGCCAGGATGATGATCACCCAGGTCACCAGCCATTGGGCGTAGTAGGGGTAGCCCATCAGCAGCAGGCCGTTCTGGATGAAGCCCAGGATCAGCACGCCGATCACCGTCTTCCAGATGCTGCCCGCCCCGCCCAGCAGGCTGGTCCCGCCGAGGATGATGCCGGCCAGCACCAGCAGCTCGTAGCCTTGGCCCACGTTGTTCTGGGAGCCCATCACCCGGGAGCCCAGGACCAGGGCGGCACAGGCCACGCAGAAGGCGGAGATCAGGTAGGTGCTGAACACGCACCAGTTCTTGCGGATGCCGGAGTAGACCGCCGCCACGGGATTCCCGCCGATCGCGAAGATGCGCCGTCCGTAGCCCGTGAAGGACATCACCACCTGGACGATCACCGCCAACAGCCCGAAGAGCAGTACCGGCACGGCGATCCCGGCGACGTAGTCGCGGCCGAAGAAGGCGAACCAGGTATCCCCCTGGTTGGCGATGTCGACGTTCTGGCCGCCGCTGTAGATCAGCACCAGCCCCTGGATCGCCGAGAGCATGGCCAGGGTGACGATCAGGGAATTGAGTCGCATGAAGCCGATCAGGAAACCGTTCACGGCACCGATCAGCAGGGTCATGGCGAACATCACCAGGATGGCGTTGGTCGGCCCGATCTTGTCGTGCAGGTCGACCACCAGCACCGTGGAGAAGGACAGCATCGAGCCCACGGACAGGTCGAGGTTGCCGCCGATGATCACCACGGTCACGCCGACCGCGATGATGCCGATGATCGAGGCCTGACGGACCACCGTCATGATGTTGGACTGGGAGAGGAACTGTTCGGAGAACAGCGAGAATGCCAGCATGCTGATCAGGAAGAACACCAGGATACCCTGGGCCGAGAGGAAGCTCAGGAGCCCGGCCCTCTGGTTCTTGCTCAGCATGAAGCCTTGCTTGACGTCTTCTGCAGAAGCCATGTCACTCACCTGTAGGGGGAACGACCTTGTTCCGAAGGTCATCGAGGAGTCCGCTGCCTGGGCCGCGGCCGCGTCGAAGGACGCGACCGGGGGGCCTGGCGGCCATCGTCGATGGCCAACGGATCGTCAGTGGCGAGGCGCATGGCGTCGTCCGACACCCTGCGCCCGGGGCGCGGGTCGTCAGAACACCGGCTTGTCGAACTCGGTCAGGTTGTCGGCGGTGATCTTGGGCGTCTCGAAGAAGTTCATCTTCGGGACCTCCTTGCCCGCCAGGATGTCGAGGGCCGTCTGCAGGGCCGCCTCGGCATCGTCGACCGGCGACTGATAGATGGAGCCGTAGTATTCGCCGTTGCCGATGGCCTCGTAGCCCACGGCGAAGTTGGTGGCCCCGATGAAGGCGATCTCGTCCGCCCGTCCGGCGCTCTTGGCCGCGTTCAGGGCGCCGACCCCCATGTTGTCGTCGCCGGCGTAGACGCCGTCGATGTCGTCGTACTTGGTGAGGAAGTTCTCCATGACGCGCTGAGCCTTCTCGCGGTTCCAGTCCGCGGGTTGGGTCTCGAGGATCTCGACGCCGGGACACGCCTCGGCCAGCCGGTCCTCGAAGCCCTGGGAGCGCTCCATGGCGGTGGTATAACCGGGTTGACCGGCGATCTGGACGATCTGCCCCTCCCCGTTCAGGGCCTCGCACATCATCTCGGCCGAGGAGGCGCCCTGCTGGACGTTGTCGGGGCCGGAGAAGGCGGCGATGTAATCGAGGCCGGCCTCGGCGATCTTGGAGTTGGTGACCACGACGGGGATGCCCGACTGGTGGGCCTGGCGGATGGCCGGGATCACCGCCTGGCCGTTGGTCGGCCAGATGATGATGGCATCCATCCGCTGTTGAACCAGGTTGCGCACCTGCCCGATCTGGCGGGCCACATCGCCACCGGCGTCGAGCACCACGACCTCGACGTTGTCCATCCCGGCGGCAGCCGCCTCGAAGGCGCTTTCGTAGGTGGTCTGGTAGCTGTCGACGCCGACATTGTTCTGGGTGATGCCGATCCGGTAGGTCTCCTCGGCCTGGACGAGGCCGGCGGAAAGCATCATCACACTGGTGGCTAGCGCTGTCTTGTAGATCATTTCTCTCACCTGCTTTGTTGTAGTAGTCGCTTGGAACGATTCGCCCCGGAGAGCTCATCAGGTTTCACGCAGCTTAGGGGCGGCCCATGATCCGCGGCAACGCGACCATCAGAGAGAAATGACCAATCTGGTTATTTTGCTTCCCGCCGCCGGAATCGACGGCAGTAGCCATCCTCGATCCCTTGTCGGCCTCCTCGCCACGAAGGGGCCTTTCCCTGGAGAGCCGGGCAGTGACCGAAAGGCAGCGCGCCCCGGCTGTCATCGACAGGCGGGGCGCGGAGTGAACGGGGCAGGAGGGTGGCCGGGATGCCGGGCTGTCTCAGTCGCCACCCGGCTCGAGCAGTCGCCGCCAGACGTCGATGACGGCCTGGCGGTGGACCTGGAAGTCGGCGTTGCGCCCTCGCCCGGCCTCGCGGGTCAGGGCCGCCCGGTGGGCCGCGGTGCGGCAGGCCAGGTAGGCCTCGCGCAGCCGCCGGCAGTCCTCGGCGGGCAGCCGGCCGGTGCTCTCCAGGGTCTCGAGGATGCGCATGTTGTCGCTGTAGGTCAGCAGGTCGGGCGTCTCGTGGCCCATGGCCAGCACCGCGTACTGGCACAGGAACTCGATGTCCACCATGCCGCCCGGGTCCTGCTTGAGGTCGAAGTCGTCGCCCTCCTCGGGGCCGGCCAGGTGGTCGCGCATCTTGCGCCGCATGGCCACCACCTCCTCCCGCAGGGCCTCGGGATCGCGCTCGCGTCCCAGGATCTCGCGGCGCACGGCCTCGAAGCGCTCGGCCAGGGCCTCGTGGCCGGCCACCACCCGGGCGCGCACCAGGGCCTGGTGCTCCCAGGTCCAGGCCTCGCGGCGCTGGTAGTCGGCGAAGGCGTCGAGGCTCGACACCAGCAGGCCGGCATTGCCGGACGGCCGCAGCCGCATGTCGACCTCGTAGAGGCTCCCCGCCGGGGTCACGGCGGTGAGCAGGTGGATGATGCGCTGGCCGAGCCGGGTGAAGAAGACGGCGTTGTCGATGGGCCGCTCGCCGTCGGTGCTGCCCTGGGTCGCGCCGTCGTGCAGGAACACCAGGTCCAGGTCCGAGCCGTAGCCGAGCTCGATGCCGCCGAGCTTGCCGTAGCCGACGATCAGGAACTCCGCCGCCTGGCCGCAGCGCTCGCCGTCGCGGCGCTCGGGGAACCCGTGCTTGCGGGTCAGGTGCTTCCAGGCCATGGCCAGCACCGTCTCGAGGATCACCTCGGCGATATGGGTCAGATAGTCGCTGACCTTCATCAGGTGGCGGGTACCGGCGATGTCCGAGGCGGCCACGTGCAGCACCTGGGCGTGCTTGAAGACCCGCAGGGCCTCGAGCTGGGCCTCCTCGTCCTCCTCGGGGATACGCCCCAGGGCCTGGCGCAGCTCGTCGGCCAGGCGATCCTTGTCGGCCGGGGTATAGAGGGTGTCCGGGGTCAGCAGCTCGTCGAGCAGGATGGGGTGACGGGCCAGCTGCTCGGCGATCCAAGGGCTGGCGCTGCACAGCCGCATCAGGTGTTCGAGGGCCTCGGGATTCTCGCGCAGCAGCGCCAGGTAGGCGGTGCGCCGCAACACGGCCTCGATCAGCGGCAGCACCCGCTCCAGGGCCGGATCCGGGGCCTCGCTGCCCCCGGCGGCGTCGAGCAGCAGCGGCATCAGCGCCTCCAGGCGCTCGTAGCCGATCCGCTGCATGGCCTGCACCTGGCGGGAGTCCCGCAGCGCCCGCAGGCGCCGCCAGGCGGCGGCGGGATCGGCGAAGCCGGCCTCCTCGAACCGGGCCAGGGCCTCGTCCTCCCCCAGGGTGTCGCGCCACAGCGCCCGCCACTCCTCGAGCTCGACACCGCCGCCCGGGGCGCCGGCGACCTCGTCCTCGGCCTCCTCCTCGGGGTCGGCGATCACCGCGTCGAAGTGGCGACGCACCCGGGCGCGCACCTCGTCGAGCCGCGCCATGACCGCGGGCCAGTCCTCAATGTCGAGGGCCAGCGCGACCCGCTCCCGATCGAGGTCCTCGGCGGGCAGGGTCTGGGTCTGGCGGTCCTCCAGGGCCTGGAGGGCATGCTCGATGTCACGCAGGAAGACGTAATCGGGCAGCAGTTCCTCGACCACCTCGTCCGGCAGCAGGCCCAGCGACGGCAGGCGCTCCATGGCCGTCTTCAGCGAGGTGACCTGCAGTTCGGTGTCGCGCCCGCCGCGAATCAGCTGGAAGGCCTGGACCACGAACTCCACCTCGCGGATCCCCCCCGGCCCGAGCTTGATGTTGTCCTCCATGCCGCGACGGCGCACCTCGCGATTGATCATCGCCTTGAGCTCGCGCAGCGACTCGATGGCCCCGAAATCCAGGTACTTGCGATAGACGAAGGGCCGGATGCTCGCCAGGAGCTCGGTGCCGGCCCCCAGGTCGCCGGCCACCGGGCGGGCCTTGAGCATGGCATAGCGCTCCCACTCGCGGCCCTGGTCCTGGTAGTAGCCGGCCAGCGACGCGAAGCTGCCCACCAGGGGGCCGCCGTCGCCCAGCGGACGCAGCCGCATGTCGACGCGGAAGGCGAAGCCGTCGGCGGTCACCGCGTCCAGGGCGGCGATCAGCTTCTGGCCGAGCTTGGTGAAGTATTCCTGGTGCTCCAGGGCCTTGCGCCCGCCCTGCGTCTCCCCCTTCTCGGGGAAGGCGAAGATCAGGTCGATGTCCGAGGAGAGATTCAGCTCGCCGGCGCCCAGCTTGCCCATGCCGAGCACCACCAGGCGCTGCTCGCTGCCGTCGGCGCGCGGCGCGGGTCGGCCCCACCGCGGTTCGAGATGGCGCTCCAGCCAGTCCAGGGCCAGTTCCAGGCAGCTCTCGGCCAGGTGGCTGACGGCGCTGGCGGTGGCCCACATGTCGACGCCCGGCGGCCGGGTCAGGTCGCGCCAGACGATGCCCAGCATGCGTGCCCGGCGGAAGCGGCGGAGGGCGGCGTGCAGGCCCGCCTCGTCCTCGGCGGCCTCGAGCCGCTCGGCGAGGGCCTCGTCCAGGGTCGCCTTGCCCGGCGCGGCATCCAGCTCGCCGGCGGCGTCCAGGTGGATCAGCCAGTCGGGGTGGCGGATCAGGGTCTCGGCGGCGAAGTCGGAGACGGCCAGTACCCGCGCCAGTTGCTCGCGGCGCTCCACCGAGAGCGCCGCCCAGCTCTCGACGGGGCTCTCCTGGTCCTGCAGCGACGCCAGGTTGTCGGCCTGCTCCAGGGAGGTGACGAGGCGCTCCCAGGCATGTCGCAGCGGCGCCACCAGCGGTTCGGGAATGGCATCCAGCGGCAGGAAGTCATCGGGCAGGGCCATGGGCATCTCGCATCCGGTGGGTCATGCCCTCCAGCATACCCAAGCCGGGGCGCTGGGCACTAGCGACCGAGCCTACCCCCAGGGCTATCGCAGTCGGGTCTGGCGAGGGGCGCCGGGGACAGGTCGGAGAGGGGGGCCTACGCCAGGGGTGAGGAGGATGTCTCCGAACGGGCTGGCCACGGATGGCCAGCACCGGCCCTGCAAAGTGGAGCAGGAGGCGAGAGCGCCGCAGGGCGTCGGTAGCGCCCAGGGAGGGGTTCACAGCGCCCCCTCGTCGGCCCGGCGCTCCGGGACCTGTCGACGGATCAGCCCCGAGCGACAACGCAAACTGCGATAGCCCCGTCCTCAGGCCAGGAAGCGCGCCCAGGCCAGCAGGCCCCAGGTCAGTCCGGCCAGGCACAGCGACAGCATCACCGCCGCCGAGCCGATGTCCTTGGCCCGGCCGGACAGCTCGTGGCGTTCCGGCCCGATGCGATCCACCACGCTCTCGATGGCGCTGTTGAGCAGCTCGACGATCAGCACCAGCAGGCAGCTGCCCACCAGCAGGATCCACTCCACCGGCTCCCGGCCGAGCCACACGGCCAGCGGCAGCAGCACCACGCAGACGCCCAGCTCCTGGCGGAAGGCCGACTCGTTGCGGAAGGCCGCGCCGAACCCCTTGAGGGAGTAGCGGGTGGCATGGACCAGGTGGCGATAACCGGTGTGAGCGGGCTTCATGGACGGGTCTCCTTGGCGAGCGAGGCGCTCAATGTGACGCGATCATGGCGTCGAGGTCCACCGAGAGCCGATCCAACACCGTGGACCAGCTCAGGTAGGGCGTCGAGGCGGTGCCGTTGATCAACACCGAGAACACTCCCCAGCGTCCCGTGCGGGTGCGGAAGTAACCGGCCACCGCGCGGACCGTCACCGGCTGGTTGAGGGTGCCGGTCTTGAGCATGACGTGGTGCTGGAAGGTCTCCGAGCCGCGCCGGATGAAGCGCATCACGCCGTTGCCGGGCGACTGCAGCGCGGCCACGAAGCTGGGGAAGAGCGCGGGGCGGCGGAACAGGCTCTCCAGCAGCACGTTCACGCCGGCGGCGGTGGTGCGATTCTCCGGGGTCAGGCCGCTGCCGCTGTCCAGGCGCACCTCCCCATGGCCCGGCAGGCCCCGGGCGAAGGCCTCGATGGCGTCGCCGGCCTGCACCAGGTTCGGCCGCGGGACCTCGGCCAGGTCCAGGGCCAGGGTATCGGCCATGAAGTTATTGGAGTAGTTGAGGGTACGCAGCAGCAGTTCCTGCAATGGCTCGCCATCCACCGCGGCCAGCCGATGCGCCGTGTCGGGGGGCTCCAGGGCGGTGGTGACCGCGCCGCCGGCCACCGGGATGCCGGCCTGGTCGAGCATGGCCATCAGCAGTTCGGCGGTCTGTCCGGCGGGGTCGGAGCTGGTGCGATAGATCTCCCGGGGATGGGCGTTGGTGGAGATCTGGCCGCCGACGCGCATGACGTCGGCGCCGTCGCGGGTCAGGCGTTCGGCCGTGAGCCGGGTGCCGCTGTCGTCGGGCTTGGTCTCCACCCGGTTGTCGATGGCCGGCAGCCGGGTCTGGCTGTCGCAGCTGGTCACCACCGCCGGCTCGCCGGGCATCCGCGCCGGGGCCACGGTGACGCACCAGTTACCGTAGTTGATCGCCGCCGAGGACAGCAGGGCACTGTAGGCGTTGTCCACCCGATGCTGGCCCTCGCAGCGGTCGGTGGTGATGCAGGTCACCGGGCCGAAGCGCCACTGGCTGATCACAAGGCGCCCGGTTACCTCGCGCACCCCGGCCTGGTGGAGGCGCTGCACCAGCCGCCACAGGTCCTCGGTGGTCAGCGCCGGGTCACCGCCGCCGTCGAGGATCAGGTCGCCGTCCAGCACGCCCGCCGCATCCGGCTCGGCGGTGCCGACCAGGCGGGTGGTGAAGCGATGCTGGGGGCCGAAGCGGTCCAGGGCCGCCGCCGCCACGTAGACCTTGGACACCGAGGCCGGCGACAGGGCCAGCCGCGGTTCGATGCTGCCGAGCGTCTCGCCCGGCTCGCCGTTGCCCAGCAAGCGGGCCTCGGCACCGATCCGGAAGCCGTCCTCGGCCAGCTCGGCGAGACGGGCGAACCCCTGGGCCTGGGTCACCAGGGGCAGCAGGCACAACAGGCAGCAGGCGAGGAGACGAAACGGCATCTGGATATCCCGGCGGGCGACGATCTGGCCAGGCGCAGTCTACCTGGCCATCCGGCAGGATTCGACCGCCAGGCTCAGTGAGCCGAGTATCGGAATTGGATATGGCGAGGGGCGCCGGGGACAGGTCGAAGAGGGGGTCCTACGCCAAGGGTGAGGAGCACGGCTCCGAACGGGCTGGCCAAGGATGGCCAGCACCGGCCCTGCAAGCGGCGCAGGATGCGAGAGCGCCGCAGGGCGTCGGTAGCGCCCAGGGAGGGGGTCATAGCGCCCCCTCGTCGGTCCGGCGCTCCGGGACCTGTCGACGGATCAGCCCCGAGCGACAACCAAACTGCAATAGCCTTGTTCAGTGAGCCGAGACCTGGGAGAAGGCCTGGATGATCACCACCCCGCCGACGATCATCGCCAGGCCGACCACGGCGGGCGGGTCCAGGCGCTCGCCGTAGACCAGGATGCCGATCAGGGTCACCAGCACGATGCCGAGCCCGGCCCAGAAGGCATAGGCGATGCCCACCGGCAGGGTGCGCAGGGCCAGGGTCAGGGTATAGAAGGCCAGGCCATAGCCGACCACCACCACCACGCTCGGCCAGAAGCGGGTGAACTCCTGGGACGCCTTGAGCGAGCTCGTGGCCACGACTTCGGCGACGATCGCTACCGCCATGAACAGATAGGCCATCAGGCACCTCCCCGCGCCAGGTAACGGCGCATCGCAAGATCGAAGAACGTATTGAACACCAGGGCATAGGCCAGGAAGAAGAGCATGAACCCAAGATCCAGCCAGAAGGCCTCGACCAGGCCGATGTCGAGCCACCACGCCACCGCCGGCAGGGTCGTCACCAGCAGGCCCAGCTCGAAGCCGAAGGCCTGGGCGAATCGCTGGCGCAGGCTGCGCCGCCGGGTCGGGACCCAGGCATCGAACAGCCGGTTCCAGACCAGGTTCCAGAGCATGGCGGTCGTGGCCAGGCCCAGGGCCAGCACCCCGATTTCCCCCAGGCCGTGCCCGGTGACTTCGCTGGCCAGGGGCGTCACCATCACCAGCCCGCCCGCCTCGAAGAGCAGGGTGTGCGTCAGTCGTTCCTTCCAGGAGCGCATCATGACCTCCAAGAGTTTCCCATGAGAGCCCCTTCGAGCCCTCAGGCGGCCTGAGCGGCTATCGCTCGGGGCTACCCCGTCGACAGGTCCCGGAGCGCCGGACCGACGAGGAGGCGCTGTGAACCCTTCCGTGGGCGCTACCGACGCCCTGCGGCGCTCTCGCATCCTGCGCCGCTTGCAGGGCCGGTGCTGGCCATCCTTGGCCAGCCCGTTCGGAGCCGTGCTCCTCACCCCTGGCGTAGGACCTCCTCTCCGACCTGTCCCCGGCACCCCTCGCTTTGTCTAACGGCATCGGTCCTGACCTCGACCCGGGGCCCTATTCTCGCCATCATGGCGATGGATACGAGTTGGATTCCATCGGAAATTCAGATAGGTCATGCCATGCGCTGGAGCCTCGACCAGCTGGAAGTGCTCATCGCCTGCGCCGAGCGCGGCTCCTTCTCCGCGGCGGCCCGCCACCTGGGCCGGGCCCAGTCGGCGGTCAGCACCGCCATCGGCCACCTGGAGGCCGATCTCGGCTGCACGCTGTTCGACCGCCGCGGGCGCCTGCCGCGGCTCACCGAGGCCGGCGACGCCCTGGTCCACGAGGCCCGGGCGGTGATCCGCCAGTGTCAACGGCTGGAATCCCGGGCGCTGGCCATCGCCCAGGGGGAAGAGGCGCGGCTGGTACTCGCCATCGACGAGGCGCTGGTGGAAATGCCCCAGGTGGACGAGACCCTGGAGGCGCTGGCGCATCACTATCCCGCCCTCCAGCTGACCCTGCTGTATGGCGCCCAGGGCGACATCGCCCGCTGGGTGGAGGATCGTACCGCCGACCTGGGCATCCTGCTCGGTCGGCTGGGCCGCGGCCCGCTGCTGGAGGGGGTCCCGATCGCCCACCTGCGCCAGGTCCTGGTGGTGGGGCGCGACCATCCCCTCGCCGCGCGCCCCTCTCCCACGCCTGGCGACCTGGCCGCCCATCGCCAGCTGCTGATCGCCTCGCGCTCGGAGGGCGAGGCGGCGGCGCCGCTCAGCGCCCAGTTCTGGCGGCTCAACAGCTTCTACTCCATGGCCGAGCTCGCCACGCGCGGGCTCGGCTGGGCCCTGGTGCCCGAGCACATCGCCCAGTACCCGCCGTTCCGCGATCACCTGGTGGCGCTCTCGGGGGAAGCGCTCGGCACCCTGCCGGTCATCGAGGTGGAAACGGTTTCCCGGCGCGACGCCGCCCAGGGTCCCATCGCCCGCTGGCTGCGGCGAGTCCTGGGGGAGCGTTTCCGCCACCGCCGGCGCTAGTCCCCCGACGTGATCCGCAAACTGCACGTTCTCAGGAAAGGGGCAGGAGCTCCGGCCGATGCGGCAGCTCCACCACCAGGCGCCACAGCGGCTGGCCGCTCAGGTGGTACTTGCGCTCGAAGTGCGTCAGGAAGTCGCCCCCGGGATCGTGGGGCTCCACGGGGGCGGCCACGCCGGTGGCCTGCTCCACCGCCAGGGCGAACTCCTCGACGTAGAGCCGCCAGTTGGAACGCAGCTCGAGGCGTCCGCCCAGCGCCAGGATGGCAGGGAACACCGGATGGCCCTGCCAGCGCATCTTGAGGTGGGCCGCCTTGGGGTAGGGATTGGGGTAGAGCAGGTAATGGCGCCACGGGCGCCAGCCCGCGGCCAGTGCCAGCCGCCAGAAATCCACCAGGTCGGCACGGACCAGCCGGGCATTCTCGGGCAGGGTGCCATGGTCCCGGGACAGGCGATCGGCGCTGCGGTCGACGCCGATCACGGCGGCCTCGGGATGGGTCTCGGCCAGGCGGCGCGTGGACAGGCCCACGCCGCAGCCGGCATCCAGGATCAGCGGCGCCCCGGCACGCTCGGCCCGCCAGGCCTCGGCCTCCGCGAACGCGGCCCGGGTGTGCTCGGCGAGCGGCTTGCGCAGCGGGTGGGCCAGCGCCCGGGCGACCCGGCGCGACAGGTCCTGATGGGGGCCGGGCTGGTTGGAGGTGATGATGCGCGAGCGCTCTGCCATGACGATGACCGCTGAACAGCGAAGGGGCCGATATTCTATCAGCCCCAGGGGGGTCGGCGCAGGCGCGGCCCATCATGGCGCGGCATGACGGGGTGGTCGGCCGGGTGCTATGATCCTTGCCCAAATAGCGGCAATGAAGCCCAGACATCAACCGCACAACGAGGACTCCGGCTTGTCATATTTACCGGTGATCGTGGGCATGGGCGGCGTGAATCCCGCCGGCCGAACCTCGGGCCATCAGGCGTTTCGCCGCACCGTGCTCGACGCCCTGCCCGATGACGACCAGGCCCAGACCCTGCTCGGTCTGGCGGCCATGATGCGCCTGGCCAGCGCCCAGGCGAACGACGCCTGGCACGACGCCGATGGCAACACCCTCGACGCTGCCGCCCTCGTCGAGCAGACCCGCCAGCGGGTGCTCGACCACACCCTGATCCGGCGTATCGAGGACCCCCGCTTCAATGCCGAGGGACTGCCCGCCAACCGTCGCGCCAGCCTGGCCCTGGAGGCGCCGATGACGTTTCGCGTGCGGCGTCGCCAGCTACCCGAGACCCTGCCCCCCACCTGGCAGGTGCGTGAACTCGATCGCCGCACCCTGGAGGTCACGGTACCGGCCGGCGAGATGGATGTGATGCTGCCCGAGACCCGACCGGCCCAGGTCCGCGCCGCCGGGCAGCTGCCCACCGGGTTCGACGCGAGCCGGCTGTACCGCAGCGTCCACCATCCCCGGGGGCTGTCCATGGCGGTGTTCGCCGCCAGCGATTGTCTGGGCGACAGCGGGCTGGAGTGGGACGCGCTGCGCGACCGCCTGGATCCCGACCTGGTGGCGGTCTACGCCGGCAACTCCATCGGCCAGCTCGACGACGAGGGCTGGGGGGGCCTGCTCAAGAGCTTCGTCTCCGGCAAGCGCGCGACCTCCAAGCAGATGCCGCTGGGCTATGGCCAGATGCCCGCCGACTTCCTCAACGCCTACGTCCTGGGCAGCGTGGGCGGCACCGGGGCGGTGCTGGGCGCCTGCGCCAGCTTCCTCTACAACCTGCGCCTGGGCGTGGACGACATTCGCGCCGGCCGCCGCCGGGTGGTGATGGTCGGCACGGCCGACGCCCCCATCACCCCGGAGATCGTCGAGGGCTTCCGCGCCATGGGCGCCCTGGCCGACGACGACAGCCTCAAGGCCCTGGATGCCCTGGAGCTGCTCACCGACACGGACTACCAGCGCGCCTGCCGTCCCTTCGCCCGCAACTGCGGGTTCACCATGGGCGAGTCCAGCCAGTTCGTGATGCTGATGGACGACGCCCTGGCCCTGGAGGTGGGCGCCGAGGTGCTGGGCAGCGTGCCGGACGTCTTCGTCAACGCCGACGGCTGGAAGCGCTCCATCTCCGCGCCCGGCATCGGCAACTACATCACCCTGGGCAAGGCCGCCGCCCTGGTCCGTGACATGCTGGGCGAACGCGCCCTGCGCGAACGCACCTTCCTGCATGCCCACGGCACCAGCACGCCGAAGAACCGGGTCACCGAGTCCCATGTCTTCGACCTGGTCGCCCAGGCCCACGGCATCGAGGACTGGCCGGTCGTCGCGGTCAAGGCCTTCGTCGGCCATTCCCAGGGCAGCGCCGCGGGCGACCAGCTCGCCAGCGCCCTGGGCAGCTTCGCCCACGACCTGCTGCCGGGGATTCCCACCCTGGACGCCGTGGCGGACGACGTCCATGGCGAGCGCCTGCGACTGTTCCGGGACCCGCAACGCTTCGCGGCGGACGCGGCCTTCATCAACGCCAAGGGCTTCGGCGGCAACAACGCCACCGGCGTGGTGCTGTCCCCCGCGGTGACCGAGCGCATGATGGCCGCCCGTCATGGCGAGGCCGCGCTGGCCGAGTGGCGGGCCCGCCGGGAGCATACCCGCGAGGCGGCCGCCGCCTACCGCCACGAGGCCGACCAGGGCCGCTTCCAGGCGCGCTACCGTTTCGGCGAGGGCGTCCTGGAAGGCCCCGAGCTCGAGGTCGACGCGGACGCCATCCGCATCCCCGGCTACGCCCGGCCGGTGTCGCTGGCCGTGGACAACCCCTTCGGCCGGCTCGACGATGGGGGGGAGGCATGACCGTCGCCGTCTACCCCGGCACCTTCGACCCCATCACCAACGGCCACTTCGACCTGATCGAACGGGCCGCGCGGCTGTTCGACAAGGTGGTGGTGGCCATCGCCACGAGCCCGGGCAAGGGACCGGCGCTGGACCTCGACACCCGCATCGCCCTGGCCCGCACCGTGGTGGCGGGCCTCGACAACGTCGAGGTGGTCGGCTTCTCGGGGCTGATGACCGAGTTCATGAAGCAGCAGAACGCTCGCGTGCTGCTGCGCGGGCTGCGCGCGGTCTCGGACTTCGAGTACGAGCTGCAGCTGGCCAACATGAACCGTGCCCAGATGCCGGAACTGGAAACCGTCTTCCTGACGCCGGAGGTGGAGAACTCCTACATCTCCTCCACCCTGGTGCGCGAGATCGCCCGCCTCGGCGGCGACATCTCGAAGCACGTGCATCCCGAGGTCGCCCGGGCGCTCGTCAGCCATTACAATACCTGAGCATGCGACTCGGGCATGTGCCTGAGCCCGACCGCGCCGGCCACGATTCCGTGAGGTACCCCATGGCCCTGATGATCACCGACGAGTGCATCAACTGCGACGTCTGCGAACCCGAATGCCCCAACGGCGCCATCTCGCCGGGGGAAGAGATCTACGTCATCGACCCCGAGCTGTGCACCGAGTGCGTGGGCCACTACGACGAGCCCCAGTGCCAGCAGGTCTGCCCGGTGGACTGCATCCCGCTGGACCCCGAGCGCCGGGAGAACCGCGATCAGCTGATGGAGAAATACCGTCGCATCACCGCGGCCTGACGACGCGCACGCACGACACCGACGCCCCGCCCAGTGCGGGGCGTCGTCGTTTCGGCCACCCGGCGACTAGAGCTCGTCGGCGCGGCGGCTCACCTTGCATCCCAGGCAGCGCCGGAAGGTCGCCTCGGCAGGGGTCTTGATCAGGGTCTCCGCGGCCGCCTCGACGTTGCCGCCCAGGGCGCTGAACGGGAGCGACACCAGGAAGACCGCCGTCCCGCCGACCGTGGCCGCCGCCAGCAGCGGCCGGGCGAGCAGCGCGTCCGCCACCATGGCGCCGCCGCTGGGGTGCACGGAATCGTAGTCGTCCACGGCCAGGGCCGGCTGTCCGGCCACCGCCAGGGCCATCACCAGGGCGGCACCGGCGCCCCATCCCGTCACTCGCTTCATTTCCCTTCTCCTTGCGCTGGATCGCCACCGGCCGAGCGTCTCGACCGCTTTCCCCAAGCGTAGCCGGAATTTCTGCCGGCCGGACGGCTTGCACCCGCCATCGCCAGGCGCCATCCTCCCGGCTTCGTGTCCCGACCGGAGCCCTCGTGACCTCATCCGCCCCTGCCTCGACCGCTCGCCCTCCCCAGCGCATCTGGACCCTGGCCTGGCCGATCATCCTGTCCAATGTCACCGTGCCGCTGCTCGGCCTGGTGGACACCGCCGTGGTCGGCCACCTGCCGGACTCCCGCTACCTGGCGGCGGTGACGTTGGGGGCCACCCTGTTCGGCTTCCTCTACTGGGGGTTCGGCTTCCTGCGCATGGGCACCACGGGCCTGACGTCCCAGGCGGTGGGACGGGAGGACGATGAAGCGGTCCGCCACCTGCTGGGCCAGTCGCTGCTGCTGGCCGCGGCCATCGGCGGCGGGCTGATCCTCGCCGGCGGGCCCCTGGTCGAATTCGGCCTCTGGCTGCTCGACGGCAGCGCGGAGGCCACGGCCCTGGCCACGGAATACGCGCGCATCCGGCTGCTCTCGGCCCCCGCGGTGCTGGCCAACTACGCCATCCTCGGCTGGTTCCTCGGCCAGCAGAACTCCCGGGTGACGCTGGCGATCCTGGTGCTGACCAACGGCGTCAACATCGTGCTGGACCTGCTGTTCGTGGTGGGCCTGGGCATGACCAGCGACGGGGTCGCCTGGGCCACGGTGATCGCCGACTACAGCGCCCTGATCGTCGGCCTATGGCTGGTCTCGCGCCAGCTCCGGATCCTGGAGGGCCGGTTCCGCCGCTCCCGCTTGCTGCGCCTGTCCGCCTACGGCGAGCTCTTCCAGGTGAATGCCAACCTGTTCGTGCGCACCCTGGGGCTGCTGTTCGCCATGGCCTTCTTCACCTCCCGGGGCGCCGCCCAGGGCGACACCGTGCTGGCGGCCAACGCCGTCCTGCTGCAGTTCGTCATGCTGACCTCCTATGGCCTGGACGGCTTCGCCCATGCCGCCGAGGCACTCACCGGGCGCTCGGTGGGCCGTCGACGGTTCGACGAGTTCGCCGCCACGGTGCGCGGCGCGGCGCGCTTCTCGCTGGCCACCGCCGGGGCCGCCGCCCTGGCCTTCGCCCTGGGGGGAGAGCTGCTGATCGCCGCCCTCACCGACCTTCCGGCGGTTCGCGACACCGCCGGTCACTACCTGCCGTGGATGGTGGCCATGCCGCTGATCGCCGTCTGGAGCTACCTGCTCGACGGGGTCTTCATCGGCGCCACGGCGATCCGCGAGATGCGCAACAGCATCTTCCTCGCCCTGGCGGCCTACCTGCCGACCTGGTGGCTGACCCAGGGCTGGGGCAACCATGGCCTCTGGCTGGCCTTCACCCTCTTCACCGCCGTGCGCTCCGGGGTGCTGATCGCCTACTACCTGGGCTACCGCCGAGGGCGCTGGTCGAGTTAGGGAAACACTGATTTATTGCTGCGCTCGATATCCTGGCCGCCGGCGGTACTCAACATCCTCATTTACTGCCGTGTAAACTCCGGTGTTTCCGTTCCGGCGGCGACCAGCCTCTCATCGCTCGCGACATAAATCAGCGCTTCCTTCGCCCTTCGTCACTTTGACAAGCGGGGACGGCTGGGTCAGCGTTAACCGGCTAACGAGTGGCCGACCGGGCCGGTGAGCCCGGCGCGACGACAACCGGCAAAGGACGTCATCATGCTCAAGGTGTTATCGCGACCGGCGGTGAAGCTGGTCGAGCGCTATCTGCCCGATCCCTACATCTTCGTGCTGCTGCTGACCGTGATCGCGGCGGCCGCGGCCATCGCCGTGGAGCGTCAGACGCCCCTGGCGGTGCTGCGCTTCTGGGGAGACGGCTTCTGGAACCTGCTGACCTTCTCCATGCAGATGCTGCTGGTGCTGGTCACCGGCTTCATGCTGGCCAGCTCGCCCCCCGTCAAGCGGCTGCTGCAGCGCCTGGCGGGGCTGGCCCGCACCGCCGGCGCGGCCATCGTGCTGGTGACCCTGGTCTCGCTGGCCGCCAGCTGGATCAACTGGGGCTTCGGCCTGGTGGTGGGAGCGCTCTTCGCCAAGGAGCTGGCCCGTCAGGTTCGCGTCGACTACCGCCTGCTGGTGGCGAGCGCCTATTCCGGCTTCATCGTCTGGCATGGCGGGCTGGCGGGGTCGGTCCCCCTGACCATCGCCACCGACGGCCACTTCACCGTGGAGCGGATCGGCGTGATCGGCACCGCCGAGACCATCTTCTCGTCCTTCAACCTGCTGATCGTCCTGGCGCTGTTCGTCGCCGTCCCGCTGTTCAACCGGCTGATGCTGCCCAGCGAACGGGAGAGCGTCTACATCGACCCCCGGCTGCTCGACGAACAGACCGAGCCTCGGGGCCGGATCACCCGCCCGGCGGAACGCCTGGAGAACAGCCTGACCCTGGCCTGGCTGGTGGGCATTCCGGGACTGCTGTTCCTGGTCGACCACTTCCTGCTCCAGGGGGGCGGGCTCAACCTCAACGTGGTCAACTCCCTCTTCCTGTTCCTGGCCATCGTGCTGCATCGCACGCCGAAGAGCCTGCTCGAGAGCCTCCACGAGGCCATCAAGGGGGGGGCCGGCATCGTCATCCAGTTCCCCTTCTACGCGGGGATCATGGCGATCATGGTGCAGTCCGGACTCGCCGGCACCCTCTCCGGGGCCCTCATCTCGCTGGCCACCGAGACCACCCTGCCCTTCTGGACCTTCGTCAGCGCGGGCCTGGTCAACCTCTTCGTGCCCTCCGGCGGCGGCCAGTGGGCCGTCCAGGCGCCGGTGATGCTGCCCGCCGCCGAGGCCCTGGGCGTGGACATCCCGCGGGTGGCCATGGCCGTGGCCTGGGGGGACGCCTGGACCAACCTGCTGCAGCCCTTCTGGGCCCTGCCAGTGCTCGGCATCGCCGGCCTCAAGGCCAAGGACATCATGGGCTTCTGCCTGGTGCAGCTGCTGCTCACGGGGCTGATCATCGCCGCCGGCCTGACCTGGCTCTAGGAGCCCGGGCAAGCGTCGATTGACCACTGGTGACGCCTGGTCCCCATCCCGGGGGCGAGGCGTTATGCTGGGGGGACCATTCCCAAGGACCCGACGCCCCGATGGACGAACACGCCCTTCCCGGCCAGCACGAGCTGACCATGACCGTGCTGATGACCCCCGACATGGCCAACTTCAGTGGCAAGGTGCACGGCGGCGCCATCCTCAAGAAGCTCGACGAGGTGGCCTATGCCTGCGCCAGCCGCTACTCGGGTCACTATGTGGTGACCCTCTCGGTGGATCAGGTGCTGTTCAAGCAGCCGATCCATGTCGGCGAGCTGGTCACCTTCCTGGCCAGCGTCAACCACGTCGGCCGCTCCTCCATGGAGATCGGCATCAAGGTGGTCGCCGAGGACATCCAGAACAAGCTGATCCGCCACACCAACAGCTGCTACCTCACCATGGTGGCGGTGGACGCGGACGGCAAGCCGGCCCCGGTCCCGCCCCTGAAGCTGGAGACACGGGCCCAGAAGCTGCGCTTCGAGAAGGCGGCGCTGCGCAAGAAGCTGCGCAAGCAGGCCGAGGAGGAGGAGCGCCGCACCCAGGTCGAGCACGACGCCGGCTGATTCCCCCTGTCAGTAGGAGGATTCCTGGATGGCCTCGCCGCCTTCCTCGAGGTCCTGTCCCACGCCGCGCACGGTGTTGCAGCCGGCCAGCAACGACAGGGTGAAGAGGGTGGCGATCGTCAGCAGTAGTGTCCGTTTCATGGGACCTCCGGGGCGCGTGAGTCGAAACAGCGGTTGCTTATTCAATCTAGCAGCCTTCGGGCTCAGGTCGAGAGCAGCCGCAGGACGATGGCCAGGATCACCGCGACGGTCAGCCACTTCACCCACAGGGCGCCTCGGGGACTCATGTTCACCCGGACCGCCAGCCAGGCGCCGCTCATGCTCCCCGCGGCCAGTGCCAGGCCGTGCCCCCAGCGGACCTGGCCCTCGGCCACGAACAGCCCCAGCGCCGGCAGGGTGTAGACGAGCACGATCAGCACCTTGAAGACGTTGACCTGGGCGAGGTCCACCCGGAGCAGGCGATAGAGCACCACCATGAAGAGGATGCCCACCCCGACCTGGATGAAGCCGCCGTAGATGCCCACGGCGAACATCGCCAGATGGACGCCCGGGGTGAGCCGGTCCGGACTCAGCGCCCGGGTCACCAGACGGGGCTGGGGCAGCAGCATCAGCAGGGCCGAGAGGGTCATCACGGCGACCAGCACGGCCTCGAAGGCCGCATCGCTGACTCGCAGGGCGAGCCAGGTGCCCAGCAGGGCCCCCAGCACGGCGGGGACGGCCAGCCGCAGGCCGAGGCCGAAGTGCCCTGCGCCGGCGCGCCGGAAATGCACCACGGCCGAGACGCTCTGCAGCAGGATCGACACCCGGTTGGTGCCGTTGGCGGCCTGGGGCGGCAGCCCCAGGAAGATCAGCAGCGGCAGGGTGAGCATCGAGCCCCCTGCCGAGAGCACGTTGATGAACCCGGCCACGCCGCCGATGGCGAACAGGGCCAGCACCTCGAGTGGCGTCATGGCGGCATCCCTTCCGTTCCCGGCTCGCCCGGCGGCCTATCCCCCGGGGCGACTGCCTGTGCCATGATAGCCTCAGGATACCCCCAGGAGGCCAGGAGGAGAGCCCCATGCCGGAATTCACCCCGGACCCGCGACTGGAAGCGGACAGCTATCCCATCACCGAGCTGCCGCTCTGCCAGCTGCGCCTGATGAACGACGCCCGCTATCCCTGGCTGGTGCTGATCCCACGTCGCCCCGGGGTCGTCGAGGTATACGACCTCGCCGAGCACGATCAGCGACAGCTGTGGCGGGAAGCCACCCTGCTGGGGCAGGCCCTCAAGGGCAACCTGGGAGGAGACAAGCTCAACATCGCCACCCTCGGCAACCTGGTGCCCCAGTTGCACGTGCACGTGATCCTGCGTCGCGAAGGGGACGCCGCCTGGCCCGGCCCGGTCTGGGGCCAGGGGCGGGCCGAGGCCTACGACCTGGACGCCCTGGCGGACAGCCGCGACCGCATCCTGGCCCTGGTGGAGGGCCTCGACGGCCTAGAAGACGAGTGATCCCTCAGGGGCGCATCAGCAGCCGGCCATTCAGGTCGGTCATCAGGGGCTCGACCAGGCGGGGAGGCAAGGGCCGGCCGTCGCGGTAGGCGGTCATGCTGATCAGGGTCGCGCCGTCGGCCGCCTCGACCTCCAGGCGGACGCGGTAGCCCGGCCAGCGGGCGATGACCGCCTCCAGCCGCCCCAGGTCGGCATCGGCATGGCGGATCACGTAGCCCCGCGCCATCAGCAGGCTCATCGCCTCGGTCAGGACCGTCTCCACGGGCACGGCCGACTCCCGCGTGGCGGGCGTGGCGGGGCCCGCCGGCGTGGCGCAGCCCGCCAGCCAGGCCGCCAGCACGGCCACCGATACCGCCGCCCTCATGGTGCCCCCTCCCCCGCCTGGCGGCGGATGGCCTCGCGCAGGTCGAGGCAGAAGGTCGCATCGCTGGCGGTGCGCGAGCGGACCAGCTCATTGCGCCAGTCGAACAGGCGGATGTCCCGGGCCACCTGGACCGTCTCCCCGACCACCACCGAGACCCGCTCGACCTCGGTGGCCTCGTCGGACAGGGTGCCGAACCCGGCGCCCAGGCCCAGCCAGACGCCTCCGCCCCTTCGGCCGTGGCTGCCGCCCAGCACGAAGGCGCCGATGTCCGGCTCGACATGGCCGGGATAGAAGGTACGCTCGGCGCGCTCGGCACTCACCAGGCCGAGGGCCGGCGCGGTATGGCGAACCAGGAAGCCCTCCTCCTCCAGCGCCGCCACCACCCGCGTCAGGGTGGCCGGGGGACGGTCGGCCTGCACGGGCCAGCGGCAGGCCGCCGAGGGCGCCGGCTCGGCCTCGGGCAGGCGCGACGGCAGCGACTGGCAGCCGACCAGTACCGCGAGCAAGAGGGTGCCGCCCAGACGCCACATGCCGAATCCTCCTTTCCTTGATCCGAGTCTAGCCCTTCCCACCCTTGAAGGCCGCCGGCGGCATCCGCATGTCATGTGGAAAGGCTATGATGGCGATGCATGGAATTCGCTTACCCGACCGCCATGCCCCCGCCTACACTGGCCCCACACGCGATCAAGGAGGCATTCGCATGACCGACACCAACAGCATCGGCCTGCACGAGGCCAGCGCCAGCCAGCTCGCCGAACGGCTCAACGTCCTGCTGGCCAACTACCAGATCTTCTACATGAACGTGCGCGGCTACCACTGGAACGTGAAGGGGCACGACTTCTTCCAACTGCACACCAAGTTCGAGGAGTTCTACACCGATCTGCTGATGAAGGTCGACGAGGTCGCCGAACGGATCCTGACCCTCGGTCACCGTCCGGTGCACGCCTACAGCGACTACTTCCGCATCGCCAGCATCGAGGAGGACAAGGACGTCCACGACGGCGAGGCCTGCGTGCGCGGCGTGCTGCGGGGCTACCAGCAGCTGATCGAGCTGCAGCGCGAGATCCTGTCGCTGGCCTCCGACGCCGACGACGAGGGCACCGCCGCCCAGGTCGGCGACTACATCCGCGAGCAGGAGAAGACGGTCTGGATGCTCAACGCCTATCTGGGCTGATCCGCCCCCCACCCGAGCGCCGAGCGCCGCCCTCCGGGGCGGCGTTTTTCATGGGGCCCCGTCCTGCGGGGCCTCGCCCTCGGCGGCACGCACCAGCTCGGCGGGCAGCGGCTTCTTCATCCGCACGCCCAGACGCTCCAGTTCCCTGGCCTGGGCCACCAGGCTGCCCTGCCCCTCGGACAGCCGGTTCATGGCCCGCCGGTGGCTGTCGCCGGCTCGCTCCAGGTGTCGACCCACCTCCTGCAGGCTCTCCACGAAGCCGCCGAACTTGGCCAGCAGGCGCTCGGCCCGCTCGCCGATCTGGCGGGCATTCTCGTTCTGGCGCTCCAGGCTCCACAGCCCCGCCACGGTACGCAGGCTGGCCAGCAGGGTGGTCGGCGTGACCATCACCACCTGGCGGTCGAAGGCCTCCTGGAACAGGCTCGGGTCGCGTTCGAAGGCCGCGGCGAAGGCCGGCTCCACCGGCACGAAGAGGAACACGAAGTCCGGGGACCGCAAGCCCGGCAGGCCGGGGTAGTCCTTGGCGGCGAGCCCCTGGACGTGCTGGCGCAGGGACTGCAGGTGAGCGCCCATGGCCGTCTCGCGCTCGGCCTCGTCCTCGGCGTTGACCACCCGGGTCCAGGCCTCCAGGGAGACCTTGGCGTCGACGATCAGGTGGCGGTCCTCGGGCAGGTAGATGACGGCGTCGGGGCGGCGCCGGCCCTGCTCGCCGGACAGCGACACCTCACGGCGATACTCCACGTCGCGGCGCAGGCCGCTGCGCTCCAGTACCGTCTCCAGGATCAGCTCGCCCCAGTTGCCCTGAGCCTTCTGGTCGCCCTTGAGCGCCCGGGCCAGCGAGGCCGCCTCGTCGCCCAGGCGGGCGTTGAGCCCGGCGAGCTGGTCGAGCTGGGCCTTGAGCGCGCCGCGCTCGCGCTGCTCCTGGTCGTGCAGCGCCTCGACCCGCTGGCGGAACTGCTGGACCTGTTCGCGGAAGGGCTTGAGCAGCGCCTCCAGGCTCTCGCGGCTCTGGGCGCTGTAGGCCTGCTGGCGCTCCTCGAAGACGCGGCCGGCGAGCTGGTGGAACTCGTCCTTGAGGCGTTCCCGGGCCTCCTCCAGCAGCGCCAGCTGCTCGCGGTGGCGCAGCGCCGCCTGCTCCCGTTCCGCCTCCAGGCGCGCGGCACGCTCACGCTGCTCGGCGAGCCGATCGCGGGCCTCGGCGAGTTCCGCCTCCAGCGTCGCCAGGCGCTCGCGGCAGCCGTCGAGCTGGGCGTCGCTCTGGGTCAGCTCCTGCTCCAGGCGACTCGCGGCGACCTCGCGCTCGGCCAGCCGGCTCGCGGTATCGGCCAGCCGGCGCCGCAGGCGAAGGCCCCAGGCCAGGGCCGCGAGGGCCGACAGCGCCAGGGCGGCGGCCAGCGGCCCGCCCGGGATGAGGCTCCAGGCCTCGCTCATGCCGTCCTCCTCAGCTCGACGGGCGCGCCAGGTCCTCGATCAGGGCGCGCAGCAGCCCCCAGAATTCCTCCACCGAGGCGACCTCGACCCGCTCGTCCGGGGAGTGGGCACCGCGAATCAGGGGGCCGAAGGAGATCATCGCCATCTCCGGATACTTGGCGCCGAGGATGCCGCACTCCAGCCCCGCATGGATCACCTTGACCTCCGGATCCACGCCCAGCCGTGCCCGGTGCAGCGCACGGAAACGCGCCAGCAGGGAGCTGTCGGGATCGGGGGTCCAGCCCGGGTAGCCGTTCTCGACCCGGGTGCGGGCGCCGATCAGCTCGAACAGCGCCCGGAAGCGGTCGGCGATGTCGGCGGTGGCGCTGTCGCGCAGGGAGCGCACCAGGGCGCAGAGGTGGAAGCGTCCCCCTTCCAGGGTGACCACCCCCAGGTTGTTGGAGGTCTCCACCACCCCGGGCACGTCGACGCTCATCCGTTCGACCCCGCAGGGCGCGGCATGCAGGGCGGCGATCAGCAGGCGGCTGGCGTCCCGGGTCAGGGCCTCGGCGGCGCGGGCCTCGACGGTCTCGAGGGCCAGCGCCAGGTGGTCGTCGGCGCCGGCGAGCTCGTCGCGCAGCTCCAGCTCCAGGGCCAGCAGGCGTTCCCGGGCGCCCTCGACCTCGTCGGCGGGCAGCGCCAGGGTGGCGAAGGCCTCACGCGGCAGGGCATTGCGCAGGGTGCCGCCCCGGTAGTCGACCAGCCGGGCGTCGAAGGCCTCCAGGGCGCGCAGCACCCGCACCAGCAGGCGGTTGGCGTTGCCGCGCCCCTTGTGGATGTCGATCCCGGAATGACCGCCGGTCAGGCCGGTCAGGGCAAGGCGCACCAGGGCCTCGTCTTCCTCGAGGTCGGAGGTGGGCAACTGGGCATCGACCACCACGTCGGCCCCGCCGGCGCAGCCGATGTAGACCTGGCCGCGATCCTCGGAATCGAGGTTGAGCAGGATCCGCCCGTCCAGCCAGTCCTCGGCCAGGTTGAGGGCGCCCCCCATGGACGACTCCTCCTCCAGGGTGAACAGGGCCTCCAGGGGCCCATGAGTGAGGGTATCGTCCTCGAGCACCGCCAGGGCCGCGGCCACGCCCAGGCCGTTGTCGGCCCCCAGGGTGGTGTGGCGGGCATGCAGCCAGCCGTCCTCGAGATAGGTCTCGATGGGATCCCGGGCGAAGTCGTGGGGATGATCGGCATTGGCCTGGGCCACCATGTCCAGGTGCCCCTGAAGGACCACGCCCGGGGCGGCTTCATGCCCCTTCGATGCCGGCTTGCGGATTCGCAGGTTGCCGGCGGCGTCGCGGTCATGGGCCAGGCCCTGCTCGTCGGCCCAGGCCTCGAGGCGGGCCACCAGGGCGGCCTCGTGGCCGGAGGGACGCGGCGTGTTGCACAGGGTGCGGAAGTGCCGCCACAGCGGCTGCGGCGAGAGCTGCTCGAGATGTGCGTTCATGGCGCTTCGGTATCTGGGTTGACCCGGGCACTCTACCGGGCGTCCTCGTCCAAGGAAAGCGCGGCCGAGGCCAGGCGCCTCGCCACGACGCCGCGACGCCAGGCATCCACCCGCCGCGCCCCGTCCAGGCCCAGGCGCCCCGTCAGCCAGGCATCGTCGCGTCCCTGGAAGGCCCAGGCGGCCAACCGGGCCAGGTCGGGGTCCCGGTCCCCGGCAACGGCGGCCCGACGGACCAGCGCCTGGATGGCCGGGCGGGCCAGGGCCGCCTCGCGGTGGCCATGGGCCACGTCCGACAGGTCTCGAAGGTCGTCGTCGCCCAGCGGCGAGACGGGCCCCTCCGCGAGCAGCGCCAACGCCACCGCCGGCTCCAGCTCCCCGAGCTCGAAGGCCAGCAGGGCCGGCAGCAGCCGGTGGAAGCGTGCCGTCAGCCGCTCGGCCAGGGCCCTGCCGCGGGCGCTGGTGGGCATGACCACCATGACGGCATGCTCCCCGGTGGCGGCCTCGCGGCTCAGCCCCAGGCGCACGGCGCGAAAGCCCTGGTCCTGCCAGAAGGCCAGCAGCCCCGGCTCCGCGCCGAAGCTTGCCCCCAGCAGGTCGAGGCCCGCCTCGCGGGCCCGCTCGCGCTCGGCGTCCAGCAGCAGGCGGCCGAGTCCCTGGCGTCGACGCTCGGGGTGGACGGCGATGCGCAGCACCCGGCGCAGCCGGCCGGTCAGCGCCTCGCGACTGCCGGCATGGGCGGCCAGGGACTGGGCCAGCAGGTGGCCCCGGGGGCGACGCTCGCCCCGGGCCACCTGCTCGGCCAGCTCGGCATCGAAGCCGCCCTCGTCGCCGGTGACCACCACCGCCTGGGGGCCGGCGGCGTCCTCCAGGGTGGCGAGACGGGTGCCGGGCGCGTCCAGCAGCCGGCGCAGGTCGCCCGGGGTGGTGCGGTAGTGGGCCTGGACCAGGAGCCCGAAGAGGGCCCGCAGGTGAGGCTCGTCCCGGGCCAGCGCCTCGCGGCCCACCGCCTGCCAGTGCAGGCCTCGACCGGCGGGGGCCGAGGGCTCGGCATCCAGCATCAGGAGCCGACCGGTCAGGACCTCCAGGGGATCGCCCTCGGCCCAGCGGATGGGCGCCGCCAGGTGGCATTCCCGCCAGCCGGGGGCGAGGCGTTCCAGCCGCTCGCGGAAGCGCAGCGCGAAGCCGCGGCCGGCCCCCTCGTAGCCATGCACGGTGGTGGCGAAGGCGATCCGCGGGAAGGCCTCCAGCCATCGCCCGAGCAACGCCGCCGGGATGGCCGCGGCTTCGTCGACCAGCAGCCAGGCCCCGGCGCCGCCGGCCTCGCCGCGCTCGACCCGTTCGCTGAGCGCATCCGGCGCCAGGAAGGTCACCCGCTTCTCCCCGACCTGGAAGCGGTTGCCCTGCCGCTCTCCCCCGGGGCACAGCCTGGCCAGGCGCTCGAAGAGCGCCGCGACCGCCGAGGGACGCGGCGCGGTGACCAGGACCTGGGCCTCGCCCCGGGCGAGCAGCCGGGCGCAGGCGATGCCCAGGGCGGCGGTCTTGCCCCGGCCCCGGTCCGCGGTGAGCACCAGCGGGCGCCGGCGGCGCAGCCGGACCAGGCGCTCGACGGCCACGGCCTGGTCGCGGGTCAGGCAGTCCGGGTCGTCGGGAGGCGGCTCGGGCGCCACGGCCTCCGGCCAGTCGGGGATCGCCGGCGGAGCTTCGGCGGGCCAGCGCAGCGCCTCCGGCGCCGCCGCCAGCAGACGGGCGAGCCGGGCCAGGTAGCGGGCCTGGAGGTCCTCGACGCGCCAGGGATGCTCGGCCAGGCGGGCATAGTCGGCATCGGGACGCGAGCCCCAGTCCGGCGGCGTCAGCAGCACCAGCAGGCCGCCGGCGCGCAGGGTGCCGGAGACCGCGCCGAAGGCGTCCGGATCGAACCCGGCCTGGGCGGAGACCGCGTCGACCACCACCAGCCCCTGTTCGCCGCCGAGCCGGGTGCGCGCCTTGGCGGCGGGCAGCGGCGCGATGCCGGCCGCATCCAGGGCCGGCAGAGCCGGTCCCAGCCAGAGCGGCGCCGGCCAGGGACGGGCCCGCCACAGGGCCAGCGCCCGGCTCACCGCCGTTCCGGCGGGGGCGGCGATCCACAGCAGGCCTCGATGGCGGCGCTGCGCGAGGGCATCGGCGGCGGCCGTCAGCCGCCCCGGGTCAGGGGGCGAAACGGCCGAAGCCGCCCCGGGGGCGGCTTCAGGTGGAAGGATTACCACGCTGGCATCCTCGTGTCAGGGGGTGGGCATCAGCATCTCAGCCATAGGCCACGCTCGGCAACCAGGTCGCGATGGCGGGCAGCAGGAAGACCAGCGCCAGGGCCACCAGCTGGATGATGATGTAGGGCATGACCCCGCGGTAGATGTCCGGGGCGGTGATCTCCGGCGGCGCCACGCCCTTGATGTAGAAGAGCGCGAAGCCCACCGGCGGCGTCAGGAAGGAGGTCTGCAGGCACATGGCGAAGAGGATGGTGAACCACACCAGATCGAAGCCCAGGCTCTGCACCACCGGTGCCACCAGCGGCAGGATGATCAGGGTGATCTCCACCCAGTCGAGGAAGAAGCCCAGCAGGAAGACCGCGAACAGGATGGTGATCACGATGCCGCTCGGGCCGAAGGGCAGGCCGAGCAACGCATCCTCGATCACCTCGTCGCCGCCCAGGCCACGCAGTACCACCGAGAAGGCGGTGGCCCCCAGGAAGATGGCGAAGATGAACGCCGAGGTACGGGTGGTCTGGAACAGCGACTCCCGCATCACGGGCAGGCTCAGGCGCCCGGACAGCAGCGCCAGCAGCAGCGCGCCCACGGCGCCCACGCCGGAGGCCTCGGTGGGCGTGGCCACGCCGGCGAAGATCGACCCCAGTACGCCGAGGATCAGGGCGGCGGTGGGAATCACCGCGACGATCACGTCCCAGATCACCCGGGGACCGATGTCGGGCAGGTCCTCCGGCGCCGGAGCGATGTGCGGCTGCAGCATCGGCCGGCCGATGGCGTAGATCACGTACATGGCGCCGAGCAGCAGGCCCGGGAAGAAGGCTCCCATGAAGAGATCGCCCACCGAGGCCTCCGGCACCGCCAGGCGATCGGCCATCAGCACCAGCATGATGGACGGCGGGATCAGGATGCCGAGCGTTCCCGTGGCACAGGCCGTGCCCACGGCGAAGCCCTTGTCGTACTTGTTCTCCATCATCACCGGCAGCGACAGCATGCCGAGCAGCACCACGGAGGCGCCGATGATGCCGGTAGTGGCCGCCAGCAGCACGCCGATGACGATCACCGTGACCGCATAGCCGCCGCGCACGGCGCCGAACAGCTTGACCATGTTGTTCATCAGGCGTTCGGCGATGCCGGACTGGTCCAGCATGATGCCCATGAAGATGAACATGGGTAGCGCCACCAGGGTCTCGCTCTCGACGAGCCCCCAGACCCGCTCGGGGACCAGCGCCATGGAAGAGTTGTAGTCGAACCAGAGGTCGGCGCCGAAGCTGTCGACGGCGACCACGCCGATCACCGTCCAGACGACGGCGGTACCGCCCAGCACCCAGGCGACGGGAAAACCGGTCATCAGCAGCACGCCGAAGGTGGCGAACATGCCGATGACGAAGATTGCTTCAAGTGACATCAGGATGCGTCCCCTTTGGCGTTGTCGGAGGCGATGGGCTTGGGAAAGCCGAACAGCAGGGCGGTGACGCGCAGCAGGCGCGACAGGGCCGCCAGGATCAGCAGGGCGAAGGACAGCGCCACCGTGGCCTTGAGGATCCAGCGATGCGACAGCCCGGCCGGCGCCTGGCTGGTCTCGCCCTGCAGATAGGAGCTCCAGGCGTAGGGCACCATCTCGTAGAGGGAGATCCCCAGGAAGGGCAGCAACAGCAGGAGGATGCCGAACAGCTCGATCCAGCCCTGGGTCCTCAGGCTCAGGCGTTCATGAAGGACGTCGACTCGCACATGATCATCGGTGGTCAGGGTATAGGCCAGGCCCAGCAGCCAGGCCGCCCCGGCGATGTGCCACTGCCACTCCTCCAGCGTCACCGACCCCTGGCCGAAGGCATAGCGCCCGACCACGGCCCAGATGATCACCGCCACCACGAGCAGCCAGAACCAGGACGCGGCCTTTCCGATCAGCGCCAGGGCCCGGTCGAGGGCTCGGCTGAGGCGAGTCTGGGGGAGTTCGGTATGGTGGTGGACGAGCTCTTCCACCTCGGACGGGCTCAGGCCGTGCGGTTCATGGGAATGGCGATCAGGCTCCGTCATGGATCAATCTCTCAGGCCGAGCGAGGCCCGCTGTCACGGGCCTCGGGATGGGTTCCGAGGCGGCGGGACTCCCGCCGCCTTGCCGGTGCCCGGCTCCGGGGGGCCGGGCGGGCCGATCACTCCTCGCCGTCGTCCGGCGCGGTCAGCTCGGCGGGCAGGTAGGCACGGCTGTCCCAGACGGAGTAGGTCTCCTGGAAGGCTTGCTGGCTCTCGTAGACGCGACGGAAGTCCTCGTCGTTGGCCGCCTCTTCCGCCAGCACCTCGTTGGTGACGTCCTTCAGTTCCTCCAGTACCTCCATGGGGATCTGCTGGGCGTTGACGCCCTGCTCCTGGAAGCCGGCCAGTACCTCGCCGTTCTTGTACTCGCCCTCGGCCAGGCCAAGGGTCGTCGCGGCGGTGCAGGAGGCCTCGACCAGGGCCTTCTGGGCCTCGGTGGCGCTATCCCACTCGTCCTTGTTGATCAGCATGTACTGGGCGGTGAACGGCTGGTGCCACCCCGGGAAGAGGTTGTAGTTCACCACCTGATCGAAGCCGAGGATCTGGTCGATGGCGGGCATGGAGAACTCGGTGGCGTCGATGGTGCCCTTCTCCAGCGCCTGGAAGAGCTCGCCGCCCGGCATCATGGTCACGGAGGCGCCCAGGCGCTCGAGCACCTTGCCGCCGAGGCCGGCGAAACGGATCTTCAGGCCTTCGTAGTCCTCCAGGGAGGTGATCTCGCTGGAGTACCAGCCGGCGGTTTCCGGCCCGATGATGCCGCACAGCTGAGCGTGGACGTTGAAGCCCTTGTTGGCGTAAACCTCCTGGAGCATCTCGTGGCCACCGCCGTAGTAATACCAGCCGGTGAAGGCCCAGGGCTTGAGGCCGAAGGGCACGGCGGCGAACAGCGGGACCGCCGGGACCTTGCCCTGGTCGTAGCCGATCCAGGTGTAGCCCGCCTGGACCTTGCCGTCGGACACGGACTGCAGGATGTCGAAGGCCGGCACCAGCTCGCCGGGCTCGTAGACCCGCACCTCGATGGAACCGTCGGAGGCGGTGGTCAGGTTGTCGGCGACCCAGGCCGCCGGCGAGCCGAGGCCCGGCAGGTTGGTCGAGAACGCCACCGGCATGCGCCAGCGCAGGTCGTCGGCGAAGGCGGAGCCGGTGACGAGGGCGAGTGCACCGGCGCAGCCGGCCATGGTCTTGACGAGTTTCATAGTGAAGTCTCCGTGCTTTTCTTGTGGTTGCTCCAGCGTGTCGACGTCCCGGATCGGACAGGACGCCGGAAACGACCTCCTGCCGCGAGTCAGGGACTCGCCGGCCTGTTCCTCGGGCCAGTGTAGGCCCGCCGTCCGAACGGTGACCAACGACGGTCCTCCACGCTTCCGACCTCCGTTGTTCGCCGAATGACGCTATAGCGCCCTTCACGCCTTTTCAACTTAGGTAAATTGGTATGACCAAAAATCGGGGTTATCCCCCTCGCGGATCCCGCGACTCCTGTCCCGGCACTCCCTCGCCGAGGTGTCGGTAAACGCTGGCCCAGGCGAAAGAATTTCCTGTCGGCCGGATCGCCGCCCGACGACGGGCGAGAAGGCGTCACCCACGAGCCCTGCGACCAATGGATAAGTGCCACGACCATCTCGAGGGGCTCCGGCGACATCACGGCGACGCCGTCTTCACCACCCCGCGGGCGAGGCTCCGATGCGCTACCGCTGGAGCCTCGGTGCCGGGGCCTGCGAAAAACCGAATCAAACTTGACGATGAAAGTTTTCACGCAAGCTCCGCCTGGCTGATGCCTCCACCTTGGTCTCCTCAGACTAGGCGCCACGCCACACCCCTCAAACAGGCGTATTATCTCGAAGATTCAACGCAAGGATGAGAGCTGACAGGGGGTTACGCAATGTGACCTATGTCGGTTCCGAATAAGGGGAGACACGTATCGTCATACGGGCTCATCGGTGCCTGGGCGCGATGTTGTTACCGAAGATTCGACAGCCGTCACCCCCGGTAACATCCCTCTCGTGTCACGAGGTAACAGATCGAGATGACGGTTAGAGGTCATGGGGCCGGCGGCGACCTCTGCTGCAGGCGCGACGCCCAGCTGATACTATTCTCAGCCGCTATCCCATCGCATTTGGCCGGTGTCACCGCCCATCACCGGAAGGAGTCCCCGCTTGTCCAGCCCCGCCAGCCAGCGGCCTTCATCGTCCGCCCGCCGCCTGCCGATTCGCCTCGATGCCTGGAGCGGCCTGACCCTGCTCATCGCCCTGATCGTGGCCCTGCCGGTGATCGTCGTCCTGGCCCACATCGTCATGCCGGCAGGCGGCGTCTGGGCGCACCTGGTCGACACCGTGCTGGGCCGCTACCTGCTCAACACCCTCTTCCTGGTGGTGACGGTGGGGGTAGGGACCTTCGTGATCGGTACCGGCACGGCCTGGCTGGTGGTGATGTGCCGCTTCCCGGGGCGCAAGCTCTTCGAGTGGGCCCTGCTGCTGCCCCTGGCGGTGCCCACCTACGTGATCGCCTACGCCTACACCGACTTCCTGCAATACGCCGGCCCGGTACAGAGCGCCCTGCGCGAAGCCTTCGGCTGGGAACGCGGCGACTACTTCTTCCCCGACATCCGCTCCCTCGGCGGGGCCGCGACGCTGATCACCCTGGTGCTCTATCCCTACGTCTACATGCTGGCCCGGGCGACCTTCCTCGAGCAGTCGGTCTGCGTGCTGGACGTGGGCCGGACCCTGGGGCGCGGCCCCTGGCGGCTGTTCACCGGCATCGCCATCCCCCTGGCCCGCCCGGCCATCGTCGGCGGCGTGTCCCTGGCGCTGATGGAGACCCTCAACGAGTTCGGGGCGGTGCAGTACTTCGGCGTCGACACCTTCACCACCGGCATCTACCGCACCTGGTTCGGCATGGGCGAGCAGGTCGCCGCCGCCCAGCTCGCGGCCTGCCTGCTGGCCTTCGTGATCGTCTTCGTGCTGCTCGAGCGCTGGTCACGGGGCAAGCGGCGCTACTTCCACACCACGGGACGCTACCAGCAGCTCCCGGAATTCCGGCTGACGGGGATGCGGGCGCTGGCGGCGACCCTGGCCTGCCTGGCGCCGGTGCTGGTGGGCTTCCTGATTCCCAGCGGCCTGCTGGGCTATCTCTCGGTGCGGGGCGGGGATTCGTTGTTCGGCGCCCGGTTCCTCGAGTTCGCCGGCAACAGCCTGGTCCTGGCGGCCCTGGCGGCGGTGGTCGCCGTGGGCCTGGCCCTGGTGCTCAGCTACGGGGCCAGGCTCAACCCCGGGCCGGTCACGCGGACGGCGTCGTGGGTGGCCGCCATGGGCTACGCCGTGCCGGGGTCGGTGGTCGCGGTGGGCATCCTGATTCCCTTCGCCTGGCTGGACGACCAGATCAACGGCTTCCTGAAGGCCCACTATGGCGTGATCGCCGGGCTGATCTTCAGCGGCTCGGCCTTCATCCTGATCTACGCCTATGTGGTGCGCTTCCTGGCGGTCTCCTTCAACGCCCTGGAGGCGAGCCTGGGCAAGGTGACGCCGAGCATGGACGCGGCCGCCCGCACCCTGGGACAGACCGCCGGCGGCACCCTGCGCCGGGTGCACACCCCGCTCATGCGCGGCAGCCTGCTGGCCGCCGGCATCCTGGTGTTCGTGGACGTGATGAAGGAACTGCCGGCGACCATCATCCTGCGGCCGTTCGACTTCGACACCCTGGCGGTGCGGGCCCACAACCTGGCCGCCGACGAGCGGCGGGCCAGGGCCTCCACCGCCTCGCTGACGATCGTGGCGGTGGGCATCATCCCGGTGATCCTGCTCAGCCTGGCGATGCGCGGCTCACGGCCCGGCAGTCGCGCCCGGATCGGCCGGAAAGACAAAGACCTGTGACGGATCCAGCCGGACGGTGATCGGCTGGCCCTCCTCGGGCAGGAAGACGCCGGGCACGCGCGCATGGAGGTGATCCTCCCGCCCGCCGGCGCCATGGGCGCAGATATGCAACAGGCTGGTGCGCCCCAGCAACTTGGCCATGATCACGTGACTGTGATGGTCGGCAGGGGTCTCGTCCAGGGCCACCACCCGCAGCGCCTCGGGGCGGATCATCACTCGCGCCCGGCTGCCTTCGGCCAGTGCCGGCGCCAGCACCTCCCCCACCGGGGTATCCACCCGCCCCCGGCGAACCACTCCCTCGAGCTCGTTGACCTCGCCGAAGAAGGTGACCACGAAGGGATCGACCGGCGCGCAGTAGAGCTCGCGAGGCGTGCCCATCTGGACAATGTGGCCGTCGCGCATCAGGGCGATGCGATCGGCCATGAACATGGCTTCCTCGGGGTCGTGGGTGACCAGCAGGGCGCCGGCGCCCACCTTCTTGAGCACGTGCAGGGTGTCGTCGCGAATGCGGTCGCGCAACCGGGCATCCAGGCTCGAGAAGGGCTCGTCGAGCAGCATCAGCCGGGGCGCCGGAGCGAGCGCCCGGGCCAGGGCGACGCGCTGCTGCTGCCCGCCGGACAGCATGTGCGGATAGGTCTCGGCATAGCGCCCCATGCCCAGCTGCTCGAGCAGTTCCAGGGCCCGCCGTCGACGCTCCCGGACCGGCAGGGCCTCGAGTCCGAAGGTGACGTTCTGCAGCACGGAGAGGTGCGGGAAGAGGGCCGAATCCTGGAAGGCCAGGCCGACGTTGCGTTTCTCCGGGGGCACATGGGCCTTGCCGGGCCGCCCGATGGGCACCCCGTTCAGGTCGACCCGCCCCTGCTGGAGCACTTCCAGGCCCGCGACGATGCGCAGCAGGGTGGTCTTGCCGCAGCCGGACGGACCGAGCAGGCAGACCACCTCGCCCTGGCGCACCTCCAGGCCGACGTCCTCCACCGCCAGGTGATGGCCATAGGCGTGGCGAATGTTGTGCATGGCGAGCACCGGCGCCTGCTCCGGCGCGGCCTCGGGAACGGAAGACAACTGGGCGTGGCTGGTCATAGGCGAGGGTCGTGGCAGCCGAATGAAAACGAGGCTCCATGGTAACGCGAAAGCTTCGTAATTTCGTCGCGATTTTCGCCGCGACCGACCCGGCCGGCCCCCACGGGCTTGATCCAGGTCAGCCCCCATGGCCGACCGCGGTTGACGCCCTGCGGGCCAGACGCTTCAATGGCGAGCGAGGAATGCAACGTATTATCATTCGAGATCATAGTCCATCCCAACGCCCACGAGGTTCCCGATGACCCAACCCAGCCGTCTCGCCCTGCCCCTCGCCGCCCTGCTGGCCGGCGCGGCCTTCGCCACCCAGGCCTCGGCCGATGCAGTGAATGTCTACTCGGCCCGCCACTACGACTCGGACCAGGCGCTCTACGACGCCTTCACCGAGGCCACCGGCATCGAGGTCAACGTGCTGGAAGGCGGCTCCGACCAGCTCATCCAGCGCATCAAGCGCGAGGGACAGGCCAGCCCGGCCGACGTGATGCTGACCGTGGACGCCGGTCGGCTCTGGCGCGCCGAGCAGGACGGCATCTTCCAGGGCGTGGAGTCCGAGGTGCTGGCCGAGCGGCTGCCCGCCTCCATGCGCCACCCCGAGGGCAAGTGGTTCGGCTTCAGCCAGCGCGTGCGGGCGATCTTCTACGACCCGCAGGACGTGAGCGCCGACGAGATCGCCAGCTACGAGGACCTGGCCGACCCGCGCTTCGAGGGCCAGGTGTGCATCCGCTCCTCCAACAACATCTACAACCAGTCGCTGCTGGCCTCCATGATCGCCCATCACGGCGAGGAAGGTGCCGAGGAATGGGCCCAGGGCGTGGTGGACAACATGGCCCGCGACCCCGAGGGCGGCGACACCGACCAGATCCTCGGCGTGGCCAGCGGCGAGTGCGACCTGGCCGTGGCCAACCATTACTACTACGTACGCCTGCTGACCTCCGACAACGAGGCCGATCGCGAGGCCGCCGAGCGCGTCCAGATCCTCTTCCCCAACCAGGACGGCCGCGGCGCCCACGTCAACGTCGGCGGCGCCGGCGTGGTCCAGGGCGCCCCGAACCCCGAGAACGCCGTGCGCTTCCTGGAGTTCCTGTCCTCCGACGAGGCCCAGGCGATCTTCGCCTCCGGCAACCACGAGTTCCCGGTGGTGGACGGCGTGGAGGTCGACGCGGTGCTGGCCGACTGGGGCGACTTCAAGCGCGACGACCTGAACGTCAGCGTGCTGGGCGAGAACAATCCCCAGGCGGTGCGGATCTTCGATCGCGTCGGCTGGCGGTAAGACACCTCATGGCGGGAGGTGGGCCCTCGCAGCCCTCGTAGGGGGGTAAGCGCCAGCGCACCCACCACGCTGCAGGCTTCGCCCCCCGTCATGCGGCGATAGCAAGAGGCCCGCGGCAGTGCCGCGGGCCTCTTGTTTTCATTCCTGGGGTGCCGACTAGCTGTGTAAACCCACCAGGTTGTTCACGGAAAGGCCTAACCGGTGAACCGGAGAGCAGTAATCCAAACTGGCATGCGGCCGATGCCAGTTGTACTGGTGCAGCCAGGCCGGCAGATGTTGCCGGCGCTGCTCCGAGCTCTCGTAGGACCGCGCATAGGCCCATTCGCGAAGGGCGGTTTGAATAAACCGCTCTGCCTTGCCATTGGTGCGTGGGGTATAAGGGCGAGTGCGCTTGTGCGTTAGCCCCAGGCGCCGGCACAGGCGCTGGAATGCCTTGGATTTGTAACAGGCGCCGTTGTCGGTCAGGACACGGGCGAAGCGAACCCCGAGCCGCCGGTAATAACGCATCGCGTCCAGCAGCGCGTAACACGCGCTCCAACCGGTTTCATTGGGATAGAGGGTGCCGAAGGCCACCCGTGAGTGATCGTCGATAGCGATATGGACATACTCCCACCCCGCGCCGGGCGTGTTCTGCTGGCGATCGCCCGTCACCCGATGGCCCGGGCGTTCGAAACGTCCCAACTTCTTGATATCCAAGTGCAGGAGATCCCCTGGCGCGTCATGTTCATAGCGGTTATCAGGCCTTGCCGGTGACAGCAAGGCCAGCCGGTTCAGCCCCTTGCGCTTGAGGATCCGCGCCACCGTGCTCTGCCCGATGCCCAGCGCCCGGGCGATCTGGCGATAGGTCTGACGCTGCTGACGACGTTCGATGACCTGCTCCACGGTGGCGGCATCGGTGGCACAAGGGCTCCGCCCCGGGCGCGACGAGCGGTCTTGAAGCCCCGGGAGGCCTTCTTCGCGGAACCGGCGGACCCACTTGTAGACCGTTCTCACACTGACGCCCTGAGCTTGAGCCACTTCCCTTGGCCGTATCCCTTCATCGATGACACGACGTGCCAGCAGGGCTCGACCATGTGGGGTAAGACGGGCATTCTGGTGAGTGTTCATCCGGACCTCCTGGAGCGATTGGTTGGTTCGCATCTCCAGTCTTCCGGGTAGGTTCCGGATGAACAACCTACCGAGAGATCACAACTAGCGCGGGATCATCAGCACCACGCCGGATACCAGGGCGAACATCAGGACTCCCTGACGCAGCCGACGGGCATCGAGGCGCTGGTGCATCACCCGGCTGGCGACGCTGCCCAGGAGCAGCGGCACCAGCAGATAGAGCGACCACATCAGCTGGTCCGGCTGGACCTTGCCCGCCGCGGCCAGGATGGCCAGCGAGACCAGCTCCCCCACCAGGAAACAGCAGGCGATGGTCGAGCGCAGCTCCGGCCCGGGGCGGTGCTGGTAGAGCAGCGCCAGCGGCGGGCCACCGACGCCGGTGGCGGTCTCGGTCACTCCGGTGACCAGCCCCACCGAGGCACAGGCCCCGGCCCGGGGACGAAAGACCGGGGCGAACAGCGCGGCGAGTACGGCGATCACCGTGGAAGCACCGATCAGCTGATTGAGGCCGTTGGTGCTCATGATCAGCAGGATCCCCAGCCCCACGAAGGTTCCCGGCAGGCGCCCCACCCCGATCCAGGCCGTACCCCGCCAGTCGATGGCCTCACGCTCGCGCAGCGCCACGTAGAGGTTGAGTGGCAGCATCAGCACCAGCAGGGCGACCGGCAGCAGGTCGGGACGCAGGAAGCCCATCACCGGGGCGACGATCAGCGCGAAGCCGATGCCGATCGCCCCCTGCATGAAGGCGGCGATGCCGGTGGACACGGCCAGGGTGGCGAAGACGACGAGCTCACTCATGGGACGTCCGCCCCTCCGGGGGCCGCCGTGATTCCATGAGGCGGGCACGATGCGCCTCGGACGTCGGATGCACCCGCTGGATCGGCGCACGCTCCACCGCGGCACCGGCCGCTTCCCGCACCTCGCGCAGCAGCGCCCGGGCGTCCCAGTCCACCGGCCAGCCCTGCCACAGGCGCAGCCGGCCGTTGGTGAAGACGGCATCGATCTGGTCGCGGTTGGCGTAACGCACCAGCTCCCAGGGCCGGTCCCAGGACGGCGTCATCTCCGGGACGTCGAGATCCACCAGCAGGAAGTCGGCGGCCAGGCCCGGGGCGATGGCGCCGGTCACGCCCGAAAGGCCCGTGGCCTCGGCGCCGGCGCGGGTGGCGTGGTCGAGCCACAGCCAGCCGCCGCCGCAGGACGAGTCCCCGCTGGCCAGCCCGAAGGCCAGGCGCTGGCTGGTCTCGGCCGCATCCAGCAGGCGGAAGGCGTCACTGCGCGTGCCATCGGAGCCCAGCCCGAAACGGATGCCCTGAGCCGCCATCTGCAGGGCCGGGGCCACGGCGTTGCCCTTCCAGGTGCTGGCCACGGGATTGAAGGCCACCGCGGTGCCGGTGTCGCGCAGCAGGTTGAGCTCCCCCGGGGTCACCAGGGTGGCATGGGCGACCAGCGTCTGGGGGCCCAGGGCCCCCACGGCATGCAGGTGCTCCAGCGGGCGTTGCCCCCGGGCCACCAGGGAGCGCTCGACGGCCTGCAGGTGCTCGTTGACGTGAGTCTGGAAGATGACCCCACCCTCGGCGCAGAGCGCCGCGGCGTCGCGCAGCATGGCGTCGCTGGCCACCTCGGGGATCGACACCGCCAGCGAGGGATGCACCAGCGAATGCCCCGACCAGTCCGCCAGGTGGCGCTCGGCGGCGCGGCGGATCGCCCCGCCGTCCGGGCGATCACCGCCCAGGTCGTTGCAGATGAAGCCCAGCACGCAGCGCAGGCCGGTCTCCTCGGCGGCACCGGCGATGCCGGCGAGCTCCGCCGAGGCTCGGGTCCCGGCATCCACCGCGGTGGTGAAGCCGCCGCGCAGCGCCTCCAGGGCGGCGAGCTTGGTCGAGAGATGCAGCAGCCGTTCGTCCAGGCTGCCCTCCAACGGCACCCAGATGCGCTTGAAGATCTCCGAGGGCTCGCCGAACACCAGCGACTTGCCGAGGGACTGGGTCAGATGGTGATGGGCGTCGATGAAGCCCGGCATCAGCAGCTTGCCGGGAAGCTCGAGGGGAATGAGCCGGGGATGACGGGCGAGCAGCTCCCGGCGGTCGCCGACCTCGGCGAAGCGCCCCTCGGCCACCAGCACCGCCTGGTCGCGGACGCAGCCATCGTGAACCAGCACCTCCTCGGGCAGCAGCAGGAGCGTCTCGTCGGCGAAGGCCGCCGGGCTGAGGGCCGGCGACGCGCCGGCGCGGGTCCGTGATGAAGACATCATACGATTACTTACCCTTGATCTCTTGACTGGGGAGTTCGGCGCCCTGGGGCGAGGGGGCATCCGCGCGGCGACCGAGATGATGGAAGAGGAGGTTGACGATCACCGCGGTCAGGGTGCCCATCGCCAGGCCATTGCCCAGGATGATCTGCAGGTGCTCGGGGAAGGTGCTGTAGAAGCCGGGCACCAGGATGGGCAGCAGGCCCATGGCCAGCGCGGAGGCCAGGGTGAACATGTTGCCGTGCTCGTTGAGGTCGACCCGGCGCAGGATGTTGACGCCCATCACCCCGATGATGGCGAAGACGATCACCGCGGTCCCAGCCACCACGGCGGTGGGCAGCAGCGATGCCAGCCGGCCGAGCGGGGCGAACAGGCCGAGCAGCACCAGGATCAGGCCAGCGGCGACGGTGACGTAGCGCGAACGCACCCCGGTGGCGCGGACGATGCCGATGTTCTCGCCGCTGGTGATGATCAGCGAGGTGCCGAAGCAGCCGCCGATCAGCGAGCCCAGGGCGTCGGCGCGGATGTTGCGCGGCACCAGGGCGCGCGAGTCGCCGCTCTTCTCGACGATCTCGGCGGTGGCCATGGTCTGGCCGGTGGCCTCGGTCATCGACACCACGCTGAAGATGATCAACGGCAGGGAGGCGAAGAGATCGAACTTGGGCATGCCGAAGGGGAACAGCGACGGGAAGGCCACCACCGGGCCGGAGAGCACGCCGTCGAACTCCATGATGCCGAACACGGCGCTGAGCGCGGCGCCGGTGAGCAGCCCCAGCATCACCGCGATGCGCTGGAGCATGCCGGAGAAGACCCGGGCACAGAGGACGATGGCGGCCATGGTGCCCAGTGCCAGGGCGATGGCCGGCAGGTTGGCGAACTCCGGCGTGCCTTGCTGGCCGGTGATCAGGCCACCGAAGATGCGCACCAGGTTGATGGCCACCAGCAGCAGCATGGTGCCGATCACGATGGGCGGAAAGAACTTCAGCACCCGGGTGAAGAACGGCAACGCCAGGAAGTAGAAGAGCCCGGTAAGGATCACCGCGCCGGTGGCCGTCTGCAGGTCGGTGGCCTGGGCGATGGTCAGGAAGATCACCAGGGGCGCGCCCCCCGGGACCTGAACGAAGGGCAGACGGGCGCCGATGCCGAAGGGGCCGAAGGACTGCAGCAGGGTACCCAGGCCGCAGACCAGGAAGGTGGCGCTCATCAGGGCGACCATGACGTCATTGCCGAAGCCCATCGCCTGGCCGACCAGGAAGACGGCGGTGATCGGTGCGGCGGCCATCACCAGCACATGCTGCACGCCATACAGCAGCATGGAGGGTAGCGGCAGTTTCTGGTCGACCGGTTCGACCCGTGGGTCGCGTGAGCCGACCGGCTCGTGGGGATTGCTCATGGTGGGGAGCCTCGCTTGTTGTTGTGGAGGTGCTTTCAAGCTAGCGGCGCCCAACCGTACTGGTCCATAATAATGTTTCGCTCATTTTGTTGCCTAAAAGGCAACGATCATCCCGCGGGAGACGGCCATGCACTTACTGCTCACGGGCTTGCGCTACTTCGAGGAGGTCGCCCGTCAGGGCTCGCTACGCAAGGCGGCGGATCGGCTGCATGTCGCCGCCTCGGCGGTGAACCGGCAGATCCTCAAGCTGGAGGACGAGCTGGGCGTGCCGCTGTTCGAACGGCTGCCGCGCGGCCTGCGGCTCTCGCCGGCAGGCGAGCTGATGCTGTCCCAGATCCGCCAGTGGCAGCGTGACGAGCGCCATCTGCTCGAGACCCTCGGCGAGATCCGCGGCACCGGCTGCGCCGAGGTGCGCATCGCCACCGTCGAGTCGCTGACCGATGAGGTCCTGCCCCGGCTGCTGAGCCGCTTCGGCGAGCGCTTTCCCCGTGTGCGCTTCGCGCTGCGCACCGGCCTGACCGAGGTCATCCTCGAGGAGGTCGCCACCGGCGAGGCCGACATCGGCATCTGCATGAACCCGCACCCGACGCCCCGGATCCGCTTCATCGAGTCGGTGGAGCTGGGCTTCGGGGCGGTCGTCGCCCCCTCCCACCCCCTGGCCGAGCGGCCGGAGGTCACCCTGGACGACTGCCGCGACTATCCGGCGATCCTCCCGGATGCCGAGATGTTCCGCGGCTCGACCCTGGAGCGGGTGCTGGCCCAGTCCGATATCGAGCTCTCCCCGCTGGCCGGCTGCAACCGGATCCTGGCGATCAAGTCGCTGGCACGGGCGGGGCTGGGCGTGGCCTTCCTCAACGAGCTCGACGTCGCCCGGGAGCTGGCGCATGGCGAGCTGGTCTTCAAGCCGTTGCGGGATCCGCGCATCGACGGCGCGCGGCTGGTGCTGGGCGGCGCCGCGGGGCGCACCCTGCCGTTGGCGGTGGAGGTGCTGGTGGAGGAACTGAGCGTGGCGATCCGGGCCCTGGCGCCCCGGGGATAGGGGAGGGGCTTCGCCGATCACCGTGACAGGGTGATGTGGTGGGAGCCGACACCACCTCGCGCTCTGAAGACCGCTCCCACGCCCCGGAGCGGCCCCCTGGTCAGGCAGAGGGACAAGCGTAAGCGCATCCGCCCTGCCCCGGGCTGGGACCGCTTTTCGCGGATTGGCAAGGACCCTGACCAAGGCCCGCGGCCGCGCCGCGGGCCTCGTCGTGCCGGGGCCGGGTCAGTGGGCCTCGTCCCAGTTGGCGCCGCTCTCGGCCTCGACGATCAGCGCCACGCCGAGGTCGGCGGCGGCCTGCATGCGCTTCTTGACCTCGGGGATGAAGACCTCGACCGCGTCCTCGGCGACCTCGAAGACCAGCTCGTCGTGGACCTGCATGACCATCATGGCGTCGATGTCGCCCCCGGCCAGCCAGGCGTCGACGTCGATCATGGCGCGCTTGATGATGTCCGCCGCGGTGCCCTGCATGGGCGCGTTGATGGCGGTACGCTCGGCGCCCTGGCGGCGGGCGCGATTCTGGGAGCGAATCTCGGGCAGGTAGAGGCGCCGGCCGAAGACGGTCTCGACGAAGCCGTCCTCCGCAGCCTGTGAACGAATCCGCTCCATGTAGCGGGCCACGCCGGGATAGCGGTCGAAGTAGCGATCGATGTAGGTCTGGGCCTGGTTACGCTCCAGGTGCAACTGGCGAGACAGGCCCCAGGCGCTCATGCCGTAGATCAGCCCGAAGTTGATCGCCTTGGCGCTGCGGCGCTGCTCCCCGCTGACCTTGTCCAGCGCCACGCCGAAGACCTCGGCGGCGGTGGCGGCGTGGATGTCGCGGTCCGCGGCGAAGGCGTCCAGCAGCCCCTTGTCGCCGGAGAGGTGCGCCATGATGCGCAGCTCGATCTGCGAGTAGTCGGCGGCGACGATGCGATAGCCCGGCCGGGCGACGAAGGCCTGCCGGATGCGCCGTCCCTCCTCGGTGCGGATGGGGATGTTCTGCAGGTTGGGATCGGAGGACGACAGCCGGCCGGTGGCGGTCACCGCCTGGTGGTAGCTGGTGTGCAGCCGCCCGGTGGCCTTGTTGACCAGCTTGGGCAGCTTGTCGGTGTAGGTGGAGCGCAGCTTGGAGAGGCCGCGGTGCTCCATGATCACCTTGGGCAGCGGATAGTCCAGCGCCAGCTCCTCGAGCACCGCCTCGGCGGTGGAGGGCGCGCCCTTGGGGGTCTTCTTGATCACCGGGATCTTCTGTTCCTCGAAGAGGATCTGGCCGAGCTGCTTGGGCGAGCCCAGGTTGAACTCCCGGCCGGCGAGCTCGTGGGCCTGGGCCTCGAGCTCGCCGATGCGCTGGCCCAGCTCCCGGCTCTGGGCATGCAGGCGCTCGACATCGATGGCCACCCCGCCGCGCTCCATGCGCGACAGCACCCGGATCAGCGGCAGCTCGAGCTCGTCGAGCACCGACGCCAGGCGCCCTTCGGCCTCGACCCGCGGGCGCAGTTCCTGGTGCAGGCGCAGGGTCACGTCCACGTCCTCGCAGGCGTAGGGGGCGGCCTGCTCCAGGGCGACCTGGTTGAAGGTCAGCTGCTTGGCGCCCTTGCCGGCGATGTCCTCGAAGCTCACCGTCTTCTCGCCCAGGTACTTCAGCGCCAGCGAGTCCATGTCGTGGCGGGTGGCGGTGGAGTCGAGCACGTAGGACTCGAGCATGGTGTCCTGGAGGGGCCCGGCGACCTCGATGCCGTGGCGGGCGAGCACCGAGATGTCGTACTTGAGGTTCTGGCCGAGCTTGGTCTTGCCGGCGTCCGCCCACAGCGGGGTCAGCGCCTCGAGCACGGCCCGGCGATCGAGCTGGGCCGGGGCGTCCAGGTACTGGGGGGCCAGGGGAACGTAGGCGGCCTCCCCCGGCTCGAGCGCCAGCCCCACGCCGACGATCTCGGCCTCCATGTAGTCGAGGCTGGTGGTCTCCAGGTCGAAGCAGAAGGCCTCGGCGTCCCGCAGGCGGGCCAGCCAGGCGTCCAGCTCGGCCTGCTCGAGGATGACGCTGTCCTGGCGCCCGCCACCGCCGCGCTCCCCGCCTTCCCCGCCGTCGGCGTCCTTGGCCGGCGCGCCGCGGGCGACGTCGTCGACGCCCTCGTCCCGGCCCTCCAGCAGCTCGGCCAGCCAGGCCTTGAACTCCAGGCGACGATAGAGCTCGAGCAGCGCCTCGCGGTCGGGGTGGGCGATGTCCAGGTCGTCCAGGCCCACCGGCAGGTCGCAGTCGGTCTTGATGGTGGCCAGCCGGTAGGAGAGGAAGGCCTGGTCGCGGTGCTCCTCGAGCTTCCTGGGCAGCGTCTTGGCGCCGCGGAAGCCCAGGGTCTTGACCCTCTCCAGGTCCGCATAGACCTCCTCCAGGCCGCCATCCATGCCCTGCAGCAGCCCCAGGGCGGTCTTCTCGCCGACCCCGGGGACGCCGGGGATGTTGTCCACCTTGTCGCCCATCAGCGCCAGGAAGTCGATGATCCGCTCTGGCGGCAGGCCGAACTTCTCCTTCACCCCGTCCACGTCCAGGGTCTCGTCCTTCATGGTGTTGACCAGGGTGATGTGGGCGTTGACCAGCTGGGCCATGTCCTTGTCGCCGGTGGAGATCACCGCGTCCCGGCCGGCCTCGGTGGCGCGGCGCGCCAGGGTGCCGATGACGTCGTCGGCCTCCACCCCCTCGATGCACAGCAGCGGCAGCCCGAGCGCCTTCACGCAATCGTGGAGCGGCTCCACCTGGGCGCGCAGGTCGTCCGGCATCGGCGGCCGGTGCGCCTTGTACTCCTCGAACAGCTCGTCGCGGAAGGTCTTGCCCGGGGCGTCGAAGACCACCGCCATGGGGCTGTCGGGGTAGTCCTTGATCAACCGCTTGAGCATGTTGAGCACCCCCTTGATCGCCCCGGTGGGCTGGCCGTCCGAGGTGGTCAGCGGCGGCAGGGCATGGAAGGCGCGGTACAGGTAGGAGGAACCGTCGACGAGTACGATGGGGGTATCGGCCATGAATCGGCATCCCTTGCAGGCTGGGCGAATGGTGAGTGACGAGGGGGCTGACGGGCGTCCCGAGCGCAGTCCTGTGCCAGCCCCCCGTGACGGGTCAGGGACCCTGATCCTGGTCATCCATGATACGCATTGCCGGAGGCCTTTGCCGCGCCGAGGTGGGCCTGGCCTCCGCGAGGGCATACACTGGGGGCAGTTCCCTGGTCCGGAGGCCGTCATGAAGCTCATCCCCCGCCTGTTCACCGGCCTGCTGCTGGGTGCCGGCCTGGCCGCCGCGACGCTGCCGGCACTGGCCCAGTCCGGCGACATCCAGCCCGACATCACCATCCGCCAGGAGGAGGAGCGCACCATCCGCGAATACCGGGTCAACGGCGTGCTCTACGCCATCGAGATCCAGCCCGCCGCGGGACCCGCCTACTACCTGGTCGACCACGACGGCGACGGCGACTTCACCCGCCACGAGAGCGAACGCATCGCCGTGCCCGAGTGGGTCATCAAGCGCTTCTGACCCCAGACCGTCAACGCAGCCGCCGTAGAGTCGGCGAGGGGCTCCGGGGACAGGCCGAAGAGAAGGTCCTACGCCAGGGGAGAGGAGTACTGCTCCGAACGGGATGGCCAGGGATGGCCAGCACCGGCCCTGCAAGCGGCGCAGGATGCGAGAGCGCCGCAGGGCGTCGGTAGCGCCCAGGGAGGGGTTCACAGCGCCTTCTCGATGGTCCGGCACTCCGGGGCCTGTCCACGGAACAGCCCCAACCGACACGACGTATTGCGAAAGCCTTCCGGGGCGCGGTAACCGGTTCGTGCATCGCGCCGCCGAGCCGCTACAATAGGCGGCTTCGCATACCCGGGCGAGAGACACATGGCTGTATTCACACCGCTGACCGATTCCCAGGTCGAGGCGTTCCTGAGCCGCTTCGATGCCGGCTCCCTGGTGGCCTGCGAGGGCGTGCCCGCCGGCACCGAGAACAGCACCTTCTTCGTCACCACCGACCGCCGCTCGCTGGTGCTGACCCTGTTCGAGCAGGGCGAGCACGAGGAACTGCCGTTCTTCGTCGACCTGCTGGACTACCTGGACGAGCACCGGCTGCCGGTGCCGGGGCCGCTCCACGACCGCGACGGCATCGCCCTGCACAGCCTCGCCGGCAAGCCGGCGCTGCTCTTCCCGCGCCTGCCGGGCAAGCACCCCAAGGCGCCGAACCTGGCCCAGTGCCGGGCGCTGGGCGATGCCCTGGGCCGCATGCACAAGGTCTCCCGGCGCTTCCCCGGGCACCGACCCAACCCCCGCGACCTGCACTGGCTGCTGCCCATGCACCACAAGGTCCTGGTCTACCTGTCGCCCGAGGACCAGGCACTGATGAAGGACGAGGTGGAGATCTACCAGGGCTTCTTCGCCGGCGGGCCCGAGCTGCCCCAGGGCGCCATCCACGGCGACCTCTTCCGCGACAACACCCTCTTCGAGGGCGATGAGCTGGGCGGCATCATCGACTTCTACAACGGCTGCACCGGCGACCTGCTGTTCGACCTGGCCATCGTCATCAACGACTGGGCCACCGGCCCGGACGGCCGGCTCGCCCCGGACCGCTACGAGGCGCTGCTCGCCGCCTACCAGGCCCGGCGCCCGCTGGAGCCGGCCGAACGCGAGGCCTGGCCGATGATGCTGCGCATGACGGCGCTGCGCTACTGGCTGTCACGGCTGCTGGTGGTCTACGTGGACCCGCCGGCCCACGACCTCACGCCCCACGATCCGGAGGCCTTCCGCACCGTGCTCAAGCGGCGCATCGAGGAAGGCGCCCTGCCGCTGCCCGAGGCCCGGCCATGAGCCTGGCGATGGGCAGCGTCGCCGGGCCCGCCCACCGGGCCCGGCACACCTGGAACATCGACCAGTGGGGCAGCGGCTACTTCGACGTGGCCGACGACGGCCAGGCGCTGGTGCGCCCCCGGGGCGGCGAGGACGACGGCCCCGCCCTGCCGCTGGCCCCCCTGGTCGCCCGGCTTCGCGAGGCCGGCCTGCGGCTGCCGGTGCTGATCCGCTTCACCGACATCCTCCACGACCGGGTCGAGCAGCTCTGTGCCGCCTTCGACGGCGCCATGGACGAGGAAGGCTTCGGCGGCGGCTACACCGCCGTCTACCCCATCAAGGTCAACCAGCAGCGCCGCGTGGTGGAGGAGATCCTCGCCACCCAGGAGCGCGGCCGCGGCCGGGTCGGCCTGGAGGCCGGCAGCAAGCCCGAGCTGCTCGCCGTGCTAGCGCTCTCCGGCGACGGCCCCTCGCTGATCGTTTGCAACGGCTACAAGGATCGCGAGTACATCCGCCTGGCGCTGATGGGCGAGAAGCTCGGCCACCGCGTCTACCTGGTGGTGGAGAAGCTCTCGGAGCTGCCGCTGATCCTCGAGGAGGCCGAGCGCCTCGGCGTCCGGCCGCGCATCGGCCTGCGCGCCCGGCTGGCCTCGGTGGGCAAGGGCAAGTGGCAGAACACCGGCGGCGAGAAGTCCAAGTTCGGCCTCACCGCCGGCCAGATCCAGGCCACGGTGGCCCGCCTGCGCGAGGCCAATGCCCTGGCCAGCCTGCAGCTGGTGCACTTCCACCTGGGCTCGCAGATCGCCAATATCCGCGATATCCAGCGCGGCCTGCGCGAGTGCGCCCGCTTCTACCAGAGCCTGGTGGCGCTGGGCGCCCCGGTGGACACCGTGGACGTGGGCGGGGGCCTCGGCATCGACTACGAGGGCACGCGCTCGCGCAGCTTCTGCTCGATCAACTACTCGATGCGCGAGTACGCCCGCAACGTGGTGGCGGCCTTCGCCCAGGTCTGCGAGGCGGAGGGCCTGCCCCACCCCCACCTGATCAGCGAGTCGGGGCGTGCGCTGACCGCCCACCATGCGGTGCTGATCACCAACGTGATCGGCGAGGAGCGCCCCGACCTCCAGGCGCCGCCGGCCCGGGTCGAGGGCGATCCCCAGGTGACCGAGCTGTGGCGGGTCCACGACGAGCTCCAGGCCATGCACGAGCCCCGCGGCCTGGTCGAGGCCTGGCACGACCTGGTCCAGGCCATCGGCGAGCTGCAGGACCGCTTCGTGATGGGCCTGGCCGGCCTGGACGCCCGGGCCGAGGGCGAGGGCGTCTACGTCGCCGCCTGCGCCCGGCTGCGCGAGCGCCTCGACCCCCGCAACCGCGCCCACCGGGAGATTCACGACGAACTCGCCGAGAAGCTCGCCGACAAGCTGTTCGTCAACTTCTCGCTGTTCCAGTCGGTGCCCGACGTCTGGGGCATCGACCAGATCTTCCCGGTGCTGCCGCTGTCCGGCCTGGACCGGCCGCCCACCCGGCGGGGCGTGATCCAGGACATCACCTGCGACAGCGACGGACGCATCGACGGCTACGTGGACGGCGAGGGCGTCGAGACCACCCTGCCGCTGCCCGAGTGGGACGCGGACGAGGAGCGGCTGCTGGGCTTCTTCCTGGTGGGCGCCTACCAGGAGATCCTCGGCGACCTGCACAACCTCTTCGGCGACACCGACTCGGTGGACGCCGCCCTGGACGCGGACGGCGACTGGCGCTTCGACCACGTGCGCCGCGGCGACCGGGTGGCCGACGTGCTCGGCTACGTGGACTTCGATGCCGGGGTGCTGCGCGACCGCCTCGCCGACCAGCTCGCCGCCAGCGGCCTCGACGACGAGGACCAGCGGCGCTTCCTGGACGACCTCTCCGAGGGCCTGGAAGGCTACACCTACCTGGAATGAGCCCGCCCCCCGGACGCGACAGGGCCCCTGCCGGCATCGCCGGCAGGGGCCCTGTCGTTGGCGGCCCGGAAGACGGGCCTTGGCTAGTCGACCACCCGGGTGACCACCTCCAGTCCCCCGGTCAGCGCCAGGTGCAGCTCGGCGCCCCGGGGCAGCGGGCCCACCCCGGCCGGGGTGCCGGTGAGCACCACGTCGCCCGGCTCCAGGGTGAAATGGCGAGTCATCTCCGCCACCAGCTCGGGGACCGGGAAGAGCATGTCGCTGCCATGGCCGTGCTGGCGTTCCTCGCCGTCCACCTCCAGGGTGAAGGCCAGGGCGCTCCAGTTGGGCACCTCGCCGAGCGGCAGGAAGTCCGACAGCGGGCAGGCTCCGTCGAAGGCCTTGGCCACCTCCCAGGGCTGCCCCTTGGCCTTGAGCTGGCTCTGGACATCGCGCAACGTCAGGTCCAGCGCCAGACCGATGCCGACGATGCCGCGCTCGGCCTCGGCGGCGGTGGCGTCGGTCAGGGACTCGCCGATCAGCAGGGCCATCTCGGTCTCGTAATGCACCTCGCCCCGTTCCAGGGGCAAGGCGATGGGCGCCTCCAGGCGCACGGCGCTGGTGGCCGGCTTGATGAACAGCAGCGGCTCGCTGGGCACCGGGTTGTCGAGCTCCCGGGCGTGCTCGGCGTAGTTGCGGCCGACGCAGACGATCTTGCCCAGCGGCTGCGGAAAGTCCCGGCCATCGGTGAAACGGGGAACGAAGCGCATGACGACGCGACTCCTTGTGCGGATGGACCCCGAAGGGGCGTTTCCCCGTCAGTCTACTCCCCGAGCCGGGCCCGCGTCAGGCGTCCGGCGACCATGCCTCGTCGGGGTCGTGGGCCAGGAAGCGTGGACGCCGCTTGGCGGCGGCGAAGGGCTCGACGCAGCGGTTGTCGCGACGGTTGTAGACGAAGAAGACGTTGCTGCGCGGGTCCGGCGACATGTTGGCGTTGGAGCCGTGCAGGGTGTTGCAGTCGAACAGCAGCAGGCCCCCGGCGGCCCCGGTGGGCGCCTCGATGCCGTGGCGGTCGATCATGCGGCGCAGCGCCTCGCGGCTCGGCACGCCGAACTCCTGGGTCTTGAGCGACTGCTTGTGGTGGTCCTCCGGCGTCTCGCCCAAGCAGGGCACGAACACCTTGTGGGAGCCCGGCACCAGCATCAGCGGACCGTTGAAGGTGTGGTTGTCGGTCAGCACGATGGAGGCGCTCACCGCGTGCATGGCCGGCATGCCGTCCTCGGCGTGCCAGGTCTCGAAGTCCGAGTGCCAGTTGAAGCCCTTGCCCTCGAAGCCGGGCTTGTAGTTGATCCGCGACTGATGGACGTAGGGCTCGCCGCCGAGGATCTGGCGGGCCCGGCCCACCAGGCGCTCGTCGTTGGCCAGGCGGCCGAAGAGTCGCGACAGGAAGTGCACCGCGAACAGCGAGCGGATCTCGTTGCCCTGGGGCTCGGTGATGCTGAAGTCGCGGCCGCGGTAGTCGTCGTGCTCCAGCAGGCGCTTGAGCTCCCGACGCAGCTCGTCGAGCTCGTCGCCCCTCAGGAAGTCCGGCTCGAAGAGGAAGCCCTGGCGCTCGAACGCATCGAGCTGCGCCGGGGTGAGCGGGCCCTCGCGGTCTCGCCCCTTGACGACGGCCTCCTGGCGGTTGAGCCACGGCAGGTCGAGGGGCTCGGCGAGGCGGGTCGGATAGGGATCCTCCCCGGGCAGCGGGGCGCTGCGCACCCGGCTTTCGGGATCGGGAGAATCCACGACGGTGAACTGGGTCGCCTGTTCCAGCGGTCGGTTGGACGATGTCTGCACTGACATCCACTACCTCCTGTACGGTCGGAATGGGTTCAGATTCGATCTCGTGACCGACGGCGGTCAGCCGCGCGGCGGGGTCCGTTGCGGACCTGCGCCGGAGAGATGGTGACACCTCCCGGGGTTTTCAAGGCCCCGGGATCCCCGCATCCCGCCGGGTCCGCCGGCTAGGGGGAGGAGGGCGTCGATGCCAACGCCGAGCCGGCCCGGCGAGCCGGGCGGCGTGCGAAGCGGGTCACTCGATAGGGGCCGAGCTCCAGGGCCGGCGTCTCGCCCGCGACCCGGGCGGCGACCAGTTCGGCGGTGATTGCCGCCTGGGTCAGGCCCAGGTGCTGGTGGCCGAAGGCGAAGTGCACCGCCGGATAGGCCGGATGGGTGTCGATGACCGGCAGGGAATCCGGCAGGGTCGGCCGGAAGCCCATCCATGCCTCGGCACTCTCGTCGAGGCCGCGGTCATCCGCCAGCAAGGCACCGGCGTGATGGCGCAGCGAGTCGTAGCGACGCGCCACCGGCGGCAGCGAGAGTCCGCCGAGCTCGGTGAAGCCGACCACCCGCAGGCCGCAGTCCATCGGCGTCATCACGAAGCGGCGCTCCGCCGAGCCCACCGGCTGGCGCAGGGCCTGACCGCGCCCGGGCAGGGTCAGGTGATAGCCGCGCTCGGTCTCCAGGGGGATCGACAGGCCGACGCCGGCGGCCAGCCGGTGGCTCCAGGCGCCGGCCGCGACGACCGCCTGGGCCATGTCCAGCTCGCCCTGGTCGGTGTGCAGCCGGACGCCCGCGTCGCGGGGCTCGAGGCGCTCGACACTGGCCTGGCGGATCTCCCCGCCCCGGGCCCGGTAGGCGTCCGCCAGGCGTCGCACCAGGGCGTAGGGGTCCCGTACCTGGTGGGCGCCGGGGAAGAAGAGGCCATGGCTGAGCTCGCCGGATAGGCCCGGCTCCCGGGCACGCAGCGCCTCGCCCTCGAGCCATTCCACCTCGTGCCCCCAGCGGCGCAGGTGCGCCATCCGGGCTCCGGCGGCCTCCCGCCCCTTCGGGGATTCCCAGACCAGCAGATACCCCGAGGCCACCAGCTCCTCCTCGGCGCCGATGTCGGCCAGGCAGCGCCGCCAGGCCGGAACCGAGGCCGCGTTGAGGGCCGCCAGGGCCCCGCGCCCGCGGCGTACCCGGGGTGGCATCGCCGCGACGAGGAAGCGCGCCAGCCAGGGGGCCAGCCGCGGCAGGTAGCGCCACGGCAGGGCCAGGGGACCGTGGGGATCGAGCCACAGGCGCGGGGCCTCGCGCAGCATGGCCGGCGTCGACAGCGGGTCGATCAGTTCGGTGGCCAGGAAGCCGGCATTGCCGTAGGAGGCGCCCTCCCCCGGGCCCCGGGGATCGAGCACGGTGACGGCGAGCCCCTGTCGTTGCAGGGCCAGGGCGGTGGTCATGCCGACCACCCCGGCCCCCACTACCGCGACCCGGCCTCGACCGATCGCCTCGCTCATCCTCGTTTCTCCGCCAGGGGAGCGGCCTCGCTGCGTGCTTCCTCGGCCTCGTCGGCTCGCTGGGAGAACCAGCCCAGCTGGGCATAGAGGATGCCGAACAACGGCGACAGCCAGCAGGCGAAGGCCAGCGGGATGTAGAGCAGCGCACTGAAGTCGCCGGCGGTCACGGTCAGGCCCAGGGCGCCGATCACGAAGGCACCGCCGGCGTTCCAGGGCACCAGCGGCGAGACCAGAGTGCCGCCCTCCTCGATGGCCCGGGACAGGTTCAGCCGCGAGTAGCCCACCTGGTCGTAGGCCGGCTTGTACATGCGACCCGGCAGGGCGATGGACAGGTAGACGTCGCCGGAGACCACGTTGGTGGCGATGGAGGTGAGGATGGCGCTGGTCTGCAGGCCGCGGAAGCCCTTGAGACGCTTCATGATGGCGCCGACGATGGCCTCCAGGCAGCGGGTGCGCTCCAGCGCGCCGCCGTAGGCCAGGGCGAACATCATCAGGGTCACCACCCAGGTCATGGAGGTGACGCCGCCGCGGTTGAGCAGGCTGTCCAGGGTGGCGGCCCCGGTCTCGATGGCGAAGCCGCTGTGGGCGAAGGTCAGGGCATCGTGGACGCTCGCGCCCTGGGTCAGGATGGCCACGCCGCCGCCCAGCATCACCCCGATGAACAGGGCCGGGATCGGCGCCACCTTGAAGAAGGCCAGGCCGATGACCACCACCAGCGGCAGCAGCTGCCAGAGGCCCATCGCGAAGCTGTCGGCCAGCCCCTGCTTGATGGTCTCGATGCGCGCCAGGGAGTCGCCCGCCCCGCCCTCGGCGCCGCCCACCACCAGGTACACCGCGAGGGCGATCAGCATGGCGGGAATGGTGGTCGGCAGCATGTAGCGGATGTGATCGAAGATGTTGGTCTCGGTCACCGCCGGCGACAGGTTGGTGGTATCGGAAAGCGGCGAGATCTTGTCGCCGAAGAAGGCGCCGGAGACCACCGCGCCGGCGGTCCAGTAGATGGGCACGCCGAAGGCATCGCCGATGCCGATCAGCGCCAGGCCCACGGTGCCGACGGTGGTCCAGGAGGAGCCGATCGACAGCGAGACCATGGAGCACATCAGCATGGCCGCGGCCAGGAACCAGCCGGGGTCGATCAGCTCGAGCCCCAGGTAGATGAGCATCGGCACGGTGCCGCTGGCGATCCAGGTGCCCACCAGCATGCCGACGATGATCAGGGTGGCGATGGAGGGCATCGCCACGTGCAGCACCTGGAAGGCCCCGCCCTCGATGTCCTTCCAGCGGTAGCCCTGCAGCCACCCCACCAGGGCGGTGATGCCGAAGCCGATGGCCAGCGGGATGTGCGGAGTGAAGTCGTCGTAGTAGAAGATCTGCACGCCCAGCAGGGCGATGGTCAGCACGATGGGAATCAGCGCCAGGGGCAGGCGCGGCAAGGGGATGCTCGGGGTCGTGTAGTCTTTCATCGGAGGGTACTCCCGGGCGAGCGCACTCGCCCTCGTTGTCGTTGTGTCGCAGGAGTCGATCGGCGGTCGGTCAGTCGCGGCCGCGCTCGTAGGCCAGGACGGCGGCGGCGAGGTCCTCCACGGAGGCGCCCACCGACTTGAAGACGGTGATGGCGCCCTCGGGGTCGGCCAGCGCCAGGCGGCCGGCATGACGGCCCTCGCAGAGGTCGGGGAAGTCCGCCAGGATGTCGGCCTCCGCGATGACGCCACGGGCGATGGGGTCGATCAGGTCGCCGGTCTCGCTCAGCGCGCCGGCCCGGGTATCGACGAACACCGCGCCCCGGCGCATCACCTCGTCGTCGGCCTCGCGCATGAAGGGGGTGAAGCTGCCCACCAGGTCCAGGTGCGTACCCGGCGTCAGCCATTCGCCGCGGATCAGCGGGTCGCGGCTGAGGGTGGCGCAGCTGATGATGTCGGCCTGCCCGGCGGCCTCGGCCAGCCCCGCCGCCGGCACCACCTCGGCGTCGACGCCCTCGGCGTGCAGCACCTCGACCAGCGCCGCCGCCGAGGCCTCCCGGATGTCCCAGACGCGCACCCGCTCGATGGGGCGAACGGCGCGATGGGCCGGGATCAGCCGGCGCCCCATGCGCCCCGCGCCGACCATCAGCAGCTCGCGGGCGTCCTGCCTGGCCAGGTAGCGGGCGGCCAGCGCCGAGGCCGCCGCGGTACGTCGCGCGGTGAGCTCGTTGCCGTCCAGTTGCGCCAGGTGACGACCGGTGCGGGCGCAGCTCAGCAGGTAGTGGCCGCTGAGACCCGGCTCGCCGCGGGCGTTGTTGCCCGGGAAGACGTTGACCTGCTTGACGCCCAGGTACTGGCCCTCCAGCCAGGCCGGCATCAGCAGCAGGGTGGCGTCCGGGTCCCCCGGCACGCTCAGGTGATGATGGTGTCGCACCGGCGAGTGCACGGTGCGGGTGAAGATGTCGTCCAGTGCATCCACCAGGGCCCCCCAGGGCAGGCTGGCGGAGACTTGTTCGGCGTCGAGATACATGTCAACCTCATTTCAACTGTGCCCGAGGGGCCAGTCTACGAGGCCCCTGCCCCGGCCTCTTGACCCAGTCTCCGCAAGCGTTGACCCAGCCTCCGCAATCGCCCCGCCGTCGAGGGGGATCCATGTCCCTGACCCAGGCTCGCTGCAACCGCATCGCCCGCTCCTCCGGCGAGCACTGCCATGACCACCCCCAATTGATGATGGGGTGGCGAGGCGCCATGGACTACGAGTTCAGCCGGGGCGGCGAACGCCTGGTGCTGGGGCAGGCGGCGATCCTGCCCGTGCGCGAACCCCATCGCTACCTGGGGCGCGAGGATGACAGCGAGGTCCTGGTGATCGACCTGGACCAGGACGACCCCTGCCTCGCCTCCCTGGAAGAGAGCTGCACGCTGGCGCTGCGGGAGTCGCTGTTCGCCGAGCCCCGGGCGCTGACCCTGCCGCCCACCCTGCTGCCCCTGGTGGAGTTCGCCACCGAGCAGCTGAAGGCGGTCCGCACCGCCGAGCAGCGCGCCCTGATCAACCACCAGCTGGCGGTGCTGTTCGTCAGCCAGTTCAGCCAGCTGCTCGCCGGTGACGACCCGGAGGCCGTGCGGCGTGACCGCCTCTGCGCCGCGGCCCTCGACGCCTTCATCGACGAACGCCTGGCCACCCCGCCGGACAACCGGGCCCTGGCCGAGGCCATGCACCTGGGTCAGAGCCAGTTGCACCTGCTCTGCCAGCGCCAGTTCGGCCTCACGCCACAGCAGTACGTCATGCAGCGCCGCCTGCGCTGGGCCCGCTACTGGCTGCGTCGGACGCGTCGCTCGGTGGGTGAGATCGCCCTCGACCTCGGCTTCGCCGACGTCTCGAGCTTCTCGCGCGCCTACCGCCGCCGGCTCGGCCATTCCCCCAGCGCGGAGCGCCATGGCGACCCGCGCTGATCGACCGCCGCCGGGCCACGACCTTCTCCGGGCGAGGTTCCCGCGGGTGGGCTATGTTGATAGGGCTTGGTTGTCACCAGCAGTGAAAGCGGAGCGATGCTTGTTGCCCGCCGTTCGAGGACGGCGGGCCTTGTTTTGCCTGGCCCGGGCCATCCTGCGGCAAGCCCCCCGACCGTCATCTGACTGACATCTGGCCGGCCTAACCTGGGGACGTCATGGGCTGGGGCCATGACGTCGCCCCGGGATCACACCGGAGCACGGGAAGCGAGACCTTGCCCGCCGGATGGCGGGCCTTTTCTTGGACGATGGCTCGGGACCAGGCCCTGCCGCCCCGCGACGAACCCAGCCGACTTCGCCTTCAAGAGAATCGTCCTCCCGCCTGGGCCGTGTGCGGCTATCATTACAAGACATAACAATAGAGCAGTGCCCCCTGATGACGCCTCCCCCTGCCTACCTCCGGGCTCGGCCCGACGAGCTGCCGCACCTCGACCTGCGGACTTTCGACGTGATCGGCGCGATTCCCAGCAACGATGCGGACTCCCGGGAGGGCATCTACGTCGTGATCAAGGAGCGCTCGCCCTACCGGAGCCGCCTGATGATCGAGGTCGAGGACCCCGACGACCCCGAAACCCTGGCCCGGCTCAAGCGATTGGTGGACCCGGACGTCCCCGCGGCATGATCGCCGGCCCGGCTGCCCCCAGGCACGCGCCGGCCGCCGCCCTCATGCCAGCAGACGCCACGGCCGCCCGATCCGCCGACGACCCGTATACATGCGCTGGCGAATGTGCCATTCTGCGCAAGCTTGCTACTTATCCCCCTCTAGTAAGCGACTCCTTGACCCGCCCCAGCCGGCGGGTTTTTTTCGTCTCGTGCGAGAGGCGGAGCCAGCAGCGCGTGGATACATCGTCGACGCACGCCCCCTGCCCCGGGGAGTGGCTGCCCGGGGCGGCGGCTGGTGGGTCATGCAGGATCTGCAAACTCTTGGAACCGGGATCCACACTGAATGACAATATCTTCGCCCAGGCGATCCAGAAGACGGGCATCGACTTACCAGGCGGCCAATGGACCCATGTGCTGCGGCACACCTTCGCCGGTCACTGCATGATAAACGGCGGCAACATCCTCGTCCTGCACCACCAGGCCATCACCATGACCATGCGCTAGGCCCACTTCGTCCCCGCTCACCTCGAGGACGCCGCCAGGCTGACCCCGTCGTCACATTGATGAAAGAATGCTGATATGGAGTGCTTGCTGTCCTTCCGAACCAAAGGATATCGACGTCGGGCTCGCCTGCGTCACAGGAAAGCGAGGATTGTGCCCGCCAACCGGCGGGCTTTTTGCTGGCAGATTGTCGATTCTGGGCTAGCATCTAAATGGGATGTGTTGACTCTCTGAGGATGCGGTTTGGGTGCTCAGCCATGCGTCGTGCCTTCTCTATGGGGCACGGCGCTTTTTTGTCCACCATGCTATCGTGAGTGGCATATAATGGTTAGCTAATGTGTGGCTCTTGCCTTGCTTACCATTCCCCGTTGGTAAGCGACCTTGAACCCGCCCCTCCGGCGGGTTTTTTGGCTTGGGGCCGAAGCGCGATCGGGGGAAGGTGGACAGGTGTAGACGGAATGTAGACAGGCGCAACAACACCGCTTCGATGGGCGGTTTCCGGCCTGCTCTATCACGCTGATTTGCACGGCGTTTTAAGGGTGCCGGCACCAGGAGTCGAACTCGAGACCTACTGATTAAATATTTTGCCAATTCAGCATAATGCGACTCATTGCGCCGGAAATCAGAGGCTTGGCCCCTACTTCCCGCTTGCTCAGGCATGCTCCTGCGCGTTTCCGTCGTCACCATGTGGACGCCCTGGCTATGGCCTCGAAGCCCTGAACCGATCGTCTCCCGGCGACCAGAGCCGCCTACGTGGCCCAGGTGAGCACGCTACAGCCCTCCTGCCGCTACCGATCTGCGTCCAGCTTCCGCCAATCGCTCATGGATACGCGGTGGCTCCACGGGCACAGTAAGCTTGGGAAGTCATATCAACTTCGGAAGCCCCAAGGGAGGTGAGCGTCGTGGGTCAACCAGCCTGGTGGAAGGAGGTCCTGACACTCTCACGTTCTGCTTACCTGCATATATCGCCCGAACAGCGAATCATTGACGCGGTGGGTGATACACAGACGCTACTGGGTCGAGATCCCGAGTCACTGGTCGGCGTGGTGATTGGCGAGCTGAAAGACATTCGCACCCGGCTAGGTTCCGCCGTCGCGGAATGCTTCGCTAACAGTGAGATCCGCCCAGGAGAAACATGGGGCTTCGAGGATGGCGCGGGTTGCTACTACGGCCTGGCCGATGGAAGCTTCGTCATCAAGCTCACGGCAGGCCAGCACGTCAACCAAGGCATTATCGGGCGACTCGCGGACCAGCTGCCTGTCAAGGTGGCCTACGTCGACCGAGAGGGGTGTTTCCGGTTCAACAATCAAGCCTATGTGGACTTTGTCGGCATCAGCCAAGAGGCCCTTTACGGCCAGCCGGTGTCGACCGTCCTGGATGCTGCTTCGTATGAAAAAGTATGGCCGCGCTTTCAGAGGGCCTTTGCTGGCGAAGCGGTCACCTATGAAGATAAGCTATCCCTCGCGGATGGGCGAACCTTTTACTTCAAGGTGAGCTACCTTCCTGACTACCTGGAAGGAGAAGTCGTGGGCTTCTACGCCATCATCCAGGATATTTCCGAATACCGCGCCATGATCCAGTTGCTGCGAGATATCCATACGGGAGTTAACCGGACCGATATCAGCGCCAACGAAATCGTCGACAGGCTCCTTAGAGATGCCCTGGCATACCTCTCTCTTGATATCGGGCTGGTCAGTCGAGTCATCGGGGACCAATACATTGTCAAATGGTCCGCCTCGGAAATAGCTGATATTTCGCCGGACGATAGGTTCGACCTGGGAGATACTTACTGTCGCCTGATGCTCGATGTTGAAGACGTCTTCCACACCTCCCAAGCGGGGGCAGACGAAAGGATCAACGGCCACCCCTGCTATCAGCAGTTCGGCCTGGAAAGCTATATCGGGACCCCGCTCCACCTCAACGGCGAGGTATGGGGAACTCTCAACTTCTCAAGCCCTCACCCTCGTCACCAACCCTTCACCCAGGTAGAAATCGAGCTCGTCAGGCTGATTGCCGATGCCGTGGAGCGGGTCATCACGGATCAAGCCGAAATTGATCAGGTTCGCCAGGAGCTCGACAGAATGGCAGATAAAGCCTCTCGGGATTACCTGACCGGGCTTCCCAACCGTTCATATCTGGATCAACATGTAGAAGAGCTGATACAAGCCCACGACACACGCGACGAGCCTTTCTCACTCGCCGTGGTGGACATCGATCATTTCAAGCAGGTCAATGACACTCATGGCCACGATACCGGTGATACCGTGCTCCAGTGGCTAGGTGCTCGAATCTCCGAGTCCTTGCGTGACGGTGACCTGGTGGCAAGAACAGGCGGTGAGGAGTTCGTGATCGTCATGCGTCGAGCGCATGCACCTGAGGCCAGGAAGGTCGTGGAGCGGGTGCGTGAGCACATCAAATCAGAAGCCGTCATGCTTGAGGACGGACATGAACTTCCCATCACTTTCAGCAGCGGCTTGAGTGAACACACCAAGGGAGAACCCTTCTCGCGCCTGTTCAAGCGCGCTGATAAGGCACTTTATGCAGCCAAACATGCCGGGCGCGATCGAGTGAAAACCGTGTAATTTCCCGCCTTGAAGTGACCCCTCCAGAGCTGCACAGGCTATAGTGCAGCCATCAGGAGGACAGGATGAGCGACGACCACCCGATCAAGCGATGGACCGCCAAGCGCAAGGCTGCCGTGGTCATGGACATCTTCAAGGGCAAGACCACCCCCGCTGAGGTGGCTCGCCAGTATGATCTCACCGTCTCCGAGGTCGGGGGCTGGATCGATGAGGCACAGCGCAGCATGGAAACCGGGTTCAAGGCCCGCCCCAAGGACATCCGTGAGCAGTACGAGTCTGAGCTTCGGGAGACCAAGGAGGCACTGGGCGAGGCCCAACTGCAGATCTATGCGCTAAAAAATGTATGGTCCGCCCTTGTGACGCAAGTGCTTTCTACCGTGACGGGGCCAGGGTTGCGCTAATGTATCCGACCTCTTGATGGGCCATCGACTGATGTCCCGGGCCATGATGAAAATCCGCGCATACCGCTCCTTGATAATTCAATGACCTCAGTGGGGGCCGCTTTTTTAGCCAGGCTCTCGGTATGCCGGTGACCTGTTTCCGCCATCAGTGCCAGCGCTTGCATTCACTCGGTGGGAGTCAACCTCCAAAAATCGGTATCGTTGATGACGACGTCCAGTGGGTCCGGTGATCAGGCGCTCATCAACCTCGGGTCAAATGGCACCTGGTAGTGCAGTACGCCATGGACGATCCGGGCCAGTTTATTGGCCAATGCCACGGCCACTACATTGGCATGCTTGCGAGGGCTGATGCGCTCCACCCAGCGGCGGAGCGCATCTCCTTCATCTCGTGTGTGCACCACACGCAGCACGGCTCGGGCACCATGGATGAGCAGCATGCGCAGATGGCGATTGCCGCGTCTGCCAATGCCCAGCAGACGCGTCTGGCCTCCCGTGCTGTACTGTCGGGGTACTAGGCCAAGCCAGGCCGCCAAGTCCCGGCCCTTGCGGAAGGTGCTTGCATCACCAACGCTGGCGGTCAGCGCGGTAGCGGTGATGGGGCCGATTCCTGGAATGCTCAATAGAAGCCTTGTTTGCGGGTCCGCACGAGCCAAGGTATCAAGCTCGTCAGTCAGCCCCTCGATGCGGTCATCGAGCCGAATCATGTCGCTCCAGAGCTCAGTGATCAGCTCACGTAGCCGGTCCGGCAGTTCGTTATCGGCATCTTCGAGCACCCATGGCAGGTTGCGGCGCAACTGACGGATGCCTTTCGGGACCGTGATACCGAACTCCAAAAGCATTGCGCGGACCCGATTGGCCAGTGCAGTACGCTCACCGACCCAACCACTGCGCTGGCGATGAAGCAGTTGCAGGGTCTGGTGGTCGACGGGCTTGACCGGCACCGATCGCATCGTGGGCCGGGTGGCCGCCTCAGCGATGGCCTCGGCATCGGCGTAGTCATTCTTCTGCGACTTCACGTAGGCCTTCACGTACTGCCCCGGTAGCAAGCGTGCGTCATGGCCAAAGGACTCGGCCTTGCGGCCGATGAAATGGGCGCCCGCGCAGGCTTCGGTTGCCACGCGGGCCGGCGGCGTGTTGGCTAGAAACCGGATGAGGCCAGAGCGCGAGAAGACCTTACGCAAGGTGACGTGACCACGCTCATCCAGGGCGCAGACATGGAATTTGCTCTTGCCAATATCGATACCAATGGTGGCAATGGACATGGTGCATTCCTCTTTTCGCCTCGAACAGCCTTATCGGGCAGGATATGAGGGAGGGGCGGACCATTCCATTAATTCAAGCGCCTGCTCGACGAGGACGAAACTCGTAAGGTCGTTGCAGGCGCAACTGGCCCAGGAGGGCCATGTGGTATCGCTCGCCAAGCTCTGCCGCTGGTTGGGACTCCCCCAGCGAAGCCTATATTACCGGCCCAAGGCACGGCAGCGTGTCATCAATGCCGATCTGGCAACGCGGGTGAAGCTGACCCTGGAACGCTTCCCCACCTATGGCTATCGCCGACTGGCGTGCGTGCTGGGTGAGAACCGCAAGCCAATCCAGCGCATCCTGCAGCTCAAAGGCTGGCAGGTGCGCAAGCGACCTCAGGGCTTCCGCCCTCGAGCCAGGAGTCTGCCATCCGTCGCCTGAGGCCTGATGAGCGATGGGCGACCGATCTCACCCACGTGTGGTATGGAAAGGATCGACGAGCCAGCCTGGCGGTGATCATCGACTGCTGCACACGAGAGATCCTCGGCTGGCGATTATCGGACAACGGCAGCAGCAAAACCGCGGAGGCCGCGCTGGAGGAAGCGCTGATCTATCGACTGGGGGCGCTGGGCCGCGTTCAGCAACCGTTAGCCCTTCGGTCAGATAACGGGCTCGTTTTCAGCAGTCGCTACTACACGGGCACCGTGAAGGCCTATGGCCTCACGCAGGAGTTCACAACGCCGTATACACCGGAACAGAACGGGCTCATGAAGCACTTCTTCCGCTCCTTGAAGGAGGAGCGCATCTGGCTCCATCGCTTCGAGTCGCTGGGCCAAGCCAGGGTCGTGATCGATCACTGGATTCGGTACTACAACGAAGAGCGGCCAAATCAGTCCCTGGGCTATGTGGCACCCCGAGCACACCCGGCATTAGCCGCGTAGGGTGTGCAGAAACCAGGGGGTCATTACAGGACGTCGTCTTGGGCAAGCGCATCACCCCCGACCAGCTGGACGGCATCGAGCCGCCCGGCGTCAGCATCGTCACCCGCGACGACGGCACCATCACCGTCGAGGGCTGCGCCACCCCGGACGCCACCAGGTTGAACCCCGTCGTCACATTGATGAAAGAATCCTGATATAGAGTTCTCCCTGTCCTTCCGAACCAAAGGACGTCACAGGGAAACGAGGATTGTGCCCGCCAACCGGCGGGCTTTTTTCTTGTCCATTTAGTCACAAATTAAATGCATCAAATGGACATGTATCATTCCTCACTTCCCGCTATTGCAGCGCAACAAGCCAAGCCATAATAAGCGGGCTTACCAAGTTCCCTGCTTGTAAGTCTTTCCGACCCGCCACCCGTGGCGGGTTTTTTCGTCGCCAGGGCCAGAAGCACACTCAAGAAAAATTAGCTTTTCCTTGTTGCAGGATGCCCGTTTACTCGATTGAACGTTTATGCAAATATCAAGACCGCTTATCTCTCCCCCCGTGAGTAAGCGATCTTGAACCCGCCCCTCCGGCGGGTTTTTTTGGCTTGGGGCAGGAGCGCGATCGGGGGGAGGTGGACAGGTGTAGACAGAATGTAGACAGACACAAAAAACCGCCTCGATGGGCGGTTTCCAGTCTGCTCTATCACGCTGATTCGCAAGGCGTTTTAATGGTGCCGGCACCAGGAGTCGAACCCGGGACCTACTGATTACAAGATTGTACTAATGTAGCATGCTGCTGCATGCCTTTCGTAAAATCAGTACCTTACTGTCATTTTGATGATCGGAGCGGCTCATACGGGCATGATCCCGTAGACACAATGTGGACACCTGCCCTACCGAGCATCGGTCCTTGTGCTATCTTGGCTTAGGTCTATGGAATCAAGACGGTGATCAAGGATGATCAAGCCCGCTTTCCTGCTGGTCGTGGCCCTGCTGCCGCTGTCAGCTCATGCCCAGGTCTACAAGTGCGAGGTCGGTGACGCCACCCTGTATCAGGACACTCCCTGCCCTGGTGCGCAAGCTCCGATCACTCGTGGTGCTATCACGACCTATCAGGCACCGGATCTTAGAGACTTCCCCACCCTGCGCCGCCCAGATCCTCGGCCAAGCCCTAGACCGTCGGGAAGCACCAGCTCGTACCAAGCTGACCTGGATGCAAGAAACGCTCGCGTTAGGGCTCAGGCGAGAGGTGAATTGGTTCCAGGCATGACCAAGGGGCAAGTTCTTGCAATGTTAGGACAACCTGATTCAGAAAGAGATCATAGACTCTCTAGCGGGAAAATCTGTGAATACTGGTCATGGCAAAACCCGCGCTTTTTAGATAGACATTTCTATAGTGCAGTCATTTGTGATGGCAAAGTGGCAAGATAATTATCTAGAGTTCGATCAGCAACAACTTTAAGCTAGAATACAAACTCGACTTTTTTACTCACCAAATCTTTATCACCTCCAACCTCGCTGACCAATGCCCTAGAACAAGCGTGCATCAATGCACCGTAGAAGTTTGCGGAAGGGGATTCACTTTCTAAAATCTTATCAATCACCTCAAGAGACTCTTTTCTTCTATTTGAACTCAGCGCATGCCTCGCTTTCTTTAGCGCCTCGAGAACTCCTAAGCCCTTGTGGATCATTTCGTTTCGAACTCTAACGATAACATCTGCACTATCCCTAGATATCTCAAGCCGCTCAGAGACAACCCCCTTATCAAGGCTGCTAGTTGCACTCAAAAACTCAAGATAAACAAAGGCATTCAAAAGCCGCACCTCGAGAGGCCTTGGGTTTGAAAACGCCTCAATCAAAAAGTACCTTTGCAGGCATAAAGGGTGGCTTAATAGTCTCTCAAAGATCACACGGTAACTTGAAGCATCTGAAACTAGCATCCCATTTGAAAGAGCCTGACCAGGCTTGGCAAGATTAACTCTTATCTCAGACTCATTTCTATAAAAATGCCAAAAAACCCTCCTTCCCAAGAGCAAAGAAAGAGCTATGTCCATCTCCTTTAAATAATCGACAAGCTGTAATCTTGAGCTATGGCAACGCACGTATTTTGATAAAGATGTGCCATGATCAAAAGTGTGGACACGAACCTCTTCCCCATCCAGCTTAACTGTAAAATCCATTTTCCTTCTTGGCGCGCAATGGAAAAGAATTTCCGAACCATCGCTTAAAGAAGAACCATCAACATTAAGCAATATTTCTGAAGAATACGGCTTAATCTCTATCTCATCTATTTCTTCAGAGACATCTTTAACCCCCAGTGCCGTAGCAACTCCACACTGAGAAACCTCTTCATCTCTAAACGAGGTAGACTCAACACTAGAGAAAAAAAAGAAAGGGCCCGCTAAGTCAGAATACAACTGACGCCCACCACTAAGCTTCAATTCTTTCAGAAAAAGATCACCACTCACTCCTAACCAAAACTTAAAAAAACCTCCTGAAGAGGTTTCACTGGTTTCAGAAATTAAGCAACGCCCTAGCTCTACGTCAAAGACAACTAGCACAGGGTATTCCTGAGTCCCATTTGTTATCTTTGCACTTCCTTTAAGCTGCATCATGGCACTATTCACTTATCCTGAGAAATTTTGTACATGCTCAAGGCCGACCTCATATCCATGGGGTCTGCCGCCCTAGCACCACGTTGCCGCCACCTTCCTGGCTCGTCGATATCCGTCTCTGCCTGCTTGTGCATTACCCGCAATTTTTAATATTCTGACATACCTATTTTGCCGCTTTCTTTATCTAACTGATAATTAGCTAATTTTATATAAAATCACCCCTTTTAAAATTCCTTGCATCAATAAAAATAGCTCATAACTTTTTCTAAGGGACCAGAAGAATCCTTCGCTAAGCGCCTCATCATTGTCTTTCTCTCATCGAAAAAAGTAACATCAAAACTTCTAGACCCAGAAACCTGAGCGTAGGTTTCTTTAAAAAACTTAATAGGATATGCTAGCAAGGCATGATCCCTATCTAAAGAGAAGTAATCATCCTCCAGGTATGCACTCACGGCTTTCCTTACACCAAGGTCACACACTTTCTGAAGCACCGCAGGAGGTTCTGGGTCAGAGAAACCGCATTTTTTATAGTTAAAATATTCTCGTTGATCCATCATCCATTGCGTTGGATACACCCCATCAATTTCTTGGTCGACCAGTGCAGTATGACTAAAGTTATGCTCTAGCATATATAGAACGCTTCCATGCGTCCCACTCAACTTCTTTTTCTCCTTTCCACTCTCACTAGAAATCGCTCGCTTAGAGGGGAATCCTTTTAGTACAGCCCCACGCATCGCTCGCATCCAATATGACCTACCATTTAAGTGGGTAAATAGTAGACCATCAGTGGCTAGGTAAGATCTAGCAAAATAAAAAACCGAATAATAAAGCTTTACCGACGCCCATGACCAAGACTTAGCCTCAAGACTAGATATTGCATCACAAAGCGACACTACTCCTGATCCAAAGTAATCCGAAGCGTCATCAATTAATAGATGCGCCAGCTCATCTGACTGCTGTGAACTCATTGGCGGGGGCAAGTTTTTATGATCAACTCTCCCCCACTCATTAATTAGGTACTGCGTTGCCCTGTGCTCACTCATACTTGAATATCTGCTGGCTGTGTATTTGGCTCAAAACACTCAACAAGAGCATCAAATATTCTCTTTGGTGCCTCTTTACCTTGGACTCCCTTGACTTCATCCTGATATATAAGGCTATTTCTGTTCAACCTGATAACACCTGACATGAACTCTTTTTTATAATTGGCGCCATGGTTGTTACAGTATGGTATAAGCCGGTTGCTTAAGAAGTCGATCGCTCCCGTAAACCCAGAAGCATAGATGAACGCATTGTCTTTGTTGTTCCATGTGCCTCCATAAGGATCTGCCAAAACCTTGAAAAAGTTTTTTATTATTTCTTTTTGCTGCTCAAAGACTTCAACGCCCACTTGCTCAAACGCCCCTTTACTTTCAACAAGCGGCTTAATTGCACTCACTGCCGTAGACAGTGCCACCCCGCCTTTCCTTCTGGGAGAGCCTGGAACTTTAATCTCACCCAAATAAGGAGAGTCAGCATCACTATTAAGTGCGTCAACTATATCTCTTGCTCTTGCAGCAGCAGGGTCCACGATCTCTTCATCAGCTATTTGATAAAGATCATAGACCAAGCTTCTAGGCACAGGCTTTTGCTCTGTATTGATTGAAAGAAATATATTTGCACACTGCTTAGTACTCAGGCCAGCATATATTGATACAGGAAGTTCTAAACTCTCAAGCTCCGGATTCTCTCGCACTGCCGAAGCTATACCAGCAATCCTGTGCTGACCATCAATCAGCTGCGCTGATTCTTCAACAGCAGGTATGGCTATTCCATCCTCATCCTCTTGAATAGGGTGCTCCTCATTAACCCAGTTCAGAATTATAGAAGCAGGATAAGCACCTTGATGTAGGGTATAGTCTTTAATACCCGAAATCCTCCTTGAGTTTAAAAACCTTTGGACTGCTCCTTGTTCTCTATCCCTTCCTCTCACTGCGACATAGGATATTTTTATAAGGTCAGCTGCCCGTAGCTTTGCGACATAGAAGCTATGATCCTTCTGGCAAACTTTTATTGCGTTAATACGAATGCTTTCCGTCATATTCACACCTCTCAAACTATCAAACATTGCTTATAAAAACGATTTCTACTACTCAAAGAAAAATGCCTCCTACCAGCAATTGTCTGGAGGAAGCAATTTAGATATATAAGCCGCTGAGAAACGAGTTTCTTGTTTCACTACTCAAGTTTGACCTCCTATCCTTGGAGCCTGCCGCCCTGGTACCACCTTGTCGCCGCCTTCCTGGCTAGTCGGTATCCGTCCCTGTCTGCTTGAGCGTCTTCCGTGCCTTCTCGATCTCCGGGCTGACCTGCCCGGCCTCTTCGTTCACTTGGTCTGTCATCAGCCACATGGTGTATTTCGGCCACTGACGGCATATGGCTTCGAGCATCTCACCCTTTGGAGCGCGCCCGGTCAGCTCGATGTTCTCGAGTGTTTTCTTAGGTATTCCAATAAGTTGCGAGAACTCGCCTCGTCCGCTCGTTTCCACTTCACGGATCTGACGGATTTTCTCGGTCAGTCTGCTTGACATATCCCGACTTCTCGGTAATCCTGACTTTAGGTGATACCCGACAAGTCGGGATACCACGAAGCATATTTCACCTCTGAAAGTACCACAACGAGCCACAGCGAGCAGGTACGACATGGAAACGAGCAACGCGCCCCAGGTCCCGGCCAACGTGCCCGTCATGACCATCGAGCGGTTCGCCGAGCTGTCCGGCCTCACCCCCGACACCGTCCGGGGGCAGCTCCAGCAGGGGAACCTTCCCGTCATCAAGGTCGGCCGCCGCCGGCTCGTTAACGTCGCTCTGCTCACCGCCGAGTGCATGAACGCGGAGGATTGGGCATGAGCTTCGATATCCGCTTCGAGAACGAGCGCACCGCCGAGGGCTGCACCTTCCTCGACGTGCGCTTCTCCGCCCCCAGCTACCAGGCCGCCACCGGCATCGTCATCAATGGCCAGGCCCAGCTCATCACCTGCTCGGGTGACGACAGCGCCTTCATCTACGGGTCCGATCTCCTGGGCTGGTGCGTCGTGCTGGGCAAGCGCATCACTCCCGATCAACTGGATGGGTTCGAGATTCCTGGCGTCAGCATCGACACTCGCGACGACGGCGGCGTCTCCGCCCACGACTTCGCCACCCTGGAAGCCGCCCAGCGCTTCGTCGTCCACGTCTACGAAGCCTTCTACGAGGCGTTCTACCTCGGCTTCGACACCTATGCCCTGGCCGACGCCCCGGCTCCCCAGGCCGCCCGTCCGGCCCCCGTTTCCTCCCGTAGCGTCCCCGCGCCTTTGGCCCGCGACGTCGCCCCGTCCTCCCTGCCCCGTCCCGCGCCTGGGGCGACCGAGCGGGCCGTTCTTTTTGACGCTTCGGCTTATCCCCACCCCCACCGCCACCCGAGGAACACCCCATGACCACTGCCAACGGCAAGAAACAGTCGATCCGCGTGTTCCTGGACGCCGCCGACTACGGCCGCTACCTCGTCCAGGCCGGCACGCACCACGTCACCCCCTCCGCCCTGGGCGAGCTGCTCATCCAGGACGGCCTCGAGCGCCTGGAGCGCGGCGACCTGCACGCCCTGGGCCTGGGCACCGACCGGCCCGCCTCCCAAGGCTCGGGAGCCAGCTGATGTTGTCCCCTGCCCGTCACCCGTCGCCCATCGGTCGCACGGCTCCCCGAGTCGGCGTCCTGGGCCCCGTCAAGGGCGAGGGGGCGAGCGCAGCGAGCGCCCTTGACGGGGGCCACGGCGGCGACTGCCGTGCGGCTCGACCGAGGGGCAGGGTGGCGCGGCAGGGGGACCCCTGCCCGGAGCCCCGAGCCTTGAGGGAGCGGGCCAGCCGCTGCCTCCACGGCCGGGATCCGGGCAAGGCGGCGCTCCTCTACCGCCTCGCCGAGTACCACAGCCGGGAGCTGGATGGTCAGTCCCCGGAAACCACCGAGCTAGCGGCTCTCGCTGAGCATTGCGAACAGCTCACACGCCACGCAGCCAAGAAAGGAAGGAAACAGCCATGATCAACACCATCCAAGCCCGCGTCATCGGCGCCATGCGCTACTCCATGGACAACGGCGTCAAGGGCGCCAAGCTCACCGTCATGAACGAGGCCGACGCCAACAACGAGAACCGCGTCGGCTACGAGGTCGCCACCATCTCGGCCCCCTACGAGATCCTCGACCAGATCCGCCCCTACGCCGCGAACATGCCGTGCAACCTCGAGATCGACGCCGAGATGAGGACCACCGGCGGCAAGATCACCATGCACGCCATCGCCGTGCGCAAGCCCTCCACCGCTCAGGCCACCGCCCCCGCGTCTGAGCCCAAGCAGGCCGCCAAGTCATGAAGGTGCAGGTCTGCCGCGACTTCGACCCCGACCTGGGCTCCTGCCGGGAGCCCCTGGCCTGGGTCGACGCCGCCGAACTCGTCGAGGCTGGCACCCAGCCTTGGCTGAGTGTCGAGGACGCCATCACGGTCGCCCTCGCCATCGGCATGGTCTGGGCCGCCGCCTGGGCCATCCGAGCCATCGCCCAGCAACTCCACTCCTACATGAGGTAATGCCATGAAAACTGTCTTCGCCAAGAAAGCCCGTCGTGTCGCCCTGGTCCCCCTGGCCCTGGTGTCCGGCTCCGCCCTGGCCACCGAGACCGGCGGCTCCAGCATCGACACCACCGGCCTCGTCTCCACCATCGAAGGCGCCATGACCCCGGTGGGCGCCGTCGGCCTGGCCGTGCTCGGCGTGCTCGCCGGCATCCTGGTCTTCAAGCTCATCCGCCGCGTGATGTGACCCGCTCCCCACGCACCGCCCCACCCCGGGCCCCTACGGGGGCCCTTTTCGATTCACCGACAGGACCCGAGGCCATGACCCATGCTCGAACTCTCCCCCGGTATGTTGGTATTGCTGGCCTTGTTGCCGGCCTTCTGGCTCCTGTTCCATCACTAGCCGCCGTCAACACCAACGGCATCGAGATCCTCTCGACCAGCTCAACCGGCGTGAAGACCGGCCAGTACATCGAGGCCGCCGCCAGCGTCGCCTATCAGCACAAGCCCACCTCGGAACGCATCTACACCCGGCAGGTCGTCCCCGTGGCCCGTGCCACCCTGCGCCGGGGCGCCTTGGCCGCTCTCTCCCGCGGCGTCATGCACCCCGGCCTGTCCCTCGCCCTGGCCGCCGCCGGCTGGGCCTGGTCCATGCAGGACGGCATCCACGAGGAAGGCACCGGCGAGAGCCATCCCGTCACCTCTCCGGATTGGTCCGAGTGGAGTGAGATCCCCGGTGTGTCCTCGCAGTGCCCCGACGCCCTCTATACCGTCCAGGAATGGGGCGCCAAGAACGTCAACGATACCTGGTGGATGGGGTACACCTACGCCGTCCCCTACACGCAGTCATCCGACCCCTTCGTGAACAACTGCACCAACCTCGAACCGGAGGGCGGCTACTTCCCCACCCTGCATTTCCACCCGGTGATTCAGAAGGCGGAATACACCGGCGGCTCGGTCGACTCGACGTTGGAAACCGAGCCGGTCATCGTGCCCGAGTCGGACTACTCCCAACTGGATGAACACCTGCCCAGCACCATCGTCGACGACCTCTGGTTCGACGACGAATCCCCCTACCCCTGGGAATGGGAAGCCACCAACGACTCGATCGACCCCGAGCTGAACGACATCGAGGACGCCAAGGGCTCGTCCCCGCCCGAGGTCCGCAAGAAGGCCAAGCAATGGGCCGAGAACGTCGCCGCCACCCTGGAAGGCCAGGAGCCGCCCAACCCCGACACCGACAGCGACGGCCAGCAGGCCGAGGACCAGCTCGTCGAGGACCTGAACAAGCAGCTCAGCCAGTTGCGCGACGACCTCACCGAGGAACCGCCGTCCAGCGCCTACCCCGAGATGCCCGAGCCCGAGTGGAACGTGAACGTCATCGAGGACCTGCCCGACTACGACGCCGGGCTCGGCACGGGCATGTGTCCCGAACCCAACGTCATCGAGATCCCGCTGTACGGCACCATCAGCCTCGACTGGCAGCCCGCCTGCGACCTGGCCGGCAACATCCGTGGCGCCGTTATCGGCCTGTGCTTCATCTCCGCGCTGTTCATCGTCCTGGGCCAGTCACGGCCCTCCACCGCCTAGGAGGTCCCCATGCCCGCCGTCCTGCTCACCATCCTGTCCTTCATCGCCAAGTACCTCATCGTGCTCGCCATCGTGAAGGTGGCGAGCCTGGTGGTCTTCACCACCATCGGCGCCGTCTTGATCGACCAGCTCCTCGACACCGCCATGGACTACCTGGGCGACTCGGGCCGGTACCTGTGGTTCGTCCAGCTCGCCGGCTTCGACGTCGGCCTCTCCGCGATCGGCTCCGCCTTCATCCTGCGCGGCATGTTCAAGAACTGGAGCCTCGGCCCGTCCGCGCTCATCACCGGAGGATCCTGACCATGGCGATTCATCTCATCTCGGGAGTCCCCGGCGCCGGCAAGACCCTGCGCGCCGTCTACACCATGATCAACTGGCTGCGCACCGAGGAAGGCACCGACCGGCCCTTCTTCGGCAACGTCCGCGACCTGCGCAACCAGGCCCCCATCCCCGACGAGTGGATGGACGTCCCCGACGGCTCGCTGATCCTCATCGACGAGGTGCAGCAACGCTGGCGGCGCTACCGCAACACCGGCGAACCGCCGCCCGAGATCGCCGCCCTGGAGACCCACCGCCACCGGGGCGTGGACTTCATCCTGACCTGCCAGAACCCCTCCCAGCTCACCAGCGACGTCCGCGCCCTGGTCGACACCCACGAGCACCTGATGCGCAAGGGCAAGCTCAACGGGGCCATCGTCTGGCGCTGGGAAGGCGTCTGCCACACCAACCCCGCCGCCCATTCCAAGGACGCCGACTGCGAATCCTCGATCTGGAAGTACCCGAAATGGGTCTTCGAGCAATACACCTCGGCCAGCATGCACACCGGCAAGAAGCGCCTGCCGCGCATCCTGGTCATGGCTCCCCTAGTGCTGGTCGGCGCCATCGGCGCGGTGATCCTCGCCATTACCCAGGTCACCGGCTACGTCGGGCCGGAAGCCACCAGCCAGGCTCCCCGCCAGGCCGCCGCCACGGCAAGACGCGCCGCGCCCCAGGAAACCGCCACCGCCCATGCCGGCTCGATCTATGACGGCACCTGCCAACTCTACGACCAGGACGGCAAACCGATCCTGACCAGCATCCCCGACTGTTACCGGGCCATGGATCGTGGCCTGCCCCGCGAGGTGGAGGTACTCGACCTATGACCGCGATCGCACTCCCTACCAGTCCAACCCGATCCCTGCCGACCTGGCTGCCCCTGGTCCAGGGCCTGGCCATTGCCTCCATGGCCCTCGATCACGTCAGCCTCTGGCTAGTGAGTGGTGACACACCCTCCATCCTGCGCGTCACCCTGGGTCGCCTCGCCCTGCCGATGTTCTGCTTCATGGTCGCCTGGCACGCGCTTCACTCGACCCACGCCAGGCGCTATGCCGACCGGATCCTGCTCATCGCCCTGGCCGCCCAGCTCCCGTTCATGGCCCTGCACGGTCAGCCCCTGGGCAACATCTGCTTCACCCTCGCCGCCGCCGCCTACCTCGCCGCCTATCACCGGCACCGGGATCCCGTCGCCCTGGTCGTCGGCGTGCTCCTGGCCGGCTTCACCTGGCTCAACGAATACGGCCCCCTGGCGCTCTTCCTGGTGCTCGCCTTCATGGGTGCGATCCGCTGGCCGCTCGCCTGGCTGGTCCCGCTCATTTGGTGGCCGTTGGCCCAATACGGGCTGTCCGTCTCGGCCCTGTCGGCGGCCCTGGGCGTTCTCCTGTTGCTCGCCCTGGTGACCACTCGCTTACCGCCGATGCGCCTGCCACGGGCCCTCACACGCTGGTTCTACCCGCTGCACCTATGGGGAATCTATATAGCTCGGGGGCTGTCATGACGGCCGCGAGCGGCGGCGCGGGAGAGGACGCTGTGCGCCCGCATCCCCGCGCCGCGCGAGCGGGCCCGGCGAGACCCTCCCTGTAACACGTCTCGCAGAGTGACAACGACAAACGCCATAGAGCGTCGTAGCAGCACATTAGAAGGGAATTCGAGATGAAGCGTTGGGAACGGTACTCCATCGAATCACTGTCGGAAGGTCGCCAGGACCCCACGGGCAAGATCTTCATGAGTCCCAAGGGGCAGCGGGAGCTCTATGGCGTCCACCTGCTCCATGCCGGCGTCGATACCGTCCGCCAACTCTACCGGGGCCTCCCCTACCTGCCGCAGTTCGACAAGATCATCAGCGTCTACCAAGAGGGTCGCGGGGCCACCATCGACCTCTTCGGCCATACCTGGGCCGTGGGGGCCGGCGCTGCCGGCTCCGGCTTCCGCTACCGGCTCCAGAACAACGACCTGGGCGTGATCGTGTTCTTCCAGGCCCGGCACGTGAAGACCGAGAACATCGGCACCCACGTCAAGATCGAGCTCTCGCCCCACTACCTGCACGAACGCGAGCCCGCCGAGTCTCAGTGCTTCATGGACCTCATCGCTCACGGGCTCCTCGAGCACGTGGAGCACGCCGGCTGCGCCGTTCATCTCGCCCTGGACGTCCAGGGCTGGGAGCCCCCCAAGGACTTCATGGACCGCTTCGTGACCCGCTCGAAGAAGGTCATGAAGATCGACGGCATCGACTCCCTGAGCTTCGACCACGGCAACATCGCCACCACCTACGGGCGTGCCGAGACGCTCATGTTCGGTACCGCCGGGGCCCTGCAGTGCGCCATCTACAACAAGACGAAGGAAGCCCACCACCGCGACAAGCTGCATTTCTGGCAGGGCGTGTGGGGCAACGCCACGGACGACAACCTGGCCCAGGTCTACGACCCCGAGCGGGACGTCTGGCGCATCGAGATGCGGTTTCATCAGTCGGTGCTCGCCGAGTTCGCCCGCGGGATCCCGTGCAACGTCGACACCGGCGAGGTCCTGGACGACGCCCATGGCTTCCACCGCTTCACCGACACCATCCCGCATCTCACCGGGATCTGGCGCAGCGCCATGCAGAGCTATCGCCTCAACGCCACCCGCACCCTGATCGATCCCTTCTGGCAGTGCTTCCAGGACGATCCCCGGTTCTTCGCCCACGCCCCCAGCTTCATGTACAAGCGGGCCCGCAAGGAACCCGGCCTGGGAAACGAAAAGAACGTCTGCCTGGCCTTCGGTAACCTCATCTCGATCTACGCCCGCCAGGGCTTCGGCACCCACCAGGCCATCGACTACCTCAAGCGCTCCGGCATGTGGGAGGACCTGGAGCACTACTACCGACGGCGCGGCATCAACGGCAGCGCCTTCCGCCAGCTGGTCGAACAGAAGCTGGTGGAGCGACGTCTGTTAGGGAAGGCGGCATGACCATCAAGAAGGTCCAGAACGGCTGGCGTGTGGACCTGCGGCCACATGGCCGCTACGGCAAACGCGTGCGTAAGACTCTCAAGACCCAAGCCCAGGCCCGACGCTTCGAGCAGCATGTGCTCGCCAAGGCCGCCCAGGGCGAGGTCTTCCAGGCCCCCAAGCGGGACAAGCGCCGGCTGTTGGATCTCGTCGAGCTCTGGTACCAGCATCACGGGCAGACCCTCAAGAGCTCGCGGGACCGGGTGCGCTCGCTGCGCAAGCTGGCCGACGCCCTGGGCAACCCGCTGGCCGAAGCCTTCACCGCCCAGGACTGGACCGAGTACCGGACCCGTCGCCTCAAGGAAGTGAAGGCCAGCACGGTCAACCATGAGCATGCCTACCTCAAGGCCATGTTCTCCGAGCTGGAGCGCCTGGATCTCTGGCACAAGGGCAACCCCCTGGCCCGCATGCGCATGGTCCGTACCGAAGAAACCGAAATGGCCTTCCTGGACGATTCCCAGGTTCGGCTACTGCTGGATCACCTCAAGCGGCAACCTCGCCGGGACTGTTATTACGTCACCCTGCTCTGCCTCAGTACCGGCGCCCGCTGGAGCGAAGCCCAATACCTGCGAGCCGAGAACGTCGGCAAGGATCGTGTCACCTTCGTGGGTACCAAGTCCGGCAAAGCCAGGACCGTTCCGATCGATCCCCGGCTCGCCGGTGAGCTTCGCCGGCGTCGCAAGATCGGACGGCTGTTCGCTGGGTCCTACAAGGCCTTTGGCCAGGCCATCCAGGAGACAGGCATAGAGTTACCGGATGGACAGTTGACCCACGTGCTGCGCCATACCTTCGCCAGCCACTTTATGATGAACGGCGGCAACATCCTCGTCCTCCAGCGGATCCTGGGCCACCAATCCATCACCATGACCATGCGGTATTCCCATTTCGCCCCCGATCACCTCGAGGACGCCGCCAGGCTGAACCCCGTCGTCACATTTATGAAAGAATGCTGATATAGAGTTCTCCCTGTCCTTCCGAACCAAAGGACGTCACAGGGAACGAGGATTTTGCCCGCCAACCGGCGGGCTTTTTTTGCTTGTCCATTTAGTCATAAATTAAATGCATCAAATAGACATATATCAAGCCACACCTCATGCTATTGCAGTGCAATAAACCAGGCTATAATAAGCCCGCTTACTAAGTTCCCTGCTTATGAGCCTTTTCAACCCGCCATTCGTGGCGGGTTTTTTGTTGCCAGGGGCCAGAAGCACAACCAATAAAATTAGCTTTTACTTGCTATGAATGCTGCCCGTTTACTTGATTGAACGTTTATGCAAAGATCAAAACCGCTTACCTCTCCCCCGTGAGTAAGCGACCTTGAACCCGCCCCCTCCGGCGGGTTTTTTTTCGCCTACTGGCTCCAGAAGAACGATCAAGAAAAATTAGCTTGTTCTAAAAAAATCCGCCTGGGTACGAAACTCCCTACTACTGTTACATAAGCTTACAGCGATCGTTGAGGGGTGGCTCATGGAAAAGGCTGCTGAAGAGCTCCGGGTGTCGATGGAGGCAGTGGAGCGGATGGATCATCACCACTTCGACGTGATCGGCGCGGTTCCCAAGGATGCTGCAGATCCCCGGGATGGCCTCTATGTCGTCGTGAAGGAGAAGGCGCCTTACAGGAAGCGACTCATGGTGGAGGTTGAGGATCCCGACCATCCGGAGGACTTGGCCCGCATTAGGCAGCTACTCCGCCTCTGACCAGCTGCCCTTCACCCCACTCCAGTGAGTGAAGCACTAGAATGAAGTGCTGTGGACATAATGTGGACACACACAAAAAAACCGCCTCGAGGGGCGGTTTCTAGTCTGCTCTAACACGCTGATTCGCAAGGCGTTTTAATGGTGCCGGCACCAGGAGTCGAACCCGGGACCTACTGATTACAAGTCAGTTGCTCTACCAACTGAGCTATGCCGGCAGTCGCCGCTCGCAACCAGCGAGGAGGACGAGGTCCTCTGAGCAGAAAGACCGTGAACCAACGTTCACGGTCTTTCGAAAAGCTTAGGTTGGCGTGGCTGGGGTAGCAGGATTCGAACCTGCGCATGGCGATACCAAAAACCGCTGCCTTACCGCTTGGCTATACCCCAGCAAGTGGTGGCCAGAGACGGAATCGAACCGCCGACACGGGGATTTTCAATCCCCTGCTCTACCGACTGAGCTATCTGGCCCTCGCCAACGGTGCGTATTAAACCGTAATGCCCCGCTCGCGTCAACCCTTTCTTTTTCAGAATGTTGGAGAAGGCAAAACGATCCTCTCCGCTCACCGCTCGGGGGGCACATAGCCCTCTGCCTGGTCGGTCTCCCGGTTGTCGAGGAAGCGCTCCAGCTGCTCCATCAGGTACTCGCGGGCCTCGGGATCGAGCATGTTGAGGTGCTTCTCGTTGATCAGGCGAGTCTGCAGGGCCTGCCACTCCTCCCAGGCCCGCTTGGAGACGGTGGCCTGGATCTCCTGGCCCTTGGCCCCGGGCAGCGGGGGGAACGGCAGGGCCTCGAGCTCTTGCTGGTACTTGCGGCAGAAGACGGTCTGGCTCATCGGTCATCACTCCTGGGATGAGGGGGAATGGGGCGCGTCCTGGACGCTCAGGGTGAAGGGCCGCAGCGCGTCCAGCAAGCCCTTCACCGGGGCGGCCAGGCCGATGCCGTCCGGTTCGGCGGGATCGACCCAGCGGCGGGCCTCGCCCACGGCATCGAGCCGGCTCACCCGCGCCGGCTGCGGGGTGATCTCGAGGCGGAAATGGCTGAACACATGGGTGAACGCCTCCCAGGGCGCGTCCAGGCGCGCAGCGGGCGCGTGCTGGTCCAGCCAGGCCTGCAGGTCGTGCGGCGCCTCGAATTGCGGCAGGCTCCACAGGCCGCCCCACAGGCCGCTGGAGGGACGCTGTTCGAGCAGCACCCGCCCCTGGGCGTCCTGGAGCATGAGCAGGGTGGCACGGCGGGTCGGGGTGGCCTTCTTCGGCTTGGACTCGGGGAAGCGGCGCGGCTCCCCCCGGGCATGGGCCCGACAGACGTCGGCGAAGGGGCAGCGCTCGCAATCGGGCTGGCCGCGCCGGCACAGGGTCGCGCCCAGGTCCATCATCGCCTGGGTGAAGTCGACCAGCCGGGTCTCGGGGGTGTAGTGCTCGGCCAGGGCCCAGAGCCGACGCTCCACCGCCGGCCGCCCCGGCCAGCCCTCCACGGCGTGCAGGCGTGTGAGCACTCGCTTCACGTTGCCGTCGAGGATCACCGCCCGCCGGCCGGTACTCTGGGCGATCACCGCGCCGGCGGTGGAGCGGCCGATGCCGGGCAGCTCGGCCATGGCCTCGAGGCTGTGCACCGGGAACTCGCCCCCGTGCTCCTCCACCACCGTCCGGGCGGCCTTGTGGAGGTTGCGCCCCCGGGCGTAGTAGCCGAGTCCGGTCCAGAGGTGCAGCACTTCGTCCTGGTCCGCGGCGGCCAGGGCGTGCACGTCGGGAAAGCGCGCCATGAAGCGCTCGAAATAGGGGATCACGGTGGCCACCTGGGTCTGCTGCAGCATGACCTCGGAAACCCAGACGCGATAGGGGCTGCGATCCTGCTGCCAGGGCAGGTCGTGGCGGCCATGGGCGTCGAACCAGTCGAGCAGGCGACGCTGGAAGGTATCAGGGGACAGGATGGCGGGCGGCATGTCCGTCATGGGCAGTCTCGGCACGAAAAAAAGCGCCGACGCGAAGGCCGGCGCAATGACTGGTTATTGCTTGCTCACTGGAACAGACCCTCGAGGGCGCCGCGAAGTTCCTCGCCGGCGCCTTCGCCGAGTCGTTCGTCGAGTCGCTTCACGGCCTCGTCGAGGCGTTCCTGGACCTTCTCGCCGGCACGCTCGGTGGCCTCCTGCCGCAGGAGATCGGCCAGGGTGTCCTGGAAGGCCTCGCGATCGAAGCGGCACCATTCGCCGCTGTCGCCGCCGAGCTCGCCCTCGCAGCGTACCGGGAAGGGCACGTCCACCAGGCGCGGGTTGACCTCGCAGGCGGCGTCCACGGTCTCGGTGAAGCGGGCCGCGGCACGCAGGTCGAAGCGCTCGCTGGCCAGGTCGAGCCGGCCCTGGCCGCCCAGGGCGATGCCGGGCAGGGTCACGTCGAGGTCGTCCGTCTCGGCCACGCCGTCGCGGATGCGGAAGCTGGCCTCGGCCCGCTGGAAGCGGGTGTCCGGCTGCCAGTCGCGGCTGGTGGTCTCGCCCTCGAGCCGGGCCACGGCGGTGCACAGCTCCCGGGAGACGTTGACGTCCTTGATCCGCCCCTCTTCCATCCGGGCGTCGAAGCGGCCGTTCAGGGCGCGCTTGAGCGCGGCGATGCTGTTGCCCCGGCTCTCCAGCTCCCCGGTACCGGACAGCCGTCCCTCCAGGGGCGCCGGCTCGTCGCTCAGCGAGGCCATCAGCGAGCCCAGGCGCAAGGCCTCGATACGGGGCGAGAGCCGCCAGCGCAGGGGGGACTCGCGCGCGTCCAGCTCGCCGGTGGCGGCGAGGCGTCCCTCGTGGAAGACGGACTCGAACCCCGTGAGGCGATGGCGCCCCTCGCGCCCCTCGAGGCGCAGGGACACGTCCCGGAAGGCCTGCTCCCGCACGGTCAGCTCGGCGAGCTCCAGGGCGGCGTCGAGGCTCAGGCCGGCCAGCCACTCGGCCGGCAGCAGCGCCGCCGGCTCCGCCTGGGCGAGGGCCTGGCTCACGCCGGGGAGGCTGAGCTCGCCGGCCGCCATGGGCTGGTCATCGGGCGGGAGGTAGTCGTCGAGGCGCAGGCGATCCCCCTGGAGGTCGGCCTCCAGCCGGGTGCCGTCGAAGCGGCCGCCCAGCCGCCCGCTGAAGGTGCTGCCGTCCAGACTCAGGGTCAGGCCGTCCAGGGTCAGGGCGTCCAGGTCGCCGCGGATCGGGCTGGCCAGGGCCACCTGGCCGAGGGCGGTGTTGGACGCCAGGCTCGGCATCACGCCCAGCCGGATCAGCCAGGGGCGCAGCGACATCTCGGCCAGGCGCAGCTGGCCCTCGTAGCTCGGCGCGGTGGCCAGCTCGCTGACGGCGAGGTTGCCGCCCAGCTCGAGCCCGTCGGGGCCGGTCAGCAGCAGCTCGCGCAGCCGGGCGGTATGGGCGGCGAGATCGGCGTCGAGGTCGAAGCCCAGCGTCAGCGGCAGGCGCTTCTCACCCAGCCGGGGGTGCAGCAGGCTGGCCTCGAGGCGGGAGCCCGCCAGCTCGACGCGCTCGGCGGCCAGGTCGAGCAGCAGCTCGTCGGCCCGGAACTGGGTCTCCTGGGCCTGGTCGTCGCCCGCGAGGCGGGTGCTGGCATCCAGGGCCACCCCCTGCAGGACGTGCCGGCCCTCGGCCAGCCCCAGGCGGACCTGGGTCTCGAGCGAGAGGTCGCTGGTCAGCAGGGGCGCGTCGGCCTCCAGGCCATCCTGCCAGGTGATGCCCAGGCTGGCCTCGAGGGGAAAGGCCTGCTCGGGATTGACGTTGCGTCCGGTGATGTCGACGCCCTCGAGCGTCACGACGCGGCCCGCCTGGGCATCCCGGTAGGCGATGCGACCCTCGCGGACCTGGACGCTGGCGATGTTGAGGGCCACCGGCAGTCCGCTGGCATCGGGATTCGGCCCGGCGCTGGCGGGCGCCAGCACGGCCTCGGCTTCCTCGCCGCGCTCCCTCAGCCGCTCCAGCAGCGTCTCCCAGTTGCCCCGGCCCTCGGCGTCGCGGGTGAGGCGCAGGACCAGGCCGTCCAGGGTCAGGCCGTCGATGGCGATCTCGCCGCGCAGCAGGGGCGCGATGGCCAGGCTGACCTCGGCGTGGTCGAAGGCGGCGAAGGCGTCGGCCTCGGCCGGCTGGCTGGGCAGGCCGGCCTCGGCCGCAGCGACCCCGACCCCCAGGCGCGGATAGAAGGACCAGGTCAGCGGGCCGTCGAGCTCGAGTTCCAGCCCGCTGTGCTCGCGCACCACCTCGACCAGGCGGGGCTTGAGGTCCTCGGGATCGAAGAAGGTGGTGATGAAGACCACCGCCGCGACCACCACCAGTCCGAGGACCCCGATGGCAGCCAGCAGGGTGCGCAGGATTCGTTTCATTGCCCGGCTCCTTTGGGCGGAAGATCCAGTTCGAAGTAGTCCCCGGCCTGGGTCAGCCGATAGCCCAGGCGGCTGAGCAGCATCTGGTCGGGGAAGGGCAGCTCGGAGGCCATCGCCCTGAGGCGGTGGCCGTCCTCATGGGCCGCGGCGCTGGTCAGGGCGAGCAGCCGGGACCCGACGCCCCGCCGACGGGTGGTCTTGCGCACGCACAGGTGAGACAGCCACCAGGCCTCGTCGTCGGGCGATACGGCCACGGCGCCCAGCAGGCGGTCGTTGAACCGGGCGCAGCAGAAGAAGCCCGAGCCCTCGAGCTGGGCCTGGATGAAGGCTTCCGGGGGGAGCGGCAGGCGCTCGTCGGGGGCGTCGGCGTAGATGCGAACCAGGTCGGTCTGGACCTGGGCATCCGCTTCCCAGGCTGCGTGATCGACTCGGTGTAGCGTTACCGGCATGCAGGAATCTCCCTGAAAAAGGCAGGCCGCGCCTGCCCCGTGGTGGGGGCATTGTAGCGGATGGGGGCAGCGTTTCACTATAATGGCAGCCTTGCAACGGCGGGGCCGCCCCGTCTTTCCGCCCCGACGGCGACCCCCATTCCGACACGCGCCCAGGCGCTGGAGACCCGACAATGTCCGAGCGTATCGCCACGGTCACCCGCGACACCAAGGAAACCCAGATCACCGTCACCGTGAACCTCGACGGCGAGGGCCGGCTGGCCTGCGAGACCGGGGTGCCCTTCCTCGACCACATGCTCGACCAGGTGGCCCGCCATGGCCTGATCGACCTGGACATCAAGGCCGTGGGCGACCTGCACATCGACGACCACCACACCGTCGAGGACCTGGGCATCACCCTGGGCCAGGCCTTCGACCAGGCGGTCGGCGACAAGCGCGGCATCTACCGCTACGGCCATGCCTACGTGCCCCTGGACGAGGCCCTGTCGCGGGTCGTGGTAGACTTCTCGGGGCGCCCGGGGCTGTTCATGGACGTCGAGTTCACCCGCGCCAGCATCGGTCGCCTGGACACCCAGCTGTTCTGGGAATTCTTCCAGGGCTTCGTCAATCATGCCCGGGTCACCCTGCACATCGACAACCTGAAGGGCTTCAACGCCCACCATCAGGCGGAAACCATCTTCAAGGCCTTCGGCCGGGCGCTGCGCATGGCGGTCGCCGAGGACCCCCGCATGGCCGGCCAGATGCCGTCCACAAAGGGCAGCCTGTGACCCCGCCGATCGACACGAGGAGCGCCTCATGACCATTGCCGTCATCGACTACGGAATGGGCAACCTGCATTCCGTCGCCAAGGCACTGGAGCACGTCACCCACGAGCATGTGGTGGTGACCCGCGATCCCCGCCGCATCCATGGCGCTTCACGGCTGGTGCTGCCCGGCCAGGGGGCGATCCGTGACTGCATGGGCGAGCTGGAGCGTACCGAGCTGCGCGGCCTGGTCCAGGAGCAGCTGGACAAGCAATCCAAGCCGCTGCTGGGCATCTGCGTCGGCCAGCAGATGCTGTTCGACCGCAGCGAGGAGAACGGCGGCATCGCGTGCCTGGGCTTCATGCCGGGCGAGGTACACCGCTTTCCCGGCGACATGCGCGACGACCAGGGCCACCGCCTAAAGGTGCCGCACATGGGCTGGAACCTGGTGCGCCAGCACCACGAGCATCCGCTGTGGGAGGGCATCGACGACCAGGAGCACTTCTACTTCGTGCACAGCTACTACGTGGAGGCCGCCGAGGACGCCCAGGTGTTCGGCACCACCGACTATGGCCGGGTCACCGCCCATGTGGCCACCGGCCGCGACGCCACCTTCGCGGTGCAGTTCCACCCGGAGAAGAGCTCCCGGGCCGGCCTGCGGCTGCTGGAGAACTTCGTTCGCTGGATGCCCTGACCGGCGCCACACCACACGACAACCGGGCGCCCGCTGCCGCGCCCCGAGAGGACTGGACATGCTGGTAATCCCCGCCATCGATCTCAAGGACGGCAAGTGCGTCCGCCTCAAGCAGGGCCGGATGGACGACGCCACCACCTACGGCGACGACCCGGTGGCCATGGCCGCCCGCTGGGTCGAGGCCGGCGCCCGCCGCCTGCACCTGGTGGACCTCAACGGCGCCTTCGAAGGCGCGCCGGTCAACGGCGAGGCGGTCACCGCCATCGCCCGCGCCTACCCCGAGCTGCCGATCCAGATCGGCGGCGGCATCCGCGAGGCCGCGACCATCGAGCACTACCTGGAGGCCGGTGTCTCCCAGGTCATCATCGGCACCAAGGCGGTCAAGGAGCCGGCCTTCGTCACCGAGATGTGCCGCGCCTTCCCCGGCCACGTGATCGTCGGCCTCGACGCCCGTGACGGCTTCGTCGCCACCGACGGCTGGGCCGAGGTGTCCACGCTGAAGGCCACCGAGCTGGCCAAGCGCTTCGCCGACGACGGCGTCTCCTCCATCGTCTATACCGACATCGCCCGGGACGGCATGATGGGCGGGGTCAACGTCGAGGCCACCGCCGAGCTGGCCCGGGAGGGCGGCCTGCCGGTGATCGCCTCCGGCGGCGTGACCAACCTCGACGACCTGCGCGCCCTGATCGCCGCCGGGGAGCCGGGCATCCTCGGCGCCATCACCGGCCGCGCCATCTACGAGGGCAGCCTGGACGTGGCCGAGGCCCAGGCGCTGTGCGACGAACTCACCGGCCAACGCGACGGGAGCTGACCATGGGACTCGCCAAGCGCATCATCCCCTGCCTGGACGTCGACGCCGGCCGGGTGGTCAAGGGCGTCAACTTCATCGGCATCCGCGACGCCGGGGATCCGGTCGAGATCGCCCAGCGCTACAACCAGCAGGGCGCCGACGAGATCACCTTCCTCGACATCACCGCCAGCCACGAGGACCGCGGCACCACGGTGGAGATGGTCGAGCACATCGCCGGCGAGGTGTTCATCCCGCTGACCGTGGGCGGCGGCATCCGCACCTGCGACGACATCCGCACCATGCTCAATGCCGGCGCCGACAAGGTGTCGATCAACACCGCCGCGGTGCACAACCCCGACTTCGTCCACGAGGCCGCCGAGCGCTTCGGCAGCCAGTGCATCGTGGTGGCCATCGACGCCAAGAAGGTCTCGAAGGAAGGCGAGGCGCCGCGCTGGGAGATCTTCACCCACGGCGGCCGCCGCCCCACCGGCCTGGACGCCGTGGAGTGGGCGAAGAAGATGGTCGAGCTGGGCGCCGGCGAGCTGCTGCTGACCAGCATGGATCGCGACGGCACCAAGGCCGGCTTCGACATCGGCGTGACCCATGCCATCACCGAGGCGGTGAGCGTGCCGGTGATCGCCTCCGGCGGCGTCGGCAACCTCGACCACCTGGTGGAGGGCGTCAAGGACGGCGGCGCCGATGCGGTGCTGGCGGCCAGCATCTTCCACTTCGGCGAGTACACCATCCCCGAGGCCAAGCGCTACATGGCCGAGCGCGGGATCGAGATGCGCCTGTAACGGTCGCACCCTCGGACACGCGAAGGGCCCGCCAAATGGCGGGCCCTTCGTCGTTGTGGCCGGCGTGCGGGCGACTACTCCTCGCCGCCGAGCCCCAGGTTGCTGACGCCCTCGTTGCGGCCCAGCCGGCGCAGCGCCTTGAGGGCGTCGCGGTCCAGGTTTCCCTCCACCGCCTCGAGTACGGCGTCCTGGAAGTCGTTCTCGTCCGCCATCAGCGGGTGCTCGCGCACCAGGGCGGCGAGACGCTCGGCGTCTTCCTCGCCCTCGGTCAGCTCGATGAAGGCCCGCACCCCGCCCCGTGAGGCGCGGCTGACCTCCAGCACCGCCTCCGGCGCCTCGCCGCGCAGGGTATCCAGCAGCGCCGAGAGCGCCACCACCGCCTCCAGGGCGCGACGGGCGCCGAAGCTGTCGTCCTCGGCCGGCGGCTCCAGCCCGGCCAGCTTCTCGGCCTGGCGCTCGAAGTCGATGCGCGCCTCCTTCACCGCCAGGCGCTCCCAGACCAGGTCGAGCACGGCGCGCAGGCCCTTCACGTCGCCCTGGCCGGTGGCCTCGGCATACAAGGCGTAGTTGGGCACCAGCCGCTCGCAGAGCGCGGCCATGAAGGCCTGCTGGCGGCGCGGAGGAAGCGCCTGCAGGCGCTGGAAGAAACCGCTCATGGACTCTCCTTGAAACCCTGTTGTCCGAGTCATTGATGGATAGCTCTGCCGGCATGTCGCCGCTCAAGGCCACAAGCGCTCCGGCGCGACCCGTCCGCGCGCATCGAAGGCGATGCCCTCGTCGATCAGCCGCCGGCGCTGCTCCGCCGCGCCGGGATGATCGGCCAGCTTGCGCGAGGCGGTGATCACCCGGAACCAGGGCAGGCCGTGCCCCGGCGGCAGTTCACGCAGCGCCCGGGCCACCAGCCGCGGCGTGCCGCCCTCGGTCATGGCCGCGATGCGCCCGTAGGTGGTCACCCGCCCCGGGGGGATCTCGGCCAGCACCGTCAGAATCTGTTCCTTCAAGGCCGGCTTCATGTACCCTGCCTCCCCCTTCTTGTCCATCCACCGCCGAGGTCAGCCATGCACGTTCACCTGCTCCAGCACAGCCCCCATCGCGGGCCCGCCCGCCTCGGCGACTGGCTCGACAGCATGGGGCACAGCCACACCGTCTTCCACCTGGACGAGGGGGAGCTGCCGCCCCGCCCGGCCGAGGCCGACGCCCTGATCGTGCTCGACGGCCCCGAGGAGGGCGAACCCGCCCCCGACTGGGAGCGCCGCGAGCGCAAGCTGATCGAGCGTGCCCTGGACGGGCGCAAGCCGCTGCTCGGCATCGGCTACGGGGCCCGGCTGATCGCCGAGGCCCTGGGCGCCGGGGTCTCCCGGGGCACCTACGCCGAGACCGGCTGGCAGGCCGTCACCCTGGCCGACGACAGCCCCTTCGACCTGCCGGAGCGCTTCGAGGCCTTCATGTGGCACCGCGAGGTCTTCGGCCTGCCCGAGGAGGCCCTGCCCCTGGGCGGCAGCCGGGCGAGTCCGCTGCAGGGCTTCGCCTGGGACGCCGGCCGGGTGGTGGGCCTGCTCTGTCACCTGGAGGCGACCCCGGAGAGCGTCACCGCCATGCTCGACCACCTGCCCCGCCCCGAGGGCGACGCGCGCAGCCCCCACCGCCAGGATCGCGAGGCGATGCTGGCCGACCCCAGGCGCTTCGACCGACTGGCGCCCCTGCTGGACCGGCTGATGACGCAGTGGCTGCGCAGCGGCCGCGCCACCTGAGCCTCAGGCCGGGGTCGCGGCCCTGGGCTCGCCGGCACGTTCGGCGTCGGCGACCCAGTCCCGGGCGAAGGCCAGGCAACTGTCCCAGTCGCCCACGTGGAGGAAGCGCTGGTGGTCGTGCTTCTCCAGTTGATAGCGGTACATGGGGTCGTAGTACTCGGTGAGCAGCGGCGCCAGCCAGGCCTCGTGGGCCTGGCGGTTGCCCCGCTCGTGCTCACGGAAGGCCAGCGCCTGCAGGCGCTGCAGGCGTGCCAGGCGCGCGCCGCCGAGGCGCTTACGGAGCCGCGCCAGGGCATTGGCCAGCTGCTTGCGCATCAGCCTCCACCCCAGCCAGTCGCCGAACTGGTGACGATGGATCTCCCAGAGGTCGTCGATGTAGTCCTTGTGGATCTGGGCGAGCCGCCAGTCCAGCGGCATCTCGACGCGCACCCGCGGGGCGGCCTCCATGCCGCGCCAGAAGGCCAGCGGCACGTTGGCCGCGCCGATGTGGCGCGACTCGTCCTCCACCACCACCGGGCCCGGCAGGTCCAGCAGGCGGCGCCCCATGGCATGCTCGAAATCGATCTGCGACGGCGCCGGCAGCGGATGGCGGCCGAAGGCCGAGCCCTTGTGGCGGGCACAGGCCTCCAGGTCCAGCCCCTGATCCAAGGCCTGGATGAGGCTGGTCTTGGCGCAGCCGGTGAGCCCGCCCACCACCAGCAGCGGCTGCTCGGCGGCGGCGTCGATGCGCGTGCACAGTGCCTGGCGCATGGCCTTCCAGCCGCCGCGGATGCGCGGCCGGGAGATGCCGACGTCGGCCAGCCACTGCTGGGCCACCTGGGAGCGCAGGCCGCCCCGGAAGCAGTAGACGATGGCGTCGGGGTGCGACTCGATCAGGCGGGCCCAGGCCGCCACCCGTCCGGCCTTGATGCCGCCGCTGACCAGCCGTTCGCCCATCGCGATGGCGGCGTCCTGGCCGCGGCGCTTGTACTCGATGCCGACGAGGTGGCGCTCCTCGTCGTCCATCAGCGGCAGGTTGACCGCCCCGGGCAAGGCGCCCTGGGCGAACTCCACCGGGGCCCGCACGTCGATCAGCACTCGCCCTTCGCGCAACAGCCCGAGGTCCGGCTCGATCAGCGGCAGGCTCATCCCTTCACCTCGATGCGCACCTCGCCGCGTTCGGCGACGACCTCGCCGAAGGGCTCGAGCTCGAGGCCATGCGCCCGGCCCACCCGCTCGACGTCATCCTCCCAGGAGGGATGCACGGAGAGCAGCAGGCCGCCGGAGGTCTGGGGATCGCACAGCCACTGCCAGTGGGCATCGTCCATGACCGGCAGGGCCGCCCCCAGGGCGTCGCGATTGCGCCGGGTGCCGCCGGGCACCGCCCCCTGGCGACGATAGGCCTCGGCCTCGGCCAGGCGCGGCAGCCGGCGGAAGTCGATCCGCGCCGCCACGCCGCTGGCCTGGCAGACCTCGGCGAGATGGCCGGCCAGGCCGAAGCCGGTGACATCGGTCATGGCGTGCACGCCGGCGATCCTGGCCAGCTCGGTGCCGATGCGGTTCGACTCCAGCATGGTGCGACGCGCCAGGCCCTGGTGGCCGGCCTCCAGCAGCCCCTGCTTCTCGGCGGTGGTCAGCAGGCCCACGCCCAGCGGCTTGGTCAGGTAGAGCAGGTCGCCGACCTGGGCGCCCTTGTTGAGCTTGAGGTGCTCGAGGTCCACCAGGCCGTTCACCGCCAGGCCGAAGATCGGCTCGGGGGCGTCGATGGAGTGGCCGCCGGCCAGCGCCAGGCCCAGCTCGCGGCAGACCGCCTGGGCGCCGGCCACCACGTCCCCGGCGATGTCCGCCCCCAGCTTGTCCAGCGGCCAGCCGAGGATGCCCAGCGCCATCACCGGCGAGCCGCCCATGGCGAAGACATCGCTGATGGCGTTGGTGGCGGCGATGCGGCCGAAGTCGAAGGGGTCATCGACGATGGGCATGAAGAAATCGGTAGTGGCGATCATGCCGCGCCCGTCCCCGAGGTCATAGACGGCGGCGTCCTCGCGGCCCTGGTTGCCGACGATCAGCCGCGAATGGGTCGCCCCCGGCCCGGCCTTGGCCAGGATCCCGTCCAGGACATCGGGGGCGATCTTGCAGCCACAACCGGCACCGTGGCTGTACTGGGTCAGGCGAATGGCACTCATCGCGTTCTCCTTGTCGTCGTTACCGGCATTCTACAACAGAGCTCGGCCGCTATAGGGCTTCCAGTGCATCGGCCAGCTTGTCCACGGCCACCACCTCCATCCCCTCGGGGGCGTGCTTGGGGGCGTTCGCCCGGGGCACGATGGCGCGGCGGAAGCCATGCTTGGCGGCCTCGACGATGCGCTCCTGGCCGCTGGGCACCGGGCGGATCTCGCCGGACAGGCCGACCTCGCCGAACACCACCAGCTCCCGGGCCAGGGGCCGGGCCTGGAGGCTGGAGACCACCGCCAGCAGCACCGCCAGGTCGGCGCTGGTCTCGAGCACCTTGACCCCGCCCACCACGTTGAGGAAGACGTCCTGGTCGCCGGTGAACAGGCCGCCATGACGGTGCAGCACCGCCAGCAGCATGGCCAGGCGGTTCTGGTCGAGCCCCACCGCCACCCGGCGGGGATTGCCCAGCGCCGAGTCGTCGAGCAGCGCCTGCACCTCCACCAGGATGGGCCGCGTGCCCTCCCAGACCACCATCACCAGGCTGCCCGGCGCCTGCTCCTCGGTGCGCGACAGGAAGATGGCGCTGGGGTTCTTCACCTCCTTGAGGCCGTGCTCGAGCATGGCGAACACGCCCAGCTCGTTGACCGCGCCGAAGCGGTTCTTCTGGCCGCGCAGGGTGCGAAATCGCGAGTCCGCCCCGCCCTCGAGCAGCAGCGAGGCATCGATCATGTGCTCCAGCACCTTGGGGCCCGCCAGGGTGCCGTCCTTGGTGACGTGCCCGACCAGCAGCAGCACGGTGCTGGACTGCTTGGCGAACCGGGTCAGCGCCGCGGCGGACTCGCGCACCTGGGCCACGCCCCCCGGCGCCGAGGCGATGTCCTCCAGGTGGGTGGTCTGGATGGAGTCGATGATCAGGATCTCCGGACGCTCGCGCTCGGCCACACCGAGGATGGTCTCGATGCTGGTCTCGGCGAGCATCTTGAGGCCCTGGGTCGGCAGCTGCAGGCGGTGCGCGCGCATCGCCACCTGGGACAGCGACTCCTCTCCGGTGACGTAGAGCACCCGGCGCTGCTGGGCCAGCTTGCAGGCGGTCTGCAGCAGCAGGGTGGACTTGCCGGCGCCGGGGTGGCCGCCCAGCAGGACCGCGGAGCCCGGCACCAGGCCGCCGCCCAGCACGCGATCGAATTCCTCGAAGGTGGACGACAGCCGGGGGACCTCGCCGAGGTCGACATGGGCCAGGTCGACGACTTCCCGGGATACGGCCCCGGCATAGCCGCCCCGGGCCGTCGCGCCGCCTCCCCCGCCACCGGCCGCGAGGGGCGCCGCCGAGAGGCGGACCTCGCTCAGGGTGTTCCACTCCCGGCAGCTCGTGCACTGCCCCTGCCACTTGCGGTATTCGGCACCGCATTCGGTGCATACGAAGGCGCTTTTCGCTTTGGCCATGGGATTCCGAAGGTATGGGTCAGCAATGACGAGGGGCGGCCCCTGGGCCGCCCCTCGAACTCACGCCGCGCGTCGGCTCAGAGACGCTTCAGGCGCAGCATCTCGTTGTTCTGGAAGCGACGACGCTGGGGATCGATCAGCTCCAGGGTCTGCGGGTCGAGGCGCAGGAAGTAGTAAACCTGGCCCTCGCCGTCCGGGGTCAGCTCGTAGACGGTGGCATCCGGGTTCTCCGCGGTGCCGTTCAGCACTTCCCAGTTGCCCGCGTAGGTCTCGTCCGGCGGATTCTGCGGGTGGCCCCGATAGGAGGCCTGCAGATCGAAGGTCCGTTCCTCCGGCGTGCTCTGGGCATCGCCGACCAGGGTCACGTCCAGGTCGATGCCCTCGCAGTTGCGGCAGGGCAGGGTGCCCTGGAAGGTCGCCTCGGCGGTCTCCATGCCGGGCTCGGAGCCCTGCCCGGCGGGACCGGTCGCACAACCCGCCAGCAGGGCGAGCATCGCGGAGCCGGCCAGCAAAGTCCTGATTTGCATCTTCGTCCTCCTAACCAATGGGCATGACGCCGCCATCGCGGCCGTCTGCCCCACAGCATAACCGCTCACGGGAATGGCGGACAGCCTGCGGCCCGTCATGATGCCATCGGCTGGACGTGCTCGAACACCAGCCACAGGACCAGCGGCATGACCACCAGGCTGCCGAGGTTGCCGATCAGCACCAGCGAGGCGACCCGATGGGGCTCCTGGCGGTATTGCTCGGCGACCAGGTAGTTGAGCACCGCCGGCGGCAGCGCGGCGAACACCCAGAGCGACGCCGCCGCGATGCCGGACAGGTCCAGCCAGAGGATCATGGGCCAGGCGAGGACCAATCCCGAGAGCGGGCAGAGCACGGCCCCCAGCAGGCCGGTGCGCCAGTCATCGAAGTCGATATCCAGCATCCGCACCCCCAGGGCGAACAGCATCAGCGGAATGCAGACCCCGCCGAGCATGTCCAGCGACTCCAGCAGCCAGCCGGGCAAGGCGATGCCCCCCAGGTTGAGTCCCAGCCCGGCGATGCTGGCCAGCACGATGGGCATGCGCAGCAGCCGCCACAGCGGGGTGCGGGGATCGAGCATGTAGAGGCCGACCGAGAAGTGCAGTAGCATCTCGACGATGAACACCACCACCGCCGCCGGCAGGGCCGCCTCGCCGAAGGCCAGCACGATCAGCGGGATGCCCATGTTGCCCGAGTTGTTGAACATCATGGGGGGCAGGAAGGTCTTGGTCTCCAGACGCAGCAGCCTGACCAGGGGCCAGAGCACCAACCCGGAGCCCAGCACCACCACGGTGGCGGCCAGGGCCAGTCGGGCATAGTCGGTCAGGGGGGCCTCCCGGTCGGCGAGCACGGCGAACACCAGCATGGGCACGAAGAGCTCCATGTTGAGCGTGTTCAGACCGCGGATATCGGGGCGGCGATAGCGTCCATAGAGGGTACCGCAGCCGGCGATCAGGAACACCGGCAACAGGGTGGCGAGGATCTGACCGATCATCAGGGCTTCCATAGCAGGCGAAGAGTCGTTGCCCAGCCTAGCACGGCCCGCGGCTTGCGCGGGCACGCCGGGCGGGCGACCATGGCCGCATTGCCCCAAGACCCCGAGAGTGATCATGAGCAAGTTCTGGAGCCCCAAGGTCCGCGAGCTGACGCCCTATGTCCCCGGCGAGCAGCCCCGCGAGCGCCTGATCAAGCTGAACACCAACGAGAACCCCTACCCCCCGGCGCCGGGCGTCGAGGCGGTGCTCCGGGACTTCCCGGCCGACCATCTGCGCCGCTACCCCGACCCGGAGTCCCGCGCCCTGCGCGAGGCCCTGGCCCGGGAGTTCGGCGTCGAGGTCGAGCAGGTGTTCGTCGGCAACGGCTCCGACGAGGTGCTGGCCCTGGCCTTCCAGGCCTTCTTCTGTCATGACCGCCCGCTGGAGATGCCGGCGATCACCTACAGCTTCTACCCGGTCTACTGCCGGCTCTACGACGTCGAGCGTCGCGCCCTGCCGCTGGGCGGCGACTGGCGGGTCGACCTGGACGCCTTCACGCCCGGGTCCGCCGGCGCGATCTTCGCCAACCCCAATGCCCCGACCGGCCATGGCCATGGCCGCGAGGCCATCGCCGGCCTGCTCGAGCGGGTCACCGAGTCGGTGGTGCTGGTCGACGAGGCCTATGTGGATTTCGGCGGCGAGAGCGCGATTCCGCTGGTGGAACGCTTCCCCAACCTGCTGGTGACCGGGACCTTCTCCAAGTCACGCAGCCTGGCCGGCCTGCGGCTGGGCTATGCGGTGGGCTCGCGGGAGCTGATCGAGGGGCTCGAGCGGGTCAAGGACTCCTTCAATTCCTACCCCATCGACAGCCTGGCCAGTGCCATCGGCATCGCCGCCCTGGAGGACCGCGAGCACTTCGACGCCTGTCGAGAGGCGGTGATCACCACCCGGGAACGCACCCGGACCCGCCTGGAGAGCCTGGGCTTCCGGGTGCTGCCGTCCCAGAGCAACTTCCTGCTGGTCAGCCATCCCGAGCACGACGCCGCCCAGTTGTTCGTCGGCCTGCGCGAGCGGGGCATCCTGGTGCGCCACTTCAACACCGAGGCGCTGAGCGACTGGCTGCGCATCTCCATCGGCACCGAGGACGAGATGGACAGCCTGATCGAGATTCTCGAGGGCCTCTGCCGCTGAATCGCCCGGGCCCCTCGGGGCCCTTCCCTCCAGGAGGCCTGCCGCATGGAAGCGTGTCGTGTCCCCTTGCCGCTGAGCCGCGTGCATCACGTGGCGCTGATCACCGCCGACTATCCCCGGGCCCGCCGCTTCTATCTCGAGGTGATGGACGCCGAGATCCTCGCGGAAACCTACCGGGAAGCCCGCGACAGCCACAAGCTCGACCTGCGCCTGCCCGGCGGCATCCGGCTGGAGCTGTTCTCCTTCCCTTCGCCGCCACCGCGGCCGAGCCATCCGGAAGCCTGCGGCCTGCGCCACCTGGCCCTCGCCACCCCCGACCTGGACGGCTGCGTGGCCACGCTCGAGGCCCGCGGGGCCCGTCCCGAACCGATCCGCGTCGATGAGCTCACCGGGGCGCGCTTCACCTTCCTGGCCGATCCCGACGGCACCCCGATCGAGCTCTATGAGGTCGAAGGGTAGCCGCCGAGGGCACCCGGACATGGAAAGGCCCCGGACACGCCTTCGAGCCCGGGGCTTCTGTGACCGGATCGCGGACGCCGAAATGAAAAGACCCCGGCTGCTGTCGCAACCGGGGTCTTCTCGGGATAGATGCCTGACGATGACCTACTCTCGCATGGGGAAGCCCCACACTACCATCGGCGCTGAGCGGTTTCACTGCTGAGTTCGGCATGGGATCAGGTGGTTCCCGCACGCTATGGTCGTCAGGCGAAAAGGGCAATGCGAATCATGCTGGCGAGCTACGTCTCGCGTATCCGCTGTCGTCCGTCATCGACAGACCACTTGGGTGTTATATGGTCAAGCCTCACGGGCCATTAGTACCGGTTAGCTCAACGCCTTGCAGCGCTTCCACACCCGGCCTATCAACCAGCTGGTCTTGCTGGGCCCTTCAGGAGGCTCGAGGCCTCGGGGAGATCTCATCTTGAAGGGGGCTTCCCGCTTAGATGCTTTCAGCGGTTATCCCGTCCGTACATAGCTACCCGGCAGTGCCACTGGCGTGACAACCGGAACACCAGAGGTACGTCCACTCCGGTCCTCTCGTACTAGGAGCAGCGCTTCTCAAATCTCCAGCGCCCACGGCAGATAGGGACCGAACTGTCTCACGACGTTCTAAACCCAGCTCGCGTACCACTTTAAATGGCGAACAGCCATACCCTTGGGACCGACTTCAGCCCCAGGATGTGATGAGCCGACATCGAGGTGCCAAACACCGCCGTCGATGTGAACTCTTGGGCGGTATCAGCCTGTTATCCCCGGAGTACCTTTTATCCGTTGAGCGATGGCCCTTCCATACAGAACCACCGGATCACTAGAACCTACTTTCGTACCTGCTCGACGTGTCTGTCTCGCAGTTAAGCACCCTTATGCTCTTGCACTCATTGCACGATTTCCAACCGTGCTGAGGGTACCTTCGTGCTCCTCCGTTACGCTTTGGGAGGAGACCGCCCCAGTCAAACTACCCACCACACACGGTCCTCGATCCGGATCACGGACCTGAGTTAGAACGCCAATGATGCCAGGCTGGTATTTCAAGGTCGGCTCCACCCGATCTGGCGACCGGGTTTCCAAGCCTCCCAGCTATCCTACACAAGCAACATCAGCGTCCAGTGTGAAGCTGTAGTAAAGGTTCACGGGGTCTTTCCGTCTAGCCGCGGGTACACAGCATCTTCACTGCGATTTCAATTTCACTGAGTCTCGGGTGGAGACAGCGTGGCCATCATTACGCCATTCGTGCAGGTCGGAACTTACCCGACAAGGAATTTCGCTACCTTAGGACCGTTATAGTTACGGCCGCCGTTTACCGGGGCTTCGATCAGGAGCTTCGCTTACGCTAACACCATCAATTAACCTTCCGGCACCGGGCAGGCGTCATACCCTATACGTCCGCTTACGCGTTTGCAGAGTACTGTGTTTTTAATAAACAGTTGCAGCCACCTGGTATCTTCGACCGCCTTCCGCTCCGGCCGCGAGGGCCTTCACGTAACGGCGGCGTGCCTTCTCCCGAAGTTACGGCACCATTTTGCCTAGTTCCTTCACCCGAGTTCTCTCAAGCGCCTTGGTATTCTCTACCTGACCACCTGTGTCGGTTTGGGGTACGGTCCCACTGTATCTGAAGCTTAGAGGCTTTTCCTGGAAGCGTGGCATCGATGACTTCCAGACCGTAGTCTGTTCGTCTCGTCTCTCGGCCTTGAGGAACCGGATTTGCCTGATTCCTCGGCCTACTGACTTTCACCAGGACAACCAACGCCTGGCTCACCTAGCCTTCTTCGTCCCCCCATCGCAATACAGTGAGGTACGGGAATATTGACCCGTTTCCCATCGACTACGCCTTTCGGCCTCGCCTTAGGGGCCGACTCACTCTGCTCCGATTAGCGTCGAACAGAAACCCTTGGTCTTCCGGCGGGGGAGTTTTTCACTCCCCTTATCGTTACTCATGTCAGCATTCGCACTCGTGATACCTCCAGCCAACCTCTCGATTGACCTTCGTCGGCGTACACGACGCTCCTCTACCGCGCGTCATTCGACGCACCCGTAGCTTCGGTACCTGGTTTGAGCCCCGTTACATCTTCCGCGCAGGCCGACTCGACTAGTGAGCTATTACGCTTTCTTTAAAGGATGGCTGCTTCTAAGCCAACCTCCTAGCTGTCTAAGCCTTCCCACATCGTTTCCCACTTAACCAGGATTTCGGGACCTTAGCTGACGGTCTGGGTTGTTTCCCTTTTCACAACGGACGTTAGCACCCGCTGTGTGTCTCCCACGCTGGCACTCACCGGTATTCGGAGTTTGCCTCGGTTTGGTAAGTCGGGATGACCCCCTAGCCGAAACAGTGCTCTACCCCCGGCGGTGATACGTGAGGCGCTACCTAAATAGCTTTCGAGGAGAACCAGCTATCTCCGGGCTTGATTAGCCTTTCACTCCGATCCACAAGTCATCCAAATCTTTTTCAACAGATCCTGGTTCGGGCCTCCAGTTGATGTTACTCAACCTTCACCCTGCTCATGGATAGATCGCCCGGTTTCGGGTCTATTCCCAGCGACTGGTCGCCCAGTTAAGACTCGGTTTCCCTACGCCTCCCCTATACGGTTAAGCTCGCCACTGAAAATAAGTCGCTGACCCATTATACAAAAGGTACGCGGTCACGGGACGCGCCCGCTCCCACTGCTTGTACGCATACGGTTTCAGGGTCTATTTCACTCCCCTCTCCGGGGTTCTTTTCGCCTTTCCCTCACGGTACTGGTTCACTATCGGTCAGCCAGGAGTATTTAGCCTTGGAGGATGGTCCCCCCGTCTTCAGTCAAGGTTTCACGTGCCCCGACCTACTCGATTTCACATGATCAGGCTTTCGGCTACGGGACTATCACCCTGTATCGTTGAGCTTCCCAGCTCATTCGCCTAACCGGTCACATGCTTAAGGGCTGGTCCCCGTTCGCTCGCCGCTACTGGGGGAATCTCGGTTGATTTCTTTTCCTCGGGGTACTTAGATGTTTCAGTTCCCCCGGTTCGCCTCCCGCACCTATGGATTCAGTGCGGGATACTCAGGTTACCCTGAGTGGGTTTCCCCATTCGGAAATGCCCGGGTCGCAGGTTGTTTGCCACCTCGCCGAGCCTTATCGCAGGCTTCCACGTCCTTCATCGCCTCTGGCTGCCAAGGCATCCACCGTATGCGCTTCATCGCTTGACCATATAACCCCAAGGGGTCTGATCCGCGATGACGACAACGACAATTGCCGGATACGCTTGAGACGTATCTCATGCCCTTCCCTCTCGGGAAGAGCCTTTGTCAGCATGATTCACATTGTTAAAGAGCGTTTAAAGCGAGAAGCTTTAAGCTGGAAGCTTGAAGAAAGGGCCTGCCTTTCAAGCGTCTAGCTTAAAACTTCAGTGACTGTCGGGATTCTTCGAGCTTCCGGCTTCAAGCTCAAGCGTGGTGGAGCCTACCGGGATCGAACCGGTGACCTCCTGCGTGCAAGGCAGGCGCTCTCCCAGCTGAGCTAAGGCCCCTCTGACTCACCCATCACGCGACATGGGAATTTGTACAAGACGAGGCGCTTTTCGCCGACGTGTAGCCTGCTACACGAGGAGGAAAGCAACGACGTATTGCGCAAATTTGGTGGGTCTGGGCAGACTTGAACTGCCGACCTCACCCTTATCAGGGGTGCGCTCTAACCAACTGAGCTACAGACCCAAACAGTCTTTGCTCTGGCCGATCAGGTAATTCATTGTGAGCACTTGCCGGGTGTCGGCGACGTCGTCGATTAAGGAGGTGATCCAGCCGCAGGTTCCCCTACGGCTACCTTGTTACGACTTCACCCCAGTCATGAACCACACCGTGGTGATCGCCCTCCGAAGTTAGGCTAACCACTTCTGGTGCAGTCCACTCCCATGGTGTGACGGGCGGTGTGTACAAGGCCCGGGAACGTATTCACCGTGACATTCTGATTCACGATTACTAGCGATTCCGACTTCACGGAGTCGAGTTGCAGACTCCGATCCGGACTGAGACCGGCTTTTTGGGATTAGCTCCACCTCGCGGCATTGCAACCCTCTGTACCGGCCATTGTAGCACGTGTGTAGCCCTACCCGTAAGGGCCATGATGACTTGACGTCGTCCCCACCTTCCTCCGGTTTGTCACCGGCAGTCTCCCTAGAGTTCCCGACCGAATCGCTGGCAAATAGGGACAAGGGTTGCGCTCGTTACGGGACTTAACCCAACATTTCACAACACGAGCTGACGACAGCCATGCAGCACCTGTCTGAGCGTTCCCGAAGGCACCAATCCATCTCTGGAAAGTTCGCTCGATGTCAAGGGTAGGTAAGGTTCTTCGCGTTGCATCGAATTAAACCACATGCTCCACCGCTTGTGCGGGCCCCCGTCAATTCATTTGAGTTTTAACCTTGCGGCCGTACTCCCCAGGCGGTCGACTTATCGCGTTAACTGCGCCACAAAGGTCTCGAGGACCCCAACGGCTAGTCGACATCGTTTACGGCGTGGACTACCAGGGTATCTAATCCTGTTTGCTACCCACGCTTTCGCACCTCAGCGTCAGTGTCAGTCCAGAAGGCCGCCTTCGCCACTGGTATTCCTCCCGATCTCTACGCATTTCACCGCTACACCGGGAATTCTACCTTCCTCTCCTGCACTCTAGCCTGACAGTTCCGGATGCCGTTCCCAGGTTGAGCCCGGGGCTTTCACAACCGGCTTATCAAGCCGCCTACGCGCGCTTTACGCCCAGTAATTCCGATTAACGCTCGCACCCTCCGTATTACCGCGGCTGCTGGCACGGAGTTAGCCGGTGCTTCTTCTGTGAGTGATGTCCTTCCTGCGGGGTATTAACCCGCAAGCGTTCTTCCTCACTGAAAGTGCTTTACAACCCGAGGGCCTTCTTCACACACGCGGCATGGCTGGATCAGGCTTTCGCCCATTGTCCAATATTCCCCACTGCTGCCTCCCGTAGGAGTTCGGGCCGTGTCTCAGTCCCGATGTGGCTGATCATCCTCTCAGACCAGCTACGGATCGCGGCCTTGGTGAGCCATTACCTCACCAACTAGCTAATCCGACATAGGCTCATCCGATAGCGCAAGGTCCGAAGATCCCCTGCTTTCTCCCGTAGGACGTATGCGGTATTAGCCTGGGTTTCCCCAGGTTATCCCCCACTACCGGGCAGATTCCTATGCATTACTCACCCGTCCGCCGCTCGACGCCTGGAAGCAAGCTTCCATCGTTTCCGCTCGACTTGCATGTGTTAGGCCTGCCGCCAGCGTTCAATCTGAGCCATGATCAAACTCTTCAGTTTAAAAGCTTGATAGTTCCATAAGGCAGGAACCAAACCTGGCTCAAGGTTCAAACGTCTCGTTTGACGAGTCGCTTGCCTTGATATTCAGTGACTGGTCACCGACATCCCGACAAGCGCCCACATGAATTACCTGATCGATTGTTAAAGAGCATCTTGCATTGCCGTCCGCTTGGCCGGCGCCCTGCAAGGAAGGCGTATTCTACGTGATCGGCGCGTCGTGTCAAACCCGTTTTTCGACCGCTTCCGAGGAAGCGACCCAGGCGACCGTGCGACCATCTCGGCGAGATGGCGTCCGATCGAGTGGCGGGCATTCTACCGAAACCGGCGAGCCTGTCAAGCGAGCGATTCTCGAAACCTTCGAAAAACCCTCGGCAAGACAAGCACTTCTGCCACTCTTCACCGCCTGGGACGTGACCCGTCGCCGGCAGCGGATGCGTACTTTACGGATTACTCCGGCACGACGCAAGGGCTTTCGAAGAAAAATGACAGGCGGGCACCCCGGCCATGATGAAGCGACGATCCCGGGGCGCCGCGGAATCATCCACAGCCACCCGCGGCCCACCGCCTGTGGAAAACCTGGCGCCTTGCCGGAAGACACGAACGCCCGCGCGAGGCGGGCGTCCTTCAGGGGCGAGCGGAGGGGGCGGGTTCAGGCGAGCGTCACGCGGGCATAGCGCTTCTTGCCGGCCTGGATCACGTAAGTCCGGCCGGTGTCGAGCAGGTGATCCCGATCGACGACTTCGCCATCCACCTTGACCCGGCCGTTGCCGAGCATGTCCTTGGCCTGGGCGCTGTTCTTGGTCAGCCCCGAGCGGTTGAGCACCGCGGCGATGGGCGCCTGGGCGCCGCCCTCGAAGTCGACCTCTACCTCGGGCAGGTCCTCGGGCAGCTCCCCTTCGGCCAGCTGGTTGCCGGCGCTTCGGTGGGCGTTGGCGGCGGCCTCTTCACCGTGGTAGCGGGCGATGAGCTCCCGGGCCAGTTCCATCTTGATGTCACGGGGGTTGGCGCCGTCATCCACCTTGCGCTTGAGGGCCTGGATCTCCTCGTTGCTCTTCAGCGAAAGCAGGTCGAAGTAGCGCCACATCAGGCTGTCCGGCATGGACACCAGCTTGTTGAACATCACGCCCGGCGGCTCGTCGACGCCCACGTAGTTGCCCAGTGACTTGGACATCTTCTGCACCCCGTCGAGGCCTTCCAGCAGCGGCATGGTGATCACCACCTGGGAGGCCTGGCCGAAATGCTTCTGGATCTCGCGGCCCATCAGCAGGTTGAACTTCTGGTCGGTGCCGCCCAGCTCGACGTCCGCCTCCAGGGCCACGGAGTCATAGCCCTGCACCAGCGGATAGAGGAACTCGTGGATGGAGATCGACTGCCCGGCCTGGTAGCGCTTCTCGAAATCGTCCCGCTCCAGCATGCGCGCCACGGTGCTCTGGCCGGCAAGCTCGATCATGTCGGCGGCGCTCATCGAGGAGAACCACTCGGCATTGAAGCGCACCTCGGTCTTCTCCGGGTCGAGGATCTTGAACACCTGCGCCTTGTAGGTCTCGGCGTTGACCTTGACCTCGGCCTCGGTGAGCGGCTTGCGGGTGACGTTCTTGCCGGTGGGGTCCCCGATGCGGCCGGTGAAGTCGCCGATCAGGAAGATGACCTGGTGACCGAGGTCCTGGAACTGACGCATCTTGGTCAGCAGCACGCTGTGGCCCAGGTGCAGGTCGGGGGCGGTGGGATCGAAGCCCGCCTTGATCCGCAGCGGACGACCGGAGGCCAGCTTCTTTTCCAGCTCCTCTTCCAGCAGGATCTCGTGGGTACCACGCTTGAGCAACGCTAGCGCGTCGGCGACGTCGGACATGCTCTCCTCTCCACTCGGCAAGGGCGGCCCGCTTGGGGCGGCGATGGACTATGGCGATGGTCGGGGATGTTACCATGCCAGCCAACGACGGTTGAGCCCTTGCCTGGAGCCCCCATGCCCTACTTCATCGGCCTGATGTCCGGCACCAGCCTGGACGGCATCGATGCCGCCCTGGTGGAGATCGACGCGGACCGCCCGCCCCGCCTCGCGGCTACCCATGGCGTGCCGATGCCGGTCGCGCTGCGTGAGCGTCTCTGGCAGCTTTGCCATGCCGAGCGAGCCCGCTTCGCCGAACTGGCCGAGGCCGAGACGGCCTTCTGCGACCTGCAGGCCGGGGCGGTGGCGGGGCTGCTCGCCAACAGCGGCCTCGCCGCGTGCGACATCGCCGCCATCGGCAGCCACGGCCAGACCATCGAGCATGCCCCCGGCGGCCATGAGGGCGGGCCTCCCTATACCCTGCAGCTGGACGACCCCAGCCGGCTCGCCGAGCTGACCGGCTGCCGGGTGGTGGCGGATTTCCGGCGTCGCGACCTGGCCGCCGGCGGCCAGGCGGCCCCGCTGGCCCCGGCCTTCCACCAGGCGCTGTTCCGCGCGCCCGGCCAGTGGCGGCTGGTGCTCAACCTGGGCGGCTTCGCCAACCTGACGCTGCTGCCGCCGACGGAGGATGAGCGGGCCCCGCTCGGCTTCGATACCGGCCCGGCCAATGCCCTGCTGGACGCCTGGTATCGCCGCCATCGCGGCGGGGCCTATGACCCGGACGGGGCCTGGGCGGCCTCGGGGGAGGTGGATCCCTCGCTGCTCGAACTGCTGCTCGCCGAGCCCTTCTTCCATCGCCCGCCGCCACGCAGTACCGGCCGGGAGGTCTTCAACCTCAGCTGGCTGCATGCCCAGCTCGACGGCGACGAGGCACCGGAGGACGTCCAGGCGACCCTGGCCGAACTCACCGCCACCAGCATCGGCATGGGCATCGAGATGGCCCGGGAGCAATGCGACGCGCCCCCGGCGGAATGCCTGATCCCCTGCGGAGGCGGCGCCCACAACGGTGACCTGCTGAGCCGGCTCGCCCGCCACCTGCCCGAGACGCCCCTCGAGGATGCGACCCGCCTCGGCTGGCCCCCCGACTGGCTGGAGGCGGCGGCCTTGGCCTGGTTGGCCTGGCGAAGGCTCGAGGGCCTGCCCGGCAACCTGCCCTCGGTCACCGGGGCGGCCGGCCCCCGGGTACTGGGCGGCATCTATGCCCCCTGATGCACTCACCAAGCTCAGACACCGGTCGCGATCGGCCTCGAGGTGGCATCTGAAAAGGCTCGCGCTCGAGGGGCTAGTAGTCGTCCTCGCCTCGTAGGGAGAGATGACTGGCCGCCTCCTTGGCCTCGGCCAACCCCTCGGCGCCTTCGTCGCCGTACTTGATCATCATGCGCAGGTCGTTGGCCGAATCGGCATGCACCAGGGCCACCTCCTCGCTGATCCGGCCCTGCCTGAAGAGGTCATAGAGGGCCTGGTCGAAGGTCTGCATGCCCATGTCCCGCGAGCGGGCCATGATGTTCTTGACCTCGGAGACTTCCCCCTTGCGCACCAGGTCGCCGATCAGCGGCGACTTGAGCATGATCTCGATGGCCGGGCAGCGTCCGCCGTCCATCGTGGGCAGCAGCTGCTGGGCGACGATGGCCCGCAGGTTCAGCGAGAGGTCCAGCCACACCTGGTCATGGCGCTCGTGGGGGAAGAAGTGAATGATGCGGTCCAGGGCCTGGTTGGCGTTGTTGGCATGCAGGGTCGCCAGGCAGAGGTGGCCGGTCTCGGCGAAGGTCAGGGCATGCTCCATGGTCTCCCGGGTACGGATCTCGCCGATCAGGATGACGTCCGGCGCCTGGCGCAGGGTGTTCTTCAGAGCGACCTCGAAGGAGTCGGTGTCGATGCCGACCTCGCGCTGGTTGATGATCGCCTTGCGATGCGGGTGCACGTACTCGATGGGGTCCTCGACGCTGATGATGTGGCCGCCGAGGGTCTCGTTGCGCTGCTGGATCATCGACGCCAGGGTCGTCGACTTGCCCGTCCCGGTACCACCGACCACGAACACCAGGCCCCGCTTGATGTTGGCCAGCTCCCCGAGTACCGGCGGCAGCGACAGCTCCTCCAGGTGGGGAATCTCGAAGGCGATGCGACGGATCACCATGGCCGGCTGGTTGCGCTGACGGAAGGCGCTGACACGGAATCGTCCGCGCCCCTCCAGGCTGAGGGCGAAGTTCGCCTCGTGCTCGTCGACGAAGCGCTGCCGATAGTTGTCCGGCATCGAGGCCCCCACCAGCTCGTTGACCTGCTCGATGGACAGCCCTTCCTCGCCCATCGGGGTGAGCTTGCCGGCCATCTTCAGGGTGGGGGGCGCCTTGACCGAGATCAGCAGGTCCGAGGCATCCTTCTCGATCATGATGTCCAGCAGCTGGTACAACCATTCTTTCGCGGTCATGTCAGGACTCCTTGCAGCATGCCATCAGCTGGCGAGCACGGCCTTGGCCTTGGCCTGGGCCTCTTCCCGCGCCACCACGTTGTCGGCCACCAACCGGGCCAGGGAGGCGTCCAGGGTCTGCATGCCCAGGTTGCCGCCGGTCTGGATGGCCGAGTAGATCTGCGCCACCTTGTCCTCACGGATCAGGTTACGCACCGCCGAGGTGGCGATGAGGATCTCGTGCGCCGCCACCCGGCCGCCGCCCTGACGCTTGAGCAGGGCCTGGGAGATCACCGCCTGCAGCGACTCGGAGAGCATGGAACGCACCATGGCCTTCTCGTCGCCGGGGAAGACGTCGATGATACGGTCGATGGTCTTGGCCGCGGAGGTGGTGTGCAGGGTCCCGAACACCAGGTGGCCGGTCTCCGCCGCGGTCAACGCCAGGCGGATGGTCTCCAGGTCGCGCATCTCGCCGACCAGGATCACGTCCGGGTCCTCGCGCAGGGCACTGCGCAGCGCCGGGGCGAAGCCGTGGGTGTCGCGATGCACCTCGCGCTGGTTGACCAGGCAGCGCTTGCTGCGATGCACGAACTCCACCGGATCCTCGATGGTGAGGATATGCTCGAAGCGATTGTCGTTGATGTAGTCGATCATCGCCGCCAGGGTGGTGCTCTTGCCCGAGCCGGTGGGCCCCGTCACCAGCACCAGGCCCCGCGGCAGCATGGACAGGCGGCGGAAGACCTCGCCCAGCCCCAGGTCGTTGAGCGTCCAGACCTCGGAAGGGATGGTACGGAACACCGCCCCGCAGCCGCGCGCCTGGTTGAAGACGTTGACACGGAAGCGCGACACCCCCGGCACCTCGAAGGAGAAGTCGGCCTCCCAGAACTCCTCGAAGTCCCGACGCTGCCGATCCGAGAGGATGTCATAGATCAGCTTGCGGACCTCGCGGTCGTCCATGGCCGGCACGTTGAGGCGGCGGATGTCGCCGTCGACCCGGATCATCGGCGGCAGGCCCGCCGAGAGATGGAGATCGGAGGCGTTCTGTTTTGCCGAGAATGCCAGCAGTTCGGTAATATCCATGCGGTTCCCCTGCTCCCGGGATAAGGTGTTCTTAGTATGACAGACCTCGCGACATGACGGATCTGGTACTTTCCGAGTCCTTGACCGCCGCCCGCCGCCGGCTCGAGGCGGCGCTGGCCGACGCCGGCCGTCCCGCCGGCGACGCGGCGCTGCTCGCCGTCAGCAAGACCAAGCCGGCCGCCATGATCCGCGAGGCCCACCGCCTGGGACAGCGCGACTTCGGCGAGAACTACGTCCAGGAAGCCCTCGACAAGCAGGCCGAGCTCGCGGATCTGGGCGACATCGTCTGGCATTTCATCGGGCCGCTGCAATCCAACAAGACCCGCGACGTGGCCGAGCATTTCGCCTGGGTACACAGCCTAGACCGCGAGAAGATCGCCCGGCGTCTCAACGATCAACGCAGCGAGGACCTGCCGGCGCTGAACGTCTGCCTGCAGGTCAACATCAGCGGGGAAGCCTCGAAGTCCGGCGTGTCCCTCGACGAGCTGCCCACCCTGGCCGAGGCCGTGCTGGGGATGCCCCGACTGCGGCTGCGCGGCCTGATGGCGATCCCGGCCCCCGCCGAGACCCTCGTCGAGCAACGCCGTCCCTTCGCTCGACTGCGCGAGGCCCTGGAGGCGCTGAACGCGCGCTTCCCGGAGGCGCATCTCGACACCCTGTCGATGGGCATGAGCGGCGACCTGGAGGCCGCCGTCGTCGAGGGCGCCACCCTGGTGCGCCTCGGCACCGCCATCTTCGGGGAGCGCCAGCGCTTCCATTGAGCATTCACGACGCCGCCGGCTCGCCGACGGCACCCTTCGTCGACCCAGACAGGACAGAACGCATGGCAAGCCAAGTCACCTTCATCGGCGCCGGCAACATGGCCAGCGCCATCATCGGCGGGATGATCGAGAGCGGCTACCCCCGCGACGCCATCACCGCCACCGCCCCCCATGAGGACGCCCTGGCGCCGATCCGCGAGCGGCTGGGCATCCACACCTCCACCGACAATGCCGCCGCCGTGTCCGAGGCCGACGTGGTGGTGCTCGCGGTCAAGCCGCAGATCATGCACGACGTCTGCGCCGGCCTGCGCGATGCCGTCCAGGCCCACAAGCCGCTGATCCTCTCGGTGGCGGCCGGCCTGTCCGCCGACACCCTGGAGGCCTGGCTGGGCGGCGAGCTCGCGGTGGTGCGCTGCATGCCCAACACGCCCTCGCTGGTCGGCGCCGGGGCCGCCGGCCTCTATGCCAACGGCCGGGTCGACGGGGACCAGCGCCGCCTGGCCACCGAGCTGCTCGAGGCGGTGGGCCTGGTCGAGTGGGTCGAGGAGGAGGCCCTCCTCGAGGCCGTGACCGCCGTGTCCGGCAGTGCCCCGGCGTATTTCTTCCTGATGTTCGAGGCCATGGAGGAGGCCGGCGCCAAGCTGGGCCTGCCCGCCGACACCGCCCGCCGCCTGGCCATGCAGACCGCCTTCGGCGCGGCGCGCATGGCGATGGACAGCGACAAGACCCCGGGCGAGCTGAAGCGCAACGTGATGTCGCCGGGCGGCACCACCGAGCGCGCCATCGCGCACCTGGAGGACGCCGGCCTGCGCCGCATCATGGCCGAGGCCATGGACGCCTGCGCGACCCGCGCCCGGGAGATGGCCGAGGAACTGGGCAAGCGCTGACCGCCCATCCACGCGCCCGTACGCACACGACATGGAGGAGCCCTGATGGGCAGTCAATTGGGAAACGCCGGTCTCTTGCTGATCAACACCCTCGTCAACATCTACCTGTTCCTGCTGATGCTGCGCTTCCTGCTGCAGGCATCCCGGGCGGACTATTACAACCCCATCAGCCAGTCGGTGGTGAAGCTGACCCAGCCGGCGGTGCGGCCCTTCCAGGCCTTCCTCGGCCCGGTGATGGGACGCTTCGACCTGGCCACCCTCGCCAGCGGCTTCGTGATCAAGCTGGTGGCGATCATCGCCATCCTGCAGATCGCCGGCTACGGCATGGCGCCGCTGGATGACCTGGCCATCGGGGCGGTGGCCGCGCTGGCCAACGCCATCCTCAAGATCTATTTCTTCGCCCTGATCGTGATGATCATCCTCAGCTGGGTGGCGCCCCAGGCCAGCCACCCGGGTGCCATCCTGGTGATGCAGCTGGTGGAGCCGATCATGGCCCCGGTACGCCGGGTGATCCCGCCGCTGGGCATGCTCGATCTCTCGCCCATCGTGGTGTTCATCGCCATCAGTCTCATCGATGGTATCGTGGTGGGCTCGCTGGTCCGGGCCGCCGGCGTGGTCGGCGCCCTGGTCGGCCTCTAGGCACGCCTTTGCCCAACGGGCGCGCGATGAGCCCTGCGGGGCTCATCGGCGGCGAGGCGCTGGACCGGCGCTCCTACAGCTAACGATAACGACTGGACACGACACGATAGATGACCGAGCTGCCCCAAGATTCGGTCGGCCTGGTGACGCCGGAAACGGCGCACTTCGACGACCCCTTGCCCCTGGCCTGCGGCAGGACGCTGCCGGCCTATGACCTGGTCTACGAGACCTACGGCACCCTCAACGCCGAGCGCACCAACGCCATCCTGATCTGCCATGCGCTGTCCGGACACCACCATGCCGCCGGCTACCACTCCCTGGACGAACGCAAGCCGGGCTGGTGGGACGCCCACATCGGTCCCGGCAAGTCCATCGACACCGACCGATTCTTCGTGGTGTCGGTGAACAACCTGGGGGGCTGTCACGGCAGCACCGGGCCCAATACCCCGAATCCCGAGACCGGCGAGCCTTGGGGGCCGGACTTCCCGATGATGACGGTGCTCGACTGGGTCCACAGCCAGGCGCGGCTGGCCGACCGGCTGGGCATCGAGCGCTTCGCCGCCGTAGTGGGCGGCAGCCTGGGCGGCATGCAGGTGCTGCAGTGGACCCTGTCCTATCCCGAGCGCATCGCGCATGCCGCCGTGATCGCGGCCACCCCCAAGCTCTCGGCCCAGAACATCGCCTTCAACGAGGTGGCCCGTCAGGCCATCCGCTCGGATCCCGACTTCCACGACGGCCACTACGCCGAGCATGGCACCCTGCCCCGTCGGGGCCTCAAGCTGGCGCGGATGGTGGGTCACATCACCTACCTGTCGGAAGACGCCATGGGCAGCAAGTTCGGTCGCGACCTGCGCAGCGAGGATTTCAACTTCGGCTACGACGTGGAGTTCCAGGTGGAGTCCTACCTCCGCTACCAGGGCGATACCTTCTCCACCTCCTTCGACGCCAACACCTACCTGCTGATGACCAAGGCGCTGGACTACTTCGATCCGGCCGCGGCCCGCGGCGGCGACCTGGCGGCGGCGCTGGCGCCGGCGAGCTGCCCCTTCCTGGTGGTCAGCTTCTCCAGCGACTGGCGCTTCCCGCCTTCCCGATCCAAGGAGTTGGCCAATGCGCTGATCCGGGCCGGCAAGCCGGTGAGCTACGTCAACATCGACTCGCCCCACGGGCATGACGCCTTCCTGTTGCCCGAGCCGCGCTACCAGGCGGTGTTCGCCGCCTTCATGGCGCGCGTGGCCCATGACCAGGGACTGGAGGACCGCCGATGATGCGCGCCGACCTGCAATTGATCCATGACTGGGTGCCCCAGGGGGCCCGGGTCCTCGACCTGGGCTGTGGCGACGGCACCCTGCTGGCCGCCCTGGCACAGGCGAAAGGCGTCACCGGCTACGGCCTGGAGATCGACCCCGACGGCATCACCGCCTGCCTGGCCCGGGGCGTCAACGTCATCGAGCAGAACCTCGACGAGGGCCTCTCCAACTTCGAGGACGACGCCTGCGACCTGGTGGTGATGACTCAGGCCCTCCAGGCCCTGCGCCGCCCGGACCGCATGCTCGACGAGATGCTCCGCGTCGCCGGGGAGTGCATCATCACCTTCCCCAACTTCGCCTACTGGCGCCACCGGGTGCACCTGGGCCTGCGCGGCTACATGCCGGTGTCCAAGTCGCTGCCCCATGCCTGGTACGACACGCCCAACATCCACCTGTCGACCTTCAACGACTTTGAACACCTGTGCCGGGACAAGGGTCTGATAATCGTCGACCGGGCGGTGGGCGTCGGCGGTCACGAGGGACACTGGACCTCTCGGCTGTGGCCTAACCTGTTCGGTGAGATCGCCATCTTCCGGGTCGCCCGCGGCGAGGGTTGAGCCGGGCGAGGCCGAGACCATGGAACCGCGAAGGAGGGAAATCGGCATGAGGATTCGACAGCTTCTGGGCGGGCTGGCCGCCGGCCTGCTGCTGGCCGCCCCGCTGGCCCAGGCCCAGCAGTACGAGCAGTATGGCGACTACCAGATCCACTACAATGCCCTGAACACCAGCTTCCTGACCCCCGAGGTGGCCACGGCCGCGGGCATCCAGCGCAGCCGGGCCATGGGCATGCTCAACGTCAGCGTGCTGGAGGAGCAGGAGGACGGCACGACCCGCTCGGTGAACGCCCGGGTCGACGGCAAGGTCAGCGGGCTGACCGGCCAGCCGTTGTCGCTGGACTTCCGCGCGGTGCGCGACGGCGAGAGCCTGTACCACATCGCCACCTTCCGCATCCACGAGGGCGAGCCCATGCGCTTCGAGCTCGAGGTCTCCCCGGACCCCGACGCCCCGCCGGCGGAGATCGGCTTCGTGCAGCGCTTCTATATCGATCGCTGAACCGGCAGGTCCCGCCCCGGGTCCACCGCCAGCGCCTCGCCGAGCGAGACGCCCACCGGCCGCCCGGCGTCTCGCTCGAAGCGGCATTCCCGGGCCAGCAGTTCCACGCCCTGGTCTGCCACCCGGCGCAGGGCGGCGGCATAGGCCGGGTCCAGGTGGGCCGCCGGCGACACTCCCCGAATGCCCTCGTGGGCCACGCAGAACAGCAGCACGGCACGGTGTCCCTGCGCCGCCAGGCCCGCCAGGACCTCCAGATGCTTGCGGCCCCGCTCGCTGACCGCATCGGGGAAGTAGCCGTGGCCGTCGACCTCGCGCAGGGTCACCTGCTTGACCTCCACGTAGCTCGCCTCGCCCTCCCCGTCGCCCAGCCGGAAGTCCAGCCGTGCGCCGGCCACCCGGGCCTCGCGCTTCACGGTGCCCAGGTCGGCCAGCTCCTCGACCCGACCGGCCGCCAGGGCCTCCTCGACGATGCGATTGGTGCGGCCGGTATGCACGGAGGCCAGGGCGATCTCCCCGTCCGGCTGGGGCAACTCGATCAGCTCCCAGGTCCAGGCCAGCTTGCGCCGGCGGTCGTCGCTGGGCGCCAGCCACACCCGGCAGCCCGGCACGTTGACCGCACGCATGGAGCCGGTGTTGGGACAGTGGGCGACCACCTCGCGGCCATCGTCGAGGCGCACGTCGGCCAGGAAGCGCTTGTAGCGGCGCAGCAGGGTGCCGGACACCAGCTCGGGATAGCGCATCAGGCCACCCCCTGCCGGCCCAGGAAGCGGCCGATGCGCTCCACCGCCGCCTCCAGGCGGTCGATCTCGGTGGTGAAGGCGATGCGCACGTGATGCTCCCCGCCCTGCAGGGCGAAGTCGGTGCCCGGGGTGATGGCGACGTTCTCCTCCTCCAGCAGGCGTCGGCAGAAGGCCTCGCTGTCGCGGCTGTAGCGGGAGATGTCCAGCCACAGGTAGAAGGCCCCCTGGGGCGGCACGTCGGGGGCCAGGCCCAGGCTCGCCAGGCCCTCGAGCAGGGCATCGCGACGGCGGCCGAGCGCCTCCCGACGCGCCTCCAGGATGTCGCGGCACCCGGGCTCGAAGGCCGCCAGGGCGGCATGCTGGGCCGGTGTCGGCGCGGCCAGGAAGACGTTCTGGGCCAGCCGGGTCAGCGGCTCCACGGCGGCCTCCGGGGCCACCAGCCAGCCCAGGCGCCAGCCGGTCATGCCGAAGTACTTGGAGAAGCTGTTGACCACGAAGGCCTCCGGGGCGATGGCCGCCGCCGAGAGCGGCGGCAAGTCGTAGCAGAGGCCCTGGTAGATCTCGTCGACCAGCAGGTGGCCGCCACGGGCGGCGACGGTCTCGGCCACCGCGGCCAGTGCCGGTGTATCGAGCATATGGCCGGTGGGGTTGGAGGGCGTGGCCAGCATCGCCAGCCGGGTGTCGCTTCGCCAGTGACCGGCGAGTCGCGCGGCATCCAGCTGCCAGCCGCTATCCGGGCCGACCGGCACGGCCTCGACCTCGGCGCCGGCGAGCGCCATGAAATGGCGATTGCAGGGGTAGGTCGGGTCGGCCATCACCACCCGGTCGCCGCGCTCCACCAGCAGCTGGCTGGCCAGCAACAGGGCGCCGGAAGCCCCCGGGGTGACGATGATGCGGGCCGGGTCGACCTCGGCGGCGAAGTGGCGCGCATAGTGGCCGGCGATGGCCTCGCGCAGCGCCGGCAGCCCCGCGGCCGGAGTATAGCGGGTCCGCCCCTCGTCGAGGGCGCGCCGGCCGGCGGCCACGATCGGGGCCGGCGTGGGGAAGTCGGGCTCGCCGACCTCCAGATGGATGACGTCATGGCCGTCGGCCTCCCGGGCCTGGGCCGTCTCCAGCAGGCTCATCACGCGGAAGGGGGCGACGGCATCCAGTCGCGCGCTCCAGGACATGCGGGGTCTCCTCTGAACGGCATCATGGACTTGGCGGGCATCTTTTCGCCCTGCCATAGTCAAAGACCGCATGTTACGACTTTTGGCGCGCCGACGCAGGGGCGACCGGGCGGGGTATTGCAAAGGTGGCGTTTTTTCGCTAAACAAGCATCCCTTTGGCGTGAGATACCTCAGCATCGCGGCGGGTATTGATCAGCAGCAGTCACACGAGACACGAGGCAGGTGCCATGCCAGTAGCAGAACGGAAGATGGAAGCGCCCAAGAAATTCACCCCGTACGAGCCGGCACCGGGTGAAGAGTACATGAACGAGAAGCAGCTCGAGCACTTCCGACAGATCCTCGAGGGTTGGAAGCAGGAGCTGATGGAGGAGGTCGATCGCACGGTGCGTCATCTTCAGGAGGAGGCGAACAACTACGCCGATCCGGCGGACCGCGCCACCCAGGAAGAAGGCTTCAGCCTCGAACTGCGCACCCGGGATCGGGAGCGCAAGCTGCTCAAGAAGATCAACGAGACCCTCGAGAAGATCGACGAGGATGATTACGGCTTCTGTGAGGCCTGCGGCGTCGAGATCGGCATCCGTCGACTCGAGGCGCGCCCCACCGCCACCCTGTGTGTCGACTGCAAGACCCTGGCCGAGCTCAAGGAGAAGCAGCTCGGGGGCTGAATGCGGGTCACGACGCCGTCCCTCGACGGGCACCCCCGGGTGCCCGTACGCCTGATCGCCACCCCGCCCCGGAGCCGTCCATGAACGCCTACCGTGGCCGCTTCGCCCCGACGCCCTCGGGGCCCCTGCACTTCGGATCGCTGGTCGCCGCCCTGGCCAGTTTCCTCGACGCCCGTCACGCCCGGGGCCACTGGGCCCTGCGCATCGAGGACATCGACCCGCCACGCTGCCCGCCCGGGGCGGCGGACACCATCCTGCGCCAGCTGGAGGCCTTCGGCCTGCACTGGGACGGCCGCGTCCGTTACCAGCAGGACCGCGGTCAGGCCTATGCCGAGGCCCTGAAGCGCCTCGAGGCACGCGGGCTGGCCTACCCCTGCAGCTGCTCCCGCAAGCAGTGGCGCGAGCATCCCGTCTATCCGGGCTGGTGCCGTGACGGCCTCGAGGAGCCCGGCAAGCCGGTGGCCTGGCGGCTGCGCAGCGACCTGGGGCCGCGGCCGATCCGCTGGCAGGACCGGCTGTTCGGACTCCAGACCCTCGACCCGGCCGCGCTCGGCGACGTGGTGCTCAAGCGCAAGGACGATCTCTGGGCCTACCAGCTCGCCGTGGTGGTGGACGACGCGGACCAGGGCATCACCGAGGTGGTGCGCGGCGCCGACCTGCTCGACAACACCCCCTGGCAGCGCCAGCTCCAGCATGCCCTGGGCCTGCCCGAACCCCGCTATCTGCATCTGCCGCTGATCCTCGGCGACGACGGCCAGAAGCTGTCCAAGCAGAACCTGGCCCCGCCCCTGCCGGCCACCGAGCCCGAGGCTCGGCCCTTGCTGCATCGCGCCCTGGTCGCCCTGGACCAGGCGCCCCCCGCCGAGCTGGCCTCGGCCCCGGCGACCGAGCAGCTGGCCTGGGCCATCGCCCACTGGGACCCGACCCGGCTGCTGGCCGAGCTCGAGCGCCCGCTGCGGGACACCGCCGTCTGAGGAGACCCCGTGTACGTCTACCGCATCGTGCTCTTCCTGGTGCTCGGGGGCTACCTGCTGTCGCCGCTGCTGATGAGCGGCTGGGGCAGCCCCGGGGTCGCCTGGTACCGTCCCTTCCTGATCTGGGGCGTGCTGATCGCCCTGACCCTGTGGCTGGAACGCAAGCGTCGACTCGATGAACGCCGTTAGGGAGCCGTCTCGATGAGCCTGACCGGCCTGCTGACCCTGGGCGTCGGCTATCTGCTGCTGCTGTTCCTCTGCGCGCTGGCCGTGGAGCGCGGCTGGCTGCCGGCCCGCCTGGTCCGCCACCCTGCCGTCCACCTCCTGGCCCTGGGGGTCTATGCCAGTGCCTGGGCGGTGTACGGCAGCCTGGAGCAGGCCAGCCGCAGTGGCTTCGGCTACCTGGCCTACTACCTGGGCGCGGCCGGGGCCTTCCTGCTCGCCCCGGTGCTGCTGGTACCCATCCAGCGCATGGCGCGCACCTACCAGCTGGCCTCCCTTGCCGACCTCTTCGCCTTCCGCTTCCGCTCTCGCTGGGTCGGCACCCTGATCACCCTGGTCAGCCTGCTGGCGGTGCTGCCGCTGCTCGCCCTGCAGGTGCAGACCATGGGCCATGCCATCCACCTGCTCACCGGGGCCGGCTCCCGGGAGTGGCTGGCCCTGGGCTTCAGCTGCCTGATCGCCCTGTTCGCGATCCTCTTCGGCGCCCGGCACACCCATCTCAACGCCCGCCAGGACAGCCTGCTGGCGGCCATCGCCTTCGAGTCGGTGGTCAAGCTGGGCGCCATGCTGGCCCTGGGCGCCTTCGCGCTGTACGGCATCTTCGACGGCCCCGCCGACCTCCAGGCCTGGCTGGACGGGCCGGGGCATCCCGTCCAGGCCGAGACCCACCCCCTGGATCCGGCCCACTGGCGAACCCTGCTGCTGCTGTTCTTCGCCGCGGCCTTCCTGATGCCGCACATGTTCCATATCACCTTCGCCGAGCCCCTCGGCCGGCGCACCCTGCTCCAGGCCGGCTGGGCCCTGCCGCTCTTCCTGCTGCTGATGGCCCTGCCGGTGCCGCTGATCCTCTGGGGCGGCCAGCGGTTGGGGGTCGACCTGGACGCCACCGGGGCGGCCTACCTGGCCTTCGGCCTGTCGTCCTCCTGGTGGGTGGGGGCCCTGGCCTTCATCGCCGGCCTCGCCGCGGCGAGCGGCACCATGATCATCATCTCCCTGGCCCTGTCGGGGATGATCCTCAACCACCTGGTCCTGGTGGCGCATCCGCCCATCGCCCAGCCCGACCTCTACCGCTGGCTGCGCTGGCTGCGCCGGGGACTGATCGCCGCGGTGGTGGTCGGCGGCTGGCTGTTCTACCGCACCGTGGGGGTGAACCACGATCTCTCCACCCTGGCGGTGACCTCCTTCAGCGGGATGGCCCAGTGCCTGCCCGGCATGCTGGCCCTGCTCTACTGGCCGGGGGCCAACCGCAAGGGCATGGTCACGGGGCTGCTGATGGGCACGGCGGTCTGGCTGCTGGGCCTCTGGGTCCCGTTGCTCAGCGAGCATCCGGGGCTGGTCATCCTGCCGCCCGGCCTGGAGGTGCTGGCCGACGAGCCCCACTGGTACGTGATCACCCTGGTCTCGCTGGCCGTCAACGTGCTCACCTTCATCCTGGTGTCGCTGGCCACCCGGACCTCGGCCGGCGAGCGCGCCGCCGCCGAGGCCTGCTCCGTGGACGCCGTGGTGCGTCCCATGCGCCTGCCCCTGGTGGCGACCAGCGGCGTGGAGATCAAGCGGCACCTGGCCCGGGCCCTGGGCGAGGAGGTCGCCGATCGCGAGGTGGACCGGGCCCTGTCGGCGCTGCAGCTGTCACCGCTGGACGGCCGCCCCTATGCGCTGCGCCGGCTGCGCGACCGAATCCAGGCCAATCTCTCCGGGCTGATGGGCCCCTCGGTGGCCCAGGACATCGTCGACCGCTTCCTGCCCTATCGCCAGGACGGTCCCGGCGCCACCGAGGACATCCACTTCGTCGAGAGCCGCCTGGAAGCCTACCGCTCGCGCCTCACCGGGCTGGCCCGGGAGCTCGACGGGTTGCGTCGCTATCACCGGCGAACCCTGACCCGGCTGCCGGTGGGGCTCTGTGCCTTCGGCGAGGACGGCGAGCTGCTGATGTGGAACGACGCCCTCGCCGAGCTCTCCGGCATCGCCGGGGAGTCGGTGATCGGCGCCCACCGGGACACCCTGCCGCCGCCCTGGAACGAGCTGCTCGGCCGCATCCTCGCCGAACCCCACAGCCACCTCTACAAGCAACCGGTGGAGCTGGCCCGGGGCCAGCGCTACCTGAGCCTTCACAAGGCCGAGCTGCACGGCGAAGAGCACGAACCCGGCGGCAACGTCATCCTGGTGGAGGACCACAGCGAGATGAAGTGGCTGGAGGACGAGCTGGTGCATGCCGCGCGGCTGGCCTCCATCGGCCAGCTGGCCGCCGGCGTGGCCCACGAGATCGGCAATCCCATCACCGGGATCTCCTCGCTGGCGCAGAACCTGCGCTACGACACCGACGACCCGGTGCTGCTTGAGACCGCCGACCAGATCCAGCAACTCACCGATCGGGTGTCGCGGATCGTCGGCTCGCTGGTGGGCTTCGCCCACGGCGGGCGTCACGTGACCGGCGCGGGCTTCGTGCCGGTGTCGATGGCCGAGGTCACCGACGAGGCCCTGCACTTGATCCACCTTGCCCGCTCGGGGGAGGATATCCGCTACGAGAACCGTTGCCCTTCGACGCCCGAGGTATCCGGCGACGCCCAGCGCCTGCAACAGGTGATGATCAACCTGCTCGGCAATGCCCGTGACGCCAGCACCCCCGGGGGGCGGGTGATCGTGGACGCCGAGCCACGGGACGACTGGCTGCTGGTCACCGTCACCGACGAGGGCCACGGCATCGACGCCAGCGTGCGCGACCACCTCTTCGAACCCTTCACCACCACCAAGCCGGCCGGTGAAGGCACGGGGCTCGGCCTGCCGCTGGTCTACAGCATCGTCGCCGAACACGGCGGCCAGATCGACATCGAGTCCCCTCCCCCCGGACAGGACAGCGGCACCCGCATCAACCTGTGGCTGCCCCTCAACCAAGAGGATGCTGAGAGCACCGATGAGCCGGATCCTGATCGTTGAAGACGAAGCCATCATCCGCAGCGCCCTGAAGCGGCTGCTGGAACGCCACGACCACGAGGTCAGCGAGGCCGGCTCGGTCGCCGAGGCGCTGGCCCTCGACCCGCAAGGCTTCGACCTGGTGATCAGCGACCTGCGCCTGCCCGGCGAGCCGGGCACCGAGTTGATCGCCCGGGCCGCCCCGGTGCCGGTGCTGATCATGACCAGCTACGCCAGCATGCGCTCGGCCGTGGAAGCCCTGAAGCTCGGCGCCGTGGACTACGTGGCCAAGCCGTTCGACCACGACGAGCTGCTCGAGACCGTCGCCCGGGTGCTGCACCAGCGTGCCCTGCAGCAGGGCGAGCCCCCCGACGTCACCGAACCCGGCGGCGAACGCCAGACCATGATCGGCAACTGCCCGGCCATGCAGGCGGTCTACACCCGCATCCGCAAGACCGCGCCGGCCGACGTCACCGTGCTGATCCAGGGCGAGTCCGGCACCGGCAAGGAGCTGGTCGCCCGTGCCATCCACCAGCAGAGCAAGCGCGCCGCCGCCCCACTGGTATGCGTGAACTGCGCGGCCATCCCCGAGACGCTCATCGAATCCGAGCTGTTCGGCCACGAGAAGGGCGCCTTCACCGGCGCCAGCGCCGCGCGCACGGGCCTGGTCGAGGCCGCCGACGGCGGCACCCTCTTCCTGGACGAGATCGGCGAGCTGCCGCTGGACGCCCAGGCACGGCTGCTGCGCGTGCTCCAGGAAGGCGAGATCCGCAAGATCGGCTCGGTGGAGACCCGCCATGTGGACGTGCGCCTGATCGCCGCCACCCACCGCGACCTGCGCGCCCTGTCCAAGACCGGCGAGTTCCGCCTCGACCTCTACTACCGCCTCAACGTCATGCAGATCGACCTGCCGCCGCTGCGCGATCGCGAGGACGACATCCTGCAGATCGCCGACGTGCTGCTGGAGAAGGCCTGCCGGCGTCACGACCGCGACGGCCTGCGGCTCTCCCGGGCCGCCCGCCGGGAGATCCGCGACTTCCCGTGGCCGGGCAACGTGCGCGAACTGGAGAACGCCCTCGAGCGAGGCGTGATCCTCGCCGAAGGCCACCTGATCCACCCCGACGACCTGGGGCTTTCCCCGACGCCGCGGCCGGCTCCCCCGCCCCCTTCCGCACAGCCTGGCCCGCCCGTCGGCGAGACGCCGCCTGCGGAACCCCAGGCCGAGGCCGCCGGCGAGGAAGAAGATCTGTCCCTGGAAGACTACTTCCAGCACTTCGTCCTGGAGCACCAGGACCAGATGAGCGAGACCGAGCTGGCGCAGAAGCTCGGCATCAGCCGCAAGTGTCTCTGGGAGCGTCGCCAGCGCCTGGGCATCCCGCGCAAGAAGGGCCCGAGACGCAGCGCCGGCTGACGCCGCCCGTCAACCCGACCAAAGTGCCAGCGCCCGCGGCTCCGGCTGCGGGCGCGCTTCTTCGACCTCGGCGCGGGTGTTTCGCCCCATTTGTTACCTTCCCACACACCTCCTGCCCCACGAGGGGGCTACGGGGGTAACACTCATCGGACGCCTCGGGCGCGGCGATCACACCGAAAATCGCATGTAGTTGTTATTATTGCATTTTTCACAACATGGCACAGCCCCTGCTATATTCAGGACAAGAAAAACAACGCCGGATGCCACCCGCGGCCAACAATCACAACAAGGTTCGCGAGCGGTGACGGGCCCGAGCTCATAACAACAACAAGACCCCGGGCCGAAGACACTCGAGCGCCACGCCGACAACAAGAACAGCAGCGGCACCAGGGCGCGAGTCCTTCGAGGCAACAACAACAATTCGCTCGAAGTCCGGAATCAGGACGCGACGCACCAACCCCGGCCACCAACAAGAACAAGGGCCGCCAGGTGCACCCCCGTCAACAACAACAAGACGGCGGGGGGAGGCAAACACCATGCCGTCGTGGTTGGATTATTGTTTTGAATACGAGGCGGTCGCCCTCAGGAACGTCAACAAAGACAACAACATTGCTTGCCTGAAAATTCCTTGGTGACTGTGGTGCGTATTCAAGGCGATGCGCCATCACGAAGAAGAATCAGCAGCAGGGATGCTGCATCCTGCTTCACGGGGGAGGCCAACGGCCTCCCCCGTTTCCTTTCCGGACGACGCTTGCCAGAACCCCCCACGCTTTGCAAGGTGTCGGGGGTCCGCTACACTCAACGCTTTTCGAATCCCCCGCGAGTCGACAACGCCGCATGATCAAAGGTTTTACCCGCTTCCTGCAGAGCCCCGGCGAGCATCTCCGGTCGCTGTTCGGCCCGCAGGACGCGTCCGCCAGCCGCCCCGTGCTGCGCGTCATTCCCCGTCAGGAGCATCCGGTATCGCGCCAGCACTTCAGCGACGCCGCCCTCAAGGTGCTGTACCGGCTGCACAACGCCGGCCATGAAGCCTTCCTGGTGGGGGGCTGCATCCGCGATTCCCTGTTGGGCCGCATGCCCAAGGACTTCGACGTGGCCACCGATGCCACGCCCGAACAGGTCCGGGAGCTGTTCCGCAACTCGCGGATCATCGGCCGTCGCTTCCGTATCGTGCATGTCCGCTTCGGCCGCGAAGTGATCGAGGTGACCACCTTCCGCGGCAAGCCCGGCGACGACCATGGCGACCATATCGCCCAACAGTCCGACGACGGCATGCTGCTGCGCGACAACGTCTGGGGCAACATCGAGGAAGACGCCCTGCGCCGGGACTTCACGGTCAATGCCCTCTACTACAGCATCGCCGACTTCTCGATCCACGACTTCGCCGACGGCGTACGGGACATCGAGTCGCGCACCCTGCGCCTGATCGGCGACCCGGCGACCCGCTACCGCGAGGACCCGGTGCGCATGCTGCGGGCCGTGCGCTTCGCGGCCAAGCTCGACTTCCACCTCGCCCCGGAGACCGAGGCGCCCATCGCCGAGCTGGCCCCGCTGCTGCTCCAGGTGCCGCCGGCCCGTCTGTTCGATGAGGTGCTCAAGCTGTTCATGGCCGGTCATGGCGTGGAGACCTTCCGGCTGCTGCGCGACTATGGCCTGTTCGCCATGCTGTTCCCCGAGGCCGACGAGGCCATGGCCGAGCTGCCCTGGGCGGAGGCCGTCATCGAGCAGGCCCTGGCCAGCACCGACAAGCGCATTCACGAGGAACGCCCGGTGACCCCGGCCTTCCTCTTCGCCGCCCTGCTCTGGGGACCCGTCCAGCAACGCCAGAAGGCGCTCGAGGACGATGGCATGCCGCCCATCCCCGCGCTGCAGGCCGCGTCCCAGCAGGTCATCTCCCGCCAGCTCCAGCATGTCGCCATCCCCAAGCGCTTCAGTCTGCCGATGCGCGACATCTGGGACCTGCAGCAGCGCCTGCCGTTGCGTCGCGGCAAGCGCGTCTTCCAGACCCGGGAACACCCGCGCTTCCGGGCCGCCTACGATTTCCTGCTGATCCGCGAGGCGGCCGGCGAACTCGAGCCGGGCCTGGGCGACTGGTGGACCGCCTTCCAGGACGCCGACGAGCACGAGCAGCGACGACTGCTGAGCAAGGCCGGCGCCGACCCCGCCGGCAGCGGCGCGCCGCGCAAGCGTCGTCGTCGCCGTCGCAAGCCACGCAAGCCCTCCGGCGAGTCATGAACCCGCCGCATCGCGCCTGGATCGGCCTGGGCAGCAACCTGGACGGGCCCCACGAGCATGTGGAGCGCGCCCTGGACGAGCTCGACGCCCTGCCGCTGACCCGCCGTCGCCAGGCCTCGCGTCGCTACGCCAGCCGCCCCGTCGGCCCCGCCGACCAGGCCGACTTCGTCAATGCCGTGGCCGAGCTGGAGACCCGGCTGTCGCCGCTGGCCCTGCTCGACCAGCTCCAGGCCCTGGAGCAGCGCCATGGCCGGGTCCGGGGACGCCGCTGGGGGCCCCGCACCCTGGACCTGGACCTGCTGCTCTTCGACGAGCGACGGATGGCTACGCCGCGGCTGATCCTGCCCCATCCGGAGATGACCCGGCGGGCCTTCGTCCTGGTGCCCCTGGCCGAGCTCGCGCCGGAGCTGTCGCTGCCCGATGGCCGGTGCGTGGCGGACCTCGCCGACGACCTGACACGGGACGGCCTGCGCCCGGTGTTACCCGAACCCTGAGCGGTGACGGCCGAGTGTTACCTATCGACACCTCCGCCCGCTTCGGGTAACAATTGCGGGTTACACAGGGACCCGGCGTCACGCCGGCCGTCCGCGAACGACACGAGAGCACGCCATGAAACCTGTCACCCTGAGCACGCTCCAGGCCTTCAAGCGCGCCGGTGAGACCTTCAGCTGCCTGACCGCCTACGATGCGTCCTTCGCCCGCGCCGCCAGCGACGCCGGGATCGAGGTCCTGCTGGTCGGCGATTCCCTGGGCATGGTGCTCCAGGGGCACGCCAGCACCCTGCCGGTGACCCTCGACGAGGTCTGCTACCACACCCGCTGCGTGGCCCGGGGCAAGGGCGCGAGCCTGCTGATGGTGGACCTGCCCTTCATGAGCAACGCGAGCACCGAGCGACTGCTGCAGGATGCCGGCGAGCTGATGCGCGCCGGGGCCGAGCTGGTCAAGGTGGAGGGCGAGGCCTGGATGGCCGACGGGATCCGCGAGCTGACCCGCCGGGGCGTGCCGGTCTGTGCCCATCTGGGCCTGACGCCCCAGACCGTCTACCAGCTCGGCGGCTACAAGGGCCAGGGCCGCGACGCCGACCAGGCCAGCCGCATCCTCGAGGATGCCCGCATCCTGGTCGAGGCCGGCGCCTCGGTGATCCTGCTCGAGTGCGTGCCGGCGAGCCTGGGCCGTGCCGTGGCCGAGGCCCTGGAGGTGCCGGTCATCGGCATCGGCGCCGGCGCCCACACCGACGGCCAGATCCTGGTGATGCACGACGTGCTCGGGGTCACCGGCGGGCGGACCCCGCGCTTCGTCAAGAACTTCATGGCGGAGGCCGAGGACATCCCGGGTGCCTTCCGGCGCTACCACGAGGACGTCAAGGCGCGGCGCTTCCCCGCCGAGGAGCACTCCTTCTGATGCGGACCCTGCACGCGATCCCCGCCCTGCGCGAGACCCTGGCGGCCCACCGCCGGGCGGGCCGGACCGTCGGCCTGGTGCCGACCATGGGCAACCTGCACGACGGCCATCTGGCGCTGGTCACCGAGGCGCGTCGCCGGGCCGACGTGGTGGTCGCCACCATCTTCGTCAATCCCATGCAGTTCGGGCCCAGCGAGGACCTGGACGCCTATCCGCGCACCCTGGCGGCGGACCAGGCGCGGCTCGAGACGGCCGGCTGCGACCTGCTGTTCGCCCCGGACGAGGCCACGATCTACCCGCGCGGCCTCGACGCCCAGACCCGGGTCAGCGTACCCGAGGTATCGCAGGGGCTGTGCGGCGGCTCGCGCCCGGGCCATTTCGACGGCGTGGCGACCATCGTCACCATGCTCTTCCACCTGGTGCAGCCCGACCTGGCCTGTTTCGGGGAGAAGGACTACCAGCAGCTGGCGGTGATCCGCCGGCTGGTCGCCGATCTCCACCTGCCCGTGGAGGTGGTGGGCGTGCCCATCGTTCGCGCCGAGGACGGCCTGGCGCTGTCCTCGCGCAACGGCTACCTGGACGACGCCCAGCGCGCCCGGGCGCCGGAGCTCTACCGCACCCTGTGTGCGCTGCGCGATGCCCTGGAGGCCGGCGAGCCGACCGAGGCCACGCTGGCGCGGGGCCTGGCCCGCCTGAGCGAGGCAGGCTTCGCGCCCGACTACCTGGAACTGCGTGCCGCCGACCTCGGCCCGGTCGGCGAGACGACGCGCGACGCCGTGCTGCTGGCCGCGGCGCGCCTGGGCTCGACCCGCCTGATCGACAACCTGACGCTGACCCTCCCCCGCTGAGGGCCCGGCCGCCGCCACGAGAGGAAGTGCTCGAATGCTGACCACCATGCTCAAGGCCAAGCTGCACATGGCCCGCGTCACCCATGCCGTGCTGAACTACGAGGGCTCCTGTGCCATCGACGGCGAGCTGCTGGACATGTCCGGCATCCGCGAGAATGAGCAGATCCAGATCTACAACGTCGAGAACGGCCAGCGCTTCACCACCTATGCCATCCGCGCCGAGGAGGGCTCCCGGGTGATCTCGGTCAACGGCGCCGCCGCCCACCTGGCCGGCGAAGGCCAGCGCGTGATCATCTGCAGCTATGCCCAGTACACCGACGCCGAGCTCGATGCCCACGAGCCCGCGCTGGTGTACCTGAAGGAAGGCAACGTGATCAGCCACACCAGCAACGCCATCCCCGTCCAGCTCGCCTGAGCCGTGCCGGGGCATCGCCCCGGCCCCTCCCTTGCCTATACTGAAGTTCGGTCATTTTCCGTCGTCGGGGATTGCCGCAGCGCACAAGAGTCCCCTATGCTGAGCGGACGCCCGTCCGCGAACTTCAGGAGTATTCCTCATGCAAGAAGTGGTGATCGTCGCCGCCCGTCGTACCGCCGTCGGCGCCTGCGGCGGCTCCCTGGCCGGCATCCCGGCCAGCGACCTGGGTGCCCATGTCATCAAGGACATCCTCGCCAGCACCGGCGTCGCCCCCGACCAGGTCGACGAGGTCCTGCTCGGCCAGGTGCTGACCGCCGGTGTCGGCCAGAACCCCGCCCGTCAGGCCTCCATCAAGGCCGGCCTGCCCGAGGGCGTTCCCGCCATGACCATCAACAAGGTTTGCGGCTCGGGCCTCAAGGCCCTGCACCTGGCCACCCAGGCCATCCGCTGCGGCGACGCCGAGCTGATCCTGGCCGGCGGCCAGGAGAACATGTCGCTGGCCCCCCACGTGCTGCCCCACTCCCGCACCGGCCAGCGGATGGGCGACTGGAAGGCCCTGGACACCATGGTCCACGACGGCCTGTGGGACGCCTTCAACGACTATCACATGGGCATCACCGCGGAGAACCTGGCCGAGAAGTACGGCATCACCCGCGAGCAGATGGACGAGTTCGCCGCCGGCTCGCAGCAGAAGGCCGCCGCCGCCATTCGCGAGGGCAAGTTCAAGGGCCAGATCGTCCCGGTGGAGATCCCGCAGCGCAAGGGCGACCCGCTGGTCTTCGACACCGACGAGAACCCCCGCGAGGTCACCGCCGAGAAGCTCGGCGGCATGCGCCCGGCCTTCAAGAAGGACGGCACCGTCACCGCCGGCAACGCCTCCTCGATCAACGACGGCGCCGCCGTGGTGATGATCTGCTCCGCGGAGAAGGCCCAGGCGCTCGGCCTCGAACCCCTGGCCCGCATCAAGGCCTACTCCAACGCCGCCGTCGATCCGGCGATCATGGGCATCGGCCCGGCCCCGGCCACCCGCCGCTGCCTCGAGAAGGCCGGCTGGAGCCTGGACGACCTGGAGCTGATCGAGGCCAACGAGGCCTTCGCCGCCCAGGCCCTGGCGGTGAACAAGGAGCTCGGCTGGGACGCCGACCGGATCAACGTCAACGGCGGCGCCATCGCCCTGGGCCATCCCATCGGCGCCTCCGGCTGCCGCATCCTGGTGACCCTGGTCCACGAGATGATCGCCCGGGACGCCAAGAAGGGCCTGGCGACCCTGTGCATCGGCGGCGGGCAGGGCGTGGCGCTCGCCATCGAGCGCTGATCCCCCGGTGCATCCCGCCTCCCGCGCCCCCGCCCTCGGCGGGGGCGCTTGCGTTTTGGCTCAGCGGGCCGGCGCGGCGACGATGCCCGCCGGTGTGCGGCCCACCAGCCAGGCCGCCGCACCGAAGGCCGCGCCGGCGGCGACGAGCGCCCCGCTCAGGCTGATGGCGTCGACCACGACCCCGCCGAGCAGGGCACCCAGGCCGATCGACAGGTTGAAGACGAAGGCCATCAGGGCCGTGGCCGCCTCGGTGTTGGGCGCGGTGCGCAGGATCCAGCTCTGCACGCTCACCGAGATCGCCCCGAAGACCGCCCCCCACACCATCAAGAGAGCCACGCCCAGCGCCGCCACCCGCCCCAGCCACGGATAGGCCAGTACCACCAGGGCCAGCAGCACCGGGATCGCCAGTACCGCCCGGTACGGATGCCGGCCGGCGAGGCGCCCGGCCACCAGGTTCCCCACCATGCCCGCCGCCCCGTAGAGCAGCAGCAGGCTGCCGATGTGCGGCAGCCCGATGCCGCTGATCTCCTGCAGGACAGGGCTGATAAAGGTGTAGGCCATGAAATGGCCGGTGACGATGAAGGCCGTGGCGGCCACCGCCACCCGCACGCCGCGGTGGCCGACCTGGGCGACCAGCATCCCCAGCCTGACCGGCTGGTCGGCCGGCAAGGGCGGCAGCCAGTGCCAGAGGGCGAATGCCGTGACCAGGCTCAGCCCCCCGAGGGCGCCGAGGGCCAGCCGCCAGTGGCTCGACTCGCCGAGCCAGGTCCCCAGCGGCACGCCGAGCACCGCGGCGGCGGCGACTCCGCCGAAGATCACCGTCATGGCCCGGGGCACCCGGGCCTCGTCCACCAGGCGCGGCGCCAGCCCGCCGGCGATGGCCCAGAAGCCGCCGATGCACACCCCCACCAGCATGCGGGCGGCGAGCAAGGCGAGGAAGCTTCCGGCCAGGGCCGAGGCGAGGCTGGCCAGGGTCATCGCCGCCATCAGCCCCGCCAGCAGCACACGGCGGTCGAGGCGTCCGACCGCGACCGGCAGCAGCGGCGCGGCGAAGGCCGCCACCACCCCGGGGACCGTGACCATCAGGCCGGCCAGCCCGGGCGTGACGCCCAGGTCGGCGGCCACCTGGGAGAGCAGCCCGATGGGCAGCTGCTCGGCGGTGACCAGCAGGAAGATGCCTGCCATGACGGCGCAAACGGCCCACCAGGCTCCTGCCCCCGCAGCCTCCCGCCTCGCGGTCTGACCGATGTCCATATCGCCTCCTTTGCTCCACTCGCTCGTATCAGGGTCTCAAACGACGCCGCCCCCGCAGCGGGCTGCGGGGGCGGCGTGGAAAGCCTGGGAAGCGATCAGATCGCGGTCTCGGCTTCCTCCGCCTCGAAGGCGCTCTTCTCTTCCGGGGTGATCTCCTTGATGGTGAGCTTCACCCGGTTCCGGTTGTCGATGTCCAGCACCTTGACCACGATCTCGTCACCCTCGTTGAGGTAGTCCCGCACGTCGTTGACGCGCTCGGGCACGATCTGGGAGATGTGCACCAGGCCGTCGGTGCCGGGCATGATGTTGACGAAGGCACCGAAGTCGGCGATGCGCACCACCTTGCCACGGTAGAGCTTGCCGATCTCCGGCTCGGCGGTGATCGCCAGCACGGTATCGATGGCCGCCTTGGCGGAGGCCTTCTCCTCGGCGTAGATGCGCACGGTGCCGTCGTCGTCCAGGTCGATGGAGGCGCCGGTGTCCTCGCAGATCTTGCGGATGGTGGCGCCGCCCTTGCCGATGACGTCGCGGATCTTCTCCGGGTCGATCTTGATGGTGGCCATGGAGGGGGCGTTCTCGGACACCTCGGCGCGGCTCTGGCCGATCACGGCGTTCATCTGCTCGAGGATGTGCAGCCGGGCCTCGTGGGCCTGCTGCAGCGCCTGCTCCATGATCTCCTCGTCGATGCCCTCGATCTTGATGTCCATCTGCAGGGCGGTGACGCCGGCGGACGAGCCGGCGACCTTGAAGTCCATGTCGCCCAGGTGATCCTCGTCGCCCAGGATGTCGGTCAGCACGGCGAAGCCCTCGTCGTCCTTGACCAGGCCCATGGCGATGCCCGCCACCGGGGCCTTCATCGGCACGCCGGCGTCCATCAGGGCCAGCGAGGAGCCGCACACCGAGGCCATGGAGCTGGAGCCGTTGGACTCGGTGATCTCGGAGACCACCCGGATGGTGTAGGGGAAGTCCTCCTCGCTGGGCAGCATGGCCTGGACACCGCGTCGGGCCAGGCGGCCGTGGCCGATCTCGCGGCGCTTGGGACCGCCCATGAAGCCGGCCTCGCCCACGCTGTAGGGCGGGAAGTTGTAGTGCAGCAGGAAGCGATCCTTGCGCTCGCCCTCGAGGGACTCGATGAGCTGGGCATCGCGCAGGGTACCGAGGGTCGCCACCACGATGGCCTGGGTCTCGCCGCGGGTGAAGATCGCCGAGCCATGGGTCTTGGGCAGGGCGCCGACCTCGATGTTCAAGGGCCGCACGGTCTTGAGGTCGCGGCCGTCGATGCGCGGCTCGCCCTTGATCACCCGGGAGCGCACCACGCGCTTCTCCAGGCCGGCGAAGGCCCCCTTCACCTCGTCGGCATCGAACCGGCCTTCCTCCTCACCGGCCAGCTGCTCGACCGCTTCGTCCTTCAGCGCGGCCAGGGCGTCCTGGCGAGCCATCTTGTCGGTGATGCGGTAGGCCTCGCCGACCTTGGCCTCGAAGTCCCGGGCCAGGGCGTCCTTGAGGGCGGTGTTCTCGGCGGGCGCCTGCCAGTCCCACTTGGGCTTGCCGGCCTCGGCGGCCAGCTCGTTGATCGCGGCGATGGCGGTCTGCATCTCCTGGTGACCGTAGAGCACGGCGCCGAGCATCTCGTCCTCGAGCAGCTCGTTGGCCTCGGATTCGACCATCAGCACCGCCTTCTCGGTACCGGCCACCACCATGTCGAGCTCGGAGTCGGTGAGCTCCTCGACGGTGGGGTTGAGGAAGTAGCCCTTGTCCTCGCTGAAGCCGACCCGGGCGGCGCCGATGGGCCCGTTGAAGGGCACGCCGGAGACGGCCAGCGCGGCGGAGGTGCCGAGCATGGCGGCGATGTCCGGATCATGGTTGCGGTCGGTGGAGAGCACCGTGCAGATGACCTGGACCTCGTTCATGAAGCCCTTGGGGAAGAGCGGGCGGATGGGACGGTCGATCAGCCGCGAGGTGAGGGTCTCCTTCTCGGTGGGACGCCCCTCGCGCTTGAAGAAGCCGCCGGGAATCTTGCCGACCGCGTAGGTCTTCTCCTGATAGTGGACGGACAGCGGGAAGAACGGCTGATCGGGCCGCGCCTCCTTCTTTGCCACCACGGTGCACAGCACCACGGTGTCGTCCATGGTGACCATCACGGCACCGGTGGCCTGGCGGGCGATGCGCCCGGTTTCCAGGGTGACGGTGCTGCGACCGTATTCAAAGGTTTTCTTGACCGGGTTCACGGCGACTTCCTTCAACTTTTCGTTTCATGTTCGGGTCGTTTCGACTCGGCGACCATTTTAGGGGTTGACGCCCGCGAGGGCCACCGGTTAAGCGACTCGCGTCCACAAACGCAAAACGGGCAGCCCCTAGGGGCTGCCCGTTCTGACGTCTACATCAAGGAAAGGGAGAATTCGCGTTACGAGCGACGAGAGGCTGGTCGCCGCCGGCGCGCAGGAACCGGAGTGTAGCCTGCTACATGAGGATTCCGATCGGACCGGCGCCCCGGCACCGCCGGCGGCCAGGATATCGAGCGCAGTAGCGAATTACCCTTTTCTTTAGCGACGGAGGCCGAGGCGCTGAATCAGCGACTGATAGCGCTCGAAGTCCTTGCGCTTCAGGTAGTCCAGCAGCTTGCGGCGCTGGTTGACCATGCGGATCAGGCCACGGCGGGAGTGGTGATCCTGCTTGTTGGTCTTGAAGTGATCCTGCAGGCCGTCGATGTTGGCGGTCAGCAGGGCCACCTGAACCTCGGGGGAACCGGTGTCGTTGTCGCCACGGCCGTATTCGTTGACGATTGCGGCCTTCTGTTCAGCGGTCAGTGCCATCTGTCTCTCCAGTCAGCAATATGCCTGAGTGATGAATGTACGGAGACCACGCATATTTGCAGTCTCCACGCCGGCCACGGGCCGGCGGGTTCATGCCGAGTCCGCCGGGGCGGTGCTCAGCAGTCGGCGCGGGGCGATCTCCCCGGCCTTGCGCACCACGCCGAGCCCCAGGAAGGTCTCGTCGCGGTAGAGTCGCACCAGGGTGTCGACGGGCAGCTCGCCCGTCTCCAGCCCGGCGCTCTGGCCATGTCGCAGGCGTCGTGCCGCCCGCTCGTCCAGCTCGCGGCGGGGCAGCCCGGCCACCAGCACGTCCACCGGCAACAACAGCGCTTCGCGGGCCGCCTGGTCCGGCAGCGCCTCCAGGGCCTCGGGCGTGACCATGCCCTCCGCCTCGAAGGGACCGGTGCCGAGCCGGCGCAGCATGCTGATGTGGGCCCCGCAGCCCAGCGCCTCGCCGATGTCCTCGGCCAGGGTCCGGATGTAGGTGCCCTTGCTCACGCGCACTTCCAGCTCGAAGGCATCGCCCTCGAACGACAGGAGGCGCGCATCATACACCCTCACGCGACGCACTGCACGCTCGACGGTCTTGCCCTCGCGGGCCAGCTCGTAGAGCTTGCGGCCCTGATGCTTCAGGGCGGAGTGCATCGGCGGCACCTGCTCGATCTCGCCGACGAAACGGTCGAGCACCGCCGCCACCTCGGCCTCGGCGAGGCGCGGCACCGTGCGGCGCTCGACCACCTCGCCCTCGGCATCTCCGGTGTCGGTGATGACGCCGAGCTCGACCCGAGTGCGATAGGTCTTGTCCGCCTCCAGCAGGTAGGCGGTGAACTTGGTGGCCTCGCCGAAGCACACCGGCAGCAGGCCGGTGGCCATGGGGTCGAGGGTCCCGGTGTGGCCGGCCTTCTGCGCCTGGAACAGCCGCCGCGCCCGCTGCAGGGCGTGATTGCTGGACACCCCCTGGGGCTTGTCCAGCAGCAGCACGCCATCCACCGGGAGTCCGCGCCGCCGACGCGCCATCAGTCCTCGGCTCCCTCGTCGTCGTCGTGACGACGCCGGTCGCTGGCCACCGCCTCGTCGATCAGCGAGGACAGCCGCTGGCCGCGCACCACGCTCTCGTCGTAGTGGAAGCGCAGCTCCGGGACATGGCGCAGCTTGATGCGTCGGGCGATCTGGCTGCGCAGGAAGCCGGCGGCGCGCTTGAGCACCACCAGGTTCTCCTTGATGCGCTCCGGGTCCTGTTCGCCCAGCAGGGTCACGTGGACGTCGGCGTAGCCGAGGTCACGGCTGACCGTGACCCCGCTGACGGTGACCATGCCCAGTCGCGGATCCTTGATCTCGCGCTGGATGAGGACCGCCAGCTCCTTCTGGAGCTGGTCGGCCACCCGGTCGGTACGCTGGAATTCGCGCATGCTCGGCTCCTGGCGATCAGAGGGTCCGCTCGACCTTGACCTGGTCGAAGACCTCGATCTTGTCGCCGACCTGGACGTCGTTGTAGTTCTTCACGCCGATGCCGCACTCCATGCCGTTGCGGACCTCGTTGACGTCGTCCTTGTAGCGGCGCAGGGACTCGAGCTCGCCCTCGTAGATGACCACGTTCTCGCGCAGGACACGGATCTTCTTGTGACGATAGACGGTGCCCTCGACCACCATGCAGCCGGCGACGGCGCCGATCTTGGGCGCGCGGAAGACGTCGCGGACCTCGGCCACGCCGACGATCTCTTCCTTCCACTCCGGCTCGAGCATGCCGCTCATGGCCTGCTTGACCTCGTCGATGAGCTGGTAGATGACGCTGTAGTAGCGCAGCTCCAGGCCCTCACGCTCGATGATCTCGCGAGCCGCGGCGTCGGCACGGACGTTGAAGCCGACCACGATGGCCTCACTGGCCAGCGCCAGGTTGGCGTCGGTGCCGGTGATGCCGCCCACGCCGGAGGACACCACGGAGACCTGCACCTCGTCGGTGGACAGCTCTTCCAGCGCGCCCTTGATGGCCTCCAGGGAGCCCTGGACGTCGGCCTTGAGCACGATGTTGAGCTTGGCGGCCTCTTCCTGGCCCATCTGGCTGAACATGTTCTCCAGCTTGGCCTTCTGCTGGCGGGCCAGGCGCACCTCGCGGTACTTGCCCTGACGGAAGTTGGCGACCTCGCGGGCCTTCTTCTCGTCGTCGAGGACCATGAAGTCGTCACCCGCCTCGGGGGTGCCGTCCAGGCCCTGGACCTCCACCGGCATGGCCGGACCGGCCTCGTCGACCTGCTTGCCGAGCTCGTTGGTCAGGGCGCGCACGCGGCCGTAGTGCAGGCCGGCGAGCACGATGTCGCCCTTCTTCAGGGTGCCGTTCTGGACCAGCACGGTGGCCACGGGGCCGCGGCCCTTGTCCAGGCGCGACTCGATGACCACGCCCTTGCCGGGCGCATCGGGCACGGCCTTGAGCTCCAGCACCTCGGAGACCAGCTGGATGGCCTCGAGGAGTTCCTCGATACCCTCGCCGGACTTGGCGGAGACATGGACGAACTGGGTGTCGCCGCCCCACTCCTCGGAGATGACGCCGTGCTGGGACAGCTCGTTCTTGACCCGGTCCGGATCGGAATCGGGCTTGTCGATCTTGTTGACCGCGACCACCATCGGGACCTCGGCGGCCTTGGAGTGCTCGATGGCCTCGATGGTCTGCGGCATGACGCCGTCGTCGGCGGCCACCACCAGCACCACCACGTCGGTGGCCTTGGCGCCGCGGGCACGCATGGCGGTGAAGGCCGCGTGGCCCGGGGTGTCGAGGAAGGTCACGCCACCGTGATCGTCCTCGACGTGGTAGGCGCCGATGTGCTGGGTGATGCCGCCGGCCTCGCCGGTGGCCACCTTGGCCCGGCGGATGTAGTCGAGCAGCGAGGTCTTGCCGTGGTCGACGTGACCCATGACGGTCACCACCGGCGACCGGCTGATCTCCTCGCCCTCGTAGGAGATGCCCTCGAGGACCTCGGTCTCCAGCGCATCGTCCTTGACCAGCTTGGGCTTGTGGCCCATCTCCTCGACCACGATGGCCGCGGTGTCCTGGTCGATCGTCTGGTTGATGGTCACCGCCGCGCCCATGGTGAACATGGTCTTGATGACCTCGTTGGCCTTGATCGACATCTTGTCGGCCAGGTCGGCCACGCTGATGGACTCGGGGATGGAGACCTCGCGGACGATCGGCTGGGTCGGCTTCTGGAAGCCGTGCTTGCCGCCGCCCTGGCCGCCACGCCGGCCGCCGCGACGCTCGGCACGCTTGGCCTTCTTGCCGCCGCGACGACGCTCCTCGCGTTCGCTGCGATCGTCGTCGTCCCGCTCGCCGCGGCCCTTCTTGCCGGCCTTGCCGCTGGCCTTCTTGACGGCCGCACGACGGCCTTCGCCACGGCCTTCCTTGGGCGGCGCGGGGGCCTCCTCGGGGGCCGGCGCGGCGGTCTCGAGCTCGGGCACCGGGATCTCCGGCTCGGCCGGCACGGCGGCTTCGGCCTTGGCCTTCTCCTCGGCCTCGCGGGCGGCCTGCTCCTCGGCGCGGCGCTTGGCCTCCTCGGCGGCCTGGGCCTCGGCCTTGGCTTCCGCCTCGGCCATGTCGCCGACCAGCTGGCGCGGCCCATGATCCTGGGCCTTAGGCTCCTCGGCGGGCTTCTCCTCACGCTTGACGTAGGTGCGCTTCTTGCGAACCTGCACCTCGATGCTCTTGCCCCGCTCGCCGGTCTTGATGCGACTGCGCGTCTTGCGGGTCAGGGTGATGCGGTTCTTGGGCGCCGCCCCCTCGCCACCGTGGCTCTTGGTCAGGTAGTCGAGCAGCTGGCGCTTGTCCTCCTCGGACACGGCGTCGGCCTCGGACTTGTGCTTGAGCCCGGCTTCTTTCATCTGTTCCAGCAGGCGGGGGACATCGCGCCCCACCTTCGCTGCAAAATCCTTAACGGTCATTTCTGACATTACGACCCTCCTCAGCCCGTGACCCGTTTACTGTTCGCTCTCGAACCAGGGCGCACGGGCAGTCATGATCAGTGCCGCGGCGCGCTCCTCGTCCAGCCCCTCGATGTCCGTCAGATCGTCGACGGACTGCTCGGCGAGGTCCTCCATGGTGACGATGCCCCGGCTGGCCAGGATGAACGCCAGGTGACGCTCCATGCCTTCCATCTCCAGCAGGTCGTCGGCCGGCTGGGCCCCATCGAGCTCCTCCTCGGAGGCGATGGCCAGGTTCAACAGCTCGTCCTTGGCGCGAGCGCGCAGCTCCTCGATGAGCTCTTCGTCGAACTCCTCGATCTCCAGCATCTCCTCCACCGGGACATAGGCGACCTCCTCCAGGGAGGTGAAGCCTTCCTCGACCAGCAGGCGCGCCACGTCCTCGTCGATGTCCAGGTGCTGGATGAAGTGCTCGACCAGGCTGTCGATCTCCTGATCTCGCTTGGCCTCGGCCTCGGCCTCGGTCATGACGTTGAGACGCCAGCCGGTGAGCTCGGAGGCCAGACGCACGTTCTGGCCGCTGCGGCCGATGGCCTGGGCCAGGTTGTCCTCGGCGACCGCCACGTCCATGGCGTGGGCATCCTCGTCGACGAGGATGGAGGCGACATCCGCCGGCGCCATGGCGTTGATCACCAGCTGGGCGGGGTTGTCGTCCCACAGCACGATGTCCACCCGCTCGTTCTGCAGCTCGGTGGACACCGCCTGGACCCGCGAGCCGCGCATGCCCACGCAGGCCCCCACCGGATCGATGCGACGGTCGTTGGTCTTGACCGCGATCTTGGCGCGGGAACCCGGGTCCCGGGCGGCGCCCTTGATCTCGATGAGTTGCTCGGCGATCTCCGGCACCTCGATCTTGAACAGCTCGATGATCAGTTCCGGACAGGTCCGGGACAGGATCAGTTGAGCGCCCCGGGCCTCGGGATCGACCTTGACCAGCAGCGCGCGTACCCGCTCGTTCATGCGATACCGTTCGCCGGGAATCATCTCGCTGCGCGGCAGGAAGGCCTCGGCGTTATCGCCCAGATCGATGATCAGGCCATCCCGTGTCGTCTTCTTGACGATACCGGCCACCAGCTCGCCTTCGCGGTCGGCATAGAGCCGCACCACCTCGGCGCGCTCGGCCTCGCGCACCTTCTGCACGATGACCTGCTTGGCGGTCTGGGCGGCGATGCGCCCGAAGGCGGCGTTCTCGATCTGCTCCTCGACCACGTCGCCCAGGCCGAGCGGCGGGTCCCGGCGCTGGGCATAGGAGAGCTTGATCTGGGCGTCGGGCCCATCGAAGTCGTCGTCCTCGACGACCTCCCAGCGACGGAAGGTCTCGTAGTCACCGGTACGACGATCGATACGCACCCGTACGCTGGCTTCCTCGTCCTCGAAGCGCTTGCGTGACGCGCTGGCCAGCGCCGCCTCGACGGCCTCGAAGATCACCTCGCGGGGGACCCCCTTCTCGTTGGAGATCGCATCGACGACCGCCAGAATCTCTTTACTCATGACTTAGCCTCGCCAGAAAACCCGTCCTGTTGCACCGACCTCAGTCCTTGAACTGCGGAACGACCCGCGCCTGGTCGATGCTCTCGATGGGAAAGCAATATTCCTCGTCGCCGAGCCGCACCAGCACCTCGTCGCCCTCGACGCCGGCCAGCAGCCCCTGAAACTTGCGTCGCCCGTCGAAGGGCACGCGCAACTTCACCGCCACCTGGTGGCCGGCATAGCGCGCGAACTGATCGAGGGTGAACAGGGGGCGGTCCATGCCCGGGGAGGAGACCTCGAGCCGGTACTCCCCGGCGATGGGATCCTCGACATCGAACACCGCACTGACCTGGCGGCTGACATCCGCGCAATCGTCCACGCTCACGCCCTCCTCGTGATCGATGTAGATCACCAGGCGGGAGTGCTTGCCTTGGGACAGGTAGTCGATGCCCCACAGTTCGAACCCCATGGACGACACCACCGGTTCGATCAGCGCATGCAGCGCAGCATCCTTGGTTGCCACGGAAGAAAGCTCCTACAGCCGTTGCATCAGGCACCTGGCCGGGAGTGAACAGGAAAGTCAGGTGGCTGATTGGCGTTGCCCGGCACAGCGTCGCCGGCATGATCCGGCGTGCTGGCTGCTAACAAAAAGCCCCTTCACAGGAAGGGGCTTTGACAAGAAACCTGTATACCACTTCGGCTCTCTGGCATGCCCCTGAAACACCTGCATGCCTGCCAGGAAGATGGTAGCGGGGACCGGATTTGAACCGATGACCTTCGGGTTATGAGCCCGACGAGCTACCAGACTGCTCCACCCCGCATCAATCTAGGTCGGTGATTCTATGCCGACTCGACGCTTGAGTCAAGTCGGAGACACCGCTCCGCCAATCCTGCTATGAAGGCTCGACATTCGGCGCTAGGTCGCCATGCCGGCTTCAAAGATGGTGCCGAAGGCGGGACTTGAACCCGCACGGCCATAAGGCCACTACCCCCTCAAGATAGCGTGTCTACCAATTCCACCACTTCGGCATAAGGGGAGGCCGGATCCGCGGCTCAGTTGCCGCCGCTTTCCTCCAGCACTGGCGCAGTATTATCCATACCCTGCTCCTCGTCGTCAAGGGTCGGCACGGCATTCTGCTGCTCGATGAGCTCGGCATCGGGAATGCCCGCCTCTTCCGGCGCCTCGCCGGCCTGGGAGGCGAAGTAGGCCAGGGTCAGGGAGGTGGCGAAGAAGGCCGCGGCCAGCACGCCGGTGGCCCGCGACAGGAAACTGCCGCTGCCCCGGGAACCGAACACGGTCTGGGAGGCGCCGCCGCCGAAGGAGGCGCCGGCATCGGCGCCCTTGCCCTGCTGCAGCAGGATCAGGGCGACCAGGGCGATGGCGATCGCCACATGGATCATGAGAATGGCAACTTGCATGGAATCAACCTGCTGACTGGCAAATGGCTAGGAATTCGTCGACCTTCAGGGAGGCACCGCCCACCAGGCCGCCGTCGATGTCCGGCTGCGCGAGCAGCTCGGCGGCGTTGGCGGCCTTCATGCTGCCGCCATAGAGGACTTGCATGCCGGCGGCGAGGGCGTCGCCGTAGCGCCCGAGGCGCTCGCGGATGGCCGCATGGACCGCCTGAGCCTGCTCCGGCGTGGCGGTGCGGCCGGTTCCGATGGCCCAGACCGGCTCGTAGGCGATCACCAGACGTCCCCGCTCGTCGGGGGCGAGAGCGTCGAAGACCGCCTCGAGCTGGCCGAGCACCACGGCCTCGGTCCGCCCGTCGTCACGCTCCTCGAGGGTCTCGCCCAGGCACAGCACCGGGGTCAGGCCCACCGCCAGGGCGGCCTTGACCCGGGCCAGCACGGCGGCGTCGTCCTCGCCGAACAGCGTGCGCCGCTCGGAGTGCCCCACCAGCACCAGGCGGGCGCCGCAATCGTCCAGCATCTCGCCGCTGACCTCGCCGGTGAAGGCGCCGGCGGGCTGGTCGCTCAGGGTCTGGGCGCCCAGCGCCACGGGCGTGCCGGCGAAGGCACGACCGGCGGCCTCCAGATAGGGGAAGGGCACCATCAGCGCCACCTCCACCCCGGGCGACAGGTCGGCGTCACGGAAGGCCTGGGCGAACTCCTCGACCAGGGCCCGGGACCCGTTCATCTTCCAGTTGCCGGCGATCAGCGGCGTAGGCATGCGACATCCCTCTTTCAAGGTGGAGCGAAATGGTATAGGAGCGGCCCTGTCAAGACAACCAGGGTTCCGGCGTCAGGACAGCAGCCCCTCGACGTCGCCGGCCAGGCGTCGGGCCAGGCCGTCCACGTCCAGGTGGGGCCGGCCCTCGACCATGACCCGGATCAGCGGCTCGGTGCCGGAAGGCCGCAGCAGCACCCGACCCTGGTCGCCCAGCTCGGCCTCCACGGCGGCCACCGCGGACTTGAGCGCCGGGGCCTCCATCAACGCCTTGGCATCGGCCCCGGGCGTGAGGCGCACGTTGACGAGCATCTGGGGGGCCTTCTCCAGGCCCGCGAGCAGCTTCCCCAGGGAAGCGCCCTCGCGCACCATGATCGACAGCACCTGCAGGGCGGAGACGATGCCGTCTCCGGTGGTCTGGACGTGACCGCAGACGATATGGCCCGAGGATTCGCCGCCGAGCTGCCAGCCGTTGGCGGCCAGGCGCTCCATGACGTAGCGGTCGCCGACCCTGGCCCGCTCGAAGGGAATCCCCAGCGTCTCCAGCGCCGCGGCCAGGCCGAAGTTGCTCATCAGGGTGCCGACCACGCCGCCACCCAGATCGCCCCGCCCATGGCGGTCACGGGCGATCAGGTAGAGGATGTCGTCGCCGTCGATCTCGCGGCCGTCGGCGTCCACCATCAGCACCCGGTCGCCGTCGCCGTCGAAGGCCACGCCCAGGTCGGCGCCCTGCTGGATGACGGCGGCGCGCAGCGCGGCGGGATGGGTCGAGCCGACCTCGCGGTTGATGTTGAGCCCGTCCGGCGCGCCGCCGATCACGCCGACCTCGGCACCGAGCTCGCGGAAGACGTTGGGGGCGATGTGGTAGGTGGCGCCGTGGGCGCAGTCGACCACCATCTTCAGGCCGTGCAGGTCCACCCGGTCGGGGATGGTCGACTTGCAGAACTCGATGTAGCGCCCGGCGGCATCGTCGACCCGACGGGCCTTGCCCAGGGCGTCCGGCGCCACGGTGGTCAGGGGCTCGTCGAGCATCGCCTCGATGCGGGCCTCCAGGGCATCGTCGAGCTTGGTCCCCGCCGCCGAGAAGAACTTGATGCCGTTGTCGGCGAACGGATTGTGGGAGGCCGAGATGACGATGCCGGCGTCGGCGCGGAAGGTGCGCGTCAGGTAGGCGATCCCCGGGGTGGGCATGGGGCCGAGCAGGATGACGTCCACGCCGGCGGCGGACAGCCCGGCCTCCAGGGCCGACTCGAACATGTAGCCGGAGATGCGGGTATCCTTGCCGATCAGCACCCGCGCCCGCCCGCTCTCGCGGGCCAGCACCCGGCCGGTGGCCCAGCCCAGCTTGAGCATGAAGTCCGCCGTGATGGGCGCCTCGCCCACCGTGCCGCGGATTCCGTCGGTTCCGAAGTATCGCTTAGTCATTGGCGCACCCTTCCTTGAGAACGGCCCAGGTCATGTTCACCGCATCCACGTGGGGGCCCACATCGTGGACGCGCAGTATCCGCGCGCCGCGCTCGACGGCCAGGGCGGACAGCGCCAGGCCGCCGGACAGGCGCTCCTCCACCGGCCGCCCCAGCACCTTGCCGATCATGCTCTTGCGCGACATGCCCACCAGCAGCGGCAGGCCCAGCCGCTCGAGACGATCCAGGTGCTTGAGCAGGCGCAGGTTGTGCTCGACGGTCTTGGCGAAACCGAACCCCGGATCGAGGATCAACCGCTCGCGGCGCAGCCCGGCCGCCTCGCAGGCCGCCACCCGGGATTCCAGGAAGTCGGTCACCGCCTCCTCCACCGGCACGTCGTAGCGGGGCGCCTCCTGCATGTCGCCGGGCTCGCCCAGCATGTGCATCACGCACACCGGCAACCCGCTGGTGGCGGCGGCGCGCAGGGCCCCCTCGCGGCGCAGGTTGCGCACGTCGTTGAGCATGCCGGCACCGGCCCGCGAGGCCTCGCGCATCACCTCCGGGGTACTGGTGTCCACCGAGACCAGGGCATCCAGCTCGCGCACCAGGGCCTCCACCACCGGCACCACGCGGTCGAGCTCCTGCTGGACCGGGACGGGTTCGGCGCCGGGCCGGGTGGACTCGCCGCCCACGTCGATGATGGCGGCCCCCTCGGCGAGCATCTGCTCGGCGCGTCGCAGGGCATCGTCCAGGGCGACGTGGTGGCCGCCATCGGAGAAGGAGTCGGGAGTGACGTTGAGGATCCCCATCACGCGGGGAAAGGAGAGATCGAGCCGGTGCCGGCCACACTGCAAGGAAGCGGGAGTGCTGGAATGCATCATCGTCCTGAAGGCGTTCGGGTGAGGCGGGAGGCCTCACGGCCCCCGCCACGGCGAAGGCGCCCCGCAGGGCGCCCGGTGGTGAGTGTCGCGGATCAGCCGCCGGCCGGTCCGCCCAGGGGATCGGAGGGCCGACGGCTCGGCTCCTCGTCGTCCTCGTCGCCGTCATCGGCGGGCGAAGACTCCCCCTGCGGCTGCTCGGTGACCGGGGAGCCACTGCCCGGACCACCCTCGTCCCAGTCCTTGGGCGGACGCGGGGAGCGCCCCTCCATGATGTCCTTGAGCTGGTCGGCGTCGATGGTCTCGTACTGCATCAGCGCCTCGGCCATGGCGTCGAGCTTGTCGCGGTTCTCCTCGAGCAGCTTCTCGGCCTGCTGGTAGCACTCGTCGATGATCCGCCGCACTTCCTTGTCGAGCTTGGTGGTGGTCTCGCCGGACTTGAGCTTGCCGCCCTGGCCCGGGCCGCCGAGGAACTGGTGGGACTCGTCCTCGTCGTACATCACCGGCCCCATCTCCTCGGACAGGCCCCACTTGGCCACCATGTTGTGGGCGAGCTCGGTGGCGCGCTTGATGTCGTTGGAGGCGCCGGTGGTCACGCCGTTCGGCCCCAGGGTCATCTCCTCGGCGATGCGCCCCCCGAACAGCGAGCAGATCTGGCTGATGATCTGCTGGCGGGACAGGCTGAAGCGGTCCTGCTCGGGCAGGAACATGGTCACGCCCAGCGCCCGGCCACGGGGGATGATGGTCACCTTGTAGACCGGATCGTGCTCCGGCATCAGCAGGCCGATGATGGCGTGCCCCGACTCGTGGTAGGCGGTATTGAGCTTTTCCTTCTCGGTCATGACCATGGAGCGGCGCTCGGCCCCCATCATGATCTTGTCCTTGGCCATCTCCAGCTCTTCCATGCCGACCAGGCGCTTGTTGCGCCGGGCGGCGAAGAGCGCGGCCTCGTTGACCAGGTTGGCCAGGTCGGCGCCGGAGAAGCCCGGGGTACCGCGGGCGATCAGCGACGGCTTGACGTCGTCCGCCAGCGGCACCTTGCGCAGGTGGACGTTCAGGATGTGCTCGCGGCCGCGGATGTCGGGCAGCGGCACCACCACCTGGCGGTCGAAGCGGCCGGGGCGCAGCAGCGCCGGATCCAGCACGTCGGGACGGTTGGTGGCGGCGATGACGATGATGCCCTCGTTGGCCTCGAAGCCGTCCATCTCGACCAGCAGCTGGTTGAGGGTCTGCTCGCGCTCGTCGTTGCCGCCGCCCATGCCGGCGCCCCGCGAGCGACCCACGGCATCGATCTCGTCGATGAAGATGATGCAGGGCGCCTGCTTCTTGGCCTGCTCGAACATGTCGCGCACCCGGGAGGCGCCGACGCCAACGAACATCTCGACGAAGTCGGAGCCGGAGATCGAGAAGAAGGGCACCTTGGCCTCGCCGGCGATGGACTTGGCGAGCAGCGTCTTGCCGGTGCCGGGCGGGCCGACCATCAGCACGCCACGCGGAATGGTGCCCCCCAGGCGCTGGAACTTGGTCGGGTCGCGCAGGAAGTCCACCAGCTCCTCGACCTCCTCCTTGGCCTCGTCACAGCCGGCGACGTCGGCGAAGGTGGTCTTGATCTGGTCCTGAGAGAGCAGCTTGGCCTTGGACTTGCCGAAGCTCATGGGGCCGCCCTTGCCGGCCCCCCCGCCCTGCATCTGGCGCATGAAGAACATGAAGATGGCCAGGATCAGCAGGATCGGGAAGCTGGCGATCAGCAACCGCGTCCACAGGCTCTGCTCCTCCGGCTTCTTGCCCACCACGGTGACGTTGTGGGCGAGCAGGTCGTCCATCAGCTTGGGATCCTCGGCGGCCGGCCGGATCGTCTGGAACTGGGAGCCGTCGTTGCGTTCGCCGCTGATGGTGTAGCCATCGATGGTCACGCTCTTGACCTGCTCGTTCTGCACCTGTTGGACGAACTGGGAGTAGTTCATCGTCTGGGGTGCATTCTCGACGCTGAAGTTGTTGAACACCGTCAGCAGCACCGCCGCGATGACCAACCACAGAATCAGGTTCTTCGCCATGTCGTTCAAGGGACTACCCTCATTGCAAGAATCTGTCGGCCGAACATGCCTGGACCTTCGACACTACCCTAGCGACGCATGTTCAGCCAGCATGGGCCGGGAGCGGTCCGGCGCCTGTGACCACTGTGACACAGACACGCCGCCTTGTCCGGCCATCGCCTCGTTAGTCTGGGACTATCGCCGACCCCGCCTCGCCGGGGGCCGCTCAGCCGCGAAATCCTTCCGCCAGCAGGTAGACCTCGCGGGAACGCGCCCGGGAGGCCTCCGGCTTGCGGGTCACCACCCGCTTGAAGCTGCCGCGCAGCTCCTTCAGGTAGGCATCGAATCCTTCGCCCTGGAACACCTTCGCCAGGAAGGTGCCGCCGGGGGACAGGGTCTGGCGCGCCAGGTCCAGGGCCAGCTCCACCAGGTACATGGCCTGGGGCTGGTCGATGGCGGCCATACCACTCATGTTGGGGGCCATGTCCGACATCACAAGGTCCACGGGACGATCGCCGAGCCGGGCGAGGATCTCCTCGAGCACCGCCTCTTCGGTGAAGTCGCCCTGAACGAAGTCGACGCCGGCCAGGGCGTCCATCTCGAGGATGTCGGAGGCGATGACCACGCCCTGGTCGCCGACCTTATCGGCGGCGACCTGGCTCCAGCCACCGGGAGCGGCGCCGAGGTCGATCACCGTCATCCCGGGGCGCAGCAGCCTATCCTTCTCGTCCAGGGCGAGCAGCTTGTAGCTGGCCCGCGAGCGATAGCCGTCCTGCCAGCTCTGCTGGACATAGCGATCGTCGAAATGCTCCTTCAGCCAGCCGGCGCTGCTCTTGCTGGCACCGCGACGCTTGACGCCACCGGCGCCCTTGGAACGGGAATCAGGGGGAGGTGCCACGGCATCACCTGTGTCGTGTTGCGGGTAAGACAGGCGGTCGAGCGAATTCCGGAATCGGGGACGGGGTGCTGACCTGCGGTCCGGCGTGTCTGGCGCGGTGAGGGCGGCCACGCTTTCGCCGCGGAGCGATTCACCGTACCATGTGCGCTGCGCGCCAACCGGGAAGAAGCACGATACCATGAGCTTGTCACAGGCACAAAAGAAAGCATTTCGCAGCATCGGCCACCATCTCGACCCCGTGGTCACGGTCTCCGAGAACGGCCTCTCCGAGGGCGTGCTCGCCGAACTCGACCGGGCCCTGAAGGACCATGAGCTGGTCAAGGTCAAGCTGGCCCTGACCGAGCGCGAGGACCGCGCCGCCATGCTCGAGGCGCTGGTCGACGAGAGCGGCGCCGAGCTGGTCCAGAAGATCGGCAAGGTCGCGCTCTTCTATCGCCACAACCCCAAGGCCAACCCGAAGCTCTCCAACATCAAGCGCTTCGAGAATCACCACGGCCGCCACTGATCGCGCTTCGCGCAAGCTGGAAGCTGGAAGCTGGAAGCCAGCAGTGATCTATCAGCCTTAGATACAAAACACCCCGCAACCATGGTTGCGGGGTGTTTTTCTTCCAGCTTCAAGCTTCTAGGCGCGAAGCGCCGCTCTTCCGGCTGGGGTCAGAGGTGTTCGACCTTGCCGATCTCGTACTCGACGTCGCCGCCGGGGGTACGCACCAGCACCACCTCGCCTTCCTCCTTGCCGATCAGGGCCCGGGCGATGGGCGAGGTCACGGAGATCTGGCCGGCCTTGATGTCGGCCTCGTCCTCGCCGACGATGCGGTAGGTCACTTCCTCGTCGGTCTCCAGGTTGATCAGCTCCACGGTCACGCCGAAGATCACCTTGCCGGTCTTGGGCAGCTTGGTGACGTCGATGACCTGGGCGTTGGAGAGCTTGCCTTCGATCTCCTGGATGCGACCCTCGATGAACCCCTGCTGCTCGCGGGCGGCATGGTACTCGGCGTTCTCCTTGAGATCGCCGTGCTCGCGAGCCTCGGCGATGGCAGCGATCACGTTCGGGCGGGCCTCGCTCTTCAGGTGCTCGAGTTCGTCGCGAAGGCGCTGCTCACCGACGACGGTCATCGGGACCTTGTTCATTGACTGACTCCTGCATGCAGTTCCTGTAGCCGCCGCACGGTGATGGCATTGCCGTACTCGAGCGCCAGACAAACGGCGCTGGCCCCGGCCAGGGTGGTGGCATAGGGAACCTTGTGGGCGAGTGCGGTGCGGCGGATCACCGAGGAATCATTGATGGCCTGACGGCCCTCGGTGGTGTTGACGATATAGGCAACCTCGTCGTTCTTGAGCAGATCGACGATGTGCGGACGACCTTCATAGACCTTGTTGACGACCTCTACCGGCAGGTCGGCTGCCTGGAGGGCCGACGCCGTGCCGCGGGTCGCACAAAGGGTGAAGCCCAATTTTACCAGAGAACGGGCCACCTCGATAACACCCTCCTTGTCCGGGTCGCGCACCGAGAGGAAGGCCTGCCGCTCGCCGGTCAGGGCCGGAATCGCCTCGCCGGCCCCCAGCTGGGCCTTGTAGAAGGCCTCGGCGAAGGTGTCGCCGGAGCCCATGACCTCGCCGGTGGACTTCATCTCCGGCGACAGGATGGGATCGACGCCGGGGAACTTGTTGAACGGGAAGACCGCCTCCTTGACGCTGTAGAAGGGCGGCACGACCTCGGTCTCGAAGCCCTGGTCGGCCAGGGAGGTGCCGGCCATGCAGCGCGCCGCCACCTGGGCCAGGGAGGTGCCGATGCACTTGGAGACGAAGGGCACGGTGCGCGAGGCCCGCGGGTTGACCTCGATGACGTAGATCTCGCCGCCCTGCCAGGCCAGCTGGACGTTCATCAGGCCGTTGACGCCGAGCTCCACCGCCATGCGCTTGACCTGGTCGCGCATCTCGTCCTGGACATCGGCGGGCAGCGAATAGGGCGGCAGCGCGCAGGCAGAGTCGCCGGAGTGCACGCCGGCCTGCTCGATGTGCTGCATGATGCCGCCGATCACCACCTGCGCCCCGTCGGACACGGCGTCGATGTCGACCTCGATCGCGGCGTTGAGGAAGTGGTCGAGCAGCACCGGCGAGTCGTTGGAGACCTTGACCGCGTGGGTCATGTAGTTCTCCAGCTCGTCGGCGCTGTAGACGATCTCCATGGCCCGGCCGCCGAGCACGTAGGAGGGCCGCACCACCAGCGGGTAGCCGATGGCCTCGGCCTTGGCGAAGGCGTCCTCGAAGCTGCGCGCGGTGGCGTTGGGCGGCTGCTTGAGGCCCAGCTTGTCGATCATCTGCTGGAAGCGCTCGCGGTCCTCGGCACGGTCGATGGCATCCGGGGTGGTGCCGATGATCGGCACCCCGGCGGCCTCGAGTTCCCGGGCCAGCTTCAGCGGGGTCTGGCCGCCGAACTGGACGATCACGCCGGCCGGCTGCTCCTTGTCGGCGATCTCCAGCACGTCCTCCAGGGTCACCGGCTCGAAGTAGAGGCGGTCGGAGGTGTCGTAGTCGGTGGAGACGGTCTCCGGGTTGCAGTTGACCATGATGGTCTCATAGCCGTCATCGCGCATGGCCAGCGCGGCATGGACGCAGCAGTAGTCGAACTCGATCCCCTGGCCGATGCGGTTCGGGCCGCCGCCGAGCACCATGATCTTCTTCCGGTCGGAGACCTCGGCCTCGCACTCCTCCTCGTAGGTGGAGTACATGTAGGCGGTATCGGACGCGAACTCCGCCGCGCAGGTGTCCACCCGCTTGTAGACGGGACGGATGCCGGCCTTCTGGCGGGTCTTGCGGAACTCCTTCTCGGAGACGCCGAGCAGACTGGCCAGGCGGGCATCGGAAAAGCCCTTGCGCTTGAGGGCGAACAGCTCCCGAGCGGTGAAGTCGGTCAGCGAACGCTTGGCCACCTCGGTCTCGGTGCGGACCAGGTCCTCGAGCTGGACCAGGAACCAGGGATCGATGTTGGTGAGCCGGAAGACGTCGTCGCGGCTCATGCCGGCGCGCATGGCGTCGGCCACGTAGAAGATCCGCTCGGCCCCGGCGGCCTGCAGCTCGCCCTTGATGTGAGCCAGGGTCTCCTCGTCGTACCGGGCGACCTTGGGATCGAGGCCGTCGTTGCCGGTCTCCAGCCCGCGCAGGGCCTTCTGCAGCGACTCCTGGAAGGTCCGCCCGATGGCCATCACCTCGCCCACCGACTTCATCTGGGTGGTCAGGCGGTCGTTGGCCTGGGGAAACTTCTCGAAGGTGAAGCGCGGGATCTTGGTGACCACGTAGTCGATGGACGGCTCGAAGGACGCCGGGGTGCGGCCGCCGGTGATGTCGTTCTGCAGCTCGTCCAGGGTGTAGCCGACGGCCAGCTTGGCGGCGATCTTGGCGATCGGGAAGCCGGTGGCCTTGGAGGCCAGGGCCGAGGAACGCGACACCCGCGGGTTCATCTCGATGACCACCACGCGCCCGGTCTCCGGATCCACGCCGAACTGGACGTTGGAGCCGCCGGTCTCGACGCCGATCTCGCGCAGCACCGCCAGGGAGGCGTCGCGCATGATCTGGTATTCCTTGTCGGTCAGCGTCTGGGCCGGCGCCACGGTGATGGAGTCACCGGTGTGCACCCCCATGGGATCGAAGTTCTCGATGGAGCAGACGATGATGCAGTTGTCGTTCCTGTCGCGAACGACCTCCATCTCGTACTCCTTCCAGCCCAGCAGCGACTCGTCGATCAGCAGCTCGTGGTTGTTGGAGAGCTCGAAGCCGCGATGGCAGATCTCCTCGAACTCCTCCTTGTTGTAGGCCACGCCGCCGCCGGAGCCGCCCATGGTGTAGGAGGGGCGGATGATGACCGGGAAGCCGAGCTCGCGCTGGATCGCCCAGGCCTCCTCCATGGTGTGCGCCACCTTGGCCTTGGGGCATTCCAGGCCGATGCGCTTCATCGCCTGGTCGAACAGGTCGCGGTCCTCGGCCTTGTTGATGGCGTCGGCGTTGGCGCCGATCATCTCCACGCCGTACTTCTCCAGCACGCCATGCTTGTCGAGGTCCAGGGCACAGTTCAGCGCGGTCTGGCCGCCCATGGTCGGCAGCACGGCGTCGGGGCGCTCGGCCTCGATGATCTTCTCGACCGCCTGCCAGGTGATCGGCTCGATGTAGGTGGCGTCGGCCATCACCGGGTCGGTCATGATGGTCGCCGGGTTGGAGTTGACCAGGATGACCCGGTAGCCCTCCTCGCGCAGGGCCTTGCAGGCCTGGGCCCCGGAGTAGTCGAACTCGCAGGCCTGGCCGATGACGATGGGGCCGGCGCCGATGATCAGGATGCTCTGGATGTCGGTACGTTTGGGCATGACGGTTCCCGCGGCTAATCGGTGTAAAGACGGACTCGATGGTGACTGAGGATCAACGCTTAGCGGCGTTCCTTCATCATGGAGATAAAGCGGTCGAACAGCGGCGCGACATCCCGCGGCCCGGGGCTCGCCTCCGGATGGCCCTGGAAGCTGAAGGCCGGGCGGTCGGTGCGCTCGATGCCCTGCAGGGTGCCGTCGAACAGTGAGCGATGGGTGGCACGCAGGGTCTCGGGCAGGCTGGCCTCGTCGGCGGCGAACCCGTGGTTCTGGCTGGTGATCATCACGTGGCCGGTGCCCAGGTCCTGGACCGGGTGGTTGGCGCCGTGATGGCCGAACTTCATCTTCTCCGAGCGCGCCCCGCTGGCCAGCGCCAGCAGCTGATGACCCAGGCAGATGCCGAAGATCGGCAGCCGGGTCTCGAGCAGCTCGCGGATGGCGACGATGGCATATTCACAGGGCTCGGGGTCGCCCGGGCCGTTGGAGAGGAAGATGCCGTCGGGGTTCAGCGCCAGCACCTCGCTGGCCGGAGTCTGGGCCGGCACCACGGTCAGGCGGCAGCCACGGGAGGCGAGCATGCGCAGGATGTTGCGCTTGACCCCATAGTCGTAGGCGACGACGTGGAAGGGCCGCTCGATCTCATTGGCGTCGGCGTAGCCCTCCCCCAGGGCCCATTCGCCCTCGGTCCACTCGTAGGGCGACTGGCAGGAGACCACCTTGGCCAGGTCCATGCCCTTGAGCCCCGGGAAGGCCTTGGCCGCCTCCAGGGCACGAGCCACAGCATCCTCGCCCTCGGCCTCGGGCCCGGCGAGGATGGCGCCGTTCTGGGCCCCCTTGTCGCGGAGGATGCGGGTCAGGCGGCGCGTGTCGATGTCGGCGATGCCCAGCACGTTCTGGCTCGCCAGGTAGTCGGACAGCGACTGCTCGGAGCGGAAGTTGCTGGCCAGCAGCGGCAGGTCGCGGATCACCAGGCCGGCCGCGGCGATGGCGCCGGACTCCACGTCCTCGGCGTTGATGCCGGTGTTGCCGATGTGCGGATAGGTGAGGGTGACGATCTGACGGGTGTAGGAGGGGTCGGTGAGGATTTCCTGGTAGCCCGTCATGGCCGTATTGAACACCACCTCACCGCTGGTTTGCCCATCGGCGCCGATGGCGGTGCCATGAAACACACTGCCATCTTCCAAGGCCAGTATCGCGGGTTTGTTCAACGCAACGTCCTCCCATGCTCGTCAAGGAATACTGTTCGGCTGGCGCTCGCCCGACCGGCCCCCGATGGCCGGCCCGTGCCCGTAAAAAAGCGGGACGAAACCCGACAGTGAAGACCGGTTTCATCCCGCTTGTTGTCATTCGCTCGGAATGCTGGGCCGACGCAACAAGCGTTTGCGCGGCGAGGGGCCGTCGCCCGGCCAAAATTTGGGGGATTTTAAAGCATCCGGGGCCGCTCGGCCACCCTTCAATTCAGGCCGATGACGTCCTGCATGTCGTAGCGTCCCGCCGGACGCTCGGCCACCCAGCGGGCGGCACGCACCGCGCCCTTGGCGAAGGTCATGCGGCTCGAGGCCTTGTGGGTGATCTCGATGCGCTCGCCCTCGGTGGCGAACATCACCGTGTGCTCGCCGACGATATCGCCGGCACGCACGGTGGCGAAGCCGATCTCCTCGGCGGTGCGCGGCCCGCACTGGCCGACCCGTTCGAAGACCCCGTGGTCCTTGAGGTTGCGATCCAGGGCCTCGGCCACCACCTCGCCCATCTTCAGGGCGGTACCGGAAGGGGCGTCGACCTTGTGGCGGTGGTGGGCCTCGATCACCTCGATGTCGTAGCCCTCGTCGCCGAGCGCCCGGGCGGCGGTCTCGAGCAGCTTCAGCGTGAGGTTGACGCCGACGCTCATGTTGGGGGCGAAGACCATCGGCACCCGGTCGCGGTAGCCGTCCAGGGTCGCCTGCTGAGCGTCGTCGAGGCCCGTGGTGCCGATGACGATGCGCTTGCCATGCTCGGCGCAGAAGGCCAGGTTCGCCAGCGTCACCTCGGGGGCGGTGAAGTCGATGAGCACGTCGAAGTCGTCGACGACGGCCGCCAGGGAGTCGGCGGCCTTCACCCCCAGCCTGCCCTGGCCGGCGAGTTCGCCCAGATCGGCGCCGGCCAGCGAGCTGCCCGGTTCGACGATGCCGGCGCCCAGGGAGGCATCGGGGTCCTGCTGGACGGCGTTGATCAGGGTGCGGCCCATGCGGCCGGCGACACCGACGATGGCGATACGGGTCATGCGGTCTCCTGAAGGTTGGCGGGGCGGAAGATGTGCGGAGTATACCAGAGCCCGAGGGACGGCGGCTTGGGGGCGGCCGAGACTTCGCCCACACTGGAAGACAGCCCCCGAGGAGGCCCGCCATGCAGCCGAGCCCCACGCCCCTGAGCGGCGACCACCCCCTGATGCGACTCATCCGCCGTCACCGGCGGGTGCTGCTGGCCGGCGCCCCCGGGGCCGGCAAGACCACCCTCGCCGGCGCCGCGGCCGCCCGACTCGCCGTCGAGGGCACCCCCTGCCGCTGCCTGGGAGCCGACCCCGGCCTGCCCGGTGCCGGCCCGCCCGGCGCCCTGGGCCTGGGCGTGTGGAACGGCGGCCACTGGCGTCTCGAGGCACTGGCCGCGCTGTGCTCGCTGGACGCCGCCCGTTTCCGGCTGCCGCTGGTCGAGGCCGCCCGCCGGCTGGCCGGACAGGCGCCGGCCGGCCCGCTGCTGATCGACGCCCCGGGCCTGGTGCGCGGGGCCGGCGCCGCGGAGCTGCTGGCCGCCCTGGCCGGCGCCTGCGGCGCCCGCGCCCTGCTGCTGCTCGCGCCCGAGGGAGACCCGCCGCCGCTCGCCGCGGAGTGTCGCGCCCTGGGACTCCCCTGGTCGCGCCTGGCCCCCGCCCCCGAGGCCCGCCATCCCGGGAAGGGACAGCGCCGGCAACGGCGCACCGACGCCTGGGACGCCTGGCTGGCCGAAGCCGTCGAGCTCGCCCTGCCCCTGGACGCCCTGGCGGTGATCGGCACCCCGCCGCCCCGGCAGGCGCCGGCGGCCTGGCGGGGGCGGCAGGTCGGCCTGCTCGATGCCCGGGGCGACACCCTGACCCTGGGAGAGGTCATCGAGCTGGACGACGTTCGTCTGCACCTGCGCGCGCCGGCCCGGGGCGGGGATCCGGCCAGCCTGGTCATCCGCGATGCCCATCGCGACGGCGAGGGACGGCTGGCCACCGCCCCGCCCCACCGGCACGCCTCGACGCCCGACGCCCCGCCCGAACTGACCCACCCCCTGCCGTCCCCGGACGGGCGACACAACCCCCGCCCGGTGATCCGCCTCGACACGGCCACGGCCACCCTGGTCAACGGCGTGCTCGGCGACCCGTTGCTGCACCTGCGCCTGCACCAGCAGCCGCGCAGCCTGCTGTTCGACCTCGGCGACCCGGGCCGCCTGCCGGCCCGCCTGGCCCACCGCGTCAGCGACGTCTTCTTCAGCCACGCCCACTTCGATCATATCGGCGGCTTCCTGTGGCTGCTGCGCTCGCGCATCGGCGACTATCCGCCCTGCCGGCTGTTCGGCCCCCCGGGGCTCGCCGAGCACATCCGGGGACTGATCGGCGGGGTGCTGTGGGACCGGGTCGGGGACAAGGCTCCCGGCTTCGAGGTGGCCGAGCTCCACGGCGAGCACCTCGAGCGCTGGCGCATCGTCGCCGGCCAGGACACCGAGGCCCTGCCGGCCCGAACGGCACCGGACGGCGTGCTGCATGCCGAGCTCGGCTTCCGGGTGCGCGCCGTCACCCTGGACCACGGCACGCCGGTGCTGGCCTTCGCCTTCGAGCCCGCCGCCCGGGCCCGGGTATGCAAGGATCGGCTGGCCGAGCGGGGCTGGCCGCCCGGCCCCTGGCTCGGCGAGCTCAAGCGGCGGGCGCTGGCCGGCGAGGACGACGCCCCCATCGTCCTGCCCGACGGGCACTCGCGGCCCGCCGGCCCCCTCGCCCAGGCCCTGCTCGCCTTCTCGCCGGGGCAACGCCTGGTCTACGCCACCGACCTGGCCGACACCGCACTCAACCGTCGCCGGCTCGTCGCCCTGGCCCGGGAGGCCCACACCCTGGTCTGCGAGGCGCCCTTCCTCGAACGCGAGGCGCACCAGGCCCGGGACACCGGCCATCTCACCGCCCGAGCCTGCGGCGAAATCGCCGCGGCGGCGGGTGTCGCGCGCCTGGTGCCCTTCCACTTCTCCCGGCGCCATGCCGGCGAGATCGAGACGCTCTATGCCGAGGTGGGCGCCGCCAGTCAGCGCTCCCGGCTCGACCTCACGGGGGAAGCGGAGGGCGAGGGATCATGATGCAGCAGCAGGGCGATGGCCAGCACCACCAGGACACTGCCCGGCAGCCAGACCCAGTCGAGGCGTGACGGCGTCTCGAGGAACAGCAACAGCATGGAGACGAAGGGGACCAGGTAGCCGTAGGCGGTGATGGCCCCCGGGGTCAGCACGGCGGTGGCACGCTGCATCAGCCAGAAGGTCAGGGCGCTGGAGCACAGCCCCAGATAGACGATCAGCAGGCCGTCGCGCCAGGTCATGCTCGCGAGCCGGGTCACGGGCTCCACCGTCAGGCCCGCCAGGCCGATCAGGGTGCCGCCGAGCGCCAGGCTCCAGAAGGTACGCACCGCCGCCGAGGCGGGCAGCCGCCCGGCGTTCAGACCACGCTTGGAGAGCACCGGGTAGAGCGCCGAGCACAGGCAGCCGAGGAAGAACACCCCCTCGCCCGCGCCGAGGCGCCACTCCCCGCCCCGCTGCTGTGCCTCGGCGAAGGCCAGGCCCAGGGCGCCCAGGGCGCCCAGGGCGAGGATCGCCGGCAGCCGCCAGGCCAGGCGCTCCACCCCCAGCCCCAGCCCCATGCCATAGGCGAGCAGCGGCACCGTGACGTAGAGGGTGGCCATGGACAGCGCCGTGGCGTGATGGGCGGCCCAGAACATGGCACCGAAGAAGCCCGCCAGGCACAGCCCCATGGCGGCGAACCACGGCAGGGCCCGCCAGCCGGGCCAGAACCCCGGCACCCGGCGCAGCAGCAGCGCCAGGCCCAGGCAGGCGATGGCGAAGCGCAGGGCGGTCAACGAGAAGGGCGGGAGCTCGCTCAGCAGCCCCACGGCGGGAAAGGACAGCCCCACCAGGGTCGCCCACAGCAGCATGCCCAGGTGGGCGGTGCGGGCCGACGGGGTCTCGAGGGTCAATTTTCCCAGACGATCCGCAGGTCCTCGTCGCCGGCCATGCGCTCGAGGTGGGCGGCCACCACGCCTTCGAGGGTATCCAGGCCCTCCTCGTCCAGGGCCTCCACGGCCACCCGCAGCTTGTCCGGCTCGGCCTTCAGCAGGCAGGTGCCCGCCTCGAAGGTCACTTTCCCCTCCCCCCCGGCCTGCTCCACCTCCAGCTTGTGGGCCCAGTGCTTGCACAGGCGCTGGATCAGCTTGTCGCCGGATTCGGTGGCGATCTCGGCACGTGAAATCGGCATGGCGCACTCCGTGTTCCTTGGACATGAGCCTCCAGCCTATGCCCGTCCGGCCCCGTCGCGCCAGTCCCGGGCAAGGCATGTTAGGCTGCCATGAATTCAGTGAATGCCGATGGAGGACGCCGGCGTGCAAGATGCCCTCGAGTGCCTGACTCGGCTGAGGACGGGGCTACGCGGGAATCATCCCGCCCCCAACCAACCCTGCCTGCTGCTGGCGATCCTCTGCGAGATCCAGTCGGGACATATCCGTTCACCGGAGGTGACGATCGATACCCGGCTGATCGTGCGCTATTGCGACCTCTACGAGATCGCGACCGGCGAACGAGGCAACGCCAATCCTTGGCTGCCCCTCTGGGCGCTACGCAGGCGTGATGGCCCCGGCGGCCCACTCTGGATGCCTCGCTATTCGCAGGCCTTGAGCGGGGTCGCGGAGCAATTGGGTCAACCCAAGTCGATGCGCCAACTGGAGGAGCGCTTCACCACCGCACGGCTCGCTCCCGAACTCTTCGAGACCCTGAGCGACGACACCGGCGCCCGGGAAGCCTCGGCCGTCCTGATCGGATGCTATTTCGCACACTCGCCAAGCGCACAGGGCGCCTTGCACGACGCCATGGCGGAGGCCATGGTCAGCGGCGCCTACGAACGCCGACTCGACGAGCCGGATGAGGCTGCCCACGAACCGCCCGAGACCTATGAGGCGGGGCGCTCGGCCGCCTTCCGCCGCCTGGTGCTGGAAGCCTACGACTACCGCTGCGCCGCCAGCCGACGGCGTTTCATCACCCCCGACTACCGCTATCTGGCGGAGGCCGCCCACCTCATCCCCTTTGCCGAGAGCGGGGATGACCGTCCCTGCAACGGCCTGGCGCTGACACCGGACCTGCACTGGGCCATGGACAACCATCTGATAGCCCCTGGGCCGGACCTCAGGTGGCACATCAGCTCCGCCGTCGACCCCCTGGTGGAAGACAATCGCTGGTTGCATCGACTGCATGGTACGGAGCTTCACCTACCCCGGCACGAGCGCCACCGACCGAGTCCCGAAGGGCTTCACTGGCGCATGACGCACCTGCTTCGCTGACCCGGATACGAAAAGGCCCCGCCTCCTTGCGGAGCACGGGGCCTCGAGCGTTCAGGCGAGGAAGGCGCCTTACGGCTTCATGTCCTCGAAGAACTTCTTCACGCCGTCGAAGAAGCTGGTCTTCTTCGGCGAGTGATGGCTGTTGCTGCCCTCCAGGCTGTCCTGGAAGCGGCGCAACAGCTCCTTCTGCTCCTCGCCGAGCTTGACCGGGGTCTCGACCACCACCCGGCACAGCAGGTCGCCGGCGGGGCCGCCGCGGACCGGCTTCACGCCCTTGCCCTTGAGGCGGAACATCTTGCCGGTCTGGGTCTCGGGCGGGATCTTGAGCTTGACCCGGCCGTCCAGGGTAGGCACCTCGAGCTCGCCGCCCAGGGCGGCGTCGACGAAATTGATCGGCACCTCGCACTGCAGGTGGCGACCGTCGCGCTCGAAGATGGGGTGCGGCTTGATGGCGACCTGGACATAGAGGTCCCCCGGGGGGCCGCCGTTGATCCCGGCCTCGCCCTCGCCGTTCAGGCGAATGCGGTCGCCGGTATCGACACCCGCCGGAATCTTCACCGAGAGGGTGCGGGTCTCGCGCACCCGGCCCTCGCCGTGACACTTGTGGCAGGGCACCTTGATGTGCTGGCCGCTGCCGTGACAGGTCGGGCAGGTCTGCTGCACGGCGAAGAAGCCCTGCTGCATGCGCACCTGGCCATGGCCGTGACAGGTCGGGCAGGTCTCCTTGCTGGAGCCCGGCTCGGCGCCGTCGCCATCGCAGCGCTCGCACTCGATGTGGCGCGGCACGCGGATGTCCACGGTGGTGCCGGCCACCGCGCTCTCGAGGTCGAGCTCGAGGTTGTAGCGCAGGTCGCTGCCCCGCTGGGGCGCGTTGGGGTGACGGCGCGCACCGCCCCCGCCGAAGATGTCGCCGAAGACATCCCCGAAGATATCGCTGAAGCCTCCGGCGCCGGCCCCGCCGAAGCCCCCGGCACCGGCGGCCTGGCCGTCGACCCCGGCATGGCCGAACTGGTCGTAGGCGGCCCGCTTCTCGCTGTCGGTCAGGACCTCGTAGGCCTCGGAGACCTCGCGGAACTTCTCGGCCGCGGTCTCGTCGTCCGGGTTGCGGTCCGGATGGTATTTCTGGGCCAGGCGTCGGTAGGCCTTCTTGATGTCCTTCTGATCGGCCCCGCGCTCGACGCCCAGTACCTCGTAGTAGTCACGCTTGGACATGAGTCTGTCCGCCTCCGTAGCGACTCTGCGGAAACACCAACGCGGGAGTCGTCCCCCCGCGCTGGCGTCATCCGTGATTCAGGCGTCGTGGTTTACTGCTTCTTCTGGTCGTCGTTGACTTCCTCGTACTCGGCATCGACCACGTCGTCTTCCTTCTTGGCACCCGCCTCGCTGCCGGCCTCGGCGCCCTGGGCGGCCTCGGCCTGGTCGGCGTACATCTTCTGGGCCAGGTTGCCGGACGCCTCGGTCAGCTTGTCCAGCTTGGCCTGGATGTCGTCCTTGTCGTCGCCCTTGAGGGCTTCCTCGAGCTCGGAGGCGGCGCTCTCGATGGCCTGCTTCTCGTCCTCGGTGGCCTTGTCGCCGGCTTCCTCGAGGGTCTTGCGGGCGGCGTGGACCATGCCGTCGGCCTGGTTGCGCAGCGCCACCAGCTCCTCGAACTTCTTGTCCTCGTCGGCGTGGGCCTCGGCGTCCTGGACCATCTGCTCGATCTCTTCCTCGGACAGACCACTGGAGGCCTTGATGACGATGGACTGCTCCTTGCCGGTGGCCTTGTCCTTGGCGGACACGTTCAGGATGCCGTTGGCGTCCAGGTCGAAGGCGACCTCGATCTGCGGCACGCCGCGCGGCGCCGGCGGGATGTCGGCCAGGTCGAAGCGACCCAGCGACTTGTTCTGGCCGGCCTGCTTGCGCTCGCCCTGGAGCACGTGGATGGTCACGGCGGTCTGGTTGTCATCCGCGGTCGAGAAGGTCTGCGTCTTCTTGGTCGGGATGGTGGTGTTCTTCTCGATCAGCGGCGTCATCACGCCGCCCAGGGTCTCGATGCCCAGGGTCAGCGGGGTGACGTCGAGCAGCAGCACGTCCTTGACGTCGCCGCCCAGCACGCCGCCCTGGATGGCGGCACCCACGGCCACGGCCTCGTCCGGGTTGACGTCCTTGCGGGCGTCCTTGCCGAAGAATTCGGCGACCTTGGACTGGACCAGCGGCATGCGGGTCTGGCCGCCGACCAGGATGACGTCGTCGATCTCGGAGGCGGACAGGCCGGCGTCGGCCAGGGCGGTCTTGCACGGCCCCATGGAGCGGGCCACCAGCTCTTCCACCAGCGACTCCAGCTTGGCCCGGGTCACCTTGACGTTGAGGTGCTTGGGACCGGTGTTGTCGGCGGTGATGTAGGGCAGGTTGACCTCGGTCTGCTGGGCGCTGGACAGCTCGATCTTGGCCTTCTCGGCGGCTTCCTTGAGGCGCTGCATGGCCAGGTTGTCGCCGGACAGGTCGATGCCGCTGTCGGACTTGAACTGGTCGACCAGGTAGTTGATCAGCGCCAGGTCGAAGTCCTCGCCGCCCAGGAAGGTGTCGCCGTTGGTGGCCAGCACCTCGAACTGGGTCTCGCCGTCGACGTCGGCCACCTCGATGATGGAGATGTCGAAGGTGCCGCCGCCCAGGTCGTAGACCGCGATGGTCTTGTCGCCGCGGGACTTGTCCATGCCGTAGGCCAGCGCGGCCGCGGTCGGCTCGTTGATGATGCGCTTGACCTCGAGACCGGCGATGCGGCCGGCGTCCTTGGTGGCCTGGCGCTGGCTGTCGTTGAAGTAGGCCGGCACGGTAATGACCGCCTCGGTGACCTCTTCACCCAGGTAGTCCTCCGCGGTCTTCTTCATCTTCTTGAGCACTTCGGCGCTGACCTGCGGCGGTGCCAGCTTCTTGCCCTTCACCTCGACCCAGGCGTCGCCGTTGTCGGCCTCGGTGATGGCGTAGGGCACCATCTTGATGTCCTTCTGCACCACGTCATCCTTGAAGCGACGACCGATCAGACGCTTGATGGCGAACAGGGTGTTCTGGGGATTGGTCACCGCCTGACGCTTGGCCGCCTGGCCCACCAGGGTCTCGCCGTCCTCGGTGTAGGCGATGATGGACGGGGTGGTGCGTGCGCCCTCGGCGTTCTCGATCACCTTGGGGCTGTCGCCGTCGAGCACGGCCACGCAGGAGTTGGTGGTCCCCAGGTCAATACCGATGATGCGTCCCATAGGAAATCCTCGAAATTGCGTTACAGATTCGTTCGTGTGCGGCCTTCACCGCGGGGTTGCCGTCTATCTGGGGGGCCCTCGCCGCCTTTTCAAGGGGCGAAGCCGCTTTTCGTCCCGAGCTCAGTCGGCGGCCTGGCTGACCACCACCATGGCCGGGCGTACCAGACGACCGTTGAGCAGGTAGCCCTTCTGCATGACGTCCATCACCGAGTTCGGCTCCAGCTCGGGATTGGGCACCATGGCCATGGCCTCGTGATACTGCGGGTCGAAGGGTTCGCCTTGGGGATCGATGACCTCCACGCCGAACTTGCCCAGCACGTCCAGCTGCATCTTCAGGGTCATGGCGACCCCTTCCCGATGCGCCTCGGAGGCATCATCGCCCATGGCCTCCAGGGCCTTCTCGAGGCTGTCGATCACCGGCAGCAGTTCCTTGACGAACTTCTCCAGCGCGAACTTGCGGGCCTTCTCGGCCTCCTGCTCGGCGCGGCGGCGCACGTTCTGGGCCTCGGCCGCGGCACGCAACGACTGATCCTTGGCCTCGGCCAGGGCCTGCTCGAGCTCCTCGACCTTGGCGGCCAGCACTTCGGCCTCGGGGTTGTCCGAGGCCTGGGCCTCCTCCTCGGCCTCGGCGCGCTCGGCGGCGTCCTCCACCTCGCCCTCCACGGGCTCCGGCTCGACCTGGGTGTCGGCCTCCTCTTGCTGGCGCGCCAGCTCGTCGTCCAGCGGGGTCTGCGGGTCTTTGGCCATGCCTCTCTCCTGAATGCCAACCGGCGGCCCGGGGCCGCCTGCAGGACTGACTGTCGGGTGTGAATCGGTGTTGCGGGGTATATGGGGCTGACCGGGCCGATCTCAAGGGAGGCGGGCCACGGGAATCGGGGGCGTGCGTTGTCCCCCCTCCTGAACTACTGTATAAACGCACAAGGCGATGGATGAATAACCAGTAGTTTCGACCGTCGCTCCGAACCGGCCATCGGGAGGCATCATGCTGACAGAGCTCGCCATTCGTGACTTCGCCATCGTCGACCACCTGGAACTCGAGCTCGGCGGCGGCATGACCGCCATCACCGGCGAGACGGGGGCCGGCAAGTCCATCCTGCTCGGCGCCCTGGGGCTCTGCCTGGGCGAACGGGCCGACGCCGGTAGCGTGCGCCACGGCTGCGAGCGTGCCGACCTCAGCGCCCGCTTCGACATCGCCGGGCTGCCCGCCGCCCGGGCCTGGCTGGCCGGCAGGGAACTGCCCGACGACGACTGCCTGCTGCGCCGGGTGGTCACCCGGGCCGGGCGTTCCAAGGCCTGGATCAATGGGCAACCCGCCACCGTGGCCGACCTCAAGGCCCTGGGCGCCCACCTCATCGAGATCCATGGCCAGCATGCCCACCAGGCGCTGCTCGACGAGGACACCCACCTGCGACTGCTCGACGACTTCGCCGGCCACGGCGAGGCGGTCGCCGCGCTGGCCGAGACCTTCCAGGCCTGGCGCGAGGCGCGCCGCCGTCTCAAGCGGCTGGCGGAGGACGGCGACGAACTCCGCGCCCGCCGCCAGCTGCTGCGCTACCAGGTGGAGGAGCTCGACCAGCTGGCCCTGGCCGAGGACGAGCTGGCCGGCCTGGAGGCCGAACAGGAAGAGCTGGCGCACGCCGAGGAACGCCTGCGCGAGGCGCAGTTCGCCGTGGAGTGCTGCGACGGCGAGGAGGGCGGCGCCCTGCCGCTGCTGAACCAGGCGGTGAACCGCCTCTCGGCCCTGCCGGGCAGCGACCGCGGCCCCCTGGCCGAGGCGCTGACCATGCTGGGGGAGGCCTGCATCCAGGTCGAGGAGGCCGGTCGCGAGCTGCACCATTTCGCCGGCGGGGTCGAACTGGACCCGGAACGCCTGGCCTGGGTGGAGGAACGCCTCGGCGAGGTGCACCGCATCGCCCGCAAGCACCATGTGCCGCCCGAGGAACTGCCGGCCCTGCACCGCCGGCTGGGGGAGGAGCTCGCCGAGCTCGACGGCGGCGACGACGACCTGGAGGCGCTGTCCGCCGAGGTCGAGGCCCTGCAGGCCCGCTGGCGCGAGCAGGCCCAGGCGGTGGGCGCGGCCCGCCGCGAGGCCGCCGCCCGCTTCGGCGAGGCCGTCCAGGATCAGTTGGCCTTCCTGGCCATGGGCAAGGCGACCTTCGCGGCGGAGGTGGCCGAGCGGGATGCCCCCGCGCCGGAGGGCCTGGACCGGGTGCGCTTCCTGATCAGCGCCAACCCGGGGCAGCCGGCCCGCCCGCTGGCCAAGGTCGCCTCCGGCGGCGAGCTGTCGCGCATCAGCCTGGCCATCCAGGTGGTGGCGGCCCGACATTCCACCATCCCCAGCCTGGTGTTCGACGAGGTGGACGTGGGCGTCTCCGGCGCCACCGCCGAGATCGTCGGCCAGCTGCTGCGCCGGCTGGGCGAGGGGGGCCAGGTCATGACGGTGACGCACCTGCCCCAGGTCGCCGCCCAGGCCCACCAGCATCTGCACATCGCCAAGCAGGCCGCGGAGGACACCACCCTGACGCGCATGGCGCTGCTCGACGAGGCCGGCCGGGTGGGCGAGCTGGCTCGCATGCTCGGGGGCATGACGCTCACCGACCAGACCCTGGCCCATGCCCGGGAGATGCTCGACGCCAGCCAGCGCGCCCACCACTGAACGCCCGGGCAGGGTGACACCGGTGCTCCCGAAACGACGACGGCCCCGATCGCGAGATCGGGGCCGTCGTGGCGTCGGCTCAGCGGACGCTCACTTCTTGCCGGACGATTCCTGGCGCGTGGCCTTGGAGCCCTTGGGCCGCACATAGAGCACCAGGGCATGGTCGACGAGCTCGTAACCATGCTCCTCGGCGATCTCCTGCTGGCGGCGCTCGATGGTCTCGTCGAAGAATTCGACGATCTCGCCGCTGTCCAGGCACACCATGTGGTCGTGATGCTCGTCCTGAGTCAGCTCGAAGACCGCATGGCCGCCATCGAAGTTGTGGCGGGTGACCAGGCCGGCGGACTCGAACTGGGTGAGCACGCGATAGACGGTGGCCAGGCCCACGTCTTCGCCCGCGTCCAGCAGCGTCTTGTAGACGTCCTCGGCGCTCAGGTGATGCTTGTTGGTGGCGTTCTCGAGGATGTGCAGGATCTTGACGCGCGGCAGGGTCACTTTGAGACCGGCCTTGCGCAGTTCATGGTTCTGGTCGGCCATGGTTGCTCTTCGCAGTATCGGGTAGGGTCGGGTATGATCGACCGAAACCACGATAGTGAAGAACCGCCGCAAATGCAAAAGCTGAGCAGAATAGTCACCCTTTCCCTTGCCCTGACCCTGATCAGCGGTTGCAGCTACTTCGGCGTCTACAAGCGCGACCTGGCCCAGGGCAACCTGGTGACTCCGGCGATGGCCGAGCGACTGCAGCCCGGCATGACCCGCCAGCAGGTCATCGACCTGATGGGCAGCCCCCTGCTGGAGGCGCCCTTCGCGGCCGACGAATGGGACTACCTCTACCGCCTGGACCAGGCCTATGACGGCGTCGAGCAGCGCCGCCTGACCCTGACCTTCGACGGCAACCGCCTGGCAAGCATCGAACGCCATGGCGACTTCTCCCGGCCGCCGGCCCTGATCTCCGAGCGCGGCATCGGCCCTACCGAGACGACCGACGAAGGACGCGGCAACCTGCTGGACACCCTCGCCCCGGACGACGAGTAGGCGGTCACCGGGCTATGCCCCTTTCCTGCCGGCGCGGGCGGCCCTGGCCGCCCGCGCCGCCTTGGGGTCGACCTTAAGCGGCCGGTAGACCTCCACGCGATCCCCCGCTCGCAGCGCCTGGCGGTCCGGGTCACGCAGCGCCTTGCCGAAGATCCCCAGGTCGGCCTCGGTGAAGGTCGCGGCCGGCAGCTCCGGGAAGTGCTCCTCCAGCCGGGCCATGGCGACCGCCTGACGAGGCGTGGTGCCCTGGGGCACCGTCAGCTCGACGATGCGCTGCTTGTGCGGCAGGGCGAAGGCCACCTCGACGGTGATTTCCGGGGTCTCAGTAGCGTCCATGGCCATAGAGCTGGTCGGCACGGCGGGTGAAGGCGTCCACCAGTTGCCCGGCCACCTGCTGGAACAGCTTGCCGAAGGCCATCCCCAGCAGACGGCTGGCGAACTCGAACTCCATCTCCAGGCTCACCTTGCAGGCGTTCTCTCCCATGGGCAGGAACAGCCAGCGGCCCCGCAGCCGCTTGAACGGTCCCTTGACCAGCGACAGCTCGATGCGCTCGGGCTCGTGGAGGTCGTTGCGGGTGGTGAAGCTCTGCTCGATGCCGGCCCGCCCCAGGGTCATCTCGCCGATCAGGTGGACGTCGTCACGCTCGATCAGGCGGGCATGGCGACAGCCCGGCAGGAACTCGGGGTAGCGCTCGAAATCGTTGACCAGATCGAACATTTCCTGGGGGGTGTGCCGCACCAGGGCGGACCGATTGACCGTTGGCATTGACCTCTCCGCTGACTTCAAGGGGCCCAGGGCGTATCATGAGCGGTTATTTCGGCCTTGAATGGTATCACGCTTCCCCCCATATCGGAGGGGCAGGCCGCCACCGGCAAGACAGACACGAGGTTCCATGGCCAACAAGAAAGGCAAGGGCAAGGGTCCCGGCAGCAACGTCATCGCCCTCAACAAGAAGGCGCGTTTCGAGTACCACATCAACGAGACCTTCGAGGCCGGGCTGGCCCTGGCCGGCTGGGAGGTCAAGAGCCTGCGCGCCGGCAAGGCACAGCTGACCGACACCTACATCCTGGTCAAGAACGGCGAGGCCTGGCTGCTGGGCAGCCATGTCACGCCGCTCAATACCACCAGCACCCATGAGGTCGCCGACCCGACGCGGACCCGCAAGCTGCTGCTGCACAAGAAGGAGATCGCCAAGATCTTCTCGCGCACCCAGGACAAGGGGCACACCTGCGTGCCGCTGAAGCTCTACTGGAAGGGCAACAAGGTGAAGTGCGAGCTGGCCCTGGTGTCCGGCAAGAAGCTTCACGACAAGCGCGCCACCGAGAAGGATCGCGACTGGCAGCGACAGAAGGGCCGGATCATGCGCGAACAAAACCGTGCCTGAGGTGTCATACCGACAGCCATCCTGATAAGATGGCTAGCGTTAAGGGGGCGACATGGCTTCGACGCCGGTGACAACCCCTGAGGTGCATGCCGAGAGCGTGATGTATCTCGTAAATCCAACATCACGATTAAATAGTCGCAAACGACGACAACTACGCTCAGGGCGCGCTGGCAGCTTAAACGCCGCTAGCTTCTAGCCCGGCCCCGAAGTGATGTGCCCATTCATCACGGAGGGGATACGAGCCAAGACTGATGGGATCGCGGCTGGCTCCGTCCTCGCGTCAGCCGTTAAAACTTAGAGGAATCGCGTCTCTGGATCCTGCCCGTCGGAGCCAGTGGCGTTAAAGCAAAAGACGGAACTAAGCATGTAGAGCCGATGGGCGAGTGCCGGCGGACGCGGGTTCGATTCCCGCCGCCTCCACCAACTCCAGAGAAAAGCCACCCCGAGGGTGGCTTTTTTCGTCTCCACGGCAGGACGTCGTTTGCCCGGGAGAGCCTCGCCAGCGAGTGCCGGCGCTTTCTCGACACCCAGGGGTTCGATTCCCGCCGCCCCAACGCCAGAGAGAAGCCACCCCGAGGGTGGCTTTTTTCGTCTCCACGGCAGGACGTCGGCTGCCCGGCAGGCCCTCGGCGCGAGTGCCAGCGCTTTCTCGCCCACGGACCCACCACCGACAGGTTCGATTCGTGCTCGATGGCAGGGACGGCTTCCTCGCGACGGGCCGTTGCTGCTGTAATGAACGCAACCCCTCCGCCCGTCGCGAGATCGCCATGCCCGCTCCCTTGCCTCCGATTCCCCACCTGCCCGAGCCGGACTGGTCGGCGATGGCCCGCCTGCCCATCCGCGAGTGTCACGAACCCCTGGTCCCGGTGAGCCTGGCACCGCCGCCCCTGGGGGCCTACCCCGCCTACTCCCGGCTCGGCGTGCCCGGCGCGGTCAATGAGTGCCATGTGCGCGAGGGCGTCTACCGACGGCTGCTGGCGGTGGCCCGAGCCCTGCCCGAGGGCCTGAGCCTGCTGGTGCTGGACGGCTGGCGGCCCTGGCGGGTGCAGCAGCATCTCTTCGAGACGCTCCAGGAAGCGATCCGTGAACGCCACCCGAGCCTGGACGAGGCGACCCTGGAAGCCCGAACCCGGGAGTTCGTCGCCCTGCCCAGCCGCGACCCCGAGGCCCCCAGCCCCCATCTCACCGGCGGCGCCGTGGACGTCACCCTGTGCGACCCCGACGGACTGCCGCTGCCGATGGGCACCCTCTTCGACGAGGCCGCCCCGGCCTCGCACACCGCCGCCCTGGAGCCCCTGGAGGCCCCCGACGAGACCCAGCGCCGCGCCCGCGACAACCGGCGGCGCCTCTATCACGCCATGCGCAGCCAGGGCTTCACCAACCTGCCCAGCGAGTGGTGGCACTTCGACTTCGGTGATCCGCTCTGGGCGCATTACGGCGGCCAGGCCGAGGCGCACTATGGCCCCACGGAGCCGGTGACGTTGGAGAGCCGCTGGCGGCGCGGCCTCTAGGCAGAGCCCAGACACGACGACGCCGGGCCCGCGGGGCCCGGCGTCGCTCGATGACACCACGCGTACCGCGTCAGGCGGCGTGCATGGCCAGGGCGGTGTCCAGCATGCGGTTGGAGAAGCCCCACTCGTTGTCGTACCAGGCCATGACCTTCACCAGTCGACCGTTCACCCGGGTATGGTTGCTGTCGAAGGTCGAGGAGTTGGCGTCGTGATTGAAGTCGATGGACACCAGCGGCTGGGCGTTCACCGACAGTACCGGCGAGGCCTGGGCGGCCTCGGCGACGATGGCGTTGACCTCCTCCCTGGTGGTGTCGCGGCTCGCGGTGAAGGTCAGGTCCACCAGCGAGACATTGATCACCGGCACGCGCACCGCCAGGCCATCGAACCTGCCGGCCAGTTCGGGCAGCACCAGCCCCACCGCCGCCGCGGCCCCGGTCTTGGTCGGGATCATGGAGTGGGTCGCGCTGCGGGCCCGGTAGGGGTCCTTGTGGTAGACGTCGGACAGGTTCTGGTCGTTGGTGTAGGCGTGCACCGTGGTCATCAGGCCGTTCTCGATGCCGACCGTCTCATGCAGCACCTTGGCCACCGGCGCCAGGCAGTTGGTGGTGCAGGAGGCGTTGGAGACCACCTTGTGCTCGGGCGTGAGCACGTCCTCGTTGACCCCGAAGACCACGGTGGCATCGGCGTCCGGGCTCGGCGCCGAGATCAGCACCTGGCCGGCGCCCGCCTCGAGATGCTTGGCGGCGTCGGCCCGCTTGGTGAACAGGCCGGTGCATTCCATGACCAGGTCCACGTCGAGGCGTGCCCAGGGCAGTGCCGCCGGGTCGCGCTCGGAAAGGATCTCGATGCGGTCGCCGTCCACGGTGAGGCTGCTCTCGTCATGGCCGACGTCGAAGGGAAAGCGGCCGTGCACGGTGTCGTGGCGCAGCAGGTGAGCGTTAAGGGCCGGGTCGCCGAGGTCGTTGATGGCGACGACCTGCACCCGATCGCGATAACCGCCCTCGTACAGGGCCCGAAACACGTTGCGTCCGATGCGACCGAAGCCGTTGATGGCGATCTTGAGCGTCATGGCGTCTACCTCTCGAACCAGTTGCCGTCTTGCAGGAAATGATGCGGGCCGAGCCGGGACGGCACCCCCTTGGACCACCGGACGGGGATCAAGCTCGTGGGCCGACGGCTCGCGTTTCCCTCAATGTGGCCCAGGACAGGGCAGGAGACAAGACTTTTTTCGTAATTTTACAACATTAGAGCGTCTTTCGTGATCCGCCACGATCATGGAATGCATTGAGTAAAAAGGATTCCACCCTCTTTCCGGCCTCGCCCACCGGCACGCCTTAGACTTTGGTTGCAGCGCTGATATTTCGTAATATCACCACTAATGCGCTATCGTCATCTCTACCCAAGCCTCGAGATCCCCACAGGAGACACCGGCATGCCGCATCATCCCGCCCCCGTCCGCCGCACCAAGATCGTCGCCACCCTGGGCCCCGCCAGCGACCGGGAGGGCGTGCTTGAGCGGATGATCGCCGCCGGCGTCGACGTGGTGCGCCTGAACTTCTCCCACGGCTCGGCGGACGACCATCGCCGCCGGCTCGCCGCGGTGCGCGAGATCGCCGATCGCCTGGGCCGCAGCGTCGCCGCCCTGGGCGATCTCCAGGGGCCCAAGATCCGCATCGCCCGCTTCTCCGACGGCAAGGTCAGCCTCGCCGAGGGCGCGCCCTTCGTCATCGACGTGGCCCTCGACGCCGAGGCCGGGGACGCCGAGCGGGTGGGCTGCGACTACAAGGCGCTGGCCTCCGACGTGGCCGCCGGCGACCGCCTGCTGCTCGACGACGGCCGGGTGGTGCTCGACGTCGCCCGGGTCGAGGGCAGCGCCATCCACACCACCGTGGTGGTGGGCGGCGAGCTGTCCAACAACAAGGGCATCAACAAGCAGGGCGGCGGCCTCTCGGCCCCGGCGCTGACCGACAAGGACAGGGCCGACCTGGAGACCGCCGTGGCCATCGGCGTGGACTACCTGGCGGTGTCCTTCCCGCGCAGCGCCGCCGACATGCACGAGGCCCGCGAGCTGCTGGGGGACGCCGGCAAGGAAATCGGCCTGGTGGCCAAGCTGGAGCGCGCCGAGGCGGTGGCCAGTGATGCCACCCTCGATGCCATCATCGAGGCCAGCGAGGCGGTGATGGTCGCCCGGGGCGACCTGGGCGTGGAGATCGGCGACGAGAAGCTGATCGGCACCCAGAAGCGCATCATCAAGCATGCCCGCAGCCACAACCGGGCGGTGATCACGGCCACCCAGATGATGGAGTCGATGATCGAGGCCCCGCTGCCCACCCGGGCCGAGGTGTTCGACGTGGCCAACGCCGTGCTCGACGCCACCGACGCGGTGATGCTCTCCGCCGAGACCGCCGCCGGCGACTTCCCGGTGGAGACCGTGGAGGCCATGGCCCGGGTCTGTCTGGGCGCCGAGCGCGAGCGCATCGCCCAGGAGTCGAGCCACCGCATCCACGAGGGCTTCGAGCGCATCGACGAGACCATCGCCCTGTCGGCGATGTACGCCGCCAACCACCTCACCGGGGTGGCGGCCATCGCCTGCATGACCGCCACCGGCTACACGCCGCTGATCGCCTCGCGGATCCGCTCGCGGCTGCCGATCGTCGGGCTGGCCCACAATCCCGTCGCCCAGCGACGCATGGCGCTGTATCGTGGGGTCATCTCGCTGCCCTTCGACACCAGCGACATGACGGCCGCCGAGCTCAACGACCGGGCCCTGGAGCGGGTGGTAACCCAGGGCATCGCCGTGCCGGGCGATCACGTCATCCTCACCCGGGGCGATCACATGAACGCCCATGGCGGCACCAACACCCTGAGGATCCTCGCAGTGGAAACGCATCATGAGTGATACACGCCCGCGGCGGGACGCCCGCCGCACCCTCCCGAGCCACAAGCGCATCGCCCTAATCGCCCACGACGGGAAGAAGGACGAGATGCTGGAGTGGGCGGGACGCTGGCGGGAGACCCTGTCTCGCCACCGCCTGACCGGCACCGGCACCACCGCGCGTCGCCTCGCCGACACCCCGGGGCAGGAGGTGGAGCCGTTGATGAGCGGCCCGCTGGGGGGCGACCAGCAGATCGGCGCCCGCATCGCCGAGCAGACCCTGGACCTGCTGGTGTTCTTCTGGGACCCCTTCGCGCCCCAGCCTCACGACCCCGACGTCAAGGCCCTGTTGCGCCTGGCCGCCCTGTGGAACCTGCCCGTGGCCTGCAACCCGGCCAGCGCCGACTTCCTGCTGAGCTCTCCCTGGCTCGACCGCGACTACGAGATGGCCATCCCCGATGGCGGCGGCTGGATCTCGGAGCGCACCGGCTGACCCGGCCGCCAGGACGATAAACGAGAGGACCCCCGCATGTTCCAGCTCACCCGCAGCGTCACCTGGCAGGCCCTGAAACGGCTCCAGGCCGACACCGCCAACGATCGCATCGCCGACTACTTCGCCGCCGACCCCCAGCGCTTCGACACCATGAGCCTGCGCGTCGGCGGGCTCTTCCTCGACTACTCCAAGCACCATATCTCCCGGGCGGTGCTCGACAAGCTGCTCGAGCTCGCCGACCATTCCGCCCTGGTCCAGCGCCGTGCCCAGATGTTCTCCGGCGACATCATCAACGTCACCGAGGACCGCCCCGTCCTGCACACCGCCCTGCGCAACCTCGGCGAGGGCCCGCTGTGGGTCGACGGCCAGGACGTCATGCCCGAGATCCACCGCTCCCGGGAGCAGCTCCGGCGCTTCTCCGAGGCGGTGCGCAGCGGCGAGTGGAAGGGCCACGACGGCCAACGCATCAAGGACGTGGTCAACATCGGCATCGGCGGCTCCGACCTCGGCCCCAACATGGCCTGCCGGGCGCTGCTCAAGTACCGCCATCCCGAGCTCAACTTCCACTTCGTCTCCAACGTCGACGGCGCCCACATCCAGAAGGTGCTGTCGCGCCTCGACCCGGCCACTACCCTGTTCATCGTCTCCACCAAGACCTTCTCCACCCAGGAGACGCTGCTCAACGCCAAGACCGCGCGGCGCTGGTTCCTCGAGCACGCCGGCCCCGACGCCGACGTGGGCGCCCACTTCGTCGCCGCCTCCACCAACCGCCAGGCGGCCATGGAATTCGGCATCCGCGAGGAGAACGTCTTCGAGTTCTGGGCCTGGGTCGGCGGGCGCTACTCCATGTGGTCCTCCATCGGCCTGCCCATCGCGCTCGCCGTGGGCTTCGACGGCTTCCTGGAGATGCTCCAGGGCGCCTACGAGATGGACCAGCACTTCCTGACCGCGCCCAACGAGGCCAACATGCCGGTGCTGATGGCGCTGATCGGCATCTGGTACATCAACTTCCAGGGCGCCGAGACCCAGGCCATCGTGCCCTACGACCAGGCCCTGCATCAGCTGCCGGCCTTCCTCCAGCAGCTCGACATGGAGTCCAACGGCAAGTCGGTGGACATCTTCGGCCGGCCGGTGGACTACAAGACCGGCCCCATCGTCTGGGGCCAGACCGGCTCCAACGGCCAGCACGCCTTCTTCCAGCTGCTCCACCAGGGCACCCGCTACGTGCCCATCGACTTCATCGCCTCGCTCAAGCCCGAGCCGGGCATGGAGGACCACCACTTCGCCCTGCTCACCAACATGCTGGCCCAGGCCAACGCCTTCATGGAGGGCAGCCAGAAGGGCGGCGAGCTCGATCCCTACAGCTGCCCGGGCAACCGCCCCTCCAGCACCCTGCTGCTCGACGAGCTGACGCCGAAGAACCTCGGCGCGCTGATCGCGCTCTACGAGCACAAGGTGTTCGTCCAGGGGGTGATCTGGAACATCAACTCCTTCGACCAGTGGGGCGTGCAGCTCGGCAAGCGCATCGCCGGCGAGATCAGCAGCCGCCTCGACGCCCACAGCCAGGACTTCGACGCCTCCACCCAGGGGCTGCTGAAGCTGGTTCGCGAGCACTTCCCGGCGCCGGAACCCGTCGAGACCAAGCCCGCCAAGCGCGAGAAACGCAAGGCCTCGTCCTGAGCCTCGGCGTCAGCGGGCCGGCCGTCCGGCCCGCTGGCCCAGCCAGGCGGCGGCGAGCCAGAGCGGCACATTGCCCAGCGCATAGCCAAGGGCGAGGGCCGGGCGTGCCGTCTGCAGCAGGTAGAGGGTCTCCAGGCCGAACAGCGAGAAGGTGGTGAAGCCACCGCAGAACCCCGCCACCAGGAAGGGCTGCCAGCGGGCCGCCCGGCCGACGAGGCGATGGGAGGCCCGCGCCACGAAGGCGGCAATCAGCCAGGAACCGAGCAGGTTGACGGCCAGGGTGCCCCACAGGAAGGCACTGCCCAGCCAGTGGAAGAGCCCCTGTGCCACCAGGTGGCGCAGCAGGGCACCGAGGCCGCTGCCCAGGCCCACCGCCAGGTAGGCGCGCCAACCGCTCATGTCACGCCTCCGGCCAGCCACCAGCCGAGCCCACCGGCCCCGAGGCCGAGCGCCAGGGAGGCCAGGACGTTGCCGAGGGCCGCCGCCGGGCGGCCTTCCTGCCACAGGGCCAGGGTCTGCAGGCTGAAGGAAGACACCGTGGTGAAGCCGCCCAGCCCCCCCACCGCGAGGGCCAGCCAGGCCGGGCCGACGACCGTGGGCCAGCCACTGCGGGCGGCCAGCGCGCCGATGGCCAGGGTGCCGACGACGTTGACCGCCAGGGTCCCCCAGGGGAAGGCGCGGCCGAGCCGGCGCCCCACGACCTCCGAGACGGCCAGCCGGGCCATGCCGCCCAACGCGCCACCCAGCGCCACCCAGGCCAACCCCATCATCCCGATGCCCATGAGCGTCTCCCTTCTCTCGTCGCGCGACCATGCTAGCCGAGCCGGGAAGGCGTCACAAAAAAACGCCACCCGGTCGGGCGGCGAAGAGGCATGCTTGCCTTGCGAAGAGGGCTGGAGCCTCGAGGGGCCCTCCAAATATGGCACACGCGTTATATCTTGTACAATATCGGTACACCATGATGCCCCCACGGGACTCGACGCGACCCGGCTGGCCTGGGAGCATCATCCCTGGCGACTCATCCACGCCCGACACGGAGGCCAAACGCGTGAACGTCCGACGACTCCTCTTCCCCATCGGCGCCTGGCTACTGGCCCTGCTGCTGGTGGCCGCCCCCGCCCAGGCCCAGGAGGCCGGCGCCCCGGGCGCGGCCGATGCCAATGCCACCCTCGCCGAACTGCTGGAGAATCCCGAGACCCGCCAGCAGCTCATCGACCGGCTTCGCGGCCTGGCCGAGGCCGCTCCGGCCCAGGCCGCGGACGGCGCCTTGGCCGAACCCTCGCTGCCACGCCGGCTGGCCGAGGCCACCAGCCGCATCGCCGGCGATCTCGGCAATCAGCTGAGCGGCCTGGTCCAGGCACTGGGAGGGCTGTTCAGCGACGGCCTGGGCGAGGACGGCACCTTCGACATGGCCGCCTTCGTCGGCGCCGCCATCAACCTGGGGCTGGTGATCCTGGCCACCGTGGCGCTCTTCCTGGTCATTCGCCGGCTGGCGCGCCCGGTCTTCACCCGGCTCAGCCAATGGACGCTGACCGGGCAAGGCCTGCAGCCACTGATACGGCTGGTGATCGGGGTGGCCCTGGCGGCCCTGGTCGACGTGCTGGTGGTCGCCCTGGCGTACGTGGGCGGCAACCTGGTGGCCACCTTCGCGGTGGGCGAAAGCGGCGAGCTGTCCACCCGAGCCTCGCTGTTCCTCAATGCCTTCCTGGTCATCGAGCTGCTCAAGGCCGCGGTGCGCACGCTGTTCGCCTCGCGCTACGAGGGCCTGCGCCTGCTGCCCATCGCCGCCGGCGACGCCTCCTACTGGAACCGCTGGATCGCCCGGCTGATCGGCCTGGCCGGGTACGGGCTGATGGTGGTGGTGCCGCTGGTCAACGCCTACCTGTCCCCCACCCTCGGCAAGGCCGTCGGCACCCTGATCATGCTCGGCGCCTACGCGTATGCGGTGGCCGTGGTGCTGGGCAACCGCCAGCGCCTGCGCGAGGCCCTGAACCGCAAGGCCGGCCAGACGACCATGACCGCCAGCCGGGTCTCGTTGCAGCTGTTCGCCCGCACCTGGCACCTCTTCGCCCTGGCCTACTTCACGGTGGTGCTGGTGCTGACCCTGACGCGCCCGGAGGATGCCCTGCCCTTCGTGCTGCTGGCCACCCTGCAGACCCTGGTCACGGTCCTGGTGGGCATGCTGGTGTCGTCCTTCCTGACCCAGACCATCGGCCGGCGCATCCGGCTCGGCGACGACCTGCGGCGCAAGCTGCCGCTGCTCGAGCCACGCCTCAACAGCTATGTCCCCACCGCCCTGCGGGTGATACGCGCGGTGATCCTGATCGGCGTGGCGATGGTGGTGCTCAGCGCCTGGGGGGCCTTCGACCTGGCCGGCTGGTACGCCTCCGAGGCCGGTCGCGGCCTGGTCGGCAAGCTGGTCAGCGTCTTCCTGATCCTGGTGGTCGCCGCGGCCACCTGGCTGGGCCTGGCCAGCCTGATCGAGCACAAGCTCAGCCCCGAGACCGGCGGCGGCGTGCCCTCGGCCCGTGCCCAGACGCTGCTGGCCCTGTTCCGCAACGCCCTGGCCATCGCCCTGATCACCCTGACCGCGATGATCGTGCTGGCCGAGATCGGCATCAACATCGGCCCGCTGATCGCCGGCGCCGGGGTGCTGGGCCTGGCCATCGGGTTCGGGGCCCAGAAGCTGGTCCAGGACATCATCACCGGCATCTTCATCCAGGTGGAGAACGCCATGAACACCGGCGACGTCATCACCGTGGGCGGCGTCACCGGCGTGGCCGAGAAGCTCAGCATCCGCTCGGTGGGCATCCGCGACCTCAACGGCACTTACCACATCGTGCCCTTCTCCAGCGTCGACACCGTCTCCAACTACATGCGCGACTTCGCCTACCACGTCGGCGAGTACGGCATCGCCTACCGCGAGGACATCGACGAGGCCATCCAGGCGCTGCGCAACGCCTTCGAGGAACTCTCCGGCGACGAGGAGCACAAGGCCAGCCTGCTCGAGCCGCTGGAGGTCTCGGGCGTCACCGCCCTGGCCGACAGCTCGGTGAACATCCGGGTGCGCATCAAGACCACGCCGGGCAACCAGTGGGCCGTGGGCCGCGCCTACAACCGCCTGGTCAAGCGGCACTTCGACGCCGCCGGCATCGAGATCCCCTTCCCCCATACCACCCTCTACTTCGGGGTGGACAAGGAGGGCGGCGCGCCGCCGGCCAACGTGCGGGTCATGCCGCGGGACGCCGCCGCGGACGACGGCTCGAGCGAACGGCGACTGGCTGCCTCCTCCCCGGACGAGGCGCCCCCGGAGGTGCACAACCGCGGCGACGAGGACTGAGCGCCGGGTCCCGCACCCAACGCGAAGGGGGCTGCCGATCGGCAGCCCCCTTCTGGTTCCGGCCGTGGCGTCCCGGCGTCAGGACGCCGCCTGGGCATTGCGCGCCAGGGTGTCCTCGGGCTCGGTGGGCTGGGGCAGGGAGGGCAGCGACTTGTCGAGCAGCTCGACGCTCTGACGATAGTAGAGCTGGCTCTTGTTGTGCTCGCCCAGGTTGGCGTAGAGCCTCGCCAGCTCGGCGCAGACCACCCCGCTGGGGCGCTGTCGCTGGCTGGCCTCGAAGTACTCCTGGGCCTTGCCCCAGTACGCGTTGCGCAGCGACAGCCGGCCCAGGGTCAGCAACAGGTCCGGGTCGTTGGGCCGCTCCTGCAGCCACTTCTCGGCCACCACCAGCTGGCGGGCGGGATCCACCTCGAGCAGGCCGTAGCGCAGCACCAGTCGGCTGTCCCAGTGCTCCTTCAGGGAGTGGCGCAGCAGCCGCTCGGCGATGCCCTGCTCGTTGCCGCGCACCAGGGCCTCGGCGTAGAGCACGATCAGGTCGGCGTTGCCGCGCAGGTGGTCGGGCATGTCCGCCCAGAGGTTGCGGACCCGCTCGATGTCGCCCGGTTGACGCGCCTCCCGGGAGATCAGCTCGCGATAGGCGCGCAGCTCGAGCTGCTCGCGCTCGTCCTGGGAGATCAGGTGCTGGGCACCGAGACGCGGCATCAGGCGGCGCAGTCCGTCCCAGTCGCTCAGGCTGATGTAGGCCTGCTTGAGCTGCTTGAGCACCTGGGGGTGATTGGGCAGGTGGCGGTCCAGCCGGGTCAGGATCGCCAGGGCCTCCTCGTACTGCTGGCGGTCCAGCATCAACTGGGCCTGCATCAGGCCGACGGCGGTGTCGGCACCCTCGGTACTGAGGTGGGCCCGCTTGAGCAGGGTATCGGCCTGCTCGTAGCGCCCCTGGTAGTGGGCCGCCAGGGCCGCGGACAGGTAGTTGACCAGCGGCGTGCTGGAGTCGTCGGCGGCCTTGACCAGGGACTTCTCGGCGCGCTTCCAGCGGCCTTCGGCCAGGGCCACGAGGCCCCGCACCGTACGCTTCATGGCGGTCCGGTTGCGGGAACGGCTGTTCCAGACCTTGAAGCGCGAGACCGGCCGGGTCAGGCGCATCAGCAGCCGAAGGGCGAAGTGCAGGACGATGAAGGCGGCGAGCAGCAGCACTAGGCCGAACCAGAAGGAGGTCTGGACCGAGGTGTCGCCCACCCGCACCAGCCAGTAGCCGGGCACCGACATCATCAGCTGGCCGAACAGGGCCCCGACCGCCAGGCCCAGGACCACGAGCAGGATCAGCTTTCTCATGCCTCATCTCCCTGGCCGTTCGCGCCGGCCTCGAAGCGGTGCTCGATGAAGCTCGCCAGCGCCTGCTGGGAGCCGCTGATGTCGGGCAGCTCGGGGCGGATGCTGCGACCCTTGAGCTCCTCGAGCCGCGAGAGGACCGCCTGGACGCCGTCATGGCCGGTGTCGTAGTAGCCGCGGATCAGGGTCAGCGCCTTGTCGAGGCTGGCGTCATACAGCGGCTGCTCCTCCTTGAGCAGGGCCAGCTGGGCCTGCTCGAGGATCAGCCTCACGCTCTGGCGCAGGTACGACTCCTGTTCCGGCGAGATCAGCGCCTCCAGGGCCTCGTCGTGCCGGCGCACCGTGACCAGGTCCTTGAGCTCCTCGCCGAAACGCGCCAGCTGCTGCTGCCAGGCACCGCTGGGCGCCTCCTCGATGGTGGCATCGGCGGCGATCTCCTCGATGTCCTGGGCCAGGGGCAGGCCGGCGATCCGCTCCTGCTGGGCGTTGAGCGCCAGGTAGAGGCCGGTACGGTCGACCCGCGGGACGGCCTCCAGGGCGGCCAGTTCCGAGGCGATCTCGCGGCGCACCGGCAGCAGCGCCGGGTTGTCCGCCTCGCGCAGCCGCTCGTCGGCGGTGCGCAGCAGCGCCGCGGCGCCCTCGACGTCACGCTCCAGCTGAAGCCGCTGGTTGGCCAGGCGCAGCAGATAGGCGGCCTCGGCATGAAGCCACTCGCGCTCGTCGGTCTGCTGCTCGCTGGACAGTTCCTCGAGCACCCGGTCGAGGGCCTGGTCGACGCCGTCCCGATACTCCGAGAAGTCGCTGCGCAAGGCGGCGATGGCCGACTCGCGCTCGCCCTGGGCGCTTTCCAGCCGGCTCGCCAGGTCGTCGAGCTGGGACTCGGTGGCCGGCGATTCGGGCAGGGCGGCCAGGCGCTGCTGCTGGCTCTCCAGCTTCTGCCAGACCTGCCAGCCGAAGGCCGCGCCGCCGACACCCAGCAGGATCACCAGCCCCAGGGCCAGGGGGCCGGCCTTGCCACCGCCCTTGCCATCCTGGCCGCTGCCGCCGCCCGTGGCGGATCCGCCCCCCTGGCCGGTCGCCGCCTTGGCCTTCGTTTCGGGCTTGTCGGACGGCGCCTTGCCGGACGGGGCCTTGGTGCCGGAGGCGGCCCTGGGCTCGCCACCGCTCTTGGCGGCGTCGGAGGGAGAGGAGGACGAGGCGGCATCCGCGGCCTTGTCGCCGGCCGGGCCGTTGCCCTTGCCGCGGCGTCGCGATCGGCGCGACGACGAGCCGCCGGACCTGCCGGCCCCGGCACCTCCCGGGCGGTCCTCGGGTGCCGAGCCGGCACCGCTCGAGGCCTCGTCGGAAGGCGTCTGTTGTTCGTCCTGATCGTTGTGTTGATTGCTCATCTGTCGCTAGCCCTTTTCGAGATCGTCATGATCGATATCGGCCTTCTCCGGGTCCTCCTCGGCCACCGCGGCCGCCAGGGCGGCGGGCGTGGCCCCCGACGCCACGACGGGGCGACGAAACCCCAGCGTGCCGGCCAGTGTAGCCAACCGGGTACTGGACACGATTAGCGGTTGGTTCAAGGCGGCCGGCGAGCACCATCTTGCCAGATGTTCGAGGATTTCTCCGCTGGTGATCACCAACGCCCGATAGTCGCCCTCGGCCAGGCGCCGACGCAGGGAGGCGTCCGGCTCCAGCAATCGCCGCCGATAGAGCGCCAGCCGGGTCACGCGGGCGCCCCGTTCGCTCAGCGTCTCGGCGAGCAGCGGCCGGCCACCCTCGCCCGCCACCAGCAGCACCCGCTGATCGTCGAGGCGTTGCAAGGAGCCCAGGGCGAGCAGCGCCTCGCTGGTGGTCTCGCCGCCCGTGGCGGGGACATGCACCCGCACGCCCAGCTCACGGTGCAGCGTGGCCGCCGTGGCCGCCCCCACGGCGTAGTAGTCGATGCCCACCGGCAGCTGGGGCCAGTAGCGATCCAGGGCCTCGGCGAGGCAGTCGGCGGCATAGGGGCTGACCACCACCACCCGGCGGAACTGGTCGAAGTCCAGCCAGGCCGCCCGCATCTCGGGGCTCTCCGGGAGAGCCTCCAGGGCCATCGCCTCGCCATGCTCCACGGCGAAGCCCCGCGCGGCGATGGCCTCGGCCAGAACGGACGCACGGGGACCGGGGCGGCAGATCAGGACCGGCGGGGTCGCCATCAGCCGGCGCCGTAGACCTCGGCGAGGATCTCGCCGGCCCCCATGTCGAGCAGTTCCTCGGCCACCCGGATACCCAGCGCCTCGGGCTCGTGGAGGGAACCGCGCCCCTCGGCACGCAGCACCCGGGTTCCCTCGGGGTTGCCGACCAGGGCTCGCAGCCAGAGCGTCTGGCCGTCGTCATCGAAGACGGCATGCCCGGCGATGGGCACCTGACACCCCCCCTCGAGGCGAGTGTTCAGGGCGCGCTCGGCCCGCACCCGGGTGGCGGTGGTCGGGTCGTCCAGGGGGGCCAGCAGGGAGATCAGTTCGGCATCATGCATGCGGCACTCGATGCCCAGGGCCCCCTGCCCGCAGGCCGGCAGGCAGACCTCCGGCGGCAGTTCCATGGCGATGCGCTCGCCGAGTCCCAGGCGCTTGAGGCCGGACGTGGCCAGCAGGATGGCGTCGAACTCGCCGGCATCGAGCTTGCCCAGCCGGGTCTGGACGTTGCCGCGCAGGTTCAGCACCTCCAGGTCGGGGCGAGCCTCGCGCACCTGCAGCCCGCGGCGCAGGCTGGAGGTGCCGATCCGCGCGCCCTCGGGCAGTTCGTCCAGGGAGGCGTAATGGTTGGAGACGAAGGCGTCGGTAGGCTCGGCCCCCTCGAGGATCACCGACAGCCCCAGGCTCTCGGGAAAATGCATGGGCACGTCCTTCATGGAATGCACGGCGATGTCGGCCCGGCCGTCGAGCATCGCCTCCTCCAGCTCCTTGACGAAGAGCCCCTTGCCGCCGACCTTGGCCAGCGGCGTGTCGAGGATCTTGTCGCCCCGGGTGGCCATGGCCACCAACTCCACCTTCAGGCCGGGGTGGGCCGCCATGAGGCGGTCGCGGACGTGTTCGGCCTGCCACATGGCCAGTTGACTCTTGCGGGTGGCGATACGCAGCGTTTCGATGGCTTGCACGTGGTTCTCCCCGTACCGGTTCGCGTGCTCCGGCGCCTTCGCGCCGGCGCCCGGTGATCTCATGATTTGCCATCATCATAAAGGACCCGGCAGGCCAGGAAAAATCGGCACCTCCCGGGAGAGTCGCCCGGGGCGCCCCCTCGCCTGGCCCGTGGACTCTGGTACACTTTCCGCCATGTCAAGCCGGCCCGGCCCGCCGTGCGCCGCCCGGCCCGGCTCCACCCCTTCAGCCATGCAGGATGTCAGCCCGATGAGCCAGACCACCAACCAGTCCTGGGGCGGCCGCTTCAGCGAGCCCACCGATGCCTTCGTCGCCCGCTTCACCGCCTCGGTCGACTTCGACCGGCGCCTGGCCCTTCACGACATCCAGGGCTCCCGGGCCCACGCCACCATGCTGGCCCGGGTCGGGGTGCTCAGCGAGGAGGAGCGCGACGCCATCCTGGGCGGCCTCGACGAGGTCCAGGCGGAGATCGAGGCCGGGACCTTCGAGTGGTCCGTGGCGCTCGAGGACGTGCACATGAACATCGAGGCACGCCTCACCGAGAAGATCGGCATCACCGGCAAGAAGCTGCATACCGGGCGCTCGCGCAACGACCAGGTCGCCACCGACATCCGCCTCTTCCTGCGCGACGAGATCGACACCGTCGCCGCCGAGCTGACGCGCCTTCGCGAGGGTCTGATCGAGCTGGCCGACCGCGAGGCGGAGACCATCATGCCCGGCTTCACCCATCTGCAGACCGCCCAGCCGGTGACCTTCGGCCACCACCTGCTGGCCTGGCAGGAGATGCTGGCCCGGGACCAGGAGCGACTGCTCGACTGCCGCAAGCGGGTCAACGTGCTGCCCCTGGGCGCCGCCGCCCTGGCCGGCACTACCTACCCCATCGACCGGCACGTGACAGCCGAGCTGCTGGGCTTCGACCGCCCTGCCGAGAACAGCCTCGACGCCGTCAGCGACCGGGACTTCGCCATCGAGTTCACCGCCTTCGCCAGCACCCTGCTGATGCACCTGTCGCGGATGAGCGAGGAACTGGTGCTGTGGACCAGCGCCCAGTTCGACTTCATCGACCTGCCGGATCGCTTCTGCACCGGCTCCTCGATCATGCCGCAGAAGAAGAACCCGGACGTGCCGGAACTGGTGCGCGGCAAGACCGGCCGGGTCTACGGCCACCTGATGGGGCTGCTGACCCTGATGAAGTCCCAGCCGCTGGCCTACAACAAGGACAACCAGGAGGACAAGGAGCCGCTGTTCGACGCCCTGACCACCGTCCAGGACTGCCTCAAGGCCTTCGCCGACATGGTGCCGGCCATCGAGGCCAAGGCCGACAACATGCGCGAGGCCGCCCGCAAGGGCTTCTCCACCGCTACCGACCTGGCCGACTACCTGGTGTGCCGCGGCGTGGCCTTTCGTGACGCCCACGAGATCGTCGGCCAGTCCGTGGCTTATGGCCTCGCCGAGGGCAAGGACCTTTCCGACATGAGCCTCGAGGAGCTGCGCCGCTTCTCCGACGTCATCGAGCAGGACGTCTTCGAGGTGCTGACCCTGGAAGGCTCGGTGGCCGCCCGCAACCATATCGGCGGTACCGCCCCCGACCAGGTCCGCGCCGCCGCCCAGCGGGCCCGCGAGGCCCTGGCCGCGCTGGGACGCCGCGACTGATGCGCCGGGCCGCCCCGATCGCGCCCCTGGCGCTGACCCTGCTGCTGGCCGCCTGCGGCCAGAAGGGCCCGCTCTACCTGCCCGGTGACGAGGCCGCCGCGGAGCGCTATGGTCCGCAGGACACCCAAGACGACACCCGCACCGCCGACGAGGACGACGACTGAGATGGACCATTTCGACTACCGCGACGGCGTGCTGCACGCGGAAGACGTGCCGCTGCCTCGCCTGGCCGAGGAATTCGGCACCCCCTGCTACGTCTATTCCAAGGCCACCCTGGCCCGGCACTTCCGGGCCTACACCGAGGCCCTGGGAAGCCATCCGCACCTGATCTGCTACGCGGTCAAGGCCAATTCCAACCTGGCGGTGCTCAACCTGCTGGCCCGGCTCGGCGCCGGCTTCGACATCGTCTCGGTGGGCGAGCTGGAGCGGGTGCTGGTGGCCGGCGGCGACCCGGCCAAGGTGGTGTTCTCCGGGGTGGCCAAGGAGGAGAACGAGCTGGAGCGCGCCCTGTCCGTGGGCATCAAGTGCTTCAACGTCGAGTCCCGGGCCGAGCTGGAACGCCTCGAAGCGGTCGCCCGGGGCATGGACAAGGTGGCCCCGGTGTCCCTGCGGGTCAATCCTGACGTGGACGCCGGCACCCACCCCTACATCTCCACCGGGCTCAAGGACAACAAGTTCGGCATCCCGGTGGACGAGGCCCGGGAGGTCTACCGCCAGGCCGCGGCCATGGAGCACGTGCGCGTGGTGGGCCTGGACTGCCACATCGGCTCCCAGCTCACCGACACCGCCCCCTTCCTGGACGCCCTGGACCGGCTGCTGGTGCTGCTCGAGCGACTGGCCGAGGACGGCATCGCCATCGAGCACCTGGACCTGGGCGGCGGCCTCGGCGTGACCTACCGTGACGAGCGCCCCCCCGAACCCTTCGACTACGCCACGGCGCTGCTCGAGCGGCTGTCCCGCTGGCCCGGCAGCGAGCGGCTGACCCTGCTGTTCGAGCCGGGCCGCTCCATCGCCGCCAACGCCGGGGTGCTGCTGACCCGGGTGGAGTTCCTCAAGCCCGGCGAGACCCGGAACTTCGCCATCGTCGACGCGGCCATGAACGACCTGATCCGTCCCTCGCTGTACCAGGCCTGGCAGGCCATCCTGCCGGTGGACACCACCCCGGCCCGGGAGGCCGGCACCTATGACGTGGTCGGGCCGGTCTGCGAGACCGGCGACTTCCTGGGCAAGGACCGCGAGCTCGCCATCGCCGCCGGCGACCTGCTGGCGGTGCGCTCCGCCGGGGCCTACGGCTTCGTCATGGCCTCGAACTACAACAGCCGGCCGCGCCCGCCCGAGGTCATGGTGGACGGCGATCGTAGCCACCTGGTGCGTCGCCGGGAGCGTCTGGAGGAGCTTTGGGCCGGCGAGGCGACCCTGCCCGACGAGAGCGTGGAGACGCCCTGATGCTGCTGCACTTCACCAAGATGCACGGGCTCGGCAACGACTTCATGGTCGTCGACCTGATCACCCAGCGGGCCAGGCTGCGGGACGAGCAGATCCGTGCCCTGGCCGACCGGCGCTTCGGCGTGGGCTTCGACCAGCTGCTGGTGGTCGAGCCGCCCCGGGATCCCGACATGGACTTCCGCTACCGCATCTACAACGCCGATGGCAGCGAGGTGGAGAACTGCGGCAACGGCGCGCGCTGCTTCGCGCGCTTCGTGCGCGACCAGCGCCTGACCCACAAGCGCGAGATCCGGGTCGAGACCGCCGGAGGCCCGCTCACCCTGGTGGTCGGCGAGGACGATCGCGTCACCGTGGACATGGGGGCGCCCCGTTTCGCCCCCGACGCCCTGCCCTTCGAGGCCGACGAGGACCGCCGCCTGCATGGGCTGGAGGTCGACGGTCAGAGGCTGGAGATCGGCGTGGTGTCCATGGGCAACCCGCATGCGGTGCTGCGGGTCGACGACGTCGACACCGCCCCCGTGGCGACCCTGGGCCCGGCCATCGAGCGCCATCCGCGCTTCCCAAGGCGGGTCAATGCCGGTTTCATGCAGGTGGTGTCCCCCCACGAGATCCGGCTGAGGGTGTACGAGCGGGGCAGCGGCGAGACCCTGGCCTGCGGCACCGGGGCCTGCGCCGCGGTGGCCACCGGCATCCGGCTGGGCTGGCTCGAGAGCCCGGTCACCGTCCACCTGCCCGGCGGCGACCTGGAGATCGCCTGGCCCGGCGGGGAGGCTCACCTGACCATGACCGGCCCCGCCGAGCGAGTCTTCGAGGGGCGGGTGCCCTTGAAGTGACGACCAGGGCACGAGCGCCCATCCGCCAGAGGAGAGCATGCGCATGACCCGAGCCGTTCCCGAGCCGCGACAGACCCTGGACCCCGAGATGGTGGCCCAGTGGCTGGTTCGCCACCCGGACTTCTTCGTCGGCCGCGAGGGCCTGCTGCAGCAACTGCGGGTCCCGCATCCCGAGGCCCGGGGCGCCACCTCGCTGCTGGAGCGGCTGGTGGCCGACCTGCGGACCCGCGCCGAGCAGGCCGAGTGGCGGCTCGAGCAGCTCCTGGAGTCGGCACGCCACAACGAGGCGCAGTATCGCCGGACCCGGGAGCTGGTGCTCGGGCTGGTCGAGGCCGAGGATCGCGACGCCCTGGGCCAGGCCCTGGCCACCCAGTTCGGCGAGCGCTTCCAGACCCCCGCCCTGGCGCTATGGTGTCCCGCCGGGCTGACCGACCGGGAACCACACCCACCCCAGCCGCCGCGCCAGGTCCTCGACGACCACGTGGCGCAGCGCCTCTCGGCCCTGCTCGACGGCCGGGCGAGTCGCTGCACCCGCCTGACGCCCACCGACTGGAAGCGCCTGATCCCGCATGTTCCGGCCCCCGACACGGCCGGCTCCTGTGCCCTGACGCGACTGACCCTGGGCGAGCCGCTGGGCTTTCTGGTGCTGGCCAGCCCCGACCCGGAGCATTTCCGCGCCAGCATGGACACCCTGTTCACCGAGTACGTCGGCGACCTGGTGGCCCGGCTGCTGGTGCGCCTGGCGCCCGGCAATGGCTGAACCGACGCCCCTGGCCGGCCAGGTCGAGGCCTTCCTCGGCGCGCTCGCCCGCACCGCCAGCCCCGCCACGGTGGAGGCGTATCGGCGGGACCTGACCGCCCTGGCCGACTTCCTGGCCGAGCAGGGCATCGAGGACGGCGGCGCCCTCGATGCGGCCCTGCTGCGCCGCTTCCTCGGCGGCGAGCGGGCCCGGGGCCTGGCCCCGCGCAGCCTGGCCCGGCGCCGGGCGGCGCTCTCCCGCTTCGCCGACCACCTGCGCGCCGACGGCCGGCTGGACCACAACCCCGCCGAACTGGTGCGTACCCCCAAGGCGCCCAAGGACCTGCCCCGGCCGGTGGACGTGGACGCCCTGGCCCGCTTCCTGGACACCCCCCACGACGGCTCTCCCCTGGCCTGCCGCGACCAGGCCATGCTCGAACTGCTCTACTCCAGCGGGCTGCGCCTCGCGGAACTGGCCGCCCTGGACCTGCCCGACCTCCAGCCGAAGCGAGTGCGCGTGCTGGGCAAGGGCGCCAAGCCCCGCCAGGTGCCGGTGGGCCGCCGCGCCCGTGAGGCCCTGGCGACCTGGCTGAGCGTGCGCGGCGCCCTGGCGGGGGATGGCGAACCGGCGCTCTTCGTCGGCGCCCGGGGCGGGCGACTCGGCCACCGGGCCATTCAGCAGCGCCTGGCGAAGCTGGCCCGGGAACGCGGGCTGGCCGAGCACCTGCACCCGCACCGGCTGCGCCACTCCTTCGCCAGCCACCTGCTGGAATCCAGCCAGGACCTGCGCGCCGTCCAGGAGCTGCTGGGCCACGCCAACCTGTCCACCACCCAGGTCTACACGCGCCTGGACTGGCAACACCTGGCGGCCGGCTACGATGCCGCCCATCCTCGCGCGCGGCGCCGCCGCCCCGACGACAGTGACTGACCCCATGATCCGACCGCCCCTCCAGGCCCTGACCTTCGACCTCGACGACACCCTCTGGGACAACCGGGAGGTGATGACCCTGACCGAGGAGGGCCATTACGCCTGGCTCGACGAGACCCTGGCCGAGTGGCTCGCCGACCGCGGCGAGGATCACCTGGGCCGCTTCGCCGAGCGCCAGCCGATCACGGCCTACCAGCGACGCCGGCGGGAGCTCGCCGAGCGCCACCCGCTGCGCCGGGGCGACTTCACCTGGATCCGCGAGCACGCCCTGGCCTCGCTGCTGGAGGAGTTCGGCCTGCCCCATGAGGCGGCCTGGCACTGGGCGACGCGCGCCATGGAGCGCTTCCATGACCTGCGGCTGCGGGTCTCGCCCTATCCGGAGGTGGACCCGATGCTCACCGAGCTGGGGACGCGCTACCGCCTGGGGTCGATCACCAACGGCAACCTGGCCTTCGACCGCCTGCCCCTGCGCCGCCACTTCACGGTGGCCATCGCCGCCGGGGAGATCCATGCCCCCAAGCCCGATCCCCGCCCCTTCCTGATGGCGCTCGCCCGGCTCGGCACGCCGCCGTCCCGGGCGATGCACGTGGGGGATTCCTGGAAGGAGGACATCCTGCCGGCGATCCGGCTGGGGATGCAGGCCGCCTGGATCGCCGGCGACACGCCCCATGGGGCGCCGCTGCCCGAGGGCGTGCACCGCCTGGGGCATATCCGCGAGCTGCCGGCGCTGCTGGAGATGATCAGACAGAAGTGAGCCGAGCGGGGAACCCCGAGGAAAAAGGGGTCTTCGCACCTTGGCGTGAATACCATTGTGGTGGCACTCGGTCCGGCGCTCCAGAGCCCCTCAAGGCCTGACGGGCAACATGGAATCTCCCACGAAGCGCCCTATCAGCGGATCAGAGCCATCGCGCAGGTCTTCGTGGGAGCCCAATTCATTGGGCGAAAGGCGCCGATAGGCGCCCGGGGGAGATCCAACAACGGTGCCGCTATCGCCGCCGCTGCGCGGCGGATCGCGATCTGAAGATCGCTCCCACGAAGAGCACACCCACCAGGCCAAACTGAGCCGTGCAGCGACTTCACGCTGATCTGCGATGAACGAGCCCTTACTGGCGTTCGGCGAGAAGCCAGTCGTCCAGGCGCGCATGCACCTCCTCGAGCCCCTGCTTCTTGAGCGCCGAGAACAGCTGGACGGTCACCAGGTCCTCCCACTCGCGCAGCCGCGAGCGCACCTGCTGCAGGGCGCTCGTGGCGGCGCCGCGCTTCAGCTTGTCGGCCTTGGTCAGCAGGATATGCACCGGCATGTCCGCCTCGTCCGCCCAGCCGAGCAGGGTCTGGTCGAACTCGGTGAGCGGGTGGCGAACGTCCATCACCAGCACCAGGCCGCGCAGGGAGGCCCGACGGCGCAGGTAATCGGCCAGGTGACGCTGCCATTCCAGCTTGACCTTCTCGGGCACCTTGGCGTACCCGTAGCCGGGCAGGTCGACCAGGCGATGGTCGGCGTCCTCGCCCAGGGCGAAGAAGTTGATCAGCTGGGTTCGCCCCGGCGTCTTGGAGGTGCGGGCGAGCGCCTTCTGGCGGGTCAGCGCATTGATCGCACTGGACTTGCCGGCATTGGAGCGGCCCGCGAAGGCGACCTCGGCCCCGCCGTCGGCCGGGCACTTCGCCAGGGTCGGCGCACTGGTGAGGAAGCGGGCGGCCTGGTAGTTGAGTCGCGACATGGGGGGAGGTTCCTGGCGTTGATCGAGGGCGGCGCGGCTTGCATTCCCGCGGCACCGGTGTTCCGTTATAATGCAGTCACTTTTGTCTGCGACCCGGGGCGCGTCAGTATACCATCGTGCTCCCGCCGGCAGCGACCGACCCGGGGCGTCGCCGGCTGGCACGCCCGAGTCCCGGGCGGCCTCCAGGGTACGTACCGCTCAACAACGAAATGGCATAGTGGATTTGCGATGAGAAAGCTACTGGCAAGCCTGGCTATCACCATGGGCGCCGCCGGCGCCGCCCACGCGGACCTCCAGGCGGACGCGGACGCCGCCGCCGGTCGCGAGAAGGCGCAGTCCTGCGCCGCCTGTCACGGCCAGGAAGGCATCAGCGCCGCACCGACCTTCCCCAACCTGGCGGGCCAGCAGGCCTCCTACCTGGCCAAGCAGATCATGGACATCCGCGACGGCAACCGTAACGTGCCGCAGATGGCGGGGCAGGTCGACGACTTCTCCGACCAGGACGCCTGGGACGTGGCCGTCTACTTCGCCGGACAGGATCCGGAGCTGGGCCAGGCCGATCCCGCCCCCGAGCTGGTCGAGCACGGCCGAGAGCTGTATCGCGCCGGCGACCTGGAGAAGGGGCTGCCCGCCTGCTCCGCCTGCCACACCCCCACCGGCCAGGGCATCGGCACCGCCGTCTACCCGGCGCTGTCCGGCCAGAAGACCGACTACGTGATCTCGACCCTGAACGCCTTCGCCGCCGGCGAGCGAGCCAACGACCCCAACGCCATCATGCGCGACATCGCCTCCAAGATGAGCGATCGCGACATGGAGGCCGTGGCCAACTACGTGCGCGGCCTGCACTGAGGCGCATCGCACACCATGCCGGCAGGATCGGCGATCGAGGGCGGCCCCGGGCCGCCCTCGTCGTATCCGGGGAACCCCACTGCCGCGCAGGACTCAAAGGCCGCGAGCGCCGGCCCCGATGCCGGCCCCGGATCCTGACCCGACTCAAGGAGAGCCCCCTCGATGCTCAAGTCCCTGATGGTTGCCCTGGCGGGCCTCGGCCTGTCGACCCTCGCCTCCGCCGCCAACCTGGTGGAAGGCCAGCACTACACCACCCTCGACGAGCCCGTGCCGACCCAGGTCGAGGACGGCCGGATCGAGGTCACCGAGGCCTTCTGGTACGGCTGCCCGCACTGCTACAACCTCGAGACGCCCCTCAACGCCTGGGTCGAGGAACTGCCCGAGGACGTCACCTTCCAGCGCCTGCCCGCCACCATGGGCGGTGCCTGGAACCAGCATGCCCTGGCCTTCTACGCCGCCCGGGAACTGGGCATCCAGGACGACCTGCACGATGACTTCTTCCATGCCTATCATGAGGAAGGCCGCAAGCTGACCGAGATCGGGGACATCGCCGACTTCTTCAGCGGCTACGGCGTCACCGAGGAAGCGGCCACCGAGGCCCTCACCTCCTTCGGCGTCAAGGCCCAGGTCAACCGGGCCCATGCCCGGATGCGCAACATGCGCCTGATGGGCGTGCCGGCGCTGATCGTCGACGGCCGCTACGTGGTGACCCCGAGCAGCGCCGGCAGCCTCGACAACATGCCGCAGATCGCCGGCGCCCTGGTGGACAAGGTGCGCGAGCAACGGACGGAGTGACATGACGTCATCCCTGGCCGAGGTCAGGTGGCGCCCCCGCGAGGGGGGCCACCTCAAGCTGCTGACCTTCAACCTGCAGGTAGGCATCCAGACCTCGGCCTACCACCATTACCTGACGCGCAGCTGGCAGCACCTGCTGCCCCATCCTCGGCGCCTCAAGCGCCTGGCCATGGTGAGCGAGGTCCTGGGACGCTTCGACATCGTCGGCCTGCAGGAGGTGGACGGTGGCAGCTTCCGCTCCGGCCACGTCAACCAGGTGGAGTACCTGGCCGGCCGAGCCGGCTTCCCCCATCACTACCAGCAGCTCAACCGCAACCTGGGCCACTTCGCCCAGCACAGCAATGGCCTGCTCTCGCGCCTGGCCCCCGCGCGCATCGAGGAACATCGTCTGCCGGGCACCCTGCCGGGCCGCGGCGCCATCCATGCCCGCTTCGGCGAGGGCCCCGATGCCCTCCACGTCTTCGTCGCCCACCTGGCGCTGAGCCACCGCGGCCGGGTGCGCCAGCTCGACTACCTCAGCGAGCTCATCCGCCCCCTGCGCCATGTGGTGGTGATGGGCGACCTCAACTGCACCCCCGATCAGCTTCATGCCCATTCGCGCTTTCGCGACTCGTTGCCCCTGCATCCGGTGCGCCCGCCGCTGAGCTACCCCTCCTGGCAACCGCGACGGGCCCTGGATCACATCCTGCTCTCCGACTCCCTGGATGCCGACCGGGTCGAGGTGCTGGAGCACCTCTTCTCCGACCACCTCCCGGTGGCCATCGACGTCCGCCTGCCCGATGCCTGCCTCGGCGCCCTGGCCAAGGGGTAAGACCAATGTCCCATCTCGCCCTGTAACAGGGAATGGCGAATTGCCGTATAGTCTGAGCAATCGCGCCGCAGACGCGCGACGCCAACGCCTTGACGACACGACCAATTCCGAGCGACCCCATGCCCCAATCCCGCGAGCTACCGAGCCTGATCGAGCGGCTCGACCGTCTCTCCGAGTGGCTCGGCCGGAGCCTCTCCTGGCTGATCCTGCTGATGATGCTCATCCAGTTCCTGATCGTGGTGCTGCGCTACGTCTTCAGCGTCAACAGCATCCCCATGCAGGAATCGGTGATGTACATGCACGCCACGGTGTTCATGCTCGCCGCCGGCTACACCCTCCGCCATGACGGCCATGTGCGGGTGGACATCTTCTATCGGGCCATGACGGCGAAGCGCAAGGCGCTGGTGGATCTGCTGGGCACCCTGCTGCTGCTGGCCCCGGTGATGATCTTCGTGATCCTGGTGAGCCTGGGGTATGTGGGCAAGTCGTGGCGCATCCTGGAGGGCTCGCCGGAGTCCGGCGGCATCCCGGGGGTCTTCCTGCTCAAGACCCTGATCCCGCTGTTCGCCGGCCTGATGCTCCTCCAGGGCCTGGTGGAAGCCTGGCGCAACGTGCTGGTCCTGACCGGCCGCCTGGCCCCCAAGGAAGAGGAAGACCACCACGAGGAGCACCTGTGATGATGGAGTTCATGCCCCTGGTGCTGTTCGCCGTGATCTGCACCGTCCTGATGTTCGGCTACCCGGTCGCGCTGTCCCTGGCCGGTACCGCCCTGGCCTTCGCCGGCCTGGGCCTGGGCCTGGAGTCGCTGGGCATCGATGCCAATTTCGATGGCGGCTATCTGAACGCCTTTCCCAATCGCCTCTACGGCATCATGACCAACCAGACGCTGCTGGCGGTACCGCTGTTCGTGCTGATGGGGGTGCTGCTGGAGAAGTCCCGGGTGGCCGAGACCCTGCTCGACGCCATGGCCCTGCTGTTCGGCTCCCTGCGCGGCGGGCTGGGCATCTCGGTGACCCTGGTGGGCATGCTGCTGGCGGCGTCCACCGGCATCGTCGGCGCCACCGTGGTGACCATGGGCCTGATGTCGCTGCCGACCATGCTCAAGCGCGGCTACAGTCCGTCGCTGGCCACCGGCACCATCTGCGCCACCGGCACCCTGGGGCAGATCATCCCGCCCTCCATCGCCCTGGTGCTGCTCGGCGACGTGCTGTCGTCGGCCTACCAGCAGGCCCAGCTGTCCATGGGCATCTTCAGCCCCAAGACCGTCTCCGTGGGCGACCTCTTCATGGGCGCCCTGGTGCCGGGCCTGATCCTGGTGGTGCTCTACATCGTCTACGTCACCATCGTGGCCTGGCTCAAGCCCGAGACCGCGCCGGCCGCCGACCGCCGCGAGCTGATGGCCGAGCTCGGCCACGAGCGCGGCCTGGGGCTGCTGCTGCTCAAGGGGCTGGTGCCGCCCATCGTGCTGATCGTGGTGGTGCTGGGCTCGATCCTCGGTGGCTTCGCCACCCCCACCGAGGCCGCGGCGGTGGGGGCCTTCGGTGCCCTGATGCTGGCCCTGGCCTATCGCCGACTGAACCTGGCCACCCTCCGGGAGTCGCTGCGCGCCACGGTCAACGTCACCACCATGGTGTTTTTGATCCTGATCGGGGCGGCACTCTTCTCGCTGGTGTTCCGGGCCTACGGCGGCGAGGAACTGGTCACCCACCTGTTCGAGAACATGCCCGGCGGCGTGGTCGGGGCCACCCTCATCGTGATGCTGGTGATCTTCCTGCTCGGCTTCATCCTCGACTTCATCGAGATCACCTTCGTGGTCGTCCCCATCGTCGGCCCGATCCTGCTGGCCATGGGGCTCGATCCCGTCTGGCTGGGCATCATGATCGCCATCAACCTGCAGACCTCCTTCCTCACGCCGCCCTTCGGCTTCGCGCTCTTCTACCTGCGCGGCGTGGCGCCGGACTCGGTGGCGACGTCGTCGATCTACCGCGGGGTGATCCCCTTCATCGTCCTGCAGCTGGCCATGCTGCTGGGCCTGGCCTGGTTCCCCGAGCTGGCGACCTGGCTGCCCAACACCTTCTGAGCCGCGAGCGTGGAATCCCGGTGCGGCGATCCCGGACCGGGATGACTATAGTGACTCGCGACTCCGCTCGGGGAGGGCGGAACGCCCTCCCTCCCGGCCCCCGCGGCCATGTCCCACAAGGCACACAAGAGAGGGAAACGCATGCAACCGAAAGCACTCGCCCTGGCCGTATCCGGCGCCGCCGCCGGCCTGCTGCTGGTCTCCGGCGCCGCCCAGGCCCAGGAGACCTTCGAATGGAAGATGGTGACCTCCTGGCCGAAGAACTTCCCCGGCGTCGGCCAGGGGCCGGAGCGGCTGTCTGAGCTGGTCGAGGAGATGTCCGACGGCCGACTGACCATCGAGGTGTTCGGGGCCGGCCAGCTGGTGCCCGGCTTCGAGGTGTTCGACGCCGTCTCCGAGGGCACCGCCGAGATGGGCCACTCCGCCTCCTACTACTGGAAGGGCAAGGCCCCGGCCGCCCAGTTCTTCGCCGCCGTGCCCTTCGGCATGAACGCCCAGGAGATGAATGCCTGGCTGCACTACGGCGGCGGCCTGGAGCTGTGGAACGAGCTGTACGACGACTTCGGCGTCGACGTCATGGCCGCCGGGGCCTCCGGCGTGCAGATGGGCGGCTGGTTCAACCGCGAGATCGACTCCGTCGACGACCTGGACGGCCTGAAGATGCGCATGCCCGGGCTGGGCGGCGAGGTGATGAGCCGCATGGGCGTGGCCATCGTCAACATGCCCGGCGGCGAGATCTTCACCTCCCTGCAGTCCGGCGCCATCGACGCCACCGAGTGGATCGGCCCCTACAACGACCTGGCCTTCGGCCTGCACCAGGCCGCGGACTACTACTACTACCCCGGCTGGCACGAGCCGACGGTGATGTTCGAGGCCATCGTCAACGAGGAGGCCATGGCCGAGCTGCCCGCCGACCTCCAGGCGATCCTGCGTACCGCGGTGCGTGACGTGAACCAGGACGTGCTCGACGAGTACACCGCCCGCAACAACGATGCCCTGCAGACCCTGGTCGAGGAGCACGACGTGGAACTTCGCCGCCTGCCGGACGACGTCCTGGCCCAGGCCAAGGCACATTCCGAGGACGTGGTCGCCGAGCTGGCCGAGTCCAGCGAGATGGCCCGGAAGATCCACGATTCCTATCGCACCTTCCAGGACAAGGTGGTGAACTACCACGCCATTTCCGAGCAGGCCTACTACAACGCCCGCAACCCCGAGGGCGACACCACCTCCGAGTGATGCCGTCACGCCGCCGGGCCTCGGGCCCGGCGGCACTCCCCCTCAACCGCCGATCAGGCGCCCGGCTTCCCGGACCCAGGCGATCATCGGCGCCGGATAGATCCCCAGCAGCAGGGTCGCCAGGGCCAGCCCCATGACCACGACCCCGCCGGCCCCCAGCCCCCAGTCCTCGGCCACGTCGCGCCGACGCATCCCCGGCTCCACCAGGTAGAGGGTGACCATCACCCGCAGGTAGTAGTAGAGCCCGATGGCGCTGCCCAGCACGACGCCGCCCACCAGCCACCAGCGGCCCGCCTCGACCCCCAGGGCGAGCACGTAGAACTTGCCGACGAAGCCCGCCGTGAAGGGGATGCCCGCCAGCGACAGCAGGCTCACGGTGAGCACGCCGGCCAGGTAGGGATGGCGCCAGAAGAGCCCGCGGTAGTGGTGCAGGGCCCCGGCGTCCTCGCCGCCCTGGGGCGTGGAGACCAGGGTGACCACGCCGAAGGCGGCCAGGGTGGTGACCAGGTAGGTGACCAGGTAGACCCCGCCGCTCTCCATGGCCAGCCCGTCGGCGACCGCCAGCACCACCAGCAGGTAGCCGAAGTGGGCGATCGAGGAGTAGCCCAGCAGCCGCTTGAGGTTGGCCTGGCGCAGGGCCAGCAGGTTGCCCACCAGCATGCTGGCGAGTGCCAGGGCCGCCAGGACCAGTCCTGCCGCCTCACCCCGGAAGGCCGGGGTGGCGATCACCAGGCGCAGCAGCACCACGAACACCGCCACCTTGCCGGCCGTGGCGAGGAAGGTGGCGGCCGGTCCCGGGCCGCCCTCGTAGACGTCCGGCGTCCAGAGGTGGAAGGGCACGACGGACAGCTTGAAGCCCAGCCCCACCAGCATCAGGCCGAGCCCCGCCAGTCCCCAGGGACCGGCGGTCTCGCCCAGGGCGCTCGCCAGCTCCGCCAGCGCCAGGCGGCCGGTCTCGGCATACAGCAGCGCCATGCCGAACAGCAGGAAGGCCGTGGCGGCGGCGGACAGCAGCAGGTACTTGATGCCGGCCTCCAGCGAGCGCGGCCGGTGATAGGCATAGGCGAGCATGCCGTAGAGCGGCATGGAGAGCAGCTCCAGCCCCAGGAAGAGCGAGGCCAGGTGCCGGCTGGCCCCCAGCACCACCCCGCCGGCGGCGGCGCACAGCAACAGCAGGTAGAACTCCTCCCGCGGTTCGCGCTCGGCTTCCAGGTAGCCGTGGGCGAGGCTGGCGCAGACCAGCGCCGCGACCAGCACCAGGGCCGCGGCGAAGACCGCCGGCCCGTCGACGACCAGCAGCGGCGTCTGGCTCGGCGCCAGCCGCCAGGCCAGCGGCAGGGCCGCCAGCGCCAGGGCGAGGCCGGTCACGGTGACCAGGGCCGTGGCCGCATGATGGCGACGCCAGGCGATGCCCAGCATCACCGCCAGGGCGGTGGCCCCCAGGATCGCCAGGGGCGTCAGGGCCAGCAGCTGGGTCGCGCTCATGGCCGCCCCTCCCCGCCGGCGAGGGCCGGGGCGGACAGTTCCCGGACCACCGCCATGGCATCCCCGGTGGTGTCCAGCAAGGGCTGGGGATAGAGGCCGAACAGCAGCACCAGGGTCACCAGCGCCAGCATCATGGCGTACTCCCGGGGGTCGAGGTCGGCCAGGGGGCCCTCCCCCCGGGCGGGACCGAAGTGCACCCGCTGCATCAGCAGCAGCGAATAGATGGCAGCCAGCACCAGCCCCGCGCCGGCGGCCACCACCACGCCGGGCGCCACCGGGAAGGTGCCGAACAGGATCAGGAATTCGCCCACGAAGTTGGCGGTCCCCGGCATCCCCAGGGAGGCCACCGCGAAGCACAGGGTGAAGGCCGGCAGGCTGCCCAGCCGGCCCCAGAGGCCGCCCATCTCGCGCATGTCCCGGGTGTGCAGCCGTTCGTAGAGCTGGCCGCTGAGGATGAACAGGCCCGCCGCCGAGAAGGCATGAGCCACCATCATCACTACCACCCCCTGCAGGGCCAGCTCGGTACCGGCGTAGATGCCGATCAGCACGAAGCCCATGTGGGCGATGCTGGTGTAGGCGATCAGCCGCTTGACGTCGTGCTGGCCGCAGGCCAGCACGGCGCCGTAGAAGATGCCCGCCAGGCCCAGCCCCATGGCCACCGGCGCGAAGTCCGCGGAGGCCTCGGGGAACAGCGGCAGGACGAAACGCAGCAGGCCATAGGCCCCGGTCTTGAGCAGGATGCCGGCGAGGTCCACGCTGCCGGCGGTGGGTGCCTGGGAGTGGGCATCCGGCAACCAGCCGTGCAGCGGCACCACCGGCAGCTTGACCGCGAAGGCGACGAAGAAGCCGAGCATCAGCCATCCGGCCAGGCCGTCGGAGAGCGGGGTGTCGCGCAGCGCCGCATAGGCGAAGGAATACTCGCCGGTGGCCGCATGGTGGGCGAAGACCAGCCCCAGGATGGCCACCACGATCAGGGTGCCGCTGGCCTGGGTGTAGAGGAAGAACTTGATCGCCGCCCGGATCCGGGTGCGTCCCGGTACGCCGCTGTGCCCCCAGAGCGCGATCAGGAAGTACATGGGCACCAGCATCATTTCCCAGAAGACGAAGAACAGGAAGAGGTCCACCGCCAGGAAGACCCCCACCACCCCGACCAGGATCCACAGCAGGTTGAGGTGGAAGAAGCCGACCCGTCCGACGATCTCCCGCCAGGAGCACAGCACCGCCATCACCCCGAGCAGGCTGGTCAGGGCGATCAGCACCAGCGACAGGCCATCCAGGGCCAGGTGGACCTCGATGCCGAAGCGCGGGATCCAGTCCGCCCGCCACTCCAGCCCCCAGGCCGTGTCGCCGGTCGCCGTGGGCAACCGGTAGTCCCCGCCCCACCACAGGGCCAGGCAGATCGCCAGTTCGAGCGTCATGGTCGCCAGCGCCAGCCAACGAGGCATCGCCTCGCCGAAACGCTCCGCCTGCCAGCACAGCAGTCCCCCGACCAGGGGGATCAGGATCAGCCAGACCAGGGTCATGCGCCTTCCCGTCCTCGTCGTGACACCGTCATGTCGTTGCCTCCCGTCCGCTCAGGCCAGGGCCAGCCCCAGCACCACCAGGGTCGCGCCGACCACCATCACGGCGGCATAGCGGCGCAGGCGACCGCTCTGGGTCCGCGACAGGCCGCGATGCAGCCCCCCCGCCTGGCTCGCCACCCGCTGCCAGCCGGCATCGAGGGGATCGCCGTGCAGCCGTCGCACCAGCCCGCGATAGGGGCGCGCCAGCCCCGCCTCGTAGAGGGCGTCGAAGCCCCAGGCCCGGTGCCAGAGGGCCCACAGCCGGGCGCCCCAGCCCTCGGCGACTCGCCGGGCGAGCCACGCCCGGCGTCTCAGGTAGAGCCAGGCGCCCAGGGCGATCCCCGCCAGGGCGATGGCCGCGGCGACGATTTCCAGCCACAGGTGCCAGAGCTCGCGACCTTCCGCGGGAGGAGGCAGGACTTCGGCCAGGGGCGGGGTGATCCGGGCACCGACGAAGGTCGACAGCAGGGCCAGGGCCGCCAGCGGCAGGCCGTGGGCGAGCCCTCGTCCCGGCTCGGCCCGGCGGGCGGCCTCGCTGCCGGGCTCGCCATGGAAGGTCAGCAGGATCAGGCGAACGGTGTACAGGGAGGTCAACAGGGCCCCCGCCAGGCCGGCGAGCAGCAGGCCGAAGTGCCGCGTGACCCACTCCTGCCAGAGAATCTCGTCCTTGCTGTAGAAGCCGGCGGTGACCAGCGGCAGGGCGGCCAGCGCCGCGCCGCCGACCAGGAAGCCGGCATAGGCCAGCGGCAGGCGACGCCAGAGCCCGCCGAGCCGGCGCATGTCCTGTTCGTGGTGACAGCCGACGATGACCGCACCGGCGGACAGGAAGAGCAGCGCCTTGAAGAAGGCATGGGTCATGAGGTGGAAGATGGCCGCCTCGAAGGCCCCCACGCCGAGGGCCAGGAACATGTAGCCGATCTGGCTCATGGTGGAGTAGGCCAGCACCCGCTTGATGTCGGTCTGGGCCAGGGCGGCGAAGCCCGCCATCAGCAGCGTCAGCGCCCCGATGACGCCGGTCAGGTAGAGGACGTCGGGCGCCAGCAGGAAGAGGCCGTGGAGCCGGGCGATCAGGTAGACCCCGGCGGTGACCATGGTCGCGGCGTGGATCAGCGCCGAGACCGGGGTGGGACCCGCCATGGCGTCGGCCAGCCAGGTATGCAGCGGCAGCTGGGCCGACTTGCCCAGCGCCCCGCCCAGCACCAGCAGGGCCACCAGCGAGGCCACCGGCTCGCCGACCGCCCAGGCCTCGGGGGCGCGGCGCAGCACCTCGGCGATGTCCAGGGTGCCGAGCTCGGTGAACAGCAGGAAGAGCCCCAGGGCCAGGAAGACGTCGCCCAGGCGGGTGACGACGAAGGCCTTGAAGGCGGCCCAGCCGTTGGCGGCGGTGCGATAGTAGTGGCCGATCAGCAGGTAGCTGCACAGCCCCACGCCCTCCCAGCCCAGGAACAGCAGCAGCAGGTTGTCCGCCAGCACCAGTACCACCATGCTGGCCACGAAGAGGTTCATGTAGGCGAAGAAGCGCCGCACGCCCTCGTCGCCGCGCATGTACCAGGCGGCGAAGAGGTGGATCAGCAGGCCCACCCCGGTGATCACGCCGAGCATGGTCACCGCCAGGCCGTCCAGCGCCAGGCCGATGGTCGGCCGGAAATCGCCCACGGCGATCCAGGTCCAGAGGGTCAGGGCCTGTCCGCCTGCCCTCAGGAAATCGAGGGTGAGCGCGGCGCTGGCCGCCGCCGCCAGCGCCACGCTGCCCACCCCGATCAGGGCGCTGGCCCGGACGCCGGGTCGCCAGAGCGCCAGCACCAGGGTACCGGCCAGGGGCAGCAGGAAGGGCAGGGGCAGCAGCGACATCCGGGTCTCCTCAGCCTCGCATCCGGTCGATCGCGTCGACGTCCAGGGTCCGCCAGCGGTGATACAGCTGGATCAGCAGCGCCAGGCCCACGCTGGCCTCGGCCGCCGCCAGGGTGATCACCAGCAGGAACATCGCCTGGCCCTCGGGCTGTCCCCAGGCGGTGCCGGCGACGATGAAGGCGAGCGCCGCGGCGTTGAGCATGATCTCCAGGCTCATCAGCACGAACAGCAGGTTGCGGCGCATCATCAGCCCGGCCAGGCCCAGGCAGAACAGCACCGAGGCCAGCACCAGCCCGTGGCTCATCGGTACTCCGCTCATGGGCGACGCTCCCCCGGCCGGGCGGGCAAGCGCCCCACATGCGAGGCGGTGACCAGGGCCGCCAACAGCAGCAGCGCCGCCAGCTCGACGCCCACCAGCCAGGGGCCGAACAGTGTCGTCCCCACCGCCTTGGCGGTGAGGGGCTCGCCGGCGATGACGGCCCCGAACTCGCCGCGCCAGACCCCCGCCACCAGCACGACGAGCAGCAGGGCGGCGAGCAGCGCCGGGCCCAGCCAGGTCCGCGGTCTCAGCCAGGCGCGCTCCCGGGCGACCACGCGCTCGCCGAGGTTGAGCATCATCACCACGAAGACGAACAGCACCATGATGGCCCCGGCGTAGATGATGATCTCCAGCGCCCCGGCGAAGGGGGCGCCGAGGGCGAAGAACACCATCGCCACCGCCAGCAGCGAGACGATCAGGTAGAGCACGGCATGCACGGGATTGAGGTGGGTGATGACCCCGAGGGTCGCCAGGACGGCGACCAGGCCACTCAGGTAGAAGGCGATTTCCATGACTCCCTCCGATGGCGCCGCGGTCTCAGGGCAGCAGGGTCCTGACGTCGACGGGATCCCGTTCGCGGGCGGCCTGCCCCTTGTCCTTCCCGGCGATCGCCAGGCCGGCCACCCTGTAGAAATGGTAGTCGTGATCCTTGCCGGGACCGTCGATCAGCAGGTCTTCCTTCTCGTAGACCAGGTCGGCCCGACGGTACTCGCTCATCTCGAAGTCCGGCGTCAGCTGGATGGCCGAGGTCGGGCAGGCCTCCTCGCACATCCCGCAATAGATGCAGCGGGAGAAGTTGATGCGAAAGGTCTCGGGATACCAGCGACCGTCCTCCTTCTCGCCCTTCTGCAGGGCGATGCAGTCCACGGGGCAGGCCACGGCGCAGAGGTTGCAGGCCACGCAGCGCTCCTCGCCGTCGGGATCCCGGGTCAGCACGATGCGGCCCCGGTAGCGCGGCGGCAGGTAGACGGCCTGTTCGGGGTACTGGAGCGTCTCGCGGCGTCGGAAGCCGTGGCGGAAGATCAGCCACAGGGTCCTGAGCTGCGAGGCGGTGCCCTTGATCAGCCACATCATCGTCGGCTCTCCTCTCACGGCGGCGCGACCAGCAGGATCACGGCCCCGGTCACCAGCAGGTTGATCAGGGTCAGCGGCAGGCAGACCCGCCAGCCGAAGCCCATCACGGCATCGTAGCGGGGCCGCGGCAGGGCGGCGCGCAACAGGATGAACAGCAGCACGAAGACCAGGGTCTTCAGCGCGAACCACAGCCAGGGCGGCAGCCAGGGGCCCTGCCAGCCGCCCAGGAAGAGGGTCACGATCAGCGCCGACACCAGCACCATGCCGATGTATTCGCCGATGAAGAACATCCCGAACTTCATGCCGGCATACTCGATATGGTAGCCGTCGGCCAGTTCCTGCTCGGCCTCGGGCTGGTCGAAGGGATGGCGGTGGGTGACGGCGATGCCGGCGATCAGGAAGGTGGCGAAGCCGAAGAACTGCGGGACGATGAACCATAGTCCCTGCTGGGCGGCGACGATCTCGCGCAGGTTGAAGCTGCCGGCCATGGCCACCACCCCCATCAGGGCGAGTCCCATGAACACCTCGTAGCTCAGGGTCTGGGCGGAGGCGCGCATGGCGCCGAGCAGGGCGTACTTGTTGCCGCTGGACCACCCCCCGAGCAGGACCGCGTAGACGTTGATGCCGGCCATGGCGAGGAAGAACAGCAGGCCGATGTGCCAGTCCGCCACGCCCCAGCTCGGGGTGAGGGGGATGATCAGGAAGGACAGCAGCAGGGAGGCCATGGCGATGGCCGGGGCCAGCACGAAGGGCCCCCGGTCGGCGAAGGGCGGGATCCAGTCTTCCTTGAAGAAGATCTTGAGCATGTCGGCGACGAGCTGCAGCGAACCTCCCGGCCCCACCCGGTTGGGCCCGTGGCGATCCTGCCAGAGCCCCAGCAGGCGACGTTCGACCACCGTGAGGATCGCGCCCAGCAGCACGGCGCCCAGCAGGATCGCCAGGGCCTGCAGCATGGCGACCAGCACCTCGAACGCGGCGGGCGAGAGCCAGGCCGTCATGGCGTCCTCCTCGGGGTCACGGGCCTCAGCCGTCCCCACTGGCCGGTGGCGAGGCCCGGGGCCACGCCGGCCGGCACCCCGACCAGCCCCCGGGCCAGGCCGGCCCGGCAGGACAGCGGCAGCCTCACCCGGCCCGCGGCGGTGACCAGCTCCAGGGTGGCGCCCTCGGCCAGCCCCATCGCCTCGGCATCCTCCGGGGCCAGCGCCAGCACCGGGGCCGACGCCCGCTCGGCGATCAGCGGCGCGCGCCGCGAGGTCTCCTCGCCGCCGAACAGTCGCGGCAGCACCACCAGCAGCCACTCGCCGTCGCGCCGGACGAAGGGGGACAAGAGGACAGGCGCATGGGCATAGGCGTAGGCGCCGGGGACGGGGTCCAGCAGGCGAACGCCCGGGTCGCCCGCCCGGAGATGGCCGCCGACCTCGTCGGTGAACTTGTTCCAGGCCTGGGGCGAGTTCCAGCCGGGCGCCCAGGCGAAGGCGATGTCGCGCCGGGGCCAGCGCCGGCCGGCGTAGCCCTCCATGGAGAAGGCGAAGGGCGAGTCCGGGTCGGCGGGCGGCCTCGGCTCGGCGACGCCCAGGTGAGCGCGCAGCGCGGTGCGGCCGCTGTAGCGATGCGGCGCCCGGGCCAGGCGCAAGCCCTGGACCCGATGGTCGGCAGGGGCCGCGGCCTCGGTGATCGCCGCCAGCGCCGGATGGTGCCGGGCGCAGTCCCGGGTCTCGGCGTCGAGCCGGGTGTCCTCCGGCCGGCGGCGCCGGATGGCGCCCTGGAGGGCATGCAGCCAGCGCCAGCTCTCGCGGATGCGGGTCTCGGGACGCAGGAAGCTCGGCTCGAACACCTGGAAGAAGCGCTGGGCGCGCCCCTCCAGGTTGACCAGGGTGCCGTCGCCCTCGGCGAAGCTTGCCGCGGGCAGGCCCAGGTCGGCTCGGGCCCAGGTGGCGGTGCGCTGATGGTCCAGCACCACCAGGCTCGTCAGGCGGGCCAGGGCGTGGTCGAGCCGCGCGTGGGGCAGCCGGGCATGGAGGTCGTTCTCCAGCACCACCAGGGCATCGGCCCGGCCGGCCTCGATCTCGTCGAGCGCCCACTCCAGGGGCCGGCCGCCGAGCAGCGCCACCCCGGTGGCGTTGGCCTCGGCGCGGATCAGGCTCAGGCCGCCGGGCTTGGCCCGTCGCGCCAGGGCCCGGGCGACGCTGCCGGCCGCCTCGAGCACCGCGGTCGAGGCCAGGGCGTCGCCGCTCACCACCAGGGGACGCTCGGCGGCGCCCAGGCCGCTGGCGATGGTGGCGGCCGCCTCGGCGAGCTCCTCCTCGAGGCCTTCCACGGCGGGGGCCGTGGGGTCCAGGGCATGCGCCACGGCGGCCCCGAGCCGGGCGATGTCCGCCGGCGCCAGCCGCCAGGTGGCCTCGGCGAGGCCGTCGAGGCCGGTGGCCGCGGGATAGGCGACGAACAGCGGATGGCGGCGATCCTGGGCCAGGGTCTGGACGGCCTGGGCGTTCCAGGCCGGCACCCCGCGCGCGGCGGCCAGTTCCTCGCGGCGGCCGAGCACCGCCTGACGCAGGGCGAGTCCCAGCCGAGCCGCGCTGTTCAGGGGATCCTCGCCGAGCACCAGCACCGCGTCGTGGGACTCGATGTCGCGCAGGCTGGGACTCGGCAGCCCGCTCTGCCGCTGGAGCCGCGCCATGGTCGCCAGGCCGTCGGCCGCGGCCCGGGTCACGCCGAGGCAGAAGTGCTCGGCCCCCACCAGCTCGTGCAGGCGATGGTTGCTCTCCAGGCTGGCTCGGGGCGAGCCGACGCCGATGACCCGGCGGGCGCCGCGCAGGCGATCGGCGCCCCGATCCAGGGCGGCGTCGACCTCCAGGGTCATGGCGGCCTCGCCTCGGGCCTCGCGCCACTCGGGCAGCCGCGGCCGGTCGGCGCGATTGACGTAGCCGTAGCCGTAGCGCCCCCGATCGCAGAGGAAGTAGCGGTTGATCTCGCCGTGGTAGCGGTTCTCCACCCGACGCAGCTCGCCGTAGCGCTCGCCGGGACTGATGTTGCAGCCCACGGCGCACTGGTGACAGACGCTCGGCGCGAACTGCAGGTCCCACCGGCGGGTGTAGCGCCCGTCCGGGGGTCGGTCGGTGAAGACCCCGGTGGGACATACCTCGCTGAGGTTGCCGGCGAAGGGGCTCTCCAGCACCCCCTCCCGGTGGCGCCCGAAGTAGAGGTTGTCGTTGGCGCCGAAGACGCCCAGATCCTCGCCGCCGGCGTGGTCCCGATAGAAGCGCACGCAGCGGTAGCAGCTGATGCAACGGTTCATCTCGTGGCCGAGGAAGGGGCCCAGGTACTGGTTGCGGTGGGTCCGCTTGGTGAAGCGATAGTGCCGCCGGGCATGACCGGTCATCACCGTCATGTCCTGCAGGTGGCAATGGCCGCCCTCCTCGCAGACGGGGCAGTCGTGGGGGTGGTTGACCATCAGCCATTCGATGACCCCGCGCCGGAAGTCCCGGGCCTCCGGGGCCTCGACGGCGATCCGGGTGCCCTCGGCGGCGGGGGTCATGCAGGCCATCACCAGGCTCCCGCGGTCATCGTCGGCGTCCCGGTACTGGATCACCGCGCACTGGCGGCAGGCCCCCACGCTGCCCAGCGCCGGGTGCCAGCAGAAGTAGGGCAGGTCGAGGCCCAGCGACAGGCAGGCCTGGAGCAGGTTGTGGCGCTCGTCGACCTCGAAGGGCCGGCCGTCGACGTGGATGGTCGCCATGCTCAGCCCTCCTCTCCGACGGGGCGCGGCGCCGGGCGGGCGATGCCGGCCTCGAACTCCTCGCGAAAGTGCGTCAGGGCGCTCTCCAGCGGCATGGCCGCCCCGGGGGCATGGGCGCAGAAGGTCCGCCCCGGCCCCAGGTCCCGGGCCAGGGACTCGAGGCGTTCGAGGTCCCCCGGCTCGCCCTCGCCGCGTTCCAGGGCCTCGAGCAGCCGCACCGTCCAGGGCAGGCCCTCCCGACAGGGCGTGCACCAGCCGCAGGATTCCCGGGCGAAGAAGGTTTCCAGGTTGCGCAGCAGCGCCGGCATCGGCTGGTCGTCGGGCACCACGGTCATCAGGCCCGTGCCCAGGCGGCTGCCGGCCCGGCCGATGGTGTCGAAGTCCAGCGCCAGCGCCAGGTGCTCGGGCAGCAGGAAGCCGGTGCTGGCGCCGCCGGGGAGCCAGGCCTTGAGGTCGCGCCCGCCGGCCAGGCCGCCGGCCCGGTCGAGCAGCTCGGCGGCGGGCGTGCCCATGGGCAGCTCCCAGAGCCCGGGGCGGGCGACCCGGCCGGAGACGCCGAACAGCTTGGTGCCGCCGTCCTCGCTGAGCCCGCCGGAGAGGCCCTGGTACCAGTCGGCGCCATGGCGCAGCACGCCGGGGACGTTGCACAGGGTCTCGACGTTGTTAACCACGGTGGGCTTGCCCCAGGCACCGGACTGTCCCGGGAAGGGCGGCTTGGCGCGGGGGTTGGCGCGACGTCCCTCCAGGGAGTTGATCAGCGCCGTCTCCTCGCCGCAGATGTAGCGACCGGCCCCGGTGTGCAGGGCGATGTCGAAGTCGAAGCCTGAGCCTCCGATGTCGCCGCCCAGCCAGCCCGCCTCGCGGGCCTCGTCGATGGCCTGGCCCAGGGCCCGGGCGGCGCGGCGATACTCGCCGCGCAGGAAGACGTACCCCTGGCGGGAGCGGTTGGCGAAGCCGGCCAGGATCATGCCCTCGATCAGCAGGTGGGGCAGCTGCTCCATCAGCAGGCGATCCTTGAAGGTGCCCGGTTCCATCTCGTCGGCGTTGCACACCAGGTAGCCCCGGGGCAGGTCGCCGCCGGTCAGCGTCAGGCCCCACTTGGTGCCGGCGGAGAAGCCGGCGCCGCCCCGTCCGCGCACGTTGGCGGTCTTCATGGTCGCGATGACGGCCTCCGGGTCGCCCGCGAGCGCCTCGCGCACCGCGCCGTAGCCGTCCTTGTCGAGGTACTCGGCGAGCCCCACCAGCTCGCCGTCCTCGCGCAGGCGCCAGGTCAGCGGATGCGTCTCGGCGCGCCGCTCCTCGGCGGACTGGCGCAGGCGGCTGTGGTAGACGGCGGCGCTCATGGATAGGCCTCCAGCAGGTCGTCCAGCTCCCCGGCGGCGACGGGACCGAAGGTGTCGTCGTCGATCATCAGTGCCGGGGCCCCGTCGCAGGCGCCCAGGCAGCACACCGGCAGCAGGGTGAAGCGGCCGTCCGCGGTGGTCTCGCCGAAGCCGATCGCCAGGCGCTCCTCCACGGCGGCGCGCAGGGCGTCGAAGCCGCACAGGAAGCAGGAGCTGCTGTCGCACAGCAGGATGACGTGGCGCCCCACCGGGCGGCGGAAGATCAGGCTGTAGAAGGTCGCCACCCCCTCCACCTCGGCCACGCCGAGGCCCAGCGCCGAGGCGACGGCCGGGATGGCCCCGTCGGGGACCCAGCCGTGGCGACGCTGGACGATCTTCAGCGCCTCGATGCAGGCCGCCTGGGGCTGTTCGTAGTGGTCGCGCTCGGCGCGCATGGCCTCGAGGTCCTCCGGGTCGAGGACGAAGCCGTCGCCGTCGGTGGCTAGAAGGGTCGGGAGGCTCGGGGTCTCGGGCATGTCAGCGGTCCACGTCGGCCATGACGAAGTCGATGCTGCCCAGATGGGCGATCAGGTCCGGCACGAAGCCGCCGCGCATCAGGGCAGGAATCTGCTGCAGGTGGGGGAAGCTCGGCGTGCGGATCCGGGTTCGGTAGCTGGTGGCGCCGCCATCGCTGGTCAGGTAGTAGCCGTTGATCCCCTTGGTGGCCTCGACCAGGGTCAGGGCCTCCCCGGGGGGCAGCACCGGCCCCCAGGACACCTGCAGGAAGTGGGTGATCAGGGTCTCGATGTGCTCGAGCATGCGCTCCCGGGGCGGGGGCGTGGTCAGCGGATGATCGGCCTTGTGGTCCCCGGCGGGCATGTGGTCGATGCACTGCTGGAGGATGCGCAGGCTCTGGCGCATCTCCTCGATGCGTACCCGGCCCCGGTCGAAGGCGTCGCCCCGCTCGCCGAGGGCGACCTCGAAGTCGAACCGGTCGTAGCCGGAATAGGGCCGGCGCTTGCGCAAGTCGAAGTCGAGCCCGGTGGCGCGCAGGTTGGGACCGGTCACGCCCCAGGCCAGGGCCGCCTCGGCGTCGAAGGCGGCCACGTCCCGGGTGCGCTCCCGGACGATGGCGTTGTCCATCATGGTCCGCTCGTACTCGTCGAGCCGCGGCGGCATCCAGTCGACGAAGCCCTGCATCAGGCCGTCCCAGCCCCGGGGCAGGTCCTGGGCCACCCCGCCGATGCGGTACCAAGCCGGGTGCATGCGGAAACCGGTGATCGCCTCGATGACCTCGTAGGCCTTCTGGCGGTCGGTGAAGGTATAGAACACCGGCGACATGGCCCCCAGGTCCTGGAAGTAGGTGCCCAGGAACAGCAGGTGGCTGGAGATGCGGAACAGCTCGGCCATCATCACCCGGATGGTGGCCACCCGGTCGGGCACCTCGATACCGGCCAGCTTCTCCACCGCGAGCACATAGGGCAGGTTGTTCATCACCCCGCCGGTGTAGTCGATCCGATCGGTGTAGGGGATGAAGCTGTGCCAGGTCTGGCGCTCGGCCATCTTCTCGGCGCCGCGGTGGTGGTAGCCGATGTCCGGCACGCAGTCGACGATCTCCTCGCCGTCGAGCTGCAGCACGATGCGGAAGGCGCCGTGGGCCGATGGATGATTGGGGCCGAGGTTGAGGAACATGAACTCGGCCCCCTCGCGCTCGCGGGCCATGCCCCAGGCCTCGGGCTCGAAGCGCAGCGCCTCCTGCTCGTGACGCTGGCCCTCGACGGTCAGGGTGTAGGGCCCGATCTCCGTGGCTCGGGCCGCATGGTCCTTGCGCAGCGGGTGCCCCTCCCAGGTCGGCGGCATCAGGATCCGGGTCAGATGGGGATGACCCGTGAAGCGGATGCCGAACATGTCCCACACCTCGCGCTCGTACCAGGCGGCATTGGGGAAGAGCCCCACGGCGGAGGGCAGTTCGAGCGCCCCGGCCTCCAGCGCCACCTTGAGCATCAGGTCCCGGTTCCCCGCCACGGACAGCAACTGGTAGAAGACGGTGAAGTCCGCCGCCGGCAGACCCTCGCGATGCTCGCGAAGCCGCTCGTCCACCGCCGAGAGATCGAAGAGCATGGCATAGGGCTGGGGCAGCTCGCGCAGGAGCTCGAGCGCCTCGAGGAGCCGCGCGCGGGCTACCCAGAGCACCGGGATGCCGGTCAGGGTGGCCTGGGCGGTGAAGACCTCGGGGCCGAAGCGCCGTTCGAGCGCCTCGACGGCGGGATCGTTCTGTGGCGACGCAACCGGCATAGGACCTGTCTCCCTCGCGGCACGATCAGGGTCGGAGCCCGCGGCACTCAGATACCGTCGGGGGGACGCAGCTCGGTGGCCTGGATCCGCCGCTCGCGCAGGGTCTCGCGGCGCGACGGCAGCTCGGCCCGGTAGACCCCCTGGTCGCCGACCACCCAGGAGAGCGGGCGGCGCTCCTCCTGGATCGAGGCCTGGAGCAGCTGCAGCCCCTCCAGGAAGGCCTCGGGCCGCGGCGGGCAGCCCGGCACGTAGACGTCCACCGGCAGGAACTTGTCGACGCCCTGAACCACCGAGTAGATGTCGTACATGCCCCCGGAATTGGCACAGGACCCCATGGAGATCACCCACTTGGGCTCGAGCATCTGGTCGTAGAGCTGCTGGATCACCGGCGCCATCTTCAGGAAGCAGGTGCCGGCGATGACCATGACGTCGGCCTGGCGCGGCGAGGCACGGATCACCTCGGCGCCGAAGCGGGCGATGTCGTGGGGCGAGGTGAAGGCCGTGGTCATCTCCACGTAGCAGCACGACAGGCCGAAGTTGTAGGGCCACAGGGAGTTCTTGCGCCCCCAGTTCACCGCGGCGTTGAGGATCTCCTCGAGCCGGCCGGTGAAGACGTTGCGGTGTACCTGGTCGCGCATGGGGTCGGCGGCGCGTCGGCCCGCCCCCAGCGGATAACGGGCATCATCCGCCGGCTCGGCGTCGTCGACACGCGTCAGGGTGTACTCCATTCCGGCACCTCCCTCGGCAGCGACCCGCCCGGGGCGCGGGTCTGGGCGATTCCCGATCAGGACGACGAAGTGGTCTCCGGGCGGGCGCCTCGGCCCGGCGACCGACGCTTCGGCGGCCGGCGTTCCGGCGGCCGGCGCTCCGGCGCCCAGTCCAGGGCCCCTACCCGGCTGTCGTAGACCAGTCCGGCCAGCAGCACGATGATGAACAGCGCGGCGGCCCAGAAGCCGGCCCAGCCCACCTCGCGGACCGATACGGCCCAGGCGAACAGGAAGACGGCCTCGATATCGAAGATCACGAACAGCATCGCGACCAGGTAGAACTTGACGGAGAAGCGGTGATGGGCGCTGCCCACGCCGATGATGCCGGACTCGAAGGGCAGGGCCTTGCTGGGGCCGCGGCTGCGACCGCCCAGCAGGCTGGAGAGACCGATCATGAAGGCACAGAGGAGGATCACGGCGAAGACGAAGAGCCCGACGGCCCAGTGTTCGGCAACCAGTGCGGTGGCGTCTTGCTCCATGAGCGGCCCCTCGAAGCGCGGTTCCCTCGCCGGCCCGGATGGCCGGAGGCGATTTCCGCCGCGGCCGAGCCGGGCTCGGCACGCGCCGTCACGTCGTGTATGAGAAGCCTAGCAGCCTGTCGGACTTAACGCTGATCTACTGCGAATCCCGGTCTTTCGGCCAACTTGATTCGATCCATTTCGTTAAATAGCGGGCTATTCGCCTCAATCGATCGATCAATTTGACTCGAAATCCGTGATTCTCGTGACGATCGGTCAAACCCGACAGGCTGCTAGAAGACAAACGGCGTCTTGTCCGACGGCGGCGCGGTCAGCAGTAGGGAGCGAGCCAGGCATCGGCGAGCCACAGCACCAGGGCGTAGCGGCCGCCCTTGGCGACCAGGAGCCACAGGGTTGTCCGCCACCAGGCCAGCCGGAAGACGCCGGCCAGCACGGTGAGCGGATCGCCGACCACCGGCGCCCAGGCCAGCAGCAGGCTCCACTCGCCGAAGCGTCGATACCAGCGTTCGCCCCGCGCCAGCCCCTGCGGGCTGGCGGGAAACCAGCGGCGGCCCTGGAAGTGTCGGGCATAGCGCCCCAACGCCACGTTGATCAGGCTGCCCAGGGTATTCCCGGCGGTCGCCACCGCCCAGAGGGCCAGGGGCGCCGGCTCCTGGCACCACTGCCGCGCCAGCCAGACCTCCGAGCCGCCGGGCAGCAGGCTGGCGCTGGCCAGGGCCACCAGGAAGAGGCTCAGCATGGTCGCGGCCCGCCCCGCTGGCGTATGCTGGTCGGCGGTTTCCCGTGACGAGACGACAAGCCGATGTCCTCCATTCCCCATACCCTGACCATCGCCGGCTCCGACCCCTCCGGGGGCGCCGGCCTGCAGGGCGACCTCAAGACCCTGTCCGCCCTCGGTACCTATGCCACCAACGTCATCACGGCGGTGATCGCCCAGAACACCCAAGGCGTGGCCGCCGTGCACCCGGTGCCGGCCGAGGTGATCGGCGAGCAACTCGAGAACCTGCTGGATGACGTGCCCATCGATGCCGTCAAGATCGGCATGGTGGCCGATCGCCGGGTGGCCGAGACCATGGCCGAGGGCCTCGCGCGCCGCCGGCCGCGCTGGATCGTACTCGACCCGGTGATGGTGGCCAAGAGCGGCGACGTCCTGGTGGATGCCGCCGGCATCGCGGCGGTGCGGGACGTGCTGGTGCCGTTGGCGGACGTCATCACCCCCAACCTGCCCGAGGCCGCGGTCCTGCTGGGCGTCGCGGCCCCGGACCGGCCCGAGGCCATGGAGGCCATGCTGCCTGGCCTGCAGGCCCTGGGGGCGCCCCATGTGCTGCTCAAGGGCGGTCACCTGAGCGGCGAGACCTGCCCGGACCTGCTGGCCACGCCCTCGGGAAGCGAGTGGCTCCCGGCGCCACGCATCGCCACCGACAACCTTCACGGCACCGGCTGTGCGTTGTCCTCGGCCATCGCCGCCCACCTGGCTCACCTGCCCCCGGACGCCTCGTCCGCCGCCATCGTCGAGGCCATCGGCGGGGCCAAGCGCTGGCTGCATGCCGCCCTGGAGGCCAGCAGCCGCCTGGCGGTGGGCCGGGGGCGAGGCCCGGTGCACCATTTCCATGGCCTGTGGTAGCCCCGGCTTGCAGGGGATGCCCGGGGCGCCCATCCTGTAACGGTCCCCCGGCTGCATGAGGGTTGTGCCATGTCCCGCACCCTGCTGTTCGCCTGCGACCTCTCCGCCGAGAACCGTGCCGCCTTCGCCCGGGCCATCCGCCTGGCCGGCGAGACCGGTGCCCGGCTCGACATCGTGCACGTGCTCGATCCCTACCTGCCGCGTCGCGTCCTGCACGATCTCGAGGAGGCCGTGGTCGCCGATATCGGCGCCACCCTCACCGATATCCGCGAGGACTACGCCCTGGCCGAGCCGACGAGCCTGATCCAGACGGTTGCCGGCTCCCCCTATGCCGAGATCATCCGGGAGGCCCACGAGCGCGAGGCCGACATGATCATCCTCGGCGCCCATCGCAAGCGCGGGCAGCCGGACCTGGTGGGTGGCACGACCCTGGCGCGGGTGCTGCGCAGCGCGCCCTGCCCGGTGCTGTCGGTGAGCCACCCGGCCACCCAGGACTGGTACGACATCCTGGTGCCGGTGGATTTCTCGCTGACCTCCCGCCATACCCTGCGCGAGACGCTCAAGCGCTTCCCCGACGGCAAGCTGACCCTGCTGCATGCCTGGAACATCCCCGGGGAGCGAGAGCTGGGCTCCGACACCGACTACGCCCGCTGGCGGGATCGTGAGGTGGGCCGGCTGCGCCAGCACCTGGAGCAGGAGACCGAGCAGCTGATGAGCGAGCTCGAGGACGTGCCCGAACTCGAGCTCGTTCTCGAGCAAGGCGACCCCCTGGAAGTGCTGATGACGCGCCTGCGGCGACAGCCGCCCGACCTGCTGGCCCTGGGCAGCCGCGGCCAGCTCAATCGGCAGAGCCAGATCACCGAGCGCCTGCTCGCCGAGCCCCACTGCGACATCATGCTGTGTCGCGCCTGGTGACGAAGGCAAAACTTACACAGAACCTGTACAGAAATTTGGTGTCTGCATGGGACAAGCTCCCCCAATTACCGGAGGTGTCCCATGCCGACCCTGCGCCTGTTCCTCGCCCCCCTGATCCTCGCCCTGCTGCTGGGACCGGCATCGGCCGGCGCCAGCGTGGAGGTGAAGGGCGTGACCTTCGCGTCCCGGCTGGACGCCCAGGGCCGGACCTACCGGCTCATCGGCCATGGCCTGTTCCGCTACCTGATCTGGGATGCCTACGCCGGCGCCTACTATCAGGCCGAGGGCTTCCCCCGCCCGGCGCCCCAGGCGACCCACGTGCCCCGACGCCTGGAGCTCGAGTACTTCCATGCCATCGAGGCCGGCGATTTCGCCGAGGTGACCCGCGACACCCTGCGCGACCAGCTGACGGCCGCCGATTTCCAGGCGCTGGCGCCGGCGCTGGGCACCTTCAACGATCACTACCGGGACGTGACGCCAGGCGACCGCTACGCCCTGACCTGGAACGGTGAGGTCCTGAGCCTGGCGCTGAACGGCCGGCCCCTCTATGAACGACCGGAACCGGCCCTGGCCGACGCCCTGTTCGGCATCTGGCTCGGCGAGGCGCCGCTGGGCGAGGGCTTCCGCGACGCCCTGCTGGGGCGGTGACGCGACGCCGCCTCACCCTGGCGGGCTGCTAGAATCGGGCCTTTCATCACCCATGGGAGTCCTCCGAGATGAAAGCCCTGATACAGCGCGTTCGCCATGCCAGCGTGACCGTGGACGGCCGGGAGACCGGCGCCATCGATCACGGCCTGCTGGCCTTCATCGGCGTCGAGAAGGACGACGACGAGACCCAGGCCGGGCGACTGCTCCACAAGCTGCTGCACTATCGGGTGTTCCCCGACGCTCAGGACAGGATGAACCTCAACCTGCAGCAAGCCGATGGCGGGCTGCTGCTGGTCTCCCAGTTCACCCTGGCCGCCGACACCCGCAAGGGCATGAGGCCCAGTTTCTCCAGCGCCGCGCCTCCCGAGGAAGGACGGCGGCTGTTCGACCACCTGGTCGCCAGGGCCCGGGAGGCCTGGCCCCGGGTCGCCACCGGCGAGTTCGGCGCCGACATGCAGGTGGCCCTGGTCAACGATGGCCCGGTGACCTTCCTGCTGGAGAGCCGCTAGGCAACTGCTGGGGTCGACCGACGGACCGCTTCGCCGGCGATCGGCGATCAAGCCGACACCCCCTCCTTTGGTCTTAGATCGGAAAATTGGAAATCGTTTGCGCATAGTGGACAATGGCCGCCACATAAATTGTGTACAAAAACAACCGGTGATTGTCTCCATGCCCAAGCAAAGCACTTCGGTCTTCGACTTCCAGGGGCGGCCGCCGCTGACGCGCGCCCTGCCCCTTTCGCTGCAGCACATCCTGGCCATGATCATGGGCACGGTGACCGTGCCGATCATCGTCGCCGGCGCCGTGGGGGCTTCCCTCGGCGATACCATGTGGCTGATCCAGATCTCGCTGCTGGCCTCCGGGGGCTCGACGCTGCTCCAGTTGTACGGGATTCGCCGCTTCGGTGCTCGCCTGCCGTCCATCTTCGGGGTCGGTTTCGCCTACGTGCCGACGCTCACCGCGGTCGGCGCCCAGTACGGCCTCGAGGGCATCCTCGGCGCCCAGGTGATCGGCGGCGTGGCCATGATCCTGGTCGGGCTGGGGATCCGCCACATCCGGCACTTCTTTCCCCCGGTGGTCGCCGGCACCGTGGTACTGGTGATCGGCCTGTCGCTCTACGACATCGCCATCAACTACATGGCCGGCGGCATCGGCGAGGCCGGCTATGGCGAGCCACGGCAATGGTGGGTGGCCGGGGTGACCCTGCTGGTGGTGCTGGGTGTCTCGCAGTTCGCCCGGGGCTTCATGAAGCTCTCGGCGATAATCTGCGGCATCCTGGTGGGCTATGGTCTGGCCCTGGCACTGGGCATGGTGGATTTCTCGCCGGTCGCCGAGGCCGCCTGGTTCAGCGCCCCCCGACTGCTGCCCTTCGAGCTGCATTTCCACCCCGCCGCGATCGTCTCCCTGGTGATCATCTGCGTGATCAACTCGGTGCAGACCATCGGCGACCTCTCGGCCACGACCGTGGGCGGAATGAACCGTGAGCTGGGCCCCCGGGAACTGTCCGGCGGGCTGCTGGGCAATGGCCTGTGCACCGCGCTGGGCTCGCTGTTCGGCGCCCTGCCCACCGCCTCCTACAGCCAGAACGTGGGGATCGTGGCCATGACCAAGGTGATCAGCCGCACCGTGCTGGCGCTGGCGGCGGGCTTCATGCTGCTGGCCGGCCTGGTGCCCAAGTTCGGCGCCCTGATGACGACGATCCCCTATCCGGTGCTGGGTGGCGCCACCGTCACCGTCTTCGGCATGATCACCATGACCGGCATCCAGCTGCTGACCCGGGACGAGCTGTCGTCACGCAACATCACCATCGCCAGCCTGGCGCTCGCCCTGAGCCTGGGCATCTATGCCGCCCCGGAGGCGATTGCCGGCTTCCCGGCGATGGTCAAGCTGGTGATCGGCGGCTCGCCGATCGTGGTCGCCGCCCTGGTGGCGGTCACCCTCAACCTGATCCTGCCCCGCAAGAGCCTCGACGACGAGCGTCGCGAGCGCGAGACCATCGCTCGCAGGATGCAGGACGCGTCAGGCGGCGAAGGGCATACCGCCCGGCCGGCCTCGACCTGAGACGCGGCAGGGACCTCCCTCAGGAGGCCTGGAGCTCGGCCTGCAGCCGCTCCAGGGCCTCCTCCGCCGCCAGCCACTCCTGCTCGAGCCCCTCGAGACGGGCGGCGAGCTCGGCCTGCTCGGCCAGGCACGCCGTCAGCTCCTCCTTGCGTGCCTCGTCGGTGTAGAGCGCGGCATCGGCCAGGGTCTCCTCCAGATCGGCCAGCCGTCCCTGCGCCTTGTCCATCTCCCGCTCGACCCGATCGCGCTCGCGCTTGAGGGGACGCAGCTTCTCGCGCAGCTCGGCGGCGGCCCGGCGCGCCGCCTTGCGGTCCTCCCGGCTCGCCTCGGCGGCCTCCTGGCGTTCGGCCTTGTCGTGGCGCGCCTCGCGACGCTCCTGCTCGAGGCGAGTCTTCAGCCAGGCCCGGTAGTCGTCCAGGTCGCCATCGAAGGGCGTCACCCGGTGGTCGGCGACCCGCCAGAACTCATCCACGGTGGCCCGCAACAGGTGGCGGTCGTGGGAGACCACGATCACGGTGCCCTCGAAGCTCGCCAGGGCCTCGGTGAGCGCCTCCCGCATCTCCAGGTCCAGGTGGTTGGTCGGCTCGTCGAGCAGCAGCAGGTTGGGTTTCTGCCAGGCCACCAGGGCCAGGGCCAGCCGAGCCTTCTCGCCCCCGGAGAAGCGCGCCACCTCGGCGAAGACGTCGTCCCCATGGAAGCCGAAGCCGCCCAGGAAGTTGCGGATCTCCAGGTCGGCGGCCCGGGGCGAGAGGCGCTGTACATGAAGGAAGGGCGTCGCCGAGAGATCCAGTCCCTCCAGCTGGTGTTGGGCGAAGTAGCCGATGGCCAGGTGCTCGCCGGGCACCCGCTGCCCGTCGAGCAGCGGCAACTCCCCGGTCAGCGACTTGATCAGGGTCGACTTGCCGGCGCCGTTGGGGCCCAGCAGGCCGATGCGCTGACCCGGCAGCAGGGTCAGGTTGACGCCTTCGAGCTGGACGCTGTCGCCCTGCTCCCCGGGATAGCCGAGGCGGGCCCCGTCAAGCACCAGCAGGGGGTGGGAGGTCTTGTCCGCGGCGGGAATGGTGAAATGGAAGGGCGAGTCGACGTGGGCCACGGCGATCTCCCCCATGCGCTCGAGCATCTTCAGGCGGCTCTGGGCCTGGCGGGCCTTGGTGGCCTTGTAGCGAAAGCGCGCCACGAAGCGCTCGATCTCTTCCTTGCGGGCCTGCTGCTTGGCGGCCTCGGCCTGCTGCAGCGCCAGCTTCTCGGCCCGGGTGTGCTCGAAGGTGGAGTAGTTGCCCCGGTAGAGCACCAGACGACGACGATCGAAGTGCACGATATGGTCGCAGACGGCGTCCAGGAAGTCGCGATCATGGGAAATCAGCAGCAGGGTGCCCGGATAGCGACCGAGCCACTGCTCCAGCCACAGCAGGGCATCGAGGTCCAGGTGGTTGGTCGGCTCGTCGAGCAGCAACAGGTCCGAGGGCATGAAAAGGGTGCGGGCCAGGTTGACCCGCATCCGCCAGCCTCCGGAGAAATCGGCCAGCGGCCGTGTCAGGTCGGCCTGCTCGAAGCCCAGACCGACCAGCAGCTGGGCCGCCCGCGCCGGGGCGCTGTAACCGTCCAGGGCCTCGATGGTGCCGTGCAGCTCGGCCTCGCGGTGGTCGTCGCCCCGGGCCCGGGCCGCGGCCAGCGCCGCCTCGGCCTCGCGCAGGGCGTGGTCACCATCGAGCACATAGTCGACGATGCTGCGCTCCAGCGCCTCCACCTCCTGAGCCATGTGGGCGATCCGCTGGCCGCCGCTCATCTCGAGCTCCCCCCGATCGGGCGCCAGCTCGCCGCGCAGCAGGCCGAACAGGCTGGACTTGCCCGCGCCGTTGGGCCCCACGATGCCTGCCTTGTGGCCGGCATGGAGGGTCAGGTCGGCGTCCTCGAGCAGGGCTTGGGTGCCGCGTTGCAGGGAAACTTGGCGCAGTGCGATCATGCAGGCTCCACGGAAATGGCATGAGGCTGCCGCCATGGCGACGACAGCGGGATCATGACACCCGATTCTACCGAATCGGTCTCGGCTCTGCGGCCCCGTCTCGCGGCCGAGCCGCTCTGGGACTTCGCCCTGGCGCTCTATGCCCGGCCGGGCGTCGAGGCCGCCTGCCTGCACCTGCAGGACGATGCGGGTCTCGAGGTGATCGAGCTGCTGTGGCGATGCTGGCTGTTCCGCCATGGCCTGGCCGCCGGCCCCCTGCCCGAGGAGGTGCGACGCTGGCAGGCCGAGGTCACTGCCCCCCTGCGCCGGCTGCGTCGCGACCTCAAGGCCGAGGCCGTCGAGCGGGCAAGCGTCGCCGCGCTGCGCGAGCGGATCAAGGCCGCCGAGCTGGCGGCCGAGCGCGAGGCCCTGGCTCGCCTGGAGCGCTGGAGCCTCGACGGCCCGCCTCTCCGCTCCCTGCCCCCTTCCACCCGCTTCCCGAGCGTCCTGTCCTGCTGTGCGCAACTCCGCAAGAAGTCGCACTTTTTGGCATTGGAAACGTTGGCGGACCGGCTTGACCCCTTATAACCCCCCAGCTAGCCTGAATATATCTGCGTAATACAACCCTTCGTTTTCGCTGGAGAACTCGTCCCGAATTCTCCGGCCGAACCTGCAGAGGACGCAACATAATGAAGGCACACAAGCTGTTGACCACCGCCGGTATCGGCGCCCTGATGTTCGGCATGTCCACCGCCGCCTATTCCGACAACTGGCGTTACGCTCACGAGGAATACGAGGGCGATGTCCAGGACGTCTTCGCGGTGGCATTCAAGGAGTACATCGAAGAGAACTCCGACCACAGCGTGCAGATCTATCGCTTCGGCGAGCTCGGCGAGTCAGACGACATCATGGAGCAGACCCAGAACGGTATCCTCCAGTTCGTCAACCAGTCACCCGGCTTCACCGGCGCCCTCATCCCTGCGGCTCAGATCTTCTTCATCCCCTATCTGATGCCGACCGACATGGACACCGTCCTGGAGTTCTTCGACGAGAGCAAGGCCATCAACGAGATGTTCCCCGAGCTCTACGCCGAGCATGGCCTGAAACTCCTCCAGATGTACCCGGAAGGCGAGATGGTGGTCACCGCCGACGAGCCGATCACCGAGCCCGCGGACTTCGACAACAAGAAGATCCGGGTCATGACCAACCCCCTGCTCGCCGAGACCTACAACGCCTTCGGCGCCACGGCGACTCCGCTGCCCTGGGGCGAGGTCTACGGCGGTCTTCAGACCGGCATCATCGACGGTCAGGAGAACCCCATCTTCTGGATCGAGTCCGGCGGCCTCTACGAGGTCTCGCCGCACCTGACCTTCACCGGTCATGGCTGGTTCACCACCGCCATGATGGCCAACCTGGACTTCTACCAGGGCCTCTCCGACGAGGACCAGCAGCTGGTGCAGGATGCCGCCGACGCGGCCTATGACCACACCATCGAGCACATCCAGGGCCTGGCCGAGGAATCCCTGGCCAAGATCCAGGAGGCGTCCGACGAGGTCACGGTGACCCGCCTCACCGACGAGCAGATCCAGGCCTTCAAGGAGCGCGCGCCCCAGGTCGAGGAGAAGTTCCTCGAGATGACCGGCGAGGACGGTGCCGCCCTGCTCGAGCAGTTCAAGGAAGACCTCGAGGCCGTCGAGCAGGATCAGGGCTGATCCGTCACGACCAAGAAGGTGCATCAAGGGGGCAGCCAGGCTGCCCCCGCTTCGTTGGCGGCCCGCCCATCAGCGTTCACCCAACGTTGAGGCGATGACCGTCCCGACATGGTGCGAGCCATTACGCTGCTCGACAGGGACATCGTTTTGTCGCCATGTCCGCTGCAAGGGAGTACGGCCATGACCGAAGAAGATTCCGAGAAGAACTACCGCTCCGGGTTGCCGGGCTTCCTGGGCGTGATCGATACCTTCATCAGCAAGCTCGAGGCGGTGATCCTCGCCGTCGGCGTGCTGCTGATGGCCACCAACACCATCGCCAACGTCATCGGCCGTTTCGTCCTCGGGGAGAGCATCTTCTTCTCCGGGGAGATCAACCGCATCCTGATCATCATGATCACCTTCGCCGGTATCGGCTATGCGGCCCGCCATGGCCGTCACATCCGCATGTCGGCCATCTACGACGCCCTGCCGGTGGGCGGCCGGCGGGCGCTGATGATCGTGATCTCGCTGTTCACCTCCCTGGTGATGTTCTTCCTGCTCTACTACTCGGTCCTCTACATCGTCGATCTCTACGACAAGGGCCGCATCCTCCCGGCACTGGGCTTCCCCATCTTCATCATCTATGTCTGGGTTCCCCTGGGCTTTCTGATCACCGGCATCCAGTACCTGCTCACGGCCATCAAGAACATGACCTCCCGTGACGTCTATCTCTCGACCACGGTACTCGACGGCTACAAGGACACGGAAACGGAAGTCTGACGGAGGGCATCAGGCCCGGGGGAACGCAAGATGACGACAGTAATGGTAGTAACCATGATTGCCCTGCTGCTGCTGGGCTTTCCGATGATGATCCCGCTGATCACCGCGGCGGCCATCGGCTTCTACATGATGTTCAACGGCCTGGGCCAGATGGAGACGCTGATCCAGCAGATGATGGCGGGGATCCGCCCCGCGTCGCTGATCGCGGTGCCCATGTTCATCCTCGCCGCGGACATCATGACCCGCGGCCAGTCGGCCGACCGATTGATCAACATGGTGATGTCCTTCATCGGCCACGTGAAGGGCGGCCTGGCGGTCAGCACCGCGGCCTCCTGCACCCTCTTCGGGGCGGTCTCCGGTTCCACCCAGGCCACGGTGGTGGCGGTGGGCTCGCCGCTGCGCCCGAAGATGCTCAAGGCCGGCTATTCCGATTCCTTCACCCTGGCGCTGATCATCAACTCCAGCGACATCGCCTTCCTGATCCCGCCCAGCATCGGCATGATCATCTACGGGGTCATCTCCGGCACCTCCATCGGCGAGCTGTTCATCGCCGGCATCGGGCCGGGGCTGCTGATCCTCCTCATGTTCTCGCTCTACTGCGTGACCTACGCCGTGATCCGGGACGTGCCCACCGAACCCAAGTCCAGCTGGGGCGAGCGGTTCTCCGCCGTGCGCATGGCGCTCTGGCCACTGGGCTTCCCGGTGATCATCGTCGGCGGCATCTACGGCGGCATCTTCAGCCCCACCGAGGCCGCCGCGGCTTGCGTGCTCTATGCCATCCTCCTCGAGTTCGTGGTCTTCCGCTCGCTGAAGGTGGCCGACATCTACGCCATCGCCAAGTCCACCGGCCTGATCACCGCCGTGGTCTTCATCCTGGTGGCGGTGGGCAACGGCTTCTCCTGGATCATCTCCTTCGCCCAGATCCCCCAGACGATCCTCGAGGCCGTGGGGATCAACGAGGCCGGCCCCACGGGGGTGCTGATCGCAATCTGCGTGGCCTTCTTCGTGGCCTGCATGTTCGTCGACCCCATCGTGGTCATCCTGGTGCTGACGCCGATCTTCGCCCCGGCCGTCGAGGCCACCGGTCTGGACCCGGTGCTGGTGGGCATCCTGATCACCCTGCAGGTGGCCATCGGCTCGGCGACGCCACCCTTCGGCTGCGACATCTTCACCGCCATCGCCATCTTCAAGCGGCCCTACCTGGACGTGATCAAGGGCACGCCGCCCTTCGTGGTGCTGCTCGTGCTGGCGGCCGCCCTGCTGATCATCTTCCCGCAGATCGCCCTGTTCCTGCGTGACCTGGCCTTCCGCGGCTGACCCTGGACCCGAGGAGGAGAGGTGACGATGTTCAATCGGATCATGGTGCCGGTGGATGGCTCCAAGGGGGCCATCAAGGCCCTGGAGAAGGCCGCCGAGCTCCAGCGCCTCACCGGCGCCGAACTCTATGTCCTGTGCGTGTTCAAGCATCACAGCCTGCTCGAGGCCTCGCTGTCCATGATCCGGCCCGAGAAGCTCGACATCCCCGACGACGCCCTGAAGGAATACGCCACGGAGATCGCCGTGCAGGCCAAGGCGCACGCCGCCGAGCTCGGCGTTCCCGCCGAGAAGCTGCGCGCCTTCGTCAAGGGCGGGCGCCCCTCCCGGACCATCGTGCGCTTCGCCCGCAAGCGCGAATGCGACCTGATCGTGATCGGCGCCCAGGGGACCAACGGCGACAAGGGCCTGCTGCTGGGCAGCGTCGCCCAGCGGGTGGCGGGCTCCGCCTCCTGCCCCACCCTGGTGGTGTGAGGCGGTGGCGGGTCGGCGGATGCGGAACCGACGCGGCCCTGTTAGAGTCGCATGGATTCCATCCATCCATGGCGCCAAGGCGCCGCAGCACAAGGCTTTTCCATGAAGACACTGCTGACCACCGCTTCCCTGACGGCCCTGCTGACCGCCGCCCCTCTGGCGCTGGCCGCGCCGGAAACCGACGAGGAGCGCCTGGGGTACAGCCTCGGCGTGACCCTGGGCAAGAGCATCCAGCAGGACGTCTCCGACCTGGACGTCGACGCCTTCACCCAGGCGGTGCGCGACGTCTTCGCCGGCGACGAGCTGCAGATGAGCGACGAGGAGATGGCGGCGGCGCTGCAGACGTTCCAGCAGGAGGCCATGGCGGCCCGCGCCGCCGAGGCCGAGCAGCAGGCCGAGGCCAACAAGGCCGAGGGCGAGGCCTATATGGCCGAGAACGCCGAGCAGGAAGGCGTCACCACCACCGACTCCGGCCTGCAGTACCGCGAGCTCGAGTCCGGTGACGGGGCCTCCCCCGGGGCCGACGACACCGTCGAGGTTCACTACGAGGGCCAGCTGATCGACGGCACCGTCTTCGACAGCTCCTATGAGCGCGGCGAACCGGTGAGCTTCCGTGTCGGCCAGGTCATCGAAGGCTGGCAGGAAGCCCTGCAGCTGATGGACGTTGGTGACACCTGGGAGATCGTGATCCCCTCCGACCTGGCCTATGGCGCTCGGGGACAGGGCCCGATCGGCCCCCATGAGACCCTGGTGTTCAAGGTCGAGCTTCTCGACGTCACCCCGGCCGGGGAATGACGCCGCGGCCATGACGCTCAAGACCGTTCTGCTGGCGGCCGGCCTCGTTCTGGGGCCGGCCGCCTCGATACCTGCCCAGGAAACGCCCGACGACCTGCCCGCCCTGGCCGCCAGCCAGGAAGGGACCAGCGTGATCGGCGTCTCCTCGGGGGGCTACATGGCCACCCAGCTCGCCGTGGCCTGGCCCTCGCGCTTCGCCGGCCTCGGGGTGGTCGCGGCCGGCCCCTGGGGCTGCGCCCGGGGCGAGCTGAGCCTGGCGCTCGGCCAATGCATGTTCACCCGCCTGGGTCCGCCCGATCTCGCCGCCATCAGGGATCGCCACCATGACTACCTCGCCCGCGACCTGGTCGGCCAGCCCGAGGCGCTGGCCAGGCTCCGCGCCTACGTCTGGCATGGCGGGGCCGACGAGACCGTGGCGCCGTCCCTGGGCGATGCCCTGGTCGAGCAGCTGTCGCGCTGGCTGGCGGCCCCCGACGACCAGCTGCGCGTCGTGCGTGACGAGCAGGCGGCCCATGGCTGGCCGGTCGGGGAGGACGGCGAGGCCCCGCAGCGGGCCCTGGCGGCGTGCGACGAAGGCGGCGGCAGCCACCTGCTGGCCTGCGGCCGGGACCTCGCCGCCGAGGCGCTGGACTGGCTGCACGGCCCGCCGGCAGGGGAGTCGGGAGCCGGGACGGGACGGCTGGTGGCTTTCGACCAGACGGCCTTCGACGCCCGCGGCCTGGCCGACACCGGCTATGCGTACCTCCCGAATGCCTGCGAGACCGGGGGCTGCGCGGTGACCCTCGCCCTGCACGGCTGCGAGATGAGTGCCGCGGAGGGGGACGAGGCGTTCGTGCGCCACAGCGGTCTCAATGCCTGGGCGGCCAGGGACCGGCGGATCGTGCTCTATCCCCAGGCGGAGGCGAGCCTGGCCAACCCCAAGGGGTGCTGGGACTGGTGGGGATACGCGGAGAGTGCCTGGCAGCTCGACCCGCTGCATGACTCCCGTCGCGGCAGCCAGGTCGAGGCCCTGATGGCCATGCTCGACCGTCTGCAGGCCACCCCCGGCGAGTGACGCCGACGCGGGGTCCCTCGGGAATCCTCGCAGGCGCGCTTGGCTGTCCCAGGGACGCCCCCGTCACGGTCACCGTAACCATGCCAGCGGCGCAGGGTCGATAAGCGGAGCGACTCTGCCGCCGCCATGGCGGGTGCGTGTGCAGGCTCGCCTACCCGCCCTGCCTCCCGCCGATCTCGGCCTCGAGCGCCGCCTGGAGCGGCCCGGGGGTCGGCGAGTGGAGGACCCGCCGCCGGATCTCCCCCGCGGCGTCGACCAGGTATAGCGAGGCGGTGTGGTCGACGGTATAGTCCAGCGCCGAATCCGGGGTCTCGACCTTGCGCCACACCACCCCGTACCGCTCGGCGATGTCCTCGAGCTGGGCCTGGCTGCCGGTGGCCCCGATGAAGGCCTCGCCGAAGTAGGCGAGATACTCTTCCAGCCGGGCCAGGGTATCGCGCTCGGGGTCCACCGACACCATCAGCGGCACCACCCGCTCGCGTTGGGCCTCGGGCAGCGCTCCGCGAGCCTGACGCACCACGGCCAGGCTCATGGGACAGACATCCGGGCACCAGGTGTAGCCGAAGAAGACCACCGCCAGCTGGTCCTCGTCCAGCTGGCGGAGCGAGAACTCGCCCTGAGTGGACGGCAGCTCGATGGGGCCGCCCTCGGGCAGGCCGTCGCGACCGCCCGTCCAGTGCTGATAGCCGAGCCAGACGGCAGTGGCCGCCAGCAGGGCGGCGCCCAGGGCCAGGCCGATGCGTCCCTGACGGGTCATGGCGTATTCCCCCTCGTCACCTCGAAGTCGAACCAGCTTCCCAGGCGGCCCCGGGGGGTGTCCACCGTCACCTCCGCCCGCCAGGGCATCACCGCCTCCGTACACAACGCCACCTGGCCGTTCCCGCGGAAGCGTCCCTCCCCCATGGCCGTCAGGGGGAAACGATGCAATCCCATGTCCATGTCCCGTCCGACGAAGGTCACCATCGCCGATTCGGCCGTCTCCCCCTCCAGGCGCACCTCCATCGGCAGGGTCTCGAGCGCGCGAATGGGCCCCTGGGACTGGATCGCCAGGGTCAGGGTCGAGCCATCGTCCAGGACGACACTGCACGGGCCGGCCTGAAGCTCGCAAGGCGCCGACGGCGGGGTCCAGCGCACCTCGTCCCCGCTCAGGACATGCCGGGCGAGGTACCAGAGCGCCACGCTCAGGGTCATCAGGGTGACGACGATCAACAGGCGCAGCAGGGGAGGCCTGCCGGAGGCGTCCCCGGTGGGGGCGGAACGTGACATGGGGGTGACGCGATGCCTCCAAAGAACGGGCGGAAGGGCGTAAGCTTACCAGCATTTGCCCGCGGCGCCGTGAGCCCGGATGTCGCAGGCCTGGCGAGAAGGAGAGGAGACGTCATGGAAGGCGTGACGGGCGCCCTGGGCCCCTTGTTCCTGCTGATCCTGCTGGGCGTGGCCCTCGGCCGTGCACGCTTTCCCGGGGGCGATTTCTGGTCGCGCCTGGAGGGCCTGATCTACTACCTGCTGTTTCCCGCGATGCTGGTGGCGACCCTGGCCGAGGCCGACGTCCGGCAGGTTCCGGTCGCCCGGCTCGCCCTGGTGCTGCTGGGCAGCCTGTCGGCGTTCGGCCTGCTGCTCTGGGGCCTGCGCCGACGCCTGGCGCTGGACACGGCGGCGTTCACCTCGGTGTTCCAGGGCGCGATACGCTTCAATACCTATGTGGGGGTCGCCGGCGCCGCCGCCCTGCACGGCAGCGCCGGCGCGACCGTGGCGGCGGTGGCCGTGGCGCTGATGGTGCCGGCGGTCAACGTCCTGTGCGTGATGACGTTCCTCGCCGCCGGCACCCTGGGCGATGCGGGCCTGCGCACCAGCCTCCTCGCCCTGGCCCGCAATCCGCTGATCCTGGCCTGCCTCGTCGGGGCGGGGCTCAACCTCTCGGGGGTCGGCCTGCCCGGCTGGAGCCGGGAGGCGGTGAGCCTGCTCGGCCGGGCCGCGCTTCCCCTGGGGCTGGTGGCGGTGGGCGTCGCCCTGCGTCCGGCCGCCCTGATGCGACGGGATGGCGGGCTCTGGGCCGCCAGCCTGGTCAAGCTGCTGCTGTTGCCGGCCCTGGTGCTGGCACTGGCCAGCCTGGTCGGCCTTGGACCGGTGGGCCGCGACGTGGCCCTGCTGTTCGCCGCCCTGCCCACGGCCACCTCCGCCTATGTCCTCGCTCGCCAGCTGGGCGGCGATGCCGAGCTGATGGCGGCCATGATCACCGGTCAGACCCTGATGGCCATGATCAGCCTGCCGCTCTGGCTCCGCCTTGCCGGATAGCGAATAAAAAACATTCTCGTTTGCATTGACAGCGCTGCCGCCCATGCCTTACCTTGCCCCCATGGCGTGGATGAGGCGCCATGCCGGTCAGGAGCCCTGCCAGTCTCCTGACGGGTTTCTCCTCCTCATTGCTAGTCACGGTCTTTTGCCGCCCCACCCGGGGCGGCTTTCTTTTGCGTGCTCGAGGGGCCGGTCCGCGTACGGCGTGGCCGGGCAAGCGAGCCTGCGAGTGCACCCGACGGACCAGGCCGACAACGCCTCCGCCTGTATGAAGGTCGATCAGGTAGCACCGCGGCAGGCGGCCAGGCCTACCACGCAAGGAGGAGAACGAAGAGGATGGCGAGACGAGCGCTCGGAAGGCCATGGCTCACGGGCAGCCGCCCGAGAGCCAGCCGATTCAGTCGGTGCGACGGTAGATCAGGTCCCAGACCCCATGCCCCAGCTTCTCGCCGCGCCGTTCGAACTTGGTCAGCGGTCGGAACTCGGGGCGTGGCACGTAGGGGGCGGTGTCGGGGCCGGCGGTGTTCTCGTAGCCCGGCGCGGCCTCCATCACCTCGGCCATCCACTCGGCGTAGGCTTCCCAGTCGGTGGCCATGTGCAGGGTACCGCCGGGCTTCAGGCGGGTGCGCACCAGCTCGACGAAGGCCGGCTGGACGATCCGCCGCTTGTGATGCTTCTTCTTCGGCCAGGGATCGGGGAAGAACAGCTGCAGGGTATCCAGGCTGGCCTCGGGCAGGCAGCGCTCGAGCACCGCCAGCGCATCCTCACGGTAGACCCGCAGGTTGGTCAGGCCCCGCTTGTCGGCCTCGTCCAGCAACTTGCCGACCCCGGGCGCATGCACCTCGATGCCGATGAAGTCGGTATCGGGATGGGTCTCGGCCTGCTCGATCAGCGAGGCCCCCATGCCGAAGCCGATCTCGACCACCACCGGAGCCCGGCGCCCGAACAGCGTCTCCAGGTCCTGGCGGCCGTCGGCGAGGGTCAGGCCCAGGCGGGGCCAGACCTCCTCGAGGCCCCGAGTCTGGGCCGCGGTCATGCGTCCGGCGCGCAGCACATAGCTCTTGATGCCGCGGCGGTGCAGCGGCGCGTCGGGGCTCTCGGGGCCGGTGGTCGGGGCCTGGTCGGGGTGTTGCGAATCGTTCATGCGCGGCATCGGGTCTCGTGGCGAAGTGGGAAGATCAGGCGTTGATGCGGCCCGCCAGCGGCGAGGACGGGTCGGCCCCCTGGCGGCGCGGCATCCGGCCGGCCAGGAAGGCCTCGCGGCCGGCCTGGACCGCCTGCTTCATGGCGCTGGCCATCAGTACGGGTTGGCGGGCGTGGGCGATGGCGGAGTTCATCAGCACGCCATCGCAGCCCAGCTCCATGGCCTGGGCGGCCTCGGAGGCGGTGCCGATGCCGGCATCCACCAGCACCGGCACCCCGGCCTGCTCGATGATCAGGCGGAGGTTGTAGGGGTTCTGGATACCGTGGCCGGAGCCGATCAGCGAGCCCAGCGGCATCACCGCACAGCAGCCGATCCGCTCCAGTTCCCGGGCGACGATGGGATCGTCGCTGGTGTAGACCATGACATCGAAGCCGTCCTCGACCAGGGTCTCGGCGGCGGCCAGGGTCTCCACCACGTTCGGGTAGAGGGTGGCGTCGTCGCCCAGCACCTCGAGCTTGACCAGGTTATGGCCGTCGAGCAGCTCCCGAGCCAGTCGGCAGGTGCGCACCGCATCCTGGGCCGTGTAGCAACCGGCGGTGTTGGGCAGCAGGGTATAGCGCTCCGGGGAGATCACGTCGAGCAGGTTGGGGGCCGCGGCGTCCTGCCCCAGGTTGGTGCGCCGCACCGCGAAGGTCACCACCTCGGCGCCGCTGGCGGCGATGGCCTCGCCCGTCTCGTCGAAGTCGCGGTACTTGCCGGTGCCCACCAGCAGGCGCGAGGCGAACTCTCGTCCGGCGACCCGCAACGGCGCGTCCTGGAAGAAATCGGTCATGGAAGGGCTCCTGTGAATAGGGGGTCGATGGACGGGCGCGGCTCAGCCGCCGCCGATGGCATGGACGATCTCCACCCGGTCGCCGTCGCTCAGGCGCGTCTCGCCGTGAGCGCTCCTGGGGACGATCTCCTCGTTGACCTCCACGGCGATGCGCCGACCGGCCAGGCCGAGGGACTCGACCAGCTGGGCCACGGAGGCCTCGGCCTCGAGGGTGCGGGCCTCGCCATTGAGCTGGATCTGCATGGCATCCTCCGGGACTGCGGTTTCGCGGGCCCATATTGTAGCGTCTCGGCGCCTCCCCGGGTACGGTAGCCGCGAGTCGACGACCGGAGAGACGAGATGCAGGACCGCGGCTGGTGGCTGGCGACGGCGTTGTCCGGCGCCCTGACGGTGATGGCCGGCGCCTTCGGCGCCCATGCCCTGGCAGACGAGCTCACGCCCCGGCTGCTGACGGCCTACGAGACGGGCGTGCGCTACCAGGCCTGGCACGGCCTGGCGATGCTCGGCGTGCTGGCCTGGCGGGCCACCCGCCCTCTCCCCGGCCAGCACTGGGTGCTGGGCCTGTGGCTGGCCGGGGTGATCGGGTTCTCGGGCTCGCTGTACGCCCTGGCGCTCGGCGGGGTGGGCGGCCTGGGGGCCATCACCCCGCTCGGCGGACTGCTGCTGATCGCCGGCTGGCTGGCGCTGGCCGCCACGGTCTGGCGGGCTCAGTCGCCGTCCGGCAAGACATAGGTCGCGGTGACCAGGGCCACCGGGGCCTCCTCGCCGGCGGAGAACAGCTGCACCTCGCCGACGGCCAGGCGCCGCCCCAGCTTGAGCAGCCGGGCGTTGGCGATGATGTCGCGATCGCCCCGCGGCCGGCGCAGGAAGCGGCAGTGCAGGTCGCTGGTCACGGCCATGGGCTCGGGCCCGACCTGGGCCAGGATGGCCACGTAGAGACAGACATCGGCGAGCCCCATCAGGGTGGGCCCGGAGACGCTGGCACCGGGACGCAGGTGCTCGTCCTCGATGGCCAGGCTCATGGTGGCGCGCATGTCGTCGACGCCCTCGATGGTCCCGGAACGCTGGGGGAAGACCTCGTCGAGGAATTCCTCGATGGCGGCGGCGGTCATCACGGTCATGGGGCGCTCCCTGCGGGTGAACGATGGCCTCCAAGATAGCCCAGCCACCCCGGCTCGCACAGTGGCCACGGGCCACGGATTGCAGGAGAGTCCCCTGTCTCAGTCCAAGGCCCGCGGCCCGCCGACGATCAGGACGCCTTGTGCACCGCCCGCCAGTGGTGCAGCAGCGGCTCGGTATAGCCGGAGGGCTGCTCGATCCCCTTGAAGATCAGGTCGGAGGCGGCCTGGAAGGCGTGGGACGCGGCGAAGTCGGCGCTCATCGGCCGGTAGGCCGGATCCCCGGCGTTCTGCTCGTCGACCACCCTGGCCATCCGCTCCAGGGTTTCGCGGACACGATCGGCCTCCACCACGCCGTGGTGCAGCCAGTTGGCCACGTGCTGGCTGGAGATCCGCAGGGTGGCGCGATCTTCCATCAGGCCCACGTCATGGATGTCCGGCACCTTGGAGCAGCCCACGCCGTGTTCCACCCAGCGCACCACGTAGCCGAGGATGCCCTGGCAGTTGTTGTCCAGCTCCTGCTGGATCTCCTCGTCGGTCCAGTCGGGGGCCTCGGCCACCGGGATGGTGAGCAGCTCGTCGAGGAAGTCCGGCTCGCCCTGGGCCTCCAGCTCGCGCTGCACCTCGGCCACCTTGACCTGGTGGTAGTGCAGGGCATGCAGGGTGGCGGCGGTGGGGGACGGCACCCAGGCGGTGTTGGCGCCGGCCCTGGGGTGGCCGATCTTCTGCTCGAGCATGGCGGCCATCAGGTCCGGCATGGCCCACATGCCCTTGCCGATCTGGGCATGGCCGCGCAGGCCGCAGGCCAGGCCGACCTGGACGTTGCTGCGCTCGTAGGCGCCGATCCAGGTGCTGTGCTTCATGTCGCCCTTGCGGATCATGGGGCCTGCCTGCATGGCGGTGTGCATCTCGTCGCCGGTACGGTCCAGGAAGCCGGTGTTGATGAACACCACCCGGGAGGGCGCCTCGTTGATGCAGGCCTTGAGGTTTACCGAGGTACGGCGCTCCTCGTCCATGATGCCCATCTTGAGGGTGTCGCGCTCCAGGCCCAGCAGGTCCTCGACACGGCCGAACAGCTCGTTGGCGAAGGCCACTTCCTTGGGGCCGTGCATCTTCGGCTTGACGATGTAGACCGAGCCCTGGCGGGAGTTGCGCGCCTCGCCCGCGCCCTTCTGGAGGTCGCGGATGGCGATCAGGCTGGTGACGATGCCGTCGAGGATGCCCTCCGGCAGCTCGTTGCCCTCGGCGTCGAGCACCGCGGGGGTGGTCATCAGATGGCCGACGTTGCGCACGAACAGCAGCGAGCGCCCGGGGAGGGTGAGCTCGCCGCCGTCCGGGGTGGTCCAGGTGCGATCGGCGTGGAGCCGGCGGGTGAAGGTCTTGCCGCCCTTCTCGACCTGCTCTTCGAGGTCGCCCCGCATCAGGCCCAGCCAGTTGGCGTAGACCCCCACCTTGTCCTCGGCATCCACCGCGGCCACGGAATCCTCGCAGTCCATGATGGCGGTCAGCGCGGCCTCGACCACCACGTCCTTGACGCCGGCCGCGTCGGTCTTGCCGATGGGGTGGCCGGCGTCGATCTGGATCTCGAGATGCAGGTCGTTGTTGGCCAGCAGCACCGAGGAGGGGGCGCCGGTTTCCCCCTGGTAGCCGACCAGCTTGCCGGGCTCCTTGAGGCCGGTCTCCCGGCCGCCTGCCAGGGTGACCACGAGGTGGCCGTCACGCAGGGCATACCGGGTCGCCTCGGCGTGGGAGCCGGTAGCCAGGGGGGCGGCCCGGTCCAGCACGCCGCGGGCGTAGGCGATGACCTTCTCGGCGCGCTTGGGGTTGAAGCTGTCGCCCTGCTCGGCGCCGCCCTCCTCGGAGATGGCATCGGTGCCGTAGAGGGCATCGTAGAGACTGCCCCAACGGGCGTTGGCGGCGTTGAGCGCGTAACGGGCGTTGTTCACCGGCACCACCAGCTGCGGGCCGGCCTGGACGGCGATCTCGCGGTCGACGTTGGCGGTGGTGACCTTGACCTCGGCGGGCGCCTCCTGCAGGTAACCGATCCGCTCGAGGAAGGCACGGTAGGCGGGCATGTCGCGAACCGGTCCCGGGTTTTCACGGTGCCAGGCATCCAGCTCGGCCTGCAACGCATCCCGCTCGGCGAGCAGTTCCCGGTTCTTCGGTGTCAGATCATGAAAGAGGGCGTCGACGCCGGCCCAGAAGGCATCGGGATCGACCCCGCTACCCGGCAGGGCCTGCTCGTTGATGAAACGGTCCAGCTCGGCGGCCACCTGAAGACGGTGACGGGTGATGCGTTGGGTCATGGGTCGTTCTCCTATGCGTGGCGGTTCGGCGCTCCCCTGGCACCGAGCGGCCGGACAGGGAATGGTGACTGCGTGATGACAATTTTGTGGAAAATCCTTCCACATGTAAACCCGAAGCCTGCGAACGGCGCCGTAGACTAGACCAATAGACGAGGCGCGTGAGTCTGACTACCCCAGGCGGCCGATGCTGGCTCCTCCCTTGTAGTGGCGCTAGCATGAGCAGGCATTGCGGAGGACCCGATGAGCGATTTCACCCCCCTACAGGCGCTGGGCCCCATCGCCCCGGCCGACCCATCCGGGCGGCCGCTTGAGCGCTACCTGGGCCACTACGGCCTGGCGCCGCTGCTCGCCGAGCACGTCGGCCTGCACGTGGGGTACGTGGATGCCCACGGCTTCCGCCTCTGGACCCAGATCTGGAGTCCCACGCGTCCCCGAGGCACGGCCTTCGTGGTGCATGGCTACTACGATCACCTCGGCCTCTACCGCCACCTGCTCGAGTGCCTGCTCGAGCGGGGCTGGCGGGTGGTGCTCTGGGATCTCCCGGGGCATGGCCTGTCCAGCGGCCCCCGGGCATCGATCCAGGATTTCGATGACTACGGTGCCTGCCTGCGCCGCCTGCAGGACCACCTCGAGGCCCGGGACCTGGCGCCGCGCCCCTGGCTGGGCATCGGCCAGAGCACCGGTGCCGCCATCCTGGCCACCGATGCCCTGCGCCGGGGCGACGACGGCCACTGGGCCGGCCTGGCCCTGCTCGCGCCCCTCGTGCGCCCCTGGGGCTGGACCCAGTCTAGCTGGTTGCATCGCCTGCTGGGCCCCTTCATTCGCTCGGTCCCCCGACGTTTCCGGGAGAACTCCACGGATCGGGAGTTCGCCACCTTCCTGCGCGAGGGGGACCCGCTTCAGCCGGATCGCCTGGACATGGCCTGGGTGGATGCCATGCGCCGCTGGATGCCCCAGCTGCTGGCGCTGCCCGCCAGCGAGCTCCCCACCCTGATCCTGCAGGGCGAGCGAGACCTCACGGTGGACTGGGAATGGAACCTGGAGGTGCTGGCCCGCAAGTTCCCCAATGCCGAGATCCATCGACATCCCGAGGCCCGCCATCACCTGGTGAACGAGGCCGAGCCCATCCGCCGCCTCCTGTTCGAGGAACTGCAGCGGTTCATCGTCGAGCTGGAAGGACTCCTCGATCGCCCCTCCTCCTCCCCAGCGGCCGGGATCGCACGCCGATGAGGCCGCTTCGCGTCGCCACCCTGGCATTCGCGCTGCTGCTGGCCGGCTGTGCCGCCGGCGCACCGGAGCGCCCCGACAGGGTGCGCCAGGCCCTGTTCGGCCTGGGCCAGCGTGCCGCGACGGAGGTGGCCGGAGCCCCGATGCTGGCCCGTCCCGCCACCGATCAGGTTCTGCTGCTGACGCGGCCCGAGGTCGAGGCCGACCTGGGCATCGCCCAGGACCGGCTGCTCGAGAGCCTGACCCGGGCGTTGCTCGCGCTGGCGGAAGGCCCCCAGGTGCTGGACTGGCAAGCGGCCCTCTCGCGGGGCGCCGAACCCAACCAGTGGCGCCTCGACAGTCGCCTGGTCGCCGCGGGGCCCAGGTTGACGCTCTCCGACCGAACCCTGGTGCCCTACCGCCTGCAGCTCATCCTGCGACGCCCCGGCAGCGAGACGGCTCTCTGGCAGGGCCGGATCGACGGCGCCCTGGACGCCACCGCGCTCTGAGCCCACCGGCTCAACCGCCGCTCAGCAATCGATCGAGCTGCCGATAGCCGATCGCCTCGATGAGCTGGTCGCGCCCGGGGCGGGGCTCGCCCGAGAGGTCCGCCAGGGTCAGCGCCACCCGCAGCACCCGATGGAAGGCGCGGGCCGACAGCTGCAACCGCTCCAGCACGCCGGCCAGCCAGGCTCGATCCTCGCCGCCCAGGGCGCAGGCGTCTTCCAGCGCCCCCCCCGCCAAGTGGGCATTGAGGGCACCACGCGCCCGCTGGCGGGCTCGGGCCGCCAGGACGCGCCTGCGCACCGCCGCCGAGGACTCCCCCGGTGCCTGCGCGGTCAACTGCTCGGCGCTCGGGGCCGGCACCTCGACCTGCAGGTCGATACGATCGAGCAGCGGGCCGGACAGCCGGGCCTGATAACGCTGGATCTGGGCGGCGGTACAGTGACAGGCCCGGCGCGGATCGCCGAGATGGCCGCAGGGACAGGGGTTCATCGCCGCGACGAGCTGGAAGCATGCCGGATAGCGCCGTTCATGATGGGCACGGGCGATATGGATGGTCCCCGACTCCATGGGCTCGCGCATCACCTCGAGCACCTGGCGGGGAAACTCGGGCAGCTCGTCGAGGAAGAGCACGCCATGGTGGGCCAGGGAAATCTCGCCGGGTCTCGGCCGTGACCCGCCGCCGACCAGAGCCACGGCGCTGGCGGTATGATGCGGCGACCGGAAGGGGCGCCGCCCCCAGTGCTCGGCGATCGGCAGGCCGCACACCGAGCGCACGGCCGCCACCTCCAGGGCCTCGTCCCCGGTCAAGGGCGGCAGGATCCCCGGCAGCCGGCTGGCGAGCATGGTCTTGCCGGTGCCCGGCGGCCCCGCCAGCAGCAGGTTGTGGCCGCCGGCGGCCGCCACCTCCAGGGCGCGACGGGCCTGGTGCTGGCCGCGCACCTCGGCGAGGTCGAGCTCCGCCTCCGGGCTCCGGGACGGGCAGGACGAGCGATGGGGGGCGATGGGCGCCTGCCCCAGCAGGTGGGCCACCACCTCGAGCAAGTGATCGGCGGGCAGCACCTCGATATCGCCGGCCAGCGCCGCCTCCTCGGCGTTGGCCCGGGGCAGGATCAGCCGGCGGCCGGCGGCCCGGGTCGCCAGCGCCAGGGGCAAGGCCCCGGCCACCGGTCGCAGGGTGCCGTCCAGCGCCAGCTCGCCCGCCGACTCGGTGTCGTCCAGGGCCTCGGGGGGGAGTTGCCCCGAGGCCACCAGCAGGCCCAGGGCGATGGGCAGGTCGAAGCGCCCGCCGTCCTTGGGCAGGTCGGCGGGCGCCAGGTTGAGGGTGATGCGCCGCAGCGGGAAGTCGAAGCCGGCGTTGACCAGGGCGCTGCGCACCCGCTCGCGGCTTTCCCGGACGGCGGTCTCGGGCAGCCCGACCAGGGTCATCCCGGGCAGGCCGTTGGCCAGATGGACTTCCACCTGCACCTCGGGCGCCTCGAGGCCGAGGCCGGCCCGGGTGCGTACGATTGCCAGCGTCATGGGCGATCCCTCGCGCCTTGCCTGCCTTCACACTAGCCCAGCGCCGACGGGAACGCCCGGTGGGTCAGCGACCGGCCTCGTCGCGGCCGGCATCCGCCTCGGGCGTCGAGGGGGGCTCGGCAGACGCGCCGGTCCGCTCCGCGTCGGCGGAGGGCAGGGCCTCGCCAGCGACCGGGCGGCTGGCCTCCAGCGCTTCCTCCAGGGCCGCGACCTGCTGCTCCAAGGCCTCGACCCGAGCCCGGGTCCGCTGCAGCACGTCCATCAGGATGTCGAAATCCTCTCGCGACACCAGCTCCAGGCGATCGAAGGCACCGCGCACGACCTGCTGGATGCCCTTCTGCACCTCCTCGGGTGCCTGGGAGGCGCCCTGGAGGCGCTCGCCGATCTGCTGGGCCAGGCGGCTGATGCGGTCTTGGCTGACCATGGTGTCTCTCCTGAACGGTGGGGTAGCTGATGACAAGGATACGCAAGCCGTCCGCGACGCGCATTCCCCCGCCTTGCCTCCCGATGGGGCACGCCGCGCGCGGCCTAGCACCACAAGAGTGCACGGCGCCGGGCCTGGACCGTGACGAGGCGCGTCCACGGCTTCGCCAACCTCCTCTAACGACATGAAAACCCTTGGCTAATTCCGCCACTGGCATGATTTGCGCAGCGGGATGGCAGACATGCACCGCGCGGCTCGCCCCGCGCTCATCCAACAGGGGAGATCCGGGATGAAGCTGATCACCGCCATCATCAAGCCCTTCAAGCTCGACGACGTGCGCGAGGCACTCGCGGACAACGGCGTCCAGGGCATCACCGTCACCGAGGTCAAGGGGTTCGGCCGCCAGAAGGGGCATACCGAGCTCTACCGCGGCGCCGAGTACGTGGTCGACTTCCTGCCCAAGGTCAAGGTCGAGATCGCCGTGGACGACGGCCGCCTCGACACCGTGCTGGACGCCATCTGCACCGCCGCCAACAGCGGCAAGATCGGCGACGGCAAGGTCTTCGTGACCGCGCTGGAAGACGTCATCCGCATCCGCACCGGCGAGCGCGGCGCCGATGCCGTCTGAGCCGACCGCCTTTCCGTTCCCGATGAGGAGAGAGTCCCATGAATGAGCTTGCCGAGCTGAGCTACGCGCTCGATACCTTCTACTTCCTGATCTGCGGCGCCCTGGTGATGTGGATGGCCGCCGGCTTCTCGATGCTCGAGGCCGGGCTGGTCCGGTCCAAGAACACCGCCGAGATCCTGACCAAGAACATCGCCCTGTTCGCCGTCGCCTGCACCATGTACCTGCTGGTGGGCTACGCGCTGATGTACTCCAGCGGCGCCGGTGGCGTGCTGCCGAGCCTCGGCGGGCTGATCGGCGGCGAGAACCCGGTGGATGCCGTGCTGGCCGGCGGCGACGATGCGCCCTACTACTCCATGCGCTCCGACTTCTTCTTCCAGGTCGTGTTCGTGGCCACCGCCATGTCCATCGTCTCCGGGGCCGTCGCCGAACGCATGAAGCTGTGGGCCTTCCTGGCCTTCGCCGTGGTCATGACCGGGGTCATCTACCCGATCTCCGGCTACTGGACCTGGGGCGGCGGTTGGCTCGCCGAGGTCGGCTACTCCGACTACGCCGGCTCCGGCATCGTGCACATGGCTGGGGCGGCCGCCGCGCTGGCCGGCGTGCTGGTGCTCGGCCCGCGCAAGGGCAAGTACGGCAAGGACGGTGCCATCTTCGCCATCCCCGGCGCCAACCTGCCCCTGGCAACCCTGGGCACCTTCATCCTGTGGATGGGCTGGTTCGGCTTCAACGGCGGCTCCGAGCTGAAGATGTCCGACGTGGCCTCCGCCAACAACGTCGCCCAGGTGTTCGTGAACACCAATGCCGCCGCCGCCGGCGGGGTGATCGCCGCGCTGATCCTGGCCAAGGCCTGGTTCCGCAAGGCAGACCTGACCATGGCCCTCAACGGCGCCATCGCCGCCCTGGTGGCCATCACCGCCGACCCGCTGTCGCCCAGCGCCCTGGGCGCGACCCTGATCGGCGGCGTGGGGGGCCTGCTGGTGGTCGCCTCCATCGTCGGCCTCGACAAGCTCAAGCTCGACGATCCGGTCGGCGCCATCTCCGCCCACGGCGTGGTCGGCATCTGGGGCGTGCTGGCGGTGCCGCTGTCCAACGGCGACGCCTCCTTCGGCGCCCAGCTGATCGGCATCCTCGGCATCTTCGCCTGGGTCTTCGCCGCCAGCCTCGCCGTCTGGCTGGTCCTCAAGGCGGTGATGGGCATCCGCGTCAGCGAGGAGGAGGAGTACGAGGGCGTGGACCTGGCCGAGTGCGGACTGGAGGCCTACCCCGAGTTCACCGTCTCCAAGGTGCACGGCGGCGGTGGCGGCCGCTCCCGGGCCGAGGGGCTGGGCCAGCCCCAACCCATGACGCCGCGTACCGAGTGATCCTTCGCCCTGCCGCCTGCGGCCCCCGACCGGGGGCCGCTTTTTTTCTTCCTGCCGTCGCGGGTGTATGCTCTGGCACAATGACCCCAGACGGATGGCGAGCGTCGCCATCGGACACGGACAACGCGAGGACAAGACCATGAAACTGGTGACCGCCATCATCAAGCCGTTCAAGCTCGACGACGTACGCGAGGCCCTCTCCGAGATCGGCGTCCAGGGCATCACCGTCACCGAGGTCAAGGGGTTCGGCCGCCAGAAGGGGCATACCGAGCTGTATCGCGGTGCCGAGTACGTGGTGGACTTCCTGCCCAAGGTCAAGCTGGAGGTGGCCGTGGACGACGGCATGGCCGAGCAGGTGATCGATGCCATCACCCAGGTGGCCAACACCGGCAAGATCGGCGACGGCAAGATCTTCGTCACCGCCCTGGAGCAGGTCATTCGCATCCGCACCGGCGAGACGGACAAGGACGCGGTCTAAGCAGCAAGCGGCAAGCGGCAAGCGGCAAGCGGCAAGCGGCAAGCGGCAAGCGGCAAGCGGCAAGCGGCAAGCGGCAAGGCACAGTGTGCCCCGCCTCTGAAGCGTAAAACCCTCCATGGCGCCGCCGTGGAGGGTTTTTCTTACAGCTTGAAGCTTATGGCTTGACGCTCCCGGCAACGCCGGGCCTCAGGCACAAAAAAGCCGGCCCTCGGGCCGGCAAGGGCAGGCCCGAGGGCCTGCAACAAGCTGGGTCAAAAAGGGATCGCTTAGAAGTGGAACTGGGCGCTGGCCATCACGCGGCTGGCGTCCACCTCCTCGCCGTTGACCTTCTCCAGGTCGATGTACTGGTACTCGGCGCCCACCGTCATGCGGTCGTTGACGTCCCAGATCAGGTTGACGTGGGAGAACTGCACGGTGTCCGCCATGCCCTGGAAGGCCGGGGCGTCATCCGCCAGGTCCTGCTCGACCCGGGAGGTGCCGATGGAGCTCGACCAGCTGGCGTTCCAGCGATGGTCCAGGGAGAGGCCGACGCTCTGCAGGTCGACGGCCTCGAGATCGCCGTCGGCCGCCAGGTAGGCATCCGGCGCACGGAACTTGGCACCCGACGCCGGCACGTAGTCCAGGTACCCGCCCAGGCCGCTGCCGGCCATCAGGTTGGCCTTGAGGGTGGTGCTGCCGCCCAGCGGCAGGGCCCCCTGGGCGGCGATGCCGAAGCCGGTGGTGCTCTCGTCCTGGCCGCTCGCCTCGGAGTCGGTGGAGAACTGGCGCACCACGCCGGAGATGCCGAAGCTGCGCTTGTACTGGTAGCGCAGGGTCAGGTCGGGCAGCTCGTTGGCCTCGTCGACGTTACCGCCCGGCCCCAGGTCGGAGATCGAGGCCTCGGGGTTCTCGAGGGCCACGGCGAAGGTGTTGGGGCCCGCCTGGTGGGTGTAGCGCACCTGCTCGGGACGCCCGGTGGCGTAGCCGATGGGCCCGCCCAGCTTGAGGATGCGCGGAGTCCCCAGGAAGTGCATGAAGTTGGTCCAGGTCTGGCCGGCCAGGAAGCCGTTGAATTCGCCGTAGGCGTGGCGCAGGTTGAACTTGTTGTCGGGGATGAAATGCCCCTCGACATAGGTGCGCAGTACCTCGTCGCCGAAGCGGGTCTGGGTGCGGAAGTTCAGCCGCGACTCCTGGGCGGTGAAGGTGGTCTTGCCGTCGGTGGCGTTGCTCTCGCTGGCGGCGGCCAGCGGGTCGGTGACCTCGCCCAGGTCGTAGTCGAAGTCGTGGATGGCGTCGAACTTGACGTAGCCGCCGAAGGCCACGTCGGTGTTGGTGCCCGGGATGTTGAAGGTGCTGCGATGGTTCCAGGGCGCGCCGACGCGGCTCGGCTCGCCGGTCACCACCGGCTCGCCGGCGGGGACGACGTCGAAGGCGTGGGAACTTTGGGCCGCAAGCAGGCCTGCCGGCAGCAGGGCCAGCATCAGGGTCTTTCTGGAATACATGAGGATCTCTCTTGAGTCGTTATTATGAACGGAATGGCACAGGATTATTGTTCTGATTCAACGTCTCTCGATGGTTCCTGGCGTCTCCTCTCGTCTGCATGGCTGGTAGAGTCGCCACCGGCACAGTGCCGGCGACGCCTGCGAGGCGCGATGCCTCAGTAGAGGGTCTTCTGGGGCGGGCCGGCGAACTTGAGCTCGCCGACGCTGGCCATGTCCACCTCGACCACCGCCGGACCGTCCTGGCCGACGGCCTCGGCCAGCACGGCCTGGAAGTCGTCGCCCCGGCTGACCTTCCAGCGCGGCAGGCCCAGGGCGTCGGCCATGGCCTGGAAGTCCGGCGTATGCAGGTCGTTGTAGTACTGCCGGCCCTCGAAGTACTTGTCCTGGATGCCGCGCATCACGCCATAGCCGCCGTCGTTCATCACCACCAGGGTCATGTCCGCACGCTCCTGGGCCAGGGTGGCCATCTCGCCGACCATCAGCATCAGGCCGCCGTCGCCGACCACGGTCACCACCTTGCGGCCCGCCGCGCCCACCGCGCAGCCAATGCCGGTGGCCAGGCCCTGGCCGATGGCGCCGGCCAGGGAGTGGATATTGGTCAGCGGGCGCTCGATGGGCAGCAGGCGGCTGCCCCAAGTGCTGCCGGAGACGGTGATGTCGCGCACGAAGATGCCGTCCTCGGGCAGTGCCGCGCGGATCGCGTCGGACAGCTTGGCGTACTCGCCGACCTGGCCGCGCAGGGCCTGCTCGGCCGCCTCGACGGCCTGGGCGACGTCGCGATCGACCTCCGCGTCGGGGCTGCGCTTGCCCTCTAGGCGGTCGGCCAGCCGCGCGAGGACATCGCCGCACTCGCCGCACAGGAAGGCGTCGGCCGAGTAGTTGCGGTGGGCCGCGGCCGGGTCGACGTCGATCTGCACCAGCGGACGCGGCAGCGCCACCGAGTAGGTGCGGGTCTCGTTGCTGCGCAGCCGCGAGCCGGCCACCAGCATCAGGTCGCTGCGACCGAACAGCTCCTCCACCGCCGGGGCACTGTGGAAGGCGCGCAGGCTGCGCGGATGGCTGTCGGGCAGCACGCCCCGGGCGTGGGTGCTGGAGACCACCGGGATGCCGGCGTCCGCCAGGCGGCGCACGGCGTCGCCGGCCTCCAGGCAGCCGCCGCCGATCCACAGCACCGGCCGCTCGGCGGCCAGGACGCGCTCGGCCAGGGCGTCGATCTCGGCCTCGCCGACCCGGGCCGGGGCGGCGGGCTCGGCGGGTGCCGTCTCGACCCACTCGACGGAACTCGCCTGGATGTCGATGGGGATCTCCAGGCTCACCGGGCCCCGCGGCAGGGTCATGGCCTCCTGGATGGCGCGGTGCAGCAGCGGCACCACCTGCTCGGGGGTGCAGGCCCGGTAGGCGCGCTTGGAGCAGGCCTGCAGGAAGCCCATCTGGTCGCGGGTCTCGTGGATGAAGCCGGCGTCGCGATCCAGGTAGGCCTTCTCGACCTGGCCGGTGATGTGCAGCAGCGGGGTGCCGGCGTTGAGCGCCTCGAGCATGGCGCCCACGGCGTTGCCCGCGCCGGCGCCGGTGCTGGTCAGGGCCACGCCGAGGCCGCCCACCCGGGTATGGCCGTCGGCCATGGTCACGGCGCCGGCCTCGCCGCGGGACGGCACGAAGCGCACCCGCTCGCGCTGGCCGATGGCGTCGGCGATCGGCAGGTTGTGGATGGAGATCACGCCGTACACGGCCGAGACCGCATAGGCTTCCAGGGTGCGGGCGACGGCTTCGCCCACGGTGATGGTCGTCATGGTTGGTTTCCTCGGTGACCGTGGGCGCTCAGTCGCACCAGTTCATGGGAGCGGCATCGAGCCCCAGGTAGAGGCTCTTCTGCTGCATGTACGCCTGGATGCCCTGGCGACCCTTCTCGCGGCCCAGGCCGCTCTCCTTGTAGCCGCCGAAAGGCGTCGAGATGGAGAACTTCTTGTAGGTGTTGATCCACACCGTGCCGGCCTCGAGCTTGCCGGCCAGGCGCAGGGCGCGGCGGTAGTCCGAGGTCCAGATGCCGGCCGCCAGGCCGTAGACGTTGTCGTTGGCCAGGCCGATCAGCTCGTCCTCGTCATCGAAGGGCAGCGCCACCAGCACAGGGCCGAAGATCTCCTCCTGGCAGACCGCGCTGTCGTGGGCCAGTCCGTCGATCAGGGTCGGCGGGTAGAAGCTGCCCGCGGCCAGCTCGCCCTGGGTGGGGATCTCGCCGCCGCAGCGGATTCGGCCGCCCTGCTCCCGGGCCTGGTCGACGTAGGCCGCCACGCTGTCGCGGTGGCCCTGGTTGATCAGCGGGCCCAGGTGGACGCCGGGCGTCTCGGGATGTCCCACGCGCAGGCCACGGGCGATGGCCTCGAGCCGGTCCATGACCTCGTCGTAGCGGCTGCGGTGGATGAACAGCCGAGAGCCGGCGATGCAGGCCTGGCCGGCGGAGCTGAAGATGCCGTAGGCCACGCCCTTGACCGCCTGCTCCAGGTCGGCGTCCTCGCAGATGATGGTCGGCGACTTGCCGCCCAGCTCGAGCGAGGTGCCGATCAGCTTGTCGGCGGCCACGTGGGCCAGGTGCCGCCCGGTGTTGGTGCCACCGGTGAAGGAGATCTTGCGTACCTTCGGATGGCGCACCAGGGCCTCGCCGATCACGCTGCCGCGCCCCGGCAGCACGCTGAGCAGGCCCTTGGGCAGGCCGGCCTCCTCGAACAGCTCGCCGAGCTTGAGGGCCATCAGCGGGGTGGCCTCGGCGGGCTTGAGCACCACGGCGTTGCCGCCGGCCAGCGCCGGGGCGACCTTCTGCATCTCGCTGGCGATCGGCGAGTTCCAGGGCGTGATGGCGGCGATCACCCCGAGCGGCTCGTACTGGCTGAGGGTCATGAAGTCGGCGTTGCGCTGGGTGGGCAGTTCGCCCTCCAGGGTCTCGCAGGCCGCCGCGAAGTAGCGGGCGGTGCCGGCGGCGCTGGCCACCAGGGCGCGGGCCTCGGCCAGGGGCTTGCCGTTGTCCCGGGTCTGCAGGGCGGCGAGTTCCTCGAGCCGCGACCGGATCAGGTCGCTGACGCGATAGAGCACCTCGGCCCGCTCGTGGGGCAGGCGATCGCGCCAGGCCGGGGCGCGCCAGGCCGCGTCGGCGGCCTCGACCGCCTCCTCGACGTCCTCGAGGCCCGCGGCATTGAGTTCGGCATTGAGCGACCCGTCGGCGGGGAAGCGCGACACCATGGCGTCGCCGCGTCCCACGCGCCATTCACCGGCGACGAAGATCTTCTGGGTCATCTGGGGCACCTCCCTTAGAACGAGACCGGCTCGAGCGCCTGGCGGCAGGCGCGCACCACCGAGAGGGCGGCGAGGGTCGAGGTCTTGGGGTTGCTTTCCAGGGGATGGCCGTTGAGTTCGATGGTGAACTCGCCGAAGCGCCCCTGGGCGTGGATGCGGTGAGTGTTGCGGCGGGTGTCCGGGTCGACGATCAGCTTGACCCGGGTGTCGCGCATGCCCACGCCGGCCAGGGCGATGGTGGCGGCGACGTTGGAATTGGCCGGGAAGAGGCGTGCCGCCTCGCCGGCGTCACCCTCGAAGAACACCGTCTTCTCGGTGACGGCGTCCAGGTCGATGAGCTGCTCGGCGTGGCTGCCCTTCCAGCTGCGCGGGGCCTTGCAGGCCTCGTAGGTGACCTCGTCCAGGCCCCCCTCGCGGGCCGCCGCCAGGCCGTCCATGCCGGCCACGGCGCCGGATAGCAGCTGCATCCGGCCGCCGCCCTCGCGGGCCGCGGTGGCCAGCCGCTCATAGAGGGCCTCGTCGGCCAGGGCCCCGGTGGCCACCACCGCCAGGGTCAGGCCGCGGCGCAGCACCGCCTCGCCATGCTCGGCCAGCCCGGGCTGGCCGGCGCATTCCACCACCAGGTCCGGTGCCTCCTCGCAGGCGTCGATGGAGGTCAGCACCTCGGCACGCCCGGCCCAGGGCGTGCAGGTCGCCGCGGCATAGGCCTCCGGTACCACCACCCAGGCCAGCTCCATGCCCTCGGGGAGCAGGCGATGCACCTCGGTGCCCATGGCGCCGTAGCCGATCATCATGAGTCGTTTCGTCATGGGGATTCTCCGTTGTCTGTTATCAGAGGTGGCGGTTGAAGCCACCGGAGACATCCAGGGCGGCGCCGGTGGTGAAGGAGGCCATGGGGGAGGCGAGGAAGACCAGGGCACGGGCCGGTTCCTGCGGGCGGCCCAGGCGGCCCATGGGGATGCCGCGCTTGGCGGCGATGGCGCCGATCCACTCCTCCCAGGTCTGGGAGGGGTCGTCACGCTGTTCGAAGCGCCGACGCCACTGCCCGGACTCGACCATGCCCAGCAGGATGGAGTTGACCCGGATGCCGTCCCCGATCAGCTCGTGGGACAGCGAGTGGGTCATGTTGAGCAGGGCGGCCCGGGCCGCCGAGGTGGCGATCATGTGGGGCTCGGGCTGCAGCGCCAGCAGGGAGTTGACGCAGGTCAGCGAACCGATCTCGGAGGCCGCCAGCTGGTCGCGGAAGGCGCTCAGCGGGTTGATGACGCCGAACAGCTTGAGGTTGGCCTCGGACAGCCAGGCCTCCCGGGGGGTGTCGTCGAAGTGGGCCACATAGCCCTGGCCGGCGTTGGCGATCAGCATGTCGGCGCCGCCGAAGCGATCACGCACCGCGTCGGCGAAGGCCGCGCAGGACGCCTCGTCGAGCACGTCGCAGGTCTCGGCCAGCAGCTCGGCGGCGGGGAACTCCTGGACCAGCGCGGCGCGGGCCGCGTCCAGGCGCTCGGGGTTGCGACCGCAGAGGGCCACCCTGGCGCCGTGAGCCAGCAGCAGGCGCACGGTCTCGAGGCCGATCCCGGAGGATCCGCCGGTGACCACCGCCACCCGGTCTTCGATCATGAAACTCATGGTGTCGTCCTCTCTCGGTTCCGGGTGGCGGCCAGCAGCGGCCGGGCGAAGGCGTCGAGGGCCTCGGCGAAGGCCTCGGGGGCGTCGATGTAGCTGGCATGGCCGGCCCGCGGGATGTCGCGGTAGGGCAGCCCCAGCCGCTCGGCCAGGGCCCGGCTGGCCTCGGGGGGGGTGATGGCGTCCTCGTCGCCGCACAGCACCGTGGCCGGTACCGGCAGGCCCTCGGGCAGGTAGCCCTCCAGGGCGTCGTTGGCCAGCATCCAGCTGGCCTGGGAGAAGCCCTCGACGTGGAGACGCCGCATGCCATCGCGCACCCGGGCGATGTCGGCCGCGTCGGCGCCCTCGCGGAGCAGCCGCGGTGCCCGGGCCGCGGCGTAGGCGTCATGGCCCTGCTCGGCGAGCATCGTCCAGCGGCTGCGATAGACGCTGTCGCGCTTGGCCTCGTCGGCGTCGCGGTAGCCCAGCGCCGGGTCGGCCAGGACCACCCCGGCCAGCCGCTCGGGGCGACGGGCCGCGTAGGCGCTGGCCATCATCGCGCCCAGGGAGTGGCCGACCAGCACGCAGCGCTCGACGGCCAGGGCGTCCAGCCAGGCGTCGAGCCGCGCGGCATAGTCCGCCGCCGTGGGCTCGGCCGCGGCCAGCGGCTGGCTCTCGCCGTAGCCCGGGGCGTCCCAGGCCAGCAGCCGATAGCCGGCCAGCCGCGGCGCGACCGGCTCCCAGGAGGCCGCCCCGGAGCTGATGCCGTGCAGCAGCACGATGGCCTCGCCCTCGCCGCTCTCGCGGTAGGCCTGGCGGCCGGCGTCGAGCGTCAGGATCTTGGGTGTCATGGCCGAACCACTCATCCGTTGCGCTTGACCTTGGACAGCGGGTGATCGTCCGGGTAGGTCGGGATCTGCGGCTTGGGCGTGCCCAGCATCACGCACATCAGGGCCTCTTCCTCGCTCTCGTTGAGCAGGCCGCGATAGATGCCCGGCGGCACGGAGATGACGTCGCGCTCCTTGAGCACGGTCTCGGTGTAGTTGTCGCCGTCCTTGATGAACAGGCGGATGCGGCCCTTGAGGACGAAGAAGACTTCCTCGACGTCGTCATGGACGTGCAGCGGCCCCTCGCACTTGGACGGCAGCACCATGGTGGAGAAGGTGAAGTGCTCGGCCGGGATGGTGTTGACGTCGCTGGCCACGCCGGTGGCGCCGGTGCCGATGTAACGCATCTGGGCGCGGCGGTACTTGGGATCGTAGTCGGCCTGGAACTTGAGGGCGTTCCAGTCGTACTTGCGGCCCTCGAAGCGGGCGATACGGGACTCGATCCAGTCCTCGAAGGACAGCTCTTCGGGCTTCTTCCAGGTGTCGAACTGCTCGGACATGATGTCTCTCTCCTCGGTTCGCGCGGTTTCTCTCGGTAAGCAGGAGGGGCCTCGTTGCGCGTGATCCGCCGGCGGATGGCCGGCGTCGGGATGAGGCTCCCCTGGCCGGCCGCCCTCGGGGGACCGGCATCGATGTCATGGCGTGGGTCGTCGGACCGTCCGGGTCAGGCGTCGGCCTTCTTCTGGCGCCGGGTCTCGGCGTCGATGCCGCCCTCGATGGCCCACTCGGTGAAGGACTCCAGCGAGTGCCGCATCTCCCGGGGCTCCCAGGCCTCGGTGAGGTAGTCCTCGTTGGTGTAGTACTCAAAGGCGCCGCCCAGCGGGCTGTTGACGTACCAGAAGTAGGCCGAGGAGATCGGGTGGCGCCCCGGGCCCAGGAAGGTGCTCCACTTCCGGCGGTTCATGGCCAGGCCGCCGCCGATCACCTCGTGGATGTCGCGCACCGTGAAGGCCACGTGGTTGAGCCCCGCGCCGCGGTGCGGCAGCTTGAGCAGGAAGAGGTTGTGGTGGCCGCCGCGCACCTGCATGCGCAGGAAGACGGCGCGGTCGATGTAACGGTCGGAGACCGAGAAGCCCAGCAGCTCACGGTAGAAGCGCTCGCTGGCCTCCAGGTCGTCGACGAAGAAGACCGCGTGGCCGATGCTGGCCGGGGTGGCCCGCTCGTAGACCGGGCTCGGCTGGTCGATGCGCCGCATGTCGCCCCACTGGTTGATGGGGGTGACCTCCAGCTCGACCTCGCGCAGCGCGGTCGGCCGAATGCGCACGGCCAGGCCGTTGGGGTCGCGGCACTCCAGGCCGTCGCCGTGATCGACGTAGCCGGGCTGGTCGCTCAGCCGCTCGCGCAGCGCGTCCAGGGCGGCGGCATCCGCCACGCCCCAGGTCATGCGGCGCAGGGTCGAGCCCTCCTCGAAGGCCTCGGGCAGCGCCGGGTCGTCGATGGCCCGGATCACCAGGCGGGCGCCGTTGAGCGCCTCGAAGGTGGTGCCCCGGTCGTCCTCGTCGACCCTGGTCAGGCCGAAGTCCTCGGCGAACCGCTTGCCCGCCGCGACGTCCTCGGCGCCGAACTCCAGTTCTTCGATACCCACGATACTCATATCGGTCTCCTGCTAGACGTGACCTCGACCGTCACTCGTTTCGACTTCACGGACACAAAGGCTCCCCGTTCGCGAGGCGAGCGCATCGCGACAGTCTCGTTGCCGTGTCTGGTTGGGCCGGGCGCGGACTAGGCCGGCGCCCGGCGGCTGGGCTCAGCTGGCGTTCATCTCATCTGGCTCCGCCCCCCGGCGTGGCCCTGGTAGCCCAACAGGTTGGAGATGGTGTCGGCGGCCTCGGCCACGTGAAGCCTCAGGCGGTCGCGATCCTCCGCGGGGATCTCGTGCACCGGCACCATGATGCTGACCACGCCCTCGATCTCGCCGTCGTGGTTGAAGAGCGGGTAGACGATCGAGGAGATGCCGAACTGGAAGTAGGACTCGGCGATCACGTAGCCGCGCCGGCGGTCCTCCTGGACGAGCGCCCAGAGCGCCTCGCGATCGGCGGGGGCGCCGGGCTCGTTGTCCGGCAGGCTCTCCTCGGGATAGAGGGCCTCGAATTCCGCGCGACTCAGCTCGGTCAGCAGCATCCGCCCCAGGGAGGTGCGGTGCACCGGCAGGCGGGTGCCGACGCTGACGCGACGCACGGTGGCGTTGGCGGCGCTGACTCGGGCCACGTAGATGACGTCACGGCCGTCGCGGATGGCGATGTGGCTCGAGCAGCCGGTCGTGTCGCGCAGCGACTCGATCACCGGCTGGCCGACCTGGACCACGTCCAGGGAGGCGACGTACTCGAAGCCCAGGCGCAGCACGTTGACCCCCAGGGAATACAGGCCGGTGGAGGGATGGCGCCGGATGAAGCCCATGTACTCCAGGGTCTGGATGGCCCGATAGGCCGTGGCCTTGGGGATGTCGACGCGCTTGACGATCTCGGCGAAGCCCATCTCCCGATGGCTGCGGCTCAGCTCCATCAGGATGATCAGGCCGCGCTCCAGGCCGGGGATCAGGTACTTGCGTGCATCCTTCTCGGTGTCGCTCATCGCGTCATCGCCTCTTGGTGTCGGGTCGGTGTCCGCGCCGGTGGGGCTCGTGGCGGAGCCGGCGGCGCCCTCGCACCTAAGATACCGGATCGGGACCCGGGAGCCGATTCGCCGTCCGGCCCCTGGCGACTCTCTCGAGCCGCCTCAGTTCAAATATAAAACTTTATTTCTTATTTGATACCACTTGAAGATAGTCTCCGAACCGCCCTTTGTCAAGGCTTGGTTCCCCTCGCCTGACCGATACATAAGAGATTGATAAAAAAGGATTAATTACAGGGGATGACGTCCAGCCCCGAGTCCGGGACCGGCCTCCGGCTCCGGGTCGGCCGCTAGGCGCGTGCCGTGGCGGACAATCGGCGGTCGCGCAGCTCGGCCATGCGCCGCGCCAGGGCCTCCAGCAGCGCCCCCTTGTCGTCACGGTGCGCCGGGTCGTCCCAGAGGTTGCGGGTCTCGTGGGGGGCTTCCGCCAGCCGGTAGAGCTCCCCCCCGGCGGCGCCCTCGAAGAGGCTCAGCCGCCATTCCTCGGTGACCAGGGTGGTGATGCCCGTCTCGGCATCGCCGTCCCGGAAGACGTGGATGCCGGCGTCCTCGATGAGCACCGGCGGTGCCGGGCGCGAGGCGTCGAAGAGGTCGCGCCCCTGCATGCCGATCGGGGTCGGCCTGCCGGCTCCGCAGCCAGGCGGTGTAGTGCCCCTCCACCTGATCGCCGTGGCCGATGCACAGCCGCACGTGGTCGAAGCCGTAGTAGGGCGTCGGCAGCTCGCGGTCCGGGTTCTCGGCCCAGCGGCGGCGCACCTCCCCGCCGTAGGCCTCGCCGTCTCGCTGGCGGCGCAGGCTATGACGCAGGTCCTCCGGTGGCACCTCGCCCCGACGGCCGCCCGGGCGCCGCTCGGGCGCCGGGATGTCGGTCACGTTCTGGAAGTGGGCCTTGCCGATGTGGCCGGCGCGTTAGCCCGCACCGCGCAGTACGTCGGCGAAGGTGACGCTGTCCAGGTCGGGGGATGCCATTCTGGCGCACGCCGTTGACCGAAGGCTGCTGGCCGGTGACCAGGCAGGCCCGGTTGGGCTGGCAGATCGGCGTGGCCACGTGGAAGCGCGTGAAGCGCACGCCCTCGGCGGCCAGGCGATCCAGGTGCGGCGTGCGCACGGTGGAATCGCCGTAGCAGCCCAGGTGATCCGCCCGTTGCTGGTCGGTGATGAAGAGCACGAAACGGGGGGCGGCGCATGGAGCCTCCTGCGTCGGTAGAGAGGCGTCGCCCCGGCGGACCCGGGGCGGGAATCAGTCGAACATCAGCCCGACCGGCCAGGTGACGATCTCCGGGAAGACGAAGACCACGGCGATGGCCAGGAAGTCGCAGATCAGGAAGGGCACCGCGGCCTTGTAGATGCTGCCCATGCGGGTGCCCTGGGGGGCCACGGCCTTCATCACGAACAGCGCGGCGCCCAGCGGCGGCGAGGTGGAGCCGGTCTCGATGGCGATCAGGAAGAGCACGGCGAACCACAGGGGATCGAAGCCGAACTGCTCCACCACCGGCACGAAGATCGGCAGGGTGATCATCATGATCGGCAGCGGCCCCATGAACATCCCCAGCAGCACCACGGTCAGCACCATGGCCAGGACGATGGTCTTGTCGTCGAACGGCAGGCCGAGCACGGCGTCCATCAGGCCGAAGGTGGCACCGGTGAAGGACAGCAGCTGGGTGAAGGCGATGGCGCCGGCCACGATCAGCAGCACCATCACCGAGATACCGGCGCTCTCGAACATCGAGCTCTTGAAGATGTCCAGGCTCAGGCGACGCTTGGCCAGGGCCAGCACCACCGTGGCCACGGCGCCGGAGGCCGCCGCCTCGGTGGGCGTGGCCAGGCCCAGGAAGATCACACCGACCACGGCGAAGACGATGACGCCGATGGGCAGGATGTTGCGCGCCCCGGCCTCCAGCTTGACCCGCATCGGCGTGGGCGCCACGTCGAAGGACGGTGCCACGTCCGGCTGCAGGGTGCAGCGGCCGAGGATGTAGATGGTGTAGAGCACCGCCATGATCAGGCCCGGCAGGATGATGGCGATCAGCAGCCGGCCGATGGGCAGCTCGGCCACCACGCCCAGCACCACGGCCAGCGAACTCGGCGGGATCATGATCGCCAGGCCGGCGGAGCCGAGGATCGGCCCCAGGGTCATGGGCTTCTGGTAGCCCCGCTTCTCCATCTCCGGCACCAGGCTGGAGCCCAGCAGGGCGATGGAGCCCATGCTGTTGCCGGTCAGGGTGGAGAAGAGCACGCCACCGCCCACGGCCATGAAGGCCAGGCGACCGCGAAGTTTGCCGAACCACTTGTCCAGCGTATCCAGCAGGTCGTTGGCGATGCCGGACCGGAACATCACCTCGCCCATGATCATGAACATGGCGATCGGCACCAGGGTGAAGCTGGTCAGCGCACCGGTGGTGTTGATCACCAGCTGTTCGACGCCGGACATGCCGCCCAGCAGCAGGTAGGAACCCACCAGGTTGACGACCAGGAAGGCGAACGCCACCGGCATGCCCAGCATCATCAGCAGCAGGAGCGGTCCCATGATCAGGAGCAGCGTCAGCCACCAATCCATATCAGCCTCCAGGGGAGAGTATTGTCAGTGCGTGAGCCGCCCAGGGCTCAGCGCTTGAAACTGTCGAAGGTCTGCGCCGCGAACTGGATCGCGAGCAGCAGCATGCCGAGGGGGAAGACCAGGGTGATCAGGTAGCTCGGCGGGCGCATCAGGGTGGTCTCGCGCATGCCGTACTCGAACTGGTCCAGGGTCACCAGGCCGCCGACCCAGGCGCAGTAGCCGCAGGCCACCGCCCCCAGGGCGCAGAGCACGGCGCTCAGGGCGCGACGCGCCAGGTCCGGCAGCGCCTCGGTGACGACGTCGATGGCCACGTGGCGATGCTTCTCGAGCAGATAGGGCGCCCCGAGGAAGGTCATGTAGAGCAGCGCGTACTCGCTGAGCTCGATGACCCAGACCAGGGACTTGTCGAAGATCAGCCGCGAGAGGATCTCCATGAACACCAGGCCGGTGGCGGCCACCAGCACGACGCCGGCGAGCCAGGCGAACCACAGGTTGAGGCGGCTGACGCCGCGCATGAACACGGAAGACGACGATTGCTTGACGGTCAGGGAGTCATCCATAGCGAAGGCCCCGGGGAATGAATGGGGCCCGGCGCCCGGGGGCGGGCGCCGGGGGGAAGGGCGAGGATCAGTCGACGAGCATGGCCTTGAGCTCGGCGTGCAGCTCCGGCTCCACGTCCTCGGCGAGCTTGTCCCAGGCCGCCTCGATGGCGGTGGCGATGTACTCGTCGGCGGCCTCGCCTGTCAGCGCCACCTCCTGGAAGCCGGCCTCGTCCATCTGCGCGTAGCCGGAGTCGATGACCTCCTCCCAGCTCTGGTCGATCTGCGGCGCCAGCTCCTCGCGCAGGTAGGCCTGGACGCGGTCGCGCAGGTCCTCGGGCAGCTCGTTCCAGGCGTCCGGATTGACCAGGACGTTGAAGCCGGCCCGGTAGTAGGGCGGGGTGATGTAGTAGTTGACCACGTCCTCGAACTGGTCGACCCAGCCGATGTTGCTCTGGGCGAAGCCGTCGATGACGCCGCGTTCCATGGCGGTGTAGATCTCGCCCATGGGCAGCACCAGCGGCTCGGCGCCCAGGGCCTCGACGAAGGGCAGGATGGTCGGGAAGACGCGGATGCGCTTGCCCGCGATGTCCTCGATGCCGCTCACCTCTTCCTTGAAGAACAGGAAGAATTGCACCGGGCTCGCCGGGATCTCGCCGAGGAAGTGCAGGCCGCGCTCGGCGTGGACCTCGGTCATGCGAGCCAGGTAGTCGGTCTCGGCGATCTCCTCGTAGGTCTTGAAGGAGAGATTGGAGGCGGTCGCCGAGGGCACCAGGCCGGAATAGTAGCTGGGGCTGGTCAGCGCCATGTCGATGGAGCCGTTGCGCACCGCGTCCGCCAGGCGGAAGGGCGGCATCACCTCGGGGCCACCGCGCCAGTTGATCTCCAGCTCGCCGTCGAACTCCTCGTTGATGGCGGCGACGAACTGCTCGAAGCCGTGGGAGATCACCACCGTCTTGGGCGTGAAGGAGATGGCGTTGAGCTGGATCTCCTCGGCCTGGGCGGCGGTGGCCGCACCGATCAAGGTCAGGCTCAGCAGGGACTTGGTCAGGAGCTGCTTGGTCATATCGGGGGTTCCTCGAGTGTTGTTATTGCGCTTCATGAGTATGGTGTAGAGCGCCGAGACAGGATGTCAGGGCAATTCCACACCCCAGGCGTCGTAGCCGTAGACCCAGTCGGCAGTGCCCTCGCCCTTGAGCCAGTCGTTGGCCCGGGAGCCGCGCTGCACCTGGGCGGTGCGCGCCTTGCGGGCCTCCTCATAGCGCTGCAGGGCCGCGGACAGGCCGGCGCGATCGACGCCTTCCAGGCAACGGGACAGCACCACGGCATCCTCGATGGCCATGCAGGCGCCCTGGGCCATGAAGGGCACCATGGGATGGGCGGCATCGCCGAGCAGGGTGGCGTGGCCCACCGACCATTGCGGCATGGGCTCGCGCACGTAGAGCGCCGACTTGGTCACGCTGTCGCAGGCGGCCAGCAGGGCCTGGACGTCGGGATGGAAGGCCCTGTAGACCCGGCGCAGCTCGTCGACGTCGCCGGGCAGGGTCCAGGACTCCTCGCGCCAGTCGTCCTGGGGGGTGGTGGCGAAGATGAAGACCTCCTCGCCGCGGGTCAGGGGGAAGACCACCACCTGGACGTCCGGGCTCGGGCCCCACCACTTGGTGAAGGCGTCCAGGTTCTCCACCTCGGGCACCGCACTGCGCGGCACCACGGCCCGGTAGGAGACCAGGCCGGTGAATTCGGGATGATCCTCGCCGAACAGCTCGCGGCGCACCGCCGAATGGATGCCGTCGCCGCCGACCACCAGGTCGACCTCCTCGCTGGTGCCGTCGGCGAAGTGGATGCGCATGGGCTCGCCCTGCTCGACGCGCTCGGCCTGCTTGCCCAGGCGGATGGCCTCCTCGGGCAGGGCGTTCGCCAGCGCCTGGAGCAGGTCGCCGCGGTGGATCGTCAGCTGCGGGGCGCCGTAGCGCACCTCGGCGGCCTCGCTCATGGGCAGCCGCGAGGTCTCCTCGCCGGTGTCCCAGGTGCGGCTGATGCGATGGGTGGGACGCGCCGCGGTCTCGCGCAGCACCTCGCCCACGCCCAGGCGATCCAGGGCCCGCACGGCATTGGGGGTCAGGTTGACGTCCGCGCCGATGCGCAGGAACTGCTTGGCCCGCTCGAAGACGATGGCCTCGTGCCCCTGCTGACGCAATGCAAGGGCCGCACACAGCCCGCCGACGCCCCCACCGCAGATGCCGATCTTCAGACTTGTCATGTTCTCACCTTTGTTGCCGTCCAAGACCGCGGGCCCGCCCGCTGAATCATATTTGAAACTTTGTTTATTATTTGATGCTAGCAATGTAGGTCGCCCTTGCGGCGTTGTCAAACCTCTCGTCTGCCCTTTCCATCGGCGCCTGAAAGAGGCCTGCCAGAACAAGTCGTTATCTTTGAATAACGGGTAATCTGAAAAACCCAGAGGGGGCGTGGAGGAGGCATGAAAACGGCAGCGTGGGTGGGCAGGCGAGGCCTGTCCCGGACGCTGCCGAAAAGGGAGGACGCGGGGGAAGTGGGGTCAGCGCAGCTGCATCAGGTTGTAGTTCGGGTCGCCCAGGGCCTGGGGGTCCAGTATCCGCTCGGCGGCCAGCCAGCGCTTGCCCAGCTTGATCGCCCGGGGCTGGTCGAAGGCCACCATCTGCACCAGGCGATTCTCGTCGTCCAGGTAGAAGAACACCGGCCCCTGGGGATCCTGGCGCACCACGCAATGGAGCTCGCCGCTCGGCACCCCGAGGATCTGGATGTTGACGCCGTGCTGGTCGGACCACAGCCAGGCCGGCTCGTCGTAGTGCGCCTCCTTGCCGAGCATGGCGTCGGCCACCACTCGGGCCTGGTTCTGGGCATAGGCCCAGGACTGCAGGCAGAGCCCCAGGTGGGGATGCTGTGAGACGTCGCCGGCGGCGAAGATCCTGGGGTCGGAGGTATGCCCGGCGGCATCGACGATGATGCCCTGCTCGGTCCTGAGCCCGGCGTCGCGAGCCAGCTCCAGGTTGATCTCGACGCCGACGCCCACCACCACCAGGTCGTAGGGCTCATGGGCCGTCCCGTCGGCGATGACGGTCACCCGACCGTCGTCCTCCTCGCTCAGTTGGATGTCCTGGCGATTCAGCTCCAGGCCCACGCCGTTCCGCTCGTGGAGCTCGCGGATCGCCTCGGCCACCTCCGGCCCCACGCTGCGGCCGCACAGCGCCGGGGCCCGCTCGAAGACGTCCACCTCCACGCCCAGCTTGCGCGCGCTGGAGGCCACCTCGAGGCCGATCCAGCCGCCGCCGATGATGCCAATCCGCCGGCTCTGCTCGAGCCGGGCCTTGAGCCGGCTGGCATCGTCCCAGGTGCGGAGGGTCATGACGTTGGCGATCTCGGACCATTCGGCCACCGGCATGCGCGGCCGGCTGCCGGTGGCGATCAGCAGCCGGTCATAGGGCACACGCTCGCCGTCGTCGAGCACCACCTCGCCAGCCTCGCGATCGATCGTCACGGCCCGGCGCGGACGCCGCCAGTCGATGTCGAGGGACGCCTGAGTGTCTTCGGGGAAGAGCCTCGGCAGGGGATCGCTCTCGGTGACCACGCCCTTGGAGAGGGGCGGCCGCTCATAGAAGTCGTGGGGTTCGTCGGCCACCACGGTCAGGCGGCCGGTGAAGCCCTCGCCGCGCAGCGCCTTGCAGGCATAGCCGCCGGCCTGGCCGCCGCCGATCACCACGATGCGCTGGATGTCGCTTGCCATGTTCGCCGCTCCTCAGTTGAAGACGAAGCCGCCGTTGATCGGGATGACCTGACCGGTGACGAACTTCGCCCAGTCCGACAGCAGGTAGAGGATGGTGCCGTCCACGTCGTCGGGCTGTTGTTCGCGTTTCAGGGCACGGCCCTGGGCGTAGAAGTCGTAGCGCTCCTGGGGGACGTACTCGGTGGCCTCGCAGCGGGTCAGGCCCGGGGCCACGGCGTTGACGCAGATCTCGCGCTCGCCGAGCTCGCTGGCCATGGCGCGGGTCATGGAGATCACCGCCCCCTTGCTGGCGACGTAGGCCATCAACTTGGGGGCCCCCCAGAGGGCGGTGTCCGAGGCCAGGTTGACCACCCGGCCGCCGCCGGCGGCCTCGAGCAGCGGCACGGCGGCCCGGGTCATCAGCCACGGGCCCCGCACGTTGACCGTCATCACCCGATCCCAGAGGGCCATGTCGTAGTCCATCATGGTCTCGCCGCCGACGCCGGTGGCGATGGCGGCGTTGTTGACCAGCCCGTCCAGGGGGCCGCCCTCGGCGACCCGGGCCAGGCCCGCCTCGATGGAGGCGGGATCGGCCTGGTCGATGACCAGCGCCTCCACCTCGACGCCGCGGCTGCGCAGCGCCTGGGCGGTGGCCTCCAGTTCCTCGGCGAGGATGTCGCTGAGCACCAGGCGCGCGCCGTCGGCGGCGGCGGCCTCGGCGACGCTACGCCCCAGGCCCCGGGCGGCGCCGGTCACCAGGATGCGCTTGCCGGAAAGCATCTGGGCCATCTCAGGCCGCCTTCTGGCGCTCGGCCAGCTGCTTCTTGGCCATCTTGAGCATCACCCGGCGCAGCCGCGACAGACCCACGTCGTGCTGGTAGAGGTTCTCGTGGTGCCGGGCGTCGGGCGCCAGGTTCTCGAGGATGATGCGATCCTGCTCGAGGACGTCCCAGTGCAGCTGCTCGAGCTTGGTGCGGTAGAAGAAGCGCCACACCTGGCGCTGCCAGCCGTCGACCTTGCGCACCCGCCAGAAGAACACCCGGGTGTTCTCCTTGTCCTCGGGCACGGCCATGCCGACGATCCAGAAGGGACCGCCCGGGCCGAAGCGCTGCTGGTAGGGGATCGACAGGCGCAGCCAGAGCGCGCCGGTGTTGCCGTATTCCACCCAGTCGAAGTTGACGCCGGTCTGGCCGGTCTTCTTGAAGATGAAGCCGCTCTCGGTAGGCTCGAGCACCATCTCGGCCTGGCGGTCACCCTCGGCCATGGAATGGGAATCGGCATGCAGGTAGGTGCCGTGCATGGGGTCCATGACGTTGTCGACGGCATACTGGTAGTTGCACTTCCAGGTGGCGGTGCACAGGAAGTGGCCGTAGGTCTCGCCGTCGGTCAGCTGCTCGGGCAGCACCAGCTCGCTGGGCGCCTCGTCCGGGGTGGTGCCGAAGTAGACGAAGATGGCGCCGTGGGCTTCCTGGATGGGGTAGCGACGCACGCAGGCCTGACCGACCAGCGGGCTGTTGCTGATGGCGGGCACGTCGCAGACCTCGCCCTCGCCGTTGACCTCGACGCCGTGATACCAGCAGGCCAGGCGGTCGCCCAGGTTCCAGCCCTTGGACAGGCGGGCGCCGCGGTGGGGACAGCGGTCCTCGACGGCATGCAGGGTGCCGTCGTAGCCGCGCCACAGCACCAGGTTCTCGCCCAGGCGGGTGATGCCCAGCGGATTGCTGCCGACCTCCCAGCTGGCGGCCACGGGGTACCAGAGGGAACGCAGCCCGGTGTCCAGGTAGTCCTGAACGGCGGTGTCGACGGAGGATGCACTAGTCATGACTCGACCTCGTTATGGATGGTACGAAGAGGTGGACGGAGGCTCACTGCCCCAGGACCGCGATTTCCTGGAGGAAACTTTCCCGGGTCCAGGGCTGGCCGTTGCGGTCGTGGCGGTCGCGGGCATTGAGCCCCTCGACCAGTGCATCCAGCTCGGTCATGCCCTCGGCGAAGACCTCCTCGAGGGCCTCCACCAGCTCCAGCTCGAAGGGCCCCGGCACGCCCGAACGGGTCTGCCAGACGGGGTTCGCGAAGCCGCCTGGCGCCTCGATATGGCCCTGGCCGGGCTCGCTGGAGGGAATGATCCGTTGCCAGGTCTTCAACCGAGGGTTGTAGTCTTGCTGGGCCATGATTCAGCTCTCCTCGCTCACGTGGAGTTGCACCTCGTCGTCGATGATCCGCACCGGATAGACGTGGAGGTCGCGGTCGGCGGGCTCGCGCAGGCACTTGCCGCTCTTGATGTCGAAGGTGGCCTCGTGCAGCGGGCACTCCACCTGGCCGTCCTCGACGAAGCCCTGGGACAGCAGCGCATAGGCATGGGGGCAGACGTCCTCGAGGGCGTAGTACTCGCCGTCCAGCACGTAGACGCCGATTTCCTTGCCGTCGACCTTGGCGGAATAGGGAAAGTCTTCCTGCACCTGGTCGGTCTTGCAGACGGTGGTCCAACTCATGACACGGTCCTCCTGGGTCGGGGGAATGAGAGCCTTTTTGTCTCACTACTGAGACAATGTTTTTTATATGATTCCTTGAGACGCCAGTATAGGCGAGGCGCGGCGCCTGTCAAATACTATATAGTATTAAACGGACAGCTGCCGATCCGGGGTGTCCTACAGAATAGACAAGGCCCCGAGCCTGTCGGCGTGCACGATGATCGTCGCCGACACCCGGCCCCTCGGGCATCGCGCGACGATCGAGAGGCCGGACAGGCGTCTAGCGCAGTTGGGTACGCAGGGAGAGACGGTAGTCGTTGGCGGGAATGTGCATGACTTGCCAGGCGACGGTGGTGTCATCGGCCAGGCGATAGAGGGTCTCGAGCTTGAGTCCGGCGGGTGGCTCATCGGTCTGCTCGGGGAGCATGACCCTGGCCACCGCCTTGGGCAGGCGCACCAGGCGGATCCGGTTCTCGGCGTGGTCGACGGTCACTCGCCCCCTCGCCTCGAGTAGCGGCAGCACGCTCTCGTGCTCCAGGGCCTCGGCCTCCACCTCGAGCAGGGGAGCCGCCAGGTCGGCCCGGAGGAAGATCTCGGTGTGGCAGTCGAAGGCGCCGTCGATGCGATCCTGCCGGATCAGGCGCACGTAACCGGCCTCGCAGTCCCCCAGCACCTCGCTCCAGGCTCCCAGGCGCCGAAGGCGCTCGCGCTTGAGCAGGCGGATGAACACCATGCGCACCCGGGTCCCATCGGGACGCAGGAAGCCGAAGGCGGGGGTGGTGATCTCCCGGCGATGATCACCGCCGGCGACGAAGGTCCCCAGGCGGCGTTGGCGATAGAGCTCGCCGCTCTCCACCAGGTCGCGCAACGCCTTCTGTACCGTGCCCAGGCTCAGCGGCAGGGCGGCGGCCAGCTCCTGCTCGGTGGGCAGCCGGGCCCCTTCCGGCAGCCTCCCCTCGACGATCAGCTCGATGATCGCATCCCGCATGCACAGGTACTTGGGGGACCTGGGGGACTGCTCGAGGTGCTTGGAGACGCGCTCGGCCAGCAGGGACAGCATGGCAATGCCTTGTGGGGAGATGAAGGCAGGGATTCTAGCAGGCCCGGCCAGAAGCTCGAAGCTCGAAGCTCGAAGCTGCAGGCTGAGCTCCACCCAATGAACGTCAAACCCTCCGAGGTGCTGCCTCGGAGGGTTGTTCTTCCAGCTTCCAGCCGCGTAGCGGCGCTCTTCCAGCTTCCGGCTTATTTTTCGACGAACGCCCGCTCGATCACGTAGTCGCCGGGCTCGCCCATGCGCGGGGAGATGTTGAAGCCGAGCTCGTCGAGCAGGGCACTGGTCTCGTCGAGCATCGCCGGGCTGCCGCAGATCATGGCGCGATCCTGCTTGGGGTCCAGGGCCGGCAGGCCGGTGTCCTCGGTCAGCTTGCCGCTGCGGATATGATCGGTGAGGCGACCCATGGTGTGGAACTCCTCCCGGGTCACGGTGGGGTAGTAGACCAGCTTCTCGCTGATCTCCTCGCCCAGGTACTCGTGGGCCGGCAGTTCCTTGGTGATGAAGTCGGCATAGGCCAGTTCGCTGACGGTGCGCACGCCGTGGACCAGAACGATCTTCTCGTAGCGCTCGTAGGCCTCCGGATCCTGGATCAGGCTCATGAAGGGCGCCAGGCCGGTGCCGGTGGACAGCAGGTAGAGGTTGCGGCCCGGCAGCAGGTCGTCGGTGACCAGGGTGCCGGTGGGCTTGCGGCTGACCATGATGTGGTCACCGACCTTGAGGTGCTGGAGGCGCGAGGTCAGGGGGCCATCCGGGACCTTGATGCTGAAGAACTCCAGGTGGTCCTCGTAGTTGGGGCTGGCGATGGAGTAGGCCCGCATCAACGGCTTGCCGTCCACCTCCAGGCCGATCATCACGAACTGGCCGTTCTTGAAGCGCAGGCTGCGCTCGCGAGTGGTACGAAAGCTGAACAGGGAGTCATTCCAGTGATGGACGCTGAGGACTTCTTCCTGGGCGAACTTGCTCATGCCGGCTCCTGTATATTCCTGAAACGCATAATTCTGCGGAAATGTCTTTGCCGCTGATTCTAAGAGAGGCCACAATATCTGTTAAATGGGTTGTATGGATAAAGCTTATCTACAATCCTGATAAACAGGTCCGGAGTCGCCCATGCGATATACCCTGCGCCAGCTCGAGGTCTTCGTGGCCGTCGCTCAGCACGAGAGCGTCTCCCGCGCCGCTCGCGCCCTGTCGCTGTCCCAGTCCGCGGCCAGCACCGCCCTGGCCGAGCTGGAACGCCAGTTCGACTGTCGCCTCCTGGACCGCATCGGCAAGCGGCTCAAGCTCAATGCGCTGGGGTTTCAGCTGTTGCCCAAGGCGGTGGCTCTGCTGGATCGGGCCGAGGAGGTGGAGGAGCTGCTACGCGGCCAGCAGGGCATCGGCACCCTGGACGTGGGCGCCACCCTGACCATCGGCAACTACCTGGCCACCCTGCTGATCAGCGACTTCATGCAACAGCACCCCGGAAGCCGTATCCGCCTGCAGGTCCGCAACACCCGGACCATCATCGAGGGGGTGCGCCACCATGAGCTGGACCTGGGGCTGATCGAGGGCCAGTGCGAGGACGACGACGTCATCACCCAGCCCTGGGTGGAGGACGAGCTGGCGGTGTTCTGCTCGCCCCGACATCCCCTGGCGGGGCAGGGAGCGGTGGAGCTCGATCGGTTGCTGCGGGAGGCCTGGATCATGCGCGAGGAAGGCTCCGGCACCCGGCTGACCCTGGAACAGGCCGCCCGGCACCGGCGGGGACGCTTCAACACCCTGCTCGAGCTGGAGCATACCGAGGGCATCAAGCGCGCCGTGGAGTCGGGGCTCGGCATCGGCTGCGTCTCCCGGCTGGCGCTGCGCGACGCCTTCCGCCGGGGTAGCCTGGTGCCGATCCCCACCCCCGATCTGGACCTGAGTCGCCAGTTCGCCTTCATCTGGCACCGCCACAAGTACCTGGCCCCCGGTATGCGCGAGTTCCTCAAGCTATGCCGTCAGATGACCGAGGGCATCCGGCGCAGCGACCAGATCGATCTCCCCCACTACTCCTGAGCCCGTCAGGCGGGCTCCGGCACCCGGGCACGAGGGGCCGAGGCGGCCGGCAGCGCCGGCGCCGAGGTCTCGCGGGCCTGCAGCCTGAAGCCGCCGACCAGGTCGGCCAGCCGGTCGGCCTGGTCCTGAAGCTGCTCGGCGGCGGTGGTGGACTCCTCCACCAGGGCGGCGTTCTGCTGGGTCATGCGGTCGAGCTCACTGACCGCCACGTTGACCTGGCCGATACCGTCGCTCTGCTCCCCGGTGGCGGCGGTGATCTCGGCCAGCACGTCGGCCACCCGGGTCACGCTTTCCACCAGTTCCTGCATGGTGTCGCCGGCCTCGCGTACCTGGGCCGCGCCCTCCTCGGTGCGCTCCACCGAGGTGTCGATCAGCCCCTTGATCTGCTTGGCCGCCTCGGCGCTACGGCTGGCCAGCTGGCGCACCTCGCCGGCCACCACCGCGAAGCCGCGACCCTGCTCGCCGGCCCGGGCCGCCTCCACCGAGGCGTTGAGCGCCAGCAGGTTGGTCTGGAAGGCGATGGAGTCCATCACGCTGACGATCTCGCCGATCTGGCGGGAGGCGTCGGTGATGCCGTCCATGGTGGTGACGACCCGGGTCACCGCCTCGCCGCCGCGACGCGCCACGTCGCTGGCCGATTCGGCCAGGCCGTTGGCCTGCCGGGAGGATTCGGCGGTGTGCTCCACGGTGCTGGTGATCTCCTCCATGGAGGCGGAGGTCTGCTGCAGGCTGGAGGCGGCGTTCTCGGTGCGCCGGGAGAGGTCCTGGCCGCCCTGGGTGATCTCGGTGGCGGCCACGCGCACCGACTCGCTGCTCTGTCGGACATCGACGAGGACATCATTGACCTTGTCGGCGAAGGCATTGAACCGGGAGGCCAGCTGCGCCGTCTCGTCCCGGCCACGCACCGGCAGGCGCCGGGTCAGGTCGCCGTCACCCGAAGCGATATCCTGCATCCGCTCGGCCAGGCGACGCAGCGGCCGGGCGATGCTGCCCCCCACCAGCCAGCTCGCCAGCAGGCCCAGCCCGGCCACCAGCAGGCCCACCAGGCTCATGCCGATCAGGTCGGCCCGGCTGCGATCCGCGAGCCGGGCCTCGAGACCATGCAGACCGGCCAGCACGGCCGCCTCGGGCAGGCGCACGCTCAGCACCCAGGGGGTGGCGGTATCGCCCAGGGTGAAGGGGCGATAGAGCTCGAAGCGGCCGGCCGTCTCGTCGAAACGATAGACGGTCTCGCCCTCGCGGGCCGCCGCCAGCGACGCCTGCATGGAGGCATCCAGGGCATCGGAGGCCCGCTCTCCCAGGCCCTCAGGGTCCGCGGTGGAGGCGGCCACCACGCCGCGCGAGGCGATCAGGGCCATCTCGCCGACGCCTTCGTAAAGCCCCCGGTTGGCCTCGGCGAGCATGCCCTGGAGGAAGTCCACGTCCAGGTCCACGCCGGCGATGCCACGGAACTCGCCGTCGACCAGGATGGGCACGTTGAAGGACGCCACCAGCAGGCGCTCGCCGTTGTAGTCGTAGTAGTGGGGGTCGACGATGCAGGTGCGGCGGGTCTCCCGCGGACAGAGGTAGTACTCGCCGGTACGGATGCCCTGGCCATTGAGGGCCTCGCTCTCCATGCTGTCACCCAGCGGCAGGACCTCGATGTCGCCCTCACCGGTGCGGTACTACCAGGGCATGAAGCGCCCGCTGCCGTCATAGCCGCCATCGGTCTTGCCGGCATGGAGGGCATCGGGTCCGAAGGCGTTCGGCTCCCAGCCGATGAAGGCGTCGAGCAGCATCGGATGCTCGACCACGGCGTCGCGCACCAGGTTGGAGAGCTCGTTGCGGCTCATCGTCAACCGCGGCCGCTCCCGCTCGTCGCGCTCGCCGATCAGGGCATTGGTGTCGGCCAGGCTGCGGGCCACCGCCAGCGCACCCTCGAGCTGGCGACGGATCGCCTGGGTCCGGGCCTCGGCCAGGGCCAGCAGGCGACGCTCGGCATTGGCCTCGAGCAGGGCCTCGGTGCGTTCCGCGACCAGGGCCTGGGAACGGGAGCCGGCCAGGGTGGCATAGCCGACCAGGACGGCCACCACGGCCAGGATGCACAGCCCCACCAGCAGGGCAACATGGGTACGCAGGGACTTAAACCGCATGGCCGGACACCTCCCGCCAGTCGCGGTTCCCGGTTCGAACGGGATGGGGCCAGGAAACAGGAGTCTGACGGAGCGGATGAGCCGCTCCCGGGGGCAAGGGGAAGGTCGTCATGAGGGGTCTCGCGGATGAGGGCTGGATTCTCGTTATCTGGACGCGGCTCGTCCGCGCCATGCCCCCTATCGGCACACCAGGGTGGCACTTGAGCCCCCTGGGGATGACGACCGTCCCGGGTGTCGCCGGTGGGTCAACGCAGGTCGCTCACCGCCTCCTGGATATCGGCGAGACTGGCCTTGGTGAGATCCTTGGACAGGGTGTGGATGACGAGCTTGGCGGTGGGCGCATCGAGCTTGTCACGCAACAGGCCAAGGAAACGCGGCGGTGCCACCAGGATGAGTTTCTCCAGGGTATTGTCGACCCGAGCCCGATAGAGGCGGTCGGCGACTTCCCGGGCAAACAGCGTCTCGTGATGCTCCGAGGCCACGCTCTCCCCCCCGGCCGAGCGCCCCATGGTAGCGGAGGACTCATGGACATCGCCCTCGCGATCGGTCACCAGGTCCCCCTCGTGAAGTCGCCCTTCGGCATGCACCAGGCTGTCCTTCTCTTCGAGCTTGAGGGCATCGCGGGTGAAGACCCGTGCCCGGGCGGCATCGGCCACCACGATATAGGTCGTCATAGTCACTCCTTGAGGCTATCAGGCGGAGGAAGGCGCCCCCCACTCTCCTTCACAGCATTGGCAAGGCTCCCCCGAGGCGTCAACCGGCGACACCGGGCGTCGTCATCCGCGGACACTGCCGCGGTCATCCCGACTGGGGTAGGATGCCGGCTCGGCGGCCAGGATCGCCGAGGCGACCGAGCGCTTTCCCCATCCGCCGATACCCGGAGGACTCGACATGCGGCAATTCCTGTTCCCGCGGCAGCCCCTGCCGAGACGCACCCTGCTGATCTGCCATGCCACCATCCAGATCGGCCTGCTGGTCGCCGGCGGCCTCCGACTGGCCCCGCACACCCCCTGGCTCACCGGCGAGAGCTGGGCAGCGGCCTGGCCCGACCTGGCCCTCGGCGGCGGGATCCTGCTGCTGGCCATGGTCGGGGTCCGGCTGCTGGCCGAGCTGTGGCTGCTGCCGCATCATCTGGCGCCCGCCCGCCCCGGCTTCGCCCCCGGTGCGGTGGTCACCCGCTCGACCGAGCGCCGCCCCGCCGTGCATGACGAGGCCAGCGCCTGGGTCGACGGAGGCCGGCCGCTGGCCTCGGACGACGAGGTGATCGGCCCGGCCCGGGTGACGCGACCCGCCCCTCGTCGGCCGACCGGGGGCGAGCCGACCCTGGACCTGGCCGACGGCCCCTCCGAGCCCGCCCCCGCGAACGAGCCCCGACTGTGACCCGAGACGACGCCCCCCGGCCGTGGCCGGGGGGCGTCGTGCTGCCGGGGGATCGGCTCAATCCTCGAGGAGCCGGCGCATGAAGGGCGGCAGGGCCAGGGCCCCCCGATGGGCCTCGGCGGTGTAGTACTCGAGACTCAAGCCATGCTGTCCGGCATCGGCCTCCCGGAAGGTGGTGACATCGCAGGTCTTGCCGGCCAGGGTCACGCTCCACCAGCCGGACGGATAGACCGGCTGGGGGAAGGGCAGCGTGGCCACGCTGCCGAATCCGGCCTCGCCCATGTCGCGACGCAGCTCGCGGATGATCGAGCCGCTGTGATACAGGGGCGACTCGCTCTGCTGCACCATGACCCCGCCGGCGCGCAGGATGCGATGGCAACGCCGCAGGAAGTCGGTCTTGAACAGACCCTCGGCGGGCCCCACCGGATCGGTGGAGTCAATGATCAGCACGTCGACGCTGTCGTCGGCCGCCTCGTCGACCCACTTCACGCCATCGGCGAACAACAGCTCGGCCCGGGGATCGTCGTTGGACTCGGTGAGCGCCGGGAAGAAACGCTCGGCGGCCCGGGTGACCTCCTCGTCGATGTCGATCTGGGTGACCTTCTCCACGCCGGGGTGGCGCAGCACCTCGCGCAGGGTGCCGCAGTCGCCGCCGCCGATGATCACCACCCGCTTCGGATCGGCGTGGGTGAACAGCGCCGGGTGGGCGATCATCTCGTGGTAGAGGAAGTTGTCGCGGTCGGTGAGCATCACGCAGCCATCGAGGACCATCAGGTTGCCGAAGGTCTCGGTGGCGTAGACTTCGAGGTGCTGGTACGGGCTCTGCACCTCATGGAGTTTCTCCGTGACCTTCAACGAGAAGGCGCTGCCGTGGCTGTCGAAGACTTCGGTGAACCAGCCGGAATCGAGAGAGGAGCTCATCGGGGACCCTCGGGTGACGAATGGAAACAGCCATGACCGCCGGGGCGACGGTCGGCAAGGTATTGACCCGGCAAGCGTTCATGCCGGGTTGATCGCGGCACAGGGAGGTGCCGCCGCCGGCTCTCGGGCCGGCGCGAGCCCGCGCCACACCGGCAGATTCACGCATCTGGCCGGAGTGGCGCGGACGACGATCAAATAGATCAGGATGATCTACTTGATGGCCAGGTCAATGGCCTAAGGACGCTCGCGAAGGCAGCCCCGTCGCACCCCGGCCAGCGCCAGCACGGCACAGGCCGCGCCCAGGACATTGGCCAGCAGGTCGGCGGCGTCGCCGCCGAACCGCCCCGGTACCGGGATCTGGGCCAGCTCGATCGCCAGGCCGAGCAGGCAAGCGGCGGCGAAGGCCAGCGGCAACCGCACCCCGGCGAGTCCGGTCAGGCCGGCCACCCCGGCATAGCCGAGGAAATGGCTGGCCTTGTCCCAGGGCAGCGACTCGGGGAGCTCGCCGGACGGCATCAGGCTGCCCCAGGCGACGACCAGCGTCGCCGCCCCCGCGAGCCAGGCCCACAGCCGGCGCCGGTCATGCCAGCGCTTGAGCCAGCCCGGCTCAGGCATGCGCGATATGGCGATGGTAGGCCGGGCTCAGCTCGTGCAGGGCGTCCATGAAGGCCGTGACGTGGTCCGGGTTCGTGAACTGGCTGATGCCGTGCCCCAGGTTGAACACATGACCGGGGCCCTCGCCGTAGCTGTCGAGGATCCGGGCCACCTCGGCGCGGATCGCCGTGGGCCGAGCGAAGAGCACGTTGGGATCCAGGTTGCCCTGCAGGGCGACGCGATGGCCCACCCGGGCGCGGGCCGCGGACAGCTCGGTGGTCCAGTCCAGCCCCAGGCCGTCGGCGCCGGTGGCCGCCAGGTCCTCGAGCCACTGGCCGCCGTTCTTGGTGAACAGGATCACCGGCACCTTGCGGCCTTCGTGCTCGCGGATCAGGCCGGCGACGATCTGCTCCATGTAGCGCAGCGAGAACTCCAGGTAGGCCGGGGTGGACAGGGTCCCGCCCCAGGTGTCGAAGATCTGCACGGCCTGGGCGCCGGCGCGGATCTGGGCGTTGAGGTAGTCGGTCACCGCATGGGCGAGGGTGTCCAGCAGGCGGTGCATGGTATCCGGCGTGTCATAGAGCATCGCCTTGACGTGACGGAAGTCCTTGCTCGAGGCACCCTCCACCATGTAGGTGGCCAGCGTCCAGGGACTGCCGGAGAAGCCTATCAACGGCACCCGGCCGTTCAGCTCGCGCCGGATGGTCGAGACGGCGTTCATCACGTAGTCCAGGTCACGCTCGGCATCGGGGACGGCGAGGGCCTCCACCGCCTCGGGCGTGCGCACCGGCTTGCGGAACTTGGGCCCCTCGCCGGTCTCGAAATACAGCCCCAGCCCCATGGCGTCGGGGATGGTGAGGATGTCCGAGAAGAGGATGGCGGCGTCCAGCGGATAGCGCTCCAGGGGCTGCAGAGTGACCTCGCAGGCCCGGTCGCGGTCGCGGCAGAGGTCCATGAAGCTGCCGGCCTGGGCGCGCACCTCGCGGTACTCCGGCAGGTAGCGCCCGGCCTGTCGCATCATCCACACCGGGGTGCGGTCCACGGGCTGGCGCGCCAGGGCGCGCAGAAAGCGATCGTTCTTGAGTTCCATGCGGGCGCTCGTCCACGGAAAATGTGGCGCTCATTGTAACCCATCACGACCCGGCGGGGTGCGCCCGTGAGCCCGTGACGGGTTCCTGCTAGAATGGGGCGATTCCCGACGGCCACGCCTGGTCTTCCATCGAGGTACATCGTGACGATCCGCTACATCGCCGCCTCCCGGCTGCCCACGCCCTGGGCCACCTTCACCATGCACGGCTTCGAGGACGAAGCCACCGGCAAGGATCACATCGCCCTGACCCTGGGGGAGGTGGATGACGGCTCGCCGGTGCTGGGCCGTGTCCACTCCGAGTGCCTGACCGGCGACGCGCTGTTCTCGATGCGCTGCGACTGCGGCTACCAGCTCCAGGAGGCCCTCAAGCGTATCGCCGAGGAAGGGCGCGGCGTGCTGCTCTACCTGCGCCAGGAGGGGCGTGGCATCGGCCTGCTCAACAAGATCCGTGCCTACCATCTCCAGGATCAGGGCGCCGATACCGTGGAGGCCAACGAGCAGCTCGGCTTCGCCGCGGATCTCCGTCGCTACGACCTCTGCGTCCCCATGCTGGAACGACTGGGCATCGCCTCGCTCCAGCTGATGACGAACAACCCGCGCAAGGTCGATGCCCTGACCCGGGCCGGCGTCGAGGTCAGCGAACGAGTGGCCCTGACCACCGGGCTCAACCCCCACAACGAGCACTACCTGTCCACCAAGGCCGGCAAGCTCGGCCACATGATGGTCCTGGGCGACTTCACCCAGGCCGACGACGTGGACATCGAACGCAAGCCCTGACCCTCGGCGGAACCTCCCCTTCGGCGCCGACGTCGAAGCGAAAAGGGAGGATTCGCCATGCAAAGGCGTCCCTCGGCTCCTGACGAGCCGGCCTACTCGGTCCTCGAGGAGATCCTGCACAGCGCGAGTCATGGCCTCGGGGCCGTATTGAGCCTCGCCGGCACGGTGGTTCTGGTGATCCTCACGACCCGTGCCGCCGAGGTCAGCGTCTCCAAGACCGCCGCGGTCGGCCTCTACGGCAGCACCCTGGTACTGCTCTACACCGCCTCGACCCTCTATCACGGCACGCGCCACCCTCGCCTCAAGCGCACCTTCCAGGTGCTGGACCATTGCGCCATCTACGCGCTGATCGCCGGTACCTATACCCCCTTCCTGATGGTCAACCTGCAGGGCTCCCTGGGCGAGCCCCTGCTGGCCGTGATCTGGTCCCTGGCCGTGATCGGTGTCGTCCTGAAGGTCTGGCGTCCCCGGGGCTTCGATCGGCTTCACCTGACAGGCTACTTCACCCTGGGCTGGCTGATCCTGGTCGCGGCCGGGGAGATCCCCACGGCCTTCTCACCGACGGGACTCGGCCTGCTGATCGCCGGCGGCCTGACCTACTCGATCGGGGTGGTGTTCTTCCTGATCCGCGCCATTCCCTTCAACCACGCCGTTTGGCACCTCTGCGTCATGGGCGGCAGCGCCTGCCACTACTTCGCCGTCTACACCGAGGTGCTGCCCTTCCGTGGATGATCCGCTCGCCCCTTGCCCCGGGGCCGAGCCATGGCGACCCGATGCGGCCAAGGGCCACCGAATCGAACGGGCCCATACGCGACGCCCCCGGCATGCCGGGGGCGTCGCTCGCCGATGGGCCGAGAGACTCGGCGCGGTCTCAGTCGGCCAGCGCCGCCCGGGCGGGGTGCCGGGCACTCCACAGGCGGCGCAGCATGACCGCCGCGACGACCAGGGCGCCGGCACCGGCGAGCCCGCCGACCAGGGCGCTGCCGGACAGGCCGGCGACGAAGAAGGCCAGGATGCCGGCCATCCCCGCGGTGATGGCATAGGGCAGCTGGGTGCGCACGTGGTCGATGTGATCGCAGGAAGCCCCCGCCGACGACAGGATGGTGGTATCGGAGATGGGCGAGCAGTGATCGCCGAAGATGCCGCCGCTGAGCACCGCCGCGATGGCCAGGGAGAGCGACAGGTCCATGGCCACCGCCACCGGCATGGCGATGGGAATCATGATGGCGAAGGTGCCATAGGAGGTCCCGGTGGTGAAGGCCACCAGGGCGCCGATCAGGAACAGCAGCACCGGCACGAGGCTGGGCGCGATGCTCGCCTCGGCCAGGGTCACCAGGTAGTCGGCCGTGCCGAGCTCGGAGGTCACGCTGCCGATCGACCAGGCCAGGGTCAGGATGATGTAGACCAGGGTCATGCTCTTGATGCCGTCGACCACGATGTCCATGGCCCCGCGGAAGTCGAACAGCTTCTGCTGGAGGCCCATGGCGAGGCCCACGGCCACCGCCACGAAGGTGGCCATCAGGATCGACTGGCCGCCATCGGCCTCGCCGACCGCGGTGACCAGATCGTTGTCGGGATATCCGCCGGTCCACAGGAACAGCGGCGGGATCATGCCCACCAGCACGGCGATGGGCACCAGCATGTTGCGCTTGCGGGCCTTTTCCTCCGGCACGCCGGCCATCTCCTCGGCCTCGTGGCCGGACGGCGGGTTGGCGCCCTCGGCCATCACCGCCCCGGTGGTGCGGGCGCGTTCCTCGGCCCGGGCCATGGGGCCGAAGTCCCACTGGGTGACGACCATGAAGACGATCAGGCCGAGCGCCAGCCAGGCATAGAAGTTGAGCGGGATGGAGGACAGGTAGATCAGGTACTCGGACCCGCTGGCGCCCATGTCGGTCAGCTGGGTGCCGATCAGGCCCATGACGAAGACCACCCAGGTGGACACCGGCCCCAGCAGGCACATGGGCGCCGAGGTCGAGTCGACGATATAGGCGAGCTTCTCCCGGGAGACCTGCATGCGATCGGTGATCGGCCGCATCACGCTGCCCACGGTCAGGGCGTTGAAGTAGTCCTCGAAGAAGATCAGCACGCCCAGCCCCAGGGTCGCGCCTTGGGCGCCGCGCCGCGAGGCCACCCGGGCGGAGATGGCCCGGGCGATGGCCTGGGCGCCGCCGGTGCGCTGCAGCACGCCGATCAGCACGCCGAACAGGCCGCAGTAGATCAGCACGGTGACGCTCCATTCATCGCCGACGCTGGGGATGATGAAGTCGCCGAAGCTGTCGTAGAGGCCGGCCGCGGGGTTGCCCCCGGCCAACATGGTGGCACCCAGCCAGACGCCGCAGAACAGGGCGGGGATGACGTTGCGCGTCGCCAGCGCCAGCACGATGGCCAGCACGGGCGGCAGCAGGGAAAAGGCTCCGAATGACATCAGGGGACGATCTCCAGGATATTCTTGTCGGTCGCCGTCGACCCGCCGGGAGGGCCCGGCGAAGGCCGTCGGCTCGGGCCGCCGTCGCGGCGAGCAGCCGGGCATCCTAGGGGCCCCGCGGCCATCCGGCAAGCGCCGGGGTCTCATCGGCACAAGCCAGGGCCGAAACGCCGCAAGCCCCGGCCGCTGCGGCGGCGGGGAAAGGGCCTGGACACTCGATCGTCAGGAAGTGGCGTGTGGCGGGGCAGGCCTTCGCTGCCGATTCAGGCGGCGGCCCGGGCCTTGCGGATGCGCTCGTAGGCGCTGCCGATCTCGCTGGTGCGCTCCTTGGCCACCTCGCGCATGCTTTCGGGCAATCCCTTGGCGGCGAGCTTGTCGGGGTGGTTCTCGCTCATCAGGCGGCGATAGGCCTTCTTGATCTCGCCATCGCTGGCGTCGGGGTCGACGCCCAGCACGCGGTAGGCGTCTTCCAGGGACGGGCCGGATTCGCCGGCCGCCTCCGGCCCACCGCGCAGCATGGCCTCGACCTGGGCGATCTCGGCCTCGGAGCATCCCAGCCCGCGTACCACCCGCATCAGCATCTCGCGTTCGGCGGGGTGCAGCTGGCCGTCGGCGGCGATCGCGGTCAGCTGGACCTGCAGGAAGATCTGCCGCAGGCCGGGCTGGCTGGCCAGGATCGGGCGGACCCTGGCCAGTTCGGCCTCCAGGTCGAAGTCCGGGCCCTTGCCCCGGGTGAAGTCGGCCCGGGCCTTGGCACGCTGGGCCTCGCTGAGCCGCAGGCGATCCCACAGCCGCCGGGAAGCCTCCAGCTCGTCCTCGGAGACCCGGCCGTCGGCCTTGCACAGGCAGCCCATGACCGCGAAGGTCGACTCGAGGAACTGCCCCTGCGCCGCGGCCAGCCGACCCAGCAGGCTCCTGCGCAGGCGTCGGGCGAGCCAGTAGCCGAGGCCGCCGCCGATCAGCAGCCCCAGGGGACCGCCGACCAGGAAGCCCAGTACCGCCCCGATCAGGATGGCCATCAGCATGCCGCGTCTCCATGTCGTGGGGAGGCGCCGTCGGTCGCCAGCCGGGCGCGGATCGACGCCTCGATGCCTTCGGCATCGAGGCCGCACTCGGCCAGCAGCTCCGCCGGCTTGCCATGCTCGACGAAGGCGTCGGGCAGCCCCAGGTTGAGCACGGCGACCCGGCGCCCTTCCGCCACCAGCAGCTCGTTGACGGCGCTGCCGGCGCCGCCGGCGACCACGTTCTCCTCCAGGGTCACCAGCAGGTCGTGCCCGTCGGCGGCGGCCAGTACCGCCTCGCGATCCAGGGGCTTGATGGAGCGCATGTTGAGGTGGGTCGCATCCAGCGCCTCGGCCACGCTCGCGGCCGGCCCGTTGAGGCTGCCGAAGGCCAGCAGCGCCACCCGGGGGGCCTCCGCGCCGGTACGCCGACGCACCTCGGCGCGGCCGATCGGCAGCGGCTCCAGGTGCCCGGGGATCTCCACGCCGGGGCCGGTGCCGCGCGGATAGCGCACCGCCGCGGGGCCGGGATGGTGGTAGGCGGCGCTCAGCATGGCGCGGCACTCGGCCTCGTCGGCCGGCGCCAGCACCACCATGCCGGGCACGCAGCGCAGGTAGGAGAGGTCTAGGGCCCCGTGGTGGGTGGGCCCGTCCTCGCCCACGAGGCCCGCCCGATCGATGGCGAAGGTCACGTCCAGGTCCTGGACCGCCACGTCGTGGATCAGCTGATCGTAGCCGCGCTGGAGGAAGGTGGAGTAGATGGCCACCACCGGCTTCATGGCCTCGCAGGCCAGGCCGGCGGCCAGGGTCACCGCATGCTGCTCGGCGATGGCCACGTCGTAGTAGCGCGCCGGGTACTCCTGGGAGAAGCGGACCAGGTCCGAGCCCTCGCGCATGGCCGGGGTGATGCCGACCAGGCGGTCGTCCGCCGCCGCCATGTCGCACAGCCAGTCGCCGAAGACATTGCAGTACTTCCGCTTCCTGGGTGCGGGAATCGGGTTGGCGGCCTTGAGCGGCGGCGGGGTGTCGCCGTTCTTCTCCAGCTTGGTGATGGCGTGATAGCCGATGGGATCGGCCTCGGCGGGCAGGAAGCCCCGTCCCTTGCGGGTCTTGACGTGGAGGAACTGGGGCCCGTCCAGGTCGCGCATGTTGCGCAGGGTCTGGGCCAGGGTGGGCAGGTCGTGACCGTCGATGGGGCCGATGTAGTTGAAGCCCATCTCCTCGAACAGCGTGGCCGGGCTGACCATGCCCTTCATGTGTTCCTCGGTGCGCCGGGCCAGCTCCAGGGCCCCGGGCAGGTGAGAGAGCACCTTCTTGCCGCCCTCGCGCATGGTGGTATAGGGCTTGCTGGCGAGGATGCGGGCCAGGTAGCTGGCGATGCCGCCGACGTTCTCGGAGATCGACATCTCGTTGTCGTTGAGTACCACCAGCAGGTTGGCGTCCACGTGGCCGGCGTGGGCCAGGGCCTCGAAGGCCATGCCCGCGGTCAGCGCCCCGTCGCCGATCACCGCACAGACTCGACGCTTCTCGCCCCGGGTGCGGGCGGCCAGCGCCATGCCCAGCGCCGCCGAGATGGAGGTGCTGGAGTGGCCGACCCCGAAGGTGTCGTACGCCGATTCGGCGCGCCGCGGGAAGGCCGCCAGGCCCCCGTACTGGCGGATCCGGGTCATGGCCTCGCGCCGCCCGGTGAGGATCTTGTGGGGATAGGCCTGGTGGCCGACGTCCCAGACCAGGCGGTCGTGGGGGGTCTCCAGGGCATGGTGCAGCGCCACCGTGAGCTCCACGACGCCGAGGCCGGCCCCGAAGTGCCCGCCCGAGACGCCCACGCTGTAGAGCAGGTAGGCGCGCAGCTCATCGGCCACCTGGGCGAGCTGGGCATCGTCCATGGCGCGCAGGGCGGCCGGCGTTTCCAGGGTGTCGAGCAAGGGCGTCGCCGGACGCTCGACCGGAATGTCATCGAACAGCTTCATGTGGGCTCTATCAGTCAGGGAAGTCCCGTGGGCGTCACGGGCTTCCTCAATGGTCACGCTCGATCATGTATCGGGCCAGCTCGGCCAGCGGGGCGGCCGCCTCGTCGAGGGGCGCCAGGGCCGCCACGCCCTCCTCGACCAGCGCCCGGGCATGGCGCCGCGCGCCCTCCAGCCCCATCAAGGTGGGGTAGGTGGGCTTGTCCCGGGCGGCATCGGCTCCCGAGGCCTTGCCCAGGGTGGCGGTGTCGCCGGTGACGTCGAGGACATCGTCATGGACCTGGAAGGCCAGGCCGATGGCCGCGGCATAACGCTCCAGGGCCATCAGGCGCGGATCGTCCTCGGTGACGGCCACCAGCCCGCCCAGGCGCACGGCGGCGCGGATCAGCGCCCCGGTCTTGTGGCGATGCATGGTGGCCAGGGCGGTCAGGTCCGGCTGGCCGCCCACCGCCGCCAGGTCCAGCACCTGACCGGCGACCATGCCGTCGCGCCCCGCGGCCCGGGCCAGGGTGCCGATCATCGCCGGCAGCCGGGGATGGGCCGTGGCCGCCAGTACCTCGAAGGCCAGCGACTGGAGGGCGTCACCGGCCAGGATGGCGGTGGCCTCGTCATAGGCCCGGTGCACCGTGGGCTGGCCCCGGCGCAGGTCGTCATCGTCCATGGCCGGCAGGTCGTCGTGGACCAGGGAGTAGGCATGCACCAGCTCCAGGGCCGCCGCCGGGGCGTCCAGGGCCTCGTCGGCGGCCCCCAGGGCGCGACCGGCCGCGTACACCAGCACCGGCCGCAACCGCTTGCCGCCCACCAGCACGCCGTGGCGCATCGCCGCCTCGAGACGGGGCGCCGGGGCCTCCCGTGTCTCGAACAGCGTCTCCAGGCAGGTATCCACCCGTGCCCGGTCCGCGGCCAGCCGGGCCGCCAGGCTATCAGCGTTCACCATCATCCTCCCCGGGTGGGGCGAAGGGCTGGAGGTCGATGCCGCCGTCCTCGCCCTCGGTCAGGGTGCGCACCTTGAGTTCGGCCTCGTCGAGGCGACGCTGGGCGTCACGGGTCAGGCGCACGCCCTGCTCGAAGGCCGCCAGCGATCCCTCCAGCGTCAGCTCGCCGGATTCCAGCCGCTCCACCAGCGCCTCCAGGCGCTCCACGGTCGCGGCGAAATCCCCCGGGGCCGCCTCACTACCGGGCTGTGTGTCCTGTTCCGCCATGGCTTTCCTCGTCGGTCGCTCCCACCATGAGGGCGACAGTATACACGCTCCCCCCGGGGGGTCGTCTGCCCCGGCCCCTTCCGGCGTGAGGCTCGGCGGCCTCAGTCATGCAGATGACTCATGCCTGCAGCGCAGCAATTTCATCTTGGCGCCCTCCCGCTGTGGTAGCATATGGGGCCTCGTTTCGAGCCGGCACCGGCCAAGACCTCCCGATCCCTGGCGGGTTCCGGGCTCACCCACCCTGGGCGTTGTCTGAAGAGTCGACGAGCCAAGCGGCCACTTTTCAGACATGGCCCAACCGCAAGCGGCGCGCACCTAAGAAGGGGTTGAATCGACCATGGCCAAAACGTCCCTGGACAAGAGCAAGATCAAGATCCTGCTGCTCGAGGGCGTCCACCAGAGCGCAGTGGACAATTTCCTCAACGCCGGGTACACCAACATCGAGCACCTGCCGACCTCGCTGGACGAGGAGACGCTGATCGAGAAGATCCGCGACGTCCACTTCATCGGCATCCGCTCCCGTACCCAGCTCAACGAGCGCGTCTTCGACGCCGCCGAGAAGCTGGTGGCGGTGGGCTGCTTCTGCATCGGGACCAACCAGGTGGACCTCGATGCGGCCCTGGAGCGAGGCATCCCGGTCTTCAACGCCCCCTATTCCAACACCCGCTCGGTGGCGGAACTGGTGCTCGCCGAGGCCATCATGCTGCTGCGCGGCATCCCCGAGAAGAATACCCGCGCCCATGAGGGCGGCTGGCTGAAGTCGGCCAAGAACGCCCACGAGGCCCGCGGCAAGACGCTCGGCATCATCGGCTACGGCAACATCGGCGCCCAGCTCTCCGTGCTGTCCGAGGCGCTGGGCTTCGACGTCATCTACTACGACGTGGTCACCAAGCTGGGCATGGGCAACGCCCGCCAGGTGGCCAGCCTGGAGGAGCTGCTGGCCCGCGCCGACGTCGTCAGCCTGCACGTGCCGGACCTGCCTTCCACCCGCTGGATGATCGGCGAGGAGCAGATCGCCCTGATGAAGCCGGGCAGCATCCTGATCAACGCCTCCCGGGGCAGCGTGGTGGTCATCGAGGCCCTGGCCGAGGCCATCCAGGCCGGCCGCCTCAACGGCGCCGCCGTGGACGTCTTCCCGGTGGAGCCCAAGGGCAACAAGGAAGAGTTCGTCAGCCCCCTGCGCGGCCTGCCCAACGTCATCCTCACCCCCCACATCGGCGGTTCCACCCTGGAGGCCCAGGAGAACATCGGCATCGAGGTCTCCGAGAAGCTGGTGACCTACTCCGACAACGGTACCACCATCACCTCGGTGAACTTCCCCGAGGTGGCCCTGCCGGCCCACCCCGGCAAGCATCGCCTGCTGCACATCCACGACAACGTGCCCGGCGTGATGTCCGAGATCAACAAGGTGCTCTCCGAGAACGACATCAACATCCTCGGCCAGTACCTCCAGACCAACGAGCGCATCGGCTACGTGGTCATCGATGTGGACAAGGACTATGGCCCCAAGGCCCTGGAAGCGTTGAGCCGGGTCGACCATACCAAGCGGGTCCGGGTACTCTACTCCGAGACCAGCTACGAGGGCTGAGACCGCCCGAGGTCCTGCCGCCGCCGCGTCCTCGACGCGGCGGTTTTTTTTCGTGCCGAGCAGGCGTCGACGAACGCCCGCTCGCTTCTCCCCATACGACAAGGATGCCGTCATGCCGACCGGACCGGCCTATCTGATCGTGGTGCTGGTGTGGGCCACCACCCCCCTGGGTATCAAGTGGAGCGCCGAAGCCGGGGCACCGATCGGCAGCGTGATGCTGCGCATGTCGATCGCCCTGGTCATCGGCGCGCTGATCCTGACGCTCCGGAGGAGCGGACTGCGGCGCGACCGCCGGGCGCTGGCGAGCTACGGGGCCGCGGTGCCGGGGGTCTTCGGCGCCATGGCGCTGAGCTACCACGCCTCCCAGCAGCTGCCCTCCGGGCTGCTCTCGGTCATGTTCGGCATGGCCCCGCTGATCTCGGGGCTGATCCTCCAGGCCCTGCCCGGGGCCCGACGACTCGGCCGCTGGCACTGGTTCGGCTGCACCCTGGGGGTGATGGGGCTCGCGGTGGTCTTCCTCGACAGCCTCAGGGTCGGCGGCGGCCAGCTCGGCGCCCTACTCATGATGCTCGCCGCGGTCACCCTGTTCAGCGGCAGCGGCATCGCCGTGCAGCGGGTGGCGGCCGGCCTCGGCCCGCTGCAGCAGACCGTCGGGGCGCTGGCCCTCAGCCTGCCCTGCTTCCTCGTCCTCTGGTTGAACAGTGGCGAGCCGCTGTCCATTCCGCTCAGCGAACGAGGCCGCTGGGCGGTGCTCTATCTGGCGCTGTTCGGCTCGCTGGTCGGCTTCCTCTGCTACTACCTGATCCTCTCCCGGCTGCATGCCGCCACCGTGGCCCTGGTGACCCTGATCACCCCGATCCTGGCGCTGGGGCTGGGCATGGCCTTGAACCAGGAACGCCCCTCGGCGTCGATGCTGGCCGGCGCCGTCGTCATCCTGGTGGCCCTGGCCGCCTACCTGTTCGGCGACCGCCTGAGCCGCCGCCGGGCCGCCTCGCCGAACTGAGCCCGGGGTCCCGGGGGACCGGGATGCCCATCTTGACAAGGGCATCAAAGCCGATCATTTTGTACACAATCAATGTTGCTCATTGATCGACACCAGCGTACACACTTGGTCGAAGGCACCTGAACCAAGGCTCTGGTTCGTCGCGAGACTTGGGTAACCCTTGGCCCACGACAGGGGCCGCCGAAGGCGGACACCCGGGAGGACCAACATGACCCCGACCCCCAAGACCCTGTGGATTCGCCACCCCCTGGGCTGCAGCGATGCCCGTGCCGCCGGCGGCGTGGTGATCCGGGACTCGCGAATCCTCGAGGCGGTGCCGGCGGGCGGCACGCCCGCCACCCCGATCGACGAGACCTTCGACGCTCGAGACCATGTGTTGCTGCCCGGCCTGGTCAATACCCATCACCACTTCTACCAGACCCTGACCCGGGCCTATTCGCCGGCCCTGAACAAGGAACTCTTTCCCTGGCTGACCACGCTCTACGAGGTCTGGGCGAACCTCACCGAGGACCAACTGGCGGTGGCCAGCGAGCTGGCGATGGTGGAGCTGCTGCTGTCCGGTTGCACCACCGTGGCCGACCATCACTATGTGTTCTCCGGGGCGCTCTCGCAGGCGATCGACGTTCAGGTGGCGACCGCCCGGCGGCTGGGGGTGCGCGCCGCCCTGACCCGGGGCTCGATGAGCGTGGGCCGTGACGACGGCGGCCTGCCCCCCCAGTCGGTGGTCCAGGACGAGGCCACCATCCTCGACGAGAGCGCCCGGCTGATCGACGCCTACCACCAGCGCGGCGAGGGCGCCATGACCACCATCGCCCTGGCGCCCTGCTCGCCGTTCTCGGTGAGCCGGGAGCTGATGCAGGAGAGCGCCCGGCTGGCCGGGGCGAAGGACGTGCGCCTGCACACCCACCTGGCCGAGACCGAGGCCGAGACCGCCTACTGCCAGCGGTTGTTCGGCCAGCGCCCCCTGGAGTACCTGGAGGCCGTCGGCTGGCTGGGCAGCCGGACCTGGCTGGCCCACGGGATCCACTTCAACGACGAGGAGGTGAGCCGGCTCGGCGCCGCCGGCACCGGTATCGCCCACTGTCCCTCCTCGAACATGGTGCTGGGCTCAGGGCTGTGCCGCACCCTGGAGCTCGAGGCCGCCGGCTGCCCGGTGGGCCTGGCGGTGGACGGCTCCGCCTCCAACGACCACTCCAACCTCGCCGAGGAGATGCGCCAGGCCCTGCTGCTGGGCCGGCTGCGCTACGCGCCGAGCCGGGTCACCCACGAGGACGTGATCCGCTGGGCCACCCAAGGCTCGGCCCGGTGCCTGGGCCGCGACGACATCGGCGGACTCGAGGCCGGCCAGCAGGCCGATCTGGCGCTGTTCCGCCTCGACGAGCCGCGCTTCTCCGGCGCCGAGAACCCCATCGCCGCCCTGCTGCTGTGCGGCGCCCATCGAGCCGACCGGGTCATGGTCGCCGGGCAGTGGCGGGTGACCGAGGGCCAGCCGACGGGCGTCGACCTCGACGCCCTGCTGGCCCGCCACGACCAGGCCGCCCGGGCGCTGCGCAGCGCGCTCTAGGCGGCGGGCCACACCCTCAGCCACTCCCAACAACGACAACAGGAGAGAGCCCATGTCGACGTCCGATACCGCCACCGAGGCGAGTCCCCCGAAGGTGCGCAGCACCCATGACGTGAACGCCATGCCGCCCCTGGGGCGGGCCATCCCGCTGGGCCTGCAGCACGTCCTGGCGATGTTCGTGGGCAACGTCACCGTGCCCATCATCATCGCCGGCGCCGCCGACCTGCCCCCCGAGCAGACCGCCTTCATGATCCAGGCCGCCATGTTCGTGGCCGGCGTCGCCACCCTGGTACAGTCCCTGGGGCTGGGTCCGATCGGCGCCCGCCTGCCGATCGTCATGGGCACCAGCTTCGGCTTCGTGCCGGTGCTGATTCCCATCGCGGTGGGCATGGGCCTGCCGGCGGCGCTGGGTGCGGCCTTGTGCGGCGGGGTCGCCATGGCCCTGGTGGGGCTCTTCCTGCCCTGGGTACGCTTCCTCTTCCCCCCGGTGGTCACCGGCACCTTCGTGATCATGCTCGGCACCCTGCTGATGCCGGTCGGCTTCGCCTACGCCGGCGGCGGCTTCGGCGCCGAGGACTTCGGTGCCCTGCACAACATCCTGCTGGCCGGGCTGGTGCTGCTGATCACCCTGGGCCTGCACCAGTTCGGCCGCGGCATCTGGTCCGAGGCCGCCCCGCTGGTGGGGCTGGTGGTGGGCTATGGCACCGCCGTGGCCTTCGGCCTGGTGAACTTCGGCGAGATCGCCTCCGCCGACTGGCTGTCGCTGCCCATGCCGCTGACCATCGGCCTGGAGTTCCACATGGCCGCCATCCTGCCGGTGGTGCTGCTCGCGGTGGTGACCTGCGCGGAGTCCATCGGCGACATCGTCGGCACCACCGCCGGCGGCATGGACCGTGAGCCGACGCCCAAGGAGCTGTCCGGCGGGGTCATGGCCGACGGCCTGGCCAGCGTCTTCGCGGCCATCTTCAATGCCTTCCCCCAGATCAGCTTCAGCCAGAACGTCGGCATGGTGGCCCTGACCGGGGTGGTCAGCCGCTTCGTGGTGGCCATCGGCGGCGTCTTCCTGGTGCTGGCCGGCCTGCTGCCCAAGCTGGGCGCCCTGGTCTCGAGCATCCCCAATGCCGTGCTGGGCGGCGCCGTGCTGATCATGTTCGGCATGATCGCCAGCGCCGGCATCAAGATGCTCTCCCATGTGCCCTTCAACAAGCGCAACATGGTGATCATCGGCGTCTCGCTGTCCGCGGCCGTGGGCCTGCCGGCCCAGGAAGGGCTCTATGCCGGCCTCACCGAGAACGTCCAGGCGATCATCGAGTCCGGCCTGATCCCCGGCGCGCTGTGCGCCATCATCCTCAACCTGGTGCTGCCCAAGCACGACCGCACCTTCCGCGACGACGTCTGAGGCGTCGTCCGCCGACCGCCCCGCCCGGGGCGGTCAGAAGCAGGTATCCAGGACCTCGACCACCTCGAGGTCCCGGTTCACCCGGCACAACTTCCGCCACTTGTCGAAGGTCAGGCAGGGGTGGGAAATGCCGAAGGCCACCACGTCTCCCACCGCCACGTCCTCGACACCCGCCGGCAGCGCCACGAAGGCGTGCTGGTCCATCAGCTTCTCCACCCGCCAGCCGGCCGCCGACAGGGCCGCGTCCGCGGCGCCGCCCTCCCGATACCGCCGCAGCGCCACGGGCAACCGATCACCGCCGACGTCGCGCCGCCCCATGGCGACGATGGCGAGCCCCGGCTCCGGCAGCGACTGCACCTGGGCGAAGACCTCCAGGGCCGGCTGCAGGCCCTCGGCGAACTCGGGACGCCGCGCCAGCAACCGCGCCTGAGCCTCGCCGTAGAGCCCGTGGTCATGGGTCACGTAGCAGCCCGGACGCATCACCCGGCGGACTCGCTCGCCCAGGCCCGCATCCCGGAAGGCCTCGGCGATCAGGTCATGCCAGGCCGACCCGGAGGCGGTGACCAGCGGCCTGGCCACCCGCAGCAGGCCATCGGTGTCCAGGGCCTGCAGGGTCGTCACCAGCTCCCGGGCGTAGGCGGCCACCGCCGCGGCCGGGGCGTGGCCGGCCTCGGCCCGGATCACGCCCTCGTAGCCCTCCACCCCGGCCAGCTCCAGGGCCGCCGCGTCGTCGACGGCCCGGGCCAGGGCCATCACCTGGTCGCGGTCCCGGCAACCGCAGCGCCCCCCGGGCACACCGAGTTCGATCAGCACCGGCAGGCGCAGGCCCCGCTCGCCGAAGAAGGCCTCCAGCTCGCGGACGTTGGCCACCGAGTCCACCAGGACATAGAGCTCGGCGCCGGCGGCCAGCAACTCGGCGGCGATCGCCATGTTGGCCCGCCCCACCAGCTGGTTGGCCATCAGCAGCCGCGTCACCCCATGGGCGAAGGCGGCACGACACTGGGGCGCGGTGGCCAGGGTGATGGCCCAGGCGCCGGCGGCGAGTTGCCGGTGGAAGAGGGCCGGCGCCATGCTGGTCTTGCCGTGAGGCGCGAGGCTGGCGCCATGGGCGTCGCAGAAGCGTTGCATCCAGGCCAGGTTGTGGGCCAGGGGTCGCTCGTGGAGCACCGCGGCGGGCAGGCTGACGTCGGCGAGCAGTCGGTGGCCCGTCTCGGGCAACCCCTTGTCCAGGGAGGGGGAGGCAGGGGGCATGGATTCTCCGGCGATGGCACAGGGTCGCCGACCAGCCTAATCGAGACTTTCATGCCGGCACCAGTGTGGAAACGATTTCCGAAAGCAAGACAGCGCGGCTTCGACGCGGTATGCTGGAGATCGGCCAGCATCAATCGGGGAGAGAGGCAGTGAGCGAAGTCAAGCGCAGAACGGCGGGACGACCGGCATCCGGCAAGAGCAGTGGCGGCCATAGCCAGTCCCTGGTGCGCGGGCTCAACCTGCTCGAGCGCCTGGCGGCCAGCCCCGGCGGGCTGGCCCTGTCCGAGATCGCCGAGCAGGCGGAACTCGCCCCCTCCACGACCCATCGACTGCTCCAGGCCCTGCAGAGCCAGGGCTTCGTGACCCAGGACAACGAGCTCGGGGTGTGGAAGATCGACGTCAAGACCTTCCGCATCGGCAACAGCTTCGTCGAGGCCCGGGACTTCGTGGGCACCAGCCGTCCCTTCCTGCGCCGGCTGACCGCCCAGACCGGCGAGACCGCCAACCTGGGCGTGCGCGACGGCAGCACCGCCGTCTTCCTGGCCCAGAGCGAGTCGCCGCAGATGATGCGCATGATCACCCGGCTCGGCTCCCGGGCGCCGCTGCATGCTTCCGGGGTGGGCAAGGCGCTGATGGCCTGGCTGCCCGACGACGAGCTCGAGCGCGTGCTCGACGAGCGGGGCCTGGCACGGGTGACCACCAATACCATCCACGACCCCGTCGAGCTGCGCGAGCGCCTGGCCGAGATTCGCCAGCAGGGTTACGCCTGCGACCGCGAGGAGCACGCCATCGGCCTGCACTGCGTGGCCGCCTGCATCCACGACGAGCACGGCACCCCGCTCGCCGCCATCTCGGTGTCCGGCCCCATGGCGCGGATTCCCGAGGAGCGCCTCACCGAGCTCGGCGAGCTGGTCCGCGACACCGCCAACGAGATCACCGCCCTGCTCGGCGGCCGCGTGCCCGCCCCCGAGGAAGCCCTGGCCTGAGCCCGAGCGGGCCCCTACTCCAGCCGCGCCAATTGGCGCTCCAGCTTGCCCATGACGTCGAGGAGCTCCCGGTACTCCTCGACGGACAGCGGCGCCACCAGCTCCGCTTCCCAGGCCCTGGCCTCGGGAATCAACTCCGCCAGCAGGTCCTTTCCCGCCGCGGTGAGCCGCAGGTCCTGGACCCTCTGATCCTGCGGAGAGGGGCGTCGCCGAATCAGCCCCCGATCCTCCAGCGCCTGCACCGCCCGGGAAACCTTGGCCTTGTCCATGCGGGTCGCCTCGCGGATCTGCTTGGCGGTCATTTCCTCGCGATGATGCAGCCACGCCAATACCCGCCATTGGGCCACGCTGAGGTCATGACGCGTCTCGTAGAGGCAGGCCAGGGCCTGGCTGATCCGGTCGGCCAGGCTGTTGAGCCGGTAGGGCAGGAAGCGCTCCAGGTCGAAGCCTGACGCCGAGGCATGATCGGGGGGCATCGCATCGCTCTCGATCGGGAAGGAGGCGACAAATGGTTGCATATGAAACCAACAGGGTCTAGCATTCCCGATATAGTTTCATATGAAACCAATGAACAGAGGTCGCACAGAATGACAACAGCGCTCGACTATCAACCGGGTTTCCGCAATCACTTCGCCACCGAGGCCCTGGCCGGCGCCTTGCCGGAAGGGCAGAACTCCCCCCAGCGTTGCGCCTACGGGCTCTATGCCGAGCAACTGACGGGCTCGGCCTTCACCTCGCCGCGTCACCAGAACCTGCGCTCCTGGCTCTATCGCATCCGCCCCTCGGTAGCCCAGAGCGCCTACCGTCGCCTGCCGCACGACGCCGTGGTCACCGCCCCGCCGGCCCGCCCCGCCGCCGACCCCAACCAGATGCGCTGGGATCCACTGCCGGTGCCGGAGGCCCCTACCGACTTCGTCGACGGCCTGGTCACCATCGCCGTCAACGGCGACGCCGGCACCCAGGCCGGCTGCGGCGTGCACCTCTTCGCCTGCAACCGCGACATGACCGAACGCTTCTTCTACGACGCCGACGGCGAGCTGCTGATCGTGCCTCAGCTGGGCACCCTGCGGCTACGCACCGAGTTCGGCGAGCTCGAGGTGACCGGCGGCGAGATCGCCGTCATCCCGCGGGGGGTCAAGTTCCAGGTGCGCCTGGCCGAGGGCCGTGACGCCGCTCGGGGCTATATCTGCGAGAACTACGGCAGTCCCCTGGAGCTGCCCGGCCTCGGGCCCATCGGCGCCAACGGCCTGGCCAACCCGCGGGACTTCCTCACCCCCGTGGCCGCCTACGAGGACCTGAAGGGTGACTTCGAGCTGGTGGCCAAGTTCTCCGGGGCCTTCTGGTCCGCCCGCCTGGATCACTCCCCGCTGGACGTGGTGGCCTGGCACGGCAACTACGCCCCCTACAAGTACGACCTGGCTCGCTTCAACACCATCAACACCGTGAGCTTCGACCATCCGGACCCGTCGATCTTCACCGTGCTGACCTCGGCCTCCGACACCCCGGGGATGGCCAACGTCGACTTCGTGATCTTCCCGCCGCGCTGGATGGTCGCCGAGGACACCTTCCGCCCGCCCTACTTCCATCGCAACCTGATGAGCGAGTTCATGGGCCTGATCCACGGCGAGTACGACGCCAAGGCGGAAGGCTTCGTGCCCGGCGGCGCCAGCCTGCACAACTGCATGTCGCCCCACGGCCCGGACGCCGAGACCTTCGAGAAGGCCTCGAACGCGGAGCTGACGCCCCAGTATCAGGGCAATACCCTGGCCTTCATGTTCGAGAGCCGCTACGTCTTCCAGCCCACCGAGGCGGCCCTGAACGCGGACTTCCGCCAGCGCGACTACGTCGACGTCTGGGCCGGGCTGGATTCCCACTTCGATCCGGCGTCACCCTGAACGCCGGACAGCAAGAACCCTCTGACACCGAAAGGACCGACATCATGAAACTCGCCACCCTGAACACCGGCCGCGACGGCGAACTGGTCATCGTCTCCCGGGACCTGAGCCGCGCCGTGCGCGCCACCGAGATCGCCACCACCCTGCAGCAGGCCATCGAGCACTGGGACGAGCTCGCCCCCCGCCTGGAGGAGCGCTACGCCGAGCTCAACGAGGGCCGCGTCGAGGGCGCCTTCGATCTCGAGGTCGAGAGCCTGCATTCGCCGCTGCCGCGCAGCTACCATTGGGCCGACGGCTCCGCCTACCTGAACCACGTCCAGCTGGTGCGCCAGGCCCGCGGCGCCGAGATGCCCGAGACCTTCTGGACCGATCCGCTGATGTACCAGGGCGGCGGCGACAGCTTCCTGGCCCCCACCGAGGACATCGAGGCCGTCAGCGAGGACCACGGCATCGACTTCGAGGGCGAGATCGCGGTGATCACCGACGATGTGCCCATGGCGGTGACCCCGGAACAGGCCGCCGGCCATATCAAGCTGATCATGCTGGTCAACGACGTCAGCCTGCGCGGCCTGATCCCCGGCGAACTGGCCAAGGGCTTCGGCTTCTTCCAGGCCAAGCCGGCCTCCAGCTTCTCGCCGATCTGCGTGACGCCGGACGAGCTGGGCGACGCCTGGAAGGACGGCCGCGTCCACCTGCCGCTGACCGTGCATCTGAACGGCGAGAAGTTCGGCGAGCCCGAGGCCGGCCCGGACATGATCTTCGGTTTCCCGCAGCTGGTCGCTCATGCCGCTCGCACCCGCTACCTGGGGGCCGGCACCATCATCGGCTCGGGCACCGTCTCCAACCCCGACGCCGATGGTGGCCCCGGCAAGCCGATCAAGGACGGCGGGGTGGGCTACAGCTGCCTGGCCGAGGTGCGCATGGTCGAGAAGATCCTCTACGATGAGGTCAAGACGCCGTTCATGCGCTTCGGCGATCGGGTCCGCATCGAGATGCTCGATCGCCAGGGCCGGAGCATCTTCGGCGCCATCGACCAGAAGGTCGTGAAACACGAGGCGAAGTGAGGAGGTCGGCATGACGACGCTCTATGGCTACTTTCGTTCCTCGGCCGCCTACCGGGTGCGTATCGTCCTCAACCTCAAGGGCCTGGACTACGAGCAGGCCCCGGTGAACCTGGTCAAGGGCGAGCAGCGCGATGCCGCCTTCCGGGGCCAGAATCCCCAGGGCCTGGTGCCCATGCTGGTCACCGACCATGGCGTGCGGCTAACCCAGTCGCTGGCGATCTGCGAGTACCTGGACGAGCGCCATCCCGAGCCGGCCCTGTTGCCGGCCGACCTGGAGGGCCGTGCCCGGGTCCGCGCCCTGGCCCAGCTGGTGGCCTGCGAGATCCACCCGCTGAACAACCTGAGGGTCCTCAAGCACCTGACCGGCGAGCTGGGTCTCGACGAGGCCGCCAAGCTGGCCTGGTACCGACACTGGATCCACGAGGGCTTCACCGCCCTGGAGGCGATGCTCAACCGGGAAACCGGCAGCGGCGACTTCTGCCACGGGGACAGCCCGACCCTGGCCGATGTCTGCCTGGTGCCCCAGGTCTACAACGCCGAGCGTTTCGAGTGCAATCTGGAGGCCTACCCGCGCATCCGGCGCATCGTCGCCAACGCCCGGGCCCTGGAAGCCTTCCGGCACGCCGCTCCCGAGGCTCAGCCCGACGCCGGCTGAGATGTGCTAAGCTGGCTAACGACATGCGGGCGCGGCCATGGCCGCGCCCGCCTGCTTTCCTGCTTGCCCATCCACCGAGGAGCCCGATGTGCTGAGGCCGACCTCTCCCGCCACCGTCGTCCTGCTGGCGGCACTCACCGCCCTGGGCCCCCTGGCCACCGACATGTACCTGCCCGCCATGCCGGCCATGGCCGCGGCGCTGGACGCCGGCCCGGACCAGGTGCAGCTCACCCTCAGCCTGTACATGGCCGGTTTCGCCCTGGCCCAGTTGATCTGCGGCCCCCTGGCCGATCGCTTCGGCCGCAAGCCGGTGCTGATCGGCGGGCTGGCGCTGTTCCTCGCCACCAGCATGCTGTGCGCCCTGGCCCAGAGCATCGAGGCGCTACTGCTCGGCCGCTTCCTGCAGGCCCTGGGCGGCTCGGTGGGGCCGGTGCTGGGGCGCGCCATGGTGCGCGACATCCACGGCCCCACCGAGGCGGGGCGCATCCTCTCCTACATGGCCATCGCCATGGCCGTCGCCCCGGCCGTGGCGCCGGTGGCCGGCGCCGGCCTGCTGGTGGTATTCGGCTGGCCCGCGGTGTTCTGGCTGCTCGCCGGCTATACCCTGCTGATCCTGGCGCTGATCGCCGGCCAGCTGCCGGAGACCCTGGCACCCACGCAGCGCCGCTCGATCCAGCCCCTGGCGCTGCTCGCCACCTTCCGCATGCTGCTGGGCGAGCGACGCTTCGTCGGCTATACGCTGACCAACGCCGCGGTCTTCTCGGGCCTGTTCGCCTTCCTCTCGGGGTCGTCCTTCGTGCTCGTCGACTTCATGGGGCTCAAGCCGACCGACTACGGCCTGCTGTTCACTCTCGTGGTGCTGGGCTTCGTCAGCGGCTCCTTGATCAGCGGCCGCTACAGCCACCGGCTGGGCCGCGAGCGCCTGCTGGCGCTGGGGACCCTGGCCTGCGCCCTGGGCGGCGGGAGCATGGCGGCATTGTCGCTGGCCGGGGTATTCGCCCCCTGGGCGGTGGTCGCCCCGCAGGTGCTGTTCGTCGCCGGCTTCGGCATCGTCATGCCCCAGAGCATGTCCGGCGCCCTGGCGCCGCATCCCGAGTGCGCTGGTTCCGCCTCCTCGCTGTTCGGTTTCCTGCAGATGAGCATCGCCGCGCTGGCCGGCGCCCTGGTGGGCCGGCTGCACGACGGCACCTCCCACAGCATGGCGATCGCCATCGGGCTGGCCGGCCTGGTCGCCGTGATCAGCTACTGGGGGTTGGTCCGCCGTGCCGGCACGCAGCGGCGACCGGCTCCGGCACCGCTCGCCAAGTAGGCTCCCCCTATCGCGGCGAGTCGGCTTCCCGTTCCAGGGCCGGCGCGTTGGGGCAGAACTCGCGACACTGGGCCGCGGAGGCGCCGTGGCGCAGGGCCCGCCAGCAGCGTCCCGCCGCCGGGCAGCCGTTGCAGGTGGCCTTCATGGTGCGCCCCTCGGGGGTCCTCGCCACCATCGGGTCCAGGCCGTAACGCTGGCGCATCACCGGCAGCAGGGTGCGAGCGGGCGCGATGTCCCGATGGCCGGGCTCGTCGAGCAGGCGGGCGAGTTCCCGCTCCAGGGCCGGGTCCAGGGGACGCGCCAGGTCCTCGACCAGGGTGGCGAGTACGCCGGGGCTGCCGTAACGCACTTCCTGAAGCTGCTGGCGGAGACTCGCCCGATGGCAGCGTTCGGCGAAGCGGGTCCAGCGGGACGTCTGACGGGGGGCGGTCTCGGGCATCATGGCGGCATCCTCCTCGAGGGTGGTTAATACTATATAGTATTAACCCGGCCGCACCGCCGCGCCTTGATCCAGGTCAGTTCCCGGCCAACTCCGCGGGAGGGCTGAAGCCAACGGCTACGCGGAGTACACTAGCGCCCGTCCCCAACCGCCAGCCGAGGCCCGCGATGAGTTCCCACCTGCTCTCCGTCGATTCCCTGTCACGAGACGATGTCGATCACCTGATGCGCGTCGCGGCCCGCATGGAGCCGATCGCCCAGCGGCGCAAGGTCACGCGGGTGCTGGAGGGGGCGGTGCTCGGCAACCTCTTCTTCGAGGCCAGCACCCGCACCCGGGTCAGCTTCCACGCCGCCTTCTGCCGGCTGGGCGGCAGCGTCTGCGACACCACCGGCTTCACCTTCTCGTCCATGGCCAAGGGCGAGTCCCTCTACGACACCAGCCGGGTGATGAGCGGCTACTGCGACGCCATCGTCATGCGCCACCCGGAGCAGGGCTCGGTGGCCGAGTTCGCCCACGCCACCAATGTGCCGGTGATCAACGGCGGCGACGGCCCCGGCGAGCATCCCAGCCAGGCGCTGCTGGACATCTACACCATCCACAAGGAGTTCGCCCGCCAGGGCAGGTCGTTGAAAGGGGCCCATGTGCTGATGACCGGCGACCTCAAGTACGGGCGCACCGTGCATTCGCTGATCAAGCTGCTGGCCCTCTATGGCCCCATGCGCGTCACCCTCGTGGCCCCGCCGGGGCTGGAGATGCCGCACCCGCTGATCGAGCACGTGGCGCGCCAGGGGCTGGACGTGCAGGTCCGCGAGAGCCTGGCCGGCGACTTCTCGGACGCGGACGTGGTGTACACCACGCGCATCCAGAAGGAGCGCTTCACCGCCGAGATGACCGAGGGCTTCAGCCTGTCCCGGGACTACACCGTGGACCGGGCCTTCATGGACGGACGCTGCAACGACCACACCATCGTCATGCATCCGCTGCCGCGCGACAGCCGCCCCGACGCCAACGACCTGGACGTGGACCTCAACGGCGACCCGCGCCTGGCCATCTTCCGCCAGACCGACAACGGGCTCACCATGCGCATGGCGATCTTCGCCACCCTGCTGAAGGTGGACGACCTGGTCGAGAAGGACATGCGCGACGTGCCCTGGTTCGTGCCCAGGACCTTCGGCGTGGACGACGCCGGAGCCTGAGAGGAAGGACAGGAGGCGGGCCGGCGATTGCCGGCCCGATCAGGGGCGGGAGGGCAGGCCTTCCCGTTCGGCCAGCCAGGCCTCGAGGATCAGCACCGCGGCCAGGCCGTCGACGCCCTCGTCGCGATAGTTGCCGCGGTGGCCGGCCTCCCGGGCGATGGCCTTGGCTTCCCGGGTGGAGCCGCGCTCGTCGGCCATCTCGCAGGGAATCCCGAAGCGGCCGAACAGGCGCTTGCCGAACTTGCGAGCCCGGCGGCTCATGTCGCTCTCGCTGCCGTCCATGTTGAGCGGCAGGCCGACCACGAAGAGGTCCGGCTGCCATTCCTCCACCAGCCGTGCGACCCGGGGCCAGTCGGGGATGCCGTCGCGCGCCGGCAGCGGTTCCAGGGCTCGGGCGCTGGCCGTCAGCTCGTTGCCCACCGCCACCCCGATGCGCCGGGTGCCGAAGTCGAACCCCAGGATCAGGCGCTGGCCGCTGTGACTCATCGGCACCGCTCCGTTCCTATCAGCCGTGGCCCGCTTCGCGGGTCATCAGGTTGAGATCGATCCCCAGCAGGTTGGCGCTGGCACCCAGGCGCTGCTCCGGGGGCACCTCGAAGAGGATGTCGGCGCGGCCCTCCACGGTCAGCCAGGCGTTGTCCTTGAGTTCCTCCTCGAGCTGGCCGGATTCCCAGCCGGCACACCCCAGGCAGACCAGGAACTGGTCGGGGCCGCGACCGGCGGCCAATGCCTCGAGGATGTCCATGGAGGTGGTGAGGGCGATATCCTCGGCCACCTGGAGGCTCGAGTCCCAGTCCTCGCTGCGGCCGCGATGCAGGATGAAGCCGCGGTCCTTGTGCACCGGACCGCCGTAGTAGACCGGCGCATTGAGGTGCGGGCTGCCGGCGCCCTCCAGCTCGAGCTGCTCGAAGAGGGCGTCGAGGGTCAGCTCCAGGGGCCGGTTGACGATCACTCCCATGGTGCCCTTGTCGTCATGGTCGCAGAGGTAGCTGAGGGTGCCGGCGAAATTGGGGTCTTCCAGGTGCGGCATCGCCATCAGGAAGTGGTTTTTCAAGCTTTGCATGGGACTCCCCAGCGGAACTAGGTGCGATCTGAACGTCCGGCGGCCCGCCGACGGCTCAGGACGGGCCTAGCGCACGCCGTAGTGATTGCCTTCGCCGAACCGCCAGATGCGGGTGATGGACAGGCTGTCCAGCTCTCCCATGCCCGCGTCGAAGGGACGATAGGGCGCGGCGCCATGGACGGTGTCCAGGGCCGCCTGGTCGAGTTCGGCATGTCCCGAGGATTGTATCACTTCCGCTCGCCGAACCTGACCGTCGCGACCGATCACCACCCGGATCCGCAGCTGGCCCTCCAGCTCGGCCGGCGCCGGGTGCACCCGATTGCCGTAATCCTCGACCCGCCGGGTCCAGTCGTCGATGTAGCGGGCCTCGGCCGCCTGCTGGGCCGCCGGCCGGGCGACCCCCGAGGCTTCCCCGGCATGGTCGGCGGAGAGTCCCTGCTCGCGGATGCTGGCGGTGGCCTGGGCCAGCAGATCGCGCCCCGAGGCGGACGGCGCGGCGGCGGTCGAGGTCGCGGCGGTATCGGCGGACTGGGGGGCGCTCTCCCGGGGGTCGGGGGTAACGGCCTCCTCCCGCGTCCGCTCCTCGGCGGGCGGGGCCGCCTCGTCGACTCGGGCCTGGGGAGCGGGACGCGCGGGGGCCTGGGGCTCGGCCGGGGTCGCCGGATCCACGGCACGCTCCGCGGCCTGACGCGCGGGCATCGACTCCAGGGGGGCGGCGCGCGCTTCCGCGGGCGGCGACTCGGCCGTCTCGCCCGCCGCCCGCTGGGCCGACTCGGCCAGGGCCTCCGCCTCCACCGGCGCCTCGGCGGGCCGGCTCACCAGCACCACGTCCAGGGCCGAGGAGGCGGGTGGCGATGGCGCGAACTGGCGGCTGGCCACCACGCCGATGATCGCCAGGTGCAGCAGCAGCGACACCGTCCAGGCCAGCCAGTGCCGATGCGGGCGGGTCACCGGGGCATAGCGGATGGGGTCGTTGACGGGCGCGACCATGGGCGGCCTCGGCTCAGCCCCCGCGACGCTCGGCGAGACGTCGCAGGATGGCATCCATCAGCTGCGCGGCGATGTCGGTGTCGCGCTGATCGTCGATCTCGCGCACGCAGGTGGGGCTGGTGACGTTGATCTCGGTGATGTAGTCGCCGATGACGTCCAGGCCGACGAACATCAGGCCCTTCTCGCGGACCATCGGCTGGACCTGCTCGATCAGCCAGCGATCCCGGTCGGTGAGCTCGCGGGTGATGCCCTGGCCGCCGGCGGCCAGGTTGCCGCGGGTCTCGCCGGCCATGGGCACCCGGGCCAGGCCATAGGGCACCGGCTCGCCGTCCACCAGCAGGATGCGGGTGTCGCCGGCCTTGATCTCCGGCAGGTAGCGCTGGGCCATGATCTGGCGGGTGCCGCGCTCGGTGAGCATCTCGATGATGGCGCCCAGGTTGCGCCCGTCCGGCAGGACGTGGAAGACGCCGGTACCGCCCATGCCGTCCAGGGGCTTGAGGATGACATCGCCGTGTTCGGCGTGGAAGGCGCGCAGTTCCTCCTCGCGACAGGACACCAGGGTAGGGGCGCAGCACTGGGGGAACTGCTGGGCGAACAGCTTCTCGTTGCACTCCAGCAGGGCTCGGGTGGGATTGACCACCAGCACGCCTTCTCGCTCGGCGAAGCCCAGCAGGTGGACGGCGTTGAGGAAGTGGGCGTCGACCGGCGGATCCTTGCGCATCAGGATGACGTCGAGCTCGGCCAGGGGCCGCGGCATCGCCTCGCCGAGGGCGAACCAGCGGGCGGGATCGCGGAACACCTCGAGGTCGCGCAGCCGGGCATGGGCGCGGCCGTCGCGCAGGAAGAGGTCCTCCTGCTCCATGTAGTGCAGCGACCAGCCACGATCCTGGGCAGCCCACAGCATGGCCAGGCTGGTGTCCTTCTTGTAGCTGAGGTCGGCGATGGGATCCATCACCACGCCGACCTTGAGGGGGCGTTGGCTCATCGGTCTTCTCGTCGGCGCCGGGACATGGCCGGCGGGGAATGATGGCTCGCAGTATGCCGCAGGGCCGCGATGGACTCCAAGGCGCTCAGTCCTCGCCGCTCCCCGGGGTAAGCCGGATGCCGTCGGCCTCGATGGTGATCCGGCGATGCTTGTAGAGCCGGCCGATGGCCTGCTTGAAGGCGTTCTTGCTGACGCCGAGGCGCGCCTTGATCGCCGGGGCGGGGCTGGCATCGGACAGCGGCAGGTAGCCACCGCTCTCGCGCAGCGCCTTGAGCACGGCCTCGCCCACCACGTCGAGCCGGGCCGGTCCCGGGGGGAGCAGCGAGAGGTCCAGCCGGCCGTCGTCGCGGAGGCGCTTGACGTGGCCCCGGAGACGCTGGCCGCGGCGCAGCGAGCGGGTCACGTCGTCGTGGTAGAGCAGCCCCCAGAAGCGATGGTTCACCACCGCCTTGTAGCCGAGGTCGGTGCGCTCGGCGATGACCAGGTCCACGGCATCGCCGGCGACGAGCCCCTCGGCGCGATCGGCCAGGTGGCGATCCAGCCGCTGGGTGGCCACCGGACGGCCACGGTCGTCCTCGCGGATCATCACCAGCACCCGCTTGCCCACGGCCGGGCGGAAGCGTTGCTCCCCGTAGGGCAGCAGCAGGTCACGGGAATGCCCCCAGTCGAGGAAGGCGCCGGTCTCGTTGACCGTCACCACCGGCAGGTAGGCCACCTCGCCGATCCGGGCCTTGGGTTCGCGGGCGCGGCGCATGGGCTCGCGGCGGGAATGGCCGGCACGGGACGTGCGGCGGTGGGCATCGGTCATGACGCGGGTACCGGGAGGAAGTGTCCCGCCATTATGGACACGAGCCGGCGGCGGGGAAAGCCGCTCAGAGGTCGCCGAAGCGATCCTGCAGCAGCGTCAGGGCCACCACCGGGGCGGTCTCGGTGCGCAGGATCCGCGGCCCCAGGGACAGGGGGGCGAAATCGGCGCCGATGGCGGCCTCGACCTCTGCCGACGACAGCCCGCCCTCGGGGCCGATCAGCAGCGCCGCCGAGGCGGTCTCGCCCTGGCGGTCGAGCACGCCCGGCGTGCCGGGATGCAGCACCAGGCGAAGGGCCTCGCCGCGTCCGCCCAGCCAGTCGGCCAGCGCCAGCGGGGGGTGCACGGGAGGCAGGGTGGCACGGCCACACTGTTCGCAGGCGCTGGCGGCCACCGCCTGCCAGTGGGCGAGCTTCCTGGCCTCCCGCTCGCCCTTGAGGCGCACGTCGCCGTGTTCGGTGTAGAGCGGCGTGATCTCGGCGACGCCGAGTTCCACGGCCTTCTGGATGGCGTAGTCCATGCGATCCCCCTTGGAGATCGCCTGGCCCAGATGCACCGCCAGGGGCGACTCGCCGCGCCCCTCATGCACCGCCTCCACCCGGGCCACCACCCGCTTGCGGCCGGCCTCGACCAGCACCGCCTCGGCCTCGATGCCCCGACCGTCGAACAGCACCAGGGGCGCGCCCTCGCCCAGGCGCAGCACCCGGGCCACGTGGCGGGCGGCGCCCTCGGGGAGGACGACGTCGGGGCCGTCGGTGAGCGCGGCGGCGACATGGATACGAGGAGGTCTGATCGCCATGGACGGAAAGGATCTCCGGTTGCTCCATCGAGGCGATGAGCTTTCCCGGGGGCAAGCCTGTGCGAGGGCGCTGTGAACCCATCCCTGGGCGCTACCCACGCCCTGCGGCGCTCTCGCGTCCTGCGCCGCTTGCAGGGCCGGTGCTGGCCATCCCTGGCCAGCCCGTTCGGAGGAATCCTCCTCACCCATGGCGTAGGACCCTCGCGCCGCCTTGCCCCCGGCGCTCATCCCGCAAGGGGTCGCTTACTGGGTGGCCTGCTGGTCCTGCTGCTGCTGGGCCTCGCGCTGCTTCTTCTGGGCGTAGATCGCCTCGAAGTTCACCGGCGAGAGCATCAGCGGCGGGAAGCCGCCACGGTTGACCAGGTTGTCGATGCATTCCCGGGCGTAGGGGAAGAGCACGTTGGGGCAGAAGGCCCCCAGGGTGTGGTCCAGCTGGGCGCCCTCGATGCCGCCGATGCGGAACAGGCCGGCCTGCTCGATCTCGGCCAGGAAGGAGGTGGTGCCTTCCTCGCTGTGGGTCACCTGGGCGGTGACCTTGATCACCACCTCGAAGAGGTCGTCACCGACCTGCTGGTGGGTGGTATTCAGGTCCAGGCCGACCTTGGGCTTGAACGGCTGCTGGAAGACCGCCGGGGAGTTCGGCGCCTCGAAGGAGATGTCCTTGACGTAGATGCGCTGCAGGGCGAACTGCACCTGGGGCTTGTCCTGCTGACCGGCGGCCTGGCCGCCTGCGCCGTTGTTCGGGTTGTTGTCTTCCGCCATGGAAAGGGATCCTTTGGTCGATAGATGAGAAAATGGCGTCGGTCACTTCTTGACCACGGGCAGGTTGTCGGCCTGCCACTGGGACATGCCGCCCTTGAGCTTGAGCACGCGCTCGAAACCGGCCTTGGTGAGCTTGGCCAGGGCGACACCGGAACTCTGGCCGTGCTTGCAGACCACGATGATCGGCTTGCTCTTGAACTTCTCGAGCTCGCCCATCCGGTCCTCGAGACGGCTCTGGGGAATGTTGCGGGCCCCGGCGATATGGCCGGCCTTGAAGTCGCCGGCCTCGCGGATGTCGAGCACCACGGCGTCCTCGCGATTGACCAGCTGGGTGGCCTCGCCGGTGGTCACGCCGCTGGCGCTGCTGTTGCGGATCTCGTAGGCGATCCAGGCCACCAGTACCAGCACGAAGGCACCCACCAGCAGCGGATGGTTCTGCACGAATTCGAACAGCTGATCGATCATGGCTTAGGGAAACTCTTCTTCTCGGGTGCACGGTGAACGATGCCGGCCCGGGCCGGCGGCGCCCAGTATACATGATGCCGACGCGGCGATATGACGCCCGGCGGGACCGTGCGATATGATGCCGCAAGCAACGGCAAGTCGCGACCCCGCCGACGGGACACCGTGGCGGGCATCGCCCCCAACACGAGGCCTGGACCCCATGACCGACTCTTCGACCCCGACGCCCCGCCCGGTGGCGCTGCTCATCCTCGACGGCTATGGCCACAACCCGGATCCCACCGACAACGCCATCCTGGCGGCCCGGACGCCGGTGATGGACCGCCTCTGGGAGACGCGGCCCCATGCGCTGGTGCATACCGACGGCCGGTACGTGGGGCTGCCCGACGGCCAGATGGGCAATTCGGAGGTCGGCCACATGAACCTCGGCGCCGGCCGCATCGTCTACCAGGACTTCACCCGCATCACCAAGGCCATCGAGGACGGGGACCTGGACCGCAACGCCACCCTGACCGGGCCGCTGGACGCCGCCGCCGAGGCCGGCCGTGCCGTGCACCTGCTCGGCCTGCTGTCGCCGGGCGGCGTGCACAGCCACGAGGACCACCTGCTGGCGATGGCCGAGCTCGCCGTCCGTCGCGGCGCCAAGCGCCTCTACGTGCACGCCTTCCTCGACGGCCGCGACACCCCGCCGAAGAGCGCCCGCGCCTCCATCGAGCGGACCAACGCCCGGCTCGCCGAACTGGTCGGCGCCGACAACGGCTACGTGGCCTCGCTGATCGGCCGCTACTACGCCATGGACCGCGACAACCGCTGGGAGCGGGTCGAGCGGGCCTACCGCCTGATCACCGAGGGCGTCGCCGATCATACCGCCGGGAGCGCCGAGGCCGGCCTGGACGCGGCCTACGACCGAGGCGAGACCGATGAATTCGTCACCGCCACCGCGGTGCTCGGCGACGACGAGCCGGTGCGCGTGGCAGACGGCGACGCCGTGCTGTTCATGAACTTCCGCGCCGACCGGGCCCGGGAGCTGACCCGGGCCTTCGTCGAGGACGACTTCCGCGGCTTCGAGCGCCACGCCCGGCCCCGCCTGGCCGGCGGCAGCCTGGTGACCATGACCCAGTATGCCGCCGACATCCCGGCCCCGCCGGGCTTCCCCCCGGCCGACCTGCCCAACACCCTGGGCGAGGTGATGGAGCGGCGCGGCCTCACTCAGCTGCGCATCGCCGAGACCGAGAAGTACGCCCATGTCACCTTCTTCTTCTCCGGCGGCCGCGAGGCCGAGTACCAGGGCGAGACCCGGGTGCTGGTCCCCTCGCCCCAGGACGTCAAGACCTACGACGAGAAGCCCGAGATGAGCGCCGTGGAGGTCACCGACCGCCTGGTGGAGGCCATCGAGTCCGGGGCCCACGACCTCATCGTCTGCAACTACGCCAACGGCGACATGGTCGGCCACACCGGGGACTTCGAGGCCGCCGTCAAGGCCATCGAGACCGTCGATGCCTGCGTGGGTCGCGTGGTCGAGGCCCTGGAGAAGGTCGGCGGCGCCTGCCTGATCACCGCCGACCACGGCAACGCCGAGCAGATGGTGCACCCGGAGACCGGTGCGGCCCAGACCGCCCACACGACCTTCGACGTCCCGCTGATCTACGTCGGCGAGCGCCCGTGGCGCCTCGCCCAGGATGGCCGGCTGTGCGACATCGCCCCGACCCTGCTGACCCTGATGGACCAGCCGGTGCCCGAGGAGATGACCGGCCGGGTGCTGATCGAGGCGTGAGCCCCCGCCTGCCGGCCCGGTGGCTGCCCCTGCTGCTGGGCCTCGCCCTGGGCGTCGCCCAGGCGGCGCCGACCGGCGAGCGGGAAGCCCGCGCACGCCTGGATGCCATCGGCGAGCGCATCGAGGCGGTCACGGAGGACCTCGCCGCCACCCGAGATGCCCGGGACGCGGCCGGCGAGGCCCTGCGCGAGGTGGAGACGGCGCTGGCCGAGACGCACCGCCGACTGGACGCCCTCCAGGCCGAACGTCGCAGCCTGGACGCCGAGGTCGCCGACCTCCGGGCGCGTGGCCAGGCCCTCGAGGCCGAACGCGCCGACCAGCTCGCCGCCCTGGGGGAGCAGCTCGACGGCCTCTACCGCCTGGGCCTCAGTCCGCAGCTCAAGCTGCTGCTGAACCTGGACGACCCCGCCCGTCTCGATCGCCTGCAGGCCTACCTCAACCGTCTCGCCCGGGCCCGCCATGCGCGGCTGGACGCGATCGCCCGCCTGGAATCGGCGCTGGCCGAGAATCGCGAGGCGCTGGACGCCCGTCGCGACCGGCTGGCGGACCTGGCCGAGGAGCTCGAGACCCGCCAGGCCGAGCTCGCCGAGCGCATGGCCGCGCGCCGCACCCTGGTGGAGGAACTGGACGCCCGCTATGCGAGCGAGCAGGCGCGGCTCGCCGACCTCGACCAGGACCGGGCCCACGCCGAGCGGGTGCTGCGACAGATTCAGGAACGCCTGGCCCGGCTGGAACGGCCGCCGCCTTCCACCGACATCGGCGCCACCCGGGGGCAACTGCCCTGGCCGGTGCAGGGCAACGTCGCCTCCGGGTTCGGCGGCGGCAACGGCGTGCATCGCAACGGCCTGGTGATCCGCGCCGCCGAGGGCACGCCGGTGACCGCCATCCACCCCGGCCGGGTGGTCTTCGCCGACTGGATGCGCGGCTTCGGCAACCTGTTGATCCTCGATCACGGCGACGGCGTGATGACCCTCCACGCCCACCTCCAGCGCTTCCGCGTCCGGGTGGGGCAGGCCGTGGCAAGGGGCGACGCCCTGGGCGTGGTGGGCGCCACCGGCGGCCAGGCCTCGCCGGGGCTCTACTTCGAGGTGCGACGCGACGGCGAGCCCATCGACCCGCGCGCCTGGATCGCCCGCCGCTAGCGCGGCGCCACTATTCCATTAGCGACCACGGGCACGCTATGCTGGTCCCCCATCTGCCTGCCATCACGAGAGAGCGCATGCCCCTGACGCCCGCCGACCCGTTCGCCCCGCTGCGGCGCCTGAGCGCGGCGCTGCTGCCGGTCGCCCTGCTGGCGCTGCCGTTGCCCGCCCCGGCCCAGACGGAAACCGGGGCCGGCGACCTGCCGGTCGAGGAGATCCAGGCCTTCGGCGAGGTGTTCGAACGCATCAAGCGGGCCTACGTCGAGGAGGTCGACGACGCCACCCTGCTGCGCAACGCCATGCGGGGCATGCTCAGCGAACTGGATCCCCATTCCACCTTCCTCGATGCCGAGGCCTACCGGACCCTGCAGGAATCCACCCAGGGCGAGTTCGGCGGGGTGGGCATCGAGGTCGGCAAGCGCGACGGCCAGCTCACCGTCGTCACCCCCATCGACGACACCCCGGCCTCCCGGGCCGGGCTCCAGGCCCAGGACATCATCCTGCGCATCGACGACACGCCGACCGAGGGGCTGTCGCTGCAGGAGGCGGTGGACCTGATGCGCGGCGACCCCGGCACCGAGATCCGCCTGACGATCATGCGCGAGGGCGAGAGCGCGCCGCTGAGCGTGACCATCGAGCGGGAGATCATCCGTACCCAGAGCGTCAAGCACGAGCTGCTGGCCCCGGGCTTCGGCTACCTGCGGATCAGCCAGTTCCAGACCCGCACCGGCGACCAGGTCATCGAGGCCCTGGAGACGCTGCGCCAGGCGGGGGCCTCGAAGGGGCTGGTCCTGGACCTGCGCAACAATCCCGGCGGCGTGCTGCAGGCCGCGGTGGACGTGGCCGACGCCTTCCTCGACGAGGGGCTGATCGTCTACACCGAGGGACGCCTGCCGGACAGCGCCATGAGCTTCTCGGCCGGCCGCGAGACCGCCGCCCCCGAGGTGCCGCTGGTGGTCCTGATCAACGGCGGCAGCGCCTCGGCGGCGGGGATCGTCGCCGGCGCCCTCCAGGACCAGCGACGCGGCGTGGTGATGGGCACCGAGAGCTTCGGCAAGGGGTCGGTCCAGCAGATCATGCCGCTGGGCGAGGACGAGGCGCTCAAGCTGACCACCGCCCTCTACTTCACCCCCAGCGGACGCTCCATCCAGGCCCAGGGCATCGCCCCCGACGTGGAGGTGGTGCGCGGTCGCCTCGAGGTGGCCGAACGCAGCGCCCTGAGGGTCCGCGAGGCGGACCTGGAGGGGCACCTGGAGGGCAACGGCGACGGTCGCCGGGCGGACGAGCTCAGCAGCCGCCTGCGCGACGACTACCAGCTCGGGGAGGCGCTCAACCTGCTCAAGGCGCTGAACGTGCTGAGCCAGCGGGATGCCCCGGTGACCGAGTCCCCCGCCGCGACCGAGTGACGGGCGTCCCCAGGCCGGCGGGCCAGGCCAACCCCCGTCGCCGGGCCGTAGGCCGGATAAGCCGAAGGCGCATCCGGCGGGAGCCGTCGGGTGCGCCTTCGGCGTTGCTTAACCCACGTACGGCTAGCGACAGGCGGCCGGCAGCCGCCCGCGCTTCCCCGCCGCCTGCTGCATCAGCAGCCGCTTCACCGGGGCCAGCCGGTCGACTCCCGACATGCCCAGGTTGCGGGCCAGGGTCACCGCCGGGTGGCGGGCGCCGAACAACCACCGGAAGCCGTCCATGAGCCCCAGCATGGCCGCGTTGTCGCCCCGGCGCCGGCGGGCATAGCGCGACAGCCAGGCCTCGCCGCCCAGGGTCGCGGTCCGGCGCCGCCCCTCCAGCAGCTCCTCCGCGAGCACCGCGGCATCCATCAGGCCCAGATTGACCCCCTGGCCGGCCAGGGGGTGGATGCTGTGGGCGGCATCCCCGACCAGCGCCAGCCCCGGCAGCACGTAGCGCTCCGCATGACGCTGGACCAACGGCACGGCCTGGGCGCGATCCATGACCGACACCGGCCCGAGCCGAGCCGCGAAGGCCGTCTCCAGTTCCGCGGCCAGGGCCTCGGCGGGCAGGCCGCAGAGCCGCTCGGCCTCCTCCGGGGCGGTCGACCAGACGATGGAGCAGTAGCGATCGTCCCCGTCCACGGTCAGCGGCAGGAAGGCCAGGGGCCCCGACGGCAGGAAGGCCTGACGGGCCACCCCGCCGTGGGCCTGGGCGTTGCGCACCGTGGTGACCACCGCGGCATGCCCGGTGTCCCGGGCGCTCACGCCGATGCCGGCCAGCTCGCGCAGCGGCGAGCGTGCCCCGTCGGCGGCCACCACCAGCGGGGCGGCGAGCCGCTCGCCTCCCTCCAGCACCACCGCGCGCCCCGGCGATGCGGACTCGAGGCCGGCCACCCGAGCGCCGAAGCGCCGGGTCACCGTGGGCAGGGCGGCCAGACGCGCCTCCAGGGCGGCCAGCACCACGTCGTTCTCGACGATATGCCCGAGCACCGGCAATCCGGCCTCGTCGGCGGAGAAGCTCACCTCGCCGGTTCCCTCGGCGTCCCAGACCCGCATGCCGCGGTAGGGCGTGACCCGCCGCGCCTGCATCCACTCCCAGGCCCCCAGGCGCTCCAGCAGCCGCTGGGACACCGGGGTCAGGGCGCTCACGCGGCGCCCCGGGAGGCCGCGACCCACCGCCTCGGCGTCCAGCGGTCCCGGTCGCGCGTCCAGCAGGGTCAGCGATACGCCGGCCTCGCCGAGCAGGCAGGCCAGGGCCGCCCCCACCATGCCGCCGCCGACGATGATCGCCTCGCCGCCGTCGCTCGCCGTGTCGCGCATCGTCGTCTCCTCGGTGTTGCTCATCGTTCCACTCCCATGGCGCGTCGCGCCAGGGTGCGACGCAGCGGCCCCGTCAGGTTCAGCCCCACCAGCCCCGCCGCCCGGGCATGGGAGAGCAGGGCGCTGTCGAGGCCGAACAGCCGTACCAGGCCGTCGCTGAAGCGGATGACGTTGTGACGATCGCCGGCCCGGCGCCGCTCGAACTCCTGCAGGACGGCGGGGCTGCCCGGGGCCTCGCCCCGGTCGAGGCCGCTCTCGAGGGCCGCGACCAGGTCCATGACGCCCCGCAGGGCCAGGTTGAAGCCCTGCCCGGCCACCGGATGCAGGGCGTGAGCCGCATTGCCCATCACCGCCAGGCCCGGCCGTGTGGTTTCCCGAGCGGTGACCAGGGAGAGCGGGTAGGCATGGCGCCGCCCCACCCGCCGGAAGCGGCCGGCCCGGTCCCCGAACGCCCGCTGGAGCTGGGCCAGGAAGTCGCCGTCCGACGCCGCCAGGCGTTGCTGCTCCTGGCCGGCCTCGTGGGTCCAGACCAGCTCCATGGCCTGTCCCCGGAGTGGCAACAGCGCCATGGGGCCCGCGGTGGTGAAACGCTCGTAGGCCACGCCGCCGTGGGGCCGGTCGGCCTCGATGCTGGCGATCAGCGCGACCTGTTCGTAGGGCCGCTCCCGGCTCTCGATGCCCAGGCGCTCCTTGAGGCCGGAACGCCCCCCGTCGGCGAGCACCGTCAACCCGGCCTCGAGCCTGGCCCCGTCGGACAGGGCCAGGCGGTGGCCCGACGGGACGGGTTCGATCTCCTCCACCCGGGCCGGGCAGTGCCAGCCCAGGGGCAGGTCCGCCAGCCGACGATGCAGCACCCGCCCCATCCAGGCGTTGGGAATCACCTGGCCGAGGGCCTCGCTGTCCAGTTCCTCGGCGCGCAGCCTCGTCACGCCCAGGCGGCCCTGCTCGCTGACATGGATACGGCGGATGGGCGCCGCCTGTTCGACCAGGGCCGACCAGAGTCCCAGCTCGCGGAAGTGCTGCACCGATCCCTGGGCGATGGCGCTCGCCCGGGCATCGAAGCTCGGCTGCCAGGGGGCATGCAGGTCCTCCGGCAAGGGCGCGGCCTCGATGACCGCCACCTCGAGTCCCCGGCGACGGATCAGCGGCGCCAGGGCGCAGCCCAGGCTGGCCCCCACCAGGCCGCCACCGATGATGGCGATATCCACGCGACGCGAGGCATCGTCCCCGGTCATGTCGCTCATGGAAGGCTCCTCGGTATCATAATGTAATTTACGTAATGGGTTGCCCGGACGACATTGCACAGATCAACCCTTGACCATCAGGGCCTCGATCTCGGCCACCCGCTTGGGCGCCCCGGCGCTGAGGACCTCGTGACCCTCGGGGGTGACCGCCACGTCGTCCTCGATGCGGATCCCCAGCCCGCGGAAGGCGGCGGGGAGGTCGTCGTCCTCGGGAACGTACAGCCCCGGCTCGATGGTCAGCACCATGCCCGGGATCAGGAGGCGGGGCTCGCCGTCATGGCGATAGCTCCCGACGTCATGCACGTCGAGCCCCAGCCAGTGGGAGGTGGCATGGGGATAGAAGCGGCGGCAGGCGTGGGCCTCGAGGCAGGCTTCCAGGTCGCCGGACAGCAGGCCCAGCTCCAGCAGGCCGGCCGTCAGGTCCCGCATCACGCCCTGGTGGATCGTCTCCAGGGTGGCACCGGGGCGCACCGCCAGGATGGCGCGCTCCTGGGCGGCCAGCACCACCTCGTAGAGCGCCCGCTGGGCCTCGTCGAAGCGCCCGTTCACCGGAAAGGTCCGCGTGACATCGCCGGCGTAGAGATCGAACTCGGCCCCGGCATCGATCAGCACCAGGTCGCCATCCCGCAGGGGGGCCGAGTTCTCGACGTAGTGCAGCACACGGGCACTGTCCCCGCCAGCGACGATGCTGGCATAGGCCGGGCCGCTGCCGCCCTGCCAGCGGTACTCGTGCTCGAGTTCCGCCTGCAGCTGGTACTCGGTGAGTCCCGGGCGGGCGATGCGCATCGCCCGGCGATGGGCCCGGGCGGAAATCGCCCCGGCGTGGCGCATCAGGGCCAGCTCGGTCTCGCTCTTGACCAGGCGTTGCTCGTGGATCGGTCCCGACACGTCGGCGAAGGACAGCGGCGCCCGGGCCCCCTTGCGCGCCCCCGCCACCAGGCTGGCCCGCACCCGCTCGGCGAGGCGCAGGGCCGGCCCGGCATCCAGGGGCAGGTAGAGGGTATCCCGGCCATCCAGCAGCTCGGTCAGCCGGGCGTCACGCTCGGCGTTGGCGAAGGCCTGGTCGAGACCGTGCTCACGTTCGGCGCCCTCCGTGCCCAGCCGGCGCCCCGTCCAGGCCTCCATCTCGGGGTCCCGATCCTGGCAGAAGAGCACGCATTCGCCGGCCTCGCGTCCCGGCAGCAGGAGCAGGAGGGCATCGGGCTCGGGGAAGCCGGTCAGGTAATGGAAGTCGCTGTCCTGGCGGAAGGCGAACTCGCTGTCCCGGGAGCGGGGAACCAGCGAGGCGCCCGGGAGCAGCACGGCCGCATCGGCGGGCAGCCGGGCCATCAGCCGGCGACGGCGCTCGCGGAACTCCTCGGGGGCGATGGGGGCGGGGCGGGGCAGGGTCTCGGGCGGCATGGGCACCTCCTTGGCAGGGGGAATGGCCGAAAGAGGAGCGGCGCCACCTCCTCCGGCGAGGGAGGCCTCAGTGGCTGGGCGGGTTCTTGGGGTCGTCCACCTGTTCCACCTGCGGCTTGCCGGGATGCTGTTCGGTATAGAGCAGCATGGCCGCCATGCGGGCATGCTCGGTCAGGGCGAAGAGGTCGTTCTCGTTCTCCGGACTGTCCTCGAGATCGGTCTCGATGGCGGTCAGCCCGTGCAGGTCGTCGATGGCCTCGCGCAGGGCCTCGGACCAGCCCTTGCGGGGCCCGTCCCCGGCATCCTCGATGACCTCGAGGAAACCCTGGGTCCACTCCTTCAGGCCCTGGGCCCGCTCGGCGAGGGAGAACAGCTCGTCGGGGAGCAGCGGCTCGAAGTTGAGCTCGCTCCCGGACAGCGCCTCCAGCGTCTGGCGGCGCCAGCCCAGCAGGCGCTCGGCGGCGACCTCGTCCCGGGGCTGCTCGACGCCCAGGCTCAGGCAGACCGCCTCGAGCCAGGCCTCGGCGCTGAGATCATGCAGGGCCAGGGAAGCGCACAGGCGACCATCGAGGAAGGCCGGGGACTGCATGCTGCCGTGCAGCAGGAAGGTGTCGGCGATATCGGCGAAATCCTGACGTTCGTTGATCAGTGACATGGACCCATCCGGTGCTGGAGCCGCGCGGCGCGTTGACCGCCCGCGAACGGCTCTCTTATAGTGGCTTGACGTACGTATTCTCCCCATGATGTTAACGCATCGGCCCCTCCTGGCGCGCACCCGAGTGCTGCCAATACCCCCATCGGAGTCCACCATGACCGACGCCGCCCGGCCCACCACCGAGATCACCCTGCTGGAGCGCCAGTACGTCATCGCCTGCCCGCCGGAGGAGCAGGGCAAGCTGGAACGGGCCGCGCGGTACCTGGATCGGGCCATGGAGGGCATCCATGCCCAGGGCAAGGTGGTCGATCGGGAGAAGGTCGCCATCATGGCCGCGCTCAACATCACCCATGAGCTGCTCGAGGCCCTGGATGAACGCCGCGCCGGGGAACAGAGCCTCAGTGAATTGAGTGCGCGACTGGAACGCGCCCTGGGCGACGCCACCGGCCGCTGAGGATTCTTTGCTTTGGCCCCGGCCGTGCCTCTGCTACGATGGAGACGTTCCCTGGGGTGTTCGCCAGTCGTTATCGTCCCTCGAGCCTATGCGCAGTACCCAGGGGGCCAACAGCTAGCCGGACCCGTGTGCATGTCCGTGCGTCGGAAAGCCTGACGGTTCGGCTGCGGCCACCCACCTTGAACCACAGGGTTCAAGGGCCAGAACGACAGCGGCACTCTGGGGAACTCCATCCGACATGACTCACATGCAGGATACCGCCGCCTACGCCTCCCGGGACGACGCCCGACGCGCCCTGCGTCGCGAGCTTCGACGTCGTCGCCGGCACCTGAGCGCCCAACAGCAACGCGATGCCGCCCTGCGGCTGTGTCGCCACCTGCGTCAGCTCCCCGAGGTCCGCCGGGCCCATCGGGTCGCGCTCTATCTCCCCAATGACGGCGAGATCGACCCGCGACCGCTGATGCCCTGGCTGCACCAGCGCCAGGCGCGCCTCTACCTGCCGGTACTGCGCCCGCTGTCCCACAACGCCCTGTGGTTCGTGCACTACCATCCCGGCACCCCCATGGTGACCAACCGTTTCGGCATTCCCGAGCCCTGCACCCGCCATGGCGCGCATCGCGCCCGGCGCCGCGCCCCCTGGGCCCTGGATCTGATCCTCCTGCCGCTGGTGGGCTTCGACGATCATGGTCAGCGCATCGGGATGGGCGGCGGCTTCTATGACCGCACCCTGGCCTTCACCCGACGCGCGGGGCCCCGGCCGCGACTGATCGGGCTGGCACACGACTGTCAGCGGGTCGAGCGCCTCCCGGTCGCCCCCTGGGACGTGCCCCTGGACGCCATCGTCAGCGACCAGCGGGTGATCCGCCCCTAGGCACTCCGTTTTACCCGATCGCCCAGATGCCGCGCCAGGCCGCCGGAAACGCGAAAGGCGGCCGATGCCATGCATCGACCGCCTTTCGAGAATCGGCCCCGCCAGGAGGGCTCAGTGGCCCGCCAACGCCTGGGCATAGCCGGTCGCCACGACGCCGATACCGAAGATCAGCACCAGGGTCATGACCAGGTCGGGCTTGCGCTTCATTGTTATCGACTCCCTTCGGCTTGAATCACGCGAAACGTCGGTGATGGGGAGGCGACGGCCGCGTCGCCTCACGACGCGATAGCCTATCGGAAGCCCCCTCGCATGACAATACTCATACCCGGCGAACGACAAATCTCGCCCAGGCCGCGCCCGGCCTGCCGCGTCAGCGACCGCTCACTCCGGGGTCAGGCCATGAAGAGGCGATAGGCGGCGTTGTCCGACTCCTTCCAGTAGCGGTAACCGATGTCATCGAAGTATTCCTCGACATGGCTGCGATCGCCGTTGGGCACCTGCATGCCGACCAGCACCCGGCCATAGGCGGCGCCGTGATTGCGGTAGTGGAACAGCGAGATGTTCCAGTCCTGGGGCAGATGGGTGAGGAAGTTCATCAGCGCCCCGGGACGCTCCGGGAACTCGAAGCGATAGACCTCCTCCTCGAAGTGCTCCTTGGGGCGGCCGCCGCCCAGGTGGCGGATGTGCAGCTTGGCCAGCTCGTTGTCGGTGAGGTCCTCCACCGGGTAGCCGGCCCCCCGGAGCTTGTCGATGACCGCCTGGCGGTCCTCGCCGCCTGGCTTGACCTGAACGCCGACGAAGATGTGGGCCTGCTCGGGATCCGCGTAGCGGTAGTTGAACTCGGTGACCATCCGCTTGCCGATGGTGCGACAGAACTTCTTGAAGCTGCCCGGCTTCTCGGGGATGGTCACCGCCAGGATCGCCTCGCGCTGCTCGCCGAGCTCGGTGCGCTCGGCGATATGCTGCAGGCGGTCGAAGTTGGTGTTGGCGCCGGAGTTGATGCACACCAGGGTCTGGTCCCGGGCGCCGGTCTGCTGGATGTATTTCTTCAAGCCGGCCAGGGACAGAGCGCCCGAGGTCTCGGACACCGCCCGGGTATCCTCGAAGATGTCCTTCACCGCGGCGCACATCTCGTCGGTGTTGACGGTGATGACGTCATCCACCAGGTCGCGCATCAAGGTGAAGGGCGCCTCGCCGATCTGCGCCACGGCCACTCCCTCGGCGAAGACGCCGACCTGATCCAGGACCACCCGCTCGCCGCCGTCCAGGGCGGCCTTCAGGCAGGCGCTGTCCTCGGATTCGACGCCGATCACCTTGATCTCGGGCCGCAGGTACTTGACGTAGGCCGCGACGCCGGCGATCAGGCCGCCGCCTCCGACCGGCACGAAGATGGCGTCGATGGGGCCGGCGTGCTGGCGGAGGATCTCCACGGCGATGGTGCCCTGTCCGGCGATGACGTCGATGTCGTCGAAGGGCGGGATGTAGGTATAGCCGTGCTCCTCGATCAGTTCCTGGGCATGGGCGGCGGCCTCGGCGAAGGCATCGCCCTTGAGCACCACCTTGGCCCCCCGGGCACGGACCGCGGCGACCTTGATCTCGGGGGTGATCCGCGGCATCACGATCACCGCCTTGACCCCCATCTGCTTGGCCGCCAGGGCCAGCCCCTGGGCATGGTTGCCCGCCGAGGCCGCGATCACGCCCTTGGCCTTCTGCTCCTCGCTGAGCTGGGCCATCTTGTTGTAGGCGCCGCGAATCTTGAAGGAATGGACGGGCTGCAGGTCCTCGCGCTTGATCAGGATCTGATTGTGGAACCGGCGGGAAAGGAAGGGAGCCGGGGAGATCGGCGTTTCCCGGGCGGCCTCGTAGACCCGGGCCTGGAGAATCTTCTTGACGGTGGCTTCGAGCATCCTGATATCCCGATGGGTGGGGCGAGAGGGTTGATGGGTGGCGCCGAGAGGGTGTTTACAAATGTCACGAGCGACGGCCAGGCAAGGCGAAATCAACCGAAAAAGCGGAGTTTACGAGGAGGTAAATGAGCATTTTAAGGCTGATTTCAACGCCGCATGGCCTAGCGCAATCGTTTGTAAACACCCTCTGAGGGAAACCCGTATTGGTACCATCCCCCGTACCACGGCGTCCAGCACGGGACCCATGGCATGGCCTATAATGGCGCGGCATTCACATCCTTCCCCCATGACAGCGAGCAGGACATGACCCAGGACGAACTCAAGGACGCCGTGGCGGCGGCCGCCATCGACGAGATCCGCCCCCTCCTCGGACGCGACATCGTCATCGGCGTGGGCACCGGCTCCACCGCCGACCGCTTCATCGACCGACTGGCCGCCCTGCGCGGCGACTTCCGCGGCGCCGTGGCCAGCTCCGAGGCCAGCGCCGAACGCCTGAAGGGCCACGGGATCGACCTCTTCGATCTCAACGAGGTGGGCACCATGCCCGTCTACGTCGACGGCGCCGACGAAGTGAACGCTCACCTCCACATGATCAAGGGCGGCGGAGCGGCCCTGACCCGGGAGAAGATCGTCGCCGCCTGCTCGGAGCGCTTCATCTGCATCGCCGACGCCTCCAAGAAGGTCGAGCGGCTGGGCGACTTCCCGCTGCCGGTGGAGGTCATCCCCATGGCCCGCTCCTACGTGGCCCGGGAGCTCGTCAAGCTGGGCGCCGATCCGGTCTACCGCCAGGGGGTGGTCACCGACAACGGCAACCAGATCCTCGACTGCTACGAGTTCATGATCGACGACCCGGTGGCCATGGAGGCCCGGCTCAACGCCATCGTCGGGGTGGTGACCAACGGCCTGTTCGCCGCCCGCGGCGCCGACCTGCTGCTGCTCGGCACCGACCAGGGCGTGCAGCGCCTGACGCCGGAGTCGTGAGGTAAGAGAGCGCTCACTCCGCCGGCAGAAGCCGCGCCAGGCCCGCCAGGGTGCGGGCCAGGGCGCCGCGGTTGGCCTCGACGACGCCACGGCCGGCGGCGCCGAGGCGGCGTCGCGCCTCGCCGTCGTCGAGCAGCCGGGCGAGCGCCTCGGCCAGGGCCTCGGCGTCGGCGACCTCCACCAGCGCCTCGCGCTCGCGCAGCGCCTCGGCCACCTCGGTGAAGTTGGCAAGCTCGGGACCGGTCAGCACCGGCACCCCCAGGGCGGCCGGCTCCAGCAGGTTGTGTCCTCCCACCGGCACCAGGCTGCCCCCGACGAAGGCCAGGTCCGCCGCCCCGTAGAGGTCGGTCAGCTCGCCCATGGTATCCCCCAGGTAGACCGCCGTGCCGGCCTGCGGCCACTCCCCGGCGGAGCGCCGCGCCATGGCCAGTCCCCGGCGCAGGCACAGCTCGGCCACCGCGTCGAAGCGCTGGGGATGGCGCGGCACCAGGATGAGCAACGCCTCGGGCCGGGTCTTCCGCAGCCGGACATGGGCCTCGAGCACCGCCTCGTCCTCGCCGGGATGGGTCGAGCCGGCCACCCAGACCGGGCGCTCGCCCAGCCGGCGACGCAAGCGCACACTCGCTTCCCGGGCCTCGTCGTCATCGGCAAGATCGAACTTCAGCGAGCCCGTGATCCGGATGGCGTCGGTCGCCATGCCCAGCGCGCGGAAGCGCTCGGCGTCGGCCTCGGACTTGGCGCCGAGCCAGCTCACGTGGGACAGCGCCTCGGCCATCAGCCGGCCCAGGCGCCGATAGCCGCGGAAGGCTCGGGGCGAAAGCCGACCGTTGACCACCGCCACCGGTACCCCCCGCGCGTCGCAGGCAGCCAGCAGGTTGGGCCACAACTCGGTCTCGAAGAAGATCGCGAGTTGTGGCCGCAGGCGGTCGACGAAGCGTCGGGCGGCGCCGGGGAAGTCCAGGGGGACGAAGTGATGGCTCACTTCGCCGTGAGCCGGCCGGCCACGCAGCGTCTCGGCCAGCGCCTGCACCCGTTCGGCGCCGGTGGCGGTCATGGTGGTGACGACCAGGCGATGGTCGGGATGGCGACGGGCCAGGGCCTCGATCAGCGGTCGGGCGGCCTGGACCTCGCCCACCGAGGCACAGTGCAGCCAGAGGGTCCGCGCATCCGGGCCGGAGGCAGGGACGCGGCCCAGGCGCTCGCCCCGGGGCCGATGGGGCAGCCGCTCGCGCCAGACCCGCCGCCAGACCAGGGGCGACAGCGCCAGCAGGGCGGCCGAATAGCCGCGACGAACCCAGGGGTGGGCGGCCATCAGGCCTCGCGATCGAGGATGGTGGAGATCATCGCCGTGGTGGAGACGCCGTCCTCGAAGCCCAGCACCTTCACCTCGCCTCCGGCGGCGCGCACGGCCTCCCCGCCGGCGATCTCCTCGGGTCGATAGTCGCCGCCCTTGACCAGGACATCGGGCAGGACCGCCTCGATCAGGCGCTGGGGCGTGTCCTCGGTGAAAGGCACCACCCAGTCGACGGCCCCCAGCCCGGCGAGCACCTGCATTCGCCTTGCCAGGGGATTGATCGGTCGCTTGGGGCCCTTGAGCCGGGCGATGGAGGCATCGTCGTTGACCGCCACGATCAAACGATCGCCGAGCTGCCGGGCATGCTCCAGGTAGGCCACGTGGCCGGCATGGAGGATGTCGAAGCAGCCGTTGGTCATCACCACCCGCTCGCCGCGGGCCTGGGCGGCCCGAACCGCCTCGATCAGGGGAGCCTCCTGGATGACGCCGAACTCGGCCAGCTTGTCGCCGTGCAGGGCGGTATAGAGCTCGGCGATGGACAGGGTCGCGGTGCCGGGCTTGGCGACGACCAGCCCGGCCGCCAGGTTGGCCAGGGTCATGGCCTCGGGGAAGCCGTGCCCGGCGGCCAGCGCCAGGCCCAGCACGCCGATCACGGTGTCGCCCGCACCGGTCACGTCGAAGACCTCCCGGGCGCGGGTCGGCAGGTGCAGCGGCTCGTGGTCGGCGCGGATCAGGGTCATGCCCTTCTCGCTGCGGGTGATCAGCAGCGCCTCGAGCTCGAGCTCGGCCCGCAGGGCCTCCCCCCGCGAGGCCAGGGTGGCGTCATCGGGGCAGGGCCCCGCCACCGCCTCGAACTCGGCCAGGTTGGGAGTGATCACGCTGGCCCCCCGGTACTTGTGGAAGTCGCCGCCCTTGGGGTCCACCAGGACCCGCTTGCCGGCCTCGCGGCCCTGACGGATCAGCCCCTGGACGTCGGCCAGGGTGCCCTTGCCGTAGTCGGAGAGGATCACCAGGTCGGCGTCGCCCAGGGCCTCCTCGACCCGGGCGGCCAGGGCCTCGGTGTTCACTCGACCGAGGCCTTCCTCGAAGTCGAGGCGGATCAGCTGCTGATTGCGGCTCATCACCCGCAGCTTGGTGATGGTGGGGATGTCGGCACTGCGGGCGAAGTGAGTGCTTACACCGGCATCCTCCAGCCGGGTGGTCAGCAAGTCGGCGTTGTGGTCGTCGCCGACCAGCCCGGCCAGCGCCGCCCGGGCCCCGAGGGAGGCGATGTTGAGGGCCACGTTGGCGGCCCCGCCGGGCCGGTCCTCGGCCTGTTCGACGCGCACCACCGGGACGGGCGCCTCCGGGGAGATGCGCGAGGTGCCGCCGTGGAAGTAGCGATCGAGCATGACGTCGCCCACCACCAGCAGCCGGGAACGTTCCAGGGCGGTCAGATCAAGCTTCATCGGAAGACTCCCTTTCCTTGCGGGACGGGGAAGCGGCCAGCACCGCCTCGAGGTTGCGGATGACGTCGTCGGCGTGGATCAGCGACATGGCATCGGGGTGGCGGACCCGTTGGCCCCAGGGCAGCGACTCCGGCTCCTTGTGCAGGAAGTGGCGCACCGCATCCGGGTAGCGGTTGACCACCTGGTCGCGCCAGCAGTAGGGCGCGGCCCGGTCCGGGTTGGTGGTGGCATAGAGCCCCACCACCGGGGTAGCCAGGGCATTGGCCATGTGCACGGGCCCCGAGTCCGGGGCCACCACCGCCCGGGCCCGGTCGATCAGCGCCAGCAGGCCCTTGAGGGAGGTGGCGCCGATGGCGTCGATGACCGAGCCGGGCTGGGACAACGACTGGATGCGGCTGCCCATCTCGCGCTCCTGGGTGCTGCCGCCGCCGGTGATCACCGTCTTCAGCCCGTGCTGGACCCAGGCGTGCTCGACCACCGTGGCGTAGCCCTCCGCCGACCAGTTGCGGAAGTTGCGCAGCCGGGGGTTGGCACAGGGGCTCATCAGCACGTAGGGCGCCTCGCCGGTCAGCCCGGCGGCCTCCTCGTAGGCGGACTCGGGGATCGGCAGGTCCCACGCCAGGGAGAGATCCTCCACCCCCAGCAGCCGGGCGAAATCGAGGAAGGACTCCAGGACATGGGCGCGGGGGTGGGGGGCGAGTTGGCGATGGGTGAACCAGTGCTGGGCATCCTTGGCCCGTGCCTTGTCGTAGCCGACACGCACGTCCGCCTTCAGGCCCAGGGAAAGCACGCTGGCGCGGATCGCCTGCTGCATGTGAAGCAGGACATCGAAGCGGGTATCGGCGAGCTCTCGCCAGAGCGCGCGCATGCCGGCCAGCCCCGTGGCCTTGTCGTAGACGACGAACTCGACCCCGGACAGGCCGGCCAGTAGACTGTGCTCGCCCTTGCCGATGATCCAGGTGATGCGCGCCTCGGGCCATTGGCGCTGCAGGGCGCGAACCGTCGGCACCAGGTTGCAGACATCGCCCAGGGCGGAGAGACGCAGCACGCCGATGTGTGCGGGCCGGGCGGGCAGAGGATGCTTCATGCGATTGGCAACGTATCGAACGGGAAAGATCATCATTTTATATGATGCGGACAGTTTATGTGACGCCGATGGGGCGCCACAAATCGGCCCGCAGGACTTCGATCCCGAGCACTGGCGCCGCGCCGGCCGCGTCAGGGGGGAGGCGCCGGGACGCGGCGCCAGCCTCTTCCTCGACGCCGGCGAGGACCAGTGGGTGCTGCGCCCCTATCGCCGCGGCGGGCTGATCGCCCGGCTAAGCGAGTCCCGGTACCTGTGGACCGGCCTGGAGCGCAGCCGCCCCTTTCGCGAGCTGCGCCTGACCGCCCGCCTCTTCGACCTCGGCCTGCCGGTGCCCCGTCCCGTGGCCGCCGCCGTCTTCCGTCACGGCCCCGCCTACGAGGCGGCGCTGATCACCGTTCGCCTGCCCGGGGCCCGCTCGCTCGCCTCGCGTCTCCAGCAGGGCGAGGTCGACGACGCCCTGCTGCGCCGGGTGGGCGCCACGATCCGCCGCTTCCACGACGCCGGCCTCGATCATGTGGATCTCAACGCCCGCAACCTTCTCGTCGATGCCGACGAGAAGGTGTGGCTGATCGACCTGGACCGCTGCCGACTCCGTTCGCCCGGAAAATGGCAGGAAGCCAACCTCGAGCGGCTGGCCCGGTCGCTGGTGAAGTTCGAGGCCGCCCCCGCCCTGGCCGCGATTCGTCAGGGTTATGGGACATCCCATCCGGTGCCGGGAAGCTGACCGGACATCAAGGGACAGGCACGAACCGGGGACGGTCCGATAGCTGCCCCGAGAGTTCGAAGTATTTCTGCATCACCATGAGGCCGATCAGCCGCTCCTTCCTCTCATCCTGGAAGCGAGCCACGTGCCGATTGGCGTTGCGAATGATCCGCTTCGCTTCCTCCGGGTGAGCCTGATAGTGGTCCAGCTTCTCCTCGAGATCCGAGTAGTCATCGGCCAGTTCGACATAGTGACGGCCCGGCACCAGGCGGCCTTCCATGAACCAGGTCTCATATCTGGGCCGCGTCATGAAGCAGAGAGAGTTGGACGCCAGGATCCATTTCAGGTTGGTCGCGACATCATTGCCCTCGATACTGAGGATGAAGCGGTACTGCAGCTGCTCCTGCACCGACAGGACATCTCGATGCCAGGGCTGCCCCAATGATTTCCTGTGGACGTCACCGACATCGCAGCGTGGATGGTCATGGAACGCCTCGATGAATGAGCGCCTGTGGGGCTGATGACAGCTGCCACGCCAGACCAGCAAGGGCTTCTTCTGATCGTACGGCAGCCGATCGGCGACGAAATAGTAATGTCTTACCCGGTTCAGCTTCAGGAGGATCGAGCGTTCGTTATCGGGCGAAATGGGCCGGCTCTTGACGAAGGTGGGGAACTCGAACAGGTCGACGACATCGCCGAAACGGTAGCTCAGTCGGAGATCCCGGGGGAAATAGCGTAGCAGGGCTTTCAGATCGAGATAATATGCCCAGCTCTTTTCCCGGCGGAAATCGCTCACACTGACGGCATCCTCTGGCAGGAAAAACTCGCGGCCCAGCTGATTGTAATATGCGACCCGATCCAGGATGTCATGACGCTCCGCCTCGGGCAGGGCATGGAACTCTTCCAGCAGGGGCCGGCGTCGCCCCCGGTGCCAGTGATCCGGCAAGAGGAGCCCGCCCGCCTGGGAGGCGTAGAACCGGAACTTGTGCAGATTGCGGCGAAACTTTTCCCTGCCTGCCATCAGGTCGATCCCCTCAGGGTCCGTTCATACAGGCCCAGGTAGGCCTCCGCCATGCGCGCGGGCGAGAAACGCTCGAGCCGTTCGCTGGCGGTGGCCGCCAGGCGCGCACGCAGCCCGGCGTCCCCCTTCAGTCGAAGCAGGGCCTCGGCGAGCGCGGTCGCATCCCCCACCGGGACCAGCAGCCCGGTCCGTTCCGGCTCGACGATGTCGGGGATCCCTCCCGCCTCGGAGGCCACGATGGGCACCCCCAGGTGCATCACGTCGAGCAGGACCGAACCCAGGCCCTCGTTACGGGAGGGGAAGGCGAAGACATCGAGTCCTGCGAGATAATCCGCGATGTTGTCCTTGAAGCCGAGCCAGCTGACGTTGTCCAGGTCGGCCGAAGCGGTCTGCAGCGCCTCGGCATCCTCGCCTTGCCCGAGGAAGACGAACTGCATCTCCGGTGCCTCATGCTGCAGCCGGCGGGCGGCCTCGATGAGCACTCGCTGCCCCTTGTGCCGATCGACCAGGGCTCCGGCATGGCCGATCAGGAACTTGCCGTCGAAGCGGCGCCGAAACGCCGCCGTCTCTCGCGCATCCGTCGTCGGCTCGGAGTGCGCGCTGGGAACGCAATCCACCTCGCCCCAGCCTCGTGCCGCCAGCTGGCGATGGATGATCGAGGAGATGGCGACCCTGCTGGCGGCATGTCGATAGGTCAGGCGATTGACCCACTTGTCCTTGACTTGCGCATCCACGCGTCGAGTGATGACATAGGCACTGCCGGTGGCGATGCGGTGAAGGGCGGCCCAGTGTACCGCCTTGGCCTCATGGGCATGCACGAGATCCACGCGCCCGGTGCGGGCGTGTCCGGCCAGCTGATGGGTCGCCTCGACGACCCGCAGGCCGGGCACCGGCGCCAGTGCATCGCGCAGGGGCGAGTCCTTTCGGCACACCAGGGTCTGCTGGAGGTGGGGACGGCTCGCCAGCGCCTCGATCAGCAATGCGGTCTGCCGCTCTCCGCCGCGAAAGCCCTTGGCCAGGTTCACATGCGCGATCTTCAATGCTCTTCCATAGGTTTCGTTTCAACGTAGTCGAGGATACCAAGCCGCCCCGACGGCCGCACTAGCCTCCCCTGCCTTGCCACAACAGGTACCCCAATGATTCACGGCATCAGCGCCGTCATCATCACCCGTGATGCCGGCCCGACCCTGGAACAGACGCTGACGGCACTCACCCCCTTCGACGAAGTCGTCGTCTATGACAATGGCTCCACCGACGACACCCGGGAGATCGCCTCGCGCTTTTCCAATGTCCGCTTCCACGAGGGGGACTTCCTGGGGTTCGGTCCGACCAAGCGCCATGCCGTGTCGCTCGCCGCCAACGACTGGATTCTGTCACTGGATGCCGATGAACGGCCGGATGACCGCCTGTTACAGGCATTGCGCCGATGGGATACCGATCCCGAGGCGAATGCGGCCGCCCGAATCCGTCGCGAGAACCTGCTGCTGGGGCATCCCGTGCGTCACTCGGGATGGGGTAACGACTGGCTGGTCAGGCTCTTCAACCGACGGTACTGCAACTTCAATGACGCCATGGTGCACGAGTCGGTGGCCCTGTCCGGCGATACGCAGTGTTCCCGAATGGAAGGCAAGCTGATCCACCTCGCGGTCACCGACCTCTCCCAGTTCCTCGAGAAGGTCAATCGCTATTCCTCCCTGCGGGCCGAGAGCAGCGAGCGAACCAAGCATCCGGCGGTGATCGTCGCCAAGGCCCTGTTCGCCTTCGTTCGCACCTATGGGCTCAGGCTCGGCTTCCTGGATGGCTGGAGAGGCCTCGTCATCGCCTTCTCCAATGCCAACGGTGTGTTCTGGAAATACATGAAAGCCTATGCAGCCGACCATGAGAAGTCGCAGCGTCCCTGAGCCCGATCGTCCCGCCCCCTTCATTCGCTGCCGGAGACGGTTCGCTGCCCATGCCCGATTCCCCTGACACGGCCCCGGTGTTTCGGGCCCGCTGGTGGGCCCTGCTGACCCTGGGCCTGGCCCTGGGGCACACCGCCGTGACCGTCACCCGCCTGCCCTACGCGGCGCTCCTGCCCATCGCCGCCGGCTGGCTGATCCTGGCGAAGGCCCTGCGCTGGGGAGCACCGCCGGCCGGCTCCTCCCCCGCCCGAGTCTGGCCCTGGTCGCTGGTACCGCTCGCGCTGTGGGGCGTCTACGTCTACCTGGCCGACAGCTTCGGCGACGTCGACCTGGGCGCGGTCTTCTTCCACCTCCAGGCGGGCATGAGCGAGCATGGCGGCACGGATCGCATCCTCGCCGCCATCCTCTATACCCTGGCCATGCTGCCGGTACTGGCGGCCTTCACCTGGCTGGTCCGCGTCGATCCCCGCTGGAGACTGGCGGAGCGTCTGCTGGCGCTGGTGCTGCTGGCCGCCAACCCCCTGTTGTATGGCCTCGGCCAGCGCGGCGCGGCCATCGTCACCGAGGACGGGGCCTGGCTGGACCGGCGCTACGTCCCCCCGACCCTGCGCACCGTCCCCGCCGAGCCGCCCAACCTGCTGGTGCTCTACCTGGAGAGCCTCGAGCGCACCTACGCGGACCGTGAACGCTTCGGCGATGCCTATGCGCCGCTGGCCGCCCTGGGCCGCCGCGGCGTGGTGGTCGAGGGGATCCGCCAGCTGGACAATACCGGCTGGACCATGGCCGGGATGATCGCCAGCCAGTGCGGCACGCCCCTGATGCCGGCGGGGCTGCTGCATGACAGCCAGTTCGAGCCGCTGGCGCGGGTGGTGCCGGGGGTGGACTGCCTGGGCGACCTGCTGGATGCGCAGGGATACCGCCTCAGCTACCTCGGCGGCGCCAGCACTCGCTTCGCGGGCAAGGGCCGGTTCTACACGGACCATGGCTTCGATCGGGTCCGGGGACGCGAGACCCTGGCCCCGCGCCTCGACGAACCGGACTATCTCAACAGCTGGGGGCTGTACGACGACAGCCTCTACGACTTCACCCGGGAGGAGATCCGTCACCTCGAGGCTCAGGGGACACCCTGGGCCGTGGTCACCCTGAGCCTCGGCACCCACCCCCCCGCCGGCTTCCCCGCCCGGGCATGCCGCGAGCGCCAGGGCGCGTTCGACGGCGAGGACATCCTCTATGCGGTGGAGTGCTCCGCCTGGCTGGCCAGACGCCTGGTCGAGTGGCTCGAGGCAGAGGGGCTGCTCGAGGACACCCTGGTGATGATCGCCAGCGATCACCTGAGCATGCGGGTCTCGGCCTGGGAGGCGCTCACCGAGGGCCCAAGGGAGAACACCTTCATCCTCCTCGGCAACGGCCTCGCGCCCGGCCGGATCGTGCGCGAGGCCTCGACCCTGGACCTCCTGCCCACGGTCCTCGAGGCCATGGGCTTCAGACCCGACCGCCACAGGGCCGGGCTGGGGGTGTCGCTCCTCTCGGACCAGCCGACGCTGGTCGAGCGGCACGGCCTGACGGCCCTCAATGGCCGGCTCAAGGAGGAGACCGCTCTCCAACAGCGGCTCTGGGAAGGGCTCGGGCACCTGCCGCGCCCCGAGCCGAAGGCGGTGAATCCGAACCGTTAGCCCTCGGCCCGGATGGCGGCCAGCACTCGAGCGGGGGACAACTGCTTGAGGCAGTTCGTGTGGCCCAGCGGGCAGTTCCGCTCGAAACAGGGCGAGCAGTCCAGGGCCAGGTAGTGGACCTCGGCATTGTCGGTCAGCGGCGGGGTGTAGGCCGGCGAGGAGGACCCGTAGACGGCCTGGACCCGGGTTCCCGCGGCGGCGGCCACGTGCATCAGGCCGGAATCGTTGGTCACCGCCTGGCGGCAATCGGCGAGCAGGTCCACGGCATCCGCCAGGCGAGTCTGTCCGCACAGGTTGTGGACATGGCCGAGCCCGGCGGCGATGGTCTCGCCGGCCCCGGCGTCCTTGGGGCCGCCGAGGACCCGCACCTCATAACCGTCGTCGACCAGGGTCTCGGCCAGGGTGCGGAAATAGGCCAGCGGCCATTGCTTGGCGGGACCATACTCGGCGCCGGGCATCATGGCGATGGCCGGTCGTTCCGAGAGGCCGAGCCTCTCGCGCAGGGCCGTCAGGTTGACATCGTCCCGGCGCAGGGCCGGCCGGGGGATGGCGAAGTCGCCGGTAGCCGCCTCCTCGGCCGTCAGGCCGAGCGCCACGAAGCGCTTGACGGTCTGGTCGAGCACCGCCTTGTCCAGGCGGCGACGATCGTTGAGCAGGGCATAGCGCTGCTCGCCGAGGAAGCCGGTGCGGCGGGGGATGCGGGCCAGGAAGGGAACCAGGGCCGACTTCCAGGAACGGGGCAGCACGATGGCCCGGTCGAATCGCTCGCGCAGCGAGGCGGCCAGGCGACGCCGGGGCGCCCAGCCGAACTCGCCGTGTCCCACCTCCAGGCCGGCGACCTCGTCGACCTCGTCCATGCGCTCGAGGATGGGCTGCGACCAGGCCGGTGCCACCACGCCGATGCGGGCCTGCGGGTCACGCCCCTTGAGGGTCTTGAACAGGCTCTGGGCCATGACCATGTCGCCGACCCAGGAAGGTCCGACGACCAGGATGCGCTCCCCCGTCTCAACCATTCAGCCACTCCAGGTAGGCGCGTACGCCCTCGGCCACGGTGCGGAATTCCCGGTCGTAGCCGGCCTCCCGCAGCCGGGTGATGTCGGCGCGGGTATAGCTCTGGTAGCGTCCCTTCAGTTCCTCGGGGAAGTCGATGTAGTCGATCCGGCCCTGGCCGTAGTAGTCGATCACCGCCTCGCCGATGGCCTTGAAGGGCTCGGCCCGCCCGGTGCCCAGGTTGAAGATGCCGGAGGCCTCGGGGTGATCGAGGAACCAGAGGTTGACGTCCACCACGTCGCCCACGTAAACGAAGTCGCGGCTCTGCATGCCCGCCTCGTAGCCGTCCCAGGCGCCGAACAGCCGGAGGTTCTCGCCGGCGCTGACCTGGGTGTGGTGATGGTAGGCGACGCTGGCCATCTTGCCCTTGTGCTGCTCCCGGGGGCCGTAGACGTTGAAGTAGCGGAAGCCCACCACCTGGCTCTCGAACTCGTCGTGACGGGCGCGCACGTACTGGTCGAAGAGCAGCTTGGAGTAGCCGTAGACGTTCAGCGGCTTCTCGTGCTCGGGCTCCTCCCGGAACACCTCGCTGCCGCCGTAGGTGGCGGCGGAGGAGGCATAGAGGAAGGGAATGCCCTCACGCTGGCAGTAGTGGAGCAGCTCCTTGGAGTACTCGAAGTTGTTGTGGAGCATGAAGCGCCCGTCCCACTCCGTGGTGTCGGAGCAGGCTCCCTGGTGGAAGATCGCCTCGATGGGCGGCAGGTGCGGGTCCTCGCCGTCGAGGGCGGCGCGGATCCGCGCCAGGAAGTCGTCCTTGTCCAGGTAGTCGCCGAGGGTGCAGTCGGCGAGGTTGACGAACTTGGTGCCGTCCGAGAGGTCGTCGACGACCAGCACGTCGTCGCGACCGCGCTCGTTGAGTGCCTTGACCAGATTCGAGCCGATGAAGCCGGCTCCGCCTGTCACTACGATCATGGGGATTCCTCTCTATGCGGGCAGGGCCATCTTGATGGGTGATGACGAGGGGCGCCGGGGACAGGTCGAAGAGGCGGTCGACGCCCTGGGTGGCGTCGGTAGCACCCAGGGAAGGGTTCACAGCGCCTCCTCGATGGTCCGGCACACCGGGACCTGTCGCCGGATCGGCCCCGAGTCGTCATTCGACGGAGGATAGCCCCAGGGATTCCGGGCTGTGCCTATAACCGATCTGCCCGTGATTGTATACTTGACGGCTCGTGAATTCATGGCCAACGGTGCTTCCGCAATGACACAGTCGACGCCAGACGTGACAACCTTCCAGGGCCTGATCCTGGCCCTGCAGCAGTACTGGGCCGAACAGGGCTGCGTGGTGCTCCAGCCCCTGGACATGGAAGTCGGCGCCGGGACCTTCCACCCCGCCACCTTCCTGCGCTCCATCGGTCCCGAAACCTGGAATGCCGCCTACGTGCAGCCCTCGCGACGCCCCACCGACGGCCGCTACGGGGAGAACCCCAACCGCCTGCAACACTACTACCAGTTCCAGGTGGTGATGAAGCCCTCCCCCGCGGAGCTGCAGGAACTCTACCTCGGCTCGCTCAAGCGTCTCGGCATCGACCCGCTGGTCCATGACATCCGCTTCGTCGAGGACAACTGGGAATCCCCGACCCTGGGTGCCTGGGGGCTCGGCTGGGAGGTGTGGCTCAACGGCATGGAGGTGACCCAGTTCACCTACTTCCAGCAGGCCGGCGGCCTGGAATGCTATCCGGTCACCGGAGAGCTGACCTATGGCCTGGAACGCATCGCCATGTACATCCAGGACGTGGACAGCGTCTACGACCTGATCTGGACCATCGCCCCGGACGGCTCCAGTGTCAGCTACGGCGACGTCTTCCTGCAGAACGAGCGCGAGCAGTCGACCTACAACTTCGAGCACGCCGACGTGCCGGCGCTGTTCGGCGCCTTCGATCACCAGGAACGCGAGTGCACCAAGCTGCTCGAGGCCGGCCTGCCGCTGCCCGCCTACGAGCAGGTGCTCAAGGCTTCGCACACCTTCAACCTCCTCGACGCCCGCCACGCCATCTCGGTCACCGAACGCCAGCGCTACATCCTGCGCGTGCGCACCATGGCCCGGGACGTGGCCCATGCCTACTACGAATCACGCAAGGCCGCCGGCTTCCCGCTGGCCCCCGAGGCCCTGCGTCGCGAACTGCTTGCCGAACAGGGAGACGCTTGAGATGGCTGCCGATACCTTTCTGGTCGAACTGGGCGTCGAGGAACTGCCGCCGGGCGCGATCGATGCACTCTCCGACGCCTTCGCCTCGGGTCTCCGCCGCGGGCTCGAGGAGGCGGAGATCGCCCATGGCGACGTGCGCGCCTACGCCACCCCGCGCCGCCTGGCCGTTCAGGTCACCGAACTGGCCGACAAGCAGCCCGACCGCGAGGTCGAGCGCCGCGGCCCGGCACTCGCCGCCGCCTTCAAGGACGGCCAGCCGACCAAGGCCGCCGAGGGCTTCGCCCGCTCCTGCGGGGTTAGCGTCGACCAGCTGATCCACCTGGAGACCGACAAGGGCACCTGGCTGGGCTATCGCGAGCAACAGCAGGGCGAGGCCACCACCGTTCTGTTGCCGGGGATCGTCGAGAAGGCCATCGCCGCGCTGCCGGTGCCCAAGAACATGCGCTGGGGCGCCTCACGGGTGGAATTCTCCCGCCCCGCCCACTGGCTGGTGATGCTCTACGGGGACCGCGTGGTGGAAGCCCGCGCCCTGGGGCTCGAGGCCGGACGCACCACTCGCGGCCATCGCTTCCATGCCCCGGCCCCCATCGCCCTGGCCCATGCCGACGACTACCTCGCCGCCCTGGAAGGTGCCTGGGTGCTGGCCGACCGCGACATCCGCCGCGAACGCATCCGCGAGCAAGTCCTGGCCGAGGCCGAGGTCCAGGAGGCCCAGGCGGTGATCGACGAGGAGCTGCTGATCGAGGTGAGCGGCCTGGTGGAATGGCCGGTGGCGCTCACCGGCGGCTTCGACGAGCGCTTCCTCGAGGTGCCCGCCGAGTGCCTGATCTCCTCGATGAAGGCCAACCAGAAGTACTTCCACCTGCTGGACGCCGAGGGCCGACTCAAGCCGCAGTTCATCACCGTCGCCAACATCGACAGCGAGTCGCCGGAGCTGGTGATCCAGGGCAACGAGAAGGTGATCCGCCCTCGCCTGGCCGATGCCGCCTTCTTCTATGACACCGACCGCCAGCGTCCTCTGGCCGATCGCATCGGCGGGCTCTCCAGCGTGGTGTTCCAGCAGAAGCTCGGCACCCTGGCCGACAAGGCCCATCGCAGCGCCGCCGTGGCCGCCTTCATCGCCGGCAAGATCGACGGCGACGTGGCTCATGCCCGGCGCGCCGCCGAACTGGCCAAGTGTGACCTGGTCACCGAAATGGTGCTGGAATTCCCCGAACTCCAGGGCATCATGGGTCGCTACTACGCTACCCACGACGGCGAGAATGCCGAGGTCGCCCAGGCGATCGAGGAGCAGTACCTGCCCCGCTTCGCCGGCGATGCCATCCCGCAGACCCGCACCGGCCAGGCCCTGGCGCTGGCCGATCGCCTCGATACCCTGACCGGCATCTTCGGCATCGGCCAGCGCCCGACCGGCACCAAGGATCCCTTCGCCCTTCGCCGGGCCGCCATCGGGGTGCTCAATATCCTGGTCAAGGGCGAGCTGAACCTGGACCTGCGTGAGCTCCTGGAGCTGGCCGCCGCCCAGCACCAGGAGCTTCCCTATGCCGAGGGCCTGGTCGAGGAGGTGCTGACCTACATGCTCGACCGCTTCCGCGCCTGGGGGCACGACGAGGGCATCGGCGCCGAGACCTACCTGGCGGTGCGCGCCCGCCCGGTCACCAAACCGCTGGACTTCGCCCGCCGCCTGGAGGCCGTCCAGGCCTTCGCCCGGCGCGAGGAGGCCGCCGCCCTGGCCGCCGCCAACAAGCGGGTCTCCAACATCCTCGCCAAGCAAGACGGCGAGGTGAGCCCCAACGTGGACGGCGCCCTGCTTCGGGAAGACGCCGAACAGGCCCTGGCCGAGGCACTGGCCGCCTGCCAGGACAAGGTGTCGCCGCTGTTCGCCGAGGCTCGCTACAGCGACGCCCTGGACATCCTGGCCGGGCTGCGCGAGCCGGTGGATACCTTCTTCGACCGAGTGATGGTCATGGCCGAGGACGAGGCGGTGAAACGCAACCGCCTGGCCCTGCTGGCCAGCCTCCAGGCATTGTTCCTCGAGGTCGCGGATATCGCCCTGCTTCAGCAGTAAGCGGCATTACGCGGATCCCGTCAGGGCCGGCGAGGCGACTCGCCGGCCCTTTTCTCTGCCAGGATGTTTCACGTGGAACACACCGGCTTCGACGGAGCTGGAAGCCTCCACTAATCGCTTCAAGGGGGTTCTTCCAGCTTCAAGCTTATGACTTCAGGCTCCGGCGCGAAGCCCGGCCGGGGCTTCTTCGAGCTTCCCGCTTACGGCCGCGAAGCGGACGATCGTCTGGCTCCGGACGAAGTCCGGGCGAGCTCCCGGCGAAGCCGGGCAGGCTTGGCAGCCGATGTTCCACGTGAAACACTCGATCTCCATGACTCCTTCACCGACAGACAATTCATCCATGCCGCAAGCCGACAAGCTCGTCATTCTCGACCGGGATGGCGTGATCAACCGGGATTCCGACGACTACGTGAAGTCCCTGGACGAATGGATCCCCTACCCCCAGGCGATCGATGCCATCGCCCGGCTGTCCCGGGCCGGCTGGACGGTGGCCGTGGCCACTAACCAGTCCGGCATCGCCCGGGGCTACTACGACGAGGCCACCCTCGCCGCCATGCACGACCGGCTCGACACCCTCGTCCGGGAGGCCGGCGGCGAGATCGCCCGTATCGTGCATTGCCCCCATGGGCCGGACGACGGCTGCGATTGCCGAAAGCCTCTCCCCGGCCTGCTGGAACGGCTTCGCGACGACCTGGGGCTGACGACCCTGAAGGGAAGCTGGATGATCGGCGACAGCTTGCGCGACCTGGAAGCCGGTCTAGCCGTCGGCTGCCGGCCGGTGCTGGTCCGCACCGGCAAGGGGGAGCGCACCCTGGCCAAGCGCCCGGATCTGGTCGAGAACGACAGGACGCGCGTCTTCGCCGACCTGGCCGGCTTCGCGGACTGGCTGCTGGCACAGTAGCGGCCAAGCGAAGGCTCAAGTAGAACGTCAAAAGTAGCAAGGAAACCCAGCCCGGGCTTCTCTTCCCATCAATAGAAAGCCCCGCCGGCGATCACCGGCGGGGCTTTCTTGTCACATTCAACTTGTCACTTGCTACTTTTTCAGCTCGGCGCTTATTGCTCCGGGCGAAGCCCGTATCAGATGTCCAGGTTGGCCACCAGGGCGTTCCGTTCGATGAAGTCACGCCGCGGCTCGACCTCGTCGCCCATCAGGGTGTTGAACATCATGTCGGCGGCCACGGCATCCTCGATGGAGACGCGGAGCAGCCGACGGGTGTTGGGATCCATGGTGGTCTCCCAGAGCTGATCGGGATTCATCTCCCCCAGTCCCTTGTAGCGCTGGATGGAGAGGCCACGCTGGGCCTCGTTCATCAGCCACTCCAGGGCATCGTAGAAGCTGACCACCGGCTGCTGGCGATCGCCCCGAGCCACGAAGGCGCCCTCCTCGAGCAGGCCGTCCAGGGTGACGCCGAGGCCGGCGATGGCACGGTAATCGGCACTGGTGAAGAAGTCCACGCCCCACACGTAGTCGGTGGTGACGCCATGGGCGGTCAGGCTCACCGCCGGGAGGAAGAAGCCACGCTCGGAGTCCTCCTCCAGCCGGAAGGTGTAGCGAGGCCCCCCCTCGTAGGCCACCAGGGCATCCATCTCCGCCTGGAGGTACTCGATCCAGTTCTGCATGGTGACGCGATCGCGCAGGCTGTCCTCGCCCTCGAGGCGAGCGGCATGGACGATCTTTCGCAGCACCACGTCGGGGTAGACCCGGGACAGGCGGTCGATGCGCCGCATCACGTCGCGGTACTCGTCGACCAGCGCCTGAAGCTGCTCGCCGGCGATGCCGGGAGCGTCGGCATTGACGTGGAGGCGGGCGCCATCCAGGGCCGTGGTGGTCAGGTAGTCGGTGAGCGCCTGCTCGTCCTTGAGGTAACTCTCCTGCTTGCCGCGCTTGATCTTGTAGAGCGGGGGCTGGGCGATGAACACGTGACCGCGCTCGATCAGCTGCGACATCTGACGGAAGAAGAAGGTCAACAGCAGGGTGCGGATGTGCGAGCCGTCGACGTCGGCATCGGTCATGATGATGATGGAGTGATAGCGCAGCTTGTCGGGATTGAACTCCTCGCGCCCGATGCCGCAGCCCAGGGCGGTGATCAGGGTGCCGACCTCCGCCGAGGACAGCATCTTGTCGAAGCGCGCCTTCTCCACGTTGAGGATCTTGCCCTTGAGCGGCAGGATCGCCTGGGTGCGGCGATCCCGCCCCTGCTTGGCGCTCCCCCCTGCCGAGTCACCCTCGACCAGGAACAGCTCGGACAGGCTCGGATCCTTCTCCTGGCAGTCGGCCAGCTTGCCGGGCAGCCCGGCGATGTCCAGCGCCCCCTTGCGACGGGTCATGTCACGGGCCTTGCGCGCCGCCTCCCGCGCCCGGGCCGCATCCAGCATCTTGTTGACGATGGACTTGGCCTCGTTGGGTTTTTCCACCAGGTACTCGGAGAAGAGTCGCCCCATCTCCTGCTCGACCGCCGTCTTCACTTCGGACGAGACCAGCTTGTCCTTGGTCTGGGAGGAGAACTTGGGATCGGGCACCTTGACCGAGATGATCGCCGTCAGCCCCTCCCGGGCATCGTCGCCGGAGGTGTTGACCTTGGTCTTCTTGAGCAGGCCCTCGGCGTCGATGTAGTGGTTCAGCGTCCGGGTCAGGGCCGCCCGGAAGCCGGCCAGGTGGGTGCCGCCATCCCGCTGGGGAATGTTGTTCGTGTAGCAGAAGATGTTCTCGGCGAAGGTGTCGTTCCACTGCATGGCCACCTCGACGCCGACCCCGTCCTCGCGCTCGACATTGAAGTGGAAGACCGGGTTGAGCACCGTCTTGTTGGTGTTCAGGTGATCGACGAAGGCCTTGAGGCCGCCCTCGTAGTGGAACAGCTCCTCCTTGCCGGAGCGCTCGTCCATCAGGCGGATCGCCACGCCCGAGTTCAGGAAGGACAGCTCGCGCAGCCGCTTGGCGAGCACGTCGTAGTGGAACTCGATGTTGTGGAAGGTCTCGGGCGACGGCTTGAAGTGAACCCGGCTGCCGGTCTGCTCGGTCTTGCCGACCACGCTCAGCGGCCCCGCCGGGACGCCATGGTGGTAGATCTGCTCGTGGACCTGGCCCTGACGCCAGATGGTGAGCTTGAGCTCCTCGGAAAGCGCATTGACCACCGAGACCCCCACCCCGTGCAGGCCCCCGGAGACCTTGTAGGAGTTGTCGTCGAACTTGCCGCCGGCGTGCAGCACCGTCATGATCACCTCGGCCGCCGAGACGCCCTCGCCCTCGTGGATCTCGGTGGGGATTCCCCGACCGTTGTCGCTCACGGTGATCGACTCGTCGGGGTGGATGATCACGCGAATCTCGCTGCAATAACCGGCCAGGGCTTCGTCGATGGAGTTGTCCACCAGCTCGAACACCATGTGGTGCAGGCCAGTCCCGTCATCGGTATCGCCGATATACATCCCGGGCCGCTTGCGTACCGCATCCAGGCCCTTGAGGACCTTGATGCTCGATGAGTCGTAAGCCTGTTCGCTCATTGACTACTCCATCATGAAGTCTGTCTGTCCATTGGCAGCAGCTGCCCCTGCCCCGATTCGGTGCGTTTCACGTGAAACATCGCCACCGGTGTTTGCGTGCTCCAGGGTCCGGCCAGGGCATCCGTATCGACGCTGGTGATGAACGCCTGGCAGCGCATGCGCTCCAGCCACTGGCAGAAGACACGGCGATGCTCGCCATCCAGCTCGGCGGGCAAGTCGTCGATCAGGTACAGGCAGGTGCGCCCCGTGAGCTCCTCCAGCAGGCGGCCCTGCGCCAATTTCATGGCGCTGACGACCAGTTTCTGCTGGCCACGCGACAGGACCTCCACGGCCGGACGCCTATCCAGCCGGATGCCGAGGTCGGCTCGTTGCGGCCCCTGTTGGGTAAAGCCCATCTGTCGGTCGGTGTCTCGCCCTTGCCTGAGCACCTCGCCCAGGGCGCGCTTGCGATCCCATCCCCGCGAGTAGCGCAACTCGAGGCCCGGCAGATCGATCAGCCCCGCCAGCGTCTCGGCGAAGACCGGCGCGAAGGCACTCATCCAGTCCCGTCGCAGGGCATCCAGATGCTCCCCCCAGGCCACCAGTTCCTGCTCCCAGGCGTTCAGTGAAGCATCGCTCATTCTACCATGCCTGATGAGGGCATTCCGATGCTTGAGCGCACGCCGGTAGCGCTGCCACGCGGGAAGGAAGTCGTGTTTCACGTGAAACACGCCCCAGTCGAGGAACTCCCGGCGCCCCGACGGGGATCCCTCGAGCAGGCGGAAGGCATCCGGGTTGATCAGCTGCAGCGGCAGCGCCTCCACCAGGCGGGAGACCCGGTCGAGTTTCTGCCCTCCCAGGCGCAGCTCGGATTCCTTGGCGTCTCGATGCCGGCGCAAGCCGACCGGCAAGGCAGGCTCTCCCGCGAGGCGGGCATGCAGGACCATGGCCTCGGCATCGTGAGCGATGGCATGGCGCAGGTGGCGTGTGCGGAAGGAACGCCCCATGCCAAGCACATGGATGCCCTCCAGCAGGCTGGTCTTGCCGCTGCCGTTGTCCCCGACGAAGAGGTTGATGCGGGGGCCGGGCGATAACTCCAGGGCCTGCAGGTTGCGCAGGCCCTGGAAGGCGAGACGCTCGAGGGGCATGAAGGAACGGAGCGGGGACGCGTCGAGAGGGATCGTCAGAGGCGCATGGGCATGACGACGTAGAGGGCGTCACCCCCGCCGGGCTCTTCCATCAGGGCACTGCTGTTGGGATCGGCCATGGTCATCTGCACCCGGTCCTCGCCCAGCACGTTGAGGACATCCACCAGGTAGCCGACATTGAAGCCGATCTCCATGGCGGGTCCGGCATATTCGATGCCCACGTTCTCCTCGGCTTCCTCCTGTTCGGGGTTGTTGGCCATGACGCGCAGATTGCCTTCCTCCAGGTTGAGCCGCACGCCGCGATACTTCTCGTTGGAAAGGATGGCGGTGCGCGACAGTACCTGCCTGAGTTCCGCCCGGTCGGCGATGAAGACCTTGTCGCCGCCCCGCGGAACCACCCGCTCGTAGTCCGGGAACTTGCCGTCCACCAGCTTGGAGGTGAAGGTGAAGTCGCCGGTGTGGGCGCGGATATGGGTGGCCCCTAGGGTGAGACTGACCGGCTCCTCGCCATCGTCGAGCAGGCGTACCAGCTCGAGCACCCCCTTGCGAGGCACGATCAGCTTCTGGGAGGGCTCCACCTGGGTCTCGGCAGGCCGCGAGCAGACCGCCAGGCGATGGCCGTCGGTGGCCACGGCACGCACCAGGTTGGTGCCGAACTCCAGCAGCATGCCATTGAGGTAGTAGCGAACGTCCTGCTGCGCCATGGCGAAGGAGGTGGCATCGATGAGGTGCTTGAGCGTTCCCCGCGGCAGGCTCAACTCGACGCTGCTCTGGCTGTCCTCGATGCTCGGGAACTCCGCCACCGGCAGGGTCGAGAGGGTGAAGCGGGAGCGGCCACTGCGCAGCACCGCCCGCCCCTCCTCCAGCGACAGCTGGATCTCGGACTGATCGGGCAGCGACTTGCAGATGTCCATCAGCTTGCGCGCCGGCACCGTGATGCCCCCCGGCTGCTCCACCTGGCTCGCCACGGTCCGACCGATCAGCTCGACTTCCAGGTCGGTGCCGGTCAGCGAGACCTGGTCCTGTTCGACCTGGATCAGCACGTTCGACAGCACCGGCAGGGTCTGGCGACGCTCCACCACGCCGGCGACCAGCGCCAGGGGGCGCAGCAGCGCTTCACGGGAGATGGAAAATTTCATGTCGACTCCACTTCTCTTGTCCTGGAGGGATGGCGGCCGGCGACCCCGACCGGTCGATCCGGTATCGCGAATCAGCTGGTGAGAATACGCAGCAGATTCTTGTAGTCCTCGCGGATGTCCGCGTTTTCTTCCTGAAGCGCCTGCACCTTCCGGCAGGCGTGCAGCACCGTGGTGTGATCCCGGCCCCCGAAGGCGTCACCGATCTCGGGCAGGCTGTGATTGGTGAGCTCCTTGGCCAGCGCCATCGCCACCTGCCGGGGGCGCGCCACCGAGCGGGAACGGCGCTTCGACAACAGGTCGGCCAGCTTGATCTTGTAGTACTCCGCCACGGTGCGCTGGATGTTGTCGACCCCGACCTGCTTGTCCTGCAGGGCGAGCAGATCCTTGAGCGACTCACGGATGAAATCCTGGGTGATCGGCTTGCCCATGAAGTGGGAGTCGGCGATGACCTTCTTCAGGGCGCCCTCCAGCTCACGGACGTTGGAGCGGATCTTCTGGGCGATGAAGAAGGCGGCATCATGAGGCAGGTCGACCTTGGCCTGGTCGGCCTTCTTCATCAGGATCGCGACCCGGGTCTCGAGTTCGGGCGGCTCGATGGCCACGGTCAATCCCCAGCCGAAGCGGGACTTGAGCCGCTCCTCCACCCCGCTGATCTCCTTGGGGTAGCGATCCGAGGTGAGGATCATCTGCTGTCCCCCTTCGAGCAAGGCATTGAAGGTGTGGAAGAACTCCTCCTGCGACCGCTCCTTGCCGGCGAAGAACTGGATATCGTCGATCAGCAGGGCATCGACGCTGCGATAGAAGCGCTTGAAGTCGTTGATGGCATTGAGCTGCAACGCCTTGACCATGTCGGCGACGAAGCGCTCGGAATGCAGGTAGACCACCCTGGCGTTCTCGCGGCGCCCGGCCAGGGCATTGCCCACGGCGTGCATCAGGTGGGTCTTGCCCAGGCCGACGCCGCCATACAGGAACAGCGGGTTGTAGGCCCCGCCGGGGTTCTCGGAAACCTGTCGGGAGGCTGCTCGGGCGAGCTGGTTGGACTTGCCCTCGACGAAGGTCTCGAAGGTGAAGTTGGGGTTGAGGCCGCTGTTGTGCTTGAGGCTTCCCTCCACCTGCACCTGCCGTTCGCCGCCCACCGGCCGACCGGTGGGCTCACCTTCCTCGCGCAACCGGTCGATCTCGCTCTCATCGGCGACGTCACCGCGCGGCGGCGTCTGCACCGCCGGCGCACGCGGGGTCGCGGAGACCGGATCCCCGAGTTCACGGGGTTGAGGGGCCGGCGCCGCGGCCCGGCGACTGCCCACCGTCAATACCACCTTGGGCGGCTTGGCCGGCGAGAGCTCGCGCATGAGTTCGCTGATGCGCTTGGCGTACTTGTCGCTGACCCAATCGCGCACGAAGCGGTTGGGGGCCAACAGCCGCAGCTGGTTGGACTCCCCCTCTTCCGCCTGCAGCGGCCGAATCCAGGTATTGAACTGCTGGGAGCTCAATTCATCCTGCAGGGTATCGAGACATTGTTGCCAGAGAGCGAGCGACACGCGACCTCACCATACGGGTTGAAGAACGACCGCACATTGTATCGTTCCGCCGAGGGGTTATCCACATGAGATGAACGAGGGGACAGCGCTGTGGAAAACCTGCCCCGGAGCCAGGGGACAATCGCTGCGGATACGGCGGACAAGTCCCGCCCTGTGGACAGCTCGACCAAGGCTCCCCGGGTCGTCCACCGTCGACCCTCCGCTTCCTCGCAGGTTGCCCACAGCCTTCTTGTGAAAGCAAGATATTGATATCTTTTG